>JADJHU010000001.1 GCA_016707425.1 Gammaproteobacteria bacterium
TAGTACCCCGCCTTCCTCGAACTGCAGCGTCAGGCTGCCCCACGGGACGCCCGCGATGCTGAAGGTGCCGCGCGTAGCACTGGTCGGCACGATATCCACCGTGATGTCCGTGCCGAGGACACGGACCTTGCCGCCTTCGCGCGCCTGGTAATCGTACAGCGAGGGTTTCCACCCCATCGAGGAATCCGGGAAGACAACCTCCCCGGAGACCGTGGCGGTGCGCAGTGAAAGCGTGGTGCTGGCGGAAACGTTGCCCGACTGTGCACGGATGGTGCTCGACCCGGATACAGCCGCCGCCCGGGCGAACCCGTCGGCGCCGATGACTGCCACGGCGGGATCCGATGAGCTCCACGTCACCTCGTTCGTCAGGTCGCGCGTCGACTGGTCGGAATACCGGCCAGTCGCCCTGAACTGCTGCGGCGCGCCGCGGTAGCCCAGGACCGGATCGACAGGTGCAACGGCAATCGAAGACAGCGTCGGCGCCGTCACCGTCAGATCGTGTTGCCCGTGACACTGCCGGACGCGGCACTGATCGTCGTCGTCCCGGTGCCCACCGACGTCGCAAGACCACCGGATGCGATCGTAGCCACTGACCGGTCCGACGAGGACCATGTGGCCGTCGTCGTGAGGTTCTGCGTGCTACCGTCCGAATAACGACCGGTGGCGGTGAACTGCTGCGTGCCGCCGAGCGCAACCGATGGAGCCGCGGGTGTGACGCTGATCGTCGTCAGGCTCGGAGGCGGCGGGGATCCGCCACCGCCTCCTCCGCACGCAGTCAGGGTCATGAGCCCGAGCGAAGTGAGGAGCGCAGTCGCGAGCTCGCGCCACGCGATGATTCGATGAGTGCGCATCATGATGAGCCTTTCGCAGCCTTGAGGCTGTCGGTTTCCCCTGGCAGTGCGCATGGGGCGCATGCCTTTATCTTTTCTTATCATCATGAGACCCCATGTCGTCCACCATCGTGACCACTTCAGAGCCCCCTTCGTGGAACTACGTAGCGCCGCGGCCCTCTGCGAAATGCGGAGCGCCGGCGCACGTGGCTGCGAGCATCGCGCAATGTCATACTGCTTTGGAAAGCCGCAGGCCCACGCACAGGAGAGCACCATGCACCGCATCCGTCGCATTCTCGTGGCCGTCAAGGATCCGCACGCGCGCGCGCAGCCGGCAGTCGCGAAAGGCGCACAGCTGGCCGAGGCGTTCGGTGCGCGACTCGAGCTCTTCCATCGCGTCACGGCCCCGATCCACGTCGATCCATCGCTTGCCCCCGGAATCGACCTCGACGCCCTGCAGCGCGAGCAGTGTGCCGTGATCGCCACACGCCTGGAGCGGATCGCGGCGCGCATCCACAACGACTCCATCTCCGTGACCACACACACCGAGTGGGGCTACCCGATCCATGAGGCCATCGTGCGCCGGGCACGGAAGATCCGCGCCGATCTCATCGTGGCCGAGCGCCACGCGGGCAAGCGCCATGCGAAGTGGCTGCTGCGCTTCACGGACTGGGAACTGCTGCGACTCGCGGACTGCCCCGTCCTCGTGGTGAAGACCGGCCGCCCCTACCGGAAACCCACGATCCTCGCCGCGATCGACCCCGGGCACGCGCACGCCAAGCCCACACGGCTGGACGACGGCATCCTGGCAGCGGCCGCGGCGCTGCAATCCAGACTGCGCGGTGAGCTGCACGCGATGCACGTCTTCCAGCCGACGCCGATCCTGGCTGCAGAGAGCGCGTCCGGGGGCTTCGAGATCGCTGCGCAGCTCGAGCAGGATGCGGAAGACGCGGCACAAAAGCGGTTCGCCCAGGCGCTGAGAGGTCAGCCGGTCCCGCCGCGGAACCGGCATCTGGTCCTGGGACAGCCGATCGATGCCATACCTGCCACCGCGCGTGCCACGCGCGCGGCGGTCGTGGTCATGGGAGCGATCTCGCGCTCGGGAATCAGACGGCTGTTCATCGGCAACACCGCCGAGCAGGTGCTGGATGAGCTGCCATGCGACGTGCTGGTGATCAAGCCGGCCCGGCCCGCGCGACGGACCGCACGGCGCAACCCCTGAGCGTCGTTGCGGCCGCGATCGCCATGCGGACAGGCCGCGCGGAAGGGGCGCGCTTCCGGATCGAGGACATGCTGCAGGCGGCGGTCTTTCCGCACGCCACCGGCCCCATCGAGCTCGCGGAGACGCACATCTCCTGGGTCGTACTGACCGGGCCCTATGCCTATAAGATCAAGAAGCCGGTGCGCTTCGAGTTCATCGATTGCTCGACGCTCGAGCGCCGCCGCATGCTCTGCGAGGAAGAGCTGCGCCTCAATCGCCGCTTCGCCCCCGGACTGTACCTCGACGTCGTGCCGATCAGGGCCGGGCCATCCGGGCTGCAGGTCGATGCGCAGGGAGACATCGTCGAGTATGCGGTGCGCATGCGCCAGTTCGAACGCACCGAGGAACTTGCGGTGCTCCTCGCGCGCCATGCGATCGGCACACACGAGCTGGCCGATCTCGGCGCGCAGCTGGCCGGTTTCCATGCCCAGGCTGCCGCGGCCCGTCCGGACGGCCGATGGGGCAGTCCGGCGCAACTCGAGGCACTCCAGTCCGGCAACCTGGCCAGCCTGCAGGCGGTCGCGGCCGGACACGTCGCCACGTCCGTCCTCGCACCACTGGGCGAGTGGCTGCACACAGAGCTCGCTCGACTGCGTGCGACGATCGACGGCCGCAGAAGCGCTGGACGGGTACGCGAGTGTCACGGCGACCTGCACGCGCGCAACGTGGTGCGCTGGCAGGGTCGGCTGCTGCCCTTCGATTGCCTGGAGTTCGACCCGGCGCTGCGCTGGACGGACGTCGCAGGCGACATCGCCTTCCTGCACATGGATCTCCTCGGCCACGCACGCGCCGATCTCTCGGCAGCCTTTCTCAGCGCCTACCTGGAGGACGGCGGCGACTACGGAGCTTTGCGGCTCCTCAGGCTCTTTGCAGTGCACCGTGCGCTGGTGCGCGCCAAAGTCGATGCGCTGCAGGCGACCGCCGCAGCCGCCGCACGCTGCATGGCACGCGTGGAGCTCGCCCGGCGCCTGATCGAGCCGCGGACGGCAGCCATGATCCTCATGCACGGTCACTCCGGCTCGGGCAAGTCATGGCTGAGCGAACAGCTCGTGCCGGCGCTCGGGACGCTGCGTGTGCGCTCCGATGTGGAGCGCAAGCGCCTGGCGGGTCTGGGCGCCCTCGACCGCAGCGGCGCCGGCGCCCCGGGCGCCGGGCTGTACGGCGGTGGTGGGACGCTGCGCACCTATGCGCGCCTCGCCGAGTGCGCCCGGCACGCGCTCGCTGCGGGCCAGGACATCATCGTGGATGCGGCTTTCCTACAGGCCGGTCAGCGCATGGCGTTCCGCAGCCTCGCGCACGAGGAAGGCTGCACGGCCCTCATCGTCTCGTGCGCGGCCGCGCCCGATGTGCTGCGCACCCGCGTGCAGGCGCGTGAGCGCTCGGGGGCCGACCCCTCGGACGCAACGCTCGAAGTCCTGGAACGCCAGCTCGCGGAAGCCGAACCGCTCACGCCGGAGGAACAGGCACAGGCGCTGGTCCTCGATACGAGCGCGCCCACCTCGATCGCCGCCCTCGCGGCAGCCATCCGCCAGCGCCTGGCACGCCCATGATCCGGGTTAATATCAGCCTGAGGCCGCCCGCCCCTGGAGGAAACCCGGAATGACGATCGGAACAGTCTGCAGCCGCAATCCCGTGATGGCACCGAGCGATGCGCCCCTCGCCACGCTCGCCCGCCTGATGCACGACCGCCATGTGGGTGCAGTCATCGTCACGAAGGCGCCGATCGACCGGCCAGTGCCGGTGGGCATCGTGACCGATCGCGATATCGTCCACGCCCAGATCCGCCATGACTCGGACCTCGCCACGCTGCGCACCGAAGACGTCATGACCCGCGATCCACTCGTGCTCACCGAAGAAACCCCAATCGGCCAGGGCATCGAGCGGCTCCGGGAGCGCGGCGTACGGCGCGCTCCCGTCGTCGACGCCAGCGGCGGGCTCGTCGGCCTCGTATCGATCGACGATCTGTTCGCTGCGCTCGCCGAGGATCTCTCCCGGCTGGCACACCTGGTTTCGCGGCAGCCGAAGCGCGAGGCTGCGCAGCGACGCCCGCCCGGCGCCTGACGCGCCGCGAGCGATCAGAGCTCAGGCTCGGGGGCACCGGCGGCCGGCTTGCGCTCCTCCGGCAGCTCGGTCATCGTGGCTTCGGTAAGCAGCAGGGTACTGGCAACCGATACGGCGTTCTCGAGCCCGACGCGGATCACCTTGGTCGGATCGACGATCCCGACCTCATACAGATCCACGTAACGCGTCTGCGCCGCAGCGAAGCCGATGGCCCCCTCCGAGCCGAGCATGCGGCTCACCACCACGCCGCCGTCCACGGCCGAGTTCTCCGCGATCTGGCGTGCGGGCGATTCGAGCGCCCGCCGGAGAATCGCCAGCCCCGTGCGCTCGTCTCCGCCCGCCTGAGCCTCCTCGCGCTCGAGCGCGCCCACCAGCCGCAGGTGCGCCAGCCCGCCACCGGGAACGATGCCCTCGGCGACCGCCGCCTTGGTCGCGCTGATGGCATCGTCGAGCGCATCCTTCCTGGCTTTCATCTCGGATTCGGCCGGCGCCCCCACGCGGATGACCGCCACACCTCCCGAGAGCTTGGCGAGCCGCTCCTCGAGCTTCTCGCGGTCGTAGTCCGAAGTGGCCCTGTCCATCTCGCGGCGAATCTGCGCCATGCGCCCCTCGATCACCTTGCGCTCACCGGCCCCGCCGATGAGGGTCGTGTGCTCCTTGTCGACGACGACACGGGCGGCGCGGCCGAGCTGCGCGAGCGTCGTGTCTTCGAGCTTCAGTCCCAGCTCCTCGGAGATCACCTGGGCACCGGTGAGCACAGCCATGTCCTCGAGCATGGCCTTGCGCCGGTCCCCGAACCCCGGTGCCTTGACGGCCACGCTCTTCAGCACTCCGCGCACCTGGTTCACGATGAGCGTGGCGAGCGCCTCGGCCTCGACCTCCTCGGCCACGATGAGCAGCGGCCGCGCCTGCTTCGCCAGCTGTTCGAGGAGCGGCAGCAGGTCCTTGATGGCGTTCAGCTTGCGGTCGGTGAGGAGCACATAGGCGCTCTCGTGCACGGCCTCCATCTTCTCCGTGTCGGTGACGAAATACGGAGAAATGAAGCCGCGATCGAACTGCATGCCCTCGACGACCTCGAGTACCGTCTCCGTGGTCTTCGATTCCTCCACGGTGATGACGCCCTCGCCGCCCACCTTCTCCATGGCATCGGCGACGAGCTCGCCGATGGACTCGTCGTTGTGCGCCGAGATCGTCGCCACCTGCGCCTTCTCGCGGCGCGTGCTCACGGTGCGGGAGATGCTCCTGAGCGTCGCCACCGCGACCCTGAGGCCCCGATCGAGACCGCGCTTGAGATCGATGGCACTGGCGCCGGCAGCCACGTTACGTACACCGTCCGCAAAAATCGCATGTGCGATGATGGTGGCGGTACTCGTGCCATCACCCACGAGCTCGCCGGTTTTTTCGGCGGCCTGGCGGAGCATCTGAGCTCCGAGGTTCTCCTCGGGGTCCTTGAGAGCCAGCTCCTTGGCGATCGTCACGCCATCGTTGCACACGAGCGGTGCGCCCCAGGACTTCTGGATCAGTACTGACTTCGACTTCGGTCCGAGCGTGATGCGGATCGCCTCCGCGAGCTGGGATGCGCCGCGCAGCACCTTCTCACGTGCCTGGGAATGAAAGGACAGACGCTTGTAAGCCATGGAGAGGAGTCCTCAGTGTCGATTGCATCCTCGTACAAAATCGAACGCCTGCCGGGAGATCGCAATCCGCACAATCGCGTACCCCCATGGGTCTCAGTCACGGGCATCCAGGCTCACGGCGAGCTCCCGGATACGGGACGAAATGTCCACGGGATAGGATCCGTCAGGCGCGAGAGCACGGAGCTGCGCGGGCAGGGCCGCGAGCTCCTGCCGGCAATGCTCGCGCAGCGCCGTCAGCGCCGGGGTCTCGCCCAGGCGGCGTCCGTTCCGCATGACCTCCTGCAGGAGCGCCTTGCCCCCGGGGCGCTCGTCCTCCAGCGCCACGCGATCGCCGGCGAGACGCCCCGCCGCATCGCGGATCCGCCACACCTGCTTGCGCCCCGGCCAGGTTGCCTTGCCTGTGGATCGCTTGCGGCGCGCAAGGCCGGCGTACTCCTCCAGCTTGTAGACCATGTCGAGCGAGGGCGCGTCCTCGGAGATGTCGAGGCTCGTGCCGACACCGAAGGCATCGGCCTGCGCGCCGGCGGCGAGCAGTTCCGCGATACGATATTCGTCCAGCCCGCCACTCAGCACGATCCGGACCCCGGAGCAGCCGCCCGCGTCCAGGATGTCCCGCACTGCGCGCGAGGAAGCCGCGAGATCACCGCTGTCGATGCGCACGGCCTGGATGCGGCGCTGACCGCCCTGTGCAGCGAGCTCACGCGCCAGGGCGACGACGCCATGGGCCGCACGCTCGGTGTCATAGGTATCGATCAGCAGGGTCGTGGCGCCGGGTCGCACATGCGCGAAGTTGCGCAGCGCCTCGATCTCGAGCGCGTGCGCCTGGATGAAAGAATGCGCCATCGTCCCGGAGAGCGGTATGCCGAAGCGGCGGCCCGCCTCTACGGTCGCAGTGGCATCGAAACCGGCGATCCATGCGGCACGCGCAGCATACAGCGCAGCCTCGGCGCCATGCGCGCGCCGCATTCCGAAGTCGACGAGCCTGCGCTGCCCGGCAGCGAGCACGCAGCGCACGGCCTTGCTCGCAATCAGGGTCTGGAAGTGCACCAGGTTCAGCAGACGACTCTCGAGGAGCTGTGCCTCGATGATCGGAGCGGTCACCCGCAGGACCGGTTCGTCCGCGAAGAACACCGTGCCCTCGGGCATGGCGTGCACCGAGCCCGTGAACCTGAGCGCCGCGAGGCGGTCGAGGAAGTCCTGGGGAAAGTCCCCTGAGCCGCTCGAGGAATTCCAGCTCCGCGCCCCCGAAGCGGAGGTTCTCGAGATGGTCCAGCGCCTGCTCGAGCCCGGCCGCCACGAGGAACGAGCGTCCCCGAGGCAGGCGACGCACAAACAGCTCGAAGACCGCGGTGTCGTGCATGTCCAGGGCGTGATAGGCGTGCGCCATGGTCAGCTGGTAGAGATCGGTGAGCAGCGGTCCGTCAGAGCACCCTTCACCACGTGCGGCGTTCGTCACGGCGTCTCCCCGACGGCGTGCTCGAGCCGCGCGCCGCGTTCTGCCATCTCCTGCAGCGCGCGCTCACCGTCGCCCGCCTCGACGTCGACTGCGCGCACGGCGTCCGTGAGAACCGCGACCGCGAAGCCCAAGGCGAGCGCATCGAGCACCGTGGCGCGCACGCAGTAGTCCGTGGCGAGTCCCCCGACGATCACGCGTCTCACGCCGAGTGCCCCCAGGCGGGGTCCGAGCCCGGTCCGGTCGAAACCGGAGTAGGCATCCGGAGTCCGCTCGACGCCCTTGGAGACAATCTCGACGCCGGGCGGAAACCTCAGGCCCGGGGCGAATTCCGCGCCGGAAGTCTCCGCGATGCAGTGCGCTGGCCACGGCCCGCCCTGGGCTGCGAAGGAGCAGTGATCCGGCGGGTGCCAGTCGCGAGTCGCAATCACCGGCAGGCCACGCTCGGCGAAGAGCGCGATGGCGCGGCGAAGCGGTCCGAGCACGGCATTTCCGCACGGCACGGCGAGAGCGCCGCCCGGCAGGAAATCGCGCTGCACGTCCACGACGAGCAGCGCGTCTCCGGGTCCGGGATTCAGGGCTGGCAGGGACATGACAGGCCTCCGGTAGCATAATACCGCCGGGATCCCGCCGATCCGCGGCACTTCATGAGTCCGGGCAGATGCCACGAGTCACACACCCTACCCTGATCTTTGCACTGAGTGAGAGCGGCGAACTCGGCGGGCGCATCGCAGCCACTGCCGGCGGGGAGCTGGCAGCACTCGAGGAGCGGCGCTTCGAGCGCGGCGAGTTCAAGCTCCGCCCGCTCGTTTCCGTGCGTGACCGTGACGTCGTGGTCATCCAGACGCTCGCCGCAGGAGAAGGTTCGCCGATCGCCGACCGGCTCGTGCGGCTCCTGTTCCTGCTCTGTGGCCTCCGGGATGCCGGGGCGGACCGGCGCATCGCGTGCGTGCCGTATCTTGCCTATGCCCGCAAGGACCGGCGCACGCAACCGCGCGATCCGGTCAACACCCGCTACGTCGCCGAGCTGCTCGAGGCGGCAGGTCTCGACAAGCTGATTGCCCTCGACGTGCACAATCCGGCCGCGCTCGACAACGCCTTCCGTGTCCCGGTGGATCACCTCTCCGCTCTGCCGATGTTGTCGGCCCACTTCGCGCAGCGTCTCGCGGGCAGGTCGCTCGCCGTGGCGTCCCCGGACGTCGGCGGCATCAAGCGCGCACAGCTTTTCCGCGAGCAGCTCACCCGGCACACCGGCGCCGACGTGACGATGGCCTTCATCGAAAAGCGCCGGGTCGGCGGCGCGGTATCGGGCGAAGCACTGGTCGGCGAAGTCAGCGGGCGCGTCGTCATCGTCATCGACGATCTCTGCTCCACGGGAGGCACGCTGGTGCGCGCCGCACTCGCCTGTCGCCGGGCGGGCGCTGCCGAGGTCTTCGCAGCCGTCACTCACGCACCCATGTCCGATGGTCTCGATGTACTCGTGGCCGAATCCGCACTCACCGGCGTCGTGACCACGGACAGTGTGGGCGAAGATTTCCGCGCGAGAGTCGCCTCGGCCGCCGGCCGGCTCGAGGTGCTATCCATCGCGCCGCTGTTCGGAGAGGCACTGCGCCGCATGACGGCGGGCGAACCGCTCGCGCCGCTCCTCACGCACTGGCCCCTGCGCTGAGCCTTCCGGGTCCGCCGCGAGCGCCGCACGCGCCAGACGGAGGTGGAAGGCAGCCTGGGCCAGGTACTGCGCGACGCGTTCGCGCCAGCGTCCGGAGTCCAGGATTTGCCGATCGCGCAGGCGCCAGGCGGAGATCTTCGCGCGCGTCGCGGCGCGCTGACTCATGTAGAGCTGCGCGAGTGCCTCGGGCGCTTCATCCCCGCTCAGGCGCCTGTAGTGCTGGAGCAGCGAGCCGGCGACCCGCGGCGCACCGAGCCGCTCGCATTCGATGGCGAGGAACGCGAGTTCTTCCAGAGGATCGAAGGTGCGCAGGCCTGCCGAGAACTCCAGGCAGTCGATCACGCACACCGGCCTGCCGATGAACACGTGCTCCGGCCGAAGATCGCCGTGCCCTTCCACGAGTCGCCCGGCGCGTGCACGCAGCAGACCCGAGGCCGCAGCAAGAACGTCGAGCTGGCCCGCCGTCACCGCGCGCACCCGCGCAGCATCCAGGTGCAGATCGCGCGCGCAGAGCGCACGACGGTTGGCGGCGATCCGGCCGCGCAGCCGGCGCAGATACGCCTCGGGTCCCCCGGGTATGCGCCGCGCCCGCGCATAGAAGCCGGCAAGCAGCCGTACCACCGCCTCGACGTCTGCGTCCCGCACGCGGCCGACTTGCAGCGCCCGATCGAGCATGCGCGCTGCCGGCAGGCGGCGCATCTTCACCAGCCAGTCGACCACGCGTCCCGCGCCGCCGAGCCGGAGTCCGCCACGGCGATTGACGGTCAGCGCCACGACGTCGAGGTAGATCGAAGGGGCGAGCCGCCGATTGAGCTCCAGCTCCGCCTGGCAACTACGCCGGCGGCTCGCTAGCGAGCGGTGGTCGAGCGGCCAGTGACGCAGCGGCTTCTTGAGCTTCCATGCGTGCCGGCGGGTCAGGAACACCCAGGCGAAGTGCGTCTCGATGAGGGCCACGCGACGGCCGCCATCCCCGTAGCTGGCCGGGCGCCTGAGAAAGTCGACCTTGTCCGCCGTCGAGACCCTGAGTGTCGGTCCGCGCTTCATCTGCGCACGGTAGTCGTGCGGCCAGAGACGTTCAAGGAACAGCCGCCGCGCTGGTGCGCATTGCAGCATTCATCTAAGGTAGCCGGCGGTCGCCGTCTCCGGGGATGCCACTCACGATGCGCTCCTTCGTCGATCGGCGCGCAGCCGGCGCGGAGCTCGCCGCGCTGCTCGCCGCGCGCAAGCTGCGGCCCGTGCCGCTCGTGCTCGGTCTGCCTCGAGGGGGCGTGCCTGTCGCCCGCGAAGTCGCCCGCGTCCTGGAGGCGCCGCTCGACGTTCTGGTCGTGCGCAAGATCGGCATGCCCGGGCACGAAGAGCTGGCGATCGGCGCCATCGCCACGGGCGGTGTCGTCGTGCGCGAAGACGGCATCGAGCGCTGGCTCGCCGGTGCGCAGATCCCCTTCGGTGAGCTCGTCGAACGCCAGCGTCACGAACTCGAGCGCCGCGAGCGCGCCTATCGTGGCGACCGACCGCCGCTCGAGCTCGCCGGCCGTACCGTGGTGCTCGTCGACGATGGGCTCGCCACCGGCGCAACCATGCTCGCCGCCGTGCGAGCCTGCCGGCAGGCCGGTGCGGCACAGGTGGTCGCCGCTGCACCCGTCGGTTCGAGCGAGGCTCGTGCGCGACTCGAAAGCGAGGCGGACGAGGTGCTGCTGGTCAGCGAGCCGCCGTATTTCATGGCCGTCGGGCAGTTCTACGAGCACTTCGATCAGGTCGACGACGAGGAGGTCCGCGCGATCCTGGCCCGCTCCAGATAAGCCACACATCTCGAGAGGCTCGACAGCTCGCGGTAGTCGCGTTCGGGCACATCGATGCCGAGCGCCCGGTGGATCGCGACTGCGAAGTTGTAGACATCCATCGAATCGAAATCGAACTGCTCCCGGAAATCGACGTCCGGAAGCACGAGCGCCGCGTCGACGTCGGGCGCAACCTCCGTCAGGAGCGCCAGTACCCGTGACTCCAGAGACCCGGTCACAGCGCCTCCGGCTTCGAGAGCCCGTCGCGGATCCGCGCGAGAAACTGCGCGCCCTGACGTCCGTCCGTGACGCGATGATCGGCGGCGAGCGAGGCGCCGAGCACGGGACGCACCTCGATGCGTCCATCGACCACCCAGGGGCGCTCCAGAACGCTGCCGAAGCCGATCATGGCGACCTGCGGCGGGTGGATGACCGGCAGCACCGCGTCCGCACCCTCCTCCCCGAGGCTCGTGACGGTCAGGGTTGCGGAGGCCGCCTCGCCGCTGCGGAGATGGCCCCTGCGCGCGCGCTCGACCAGGCCCTGCAGCTCCGGCATGAGCTGTGCCAGCGGCTTGCGATCGGCATCCAGCAGTGCAGGCGCGACGACCCCACCGCCCCGCAGTGCGATCGCCACGCCCAGGTTGACCACGGCCGCGCTCTCGAAACCCTGCGCCGTATAGAAGCCGTTGAAGGCGGGGAACTCGCGCGCGGCCGTTGCCGTCGCCTTCAGAAGCAGTACGGCCGGCAGCAGGCGCTCGAGCGGTGGACGGTGGGCGTTGTACGCTCCGAGCCAGGCGGCGGCAGGACCGAAATCGATCGTGAGCTGCACGTAGTAGTGCGGGATTTCGCGCTTCGAGCGGCTCATCGCCGCGGCGATCGCCGCACGCAGCCCGGCCGCCTTCCCCGCCACCGGCACCGCGGCCGCCGTCCGGGCAACACGCTCGACGTCCTCGAGCGTGACCGCACCGCCGAGACCCGTGCCCGCAAGCCCCTCGAGCGCAACGCCGAGCACACGGGCCCGCACTCGCGCGGCGGGGGACGCCCGCACTGCGGGCGCCGTGACCTCCGCGCCCGAGCCAACCTGTGTGGCCGGCGCCGCCTCGCCCGCAAGAAGCGCAAGCGCCGTGCCGACCGCTACACGGGTGCCCGGCTCGACGAGCAGGCGTTCGACGGTACTGTCCTCGAAGCACTCGAGGTCAATGATGCCCTTATCGGTCTCGACGAGCGCCATCACCTCGCCCTTGCGAACGCGGCTCCCGGGTCGCACGCGCCACTCGACGAGCGTCCCGGCATCCATGTCTGCGCCGAGCGACGGCAGGCGCAGCTCACGGGACACGGGACACCAGCCGCCGCGCTTCGGCGGCGATCCGTGCCACACTGGGGAGGGCTGCGTCCTCGAGGTGCCGCGGGTACGGAACCGGCACCTCCTCCGTGCAGACGCGCGCGATCGGCGCATCCAGCTCGAAGAACGCCTGCTCGACGGCACGCATGCCCACCTCCGCTGCAAGCGAACCACTGCGCCAGCCCTCGTCCACGACCAGCAGCCGATGGGTGCGGCGCACCGAACCCATGATGGTTTCATCGTCGAGCGGCCGCAGCGTTCGCAGGTCGATCACCTCGAGCTCGATACCCTCCCTGCCGAGCTCACTGGCAGCCTCGAGGCACTTGTGGAGGCTCGCTCCATAGGTGACGACGGTGATGTCGCGGCCCGTGCGACGGACTGCCGCATGCCGGATATCGACATCGCCCGCCTCCGCGGCGAGCTCGCCCTCCAGCGTGAGGAGCGCGATGTGTTCGAAGATCAGCACCGGGTCCGGGCAGTGCAGCGCAGACCCGAGCATGCCACGCGCATCCGCGAGCGTGGCGGGCGCGAGGATCCGCAGCCCGGGGATATGTGCGTACCAGCCTTCGAAACTGTGCGAATGCTGGGCCGCAAGCTGGCGCCCGGCCCCCGTGGACATCCGGATCACGAGCGGTACGGGAAACTGCCCGCCGGACATGTGGCAGAGAGTCGCGGCATTGTTCAGGATCTGATCGAGGGCGAGCAGGCTGAAGTTACAGGTCATGATCTCGACGATCGGCCGCAGCCCGCCGAGCGCGGCGCCGATTCCGGCACCAACGAAGGCCGACTCCGAGAGCGGTGTGTCGCGCACTCGCTCCTCGCCGAACTCGGCGAGCAGCCCCTTGCTGACCGCAAAGGAGCCGCCGTAGCGCCCGACGTCCTCGCCCATCAGAAACACGCGCTCGTCCGCGCGCAGCGCGGCACGCAGCGCCTCGCGCAGCGCCTCGCGGTAGGTGGTCGTGGTCCGCGCTTCGCTCACGCCCCGGTCTCCGCGTACACGAAGCGCCCGAGATCCTCGACGGGCTCCCACTCGCCGCTCTCCGCAAAGACAACGGCCGCGTCGACCTCGGCCTCGGCTTCTGCCTGGAGCCGCTGGAAGTCGTCCTCCGTGATCAGCCCCGCCGCCTTGATGCGTCGCGTGAAGGAGATGAGCGGCCCGCGTTCCCGCCATGCCTCCACTTCCTCGCGCTCGCGGTAGAGCTGCGCATCGAACATCGAGTGAGCACGAAAGCGATAGGTGCGGCACTCGAGCAGTACCGGCCCGCCGCCCGCGCGCAGGCTGGCGACGGCACGGCGGGTGGCTGCTGCCACGGCCAGCACGTCCATGCCGTCGACTGCCTGCGCCTCGAGTGTGTAGGTGCGCGCCCTCACCGCGATGTCCGTCGTCGCCTGCGAACGGGCGAGTGCAGTGCCCATCGCGTAGAGATTGTTCTCGCACACGAACAGCACGGGCAGGTGCCACAGTGCCGCGAGGTTCAGCGATTCGTGGAACTCGCCTTCCGCGGCCGCGCCCTCGCCGAAAAAGCACACTGCGATCCCCGAACGGCGCGCGAGCCGGTTCGCGAGCGCGAGCCCCACCGCCATCGGCAATCCGCCCGCGACGATCGCATTGCCACCATAGAACCTCGTCGCGGCATCGAAGAGGTGCATCGACCCGCCCCGCCCACGGCTGACACCCTCGCGCTTGCCATACATCTCGGCCATGAGAGTCGTCATCGGAATGCCCCGTGCGATCGCGTGGCCATGTTCACGGTAGGTGGCGACGATCGAGTCCTCGGGGCCGAGGCACTCCATCACGCCTGTGGCGACCGCCTCCTGGCCGTTGTACAGATGCAGGAAGCCGCGGATCTTCTGCTCACCGTAAAGCTGCGCGCAGCGGTCCTCGAACTGCCGGATGCGCAGCATCCCGCGCAGCAGCTCGAGCGCCCGCTCGCGCACCACCGGTGCCTCGCCGGCGCCGCTCACGCCTTGCCCTCGAGCGTCGAGAGATCACCCTCCGGAAGCCCGAGTTCCCGCGCCCTGAGCACGCGACGCATGATCTTGCCGCTGCGCGTGCGCGGCAGGCTCGCCACGAAGGCGATCTCGCGCGGTGCGACAGCCGCACCGAGGCGCCTTCGCGCATGAGCGAGCAGCTCCCGGCGCAGCGCCTCATCCCCTGCATGACCGGGCTTCAGCTCGACGAAGGCCTTGACGACTTCTCTGGCGATCGGATCGGGCACGCCGATCACCCCCGCCTGTGCCACCGCCGGATGTGCCAGCAGCGCACTCTCGACCTCGAAGGGACTGATCAGATGACCCGCCGACTTGATGACATCGTCGCCACGGCCAACGAACCAGTAGTAGCCGTCAGCGTCCCGTCGGGCAAGATCGCCCGACAGATACCAGTCCCCGGCGAAACAGGCGCGGTAACGAGCCTCCTGGTCCAGGTAGGCGCGGAACATCGAAGGCCAGCCCGCACGCAGTGCCAGCTCTCCGGGGGTGTCCGCGTCGGCAATCAGCTCGACTCCGCCGTCGGGCAGGCGCCGCACGATTGCCGCGTCGATCCCCGGCAGCGGCAGCCCCATCGACCCGGGCTTGATGTCGGTCGCGGCATAGTTCGCGATCATGATGGTGCCGGTCTCCGTCTGCCACCAGTTGTCGTGGAAGGGCAGTCCGAAGGCCTCCATCCCCCACACGACGGCCTCGGGATTCAGCGGCTCGCCGACGCTCGCCAGGAAGCGCAGCTCCGGATAGTGCCGGGCGTGTGCCAGATCGGTCCCCGCCTTCATCAGCATGCGCACGGCCGTCGGAGCCGTATACCAGACGGTCACGCGCTCCTCGTCGAGCAGGCGGTACCAGCGCTCGGGCTCGAACTCCTCGCAATCGACGACCGAGCTCACACCGCACAGGAGTGGCGCGAGCACGCCGTAAATCAGGCCGGTGACCCAACCCGGATCGGCGGTGCACCAGTAGCGATCGCCCGCCTGCAGATCGAGCGCGAGCCGCGCACTCGCGTGCTGCGCGACCACGGCCTCGTGGACATGCAACACACCCTTGGGCTGGCCCGTCGTGCCGCTGGTGAAGTGCAGCAGCGCTGCCTCCTCTGCCGCCGTGCGCACGGTCTCGAAGGACGTATCCGCCGCGGCCCACAGCGCCGAGAAATCCAGCGTGCCCTCGGGCAGTCCGGCCGGAGCGGCGCTGACGAGCAGCACGTGCTCGAGATGCGGAAGCCCGGCGCGCAGCGGCGCCACCTTACGCGTGTAGAGTGCCTTCGTCGTCACCAGGACACGCGCGCGGCCGAGCGACAGGCGCGTGTGCAGCGGCTCGGGTCCGAAGGCAGTGAACAACGGACAGAAAGTAAGGCCCGCCTTGAGCGCCCCGAGCGTCACCATGTGCAGTTCGGGACAACGGCCGAGAAGACTGAAGACCCGGTCGCCCCGCCCAAGACCGAGCGAGCTGAGGATCCGGGCGCAGCGATTCGCCCCATGCCACAGTGCCTCGTAGCTGAGATCGTGGCGGCGCCACTGGCGATCCACGAAACGCACGGCAAGCCGTCCGCCGTGACCTGCGGCCACATGTCGGTCGAGGGCCTCGGCTGCGATGTTGAGACCTCCGCCGACGAAGCCCTCGAGGGCGGCACGCGCGTCGCGCCAGTCGAAGCGGCGCCGCGCCGCCCCATAGTCGGGCATGTTGGGCGTGCGCGGCAGCGCATCCTTGCGCAGCACCGCAACAGGGGAAGCCGGAGACTCCGTCATCCCGGCTGCCCCGGCAGCTTCATCGTACGGAGCCTGCGACACCCGCGGCCGCTAGCCTCGCAGCTTCTGCTCGACGTGCCGACCCTGGCGTATGGAGGCTGCAATGCTTGTGAGCTGTGCGGCAACGTAGTTCAGCACATCATCGAGGGCCACGATGCCGATCAGTTGTCCCCCGGCATCGACCACCGGCAGACGCCGCACACCGCTTGCCCGCATCCTGCCGAGCACCGAATCGAGCGAGTCCGTGTCATGCGCCACCGCCGGGCGGGGCGTCATGACATCGCCGACCGCCAGCGAGGCCAGATCGACATCGCGCGCGACCACGCCGACGACGATGTCGCGGTCGGTCAGCACGCCGATCGGCGCCCGGCCGCCGTCGGGCTGCTCCTCGATGACGATGAGAAAGCCAACGTGCCGCTCGCGCATGACGCGTGCCGCGTGGACCAGCCCGTCGGTGGCAAGCACCGTGACCACCTGCCTGTTGCAGAATGCCGCTACATCCATGAAAACCTCCTCCTTCCTGCGGACGCGCCCGCCCGGCTCAGGCCGGACCGGCCGACAAAGTCCCTTCGACCACCCCGACAGGGCAGACATAGCCCTCCGGCTTCATGAGCACGAAGTCGCACACCAGGCCGTCGATCAGCTTGGCCGTGAGTGACCCGACGAGCGCCGCGTAGGCGTCGTGGTGGCTGAGCGCACCGAGCAGCACCAGGTCGTACCGCTGTTGCGCGGCAAAGTCGAGCAGCGCTGCTTCGGGTTCACCCTGCAGCACATGCAGCTGCTGCGCCTTCGTCCCGCATTCGCGGGCCAGAGCCTCGAGCGCCGCCACAGTCGCCGCAGGCCGCCGGGCACCGTTGCTGCGCCGGTCGCTGTAGACGAGGTCGAGCTGGCCGCGGCAACCCCGTGCCAGATATCCGCCGCTCCTGACGATCGCCTCCGCGATGCCCGGGTGCTCCTCGGGCGACAGATCCACTGCCGCAAGAAAGCGCGGGGTCACACTCCAGGGCCGCCCACGGGTGAGCATCAGCGGCACCGGGCAGGTCCGCACGAGCTGCGAGTCGCTGGCACTGAAGCGACCCCGCTGACCGTCGTCCACCCCGATGGCCTTGATCACGAGGTCCGGGCCGCTCGCGAGCACCTTGCGTACGATCGCCTCGTAGAGCGGGCTCTCGCACGCAACGTCGAGTGCAATCGAGACATCCTCTGCGACCACCGACTGGCGCAGGGCCTCCAGGAACCGCCGGCCCTCGGCCAGACAGGCGTCGCGCGACCGCTCCACGCCGCGTGGATCGTAATTGTGGCGCAGCGCCAGCGCATGCTCGCTGTCACAATGAAAGAGCTCAAGACTCGCACCGAAATGCCGGGCGAGTACATAGCCCTTGAGCAAGGCTTGGTGAGCCGCATCCCGGCGCTCTGCCACGACGAGGATCGATTCGAGCTTGGTCAACTCACCCGCTCCAGTGGGTACGCCGGATGATCGGCCATCGGGCACCATGGTGATATGTGCGGCTGTGCCGACGGAACTGCGGGAATTACCTATCCCCCCGGCCAGGCGGACGGACCGCTCCGCCGCGTGCGGTGAGGCCACGATCCACCGCTGGCGGCATGCTAGGATTTTTTCATGTCAGCAGCCGCCGAGCGCGCCGCGCTAGAGAACGAAGCCCTTCTCGATGCAACCGTCGATGCCGTCGTCATCATTAATCATCGAGGTCACATCGAGACTTTCAACCGCTCGGCGGAACGCCTGTTCGGCTATCGCGCGGAGGAAGTCCTCGGGCGAAACGTCAACATCCTGATGACGCCCCGCGATCAGGCCAATCACGACGCCTATATCGCCCGCTATCTCGCCACCGGCATTCCGCACATCGTGGGCATCGGCCGCGAAGTCGAGGCACGGCGCAAGGACGGCAGCGTCTTTCCCGTGGAGCTGGCGGTCGGCCGGATCCGCAACACCGAGCCACCGCGCTTCGTCGGCTACATGCATGACATCACCCTGCGGCGTACGAGCGTCGCAGCACTGCAGAGGGAACGGGACCGTGCCCAGCAGTACCTCGACGTGGCGGGGGTGATGCTGCTCGCCCTCGATGTTCAGGGACGGGTCTCACTCCTGAATCCGCGCGGTTGCACTGTACTTGGACGCATGGAGGCCGAGCTTCTCGGGCGCGACTGGTGCGAGGCCGTGGTCCCCGAGGACGACCGGGAGATCGCACGGAAGATCCTCACACACCTGGCCGAGCTGCCGCCCGGAGCTTCCTGTACCTGCGAGTACCGGATCCGCAGCGCGCAGGGCGAGCCGCGACTCATCGCCTGGAACTGCATCGCACTGCGTGATCCTGAGAACCTGATCACCGGTCTTCTCTGCTCGGGCGAGGATGTGACCGAGCGGCGGCGCGTGGAGCTCGAGGCCCAGCGCTCACAGCAGCGCGCCATGCACGTTTCCCGGCTCGCGACCATGGGCGAGATGGCCGCGGGTATCGCCCACGAGCTCAACCAGCCGCTGGCGGCGATCACCAACTTCGCCCAGGCGAGTCATCGTCTGCTCGGGGTCGCTCTGCCGGACATCGAGGAGGTGCGGGAGGCCCTGCGCCAGATCGCCGCCCAGGCGATCCGGGCGGGCGAGATCATCCGGCGGCTCCGCAACCTCGTGCGCGACCGGGCCACAGAGCGCGAGCTGACGGACGTGAACGAGCTCATCCAGGAAATGCTCACGCTCACCCAGGCCGATGCGCGTCTGCACGGTGTACGCCTGAGCCTCGATCTGCCCTCCGGACTGCCACGACTCGAGCTCGATCGCATCCAGATCCAGCAGGTGCTGCTGAACCTCGTGCGCAATGCCATCGAGGCGATGGAGGGCACGGCCGGTGTACGCCCCGAGATCGTCATCCGCACGACACTGCCCGCCGACGGGGGCCTCGAGATCAGCGTCTCGGACAATGGCCCCGGCGTGAACCCGGAGATCGGCGAACGCATGTTCGATCCGTTCTGCACCACCAAGGAGTCAGGGACCGGACTCGGCCTTGCGATCAGCAGAACGATCGTGCAGGCTCACCGTGGCAGGCTGGGATACCGGGCCGTGCACCCGCACGGTGCCTGTTTCTACGTGCGTCTGCCATTCGGCAGCGAGGATTCGAATCGATGAAAGAGCGCACGCCCACCGTGTTCGTCGTCGACGATGACGAGGCCGTGCGCAGCTCGCTGCGGCTGCTGCTGAAGTCGGTCGGCCTGCCGGCAAGCGCCTACGGAACCGCACAGGAGTTCCTGAAAGCCTACGATCCCGAACAGCCCGGCTGCATCGTGCTCGATGTGCGCATGCCGGGCATGAGCGGCCTGGAGATGCAACACGAGCTCAATCTGCGCGGGGCCATCATCCCGGTGATCTTCATCACCGGACACGGCGACATTCCGATGGCGGTCGAGGCGATGCAGCACGGCGCCTTCGACTTCCTGCAGAAGCCCTTCCGCGATCAGGATCTGCTCGACCGCATCCAGCGCGCCACGACCCGCGACTGCGCCAACCGCGCCGAGCTGCACGAACGCGACCGGATCCGCGAGCGGCTCGCCTCACTCACGCCGCGTGAGCGCGAAGTACTGAGGCTCGTCACGCACGGAAAGGCGAACAAGGTGATGGCCGCAGAGCTCGGGGTGAGCCAGCGCACCATCGAGATCCACCGCGCACGGGTCATGGAGAAAATGGCGGCTGCCTCGCTCGCGCAGCTCGTGCGCATGGTCATGGACCTCGGGCCGGCGATCCTCGACCAGTGAGTCCGGGCGCCGCCCATGCACGGGCGGTCAGGGAGCCGGCGGGGGACTGGATCGCGAGAGATAGTCTGCGACGCCGAGGATGCCCTCCCGGTCCATCCCGCGGATCAGGCGGACATGCGCGGCGCTCATGCTCGGCCGGCGCCCGTCCGCGCTGTCCTGCATCTGGCGCACGAGATAGTCGAAGTGCTGGCCCGCGAGCCGCGGCACGAGCGCCGCGCCGTCGCCCTGCCCGCTGCTGCCATGGCAGCGCTCACACCCCGCGAAGTACACCGAGGCACCCGCGCGCAGATACTCGCCGCTGCCCCAGCGGCGGGTCGGTTGCGGCGGCAGGCTCGACACGAAGGCGGCCAGATCGGCGAGATCCTGAGCTCCGGGCAGGTGCTCACGGTCGGCAAAGTGCTCCATGCGGATGTCCCAGCGCTGCCGGCTGCGGAAATCGACCAGCTGCTTGACGAGCACGCGGCAATGCTGCGCGGCGATCGCCGGCACCGAGCCGTCATCGACGCCCTGCCCCTTCGACCCGTGACACGCGCGGCACGAGCCCTGGAAGAGCTCCTCGCCATGCGCCGCGTTCGCCGTGCGGCTGAGCGCCTCGCGGAACTCCTGGCGCGCCGCGCCGGCTCCCAGCGCCGTGAGCGGCAGGAATGCCAGTACGCCGAGAATGACAGATCGTCCGCATCGGATCATCGTGGACACCTCCCGGATCGGGATTCTCGCCCGTCGCACGCCATTTGTCGCGCCCGCAAGGCCCGCAGGGTCAGGGACCCGCGGACTGCAGATCGGGTGTCGTCGCCGCCTCGAGCAGTTCGGGCGGGTAATCCAGCGAGGCCCGGACACCTACCGTAACGGGCACCCCGCGCGCGGCCGCGAGCGTCTCCAGCGCGAGATCCCAGTTGATCGCCGCCGTCAGCGGCCCCAGTGCATCATCAAGCTGCCGCGAGAACTGTTCGACCTCCGGTTCGACCGACTGACCCTCGGCGTTGATCGGAGGATGCACCTCCAGGATCAGTTCCCCGTCGACCCAGGCGACCTTCACAGGCTCGTTGATGAGGTACACCGGCGTGCCCACCGGCACCATCGAGAAGAGCGTCGCGATGTCCTCGGGATACATGCGGATGCACCCGTGTGTCACGGCCATGCCGACCGCATCGGGATTGTTGGTGCCATGGATCAGATAGCTGCCCGAGCCGATGCCGAGCCGCATCGCATACGCCCCCAGCGGATTCTCGGGTCCCGGCGGGACCACGCGCGGAAGCGGGTCGCCACGCTCAGCGTGCTCCTTGCGCACCGATGCGGGCGGATACCAGGACGGGTCTTTGATCCTGGCGACAATCGTCGTGCGCCCGAGCGGCGTGCGCCAGTCCATCTTGCCGATGCTCACCGGGAAGGTGAGGACCACAGGCGGCTCCCCTTTACGAGGCTTCGGGTAATAGTAGAGCCGGTGCTCCGGAAGGTTCACGACGATCCCTTCGCGCGGGCCATGAGGCAGCACGCGCCGGTTCGGGAGTACGACCTTCGTGCCCGCACCCGGTAGCCAGGGATCCACTCCCGGATTGACGCGCCGGATCTCCTCATAGCCGAGGCTGTAACGGCGCGCGAGTTCGATGAGGGTGTCTTCATACACCGTCTCGATGGTCTCGACGCTGCCGAAGATCTGCGCCCGCCCGTCCCCGAGCGGATAGACCGTTGCGTCAGCCGGCCGGGCCGCGAGCGCCCCGGCCGCAAGCAGGGCGCCGACGCCAAGCACTGTCCGGATATTCATGACGGGCATTCTAGCCGGCCTCTGCACCTCGCCACCGTCCACGTGCCCGCCGCGGCCTGACAAATTCCCCGGGCGCGGGCGGCGCTGCACGGGCGGGACCCACAGCCGCGCTTGAAGTGGTATTGACAATACCTCTTTTAGGGCAAACACTTCCACGCGGCCCCATCCCCGACCACTGATTCCGAGGAAACCGCCCATGCCTGAGAGCCCGTCATCCGCAATCCAGGAAATCGACGTTCGCAGCCTCATCCCGATGCAGCGCCATACCAGGATCTTCGAGCTCGTGGACAGCCTGAAGCCGGGCGGCGCGTTCGTCTTCATCAATGACCACGATCCGAAGCCGCTTTATTATCAGCTCGAGGCGGAACACCCGAAGCAGTTCTCATGGACCTATCTCGAGTCAGGCCCCGTTGCATGGCGGGTCAGGATCGGCAGGCTCTCCCCGTAGGCACCCGGTCGGCGGCCGGCGGCGCGTCATCCATGGACGCCGCCGCCCGCCCTGGACCCTGAACATGCCGGGTGCAAGCCTTTCCCGCTGGAGCCTGTCCTACTTCGCTGCCGCCGTCGTCTTCCTCCTGGCGGGCCAGGTGCTCATGGTGTTCGGCTTCGGCTACCCCGCTGCCGCCCTGCGTGCGCCGGACACCCTGCTTGTCGTCCATTGCGTGACGATCGGCTGGCTGAGTCTCCTGATGTGCGGCGCCCTCTTCCAGTTCGTTCCCGTTCTTGTGGTGCGTCCGATCTACAGCAATACACTGCCACTTCCCGCGCTCCTGCTCATCCTCGCAGGGCTCGCAGCGCTCCTCGCCAGCTTTCTGCAGCTCGGGGGACACCTGCCAGTGATCCCGCACTGCTTCGCTGCTGCCAGCGTGCTGCTGGGCAGCGGATTCGGCATCGTGCTCTGGACGCTCGGACGTACGCTCAGCGCCGCCCGACCACTGAATCTCCCCGCCCGGTTCGTCGCCATCGGCCTCTGCAGCGTCGCGGCAACGGTCACCCTCGGAATCCTCTTTACCCTCGCATTCGGCGGCTACACGCGCGCGCCCTTTGCACTCGAGCTGCTAGGCCGCGGAATGCCGCTGCACGTCATTGCCGGGCTTGGCGGCTGGCTGACCTTCACGGCAATCGGCGTCAGTCATCGCCTGCTGTCCATGTTCATGCTGTCGCCCGAGCTCGACGGCGCATCGACACAGTGGACCTTCAGGCTCGGAACCCTGGCGCTCGCGATCGTGATCATCGCGGGAACGGTGGCGGTCATCGCTCGTGCCGGTCTCAATGCCGTGCTGGTGACCGCCGGTCTTGCCGGCGCCGGCACTCTGGCCCTCTACGCGCGCGATGTGGTGCAGCTCTACCGCAAGCGTGTACGCCGCGTGATCGAGCTCAACAGCCGCATGGCGGGCATTGCGCTCGGGCATCTTGCCGCCGCTGCAGTCCTCACGTTCGCCTGTGCCGTATCTGGCGGCTTCGGGCAATATGGGGGCGCGCTGATATTCCTGGTTTCCTTCGGCTGGCTGTCGGGCCTCGGGCTCGCCAAGCTGTACAAGGTCGTGGCATTCATCACCTGGCTCGAATGCTACGGACCCGTGCTCGGCAAAACACCGACGCCTCGCGTGCAGGACCTCGTGGTCGAGCCGCGCGCCCGCACGTGGTTCTGGCTCTACTTCGCCGCTGTCGATGTGGGGACGGTCTGCCTGCTTGCCAGGGCGCCACTCGTCTTCCGGGCCGCAGCAGCCGGCATGCTGCTGGCGAGCGCGGGGATCGCGCTCGAGCTCATCCGCACCCGACGGCTCGCCAATGTCAGCCCCGCGCTGCGCCTCCCGCAGGGCACGCGCCTGCCACGACTGCTCTTCACTTTCGTCGCGAACTGAAAGGAATCCGTCATGACTGACTTCGTCGAGCTCGATGTCCGACCCGTGCTGCGCGCTGGCGGCGAGCCATTCGGACAGATCATGGAAACGGTACAGGGTCTCGCACCCGGACAGGGCCTGCGGCTCTTTGCTCCGTTCAAGCCCACTCCGCTTCTTCAGGTGCTCGGCTCCCGGGGTTTCGCGCACGAGGTCACGAAGCTCGGGGAGTCCGACTGGCAGGTCGACTTCACGCCTTCGGCCAGCACAGGCGCCAGGACAGGCGCGGACGCACCGGCCGATCTGCCCAGGGACGGTGTCTGGCCGGCACCGGTGCGCGAGATGGACAATCGCAACCTCGATCCACCCGAACCGATGGTCCGGATCCTTGCCGCCACAGAGACGATGAAGAAAGGGGAAGTGCTCGCCGCCCTCCTGTGCCGCGAGCCCGTCTTCCTGTTTCCAGAACTCGCAAAGCGCGGCCATGGCTGGCGTGGCGCCATGGAGTCCGACGGCAGGACTTATCGCGTACTCATCCGCATCGGAGCCGGACAGGACGCATCGAAATGAGCGGTGATGCCGACAGCGCGTCGACCGAGCAGATCAGAGACGCGTTGCGGCGGGTGATCGATCCGGAGCTCGGCTACAACATCGTCGACCTCGGTCTCGTCTACGACGTCACCGTCAGGAATGACGGGCGCGACGCCCACATCACGATGACCACGACGACACGGGGCTGCCCCGCAACCGATTACCTGCAGAGCGGAGCTCGCGACGCCGCCTTCACTGTCGACGGCATCGGCTCGGCGCAGGTCACCCTGACCTACGATCCACCGTGGACACCGAAGTTGATGGCTCCCGCAGCCAGGGTGCACTTCGGCATCAAGGATGAGTGACACGGCCCGCGACGCTTCGAGGCGGCCACACACCGGCACGCTCACGGAGGTCAATGACATACTGCTGCACCGGCTTACGAGGAAGCTCTCTCACTCCCGGGCGATGCGCGGATGAGACCAGCAACATGAGCGCGGCCACGGGCTTCATGATCCGCGGCATCGTGTGGTTCGGTCTTTACACGATCGTCACACTGCTCCCCCTCGGGGCCGCGCTCGTAACCGACCCGATTCACGCGATACGTCCCTTCCACCTCGAGTTCGCGGTCGGTCTCGGCTTCATCGCCTTCGCGCTCATCGTCACGGAGTTCGCACTCGTCTCCCGCGTACAGGCAGCCTCCGCACCCTTCGGCACCGACGCACTCATGCGCTTTCACCGCTCGATGGGTCTCGCCGCACTGGCCTTCGTTGCGACCCACGCGCTGTCGATCGATCGGGCCACCCTGCACCCGGACTCATGGCTCGGGATCACGGCCGGTCGTGTCCGCGGCACCGGCACACTCGCCCTCGCCGCACTGGCCCTGCTCGTCATGCTCTCGGTGTGGCGACGGCTGCTGCGCATGCGCTATGAGGCGTGGCAGCGTGTCCATCGGATCGCGGCGATCCTCATCGTCGGCGCCAGCCTCGTGCACGCGCTCGCGGCAGCGGGATACAGCAGGCACCCGCTGGTCGCTGGGATCCTGATCGTCTACGCCGCCGTCTTCCTGGCGCTGCTCGTGAACTATCGGGGATTCCGGCTCCTGCGCCTCGCGCGCCGGCCCTGGGAGCTTCTCGAGAACCGCCCTGAGGGCGCCTCGGCTCACACTCTCGTCCTGCGTCCGATCGGACACGATGGTTTTCTCTTCGAGCCGGGGCAGTTCGTGTGGTTGTTGACCGGGCGCTCGCCACTGCGATCCGAGCAGCATCCGGTCTCCATCGCCAGCACCGCCGAACGGGCGGGCAACGCGCCACTCGAGCTCACCATCAAGTCGCTCGGGGACTGGTCGGGCACGACGGTTCCGGCGCTGCGCCCGGGACAGCGCATGTGGCTCGATGGCCCCGCCGGGGCCTTCAGCCCGGATCGTGTCCCCGCCCAGGGCTTCGTACTGATCGCGGGCGGAATCGGCATCACCCCCCTGCGCTCGATGATCCTCAGCCTCCGCGACCGGGAGGACCGCCGCCCGGTGCTGCTCTTCTATGCGGCCGGAGCTTCGAGCGCGTGGTGTTCCGCAGCGAGCTCGAACAGCTGGCGCGGGACAACCGTGAAGTACGCATTGTCTGGGTGCTCGAGGACCCGCCTCCAGGCTGGCAGGGGGAGCGCGGGTTCATCGACGGGCCGATGCTGGGCCGACATCTGCCGGCGCAGTGGCGGCGCTACCAGTACTTCGTCTGCGGGCCTCCCGCGATGATGGACAGGGTGACTGCCGCGCTCACCTCGCTCGGGATTGCGGACGAGCGCATCCAGACCGAGCGCTTCGACCTGATCTGAGGAGTCCGCTTGCAGCATCGCACCGTCGATCGCCTTGCGCTCGTGCTCGGGAGCACCTACCTCACGGCCGCGCTGATCTTCGCCTGGGCGAGCGGTCTCGAAGCGCACGTGCCGCCGGCCGCCCCCGCGAGGACCGTCCAACCCGGTGCGCATCCAGACATCGAGGACGGCGCACGCCTCTGGGCGCTGCACTGCGCGTCCTGCCACGATGCAGACAGCCTGCGCCACCGGCTCACGGCACGCACTGGCGTCGCAGATCCGGCCGCGCAGCTGCGGACTTTCCTCGGCGGCCATGGCCCGGCGAGCGATACCGAGGACGCGGCCATCACCACGTGGCTCCTGGCGCCCCCTCAGCGCGGACCCTGAGTCCGCGCGCGGCGCTCGAGCACGGCACAGGCAAACGCGCTCAGTCCGTATTCCTGCTGCGTGGGCAGCAGCGGGGGCGGCACGTCGAAGCGCGTGTCGAGCAGCAGACGCCACGGTCCCGCGCCCTCCTCCCGCGGCAGCGTGAAAGCCAGTTCCCGGGCAGCCGCGCTCAGGAGCACCAGAAGATCCGCTGTCTCAGGTGATGCGGAGACGGCCTCCTCACCGCCCAGCAGGATGCCGAGCGTCTGCTGCGTCTCGCTGTGCCAGTCCTCCACGGTCATCTCGCGCCCCTCGGGGTGCAGCCAGCGCACGTCGTACGCATCCCGCCCGGCCATCCTTCCTTCGAGGAAAGCATCGCGCCGCAGCACGCCGCGCGTCCTGCGCAGCCCCGAGAGCGTGCGCACACAGGCGAGCAGCCCTGCACGGCGCTCGCGCAGGCTCCAGTCGAGCCAGGAGATCTCGTTGTCCTGGCAGTACGCGTTATTGTTCCCCCCCTGACTGCGCCCGAACTCATCGCCCGCCTGGAGCATCGGCACGCCGTGCGCGAGCAGCACGGTGGCCAGCATGTTGCGCATCTGGCGTTCACGCAGTGCCAGGATCTCCGGATCACCGGTCGGGCCCTCGATGCCGCAGTTCCACGAAAAGTTGTCGCCGTGGCCATCGCGATTCGCCTCCAGGTTGGCCTCGTTATGCCTGTGCTCGTAGCTCACGAGATCCTGCAGCGTGAACCCATCGTGGGAAGCGACGTAGTTCACGCTCGCGTGCGGCTTGCGCCCCCGCGCCCGGAAGAGATCGCCCGAACCGGCGAAGCGCTCCGCGAGAGACCCCAGGAGCCGCCGATCGCCGCGCCAGAAGGCCCGGACAGTGTCGCGGAAGCGATCGTTCCACTCGGACCAGCCAGCCGGAAAGTTACCCAGCTGGTAGCCGCCGTGCCCGACATCCCAGGGCTCGGCGATGAGCTTCTTCGTGCTCAGCACCGGATCGGTCTGCAGCGCCTCGAGCAGGGGGGCACCGACATCGAACCCCGCTCTCCCACGCCCCAAAACCGTGGCGAGATCGAAGCGGAAGCCGTCCACGTGCATCGACTCTGCCCAGTGGCGCAGTGACGCGATGAGGGTGCGCACGACGGCAGGGTGATTCGCATTGATGGTATTCCCGCAGCCGGTAAAGTTCTCGTAGTGCCGGCGGTCGTCCTCCTGCAGGAGGTAGTAAACCGAGTTGTCGATACCACGCATCCCGAGCGTCGGTCCGTCCTCGTCACCCTCGGCCGTGTGGTTGTAGACGAGATCCAGGATCACCTCGATACCCGCTGCGTGCAGTGCGCGCACCATCTGCCGGAACTCGCTCACGGGATCGGTGACCGCGTAGTCGGATGCCGGCGCAGACCAGGCGAGCGGGTTGTAGCCCCAGTAATTCCTGAGCCCGCGCTGCGCAAGGAAGGGCTCGGTGGCAAAGGCATGGCATGGCAGCAGTTCCACGGCCGTGACGCCGAGGCTCTGCAGGTGCGCGAGCACGGCGGGTACGGTAAGGCCGAGGTAACGTCCTCGCCACTCCGGCGGGACCTCCGGGTGCAGCTGCGTAAAGCCCTTCACATGCAGCTCGTAGAGCAGCGAGTCCTTCATCGGAACACGGAGCTCGCGATCTCCACTCCAGTCGACGCGCGGATCGATCACCCGGGCGCGCGGCACGAGCGCGGCGGTATCACCCGGGTCGCCCGGCTGCCAGCCCTGGGGCGGCGCCGTGGATAGCAGCCCGGGATCGTGGCGCACCTCACCGACCACCTCGAGGGCGCATGGGTCGAGAAGGAGCTTGCGGGGATCGAAGCGATGGCCTGCTTCCGGGGCCCAGGGTCCGTGCACGCGATAGCCGTACAGCGTACCCACTCGGGCCCGTGGTGCCGGCACGAAGCCGTGCCAGACATCTCCCGAGCGCGCGGGCAGCGCCACACTCAGATGCTCGCCAGCACCATCAGCATCGAAGAGGCAGAGCTCCACGCGCTCGGCATGGGCCGAGAAGAGCGCAAAATTCACGCCCTGCCCCGTCCACGTCGCACCGAGCGGCTGCGGCGATCCGGCCTGCATCATCACGGTATCGCGGACTCTATCATCGTTGCCGCCTCGCAGACGCCGGGAGTTGCCCGGGGCGCAACGGGCAGCTGTCGTGCGACACTGTCATCTTCATGAGCACCGACGAACCCGTGACCCGCCGCAGCCTCTGGGAGAGTGCAACCTTTGCACCCCTGCACCAGCGCATCTACAGGGCCATCTGGATCGCCAGCATGGTCTCGAACTTCGGCAGCCTCATCCAGGCCGTCGGCGCAGCCTGGCTCATGACGTCGCTTGCGCCCGGCGCCACCATGGTGGCACTGGTACAGACCTCGACGGCCCTCTCAGTGATGCTGCTGTCCCTGCCTGCCGGGGCGATTGCGGACATCTGGGACCGGCGTCGCCTCATGATGCTCGCCCAGATCACGATGCTCATCGTCTCGATCGTACTCGCGGTGCTGACGCTTCTCGGGCGGATGACTCCCTGGACGCTGCTCTCGCTGACCTTCCTCCTCGGCTGTGGCATGGCGATCTACGGCCCGGCCTGGCAGTCCTCGGTCGGCGAGCAGGTGCCGCGTGACCAGATCCCCGCCGCCGTGGCCCTCAACAGTCTCGGCTACAACTTCGCCCGCACGCTCGGACCGGCACTCGGCGGGGCCATCGTGGCCGCTCTCGGGGCGACGGCCGCGTTCCTCGTGAATGCCGCCTCATATGTGGCGCTGATCGTCGTGCTCGCGGGCTGGAAGCGCCACCAGCCCACCCCCGCTCTGCCGCCCGAAAGCATGACGGTGGCGATCAAGGCGGGCCTGCGCTACGCGCGTCTCGCACCCAGCATCCGCGCCGTGCTCCTGCGCAGCCTCGCCTTCAGTGCCGTCGGCAGTGCCGTGTGGGCACTGATGCCGGTGATCGCGCGCGACCTGGTCGCCGGGGGAGCCCTGACCTACGGAATCCTCTTCGGAGGATTCGGCGGTGGTGCGGTCCTCGGTGCACTCGCCAGCACGCCGCTGCGCCAGCGATTGCGCAACGAGGTGCTGGTGCGAACCGCCACTCTGGGTTTCGGTGTCGCCGTCCTCGTGGCGGGCCTCAGCCACTGGACACTGCTCACGCTGCTCGCCCTCATAGGCGCCGGTGCGGCCTGGGTCATTGTGCTCGCCACCTTCACGACCCTCATCCAGACGGCTGCACCCCGCTGGGTGGTAGGGCGAGCGATGGCGATCTACCAGATGGCTGTCTTTGGCGGCATGGCACTCGGCAGCTGGTGGTGGGGTCTCCTCGCCGAGCAGATCTCGGCGCGGGGCAGCCTCCTCGGCTCAGCGCTCGGCCTTGGCGCCGCAGCACTCATCGGACTGCGCGTGGCCGTACCCGAGTCCGAAAACGCCAACCTGGACCCCTCGAGCAGTGGGGCCTCCCCACAGCCGCGCGTCGAGCTTGACCCGGAGAGTGGACCGGTGGTCATGACGATCGAGTACCGCATTGCCGCGGTGGATCGGGAGGTCTTTCTGTCCGCGATGCAGGAACTGCGACGTATCCGCCGCCGTGACGGTGCGAGGCGCTGGACGCTCCTCCAGGACATTACCGAGCCTGAACGCTGGCTCGAACGCTTCCACAACCCGAGCTGGCTGGAATATCTGCGCCAGCATCAGCGCTTTACGGTGGACGATCGCCAGGCCCAGCTGCGCGTCCTCGCCCTGCACCGGAGCGCTGAGGCCCCGGTCATCCGCCACTATGTGGTCAGGGTTCCCTCTACCGGGGTGGGGGAAATCGGCGTGCTCGATCCCAACCTGCCGGGTACACCCGCCCCCCTCGCCAGTCGCCGCGAGTAGTGGAGTCCCATGCCCTTTCCGGTCGTGCGCCACAGTTCTCCCGTGATGCAACGCCTCGGACTTCGGCTTACTGGACCTTCACCTGGACCGGGCTCGCTTTCCTGGCCTCGATCTTGGGCAGGCGCACGGTGAGCACACCGTCCTTACACTCCGCGCGCACATTGGCGGTATCCGCATCCTCCGGCAGGCCGAAGCTGCGCGTGAAGGTACCGTGGAAGCGCTCGATGCGGTGCACTTTCTCGTCCTTGCTCTCCTTTTCGCGCTTGCGCTCCCCGGAGATGGTGATCGCGCCATCCGCGACCGACACCGTGATCTCTTCCTTCTTCACATCGGGAAGCTCTGCCTTGATGACGTATTCCTTGTCCGTCTCGCTGATGTCAGCGGCAGGCGCCCACTCGATCGCTTCGCTGGCGGATTCTCCGCGTGCCACGGCGGGCCAGCGCCTGAAGAGACGCTCGGCGCGCCGGAAGGCGTCGTCGAAATCCCGGAAAGGTTCCCAACGCATGATGGCCATTTTGCGCTTCCTCCGTGTGTGATCGCACTTGTCACATCGAGAGAAAAACCTACGTCGCCGCAGCCACCCTGGCAATAGGGAACGCTACGTAGACCGCTCTCGGTGAGGCGCCAGTGCCGCTGCGCACCGCAGAAAGCCGCGCTACGCGAGCGCCTTCTCGCTTAGACTTTCGCCCACCTCCTCCCGGAAGCATGCGAAGACGACCCCCATGAGGCGCTGTCAGACGCTCCTTTTCTCCATGCTGCTGGTTCTTGCGGCGGCAGGCTACGCCGCGGACGAAAACAGGCCCTTCTCTTTGGTGTGTGACGGCCAGAAACTCCTCTGGCAGGACAACCGGCCCAAACCCGTCATCTCGCTGGGCCGCATTCGCATCGCCGTCGATCCGCGCAATGGGACACTGCAACTCGAAGGGCTGGCGATCGGCGCCGGCAAAGGACTGGCCACCGAACCGATCCTGTCACACGAGTCGCTGCGTGGTCTCTTCGCCGTCCGCGTCGTGAGGAAGGGCAGGGTCTACCCGCGCCTCTCCCTGGCTCTGAACAGGCTCTCGGGCGAGGTGAGCATTGGCTCGCTGCCCGAGACCGGCATAGGGAGGGGAGCGCACGCTGCTGCATTTCGTCGGGCAATGCAGGCGCGAAGCACAGACGAGCGCGAGGTCCTGACGGAATCGCACCGAAGGTGTGCCGAGGATTCATCCCTTCATCCCGGCGACCATCGCCCGCAGCTGTTCCTCCGGCACCGGCAAGTGGTACGGAAGGTTGAGCGTCGTGCACACACCGTCCCAGCGCGCCCTGAGTTTTGGGACGAGCTCATCGTACGTGGCGACCACGGCGAACTCGTCGATCATGTCGTCGGTGACCAGTTCACCCATCTCGGCCCAGCTGTTGCCGTCGAGTGACATCCGGTGCAGCTTCAGCCCGATTTCCTCCCATCCGTGGGCCGCGAAGACGGGGTGATAGCTCCGCGTCGACCCGAAGAAGGCGATGAATTCCCTCATCGCTTTCTTCTTCGATTCGATCTCCGCCTCGTCGTACCCTGCGAGCACCACGCCGCCGCCGATGATGTCGATGTCCGCGAGCGAGCGGCCCGCGCTACGGCAACCCTCCTCGATCGCCGGCAGCAGGACCTGCCTGAAATACTTCGACGTGATCCAGCCGGGCGGCCGGATGCCGTCGGCGATCTCACCGGCGAGGCGCGCCATGTAGGGATTCACGGCGGCGATGTAGATGGGAATGCGCGGATGCTCCGACGGCCCGTGGTGAAAATAGGGATTGAACGTGGGCTGGAGCATCGTGAACTGATAATGCTTGCCCTCAAAGAAGCTCGGCTCCTCTGAATTGAAGCTCTTGAAGATCGCGCGCAGGCACAGTATGTATTCGCGCATGCGGGGGCCCGGCGGCCCCGGCCATGCGGTCGAGTAGCGGCGCACGTTGTTGGCCTTGACCTGGCTGCCGAGGCCCAGGTGAAACCGGCCACCCGAGAACTGCTGCAGATCCCAGGCGACCTGGGCCGTGACGAAGGGACTGCGCGGAAAGGCGACCGCTACATTGGGGCAGAATGTCAGGTGCTGCGTATGCTCGATGCCGATCAGGAGTGGCAGGAATGGATCATGACCCACTTCGGCTGCCGTGCAGCCGTCGAAGCCCATGGCCTCGATGAAGCGGGCCGTGGCCGCGAGGTCGCCGATTCGTCTGTAGATCGGGCCACCGGTATCAAAGGCACCCTGAAGCGCTGTCTCCACCCGCATGCGATTCTCCCTTCTGTCTTTTCAGTCTACGTCGAGGCCGCCGAATCTCAATGAGCCCGCATTCACCGCATACCCCGCGCTCTCCACTCCCCTACGGTCCGATGGATACCTTCCCGGCCGTCGTCGCCGACCGCGCACGCCGGACACCGGAAAAAATCCTCCTGCGCGAAATCACGGGGCGGGCACTCAGCTGTGCGGCCTTCCAGCATGACATCCTCACCTGGGCGGCAGCGCTTCGGCGCCTGGGCGTGGAACCGGGATGCCGCGTGGTCGTTATGCTGGCCAACCCGATCGACTCGCTCGCCTGCTGGCTCGGGCTCGCGTGGCTGCGTGCGGTGGAGACCCCGGTCAATCTCCAGTTTCACGGGCGGATGCTCGCCTATGTGATCGACGATGCCGCTGCCCGCTTCATCGTGACCGCCGAGCGCTTCCTGCCGGCGATTGCCGCAGTGGCAGCACAGCTCAAACATGTGCACGCGATCGTCGTGCCGGACCTCCGTACGCCGGCGCCTGCCCTGCCCTTTGCCCTCGTCAGTGGCGACGACTTCTTCCGGGACATCACCCCCGCGGGCGATCTTACGCCTCCGGCCCGGCACGACATCGCCACCATGATCTATACCTCCGGAACGACGGGCCGGTCGAAGGGTGTGCTGTTCCCTTGGGGCCTGTTGTCAGACATGTGCGAAACGGTGGCCTGTCACCTGGGCGATGACGACGTCGCCTACGATCCGCTGCCGATGTTTCACACGGGCGGAAAGGCGACGGCACAGACCACGATTACCGCCGGCGGATCCGTGGTATTGCGCGAGCAATTCCGCACTGAAGCGTTCTGGGAGGACGTGCGGCGCTGGGGGTGCACCTTCGCGCCGCTCTTCCCGGCCATGGCCGAATGGCTGCTGGCCCGCCCGCCCGCGCCCGACGACGCCACCGGCCCGCTGCGGCGCGTGTCGATGGTGCCGCTCATTCCCCGCATCGAGGAGTTCAAAGCCCGCTTCCGCGTGCAGGCGCAGACCAGTTACGGCCTGACGGAGGGCGGCCTGCCCATCGGGACGGCTCCGTTCACGGCCGATGTCACGGAGAACTACCAGAGTTGCGGCCGCGTGAGCGCGGCTTACGAGGCCCGCGTCGTCGACGCTCATGATTACGACGTCCCCGACGGCGAGGTCGGTGAACTCGTCCTGCGCTCGAAGCTCCCATGGGGTCTGATGTGCGGCTACTTCGGTCAACCCGAGGCCACTGCGGCAGCCTGGCGCAACGGCTGGCTTCATACGGGCGATGCCTTTCGACGTGATCGCGAAGGCAACTACTACTTCATCGACCGCATGAAGGACGCGCTGCGCCGCCGTGGCGAAAACGTCTCGTCGTTCGAGGTGGAATCCCATGTCAATGAGCACCCGGACGTGCTTCAGTCCGCCGTTATCGGCGTGCCTTCCGGGTTCGGGGACGACGAGATCAAGGTGTATGTCATCGCCCGACCCGATGCGACACCGGATGCGGCCGCGCTGCTCGAAGAACTGGCCACACGCCTGCCCCGCTTCATGGTGCCGCGCTATCTCGAATTCATCGACGAATTCCCCCGCACCGAAGCGACCCTGCGGGTCCAGAAGGCGAAGCTGCGCGAGCAGTGGCGGACGCCCCGCACCTGGGACCGGCAGTCAGGGCAGTTTCTGGAACCCGCCGCGCACGTCTGAGGTGGGCGACCTCAGGCCGCCGCAGTGACACCGTACCATCCCCTTGTCTATGATCGGCCCGTGTGGAGATCGCCCTTCCAGTCATCGCGGAGGCCGCTGAGTTCATGACCCTGCGCATCGTGCAATGGAACACCGGCGTCGTGGGAAAGCCTGCGGTGCGCGCCATCGTCGCTCACCCACTGATGGAGCTGGTGGGCTGCTACTGCCATTCGAAAGACAAGGCAGGCCGTGACGTCGGCGAACTCTGCGGCCTGCCTCCGCTCGGCATCAGCGCCACCCGGGACATCGACGCACTGCTCGCTCTTGCGCCCGACTGCGTCTGCTACATGCCGCTGCTGCCCGATGTGGATCACATGGTGCGCATCCTCGAAGCAGGTTCCAACATCGTCACCACTGCACACTTCATCACCGGCAGCCAGCTCGGCGAACAGAATCTCGCGCGGCTCGAGGCGGCCGCAGCCAGGGGCAGTGCCTCCCTCTATGGCACCGGCATCAATCCGGGCATCATCCAGATCATTGCGCTGGTCGCGAGCTCGGGCTGCGCCCGTATCGACAGGATCTCGGTGCTCGAATCGGTCGACGCCACCGCCTACGGATCGGCTGGCACCTGGGAGGCCATCGGTTTCGGACTCCGGGTCGACGACCCCGGGGCCCCGGCGCTCGCGGAACGGGCCATGCCCTCCTTCAAGGAAGCGGTGGCAATGATGGCCACAGCGCTGAAGATTCCCGTGGACGAGATCCGCTACGACGTGGAGTACGCCGCCGCCACCGAGGACGTGGATCTCGGCTACATGAAGATCGGCAGAGGCTGCATCAGCGGTCTGCGCTGCTGCTGGTCCGCGCGGGTCAAGGGCCGCGCCGTCATCGAGCTGCGCGTCGCGTGGAAGCTCGGCAACAGGCTCGAGCCGGACTGGCCGGTGGAGGAAGGCTGGGTAGTGCAGATCGACGGGTCGCCGTCACTGCGCTGCGTGTATCAGCCGCTGCGCTTCGGGGAGTTCGATCCAGGCCTGATGACCGCGATGCCGGCCGTGCACGCCATCCCGGCGGTATGCGCGGCACCACCGGGCATCGTGACCGCAGACCGATTGCCGATGATCATCGGCGCCTGCGCGGCAGGCACGAATTGAGGACGGTCACTCGCAACAACTGCAAACACGCTCCGGGGAGAATGCCTTGCGCACGAAGAGCTCACGACGGATCACACCGCTCCTGATCGGCGGCGCGCTCGCCTCATGGATGGGCGGCCTTACTGCACTCGCCCAGCAGAATGAACCCACGGCCTCGGGTCCGGTGCGCTTGAAGAGGTCGTCGTAACCGCCCGGCGTCGCGCGGAAAGCGCCCAGGATGTGCCCATCGCGCTCACCGCGCTTTCGAATGAGCAGGTGGCCGTGCCTGCCGTGATCGGGCTGGCACAGGTGTCGCAACTGGCACCGAGCCTGCAGATCACCGCCACGAACGCCCGCCAGACGAACATCAATATCCGGGGTCTCGGCGCGACCCCCGCCTATGCGAGCCTCGGACTCGAATACGGCGTCGGCGTTTATGTCGACCAGGTCTATTACAGCCGCCCGGCACAGACCGCCTTCGATCTCTACGATATTGAACAGGTCGAAGTCCTTCGTGGACCGCAGGGGACACTGTTCGGCAAGAACACGACTGCCGGTGCAATCCACATCACGACACAGGCGCCCGGCTTCGAGCCGGACTTTCATGGGGAAGTGAGCGTTGGCAACTATCGTTCCGGGCAGGTTCGCGCCACGGGATCTTTCCCCGTCACGGACAAGCTTGCGGCCCGGCTCACGGTTTCGAACACGCTGCGCGACGAAGGTTTCATGCGAAACCGCAGCAATGACGCGCGCTTTGCCGACCTACGCGCCTTTTCCGCGCGCCAGCAGTTCCTTTACAAGCCCATCGAGAAGCTCTCTATACGCCTGATCGGCGATTACAGTGATTTTTCCCAGGACTGCTGCCTCGGTGTCACGACCAGCGTCCGCACGACCCGTGCCGACGGGTCATCGCTCCCCAACAACTTCTATCAGAGGGTCGCGCGCTTCAATTACACCCCGTTGCCCATCGATCCCTTCTCGCGCACCCTCGACATCAACCGCCCTCTGCACACTGCAGTCAAGACAAAAGGGCTGGCCGGGATCGTGGACTATGATTTCGGCCTGATCACACTCACGTCCGTCACGGGCTGGCGCACACTGGAATTTCGCCCCACGCTCGATGCGGATCTCCTGCCACTCGACATCTTCCTGAACGCTGGTGTGGACGAAGATCAGCGGCAGTTCAGCCAGGAATTCCGGATCGCATCCAATGGCCGCAACCCGATCGACTATGTCGCGGGCGTCTACTATTTTTCGCAGCAGCTCGATGACAAGCTGTTCACGAAGTACGGGCCGGATGCCGCACTGTGGATCCTCGGCCCGGCTCCGGGCAGCGCCGCGGCATCAGTCGGCGGGCAGGCCGCCCTGAATGGCCTGTTCGTCGATAGTACCGCACGCGCCAACACCAAGAGCTATGCTGCATTCGGGCAGCTGACCTGGCGCGCGGCTGAGTTCTTCAATGTCACGGCTGGTCTGCGCTATACGAATGAGACCAAGGACGGGTTCTTCGATCAGGTGCAGCGCGGACCGACGTTGACAACGGCGGAAATTGCCATGGGTGCTCAGGCTATCCGTAATGCCTTCGGCGCGAATGTTCCCCGATACACCGCGAAGACGAAGGAAGACAATCTCTCCGGCCTGCTCACGGCCGCCTTCAAGTTCGGCCCGAACATCATGCTTTACGGGACCTACGCCCGGGGCTACAAATCGGGCGGTCTAAACCTGAACAGCACCGGCGCGCCCCCCGTGATCGCTCCGGAAGCGGTCAATCACTATGAGGCCGGCCTCAAGACCAGCCTCCTCGACCGCAGGCTCATGTTCAATCTCGCGGCCTTCAACACGACGATCCGCAACTATCAGAGCCAGCAGGTCGATCTTGCCGGCGCGTTGACGACCTACATCGCGAATGTCGGGGATGTCCGTTCCCGTGGCATCGAGACCGATCTGAGCTTCCGGCCGATCCGCAATCTCACGCTTTCCGCGTCCGGAAGCTATATCGATGCAATCTACAAGGACTACCGCAGCGCTCCCTGCCCCATCGAATTCCTCGGGCTGCGGGCAGCCTGCGACCTGAGCGGGCGCAACCTCCCTGGCGTTTCCAAGTACTCGCTGTCCGGAGCGGCCGACTACGCCGAGGACATTTCCCCGCGGACACAGGCCTACGCCAGCATCAACTACAGTCACCGGTCACGCTTCAATTCGACCTACAACCTTGCAGCAGACAGCTGGATCGATGCCTACGAGGTGACCAACCTGAGCATCGGCCTGCGTGCAGCGGAGCAGCGCTGGGATGTCTCGTTCTATGTGCGCAACCTGTTCGACACGGAATATTTCGCCATAAAGGCTGCTGCTGCCTTCAACACGGGCCAGTTCACGGGTCAGCCCGGCGACCCACGCACGTATGGGATCACGATGCGTGCCCGGTTCTGACATGAGGTGAGAACGCCAATGAGTATCCTGCGCCTGGCTCTCGCGATGGCGGCCCTCATCGCGCTCCTGCCTGCACACGCTCGCTCCGCTGTGCAGGATCGCCCCAGCATCGTCGTCGTGCTGGTCGACGATATGGGCTTTTCCGACATCGGCGCCTTCGGCGGAGAAATCCAGACGCCGAACCTCGACAAGCTGGCGAACAACGGTGTGAAATTCAATAATTTCCATACCACGCCGGTTTGCGCCCCGACCCGTGCGGAACTGCTGACAGGAGTCGATCATCATCAGACCGGCCTCGGCAACTTCCCCGAGCTGCGCCAGGACAACCAGGTCGACGAGCCGGGCTACGAAGGCTATCTGAACGATCGGGTGGTCACGATTGCCGAGCGGCTGCAGGAGGGCGGGTACAGGACACTGATGTCGGGAAAGTGGCACTTGGGCTATGACCCCCGTGCCAACCCGGCTGTGCGCGGGTTCGATCGTTCGTTTGCCATGCTGGGTGGCGGACACAACCATTTTGGCAAGGACGCGTTGCGCAAGGCGCCGAATCTTCCGAATGCAGGGGTCGTCTACACGCGCGATGGAAAAAAGGTATCCATCCCTGACGACTTCTACTCCACCACCTACTTCACCGATCAGCTGATCTCGTTTCTGCCTGCGAAGGGCGACGGGCAACCCTTCTTCGCCTATCTTGCCCTGACTGCTCCCCATTACCCGATCCAGGCCCCGGCGAAGGACATCAGGCGATATGCGGGGAAGTATGACGCGGGCTACGATGTACTGCGGAACCGGCGGGTGGATCGCCTGAAGCAGCTGAAGCTGATCCCCGAGGACGTCACCGCACACTCACAGTCCTCGCCGGTCCGCTGGGAACAGTTGACCGACAGCCAGAAGAAGACCGAGGCGCGCACCATGGAAGCTTACGCGGCCATGGTCGACATCATCGACCAGAACATCGGCCGCCTGGTTGCCGAGCTGAAAAAGCGCGGCCAGTACGAGAATACGGTCTTCATGTTCCTGTCCGACAACGGGCCGGAAGGCCATGAGCTCGACAAGTCATTCATCATCCCCGAAGCGGGCAAGGCATTGCTCGCCAATGCGGACAACAGCCTGGAATCCATCGGCTCGGCCGCTTCCTACGTCTGGTACAAGTCCAACTGGGCCGAGGCAGGCTCCGCGCCGTTCCGGCGCTACAAATCCTTCCCCACTGAGGGCGGAACACGGACGGTCGCCTTCCTCAGCTACCCGAAAGCCGGCCGCAAGGGCGAGATCGAATCAAGCTACCTCTCGGTGCGCGACGTTTCACCGACGATTCTGGAGCTCGCTCGCGTCAGCATCCCGGATCCGGCGATGTTCAGGGGAAGACGGGTGATCCCCATCGAAGGTAAGTCCTTTGCGCAACGCATTCTTCCTTCAGCGCCGCCGCCCGTGATCTCGCCCGACTTTGCGGCAGGTGAAATGTTCGGGCGCCGCTATGCCCGTGAAGGACAGTGGAAAGCCGTGCATATTCCGCCGCCGACGGGGTCGGGCCAGTGGGAATTATTCGATGTCGAACGTGATCCGGGCGAAGTAACCGACGTTGCGCGACAACATCCCGAGATCCTCGCTCACCTCGTCAAGAGGTGGAACGCCTACGCGAAGAAAAAGGGCGTCGTGCTGCCTGTCATCCCGGGAAACTGAAAGCGCCGCCGCCAAGGTTTGGCCGCATGGGCGGCCACAGTCTGATCCTCGGTCGCGATGAGCTTTCGGGGTCGTAGGTTACAGGTCGTTCCGGACACATAGGTAACACTTCGGGCATTTGCGGGAGACAGCAGATGTTGTGGCAGGAGTGTTCCAAAGGGGACGAGCGGCTGCGATTCGTAGCTCGCCTGCTCGAAGGCGAGAGGATGCGCGATCTGTGCGGAGAGTTCGATATCTCACGCAAGACCGGTTATGGAATCTTCACTCGCTATCAGCGAACCGGACTGGAGGGCCTCACCGACCGCTCCAGGCGGCCGTATCGGCAGGCCAATCGACTGCCTGAGCTGCTCGAGTCGCGCATTGCTCTGGCAGCCGTCAGCACAGCGCACGCCGTCCTTGATCGTTATGGGCTGGTCAGTCGCGGACGACGCCGTTCACACTACCGAGCCCAGGGCACTGCCCTATCTCGCCCCACCTCGCTGCACCCGCCTGATGGCGACGCTACCGAGCACATGATGGGCGGGATCGCAGCATGCCCGGCCAGCTCCTTCGCGCGATGTGCTGCGTTGATACCGATGCCGGCCGATTTCAGCACTTCTGCTCTAGTCGGCCTTCCACTGGTGGAAAGCCTCTACCCGCCATTGGTCTGCGGACTCGTCTCCGGCTCCCGCCGACAACTCCTCGAGGCGCATGATGGCGCGGCATCTGATTTCCGCGACCCGGCGTTCCAGTTTCACGTCACTTCGCTGGCGTGCATAGGCGGCGAGTGCGTCCAGTTCGGCCGTCTCACCAGTCGCCGCTCGAAAATACTGGTCGGGGCGCCGAGATTTGAACTCGGGACCCCTTGCACCCCATGCAAGTGCGCTACCAGACTGCGCCACGCCCCGACCGTGGCGGTGATCATATCACTTCGGCGCCGAGGAACGGGGCTGCAATCCGCGGGCGAGGACCACCAGGCGGCGCAGAGCGGTGGCTGCCACCACTCCGCGCGCGAGCCAGGCCAGCGGCCGCAGGCGCCGGCGCAACACAAACAGGGCGCCGCCGCCCGTAACGGCCAGCGCCGGCGCGAGGCGGCGCAGTACACCGAGAGCATGGCGTGCACGACCCACCGACCCCTCGATCGCGAGCACCTCGGCTGCAAAGTCGCGGCGCAGCTGCTCGCAACGCAGCTGGAGTGTGCGACGCCGGAGCGCGAGCTCCTCCTGCCGCCGCATCACGGCCGACGCTCGAGCGCCTCGCGGTCGCGCTGCAGCTCCTCGAGGGTTGCCGCGAGCAGAGACGGGCGCGATTGAAGCAGTCGCCGCACGCGAAGTGCCGTCAGGAGCGCCGTGAGAAGAAAGGCCGCGCAGATCAGCCCGGCAACCAGGAGGCGTGGGCCGTCCCAGAAGGCGATGAGGATCGTGAGCGCCAGCAGCAGCACGCCGAGGCTCGCGAAGAACAGCGCCACGAGCGACCACAGGACGATCGTCGCAGCGCGATGGATCTCTTCCTGCAGCTCCGTCGTGAAGAGCTCGATGCGCGTGTGCGCAATCGAGACGACAGTCGCGAGGAGCCGCCGCACGCTGGCAAACAGCCGCCCTTCAGCCCGCTGCGTCTGCGACCCGGGCTCGCGCAGAGCCATCGTTCTTCTCAGCGCCGCCCCAGGATCAGCCCGACGAGGAATGCAGCACCGGCAGTGATCGCCAGCGCCTGCCAGGGATTGTCGCGCACGTAGCGATCCGTGTCGCGGGCCGCATCCCTCGCACGCTGTGCAATCTCGTCTTCGAGCGCGCCCAGCCGCTCGCGCGCCGCGCGAATGGATTCCTCGGCCTTCGCCCGGGCCTGCTGCACTTTTTCGCCGACCTGTCCGCCGGTCGCGCGCAGCAGGGCTTCCGCGTCCTCGATGACGGCACGCAGATCTTCCTTCAGTTTCTCGCCTGGATTAACGCTGTTCATGGGTCACCGCCGCAGGATTCTGAGAACTTCTTCGAGCTCGAGCCGCACCTGCCGGATGATCTGCTGGCTCTGAGTGACATCCGAGCGCGCCTCTTCCCCTGTGAGCTTGTTGCGTGCCCCGCCGATCGTAAAGCCTTCCTCGTAGAGGAGACTGCGGATCTGGCGGATCACGATCACGTCCTGCCGCTGATAATAGCGCCGGTTGCCACGGCGCTTCACCGGCTTCAGCTGCGGGAACTCCTGCTCCCAATATCGCAGCACATGCGGCTTGACGCCACAGAGCTCACTCACCTCGCCAATTGTGAAGTAGCGCTTGCCGGGGATCGGGGGCAGCTCGGCATTGTTACCTGCTTCCAGCATAGGCCTCGACTCGCGCCTTGAGTTTCTGCCCCGGGCGGAAAGTGACCACGCGCCGCGCGCTGATCGGGATTTCCTCGCCGGTCTTCGGATTGCGTCCTGGACGCTGATTCTTGTCGCGCAGGTCGAAGTTACCGAAGCCCGAGAGTTTCACCTGCTCTCCGTCGGCAAGCGCTGCCCGCATTTCCTCGAAAAACAGATCGACGAGCTCACGCGCTTCACGTTTGTTGAGACCGAGCTGGTTGAAGAGGGCCTCGGCCATCTCCGCTTTCGTCAAGGCCATGAGCTTATTCTCTAATCTTCGCTCCGAGCGTGCCGACCAGATCTGTACGAATCGCGCCCATCAGGGCGTCCACGTCTGCATCGGTTAGCGTGCGGTTTTTATCTTGGAAAATCAAACCCAAAGCCATGCTTTTTCGACCGACTTCTACCCCTGCTCCCCTGAAGATGTCGAAAACGCGAAGATCGCGCAGCAGGCTCGACGCCAGCAAGGTTACACGCTCGCGCACCCGGCTTAAAGGCACCGCCTCATCCAGGGTGAAAGAAACGTCACGCCGGACCTGCGGGAACCGCGATATGTCACAAAACCGTGGCAATCCGGCCCGCGTCGCCGCCTCGTAGTCGAGTTCGAAGAGCACGGGCGCGCCGACGAGGCCCAGCGTCCGCACGATTTCCGGGTGCAGTTCGCCAAGCCAGCCGACCGCATCGCCATTGCGCAAGATGCGAGCGCCCCGCCCCGGGTGCAGGCACGGGATCCGCCCGGCCTCGAACGTGAAGGACTCCGCCTGCCCGGTTGCGGCGCGCAGCGCCTCCACATCGGCTTTCACGTCCAAGAAATCCACCGACACGGCGTCGACCCCCCACTGCTCCGGCAGACGCGAGCCGAGGGCGAGTCCGGCGAGTGAATCGATCTCCCGGCATTCGCCTCCTGGCGCCGGTGCGAAACGCACGCCGTGCTCGAAGAGCCGCAGCCGATCCTGCTGGCGGCGCTGGTTCTCGATTGCCGTCTTGACGAGTCCGGGCCACAGCGACACGCGCATCACCGCAAGATCGCTCGCGATGGGGTTCGCCAGCGCCGGAGCCGGCACGTCCGGAAACAGCCGCTGCTGCAGCAGTGGATCGACAAAGGCAAAGCTGGCGATCTCCTGATAGCCGCGCGCGGAGAGTGTCTCCAGCACCGAGGCCTCGGGTGGCCGCGCTTCGGGCTGGGGGCGAATGCGTTGCGGGGAGCACGCAGGCATCTCAGGGAGACGGTCGAGCCCGACCAGCCGCACGACCTCCTCGATGAGATCCACTTCGATCGCGATATCGAAACGATACGCCGGCGGCAACGCACTCCACCCCGCATCAGTGGCCGCAACCTGCATGCCGAGCCCCTTCAGGGCCCGCTCGACTTCAGCATCCGGGAGGTGTGCACCCAGCAGGCGATCGAGCTGCCGGCGGCGCACCAGAACGGGGCTGCGGTGCGGCAGGTGCTCCTCGTGCCGCGCCACCACAAGTGGCCCGGGCGCGCCACCTGCAATCTGCACGATGAGCGACGTCGCGCGTTCCATCGCGCGTTCCTGATTCACAGGGTCCACCCCGCGCTCGAAGCGCTGGCTGGCATCCGTGTGCAGACCGAAGCGCCGCGCCCGTCCGGCAACCGCCTCCGGCGCAAACCATGCGACTTCGAGGAAGAGGTCACTCGTGTCCTCGCCGACGGCCGTGCGGGCGCCGCCCATGATGCCTGCGAGCCCCACCGGACCCTCCGCATCCGCGATCACGAGTACATCGTCGTCCGGTTCCACCCTCCGGCCCCCGAGCAGCTCCAGGGATTCGTCCTGGCGCCCATAACGCACCTCGATGCCACTCTGCACCCGATCGAGATCGTAGGCGTGCATCGGCTGCCCGAGCTCGAGGAGCACGTAGTTGGTGACATCCACGACGGGACTGATCGAACGCTGACCCGCACGCCGCAGGCGTTCACGCAGCCACGCGGGTGAGCGGCTGCGGTTGTTCACGCCCCGAATGATCCGGCCCGCGAATCCGGGGCAGGCGCGCGGAGCCGCGAGTCGTACCGGCAGAGTATCCACGTGGCACGATGCGGCCGGAGGAATCACCGGCGGGTGCAGCGCCGCACCCGTGAGCGCCACGACTTCGCGGGCGATGCCGAGCACTGACATCGCATCGCCACGATTCGGAGTCACGTTGAGCTCGAGGATCGAATCATCGAGATCGAGATACTCACGCAGCGACTGCCCGACGGGCGCCTCGGGCGGCAGCTCCAGAATCCCCTCGGAACTCTCCTCGAGACCGAGCTCCTTCGCGGAGCACAGCATGCCGCCAGAAGCAATGCCACGCAGCTTCGCGGCCTTGATCGCGAGCCCCCCCGGAAGCTGCGCGCCGACGACGGCAAGCGCTGTCCTGAGCCCGGCGCGCGCATTGGGCGCCCCGCACACGACCTGCAGCGGCTCGCCGCCCCCTCCATCGGCGACGCGGCAGACCTGGAGCTTGTCGGCCTGGGGATGCCGCTCGGCGGAGAGAATCTCCCCGACGATCACGCCCGTGAACCCGGGTGCGGCGGCCTCGAGGCCCTCGAGCTCGAAGCCCGCCATGGTGAGGCGATCACCGAGCTCGCGTGCCGGCCAGGGCACATCGACCCACTCCCGCAGCCAGGAAACCGGGATCTTCATCGCCTTACGCCGCGCGGAACTGCCCGAGGAAGCGCAGATCGTTTTCGTAGAACAGCCGCAGATCGTTCACGCCATAGCGCAGCATTGCCAGGCGATCGATCCCCATGCCGAAGGCGTAGCCGGTATACGTCTCCGGATCGACGCGGCTGGCGGTGAGCACGTTTGGATGCACCATGCCGCAGCCGGCGATCTCGAGCCAGCCGGAGTGCTTACAGACACGGCACCCCTGTCCTGCGCAGAAGACACAGGACATGTCCACTTCGGCCGAGGGCTCCGTGAAGGGGAAATACGAAGGGCGCAGCCGCATGCCGAGATCGCGCTCGAAGAATGCCTCGACAAAACTGTGCAGCACGGACTTCATGTTGGCAAAGCTGACGTTCTCGCCCACCACGAGCCCTTCGAGCTGCTGGAACATCGGTGAGTGCGTCATGTCGTGATCGCAGCGATACACGCGACCGGGAGCAATCACGGCAAGCGGCGCCCCGCGCGCGAGCATGGCGCGGATCTGCACCGGCGAGGTATGCGTGCGCAGGAGCCTGCCGTCCGGAAAATAGAAGGTGTCGTGCATCGCCCGCGCGGGATGGTTCGGCGGGATGTTGAGCGCTTCGAAATTGTGGAAGTCGTCTTCGATCTCGGGCCCGGACGCCACCTCGAAGCCTGCGCGACCGAACAGCGCTTCGATGCGCAGGCGCGCCCGCGTGAGCGGATGCAGTCCGCCCACCGAGCGCCTTGAGCTGCTCCGTGAGCGTCCCTTTCCTGCCGAGCCATCGCACCCGCGCCGCATCGAGCGCGGCAGGATCGGCGCTCGCGGCAATCTCCGCGAGCGCCTGCCCGGCGAGTGCCTCGAGGTCGCTCACCGGATCACGCAGCTGCGCCGAGTGCCGCCTTCGCCTGGTTGGCGATCGCCTCGAAGGCGACCGCATCGTTCACTGCGAGCTCCGCAAGGATCTTGCGGTCGATCTCGACGCCCGCCTTGTTGAGCCCGTCGATCAGCCGGCTGTAGGACAGACCGTAGCCACGTGCTGCGGCATTGATCCGTGCGATCCACAGTGCCCGGAACTCACGCTTCCTGGCGCGCCGGTCGCGGTAGGCATACTGCCCCGCCTTGATGACGGCCTGTTTGGCCGTGCGATAGAGCTTGCGCCGGGCGTTGTAATAGCCCTTCGCCTTGGACAGGACTTTCTTGTGACGGCGGCCTGCCTGCACGCCACGCTTCACTCGTGCCATGGGATTCTCCGCTCGTCAGTCAACGCGCATGGGGGAGCAGCTGGTCGAGGCGACCTGTGTCGCTCTCGTGCACCAGGCTCGAGCCACCCGATCTCAGATGGCGTTTGACCTTGCGGGCCTTGTGGCCGAGGTTGTGGCGACGGCCGGCGGAGTAGCTCTTGTAGCCCTTCGCCGTCTTGCGGAAACGCTTGGCCGCCGCCCGGTTGGTTTTCAACTTGGGCATGTCATCACTCCTGTTCTCATAGCCCGGGTCGCAGAGTCCCTCGCCTCGCAGGAGGATCTCGCTTGCCGGCGGAGCGGCACCGCAGCGGGGCGCCCGGGTGCGCCTCGCCTCGATCCCGCCCACTCCTTGGGTCGAGCAGCGCCTGCGCGCTACTTCTTCTTTGGTGCCACCACCATGACCATCTGCCTGCCTTCCATGAGCGGGTTCTGCTCGACCACGCCCACTCCGACGAGGTCTGTCACCACCCGATCCAGAAGCTTCCGTCCGATGTCCTGGTGCACCATCTCGCGGCCTCGGAAACGCAGGGTCACCTTGGCCTTGTCGCCCTCGGCGAGGAAGCGGTTCAGATTACGCAGCTTCACCTGGTAATCCGCCTCCTCCGTGCCAGGGCGGAATTTGACTTCCTTGACCTGCACCTGCTTCTGCTTGCGCTTGGCCGAGTGGGCTTTCTTGTTCTGTTCGAAGAGGAACTTCCCGTAGTCCATCACCCTCACGACGGGTGGCTCAGCCATGGGAGACACTTCGACCAGATCGAGTCCCGCGTCGGTTGCCATCTGTAGCGCCTCGAACCGGGTCATGACCCCGGCCTGCGCCCCGTCCGGCCCGATCACCCGCACCTGGGGCGAGGTGATTTCGTCGTTGCGCCGGACACGCTTCGCTGCTGCAGTTGCTATAAGTCAGTCCTCCAAAGTTCTGCGCCCGCGGCTCTCGAGCTCGATGTGCAGGCGTTCAGCAAACGCCTGCGGCGTCATCGTGCCCAGATCCTTGCCGCTTCTCGTGCGCACGGAAAGCAGGTTTGCTGCCACTTCCTTGTCCCCCGCCACCAGCAGGTACGGGACGCGTTGCAGCGTATGTTCGCGAATCTTAAAGCCCACCTTCTCGTTCCGCAAGTCGGCTTCGACCCGAAGGCCCTGATTTTTCAGTGTTTCTGTGACCTGCCGGACGTAGGGCTCCTGCCGCTCGGTGATGTTCAGGATCTCGGCCTGCACAGGAGCCAGCCAGGCCGGCAGCCGCCCGGCGTGATGTTCCAGCAGAATCCCGTAGAAGCGCTCGAGCGATCCGAAGATCGCCCGATGCAGCATCACGGGAATGCGCTTCTGGCTGTGCTCATCGATGTAGTGGGCACCCAGACGACCCGGAAGGTTCAGGTCGACCTGCCAGGTGCCGCACTGCCAGTCACGCCCGATGGCGTCCTTCAGCACGAACTCGAGCTTCGGGCCGTAGAACGCACCCTCGCCCGGGTTGAGCGTGTAGTCGAGCCCGGCGGCGCGCGTGGCTGTCTTCAGGGCCTCCTCGGCTCGGGTCCAGACTTCATCGCTGCCGACGCGCTGCGGGGGCCGATCGGAGAACTTCACCGAGACGTCCTCGAAGCCGAAGTCGCGATAGATCGCCATGAGCAGCTCGATGCCCCGTACCGTCTCCGCGGTGATCTGCTCCTCCGTGACGAAGATGTGCGCATCGTCCTGCGTGAAGGCACGGACCCGCATCAGACCATGCAGTGCGCCCGAGGGTTCGTAGCGGTGCACCTTGCCGAATTCCGCGAGCCGCACCGGAAGGTCGCGGTAGCTGCGGATGCCCTGCCGGAAGAGCTGTACGTGACCGGGGCAGTTCATGGGCTTGATGGCATAGCTGCGCTCGTCCGGCGTCCGGGTGAGAAACATGTTCTCGCCAAACTTCTCCAGATGGCCCGACTGACGCCAGAGCTCGACATCCATGATCTCGGGGGCACTGACCTCCTGATAGCCCGCGGCCGCCTGCTTCTCGCGCATATAGGCGATGAGCGCCTGGAACACCACCCAGCCCTTCGGGTGCCAGAACACGGCGCCCGGGGCCTCCTCCTGGAAATGAAACAGGTCGAGCTCGCGGCCGATACGCCGGTGGTCGCGCTTCTCCGCCTCCTCGAGGCGATGCAGATGTTCCTTGAGATCCTTCTCGTTCGCCCAGGCCGTGCCGTAGATGCGCTGCAGCATCTCGTTGCGCGAGTCGCCACGCCAGTAGGCTCCCGCGACCTTCATGAGCTTGAAGGCCTTGAGTTTCCCTGTCGACGGGACGTGCGGGCCGCGGCACAGGTCGACCCAGTCACCCTGGCCGTACAGGCTGATCGCGTCCGTCTCCGGAATGCTGCCGATGATCTCGGCCTTGTAGCGCTCGCCCAGACCCTCGAAGAAGTGCACAGCCTCGTCGCGCGCCATCGTCCGGCGGCGCACCGGCTGGTCTGCGCGCGCGAGCTCGCGCATCTTCGCCTCGATCGCCTCGATATCCTCGGGCGTGAAGGCACGTTTGTACGCGAAGTCGTAATAGAACCCGTCCTCGATCACCGGACCGATCGTCACCTGGGCATCCGGAAACAGCGCCTTCACCGCCTGCGCAAGCAGGTGCGCCGTCGAATGGCGCAGGATCTCGAGACCATCCGGGTCCCTGTCGGTGACGATCGCAACCCGGGCATCCGTCTCGATGCGAAAGGACGTGTCGACCAAGACGCCATTCACGCGACCCGCAAGAGCCGCCTTGCGCAGCCCGGCACCGATGCTCGCAGCCACTTCTTCGACCGTGACGGGGCCCTCGAAGGTGCGCTGCGCACCGTCGGGCAGGGTAATGACGGGCATGCTCAGCGCCTGGCTGCGCGCGCACAGGCCGCACAGCGCTCGGCATGCGGCACCGCCTCGAGTCGCTCGGCGTCGATTTCCGCACCGCAGCGTGTGCAATAGCCGTACTCACCACGATCGAGCCGCAAGATCGCCCGACTGATCTGCTCCAGCTCCTCCTTGGCGGACAGCTCGATCGCGCCCAGCACATCGTCATTCTCGCGCTGCGTCGCCTGCTCGGCGAAATCCGGGCTCAGCGCTTCATTCTGGCGCTGGAGGTCGGCGCGCACACGCTGCGCGCGGGCCTGCAACTCCGCACGGCGGGCGAGCAGTCGTTCTCGAACGGCTCCATCGGTCACCATCGTCTCCTGTCCACCTCGGGGGGCTCCCCGGGCGAGTCGCATTGCGCCCCGCCTCGTATAATCCAGTGTAAACCCTCGCTATGGTCCCTGCTTGCGCCAGAGAGGTATCCATGACCCGCCTGCGAACCCTTCTCGTCACCGTACGCGACCCGCTCGAGCCGCCCGTCCAGGCGCTCGCCAGGGCCGCAAGCCTTGCGCGTCACAGCGGTGCCCGCATCGAGCTCTTCCACGCCGTGACCGGGTTCGCGCCTGGCGAGGCCACGCACCGCCACAGCGGACGGGGTCCGGCCCGGTCACTCCTCGCGAGCGTCACCGAGACACGCCGCACGCAGCTCGAAGGCATCGCGCGCCATCGTGTCCTGCGTGATGTCGAGACGAGCTGCCACGCGTCCTGGGACTCCCCCGCCCACGAGGCCATCGTCAGACGGGCGCGCACAGTCGAGGCGGACCTCGTGGTCGCCGAATGTCACGCACACCACGTCGGGTCCCGCTGGTTCCTGACCAACACCGACTGGGAGCTGATCCGGCTCTGCCCGATACCGCTTCTGCTTGCCAAGAGCACGCGAGCCTACGACCGTCCGCGAATCGTGGTGGCCCTCGACCCCCAGCATGCCCACGACAAGCCCGGCCACCTCGATCGCAGCCTCCTCGAGGCGGCCCGACTCCTGGCGCGCGAGCTCGACGGAGAAGTCCACGCGGCCCACGCCTATATGCCGCTCGCGACGACGGTGCCGGCGGCCATGCCCATGCCGGTGCCGACCTGGGTGCCAGACGATGCGACCGAGGTGCACCGCCAGCGGATCTCCGACGCCTTCGATCGCGTGGCGAGCCTGGGGCGGATTCCGCGGGCGCGGCGGCACCTGCTGCCCGGCCCCACCGCAAGCGAGCTCGAAGCGCTCACCCGCCGCCTGCGGGCCCAGATCCTCGTGATGGGCGCAGTCTCCCGCTCGGGGATCAAGCGCCTCTTCATCGGGAGCACCGCCGAGCGCCTGCTCGATCACGTCCCCTGCGATGTGCTGATCGTGAAGCCCCACGGCTTCCGATCGCCGGTGCCGGTGAGGAGACGGAGTGCGTGAGCCCGCACCAGGGAGATGGTAGGCGCGAGTGGGATCGAACCACCGACCACTTCCATGTCAAGGAAGTGCTCTACCACTGAGCTACGCGCCTGCCGAGGCGGAGGGCGCGAAACGATACCCGAGGGCCCGTATCGAGGCAAGCTGCGAGTCCACAGTACCCGCTATCCCGCCACCGCCCCCGGCAGCCCGAGCTCCTGACGCTTGAGCTGCGCAATGCGGTCGCGCAGCCGTGCTGCCTCCTCGAACTCGAGATTGCGCGCGCGACGATACATCTCCACCTCGAGCTTGCGGATCCGGCGCACGATCAGCTCAGGCCGCAGCCCGCCGGGCGCCTCGTCCTCCGTCCCCGGTGCGCTGCGCGCGTGCGCACCGCCGGCCGACGAAGTCACTTCGGTGCGCGCACCCTCCATGATGTCCACCACCGGCTTGCGGATGCCCTGCGGGGTGATGCCGTGGGCCGTGTTGAACTCGATCTGTCGCCGCCGGCGCCGGTCGGTCTCCCCGATTGCGCGCTGCATGGAGCCCGTGACGGTGTCCGCGTAGAGGATCGCGCGGCCGTTGAGATTGCGCGCGGCACGCCCGATCGTCTGGATGAGCGAATTCTCCGAGCGCAGGAAGCCTTCCTTGTCGGCATCGAGGATCGCCACCAGCGCGACCTCGGGCATGTCGAGCCCCTCCCGCAGGAGGTTGATGCCCACCAGCACATCGAAGACCCCGCGACGCAGGTCGCGGATGATCTCGGTACGCTCCACCGTCTCCACGTCGGCGTGCAGATAGCGCACCCTGACGCCGTGCTCGTGCAGATACTCGGTGAGATCCTCGGCCATGCGCTTCGTGAGCGTCGTGATCAGCACCCGCTCGTCGCGCGCGACGCAGCGGTTGATCTCGGAGAGCACGTCATCCACCTGGCTGCGCACGGGTCGCACCTCGATCGGCGGATCGGTGAGCCCGGTGGGCCGCACCACCTGCTCGACGACCTGCCCCGAGTGGCGCAGCTCGTAGGGCCCCGGGGTCGCCGAGACGAAGATGGTCTGCGGCGCCAGCGCCTCCCATTCCTCGAATCTGAGCGGTCGGTTGTCGAGTGCCGACGGCAGGCGAAACCCGTATTCGACCAGTGTCTCCTTGCGCGAGCGGTCACCACGATACATGCCGCCGAGCTGCGGGATCGTCTGGTGGCTCTCGTCGACCACGAGCAGGGCGTTATCGGGTAGGTAGTCGAAGAGGCACGGCGGCGGCTCGCCGGGTGCGCGCCCGGACAGATAGCGCGAGTAGTTTTCGATCCCTGAGCAGTAGCCCACTTCCTTCATCATCTCGAGATCGAACAGGGTGCGCTGCTCGAGGCGCTGGGCTTCGAGGAGCTTGTCCGCCGCGCGCAGATCCTGGAGCCGGTCGTGCAGCTCATCACGAATGTGGTCGACGGCGCCGAGGAGACGGTCTCTGGGCGTCACGTAATGCGTGCCGGGATACACGGTGTAGCGCGGCGGGCGACGCAGGATCTCCCCCGTGAGGGGATCGAAGAGCGCAACCGAATCGATCACGTCGTCGAAGAGCTCGACACGCACCGCTTCCCGCTCGGACTCCGCCGGGAAGATGTCGATGACGTCGCCGCGCACGCGGTAGCTGCCCTGCACGAGGTCGAGGTCGTTGCGCGTGTACTGCATGTCGGCGAGGCGCCGCAGCAGCGCGCGCTGCTCGAGGCGGTCGCCACGCTTCAGGTGCAGCACCATCTCGAGGTAGGCTGCCGGGTCCCCGAGGCCGTAGATCGAAGACACGGTGGCCACGATGATGACATCGCGCCGCTCGAGCAGCGCCTTCGTCGCCGAGAGCCGCATCTGCTCGATGTGCTCGTTGATCGAGGCATCCTTCTCGATGTACGTGTCGCTCGAGGGCACATACGCCTCGGGCTGGTAGTAGTCATAGTAGGAGACGAAATACTCGACGGCATTGTTCGGGAAGAACTCCCGGAACTCGCCGTAGAGTTGGGCCGCGAGCGTCTTGTTGTGCGCCAGCACCATGGTCGGGCGCTGCACGCGCTGAATGACGAAGGCGACGGTTGCCGTCTTGCCGCTGCCCGTGACGCCGAGCAGCGTCTGGTGCGCGAGCCCGCCTTCCAGTCCTTCGACGAGCCTGGCGATGGCCTCGGGCTGGTCACCCGCCGGGGCATAGCCGGCACGGAGATCGAAGAGTCGCGTATCCGTCTCATCCACTGGCGAGAGTCCCTGCGCGCCGCCGCAGTGGCAGGCGCGAAAAGTCCGTGAATCGCTTAATATAGCGCGCTCCCGCTCAAGCGACTCTCCGGCAGGCTCCTCCGTGAACTCATTCGTCTCGCGCCGTGTCCAGCGCGTCAAGCCCTCCCCCACCCTCGCCGTCACCGCCCGCGCAGCAAAGCTCAAGGCCGAGGGCAAGGACATCATCGGCCTCGGTGCCGGCGAGCCGGACTTCGATACCCCGGTGCACATTGCCGATGCGGGCGTCGAGGCCATCCGCAAGGGCTTCACGCGCTACACGAACGTCGATGGCATCAACGAACTGAAGGATGCCATCATCGCCAAGTTCGAGCGCGACAACTCGATCCGCTATGAGCGCGCGCAGATTCTCGTGTCCACAGGCGCGAAGCAGACCCTCTTCAATCTGTGTATGGCCGTGCTCGATCCGGGTGACGAGGTGATCGTGCCCTCCCCCTACTGGGTGTCCTACCCCGACATGGCCATGCTCGCCGACGGACTGCCGGTGACACCACAGGCCGGACCGGAGCAGGGCTACAAGATCACGCCGCGCCAGCTCGAGGCCGCGATCACGCCCAAGACGCGTCTCGTCCTCCTGAACAGCCCCTGCAACCCGACGGGTGCCGCTTACACGCGCGCGGAGCTCCGCGCACTCGGTGAGGTGCTCCTGAAGCACCCGCGCATCGTCATCGGCACCGACGACATGTACGAGAAGATTTACTGGGGCACCGAGCCCTTCTGCAGCCTCCTCACCGCCGTGCCGGAGCTCTACGAGCGCACGGTGACCATCAACGGCTGCTCCAAGGCCTACGCGATGACCGGCTGGCGCATCGGCTACTGCGGCGGTCCGAGGGAGATCATCACCGCAATGTCGACGATCCAGGGCCAGTCGACCTCCAATGCTGCAAGCATGTGCCAGAGGGCCGCGGTGGCGGCGCTGACCGGCGACCAGGACTGTGTCGCGCGCATGAACGGGCAGTTCCGCAGGCGCCACGACTTCATCGTCGCGGGGCTCAATGCGCTGCCCGGCGTGTCGTGCCTGCCAGGCGCCGGCACGTTCTACGCGTTCGCCGACGTGTCGAGAGCCATGGCGGCCCTCGGCTGTCAGGATGACAATGCCTTCGCCGAGCTCCTGCTGAATGGCGGCGGTGTCGCGGTCGTGCCGGGCTCGGGCTTCGGTGCCCCGGGACACATGCGCCTCTCCTTCGCCTGCAGCATGGAGACACTCGAGAAGGCGCTCGTGCGCATCCGCAAGGTGCTGGAGCGAGGCGCAGCGCGCCCGAGCGCCTGAGCGCGCCTCGCGGCAGAGGACGCATCACCGGACCGGCAGCCGTGCTCCCGGGGAGACTGTCATGCGCAAGGTGTATCGCGGCGCTGCTGACGACCGTGTTCTGCCTGCCGCTCGCGGCCACGGGAGCGGATCCCGGGGTGACGGCTGCACCCGGCAGCGTACTGCCACCGCCACCGCCGCCATTTGCGGGTCGTATCGCACTCACCGCGCAGGACTCGACCGCCGCATTCCCCAGAGGCACGAGCGCGCGCGCGGGTGCCCCCAACGTCCTGCTGGTGCTGACTGACGATACCGGCTTCGCCGCGTCCAGCACCTTCGGGGGTCCCGTGCCCACGCCGACGCTCGATCAGCTGGCGGCACATGGCCTGCGTTACAACAACTTCCACACCACGGCGATCTGCTCACCCACACGTGCGGCTCTCCTGACCGGCCGCAACCACCACGCCGTGGGCTTCGGGACGATCACGGAGCTCGCTACGGGATTCCCCGGCTACGACGCGATCCTCCCACGCAGCGCCGCCACCCTCGGCGAAGTCCTGCGTCTGAATGGTTACAGCACGGCGTTCTTCGGCAAGCACCACAACGTACCCACCACGGAGCTGTCCCCGGCCGGCCTTCGATCGCTGGCCCAACGGGCTCGGCTTCGAGTACTTCTTCGGTTTCCTCGGTGGCGACGTCAACCAGTGGCATCCGAAGCTCTTCCGCAACAATTCCCCGGTGGACACGAGTCACCGCCCGCCGCAGCTGCTTCTCGATCGCGAGCTGGCCGATGAAGCGATTCGCTGGATCCACAACCAGAAGGCTTCCGCGCCGGACAAGCCGTTCTTCGTGTACTACGCGAACGGTACGGCACACGCACCCCATTCAGCTCCGCAGGCGTGGATCGACCGCTTCCGGGGCCAGTTCGACCAGGGCTGGGACAGGCTGCGCGAAGAGAGTTTCGCCCGCCAGAAGGCAGCCGGCATCATTCCGGCCTCGGCTGTCCTGACGCCGCGTCCAGCACTGATCCCGGCGTGGAATTCGCTGTCCGCCGCACAGCAGCGGATCGCCGCCCGCATGATGGAAGTCTTCGCGGCGATGGTCGCCTATCAGGATGATCAGTTCGGCCGCGTCGTGGCGGAGCTCAAGCGGATGGGGCTGTTCGAGAACACGCTGATCCTCTTCATCGAGGGTGACAATGGCGCCAGCGGCGAGGGTGGGCCGTCGGGCTCGACCAACGAGCTGGGCAGCATGGTCAACGGCCTGCGCGAAACCACCGGCATGATGACCAGCATGCTCCCGGCGATGGGCGGTCCGGGATCCTATGAGCTCTACCCGGTCGGCTGGGCCTGGGCCACCGATGCGCCCTTCCCCTGGACGAAGCAGATCGCCTCGCATCTCGGTGGCACCCGAAACGGGCTCGTCGTCTCCTGGCCCGAGGGCATCCGGACGCGCGGCCTGCGCCCCCAGTACCACCACGTCATCGACATCATGCCCACCATTCTCGACGTGATCGGCGTCCCGGAGCCCGGCGTGGTCAACGGTGTCGCCCAGCAGCGCGTCGACGGAATCAGCATGCGCTACACCTTCGACGATGCCGCCGCACCCGATCGCCGTACGACGCAGTACTACGAAATCCTCGGCAACCGCGGCATCTATCACGACGGCTGGCTCGCCAATACGACGCCGCCGGCCGGACCGTGGATGATGGATGTCCCACTGCCGCGGGTCGAGGATTACGCGTGGGAGCTCTACGATCTGCGCAAGGACTTCAGCCAGGACCACAACGTGGCGGCCCGGTACCCGGAAAAGCTGAAGGCCCTGCAGGCGCTGTGGCTGGAGGAGGCGGGGCGCAACCAGGTGCTGCCTCTGGACAACCGCATCGGCACAGCGCGCTCGAAGGACGGCTACAGATCGCTGAGTATCCCACGAACCCAATTCGTGTACTGGGGCGGGGACATCAGCGTGCCCGCCGCACAGGCGCCGGCGTGGGTGGCCCGCTCGTTCAGTGTCACGGCGGACGTGACGGTGCCCGCACAGAACCGCAGTGGCCCCCTCGTCGCCTATGGCAGCCGGTTTGGGGGATGGGGCTTCTATCTGCGCGATGGGCGGTTCGCCGCGATCTCCTCGGCCTCGCACTACCCGCAGGACCAGTACCTCGTCGAGGCCGATGCCGCTACGCCTCCGGGTCCGGCACAGGTCCGCTTCGACTTCGATGTGGATGAACGCAGGCCGGGTGCCGGCGGCACCCTGCGCATCAGCGTGAATGGCCGACAGATCGCAGAAGGCCACGTGGGCCGCACGATCATCATTCCGGCGGGCCTCGGTGAAACCTTCGATATCGGCATCGACACTGGCGCTCCGGTCACAGAGGCCTACCCCGCCAATGCCCGCTTCGGGGGGGAGATTCACAAGCTGCAGGTGGATCTGCGCTGATCGATCCGGCAGGCCAGTGAGGGAGGAGTCGAATGAGGAATTGGCTGTTGCGCATCGGCCTTGCACTGGGCGTGCTCGTCCTTGCGGCAGTGGCATTCGCCGCATACCAGGAGCGATATCGCAGTCTGCCGCAGGACGCTCCAGCCACGGTCGAGACGCCCGACTTCGTGTTCGCCGCGCCGGCATCGCCGGTGCACTGGGTGACCGGATGCGAGCGCTTCGCGTCGCGCTGCATCGGTGCGGCGCCCCACAATGACCAGGACGACTGGTGGCTGAACCAGCGCGAGTGGCTCGAACTCGTTCCGCTCGACGGCGTCACGGCAGGCACACCGTCCGCGCTCGTGGAGCGCGCGCGGATCGCTGCCGCGGCGTTCTTTCGCGTGCCGGCCTCCGAGATTCAGGTTTCTGACTCGGGGGCGGTCGAATCTCTCGGCACCTACGGCGTGACTCTGCGAGGTCCGGCGTCGAGCCGCTACAGCCCCGCGTACGTCGTGCAGTTGCCGCCGGGGAAGATCCTGCTGTTCGTCTGCCACATCGAATCCGTGTCTGGGGTCGAAGGCCAGCAGGAGTCGTGTCATGCGGCGCTCAGCGCCCTGCGCTTTCCGAAGGGGGAGGCGCTCGTCCGCGCACGCGAGGAGGCGGAGCAGCAGCACGTTCAGCTCGCGGCACAGGCCATGACACAGGCACCATCGCCCGCCGCTGCGCCATCCGCGGCTGCGCCGCGGGCGTTGGGCGCGCACCTGCCGCCCGCCCCGGACGCGCCGCGGACGATCCGATACGCGGAGTCCGACTCGCAGAAGCAGTCACGCTATGCAGGAACCGGCGATCCGCAGATCGACGCATTCGTCAACAGCCTCGGTGACGAGTCCAGGCGTCTCGATGTCCTCATCCAGCTGTAGCCGCGCTGCCTGAAGTACGTCGAGGAAACCGCCCTGAACACCGAAAGCGCCGTGAACACCTGCAGTGCGACGGTGCCGGTCTACGTGAAGTGCGACTCGGGTCGCCGTGACACGATCCGTTTCGCGTCCGGTGACTTCGTGAATTCGAGCTACGTCCAGGTCGGCTGCGCCTACTCGAACGTTCCGGACGGGTGACACGCGGCAAGCCAGTACGGGAATCGATCGCGGAACTGCGGACGCCTCAGCCATAGCGGCCGGTAATGTAATCCTCCGTGGCCTTCTTTCCGGGGTTCGTGAAGATCCGGCTGGTCTCACCGACCTCGACCAGCTCCCCCAGATACATGAAGGCCGTGAAATCCGACACGCGCGCCGCCTGCTGCATGTTGTGCGTGACGATGACGACGGTGACCTGCTCGCGCAGCACGGCGATCAGCTCCTCGATGCGCGCCGTCGCGATGGGATCGAGTGCCGACGTCGGTTCGTCGAACAGGAGGATCTCGGGATTCGTCGCGAGCGCACGGGCAATGCACAGGCGCTGCTGCTGACCTCCCGACAGCGACAGCCCGGAGTGGCTCAGCCTGTCCTTGACCTCGTCCCAGAGTGCGGCGCCGCGCAGGGCACGTTCGACGGCCTCATCGAGCTTCACACGCGAACGGACGCCACGGAGGCGCAGGCCATAGGCGACGTTCTCGAAGATCGACTTCGGGAACGGATTGGGTTTCTGGAACACCATGCCGATCCGCATCCGCACCTCGATCGGATCGACGTCGTGCGCCACCAGGTTGATGTCTTCCGGATAGAGCCGGATGCAGCCCTCGTAGCGCGTGCCGGCTGTCAGGTCGTGCATGCGATTGAAGCAGCGGAGAAACGTGCTCTTACCGCAACCCGATGGCCCGATCAGCGCCGTCACGTGCCTCTCGCGCACCTCGATGTTGAGGTTCTTCAGCGCCTGGAAATCCCCGTAAAAGAAACTCAGTGCCTCGACCCGCGCCTTCAGGCGCGGAGCGGGCGCTGCAGCCCTTCGCTCCTCCTCTGCGGTCCCGCTCTGCATCATGAGCTGCAAAGATACCTCAACGCGCGCCGCCGGCGCCCACTCGCCTTCAAAAGGCCACCTGGCCCCAGACGCCCACCTCGGTGATCCGGCCGTCAGCCACCGCGCCACCACTCAGTGTGCCCGTGCCCAGCGAGGTGCGCACGGCGCCACCCGCAGCCTCCTCGTGCTTGACGACTAACGCGAGATCGATGTTCTTGCGGGGCTTGTAGGCGAGCCCGGCGTTGAGATACGCATCCTTCACGCGCGGAGCGAGGTCCCTGCCGGGCTTCGCGCGATCGATGCGCGCGAAGCCCGCAATCCGCCTGCTGAAACTGTAGCTGCCCCACACCGAAAAGCCGTCGGCCGAATCCTTTGCCGCCGTCGTGATGTTGTTCCAGTTATCGGCGGTGAAGTATTCGCCGCCCATCCGGAAGGCCTTGCCCGTGTAGGCCAGCAGCGCAGTCACGCGCTGCGCCGTGTGCTGTGCCGGAGATGCTCCCCCCTGCACATCCTGTCCGCGCCTGCCCGAGTACGCGCCGAGTGCCAGAAGAACTCCGCGCGCCGGGGCAAAGCTGATGCGTGCCTCAACGTCCATGCTCTTCGAGCGCGACGGATTCCTGTAGCCCCCGCCATTCAGTACCGCGATCGCGTAACCGACCCGGCCATCGTCCAGCTTGCCGCCGACATGCACGCCCCAGTCCGCTGAAGTGCCGAACTTCAGGCGATCGAGCAGAACAGATTCCACATAGCGATAGCCGTACAGGTCGTCGACAAGCGGGACCCACGGCGTATCGGCCGCGCCTGCACGAACAACGAGTGCATCCGATACCTTCGCCTGCAGATACGCCTTCTTGATGTACAGCCCGGTCGAGCCAATCGCGTTCGAATACTGGAAATCGGTGGTGAGATTCGCCGACCAGATGTCCGCGAAGTCGTGGGCCACGGAAAGATAGAAGCGCTTGACGTCGAGACCAAAGCCGTTGGCCCCTTGCTCCACACCGTCGTTCTTCTGATCGATGCGGGTCAGATCGATGAACGCCTTGCCACCGACCGTGGTGCGCTCACCGTCTGTCGTTTCCGCCTGCGCCGCAGCAGCCCCCAGTGCGAGTGCCACGCCGACGCCAACGAGATATCTGTTCATTGCCTGCGGTTCCTGTGATGAGTCGAAGCACTGACAAGACTATGGGGCGCACGTGACGGGAACGTGACATCCGCGCCGCCCCACGAAACCGCGCGGGCGGCCCGCGGCGCCGGCACGCGCTACTCCCCGGGGTTGGCGTGCGGACCAAAGAGCGCCGCGATCGCACGCGCGAGGATGCTGAGCAGCAGCACGAACAGTGTAATCAGCACTGCACCGACCCACGCCAGGCGCTGCCAGTCCTGATACGGGCTCATCGCGAACTGGAAGATCACGACCGGGAGGTTGGCAATCGGCTGGCGCAGGTCCGTGCTCCAGAACTGGTTGTTGAGCGCCGTGAACAGCAGGGGCGCGGTCTCGCCGCTGATGCGCGCAACCGCCAGCAGCAGTCCCGTGAGCAGGCCGTTTCGCGCCGCGGGATAGACAACGCGGGTGATCGTGCGCCAAGGGTGCGCGCCGAGGGCCGCCGAGCCCTCGCGCAGGCTCCTCGGGACGAGACCCAGCATGTCCTCGGCCGTGCCCACCATTACCGGCATCGCGACCAGGCTGAGCGCGACGGCGCCTGCGATGGCAGAGAAATGCCCCATCCGCAGTACGAGCAGGGTGTAGATGAACAGACCGATGATGATGGACGGCGCACTCAGCAGCACGTCATTGATGAAGCGGACCACGGTGCTCAGCCTGCTGCCACGCCCGTATTCGGCGAGATAACTTCCGGCCAGGAGACCCACCGGCGCACCGATGAGGGTCCCGAGTGCAGTCATCGCGAGGCTGCCGACGATCGCATTCAGCAAACCGCCGTCGCTGCCCGGCGCCGGCGTCATCTGCCGGAACACACCGGGCGACATGCCGCCGATGCCACGCGCGAGCAGGGTCCAGAGGATCGCCGCGAGCACGGCAAGCCCGACGAACGTCGCAAGTCCGGCGGCCATGAAGGCCAGCGCATCGGCGATGCGTCGGCGGCGCAGGTATCTTCCCGGATCTCTCATGCGCCCCGCCCCGCCCCGCTGCTCATCCTCAGGAGCAGCCGCGCGCCCGCGATCACGGCAAAGGTCAGCATGAACAGCAGCAGCCCGAGATAGAACAGGGAGGACACATAAAGCTCGCCCACTGCCTCGCTGAATTCGTTGGCGATCACCGAGGAGATGGTCGTCGCCGGTGCCAGGAGCGATGCGCTGATGCGATGCGCATTGCCGATCACGAAGGTGACGGCCATCGTCTCGCCGAGTGCACGCCCCAGCCCGAGCATGATGCCGCCCACCAGTCCGGCGCGCGACCAGGGCACCACCACGTGCCAGACGACGTTCCAGCGCGTAGCGCCGATTCCGTAAGCGGCTTCCTTCAGCGACACGGGCGCCATGCGGAAGACTTCGCGCATCACCGATGAGATGAACGGCAGAATCATGATCGCCAGCACGAGCCCCGCGGTCAGCAGCCCGATGCCGTACGGCGGACCCTGGAACCACCGCCCGATGCCAGGCAGTGCGCCCCAATGGTCGATCAGCCACGGCTGCACGTCACGCTGCAGGATCGGTGCAAGCACGAACAGGCCCCAGATGCCATAGACGATGCTCGGGATCGACGCGAGCAGCTCGATGGCAGTCGCAATCGGCCCGCGCAGCCAGCGGGGACAGACCTCCGTCAGGAAAACCGCGATGCCGAAGCTCACCGGCACCGCAAACAACAGCGCGATCAGTGACGTGACGACCGTGCCGTACAGCGGCCCGAGGCCGCCAAACACTTCGGTCACCGGGTTCCACTTCTCGCGCAGGACAAAGCCGGCGCCGAATGTCTTCAGCGCCGGCCATGCCCCGATGATCAAAGTAGCAACAACCCCGGCCAGCAGTATCAGAACCAGCAGCGCGGAGCTGAACGTTGCCGCCCGGAAAGCCCGCTCGATGCGGGCCTCGCGGCACACGTGCGGGCGCAGGTCGTCGGGCGTCATCTGCAGTGGAGCGGAACTCAGGGCCTGACCGGCCAGATCGGCCTGCCGCCGCTCACGATCGAATTCCTCCAGGTGTCCTCGACAAGCCTGACGACGTTCTCCGGCAGCGGCACGTAGTCCAGGCTCCTGGCCAGCGCGCCGCCATTCCGGTAGGCCCAGGCGAAGAATTTCAGCGCTTCGCCTGCGGCCATGGGATCCTTTGGCCGACGTTGCATGATGATGAAGCTCGCACCGGTGATCGGCCAGCTCTCCGGACCCGGCTGGTCGACGAGAACGACATCATGGGCGGGCGTCTCGCTCCAGCCCGCATTGGAGGCTGCCGCCGCAAACGCTGCTGCGTCCGGCGCGACCGTCTTGCCGTCGCGATTCCGCAGCCGCAGATACGCCATTCTGTTCTGCCTGGCATAGGCGTACTCCACATAGCCGATGGCGCCGCGCGTCAGCGCAGTCATGTTCGCCACGCCCTCGTTGCCCTTTGCGCCGATGCCGGCAGGCCATTCGACGGAAGTACTGGCGCCGACAGCGCTCCTGAACCGGGCGCTGACGCCAGACAGATAGGACGTAAACAGGAAGTTCGTGCCCGAGCCGTCGGAGCGGTAGATCGGTGCGATCGCAAGCCTCGGCAGGCTGACCTTCGGGTTGAGCGCCCGGATCCGCGCATCGTCCCAGCTCGACACCACGCCGAGGTAGATGTCGGCGAGCGTCGCGCCATCGAGGAGAATCTCGCCCGCCTTCACACCTGGCACGTTGATCACCGGCACGACACCGCCAATGACCATCGGAAACTGCACCAGCCCGTCCTTCGCCAGTTCCGCTGCCGAGAGCGGCTTGTCGGAGGCACCAAAGGTCACGGTCGCGGCCTTGATCTGCCTGATGCCCGCTCCGGACCCGATCGACTGGTAGTTGAGGCTGACACCGCTCTTCTCCCTGTAGGCCTCGGCCCACTTGGCATAGATGGGGTATGGGAACGTCGCTCCCGCGCCCGAAATGCCCGCGGCCAATGCCACCGACGACAGCCCCGCAAGCCCCAGCATCGCAAGCAGCGCTCTCTTTCGCACCGTCTGTGTCCTCACACGGATCCTCCTTCTGCCTGATGTCTCCGGAGACGCGCGGCAACGCCGCTCCGGTCCGGTGCGATTTATAGCCGGCGCAGATGACAGCTTTGTGTCAACGCGCGCCCTGGTCGCGCTCCGCAGCATGAACGGAGATCTCGTGCTCCACGGACTCGAGCGCGACATGGCGGACATCCTTGCCATGCACCATGTAGATCACGTATTCGCAGAGGTTTTTCGCGTGATCACCGATGCGCTCGAGCGCGCGCACCACCCACATGACCTCGAGCGCACGGCGGATTGAGCGCGGATCCTCCATCATGAACGTGATGCACTGGCGCTGAATCGACTCATATTCCTCGTCGATCATGCGGTCCGTACGCGCCGTGCGCAACGCCGCCTCCACATCGAGCCGCGCCAGCGCATCGAGCGCATCGTGCACCATGCCCTGTACCCCGCGCCCCAGGTGCTTGATCTCGCGATAGCGATCGGCCGGGCGCTCGACCGAGGCGAGGCGTGCGGCGATCAGGCCGATCTTCTCGCACTCGTCGCCGATGCGTTCAAGGTCCGTGATCGTCTTGATCGTCGCCACGATCATCCGCAGGTCGCCCGCCGTGGGCGCGCGCGTAGCGAGGATGCGACTGCATTCCTCGTCGATCGCAACCTCCATGGCGTTGACCTTGTGATCCTCCGAAGCCACCTGATGACCGAGCGCGCTGTCGCCCTCGATCAGCGCTGTCAGTCCACGCGCGAGCTGGTCCTCGACCAGCCCGCCCATGGCCAGCACCCTGGTGCGCACGCGCTCGAGATCCTCGTTGAAGCGACGCGAGGTGTGGTGAGACAGGTCGGCGGTGTCCATGGACGCTCCGGATGGCAGCAGTGGGCGGAATATGGCTCAGCGCAGGCGACGCAGCGGAAAGCCGCAGGTGAAGACGCTGCCGCGGCCCTCGGCGCTTTCAATCCGCAGCCTGGCGCCGTGGCGCTGCAGCACATGCTTGACGATTGCGAGACCGAGACCGGACCCGCCGGCAGCCCGGCTGCGGCCGGCGTCGACGCGAAAGAAGCGCTCCGTAAGCCGCGGGATGTGCTCGGCGGCGATACCGGTCCCCGTATCGGCGACGGAAAACCAGCCCCCGTCCTGATCGACCCACCAGCGCAGCGCGATCTTCCCATCCGGCGGCGTGTATCTGAGCGCGTTGTCGACGAGATTGCGGAACGCGGAGCGAATGTGGCCGTGGTCCCCGAGGAGCCGCGCACCGGATTCCACCGAGGTGGTCAGCTCGGCATGCCGGCCCGGACGAGCATCGGCGTCGCAGACCAGCTGCGAAATCAATGCGCCAACATCGATCTCCGCGCCCTGCACTTCGGCATCCGAGCTTTCGAGCTCGGACAGCTCGAGCAGATCGCTCACGATCAGGTTCATCCGCCGAGCCTGCTCACGCATCTGCTGCAGCGCCTCCGCCAGATCTGGTGGCAGGCTCTCATCCGCGACCAGCGTCTCGAGATAGCCGCAGATCACCGTCAACGGCGAGCGCAGCTCGTGCGAGGCATTCGCGACGAACTCCTTGCGCACTTCCTCGAGGCGCGCCTGCCGCGTGACATCGCGCACGAGCATCAGCAGCTGTCCAGCGCCGTAAGGAACGATCTGGATCGAAAGGCGCCGCTCCATCCTCGCGATGAGCAGCGGCAGCGGTCCCGCACGCGTCCCCGCGCGGAGGTAATCCGCAAACTCCGGGTGCCGCACCAGGTTCTCGACACGCTGGCCGACGTCTCTCCTGCCGCGCAGACCCAGCAGCCGCCCGGCCGTTCGGTTGAACCAGAGGATCTCGGCATTCGGATTGAGCAGGACGACGCCATCCGGCATTGCGGCTGTCGAACGGCGCAACTCCCGCAGCAGCCGCAGCAGCCGCGACCTCTGCTGGCGCCTGTCGCGATAGAGCCGGACGACCATCGCCACCGCATCGCCCCACACGCCACCGGGCTCCGGCGCCCTTTCTGGTGTGTCGGTGCGCAGCCAGCCGACCATGCGCATGAGTCGCCATGAGTGGACGATGAGCAGCAGCGCCAGAACCACTGTCGCACCGAGCCACGGCTCGGCCATGGGAAGCCCCGCCAGCAGACCGAGCCCCGCGCCCAGCAGCACGGGAAGCGCGAGCCGGAGCCAGTCCCGGCGCGCCAATTCAGGTCTCGACCCGTGTCGAGAAGCGGTAGCCGCTGCCACGCACGGTCTGCACGAGGCGGTCGCAGCCGTGCCCGGCGAGCGCCTTGCGCAGGCGCCCGATGTGCACATCGATGGTGCGCTCCTCGACGTAGACGCTCCCGCCCCACACGCGATCGAGCAGCTGCTCGCGACTGTAGACGCGGTCGGGATGCGTCATGAAGAACTCCAGCAGCCGATACTCCGTGGGACCCAGCGCGATGCCGCAGCCGGCGATGCTGACGTGATGGCCCGCGCGGTCGAGCCTCACCCCCCCGCTTTCGAGCAGCTCCTCATGACCAGCACCGTCGGCACGGCGCAATACCGCCTTGATCCGCGCAATGAGTTCGCGCGGACTGAACGGCTTGGTGATGTAGTCGTCGGCACCGACTTCGAGCCCAAGCACCATGTCGTGCTCCTCGCCGCGCGCCGTCAGCATGATGATCGGCAGGTCACGCGTCTCGCGTTCGCGTTTCAGCGCACGCGTGAGCTCGAGGCCGCTCGTGTCCGGGAGCATCCAGTCCACGAGCAGCACATCGGGCCGCCGGTCGGCGATTGCGACCCGCGCGCCGAGGCAGTCCTCCGCTTCACGAACCTCGAAGCCGGCGCGCTTGAGGCCGAACGCGATCATCTCGCGAATCGGTCGCTCATCCTCGACGATCAGTACGTGTCTGGCGCCCATGCGTCATGTCCCATTCGCACTTTACGGTACCCGGATGACCGTCTTGTGACAGACGCTCCGTCGGAGCACGGGTGCCAAAGGAGCCTGATGGAGGTGGCGGCAGCAGGAACCCATTGGAACCAGCAGGGCAGGCCGGCGGACGTGCGTGAAGGAGGCAAATGGCTCCCCGGGTTGGACTCGAACCAACGACCAACGGATTAACAGTCCGACGCTCTACCGCTGAGCTACCGGGGAACACTGGGAGGGCTTCGCCGAAGGCCGCGCATTGTCGGCAACGTCCGGCAGGTCGTCAAGCAAGCCGGTGCACCGGCCCCCCGCACCCGCGAGCTTCACGGTCTTGACCGCACCGGGCGCGCGACGCCGACCATGCGGATCACCTCCGGCGCCCGCGAGTCTCGACCACCGGCCCGGAAATGGACCTCAAGGGTGCCTCGCGCGCTCCCCGTCCAGCCGCTCGAGCAGCTCGAGCAGGCGCGCCTGCTGCGCCACGAGCGTATGCAGATCGCGCGCGCGGAGCTCGTCGAGCTTCTCGTGCAGTGCAAGGATCTCGAGTTCGGCCTTGAGGTTCACTTCGTAGTCGGCGCGCGCATGCTCCCGGTCCTTGTACGCGGCGCGGTTCTGGCTCATGAGGATGATCGGAGCCTGGATGGCTGCCAGACAGGACAGCACGAGATTCAGCAGAATGAACGGATACGGATCGAAGGCCTTGCCGACCTCGAGGTTATAGAGCATCCACGAGCACAGCACGGCGCCGAACAGCCCGATGAAAGCCCAGCTTCCCCCAAACTCGGCGATGCGATCCGAGACGCGCCCGCCGAGCGGCAGGACTTGCTCCTGCTCCACGTCGCGTGCAACGGGCTTGCGTGCGAGAAACTTGTCGATCACCGCCCGGTCGCTTGGCGAAAGCTGCGCAATCCGCGCCTGCAACGTCCGGGGCTGCACGACGGCACCGACAGCACGGGTCGCGTGCACCGCGGCGCGTGCAGCGACATGTATCAGGGCCAGCATGCCGATCGCGCCGACCAGCGCAACCACTGTCTGCATCAGACCCGTGCCGGGCTCGATGACCCCTGCAAGACGCAGCAGCGAGCCGGTGGCGACGCCACCGACGCTGCCGAGCGCAAGATCACCTGCGAGTCCGATCCGCGAGGCCCGCAGCACCCACCGGGCGAGCAGTCCCGCGACCAGGCCTGTCAACAGCCACTGCCAGACGTGCATGTCCTGACCTCTGAAACGTTGCGCCCGGCACCATGAACCGTATCGTTACTTCCGCGGCACCGGCCTGCCCTCGACGTCGAGTACCGTGACCTCGCCCAGGTTCAGGGCGCGCACCGGAGCTTCCGTTCTGGAAAGATCGCCCACGATCAGCCAGGTCAGACCCTCCGGATTCAGCATCTTCGCGGCGGCATTGACCTCATCGGGAGTCATCGCGTCGATGGCGGCCTTGCGTCTGAACACGTAGTCATCCGGACGCCCGTAGAGCACGTCGCTGGCGATCGTCGTCATCACCGCCGACGCGGTCTCATAGGCCCCCGGCAGGCTCAGAGTCAGGATCTTCGCCATGCCTTCGACTTCTTCCCCGGTGGCAGCCTGCCTGCCGGTCGCGTAGGCCGCGATCTCGCGCCGCATCTCGGCTGCAGCCTCACGCGTCTTGTCGATCTGCACCGGGGCGGAGGCGATCCACAGGCGTTGCCCGACCGCGCTCGCAGCGCCGCTGCGTGCACCATAGGACCAGTGCTTGTCCTCACGCAGGTTCATGTTCAGCCGGGCCGTGAAATCGCCCCCGATGACCATGTTCGCCATGTCGAATTCGACCGTCCGCGGATCGGTGCTGGGCGGGACCACCTGCGCCGCAAAGATACTGGCCTGTATCGCGCCCGGCTGATCGATCAAGAAGACGCGCGGCGTCTTCTGTTCCGCCACCCGCGGGATCGCAGCGACGGCGTCCGCCTCGCCCCCCACCTTCCAGTCCCCGAAGTACTTTTCCAGCACGGGCAGGATCTCGGCCAGGGTGGTATCCCCCACCACGACGAGTGTGGCACCTTGCGGGCGCAGCGCACGCGTCCGCCAGACTTGCAGGTCGGTCCGTGTCAGACCCAGGATGGCCGCTTCGCTGCCGCTGCCGCTACGCGGGCTGGCATACGGATGCCCGCTGCCGAAGATGAGCGCGGGCAGCACGCGCTGTGCCACTCCGTTCGGATTCGCCTTTTCCTGGCGGATGCCGGCAATCCACTGACCACGTACGCGGTCGATGTCCGCCTGCTCGAAGCGCGGCTTGCGGAGCATGTCGGCGTACAGCGCGACCGAGGGCTCGAGATTCTCCCTCAGCGCGGACAGGAAGGCGCTGCTGGTATCCAGACTGGCACTGACCCTGACGATCGCACCCAGAGCCTCGACGCGGTCGGCAAAGGCCAGAGCGCTCAGGTCACCCGAACCTTCGTCGAGCAGACTCATCGTGAAGCTAGCCAGGCCGGATCTGTCGAGCGGATCCGCGGCGTAGCCGCCGCGGAACTCATAGCTCATCTGCACGACCGGAATGTCATGGCGCTCCGCAAGCACGACCCTGGTCCCATTGCCCAGGGTGGCGTGCTGCTGCGTCGGGAAGACCAGATCCGGGAAGGCTCTGGGGATGGGTACGCCCTCCCGGCGATTCGCGACACTCGGCAGCGTGGTGTATCCCGGATCCGCCTTCGGAATCCTGAATGGAGCCGGCGTAACAGCGCGCTCCTCGCGGATCGGTACACGCTTGCCGGAACGGACGACCAGGGTATGGCTGCCCTTGCCCGAGCCGAGCCAGGCATTGCCCGTCGAACGCAGCGAGTCGACCGTCGCGCCGGCCAGTACCTTCAGGCTGTTGCGGAAGCAACCCGGGCCGCCCGTGTACACGGCGCATTCCGCCAGCACGTCCGCCTTGCCACCGAAGCCGCCAATGCGTTCCACGCCCCGGATCCAGCTCGCCATCATGCTGGTGCGGGCGCGCTCGAGCTCTTCCCGGGTCGGTCCGTCCCGCAGCAGCTTCTTCAGTTCCTCATCGATCGTCGCCTCCACCCTGCGCACTTCCACGCCCTGCTTGACTGAAGCCGTAATCATGAAATTGCTGCTCAGCTGCGAGCCGTAGACGCCTGCGCTGATGTTGTCCACCAGCGCATCCTGGTGCACGAGCCGCCTGTCGAGCCGCGAGGACTTGCCGCCGCCCAGAATCCATGCCAGCAGCTCCAGCCGGTCGAGGTCGGGCTGACCATACTCGACCACGTTCCACACCCGATAGACGCGTGCCTGCGGCACGACATCCGTCATTTCGCTGCGGGTGTTCACGGCGTGCGCGGCAACGTCCACCTTCGGCTGCGCCATGCTCGGACCGGCGGGAATGTCGCCGAAGTATCTGGCCACCTTGTCCCGGGCCGTCGGCAGATCGATATCGCCGGCCAGCACCAGCACGGCGTTGTTCGGGCCATACCAGGTCCTGAACCAGTTCTTCACGTCCTCGAGCGAAGCCGCATTGAGGTCATTCATCGAGCCTATGGTGCTGTGGTGATACGGATGCCCCTTTGGATACATGATCCTGCCGAGCGCGTCCCAGACCTGGCCGTAGGGCTGATTTTCATCCTGTCGCTTCTCATTCTGGACGACACCACGCTGTTCGTTCAGCGTCTTCTGGTCGATCGCTCCCAGCAGGTGTCCCATCCGGTCTGATTCCATCCACAGCGCCATGTCCAGCGCGGTCGTCGGAACGTTCTCGAAGTAGTTCGTGCGATCCGTATTGGTGGTGCCGTTCTGGTTCGTGGCCCCCACCGCCTTGAAGGGCGTGAAGAACTCGCCGGGGGCATTTTCCGAGCCATTGAACATCAGGTGTTCGAACAGGTGGGCGAAGCCGCTGCGCCCTGCCGGCTCATCCTTGCTGCCCACGTGATACCAGATGTTGACTGCGACGATCGGTGCCTTGCGATCGGTGTGCACGATCACCCGCAGCCCGTTCGGCAGCGTGAAGGTCTCGTAGGGGATGTCGACCGGCGCCACATCGGCGGCTCCCGCCGCAGGTTCACTCGCGCCAGCGGCCAGCGCGATCATCAGGGCCAGTGACTGTACGGTGGGACGGAAAACGGTCATGAACGACTCCTGCGTGCGGGCCCGGTCAGGCGGCGGCCCTTGATGATAAACGCCGGGAGATCGCCGGCGCACGAACAGACCGGCCCGGCCCGTCAGGGTTCCAGAGATCTGCCGAGGCCCGTGTCACGCCACATGGCATGGCTGCGGCATACTGGGTCATCGTGAGGCTCGCATTGCTCCTGCTGCTTTGGCTGCCGGCCCTTGCGCCCGGCGCCGTCGTGCCTGCCCGGTTTGCGCCTGGTGACGCCCTCCTGATCGTCGCCCCGCACCCGGACGATGAGGCGCTGTGCTGTGCCGGTGCGATCCAGCGGGCACGCGCTGCCGGCGCACGCGTCGCGATCGTGTGGCTTACGAGCGGCGATGCCTTTGAGCTCGACGCGATGGTCGTCGGACGCACTCCGCATCCGGGCAAGCGGGGCCTTGAGCGGCTTGCCATCCGGCGGATGGCCGAGGCCAAGGTGGCAGCAGGAAGGCTCGGTGTGCAGAAGGAAGACGTCTTCTTCCTCGGTTATCCCGACCGGGGCCTGAGCCGCCTGCTGACCGACTACTACCACCGCAGCTATCGCTCGCGTTACACGGGCGCCGACAGCGTGCCCTACGGGGACGCTCTCGCCCCGGGCGCGGCCTATCAGGGACAGAATCTCGAGCGTGACCTCCTCGCCGTGATCGGTGCGGTGCAGCCGACGCTGGTGCTCGCGCCGACGCCGCTCGACGCGCATCCCGATCACCGTGCCGCCGGCGAGCTCGCGAGCCGCGTACTGAGCGCCCGGGGCGAGCCGGATCGTGCCGCTTGGTGGATCGTGCACGTCTCGCACCACGAACCCTTCCGGCACCGCTGGCCGACGCCGCGCGGCCTGCATCCGGAGCTTCCGCTCGATCCTCCGCCCCGTGCGGCACTGGCGTGGCAGGTCTGGCCGATGGACGCCGCCGAGGAGCGCGGCAAGGAACAGGCCATCCGCGCACACCACACCCAGATGGAGGTCATGGCGCCCTTCCTGCTCGCCTTCGTAAGACGCAATGAGCTCTATGCCCGGGAACCCTTGCCAGAAGAGCCGGAGTTGCCCGCACCCTGAGGGGCGCTCTGTGTGGCGCCTGACCGTGCAGGCAAAACCTGAGTCGCCAAGAGATCTTGCAGTTGCGAATCGTTCTCATTAGCATATCGACCCCAGGAAGGTGGCAGCGCAGTCCTGCCAGACGGGGGCACCATGGTCTTGCACTCGCGCTCGCACGCGCATCGCACGTCTCGCACAGCGAGCCGCCTGACGGTCATTCTCGGCGCCCTCTCAGCCCACGCTTTCGCCGCAGACGCCACGCATGACGCCACTGGGCGCACGCCCGCCGAGGACATCGACACGGTCATGGTCCTCGCACAGCGCTACCTGCCGCAGTACGCCGTTCGGCGTGCCCGCAGCGCCACCCGGACAGACACCCCACTCCTGGATGTGCCGCAGTCAATCACGGTCGTCACGGACAAACTCGTCGCCGATCAGGGTCTGACCACACTGTCCGACACCTTCCGCTACATGCCGGGCCGGGCGTGGGCACCGCCCAGGGAGAAGGCAACCGCGACGCGCCGGTGATGCGTGGCATCAGTTCGACCGGGGATTTCTTCGTCGACGGCATCCGTGACGACATCCCGTACTACCGCGATGTCTACAACCTCGAGCGTGCCGAGGCGCTCGGGCGCCAATGCCGCGATCTTCGAGGCGGCGGCAGCGGCGGCGTCATCAATCGGGTCACCCGCCAGGCGGATGGCATGGCGCATCGCAGCGGCAGCCTGCAGTTCGGCTCCAGCCTGCGAAGGCGCGGCACCCTCGACTATGGCGCTGGCATCGGCGACGACGCAGGCTACCGCATCAATGCGGTCTATGAAAACTCGGAGAGCTTCCGCAACGGCTTCACACTCGAGCGTTACGGTGTCAATCCGACCTTCGGTCTCGACGTCGGCATGCAGACGCGCCTGCAACTGTCGTACGAGCACTTCCACGATGCACGCACTGCCGACCGCGGCATCCCGTCATTCCACGGCAGACCGGTGGATACCGACCCCGCCGCGTTCTTCGGGAATCCCGCGCTCAGCGTGACGAAAGCGCGTGTCGATGCCTTCGATGCCACCCTTGATCACGCCTTCACCGACAAACTGAGCCTGCGCAACCACCTGCGGTGGGCCGGATACGACAAGATGTACCGGAACGTGTTCCCGGGCGCGGTGGACAGTACTGGCACACTCGTCACGCTGTCGGCCTACAGTAACGCCACCCAGCGGCGGAACCTGTTCAACCAGACCGATCTCGTATGGCACGCATCCACCGGAGAGATCCGGCATACGGTGCTCGCAGGCGCAGAGCTTGGCCGACAGGTCACCGACAACTTCCGCATGACCGGGTATTTCGCGCCGGGCGCGAATCTCGTGCCCGTTGCTGCCCCGACCGTCAGCGTCCCGGTCGACTTTCGCCAGAGCGCTACCGATGCCGACAACCATGGCATTTCCAGAGTGGTTGCGGCATATCTCCAGGACCAGATCGAGCTGTCATCTCACTGGCTGGCCGTCATCGGGCTGCGCCACGACGACTTCCGGGTGCGCCTGCGCAACAAGCGCAATGGCGACGTCTTCCGCAGCGAGGACGACATGCTCTCACCCCGAGCCGGACTGATCTACAAGCCGCTGGCCCGCCTCTCGCTGTATGCCACGTACAGCAAGGCGTTCCAGCCCCGCGCGGGCGACCAGCTCGCATCCCTCAATGCCAGCAACGCATCGCTCGAACCGGAGACCTTCCGCAATCACGAGCTCGGCGCGAAGTGGGACATCCGCCAGGATCTCCAGGCCAGTGTCGCGGTCTACCGGCTCGTGCGAGGCAACGTCGCCATCACAGATCCGACTGACGCAACCCGCATGATCCTGACCGATGGCCAGCGTACGCAGGGGGTGGAGCTCGGGATCGCCGGGCACATCACCGAAGCGTGGCAGCTCATGGGCGGCTATGCCTTCCAGGCTGGCGAGATCACCGCCACACAGTCCGCTGCTGCGCTGCGAGGCAACCAGCTCGCGCAGCTGCCCCGGCACTCCGCCTCGCTATGGAACCGCTACGACTTCAGCCCGAGCCTCGGCGGCGGGCTGGGCATCATCTATCGCGATGCGATATTCGCCAGCGCGGACAATCAGGTCACGCTGCCCGCCTTCACACGCGTCGACGCCGCGGTCTACTGGACACCCCGTCGCACGATGCAATTCCAGCTGAATGTCGAGAACCTGGGCAATACCCGGTACTTCGCCAGTGCCAACAGCAACAACAACATCAGCCCGGGCGCACCGCGTAGTGCCTGGCTGAGCATCAACTACAGATACTGATCACTGCGTCCCGGGCGTGGCTTGAACAGGGGTCCGAGCCTTGCCACATTCAAATGCGAATTATTTGCATTTGCCCTTCGTCAGTGCTCTAATTAAACGCGAGTCCGCTGCTTCGAGCGCATGCCGACGAGGTTGCCATGTTCAGCGCTTTCATGATCACGCTCCGTGAAGGCATCGAAGCCTTCCTTATCGTCGCGATCACACTCGCCTACCTGCGCAAGACGGGCCGCGAATGGCTCGCCAGATCCGTCTATGCGGGTGTGGCCGTCGCCATGGTCACGAGCTATCTCGCGTCACTGTTTTTTTCGCGGGCGGAGAATCAACCTCTGTGGGAGGGCATCCTCGCACTGGTGACCGCCGTCCTCGTCGCGAGCTTCACCGTGCACGTGCTGCGCACCGCGCGCTTCATGAAGCGTGATATCGAGGGGCGCCTGGAGCAGGTCGCGGTCCGCCAGGGCCATGCGGCATTCCTCGGGGTCTTCGCGTTCACGGTACTGATGATCACCCGCGAGGGCATGGAGGCCGCGCTGCTGCTGTCTTCGACCTTCCTGCAGACGGACATGCAGCCTTTCTTCACGGGCGCCGTGCTCGGCCTGGGCACGGCGGCTGCGCTCGCGCTCCTCTGGAGCCGGTACGGCCATCGCGTGAACCTCGGGCGCTTCCTGCAGGTGACCGCCGTGTTCCTGCTGCTCTTCGTCGTGCAGCTGCTCCTCTACAGTTTCCACGAACTCACGGAGTCTGGCCTCCTGAGCATCGACAATGGCTACTGGCACATGGCGACCGAGCCCTACGGCCCGGAAGGCCGCTACGGACAGTGGCTGTCCTATGGGCTCGTCCTGGTGCCACTGGCCCTGGCTCGCGTGGACGGTTCTGCGTCCACCACGGACCGCTGCCCGACACCTCATGCGCGGCTGAGCTTCGCTCGCGGCAACTCGTTCCCGATGATGTTCGCCGCCCGGAGCGCCTCGAGCTCTGTCGCGGGCACACCCAGCAGCCCGGAGAGAACCTCTTCATTGTGCTGACCAAGCGTCGGTGCCGGCGAACGCTGCTCACAGGTCGCTCCGGAGAAGCGCAGCGGGAACCCCGGGTAGCGATGCTCGCCGACGAACTGCCGTACGAGCGACCGGTGCATGCCGCGCGCTTCCAGCTGCGGATCGACGAGCAGCTCCATGGGCTTGAGGACGGCACCCGAAGCGATGCCGCGCGCCTGCAGCAGATTCATCACCCCGTACTTGTCCAGTCCTCGCGTCCACTCCGCAATCGCGTTATCGAGCGCGTGCTCATTGGTCTTTCGAGCCGTCGCGGTCCGGTATCTCTCCTCACGAATCCATTCCGGCTTCCCCATCACCCCGGCAAGCACCGCCCACTGTTCGTCGGACTCCACGGAAATGCTGATCCACTCATCGTCTCCGCGGCAGGGGTAGACGTTATGAGGCGCGAAGGCCTCGTGGTGGTTGCCGACCCGCGGTCGCGTCACCCCCGTGAGCTGGTAGTCGATGATCTCGGGTCCGAGGAGGAATGCGAGCGATTCGACCTGCGACATGTCGATGAATTGTCCACGTCCCGTCCGCTCACGTTCTTCCAGAGCGAGCAGCACGGCGTATACCGCCATGTAGGCCGCTGTCACGTCTGAGGCCGCCATCATGTGCGTCGGGGGCCCGCCTTCATAGCCAGATGCTGCCGCCGCACCGCCGATCTGATCGAACACGTAGCCAAAGCCGACGAAATCCCGCCACGGCCCGCTCTTCCCGAAGCAGGACATCGAGACCATGATGATCCCGCGGTTGATCTCCCTGAGCCGCGGATAGTCGAAGCCCAGATTGCCCATCACGCGGGGTGAAAAGTTCTCGATTACCACGTCGCTTTTCGCGACGAGCGCCGCAAAGAGCTCCTTGCCTCGGGGTGCATTCAGATCGAGCGTGATGCCCCGCTTGTTCGTGTTGCTGGCATTGAAATACGAACCCAGCTCGTAGAAATGCGGATCAGCCGGGTCCGAGGTGTTGTAAAAGCGGAACCCGTCGGGCCGCTGCAGTGCCTCGATCTTGATCACGTCTGCGCCCAGCCCGCCAAGCAGGGACGTGCCTGTTGGCCCGGACCGGTAGTGCGAAAGATCAGCGATGCGGACGCCCGCGAGCAGGTCCATTGGGGTCTTCGACACGCGCGGCGGCGGTGACGGTGTGGTCCTCCGCTCTGTTCCCGGCGGTCCATCCCACGACACATCGCAATCGCGTTCACCCGGGTCCGGCGTCGGTCGGCGGTCGGTCCTCAGTGAAATGGACTTGAACGGCGCGCGCGGCTCCAGAAACTCACCCAGACCGGGCTGCGTCGCGCCAAGCAGGAACTCGCGGGCATGCAACTGATCGGACGCAATCAGCTCTCTTGGCGTGTACGGAATACCTGCGGGAATCTGCAGCTCCTGGGCCGCGTAGAAAGCCTCGATCTGGGTCTTGTCCTTCGCCCACTCGTTCGCCGCAGCCATGAATTCCGGCACGATCGCACGCTTCTTCTCCATGTCGTAGAGCAGCGTGGGGTCCTCGGCCAGGTGGGGGACGCCCAGCATCAGGCAGAGACTCTCCCACTGGCTCGCGGACAGATGATTCAGCGCAATCCACCCGTCGCTTGCCTGCACGTAGAACGTCTGCAGGGCAGCGGAAAAATCCCTGCGCAGAGGCGGACAGCCAAACTGCTCCAGGACCTGCGGATAGGAGAGCATGCTGAGACAGGCCTCGTGAGACGAAACATCCACGTGCTGTCCCCGCCCGTCCGGTCGCCGCCCACGAAGGGCCGCGAGCGCGCCAATCGCCCCGTGGGTACCTGCCATGTAGTACATGACGGGAAATCCGACCTGGAGAGGCTCGCGATCCGCGTCGCCAAACGTGTAAGCCCACCCGCCGAGCGCAGAGATGGTGAGATGGTCTGCACTGTAGAGGCGATACGGTCCCGTCTGGCCGAACTCGGTGATGGAGACCAGAACGATCCCGGGATTGATGGCGGCCAGCGCGTCGTAACCAAGACCCAGCGCCTCCATCGTTCCGGGGCGCGACGACTCGACGATGACATCCGAAGACGCGGCCAGACGCCTGAAGGTGTCGCGCCCGCCGGAGGTCGCCAGATCGAGCGAAAGACCCCTCTTGTTCCGGTGAAGAAAGACCTCGAGCGGTCCGATCCGTCCCCGCCCCTCCCCACAGGGTGCCTCGGCGCGGAGGACATCGGCGCCACCATCGGCAAGCAGCCGCGCGCAGAACGGCCCCGCTACACCGCGGCTGATGTCGATGACCCGCAGTCCCTCGAGGCCTGCCATCGTTCCCCTTCCAGTCAGCCCCTCACACCGCCACGCGGAATCGCAGCAGAGTCACCCGTTCATCCACATCCTCGAAGCCTGCCTCCACGGGCAATCCGTCGCGCAGCTTCTCGATGGGGCAGTCGATGCTGCCGACCACCCGGAAACCCTCCTGCATCTCGACCACCACCACGGCGTATGGAACCTTATCAGCGAACCAGGGGTGAGAGGGCCTACGCACGATCACCCAGCTGTAGACCTTGCCTATCCCAGAGGATCTGCGCCAGCCCATCTCGGGCGAATGGCAGTGCGGACACAGAGGTTCGGGGGGAAAGAGCTGCTTCCTGCAGCGCAGGCATTCCTGCACCAGCAGCTCTTGGCGGCGAAGCCCGGCCCACCACTCTGCGTGGTCCCGATCGATCTGCGGCAGCGGGCGCGGAAATTGCGGCATCGGCTGTGTCACTTGAAGCTCACCTCGAGAAGATCACGGCGCTCGTCGGTGCCCCCCAGCAGCTCGTGACGAGCGAGAACTCGACATCCTCGACCTGCGCCGTCGAGGTGCCCCGGATCTGGCGCACCCCTTCCAGTATCAGGTTCCACCCGTGGATATAGCCCTCGGATAGCAGCCCGCCGGCAGTATTCAGCGGCAGCTCACCCCCGAGACCGATCCTGCCGTCGCCAATGAAAGCGCCAGCCTCACCCTTCGCGCAAAAGCCGAAATCCTCCAGCGAAGTCAGCACCAGGGGCGCGAAGTGGTCGTAGATCTGCGCTACGTCGATGTCGCGAGGCGTGAGTCCGCTTTCCTTCCAGAGATGCCCGGCCGTGGCCACGACCTCGGTCCCGGTGGTGAAATTCTCGCGATACCAGTTCGTCTGGTACCACACCGGGAAGGCGGTCCCCTGGACCGCCGCATGAATGTAGGCCGGCACGGATTTCAGCGCACGCGCACGCTCCGCCGAGGTCACGACATAGGCCACCGCGCCGTCCGTCTCCAGGCAGTAGTCGTAGCGACAGAGCGGCTCGGCAAGCATGGGCGCGTTGAGATACTCCTCCCGCGTCAGCGGCTTCCTGTACTGCATGGCCTGCGGATTACGGTTTGCATGTGCACGGAAAGTGACCGGCACGGCCGCCCACTGCTCCCGCGTCTCGCCAAACTCGATCATCCGGCGCCGCGCGTGCACTGCCGTCCATTCCCCCGGCACGATCAGGCCGTAAGGCGCATGCAATCCATAGACCCATGGAAAGGTCGGGACGGCATCCGAGCTGCCGTAGCGATGCCCGGAGCGTTCGTTCAGCGAACGGTAGGCAACGACGCAGCTGCACACGCCGCTCGCCACCATCATCGCTGCCTGGGCGACCGTGCCACAGGGAGAGCCCCCGCCGTGCGGAATCGTGGCGTAGGCGCGGATGTTGCGCAGGCCCAGCGCATTGATGACGTCGAGTTGATTCGTGTCATCGTAATCGGAGTTCACGATGCCGTTGACGTCGTCCGCGCGCAGACCCGCATCGTCCAGGGCCGCGAGGACCGCCTCCACCGCCAGGCGCCGTTCACTGCGGCCCGAATTGGCAGAGAACTCCGTCGCCCCGATGCCGACGATTGCTGCCTTGCGCCTGAGTGAGCCGCTCACGGTTCCGCCTCCATCAGGCCGCGGGCTTGTAGCCCGCTCCCGTGCCGAACTTGTAGCGGAAGATCGTGCGGCTGTCGGTGATGCAGACTTCCCCCCGCTGGTTGCGGAAGAAGGCCTTGACGGTCACGTGATGACCCACACCCACGCGAAAGGTCTTCGGCACGATCGATACCAGTTTCTCACTCTTGGACACCCGGTCCCCGGGGCGCAGCGGCTGGAAACACTCGACCTCGTAGTCCGTCGCGAGCAGCCGGTTGCCCGGCAGCGGCACGGTCATGAACAGCGTCGGCGTCTCCCTGGGCGACTCGAGCCACTCGGGTCGCCACACCTTGTGCTCACCAGTCAGCACGATCACACCCCACGGAGCGATGCGGCCGCCCCATCGCGTCTTCCGGCCGAACTCCTCGCTCCAGTAGAGCGGGTTCGGATCCTGGATCCCCTCCACGAAATGCTCGATGTGCTCGACATCGATCGGATACGGCTGCTCGACCGGCTCGGTCTCGCGCCCCACCCATGCCATGCCTTCCTCTTCGGTGCCGATACGGTAGACGTAGCCGGCAGGGTCGGTCTCGAGCACGACTTCGCTCACTTTGTGTCTCCTCGTGACGGCAGGACCACCGTGGCCCAGCCCGTCGTGGCTTTCTCCGCATCCTGCTTGTCGAGCCAGACGTCGAGATCCACGAGATGCTCACCGTTCTCGATTCTCTTCCCGGTCACCACCCCCCTGCCCGTGACCGTGTCGTAGCGCACGACGGGGCGCCCCATGCGGTACTTGATCTTCCGGGGAATGCTGTTCGGCCCGGCCCATCCGCATACCAGCCGCTGCAGGAGACCATGCTGCCAGGTCGCATTCATGAAGATGTCCGGGAGCCCCTGCTCGCGCGCGTACTCCACGTCGTGATGCCCCGGGTACCAGTCGTGGTGCGACGAGGCGATGAACAGGAACATGGTGTGGCTCAGCGGCCCAATACTGATCGAGGGAATCTCCTCGCCCACGCGTACGTCTTCGTACCAGGTATTTACGACAGGCGGCAGCGCCATTCAGGTCTCCTAGGTCAGAGCGATCGAATACTTCTCGTCAAGCGCGGGCGGATCGTGGTCGAGTATTTCCGCCGCGACGATCCTCTCGTGATACTGGCTGTTGCCGAGCGTCTGCTGCAGCTGCTTGGCCCACCGCAGAAACGGCGTCGTGCGCGCATCCACCGTCGCGCCCAGACCGCCGTGCAGCTGCGTGGCGAGCTGGGTGGACTCCACGGCTGAATAGCCGACGAAGGCCTTCGCGGTCGAGACTGCCTCCCGGCTCGGGAGGCCCTGGTCGATGAGCCACGCGGCGTAGTAACTCAGGTACTCGCCCATGACGTTCTTCGCCCAGGTCGTCGCCAGATAGTTCTGTATGGCCTGGAAGGCGCCGATCGGCTGCCCGTACTGCACACGCTCCTTGGAATAGCTGACGGCAAGCTCGTGCGCTCCTTCGGCGATGCCGGTCATGTAGCCACAGACGATCGCGGTAGCGGCCTGGATGACGGAGTCGAGCACGGGCCAGGCCTGATCAACCTGCCCGATGATGTCGGTTGCCCCGACTCGAACGTTCTCGAGCACGACCCTGGCCTGAGGCTGCAGCGCCAGCGTCTGCACAGGCACGTGGCGTACGCCGCGCGCCTTCGCCTCGACGAGGAACATCGTCAGACCGTGCGCGGGCTCGGCGCTCTCGCGCGTGCGCGCCACGACCAGCATGAGCCCGGCCTGCTCGGCATATTCCACGAAGTGCTTGGTGCCGTTCAGTATGTAACCGCCCTTCTCGGCTCGCGCGGTCGTCTTCACGGTCGCCGCGTCCGGTTGAGCGCTCGCCTCGGTAAATGCAAACGCCACGAGACGCTCGCCAGCGACGATGCCCGGCAGGAGCACCCGCTTCTGCTCTTCTGTGCCACCCTCCAGCACCGCCCGGCCGGCGAGAAGCACGGTAGAGACGATCGGGCTCGGCAGCGCCACGCGTGCCATTTCTCTCATGAGGAGCGTCATGTCGAGATTCTTCAGGCCCATCCCGCCGTAGGCTTCCGGATAAAGGGCGCCGACCCAGCCCATCTCGGCCAGCCGCGTCCAGAGATCGGGCGGATAGCGGCTGGGGAGCTTCTCCCACTGGCGTACGGTGGCGAGTGGGCAGGTATCCCGCAGGAATTCGCGGGCACTGTCCACCAGCATCTGCTGCTCATCGGTCAGGTTGATGTCCATGCGGCGGGCTCGCGGCGTACGTTCAGTTGTTGGACCAGCGCGGCAGGCCCAGGCCCTGTTGCGCGATGATCTTCCGGTTCAGATCCATACCCCCCGCACCGGAGAGCTCGTGTCCCGCCCAGCCGTACTCGGCCGCCCACCACCCGTCGAGCGGCGCGCCCGGGCTCCCGGCCGTGAGCAGACCATGGGAGCGCATGATGTCGACTGCGAGATTCGCCTTCTCCCAGCTGAGCATCGCGCGGTACATCTTGCACGCCGAGGACTCAAGCGTGGGGATGTAGTCCTTGTTCGCGATCCGGGCGCCGGCAATCAGCTGCATCATCTTCCCGCCCGCGATTTTCACGTGCATGTTCGCCAGGGACTGCCTGACGGACGGGTCCTGCGCCAGGCGCTCCCCGTCGATCTCGGCGGTCCGCACCCACTGCACGAACCTCTCGAACGGTTCGCTGACGGCCTTGAAATTGATCATCGTCATGCGCTCGCGCGACAGTGCCTCCATCAGGTGCTGCCAGCCGTGCCCGCGCTGCCCCACCAGGAAGCGCTTCGGCACCCGCACGCTGTCGAGATATACCTCGCAGGTCTGGATGCCGTTCATCATCTCGAAGATCTGGATCGTGACACCCGGGAGGTTCGACTTCACCAGGACGATGCTCAGGCCCTTGTGGCGCACCGATCCCTGCTCGGAGCGGACCAGCGTCCACATGTAATCCGAGGTATCCGCGCAGGTGATGAAGCGCTTCTGTCCGGTGATGATGAAATCGTCGCCGTCATCCACCGCCTGCGTGCGGATACTGGCGATGTCGTTGCCGGAATCCGGCTCACTGTAGGCGATGGCAAAGCGCAGCTGCGCGTCCAGCATGCGTGGCAGGAATTCCTTCTTCAGGTCCTCGGACGCGACCTGAAGCAGCGTGTTGCCGATGATGCCGATGATGTACGTGAGAGTGACCGCCACACCCTCGAGGTCCGCATGGTGCAGCTCGTCGATGAGAATGTACTCGACCATGGGCATCCGTTCCCCGCCGAGGCCGCCGTACTCCTTCGGGAAGGCCGCACCCAGCCACCCCTTCGCCGCCACCTTCTTGAGAAAGGCCATCTCGAGGGGCACGTGTTCGGCATGAATCTCGTGGAAGCCCTTGAGTTCGCGCGGACAGTGCTCCGCAATGAACCGGCGCACCTCCAGGCGAAACTGCTGCTCAGCGGGTGTGTAGCGAAAATCCATCAGGTTACTTGTCCATTTTCAGGGTCGGCAGAGCATAGCAGACAGGGAGCCCCGCCTTACAGGCCGTGCGCGCACGGGTCGAGGTCATCGTCTCGTTGGACGAGGCGCCGCGCGCGGACTCAGGCTACTCATATGGGCGGCAGCAGCGCGCTTCTCCGGCCGCACTTCACAGGATGATCCCACTCCCCTCGAGAATGAGACAGCCGCCTTGAAGACGAATCGCATCGAAAACCACACCGAGATCCGCGACGCCGTGCGGGACCTGTGCAAGGCGTTCCCCGACGAGTACTTCCGCCGCATGGAGGCCGGCGGGGCCTATCCGGAGGAGTTCGTCCGGGCGCTGACACAGGCCGGCTGGCTCGCCGCCCTGATCCCCCAGCAGTACGGCGGTTCCGGCCTCGGGCTCACCGAGGCTTCGGTGATCATGGAGGAGATCAACCGGAGTGGCGGCAACTCCGCAGCCTGTCACGGGCAGATGTACAACATGGGAACCCTCCTGCGCCATGGCTCGGAGGAGCAGAAGCGCCGTTACCTGCCAAAGATCGCGAGCGGCGAGCTGCGGCTGCAGGCGATGGCCGTCACGGAGCCCACAACTGGTACGGACACCACCCGCATCCGGACAACAGCCGTCAGAAAGGGCGATCGCTACGTCATCGATGGCCAGAAGGTCTTCATCTCGCGTGTGCGGCACTCGGACCTCATGATCCTGCTGGCCCGCACGGCACCGCTCGCCGAGGGGCAGAAGAAGTCCGATGGCATGTCGATCTTTCTCGTGGACCTGCGCGAAGCGGTCGGCAAAGGGCTCACCGTGCAGCCCATACCGAACATGCTCAACCAGGACACCAACGAGCTCTTCCTCAACCAGCTCGAGATCCCCGCGGAGAACCTCATCGGCTCCGAAGGTCAGGGCTTCCGCTACATCCTCGACGGCCTGAATGCCGAGCGCACGCTCATCGCTGCCGAGTGCATCGGCGATGGCTTCTGGTTCGTCGATCGGGTGAGTACATATGCCAGGCAGCGTGTGGTCTTCGGACGCCCGATCGGCCAGAACCAGGGCGTGCAGTTTCCGATCGCAGAAGCCTACATCGAAGTCGAGGCGGCCAACCTCATGCGATTCGAGGCCTGCCGTCTCTTCGATGCCGGCCAGCCCTGCGGGGCGCAGGCGAACATGGCCAAGTACCTCGCCGCCAAGGCATCATGGGAGGCGGCGAACGCCTGCCTGCAGTTTCACGGCGGCTTCGGCTTCGCCCGCGACTACGATGTGGAACGGAAATTCCGCGAGACACGCCTCTACCAGGTGGCACCGATCTCGACGAACCTCATCCTCGCCTATGTCGCCGAGCATGTGCTCGGTCTGCCACGATCGTACTGAGCGGGAGCCGCCCGATGATCCGCGACGCCGAGGCATTGAACGCGCTGCTTGCCACCGTTGCCAGGTTCGTGCGCGAACGGCTGGTCCCCGCGGAGCCGCTCGTCGATGAGACGGACGAGATCCCGGCCGGCATCGTCGCCGAGATGAAGGCAATGGGCCTCTTCGGCCTCACCATTCCGGAAGAATACGGCGGCCTCGGATTGACGATGGAGGAGGAGGTCCTGGTCATGTTCGAGATGGGCCAGACCTCGCCCGCGTTCCGCTCTCTCTTCGGTACCACGGTCGGTATCGGCTCGCAGGGCCTGCTGATGGACGGCACCGAGGCGCAGAAGTCCCGCTACCTGCCGCGCCTCGCCACAGGCGAACTGATCGCCTCCTTCGCCCTCACGGAGCCCGAGGCAGGCTCCGACGCCGCATCGCTGCGCACCTCGGCAACGCTGAGCGGTGCTCATTACGTCCTCAACGGCACGAAGCGCTTCATCACCAATGCACCGCATGCCGGCATCTTCACCGTCATGGCGCGCACCGATCCGCAAGACCACGGCGCGGGCGGCGTTTCCGCGTTCATCGTGGAGGCAGGGACGCCAGGGCTGCGGCTCGGGAAGCGCGATCGCAAGATGGGTCAACGCGGCGCCTGGACCTGCGACGTCATCTTCGATGACTGCCGCGTGCCTGCCACCAGCATCATTGGCGGAATACCCGGCCGCGGCTTCCGCACCGCGATGCAGGTCCTCGAGAAGGGTCGCATCCACATCGCGGCGATCTGCGTCGGAGTCGCCGAGCGACTGCTGCGCGATGCGCTGCGCTACGCCACGGAGCGCCGGCAGTTCGGCCAGGCGATCGCCGGGTTCCAGCTCGTGCAGGCGATGCTCGCTGACAGCAAGGCCGAGCTCTACGCAGCGCGCTGCATGACGCTCGATGCTGCCCAGCGTCGCGACCGTGGCGAGAACGTCAGCACCGAAGCGTCGTGCGCAAAGATGTTCGCGTCCGAGATGTGCGGGCGGGTTGCGGACCGCGCAGTGCAGATCTTCGGAGGCGCAGGCTACATGGCCGAATACGGCATCGAGCGCTTCTATCGTGACGTGAGGCTGTTCCGGATCTTCGAGGGCACGACGCAGATCCAGCAGCTCGTCATCGCACGCAACATGGTCAAGGCCGTTTCATGAGGAGCCCAGGCGGTGAATGATTCCAGAATGGTCGAAGGCAAGGTCGTCGTCGTCACCGGGGCCGGTGGCGGCATCGGTCGCGAGATCGCCCTGCTCATGGCCCGCTACGGGGCGAAGGTGGTGGTCAACGACATCGGCGCCTCGCTGTCGGGCGACGGCAGCGACCCGGGCCCTGCAGGACGCGTGGTGAGCGAAATCGTGACTTCCGGCGGTGCGGCGGTCGCAAACACGGACAGCGTCGCCGATCCTGCCTCTGCCGAGCGCATCATCAGCGCAGCACTCACCGCCTTCGGTCAGATTGACTGCATCGTGAACAATGCGGGCATCCTGCGTGACCGCATCTTCCACAAGATGAGCGTGGACGACTGGGATTCGGTGCTGAAGGTGCACCTCTACGGAAGCTTCTTCGTCAGCCGGGCGGCTGCGCTGCACTTCAAGGAGCAGGGATCCGGCTCGATGATCCACATGACCTCCACGTCCGCGCTCGTCGGCAACTTCGGGCAGGCCAATTACTCGGCGGCGAAGCTCGGCATTGCCGGGCTCTCGAAGTCGATCGCCCTCGACATGCAGAAGTTCAATGTGCGCTCGAACTGCATCGCCCCGTTCGCCTGGAGCCGCATGACCAGCAACATCCCTGCGGAAACGCCTGCCGAACAGGCGCGCGTGGAGCGCCTGAAGCAGATGACCGCCGCGAAAATCGCGCCGCTTGCCGTCTACCTCGCCAGCGACCTGGCCGCGGCCGTCAACGGCCAGATCTTCACCGTGCGCAGTAACGAAATCTTCCTGATGAGCCAGCCGCGCCCGGTGCGCTCGGTGCACCGGGCCGAGGGATGGACGCCCGAGACGGTGGCCCGACACGCAATGCCCGCCCTGCAGGCATCCTTCTTCGACCTCGAGCGTTCGGGCGATGTCTTCTGCTGGGATCCGGTCTGACCGTGAAGTTCTGGCAGTCGCTCGCCTTCTGCGAGCTCGACCAGGCCGTCGAGCTCGCCCGGTTCGCCGAAGAGCTGGGATTCTACGGAGTCTCCTTCGGCGATCACCTGATCACGACGAAGACCCAGGTGGACGAATACTTCTACACGAAGAGCGGCCAGGTGATGTGGCATCCGGAGACACACTGGCCGGATCCGTGGGTTCTCTCAGCAGTGCTGGCGCGCGAGACCAGCAGGCTCCGCTTCCTGACCACCGTGTACGTGCTGCCGATGCGCGAGACCCTCAACGCCGCCAAGGCGATCTCGACCGCCGCCTATCTCTCCGACGACCGGATCGTCATGGGCGTCGGGATCGGCTGGCAAAAGGCGGAGTTCGAGCTCACCGGGCAGGATTTCCACACCCGTGGGCGCCGCGTCGACGAGCAGCTGGTCGTCATACGCAAGCTGATGAGCGGCGAGATGGTCGAATACCACGGCCAGTTCCACGACTTCCCGCCGCTGCGGATGTCCCCTGGCACGCGGCAGCCGGTGCCGATCTTCATCGGCGGCACCAGCGACGCTGCCCTGCGCCGGGCGGCGCGCTACGAGGGCTGGCTGGGGCTGCGGCACACCGAAGAGGAGCTGCGCGGGATTCTGGCGAAGCTGCGGCAAGCGCGTGACGAGGCCGGCACCCTCGGCCGACCCTTCGAAGTCTGGGCGACCATCGACAACCTGCAGCCGGGTGCCTTCGAGCGGATCGAGGTCATGGGAGTCACGATGACGAATGGCACGCACTTCATGATCGACGGCAAGGTGCAGCCGTCGGACATCGGATTCAAGAAGCGCCGGATGGAAGAGTTCGCACGACGTCACATCCATGCGAGCCTTGCGTGATGCTCGACTATCAGCGGCTGAAAGCCTGGCCCTTCGGCGAGATCGAGCAGAGCTACGCTGAGAAGGACACCATCCTGTATGCGCTGGGTCTTGCCTTTGGCATGGACCCGCTCGACAGGCGGCAGTTGGCCTTCGTCTACGAGAAGGATCTGCAGGTCCTGCCGACGATGGCGGCCGTGCTCGGGTTTCCCGGCTTCTGGGCGAGGCATCCCGAGTCCACCATCGACTGGGTGCAGCTCCTGCTCGGAGAGTACAGCCTGCACCTGCACCGGCCCCTGCCGCCGCAAGGCACCGTGATCGCCCGCAACCAGGTGACCCGCGTGGTCGACAAGGGCGCAGGCAAAGGCGCGCTGGTGGTCACCACGCGGCATCTCCTCGAGAAGAGTACCGGAGAACCGCTCGCCACGGTCGAGCAGCTGGCCTTCTGCCGTGGCGATGGTGGTTACAGCCTGCCGAGCCCGGCGCATCCCGCGGGCCAGCCGAGCGACGCGCCACCGCCCGCGCCCGCTCCTCTGCCGGAAACGGCGCCCGACACAGCCTGTGAGCTGGCGACACGTCCTGAGACCGCACTGATCTACCGCCTTTCCGGCGACTCGAATCCCCTGCACGCCGATCCCGAGGTTGCGGCAGCAGCCGGCTTTCCACGCCCCATCCTGCACGGACTGGCCACCTACGGCATCGCCTGCCATGCCATCCTCAAGACCTGTTGCGACTATCGCCCGGAGCGACTCCGATCCTTCAGCGCACGCTTCTCCGCGCCGGTGTTTCCTGGCGAAACGATCCGCACAGAGATCTGGTCCCGGGATGATCACGTCCTGTTCCGCGCGCGCGTCGTCGAGCGTGACGTCGTGGTACTGAGCAGTGGCCGTGCGGAGCTCGCCTGAGGCTCGGATGCGCGTACGACAGCCCGCCCTGTGGTCCCTCCTGCACCCGCGTGCCGTCGCCGTCGTCGGAGCCTCCGACAATCCCGACAAGGTCGGCGGGCGCCCGCTGCGGCACCTGCTCGCCCATGGTTTCAAGGGAGCGCTCTATCCGGTCACGCAGCGCGGCATGCCGGTGCAGGGTCTTCCCTCGTATACGAGTCTCAGCGCGCTGCCGGAAGTGCCTGATGTCGCGATTCTCTGTGTCCCGGCCGACCGGGCGGCGTGGAGATCGAAGCCTGTGCCCGGCTCGGCATTCCGCATGCGCTGCTGTTCTCCTCGGGCTTCGCCGAGGTGAACCCCACGGGTCGCGCGATGCAGGAGGCGCTGGCCGCCACCTGCCGGGCCGCAGGCACCCGCCTGGTCGGTCCGAACACGCTCGGGGTCGCAAACTTCCAGAATGGCGCCGTGCTCTCCTTTGCCTCAGTCTACCTCGACTGCCCGCATCAGGATGGCCCGGTGGCAATCGTGTCGCAGAGCGGCGGCTTCGGCGTGGCCGCCTACGCGCTGCTGCGTACCAACGGCATCGGCGTGCGCTACGTCTGCACCACCGGCAACCAGGCCGATCTCGACGTGACCGATTTCATCACGGAACTCACGAGGGACGACTCGCTCCGGGTGATGCTGGTCTACCTGGAAGAAGTCAAGGACATCACCGCGATGCATGCCGCATTGCGGCGGGCGCAGGAGCAGAGCATCGCCGTGATCGCCGTAGTCGGTGGCGTCTCGCCTGCAGGAGCCCGATCGGCCGTGCTTCATACGGGCTCGACAGGCTTCAACGGGCTGAGTGGCCGGCAGCTCATGGCCGTCCTCCGTGAGCACCGGTGCCGCATCGTGACGGGGCTCGCTGAGCTCTGCGAGAGCGTGCCTCTCTACCTCGGGCCTCACGGCACCGGTGCGGCAGGCGACGGCGGCATCGTGCTGGTGAGCAACTCCGGCGCGTCGTGCGTCATCGCAGCCGATGCCGCCACTGAGCTCGACCTGCCGCTTGCGACGCTGTCGCCAGAGACCTGCGCTGCCCTCGATGCGGTCCTCCCTGATTTCTCGCTGAATCGCAACCCCATCGATCTCACCGCAATGCTGCTTGCCGACCCCGGACTCCTCGGTCGTGCGTTGACGCTCGCGCTCGCCGACCCCGCGGTATCCGCAGCGGCGCTGGGTCTGGTCGCCATCGGCGGACCGAGCTACGACCTGCCGCGCTTCGTGCGCGAGACGGCAGAGGCCGTGGGGGCCACGCAGAAGCCCTGCGTCGTGCACGCCCCCGATCCCCGCGTGCGCCAGGCCTTTGCCCAGGCGGGCCTGCCCGTCTGCATCTCGGAACGGGCGGCGCTCGAGGTGCTGCGCGACTGGCGGGCCCACGTTGCCGCCATGGCCGCGCACCCGCATCCTGCAGCCGATCCCCATGGGTAAGGACACGGCGGCAGCGATGGATCTTGCCGCCTGGGTGCGCCCCGGCGACCTGGTGCTGTGGGGTCAGGCAGCGGCCGCCCCGCTGGCTCTGGTCGAGACGCTCGTCGCGCAGCGTCATCGCGTCGGCGGACGGTTCCGGGTCTTTCTCGGCATCCCGCCCGCGAACGGTGGCATTGCCGCGGAACACACGGATTGCATCGATCTGATCAGCTACTGTGGCTCCGGCACGAATCGCCTGCTGGCCGCTGCCGGCAGGCTCGACATCCTGCCCTGCCACTACTCGCAGTTCCCCGATGTTTTCTCGAGCGGGCCCCTCGCAGCCGATGTGCTGCTGCTGCAGGTGTCACCCACGGACGAGCACGGCCGCTACAGCCTTGGCATGGCACATGAATATCTCGTACCGCTGCTCGACACCGCTCGCGTGGTCATCGCCGAAGTGAACCGCCAGGCACCCTGGACCTGCGGCGAGCGCATCCTGACGGATGATGATTTCGATGCCATCGTGCATACCGACCGGCCGCTGCCCGAGATCGCGCACCCTGTGCCCGGGCAGGTGGAGCGTGCCATTGCCGCGCACGTGAGCGCTCTCATCGAGGACGGGGCCACACTGCAGGCCGGGCTCGGTGCGATTCCGGAAGCGGTCCTCGAGGAACTCGCCGACCGCCGCGATCTTGGCGTGCACTCGGGCGCGATCGGCGATGGCGTGATCAATCTGATGGCCTCCGGCGTCGTCACCAATGCCCGCAAGACGCGGGACCCAGGCGTCACGGTGGCGGGCCTCGCGCTCGGCGGCAGGACGACCCGGGAGTTCATTCATCGTAACTCCGCAGTGCAATTCCGCTCCACGCGCTACACGCATGACGCTGGTGTACTTGCGAGCATCGATCGCTTCGTCGCCATCAATTCGGCGATCGAGGTGGATCTCACCGGGCAGGTGAACGCCGAGCAGGCGGCGGGCCGCTACGTGGGCGCCGTCGGAGGTGCGATCGACTTCCTGCGTGGCGCGGCACGCTCCCGCGGCGGCCTGCCGATCGTCGCCCTGCCCTCGACCGCGGGCGCACAGAGCCGCATCGTGGCCTGCCTGAGCGGTCCGGTGAGCACATCGCGCGCCGACGCCGGCCTGATCGTCACCGAGCACGGTGTCGCGGACCTGCGCGGTCAGCCGGTTTCTGAGCGCATCCGGCGCATGATTGCGATCGCCGATCCCCGCTTCCGGGAGTCGCTCGAGCGTAGAGAGGTGAGCATATGAGACGAGCAGCCATCGTGAGCCCGGTACGTACGGCCGTCGGCGCCTTCGGGGGGAGTCTTCGGCCCGTGCCGGTCGAAGAGCTGGCGGCCACGGTCATCCGCGCCGTGCTCGCGCGCAGCGGACTCGACCCGGCACGCATCGACGATGTGGTAGTCGCGCAGTCCTACGTGAACGGCGAGACGCCCTGTGTCGGCCGCTGGGCTGCATTGCAGGCGGGGCTGCCCGTCGAGGTGCCCGGCATGCAGCTCGATCGCCGCTGCGGCGGCGGGCTGCAGGCCATCGCCACCGCCGCGATGATGGTCCAGAGCGGCGCGGCCGACGTGGTGCTGGCCGGTGGCGTCGAGAGCATGAGCAACATCGAGTACTACACGACCGACATGCGCTGGGGCGCGCGCTCCGGTTCGGTAAAGCTGCATGACCGCCTCGAACGCGGGCGCGAGCGCTCCCAGCCGGTCGGGCGCTTCGGTGTCATCTCGGGGATGATCGAAACGGCCGAAAACCTCGCGCGCCGGCACCACATCACCCGCGAAGAAGCCGATGCCTACGCCGTTCGCAGCCATCGGCGCGCGCGCGACGCGTGGAACGCCGGTCGCTTCGATGCCGAGGTGGTGCCGGTGCAGGTACCCCAGAAAAAGGGCGCTGCACTCACCTTCGCACGGGACGAGGGGATACGCCCCGATGCGAACCTCGAGTCCCTGGCGGCGCTGCGCCCCCTGGCGAAGGACGGCACGGTCACCGCAGGCAACTCGAGCCAGCAGAACGATGCGGCCGCGGCCTGCCTGGTCGTGGCCGAAGACCGGCTCGCAGAGCTGCGCCTGACGCCCATGGCCTTCCTGGTCGACTGGGCCGCTGCCGGCTGCGAGCCCGCGACCATGGGCTACGGGCCCGTGCCCGCAGTCGCGAAGCTCTTCCGCAGGACCGGCCTCTCCTTCGATCACATGGACCTGGTCGAGCTCAACGAAGCCTTTGCGTGTCAGGTGCTCGCCGTGCTCAAGGGCTGGGGCTGGACCGACCTCGACCGTCTCAACGTGAACGGCTCCGGAATTTCCCTCGGCCATCCGATCGGAGCGACGGGCGTGCGCATCCTGGTCACTCTGCTGCATGAGCTCGAGCGACGTGCCGGACAGTACGCACTCGAGACAATGTGCATCGGCGGCGGACAGGGGCTCGCGGCGATTTTCGAGCGTGACCGGTCATGAGCGACCGAAACGTCACCGCGGCCCTCGCCCGCTTCTCAGCGGAAACCTGCTTCGAAGAACTCCCTGCGGCCTCGATCCACGAGGCCAAGCGGCTGCTGCTCGACTCCATCGGGTGTGCGCTCGCAGGCCTGTCGAGCGCGAAGGGCCGGCTCGCGCTGCGCCTCGCCCATCGTCTCGGCGGACCGGCGGAATCCGTGGTCTGGGGTGCGCACGGCAAGGTATCGACCACGAACGCCGCCTTCGCGAACGGCGAGCTCATCAACGCGCTCGACTGGGATGCCGGAGGCGTACCGCCGGGCCACTCGACGCCGTGCATCCTTCCCGCCTGCTTCGCCCTGGCAGAAGCCGCAGGGACCCCAGGCCAGGACCTGCTGACCGCCATCATCCTCGGCCACGAGATCTCCGGGCGGCTGGGCGGCGTCCTGACCGCGCTCGAGGAATGGCCTGCGGACAGTGCGCTTGCACAGCTGCCACCGGTTCACGGCTATTCGCTGCATGCAATCGGCGCGGCCGCCGCAGCGGCCCGCATCCTCGGGCTCGATTCCCGCCGGACGGCATGGGCCTTCGGCATCGGTGCCTACTTCGCCCCCGTGCCGGCCATGGTGAAGTGGTACAAGACCGTGCCTGCCGCCATGACGAAGTACGGCTCCACCGGCTGGATTGCGCAGGCCGGTGTGACGGCGGCCCTGCTCGCGCAAAGCGGTTACACAGGCGATGCGACGGCACTCGACGGCGAATATGCGTTCTGGCGCTTCTCCGCCTCGGCGCGCGAGAAATGGCAACCGGAAAAACTGCTTGATGGGCTGGGCCGGGAGTGGTTCCTCGGACAGCCGTACAGCATCTTCTACAAGCACTACCCTTTCTGCGGGCTCTGTCACGCGGAAATGGACGACTTCCTGGAGATCGTCCGCACGCGCCAGCTGCGCCCGGAGGAGATCGACAGCATCCGGATCCTGTGCGATCCGCTGATCGAGCAGCCGATCTGGGTCACGACGGACATCGGAACCCACGTCGATGCACAGTTCAGCGTCCCCTTCGCCTTCGCCGTGGCTGCGCACGGGATCAGGATCGGCGCGGAATGGCAGGACGAGTCCTTACTGCACGACGAACGGATCCGCGCGTTCATGCCCAGGGTGACGGTGGGCACCCACCCTGCCGGGCTGCACCGCATCGAGGTGCACGCGCGGGGACAGTGCTACAAGGCGGAGCACGGCGCCCGGATGCCCGCGATGAACGATGCACAGCTGCTCGCCAAGTTCGAGCAGAACGCCGCGTCCCGGCTGCGCGCCCCAGCCGTGGACAGGCTCCGCAGGCTCATCCTCGAGCTCGAGACGCTCCCCGACCTTGCCGAGCTGTCGGCATGCCTCGAGACCTGAGATGAATCCGGCCGTCACCTGCAGGCCTTGCGGCCATGCAGCCGCGCGGGATACAGGCGATAATTCCCCGCAGGCCGTTCCTGCGGGCATGCGGCACGAAGCAGGCTGATATCTGATCCAGATCCTTCGCCGGTCCGGCCGGCACCCGGAGAACTCATGACCACGAACATCCGAGTCGAGCGCAACGTCATGGTGCAGATGCGCGACGGCGTGCGCGTTGCCACCGACATCTACCGGCCCGATGACGACGAACGCCATCCCGTGCTCGTGAACGGCCATATCTACAACAACGATCACTTCCTGGTCGTGCACGAACTCATCTTCAGCCCTCTGGTGGCGGCCCAGCGAGGCTATGTGGTCGTGGTGCAGGAAGTTCGTGGCAGGTATGGATCGGAAGGTACCTGGCGCCCGTACACCCAGGTCCGCGAGGACGCCTATGACACGGTCGAGTGGGCAGCCGCTCAGCCCTGGTCGAACGGCGACGTGGGTCTCTATGGCGCATGCGCGCTTGGCACGATGGCCGTTCAGGGTGCGGTCGCGGCACCTCCGCACCTGAAGGCCGTGTTCGCCTACGAAACGGGCATCGACTTCCTTTCGGGCTGGACCTATTCAAACGGTGCCCTCGAGCTCGGCTTCCAGATGTCATGGACGTGGACGGCACTCGCCACGGACACCATTCCGCGTCTGGGTCTGAGTCCCGCTGCCGAGCAGGAGGCGCTGCGCAAGCTCGCCGAGGCCTCGCGCGACATGAATGGCTCCGCAAGCTTCCTGCCCCTCATCGACTTCCCGCCCTTCCAGAACGGCGCGGCACCCTATTGGCGCGAATGGCTGTCGCACCCGAGTTATGACGAGTTCTGGCGTGACGCGGACGCTGTGGCGCGTGCAGACCGCGTGAAGGTTCCCGTGCTGCACATGACCTCGTGGTACGACACCTGCCTGCGCGGGCATCTCGACTGGGCGAAGGCGCTCGCGGAACGCAGCGATCCGAGCGTGCGCGAGAAACACCGCCTGGTTCTCGGCCCCTGGGACCACAGCGCGTACTACAACAAGCGACCGACCTGCGCCGGCAAGCGTGACTTCGGGCCGGATGTGATTACGGCCCTGATCTCCTGGCAGGGCTCGCTCTCAGCTGGTTCGATCACTGGCTGCGCGGCGAGCCTCTGAAGGTCCTGCCGGAAAACGGAGTCCGCTACTATCAGATGGGCGAGAATGTGTGGAAGGAAGCCAAGTCCTGGCCGCCTGCGCACACGCCCGTGCACTACTACCTGCACAGCGCCGGACGGGCGAACACCCGCATGGGCGACGGGACGCTCGACACGCGGGCTCCGGCCATCGAGCCCCGTGACAGCTTCGTTTACGATCCCTTCGATCCGGTACCGACCTGCGGCGGCCGCAGCATGGTGGGCGTGCCGACGGGTGTCGAGGATCAGGCGGAGGTCGAAGAACGCCAGGATGTCCTCGTCTATACGACGGCACGACTCGCCGAGCCCCTTGCAATTGCCGGTCCGATCACGCTCACGCTTCATGCGAGCAGCAGCGCGGTGGACACGGATTTCACTGCGAAACTCGTGGACGTCGAGCCGAGCGGCTACTGCGCCAACATCGCCGAGGGCATCGTGCGTGCACGCTATCGCAACAGCCGTGAGCACGCGGAATTCCTCGAGCCCGGCAAGGTCACGCAGTTCACCATCGATCTGTGGGACGTGGCGCATACCTTCCAGGCGAACCACTGCATCCGGCTGGAGATCTCGAGCAGCAACTTCCCGCGCTTCGACCGCAATCTGAACTCGAAGGTGACACCGGCGCTCGGCAGCGCGGCGGATGCGCAGAAGGCCGTGCAGCAGATCTTCCACGACGCGCAGCATCCCTCGCATCTCACCCTTCCCGTAGCACAGCGGTAATCGCTCGGGACGCACGAATGCAGCGGCCCGCCTATTTCGACAAGTACCCCACCATCGCCTTCCAGCGCGACGAGCTGGGTATTCTGGTGATGCGGCTGCACTCCAGTGACGGTCCCGTGGTCTATACGCCGCAGCATCACGCCGACTGGGCCGGTGCCTTCTACGACGTCGGCACCGACCGTGACAATGCGGTCGTCATCCTCACCGGCACCGGCGACGCGTTCATCGATGACATGGCCTGGGACAAGGATGCCTCCCGACCAATCCAGTGGGAGGACATCCACACCGAGGGCAAGCGCCTGATGCGTAACCTCCTCGACATCGAAGTGCCGGTGATCGGTGCGGTCAACGGCCCCGCCACCATTCACGCCGAGCTGGCCTGCCTCTCCGACATCACGCTGGCGGCCGAGGGCGCGACCTTCCAGGACAAGCCGCACATTCCCTTCCACACCGTGCCGGGCGACGGCGTGCACATCGTCTGGCAGGAGCTGCTCGGCGCAAATCGCGGTCGCTACTTCCTGCTCACCGGCCAGGTACTGAGCGCGCGCCAGGCGCTCGACTGGGGCGTGGTCAACGAGGTGCTGCCGAAAGAGAGGCTCATGCCGCGCGCCCTGGAGCTGGCGCGGCAGCTCGCCACCCTGCCGCCGCTCACCCGGCGCTACGCGCGCACCGCCCTGATCCAGCGCCTGAAGCGCCTGATGGACGAGAACCTCGGCTACGGCCTCGCCCTGGAGGGACTGGCGGCTGTGGAGATGTCTCTCGCACGTTCGCGCAGATAGTGGCGCAGGGCTTCCAGTTCGTCGTCGCTCAATTCTTCGAAGGCCGGCATGCCCCGCTCGAGCAGCGCGCCCCCGCGCACCACACGCTCGAAGGCCTCTTTCGAGAGCGGCACAGTCGAGGCGCGCAGATCCGGGATGTAGCCGCCAGCCACTGCGCCCATGCCATGACAGAGACCACACTTGCCGTACACCGCAGCGCCGCGGCGGGCCTTGGCCGCATCGATGACGAAATCCGGATCATCCACCGGCATCGGCCGCGCTGGCGGCGGTGCAGCAGGCAGCCGCGCCCTGCCGTCGAGCGCAAAGGTCAGCAGGCGGCGCGGATGCTCGCGCCCGACCCAGCCGTGCTGGGCACTGAGGGAGCCGAGTAGCGCCGTGCCGCCCGTCCAACCGGCGAGGATCGAAACGTACTGCCGTCCGGCGACCTCGTAGGTGATCGGTGGCGCGATCGTGCCCACGCCCAGGTCATGGGCCCACAGCTCGCGACCGCTGCGCGCGTCGTAGGCCACGAGCTTGCCGCCGGCATGGCCCTGGAAAACAAGATTGCCCGCCGTCGTCAGCACACCACCGTTCCACAGACCCGGTGTCAGCATACGCCAGGCTTCCTTCTGCCGCAGCGGATCCCAGGCGAGGAGATAGCCTTGGCCGGCATTCTCCGGAATGTCGCCACCAGACCCGTTGATCCCGTTCGGGCTGCGCGAACCGGGACCATTGGTGTACGTCACCGGGTCGATGCCCTTGTCGTTGTAGTAGCCCGGCATGTCACGCACCGGGATGTAGGCGAGACCGGTGCCGGGGTTGTAGGCCATGGGCTGCCAGTTGTGCGCACCGAAGGGACCGGGCCAGATCAGTGCTTCGCCGCTCTCGTAGCGGATGCCTGGCGCCTCCACCGGACGGCCGCTCGCCAGGTCGATGCGCTCCGCCCACGTGACCCTGGCAATCTTCTCCGCGGAGACCAGCTTGCCATTCTCACGGTCGATGACATAGAAAAAGCCGTTCTTCGGCGCGTGCAGCAGCACCTTGCGAGGACTGCCGTCGATCGACAGGATCGCGAGCACCATGTCCATCGCCGAGTTGTAGTCCCAGCTTTCGCCCGGGTTGGTCTGGTAGTGCCAGACATAGGATCCGCTGTCCGCATCGAGCGCGACGATCGAGCAGAGGAAGAGATTGTCACCGCCGCCCGGGCTGCGCAGCTTCTGGTTCCAGGGCGCACCATTGCCGGTGCCGAGGTAGATGCGATTGAACTCGGGATCGTAGGTGATGGCATTCCACACCGTGCCGCCGCCGCCGAACTTCCACCACTCGCCCGTCCAGGTCTTCGCGGCCATCTCCATTGCTGGGTTCTCAAAACCGTCAGCTGGGTTACCGGGCACGGTATGGAAGCGCCACAGCTGGCGACCGTTCCTGGCGTCGTACGCGGTGACATAACCGCGCACGGGGCCGAAGTCGCCGCCGCCGTGTCCGATGATGACCTTGCCGTTGAAGACGCGCGGCGCGCCGGTGATGTAGCGCGGATCGTCCGCGCTCACTGTCATGACGCTCCACACCAGCTTGCCGCTCTTCGCATCGACAGCGATCAGCCGACCATCCTGGGTGCCGGAATAGATCCTGCCCTTCCAGAAAGCAATCCCACGTATGCCCCATGCGCGCCGCAGCTTGACGCCGGCGACCCTGGCCGTCTCCGGGTCATATCGCCACAGGAGTTTCCCGGTTCTGGCGTCCACCGCGTGGATCACACTGAGGCCGACGCCGAAATAGAGGACGCCATCCACTTCCAGGGGCGCGGTCGCCACATTGCCGGGCGTCCCGATCTCGAGGCTCCAGGCCAGGCTCAGGCGCCCGATGCTTCGGGCATCGATCTGCCGGAGCGGGCTGTAGCGCTGTTCGCTGAAGGTGCGGCCATAGCCGGCCCAGTTGCGACCGTCGCGCTCGTCGGCGAGTACCCGGTCGTCCACCGCAGTGGCCGCCATGACGCATGCCGACAGCACGAGGCTCAGTGCCAGCAGGAGAGCAACAGGCCGTCTGCCTTCGTGCATCACTTGAGCCACTGAACGAGTCTATCAGAGCCATCCTGCAGAGCCATCGTGCACCACGGATCTTCCGGGCCCTCTGCGTGGACGTAGTCCGAGAGGACGATGCAGGAGCACGACCGCCTTTCTATCTTTTCCGTCGCTGCAGGACAGGGCTGCAAGCCCACGACCCACACTTCAACACCGGAGCAGAGCACGATGCCCGAACTCAATGACTACAGCGGCGAGTTCAAGCCGGACTTCCAGTTCTCCGATCTGTCGAAGGAAACCCTGGTCAAGCTCATCGAGAGTTACCAGAGGATCTTCCAGGGCCTGTGCGTAGCCGGTCTGCAGGTCCTGCAGGAGCGGCAGGGCAAGGACGTCGGACAGGAGCAGTTCAACGAGATCTACCGACGTACGATGCAGCGCTTCGCCATCCCTCTCATCCGCAAGACCCTGAACATCCGTGACGACGATGTCATCTCCATGTTCAAGTATTTCCAGGTCGCGCCGGATGGCTGCCGCGGCGGTGGCATGTATGACTTCAACTTCAACATCAAGAACAAGAACGACGTCAGCTACACGGGGAAGTTCTGCCAGAATGCAGCGTTCTACGAAAAGCACGGGGACACGGATGGCCTGAACAGACTCTGCGCTTCGGGCCCCGGGAGCCTCGAGCACGAAGCCTACGAAGTCATCAGCAAGGCCTTCAATCCGAAGATGAAGATGGCATGGCCGCTCCTGCCCCCGCGGGCAAGCGGAGATGCGCCCTTCTGCCAGTGGAGATTCTGGATCGAAGGGTGACCGCCGGAGAGCGGGCGACTTCGCATGGCCTACAGGGTAGTGCAATGGGCCACGGGTGGCGTCGGCCGGGAAGCACTGCGCGGCATCCTCAGTGATCCGCGGCTCGAGCTGACCGGCGCTCTGGTTTACGACGCGCAGAAGCACGGCAAGGATGCCGGACTGCTCTGTGGCCTGCCCCCCGCCGGTGTCCTGGCCACGCAGAGCAAGGACGCGATCTTTGCGCTCGATGCCGACTGCGTCTGCTACACGCCGAGAGAACACGACCTCGCCGATGTATGCCGGCTGCTGGAGTCCGGCAAGAACGTGGTGACCACCGCTTTTCTCTTTCACCCGGACTCCATGGCGTCAGGCGACCTGCGGCGACTCGAGCTCGCCTGCCAGCGCGGCGGTTCATCGGTGCACGGGACCGGCATCAACCCGGGTTTCGTAGGCGATGAGCTCGTGCTCGCCCTCAGCGGGCTCAGCCGCCGCATCGATCACGTGAAGATCACCGAGCGGGCCAACTGGTCCCGGTACGGCTCGCCGCGGATCACCTTCGATCTCGTGCGCTTCGGGCACCCACCGCACGAGGCCGAGCTGCGCAATCACGCCCATGCCCGAGTCATGAGTGATCTGTTCCTCCAGTCGGTGGGCCTCGTCGCACAGGGCATCGGCATGTGCGTGGACGGCACTCGCACTCTGCAGCAACTCGATCTTGCCGACCGGGAGTTTGACCTCGCAGGGCATACCGTCCGGCGCGGCACGGTGACCGGGCAGTGGTATCGCTGGCAGGCCTTGCGCGGCGGGGAGCCGGTGATCGAGGTCGAGGCCCTGTGGACGATCGGCGAACGCTATCCGCAGCAGTGGCCGCAACCGCCGCCAGGCTGGACTGTGGCGGTGAAGGGCGAGCCCTCCATGCAGCTCACCTTCGACTTCGATCGCTCGAGTCCGACGGCCGCCACGATCGCCACGGCGATGCACGCTGTGCACTCGATCGTGCCCCTGTGTGAGGCCGCTCCGGGAGTAAAGACCTTTCTGGGTCTGCCACTGATCGCCGGAGCGCACACGGGCGTCGGCACACGCATGCCCTGGGGCCGGCGCTTCCGGCATTGATCCCGGGCTCACGAACCCAATGCCTGAATGTAGTCCAGTCAGACGATGCGACCGCGAAACAGGCTTCCTAAGCTCATTTAGGATACTGGTATTCGGCCTGCGCGAAGATGCTGACTGCGGTGCACCCGATATTTGATTGATGAATGTTGCTCACGCGCAACGCCTGGTTCGTCACACGCCCTGACATCATTGCCGAGGGGAGATACCGATGAAGATGACCGATGCCGCCCGCGTACTCTGTGGCAGTTGCCTGACCTACGGACTGATGCTGCAACCCGCCCTCGCCCAGACCGGCGCCGGGCAGCCTGCGGCAGACGCATCCGCGGGGAAGCTCCAGGAAATCGTGGTCACCGCGCAGAAGCGGGAGGAAAGCCTGCAGGAGACGCCGCTCGCCGTCAGCGCCATCACGAGCGAAGTCCTCGAGCAGCGCGGCACGGTGGACGTCAGCCGCCTCACGTCGTTCGCGCCCAACCTGACGACGACCACCACACCGGGGTCTACATCCAGTTCGACCATCGCCATCCGCGCCATCGGCAACGGCGACCCCATCCTCACCTCTGATTCACCGGTCAGCATCTACGTCGACGGCGTCATCATCGGTCGCCAGGCCGGTGCAGCCTTCGATCTGGTCGATCTCGAGCGCATCGAGATCCTGCGCGGTCCCCAGGGCACCCTCTACGGACGCAACACCATCGGCGGAGCCGTGAACCTCATCACCGCGAGACCGAAGGACAAGTTCGGGTTCACGGAAAAACTCAGCTACGGCAGCTGGAACCAGTGGCAGACACGCACGACCGTCGACACGGGCCAGTGGGGTGAGACCGGCATTCGTGCAAAGCTCGCCTATGTGCACCGCGAGCAGGACGGCTACGTCAATAACCTCAACGCTCCCGGCGACCTCGATCCGGGCGCTTCCCAGATCGATGCCGGCCGAATTGCACTCTCTTTCGATCGCGGCGGCGCGTTCCGTGCCGACTACGCCTTCGATCACAACCGACGCAAGGGCATTCCGGCCGCTTACCAGGCGACCATCGCAAATGCAAACGTGCTGCGTCTGTGGAACGCGTCCCCGACCTACCCCGGCGGTAACGCGCCCCAGGTCTCGGCCGATAGACTCGATCGCCTGTACCTGCCGGCCGATGACTACAATACCGACGAGGTCAGCGGCCACGCTCTGACGCTCGAGTTCGACATCAATGCGAACACGCTGCTGCGCTCGCTCACCGGCTACCGGGAATGGAGCCAGATCACCCGCAACAGTGCCATGGATGGCCAGGGCGGCATTCTCGCCCTGACCGTGAGCCCCGCCGCGCTTGCGCCACCCTACTCCTTCATCCCGACGGGAGTGCGGCCGGTCACCCTCTTCTCCGCCGGCGTCTCGCCCCGCAGCCAGCACCAGGTGAGCCAGGAATTCAACCTCATCGGCAAGGTGAACGAGCGTCTCCACTACGTCGGAGGCCTGTTCTACTTCAAGGAGAGGAGCCGCGAGTACAGCCAGCAGTCCATGTACATCGCCCTGCCGCCGCCCTTCCCCGCGGCTGCTGCGCCCACACAGGGTGTGATCAGCTACACGCACGAATCCGAGTCGAAGGCCGCCTTCGCACAGGCCACGTATGACTTCACCGACCGGCTGAGCTTCACCGGCGGCCTGCGCTATACGGAAGACAAGAAGGACCTGATCCAGGTCGCACCCTTCGTTCGCAGGCTCACGCCGGACTTCAGCCGTACGAACTGGTCGGCGACGCTCGACTTCAAGGTGAGCAGCGACATCATGACCTACGCGCGCATCGCCACGGGCTACAAGGCGGGCGGCGTGAATGCCCGCTCGGCCAACAGCGGCTTTGACCCCGAGGACCTCACGTCCTATGAGATCGGCGCGAAGAGCGAGCTCTTCGATCGACGCCTGCGGCTGAACGGCGCGATCTTCTACGTCGATCACAAGGACATGCAGATGCAGCAGTTCGTGGCCGGCAGCCGCGGCGCGGCCAGCAACACCGTGAATGCGGGCAAGGCCGAATACACCGGCATCGAGGCGGAGTTCGAGGCGCTGCTCACCAACAGGCTGACCCTCTCGGGCTCTGTCGGCTACATCGACCGCAAGTTCAAGGAGTTCCTGATCCGGGATCAGGTCACGAGCGCGCTCGTCGATATCAAGGACTCTGCGCACTTCACCTACTCCGCCAAGGAAACCGCGAACCTGGCACTGCAGTACGACCTGCCGCGCTTCAGCATAGGCCGGCTCTCCGGTCGGCTCGAGTACAACTACCGTGGCAAGGTGTACTTCCAGCCGACGATCGGCCCCAACTACGGCACGCCGTTCAACGAGCAGATGGCGAGCGCCGCGCGCAGCCTCGTCGATGCGCGGCTGACCCTCGCCGACGTGGCCGTCTGGTCAGGGAAGGCGTCGTTCGCGCTCTGGGGCAAGAACCTCGCGGATGAGGAGTACCGGATCCACGGTATCGACTTCGGTGGACTCGGCTACGCGGGCAACGTCTACGGCGAGCCCCGCAGCTACGGTATCGATGTCAGCGTCAGCTTCTGAAAGTTGAGGGAGGGAAGATGACCGCTCACCGAACGGCCTACGGGCTCCTCGCCGGCTGCGGATGGGCGGCAATCGCGACCTGGGCGGCAGCGCAGTCTCTGCCTGCCGCCCCTCCTTCCGAGGGCCAAGGCTCACTGGAGGAGGTGATCGTCACTGCCCAGCGCCGTGCCGAACGACTGCAGGATGTGCCGATCGCCATCACCGTGCAGTCGGGCGAGCAGCTCGAGCGCGCCGGCGTCATCAACCTGCGCGACATCACGACCGTCACGCCTGGCTTGCGCATCACGGGTACGGGTGCGAACCAGCAACCGGTTATCCGCGGCGTCCAGTCCCAGCAGACGGATCCGGGTAACGACCCAAACGTGGCGATCTATCTCGATGGCGTCTATCAACCCAACCAGATCGCCAACAGCTTTGACCTGCCCGACGTCCAGCAGATCGAAGTGCTGAAGGGCCCGCAAGGGACGCTCTTCGGGCGTAACGCGACGGGAGGGGCGATCCGCATCTTCACCCTGGAGCCGGGCTTCACGCCTGCGGGCCGACTCAGCCTGGAGTACGGGCGCTTCTCCGACGTGCTCGCCAAAGGCTTCGTCAGCGGCCCCCTGGTCGGTGACACGGTGGCAGGAAGCCTGTCCGTGTCCCGTCAGGACAGTGGCGGTTACACTCGCGATCTCGTCACCGGCCAGAACGATGTCGGAGGCGTCCGCAGCACCATCGTGCGGGGCAAGCTCCTTGCGAAGCCTCGTGACGGTGTAAAGCTGCTACTCACGGTCGCTTATCTGGATCGCTGGGACGGCGACACCACGACCTACGGAACGATCAACGGAAACACGATCGCCCGCCTCTTCCCTGGAGCCGTTTTTTCTGACCAGCCCTACGAATTTGCAACCAGCCGGAAAGACTTCCTCGACAGCACAGTGCATATGGCCAGCCTCAAGGCCGATTTTGATCTGGCGGGCGGCACACTTTCCTCAGTGACGGCCTATAACAAGGTTGATGCCCTCTACACGCAGGATGGCGATGCGTCGAACTACGATCTGCTCTACTACAGCCTGAACGAGCTCCAGGAAGATTACTCGCAGGAGTTCATCTTCTCGACCCGGCAGGATAGCCGCCTGCGTGCCGTGGGAGGCCTCTTCTACTATCACAGCGACGGGCGCTACGATCCCCTAGACGTGCTGGGCAGCTTTGCCGGCCCTGTTCCGATCTTCGTCTGGTCCCGGCAGGTGACGGAAGCCTACGCGGCCTTCGGAGAGCTGAGTTTCGATCTGACCGAGCGGCTGACGCTCGTCGGCGGTGCCCGCTACAGCGATGAGAAGCGCACCGCCTACGGCACCTTCCAGTTCGGCTCGGGTCCCGAGCCGGCGATGCCGCGGCTCGGTGCAAAGAGCTGGGACAGCTTCACGCCCCGGATCTCGCTGCGTTACCGCTTCTTCGACAATGACAACTTCTACGTGACCTATTCGGAGGGCTTCAAGAGCGGTGGCTTCAACATCGCTGCAACCGACCCGATTCCCTTTAACCCGGAGAAGCTGCGTTCGATTGAAATGGGAATCAAGACCTCGCCGAGCCGGCGCCTGAGTGCCAATGTCGCAACGTTCTACTACGACTACACGGACCAGCAGGTCATGACTCTTGCCCATAACTTCAATATCACGGCGAACGCGGCCTCATCCGAGATCTACGGCCTGGATGCCGACGTGATGGCACGAGCCACCCGCGACTTGACATTGACGGCTGGGCTGTCGCTGCTGCGCGCAAAGTTCGACCGCTACCCGAACGCCGTCGTCCTCGAGCCGCTCGGTGGCGCCGCTTGCCGCTGCGGCAATGCGAATGTCGTGAGGGACGTGAGCGGCTACAAAGAGCCAAAGTCGCCGAAATGGACACTCGGGCTAAGCGCGAACTACAACCACGACTTCGATTTCGGCACGGTCGATCTCGCGGCAACCGTATTTCACTCAGATGAGTTCTTCTGGGATGCCAACGAGCGGGTACGTGAACCCTCGTACACGACTTTATCCGCTCGGGCCTCCTGGCAGCCACGCGATTCGAAGTTCCGTCTGAGCCTCTGGGGCCGCAACCTTACTGACGAACGTCACTCTCTAGCCACGTTCCTTCTCGAGACCTACGACGGCATCTCGTACGCCAAACCGCGAACCTACGGCATCGGCGTGGAGTACGCATTCTAGAGTTGTCAGGCCTGAGCGGCAGCGGAGCCGCACCAATATGCGCATCGGATTCACGATGGACTTCCGCAACCCGCGGCAGGAGCCGTGGCGGCCCTTCTGGGAGGACCGTCTGTGGCTGATGGTGCAGGCCGAAGCGATGGGCTTCGATTACCTCCTCGTGCAGGAGCATTTCTTCTGCGCAGATGGCTATGCACCGTCGATGCCGGTATTCCTGACGCTGCTCGCCGAACGGACGAAGACGGCACGCATCGGCTCCTACGTGTACATCCTGCCGCTGCACAATGCCGCACAGCTCGCACAGGAAACCGCCGTACTCGATCATCTCTCGGAAGGCCGCCTGGACGTGACCGTCGGCGCCGGCCACAACCCGGCCGAGTACCGCGCCTGGGGTTATGACCCGAGGACGCGCCCGTCCCGCATGGAGGAAGGGCTGGAGGTCCTGAAGCTCGCCTGGACCCGGCGCCCCTTTTCCTATCACGGCCGATACTACGACCTGCAGGACATGCAGGTCGTCCCGGAACCGATGCAGAAGCCGCACCCGCCGCTCTGGGTGGCGGCGACCTCGCCCGTTGCGGCGGAGCGCGCGGGCCGCCATGGCGCCCACCTGCACGGCGCCTCGGTCGATCCGGCCGTGCACGCCGCGTACCTGCGCGGCCTGCATGCATCGGGGCATCCCGTCGACGAGGCGCGCATTTCCAATCCCTGGTCCATCACGGTGACCCGCGAAGACCCGGAGAAGGTCTGGAAGCGCAACGAGGCGCTCTATTTCGAGCGCTGGGACTATTACCGCAGGATCCGCAGCCAGATGGGCGATGCAGATCTGCAGTACGGTCTGACGCCGGGTGCGAACGCCTACCGCGATCACGAGCTGATCGGCGATGCCGATGCGGTGCTGCACACCCTGCGCACCTTCAGGGACACCCTGCCACTCACCGACATCGTGCACGCCGGTCCGCCCGGCGGACTCGATATTCGCGGTGAGGTCTATCCACGCCTGAAGGACTTTGCCGAGCAGGTGCTGCCCGAGCTGAAGCGCTGGTGAGGCGTCAACCGAGCTTCGCCGTCCCGACTCCCCTGGCCCATATCTGAAACGCCTCAGCCGATCGACGCAACGCTGTTGAGGAGGAGGCGGACGAGGGTGATCTGGCGCTTGACGCCGGTCTTGGAGAAGATCGAGCGCAGGTGCGCCCGCGCCGTGTTCTTGCGCACGGCCATCTCGTCGGCCGCCTCATCGAGCGACAACCCGTCGGCCAGCAGCAGCGCCAGCTTCGCCTCCGCAGGCGTGAAGTGAAACAGCCGCTGCACCAGCTCGAAGGACGGGCGTAGCTTTTTCTCCGGATCACGCACGAACACCGCCGCGGTCGGGCGGTTCGGCCCGTCCGAGCACTCCGACAGCGGAATCGGGCGGATCAGCAGACTGAGCGGCGCCCGCCCCGAGGGCGCGTGACCGAGAGCGCCTCGGCAATCGCCGGCTGATCCGCCGGCATCCCGAGCGCCTGGCGGATCAGCCGCTGCAGCTCACGGTCCTCGCTGCGGTACTCCGCCGACAGTCCGCCCGCGCCGAGGCGCAGCCCGTCGCTCTCGGCGAGAATCGCCTGGGCCACCGAGTTCGAGCGCAGCACCGCCCCGGCACCATCCAGGATCACCGAGCCGACCAGCATGCTGCACATGACGTTCGCGTAGAGCTTCATCTCCGTCTCCATCTGCCCGAGACGGGTGTGCAGATTCAGCGCCCGCTTGAAGTGCGGGATCAGTGCCTGCACGAGCGCCTTGTCGCTCGCCGAGAAGTCCTCGAGGTCCGCCGGGCGCGTGAAACGCAGACGAAATTCCCGCCCCTCCTCACCGTGGATGTCGGCCCCGAGAATGTAGCGCACGCTCCTTGGCTCGACGTACTGGCGGAAAAACTCGCCGCGGGTATATTTCCGGGGGTCGACGATCTCGTCCAGCGTCACCACCTGGTCCGGCGGCAGTCCGACGAAGGGGTCCAGCGAGAAAATCGGAAACCGGGTGTAGACAGACGAAGAGACCTTCGGTCCTGCGCCTCTGTCCCGGATGATGACTGCCATCGTGTGGGCCTGGGCCGGCCGCAGGATGAGCACGCTGCCATTGGCACCCATGCAGCGACGCAGCAGCGTCATGGCGGAGCTGCAGGGGACGGTCTCGAGCGGTCCCTCGTAGATCCGCTCCAGCAGCTCGCAAAAGCGTTCGAGCGACATGCCACACGCCGTGAGCAATGCTGCGAACCCCTGCCCCCCTGCGACGCGGGCCGGCTCCGTCGTTCTCCGCAACCTGGCTGCTGTCGCCATCTGCCCTCCGGGGTCGAGCTATAACACAAGGTCACCGGAAGATCGAGCGCACCCAGCCGCTCGCCTCAGCCTCTGAAGCGCCGCCACACGGCACGGCGACGCCGGCGCAGAATCGCCGCACGCGTCTGCGCGTCGATCACCGGGGTCCCCGCCGGAAGGTGACGCGAAACGTCAGTTCGCTTGACGAGTCGGGTGGTGGGCTGCGGGCCTGACTCGCTCAGAAGGTACCGGATGGTCTGCAGACCCTCGACGTGCCCCATCAAGTCGATCCAGTTGTGGACTGCAGGATCGCGGTGAGCGAGCACAAGATGGACCTTGCCATCCGGATCCCGCCGGGCCTGGTGGCCATTGAGGCTCGACTGGCGATAGGTATAGTCCCAGCTCGCCTGCCACCAGTTATAGGCCTGGAAGCTCCAATAATGGGCGTCGGGTGGCGGAACAATCTCGACGATCAGGGCTTCGTCTTCGGCGACGCGATACCAGCCGAAGCCATAGTGCTGATCCGGATCGGTGACTGATCGCCCGCGCTCAATCATCTGCAGCTGATTGACCGGCTGCGCACACAGCCCGCGCGACGCCCGATCCCAGTACTGGGCACCCGGGCTGATGAACTTCATGGCCCCGCGCAGGCGCTTATCCAGCTGCTCGGCCGTCATGCGCGGCGGCGGATATTCGGCGCCGATGCGCTCGATCTCCAGATACCACGGCCGCTCATTGTCCCAGTCGTAGAAGAACTGCCGCACGCCAAGACCATCGGCCTTTGGTCCCACGCGCAGCCAGTTGCCTTCGCGCGGCTCCGGGCTCACGATGAGCTCGAAGGAGCCGTCCGGCTCATAGGCGAGATCCAGGTTGGTGATCTTGCCGCAGGACCCCCCTGGGTGCCTGTCCTCGGGTGTCTCGTCCCCGAAGCTGCCGTAGGTCGCCACGAGGCTCAGGTAATGCGCGTTCCCGCCGTAGCCGCGGACGCGATAACTCGCATCGCCGCGGATGGAGCACTTCAGGTACAGGCAATCCGTGTTGTCCTGCCCCCATTTGATGGAGGTGTCCATGAAGCGGCCGAACTCTGGATAGTCCTTGTCAGCGAACTCCACGTGCATGATCAATGCAGCCTGGATCAGCTGCGTCAGATACCGGTAACCCTCGGCGCGATCGTGCGCTGTACCCGGCGCATGCGGCAGGGTGACGACCTCGCCCGCACGCCGGATGGCATCGGCAAAGGCACCCCAGATTTCACCCGTCGCGACCGGCTGGCCGAGCGGGCCGAGCAGCTCGCGGTAATTGATCTGGTTCACTTCGCTGCTCCCTTCAGAGTGAGTCGCTCCTTGAGCCATGGCTCGATGGCGATGCACATCGGCTCCTCTTCGGGCGCTTCGCCCGCCAGCATGCGGATCGCCGCCTCCGCTTCATGCAGCGGGAAGCGATGTGTCACGAGACGATGCAGCGGATATTTCCCCGAGGCAATGATCTTGATGGCCTGCCGGTATTCGCGATGGCCGACGCCCACGACGCCCCGCAGGGTAATGTCCTTCCACATCAGAGTGTCGGTCGGCAGAGCGACCGTGCGCCCGCCCTTCGAGCCCGCAAGCACGATCGTGCCTCCGGGCCTGACGATCTCGATTGCATCCAGCACGGGCTGCGTCGCGTCCGGTGTCAGATCGAGCACCACGTCGGCAAGTTGCCCGCCGGTCTCCTCCCTGAGCCGCTCGACCAGGTTCTCGCGCTGGACATTGATGGTCACGTCCGCGCCCAGCTCGCGTGCGAGAGCCATTTTGTAGCTGTCCTTGCGGCCGGTGACGATGATCTTGCCTGCGCCGGCCTCGCGCGCGGCAATGACACTCGTCAGCCCGCGCTGGCCCGGCGTCATGATGACGATGGTGTCCCCGATGCCGAGCTTCGGCACGGTCACCGCCCAGCGGATGCCGCCACCCAGCACATTGAACAGCACGGCCAGCCCGGGCGGCATGCCTGGGGGAAACCTGTGCAGAAGAGCGTTGCGGTGCAGGTACAGGTAACGGGCGTAACCGCCCCAGAGTGCCGGCGCCCGGGCCGCGCCGATGAAGCCGTAGGACTGCTGTTTGTCGCCCCAGTTGTTCGTACAGTTGGCATAGCGCCCGCTCAGGCAGGTGTCGCAGCATCCGCAGGGCAGGAAGGGGTCGACGGCGACGAGATCCCCCTCCTCGACGTTCCAGCGTCGAGCCGCATTGCGGCCGACCTTCTCGATCCTTCCCACGATCTCGTGACCTGGAATGACCGGATAGCCGTGCCCCCAGGCCAGCTCTCCGCGAAACTGCGAGATGTCGGTGCCGCAGATGCCGCACGCTTCAATGCGCAGCAGGCCGTCGTCATCGCCGATGGGCGGCAGTGGCAGCTCACGCAGCTCGAGCTTCTCCTGATCGACCAGCACGGCCGCCAGCACCTGAGTCGACACCGCGCCTCCCCTCCCGCCCGTCTCGCGCTCAGCGGCTCACGCCTCTCTCGGCCAGCGACTCCATCTTCCTGCTGATGGGAGGAAGAAGACCGAGTGCACGGCGCGGATCCCACCAGCCGGCGCGGAAGATGGTGCGCGCATGGCTGAATTCGAGGAAGCCCTCGCGCCCACCATAGTGTCCCATGCCCGAAGCCCCGATTCCCCCGAAGGGCGCGTCATGCAGACCCGGGTGCATCGCGACATCGTTGATGGTTACGCCGCCCGAAATGGTGTGGTCAAGCAGCTGGCGCTCCTCGCGTGCATCGTGACCGAAGTAATAGAGCGCGAGCGGCCGCTCTCTGGAATTGATGTCCGCGATCACTTCCCCGATGGTCTCATAAGGAAGCACGATCAATGCCGGACCGAAGATCTCGTTCTGCATGATCCGGCACTCTCTCGCCGGACTGATGACCAGGCGCAGAGGCAGGCGTGTTCCATGGGGACCGTGATAGGTCCCGCCGAGCGTCTCGACGCGCGCTCCCAGTCCCTGGGCCTCGTTGACGTAGTCATCCACGCGCTGACAGTGCCGCTCGCTGATGATGCTCACCCAGTCCGGGTTCTCGGCATAGCTGCCCGGATAGAATCGGTCGAAATGCCTGCGCATCGCCGCGAGCATCGCCTCCAGATTCTCCTGCGGCACGTAGAGAACGTCGGCGTTCACGCACAGCTGGCCCGAGTTGGTCGTCTTCGCGAGCACGATGCGCTCCGCCGCGATCTCCAGGTCGGCTGAGCGGCCGACGACGACCGGGGCCTTGCCGCCGAGCTCCAGCGTCAGGGGCACGAGGTTCTCCGCGGCATTGCGCATGACGGCCCTGCCAACGTGCGTGCCACCGGTGAGCACGAGGTGATCGAAGGGCTGGCCCGAAAATGCCTGACCGACCTCCGGCCCGCCATTGACCACGGCGAGCTCCTCCGGCCGGAAGAATTCGGAAACCGCGTCGGCCACAAGATCGGCCGTGCGGGGCGTGAGCTCCGAGGGCTTCAGGACCGCGCGATTCCCCGCGGCGAATACGTAGGCGAGCGGTGCGAGCAGCGTGTACACGGGAAAGTTCCAGGTCCCCATGATGCCGACCACCCCTTTCGGGCAGTGCTCGACGAACGCCCGGGCACCGAGCACATTGAAGGGAAAGTACCCACGGCGTCGCTCCGGCTTCATCCAGCCTGCCACATTCTTTCGCGCATGCTTGAGTGCGGCGATGGAGCCGGTGAGGTCGTACATCAGCGAAAAACTGCGCGGGCGGTTCCCGAAATCCCCGCCAATCGCCGCGCATAGCCGATCGCGGTGCTTCACGACGAGGTCGATGACGCGCTGGAGGCGATCGCGCCGCACGTCGGCGCTGACGGCACCCTCGGCCGCGCGCGCCGTCTTCTGAAGCCGAACGAGCGCATCGAGCGACATTGTGGCAGGCGGAGTGGTCATCGGAGGTCTCCTGATTCGGCCGCTACCCGAATTCCGGCCTGGGAATCAATGTTGCCTGCAGCGGAGCACTGCAGCAACTCTCCGACGTGGGCCTGAAAGCCGCCACCCGGCGATGGCGCACCACCGCCGACCCGGATTCAGTGAAATTCCGCCAGAGCAGCGGACTGCTTGCTTCATCCAATATCGGTGCAGTGGCTTTCATGAGTTTTCCCAAGGCACATGAGCAGAGATCCGCTCGACAACCCTTCTGAGGCAGTTCAACGCCGAAATCGCGCGCCGCGCCGACGAATCTGACATCATTTCAAGCTGGCTTTGACGGTCTTCGTCGGGAGCATGGCTTTGTTGTTTTTGCCCGAACACGTCGTCACGCGAAGCATTCTGGAGCGGCACGCCAGATCAGCGCCGGATCTCGAGTTCCTAAAGTTCGAGGATGGGTCGTCCTGGACATACAGGAGAGCACTCGACGTTTCCTATTCCGCCGCCAATGTCCTGCGCCGGGAGGGTCTCCGTCAGGGCGGCCGCGTTGGCATTCTCTACGGAAACGGGCCGGAATTCCTGCGCGCCTGGTGGGGGGCGGCGGCTCTCGGTGCTCAGGTAGTCCCGATCCACACCGGCTATCGCGGCCACATGCTCGAACACGTGCTGCGGTTGAGTCGCCTAGACGCCGTGGTGGGCGATCCAGTGTTGATGGGGGTGTTCAGCAGCATCGCGGAGCCGGGGCTATTGCCTGATCGTAGGTTCACCGCTGCGGATCTGATTTCGGGCGACGTCTCGCCACCGGCCCTGGAGCGGCCGATTGAAACATGGGATACGGCGTTTTATCTGCTGACCTCGGGAACGACCGGTCCGTCCAAACTCGCCGTCATTTCCTACCGAAATCTTTATGCCGGCGCCCTCTGCAGTGTGCCGCTGACCGCAGGGTACGACGACTGCGCTCTGGTTGATCTTCCGCTATTTCACGGCGGCGCGCTGCGACTGGTCATGGGGGCGCTCAGTTTCGGTGCACGCATGGTGGTCCTCGCCAAGCCGCGCATGTCGCACTACTGGCAGACGGCGAAGGAAACCGGGGCGACGCTGAGCTTCCTGGTAAGTTCGATGGTGGACTTCGTGCTGGCGCAGCCGGTCAGTCCGGCCGAGCGCGAGCACTCGCTACGTATCCTGGGCGCCAATCCACTGCCACACGACCCGAAAGGATTCATGGAGCGGTTCGGCGTGAAGGAACTGTTGGTAGCATACGGTTCGACCGAAGCACCCGGCTTGCTGCGGGCAGCAAGCGGCGATACGCTCGTTCGCGGCTATTGCGGGCGGCCGCAGCCCGGGTATCAGTACCGAATCGCCGACGCAAACGATATCGAGTGCCCGACCGGCCAGCCTGGAGAGCTGCTCGTCCGCCACGAAGACCCATGGGTGATCGCCCCGGCCTACGTCGACAATCCGGCGGCGACCGCCTCCGCTTGGCGCAACGGCTGGTTCCATACCGGTGACCTGTTGCGCCGGGATGCGGAAAGCCGCTTCTTCTACGTCGACCGGGTCAAGGACTCATTGCGGCGTCGCGGTGAGAACATTTCTTCAGCCGAGGTCGAGCACGAACTCAAGGCTTTCCCCGGCATCACAGAGGTGGCTTGCGTCGCCTGTCGCATGCCGGACTCCACCGACGACGAGGTCAAAGTGTGGATCGTTCCTGCAAAAGGACAGCGCATCGACCACGAAGCCCTGCTCAGATTCTGCGTGGAGCGGATGCCCTATTTCATGGTACCCCGATTTTTCGAAGTGGTCGACGAGCTGCCGAAGACACACAACCAGAAGATCCTGAAATTCGACTTGCGGGAACGTGGAAACAGCATACGCACTTGGGACCGGGAAGCGCACGGCTTCTCCGTGACGCGAACCGGATTGAAGCGGACCACCGATTGACCGGTGACCCTTGGACACGGTTTCATAGATAGAGAGACAGATGACTCACCGGATGCTGCAGTTCGACATGCGGGTCGCCGAGGATGCGATCGCACTCGCCCTTGCCGGCGGACATCGCCCGACCAGTGGCCTACCACACAGGGATTATGGGATAAGAATCCAGACCCGGGCCAGCGCGCCGCATTCCACCTGACAAGGAAGAAGGAGAATAAAGAGAGTGTCCTCTAAGCGACTCGAGAATGAGAAGATCCTGATCACGGGTGCTGCTGGCCAGGTGGCTTTCCCGATTGCCCGCCACCTGGCGGCGCACAACGAGGTCTATGGTCTCGGGCGCTTCAGCAAGCCTGGGGATCGGGAGCGACTCGAGCGTGCGGGCGTCACCTGCGTGAGCGCGGATCTCGCGTGGGATTCCTTTACGAGCGTGCCGGACGATTTCACCTATGTGCTGAACTTTGCCTCGACCCGGACCGGGGATTTCGACATCGATCTGCAGGCCAATGCCGAGGGTACCGGGCGGCTCCTGTACCACTGCCGGGGCGCCAGGGCCTGGCTGCACTGCTCGTCCTCGGCGGTGTACGCGGCGGCGGGCAATCGCGCGCTGAAGGAGACCGACCCGCTTGGGGACAGCCGCCGCAACTTCCTGCCCACCTACAGCCTGGGAAAGATTGCCGCGGAAGTCATGGTGCGCTTCGCGGTGCGCCAGTGGGGTGTGCCGGCGACCATTGCCCGCCTGAACGTGGCCTATGGCAACAATGGCGGCCTGCCCGCGCACCACCTGGAGGCCATCCTCGCGGGCACGCCCATCCGCCTGCTGCCCGAGAAGCCGAACCTGCGCAGTCTGCTGCACGAGGACGACTACATTGCCCAGATTCCGAAGCTGCTGGCGGCGGCGAGCGTGCCGGCGACGATCGTCAACTGGGGCGGCAGTGACCCGGTGAGCATCGAGGACTGGTGCGGCTGGCTCGGCGAGCTGACGGGAAAGACCCCAAGCCTGGTCTATACGGACGACGCCTTCGGTGGCGCCGTCCTGGATCCGACGCGTATGCACGCGCTGGCGGGACGGACCACGGTGGACTGGCGTGACGGGATGCGGCGCATGGTCAAGGCTCTGCACCCCGAGCTGACCTTGCGCGTTTAGCCCGGCCCCAGGAGCGTAGGGAATGAACGATCGCGAATCTCTGGCGAGAATCCTCGACGGCAGAACCTGGGACGACTTCTGCGAGAGTCTCAAGGGCGCCCGTGCCGCCCTCTTCCGTGAGAGCTCACCCGCCAACGCCTTTGACCGGGCTGAGGGCTACCGCTACCTCTCGCGCCTGCTGCGCGTGGCGCTCGAGCGTTTCGTCGAGCACGCCGATGCCGAGCACCCGCGCTTCTATCAGATGGCCCGCGCCGACGCGAAGCTCGGGGCGGACAACCCCGACTGTCACTATCGCAACTGCGCCCTCGACGGGCGCCGCGAATACCGCCTGCGCGGCCGGCGCGGCACCTCGACCTACCTGGGCATCGGGACCTACTACGGTCACTACGGCGAAGAGGGCCCCTCGGGCTGCAGCGGTTATCTCGACTCGGCCGATCTCGCACTGGATGCCGACGGGCGCTTCGAGATCGTGCTCTCGGAGAAGCCGCACCCCGGAAACTGGATCGCCATGGAGCCGCGGACCTCGAGCCTGATCGTGCGCGAGTTTTTCCTCGACCGCGCGAGTGAAGTGCCCGCGGCGTTCGAGATCGAGTGCGTTGGGGTGACAGGGCCCCCTGCACCCCTCGACCCCGCTGCCTTCGACCGCGCGCTGGCGACGACTGCGGCCTTCGTGCGAGGCTCCGCAGACCTTTTCACCCGCTGGGCCGAGGGCTTCGCCCGGCGCCCGAACGAGCTCCATGCCCCGCCCGATGCGCTGCGCGCGCCTGCGCACAAGGCTGCGAACCAGATTTTTTATCACGGTTACTGGCAACTCGCACCGCACGAGGCCCTGGTGATTACCGCGAAGCCGCCGGTGTGCCGCTACTGGAACTTCCAGCTCAACAACTACTGGCTCGAGTCTCTCGACTACCGCTACCACCCGATCACGGTGAACAAGCACAGCGTCCGGCTCGAGCCCGACGGCTCCTTCCGCATCATCGTCTCGGCACGTGACCCCGGGTTGGGCAACTGGATGGACACCGCGGGCCACCGCCACGGCACGATGGGGCTTCGCTGGAACATGGCGATCGATCCGCCGCAACCGGTGTGCCGGGTCGTGCGGTTCGACGAGCTCGTTGCCGGTCACGCTCCGTGAACGAGCTCGACGAGGCATCGCTGCTTGCCGAGGCGTGCGAGCGCACCGGCCTCACCGACTTCGGTGACGACACGTTCCGGGAGCCCCTCGGAAAGCTCCTCGAGGCCATCGAGCGCGAGGCCCACCTCACCGCGGCCGGTCGCGCCGGCCAGCGGACGCGCATCGTCGGCCTGCTGGCGGCGCGACTCGAGAGGCAAGCCTGGCTCACTCGCCACCGCGAGATCGAGGACGAACACGTCGAAGTGCGCTTCGTCGTCGTGGGCTTCCCGAGGACCGGCACCACGCTGCTCCAGCGCATCCTTGCCCAGGACCCGCGCTCCTCATGGCTCGCCTGGTGGGAGTGCGCGGTATCCGGCGCCGCTGCCCGGCTGGCGGGTGGAGGACGCCATGAGCCAGCGCGATCCGCGCATCGCGCGGGCGGAGGCCGAAGCCGCGGCCATGATCGCAGGGAACCCGGCGCTGGCTGCCGTCCATCCGCTGCAGGCGCTTGCGCCTGACGAGGATGTGATGCTGCTCGAGCACGCCTTCCAGTCCTCGCCGCCCGCCGGCTCGATGAACGTGCCGGGCTACCTGCGCTGGCACCTCGCGCAGGACGGCCGCGCCACCTACGCCGACCATGCCCGCTGGCTGCGCTTCCTGCAGTGGCAGAAGCGCCTGCGCGGCGAAGCGGTGGGTCCCTTCGTGCTCAAGGCACCGCACCACATGGTGCACCTCGATCAGCTGCTCGGCCGCTACCCTGGCGCCACCATCGTGCAGACGCACCGCGATCCGCTCGACACGCTGCCCTCGCTGGCCAGCATGGCGCTCGAGCTGCGTCGCCTCACGAGCGACATCGTCCATCCGAGCGAATGCGCGGACTACGCACTCACGACGGCGCGCTGCCGCCTCGAGCGCACGGACGCCGTGCGCAAGGCGACCGGCGGAAAGCGTTTCCTCGACATCTGGTTCGGCGATCTCGTGACGGATGCGCTCGCGGTCGTCGAACGCATCTACGCGGCAGTCGGGCTCAGCCTCCCCGCGGACACCCGCGACCGGATGGCACGCTACGTGACCGAGAACGGCCGCGACCGGCGTCCTCCGCACGGCTACACGCTCGCGCAGTTCGGCCTCGACGCCGAGGCGATCCGCCGCGAGTTCGCCGCCTACCGCGAATCCTACGTGCTCCCTCGCCAGCCCAGCGGCTGACTGTGGAGCTGCAGCGGCCGGGCGCGCGTCGGCCACGCGCCCGAGTACCGCTGCATCCCGACGGCGTGCGGGCACGCTGAAGGCGGCTCAGCGAGTGCCCCCGGCGGCCGCGACCAGCGCTTTCACCTGCGGCATCGCCGCGCGCGCCGTGATGCTCGCGCATTCCTCATCGTTCGGCTCCGAGAACGGGTAGGCCTTGCCGAGCTCACGGCACGCCCCAGACGCCGCATCCTCGACACGCTTCTCGAGTGCCTTGGCGCCATCCTTCGTCCTGAGATCGAGGCCTGCCGCACTGACGCGATAGCTCAGCGACATCTCATCGACCGGGAAGACGCTGGACGAATCCCGCTCCTTATGAACGTGGATCCGCGTTGCCTGCACGTGAACACTCGGGGCTTCGGCCGCGGCCGCGACGCTGCCCAGTGCCGAGGCCCCCATCAGCACGACTGCGCCCGCAATGGCGAGGTGCCTCTTCGACATGCCGCTCCGGTTGTAGCTGCTCATCTCAGTTCTCCATGGTATGGGAAGGAACCGCGCCAGAATCCTCCACCGCTGCGGCATCAGCATGTCGATCCGGCGCTCCGTCATTCCATTTGTAACTGGATCGCGCGAGGAGAGGGGCGAATGCGCGTTGCGGTTGAAACACGATGTGAGTCCGCTGCAATCGCCCTGCAGAGCGGGAAGCGGAAGCTGTGAATCGTGGAACGTCCGGCACGACGCGCCGGCCGGATATGGAGGTATTGCACATGACCAGGAATCTGCACAATGCGGCGGTGCTCCTGCTCGCCGGCAGCCTGCTTGCCGCCTGCGTCACGACCGGGACCGGCACAGGCGCCACGCGCAGCGGCGCCAATCCGGCGACCTTCAACTGGAGCAGCCGCGACGCGGTGTCCGGCACGATGACCGGCACTCTGACGTCGACCGGGCAGACGTTTACCGGTGAATTCTTCCAGATCACAAGCGAAACGCGCATCGATGACCTGGGGCCGCTGTGGGTTGGCTGGCGCCGGCCGTGGGTGGACTGGCCGTACTGGGGCGCACAGTTCGGCCCGCAGTTCGTCACGCATTACTCGGGGCGGGTCGTTGCCAACCTCGAGGGCGGTGACGGTCAGCACATGCGCTGCAACTTCCGCCTCGTGCGACCCGCGAGCGGGCTTGCGGGCGGTGCCACCGGGCGCTGCCAGCTGCCGGACCGCGGCGGGATCGACGTGAATTTCCCGGCCAGGTAAGTATGGCCGGGGCCACCAGAGGAGACATGACCATGCGTATCAGGACGAAACATCTGAATCCACCGGTTCTCGCACTCTGCGTGCTTGCGGGCGCGTCACTTGGCGCGACGGCCGGCGCCGCAACAACGCAGAACGCCAGCATCCCCTTCGCCGCCATCGGCGGCATCCACGACTGGAAGGCCGACGGCGACAAGGGCCTGTACGTCGAATCACTGCAGCACAAGTGGTTCTACGCGAAGCTCATGGGTCCCTGCACGGGGCTTCAGTTCAGGGATCGGGTCGCCTTCATGACCGAGCCCGGCGGTGATCTGGACAAGTTCAGTGCGATCATCGTCGAAGGGCACGTCTGCCACTTCGTCGATTTCACGCCGACTGCAAGTCCGTCGCCCAAGACGCGCAAGTAGGAGCGGCGCCAGCGGGCGCAACGGAGACCCGAGTGCTGCGTGCCACACAGGTCCTCGGCACTCTCGGCGCTCTCGCTCTCGGCGCCGCGGCCCTGCTCACGCTCGGCCGATCGGCCTTCGAAGGCGAACGGCGCTCCTGGCACGTTGCGCACCCGCTGCCCGCCCGCAGCGCGATCGTCCGGAATGCGGACCTGACAGGCATCGCGGTCATCCGCTACGTGAATGATCACCAGCTCACGGTCATCGACGACCGCCACCACGCCTTGCGCCTGGATCTCACGGAGGACTGCCCCGGTCTGCGTGACGTCGCGGACATCGATTTCGTCACCGACGGCACGCGGAGTCTCGATCGGTTCACGGCCATCGCCGTCGGCGGCCGCGTCTGCACCTTCAGGCGCGTCTCGCCGCTGCCGCCGCCATGAATATCGCGGCCCGCGCCGGGATCACCCGTCACTTCGGTGAGCGCCGTGGGACGCTCAACGCGTCTGCGAGCGCGGTCGCGAGCTCCGCGGTCTGTACCGGCTTGTTGAGTACCCGCTGTATGCCAGCGAGTCCGGCCTCGCGATCGAGATCGGCCGTCCGATGCGCGGTCGCCATGATCACCGGCAGGTCCAAAGGGATGCGGCGGATCGCCCGCACGAAAGCGACCCCGCTCAGACCGGGCATCCGCTCATCCGTCAGCACCGCGTCGAAGCGACCGGGATCGGCACGCATCGCATCGAGTGCCCGCTGGGGATCGCTGAACCCCACCGGCTCATAGCCGAGTGACCCAAGCAATTCTTCGAGGAGCGCGACGAGCTGCGGTTCATCATCGACGATCATGACCGTCTGCCCCGACCCGCGAGGGCTGCCAGCGGCGGCCACCACCCGGCTGGATGCCGTCTTCTGTGCGGGCCAGTACAGGGAGAACCGGGCACCGCCACCCGGTGGGTTCTCGACGTCGATGGCACCGCCCATGCTCAGCATCGCATTGCGGACGATCGCGAGACCGAGCCCGGTGCCCTGCCCCCGAGGCGCAGTCGTGTACAGCGCCGTGAAGATCGAATCGATGGCATCCGGCGCGACGCCCGGTCCATGGTCACGAACCGAGAGACACCACCACTCACCCGCCTCGAGCAGGCCGATGACGAGTGGGCGCGCCCGATCCACTCGCACCGCATTCAGACGCACCTCGATCCTGCCTCCGCCGGCACGCATCACCTGTGCAGCGTTCCCACAGATGTTGGCAATGGCCTGGTAGATCTCCGTTGCGTCGCCTCGCACCGTCGCCCCGCCCTCCAGGATCTCGACGTCGAGAACGGTCGCAGGCGACAGCGTCGGGCGCACCTGGTCGAGCACCTCCATGAGAATCGGCACGAGCGCCACATCCGAATGATCGAGGCTGCGTCGCGCATCGAGCGTCAGGACGCGCCGCACGAGCTTCCGGCCACGTTCGGCGGCGCTCAGCAGGCGATCGACGTTGAGCCGGATCTGGCTCTCGGCGCCGAGCGCATTGCGGATCAGCTCCGCATAGCCGAGCACGGCGCTCAGTACGTTGTTGAAGTCATGGGCCACGGATGCGGCGAAGAGACTCAGCGCTTCCGCCCGTCGCGCATCCTCGAGCCGCATCTCCGCTGTGCGCCGGGCCTGCTCGGCCTGGGCGCGCTGATTGAGAGACTGCACCAGCCACGCGAGCAGGATGGCGGCAAAGCCCGAAAGCGCCAGCGTCAGAGCGACGTTCGTCGTCTCCTGCACACGCCAGTCATGCAGGGCCTGCCACCGGTCGAGACTCACTGCCACCACGAGTGGATAGCCCTGCACGGGTTGCAGCACTACGATCCGACGTGCGCCTTGCGCAGCCTCATCGACATGGCGGGCGAGCACCGTGCCATCGTCGCGTTGCACGCGCACCTCGGTCCCGCGATTGACGTCGACCACGCCATAGATCCTGGCCAGATAGTCACCTGCGATGCCGACGATGAGCACGCCGGCCAGTGAACCATCGGCGTGGCGAAACGACCGCCCCACTACAAACGCCCGTTCACGGTCCGGCTGATCGGCCCAGAAGCGGCCGAAGTCGAGAACGGGCGTGATGTGCCGGCGGGAATCGAGAAAGACCGACGATCGGGTGATCCCGGCATCCCGGGCGAGACGATCATCGCTGGCATAGCGGAGTGCTCCACCGGGATCGAGGACCGTGACCGAATCCACCGCCGGCAGGCGAAGCAGATGGGCTGCGAGCAGCACATGCCACTCGGCTGTCGTGCGCGTCTCCTGCTCATCCGCCTGCACCCGCTCGTCGACGTCACGAAGCGCGTAATCGATTTCACGCAGCATCTGGGCGGTGCGATCCGCCAGCGCGCCCGCCAGTAACGCGGTGCTCTTCGCGGCCCGATCGACTGTCGCCCGATGACTGAGCCATGCCTCCCAGGCAGCGGTCGCGATGATGAGCAGGATGAACCCCACTCCCAGCGCAATCACGCGGCGCCGAAGGTGAGCCGGTCCGGAGCCCATGGCGCTGCTCTATCGCAGAATGCTGACCGGCACCGCGAACCGATAGCCGGCACCGCGCTCGGTGACGATGAGCCGGGGGTTGCTCGCGTCGCGTTCGAGCTTGCGCCGCAGCCGCAGGATCGTGACGTCGATCGCCCGGTCGTAGACCTCGAGGTTGTGCAACCGTGAACGCTCGAGCAGCTGGTCACGCGTGAGCACGGCTTCGGGCGCCGACAGGAATGCACAGAGCAGGTTGAATTCGCCGTTCGTGAGTTCGACACATTGCCCTGCGGGGTTCGTCAAGCGCCGTGTGCGCAGGTTGAGTTCCCACCCCGAAAACCGGTAGGCACGCAACGCCTCATCGTGTGCGGTCACGACCTGCTGCTGCGCCCGCCGGATGACAGCACGGATGCGCGCCACGAGCTCACGCGGGCTGAACGGCTTGGTGACATAGTCGTCGGCAGCGAGCTCGAGTCCCATGACCCGGTCGGCCTCGTCCCGGCGTCCGGACACGATGATGATGGGAACCATCGATCGCTCGCGCACCTGGCGCGCGATCGACATGCCGTCTTCGCCGGGCAGGCGCAGATCGAGGAGCAGCACATCGACCGGTTCGCTGTGGAGTATCTCGAGCATGGCCGTGCCCGTTCCAACGGCCCGCACGCGCAATTCATAGTCCGGCAGGAACGTCTCGAGCAGAGCACGGATGTCCGGATCGTCGTCCAGTGCGAGCACGAGGGGCGCGATGGTCGCATCGGCTTGATCTGGAGCAGCCGCCATCAGTGAATCCTCCTGCGTCGGCCTGGCGAGTGCCGCCTCGCCAGCCGCGCATCGATCAGCCTGCGGCCTGTCCTCCAAGGCGCTCGGCCATGACCCGCCTCATCCTTGGGGCTCCGCCCGTCACCCCGGTCACCCTGCCCGTGAAGCGCTTCACGCGATCACCCCCGCGGCACGCAGCTCGGCGATGCGCGTCTCACTCAAACCCGCCTCGCGCAGGATCTCGACGGTGTGCTCGCCGCGCTGCGGCGCAGGCCGACGGATGCTCCCGGGCGTGCGGCTCAGGCGCGGCGCCGGTGCAGGCTGCACATGACCACCGTACTCGACGAAGGTCTCACGCGCGCGATTGTGCCCGTGATACGGTGCCTCCTCGAGGTCGAGCACCGGTGCAAAGCACACGTCGCTGCCTTCGAGATGCCGACACCACTCGTCGCGCGTGCGCGTGGCAATGATCGCCTCCAGGCGCCGCCGGTACTCCGGCCAGCGCCGCGCATCGAACTGCTGCCATTCCCGCGCATCCCCGACACCCAGCTTCTGGAGGAGCAGCGCATGGAACTGCGGCTCGATCGAGCCCAGCGCGATGAACCGTCCGTCCGCACACGCGTAGCAGCCGTAGAAGTGCGCGCTGCCGTCGAGGAGGTTCGACTGACGTCGGGTCGACCACGCGCCCGCCGCGTGCATGGCATAGATCGAGGTCCCTAGCAACGCCGAACCGTCGGTCATCGCCGCATCGATCACCTGTCCGCGTCCGGAACTCCGCGCCTCGAGCAGTGCACAGACGAGACCGAAGGCGAGCATCATCCCGCCACCGCCGTAATCACCGATGAGATTGAGCGGCACGGTCGGCGGCCGGTCGCCAGGCCCGATGGCATGCAGTACACCCGAGAGCGCAATGTAGTTCAGATCGTGCCCGGCAGCCGGCGCGAGCGGCCCCGACTGGCCCCAGCCGGTCATCCTCCCGTAGACAAGGCGTGGATTGCGGGCGAGGCACACCTCGGGCCCCAGTCCGAGCGATTCCATGACCCCGGGCCGGTAGCCCTCGATGAGCGCATCCGCCGTATCGAGAAGCTCGAGCACGAGCGCGCACGCCCCGGGCTTTTTCAGGTCGACGGCGACCGAGCGACGGCCGCGGGCGACGAAGTCGAACTCAGGGTCCTGTGACGATGCCCAGTCGGCGACCGTGCGGTCGATCCGGATGAGCTCCGCCCCCATGTCCGCGAGCATCATTCCGCAGAACGGGCCGGGACCGACCGCGGCAAACTCGACGACACGGATGCCCGCGAGAGGCCCGCGCGCGCTCTGCGCCTTCGCAGCCTCGGAAGCAGTCACAAAAGAGCCGTCCGGAAGTCTGACATGGACGGCAGTCTAACAGGGCGCAGCGGGCGGCGGTCCGCATTCGCGGCCCTCCTCCTCTACAGCCACCGGGTCACTTGGGGTATCGTAGCCTCCACCTTTCGGCGCGCCGCAGCGCAGCAGTACGGGAGCAGTCATGGGTAAACGTCTTGAGGGCCGCGTCGCGATCGTGACCGGTGCCAGTCAGGGGATCGGCGAAGCCATCGCCGCACGCTTCGCCGCCGAGGGCGCGAAGGTCATCATGTGTTCGCGCCGCAGGGATGCGATCGACGCGGCCGCGGCCCGGATCCGACAGGCCGGCGGTTCGGCCGAAGCGGAGGCGCTCGACGTCTCCGATCTGGAGGCACTCGCCGCCTTCGTCAACCGTTCCGCGCAGCACCATGGTCGGCTCGATGTTCTCGTGAACAACGCTCCGGTGGTCGGCTATGGCGGGATCGCGGATCTCACCGAAGACGCGTTTCGCGCCAATTTCCGCGTCAACGTGGATGCAGTGTTCGTCGCCACTCGCGAGGCGATGAAGACCATGACCGCAAGGAAGCGCGGCTCGATCGTCAACATCTCGTCGCTGAACGGGCTTCTGGCGCTGAACGGCCTTGCAGGCTATGGCGCTGCCAAGGCAGCGCTGATCCACTTCACGCGCTACACGGCCATCGAGGGGGCGCCGGCGAACGTGCGCGCCAACGTCATCGCTCCGGGCGTCATCGACACGCCGGCGACCGCGGCGGGCTTTGCGGGCCCGTCTGCCGCCTGGGGCGAGAAAATTGCCGCGGCCACCCCGATGAGGCGGTTCGGCCGGCCGGACGAAATCGCGGACGTCGCGCTCTTCCTCGCTTCGGACGAATCGTCCTACGTCACCGGGGTCTGTATCCCCGTCGATGGCGGCAAGTCTGCCGAACTCTACGTGCCGGGTCCCTGACAACTACTGAGGAGAAGCGCATGACATCACTGGCTGGAAAGGCGGCACTGGTCACCGGTGCAGGACAGGGCATCGGGCGCGCCTGTGTGCGCGCACTCGCTGCCGCGGGCGCACGTGTCGCTGCGCTCGATCTGAACGAGACAGCGGCAAAGGAGACGATTTCCGGGGCGGAGCAGCCCGCCTCGCACCTGGCGCTCAAGTGCGACGTGAGCCAGAGCGCACAGGTCCGGGACGCCTTTGCGCGAGCCCACGCCGCCTTCGGACGTCTCGACGTGCTGGTCAACAATGCCGGCATCGGCCAGTGGCAGAACGACGGCAGCGCGAAGATGTACGAGCTCATGGCGAAGCGCAACGAGGAACTCGCACGTGGCGAGACACCGAAAACCCACGTCGAGCAACTCGTCTACATGGACGACGAAGGCTGGCGCGGGGTCATGAGCGTGAATCTCGATGGTGTCTTTTTCTGCACCCGCGAGGACTGCGATGGATGGAGAAAGACGGCATCGCGGGCTCGATCATCAACATCGCGTCCTCCTCGGCACAGTCGGGTGAGGGTCCGACTCACTACGTGACGAGCAAGACGGCGGTCCTCGGACTCACGCGCGCCGTCGCCCGTGAGGTCGCCTCGCGTGGCATCCGCGTGAATGCCGTCGCCCCGGGCTCCACCGACACGCCGCTCCTGCGCGGCATCCCGGAGTCCTGGATCAAGAGCCTCGAGGCCGCGACACCCCTGGGCCGCATGGGACGACCCGAGGAGGTCGCAGCGGTCGTGCGCTTCCTGGCGAGCGACGAAGCCTCCTACGTCACTGGCAGCCTCATGGCGGTGAACGGCGGATCGGTGATGATCTAGCGGTCGCCGGTTCGAGCGTCAGATCGCATCAGCATGGTGCGCGGATATTCCGCGCACCATGCGACCTCCCTGAGTTGCTGCCCATGCCGGATCAGAAGACGAATTCGACGCCCCGGAGCTACCTGCTGCCGGTCGAGGATCCCGAGTTCCTGCTCCGGGACGAGATGCGATCCATCCGCTTTGCACTTGAGTACGCCAAGGCGGACCTGGCGCTGCGCGACTGGGGAATCCGCTCGACGATCATCGTGTTCGGAGGGGCCCGCATCCCCTCGCCTGAGCAGGCGCAGGCCGCCACTGCAGCCGCCCGGGGGCCGGAGGATGAGCGCCTCGCCGAGCGCATGAGCGCCCAGTCCCGGTACTACGAGATCGCCCGCGAATTTGCGCGGATCGCCTCGGAACGCGGAGGCGCGTTCGCACCCCGGCATCGCTGGCGCGACAACGTGATCGCGACGGGAGGCGGGCCTGGCATCATGGAGGCGGCCAACCGGGGCGCGTCCGATGTCAATGCTCCCAGCATCGGCTTCAATATTTCTTTGCCGCACGAGCAGCGCCCGAACCCGTACATCACGCCTGAGCTGACCTTCCGCTTCCACTACTTTGCGATGCGCAAGATGCACCTCGCCATGCGGGCGAACGCACTGGCGATCTTTCCCGGCGGCTTTGGCACCCTGGACGAACTGTTCGAGCTGCTGACGCTGCAGCAGACCCGAAAGGCGCCGACCGCGCCGATCGTGCTCTTCGGCAAGTCGTACTGGAGCCGGGTGATCAACTTCGATGCGCTCGCCGAGGAAGGTGCGATTTCCTCCTCGGACCTGCAACTGTTCGAGTTTGCCGAGACCGCCGAGGACGGCTGGGCGTCACTCGTGGGGCGCGGACTGCTCGCCCACACGGCAACGCGGGATTGACGCCAGCCACGCCGCTGCCCCAGAGTGAGACCCATACATCGAAGGGAGGTTGACATGCGGGCCACGAGAACACCCACCCTGGCGCTCCTGTCTGCCATCGTGCTGAGCGCCCCAAACGTGTTTGCCGCGCCGGCTCCGGGAGGCGCCCAGGCAACACCGGCGCAGAAACCCGCCGGCTACGAGCCGGGTGAGAAGTGGCAGACGACGGCATCGATGCAGATGATGGGCATGAGCATGCCCGGCCAGTCGGCCGAAGTCTGCGTACCGAAGAACAGCGACCAGTCGCCGGTGCCGATCGACAGGAACTGCAGGGTCCTCGATGAGAAGCGATCCGGCAACAAGGTCACCTCCCGCATGGTCTGCACGGGCAAGGACGCCATGGAAGGCGCCATGGAGATCATCTACGACGGTCCCGGCCATTATCGCGGCAAGATGGTCGCGAAAAGCGCCGAGGGCGAGATGACCATGGCCTACGAGGGCAGGAAGCTCCCGGGTGAATGCGATGCGGGCGAGATCAAGCGCAAGGTTGCCGCCGCGGAGGCCAGGGCGAACGCCCAGATCGCGCAGTCCTGCAAGGAAAGTGCACAGGACGCCCTGAAAGGCTATCCGCTCTTCACCGGCGCGACACCGATGTGCAAAGACCCGAAGGACAGGCAGGTCTTCTGTGCCAGTGTTCAGGGCTACAGGGGGTTTGGCATGCTGGCGCAACAGGAGCGCCTCAGCCGCCACGATGCACGCCAGGACCTCGCCGCCAGGCCGCTCACGGACTCGGCAAAGAGCTGCGGTTTCGACGTCGAGGCCAGACGCTCAGAGCTCTGCCGGGATGCCGAGCGAAAGCACGAATGGAAATTCTTCACCAACGAGTGCCCGGCGCTCGCGACCGTGCTCGCGCGACGCGAGTGTGCGGGCCGCAATGACTCCAACCCGCCGGCCGAGGAGTATCGGGAATTCTGCCTGGCCTATTCCCAGGCAGGCAGGCAGGCAGGCGGAGGCGGTTCATCGCCCGAGCCCGCCGCCTCCGGGTCCAGCGCTGAGCGCTGCCAGGATCTGGCAGACGGAGAGAAGAGACGACCGGGTGACGAGTCGTGCGCGGAGGAGTCGGCACAGAAGAAATCCATGGGCGACAAGGCCAAGGATTCCATGAAGAAGCTGAAGGGTCTGCTGGGACGCTGAAGGTACGCGACACACGGCGCGCTGATGCCAGTGGCGGCGCGTGTGATGAAGACCCCGCGCCGCGGGAACGTATTGCGGATGAGGCATCTCGTTCCGGCGATCGCGAGCGCGCTGCTCGCATCCGGACCGCTCGCTGCGGCGCCGACCGACGCATTCCCGGGCGCAGCCGCGGCCTACATCGTTGTGGCCGACGGTCGCCCGCTGTGGGTGCGTGAGGCGGCCACACCGCGACAGCCGGCATCGCTCACCAAACTCCTGACGGCACTCGTGCTGCTCGAGGGCGACTGGCGACCCGACGCACCCGTCCACATCAGCACGCGCGCAGCGGACGTCGAGGGCTCCCGGCTCGGCCTGCGTGCCGGTGAGGTGTTGCGCGCCCAGGATGCGCTCACCGCGCTCCTGGTGCGGTCCGCGAACGACGCCTGCGTCGCGCTCGCCGAATCCGCAGCCGGCTCGCTGCCGGCATTCGCGGACCGCATGAACGCGAAGGCTGCAGCGCTCGGCATGAACGACTCGCACTTCGTGCATCCCTGCGGTCTCGACGCGCCCGGCCAGAAGACCTCAGCGCGCGATCTCCTGCGACTCGCCATCGCTGCGGTCGACGTGCCGACGATCGCACGTATCGTTGCCCTGCGTCATGCCATCGTCACCACCCACGCCGGCCGGCGACTTGCGATGAGCAATACGAATCTCCTGCTCGGGCAGCTGGATGGCGTCGTCGGCGTCAAGAGCGGCCGTACGAGCGGCGCCGGCAAGTGCCTCATCGCGCTCGCGCACCGCGGAGCGCACACGGTCTGGCTCGTCATGCTGGGCGCGTCGAGTCGCTGGTGGGTCGCCGCCGGCATCATCGATGCGGCGTTTCGCGATCTCGAAGGCGACGGGATCCGGCAGTGATGCGTGCGGGACGCATAGCCGCCGCCGTGGCACTGCTCGCTGTGGTGTGCACCCTCTACGTGCCGGCGCTCGACGCGAGCTACCAGTTCGATGACTACCGGGTCATCGTCCGCGATGCGCGCGTCCAGTCACTCGTCGCCTGGGGAGCGTCCATGCCAGGGATGCGACCGGTGCTCAAGCTGAGCTATGCGCTGGGCCACGAGCTGGGCAGCGGCGTGCGGGGCTTTCGCGCGTTGAACATCGCGATCCATGCGCTCAATGCAGTTCTGGTGCTGCTGCTGCTGGAGCGTCTGTCACGGCGCCACGGGCTGGACGCGCGCCCGGCCATCGGCGTCGCTTTCGCCAGCGCGCTGGTGTTCGCGCTGCACCCGGTGCAGACCGAGGCCGTCACGTACATCACGGGTCGCTCGAGTTCGCTGATGGCACTGGCGTGCCTGGCCTCGATGCTGGCCTGGCTGAGGGCGACCGGGGAGTCGATGGCAGGCCGGGACGGCCGAAGCCGTGCCACCGCGTCCTGCGGGGCGCGCTGGTGGGCCGCGCTGCTCGCGGCGCTCGCGCTTGCAACGAAGGAATCGGCGCTGGTGCTGCCACTGGCGCTGGCGCTGTGGGCGGCGACAGAGCCTGCCGGCAACATGACGGGAAGTGCGCCAAGCGTGCGATCGTCATGGATGCGGGCGTCGTGGCCGCTCCTGACGGTATTCGCCGTGACAGGACTCCTGCTGCTGTCGCTCGCACCCTATCGCGAGCTCGTCGCAGACAGCCTGGCGCACCGCAGTCTCCGGGACAACATCCTCGTGCAGTCACAGGCCATTCCCTATCTGGTCGGACAGATGGTGCACATCGGCAGGATGAATGCCGACCCTGACTTAACCATACCGCAGGCTCTGTCGCCGGAAAGCGGGTTGCGGCTCGTGCTGCTCGCGGGGGTGATCGTGGGCGGGTTCGCGATGCATCGTCGCCACCCCGCCCTCGCCTTCGGCGTGCTGTGGTTCTTCGTATGGTTGCTGCCCACGCATTCGCTCCTGCCGCGCGAGGATCCCGTCAACGACCGGCAGCTGTATCTCGCGCTTGTGGGACCTGCGTGGCTCGTGATGTTCACGGCCTGGCAGGGATTGCAGCGTCTGCGCCTCCCCGCTCACCTCTCGACGGCAGCGGCGACTGTTGCGCTGGCTGTGGTGGCCATGACTCTCGCCATGGCGACGCTCGGGCGCAACCGTGTCTATGCCACCGAGATCAGCTACTGGGAAGATGCGGCGCTGCGCTCGCCGCGCAAGGCGCGAGTGCTCAACAATCTCGGCTATGCCTATGCACTTTCGTGCCGCGACGCCGAGGCGATCGGGATGTTCGCACGGGCCGCGGAACTCGATCCCGCGGACTTCCGTTCACGCGTGAATCTCAGACTGCTGCAGGAGGGCGCGCTGTTCGGCGAAGACGAACGCCACTGCCGATAGTGGCCTGGCCGCACGGTCCTCCATCGACCGGCTTCAGCCGATCAGCTTCACGCCCACTGCAGCGAGCACCACGGCGATCCCGGTGCGCAGCACGCCCTCCGGCAGCTTGCCCCCGAAGTACGCCCCGAGTGCCACCCCCGGAACGGATCCCAGGAGAAGCTGCCCGAGGAGCGCGAAATCGACGTTACCGAGCAGGATGTGGCCGGCGCCGGCCACCAGCGCGAGCGGGATGGCATGTGCGAGATCGGTGCCCACCAGTCTCGCCGGCGTCAGGCGCAGCGGATAGAGGAACACCAGCATCACCGCACCGAGCGCACCTGCACCGATGGATGTCAGCGCGACCAGGAATCCGAGGATGGCACCGCCGAATACGGTGAGCGGCAGCTGCACACGCCGAAAGCGGGGTGGATCGCTGGTGCGCAACTCCCTGCCCATGCGGTTCAGCAGCGGCTTCGCCAGCATGGCGAGCGCCGTGAGGATGAGCACCGAGCCGAGCACGACGATCATCAGGCCCTCGCGGACACCGTTCATGCCGGTCCCTCGCATCCACAGGAGGGTCGCCACGGCAGCGGGCAGACTGCCGAGTGACAGCCGGCGCACGATCTGCCAGTCGACGCGCCCCTGCGCACCATGGACGCCGACACCGAACATCTTGGTGAGGGATGCGTAGAGGAGATCCGTGCCCACGGCCGTGTGCGGCGCCACACCCATCAACAGCACGAGCAGCGGGGTCATGATGGCACCACCACCCACACCGGTTGCACCGACCAGCAGGCCGACACCCAGCCCGGCAAGCGCGTTCAAGGCGGTCTCGAGCATCTTTCGATCCGTGTCTCTCGGCGCTTCCGCTAAGGGATACCCAGGATGCGGGCGATATCCGGCTGCCCGCTCCAGGCCGTGATGCCGCCATCCACCGGAACGAGGGCTCCGGTCATGTAACTCGCATCGTCCGAGGCCAGAAAGCGCACCAGACGGGCGACCTCCTCGACGCGCCCGATGCGGCCCATCGGGATGTTCGCTTCGCAGGCCTGGCGCAGCGCGTCGTGATTCATCGTGTGCCGGATCATCTCAGTGGCGATGAGTCCCGGGCAAACGGCGTTCACCCGGATGTTGTCGCGCGCATGGTCGAGGGCGAGCGCGCGAGTGTAGTTGATGACACCGCCCTTCGCCGCTGCATAGGCCGTAAAGGAATAGTCGCCAGCCAGTCCCGAGACCGAGGCATTGTTGACGATGACGCCCCCGCCCTGGCGCCGCATCGCCGGGATCACTGCCTTGCAGCAGTGGAAGACGCCGTCGAGATCGACCGCCAGAACCCGGCGCCATTCGGCGGCGTCGAGATCTGGCGTCCTGCCGAAACAGCCGGTACCGGCATTATTGAAGAGGATATCAATCCGCCCGAAGGCCGCGAGCGTCGCCGCGACCATCGAGCCCACCTGCTCCGGATCGGCCACATCGGCGCGCTCGAACCGTACGGCGTCCGGCCCATGACACGACGCCAGTTCCCCGACCAGCCGCTCGCCCGCCTCGGCTCGCGTGCCGGAAAACACCACGCGGGCCCCATGCCGGAGGAATTCCCGGACCGTCGCCTCCCCGATGCCCGCGGTGCCACCGGTCACGAGAGCCGCACGGCCTGACAGCACACCCCCGCCCGACACCGGATCGGTCAGCGCCACAGCGGCTCAGTCCACACGCACGACCGGAGGCGGCGCGTACCGCCCGTCGACCGCCTCCTGCGTCGGCTGGTAGATACGCATGATCAGGTGCAGCTTGATCCCCGGCACCGAGGGCAGCCAGTTCGCCCGCTGCAGCGGGTCCTTCGGCTGGCGCGAAGAGACGTAGATCGTGAGCGACCCGTCGGGATTGTATCGCAGGCCCTTCGTATGCCTGCCCACGTGGTTGCGATGAATCGGGTTGTCCACCATGAAATGCGTGGCGGCATCCATCAGCGTGATCGACCAGAAGGCCTCGGCCGGCGGCGTCTGACCCTTCGGGAAAGTGATCGTGTAGTCGTGGTCGCCCGAGAGCAGCCTTCCTTCGGAATCGCTGTAGGCATTCGGGTAGACCGCTTCCGCGGGGATGTTGGCGCCGAGGCCGCCGAAGACGCAGAGCGCACGCAGCACGTAGTCCTGGCCGAAGGTGCCAATGGTCTTCGGCGCGATGCCCCAGCCGCGACCGCCCCCGCCGATCGGACGAGCGCGCATGGTGTCGAGGAAATGGAAGCCCTCCCTTGCGGCCTGTTCGAGACCGGCGAGCGTCTGCTTCGGCAGCTTCTGCGGATCGAAGACCACGTTCGGGCCGAAGCCTGCAGCATCGAACAGCGCCATCAGCGCCTGTTCCTCGCGCGGAACCTCGATCTGCCGCAGATGATGGTTCACCACCCGGAAGAACTCTGCCGTCTCGCGGATGTCGTAGCTCGCATCGACCAGCGGCGGCACGTTCTGCTGGGGGGTGGGCTCGAAGTCCCTGGCCCTGGCAGGGTCCTGCAGATAGCGATCGAGCGGGATCAAGCGGAACTTGCGCTCGTACTTCAGATGCCGCTCGCGCTCGTTGTCCCTCGTGGCTTCGATGCGCGTCAGGATCCAGGTGGTGGGCGTGGTGAGCTTCACGTGGCCCTGGATGCCGGGCGGCAGCGGCTCTTTCCAGTCCCCGTAGGTCACGAGGAAGTAGCCGCCCTTCTGGCCGATGGTGCGGCTGCTGAGATAGCCCTCGTCCACCGTGAAGTAGTTCTCGAACTGCACGCTGTACCAGACATGGTCCATCGGCGGGACGTAGATGACGTAAGGATTGCCCTTCAGGTACACCCACGCCGAGGAATAGAGCACGTCGGGATTCGGCACGCCGAACCAGGTGGTGGTGTGATCGGAGAGCCGCCCGCCGTTGAAATAGCTGAACATCCCGTGCGGCGCGCTGTTGTCCTTCGCGATGCCCTCGACCTGGCGCTTCTCGGCCACGGCGAATTCGAAGACCGTGATGCCATAGAGATAGCCCACCAGGCCCACGGAGCGGGCGAAATCCGTGACGGACTGGCCGAAGAGCTTCTGCTGCTCGGCCGACCAGTTCTGCTCCGCGGCCGAGCCCGCCCCACAGATCGCCCACAGACACAGCAGGAGGCAGGCTTTCACTCGATTGTTCACCATGTTCCCTCTCCCCGATGCCCGCCGGGCCTTCTCAGCGGTCGTGATCGTGCACGTCGAAGCGTTCGACGTAGAAGCGAAAGCGCTCGCGGAGCGCCTGCTCCTCGAGGCCGAACTCGTCAGGCAAGTAGTGATGTGTCCCGTGCCGATCCTGGCGGTTCTCCGCCAGGAACGCCCTCATACGCTGCTCGAACACCGGCGTGACAGGCAGGCCGAAGCGCCGGTAGATACTGTGCACCGTGCCGATCGGGTCGGACACGAGATCGGCGTAGACGACGTCCGCGATCCGCGCCTCATGCCCGGGATGGGCGTTGCGCCAGGCGACGAAGCGGCGCAGCCAGCGCTCGAGCATGTCCGCAGTCTGCGGTCCGACCTCCTTCGGGTCGAAGCGCCCGAGAGACTGCTCCCACAGATGCCAGTGCAGACTCGCGTGGCTCGCCACCGCCGTCACCGGCGAGCGATGCGTGTTGATGATCAGGGCATCCGGATATGTCTCGAAGAGATGACCCATGAAGGCCATGTGCGAGGGGGCCTTCAGCACCCAGCGCTTCCTGCGGTGCCGCGACTGCAGATGCTGCAGGAACAGCCGGTGCCAGCGATAGGCGGACGAGACGTCCTGTTCGTCCAGCCAGTCGTTGTAGCCACGGATCGGCAGTCCGCAGTAGAAAATGTAGCTCAGGAACTCCATCGAGAAGATGCCGATGCACTCCTGCGGCAGCCGGGCCCCGATGGGATGTACCGCCAGTACCTTCGGGTTGAGTCCGTCGACCTGCTTCAGGCTCTCCGTCACGAGCGCGATCCGCGGATCGGTCTCGTAGCCCGCCGCCTCCGGCGGCGGACAGGGCATGGAGGTCTCCCACAGGAGCGGCGCCCGATGGTCCGGGTCCTGAGCCAGCAGTCCGAAGAGCAGCGTCGTCCCGGTACGCGGCAGTCCGATCACGAAGATCGGTGAGCGGATTTCTTCTTCCGCAAGTTGCGGATGGCGCTTGCGGTGATCCCACACCCCGAGTCGCGCAGCCAGATTTCCGAGCACCGCATTGCGCGCGCGCAGGACTCCGAGATCGGTGAGTCTCAGCCCGTTCACCGAGTCCAGCAGGCGCTCCAGGCCTGCCCGGAACGTCTCGGGTCCGAAGTCCGCGAGGCCCGTGGCCATGCTGGCCATCTGCAGCAGCCCGGCGGCACGGAACTCCGGGTATCGCGTGGTGCCCTCACTCATCACGCAGGGCCGCGAGGAATTCCATGTTGCCCACCGTCTCCTCGAAGCTCGCCGCCAGGCCGACGAGCAGCGTCGTCGCCGGGGATTTCCTCCAGCGGGCCAGCTTGGCTCGCACGTGGTCCCGGGGCCCCACGAGCGAGAGCGCATCAGCCAGTTCGTCGGGCACGGCAAGCACGGCGTCCTTCTGCCGCCCGGCGAGCCACAGATCCTGGATCTTCTGTGCCGCGTCCGTGAAACCCGCACGCTCGACGATGCGCTTGTGGAAGTTTTCCTCCTTGCACCCATGCCGCCGATGTAGAGCGCGAGATTCCGCTTGACGGGCAGGAGCGCCGCAGCGAGATCGTCCTGCACGTTCACGCTGAGGGACGGCAGGATCTCGAAGCCGGGTCTCGCCTGCTGCAATGCGCTCTCGAAGAGATCGAAGCGCTCCGGCGGAAGGAGCAGCGGAAACCAGCCATCGAACTCGCGCGCCGCGAGCTCGACGTTCCCGGGCCCCTCGGCACCGAGAAAGACCGGGATGTGCCGACGCAGCGGGTGCACGATGCTCATGAGAGGCTTGCCGAGCCCGAGACCTCCGGGCCCGCGATACGGCAACTGGTACTGCTGCCCGTCGAAACTCACGGGCTCCTCGCGCGCGACGATCGCGCGGAAGATGGCGAGCCACTCGTGCGTGCGCTCGAGGGGCCTGCGGAAAGGCTGACCATACCAGCCCTCCACCACCTGCGGGCCCGAGACACCGATGCCGAGGCAGAGCCGTCCGTTCGAAATGTGATCGAGCGTGATCGCCGTCATCGCCGCGCACGCAGGCGTGCGCGCCGAGACTTGCATGATCGCCGTGCCGAGACGGATGCGCCGCGTACAGGCAGCGATCGCGGCAAGCGGCGTGAAGACGTCCGAACCGTAGGCCTCGGCTGCAACACCGATATCGAAGCCCAGGGCCTCGGCACGCACGCTGCGCCAGCCCGATGAAGTGGTCGGTGGGCTTCGGAACCCCAGTAACCGAGCTGCAGCCCGAGCTTCATGTCATTCTCCAGGTTACCCGAGTGCGCGGCGTCGCTGACCGGAAGCGACAGCCGCCCGGGGCGGGATCGCGGCGGCGGCAGGTCGCGGCACGATGATCTCACCCAGAACGCGCGCGGCCTCGTCGAGGCGGCACGCGAGCGGATAGCGCGGCGAGAGACGCCAGCCATGCAGGATCGCCATGTAGGTCCCGCCGACGAGCTCTGCCAGCGTCTCGATCGACACATCCGCGCGCACATCGCCCTCCTGGCGCCCGGCGTCCAGCAGTTCGCCGATCGCCCCGAACATCCGCGCCATATCCCTGCCCGATCCCTTCGCCGTGCCGAAGCCCGACTCGGCCTCGCGGATCAGGAACCGCGACAGCGCCGGAGCGCGCAGGATCTCCCGCGCGGTGTCCTCGAAGACCGCACGGATCCGCTCGGCACGGAGCGGTACGGCAAAGCTGCCGGTCGACGGCGTGGCGGAAGCCGCGCTCGAAGGCCGCAACCAGCTCTCGCACGATCTCCGCCTTGCCCGAAAAATGGTTGAATACGGTGGCGCGTGAAACCTCTGCCAGCCGGGCGACGTCGTCCATGGTGGTGCCGGCAGGGCCGCGACGGGCAAACAGCTCGCGCGCGGCACGCAGCACGCGACGTCGCACCTCGGCCTTGTTCGCTGCTCGCCGTGAGCCCGCAGGCCCGGACGAAACCGGCGCTCGTGGGGTCTTGCGTGCTCCACCGCTCACCGTGACGGTCTCACGCGTCATGGGGGCACCACCCCTGCAGACGGATCGACCCGGATGCGGGCATCAGTGGCTCGCCTGTGTCGCGATGAATCGCTGCCGATAGCCCGCAAACCAGCGTTCGAGCTCGGGGCGCGTGAGGCCGAACTCCTCGAGGGTATAGTGGTGCGCGGCGCGCTTCTCGCGGCCATTCTCGCGCAGCCACTGGGCGGCCACACGCTCGCCCTCCGGCGTCACAGGCTCGCCGAGCCGTTCGAGCACCCGCCGCCACTGCCCCATCGGATCTCTGAGGAGATCTCCGTAGGCAACGTCGATGAAGCGCTCCGTTCCCGCCTGATCGCGGAGACGCGTGAAGCGTTCGAGCATGCGCGCCCAGCGCTGCGCGGTGAAGCGCCCCACCTGCACGCGATCGGGTTCGGCGCTGCCGAGTTCGTGCAGGGCCACGACCATGCTGCAGTAGGACGGCACGGTGTGCAGCGGATCCCGGTGCGTCATGATGAGCTGCGCCTCCGGGAACACCGCGAAGAGCGAGTCGAGCGCGGCCAGATGCCCCGGGGTCTTCGTGATCCAGCGCTTGCCGGCACGCGTCGGATCCTGCCACTGGAGGAACTTCAGCACCGTCCGCAGATCCTCGTAGGCCGGGCGCTGATCGACGCGCTCGAGCCACGCTGAATAAGACGGGATGTACGCAAAGGCTTCGGGCTGCGTACCGATGAAGAACTGATCGAGGATGATGATCTCTTCGTCGGCGCCCTGCACCTGGAAGGGATGGATCGACATGAGATCCGGGTTCTGCTCGAGCATCGAGGCAAGCAGCCGCTCGGCGAAGGCCACGCGCTCGACCGGCTTGCCCCGCTCCTCGCCGGGGAAGGGCGCATAGTTCTGCACCTCCCACCACTTGAGGGCGGTCAGTCCGGGTGCCGTAGCCAGCAACCGGTGGAACATCGTGCTGCCGGTGCGCGGCAGGCCGACGATGGTGCCGGCCACCTCGACCTTCTCCTGCAGGATCTCCGGATGGCGCCTGATGGCCTCCGTGGTGCGCAGGCGGTTCGCGAGCCCGGCAAGCAGCCGCTCACGATGCGCAGCGATACCCGCCTCGCTCAGCTTCGCCTCGGTGCGCAAGGCCTCCAGCATCACCCCGAGCGGCTCGAGAAACCAGGATGAACCGAAGTCCTCGAGACCGGTGCGCCGGCGCGCCTCAGCCAGCAGTTCCTCGATGCGCAGGGCAAACGTGCCGGCGTTCATCTCTGTACCTCGATCGATCAGCGGGATTTCATCTGGGCAGCGCTGCCACGCCCCACGGGCGCTGCCCTGCCGGCAGGGTCGCAATGACTTCAAAGCGCCCGACGTCCACCACCGAGATGTCGTTCGACGGGCCGTTGGCGGTGTAGAGTCGCCGGCCGTCCGGACTGAGTGCGATACCCCAGGGTCGTGCTCCGACGCGCACCGTCCCCTTCGGCACGAAGGTCGCCGCATCGATCGCCGCCACCGTACCCCCGCGCCCCGTAGCGACGTACACCGTGCGACCGTCCGCTGAGACCACCACACCCATCGGGCGGACATTCTCGCCCGCGAGCTTCGTCGTGCGGGTCACCGCGTGAATCCGCGCATCGACCTCGGTCACCGTCGCATCGTTCTCGCCCGTCACATAGGCCCGCGTGCCGTCGGGTGCGAAGGCAATGGCGCGCGGCCTCAGGCCGACCTCGAAGCGCTTCAACACCCGGTGGTCCGCTGTGGCGATCACGGTGACCTGGTGGTCCTCCTCCGAGCTCACATAGGCCACCGAGCCGTCGGGACTGACGGCCACCCCTTCGGGCTCGCCGCCCACGCGCACGCTGGCGAGCGAAGCACCGCTCGCGACATCGAGAACCACGGCCGTGCCGGTGTCCTCGCTCGCGACATAGAGTCGTCCTCCATCGCGCCCCACCGCAAGCTGCTCCGGATCCGACACGCCGCGCACGATGCGCTCGAGACGGCGGGACGTGAGGTCGAAGACCCCGATGCCGTCAGCGGACTTGTCCGGCGGCGGCAGTGTCCGCTCGTCGATCCCCGGAGGCGCGAGCGGCGATCCGCTCAAGGCGACGAACAACAGGCGGCCGTCGGGGCTTCCCCTCACGCCGCGCGGCCGCTTGCCGAGTGGAATCGTCGCGAGCAGCCGGAGCGTCGCGCCGTCGAAGATGCTGAGATCTCCGGAGAGCTCGTTGGTGACGCAGATTTCGTGCGCCGCCACGCGCTCGACGTCCCGGCTCTCTGCCGGCGCGGCAGCCTGTTGCGGGGGCATGGAGGGCGGCACCTTCTCCCGCCCGCAGCCGATCAGGAGCGTCCCCAGGCAGAACACGATGCCAGACATGCGGGTTCGCAGCATGCAGGGCATTCTACCTGAAGCGCGCTCGCGGACCGCTCCGGCCGTGCATTACCATAGGAGCATCCCCGCCGGAATGCGGGGCCTCCCCGGGGAGCCGGCAGATGCGCGGACTGAAGGACAGAGTGTTCATTGTTGCAGGTGGTGCCAGCGGCATCGGGGCCGCCACTGCAGCACGGCTCACCGAAGAAGGTGCGGCCGTCGTCATCGGGGATCTGAGTGCGGAGCACGCGCGCCAGGCTGCGGCGCGACTCGCCGCCGGCGGCGCCCGCGCCCTTGGTGTGGGCTTCGACATCGTCGTCGAGGACTCCGTACGCGCACTGATCGCGGCAGCCGTCGAACACTTCGGCGGACTCGACGGGATCCACGTCAATGCCGCGGACATCGATGCGCTGCAGCACGACACGGATGCCGAGACCGTGCCACTCGAGGTCTTCGACCGCACGCTGGCCGTGAACCTGCGCGGCCATCTGCTGTGCACGCGCCATGCGCTGCCGGAGCTGCTCAGACGCGGCGGCGGCAGCCTGGTCTACACGAGCTCGGGCTCGGCCTTCATGGGGGAACCGCAGCGCCTCGCCTATGGCATCAGCAAGAGCGGCCTGCACGGCCTCCTGCGCCACGTCGCCTCACGCTGGGGCAAGCAGGGCGTGCGAGCCAATGCGGTCGCTCCCGGTCTCGTGATGACGGACGCCGTGCGCCGCAGCATGGATGGAGACGCCTGCGCGGCCGTGCTCGGCATCACCCGCAGTCCCCGCCTCGGCGAACCGCGCGATATCGCGGCAGCAGTCGCCTTCCTGATGTCCGATGACGGGGAGTGGATCAACGGGCAGGTACTTAGCGTCGACGGCGGCGCGACGATGCGCTGAAATGTGCGCCGGGGCCCTTCATCGACGGCGGAGAACGACGACGTGAAACAGCCGATTGCCACACTTCTTCTCTGGGCCGCTGCACTGCAGGTGCCCGCCGGCCCGACCGCTCCCCCGGTGGAAGGCGCGCCCGATGCGGCCGCCCTCTACGCGGAGCGCTGCGCAGCATGCCACGACCACCCGCGCGATCGGATTCCGCCACGCATCTCGCTCGCAGTCTATCGCACGCCCGAGGAGATCATCGACGCACTGACGACCGGCATCATGCGCCAGCAGGCGGCGGGCCTCTCGACCCGCGAGATCCGCGCCCTCGCCGTGGGCATCACGGGGAAGGAGCCCGCCGCGGCGGGCCCGGATCCCGACGCCAATCGCTGCCGCGCGACCGGCAGCACGGCGCCCCCGCTTTCGACGCAGCCCGGCGACTGGAACGGCTGGGGGCACGACCTCGCCAACACCCGCTTCCACGGAAGCCCGGGGCTCACCGCACGTGACCTGCCCCGCCTGAAGCTCAAGTGGGCCTTCGCCTATCCCTCGCGTGCCGCCTTCGGGCAGCCGACGGTCCTCGGCGACTGGCTCTTCACGGCAGGCGCCGGCCGGCGCGTCTACGCACTCGATGCACGCACGGGCTGCACGCACTGGAGCCATGCGACAGGCAGCGTCGTGCGAACGGCAGTCGTCGTGACCCGGCTGCCCGGAGAAGGCGGCCGCGTCGCCGCTTGGTTCGGCGACGACAAAGCCCGTGTCCATGCCATCGACGCATCCACGGGCGACGCGCTGTGGACCGTGCAGGTGGACGAGCATCCCGGCGCGCGCGTGCTCAGCACGCCTGCCTATCATGACGGGCGAATCTATCTTGGCGTGAGCTCGAACGAGGAAGTGGCCGCTGCCGATCCGAAGTACGAATGCTGCACCTTCCGCGGCAGCGTGGTCGCCCTCGACGCCAGGAGCGGCCGCATACTCTGGAAGAGTTACACCGTGCGCGAGGCGCCGCAGCCGACACGCATCAACACGGCGGGCACGCAGATGTATGGTCCGGCGGGTGGTGCGGTATTTTCCTCGCCGACGATCGACGTGCAGCGCGGGCTACTGTATGCCGGCACGGGTGACGGCTATACGAGCGAGGGGTCGGATTCCACCGATGCGGTGATTGCCCTCGATCTCGCGACCGGCGAGCGCCGCTGGACTAGCCAGGTGCGCGCACACGACTCCTGGATCCTCGGATGTGAAAGTGCCACCCCCGGCGCCAACTGCCCGAGCCCGCTCGGCGAAGACTATGACTTTGCGAGCTCGCCCATCCTCGCGACACTGCGCAACGGGCGGCAGCGAATCGTCGCCGGTGCCAAGTCCGGAATCCTCTACGGCTTCGACCCCGAGGAGCGGGGACACCTGATCTGGCAGGTGCCTCTCGTCGCGGGCAGCTCACACGGCGGTATCCTCTGGGGTCCGGCCGTCGACGGGAAGCGCGCCTATGTTGCGACCTCCCGGTACGATTACGGCACAGGCCGCGGTCCAGGCGGCCTCTCCGCCGTCGACCTCGCCACCGGTCGCCTGCTGTGGACCCACCCGGCGCCCGTACTCGACTGTGCCTGGAGCAGGGATCGCTGCTCACAGGGCCAGATCGCCGCAGTGACTGCGATCCCGGGAGCCGTCTTCTCAGGTGCGCTCGACGGGCGGCTGCGAGCCTATGCTGGGCGCACCGGCAAGGTGCTCTGGCAATTCGATACTGCGCAGGATTTCCCGGCGGTCAATGGCGGCACGGCTCGCGGTGGCGGGATGGACTTCGGCGGGCAGATCATCGCCCATGGCATGCTCTTCGTGCATTCGGGATCGACACGCACACGCGGCAACGCGCTCCTCGCATTCAGCATCGACGGCAAGTGACCGCGCGCACCCCGGCGCCTCGCGCCCCGGGTGCGGCACTCACCGCCGGTCGTGCTCGCGAAACGCCGCGATGAGCCGCTTCCAGACTGACGGATCACCCTTCTCGGGCTCCCCGAAGTAGATGAGCACCTCGTCCAGCATGTCGCCGTATTTCTGCAGATCCCAGGCGGTATAGGCCAGCACCATGGGGTTGCGCGGAAAAGCGGGCGCCACCTCGGGCCCGAGCCTGATGCGCGAGGTGGAGACCGCGGCAACGGCGAGTTGCAGGAACGGATTGTGCTTGCGCTCCGAGATGTAGAGCGTCTCGAAGCCCATCTCCTCGATGCGCTTCGCAGGGTCGGCCACATCCTGCAGCGAATCGACGACGAGACTGGTGCTGAGTCTCATGTGTGTCCCGATCCGGACTGCGATTATCTCAGCACTTCATCGTTCAGCAACTCGACGAATTCGTCGGAGCCCATGTTCAGGATCTCACGACAGATCTCCTCCGTATGCTCGCCGAACGAGGGGCCGCAGCGCTGCACGTCCGGGGTCCGCGCGAGCCTGACGGGCCAGCCGAAGTACAGACTCTGGCCGTACCCTGGTTTGTCCAGCACGCGATAGAACCCGCGGTCCCGGACATGAGGGTCGAACTCGATGATGTCCCGGTCATTCTTCACCACGCCCGCGGGCACCCCCGCCGCCTGAAGCGTATCCATCACGTCTTCCGCGGCCCGGGTCCGGGTCCATCGCGCAAGCCGCTCGTCCAGTTCATCCTCGCTCTGCTTTCTTCCGGCCAGCGTGCTGAATCGCGGGTCGCGGCTCCACTCCGGATTGCCAAGTGCCCCACGCAAAGCTTCCCACTGCCGGTCCGTCAGCACCGCAATCGCGCACCACCGGTCTTCTCCCTGGCAGGGATACGCTCCGTGCGGCGCCGCGCCAGGCGCGCGGTTGCCCTGCTTCCCCCGGACATCTCCGCTCGCCGAGTACGCCAGCAAGGGCACGGCGAGGAGAGTCGTTGCCACCTCGTGCTGGGCGAGATCGATGTACTGACCCTCACCGGTCCGGCTGCGATGATCGAGTGCCGCAAGCAGCGCCAGTGCACTGAACCAGGGGGCCGTGGCATCCGAATACGCATTGTGCGGCGGCACAGAAACGCGATCCGGCCAGCCGGTCAGATAGGTGAAACCTCCGCGCCCCTGCTGCTCGACGCCAAACCCGATCATGTGGGCCAGCGGGCCTGTCTGCCCAAAGCTGCTGGAGCTGATCATGATGAGTGATGGGTTGATCCTGCGCAGTTCCTCGTAGTCGAGCCCGAAGCTCTTCATGATGCCGACGCCGAAATTCTCGGCGACGACGTCGGCCCAGGCGACGAGTCTCCGCGCGATCTCCCTCCCCTTGTCCTTCGAGAGATCGAGGTTCATGGCCCGCTTGCTGCTGTTGACCATGATGCCGAAGAAGCTGCTGTCGGCCGTGCTCACGTCGTCCTTGTAGGGACCCACGGTCCGCACATTGTCGATGGCTGCGAGGCTCTCGATCTTGATCACGTCGGCCCCGAAGTCGGCGAGATAGGTCGTGCTCAGTGGCCCGGCAAGAATCCTGGAAAAATCGAGGATCCGCACACCCGCGAGAGGACCGCCCCGCCCTGTGGCCACGCCACCTTCAGCGGCTTCGATTCGCGCGGCACGCCTGCCTGCCACATCCTCGCTGCCGCGCGGCCTCCGCGCTTCCTCACGGATCTGCGCGGAGTGTTCGCCGAGGCGCGGCGCCGCCGTGGGCCTCGTGCACGGCGTCCCGCTGAGCCTGAACGGCGCATCCGGATAGAGCAGGCTGCGCCCGAGCTCCGGGTGCCGCACGTCCATCAGGAATCCCCTCGCTTCCAGCTGCCTGTCCCGGGATACGTCCGCGATGCTGTTGACCGGCGCCAGCGCAAAACGCCTCTTGAGCGCTTCATCCGCCAGTTCCTGCTTCGTGCGCTTTGCGAAGAAGGCGAGAAACGCGCCCTCGATCTTCTCCAGTTCGCCCGGCGTGAGCTTCAGGACGTCCAGCCTGTCCCACTCGATGGCGAGGAGCGGCCCCGCATCGCCACTCTCTGCCATCCAGTCCACCAGCCGCTTCACGAGTCTGCCAAGGACACCGCCATAGACGCTGAACATCACTTCGCCGTCCTGGCACGGCCAGACGACCAGGGGCGCAATCAGGGGCGAGAAGCGCTGACGGTTCCCGCTGCGCCCGGTCACCATCCCGGTGTGAAACCACCACGAGGGAGACGCCATTCCCAGGCGCATCACCGCCTCGTGCGCCGAAACATCCACGCGCTGTCCCTTTGAGCTCAGGGCCCGTTCATGCAGCGCCAGCAGGGTGCCGACGGCACCGTGCAGCCCGGCCTGCAGATGAGTCTGATCGACGCCCATGCGCAGCGGCGCGCGGTCGCTGTACCCACACTGGTTCATCAGGCCGCCCAGGGCCCAGAGGATCAGGTCTGAGCTGTGCAGATCCCGGTACGGCCCTGTCTGGCCGAACGGAGTCACCGAGGTCAGGATGATCCCCGGATTGATCCTGCTCAGGGCCTCATATCCCAGCCCGAGACCGTCGAGATATCCGGGTGGAAACGACTCGATGAGGACGTCGGAGATCGCGACCAGCTTCCTGAGCTCCTCGCGTCCCTCGTGCGCCTCGATGTCGAGGACAATGCTGCGCTTGCTGGTATTGAGTGCATACCAGGACAGGTTCCGCTCGCGTTGCGGCGTGTCGCCACAGAGCGGTCCCGTCGCCCGGGCAGGATCCCCTCCCGGCCCTTCGACCTTGATGACATCAGCGCCCAGATCGGCGAGGAGTTTCCCGCAGAATGCCCCGAGTTCGCCGGCGAGATCCAGGCAGCGGTAAGGGGTCAGCGGCCCCGTTCTATTCGTCATCGACACGTCTGCTTCTTCGCACCCGGCTCCGTCAGCCTGTCGATCTGCGGGACATCACGGTTCCCCCGCCCACTTCCCGTTGCTCTGGAGGGTAACCGAGCGGCAGCTCTCAGTGAGCATTCGCGCGTAGCGATCGAGCTCTTCAGTACCAAGGGTGTCGCCGAAACCGCTCAGATAGATGGCGTAGCTGATGCTGCCATGCTGATTGAAGATCGGGGCGGCCAGCATCCTGATGTGGTAGCGCTCCCCCCTCCTCGGATGAATGAGGTAATGGGTCGCGATGTCCAGCCTGTCGATGAGCCCGGTCAGCCGCTTCCGGTCGGCAGGCGACGAGCTCGAGAATGACATCTCCCTGACGACCTGCCCGATCTGGCGCGGCAGGCTGTTCTCCCGATAGATCGCGTATCCCCGCTTTCTGATCGCGAACAGAAGCTCCTGGTATTTCGCCCGTTCTGTCTTCGTTACCTTGTGAGGGAGTCTCTTCAGCCATTCATCCACCTGGTCTTCGCTCGACCAGGCCATGAACAATCCGCCCATGGGGGGTGTCAGCGGCACATGCTGGCCCACCTTGATGCTCGGCGCCGTGGAATGGAATCGCCCGTAGTGCGCCAGGCCGACCATGTCCCTGCCAATGCGCGCCGTGAGCATCACCTCGAGACCGCTCTCGGCCGCGAGCCTGGCGCCCTCGTCTCTCGCCATGCCGATGGCCGGATGACGCTCCAGGGCGGCCTGGCCCGCCGCGACCAGCGCAGGGCCCAGCGTGTAGGTCTTGTGGCTCGGGTGTCTCACCAGATAGCCATTCTCGGTGAGCGTATTGAGGATGGCATGGCACGAGGCAATGTTCACCTCGAGGCGCTGGACCAGCTCCGAGAGCGTGAATTCGTGTCCAGGCTGATTCGTGATGAAGTTGACGATGTCTATCGCACGTGTCGCGGATAGCGCAGGCCTTGCCATGACTTCCCTCGTCGCTCGCCAGCAGAGCAATCCCTGGTTCGTATTGTAGTCAACCGACCCGGCCACGACCGCCGGGCTGCACGGTCTGCCGGCTCTTCGCGCCGCACGATGCCGGCAGGCGAGTCGAAAGGTCGAGGGACAGCACCAGTGCGACACCGACCAGGATCAGGACGCCACCGGTGAGGAATGCGATGTGGTAACTGCCGAGGCGATCGTAGATCAGCGCAGCGACCAGTGGCCCGAGCGCCGGCCCGAGCACCGTAAAGACCGCACTGACGCCCATGATGCCGCCCAGGAACTGCATCCCGAAGAGCCCGCCCAGGATCTTGGGACCCTGGGGCATCACCCCGCCGTAAGCGAATCCGAGCACGGCGGCGACACCATATAGCATCGAGGGCTGCCGGACCGCGGTCAGCCCGAACAGGGCCATCGCCGCGAGCACCATGCTGAGGCACAGAGCACTCTTCGTGCCGATCCAGTCCGACGCTGCCCCCATCGCGAGGCGCCCGACCGCGTTGCATGCCGAGGCGAGACCCAGGGCAAGAGCGGCCGCCGATGCCGTGATCCCGACATCCGTCGCGTACGGCACCATGTGGATCTGCGCCATCATGATGCCGCAGAACATGAGGATGACCGACAGGTTGTAGACCCAGAACGTGGTGCTGCGCACGGCCTCGGGGACAGTGAGGCCGTGATCTTCCGCACCGGGCGCTCCGGCATGCGGCCCGGACGCGTTGCCCAGGGCGGCCTCCCCCAGGGGCTGCAGCCCCATGTCTGCGGGCTCCTTCCTGAGGAGGAGCGCGGCCGGCAGAATCACCATGATCGCCCCGACACCAACGATCGCGAAAGACGCCCGCCAGCCATGGTTCGTGATCCAGTGCTGGATCAGCGGCGAGAGGATCATGCCGCCGATCCCGCCTGCGGCAAAGAGAATACCCAGGGCGAGCCCCCGGAACCGGACGAACCAGCGTGGCACGGTCGCCGTCAGCGGCACGAACAGGAACGCCACGCCCAGACCGCCGCACAGGCTGAAGAAGAAATAGAACTCCCACAGCGTCTCGATGCGCGAGACGCCGAAGAGACCGAGTCCGAGACACGAAGCTCCCATCAGGGTGGCCCGCCTCGGCCCGACCCGATCCACAGCCAGCCCCGCAGGAATGGACATGAGGCCGGTCAGGACCATCAGCAGCGCGAACGCCACAGTGACTTCGCTGCGCAGCCAGCCGAAGTGCTGCGCCAGCGGTTTGACGAATACACCAAAGCTGATGGTCAGCCTGGCTGAGATGGCGTAGATCCACGCGGACGCAAAGACGACGATCCAGCCGTAGAAGAGCCGTCCCCGAACGGCGGTCATTTGAAGAATTCGGCTACCAGTTCATTCATTCCGGCCCCGTCCGGGCTGACCATGAGCTCGACGACCGCGGGCTTCCGCAGCGCGATCATCTCCTTCACCACCGACCTGATCATCGACGGATCCGCGACCCGGCGTGCCGCGATCCCGAAGTCCGCCGCGAGTCTCGCCCAGTCCAGCGCCCCGATGTCGTAGGTCGCGCAGTCGGCGCCATCCATCGGTGCAGACACCGCCTGACCGTAGTACGTGAAAAGCCCTCTCATGGAACCGAAGCCACTGTTGTTGAAGATCACCATCACCGCAGGGATCTGATACCGGGTCGCACTCCAAAGGGCCTGAATACAGAACAGCGCCCCGCCGTCGCCCAGCATCGCGACGACAGGCCTTCCCGGGCTGCCCAGGGCCACCCCCAGGGTCGCCGGCAAGCCCCAGCCAAGGGAATCGACCGTCGTGAAATAGCTCCCCGGACTGCGGAAGTCGATGACCTTGGCCAGCTGTCCGTAGAAGGACGCCAGCTCATCGACCACGACGGCGTTCTCGGGCATGGCGGCCGCGACTTCCCTGAATGCTGCGCCCCACCGGATGGGTGTGGCGGTGGATTCATGATTCAGACACGTTTCGATGAATGCCTTTCGCTGGCGGTACTCGCCACGCAGGCGCTCCAGCCGCTCATCACGCTCCTTTCCACGGATCAGGCGGGCGACGGCCGCCTGCAGCTCACCGAGCGCCGGTCTGGGACTGGCCAGCAACGCGATATCCGTCGCACAGAATCTCGCCAGTGCCTGCACATCGAGATCGATCTGGACCACCCGTGTATTCGCCGATACGACCGGCGCATCGGTCGCGTCATCGTACTTGAACAGGTCGCTGCCGACCGTCAGCAGGACGTCGGCGGAAGCGGCCAGCTGGCGCAGCGCCTCGCTGCGCTGAAACGCCAGACCCCGGTACAGCGGGTGGCTGCTCGGAAAGATCAGCTTCGTCTCGTTCCCCGTGTAGACCGGGGCCGCAAGCGTCTCCGCCAGCGCCACGAGTTCCGCCCCGGCATTGGCATCGGCCACGGCTCGCCCCGCGAGGATCACGGGTCGCTTCGCACCGGCCAGCAGCGCTGCGGCGCGCTCGAGCAGGTCGGGTGACGGCCGGATATCCGTCGCCACCTGGCGGCCTTCTCCTCGGCACGGTGTCATAGCTGCCGACGTGGGCCTGCACACCGTGAGGCAGAGCCACGACCACCGGCCCGGTAGGCGGTATCGACGCCTCCCTGATCGCCCGGTTCAGAGCGACCGGCACGTCCTGTGCGCGCGACACGATCCAGCTGCGCTTCGCGACCTGACTCACCATCGGGCGGATGTCCACATCCATGTACCGCTCGCTCCAGTCGAGGGGCGCGTCCGTCTGACCGACGAGCACGAGGATGCGGCTCCCGGCAGCAAAGGCGTTGTGCAGGTTGCCCATCGAATTGGACAGGCCGCCGGTCGCGTGCACGACCACTACGCCGAGCTTCCCTGAGGCACGGGCATAACCGTCCGCCATGCCCACCGCAGCGGATTCATGCGCGGCGTGGATGAATCTGATGTCGGGCACCCGCCTCAACGCGTGCAGCAGAGGAACATTGGTGATGCCGCAGACACCAAATACGTGATCCACGCCTTCGTCCCGGAGCATCTTCCAGACGGCCTCGGCCGCGGTCATCTCTCCGGATGTCTTGCTGCGATCCATGGTGGACACCTCTCTGAAACCGGTCATTCCTGGGAGTGCATGAAGCTCGCGCCGCGATCGACCACCTCGCGCTCGAAGTTCTCGACCACGACCCAGCGCACCATTCGCCTGAACAATTCGATGCCATCGTGCGGGTAGCCTTCCGCCTCGTAGGTCGCGCAGCCCAGCGTGGTGAGGCGCTGCGCACCCTGCAGGGCGCAGCGGTCACGAATCCTCGCCTTGAGGGCCTCGGGGTACACGCCGATCGTCTGCGTATCGATGGTCACCCACTTCAGAGCATCTTCAATCCTGTCCACAGGGACGAGATTGACCACGCGACCGTTCAAGTCATCCTTGAACTCCACCGGCGAGCTCCGTCTCGAGACGATCACGCCGCCTTCCGAGTGGTGCACACCGATCACACGGAAGGCGTCGCTGCCGCGGATGCCATCGATGTCCTGCAGCAGCTTGACGGGAAATTCCGGGCTGCACGAGCTGAATTCCGGCGGCAATGACTGCACGGCCGAGTAGACCCGCTCACCCAGGCGCTCGAGCCTCGCGATGCCTGAGGCGTCGGTCCCGGACTCCACATAGGCGACCCGTGCGTTCAGGCAGGCCGCCTGATTGAGCAGACCGACGTCCTTGGCGAGCTGCTGCGCCACATACTCGAGGGTCTCGGGTGAGGTGAACGCCTCGGGTCCGATCATCGAGGCACTGACCTTGGGATCGAGCGCGATCAGGTCCAGCCCCGGCACGAGGTACTTCCGCACCTGGCGCATCGAGCTCGGCCCGCCCCAGGCCAGGATCTTCTCGATGTTTCTCGGCGTATAGAGCCGCGCTTCGACGCCCTCATCGCCACCCTTCCAGTAGCCCACGGAGTAATGCCTCGTGATGGGGTGCCCGGCCGCCATGTCGATCATCGTCAGACCGAGCGCGGTCGCAGTGTAAGGATCATTGGACGGGAACTTGACGATGTTGTCGCAACGCAGGATGGAACCATGCATCAGGCCGAAGGCCGCCGCTGCCGGCGAATTTCCCGGGTTGAGATGCACCGTACGTGCGCCGAATGCCCGCACCTGGACCTCGCGATCGGAAAACCGGCGCGTTTCCCAGCCGTCGAGGCACTCGATGCCCATCATCTTCTCGACCGCCTCCCTGATGGTGGCACGGTCGAAGGCCACGGCGAGGCTCGCGTACATCTGGGCCAGAATCTCTCTCGACTGCACGTTGGCCGCCAGATACATCTCCATCGCCTGCTGGAGGTGCGCGTTCCTGGCCAGAACGAGCCGCGATCCGAGCTCTTCGAGGTAGTCGAGCACATCGACGAAGGAGAGCCCGTACAGGTCCTCCATCTCGACCGGATTGCTCATGACGAGACGGTCGATGTATCTCCTGACGTCCGGCGTGCGAAAGGACAGGCCCCCGCGCCGACCCTCGAACGCCACCATGTGATCGCGTATGACCTCGCCGCGGATGATCAGAGGGATGTCGTACTCAGCCATATGCAGATGCTCCTCCCGTCACACGTCTCGCGGACCGTTCTCATGCGCAATTACGCGTAATAGAAAACTTTATTGCGATATCGATAAATGCTAATCTCAACGCCCGATTTGCGTCAAGATTGCGCGATCAGGAGACACGCTCATGACGGACCACGCCGACTCCGGGGCCTCGGACGCGTACCGGCGACAGCTCTCCCGGGACCCGGCGAGCTTCCTCGACCACGCGATCGACGTCGTCTTCTCTCTCCCCCCGGAAGAGCTCGACGAAATCAGGCTGAATGTGGCACGCGAAAAGGTCACTGCGGCGCTGAACGGCACCCAGATGGTGCAGCAGCTGGCGGCGCGCAACCAGGTCTCTGCGATCACCTCCTTCGATGACCTGATCCCTCTCCTCTACAGCCAGGATACTTTCAAGAGCTATCCGCAGTCCTGGCTCGAGGCGGCCGATTTTCCGCGGATGACCCGATGGCTCGGCAAGCTGTGTGCAGCCGACCTTCGCGCGGTCGACGCATCCTCGTGCGAGCTCATCGAGGACTGGATCAAGGCCCTGGCCCGGGGCTCGCCGGTCGATCTCCTGATATCCGCCGGCGCGGACGGCAAAGCGGCCTTCCTGCCGAGGACTCGCCGCGAGTGGGGGCTCATGCATCGCTTCACGCTGTGGAATTTCCAGTCCTCGATGACCGGTCCCCATGGCGAATCGCTGGCCCTGCGTCCGGGTGTCGACCGAGTCCCGCTGATCCACCCGGGTCCGCGCAGTGGTGCGCGCAGCTGGGGTCGATTCATGGATTTCTACGAGGAAACCTTCGGCACGGGCCTGGTCGATGCTCCCCTCGGCAACACGGACGCCGATCTGCTCAGTCTGGCCGGGCGCGTACGCGAGGCGAGCCGCAAGGGGGAAGCCGGTTCCCTGCAGATCAATCCCAGACTCCTGGCACGGAAGACCGAGATTGCGCAGCTCAACGCCGAGAAGCCTCGGCGCCTCGAGGCCCTGATGGAGCGGCTGACCCACGAATATCGGGGACGGCGCATCATCTTCTATTCCAGCATGCAGATGCTCCATGACCTCGCGATGCGGCTGCGCGGACTCGGCATCCAGGGCGCCTACACGCCTGACTCCTTTTTCTTCTGCGGCGGCGGCTTCGCGGACGGACGACAGCCTCCACACTGGAAGGAGGAGGTCGCTGAAGTACTCGGCGTCTCGGAGAACGCAATCAGCGTGGGCTACGGCATGCAGGAAGGACTCTGGGCCATGGCCCTGTGCCGTCACGGGAAGTATCACGTCCCGCCCACGCTGATTCCGTATGTGCTGGACGAAGAAAACGATCGCCCTCTGCCACGCATCGGACGGCAGACGGGGCGCTTCGCCTTCTTCGACCTCTTGCCGGAAACCTCATGGGGCGGTTACATCACGAGCGACCACGTCACGATCACCTGGGACTCCCCCTGCCCGTGCGGCCGGCGCGGCGCACACCTCGATGCGGCCATCAGCAAGGTCGTCAGCCGGCAGGATGACAAGATCGGTTGCGCAGGCACTGCCGGCGCCCTGGACGATGCCACGGAATTCCTGCTGAAAGCCTGATCCACCGCCCACACGAGGAACGTCACGATGCAGTACCGGATCCCCATCGTCGCCCGCGGAAAGGTCATCGAAGACTGCGAAGTGACCTGCGAGGGGCGCTATGGAGCGAGCTTCCTGTGTCCCGATCCGAACAAGTACCTCCCGGAGATCCTGCTGCCCACCCGCCGTGCCCTGGAGCCTCTCTATCAGATCTCCCTGGACGACGTGGTCGACTACCTCATCGAGCTCGGCACGCGGCTCCGGATCGACACCAACCCGCATCTCCAGTGGGCTCTCGAGCTGGCAAGCGTCTTCAACGATGTGCCGTCGCATCTCGTCCGAGGCGCGATGGCGGCCTTTCCCACCCGATTCCTCACGCGTGAACACCTGGAGGCCATGATTGCCACCGTCGGGCGCGAACATCTCGACGGGTGGAAGAGCTACGAACGGAGCACCGGACGCATCTCCCATATCCATGCCTTCGGCGTGCCGACCGCCCATGTGATCGCCGGCAATGGTCCGTCCGTCGCCATGATGACCTTCGTCCGCAACGCGCTCATCCGCGGTTACGCGATCGTGAAGATCCCGTCCAACGAGCTGGGCACGGCGGTCGCCCTGGCCCGCACGGCCATAGACATGGCGCCCGATCACCCTCTGACCCGGGCCTTCACCGTGGCCTACTGGCGCGGTGGCGATGTCGATTTCGAGAGCAAGCTCTACCATCCGCGCAACGTGGAGCGGATCGTCGCCTGGGGCGGCTTCGCCTCGGTGCGGCACATCGCGAAGTACGTGCGACCCGGCATCGATCTCGTCACCTTCGATCCCAAGATCAGCCGTTCCATACTCGGTGCCGACACCTTCTCCTCCGAGCACACCATGCGGGAGGCCGCGATCCGGCTCGCCGACGATGTCGGCAACGGGAACCAGAACGGCTGCACGAACTGCCGGGTGTCCTACGCGATCTCCGACGGCAGTCCCGCTTCACTGGAGACGCTCAGGCGCTTCGGACAGATGGTGTTCGACGAGATCCAGCGCCTGCCACCGGAAGTCAGCAGCGAAGCGCTCCACATGGATGCCGGCTTCCAGTCGAAGATCGCCGCCCTGGCCATGCTGGACGATGACTTTCACGTCATTGGTGGCGACAAGCGCGGAGGCGTCATCCTCTCGCTCACCGGCGACCAGGTCGATTTCGCCGATGAGCTCCGCTACCGCACCCTGAACATCGTGCCCGTGAAGGACTACGATGCGATGCTGCGTTTCATCACCCGTGACGTGCAGACGGTCGGCGTCTACCCGGAGAATGTTCGCGACGAGCTGCGGACCACGCTGGCACTGCACGGCGTGCAGCGCATCACCTCGCTCGGGTACATGCGGGAGTACGGAGCCGACATCGATCCGCACGATGGCAATGAAGCCCTGCGCAAGATGTGCACCTGGGTCGTTGCCGAGGACTGCATGACGAACTACGCACCTGCTCTGTGGCGCAAGCCTGCTGCTGCACCCGGCGGCAGGACGAGACCGGCGCCATGACCGGACGGGTGCGCCTGAGCGACTACCTTGACGCACCAGGCGATCTGCTGTCCCGCCCTCCCGCTGAACTGGAGGCCGTCGGTCGCCGCGAGGTGGAACTGTTCCAGCTCGAGGCCGCGCGCCGGAAGCTGACGCGCCTGGCGCCCCGGATTCCGGTCCTCGCCGGCCTGCTTGCCGGGAGGGACCCGTCCGCCTTCGAACGGGTCGATGACTTCATTCCCGTTCTCTTCGACGAGGACGTCTACAAGAGCTACGACGCCGCGTGGATCGACCAGGGTGAATTTGCGAAGCTCACGCGGTGGATCGCGGGTCTCACGACACATGATCTCTCCCGCGTCGATATGGAAGACTGCCGCAGTCTGACCGAGTGGTGCCGCCGGCTCGACGAACAGGCCGGGATCTTCATCTGTCACTCCTCCGGCACGAGCGGTGTACTGAGCTTCGTGCCGCGCTCACAACGCGATCGCGACCTGACCGTCGATCACGTCGTCTGGTACAGCCACCCGCTGTTTCGCGCGCAGCAGCGCAACGACGTCACCTACTTCTGCATGCAGGCGCGGCGGCAGTATCGCATCACGCAACCGATCTATGACGGCCTGGAGCAGCGCTACCAGACCCATCCGGTCGAGGCGCTCACCGACTTTCTCAGCCCGGAGTTCTTCATTGCGCAGGGCAGGCTGCGCAAGGCCGCACAGGGCGGGACGCTGGAGGCGTGCCTGAGGAATCCCCTCGTCGCCGCGCACCGCCACCAGGTGGAGCGCTACCAGCGTGACCTGCCGGAGCTCATCAGGCGCTGGACGGAAAACCTGATCGAGAACTACCGCGGCAGGCGCATCTTCTTTCAGGGGTCCTTCGACAAGGCATGGCAGATCACCCAGCATTTCCGGAAGGCCGGCGTGACGGCTGCCTTTGCGCCCGACTCGGTCTTCTCGCTCTTCGGCGGCATCAAGGACGGCAGCGTGCTGCCCGACGACTGGCAGGATCAGTTCAGGCGCGTCACGGGCGTGGACGAGAGCCGCCTCGTTTCCGGATGGGGCATGTCCGAGATCACGGGAGCGCTGCTCCGTTGCCGCCAGGGGATGTATCACTTCATGATCCAGACCATCCCGTTCCTCCTGGAGCCTGGCACCCGCATCCCCCTGCCGCGCACCGGCGTACAGACCGGCCAGCTGGCGCTGCTCGAGGTCATTTCGGAAGACTGCTGGGGCGGCATGATCAGTGGCGATCGCGGCACGATCCACTGGGACCGGATCTGCGCCTGCGGTCGCGATGGCCCCCTGCTCGATCCAGGCAGCATCGGACGCCTGTACCCACCCGGATCTACTGATTCAGAAGGGGTGCCACGCATGCCCCGAAGCGCTGAATCTGTTCCACGCACTCGCGCGCCGAACGGACACGGAAGCGTATCTGAAGATGATTGACTCCCATCCTGCCCAGTTCGCGGAGCGATTCAGCGATCTGCTCAGGCCCACCCAAAAGAACCCGGTCGGGCAGGTCCCAGCCCGGATCCTGATCATTGCGGGAGGTCACGTACATCGGCTCGGCGATGGTTCCAATGTCCAGCGGCGCTCCGCTCCGTAATTCCTGACACAGATCCCGGAGCTCAGCAATCTTTCCGGGGAGATCCGCTCTTGGCGTCCCCTGGGGCAACCAGCCATCACCCAAGACCGCCACCCGACGCAGCGCGCGAGCACTGGATCCTCCGATCCACAAGGGTGGCCGTGGTTTTTGCACTGGACGAGGCCCGACGTGCATCCCGGAAAACGCCCAGCGCCGCCCGCGATGCGTCGGACTCTCCTCCTGCAGACACATCGCCAGCGCCGGGATGGCCTCATCGGCATCCGCCCCCCTTTCCGCAAACGCCTCGGGACCGACGAGCACGTCGAATTCTTCTCTGACATGTCCCACGCCGATGCCCGCGATCAGGCGCCCTCCGGACAACCGGTCGATGCTTGCGAGCTCCTTCGCGGCACGCAAGGGATGGCGCTGGGAAAGGGTCAGTACATGCGAGAGCAGCTTCGTACGCCTCGTGAGTGCCGCGAGCCAGCCAAGCGTCGCGATGGTGTCATACCACACAGAGCCCATTGCGCCGACGAGTCGTTCCGGGATGGCCGCGTGGTCGCATACCCCGACGTAGAAGCAGCCGGCCCCGTCTGCGGCGGCTGCAATCGCCGCCAGGTCGTCCACCGTGGCCGTCCGCTCCCACTCCGAGACATAAAGATTCGACTGGCTCTGGATGGGGAGCTGCATGCCCCACACCACAGTGCCATCGGGCACGACCCGCACCGGATCTGCCGCGAACGGACCGGCCCTGCGCATCGCCTCCAGGCTCTCTAGAATCGATACTTGACGTTCACCCCGTAGCTGCGGCTGTCGCCCAGATCAGCGTTCAGCCCGAACAGGCCATCACGCGCCACCTCATAGGCCGCGACGTAATCCTTGTCGGTCAGGTTCTTCCCCCAGAGCGACACGTTCCATGCGCCCGCGGCGTCCGACAGGCCGATGCTGCCGTTCACCAGGGTATAAGCCCCCTGAAGCGTCCTCGGATCGAGGTTGGAAGATCCCTCCATCTCGTCGCGATAGGCGATGTCTCCGCGGACGAACCACTTCAGCTTCGTATTGGTGAGGGGCGCCTCATACTGCGCGCTTAGATTCCCCGTGAACGGGCTGTTGCCGTTGACGCGCCGCCCGCTGAGATCCTGCGTGCAGGCCGGGCGGACACTCTTCTGCTGGTCCGTGCATTCCGCGTACTTGAAATCGCCAAACTTCGAATCGACGTACGCGAGCGTTGCATCCAGGGTCAGTCGATCGCTGACCATCCAGGTGACCTCGGTCTCGATCCCCGAGATGTCCACGGACGCCGCATTCTGGTAGTAGCTCGTCGCACCCGTCGTGGACGGGCTGTTGACCTGGAAATTCTTGAACTTCTGGTCGAACACACTCGCCGACCACCTCAGGCGCCGCCCGAAGAGCAGGCCCTTGATCCCCGCCTCATAGTTGTCGACGGTTTCATCATCGAAGTCCGGGCGGCCGGAGCTGGAAATGTTGTGCCCCCCCGCCTTGAAGCCCCGGTCATATCCGCCGTATACAGTGAGTTCGTCGCTGATCCTGTAGGAAATCTTCGCTGTACCGCTCCATGCCGTCCACGTGTCGTCCTGGAGAGGCACGACAGGTCGCGGGGCCGTGCCGAAGGCGCCGACATTGGAGAGGTTGTCGATCCGGTCACCCTTCTGGATGTCCGAATAGCGCACGCCCGCCGTCAGCGTCCAGTGATCGGTGATCTTGTAGATATTGTGGAGAAAGACCGCATAGCTCTTGCTCGTCCTGTCTCCGTAGGCCTCGACCGGGGCCCGAATCGTGGGCGAGGGCTTGACCAGGATATCCGTCAGGGAATAGAGCTTGGCATCTTCATAGAAGATACCGGCAATCGACGACAACGGGCCGCTGTTGTAGGCGAGCCGGAGCTCCTGCGTCAGCACCTCGTCATCGACGAGACCCAGGTACGAGAACGTTCCGAACAGATCGTTCGACGTGTAGTTGACCCCACGGGGGCGGTCGCTTTCGTTGCTGTAGCGATCGAACTTCTGGTACGCCGTCAAGGACGTCAATGACCAGACCTCGTTGATGTCCCAGGATACACGCAGCGATGCATTCGTGATCTTGTGACTGCGTCCATCGCCGCCGTCCGTCTGCACCTTCCGGTCGAATACGTCGATCGGCAGCAGCGTCACGCCGTTTGCTGTCGCAAAGGCCAGTGAGTAACGACCATACGCCGCCTTCTCCCTCACCATGCTCCTGACCTGCGCCTCGTGGTGCTCGAGCGTGGCAATGGCCTCGATATTGTCGGTCATCTTTCTCAGGACCTGCAGCCGGACGCCCCAGGTCGATGTCTCGCCTCTGCGGCCGGTCACGACATTCTGGATCTCGCTGTCCCGGTCCGTCGAATAGCCGCTCAGCCTGGCCGCCGTCACAGCCCCCATTGGAAGATTGATAGCCCCGCGGAATTCCCGCAGGCCGAAATTGCCGACATTCAGCTCCAGGTTTCCGTCCACCTTGCCGGTATGGGGTTTCTTCGTGTGAATGACGATGGCCCCGGAGGAAACCTTTTTACCAAAGAGCGTGGCCTGCGGGCCCTTCAGCACCTCGATCCTGTCGATATCAGAAAAATTGGTGAACGCATTGTCGACCCGCGCCAGCGGAATATCGTCGACGAAGATGCCGAGAGACGGCCTGATGCCCTCGATGTTCTTGGTGACGCCGATGCCTCTGATCCGGATACTGGAGCCGAGGCCATCGATGGGGCCATCGATGCTGACGCCGGGCGTCAGCTTGCTCAGTTCGCTGAAGTTCATGATATTCGCGGCATCGAGCTGGTCGCCCGAGACCACCGAGACGAATATCGGCACGTCCTGCAGGCTCTGCTCGCGCTTCTGCGCCGTGACGATGACCTCCGCCAGCTCGGACGAAACGGCGGGCGCGCTGCCGCCCAGCACGAGAGCCGCCACGGCCAAGGAGCGCATCCACTGGCTCGATGGATCGAAATCCGCACGCGATACAGACATTCCCCGCCTCCCCTGAAATTGTCGCAGGTTACTCACACACACGTCACCGCCGACCTTGGTGAGCGCGGCTCACGACACGAGCTCCGCCCGACCACCCGTTGTTCCGTGTCACCCCAATGAGCCCGATAACAAACGGAATAACTTTATTGCGATATCGATACCGTATTCCCATCGCTCAGTGGCGTCAAGCCTCGACCCGGACGATCGGTTACAGTCGGCTACAGCGGCGCCCGGGGCGGGCGGTGGAGCATCGATGTCTTCAATGCGAACCGGACTGCTGACCTGGGGCCTGGGACTCTTTGCATTCACCGCACAGGCGCAGATGCCGATCCCGTCACCTGAGACGACCCGGCACGGGGCCGGGCTCTTCGCGCTGCATTGCGCGATGTGCCACGACAACCCGCAGAGCCCCCGTACGCCCAACCGCACTCGCCTGGCGGCATCGAAATCAGCTGACTATGTGCTGCGTGTCCTGACCCGCGGCGCGATGCGGGAACAGGCATCCGCACTGAGCACGGATGAGAAGAATGCGATCGCCGCCTACCTGACCGGAAAGCTTGCGGGCGACAGCGGCGTCGAGATCGACATCAACGCCAACCGCTGCACGCATGAGGCTCCGCCCCTCGCGAAGGTCGCGTCCTCCTGGAACGGATGGGGCGGGCGTGGCACACACAACCTGCGTTATCAGCCGGATCCTGGCCTGCTGGCTGAGGCGGTTCCACGGCTGAAGTTGCGCTGGGCCTTCGCGCTTTTCGGTGGCGCTTCGAGCCAGCCGACGGTCATCGGCAGGCGCGTGTTCGTACCCAGTCTCGGAGGAATCGTCTACTCGCTCGATGCGGACAGCGGGTGCACATACTGGGCCACTGACGTCGGCACGCCCGTTCGCACTGCGATCAGCATCGCGCCGCTTCCCGGCGGAGGGTTCGCCGCCTATCTCGGCGATGCCAACGGCGTCGTCCATGCGCTCGATGCCGAGAGCGGCAAGGATTTGTGGCAGACCGTCGTCGACGATCATCCTGCAAGGCGGCTCACGGGCGCCCCCGTCGTGTTCCGGGGGCGTGTCTACCAGCCCGTCTCGTCCTTCGAGGAATCCTATGTGACCGATCCGCGGTATGCCTGTTGCAGTTTCCGCGGCAGCCTGGTGGCACTCGATGCCGCGACGGGGCGCATCGTATGGAAGACCTACACGATCGATGAGACGCCCGCACCCATCGGCGACGGGCACCGCATGGGCCCTGCGGGCGCCGCGATCTGGTCAGCCCCGACCGTCGACACCCGGCGGGGGCTCGTCTATGCCGGCACGGGCAACGCCTACACTGAGCTGGCGACGCCAGGTGCAGATGCAGTCATCGCCTTCGACCTGCGCACCGGGAAGAAGCGCTGGGTGAAGCGACTGCGCGCCGCCGACGCCTATGTCGTCGGCTGCGAATCCAGTCCGCACGTCAATTGCCCCAGAGGGGTTCTGGGCCCGGATTTCGACATCGGCTCATCGCCGATGCTCGTCAGTCTGAACGCCGGACGCGATCTCCTGGTCGTGACATCCAAGTCCGGCGAGGTCTTCGGACTGGACCCCGCGCGGCAGGGTGCGATCGTGTGGCGAACGGAGGTTGGCCGCGGGGGCCTGCTCGGCGGTGTCGAGTGGGGCGGCGCAAGCGACGGCACGCGCCTCTATGTCACCGTCAGCGATCACATCCCTGTAAGACAGCCCCCGATGCCCGGCGTGAGCGCCCTGTCGCCCACGACCGGGGCGCTGATCTGGCGCACCCCCGCTCCGGCCCCGGGCTGCGCGTGGAGCGGCGCGCCTTGCTCCAACTCACAGGTCTCCGCACCGGTCGCGATCCCCGGCATCGTCTTTGCGGGATCCTTCGATGGCCACGTGCGCGCCTACTCCAGCATCGATGGGCGGATCGCCTGGGACTTCGATACGGGGGCGAGCTTCGACGGCGTCAACGGAGCCAGAGCGACGGGAGGCTCGATCGATCAGGGCGGACAGACGATTGCGGGAGGACGGCTCTTCGTCACCTCCGGAGCACGACTCGGACAGCCCGGTAACGCGCTGCTTGCCTTTTCGGTCGACGGGAAGTGAGTTCCTCGAAGGCAGGTTCCGCTCAGGCTCACGCACCGCCACCACGATACTACTTGAACTGCCTGATCAGCTGGGTGATCGATTCCTTGGCATCACCGAAAAGCATGCGCGTATTCGGTTTGAAGAACAGCGGGTTGTCGATCCCCGCGAAACCAGAGGCCATCGAGCGCTTCAGCACGAACACGGTGCGCGCCTTGTCGACGTCGATGATCGGCATGCCATAGATCGGGCTTGTCTTCGACTCACGGGCCGCGGGATTCACGACGTCGTTCGCGCCAATGACGATCGCCACGTCGAAGTTCTCCAGTCGCGGATTGATCTCGTCCATCTCCAGCAGAAGGTCGTAGGACACGTCAGCCTCGGCCAGCAGAACGTTCATGTGTCCCGGCATGCGGCCGGCGACGGGGTGTATGGCATAGACCACCTCGGCACCGTTCTTTTCCAGCAGCTGCTGCAGTTCCTTCACTGCGTGCTGAGCCTGCGCGACGGCCATGCCATAGCCCGGCACGATCACGACACTGGATGCTGCCTCGAGAATGTAGTAAGCGTCCTCGTGCGTGATCGGCCTGGTTTCACCTTCGATCTTCTCGCCGCCCGCAGTCACTGCGCCGAAGCCGCTGAACAGCACGTTGGCGAGCGAGCGATTCATCGCCTTGCACATGATCTGGGTGAGGATGATGCCGCTCGCGCCTACGAGTGCGCCAGCCACGATCAGGATCATGTTGCTGATCGCGAATCCTGCCGCGCATGCAGCGAGCCCCGAATAGCTGTTGAGCAGCGAGATGACCACCGGCATGTCTGCGCCGCCGATCGGGATCACGGCCATCACCCCCAGCAGGAAGGACAGCACGATGAGGAGAATCAGCCAGGCAGTGCTCTGCGGGTGGAGGCAGAACAGCACGGATGTCACCACGATGGCTGCCAGCAACAGGGCGTTGACGACACGCTGGCCTGCGAAGAGGGTCGGCTTGCCGCTGATGATCTCACTGAGCTTGGCCCAGGCCACCACGCTGCCGGTGAAGGTCACGCCACCGATGAGGATGGAAAGCGCGATGGTGGTCAGTGTAAACGTGTCGGTCGGGGCGAAGAGTGCCGCCCAGCCGACGAGCAGGCTCGCCAGGCCGCCGAAACCGTTGAACAGGGCGACCATCTCCGGCATGCCGGTCATGGCGACGCGCCGGGCTGCGTAAACGCCGACCACCGTGCCCGCGACGCCGCCGATCGCGATCTCCTGCCACGTGATCACCTGCGCGTGGAAGAGCGTGGCCACGACGGCAATCAGCATGCCAACCCCGGAAACCAGGTTGCCCCGGCGCGCCGTCGCCGGAGAGCTGAGCATCTTCAGGCCGAAGATGAACAGTACTGCCGCGAGGGCGTATGCGAGATTGATCAGCAGCATGCCGGCCATGGGTCTACTTGTCCTTCTTCCTGAACATGGCGAGCATGCGATCGGTGACCACGTAGCCGCCGACCACGTTGATCGTCGCGAGGAAGACCGCGGAGGTTGCCAGCGCGCGGGTCAGCGTCTCGTACTCCGGCATCCTGGTCGAGGAGATCAGCGCACCGACCAGGGTGATGCCCGAGATCGCATTCGAGCCGGACATCAGCGGCGTATGCAGCGTTGCCGGCACTTTGTTGATCAGCTCGAAGCCGAGAAAGATCGACAGCATCAGGATAAAGACCAGGTATACGGGTTCCACGGCAGCGTCCCTCAGCGATTCAGGTTCCGGATGGTGGAGTGCACGATCTGGCCTCCATGGGTGATCACGCAGCCCTGGAGGATTTCGTCCTCGAGGTTCAGCACGAGGCGCCTGTCGTCCCGGCTCCAGAACTCTTCGATCAGGTTGCAGAGATTGGATGAATACATCTGGCTCGCATCGCGCGGCACACAGTTCGCCCAGTTGCCATCGCCGATGATCGTCACGCCGTCCACGTCCACTGTTCTGCCGGCGACCGTTCCCTCGACGTTGCCGCCGCTCTCGGCGGCCATGTCGACAATCACGCTGCCGGGTCGCATTGCAGCGACCATATCGCGCGTGACGAGCACTGGGGGCCTGCGGCCGAAGACCTGCGCCGTCGTGATCACGAGGTCCGAGTCCGCAATCTGCTTCTTCTGCGCTTCGCGCTGCGCCGCGAGCTGCTCGGGCGTCAGCTGCACCGCATAGCCATCCCGGGTCTGACCCGTTTCACCGAGATTGATCTCGAGAAACTTCGCCCCAGCGAGCGCACCTGCTCCGCCACCACGGCGCGCGTGTCGAAGGCGGTAACGCGCCCTCCCAGGCGCTTTGCCGTCGCAATGGCCTGCAGGCCAGCAACGCCCGCACCGAGCACGAACACATTGGCTGGCTTGAGCGTGCCCGCCGGCGTCATCATCATCGGCAGCACGCGTGGCAGACGGGCGGCCGCGAGCAGAACCATGACGTAGCCTGCAAGGTTGGCCTGGGAGCTCAGCACATCCATCTTCTGTGCGCGCGTGGTACGCGGCACCATTTCCATGCTGATGGCTGTCACCCCGACCCGGGCCAGCGCTTCGATCAGCCCGGCCTCGTTAAACGGGTCGAGGTAGCTGACGTGTATCGATCCGCGCTTGAGCTGCCCAACCTCCGCGGCAGCCGGCTTATTCAGCCGAACCAGCAGGTCGGCACCCCCGAGGAGAGCCGCACGGTCGTTCGTGACACGCGCACCGGCCTGCTGGTAGTCATCGTCAGAATATCCCGCACCTGCGCCCAGACCGGCTTCAATGAGCACTTCCGCGCCCGCACGCACCAGCTTCTGCACGCCTGCCGGAATCAGCGCCGCACGCCGCTCACCGGCCTGCAGCTCGCGCGGAGCGCAGATCAACATACTCGTTCCTCTGCGCCTGGAGGCGCGACAGTCTCGGAATTCATTTTCAGACGCGCCTGCGCGTTCACCGGCCTCCAGAGGGCCCCGTTTGAGACTCTACACCATGTCGGGCACACGCTGCCGACGCAGCATTTGAAGTAACAGAGCGAGACGCCTCAGGGCATGGCTTCGCCCCCGTTGGCGTCCAGCACTGCACCCGTGATGGCAGACGCATAATCAGAAGCCAGGAACAGTGCCGCGCGCGCGCATTCGTCATCTGTCACGATGCGCCGCAGGGCCTTGGTCGACGCAACCTCATCGCGCACCTCTTGCTCGGTCTTGCCCTGTGCCTGCGCCATCATCGCGATGGCTCCCTGCACGGGCACGCCCCACATCCAGCCCATGCGCGCGCTGTTGACGCGAATGTTGAAGGGGCCCAGCTCCGTGGCAAGGTACTTGGCCGCCACCAGCAGCCCGCCCTTGGAAGCGGCATAGCCGGGCTCGCCGGGATAGGGCTTCATCGTGGCCATGGTGTTGATCATCACTACGGCGCCGCCGCCCTGGGCCTTCAGCTGCGGGACCACTGCAAGCGTCATCTGCATCGAGCCGATGACATTGGTCTCGTACACCTGCTTCCAGACCTCGAGATCCGACTGCTCGACGGGCTCGAAATTGCCGTGGAAAAAGGCGCTGTTCACCAGCGCGTCGATGCGTCCGAATGCCTTCACGGTCTGCTCCGCGGCACGCTTGCACTGCGCGGCATCGGTGATGTCCGTCGGCATCTTCAGCACCTTGCAGTTCACGCCCAGTTCCCGGATGCGCCGCTCGGCATCCTCGAGCTTGTCGGCGGTGCGCGCCAGCGCGGCGACCGCCCGAGCCCCCTCCCGCGCCGCTTCGACCGCGAGCTTGACGCCCAGGCCCGGGCCGATCCCGGAAATGATGACGACCTTGTCCTTCAGAAGCATGTCGGGATCTCCACGTTGTGGCGGACTGCATTTTCGTCCATGTCACCGTCCCTGCGAAAGCCTCGAGGGCCTAGAATGCGCTTCTCCGCCGGCGGGAGCGACGGCAACCGACCCAGGAGACCCCTCATGCGCTTCACTCTGATGCTCGGTTCGGCGCACTACCAGGACTTCCAGGCCATGGCGCTCGCGGCCGAGGAGTCGGGCTGGACCGCGCTGTCGATGCCGGACAGCCTGTTCTTCCCGCAGAAGACGGTCTCGGACTACCCCTACGCGGACACGGCAGCGATCCGCCAGTACATCGAAGCCACGCCGTTCATCGAGCCGTTCATCTCGATGGCCATGATGGCCGCGGTCACGAAGAAAGTGCGTTTCTATCCCGGCGTGCTCAAGGTCCCGGTGCGCCAGCCGCTGGTCCTCGCAAAACTCCTGAGCTCGCTCGCCGTGGCTTCAGGCGAACGTGTCGCACTCGGTGCGGGCCTGAGCCCCTGGAGAGAGGACTTCGTCTACAACGGCGTCGCCTACGAAAAGCGCGGTCAGCGCATGGACGAGTGCCTCGAGATCATCCGCGGCGTGATGACGGGTCAGTACTTCGAGTTCCACAGCGAGTACTACGACTTTGGCCCCCTGAAGATGCTGCCGGTGCCGAAGAAACCGGTGCCGATCCTCATCGGCGGGCATACGAAGCCGGCCATGGCACGCGCGGCGCGACTCGGCGACGGCTGGCTTGCCGCGAACACGGATACGCCGACGCTCGCGAGGCTGGTGACAGAGCTGAACGAGCAGCGGCGCGCGTACGGCACGCGCGGCCGGAAGGACTTCGAGATCCATGGCCTGCCGGTCGATGCGCGCAGCGTGGGTGATTTCCGGCGCGTCGTCGATCTCGGCGTGACGGATATCGGCGTCATACCCTGGGGAATGGAAGCAGCAGCCAGCTCTGCGCAGCAGCTCGATGCGATCCGCCGCTTCGGCGACGAGATCATCGCGAAGATGTAGCGGTCAGCCGTCGAAGGGATGGCGCAGCACGATGGTCTGTTCGCGCCCGGGGCCCGTGGAAATCACGTCAATCGGTGCGCCGACCAGTTCCTGCAGCCGCCCGAGGTAGCGCCGCGCGTTGCCGGGCAGCGCCTCGTAGCGCGTCACGCCCACGGTGGACTCGCTCCAGCCGGGCAGCTCCTCGTAGACCGGCTCGACCTCGGCGAAGGCGTCGGCGAACATGGGCGGCTCGGAGAACGTCTGGCCCCCCAGCCGGTAGCCCACGCACACGCGGATGGTCTCCAGTCCGTCGAGGACGTCGAGCTTGGTGACGCAGAGCCCAGACACGCTCGAGTGGACGATCGAGCGACGCAGCATCACGGCATCGAACCAGCCGCAGCGCCGCCGCCGGCCGGTCACGGTGCCGAATTCATGTCCGACCCGCGAGAGATGCTCGCCGTGCGCGTCGAAGAGCTCGGTCGGGAACGGTCCCGCGCCGACTCTCGTGGTGTAGGCCTTGACGATGCCGAGCACGTAGTCGAAGGCGCGCGGCCCGAGTCCCGTGCCGGTGCCTGCGTAGCCGGCAGTGGTGTTGGATGACGTGACGAACGGATAGGTACCGAGATCGACGTCGAGCATCGCGCCCTGGGCGCCTTCGAACATGACGTTGGCACCCGCGCCCCGCAGCTGCGCGAGGGCCTGCGTCACGTCGGTGACCAGCGGGCGCACACGCTCGGCAAACGCCAGCTGCTCATCCAGGGTTTTCTGGAAATCGACGACAGGCTGCGCGAAGTAGCGCTGCAGCACGAAGTTGTGGAAATCGAGCACCTGGCCCAGCTTCGCCGCGAAGCGGTCGCGCTGGAAGAGGTCTGCCACGCGCAGCGCATGCCGCGCGACTTTGTCCTCGTAGGCGGGCCCGATGCCCCTCCCCGTCGTGCCGATCGCATTGACACCGCGAGCCTGCTCGCGCGCGCGATCGAGCGCTACGTGCGACGGCAGGATCAGCGGACAGCTCGGCGAGACGCGCAGCCGTTCGAACACCGGCACACCCTGGTCGATGAGCGCGCCGGCCTCGCGGAACAGCGCCTCGAGCGACAGGACCACGCCATTGCCGATGAAGCAGCGCACCCGCTCGCGCAGGATGCCCGAAGGAATCAGGGACAGCACGGTCGTGCGCCCGCCGATAACCAGTGTGTGGCCGGCGTTGTGACCGCCCTGGAAGCGCGCGACGGCCGCGGCGCGTTCGGTCAGGAGATCGACGACCTTGCCTTTGCCTTCATCGCCCCACTGGGTGCCGATGACGATGACGAATTTTCCCATGGACCTGTCGTATGGCGAATATTGTTCAGGAACGCACGGCGAACAGCAGCACGACACCGGTCACCATGAACACGAGCCCCGCGGTACGCAGCTCCCGATCCCCGAGTTGCATCAGCCGCTCCAGGGCGCGTCGTGCTGCCGCAGGATTCAGGAACGGCGTGATGCCCTCCAGCACCAGGAGGAGTGCGAGGGCGGAGAGCAGATCGGACCACCCGAAGTGCACGGAGAGACTCCCTGGCCCCGACTCAGCGACGGCCCGGTGCGGGACTCTTGATGTACTTGAAGAATTCGCTGTCCGGCGTCACGACCAGCACGTCACCTTCCTTGCCGAGCGAGTTCTTGTAGGCCTGGAGGCTGCGATAGAACGCGTAGAACTCGGGGTTGCGTGAATAGACGCGCGCGTAGATCTCCGCGGCCTCGGCATCGCCCTGGCCGCGGACCTCGAGCGACTCGCGTGCGGCCGCCGCAAGGGTCTCGGCCCGCTTGCGCTCGGCCTCGGCGCGGATACGCTGGGACTCGCGCTCGCCGACACCGCGGAGGCTGCGTGCGAGCTTCTCGAAATTCTGCTTCATGCTCTCGTAGACGCGCGTCGCCACATCCTCGGGCAGATCGATGCGCTGCACGCGCACATCGATGAGATCGATGCCGAGCTCCTGGCCGGCCGCCTTGCTCGCATTGCCGAACATGTCGCCGGTCACCGCGGCGCGCTCGGCGGTGACGATCTGCTCGAGCGTGCGCTGTGCGACCACGCCCTTGATCCCGTCCTTGACGATCTCGGCGAGGCGCTCGCCGGCGATCTCCTCGCGACCGCCGGTCGCGCGGAAGTAGTTGGCGGCGTCCTTGACCTTCCACTTCACGTAGAAGTCCACGATCAGGCCGCGATTCTCGTTGGTGAGGAAGGTCTCCTGGGGATAGCTCTGCGTGACCACGCGCCGCTCGAACTTCACCACGCGGTCGACGAGCGGGATCTTCCAGTGCAGGCCCGGCTTGTACCCGGTCGCGACGATCTCGCCGAACCGCAGGCGGAGCGCAAGCTCCGTTTCGCCCACCATGAACAGCGACGAGACTGCGATCAGCAGCAGAACGCCCCCGAGCACCACGAACGGAAAGACACGTGACGGCATCAGCGCTCCGGCCTGCTGCGAGGGTCGGGAGCCGCGGCTTCGGCGTCCGCCGCTGGCCTCTGTGCGGGTGCAGCCGCCTCCTCGGTACTGCGCGCGCCCGCATTCTGGCGTTCCATGAGCTTGTCGAGCGGCAGATAGAGCACGTTGCCGCCCTTGCCGCCCGCCGCGGAATCGAGCACGACCTTGCGCGCCCGGCCGAGCACGCCCTCGACGGTTTCGATGTACATGCGCTGCCGCGTGACCTCCGGCGCCCGCTGGTAGGCATCGACCAGCTGCGCGAAGCGCGAGGACTCGCCGTGTGCGAGCGCCACGACCTGTGCCTTGTAGCCCTGGGCCTCCTGGATCTGGCGCGAGGCTGCACCCTCGGCAACCGGCAGAATGCCGCTCGCATAGGCTTCCGCCTCCTTCACCAGCCGCTCCTGGTCGGCGAGCGCCTTGTTGGCATCGCGCTGCGAGGGAATCACGGCCTCCGGCACCTGCACATCGGTGAGATTCACCGAGGAGACGCGCACACCCGCGCCGTAGAACTCAAGCGTCTTCTGGATCAGCTCGCGGGTGCGGGCAGTGATCTCCGGGCGCGTCGCGCCGACCAGGATCGAGTCGAGCTGACTGCGGCCGACGACTTCGCGAATCGCGCTCTCGCTCACCTCGCGGATGGTTTCTTCCGGCTCCCGTACACTGAAGAGCACCTTGACAGGATCCGCATACTGGAACTGCACGGCCACCTGCAGGTCGACGAGGTTCACGTCGGCCGTGAGCACACGCGACTTGTACTCGACGCTGTTGACGTTCGAGACGTTGACCATCGTGACGGTTTCGATGGGCCAGGGCCAGCGCCAGCCCCAGCCCGGCTCGCGAACCTCGACCAGCCGGCCGAAGCGCTGGATGACGCCGCGGTCCGGCGCGTTGACCTGATAGAAGCCGCTGGCCGCCCAGAGCAGCGCCACCACGGCCGCGACCACCCAGCCGAGCGCGCCCCGCCCCTGCCCCGGTTCCCCGCCGCCGGAACGGAACATGGACTCGAGCCGATGCTGCCAGTCGCGCACCGTCTGCTCGAGATCCGAGCCGCCCTGACCCGGGCGGCGACCCCAGGGGTCTTTTTTGCCGTCAGGTTGATTCCAAGCCACTGAATTAACGCCGCTTCGAGGCGCTCACAGAAGGTGCGGATTGTAGGTAGCCCTCGGAGCGCGCACAAGTTCCAGCGTCCGGAGGCGCCTCGAGCACCTCGACGCCCGGCGCACGCGCCAGGGCGCGCAGCTCGATCTCGGGCAGCTCGACGGTCAGCTCATGGCTGCCATCGCTCGCGGTCTGCTCCGCGCGCACCGAGCCCGCCGCATAGAGCCGCGCGCGCAGCGCACCCGCCGTCACCGGCACACGCAGACGCGCCCGGTGCGCCGCCCGCGCGAGCCGCTCACCGATCGCCGTGGCCAGAAGATCGAGACCGCGGCCCTGCACCGCCGAGATCCACACCTGCGCGACCCGGCCTGAGACATCGTACTCGACGCGTGCTTCCACCCCGAGCCGATCGATCTTGTTATAGACGAGGAGCCGGGGAATCTCCTCCGCTCCGATCTCCCGCAGCACCGCGTCCACCTGCTCGATGCGCTCGTCGCGCCGCGGATCGCTCGCATCGACCACATGCACCAGCAATGTGGCCTCACGGGCCTCGGTGAGCGTCGACTGAAAGGCCGCGACCAGCTCGTGCGGCAGCTCTCGAATGAAACCCACCGTGTCGGCCAGCACGATCTGCACGCCGCCGGGCAGCCGGAGCCGCCGCACCAGAGGATCGAGCGTCGCGAAGAGCTGGTCGGCCACATAGGCCTCCGCGCCCGAGAGCGCGCGAAACAGGGTCGACTTGCCCGCATTCGTATAGCCGACGAGGGCCACCGAGGGCACAGGAATCTCGGCGCGCTGGCGCCTGCCGGTCTCGCGCTGCTGCTTCAGTCGCGCGAGGCGCCGGGTCAGCACCCGTACGCGCTGTGCGAGCAGCCGCCGGTCGGTCTCGAGCTGTGTCTCACCCGGACCGCGGAGCCCGATGCCGCCCTTCTGGCGTTCGAGGTGTGTCCAGCCGCGCACCAGCCGGCTCGAGAGATGCCTGAGCTGCGCGAGCTCGACTTCGAGCTTGCCTTCATAGCTGCGCGCGCGCTGCGCGAAGATATCCAGGATCAGGCCGCTGCGATCGAGCACGCGCCGGCCGGTGAGTTTCTCGAGGTTGCGTTCCTGGCTCGGCGAGAGCGCGTGATCGACGAGCACGACCTCGGCATCCGCGGCAAGCGCCGTGTCCCGGATCTCCTCGGCCTTGCCGCTGCCGACGAAATAGCGTGGATCGGGGCGGTCGCGCCGCCCCCCGATGCTGGCCACAGGCTCGGCACCCGCCGAGCGCGCGAGCTGGCGGAACTCCTCGACATCCTCGGGATCGACTGGCGCCCCGATGCCGAGGCGCACGAGCAGCGCGCGCTCGCCGCTACCGGGAGAAGCCTCGGTCATCAATCCGATGAAGGCTCCGGTGCGGCCTCGTCGTCCGCCTGGGGAACGCGGACATTGCGCGCGGGCACCACGGTGGAGATGGCGTGCTTGTAGACCATCTGGCTGACGCTGTTCTTCAGTAACACGACAAACTGGTCGAAGGAATCGATCTGGCCCTGCAGCTTGATTCCATTGACGAGGTAGATCGAAACCGGCACCCGCTCCTTGCGAAGTTGATTCAGGAAGGGGTCCTGGAGCGTCTGGCCTTTGGCCATCGGATTCTCCTTGTTGTCGTGCTTCGTCTGTTTCCGGGAGAGTTGCGGTCGACCTTCCATGATGCGATGCGCAGCTCGGTGAGCTCGATATCCCGCACTCTCGGGATTTCTTCTTCATCTTATCACGTAGTCCGCTCGCTCAACTACGCGCGAAGGTCCAGAGCCGCCGGAGCTCGCGTGCCCACTGGTCGTAGGCACCAGGCACCTCGGGGTCGAGCCACGTGACGCCCGCATCCGCGCGCAACCAGGTCAGCTGGCGCCTGGCGAGCTGGCGCGTGGCTGCGACCGCACGGCGTTCTGCGTCCTCGAGTGTCCCGGACCCGTCGAGACAGGCCCATAGCTGCCGATAGCCGACCGCGCGCATCGAAGGGTGCGTGGCCGTAAGGTCGCCCCGCTGCCTGAGCGCTCGAACCTCCTCCAGGAATCCGGCCGCGAACATGGCATGCAGGCGCTGTTCGATGCGGGCGTGCAGGCGCGCACGCTCCGGCGCCACCGCCCAGGTGCGGAATTCGCCTGGCGAGACGGTCGACGCCCGCTCGCGCTGCAGCTGCGAGAGGGGCTGCCCCGTGGTGATGCACACCTCGAGCGCGCGCTGGATGCGCTGCGGATCGTTCGGGTGGATGCGTGCGGCGGCCAGCGGATCGAGTCGCCTGAGCTCCGCGTGCAGCGCCATCCAGCCCTCGGTCGCGGCTCGTGCATCGAGCGTCCGTCGCAGCTCGGGCGCCGCCTGCGGCAGGTCAGCGAGACCCCCGCGCAGCGCACGCAGGTAGAGCATCGTCCCGCCGACCAGCAGTGGCAGGCGGCCTCGCGCGCGGATGGCCTCGATCGCCCTACGGGCATCGGACACGAACTCGCCCGCGGAATAGCTCTGGCCAGGGTCACGGATGTCGATCAGGTGATGGGGCACGCGCGTCCGTGCAGCCACTCCGGGCTTGGCCGTGCCGATGTCCATGCCGCGATAGACGAGCGCGGAGTCCACGCTCACGATCTCCAGCGGCAGCTCGTCTGCGAGTCGCAGCGCCCAGTCCGTCTTGCCGGCGCCCGTGGGCCCGGTGAGGACGGGGACACCCCAATCCGGTGCATCCATGACTACGGCCGCGCCGCAGAGCCCATGCTCAGCGCCCCCGCAGGAACAGCCGATCGAGGTCCGCGAGGGACAGTTGCACCCAGGTCGGACGCCCGTGATTGCACTGATCCGCGCGCTCGGTCGTCTCCATCTGCCGCAGCAGCGCATTCATCTCGGCCAGGTCGAGGCGACGGTGGGCACGAATGGCCGAACGGCAGGCGATCGACCCGAGCAGACGGTGCGCAGCCGCCTCGAGGTGCTGAGTGCCGCCTTCCGCGAGCAGATCGCCGACCACTTCGCGCACCAGCGCCTCGACGTTCAGCCCCGCGACGGCCACCGGCACCTGGCGCACGGCCAGGCGCGTCGGAGCGAGGCGGTCGATGTCGAAACCGAGTCGTTCCCACTCGATGCGCTCCTCGAGCAGCCGATCGAGCTCATGAGGTTTCAGTTCCACGGTGACAGGCTCGAGCAGCGCCTGCGCGACCATGCCGCCACTGTCCTGCTCGCCCTTGAGCTGCTCGTAGAGCACGCGCTCGTGGCCGGCGTGCATGTCGACCAGCACGAGCCCGGCGGCGTTCTGCGCCAGGATGTAGATGCCATGCAGCTGCGCGAGCGCAAATCCCAACGGCGGCGAGGCCGCCGGCAGCGGCACAGCATCACGCACCTGCTGCACGAGACGCCACGGATCCCGCGCGGGATCGAAGGCCGTGAAATCGAAGCCTCGCGGTGATTCACGCCACGTGCCAGGCGCGGCCTCCGTGTGATCCCGGATCACTGGCGGTTCCGCGGCGGAGGCCCGCGGGCGCGTGGCCGCCAGCGTGCGCTGCAGCGCCCGGAACACGAAGTCATGAATCTGGCGACTGTCGCGAAAGCGCAGCTCGAGTTTCTGCGGATGGGCATTCACATCGACGAGCTGCGGATCGAGCTCGAGATGCAGCACATAGGCCGGGTGACGTCCGTGATAGAGCACGTCGCGGTAAGCCGTGCGCACCGCACTCAGGAGCAACCGGTCGCGCGCGATGCGCCCGTTGACGAACCAGTACTGCTGATCGGCTGACGCGCGTGCCGCGGTGGGCGCACCGAGCCAGCCGCGCAGACGCACGGGGCCCGCCGCATGCTCGACGGGCAGTGCGTTCGCCAGGAAGTCCTCGCCGAGGATCGCGGCGATGCGGCCGGCTTCCGCAGTCGGCTCGTCCGCCTCACCGTTCGTCCGCGGTGCATCGATCAGCAGTCGCTCGCCCTGGCGGAGACGGAATCCCACATCGGCGCGCGAGAGCGCGAGCCGCTCGACGAGACGCACGATGTGCCCGAGCTCAGTCGCCTCCGTGCGCACGAACTTGCGCCGCGCGGGAACATTGAAGAACAGGTCGCGCACCTCGACGGTCGTGCCCGCCGGATGCGGCGCGGGTCGCACGGCACCCACCTGCCCTCCATGCACGGTGAGCTCGGACGCGTGCTCGCGGTCGCGTCGCCGTGACACGAGACGCAGACGCGCCACCGAGGCGATCGAAGGAAGCGCCTCGCCACGGAAGCCGAGCGTGGTGATTGCGGCGAGATCCTCGGCCACGGCGATCTTGCTGGTGGCGTGCCGCTCGAGAGCAAGCGGCAGCTCCTCGGGCGCGAGCCCGATGCCATCGTCCTGCACACGCACGAGGGCCACGCCGCCACGCTCGACGTCGATGTCGATGCGCCGCGCGCCGGCATCGAGGCTGTTCTCGCAGAGCTCCTTGACGATCGAAGCCGGTCGCTCGATGACCTCGCCGGCAGCGATCTGGTCGATGAGCGCGGAAGACAGGATGCGGATCGGCATGCAGGATCCCTCGGCGGCAGGCCCCGCAGTTTAGCGTGCGGACCGTCCTCGGCCGGGCGCTCAGGGCGCCGCGGCGAGCACGCTGCCGCCCCGGCGCGCACGCGCGAAGCTCGTGCCGTCGGGCGGATTCGCCTCGAAGTAGCCGCGGATTCCGCCAAAGATCGCCTGCGCCAGCCGCCCCTGGTGATCCTCCGCGCCCAGGCGCCGCTCGTCGCCGCCATTCGAGATGTAGGCGGTCTCGATGAGCATGGAGGGGATATCAGGCGATTTCAGCACGAGAAAGCCCGCCTGCTGTACGCGAGGCTTGCGCACCTCGGCGATGCGACCGAGCGAACCGAGCACCCGCTGGGCCGCCTCCATGCTTGACCCGATGGCGGCAGACTGCGAGAGGTCGAGCAGCACGGTGGCAAGCACGTCGTCCTTGTCATCGAGCGACACGCCACCCTTCAGGTCCGCGGCGTTCTCGCGCTCGGCGAGCCAGCGGGCCGCTTCGTCGGTGGCTCCGCGCTCGGAGAGCACGTAGACGGAAGCCCCCGAGATCTCGCGCTTCGGAATGGAGTCAGCATGGACGGAGACGAAGAGGTCGGCCTTGCCGGGCGCGCGCGCCGGATGCGCTCACGGTGCGCGATGTAGTAGTCCCCGTCGCGCGTGAGGATTGCCCGCATGCCCGGTTCGGCATCGATCCGCGCCGCAAGCCGGCGGGCAATCGCCAGCACCACGTCCTTCTCGCGCGTGCCGGCGTGACCGATGGCACCGGGATCGGCTCCGCCGTGCCCGGCATCGATCGCCACGACGATGTCGCGCCCGGAATCCGCCGGCGCATGCGTCGCGACCACGGCCACCGGCGTCGCGGCCGGCTCTGCCCCGAAATCGACGAGCAGACGGTAACCAGGCGCGGCTCCGGACGAGGTGAGCGACGCCCGCGCAGGCATCTTCGATTCGAGGTCGAACACCAGCCGCAGGGTACTGCCCGCCTGCGCTCCGGCCCGGATGCTCCTGATCGGACCCGCGCCCTGAGGCAGACGCACGCCCGGTCTGAGCACTGCGTTGCGAACATCGATCACGACACGGTGCGGGTTGTCGAGCGTGAACAGGTGATGCGAGGCCTTGCCCGAGAGCTCGATGACCGCCTGCGTTCCTTCCGGGGTGCTCTCGAGCCGCACGTCACGCGCGACGACACCCGGCGACGCCGCGGCGGCAACGCCCGCCGCCAGCGCAAGCAGCGCCCCCCCGAGCCATCGGGCGAGAACGGAGCGACAGGTGACGAGGCTGCCCGGCTTCATGGCACCATAATCTACGGCGCACGCGAAGCTCATTCAAGCAGAATTAAGGGATTACGGCCGCCAATTAATTCTAGATCTGACTCGAGGTGAGAGCGGCCACCCTTTGATCCCACTGACGTCCGAGGTCACTCACGCCGAGGGCCGCCAGATGATGCGCGCGGGCGCCGGACTCGAGCCGTATCCGCAGATCCGGCATGGGCAACTCGCCACTGCCACGATCCGGCCACTCGACGAGCCACAGATGTCCGGCCGTGTGCAAGTCCCTCAGCCCGAGCTGTTCCAGCTCACGCGGCTCCTGCAGCCGATAGAGATCGAGATGCACGACGGTCAGCGCATCACAGGCGTAGGCCTCGAGCAGCGTGTAGCTCGGGCTGCGAACGGGTCCCGTGATCCCGAGCGCCCGCAGAAAGCCCCGCGCCCAGGTCGTCTTTCCGGCGCCGAGCTCGCCCTCGAGGAAGACGAGCACCGGCTGCTGCACGACAGGCCCGGGGAGAGACCGCGCGAAGCATGCTCCGCACTGCTCGGTGGCTTCAGTCGAGACGAGCGCTACGCGCAGTGCAGGATCATTCACCTGCGATTGACCCAGGTTCGCAGCTCCCGGAGCACGTCGGAGGCCATCAGGCCACGCTGCCCGGCGAGCGCCGCGGTATCGCCCGCCAGGGCATGGACGAGCACGCCGGCACGCGCGGCCGCCTGCAGCCGCCCGCACTGGGCGAGCACGCCGGCGATGGCGCCGGTGAGCACGTCGCCCATGCCAGGGCTCGCCATCCCGGGGTTGCCGCGCTCGCAGATCGCCGGGATCTCGCCCCGCATGCCGATGAGCGTCCCGGCCCCCTTCAGCACGACCACGCCACCATAGCGTTCGACGAGGGCATCGAGTGCCGCGAGCCGATCGCGCTGCACCTCACCCGTCCCGCAGCCGAGCAGGCGCGCCGCCTCCCCCGGATGCGGCGTGAGGATCCAGCGGCCCGGTTCGCGCAGCCGCTCGCCGTTTGCTGCCGCCGCGATCAGGTTCAGGGCATCCGCATCGACGACCATGGGCTTCTGGCTCGCGAGCACGCGCTCCAGCGCCATCGCCGCCCAGGTCGATCGGCCGAGTCCCGGGCCCACCGCCACCACATCGGCGCGCGCCAGCGGCTCCTCGAGCGCGCTCGCCTCGGCAAGCGGCATGCAGATGATTTCCGGGCAGCCGCCCGCGATGGCGGCGAGATTCTCGGGAGCAGCCGCGACGGTGACGAGACCGGCGCCGACACGCAGTGCCGCCTCACCCGCGAGGCGTGCCGCCCCCGGCATCCCCGTCCCGCCGCCCACCACGAGCACGTGCCCGAAGCTGCCCTTGTGCGCCGCCCGGCGCCTCGGTGGCAGCGCCTGCGCGATCTCGCATTCGGCGAGGCGCACGAGCCGCGGCTCGAACCCCGGCTGATCAGGCGCGGCGACCTCGAGGTCATCGAAGAACAGCGTGCCCGTGTACTCGGGACCGTCCCCGACGAAGAGACCGGTCTTGAGCCCGACGAAGGTGATCGTGCAGTCGGCACGCACCGCCGCACCCAGCGGCGCGCCGAGATCGGAGCTGAGCCCGGAGGGTACGTCGAGCGCAAAGACCGGACGGCCCGCGGCATTGATTGCCGCGATCACACCGGCCGCATCCTCGCGCACCGAGCTCGTGAGTCCCGTGCCGAGGAGCGCATCGACGATCACCTCCCCTGTCCCGAGCGCCGCGGAGTCGAAGGGGAGCACGCGTCCACTGCTCGCACGGAAATCGTCGTACGCCTGACGTGCATCGCCCTGCAGACGGTCGGGCGGCACGGCGGCGAGCGCACTCACCGTGAGGCCGGCGGCCTGTGCAAAACGCGCGAGCACATAGCCATCCCCGCCGTTGTTGCCGCCGCCGCAGACGACGACGATGCGATATGCGGTGGGCCAGCGCGAACGCAGCACCCGCAGGCTCGCCTCGCCCGCGCGCTTCATCAGCGTGTAGCCGGGAATCCCCAGCGTTCCGATGGCATGGTGGTCGAGGGCGCGCACCTGCGCAGACGTGTAGATCGCATTCGGCAGAGCCATGCCGTCATTATACTGGCGTACGGAATGCGCCCATGACGGAAATCCCTGAGTCGCAACTCCACGCGCTGAAGCGCGAGATCATCGGCGCGGGCCGCGCGCTCGGCTTCCGCACGCTCGGTGTCGCCGGGATCGAACCCGGCGAGGATGCGCAGCACCTCGAGCGGTGGCTCGCGCGGAACCATCACGGCGAGATGGGCTACATGGCGCGCCACGGCACGAAGCGCACGCGGCCCGACGAGCTCGTGCCGGGCACCGTCCGCGTCCTCAGCGCGCGCATGGATTACTGGCCCGGAGAATCCCGGGCGGCACGCGAGGTGCTCGCCGATCCCGCGCTCGGCTACGTGTCACGCTACGCCCTGGGGCGCGACTATCACAAAGTGCTGCGCAGGGCGCTCGCAAAGCTCGCCGAACACGTCGCTGCGATCACCGGTCCCGTCGGCTACCGCGTATTCGTCGACAGCGGACCGGTGCTCGAACGCGCGTTTGCCCGCAACGCCGGCCTTGGCTGGATCGGCAAGCACACGAATCTCATCGCACGCGATGCCGGCAGCTGGTTCTTCATCGGCGAGATGCTCACCGATCTCCCGCTGCCCGTGGATGAGCCGGCGAGCGCACACTGCGGGAGCTGCACGGCCTGCATCCCCGCCTGTCCCACCGGCGCGATCGTGGCGCCCTGGCAGCTCGATGCGCGGCGCTGCATCTCCTACCTCACGATCGAGCTGCACGGCCCGCTCCCCGAGGCGCTGCGCGAGGGCATCGGCAACCGCATCTACGGCTGCGACGACTGTCAGCTGGTCTGCCCCTGGAACAAGTTCGCACGCGCGGCGGCGCACCCGGACTTCAAGGTGCGCCACGGCCTCGATGCCCCGCGTCTCGCGGAGCTCTTCGCCTGGACCGAAGAGACCTTCGCCGGGCGCATGCAGGGCTCGGCGATCTGGCGCATCGGCCACGAGCGCTGGTTGCGCAACATCGCCGTCGCGCTCGGCAATGGACCGGGTTCGCCAGAAGCCCTGCGCGCGCTCGAGAGTCGCCGCAACGACCCGTCCAGCCTCGTGCGCGAGCACGTCGCGTGGGCGCTCGCGCGCCACCGGCTCAGAGGCGAAGCTGCAGGTTATCGATGAGGCGCGCCTTGCCGAGCCTTGCGGCCGTGAGGACGACGAAGTGCCGCGTATCCGGCTGCGCCGGATCGAGGTTACTCCCCTCGCGCACCTCGAAGTAGTCGGGCTGGAAGCCCGCCTGTGCCAGCGCATTGCGCCCTTCCTGTCCGATGGCCGCGAAATCGCGCGAACCGGCACTCAGCGCACCGACTGCGCGCGTGAGCTCCTGATGGATGCGCGGCGCGACGCGCCGCTCCTCGGCCGAGAGATACCGGTTTCGTGAGCTCATCGCGAGCCCGTCCGGCTCACGCACCGTCGGAGCGCCGATAATCTCGACCGGCAGGCAGAGCTCGAGCACCATGCGGCGGATGACGGTGAGCTGCTGGTAGTCCTTCTCCCCGAAGATCGCCACATCCGGGAGAACGATCGCGAAGAGCTTCGCCACCACGGTCGCCACACCCTGGAAGTGCCCCGGGCGATAGGCCCCGCAGAGGACCTCCGAGAGCCCCGGCACCTCGATGCGCGTGGCCCGCTCGGCGCCGTTCGGGTACATCTCGGCGACTTCGGGCATGAACATCAGGTCGCAGCCGGCGTCGCGCAGCATGCGCTCATCCTCGCGCGGCGTGCGCGGGTAGTGCGCGAAGTCCTCGTTCGGTCCGAACTGCATCGGATTCACGAAGAGACTCGCGACGAAGCGGTCACCGTAGCGACGCGCCATCTCGATGAGGCTGACGTGGCCGGCATGGAGATTCCCCATGGTCGGCACGAAGGCGACCCGCTGGCCACTGTGATGCCACTCGCTGACACGCGCCCGGACGGCGGCAATCGCGGCAACCGTCTCCATCAGAAACAGTGCTCGGGTGCGGGGTAGTTACCCTGCTTGACCGCCTGCACGAAGCGCCTGAGCGCCTCGAGGTTGTTGCCCGCGCCTTCCATGAAGTTCTGCACGAAGCGCGGCTTCCGCCCCGTCGTGATGTCCAGGATGTCGTAGAGGACGAGGATCTGCCCGTTGGTGTCCGGGCCGGCACCGATGCCGATCACCGGAACCTGAAGCTCTGCGGTGATGATCTTGCCGAGCTCACGCGGAACGCACTCCAGCAGGACGATGTCCGCACCGGCCGACTCGAGAGCCTTGGCGGTCTTCAGCATCTTCTCCGCCGCGCTCTGTTCGCGGCCCTGCACGCGAAAACCGCCCGTCTTGTGCACTGACTGCGGCTTGAGCCCGAGGTGGGCGCACACCGCAATGTCGTGGGAAGCGAGAAATTCGACGATCTCGATCTGCCCGCCGCCGCTCTCGAGCTTCACCATCTCGGCGCCACCCTCCTGCATCAGCCGCACGGCATTGAGGAGCGCCTGATCCTTGGAGGGGTAGCTCATGAAGGGCAGGTCGGCCATCAGCAGGGGACGGTGCAGGCCACGCGCGACCGCGCGGCAGTGATAAACCATGTCATCCATCGTCACCGGCACGGTCGTGTCGTGACCCTGGATCACCATGCCGAGGGAATCGCCGACCAGCACCACATCCACGTCGGCCTCGTCGAGGAGCGTGGCGAAGCTCGCGTCATAACAGGTGAGTGACGCGATCTTCTCGCCGCTGGCCTTCATGCGATCGAGCGTGGCGAGGGAGACCGGAGGCCGCGTCGAATCGCGCAGCTGCAGATGGGTGTACATCAGTGGCCAAGAATGACGGAGCCCCGCCAGACAATCAACCCGGGGGCGTGCGCCCGTTCACAGCCCCCGGCTGCGCAGGGGATTGAAGTACAGGCGCCCCCGGCGCATGCGCACGATCGCCCCGAGCAGCTCCTCGTAGTCGCCCGGATTGCTCACCGGGTCGATGCCCGCCGCATTCACGATGAGGAGCGGCGCCTCCTCGTACTCGTGGAAGAAGCGCGCATAGGCATCGTTCAGCCGCTCGAGATAGCCGCGCTCGATCAGCTGCTCATGGGGCAGGCCGCGTCGCGCGATGCGCTCGAGCAGCACGTCGGCCGGCGCCTGCAGGTACACCACGAGATCCGGCTGGGGCGGATCGATCTGCAGGCGCGCGTGCACCTGCTCATAGAGCTCGAGCTCCGCCACATCCAGCGTGAGCCGCGCGAAGAGGCGATCCTTGGCCACGAGGTAGTCGGCGACGCGTGCCGGAGCGAACAGATCCTGCTGCCGGAGCGCCGCGAGCTGCTGCGCGCGGGAAAAGAGGAAGTGCAGCTGCGCAGGCAGCGCACCAGCGCGGGGGTTGCGATAGAAGCGCTCGAGAAAAGGGTTCTGCTCGGGGTGTTCGAGCACCAGCTCTGCCCCGAGACTCGCGGCCAGGCGCTGCGCGAGGCTGGTCTTGCCGACTCCGATCGGGCCCTCGACGGCAATGAAACGGTGTGGCGCCTCCGCTTCACTCATCGATCGAGCCTCTGCACCCCGGCGGTGTCCACGTGCGCCAGAAGCGCTGCGACCCGCCCCAGCCCGGGGATCTCCAGCTCCGGCGCAATCTCCGCGAGCGGCACGAGCACGAAGGCGCGTTCGGCGATCCCGGGGTGGGGCAAGGTGAGGCCCGGATCGTCACGGCGCTCCCGCCCATAGACGAGCAGATCCAGATCGATCACCCGCGGCCCCCAGCGCTCTGGCGCCGGTTCACGCCCCAGGGCGCGCTCGAGCGCATGCAGCTCGCGCAGGAGGTCTCCCGCCGCAAGCTGCGTGAGGAGCCCGGCCACCGCATTCACGAAATCAGGCTGTGCGACCGGGCCCACGGGCTTCGTGGCATGGCAGGAGGAGCGGCTCACGAGCCGCGTGAGCGGCAGCTCCGCGAGGCGCGCGAGTGCCTGCTCGACCTGCCCGCGTGGTTCACGGAGGTTGCTGCCTACCCCGACGTAGGCTGGCTGCCAGACCGTCACGAAGCGTCCGGGACGCGGGCGCCGGCCTTTCTGCGGCGCGGCCGGCGGCGACGGGATCCCCGTTTCGGGTCGGCTTCACCCGCCCCGGTGCGCGCGAGCTCGTCGGCCATCGGGCCACGCTCCTCGGGGGAAACCTGCTGTACACGCGTCCACCAGTCGGCCATCGCCCTGGGCGCCAGGCCGAGCCCGGCGCGCAGAACCAGCAGATCGTAGGCCGCCCGGAAGCGGGGATGCTCGAGCAGCCTCAGCGCGCGCCGCCCGCGCGGATGCTCGAGCCGCGGCTGGAGCGCAAAGAGCTCCCGCACTCCGAGGGAAAAGCGCTTCGGGATGGTCACCCGCCCCTGCGCCCCGCGGACCGCATGCTCGACCGCATCGAGGATGGCATCCGTCTCGTGCCAGCGCTCAGGCGGCGACGCCTCGATCGCCGCGGCGATCGGTCCATAGAGCAGAAGCGCGAGCAGGAACGTGGGCGTCACGGGTTTGTCGGCCGCGACCCGCTCATCGGTATTGCGCAACCCCCGCTCGAGCAGCCGCTCGACGAGCGGAGCCGGACGGGTCGCGAAGTAGCGCGACATTCGGCAGCAGTTCCTCGAGTAGCGCCCGCCGGCGCAGCACCTCGAGACTCTGCCGCCCGTGCCCGGTGAGAAAGAGCTTGACCATCTCGTCGAAGAGTCGCGCCGGCGGCACGTCCCCGAGCAGACCCTTCAGTCGCACGAGCGCCTCGGCCGCCGCCGGCTCGATCCCGAAGCCCAGCTTCGCCTCGAAGCGCGCCGCGCGCAGCATGCGCACCGGATCCTCGCGGTAGCGCGTCTCCGGATCGCCGATCAGGCGCAGTCGCCGCGCGGCAATGTCGGCCGAGCCCTCGACGTAATCCCAGACGGAGAAGTCGGCGATGTTGTAGTAGAGCGCGTTGCACGTGAAATCGCGCCGCCAGACGTCCTCGTCGATCGTGCCATAGACGTTGTCCCGCAGGATCCGCCCGCGCTCATCGAGCACGCGTTCGGAATCGTCGCCTGCCTGCCCCGTGTCCTCCGGACCGAGTTCCTCCGGGCCAGAAGCCACAGGTTCGTCCAGCCCGGAGTCCTCGTCGCCCTCCGCATCGGCATCCTCGAGCGGCTCCTCGGACTGCGCCGGGGCGCTCGCTGCGCGGAACGTGGCCACTTCGATGATCTCGCGGCCGAAGAACACATGCGCCAGGCGGAAGCGCCGCCCGATCAGGCGGCAGTTGCGGAACAACCGCTTCACCTCCTCGGGCAGCGCATCGGTGGCGACGTCGAAGTCCTTCGGCTCGATGCCCAGCATCAGGTCGCGCACACAGCCGCCGACCAGAAACGCCTGAAAACCTGCGTCCTTCAGGCGGTAGAGCACGCGCAGTGCATTCGGCGAAATCGCCGTGCGCGAGATGACGTGCTGGTCGCGCGGGATGATGCGCGCCAGCGGGAGTGCCGCCGGTGGCGGCGCCGCAATGGGATCCAACTGGGAGTATTCCGCTTGAGCTATGAATGGGCCCGCCTATAATACCGCGCCTCCGGCGGGCACCCCGCTCCGCGCTCCCTTCGTCTAGAGGCCCAGGACATAGCCCTCTCAAGGCTGTAACACGGGTTCGAATCCCGTAGGGAGCGCCATTAAATCAATGGCTTGCAAGCAAATTCCATACTCCGCACGAAAGCCCCTCGCCGGCCTGATGCTCGCGAGTCTGCTGGCGTTCGCCGGCGCCGCATCCGCCGCGCAGGCGCCCCCTACAGACCCCGAAAAGATCATCATCGACACCGACATCGGTACCGATGTCGACGACGCGTTTGCGATCGCACTCGCGTTGCAGAGCCCGGAGATCCAGGTGCTGGGCATCTCGACGACCTCCGGCGACACGCGGGCGCGCGCCCGCATTCTCGACCGCATGCTCGGGGAATCAGGTCATTCGGACATCCCGGTCGCGATCGGGGCCCCGACCACGTTACCGTTCAATCTTCCACCCATCGGGCGCCAGGCGCGCTTTGGTGAGAAGAGCATCCGTCCAGGAGCGTCATACCCTTGCGCCGTGGACTTCATCCTCGGGCAGATCAGACAGTCCCCGGGTGAGGTCACGCTGGTGGCGATCGGGCCGCTCACCAACGTCGGCCAACTCATCGCTGATCACCCGGACGCCCTGCGACAGTTGAAGCGCGTCGTGATGATGGGTGGAGCCTTCGCCCCGGCAGACCTTGGGGGTCTGGGTGCCGCATCCCGCCCCACCCCCGAGTACAACATCCTGGGGGACATTCCGGCGGCACAGGCTCTGTTCCGCTCAGGCGTGCCGATCGTTGTCATGCCTCTGGATTCGACCGCGCAGCTGAAGCTGGATGAAGTGAAGAGAGACCAGTTGCTCTCCAGAGGCACGCCTCTCACGGATGCACTGGGCATCCTTTACCTCATGTCGAGCCGTGTGACGCCGGTGCTCTACGACGCCATGGCGGTCGCCTACGTCGTGGATCCGGGACTCTGCCCGACCCAGCCCATGCACATCGTGGTCGATGACCAGGGAGTCACGCGGTCCGGGCCCGGACCGGCGAATGCCCAGGTCTGCCTGCAGTCCGACCCGGAGAAGTTCTTCCACTTCTTCATGGCCCGCTTCCGGTAACGAGCCCTGCCCGGCGGCCTGACTGGCCATGAACACCGAGGATCCGTACTGGAGTCGCCCCGCAGATGAGCTCATCGCCCGTCTCGGCAGCCGCCGAACGGGACTGACGCAGGACGAGGCCGCCGCGCGCCTCGCACGAGACGGCGCGAATGTCGTCCGGGAAGAATCCTCGACCTCCGCGGCACGCATCCTGCTGCGACAGTTCCGCAGTCCCCTGGTGCTCATCCTCCTGGTCGCGGCGCTCATCGCCTGGCTCCTCGGCGCATGGACCGATGCACTGCTCGTGGCCGTCATCGTGCTCGCATCGACGGCGATCGGATTCACGCAGGAGCACCACGCTTCGCGGGCCATCGAGGCGCTGCGCAGGCGACTCAGCATCACCTGTCGCGTGCTGCGCGACGGGCAGGCACAGGAGCAGCGCACGAGCGGGATCGTCGCCGGCGATGTGGTGGAACTCGCGGCCGGAAGTCTCGTGCCCGCCGATGGCGTTCTGCTCGCGGCGCGCGACTGCTTCGTCATCCAGGCCGTACTCACGGGCGAAAGCGTGGCCGTCGAGAAGCTGACGGGACCGAGCCGTACCGAGGCCCCGCTCGCGGAGCGCAGCAATACGGTCTTCATGGGCACGTCCGTGCGCAGCGGGACGGCCACCATGCTGGTCGTCAGGACCGGCGCCGCGACGGCCTTCGGACACATCGCCGCGCGGCTGAAGCTCGAGCGTCCGGAGACCGACTTCGAGCGTGGCATCCGCCGCTTCAGCGCGCTCCTCACCGAGTTCGTGCTCGTGCTGACGGTCGTGGTCATGGCCATCAACCTGCTCCTCGACCGACCGGCACTCGAGTCGCTGATGTTTGCGGTGGCACTGGCCGTCGGCATCACCCCGGAGCTCCTGCCCGCCATCGTGAGCTACACGCTGTCGCGCGGCGCGCGCGATCTCGCCACCCAGGGCGTGCTGGTGCGCCGTCTCGCCTCGATCGAGAATCTCGGCAGCATGACGGTCCTGTGTGCCGACAAGACCGGGACACTCACGGTCGGCGCAGCAAAGCTCGCCGCCGCCGTCGATGCGCAGGATCAGCCTTCCTCGCGTGTCCTCGAGCTTGCGCTGCTGAATGCACGCCTGCAGACGGGGCTCCCCAATCCACTCGATGAAGTGCTGATCGCCTCCGGCGCCGGGCGGGCCGAAGGCGGCTGGTCCAAGGTGGACGAGCACCCCTACGATTTCCTGCGGCGCCGCATGAGTGTCACGGTGGCGCAGCCGGGCTCCGGACTGTTCCTCACCATCACCAAGGGGGCGCTGGGCTCGATGCTGCCCATCTGCTCGGGCCTGCGTGCAGGTGACGGCACGCTGCCGCTCGGAGAGACGGAGCGCCATGAGCTGCTCGGGCGGCTCGAGCGCCACGCGGCCGCCGGACTGCGCGTGCTGGGTGTCGCGACCCGCACGAGCAACGAACCCGTGGCCGTCGAGAAAGAGATGGTGTTCGAGGGCTTGCTGCTCTTCGACGATCCCACCAAGCCCGGCATCGAGGCCACCCTCGAGGATCTGCGCGAGCTCGGCGTCCGGCTGAAAATCATCACGGGCGACAACCGCTACACACGGCCGCTCACGTGGCGCAGGCCGTCGGCATGGCGACGCCACAGCTCGTGACCGGCGAGGAGCTGCACGCCATGCGTGACGAGGCGCTCTGGCAGCGCGTGGAGACCGCCGACGTCTTCGCCGAAGTCGACCCGAACCAGAAGGAGCGCATCGTGCTCGCACTGCGCAGGAGCGGTGCCGTGGTGGGTTACATCGGGGACGGCATCAACGACGCTCCGGCCCTGCACGCCGCGGACGTCGGCATCTCGGTGGACGGTGCAGTGGACGTGGCGCGCGAGGCCGCGGACCTCGTCCTGCTCGAGCACGACCTGCGCGTCGTGAACCGTGGCATCCGCCAGGGCCGCATCACCTTCGCCAACACGCAGAAGTACATCCTCGCAACGACGAGCGCGAATTTCGGCAATATGCTGAGCATGGCGGCCGCGTCCGCCTTCCTCCCCTTCCTGCCGCTCACCGCACCGCAGATCCTGCTGAACAACCTCCTGACCGACGTCCCCGGCATGGCGCTCGCCGGCGACCGCGTCGATCCGGAGCACGTGCGGACACCGACGCGCTGGGACATGCGCGCCATCCGCCGCTTCACCATCGGCTTCGGTCTCCTGAGCTCGGTCTTCGACGTCCTGACCTTCGCCGCACTCTTCTGGCTGACGGCCGGCATGGCCTCGAGCTTCCGCAGCGGATGGTTCCTGGAGTCGCTCGCCACGGAGGTGCTGGTGCTGCTCGTGATCCGCACGCGACGCCCGCTCCTGTCGAGCTCACCGAGCCCGATGCTCGTGGTGCTCACCGTGCTCGTGCTCGTGGCCGCGCTCGTCTTCGTGCAGGTCCCTGCCGGCAGGATGCTCAGCTTCGTCGCCCTGCCGCCATGGGTGCTGCTCATCGTCGCCGGAATCTCGCTCGCCTATGTCGCCACGGTGGAGATCGCCAAGCGGCGGCTGCCCGGGATCGCAACGACACCGGGCCGCTGAGCGCAAGGCTGAGTACCATAGGCGTCGTGAACCCCTCCGTCACCGGTGTACTGATCCTCCTGAACGTCGCAGTCTTCATGCTGCAGGGCGTCGCGGGCGACGTGTTGCTCGCGAATTTCGCGCTCTGGCCGCTCGGGCGCTTCGCGCTCCCCGAGCTGCACGCCGTCGTCGGCTTCCACCCGTGGCAGCTCCTGACCTCGAGCCTGCTGCACGCCAGCGTCACCCACATCTTCCTCAACATGTTCGCGCTCTACATGTTCGGGCGCAGCGTCGAGGCGGCGCTCGGTCCGCGGCGCTTCCTGTGGCTGTATTTCAGCGCGGTGCTGGTGGCTGCGCTCGTGCAGCTGCTCGTGGTTTCCTGGGGAACGACGGGTTCGCCCTATCCCACGATCGGCGCCTCCGGCGGCGTCTTCGGCGTGCTGCTTGCCTTCGGGATGCTCTTCCCGCGCCAGCGCGTCATGCTGCTCATTCCGCCGATCCCGATGCCGGCGTGGCTGCTCGTCACCGCCTATGGGCTGATCGAGCTCGCGAGCGGAGTATTCGGCACCGAGCAGGGCGTCGCGCACTTCGCGCATCTCGGCGGCATGCTCGGTGCCTACGCGGTGCTCAGGCGCTGGCGGGCGCGCAACGCCAGCGTGCTGTAGTCCACCCCGGTCAGCTGCACCGACACCTCCCACAGCCGCCGGCCGGCCACGGCGTCGAGGGCGGCCGGCTGCACGACGGCAGGCGCCGGAGCGCCCTTCATTTCGCGAAAGCCATCCGGCCCGTAGAAGCCCCCGCCCTCGGCCTCGGCGGCAGTCGCGGCAAAGAGCGTCGGGGCCGCACCCGCCCGCGCCGGCTGACCGAGGAAGGGCATCACGAAACTCAGGATGACGCTGATGAGATAGTCTCCGGGAGCGAACCGGCCGAGCTGTCTGCGATTGCGCCCGATGGCGGTGCGCGCCACGCCAGGATGCACGGCAATGCTCTTCAGCGTGAGCCCGGCGAGGTCGATACGCCGCTGCAGCTCGCGTGCGAAGAGGAGATTCGCGAGCTTCGTGCGGTTGTAGGCGCGCTGCGAGTCGTAGTGCCGCTCGAGCTGCAGGTTGTCGAAATCGAGCCGCGCACGGCCGTGGACCATACTCGAGACAGTCACCACGCGTGGCGACGGCGCATCGAGGAGGAGCGGCAGCAGCAACCCCGTGAGCGCGAAGTGGCCGAGATGCCCGATGCCGAAGGTCAGCTCGAAGCCGTCACCCGTCGTGCGGCGCGTGCTGAGGGGCTGGATGCCGGCGTTGTTGATCAAGAGATCGAGCGGCTCGCCCCGGTCGAGGCAGCGGGCGGCGAAGTCCCGGATCGCCTGCTGACTCGCGAGATCGAGGCCGAGGAACTCCACCTGCGCCCCGGGACAGAGTGCACGGATCCTCTGCAGGGCGAGAGCGCCGGCCTGCTCGTTGCGGTCCACCAGCAGCACGCGGGCACCGTGTCCGGCGAGCGCACGGGCGGCCTCGTAGCCGATGCCGCTCGCCGCCCCCGTGATCAGCGCACGCCGGCCCCCGAGATCCGGAATGTCCTCCTCACTCCAGCTAGCCACGCATCGACACTCCCTGAAGTGGAATGAAGTATGGAATACCGATCTCCCCGACGACATCGAACTGCGCCCTGACGCACAGGCCCACCTCGACCCTGTCGGGCGCGATTCCGCGTACCTGCCCCACCATGCGCACGCCGGCCTGATCGAGGTCCACGACCGCCGCCACGTATGGCGTCGCGAAGACCGGATGCGCCGGCGGATGGACGATCGTGAACGAGTACACCGTGCCGGTGCCCGGCACTTCCTTCCATTCCCAGTCGAGTCCACAAGCCGCCATGTAGGGCTGCGGCGGGTGCTGGTAGGCGCCGGTGGCCGGGCAATGCTGGATGACCAGCCGCCCGTCACGTGCAGCGCGCCAGAATCCTTCCGTATCGGGATCGATCTGCGGCAACGGCTGCTCGGTCCGCACGGCTAGCGCCTCAGCAGCAGCGCGGAGGTGGGCACACCGCTGCCACTGGATACGAACGAGATCTCGACATCCGGCACCTGGTTCACCGAGGTCCCGCGCACCTGCCGCACTGCTTCGATGATCTGGTTCATGCCGTTCACATAGGCTTCGCCGAGCTGCCCGCCGGAGGTGTTGGTGGGCAGCGTGCCGTGGCGGCCGAGCGCGCCGCTCTCCACCCACGGTCCGCTCTCGCCCCTGGGCACGAAGCCGTATGCCTCCAGGGCCATGAGCACCATGGGCGTGAAGTGATCGTAGACCTGCGCCACGTCCACGTCGCGCGGGTCGATCGCGGCGGACCGCCAGAGTGCCGCCGCACACTCCCGGGCCTCTTCGGCGCAGGTGATGTCGCTGCGGCTGAAGCTCGGCATCAGCTCCGTGCGGCTCCCCATCCCCTGCGCGAAAGCCATGATGTACACGGGACGCTGTCTGCCGTCCCGCGCCTCTCCCGCGCCGGTCACGAGCAAGGCCACCGCAGCGTCGCTGTCGACGCAGCAGTCGTAGAGTCGCAGCGGATCGGCCACCATCCGTCCGCGCTCGTAGTCCTCCAGCGTCAGCGGCACTCCGAAAAACCGCGCCGCGGGATTCGTCAGGGCGTAGCCGCGGGAGTTCAGCGCGACCGCGGCGAGCTGCCGCTGCGTCGTCCCGTACTGGTACATGTGCCGGCGCGCGATCACGGCGGCGATCTGCGCCGGGGTCGAGAGACCGGCCGGAATGTAGAACTGGAAATCCTTGACGAAGCGGGGGTCGGGCAGCTGCGCCCCGCCGAGGCGCTGGCGCGTCCGCCCGTTCAGCGCACGGTAGCAGAGCACCGTGCTGGCGCGCCCCGAAGCCACGGCCATCGCCGCGAGGCCCACCGCCGCGCACGTTCCACCGCCGCCGAAAGGCACCTCGGCGAAGAAGCGCAGACCGCGCAGGTCGAGTGCGGTGGCGAGATTGTTCTCGCCGGTCAGGTCCGTGCTGACGGTGCACAGGCCGTCGATCGCAGACGGCCGGATCCCGGCGTCGTCGCAGGCCGCGAGCGTGGCCTCGACCGCCATGCGCAGTTCCGTGCGCGGCTCGCGGCTACGAAAATCGGTGTGACCGATGCCGATCACGGCGGTGCTCTCACGCATCAGCGCCTCCCGGCGCGATCCTGTCTGTGGCGCGGAGCATAGCAACTCGCAGAGCTGCTTTTTCCGCGAGCCGGGATTTCTCCGGGCGGCCGATTCGGGCACGATGGCTTCCCTGGAGGAGATACCGGATGAGCGAGACGGATCGCCTCCGCGCGGAAGGACCCAACGAGCTGCCGCGCGTCGGGATGCGCAACCCCGTACGGATCGCGCTCGACGTGATTCGCGAACCGATGTTCGGCTTGCTGCTTGCCGCGGGCGCGATCTACCTGCTGCTCGGCGATCTCACGGAGGCGCTGATCCTGGTCGCGTTCGCATCGATCTCGGTGACGATCGCCGTCGTGCAGGAAAACCGCAGCGAGCACGTGCTCGAGGCCCTGCGCGATCTCACCAGCCCGCGCGCGCTGGTGATCCGCGCCGGCCAGCGGCTGCGCATCCCGGGCCGCGAAGTGGTACGCGGCGACCTGATCGTACTCGGCGAAGGCGACCGCGTAGCCGCGGACGCGACGCTGCTCGACTGCGCGGACCTGACGATCGACGAATCACTCCTGACCGGCGAGTCGGTGCCCGTGCGCAAGACCGCCGCGACGCAGCCGCTGCACGCGGGCGCCACCGCGCAGTTCGCGCCCGGCGGCGATGACCTGCCCGCCGTGTTCGCCGGTACGCTGGTGGTGCGTGGCCAGGGTCTCGCGCGCGTCGAGGCCACCGGCGCACGCAGCCGCATCGGGCAGATCGGCCAGACGCTGGGCGACATCGTCAGCGCCACGCCACGCCTCGTGCAGCAGACGCGCGGCATCGTGCGCGCGGTGGCCCTGATCGGCCTGGCGTGCTCGGTACTCGCGGTGCTCCTGTTCGGATGGCTGCGCGGCTCGTGGCTCGACGCGCTGCTTGCCGGCATCGCGCTCGGCATGTCGATGCTGCCCGAGGAATTCCCGCTGGTGCTCACCGTGTTCATGGTGATGGGCGCCTGGCGGCTGTCGAAGGCCCGCGTGCTCACGCGACGGGCCGCCGCCATCGAGACGCTGGGCGCGGCCACCGTGCTGTGCACCGACAAGACCGGCACGCTCACCGAAAACCGCATGACCATCGTCGAGCTGCGCACGCCGGAGGCTGATCTGCGCCTGAGCGGGGCGACTCCGGCTCCGTGGCCCGCGGCGATGCGCCGGCTGCTCGCGGCGGGCACGCTCGCGAGCGCACCCGAGCCCTTCGACCCGATGGAACAGGCGTTCCACACACTGCAGACGAAGAACGGAGACGCTGTTCCGCCGCTGCGACTCGCGCGAGCGTGGCCGTTGCGGCCGGAGCTCCTCGCGGTCACCCATGCCTGGCAGGCGCCGATGATGAAGGCTGGTACGTCGCCGCGAAGGGCTCACCGGAGGCGATTGCCGGTCTCTGCAGGCTCGATCCTGAAACCATCGCGGCGCTGCGCCCGGCGCTCGACGAGATGGCCGCCGGCGGACTGCGCGTGCTCGGCGTCGCCGAGGCGCACCACGATGAGCCACGACTGCCTGATTCGCCACAGGGCTTCAGCTTCACCTTCCTCGGCCTGGTCGGGCTCGAAGACCCGCTGCGCGCGAGCGTGCCCGCAGCCGTGCGCGAATGCCGCGAGGCCGGGATCCGTGTCGTCATGATCACAGGCGACTACCCACAGACCGCACGGGCCATCGCCGCGCGCGCCGGCATCGAGAATGGCACCGTGCTCACCGGCATCGAGATCCGGCAGATGGATCCCGCGGCACTGCGCACGGCAGTGCGCCGCACCTCCGTGTTCGCGCGCATCATGCCCGAGCAGAAGCTGCAGCTCGTGCAGGCGTTGTCGGCCGCCGGCGAAGTCGTGGCCATGACCGGCGATGGCGTCAATGACGCGCCGGCACTGAAGGCCGCGGACATCGGCATCGCAATGGGCAGCCGCGGCACCGATGTCGCGCGCGAAGCCTCGTCGCTCGTGCTGCTCGATGATGACTTCGGGTCGATCGTGCGCACGGTGCGCCTCGGCCGGCGCATCTACGACAACCTGCGCAAGGCGATGACCTACATCCTCGCCGTCCACGTGCCGATCGCCGGCATGGCGCTGCTGCCGCTGCTCACCGGCCTGCCGATCGTGTTCTGGCCCGTGCACATCGCTTTCCTCGAGATGGTGATCGATCCCGTCTGTTCGATCGTCTTCGAGGCGGAACGTGAAGAAACCAATGTGATGCGGCGCCCCCCGCGACGACCTGACAGCCAGATCCTCTCAGGCAGCGTGATCACGTGGAGCCTGCTGCAGGGGCTGCTCGCGTTCGCGCTGGTGGCGTGCACCTACATCGCGGCAGCACGCGCCGGTGGCACCGACACCGAAGTCCGCACCGTCGCCTTCGTGACTCTCGTCCTCGCGAACTTCGCGCTGATCCTGGTGAACCGCTCGTGGAGCGTGCACCCGATCCGCCAGCTGATGCGTCCGAACCGGGCGCTGCTGTGGGTCATCGCCGTCGCAACCGGCCTCATCGCGCTCGCCATGTCCTGGGCGCCCGCGACGGCGCTCTTCCGCTTCGGCGCCTTTCGCTGGCAGGACCTCGCATTGGCGGCAGGCGCCGCGCTGATCCTCGCGGCAGTGCTCGATCTGTTCAAGGCCGCGTGGCGCAGACGGCTGGCGGGTTAAAGATCAACGCTCCGGGACACGATCCTTGTTTTTTCACGACCAGTGGCGGCAAATTGCGCGTTTGGCGAGAGGCTGACCCGCATGCGCATCGGCGTACCGAAGGAAATCAAGGTCCACGAGTATCGTGTCGGGCTCGTCCCGGCGGGCGTGCGTGAACTCGTCCACGCGGGCCACGAGCTGATCGTCGAGACACAGGCGGGCGCCGGCATCGGGCTCGCGGACTCGGCCTACGCGGCCGCCGGTGCGCGCGTCGTCCCGAGCGCCGCGGACGTGTTCGCCGAGGCGGAGCTCATCGTCAAGGTCAAGGAGCCGCAGCCGGGTGAGTGCCGGATGCTGCGCACGGGGCAGGTGCTCTTCGCGTATCTGCATCTTGCCGCCGACCCCGAGCAGGCCCATGGCCTCCTCGCCTCCGGTGTCACGGCGATCGCCTACGAGACGGTCACCGCGCCTGACGGTTCACTGCCGCTGCTCACGCCCATGAGCGAGGTCGCCGGACGCATGTCGATCCAGGTGGGCGCCACCTGCCTGCAGAAGGCGGGCGGCGGCTTCGGGGTGCTGCTCGGCGGCGTGCCGGGCGTCCCGCCCGCCAGAGTGGTGATCATCGGCGGCGGCGTATCCGGCACGCATGCGGCGGAGATCGCCATCGGCTTCAAGGCCGAGGTCGTCGTGATCGACCGCTCGGTGAAGCGCCTGCGCGAGCTCGATGTGCTCTTCGGCCCGGCACTGCGCACGGTGTACTCGACGCACGATGCCATCGAGGCTCATGTGGCCGATGCCGATCTCGTCGTCGGAGCCGTGCTCATTCCGGGAGCCGCGGCGCCGCGGCTGGTGACGCGCGAGATGGTGCGCCGCATGCACGCGGGTGCCGTGCTCGTCGACATCTCGATCGATCAGGGCGGCTGCTTCGAGACGAGCCACGCGACCACTCATGCGGAGCCGACCTACGTCGTGGACGGCGTCATCCACTACTGCGTGAGCAACATGCCGGCAGCCGTGCCCCGCACCTCCACCTTCGCGCTGACGAACGCGACTTTCCCCTTCGTGAAGGCACTTGCCGATCAGGGGTGGCGCGCAGCGCTCGCGCAGGACCCGCATCTCGCACACGGGCTCACGGTGCACCAAGGCCACATCACGCACGAAGCGGTCGCGCACGACCTGGGGTTGCCGTACCGGCCCTTATGAAGTCGGCGTGCGTCCCCCCGGACACGTAATCACCGCTCGCCTTCCGGTTCTGCAGGTGCGGCCTGCGGACGTCGGCTCTTGATCGACATCCGGCTCGGCAGGTCCACGAGATGTGCCGGCCAGTTCCGCGTGGCGCCCGTCCCGGCCACCGACGCGTACTGCGCATCCCACGGCATCAGGATGTCCCAGACCGATCCCGTGGTCTGCACGGCCGGCATGATCGGCGGCACTTCGCGCTCCACCTCGGCGCGAAGCAGTGCGGAAAGGCGACCGTGCCGACGATAGGTCGCCGCAAGATCGTGCAGCATCACACGCGTCGGCGGGGCCATCGCCTCGGACACGTTCCCGGCACGCAGCGCGTCGTCGGGGCTGACCCAGGCGTGCTCGCTCGACTCGTGCTCGTTGAGAGCGATTGACTGTCCTTCCGGAAGGGCCGTCACGAAGAAACGCGTGTCGAAGCGCTGCGAGCTCACAGCGGGACTGATCCAGTGGCCGAAGTAGACCAGCTGCTCCACTGCGAGCTGAAGCCCAGCCTCCTCGAAGGTCTCGCGGCAGGCGGCGAGATGCAGTGCCACCGCATCGCGTTCCCCGAGCGCGGTGCCCTCCGCCGTCTGAAAGCGCCTCGTCCACCGCTCGCGCAGCTCGGCCGGGATCTGCCTCTGCGCATCCGCCTGGAAATCCGCAGCATCGGTACGCCCCCCGGGAAACACCCACATCCCGCCGATGAAGCGCATGGACTCCGAGCGCCGCAGCATCAGCACTTCGAGCGCTCCGGACTGCTCGCGCGCCACGAGCACGGTCGCCGACGGTGCGGCGAACTTGACAGCATCGGGTTTCGGCTGCATCGCCTGCATTGTCGTCGAAGAACGCGCGCAGCTCAAATGCAAGGGGACGATGTGCAAGGGGGCGATGTGGACACGCGCTCGCGCCCCGCTCAGAATCACATGGGTGCCGACCGATTTTCTCAGCCTCTTCGTCACGCTCAATTCGAGCGGCTCACGCTACGTCGTCGTCGGAGGACTGGCTCTCGTGATGCATGGCATCGACCGCCTGACGGCGGACGTCGATCTGATTGTCGACCTGGCGCCCGAAGCCTCGCGTGCGGCGGTCCAGGCCCTCACGACTGCGGGTTTCCGCCCCCTTGCACCCGTGGACCCGCTGGAGTTCTCGAACGCGACGGTGCGTCGCGCCTGGCGCACCGCGCGCCACATGGAAGTCTTCAGCTTTTGGGACCCGGACAATCGCCGCCCGACCGTCGATCTCTTTCTCGAGTCACCCGTCCCCTTTGATGAGCTGTGGCGCGATGCAGCACTCGTCGAGCTTGGCGACGTGTCCGTCCGGGTCGCATCGATTGCCCATCTGATCCGCCTGAAGGAAATTGCCGGGCGTCCGCAGGATCTCCAGGATATCGAGCGGCTGCGCACCCTCCCGGCCTCCTCGCCGCCATGATGCATTCCGGAGATCGACCGCCTGCAGGCTGGGGCACCTGGCAGGATGCGGATGCCCTGCGCCGCTGGTCCTTCCAGCGACGCACACCCGCACAGCGTCTGCAGTGGCTCATCGACCTCCTGGAAGTCGCCTACGCGCGCGGGGCCCTGAAGCCCCGCCGGCCTGCCTCGGAAAAGCCGCCACGGTGATTTACTTCGCCGGCGCCACGTAGTAGTACCCTGCCAAGTCAAGCGCGTGGAGAACGCGGTAGTTCTCGGGGACGCCGTAGAAGTAGCTGGGGATTATTCGGTCCTTCTTCGGCCAAATCATGATTACCGCATCGTACATGCGCTTCACGTCTGTGTGAGCCGGGTAAGAAGGAGTCGGCCAATTATATGGAAGGCCTTTCATCGTATACAGCATCACGCGGTCGGATATCCCATCAACCTCCCTCGCCACACGCTCGACGTACGAGGACAACTCTGAATCAACCGTTTCAGGTGACGTTGCCCCATCACGTCGCAGAAAAATCGCACGCTTGTACACTGGACCGACGGGAGTTGACCCGGTTTCGTGGGCACCTCGCCGTTGGAGATGGACGATTTGGAAGCTGCCGGGCGTCCGCAGGATCTTCACGATTTCGAGCGGCTGCTCGCTCTCCCGACCTCTGCACCGCCATGAGGCATACCGGAGATCAACCCCCTGCAGGCTGGGGCACCTGGCAGGATGCCGATGCCCTGCGCCGGTGGTCCTTCCAGCGGCGCACACTCGCAACTCGGGCGCCACGCCCTGCGACAAACATGTGCAGCGATAGGCCTCCTTTGGCGACCTCAGCACCACCGTGATCTGGCTCACCGACCCACGATCATTCCCAATTGGCCCTAGAATTCCAGTTCCTTCGCAATGTCCTTCGCTGACTCAAGCCCTTGGATGCGATCGGCGAGTTCCCGACGAGCCGCCTCGGAAAGTATCCCCTCACAAAACTCGTCCAGCTTTTGGCGCACACGCTGCCAATTGGGCTTCGTCTCACGTGACCAAGGATCTCCGCTCGCAAAGTCGCCCTCAAAGACGTGGTCCTTACCTCTTGCGCGTACGGTCAGCGAACGACGGGTCTTCGGAAAGCGCCCAATGCGCGTATCGCGCACAGCACGCACCGCCTCGTCTGCGAGCTGCGGATCGAGCCCCAGATGCACCCGGGCGGCTAGCGCCCGCACCTTCGGATCCTCGAGATTCTCCCGGGTGTGCCAGTTCGGCCCCGGTGTGCGACCGAGCGCCGCAAGCGCCAGTACGTACGGAATGTTGAACTCGCTGCTTAACGGGCCGCGATGATCGCGCGGGATTGCATCGATAGGCACCGAGAAAATCTTCATCCCATGAGCCATCGGGTTGACACGCACATCGATGCGCTCGATCTCCTCAGGTTCCAGTCTCTCGCGCTCGATAAGCCCGCGGATTGCATCGATCGGCCCGTGCGTATAGCGACACGACGGGTAGTACTTCACCGCCGCCTCCAGAATCCACCACTTCTCGCCCAGCTCCTCCATCATGAGTTCCCGGTCAGTGGCCACCGCCCCCTGCGCCTCGAGAAAGCCCGGGGTGGTATCGAGCACGTCCTGATCGCCAACATAGCCTTCATCGGCAAGCAGGGCGGAGAGCATGCCTGCGTGCGCAGCCGCTGCATTGTTCGCGCACTTCATCGAACCGAAGGCAGTACGGTCATGCATGCCAGCCACGGTGGGTGTCGGCGCACCCCAGGCACAAAGTCCGAAGGCATTACGCATCTTCTCGCGATCGAATCCGGCCACCGCACCGGCAGAGGCCGCCGTGCCGAAAGCCGCATAGCCCATCCCCTGGATCGGACTCCAGCGAAGTCCACCCTCCTTCACCTCGATCTTGCGGCTCGCGAGCTCAAGGCGAGAATTTACATCGTAGCCGAGCGCCACCCCGCGAATAACAGCCTTGCCAGACGTGCCCAGCCGCTGCGCCTCGGCAAGGGCACCGGCCACATTGAACACCGCGAAGTGCGTGGCATTGTAGAAGGTATCGTCTGCATCGAGAAAATTCATGATCTCGGCGTTGGCCGCGGCCGCCCACACCGCCGGGAAGCGTTGCCCAGACAAGCCGAAGATATTCGCATCGGGGCTACCCCCAAGACGCACGACCACCCGGTGCAACATGCGCGTCCGCTCCGCTGACGCCGCGGCAATCCCGCAGATCATAGAGTCGAGTATCAGGAGCTTGGCGACATCGATAACGTCGGCCGGCAGTGCCTCGTAAGGCGTATCGACTACGAAGTCGGCCAGCTCCTGCGTGCGGGTACGCTCAACCGAGTGTGTCGTCTCCAATTTCCTCGTCGGAGTGGTCATCAGTGCTCCTCGATGCAAGGTTTGCGGAAGGCGTGCGTACTACACAAATGCGGTGCGTGCAGCGCCGGTTCAGCCGCTCGCTATCATCACCACCTATAGGTCGCAGTGAACATGTAGGTGCGCGGCTCCTGGAAAGAAGCATTACGAAACATGCTGAAGTCGATGTGTTCAACCATCTTGTCCTCGTCTGTGAGATTGCGTCCCCAGATAGAGAGGTCAATAGTGCCAGGGCCTGCGGGGATATCAGTAAGCAACAGGCGGCCGTTCAAGCTGCTGATTGCTGGCACAGAATTGATGCCTATCACATAGCTACCGCCTGCGTCCGGTGCGTTCAGATCCTTGTTGACGGGATAGAGATGCATCCGCGCGGTATAGGAATAGTCAAGAAGGATCCGCAAATCGCCCCACGCCGTGCGCAGCAGTCGCCCATCCAGATTCACATTAAGCGTGTGTTTGGGCGCATTGGCAGCAACCCTGTTGCCCGCTGTCTCAATCAGCGGGCGCGTCGGGCCGAGGTTGAGCGCGTTGTCTATGAACTTGTCGATCTTGGTATCGAGGTAGCCATAGCCAATCTGCAATTGCCATCCCTCCGAAATCAGCAGAGTCGCTTCCAGCTCGGCACCTCGATAGGTGGACTCACCGGTATTCACGACACGCGACTGGGTCGTTCCCGCCAGAAGGTTTGTAAATTGCTGATCGGTGATACTGGTTTGGTACAGCGCGAAGTTCACCCTGGCGCGCCCACCGAGCAGGGTGGACTTCACTCCGAGCTCTGCCGAGACCGAAGTCTCTGGCTTGTACGGCACCACGACCGCCGGCGTCGATACCTCTGAGCTAAATCCGCCGCTCTTGAAGCCGTTCGCAACCCGCGCGTAGAAGTTCACGTCGTCGTTGAGCCTAAAAGCAAGCGCGGCCATCGGCGTGGTCTCACTGAAGTCCGCGCTGTAACTCGTGAACGGCAGCACGTCGGTCGTGCGCGGTCCGTCGAAGCCGTTTGTGCGGAAGCGGTGTGACCACCCGCCCTTTTCTTCTTCTGTGTAGCGCACACCAAGGGTCGCGGTCCAGCGGTCGCCAATATGATAGTCGCCTTGAACGAACACGGCCTTGGCATCGGTATCTGCGGCGTAATCAGTGTGCTCAAATGGCGAACCGAAGATACTAAAATCCTGCGCGCCTCGCGTCACCCCTTCGTCCTTGAAGTAGTAAAAGCCCAACACGTAGTTGAATCGCTCGCGCTCGCCCACCCACTGCAGCTCGTGCGACTTCTGATCATAGTCAGTGTACCGGTTGTAGTACGCGTTCAGCCCCCAGTTGAAGCCCGGCGCTACGGCGACGGAATTGAGCGGTGCGCCATCAATGTCCTGGCTGTCACTGTAGAATAGGCTGCGCCGGGCAAAGATGTACTTAAGCTCGTCCCGCTCGCTCACCTGCCAAGTAAACGTGAGCGCATGAGCATTGCTCTTCCCGCGTTCCCAGATCGGCCCACCATTGGTACTCGTCCTTTCGGGTCGCTTGGTGCTCACGTAAGGAGCGAGGGCGTTCTGGATTGCGGTGCCAAGCGTAGGGCCAAATATTGTGGGAAAGGTGCCGCGCCAACCACTGAGGGCGTAGAGGGACTTTGGCGGCGGGGTGTTGTCGGCCTTTGAGTAGTCGACGTCGTATATGGCACGCAAGTTGTCTGAGAAGTCGAGCTTCACGGAAACGCGGGCTGCATCACTGTCGATCGCGCCCATATCGGGTCCCGTGAGATTCTCTGCCCACCCGTCACGCTCCTGCCTGCGCGCCGCGAGCGAGACACTGGCAATACCGAATCGGGGCAGATCGACGCTTAATTTCGCCACCCTGTGATCGAAGTTGCCGAATTCCACGCCCACTGAGCCCCGGAACTCCCCAGAGGGTTTGCGCGTGATGATGTTGATCGCCCCGCCTTCCGTGTTACGACCAAAGAGCGTGCCCTGAGGCCCGCGGAGCACTTCCACCCGCTCGATATCCACGACATCGAAGACGCTACCTTGGGACTTTCCGAGATAGATGCCGTTGAGATAGAGACCCACCGAGGGATCCATCCAGATTGCGGGCTGGCTCGTGACGCTGCCACGAATGCCAATGATCGAGATCAGCGACGAACCGGGGCTCTCGCGAAATATCACGTTGGGCGCGATCGCGTTCAGTCCTGCTACGCTTTGCACACCGCGATCCTCAAGCTGCTTGCCAGCGATGGCGGTGATCGAGATCGGCACGTCCTGCAACTTCTCCTCGCGCTTCTGCGCGGTGACAATGACTTCCTCCAGAACGGCCGGACCGCTCTCCTCAGCACACACCACGCCCGTGCCGGCCCCGCACGCTGCAAACAGCGCTGCGAGGCGCGCGAGCCAGTTGCCCCTATGCGTGCGGGAAACCGGCTTGCTTGGGGCATCAGTCGGCAAGGGCCGTGCGACTTCGATGATCACGACGGTTCGCTCATTGGCGAACCGGTACGTCAGTCCGGTGCCTTCCAGAAGATGGCCCAGCGCCTCTTCCACCGTATAGGTGCCATGCAGGGCCTTCGCGCGCAGTGCGCCGGGGACCGCCGCGGTGAAATGCGCCAGCTGTATGCCTGTCTGCCGGGCCAGTTGTCGCAAAGCGGCATGCAGTGCGCTGGGCTCGATATCGATCTGATGGGTGGCCTGTGGCGCCACGACAGGTGAATCGGTGTTGGCGGCATTTGCCACATCGAGCATCACGATCACGAGGCACCCCCATGCGAGTCGTTTTAGTAATTGTCGTAAGACCGGGCAATAGGTCCGCATGGTCCCCCTGGTTCGTGAAGAATTATCCGGAGTGAGGCTCCAGGAGAATTGCCGGGTGATCGCTGGCCAGATCCGTGGCCGTCGCACGGACAAAGGCGACGAAGGAGTCAGGGTCCGTCGCCTTGAAGGTACCGCTGATCCGGCGCTCGGCGAGCCGCGGATCGAGAAGCTGAATCTGCGCGATGTTGTACAGATTGAAGCGGCGGACGACCTCTCTCACCGTCTCGTCGTCGAATTCGAGCACACCCCGCGCCCACGCCGCCTCAGCCGTACCGTTCACCTGCCGCACCGGATCCGGTGGCGCCCGATCGGAGACCATTACCTGCTCATTCGCAGTCACGAGAATCCGGAGCGGTCGGGCAGGCGCGCGTGGATGATCGCCGCCCGATTTCCCATCTCCGCGAGCCACGACGACCCGACCCTTGACGACGGTCACTCGCACTGCGTCCTCGGTGCGATCGACATCGAACGACGTCCCGAGCGCACGCGCAGTCGCCGTCCCGGCATCCACGACAAACGGACGTCGGGGATCGGGCCTGACGTCGAAGAGCGCGTGGCCTTTGTAGAGCTCCACGGACCGCCGGTCGCCACGGAACCGGACGCGGAGTTCCGTAAGGGGGGCGATGTTCACGACGCTGCCGTCTGCCAGCGTCATCTCCCGCCGCTCCGCAAGCTGCGTCCGTACGATCGTTCCCGGGTCCTCGAAGCGAGCCACCCGCCGGCCGCCAGAACGCCAAGGACCAGTCCGGCGGCGATGGCGCGCGACGCCGTCAGGAATCGCGCTCGCGGCGGCGGCGGGCGCAGCCGCTCGCTCATGAGGCGCACGACGTTTTCCCCCGCGGGTTTGTCCGCGGGCATCCCGGCCCATCCCCTGAAGTTTTCCAGGTCGCGGTCCATCTGGCTCACGCACAGCATCTCGGCAATGTGCACCGGGGACTCGCGCAGCCAGTCCACAAGCTCACGGCGCTCCGTGAGCGACAGCCGGCCGCGACGCAGCGCGAGCAGCCACGTCGCCGCCTCCTCGGTGACCAGACGGCGACGCTCGCCTGCCGTCGGCGTCTCGTCGATCATCGGTCTTCCATCCGGATCGCCGCGCGCAGGTCCGCATACGCCCAGATCAGATCCCGCTTCACCATCCGGCGCGTGATGTTCAGCCGCTGCGCAATGGCCTCGTGGGTCAGGTTCTCCTCGTAATGCATGCGCAGAATGGTTCGGGCGCGCGGGGGAAGCGCCGCGACTGCCGTCCGGATCCCGGACTGCTCCTCGTCACGTACGCACTCCTCCTCAGGGTTGCGGTCATCGGTGAGCTGCGCCAGCCACTCTGCCGCGTGGGGTTGGCGCGAGCTCGCGCGGACAGAGCGCTCCGCCAGCACATTGGCCGCAATCCTGAACAGGTAGGCCTGGGGATGGGTCACGAGTTCGGTCCGCTCGAAGCGCAGCAAACGCAGAAAGACCTCCTGCGCGATGTCGTCCGCGTCCGCAAGCGGCACCCGTCCGCGCACACTGAGGTGCCGCCGCATGGGCGCGAGCCACGTGCGGAACCAGTGGGTCAGCTGCTGTCTGGTAATGTCGTTCCCGGACATCATCTCGGGTGATCGCCAGTCCGACGCATAGGACCGGGCGATGCGCCTCATTGGCCCCCCGATTGTACCGATCCTGCCCGCCCGGACCGCCGGTCGATGCCGAGCATGGCAGGCTCCTCCCCCCGGACGGCACGTCCTGACGTCGACACGGTAACCGAAGCTCCCGTGCGCCGGCAGGCTTTGCGTACAATCGCATCTTCCCGCCGACAGCCCGGAACTTTCCGGCGCCGGCAGCATCTAGCGTTTGCGGACTCGCCAGGAACCCATGATCCGGACAGAAGGACTGACCAAGCGCTACGACAGGCTCACGGCCGTCGATGGCGTCAGCTTCGAGGTGCGCCCCGGCGAGGTGCTGGGCTTCCTCGGGCCCAATGGCGCCGGCAAGACCACCACCATGCGCATGATCGCTGGCTTCATCACGCCGACGTCCGGTCGGGCCAGCATCTGCGGCCATGACGTCGAGCGCGCCGCGCTCGAGGCGCGGCGATGCCTGGGCTACCTTCCCGAAGGTGCGCCGCTCTACGGCGAGATGCCCGTACGCGGTTTCCTCGAGTTCATCGCCGACCTGCGCGGCCTCACCGGCAGCGGACGTCGCACACGGCTCGATTACGCCATTGCGCGACTCCAGCTCGAGAGCGTCCTCGGGCAGAGCATCGAGACGCTCTCGAAGGGGTTCCGCCGGCGTGTCGGCCTTGCACAGGCGATCGTGCACGATCCGCGGGTGCTGATCCTGGATGAGCCCACCGACGGGCTCGACCCGAACCAGAAGCACGAAGTCCGCTCGCTCATCCGCGAGATGAGCCGGGAAAAGATCATCGTGATCTCGACGCACATCCTCGAAGAGGTCGACGCAGTCTGCACGCGTGCCATCATCATCGCGCGCGGGAAAATCGTCGCGGACGATGCGCCCGGCAAGCTCGCAACACGCGCGCCGAGCGGTCGTCTCGAGGACGTCTTCCGCGCGATCACCGTCTGAACAGGCCTCCGGGGAGCACCATCTTGCGCAACGCCGGCATCATCATGCGTCGCGAGCTCGCGAGCTATTTCGCCACGCCGCTCGCGTATGTGTTCATCCTGATCTTCCTCGTGCTCGCGGCCGCCTTCACCTTCTATCTCGGCGGTTTCTACGAGCGCGGTCAGGCCGATCTCGCGCCCTTTTTCGGCTTCCACCCCTGGCTGTATCTCTTCCTGATTCCGGCGCTGTCGATGCGCCTGTGGGCCGAGGAACGCCGCTCGGGCAGCATCGAGCTGCTGATGACCCAGCCGATCACGCTCTGGCAGGCCGTGCTCGGCAAGTTCCGCAGCCGCCTGGGTCTTCGCGGGCTGGCGCTCGCGCTCACCTTCCCCTCTGGCTCACCGTCAACTACCTGGGCGATCCGGACAACGGTGCGATCCTCGCCGCCTATGTCGGCAGCTTCCTGCTCGCCGGCGGCTTCCTCGCGATCGGCACGTGCATGTCGGCGCTGACGAAGAATGCCACCGTGGCCTTCATCCTGGCCGTCGTCGGCTGCTTCATATTCCTGCTCGCCGGTTACCCACTGGTCCTCGACGTGTTCCGCGCCTGGGTGCCCCAGGGACTCGTCGATGCGATCGCTTCGCTCTCCCTGCTGACGCACTTCGAGGCGATCTCGAAGGGCGTGATCGATCTGCGCGACCTGCTGTACTTCGCCATGCTGATCGGGCTGTTCCTGCTCGATACGGTCATCGTGCTCGACGTGCGCAAGAGTGAGTGAGGGGCCTCGCCACATGAACAGACGTCTCACGCTCGGCGCCGGCGCCCTCCTTGCCCTGGCCATCCTGTTCGTCGGCCTGACGGTGCTCGCCGGACAGCTGCTGCGCGGCGCGCGGCTCGACCTCACCCAGAACCGCCTCTACACGCTCGCGCCGGGCACCGTGCGCATCGTGACGGGCCTGAAGGAGCCCGTGAACCTCTACTTCTTCTTCAGTACCGGCAACGCGGATCGCCTGCCGGCCCTCAAGACCTACGGACTGCGGGTGCGCGAATTCCTCGAAGAACTCGCGGCACGCTCCGGAGGCAAGCTGCACCTGAAGGTGATCGATCCGCAGGCCTTCTCCGAGGACGAGGATCGCGCGGCCGAGCTCGGCGTGCCGGGTACGCCGCTCGGTCAGGGCGGCGGGCAGTTGTACTTCGGGCTCGCCGGCACGAACGCCACGGACGGACATGCCGCCATCCCCTTCTTCGATCCGACCCGCGAGGAGTTCCTCGAATACGACGTCGCCCGGCTCGTCTACCAGCTCGCCAACCCGAAGAAGCCCGTGATCGGCTGGCTCTCGAGCCTGCCGATGAGCGCCGGGTTCGATCCGGCCTCGGGCCAGATGCGCGAACCGTGGGCCATCCTCTCGCAGGCCGAGCAGCTCTTCACCGTGCGCAACCTCGGGCCCGACATCACGAAGATCGACGACGACGTCGCCGTGCTCGTCCTCGTGCACCCGAAGGCCCTGGCGCCGGCCGCACAGTTCGCGATCGACCAGTACGCGCTGCGTGGCGGGCGGCTCCTGGTGTTCGTCGATCCACTCGCCGAGCAGGACAGTGCTGGCGCCGATCCCGCGAATCCCCTGGCAGCGATGGCGGCGAACCACTCCTCGGAGCTCGGCGCGCTGCTCACGGCCTGGGGTGTCGAATTCGATCCGGGGAAGGTGATCGGTGATCTCGGGCACGCGCTGACGGTGAGCATGCGCGCCGGGGCGGCCCCCGTGCGCCACCTCGGCATCCTGGGACTCGATGCCTCGGCCCTCAACCGCAGCGACGTCGTCACCTCCGGGCTCTCGAGCGTGAACCTCGCCACCGCCGGCGAGCTGCGGCCGGCCAGGGGTGCGCACACGAAGTTCGAGCCGCTCCTCGAATCGAGCACGGAGGCCGCGCCGATTCCCGTCGCGCGCTTCCAGATGCTCATGGACCCGGCCACCCTGCGCGACGGCTTCCGGCCGGACGGGCAGCGGCACGTCTTCGCGGCCCGCATCACGGGCAAGGTCGAGAGTGCCTTCCCGAACGGTCCCCTGCGGGTGTCGCAGCCGGAAAGAACGTTCTCAAGGCGTCGGTCAAGCCCCTGAACCTGATTGTTTTTGCCGACACCGATCTCCTGGCCGATTACCTCTGGGTGCGCCAGCAGAATTTCTTCGGCCAGCGCGTCGCCCAGGCCTGGGCCGGCAACGGCGATCTCGTCCTGAACGCGCTCGACAATCTCGCGGGCAGCGGCGATCTGATCAGCGTGCGCGGACGCGCGAGCTTCTCGCGACCCTTCGAGCGCGTGGAGGCGCTGCGCCGCGTTGCCGAGGATCGCTTCCGCGCCAAGGAGCAGGAGCTCGAGTCACAGCTGCGCACGACCGAGGAGAAGCTCACACAGCTGCAGTCCGCGCGCAACGAGGACTCGGCGCTGATCCTGACGCCGGAGCAGACCCAGGCCATCGAGCGCTTCCAGCAGGAGAAGCTGCGCATCCGCAAGGAGCTGCGCGAGGTGCGACACGACCTCGACCAGGACATCACGACCCTCGGCAACCGCCTGAAGCTCGTGAATATCGCAATTGCGCCTGCCGCATTCGCGCTGATCGCGCTGCTCATCGCCGCGTGGCGGGCCCGCCGCCGGCGTCTCGCCGCAGCGGCCGCGCCGCGCAAGACCACGGGGAGCACCCCATGAGTCCCCGGCGTGTGGGACTGCTCGTCCTCGCAGCCATCGCGATCACCGTACTGGCGCTCTGGCCCGGCCGCAAACCCTCCGAGACAGGCGGCGCGCTCGCGGGCACGAAGGTCTTCCCGGACGCGCGCGCGCAGATCAACGAAATCACCGAGCTGCGGCTCGCCCGGGGTGACGGCACGAAGACGACACTGCGCCGCCGCCCGCACGGCTGGGAGGTTGCCGAGCGCGGTTACCCCGCGGACAGCGGCAAGGTGCGCAGGCTCCTGCTCGACCTCACCGGTCTGGAAGTGCTCGAAGAAAAGACCCACGATCCGGCGAGCTATGCGCTTCTCGGCGTCGAGGACGTCGCAGGTCCGCAGGCCTCAGGCGTGCGCGTCGAGTTCGTTTCCCCGCAGGCGACGCGGGTACTCATCATCGGCAAGCCCTCGGGCAGCCGCGCATCCTTCGTGCGGGTCGGCGGCCAGCCGGCGAGCCTGCTCGCACGACCGCAGCTCATGGTCGAAGCCAGCCCGCGCCGCTGGCTCGACACCACGCTCATCGACGTCGATGCCGCACGCGTGCAACGCGTCGAGGTCACGCCCGCCTCCGGCCCGGCCTATGTCGCCATCCGCGAGCACCCGGGCATCGCCGACCTCGGGATCGAATCACTGCCGAAGGGCCGTGCGCTCTCGGGACCGGGTGCCGCCACGGCGCTCGCTTCCGGATTCCACGGTCTCACCCTGGATGACGTGCGGCCTGCCGATCCCGCGACTGCGCCCGGACCGCTGCACGCCAGGGTCTCCACCTTCGATGGGCTCGTCCTCGAGTTCACGGGTCGCAGGGATGGCACGCACGGGCTCGTCACGATCATTGCACGCTATGACGACGCGCTCGCCAGGCGCTTCGCGGACCCGGTGAAAGCAGCGTCACCGCACACCGCGCCCGACGTCGGGAAGGAAGCCGCCACCATCGCCGCGCGTACACGGGGCTGGCAGTTCGAGCTCCCCGGCTGGAAGTTCGATGCGATCTTCCGGCCGCTGGAAGAGATGCTGAAGCCGCGCTGAGGCTCAGCGCGTCCGCGCGATCAGCGCGACCGCCAGCACGGCCATCAGCCCCGTCGGCAGCCAGGCCACCAGCACCGGGTCGAGATCGAAGACGAGCGCGCCGCTCTCGAGCATCTGCTGGGCAAGAAAGAACGCGATCCCGAGGAGGAGCCCGATCATCGTCCGCGCACCCGTACCCGCCGCACGCAGGGAGCCGAAGACAAAGGGCACGGCAAGCAGCACGAAGACCGCCGTGGCAAGCGTACGCGCGATGCGTGACCAGAAGGCAAAGACGTAGTTGCGCACATCGAGGCCGTTGGCCGAGAGGTGACGGATCAGACGGTGCAGCGTGCGGCCGTTCAGGTCGGTCGGTGCGGCCATGGCGACACTGAGGAATTCGGCGCCGAGGCGCGACTGGATGCGCTTCTGCGGCAGGTGCTGCGCCAGCACGCGTCCGGGCGTGAAGCGCGATTCGGCGTAGTCGGTGAGGTCCCAGCTGCGGCCCGTGCCCCCGGAAGTGGCCGTGCTGGCGTGACCGATGGCTTCGAGCTCGTGCGCCGCGGAGAGCTCGTAGACGAACATGCCGCCGAAGACCTGTTCGCTCGTCTGGCTGACGACGTTCACGATCAGGTTTCCGTCCCTCAGCCATGCGCCTCCGGCACCGGCGAAGCTCACGTTCGAAAACTTGGCGAAGGCCTTTTCCTGGCGCGCAGCGAGCTGCAGCGGCGTGGCCACGACCTCGCCAAGGAATGCAGCAGCGATCATCAGCAGCATGCCGGCCATCAGTGCCGAGCCCGCAATGCGCCGCACCGAGATGCCCGAGGCGCGCATGACCGTGAGCTCGCTGCCGCGCGCCAGTCCGCCGAGACCGAGCAGTGTCCCGACGAGCGTGCCGATCGGCAGGAGGCCGAAGGCCTGCTCCGGCAGGTTCAGCGCCACGAAGCGCAGGGCACCGGCGGAACCGTAGCTGCCCACCCCGATGTCGTCCTGCTGCCCGATGAAGATGAAGAGCCCATCGAGCGTGAGGAGAACGAGCATCACGAGCCCCACCGCGCCGAGGATGGTGCGCACGATGTAGCGATCGATGACCGTCACGGTCTGGCCTCGAGCCATCGGCGGCGCCAGCGCGCGAACCAGCCGGGTCCCGGCACGACCAGTGTCGCAAGCAGGAGCACTGCCGCATGCACCCACCAGAGGCCGAGCCACTCCGGCAGCACCCCCCGTGCAAGCCAGATCCTCCCCGCCGATGCCAGATTCGAATACACGAAATAGATCAGCACGGCGAGCCAGATGCGCGCATAGCGTCCCTGCCGCGGACGCAGCCGCGAGAGGGGCACCGCCACCAGTGTGAGCACGACCGCCATGACCGGCAGCGCGAGGCGCCAGTGCAGCTCCGCGCGGCGCGCGGGGTCGCGGCTCGCGAGAAGCTCCCCGGTCGGCAGTCCGTCGAGTCGCATGTCCCCGCCGCCGGCATCCGGCACCCGGACCGGAATCACGTTCTCCGCGAAGCGCATGATGCGGTACTCGGCACTGCCGGGCACGCCCTCATAGCGCTCGCCGTCGTAGAGGGTCACGGTGTGAGTCATGCCATCCGCGGAAACCTCGTGGCGCGCGCGCTGGGCGAGCGCCACCTCGAGCCGCTTGCCACGCCGGCTGCGCACGAACACGCGCCGGAGCGTCCCGTCGGACGCGGTCTCCTGAGCATAGACAACGGTATCGCCCCCACCAAAGGTACGGAAGCGCCCGGGGGCGATCGGTGCGAACTGCCCGGCGTGCAGCGCCCGCTGGCGCAGGTACGCGGTGCGGGCCATGGCCCCGGGTCCGAGCTCCAGCGTGAGCCACGCCACCAGTGCGGCCACGACGAACGCGAAGCCGAGCACCGGCGCATAGACCGCCCTGGGACCGACACCGCAAGCCTGGGCTGCGGTCATCTCGTTTTCGTGATAAAGGCGCCCGAAGGCAATCACGACGGCGAGCAAGAGCCCGACGGGCATCAGCACGCTCAGATTCTGCAGCGTGCCGAGACCAATGAGCTGGAACACGACTTCACGCGGAAACTGGTTCTCGGCCGCCCGACTGAGCACTGCCGTCGCCTGGTTGGTCAGCAGGATGACCAGGAGCGCGCCGGTCACCACGAGCCAGCTCGTCAGGACTTCCTTGAGGATGTAGCGGTGGAATATGCGCCCCAAGAGTCCTCACCACGGCACTTCGGCTACACTTGCGTGCAAACCTCTAAAGTAATTCACGCCGCGCGCGCCGACAACGGCCCGGCGTCGGATTTTCCCGGGAGACCGAGACGATGCGTTACGACCTCTGGACCAAGGAACTGGCCGCACAGGCCGTCGATTGCGTTGCCATCGGCGTGTACGAGGAGGGGGAGCTCGAAGGCAGCGCCGCAAAGCTCGACCACCAGGCGCGCCGGCGCATGTCGCAGCTGATCGCGCGCGGCGACTTCTCCGGGCGGGCCGGTGAAACGCTCCTTCTCCTGGACGTTCCGGGCGTGCGTGCGCCACGCGTGCTGCTCGCCGGACTCGGCCCCCGCAAGACGGCCTCCCGCCGGTCCTGGCGCCGGGCGATCGGCGCCGCGATCGGGGCGCTGGCCCGCACACGCGTCAGGAGCACCGCGATCGCCATCGAGCCCCCCGCGGGATCGGGGCTCGACAGTTATCTCCTGGCCCGTTCGGTCACCGAGCTCACCGCGGCCTCGCTCTACCGCGTGAACGACCTCAAGACCGGCAAGAAACCGAAACCGCCGGCTCTCGAACGCGTGCTGATCGGACCCGTGCCTGCGGGCGAAGCCGCCGGCGCGCGACGCGGCCTCACGCATGGCGCCGCGATCGGTGCGGCGCTCCGGGTGCACCGCGACCTCGCGAACCTGCCCGCCAATGTCTGCACGCCCGGCTATCTCGGGCGGCGTGCGAAGGAAATCGCCGACGCCCACGCCTCGCTGCGCGCGCGGGTGCTCGACGAGACGGACATGCGGCGACTCAGGATGGGATGTCTCCTCGCCGTCACACGCGGCAGCCAGCAGCCTCCGCGCTTCATCGTGGTCGAGCATCGCGGCGGGCGGGCGGGCGCAAAGCCCGTCGTGCTGGTCGGCAAGGGCGTGACCTTCGACACGGGCGGCATCTCGCTCAAGGACCCGCAGGCCATGGACGAGATGAAATTCGACATGAGTGGCGCAGCCTCGGTCCTCGCGGCGCTGACGCTGGCCGCAGAGCTGAAGCTTCCGCTGCACGTCGTGGGCCTGGTGCCGGCCTGCGAAAACATGCCTGGCGGCCGCGCAATCAAGCCCGGCGACATCGTCACGAGCGCCGCGGGGCAGACGGTCGAGATCCTGAACACCGACGCCGAAGGGCGGCTGATCCTCTGCGATGCGCTGAATTACGCACGCCGCTACGAACCGGCAGCCGTCGTGGACATCGCCACCCTCACGGGCGCCTGCGTCGTCGCGCTCGGCGCCCACCACACGGGACTCGTCGCCAACGACGACGCACTTGCGCAGGAGCTGCTCGAGGCGGGTCGGCGTGCCGACGACCGCGCGTGGCAGCTGCCGCTCACCGAGGAGTACGGCGAGCAGCTGAAAAGCAATTTCGCCGACGTTGCCAATGTAGGCGGACGTGAAGCCGGCGCGATCACCGCCGCGGCCTTCCTCGGCAGGTTCACCGAGGGGCTCGCCTGGGCACACCTCGACATCGCCGGGACGGCCTATCTCAGCGGAACGCAGAAGGGCAGCACGGGGCGCCCGGTGCCGCTGCTCGCGGATTTCCTGATCGCGCGCGCCGGACAACTGCCCTGATGCCCTGATGCCCTGAGTGCGCGCAGGGCGCCTGCGCGCCCTTCGCTATACTTTCGGGATGGACAAGGTCTACGCGCCGCAGGAGATCGAGCGGCGAATCTACGAACGCTGGGAAGGTCGCGGGTGGTTCGCACCGCAGGGGTCCGCTGCGCCTTTCTGCATCATGATCCCCCCGCCGAACGTGACGGGGACGCTGCACATGGGACATGCGTTCCAGCACACGCTCATGGATGCGCTCACGCGTTACCACCGCATGCGCGGCGATGCGACCCTCTGGCAACCCGGAACGGACCACGCAGGCATCGCAACGCAAATGGTGGTGGAGCGTCAGCTCGAGGCCGAGGGGCTGAGACGCGCGGACCTCGGGCGCACGTCCTTCCTCGAGCGCGTCTGGCAGTGGAAGGCTCAGTCGGGCGGCACCATCAGCCGCCAGATGCGCCGGCTCGGCGACTCGGTCGACTGGTCGCGCGAGCGCTTCACCATGGACGAAGACCTCTCGCACGCCGTCACGGAAGTCTTCGTGCGCCTGTACGAGGAAGGCCTGATCTATCGCGGCAAGCGGCTCGTGAACTGGGATCCGGTGCTGCTCACGGCGCTCTCGGACCTCGAGGTGCTGAGCGAAGAGGAGGACGGGCACCTCTGGCACCTGCGCTATCCGCTCGCCGACGGCAACGGACATCTCGTGGTCGCCACCACGCGCCCGGAGACGATGCTCGGCGACACGGCGGTCGCCGTGAATCCGGAGGACGGACGCTACCGCCACCTCATCGGCCGCTCGGTGCGCCTGCCGCTCGCCGGGCGCGAGATCCCGATCATCGCCGATGCCTACGTGGACGCGGCCTTCGGCTCGGGCTGCGTGAAGATCACGCCCGCGCACGATTTCAACGACTACGAGATCGGTCAGCGCCACGGCCTCGAGCAGATCAACATTCTCACCGCGACCGCGACGCTCAACGAGAACGTGCCCGAGCGCTTCCGCGGACTGGATCGTTTCGAGGCGCGCCGTCGTGTCGTCGCGGAGCTCGAGTCGCTCGGGCTCATGGAGAAGATCGAGCCGCATCGCCTGCCCGTGCCGCGCGGCGATCGCAGCGGCGCAGTGCTCGAGCCCTGGCTCACCGACCAGTGGTACGTGAAGATCGCCCCGCTCGCGCACCCCGCCATCGAGGCCGTCGAGAGCGGTGCGATCCGCTTCGTGCCCGAAAGCTGGGCGAAGACCTATTTCGAGTGGATGCGCAACATCCGCGACTGGTGCATCAGCCGCCAACTCTGGTGGGGCCACCGCATTCCCGCCTGGTACGACGGGCGCGGCAACGTCTATGTCGGCCGCAGCGAAGCGGAGGTGCGCACACGCCACGGACTCGCTGCATCGACAGCGCTCCGCCAAGACGAAGATGTGCTCGACACCTGGTTTTCCTCCGCGCTCTGGCCCTTCTCCACCCTCGGCTGGCCGGAGCGCACGGGCGAGCTCGCGAAGTTCTACCCGACGAGCGTGCTGGTCACGGGCTTCGACATCATCTTCTTCTGGGTGGCCCGGATGATCATGATGGGTCTCAAGTTCGCCGACGGCGTGCCCTTCCGCGACGTCTACATCACGGGGCTCATCCGCGACCACGACGGGCAGAAGATGTCGAAGTCCAAGGGCAACATCATCGACCCGCTGGACATCATCGACGGCATCGACCTCGAAGCGCTGGTTGCCAAACGCACGAGCGGACTCATGCAGCCGCATCTCGCCCCGGGCATCGTGAAGGCGACGCGCCGCGAGTTCCCGCAGGGCATCCCCGCCTTCGGAACCGATGCACTGCGCTTCACCTTCGCGGCACTCGCCACCCAGAGCCGCGACATCCGCTTCGACCTCGGGCGCGTCGGCGGCTATCGCAACTTCTGCAACAAGCTCTGGAATGCGGCACGCTTCGTGACGATGATGGTGCCCGAACCCCCGGGCGCAGAGCCCGCGGAGCACTCGGTCGCCGATCGCTGGATCCGCGCGCGCTTCGCCCGCATGCTGGCGGGCGTCGAGAGCGCCCTCACCGATTACCGCTTCGATTTCGCGGCGACGGCGCTCTACGAGTTCACCTGGTACGAGCTCTGCGACTGGTATCTCGAGCTCGTGAAGCCGGTGCTGCAGGATGACGCCGCGAGCGAAGCGCTGAAGCGCGGCGCGCGGCGCACGCTCGTAGAGACGCTCGAGGCGCTGCTGCGCACGCTGCATCCTTTCATGCCCTTCATCACCGAGGAGATCTGGCAGCGCGTCGCGCCGCTCGCCGGACGCGCGGGCGAGACCGTCATGCTCGCGCCCTGGCCCGGTGCAGCCGGATTCCCGCCGGATTCGCAGGCCGAGAGCGACATGGGCTGGATCCAGAGTCTGGTGCTCGCAGTCCGCCAGATCCGCGGCGAGATGGACATCAGCCCCGCGCGGCGCCTCCCCCTTCTCCTGCAGAATGCCTCGCCGGAAGATCGCGAGCGGCTCGCGCGCCACCAGACCTTCCTCGAGCGCCTCGCCGGGCTCGAGTCACTGCGCGTGCTCGCCGCAGGCGAGAGTGCGCCGCAGTCGGCCATCGGGCTGGTGGGCGGGCTGAAGCTCCTCGTGCCCATGGCCGGGCTCATCGACGCGGCGGCCGAGATCGAGCGGCTCGCGAAGCGGCTCGCGAAGACCCGCCAGGAGCTGGAGAAGACGCGCACGAAACTCGGCAACGAGAGCTTCGTGGGCCGTGCGCCGGCGGAAGTCGTCGCCGCCGAGCGAGCGCGGGCCGCGGAGCTCGAGCACACGATCGCGAGCCTCGAGGCCCAGCTCGAGCGGGTGCGCTCGCTCGCCGCGGGCTGAGACGCCCGTGGACGCCCGGATCGCGCGCGCCCTCACGACGCTCGAGCACATCGTCCTCGGCAAACCGGGGCAGTTGCGTCTCGCACTGGCGTGTCTCCTGGCCCGCGGACACCTGCTGATCGAGGATGTGCCGGGCGTGGGCAAGACGACCCTCGCCCACGCGCTCGCGCAGGTGCTCGGGCTCGCCTGGCAGCGCGTGCAGTTCACGAGCGACCTGCTGCCGGCGGACATCCTCGGCGTTCCCGTCTTCGACCGCTCGACACAGCAGTTCCACTTCCGCAAGGGCCCGGTCTTCACACAGCTGCTGCTCGCCGACGAGGTGAACCGCGCGAGCCCGCGCACGCAGAGTGCGCTGCTCGAGGCGATGGAGGAGCGCCAGGTGAGCTCCGATGTGACCACCTACCGGCTCCCCGAGCCCTTCTTCGTCGTGGCCACCCAGAATCCCCACGAGCAGCTCGGGACCTACCCCCTGCCGGAATCCCAGCTCGACCGCTTTCTCATGTGCATCGAACTCGGCTACCCGGAGCCGATCCACGAGCGCGAGCTCCTGCGCAGCGGCGAGCGGCGCGAGTACCTGCCGCAGATCGCCCCGGCGATGGATGCCGGGGCCGTGCTCGACCTGCAGCGCGCAGTCCGCGGCGTGTACGTTTCCGAGCCTCTGCTCGACTACGTGCAGGCGCTCATCGCGCGCTCGCGAAGCCATCCCGACATCGTCCTCGGTCTCTCCCCGCGGGCGGGCCAGGGGCTCGTCCGTGCCGCACAGGCCTGGGCGACCCTCGGCGGACGCGAGGCCGTGCTCCCGGAGGACGTCCAGGCAGTGTTCCTGGCCGTGGCCACGCACCGGCTCACACGCCGCAGTGACGATACCGCACCGGATGACCGCCTCGCGCGAGAGCTGCTCGAGGCAGTGGCCGTGCCGGTCTGAGCGATGCGCGGCGGCCGCGCCGGGACACGCCTCATCGCCCGGTTGCGCGGACGGGCCCGTGCGCGGCTCGCGAACTGGGCGCGCCAGCGTCAGGGCGAAGACCGGCTGCCCACACAGCTGGCATCGCGCCGCGTGTACATCCTGCCGACGCGCGCAGGGCTGGGCTTTGCAGCGCTCGTCTTTCTCATGCTGCTCGCGGGCCTGAACTATGCGAACAGCCTGGCGCTCTTTCTCGCCTTCCTGCTCGCAGCCGTCGGGCTCGTCGCCATGTACCACTGCCAGCGGAATCTCGCCGGCCTCGGCGTCGCCGCGCTGACGACCGGGCCCGCGTTTGCCGGCGGGGAGGCAGACGTCTCCCTCGTACTGCAGAACCCCGGCGGCGACACGCGCTTTGCACTGCGTGCGGAGGCCGGCGGCGCGAGCGCGGCCTGCGAGTCGCTCGCACCCGGCGCGCAGGTGCCGCTGCGGATGGCGGTGCGCTGCGTCCGACGCGGGCGCTTCCCGCTCGGGCCGCTGAGACTCGCCACCACGCATCCCCTCGGCCTCTTCCGTGCATGGACCTGGCTGCACGTGCCCGCGGAGATTCTCGTCTACCCGGCCCCGCGCGGCACGCGCCACATGCCCGCAGCCCGCGGCCCTCAGAGCACGCGCTCGCCCGGCATCGGAGACGCAGGCCAGGACGAGTGGATCGGATTGCGTCCGTTTCGGGAGGGAGACTCGCCACGCCAGATCGCGTGGAAGAGCTACGCGCGGGGTGCGCCGCTCCTCACCAAGGAATACCGCGCCGCAGCGGGCGGGGAGCACCTGTTCGAATTCGCCGCGCTCGGCGGTCTCGATCCCGAGGCGCGGCTCGGGCAACTCGCCCGCTGGATCGTGGCGGCCGAGACGGGGGGTGAGCGCTATGGGCTCATCCTCCCGACGGTGCGTCTGGAGCCGCACCGCGGTCCGGCGCATCGTCACCGCTGCCTCGCCGCGCTGGCACTCTACGGCCTGCCGGCATGACGCCGCGCACCCTGTTCACGACGACGCTGCCGCGTGCACAGAACCACCCGGCGCTCGCCTGGGTGACGGCCGCCTTCGGCGGAGGCGTGCTGCTGCATGCCGACCGCCTGCCCTTCTGGTGCGTTCTCGTGGTGCTGACCCTCATTGCATGGCGACTGGCTGGCGAACTGCAGTGGCTGCCGACGCCCGCACGCAGCCTGCGGGCGTTGCTCACCGTGACGCTGGTGTTCGGCGTCGTCGGAAGCTTCCGCACGCTCAACGGGCTCGCCGCGGGCACGGCACTGCTCGCGGTCATGGGCGCCGCCAAACTCCTGGAAGCCCGGACGCGCCGGGACTACCTCATCGTGATCGGCACCGCCCTCTTCCTGCTGCTCGCCGCCTGCCTCGATCGCCAGGCGCTCCTCCGTGTCCCCCTGTACGGCGCGCAGGTGTGGCTCAGCTGTACGGCACTGGCGCTCGCCGCCAACGCTGATGCACCTGCCTTCGGCGCCCGTCGCGCGCTGAGCCTCGCAGGACGCACTCTGCTTCTTGCCCTGCCCCTCGCGGTCGCGTTGTTCCTGTTCTTCCCGCGCATCGCGGGCGGGTTCTGGGCGCTGCCGCCCGGCGGCGCTGCGCTCACCGGCCTGAGCGACGAAATGAGCCCCGGCAGCATTGCCGAGCTCACGGAAAACGACGCACCGGCCTTCCGCACGTGGTTCCTCGGTGCCACGCCGCCACCGGAAGAACGCTACTGGCGCGGCCCGGTGCTGAACGACTTCGACGGCTACACCTGGCGACAGAGTCGTGCGTCCTTCACGCTCCAGACGCCGCTGGAATACCTCGGTCCCGGCTACCGATACCGCATCGCACTCGAACCGCATTCGCATCCCTGGTGGTTTGCCCTCGAGATGGTGCGTGGCGCACCCGATGCCCGCGCACAGTTTCAGTTCGACTATCAGCTGTCGTCCGCGCCCGTTGCGGAAACCGTCACCTATGAGGCCGTCTCGTACCCCCGGACGCGCGCCGCCGGCACGCTCTCGGTGCTCGGACGCCGGGTCGCCACACGCCTGCCGCCGGGACGCAATCCGCGCGCGCGCGCCTTCGCAGAGCGGCTGCGTGCCTCGAGCATCTCGGATGCCGTCTTTGTCCAGGCCGTGCTCGGGCATTTCCGCACGGGCGGCTTCGAATACACGCTCACGCCCCCGCGCACCGACTTCGATTTCGTGGACGATTTTCTCTTTACGACACGACGCGGATTCTGCGGTCACTACGCCTCGGCCTTCGTCGCGCTGATGCGCGCCGGCGGGGTGCCCGCGCGCGTGGTGACCGGCTATCTGGGAGCAGAATGGAATCCGGTCGGCCGCTACTTCATCGTGCGCCAGTCCGACGCTCACGCCTGGGCAGAAGTGTGGCTCGAGGGGCGAGGCTGGACGCGCATCGACCCGACCGCCGTGGTATCGCCGGAGCGCCTCTCCCGCGGCATTCTCGATCTTCTGCCCGACGCGGTATCGGCGCCGGCTCGTCTCGTGCATGCATTGCCCTGGCTCGCCACCCTGCGCTTCCGCTGGGACGCCGCGAACACCTGGTGGCAGCAGCACGTCGTGGGCTTCGATCTCCGATCGCAGCTTGCGCTCCTCGGCGTTCTCGGCTTCGCGAGAGCGGACCTGCAGCAGCTGGTCGCCGTGCTCGCTGCCGTGACACTGGGCTGGCTCGCCTGGATCCTCTGGGAGACGCGTCGCACCGCGAGGGTCCCGCGCCGCGACGCGCTCGCGCGCGCCTGGCTCGGCTGCTGCGCGGCCCTCGCACCGATCGCGGCACGCCGGGCCCACGAAGGCCCCCTCGCCTATGCCGGGCGCATCGCCCGCGCCCGACCCGGGCTCGGCGCCGAACTGCACGACCTCGCCGCCGCCTATGCGCGCCTGCGCTTCGGGCGCGATGCCGATGAGGCCGCAATCCGCGACTTCGTGCGACGGGCGGCGCGTTTCCGCCGGACGCGACGCTTCCAGACGGGCCGATCGTGAGCGCACTCGGACCGCAGCCGGCCGTGCTGGCAATCGCCCTGACGCTCCTGGCGTGGCTCTTGCTGCGCCGGCGTGCCCGCCGCCGTGCGGCGCTCGCGGAGCCCTTCCCCGCCGAATGGCGGCGGCTCCTCGCCACCTCGGTACCGCTCCATCAGCGCGTGCCTGCGGAGCTGTGCCGGCGCCTCGAGCGCGAGACGCGGGAGCTTCTGCGCCGCGTGCACTTCGTGGGCTGCGGCGGGCTTGCGATCACCGACGAAATGCGCCTCGTCATCGGCTGGCAGGCGTCGCTCCTGACCGTGAACCGCAGCGGCGAGGGTTTCGAGGGTCTCTACAGCGTGCTCGTCTACCCGGACGAATTCGTCGTCGAGGAGTCCATCGAGGACGAGGCCGGCGTCATCACCGAGGGCTCGCGGGCGCTCTCCGGCCAGACGATCGAGACCGACCGCATCGTGCTCTCCTGGTGCGACGTGCTGGCGTCGGACGACGCCGATGGCGCCTACAACGTGGTGCTGCACGAGTTCGCGCACTACCTCGATCACGCCTTCGGCGGCGCGCGCTGGGAGTCCTGGCATCGCGTGCTCGAGCGCGAGTACCGCGCGCTCTGCGCGGCCGTGGAGCGCGACGAGGAAACGCTCATCGATCCCTACGGCGCGGAGGATCCGGCGGAGTTCTTTGCGGTGGCGACGGAGACGTTCCTCCAGCTGCCGCGGGAGCTCGAGCGCCGCCACGCGCCGCTGTATGCGGAGCTGAAGCGGTTCTACGGGCTCGATCCGGCGCGGTGGTAGGGCGGGCGCCATATGGCGCGTGCAGTCCTCGCTTACCACGACAAGCAAGCAGACGCAGCCCGGTAGCCACCATGTGTTTCAGCACCCGCGCCGTCCCGGACACCGACCGTCCCGCACCCGAAGAAGGACCTCGGCAAGGGGCTGGCGCACAAGATCAGGAAGCAGGCGGGGCTGAAGTAAGGAGATGAAGTTCGCGATCGCAATCGAACCCGGCACGAAGAAAACGGCCTTCGGAGTCGTGGTGCCGGATCTTCCGGGCTGTTTCAGCGCCGGTGACACCGTGGAGGAGGCCTTCGAGAATGCGCGCGAGGCAATCGAGGCGCACTGCGAGGCACTCGCAGAGAGCGGGGCGGAGATCCCGGAGCCTCGCCCGATGGGCGCCTGGCAGGCCGAGCGCGGCTACAAGGGGTGGGTCTGGGGGATCGTCGAGGCCCCCATCGAGCGGCTCTTTGGCCCCGCGGAGAAGATCAACATCACCGTGCCCGGGCGCCTGCTGCGCCAGATCGACAACTACGCCCGCGAGCATGGGCAAACCCGCAGCGGTTTTCTCGTGGCAGCCGCGCACATGCGTCGGAGCGAGGCCTGAGGGGGCCGGGCCGAACGACCCACTACCGCAGCGTCCGCTGGCGACTTCGTTGTGGATGAAAACTTCCCAGCGCCGGTATTGCCACGGCGGGGCGGCGCCGCTAGTCTTAGTCCACCACTTAGTCCAGGGGCCTCTCATGGCGAAACTAGTGAATGTGCACGAGGCAAAAACCCACTTCTCGCGCCTGCTCGAGGAAGCCCACCGGGGCCAGGAGATCATCGTGGCGAAGGCGGGTCGTCCTTATGCGCGCCTGGTGCCGCTCGCGCCCGTATCAGGGACCCGGCGGCCGGGGCGCCTGAGCGGCCGGCTGGGCGGTGCGTTCTTCGAGCCCCTGCCCCGCGACGAGCTCGCCGCCTGGGACGCGCAGTGAGAGCGCTCCTCGATACTCACGTGCTGCTGTGGTGGTTCACCGATGACGCGCGGCTGTCGGCAGCGGCTCGCGCGACGATCGCCGACGAGGCGAACGAAATCTTCGTGAGCGCCGCGAGCGCCTGGGAGATCGCGACGAAGGCGCGGCTCGGCAAGCTCGAAAGTGTCCCTGAGGCCGCCGTGAGATTCGTGGAGCTGGTCGATGCCGACGGGTTTGCGCATCTGCCGATGACGCATCTGCACGCGCTGCGTGCCGGAGCCTATGCGCACCCGCACAGAGATCCCTTCGATCGGATGCTCGCCGCGCAAAGCGAGATCGAGTCGCTCGTGCTCGTCACGCGCGATCCTGCGTTCGCCTCCTTCGACACCCGCACGCTCTGGTAGCCGCCTCCGATCTGGTATTGGCTGATAGCAAGCGAGCAGCCCGGCGCGCGGCGGCCGGGCCGTGCGCGAAGGTCGTCTTCGCACCGGTGGCGGAGCGTGATCTCCTGGAGATCGGGCAACGCATTCTGCTCGATTGGCGCTGCCCGAACGCCTGCGCGATCGAGCGGGATACGGCAAGCGCCGTGGCCATCATGAGCGACGCCTTCCGCCTGGCGGGTACCGGCCGCCAGCTCAGCCGACGTTCAGCTGCAGGCCCGGAGCGACGCGGCGGTCGAGCGTCTGCTCCATCACCCGCTCGTAGCTGGTGCGCGCGATGAGCCAGCGGCCATCCATGCGGCGGTAAATGTCGTCGTAGTACGCGAACATCTCGAGTTGCTGCATGTCCTGCTTGTCGAGATAGAAGTGGTACATCGCCCAGATGCCGCGGGCCTCGTCGGCGGTCCGGAATTCGTTCCGGCTCGTGACGGGCGGCCTGCGTGCTCGCCGCATCGTGCGCGCCGCGCGGCCCGCGTCCGTCCCGGAGGCTGCTTGCCGTCGGAATAGGAAGCCCGACATCGCGTCAGGCCGTCCGCTCGGCGGCGGGTCTGTGCGGATGTGCGGGTGCTGGTGTCTTGATCTCTTCGAGATCGAGCAGACGTTGCAGCGTCGCGGCGGTGTCCATCGTCGTCCTCCTTACTCCGTTGTGGCATGTCCGATGCGGCGTGCCAGCACGACCCGCATCGGAAAGCGGTGAGCGCTGCCTCTTCCGCAGCACAGTACGGCAATGCGCGAAGCGGCCGGTCCCGACCTGTTCGATCCGCAGCCCGGGGGCGGCTTCGGTCGCCTGACTGTAGAGGCCACCACGCCCCGAAGCCCGCCGCCTCACTTGAGGCACGTCAAGCATGATGTTCGACGCGTACACGCATCAGGCACGATGCCCCGGCCACGAACAGCACGGCGATCGAGCCGATCGCGAGGCGTGAGTCCCCCGTGAAGAGCGCCACCGTGCCCGCGAGCAGCGGCCCGAGGATGGCCGCCGCCTTGCCCATCATGTTGTAGAAGCCGAAGAACTCCCCTGCCTTGCCCGCCGGCACCAGCCGTCCGTAGAGCGAGCGCGAGAGCGACTGGATGCCGCCCTGCACGCAGCCGATGACGACGGCGAGCACGAAGAACTCGGGCTCGGAATCAAGGAAGTACGCATAGCCGGTGGCCGCCGCATAGACCGCGAGCGCGAGGAAGATCCCCGTGCGCGCGCCGAGGCGCTGGCCGAGCCAACCGAATCCGAGCGCGGCCGGGAAGGCAACGAACTGCACGAGCAGCAGCGCCTGGATCAGGCTCGACTGCGCGAGCCCGAGCGACAGCCCATAGTCCACAGCCATCTTGATGACGGTATTCACCCCGTCGATGTAGAACCAGTAGGCAAGGAGAAACCACAGGAGCGTGCGATCACGCCGCACGCCTGCGAGCGTCGCCGCGAGCTCACGCCAGCCGGCGCGGACCGCCGCGGCCGCAGGCAGCGCGGTCCCGCCATCCCGCTCGCGCACCACGAGCACCGCCGGCAGTGTGAACAGCAGCCACCACACGGCCACGGACAGGAAAGAGGCCTGCACGGCATGGCCCACATCTGCGAACCCGAACACCTGCGGCTGGGAGACCATGAAGGCATTCACGGCAAAGAGCAGGCCCCCGCCCAGATAGCCGAGCGCATAGCCATAGCCCGAGACGAGGTCGTACTCGTGCTCGGCTGCCACATCCGTGAGGAGCGAATCATAGAACTGGTTGCCGCCCCAGAAGCCGATGGATGCGGCGCCGTAGAGCAGCGACGCAGCCACCCAGTTTCCTTGCGCGACCAGCACGAATGCGGCGGTCATCGCCGCGCCGAGGAGTGTGAAGAGTGCGAGCAGCTTCACGCGCGCCCGCCCCTTGTCGGCAATGGCACCGATGAGCGGCGCCATGAGCGCCACCACCAGGCTCGCACCGCCGTTGGCCAGCCCGAGGCGGAAGGTGCTCTCGGTCGCCGCAACACCCGCATTCCAGTACTGCTTGAAATACAGCGGGAAGAAGCCCGCCATCACGGTCGTCGCGAAAGCCGAGTTGGCCCAGTCGTAGAACGCCCAGGCGAGCACCGGGCGACGAGTGAAGAGTCTGGTCACAGGGAAAGGCTAACCGCAAGGACGGGACAACACCACTCTGGTTTGACGTTTAACGTTTCGATATAGCCTGTCTCCGATGATCGGGCTTTCGGTGCCCGGCCGGGGGTGCTGTTCGACCGGCAGAGCCGCCGCTTTCGGTATTTTCAGATGGCGACCCAGCTCGCCCAGCTCGATGCCGCCGAAACGCTCGGTTCCTGCGTTCGCCGCCGGGCACGTCTCGAGGCACTGAGGGCAGGCGCAACGGCCGTACAGCATCCGCCTGAACGTCAGTTCCGCCTCTGCTTTCGCTGGCCGCCGAGGACCCGCCGCGTCGAAATCGTCGTTACCACGGGCACCCATGTTTCGCAACGGCATGCGCCCCGTGCGGCGGAGAGTGCTCGCAGAGGGACTTCCTGAGCCGCGGCCGGGTGCGACGCCCTGGCCAGGGCGCTTGCCGTACCCGCCCCGCGCATCAACGACATCGTGCGCAAGCGCCGCAGCGTCACCGCGGATACCGCCATGCGCCTGGCCCGCTACTTCGGCGGCGACGCACGTTCCTGGCTCAACTTCGCCATCCGACCTGCGGGTGGCCGAGCTCGCCAAGGGCCGGCGGATTGCCCGCGAGGTGTCGCCGAAGGCTGCCTGAGCTCTCACCGTCGCCGAGCTCAACCCGCGAGATGCTCGCGCGTTTCCCGGAAGGTGATGTCCGGCCAGCGCTCGAGCGTGAGCTGGAGGTGCACCCGCGAGGGCGCGAGAGAGACCAGCGCGCCCGCGTGATCGAGCGCGAGATTGTCGTGGGCCCGCGTACGAAACTCCTCGAGCTTGCGCGGATCGGCAGCATCGATCCAGCGGACGGTGTGCACGGTCACGGGCTCGAAGACGCACTGCACGCCGTACTCGTCCTGCAGACGGAACGCCACGACTTCGAACTGCAGCTGCCCGACGGCGCCCAGGATCATGTCGTTGTTGCGCAGCGGCCGGAAGAGCTGCGTGGCGCCCTCCTCGCACAGCTGGTCCAGCCCCTTCTGCAGCGCCTTCATCTTCAGCGGATCGCGGAGCACCGCGCGGCGGAACATCTCCGGCGCGAAGTTCGGGATGCCGGTGAAGGCCAGCTTCTCGCCCTCGGTGAAGGTATCGCCGATGTTGATCGTGCCGTGGTTGTGCAGGCCGATGATGTCGCCCGCCCAGGCCTCGTCCACCGCGCTGCGGTCGCCAGCCATGAAGGTCAGCGCATCGGCGACGCGGATCTCCTTCTGCAGCCGGACGTGATAGAGACGCATGCCCCGCACGTAGCGCCCCGAGCACAGCCGCATGAAAGCAATGCGGTCACGGTGATTCGGGTCCATGTTCGCCTGGATCTTGAACACGAAGCCGGTGAGCCTGCCCTCGCCGGCCTCGACTACGCGCTCGGTGGTCGCCCGCGGCAGGGGCGGCGGCGCATGCTGCGCGAACGCCGCGAGCAGCTCCTCGACGCCGAAATTGTTGATCGCCGAACCGAAGAACACCGGCGTCTGGCGCCCGGCGCGGTAGGCCTCAGGGTCGAACGCCTCAGTCGCGCCGCGCACCAGATCGATCTCCTCGTCGAAGGCCGTGGCCATCTCGCCGAGGAATTCGCGGCCGGCTTCACTGTGCAGCCCCTCGATGACCAGGTTCTCGCCGACGCGTCCGCGCTCGCCCGCGGCGTACACGTAGATCCGGTCCTCGAGCAGGTGATAGATGCCGCGCAGCGCCCGGCCCATGCCGATCGGCCAGGTGACGGGTGCGGTGCGGGTCTTCAGCACACTCTCGATCTCGTCCAGCAGCTCGATGGGCGCGCGTCCCTCGCGATCGAGCTTGTTGATGAAGGTCATGATCGGCGTGTCACGCAGCCGGCAGACCTCCATCAGCTTGATGGTGCGCTCCTCGACGCCCTTGGCACAGTCGATGACCATGAGCGCGGAGTCCACCGCGGTGAGCGTGCGGTAGGTGTCCTCGGAGAAGTCCTCGTGGCCGGGCGTGTCGAGCAGGTTCACGATGCAGTCGCGATACGGGAACTGCATGACCGACGAGGTTACGGAAATCCCGCGTTGCTGTTCGAGGCGCATCCAGTCGGAGGTCGCGTGGCGGGCGGCCTTGCGTCCCTTCACCGTGCCCGCCAGCTGGATCGCGCCGCCGAACAGCAGCAGCTTCTCGGTCAGCGTGGTCTTGCCCGCGTCGGGGTGCGAGATGATGGCGAAGGTGCGCCGCGGGCCACCGGCGGCTCGAGTGCGGTCATCGGTCGGGATCGGAGCGGGTGAAAAAGGGCGTGGATTCTAGCAGTGCAGGTGCTCGAGGGCGCACTTGAGGACCACGGCATCCTCACGCCCGCCGGAGGCCTGGTAATAGCCACGGCGCATGCCAATCTGCCGGAAGCCGAGCGACTGGTAGAGCCGGATCGCCGCGGTGTTCGAAGGACGGACCTCGAGGAACACCTCGCTCATCCCCTCCTCGCGGGCGAGCGCCATCAGGTGCTCGAGCAGCCGCCGGCCGACGCCCCGGCAGCGGAATTCCTCACGCACGCAGATATTGAGGATGTGCGCTTCACCCGCACCCGCGGAGAGGATGCCGTAGCCGATGAGCTCGCCAGCGAGCTCGACTGCGCGACAGGTGTAACCGACGCGCACACAGTCACGAAAAATCCCCTCGCTCCACGGGAAGGCGTAGGCGGCGCGTTCGATCGCGAGCACCTGCGACACGTCCCCTTCGGCCATCGCCCGAAAGACGATCGCCGGCGGCACATCGAGATGCTCAGGGGCAGTGGCCATCCTCTTGCTCTCCGGCAGGCCCTGCAGCGGGCGAACTTGAGATCCTCCCAGGCCTTGCGCTTGTCACCGGGCGTGCGCAGCAGATAGGACGGATGGTAGGTGACCACGAGCGGCGTGGATGCCTCACCGAAGGCATGCACGCGTCCCCGCAGCTTCCCCAGGGGAGCGTCGGTCGCCAGCAGGTTCTGCGCGGCCACCCGCCCGACGGCTAGGATCAGCCGCGGCCTGAGCAAGGCCACCTGGCGATGCAGATACGGCAGGCAGGCGGCCACCTCCTCCGGTCTCGGTTCGCGGTTGTTCGGGGGGCGGCATTTGAGGATATTCGCCACATAGGCCGTATCGCGGCGATCGAGCCCTATGGCTCGCAGCATGGCATCGAGCAGCTGCCCGGCCGGACCCACGAAGGGCTCGCCGCGCCGGTCCTCTTCCGCGCCCGGCGCCTCGCCGACGACGAGCCAGCGGGCACCCGGGCTGCCCACGCCAAAGACGGTCTGCGTGCGCCCGGTATGCAGCCCGCACCTTCGGCAGGTGCTCACCTCGCGCCGCAGCCCCTCCCAGTCGTCCGGGGACGCGACGGGCTGCAGGGTGGCGGGCGGACTCGCCGGCACTGCCTCACGCGCCACGACCCCCCGCGGAACCCAGAGGTCGATCCCGAGCGCCTCCAGATACGCGGCGCGGTACGCGGTGCTCATGATCTGCGGCCATCCCGGCCCGGCCCCCTCCGCAGCAGGCGGCGGACGCGCCGGGCCACCCACAGCGCCGGAGCCGAGAGCGCGTAGGTGCTGAACATCGCGAGCAGCATGGTCGGAGGATCGAGCGCAATCAGCACGAAGAACAGCGGCACGATGATGAAATAGGCAAAGCGGACCCGCCGGTCCATGTCGAACTGCTTGAGGCTCGGATAGCCGAAGCGGCTCACCATGAGTGCGCCTGCCGAAGCCGTGATTGCGAAGGCCACGATCAGTCCTGTCAGCCCCGGAGTCTGCCAGTCGCTCGCGAACCAGATGAACGCGGCGGCGATCGCCGCCGCCGACGGGCTCGGCAGTCCCTCGAAGAAGCGCTTGTCCTGGCTCGCCGTACGCGCATTGAAGCGCGCGAGACGGAGCGCGGCGGTGGCCGCATAGAAGAATGCGGCAAGCCAGCCGAGGCGCCCCCAGGCCTGCCCGTATTCGGCGATGCGCTCGTGACCCCACTGGTAAGTCACGATGGCGGGCGCCAGCCCGAAGGCCACCATGTCGGCAAGGCTGTCGTATTCCTTGCCGAAGCTGCTCTCCGTGCCCGTCCAGCGCGCCACGCGTCCGTCCAGGCCATCGAACAGCATGGCGGCGAACACCGCCATGCCGGCGCGCTCGAAGTTGCTGTCGATCGCGGCGACGATGGCGTAGAAGCCTGCGAACAGGCAGCCTGTCGTGAGCAGGTTCGGGAGCAGGTAGACGCCGCGCCGGGGCGGCTTCGCAGCTTGTCCGTCGTTCATCGCGAGGCATCATAGGCGGCACGGTCCTCCCTCTCAACGGCTGCCGCCGACCGGCCTGCTAAGATGCCGCCTTCGCCCGAGGACACCCATGCGCTGGTCTCAGTATCCCGTCAACACCGCCAAGGAAACGCCCGCTGAAGCCGAGATCGTGAGCCACCAGCTCATGCTGCGCGCGGGGCTCATCCGCCGCCTCGCCGCCGGCCTCTACACCTGGCTGCCGCTCGGTCTGAGGACGCTGCGCAAGGTCGAGACCATCGTGCGCGAGGAAATGGATCGCGCAGGCGCGCTGGAGCTGCTGATGCCGGCCATCCAGCCCGCGGAGCTCTGGGTGGAATCGGGCCGCTGGAACCAGTTCGGCCCGGAGCTGCTGCGCCTGCGAGACCGCCACGAGCGCGATTTCTGCGTGGGCCCGACGCACGAAGAGGTGATCACGGACATCGCGCGGCGCGAGCTCAAGAGCTACCGCCAGCTGCCTGTCAATTTCTACCAGATCCAGACCAAGTTCCGGGACGAGGTGCGCCCGCGTTTCGGCGTGATGCGCGCACGCGAGTTCATGATGAAGGACGCCTATTCCTTCCACCTCGACGAGGCGTCGCTCGCGGAAGGCTATCGGGCGATGTACGACGCCTACTCGCGCATCTTCAGCCGGATGGGGCTGAAGTTCCGCGCCGTGCAGGCGGACACCGGTGCGATCGGTGGCAGCGCCTCGCAGGAGTTCCACGTGCTCGCCACCTCGGGTGAGGATGCGATCGCCTTCTCGGATGGCTCCGATTACGCAGCGAATGTCGAGACCGCCGAGGCGGTCGCGCCCCGGGGGGAGCGACCGGCTCCTCGGGAGCCGCTCGCGCGCGTGCATACCCCGGGCGTGAAGAGCATCGCCGAGCTGTGCGCCTTCCTGAAGATCGGACCCGAGCGCAGCATCAAGGCGATCGTCGTAGAAGGCGCGGACGGAGCTCCGGTGCTGCTCTGCCTGCGCGGCGATCACGAGCTCAACGTGGTGAAGGCGCAGAAGCTCGCCGTCATCCGCTCGCCGCTCACTTTTGCATCTCCCGAAACCATCCGCACAGCCTTCGGCGCAGCACCCGGGTCTCTCGGACCCGTCGGCTTCCGGGGACGCGTGATCGCCGATCGCGCCGTGGCCGGCCTCGCCGATTCGGTGGCCGGCGCCAACGAGGACGACTGGCACGTCACGGGCTTCACCTTCGGGCGCGATGCACCCGAGCCGGAATACGCGGACCTGCGCAATGTCGTCGAGGGCGACCCCTCCCCAGATGGCCGCGGTGCCCTGCGCATCGCGCGCGGGATCGAGGTCGGACACATCTTCCAGCTCGGCCGCAAGTACAGCGAATCGATGGGCGCGACCGTGCTCGACGAGGCCGGACGCAGCGTGACCCTCTTCATGGGCTGCTATGGCATCGGTGTGACGCGCGTCGTGGCGGCGGCGATCGAGCAGAACCACGATGAGCGCGGCATCGTCTGGCCTGACCCGATCGCTCCCTTCCAGGTGGTGCTCGTGGCCCTCAACCTGCACAAATCCAGCCGTGTTCGCGAAGCAGCCGACCGCCTGTACGATGAGCTCTGCGCCGCCGGCGTCGACGTGCTCTACGACGACCGCGACGCGCGCCCCGGCGTGAAGTTCGCCGATGCCGAGCTCCTGGGTATTCCGCATCGCATCGTCGTGGGCGAGCGCGGGCTCGACGCAGGAAAGCTCGAGTACCGGCATCGCCGGGCGAGTGTCAGCGAAGACATCCCGCTCGACGGCGTGCTCACCTGCCTGCGCACACGTTTCGGCACGGCCGCCGCCGAGTGAGGTGCCCATGGGCGGAAGCGCAGCACAGCGCAAGCAGGCAGGTCTCCTCCGGTGCGGTGCGGTGTCCGGTGCGGTGCTCTGTCTGCTGGCGCTCGCGGCACCGGCGGGCGCTGACCAGCAGCGCGACCCCGACCTGCAGGCCACTGTAGGCCGGGCGATTGCCCTGGCCGAATGCTTCACGGACCAGTACGACTCGGCGGTCTGGTACAAGATGATGGAGCCGCGCCTGCGCCCCAGGGTGGGCGACCGGCAGGAGCGGCTCGAGATCCTGAAGACCGTCTTCTGCGAGGCCCATCGGCCGGGTGAGCTGCGCCTGCCACCCGGCCTGGTCATGGCCGTGATCGATGCGGAGAGTCGCTTCGATCGGTGGGCGGTCTCCTACGCGGGAGCGGTCGGCCTGATGCAGGTGATGCCCTTCTGGCCGGAACGGCTCGGCATGCGCCGCCATGAGCTCACCCGCATCGCACCCAACATCCGTATGGGTTGCGCGATCCTTCGACACTACCTGCAGCGCGAGCGCAACGACGTACAGAAGGCCCTCGCGCGCTACAACGGCAGCATCGGGCGGCGCGATTACCCGGATCTCGTCATCCAGCGCTGGACACGCTGGAACGGCGCAGATGACCTCGGGCTCGTCCCGAGTGGTCAGCGGCCGCTGAAGCCCTCGGGCATCTGATCAGGCCACTCGGCCTCGCCGGTCTCGACGGCGGTCACCTTCGAGGCGGTCGAGCCGATCCAGAGCCACTGCAGGAATTCCTCGACCGCCGCAGCACGGCCACGCGCGAGAACCTCGACACGTCCGTCCGGGAGATTGCGTGCGTAGCCCTCGAGGCCGAGCGCACGGGCCTTCTCCGCGCTCGTCGCGCGGTAGAAGACGCCCTGGACACGGCCAGTGACAATCGCTCGGCGGCAGACGACAGGCATGAGGCGGATTCCGAGTCCCCAGGCCACAGTCTACCGCCTGCAGCAGTCCTCGTCCGCTTCAGCGCCAGTCCGCCAGCACACTGCGGATGAATGGCACCGTGAGGCGCCGCTGCGCCGCGAGTGCCGCGTCGTCGAGCGTATCGAGCAGTCGATAGAGCGTGTGCATGTCACGCGGGAAACGGCGCTGCAGGTAGCGCACGGTTTCGTGCGGAAGCTCGAGCCCGCGTGCGCGTGCGCGCCAGCGCAGCGCTTCCTCCTGCCCGGCTTCCCCGAGCTCGCACAGCTGCAGGATCGTGCCCGCGGCGAAGCGTGAACCGAGGTCGCGCACGGACCACTCGAGCAGGGCCGGCGGCGCCGTCGCCGCGACGACGAGGCGCGCGCCACGCTCCTCCGCCTCGCGATAGAGCGCGAAGACCTGGAGCTCCCAGTCCTGTCGTCCCACGATCGCATCGAGGTCATCGAGACACACGCAGTCGAGGCGCTCCCAGCCCTCGAGGGCCGCGACCCCGAGTCGCACGTTATCACCGAGCGGGAAGTACCCCGCATGGGCGCTCTCGCCCGCGCGTGCACACGCCGCCTGCAGCAGATGGGTCTTCCCGGTCCCCGCCGCGCCACAGAGCCAGGTGGTCCCGGCCCGTGTCCCGCCGGCGACCGCCTCCAGATGCGCAAGTGCCTCGGAATTCGGTCCGGGAAAATAGCTCGCGAACAGGGCCCGATCACGGAGCCGCACCCCGAGCGGCAACTGCTGCATCGGGAGGCTCAGGCGTGGTCCGGCGAGGCCACGAGCGCCCGTCGCACCATGGTGATCGTGTAATCCGCGCCGGAAAGCAGCGTGGTCGCGAGCGCGAAAACGGCCAGGGCCGCCATGGGCTCGGCAGGCGGAAAGCCGGACGCCGCCCGCAGCATCGCGGCGATGAGGAAAGTGATCTGCAGTGCGGTATTGATCTTCGAGATGCGTGTCGGCCGGCCCCGGAGCGGGCCGAAAAACATGCGGAACACGAGTGCACCGAAACCGATCAGCACATCACGTGCCACCACTGCAGCGGTGAGCCAGACGGGCACGAGGCCCTGCCAGGTGGCCACCAGGAACACCGTGACGAGCAGCAGCTTGTCAGCGAGCGGATCCAGGAACCGGCCGAGCGCGGACGTCCAGCCGAAGCGCTTCGCCAGGTAACCGTCGAGGCCATCGGACACGGCCGCCACCACGAAGACCAGGAAGGCGGTGACGTAGTCGCCCCGCTGCAGGGCCGCCACGACCGGCCAGATGAGGACGATCCGCAGGAGACAGATGAGGTTCGGCAGATGACGCAAGATTCAATGCCGATAGTCGTAACTCAGGCGTCCGGGCGAGGCACCCGCCCGCGCCACCAGGCCGCCCGCCTCGAGACCTGCACCGAGCGCCCCGGCACCTCCTCGCACCGTCGCATGGAAGACCACGCGGTCACCGGAGACCTCCTCGACCACGACGCGACGTACCCCCGGCACTTCGCCCAGCCGCCGCATCACGGCAGCATAGTCCCCGAGCGACTGTACGCCACTGACCTCGACCAGCACGTCGAGCTCCGGCAGCGCCGCGCCTTCTTCCTGGGCACCCGGCGGCAGGCCGGGAACGGTCAGGCCGAGCACTGCGAGCGCGCAGCAGAGGAGCAGGGATCTCACGGGTATGCAGGGCTTTCGGTCAGGCTACAGTTACAATATCACATCCCCCCTGCACGGCCGGCGAGCCGAGGCGGAGTTCCGCGGTGTCCACGAACGACAGGCCAGGCCTCACCTATCGCGATGCGGGCGTCGACATCGACGCTGGCGAGCGGCTCGTCGAGCGCATCAAACCCCTCGTGAAACGCACGCTGCGGCCCGAGGTGCTCGCCGGCATCGGTGGATTCGGCGCTCTCGTGGAGCTGCCGCTCGACCGCTACCGCCGCCCCGTGCTCGTCTCGGGCACCGACGGCGTGGGCACGAAGCTGCGCCTGGCGATCGACACCGGCCGTCACGACACGATCGGCATCGATCTCGTGGGAATGTGTGCCAACGACGTGGTCGTCCAGGGTGCTGAACCGCTGTTCTTCCTCGACTACTTTGCCACCGGGCGTCTGAATGTCGATGCGGCCGCCCGCGTGATCGCCGGCATCGCCGAGGGCTGTGCGCAGGCGGGGGCCGCGCTCGTGGGCGGCGAGACCGCGGAGATGCCGGGGATGTATCACGGCGACGACTACGACCTGGCGGGCTTCTGCGTCGGCATCGTGGAAAAGGACCGGATCATCGATGGCCGGGCGGTGCAGGCCGGCGATGCGGTCATCGGTCTCGACTCCTCCGGCGCGCACTCCAATGGCTACTCGCTCATCCGGAAGCTTCTCGCACGGGCTCCCCAGGGCGGCACGACGCCGATCGAGGGACGTCCGCTGATCGAACGCCTGCTCGAACCGACACGCATCTACGTCCGGGCACTGCTCGCACTGGCACGCGCAGTGCCCGTGCGCGGTCTCGCGCACATCACGGGGGGCGGGCTCACCGGCAATATCCCGCGCGTCCTGCCCGAAGGCCTGGAGGTCGCCCTCGAGCGACGCTGCTGGCCGCGCAATCCGCTCTTCGACTGGCTGCAGACGACAGGCCGCATCGACGACGCAGAAATGTACCGGACCTTCAACTGCGGTATCGGCATGGTCGCCATCGTGCGCGCGGCCGATGCGACGGTGGCGCTCGAGCAGCTCACCGCCAGTGGTGAACGGGCACAGATCATCGGCGAGGTGCGTGCAGGCGGGCGCGGCGTCGTCATTGCCTGATGGGCTCCCGCGTACCACTCCCGCTCGCCGTGCTCATCTCGGGTCGCGGCAGCAACATGGCAGCCATCGCGCGGGCCTGCGCATCCGGGGAGATTCCGGCACGCATCGCCGTCGTCGTCGCTGACAGCACTGCAGCCGCGGGGATCGAGCTCGCGCGCTCGCTCGGCCTCAGAACGGCCGTCGTGCCGGCCGCTGCCCACGCTGGGCGGGCGCCATTCGAGGACGCGCTCGAGGCGGCACTCGCACCGCATGGCGCGGAACTCATCGTCCTCGCAGGCTTCATGCGGATCCTCTCGGCGGCGTTCGTCGCCCGCCACCGGGGACGGGCGCTGAACATCCACCCCTCCCTCCTGCCGAAGCACAAGGGCCTGCACACACACCGCCGTGTCCTCGAAGCCGGAGAAACCCTGCACGGCGCCAGCGTGCATTACGTGACAGAGGAGCTCGACGGCGGCCCCGTCGTGCTGCAGGGACGTGTCCGCGTACAGCCGGGCGACGACGAAGCGGCGCTTTCAGCGCGCGTTCAGCGCTGCGAGCACATCATCTATCCACGGGTGATCGGCTGGATCGCCGCCGGGCGGCTGGTCTGGCGGGAAGAGCGTCCGTGGCTCGATGGCGTGCCGCTCCCGGCACCGATCGTGGAGGACTTCAGTGCAGCAAGCTGAGCGGATGCGCTGGCGGGGACTGGCAATCCTGCTGGCAGGGGTCTGGGCCGGCGCAACCGTCGCCGCCGAACCCGCGCTGCAGCCCTTCACCGCCACCTACAGCGTCGAGTGGAAAGGCCTGGCAGCCGGGCTCTCGACGTTCCGGCTGGAGCGCAACGACCCGGACATATGGACCTACCGATCGAGCAATGTCGCGCGTGGACTGTTCCGGCTGGCCTTCCCCGATGCAATCACCCAGACCAGCACTTTCCGCCTCGAGGGATCGACGGTCGTGCCGCTCAGCTTCCGCGCGGATGACGGCTCACGCCACACCGACCGGGACGTCAGCCTCGCATTCGACTGGGCGCACGGCCGGGTGACCGGCACCGCCGAACAGCAGCCCGTCGATGCAGCGATCGAACCGGGCACCCAGGACAGCATGTCGGTGCAGATCTCGCTCATGCTGGCGCTGGCCGCCGGCCGCGATCCGCAGCGGTTCCTCATCGTCGACAAGTCGCAGGTTAAGGACTACCTCTACACCCGCGAGAGCACGGTTCGCCTGGACACGGCGCTCGGCCCCCTCGAGACCGTGCTCTTCAGCAGCCGGCGGCCGGGCTCCGATCGCGTCACGCGCACGTGGCTTGCACCCGGGCTCGGCTACGTGCCCGTACGCGCAGAGCGCGTGCGCGACGGTCGCATCGAGTGGCAGATGAAGATCCGGAAACTCACGTTTTCGGCAGCGTGACACCCCGCTGGCCCTGGTACTTGCCGCCCCGATCCCTGTAGGAGGTGGCACACACCTCGTCGGACTCGAAGAACAGCATCTGCGCCACGCCCTCGTTGGCGTAGATCTTCGCAGGCAGCGGGGTGGTGTTCGAGAATTCGAGCGTCACGTGGCCTTCCCATTCGGGTTCCAGAGGCGTGACATTCACGATGATCCCGCAGCGCGCGTAGGTGCTCTTGCCGAGACACACCGTGAGCACGCTGCGTGGAATGCGAAAATATTCCACTGTGCGCGCGAGCGCGAAGGAATTCGGCGGGATGATGCACACATCGCCCGAGAAATCGACGAAGCTCTTCTCGTCGAAGCGCTTCGGATCGACGATCGTGGAATTGATGTTGGTGAAGATCTTGAACTCGTTCGCGCAGCGTACGTCGTAGCCGTAGCTCGACGTGCCGTAGGAGACGATCCGCTGGCCATTGGCCTCACGCACCTGCTGCGCAGCAAAGGGCTCGATCATGCCCTGCCCGGCGGCCATGCGCCGGATCCAGTTGTCAGACTTGATGCTCATCCGCCTTCCCGCAATGCCCCGGTCAGCTCTCTTCGACGACGATCCTCGGAAAGGCGCCGGCGCGGTCACGCGCACGACGCGCGAGAGCCGCAGCAGTGCGCCGCGCCATCTCGAGATACGCCCTTCCGCGCGGCGAATCCGGCGCCGCCGCCACCGTCGGCCGTCCGCCGTCCGCCTCCTCGCGGATGCGTGCATCGAGCGGCAGCTCCCCGAGAAGCTCGACCCCCTGTGCTTCGGCCATCCGCCGTCCGCCGCCGGCCCCGAAGAGATGCTCGACATGGCCGCAGTTCGGGCATACGTGAATGCTCATGTTCTCGACGATGCCGAGCACAGGCACGCTCACCTTCTCGAACATCTTCAGGCCCTTGAGCGCATCGGCGAGCGCAATGTCCTGCGGGGTCGTCACGATGACCGCCCCGGCCACCGGGACGCGCTGGGCAAGTGTCAGCTGGATGTCGCCGGTGCCCGGAGGCATGTCCACGACAAGGTAGTCGAGTTCGCCCCAGTCGGTCTCCGACAGCAGCTGCGTGAGCGCCTGCGTGACCATGGGTCCGCGCCAGACCATGGGCTGCTCGACGTTGACGAGAAAGCCGATGGACATGGCGACGATGCCATGCGCGCCCAGTGGCTGGATGCGCTTTCCTGCACTCACGACCGGCCGCTGGCCGGAGAGCCCGAGCATCAATGGCTGGCTCGGGCCGTAGATATCAGCGTCGAGCACGCCGACTCTTGCGCCCTGCATCGCCCAGGCGAGGGCGAGATTCGCGGCCACCGTGGACTTCCCCACACCGCCCTTACCGGAAGCGACGGCGACGATGTTGCGCACTCCGGCGAGCGGTTTCAACGTCCGCTGCACCGCCTTCGCGACGATTGCGGCGCTCAGCTCGAGCTCCAGTCGTCCATCGATGCCCTGTGCAGCGAGCGCCGCACCCAGCGCCCGCTCGAGTTCCTCGTGGTAGCCACCGACCGGAAAGCCGAGGCGAACATGCACGTGAAAGCCGCCCGGACGAGCCTCCACGGATTGCACGGCACCGGCCGCGCCCAGCGTCTCACGCAGCCAGGGATCGCGATAATTCTCGATTGCCGCCCGTACGGCGGTCAGGGATGGTTCACTCATGAGTCATGGGATCCCGCGGAATGTGCAGGCTGATCTTAGCGAAAAGCGTGACTCGCGTCCTTGAATCGGGCTCGGTGGGCGGAGCCCTATGGCATAATTCTGAAGGGAGGCCAAGCATCCGATCTGGCGGCTGCAGGCCGGACACGCGAGGGCTGCAATCACGATGGCTCAACGCTTGAGCAAGGGCGCTCGCGCGCGAGGTGTCGCTCGCCTGCACCGCCCGGCGGCCGGATGCGGCGAATGAGCTTCTTCTCGACGCTGCGGGCCGACCGGCTGATCACCGAGCTGAAATCGAAGCCGGGCTCACCCGAGGCGCAGCGCGCTGCCGCCCGGCTGAAGGATCTCGGCGCCGCGGCCATCGAACCCGTGGTCGTCGCGCTGGAAGACGCCGACAAGGCCGCTGCCGTGATGCTCGTGGACGTGCTCTCCGCGCTCGTCACCCAGAAGACCTTCCCGCAGTTCGTACGCTGGCTCGTCGAGGCAGCCCACGCGTGGTGGCGGGCGTCGCCTGGGCGCTGACGAGCAGCCGGAGCTTTCCGCCCGGACTGCTCATCGAGGCGCTCTCGACCGATGGCATCGCGAAATCGGCGCTGCTCGATGTGATCGCGGCGCACAAGCAGCGCTTCAGCGTCCGCGAACTCCTCACCGCGGCCTACCAGGTCGAGGCAAACGACAAGGCCGCACTCTTCCGCATGATCGGCGAGATGGCCGATGCGGGCGCCGTACCTGAGCTCATCGGGCGCCTGCAGGGACGCGATCCGCTGGCTCGCATGCACATCATCGGCATTCTCGCGCGCTTCAACCTCCCTGAGGTGCGCCGCGCGCTGGAGACGCAGCTCAAGGATGGCAACAAGCTGATCCGCGCCGCCGCCCTCGGTGCGCTGCGCAGGATGGACGGCCCCATCGATGTCGCGACCGTCTGCGAGCTGCTGCGCGACCCGGAAATCGAGGTGCAGAACAAGGCCGTCGAAGTGATCATCAGGGCGGCGAACCCGGAGACCATCCGCCATCTCGTGCCGGTCCTGAAGGACGAGAACGAATACGCGCGACGCGCCGCCGTGGAAGTGCTGAACGAGGTCGGAGATGCACGCTCGGTGAAGTACCTGCTCGAGGCAATCGCCGATGACGACTGGTGGGTACGCAGCCGCGCGGGCGACGCCCTCGGGAAGATCGGCGGCCCGAAGGTCATCGACGCAGTACTGCAGCTCGTGCGCGATGACGACGAGGACATCCGGCGCGCGGCCATCGAGATCCTGAACCAGACCAAGGACGAGCGCGCGGTGAGCCACCTGATCGAGGCGACACGCGACGCCGACTGGTGGGTGAGCGAGCGCGCGGTCGATGCTCTCGCCGAGATCGGCAGCAAGCGCGCCGTGCCGCGCCTGCAGGAGATGCTGCAGTCCGCGCAGCCGCGCTCGGTGCCGGTGGCCGTGCGCGCGCTTGCGCGGCTGGGCGATCACCGGTCCATGGATACGCTGCTGCCGCTGCTCGCGCGTCCGGAAAAGGAAATCCGCGTCGAAGCGATGAACGCGATCGCACGCCTGAGCGACGAGCGTCGTGCCGAGACGGTGCGGGTGCAGTTGCAGGCACAGGCGACAGAACCCGATCCGACGATCTCGCAGGCGGCGCTGCGCGCGCTTTCCGACCTGGACGCACGCTTCAGCAGCCTCGGCGGCGTGTCCGGGCCACTCACCAGCCCCGCTGCGCAGCTTGCGACAGCAGCGGCAGCGGCCGCCCCGGCTCCGCCCGCAGCGCCACCGGCGCGACCCGCCGAACCTCCCGCGCGGACGCTGCTCATGTCGGAGGCAGAGGTCGCACAGGTGGTTCGGCAGGCCGAATCGGCAACCGTCCAGAAGCTCGACATTTCCACACTCAAGCCCGGCGAGATCATCGAGGGGCGATACAAGTACATCGAGCGCATCGGGCGGGGCGCCTTCGGCACCGTGCTCCTAATGGAGGACACTGTCGTCGACGAGCGGCTGATCCTGAAGTTCCTGAACCCGAACGTGGCCCAGGACGAAGAGATCATGAAGCGCTTCGTCCACGAGCTGCGCTACTCACGCAAGATCACCCACCAGAACGTGATCCGTATCTACGACTTCCTCTACATCCAGGGAAACTACGCGATCTCGATGGAGTACTTCCCCTCGCATACGCTGGGGGCCGAGATCGTGAACGAAAAGCCGCTCGAGCTCTCCCGCGCGCTGGGCTTCGGCGTCGACATCTGCACGGGCATGGCCGTCGCCCACCAGGTCGGCATCGTGCACCGCGACCTCAAGCCCGCCAACGTACTGATCAACGACGAGGGACTCCTGAAGATCGTGGACTTCGGTGTCGCAGCCGCGCAGCGCGAGGGCGACACACAGCTCACCAAGACCGGCTATGTCATCGGCTCCCCGAAATACATGGCGCCGGAGCAGATCCTGGGCAGGAAAGTCGACCAACGCGCCGACATCTACGCGCTCGGAGTCATCCTCTACGAGATGCTGACCGGCGTGCCCCCCTATTCACGCGGTGATCACATGTCGGTGATGTACCAGCACGTGCAGGGCAAGGCGCGTGCGCCGCAGGAAGTCAACCCGGCACTGCCGTCCGGGCTCGGCGAGCTGGTCTCCCAGGCCATGGCGGTGGACGTGGCGAAGCGCCCGCAGTCGATGGACGAGCTGCGGGCGGCGCTCGGACGCTTCCGCTAAGCCCGCAGCAGGAACTGGGGGAGGCCGCATGGCGCGCATCGACGCATTCCTGAAGCTCGGTACACAGCAGGGCTGCTCCGACGTGCACCTCGCGGTCGGCGTCCCGCCGATGCTGCGCATGAACGGTGACCTCCTGCCGATCAAGTTCCGCGATCTGCGCGACAACGAGCTCGAGGGCTACGTCACCGAGATCCTCACGCGCTCAGGCCGAGCAGTTCGCACGGGGCCAGGACATCGACTTCTCCTACGTGACGACCGATGGCGGGCGCTTTCGGGTGAACGTCTACCGCAAGGATACGGGTGTCGGCGCGACCTTCCGCGCGATCCCGACGGAGATCCCGAGCATCGAGCAGCTCGCCCTGCCGCCGGTCGTGCGCAAGCTCTGCGACCACCACCAGGGCATGATCCTGGTGACGGGTTCGACCGGTACGGGCAAGTCCACGACGCTCGCCGCGATGATCGACCACTTGAACGCGACGCGGCGGCTCAACATCGTCAGTCTCGAGGACCCGATCGAGTTCGTCCACCGCAGCAAGCAGGGCCAGGTGATCCAGCGGGAGCTCCACACCCACATCCCGAGCTTCGCGGAGGGCGTGCGCGCCGCAATGCGCGAGGACCCGGACGTGATCCTGGTCGGCGAGCTGCGTGACGCAGAGACGATCTCCATGGCGATGACCGCCGCGGAGACCGGCCATCTCGTGCTCGGCACCCTGCACACGACGAGCGCCACCAAGACCATCGACCGCATCATCGATGCACTGCCCATCGAGGAGCGCGAGCAGACCAAGAGCTTCCTCGCACAGAGCCTGCTCGCCGTGGTCACCCAGGTGCTGGTGAAGTCCGCCGAAGGTCGCGGGCGGCGCGCGGTCTGCGAAGTACTAGTGATGACCAAGGCCATCGCGCGGCTCGTCCAGACCGATCAGACGCACCAGATTCCGAACCAGCTGCAGACCGGACGCGATCTCGGGATGCAGCTCCTCGACCAGGCGCTGCTCGCGGCGATCAATGCCCGGGAAATCGATCCGGACGACGCCTACCTGTATGCGGGCGACAAGCGGCTCTTCCAGCGCTTCGTCACGGATACGAGCGTGCTGCCGAAGCTGGACGCGGGCCCGGTTGCGACCGCACGGGACGGATCCACCTCCCCGGGTGCGGGCTGACCATGGCGCGCATCGACGAATTCCTCCGCGAGGTACTCCAGCGCCGGGGCTCCGACCTGCACTTTCTCGCAGGCGACCCCGCACGGATCCGCGTCTACGGCGATCTCACGGTGCTGCGGCCCGAGCGGCTCGACGCCCAGACGGTGAAGGAGACGCTTTACGAGATCATGCCGCGCAAGGCCATCGAGCGCTTCGAGGCCCAGGATGGTGCTGACTTCGCCTACACCCTGGGCGAGCAGGGACGCTTCCGCGTGAACGTGCTGCGACACCTGAGCGGGATGGGCGCCGTGTTCCGGGCGATTCCCTCCAAGGCCCTCACCATGGACGAGCTCGACCTGCCGCCGGCCGTACGGGCGCTCGGGCGTGCCAACAATGGCCTGATCCTGGTGACCGGCAAGACGGGGTCGGGGAAGTCCACGACGCTCGCCGCGATCATCGACGACATCAACCGCCGCGAGAAAGGGCACATCCTCACGATCGAGGACCCGATCGAGTTCCTGCACCCGCGCAAGAGCTGCCTCATCAGCCAGCGTGAGGTCGGCGTCCACAGCCCGAGCTTCGCCGCAGCGCTCCACTCGGCACTGCGCGAGGATCCGGACGTGATCCTGGTCGGTGAGCTGCGCGACTACGAAACCATGAGCATCGCCGTGACGGCAGCGGAAATGGGCATCCTGGTGATGGGCACGCTGCACACCAACGGCGCCGCCCAGACCGTGGATCGGATGGTCAACGTCTTCCCGGCCGACAAGCAGTCCCACGTGCGCACGATGCTTTCGACGAGCCTGCGCGGCGTCGTCTCGCAGCAGCTCCTGCAGCGCGTCGACGGGCAGGGGCGGATCGCGGCACTCGAAGTGCTGGTGAACACGCCCGCAGTGTCCAATCTCATCCGTCAGGGCAAGCTCGACCAGCTCGAGACGACCATGCAGTCGGGTGCGCAGTTCGGCATGCGCACCATGGACAGCGCCATCCAGCAGCTTCTCGAGCAGGGCCGGATTTCCGGCCGCGAGGCCTACAAGAAAGCCATCAACAAGGCGAAGTTCGAGGCCGTGAAGGACGCGTGAGCGTTCGGGCTGCAGACCGCGTGGCGCAGCCTGTAGACTTCACCTCCCATGCGCCGCCTCTTCGTCACCACTGCCCTGCCCTACGCCAACGGGCCCTTCCACATCGGCCACATCATGGAGTACATCCAGGCCGACGTCTGGGTGCGGTTCCAGCGCATGCAGGGCCACGAAGTGCACTTCGTCGGCGCCGACGACGCGCACGGCGCGCCGATCATGCTCAAGGCGGAGGCCGAGGGACTGACGCCTGAGCAGCTCGTCGCGCGCATCACGGCCGACCGGCCGCGCCATCTGAACGGCTTCCACATCTCCTTCGACAACTGGCATTCGACGGATTCCGCAGAGAACGTGGAGCTCTCGCAGAACATCTATCGGGCACTGTCCGCGGCGGGACTGGTCCGCCGCGAACCGGTCGAGCAGTTCTTCGATCCGGTCAAGGGCATGTTCCTCGCCGACCGCTACGTCAAGGGCGAGTGCCCGAAGTGCGGCGCGAAAGACCAGTACGGTGACGCATGCGAAGTCTGCGGGTCCGTCTATGCACCCACCGAACTGCGCGAGCCCCGTTCGACTCTCACCGGCGCGACACCCGTACGCAGGGTCTCGGATCACTATTTCTTCCGCCTCTCGGATCCGCGATGCGTGGCATTCCTGCGGGAGTGGCTCGCCACCCCCGGACGGTTGCAGCCACAGGTGGCCAACAAGGCACGGGAGTGGCTCGAAGCCAAGGGTGGCGAGCCGCTCGCCGACTGGGACATCTCGCGCGACGCGCCCTACTTCGGCATCCCGATCCCCGATGCGCCGGGGAAATACCTGTACGTGTGGCTCGACGCGCCGATCGGCTATCTCGCCAGCCTGAAGCATTACTGCGCCCGGACGGGCCGCGACTTCCAGGCACTGCTCGCCGATCCACGCACCGAGCAGATTCACTTCATCGGCAAGGACATCATCTACTTTCACACGCTGTTCTGGCCGGCGATGCTGCGCTTCTCCGGGCACAAAGTACCCGATCACGTGTGGGTGCACGGCTTCATCACCGTCTCGGGCGCGAAGATGTCCAAGTCGCGCGGCACCGGCCTCTCGCCGCTGCGCTACCTCGAGCTCGGCATGAATCCGGAGTGGCTGCGCTACTACATCGCCGCCAAGCTCAACGCCAACGTCGAAGATCTCGACTTCAATCCGGACGACTTCATCGCCCGCGTCAACAGCGACCTCGTCGGCAAGTACGTGAATATTGCAAGCCGGGCCGCCGGCTTCATCACGAAGCGCTTCGGCGGCGAGGTGCTGCCCGTCGAGGCGGGTCGCAGCGCCGGAACGGCCGCATGGCTCGCGCTCGCGGAAGCAGCCGGGGAGCGCATCCGCGGGCACTACGAAGAGCGCGAATTCGGCAAGGCAATGCGCGAAATCATGGAACTCGCCGATCGCATGAACGAGGCGATCGACCGCGAGAAGCCCTGGGAGCTGGCGAAAGACCCGGCGCAGTCGCGCCGGCTGCACGAAGTCTGCTCGGACTGCCTCGAGGCTTTTCGCCGCCTGACGCTGCTGCTCGCGCCCGTCCTGCCGCACACCGCCGGGCGGGCTGCGGCGATGCTCGGCCTGCCGCTCCCGCTGCGCTGGTCGCAGCTGCGCGAGCCGCTGTCCGGGCGTATCCAGCCCTATGAGCACCTCATGCAGCGCGTCGATCCGAAGCAGCTCGAAGCGCTGTTCGAGCTGCCGGCACCGGAGAAGCCAGGGACAGCGGCCGCCGCGCCGGCTGCGGCTCAGGCGCCCGGCACACCGCGCGCCGCTGCGCGCATCGGCATCGAGGATTTCGCGAAGCTCGATCTGCGCGTGGCGAAGGTGCTGACCGCCGAGGCCGTCGAGGGCTCGAGCAAGCTTCTGCGGCTCACGCTCGATCTGGGTGGCGAGGAACGCCAGGTGTTCTCCGGGATCCGTGCCGCCTACGAGCCTCAGGCACTCGTCGGGCGGCTGGTGATCGTCGTGGCGAATCTCGAGCCGCGCAGGATGCGCTTCGGCGTCTCGGAAGGCATGGTCCTCTGCGCCGGCGACGACACGTCGGGCATCTACCTGCTCTCGGCAGACTCGGGTGCCGCGCCCGGCATGCGGGTGACATGAGCGCCGGCGCCGCTGCGATCGATGCGCTGCTGCCGCAGACGCAGTGCACGCGCTGCGGCTATCCGGACTGCCGTGCCTACGCCGAGGCGATGGCCTCGGGCGGGGCGCAGATCAACCGCTGCCCGCCAGGCGGCGCGGACCTCATTGGCAGGCTGGCCAGGCTCCTCGGGCGCGAGGGGCTGCCGCTCGACCCCGCCTGCGGCACCGAGGCCCCGCCGCGGATCGCGCAGATCGACGAGTCGCGCTGCATCGGCTGCGCGAAGTGCCTCGCGCCCTGCCCGGTGGACGCGATCGTCGGCGCACCGCGGCGCCTGCACGTCGTGATCACCGGGGAATGCACGGGCTGCGAGCTCTGTCTGCCACCCTGCCCGGTCGACTGCATCGAAATGGTGCCGTCCGAAACACTCGGGCGGGAGCCCCTGCTGCCTCCACCCGATGCCAGCCGGCAGCGCCACCGCGCACATCTCCAGCGCCTGGCCCGCCGCGAGCGAGAGCGCGCCGGGCTGCTCGCCACCAGGAAGCGCGCCGCGGGAACTGCCGCGACATCATGACGCCTGCGCAGCGTCGCGGGATCTTCACGCGCCTGCGGAAGGCGAATCCGCAGCCGGCCACCGAGCTCGAGTACGGCTCGCCCTTCGAGTTGCTGGTGGCCGTGATGCTGTCCGCCCAGGCCACCGACAGGAGCGTGAATCTCGCGACCCGCCGCCTCTTTCCCTGCGCCAATACCCCCGAGTCGATCGTACGACTCGGGGTGAGCGGCCTGTCGCGCTACATCGAGTCGATCAACTTCCGGAATACGAAGGCAAAGCACATCGTCGCGACCGCACGGCTGCTCATCGAGCGTCACGGTGGCGAAGTGCCGCAGGATCGCACGGCGCTCGAGGCACTGCCGGGCGTAGGCCGCAAGACCGCCAGCGTCATCCTGAACACTGCCTTCGGTCTCGAGGAGATCGCGGTGGACACGCACATCTTCCGGGTGGCGAACCGCACGGGACTCGCGCCTGGCGCGACGCCGCGCGCGGTCGAAGAGGGGCTGGCAGCCACGACACCGCGCGAATTCCGCCGCAACGCGCACCACTGGCTGCTGCTGCACGGCCGGTACGTATGCAAGGCGCGCCGCCCGGAGTGTCCGCGCTGCCTCATTCGCGACTTGTGCGAATACCCGCACAAGACACCCGGGTAAGCCGGTTCAGCCCTTCCTCGGAACGTACAGATCGGTGAGCGTCCCCTCGAAGGCTTCTGCGGCAAACGCCACCGTCTCCGAGAGCGTCGGGTGCGGATGGATGGTGAGACCGATGTCCGCCGCATCCGCACCCGTCTCCACGGCAAGGGCGACTTCTGCGATCAGTTCGCCGGCGTTCGGACCCACGATGCCGCCACCCAGGACCCGGCCGGTGTCGGGATCGAACAGCAGCTTCGTGAACCCCTCATCGCGCCCGAGCGACAGCGACCGCCCGCTCGCCATCCAGGGGAAGAGCCCCTTGCGGAACGCGACACCGCCCGCCTGCGCAGCGGTCTCGGTGAGTCCCGCCCAAGCCACCTCGGGGTCGGTGTACGCCACCGACGGAATCACCCGCGCATCGAAGGCGCGCTTCTGACCCGCCGCAACCTCGGCAGCGACCTTGGCCTCGTGGGTCGCCTTGTGGGCGAGCATCGGCGATCCCACGATATCGCCGATGGCGAAAATGTGCGGCACGTGGCTGCGCATCTCCCGGTCCACCTTCACGAAGCCGCGCTCGTCGAGCGCCACGCCCGCGGCCTCGAGGCCGAATCCCCGGGTGTTCGGGCTGCGACCCACGGCCACGAGGATGCGGTCGTAGCGTTGCTCCGGGGGATTGCCCGGCCCCTCGAAGCTCACTTGGAGCCCCTCGGGCCGCGCCTCGACACGCGTGACCTTCGTGCCGGTCAGGATCTGCCCGTAGCGCGCGCGGATGCGCTTCTCGAGCGGGCGAACGAGATCGGTGTCGCAGCCGGGCATGAGCTGCGAGAGCAGTTCCACGACGCTCACCTTCGCGCCCAGCGCCTCATACACGCAGGCCATCTCGAGCCCGATGATGCCGCCGCCGATGACCAGCAGCCGCTTCGGCACCTCGGGCAGCTCGAGCGCATCGGTCGAATCCATGATGCGCGGGTCCTGCGGCAGGAAGGGCAGGCGCACGGGTTCGGAGCCCGTCGCAAGGATGCAGCGCTCGAAGCGGATACGTTCCACCGCACCCTCGTGTGTCACCTCGGCCGTGTTGGGCCCGGTGAGTCGCGCGCTGCCCTGCACGACCTGCACCTTGCGCTGCCGGGCGAGCATCTTGAGGCCGTTCGTGAGCTTGCGCACGACCGAGGTCTTCCACTCGCGCAGCTTCGCGAGCTCGATGCGCGGCGTGCCGAAGACGATGCCGTGAGCCGCCATCGCGGCCGCCTCGTCAATCACTTTCGCGGCGTGCAGGAGCGCCTTGGAGGGGATGCAGCCCACGTTCAGGCATACGCCGCCGAGCATCGGCCACCGCTCGACGAGCGTCACCTCGAGCCCCAGATCCGCAGCGCGGAAGGCCGCCGTATAGCCGCCGGGGCCGGCACCGATCACGAGCAGCTGGGTCCTTCGACCGGCCGGCTCCCCGGGCTGCGGGGTGGCCGGGACGCGCATGAGCACGGTGTCCTCGTGCGGCGGCTGCGTCCCGACAGCCGCCGCTTCAGCCGGCGCTTCAGCCGGCTGCCCCTCGCCGCGCGCCGGTTCACTATCGACGCGCACGATCGGTGTGCCCATGGACACCTTGTCGCCGCGACGCACCAGCACCTCGCTCACCTGTCCGGCCACGTTCGACGGCACGTCCATCGAGGCTTTCTCGGTCTCGAGGGTGACGAGGGGGGTATCCACCTCCACGCGATCGCCCGGGCCGACCAGCACCTCCACCACCGGAACCTCGGCGTGGTTGCCGAGGTCCGGCACGGTGACCTCGACACGCTTCAAGGCACCGCCTCGGTGAGGCTGCGCACGTCGGCGAGCGTGGCGGCAAGAAAACCCGTGAAGCGCACGGCGTCGGCACCGTCGATGACCCGGTGATCGTACGAGAGCGACAGGGGCAGCATCAGGCGTGGCTGGAAGCCACCCTCGCGCCACACCGGCTTCATCGTCGCACGCGACACGCCGAGGATCGCGACCTCGGGCGCATTGATGATCGGCGTAAAGGCCGTACCGCCGATGCCGCCGAGACTCGAGACAGTGAAACAGCCGCCCTGCATCTCGGCGGACGAGAGCCGGCCGATGCGAGCCTTCTCCGAGAGCTCGCCGAGCGCACGGGCCATTTCGTAGATGTCCTTGCGATCCGCGTTACGGATGACCGGCACGAGCAGACCCTGCGGGGTGTCGGCTGCGAAGCCGACGTGCAGGTATTTCTTGATCACGAGCGCGTCGCCGTCCGGCGCGAGCGAGGCGTTGAAATGCGGGAACTGCTGCAGCGCACGCACGCAGGCACGCATGATGAAGGCCAGTGGCGTGAGCTTGATGCCCTCCTGGAGGGCCTTTTGTCTGAGCTTGGCGCGTGCGCTCTCGAGATCAGTGATGTCGGCTTCGTCGAACTGCGTAACGTGCGGCAGGTTGACCCAGCTGGCGTGCAGCCGCGGCCCGCTGATACGCTGGATGCGGTTCAGAGGCCGTGTCTCGACAGGGCCAAACTGCGCAAAATCGACCGCCGCGATCTTCGGCAATGCGCCGGCGCTGGCTACAGGCGTTCCCCCCGCGAGGAGCGTCTTGACGAAGGACTTGACGTCCTCGTGAGTGATGCGACCCTTGCGGCCGCTGCCGGTGACACGGATGAGGTCGACACCGAGTTCGCGCGCGAGGCGGCGCACTGAGGGGCCGGCATGCGCGCGCGAGAATCCGGGTTCGTCGATCGGCGCGAGATCGTCGCGCCCCCCGATCACAGGCTGCGCAACCACGGGCGCGCGCATGAGGCGTGTATCGCCCTCGGCGGACTCGGTCGCGGCAGTCGAAACGACCGGTTGCGCCACCTCGGTCGCGGCGGCTGGCGCAGGCGGCGTCGGAGCCGCCGCAGCGTCGGGTGTTGCCGCCGGCACGCGTGAGGCGGGTGCCTCGCCGTCTCCACGCAGGGTGACGACGAGATCGCCTGCGGACACCTTGCCGCCCTTCCGGACATGAACGGCCTCGACGAGGCCGGCGGCACTCGATGGCACGTCCATCGTGGCCTTCTCGGTCTCGAGCGTCGCGAGCGGCGTTTCGATCTCGACGCGGTCGCCGGGTTTCACCAGGATGTCGATGACCGCGACGTCCTTGAAGTTGCCCATGTCGGGCACCCGGATCTCGGTGACAGGTCCGCTCATGACAGGCGCGGTGGCGGTTTCTCGGGATCGATGCCGAGGCGCTCGATGGCCCGGATGACGGTCGCCTGGTCGACCTTGCCCTCGTCGGCAAGCCCCTTCAGCGCCGCGACGACAATATGATGATGATGAACCTCGAAGAACCGGCGCAGTGCCTCGCGCGAATCGGAGCGCCCGTAGCCATCGGTGCCGAGCGTGACATAGCGGCCGGGCACCCACTGCCTGATCTGGTCGGGCACATTGCAGACATAGTCGGTCGCCGCGACCACCGGCCCCTCGCGCTCGCCCAGACACTGGCGCACATAGGGCACGCGCGGCGTCTCTGCCGGGTGCAGGCGGTTCCAGCGCTCGCAGTCGAGCGCCTCGCGGCGCAGCTCCGAGAAGCTCGGCACGGAGAACACGTCGGCCGGCACGCCGAAGTCCCGCTCGAGCATCTCGGCGGCCGCCAGGCATTCGCGCAGAATCGTTCCGGAGCCGAGCAGCGTTGCGCGCACGCGGCCCCGCCCACCGATCTGCAGCAGATACATCCCCTTGAGGATGCCCTCGCGCACGCCCGGCGGCATCGGCGGTTGCGGGTAGTTCTCGTTCATCGTCGTGATGTAGTAGAAGACCCGCTCCTGCTCGACGAACATGCGTCTCAGCCCCTCGTGCACGATCACGGCGAGCTCATAGGCGTAGGTCGGATCGTAGGCGATGCAGTTCGGTACCGTGGTCGCGACCAGCTGGCTGTGCCCGTCCTGGTGCTGCAGGCCCTCGCCCGCGAGAGTCGTGCGCCCCGCGGTCGCACCGACCAGGAAACCGCGGGTCTGGATGTCGCCCGCGGCCCAGATGAAATCCCCGACACGCTGGAAGCCGAACATCGAGTAGTAGATGTAGAAGGGCACCATGCTGAGCGCATTGCTCGAGTATGAGGTGCCTGCCGCGATCCACGAGCAGAGCGCCCCCGCCTCGTTGATGCCCTCCTCGATCATCTGGCCCTTCTTGTCTTCGCGATAGGCCATGAGGGTGTCGGCGTCCTGTGGCGTGTACAGCTGCCCCACGGACGAATAGATGCCGATCTGGCGGAACAGTCCCTCCATCCCGAAGGTCCGCGCCTCATCCGGCACGATCGGCACGACATACTTGCCGATGTTCTTGTCCTTCAGCAGAGTCGTGATCATGCGCACGAGAGCCATGGTCGTCGAGATCGCGCGCTCGTCCGTGCCCTCGAGCATCGGTCCGAAGGCCTCGAGCGCAGGGATCGCGAGCGGCTCGGCCGTCTGGCGGCGCGCCGGCAGGTAGCCCCCGAGGGTCGTGCGCCGCTCGCGCAGATAACGGATCTCCTCGGAATCGTCTGCCGGTCTGCTGAAAGGCAGGTGCGCGATATCCTCGTCCGAGACCGGAATGTTGAAGCGGTCGCGAAAAGCGCGCAGCGCCTCATCGTCCAGCTTCTTCTGCTGGTGGGCAATCATCTGGCCCTCACCGCCCTTGCCCATTCCGAAGCCCTTGACCGTCTTCGCGAGAATCACCGTCGGCTGGCCCTTGTGACTGACCGCCGCCGAATAGGCCGCGTAGACCTTGCGCGGATCGTGCCCGCCACGGTTCAGGCGCCAGATCTCGTCGTCCGACATGTTGGCGACCATCGCCTTGAGGTCGGGGTGCTTGCCGAAGAAATGCTCGCGCGTATAGGCGCCGCCCTTCGCCTTGAAGTTCTGGTATTCCCCGTCGACGCACTCCTCCATCACACGGCGCAGCAGCCCGCGGCTGTCCTTCGCGAGCAGCGGGTCCCAGCGCGAGCCCCAGAGCACCTTGATGACGTTCCAGCCCGCGCCGAGAAAGGCGGCCTCGAGCTCCTGGATGATCTTGCCGTTGCCGCGCACCGGCCCGTCGAGACGCTGCAGATTGCAGTTGATGACGAAAATCAGGTTGTCGAGCTTTTCGCGCACCGGCATGGTGAGTGCGCCCATCGACTCCGGCTCGTCCATCTCGCCGTCGCCCAGGAAGGCCCACACCTTGCGGTCAGAAGGCTTGACCAGTCCCCGATGCTCCAGGTAGCGGATGAAGCGCGCATGGAAGGCCGCCATCATGGGCCCGAGGCCCATCGACACCGTCGGAAACTGCCAGAAATCGGGCATCAGCCAGGGGTGCGGATAGGACGACAGCCCGTCCCCGGTGACCTCCTGGCGAAACAGGCGCAGTTGCTCCTCGCTGAGCCGCCCCTCGAGATAGGCACGCGCGTAGATGCCCGGCGAGGAGTGGCCCTGCAGGAAGATGAGATCTCCCGGGTGCTTGTCGGAGGGTGCGCGCCAGAAATGGTTGAAGCCGACCTCGAAGAGCGTCGCGGAGGAGGCATAGCTCGCGATGTGCCCGCCGTACTCCGACGAGAGCCGGTTGGCTTGCACCACCATTGCCGTCGCATTCCAGCGGATGTAGGCCTCGATGCGCCGCTCGATCGCGCGGTTTCCCGGGTAGTCCTTCTGCTGGCCCGGTGCGATGCTGTTGACGTAGGCGGTATTCGGCTTGAAGGGCAGATAGGCGCCTGAGCGACGCGTATGATCGATGAGGCGCTCGAGCAGGAAGTGTGCACGCTGCGCGCCCTCGGTCTTCAGCACCGAATCGATCGATTCGAGCCATTCCTTGGTCTCTGCCGGATCGGAATCGTCAAGCTTTGATGTGTCGTTCATCTCGCATTGCGGCCCGGGAAGTGTCGTCGGGATCGCCGCGTTGCGCGCACGGCGCACACGACGATCGAAGAGCCGCGGTATGATCCGGCTTTCGGTCATTACGGTCAACGTGCAGCGAGTCTCGGGAACGCGCGCCTGATTCGATAGCGATGTCACTCTTGCCCACTTCGAGCCTCCCGCGCATCGATACCCTGCGCGCGCCACTCGACATTCGCCGTGCCGCCGAGTTCGACGCACTGCTCGTGATGGCTCCGGATTCGGGCGCGGAGTTCGATCGGCGTGTGGCTGCCCTACCCGAGAGCACGCGCTGGGCAGGGCTGCACGCCCGCCTGCCGGCGCGCGCCGGCACAGTGCGAAGCACGCGACTCGCGAATGCGCGCCAGTCACTCGCCGTGCTCGGCTACCTCGGCAGGCAGGCCTCGGCCTTCGAGCGCCTGGCGCTCGCCGGCCGGATGATGAAGGAGCTCGCAGGCCAGTGCGCCGGGCGTATCGCACTGCTCTCGGTCGATGAACCGGGATGTGACGTGGAACCGCTGCTCGCGTCCGCGCTCGCGCAGGCTTTCGTCATGCCGAAGTTCGCCTCCAAGCCGGATCCCGAACGCCACATCGCGCGCATCGCCATCCCGGCCGCCGCCGGCATCGACCTCGCGCGGGCGCGCGCGACGGCGCGGGGCACGAATCTCGCGCGCTGGCTGACGGCACTGCCACCGAACAGGCTCGATGCGCCCTCCTACAGACACCTCGCCGCCCGGCTCGCCCGCCATGCGCGCATCAGCCAGCGCTGGCTCGACGAGAGGATGCTGCGCCGGCTCGGCGCCGGCGCGTTTCTCGCGGTCGCTGCAGGCAACGCGGCACGCAATGCCGGCATCCTGCACCTCCGCTACCGGCCGGGGCGGCGGGGAAACCGGCCCGACATCGCGCTCGTCGGCAAGGGCATCCTCTTCGATACCGGTGGCAACAACCTCAAGTCTCACCGCGGCATGCTCGACATGCACACGGACAAGGCCGGCAGCGCCGTGGCTCTCGCCACACTCCTGGCACTCGCCGAACTCGAGGTCCCTGTCGCGGTCGACGCCTGGCTGGCCATCACGGAGAACCGTATCGGTCCGACCGCCTATCGCCCGCAGGACGTGGTGCGTGCCGCCAACGGCGTGACCATCCAGGTGATTCACACCGACGCCGAGGGTCGCATGGTCCTGGCAGACACTCTCGCGCTCGCGGGGCGCACGCGGCCGCGGCTCATGCTCGACTTCGCCACGCTGACCGGTGCCTGCGTGCAGGCGGTGACGGAACGCATGAGCGGCGCCTTCGCGGGCGATGCCGCTCTTGCGGCTGCGCTCGTCGCAGCCGGGCACGCAAGCGGCGAGCGCGTCTGGAACTTCCCCCTCGCGGAGGACTACGATGCCGAGCTCGAGAGCCGCACTGCGGATGTCGTGCAGTGCACGCCGGACAACAAGGGCGACCACATCTACGCGGCGCGGTTCCTCAGGCGATTCGTGCCGGAGAATGTGCCTGGGCGCACATCGATCTGAGCTCGGCCGTGCGCAGCGGGGGACTCGGGCACGTCAACACCGACATCACGGGCTTCGGGGTACGCTGGTGCCTCGAGCTCCTGCTCGGCCAGCGCGTGCTCGACAGGCTGGCATCATGACGCGCCTCACGATCAGGCGCCCGGACGACTGGCACGTGCATCTCCGGGACGGCGCAGCGCTGCAGTCGCTCGTACCGCACACGGCGGCGCGCTTCGCACGCGCCCTCGTCATGCCCAACCTGAAGCCACCGCTCACCACTGCAGCACAGACCCTCGCGTACCGCGAGCGCATCCTTGCAGCACTGCCCGAGGGCGCGCTCTTCCGGCCGCTGATGACGCTCTATCTTACGGACCAGACACCGCCCGACGAGATCGAGCGCGCGCACGCTTCCGGTGTGATTCTCGGCTGCAAGCTCTACCCGGCGGGCGCTACCACACACTCGGATGCGGGCGTCACCGATCTCGGGCGGCTCGACGCAACGCTCGCCCGCATGAGCGAGCTCGGCATGGTGCTCCAGGTGCACGGTGAGGTCACCGATCCGGACGTCGACATCTTCGAGCGCGAGGCCCGTTTCATTGAACGCGTGCTCGAACCGCTCATTGCACGCTTCCCGCGGCTGAAGGTGGTCTTCGAGCACGTGACGAGCCACATCGGAGTCGAGTTCGTGCGCAGCGCGCGCACCGGGGTCGCCGCCACCATCACGCCGCAGCACCTGCTGCTCGACCGCAACGCCATGTTCCAGGGCGGCCTGCGCCCCCATCTCTATTGTCTTCCCGTGCTCAAGCGCGAGTCGGACCGGCGTGCGCTCCTCGAGGCCGCGACAGCGGGCGATGCGCGCTTCTTCCTGGGCACCGACAGCGCCCCGCACGCGCGCCACACCAAAGAGGCCGCCTGCGGCTGTGCGGGCATCTTCTCGGCGCACGCCGGCATCGAGCTGTACGCAGAGGCCTTCGACGCCGCAGGGGCGCTCGCGCGCCTGCAGGGCTTTGCCTCCGAAGCCGGCGCGGACTTCTACGGCCTCCCGCGTAACGAGGACACGCTCACGCTGGTGCGCGAGCCCTGGTCAGTGCCTGCGACGGTGCCCCTCGGTGCCGGGGAACTCGTCCCCCTCCGCGCCGGCGAGCGGCTCGCCTGGCGGTTGGTGGGCCGGTGAGCGTGCCCGCTGCGTCGCCCGTGCAGGCCTCTCCGGGCACCCTCATGGCGCCGCTTTCGCGGGTTTCTGCCGGTCGTGGTGGATGTGGAGACCGGCGGCTTCAACGCTGCGAGCGATGCGCTGCTCGAGATCGCTGCGGTACTGATCGAAATCGACCCCGCCGGTACGCTGCGACGCGGTTCGACACACAATTTCCACGTGCAGCCGTTTGCCGGATCACGCATGGACCCGGCTGCCCTGGCCGTCAACGGCATTGACCCGCATCATCCCCTGCGCCCGGCGCTGCCGGAGAAGGAGGCGCTGCAGAGGGTGTTTCGCGAAGTGCGCACGGCGCTGCGCAGCCAGGGCTGCCGCCGCGCCATCCTCGTCGGGCACAACTCGAGTTTCGATCTCGGCTTCCTGAACGCGGCCGTGGCCCGTACCGACATCAAGCGCAATCCATTCCACCCCTTCACGAGCTTCGACACGGCGACGCTCGCCGGTGCGGCGCTCGGGCAGACGGTGCTCGCCAAGGCCGTCGCCGTGGCAGAGCTCGAGTGGGATCCGAGCTGGGCACATTCCGCCTGGTACGATGCCGAACGCACGGCGGATCTCTTCTGCCGCATCTGCAATGGCTGCCAGGCAATGTTCTCTGCGGCGGAGGGGCGCGCGCGCATGCTCGGCTGGACCGAGCCGCCGGTCACACCCGGGGAATCCGCGCCGGACGGGCCAGCCTGAACCCTCAGCCCGAAGGCTTCTGCACGGCACCCACGCTCTCGAGGAGCGACTTGAGCTCACCGTTGCGGTACATCTCGAGCGTGATGTCGCATCCGCCGATCAGCTCGCCGTTCACATAGAGCTGCGGGTAAGTGGGCCAGTTCGAATACTGCTTGAGTGCCTCGCGGAGCTCCGGATCCTCGAAGATATTCACGTGCGCGAACTCCGCCCCACAGGCGCGCAGTGCTGCAGCCGTCTGCGCCGAGAAGCCGCACTGCGGAAAGTCCGGAGTGCCCTTCATGAACAGCACTACAGGCCTGGCGGCCAGCTGCTGCCTGATCCGATCCACGACGTCCATAGCTCTCTCTCCAGTCTCGGTTCAACGCAAGCGGAGCTCGTTACGCACCGCCGCAATGCCTCGGACACCGCGCGCCGCACCTTCGATCGCCGCACGCTGTTGCTGACTCTCCACCAGTCCCCGCAGGGTCACGACACCCTCACGACACTCGACGAGCACAGGGATCGCCCTCGTTGCAGGCTCCCGCGCCAGGCGCGCCCGCACGGCCTCGGCGAGCGCCTGATCCGATGCCCGCTGTGCAGCCGGCGCAGAGCTGGTCGCAGAACCGCCGCCCGGACCCGCAGCTCGCCCCACGAGCGCCGCTGCACAGCCGCTCGCCAGGAGCACAGTGCCGAGCAGCGCTGCCGCTGCGAACACGACGCCCTGCCCCGCGCCTTGCGGGCGCCGGATGCGAAGAGAAACCAGGCTCACAAAGCAGGACGGACGCGCATGTTGATCGATAAATTATGAAGGGTCACAACCCTTTCTTCAACGCGCCTCCGTGCGCTGCATTCCCCCCTCCTGTCTTCCGCAGTAAGCTTTCGCGCATGCTGCCATCGGATCTGAGCCTGCAGGTTGCCGCGGCGCTGCGCGAAGACCTTGGCGGCGGCGATCTCACCGCCGCCCTGGTGCCCGCTGCCCAGCTCGCGGCGGCGACGGTCATCACGCGGGAACAGGCGGTGCTCTGCGGCAGCGCGTGGTTCGACGAGACGTTCCGCCAGCTCGATCCGGCCATCACCGTGAGCTGGCAGATGCAGGACGGTGCAACCGTCGGGCCGGGGATGACGCTCTGTACCGTGCGCGGCCCGGCGCGCCCCATCCTGAGCGGCGAGCGCACCGCACTCAATTTCCTGCAGCTGCTGTCGGGCACAGCCACGGCCGCCAGCCGTTTTGTCGCCGCCGTCGCCGGCAGCGGCTGCCGCATCCTCGACACACGCAAGACCCTGCCCGGCCTGCGCAGTGCGCAGAAGTACGCGACACGCTGCGGCGGGGTGCAGAATCACCGCATGGGTCTCTACGACCAGGTGCTCATCAAGGAAAACCACATCACCGCCGCAGGCTCGATCCTCGCGGCGGTGCAGGCCGCCCGCCGCAGCGCGCCCGGCGTCGTGGTGGAAGTCGAAGTCGAGAACCTCGTCGAGCTGGAGCAGGCGCTCGCCGCGCGTCCCGAAATCGTGATGCTCGACGAGTTCTCCCTCGCGGACCTGCGTGCCGCCGCGGTCCGCAACCGGGCACTCGGCAGCCCGGTGCGCCTCGAGGCTTCGGGCAGCGTTTCACTCGACGGGGTGCGCGAGATTGCAGGGACCGGCGTGGACTTCATCTCCGTCGGCAGCATCACCAAGCACGTGCGGGCCACCGACCTCTCGATGCGCCTGCAGCTCTCTTCCGCCGGGTCCTGACCCGCAAGCCCGGCGCCATTCCCGGGCGCCGGGAGATTCATGACGCCGGTCGTGCCGGACCGGCCAGACGTGCCCAGAGGCCCTCGGCAAGGCGTGTGCCGAGCCCGGCCTCACGCAGGATCACCGTCGCGGTCTCGGCGCGCTGACGCCCGTGCTGTGCGAGCGTGGCGAGGGTACCGGCGAGACGCCCGTAGGCAAGCACCCGGCCAAGCCCGGAACCAGGCAACGAGTGCTGCGCCGCGCTCTGCTCGGCGATCGCCGCGCCGAACTCGGGCGACAGATCCCAGGTCGAGACCACCTGCTGCGCGGCACGATCGGCATGGGAGTCGAGCAGCTGCACGAGCACCTCGGCGCGGGGCGCCACCGTGCCCTGCGAACGATAGGTGTCGAGCGCCAGACGGAAGACCACGATGCGCCCCTGACACGACCAGCCCCAGCAGATGCCCTACCGCAGGATCCGCATCCCCCGTATGACGCGCGAGGTATTGCGCACCCACGCCGGACAGCATGGCCTGGTGCCATGTGATCTCGGGGAAACTCTGGAACGGCCCGGCCGGGCAGCGGAACACGGGCTGGAGCACCGAGCTCGCGACGACCGAGCGCAGCCCGTCGGCTCCGAGCAGTCGGACCGCCTTCGGCATGTCCTCGACCGGATCGGTCGTGACGCGAAACCAGGCGCTGTTGGCGAGCCGCAGGACCTCCCCCGCGAGGACCGGGTCGCGCAGGACGATCTCCGCCCAGCGTGCCTGTGAGCTCGCCGGATCGTTGATCGCCGCGAGCAGCTCCGGGATGAGCAGCGGCCGGCGCGGGAAGTAGTTCCGCTGCTGCACGGCCCCCTCGAGCGCGGCCTCCGCGAGCCGGATGACCTCGGCATGCAGGCCGGAGACGGGCCGTGCGAAGTCGGCATCCGGAAAGGTGAGCCGATGCAGTTCCGTGCGCGCCTCCCGTGCCGCCTCGAAGGCTGCGACGGCCACGCGCGTGCGCACGGGATTGACTGGCGGGTCTCCGCCTCCGGCGACCCTGGCTGGCACCGCCGGCAGAGTACCCGCCGCGCGGCCCCGGCGGCGGCGCGCGCACACGATGGCGACGCCGGTGGCCAGCGCCACGGCGAGCAGCCCCAGGAGCGCGGCGGGCAGCAAAGGGGGCATTTGCGCCGCGCTCAGGCGTTCACGGCCTTCAGCACGCGCTGCGGCTGCGCGACGCCATAGCCCTGGGCGTAGTCGACGCCGAGATTGCGCAGCATCTGAATGATCTCGGCGTTCTCGGCGAACTCGGCGATCGTCTGCTTGCCCGTGAGATGCCCGATCTCGTTGATCGAGCGCACCATCTCGCGGTCGATCGGATCGTGCAGGATTTCGCGCACGAAGCTGCCGTCGATCTTCAGGAAATCCACGGGGAAGTGCTTGAGATAGCCGAAGGATGACAGCCCCGTGCCGAAATCGTCCAGCGCAAAGCGGCAGCCGAGTTCCTTCAGTGCCTGGATGAAGCGGTTGGCCTGGGAGAAGCTCGCCACCGCCGCCGTCTCCGTGATCTCGAAGCAGATCTTCGAGGCGTCGAGACCGCTCCTGTGGAACTGGTCGATCACGAAAGGCAGGAATTTGTCGTCGCCGAGGCTCTGGCCGGAGAGGTTGATGGAGCAGAGCTGCAGCTTCTCGCGCTCGTCGGCCTCCGAGACGAGCCAGCGCAGCGCGTTCTCGACGACCCAGCGGTCGATGTTCGGTGTGATGCCATAACGCTCGGCGGCGGCGATGAAATTGTCCGGCGAGACGATGCGCCCGTTCTCGTCGCGCATGCGCAGCAGCAGCTCGTAGTGAGCACCCGCATCGTGCCTCTGCAGCGGCTGGATGGTCATGCGGAAGAGCTCGAAACGCCCCTCCTCGAGCGCGGCATTGATGCGGGCCGCCCATTGCATCTCGCGCCGGCGGCATGCATGAGCTCGATGTCGTTCTCCGCGAAGCTGTGCACGCGGTTGCGACCGCCCTCCTTGGCCGCCGCACAGGCACTGTCGGCCGCGGAGAGCACCGAGGCGACATCCTCGTTGTCGGCGGTGATGGGCACCACCCCGATGCTCGCGCCGAGGCGGAAGACCCGGTCATCCCAGGTGAAGCGGAAATTGCGCACCGCCTCGCGCAGCTGTTCGGCGGTGCGCATCGCCTCATCGAGCGAGCAGCTCTCGAGGAGGACGCCGAACTCGTCGCCTCCGAGGCGCGACAGGGTATCGCGCCAGCGCACCTTGGATTTCAGGAGCGCACCCACCTGGCCGAGCAGCGCGTCTCCGGCGCTGTGCCCGCAGGTGTCGTTGATGATCTTGAACTGGTCGATATCCAGATAGCACAGCGCATAGGACGACTCACGCGCCTTGGCGCTCTTCAGCGCCCGCTCGAGCCGGCTCTCGAACTCGCGGCGATTGACGAGCCCGGTGAGCAGGTCGTGGCTCGCGTGATAAGAGAGCCGACGGTTGAGTTCGCGCGATTCGCTCACGTCGTGAAAGACGAGCACGCCGCCTGCGACCGCACCTGCGCCGTCGCGGATCGGCGCAGCGGTGCTCTCGACGTAGAGTTCATTACCGTCGCGGCGGATGAGAAGCATGGGTCGCACGGACTTGATCGGCCGCAGCCGCCGGACCGAGACCGTGAGCGGATTCTCGAGCGGCTCGCAGGTCTCCTCGTGGAAGGCCCGGTAGACCTCCTCGACGGGGCGGCCCATGGCATCCTCGAGCCGCCAGCCCGTCAGCTGTTCTGCGACGGGGTTGATGTAGTCGATGACGGAATCCGGTCCGGTGGTGATCACGCCGTCGCCAATCGACTGCAGCGTGATCTGGGCGCTCTCCTTCTCGCGGAACAGCGCCTCCTCGTAGAGCTTGCGCTCCGTGATGTCCAGCTCGACACCGACCAGCCGCATGAGCCGGCCGTGCTCGTCGACACGAGCCTTCGCGCGGCTCACCACCCAGCGCCACTCGCCACTCGTGTGACGCATGCGGTGCACACTCTCGAAAAGAGGCGTCTTGCCGGCCACATGATCGCGGATGGCCGCCTGCACGCGTGACATGTCCTCCGGATGCACGAGACTGCGCCAATCAGGCGATTCCGCGAAATCATCCCCGCCGTAGCCGAGCATCTCCTTCCAGCGCGGCGAGAAATGCACCTCATTGCACTCGACGTCGAAGTCCCACAGCCCGTCGTTCGCGGCGTTCTGCGAAAGCTCGATGCGCTCCTCCACCTTCGCGAGGCGCTGCTCGAGACGCAGCCGCTCGAGGCCGGTGGCGAGACTCGTGCCCAGGAGCTTCATCAGGAGCTGCAGATTCACGTCCCAGCCCGGGCGTGGCAGCGCACTGGCGAGTCCGATAAATCCCGAGGGCTGGCCCTGGATCCGGAAGGCCACGAGCAGCACCGAACCCATGTGCAGCTCCCCGAAGCGTCGCGCCTCGGCGGTCTGTTCACGCTTCGGGGCGCTCGTGTCACGCAGTTCCGAGAGGCGCAGATGATCGAGGCGCCCCCGCAGCCACGGCAGGTTCTGCAGGTCGGTTCCCTGCAGGCTCTCGGGGAGGCACTGTGCAAACATGCTCCTGACCGCCGTGACGGATTCGATCTCCTGGGAGCCGGCCCGCAGCAGCAGCACGAAGGCGCAGTCGCACCCCACAGCGTCGCGCAGCACCTCCAGGTCGCCCCGGATGCATTCACCCGCCGTGGAATGCTTCATGTTCTGGAAATCGACCGCGATCTTGGTGCAGGCCACGTCCAGGCCGAGCGACGGTCTCGGGACGCGCCCCGACCAGGCCTGCGGTGACAGGACGTCGGATGCAGTGAATTCGCCCGGTTTATCCGGTATCGGCATAGCGCCGCTCTCCCTCGCTGGCCCGGGACGATGCCGCAGCGCGTCAGCCGCTGCGGCGACGAGACCCACAGTTTGCGTGCCTGTTCAAGCCAACACTTGCAGCCGATTGTGGCACAAGTATCGAGGAAAACAAGCTAACCATATGTCGAAACACGCTTTAACCGGGTGGCCCGCCGTAGCGGATCGCCCGGGCGGCATCGCCCCGGATGACACATGCCGCGCTCGGCTGCCCCCCGACCAGGTACCACCTCTCCCCTGACGCCAGGCCGACCGGGGCCCTCGTCGTGCCGGACGACGCAAAGCACACTGGGAGCTGCGACTGTGGCACGAGCAGGATCCGGTGCGCTGGCGCCTCGGCAAGCCAGCGGGCCGCGTCGTAACTCTCCTGCGGCCCCTCCCGCCACCGGCGATGACCGAAGTTCACCGTCGGGCGATCGAGATAGAGCAGGAACTGTTCCTTGTAGGCCACGAGGCCAAGCGTGCGCTCGCGTGGTGCCGCAGCAAGCACCTGCGCCATGAACGCCCTGGACGAGCGACCTGCATCGAGCCGTGGCATGGCACCATAGCTCCACACCGCCACGAGACAGGCGAGCACCAGCGGCCAGGCGAGCAAGGGGCCTCGAGAGGGCTGCAAGCAGCCATGCCGCGAGCCCGAGGGCGGCAAACGCCACCACCGGCCCGGCGAGGCCGGCGGGCGCCTCGCGCAGCAGTTCCTGTGCCCACGGGGCCCCGAGAAGCTGTGCACCGGCAAACGCGATCCCGGCCAGCACCAGCAGCCCGGCGAGTGCGAGACTCGCACGCCGGATCGAGGCGCGAGCGAAGAGCGCCGGAAGAAAAGGCGCCGCCGAGATCGCCAGCGCCGGCAGTGCCGGCAGCACGTAGATCCCGCGTTTGCCGGAGCTGAACGAGAAGAACAGCAGGACGATTGCCACCCAGGCGAGTGGCAGCCACGTCCTGGCGTCGCGCCGCGGCCATGCATCCACCCAGCGCGGCACGAGCCAGAAGAGGAGCAGACTCCAGGGCAGCCACAGCCCCGGGATCACCGCCGTGAAGAAATAGTGCCACGGCTCCCCATGATGCCAGGCCTGCGCATAGCGGGTGATGGTCTGCTGGAAGAGGATCCCGTCCCGGTAGGCGGCGAGCTCGGGTGTACCGCTCGCTGCAACGGCAAGCACCATGGGCAGGAACCACACGCAGATGGCTCCGAGCAGCGCCAGCGGCGCAAGCGCCCACCGCGCGCCACCGCCCTCGATCCGGCTGAGCCCCGTCCAGCCCCCGAGGCGCATCGCCACGTAGGGCAGCAGCACGAGGATCGGCAGGAATCCGACACCCTTCGTGATGACCCCCAGCCCGGCGGCAAAGCCGCCCGCCGCATACCAGCCCCAGGCAGGTCCGAGCAGCAGGTGGCGCAGGAGCGCGACGAGCGAGAAGGTCGCGAGGAAGCACAGCGTCCCATCGATCTGCGCGCCGCGCATCGCGAGCAGGAACTGCAGCGTGCTCACAAGCGTCAGACCCGCGAGCAGACCCGCCTCCCGGCCTGCCACGCGCCGGATGAAGTCGTAAACAAGCACGAGCGTGCCAAGGCCCGCGAGCAGCGAAGGCAGCAGGAACCAGCCGCGAAAACCGCCGAAGGCCTCGTACGCCACGGCGAGCAGCCAGAAGTAGAGCGGCGGCTTGTCGTGGTAGAGATCGCCGCCGACGTGCGGGAAGAGCCAGTCACCGCTTGCGACCATGTCGCGCGCCAGCGAGGCGAACCGTGGTTCATCCGCGGGCCAGGGGTCGCGCAGCCCGAGCCCCGCGCCGATCAGCGCCAGGCCGACCAGTGAGAGCACCAGCACATCGCGCCACGGAAACGGCCCTGCGCGACTCGGCGACATCGTGCGGCGACCTACTCCTCGCGTACCGCGAGGCCCGGGCGATGACGTCGCGTGAGCCACATGACGCCGAACAGATCCACGATCCCCACCCAGAGCCGGTCAAACATGCCGTACTTGGAGGTGCCGCCGGCGCGCGGTCGGTGGCTGACGGGCACGGAGATCACGCGCACACCGGCCCGCCGGTGCAGTGCCGGCAGGAAGCGGTGCATGTGATCGAAGTGCGGCAGCTCGAGGAAGGTCGCGCGATGCAGCAGCTTGATGCCACAGCCGGTGTCCGGCGTGGCGTCGCCCAGAAGCCGTGCACGCACGCCGTTCGCGATACGCGACTGAACGCGGCGCCAGACCGTATCGCGCCGCGTCACGCGATGGCCCATGAACAGGCGGACATCACCGTTGCCCGGCGCGTCACGGGCAGCGAGCAGCTTCGGGATGTCGGCCGGGTCGTTCTGTCCGTCGCCGTCCAGGGTCGCGACCCATGTGGCATGGGCCGCGCGCACGCCGGTACAGATCGCGGCACTCTGCCCGCTGCGCACGGAATGACGCAGCAGCCGGATCTGCGGCTGACCGGCTGCCCGTGCGCGTCGTACGCTCTCGGCGGTCGCGTCCGTGCTGCCGTCATCGACGAACAGAATCTCGTAACGGCGCCCGGCAAGTGCCGCACCGATCTCCGCGGCAAGCGGGCCGACGTTCCCGGCTTCATTGCACACGGGGATGACCACCGAGAGCTCGGGCCCGCCGGCTGACAACGACTCATCCATGGTCTTCAGGTCTCCTTGTCACCGAGTGCGGCGCGCGCCTCGGCAAACAGCGCCTTCAGCCGCTCGGCCATCTCCGCCTGCACCGCCTCGAGCTCCGCCGGAGACAGCGTGCGCGGCACGTAGCGCGGCTCGCCGATCGCGATCACGACCCGCGAGAACGGCCAGGGCAGCACGAAGCGATCCCAGTGCACGAGACTGGCGCGGCTCGCCGCAAAGGTCATCGGCAGCATCGGGCGGCCGGAAATCTGCGCGAGCAGCACGGCGCCGGGCTTGAAGACGAAGCGCGGACCCCTCGGACCATCGGGCGTGATGACGGGGGATATCGCGTCCTTCACGAGCGCCTGGTAGAAATCGCGCAGTGCACGCGCTCCCGTATGCGTCGAAGACCCGCGAATCACGTGCGCACCCATGCGCTCGACGATCATCGCCGCAAGCTCCCCGTCCATCGAAGGACTCACGAGAAATCCGGCGCGCAATCCCCGCTCGCGCGCATCGAGGAGGAACCTGGCGCAGAAGACCTGGTGCTGATGCCAGTAGCAGGGAATGAGGGACGGCGCCTTCGCGAGCACCTCGTCCAGATGCTGCGTGCCACGCACGGCGACCACCCGGCAGCTGCGCCACCACAGCCGCAGCAGCATGAGCGCCAGCGGGACTGCAGCACGGTAGACGATGCGGCGGCCGGAACTCAGCCGCCGGCGCGAACTCGTTTCCTGCCGGTAGAGCGTGTTGCGCAGCCGGCCCGCCGGCTCAGGATCCGTCATGTACCGTGCACCGCTGCCGTCGACGCCGCGCGAGGGAGCGGGAATTCTACACGAGACGAGGCCGCACGCCGGTTCATGGCATGGGGATGGGCTAGAATGAGCCCTCTTTGCCACAGCACCGCGCATGATCGAAGCGAGCACCTTCACAGAGATCTTCGAAGCGAACCGGGGCGTGCCGCGCGCGATCACCTATCTCGAGGGCGAGAGCCACGAGCGTGTCGTCCCGTATGCAGAGCTGCACGGGCGGGCGCTCGGCATCCTCCATCACCTGCAGAAGCTCGGAGCACGTCGCGGCGACCGGATCATCCTGCACCTCGTCAGCAACGAACAGTTCATCGATGCCTTCTGGGCGGCGCTCCTCGGAGGCATCGTCCCGGTGCCCGTTGCCCTCGGCATCTCCGACGAGCACAAGCACAAGCTGCTGCGCATCGCACGGACGCTCGGGGCGCCCTTCATCTACACGGACCGCCGCTCGCTGGAGCGCATCGGTGCCTACGCCGCCCAGGCGGGCGAAGAACGGCTCTTTCGCACCCTCGAAAACCGCGCCTTTCTCGTCGACCAGCTCGATGACGTCTCGCGGGCCGGCAAGGTTCATCGCGCACGTCCCGAAGACATCGCGTTCATCCAGTTCTCCTCGGGTTCCACCAGCGATCCCAAGGGTGTCGTGCTCACTCACGCCAACCTCATCGCCAACGCGCGCGGCGCCACGGAGGCGGCGGCCATGCACGAAGGCGACGTGCCGCTGTCCTGGATGCCGCTGACCCACGACATGGGCCTCATCGGCATGCATCTGTTCATGTTCGCCAACCGCATGAACATCCACCTGATGCCGACAGAGCTCTTCATCCGCCGGCCACTGCTCTGGATGCAGTTCGCCACCCGTAAGGGCGTCACGATCACGAGCTCACCGAACTTCGGCTATCGTCACTATCTCAAGGTCCTGGGCGGGCGCGGCACGGAGGGGCTCGACCTCTCGCGCCTGCGCCTGCTCTACAACGGCGCCGAGCCGATCTCACCGAACCTCTGCCAGGAGTTCCTGCTCCGGCTGGAACCGGCGGGCCTCAGGCGCTCGGCGATGTTCCCCGTCTACGGGCTCGCGGAAGCCTCGCTCGCCGTGAGTTTCCCCGTACCCGGGGCCCCGCTCAGGCCGATCGCGATCGACCGGCACCACGCCAAGGTCGGCCAGCGGATCGTGCCGCTGCCCGTGGAGCATCGCGACGCCGTCGAGCTCATGAACGTCGGGCGCGCGATCCCCCACTGCGAGCTGCGCATCGGCGACGACGCCGGCGCACCGCTGCCCGAAGAGCACATTGGACACGTGCTGATCCGCGGCGCCAACGTCACCCGGGGCTATCTGGACCATCCCGAGGCGAATGCTGCCCTCTTCACCGCCGAAGGATGGCTGCGCACGGGGGATCTGGGCTTCATGCACGACGGCCAGCTCTACATCTCCGGACGCGCCAAGGAAATCATCTTCGTCAACGGCCAGAACTACTACCCACACGATCTCGAGAACATCGCCATCCGTGCTCCCGGCCTCGAGCTGGGCAAAGTGGTCGCTGCCGGGGTGCGTCCGCATGGCGCCCAGGCCGATCAGCTGATCCTCTTCGTGCTGCACCGTACGGACATGCAGGAGTTCCTGCCGGTTGCACTCGAAGTGGGACGCCTCGTGAACGAGCACACGGGCCTCGAGGTCGCCGAGATCGTGCCGGTCAGGCGCATCCCGAAGACCACGAGCGGCAAGGTCCAGCGCCACCTCCTCGAACAGAGCTATCTCGAGGGCGAATTCGCAGCCGAGCTCGGCGAGCTCACGGCTCTGCGGGCCGCACGGCCCCAGTCCGGCGGAGCGGCGTCCGGCAGCGCCATCGAGGCACGCCTGAAGGACATCTGCGATGCGGCCCTCGGCGGGCGCAACCTCGCCGTCACCGAGAATCTCTTCGAGATCGGCGCGAGCTCGCTGAAGCTCATCGAGATCCACGAGCAGATCGACCGTGAGTATCCCGGAGTGCTCGAACTGGCCGAGATCTTTGACCACCCGACCATCGCCGAGCTCGCGCGCGCGCTCGCCGCCAGGCTCGGCGCGACAGGCCCTCAGGCCGCCTCGACGCGCGCCTCGAGCTGACGCTCCGCCGACAGCGAGTTCGCGATCAGGCACACCTCCTCGGCCTTCTCGAGCAGCCGGCGGGCCCGTTCGGGATCGGTGCCTGCCGGCACGCGCAGTGTCGCCGCGGTCAGGAATTTCGTGAAGCGGTTCTTTCCCTCGACCCGCTCGAGCGTCCCCTGTGTCGTGCAGGCCAGCTCGAGCCACTCGAGCTTCGAGGCCCTGGCGATCGCGCGGAAGCTGAGCACGAAGCAATCCACCACCGCCGCCGTCAGCAGCGTCTCCGGAGACCAGCGGTCACCCGGACCGTCGAACTCCCGGGGCGGCGCCGATTCGATGCCGGCGAGGCCGGTCGAATCGAGTCGCACCGGACCTTCGGAGTGTGCCGCAGCGCTGACAGTGTAGTGATGAGGCATGGGATGCATGGATCAGCTCCTGGAGTCCTGTGCGAAATGTCCATCCTGCCACGGAGATCACGCTCAGGCGGCAGGTCCTGGACGAGACGCGGGCGTCTCGGTGCGCGATCCGGAATCGGGAGAGAGCATCCGCGCAACGCGCGGCCCCACCCAGCGCTCCACATCGTCGATCACCGTGAACATGGCCGGCACGACCACGAGAGTCAGCGCCGTCGAGGTGATCAGGCCGCCGATCACGGCGATCGCCATGGGTGCACGGAAGGCATCATGGCCGAGAAAGGCCGCTGGGCTCATGCCCGCCACCATCGCCACCGTAGTCATGACGATCGGCCGGGCGCGCTTGTGGGCCGACTCCATGAGCGCCCCGACGCGGTCCCGCCCGGCACGCATCTCCTCGATCGCGAAGTCGACCAGCAGGATCGAATTCTTGCCGACGATGCCCATCAGCATGAGGATGCCGATGACGACGGGCAGAGAGAAGGCGAAGCCCGAGAGAAACAGGGCGACGGCCGCCCCGCCGAGCGACAGCGGCAGCGCCGAGAGAATCGTCAGCGGCTGGAAGACCCGCGCGAACAGCAGCACCAGCACCGCAAAGACCATCAGAACGCCTGCGGCGATCGCCAGGAGGAAGTTCGCGAACAGCTCGCCCATGAATTCGGCGCTGCCGATGGGGACGAAGTGCACACCCTGGGGCAGCTTCGAAAGCGCAGGCAGCGCGCGGATCTTCTCCATGGCCGGCCCCAGCTCGACCCCGTTGAGGTCCGCCTCGAGCATCACGCGCGGGCTCTGGTTATAGCGGCGCATGCGCGTGGGCCCCTGCCCGAAGCGGATGTCAGCGACCGCCTTGAGCGGCACGGTGCGGCCCTCGGCGGTCGGCACCGGGAGGTTCTCGATCGTGCCGAGATCGCGGCGCGCAGTCTCCAGGAGGCTCACGCGGATCGGTACCTGCCTGTCGGCGAGCGAGAACTTGGCGGCATTCTGCGGGAGTTCTCCGATCGTGGCGATGCGGATCGTCTGGCTGATGCTCGCCACCGTGACACCGAGCTCGGCGGCCAGGTCGAGCCGCGGGCGGATCACGATCTCGGGGCGCTGCATGTCGCCATTGATCCGTGGCTCGCGCAGCTCACGCAGGCCGCGCATCTCCTCGATGACCTCCTGGGCAGTGCGATAGACCAGGGCGCGGTCCTCACCGGTGAGATAGATGGTGATGTCACGCCCCAACCCCATGCCCTGCGTCACGAAGTGCACGCGCGCATCGGGGATCTCCCTGAGCTCGGGCGCAACGGCGCGCTCCCACTCCTTCTGCGAGAGCGCGCGATCACCGGCCGGCACGAGCTGCACGTAGAGCGTCGCACTGCGTACCTCACCGGACTCATCTCCGCCGATCGACTCGATGACGCTGGTGACCTCAGGGTGACGCCGCACCAGCTCGCGCACCCTGGCGGACACGCGCGCAGTGTCCTCGAGCCGCACACCAGGCGGCAGCTCGACGCTGATCTGCGCGCTCGCGAAGTCGATGTCCGGGATGAAGCCCTTCGGGATGATCATCAGCCCGGCGACGGACAGCACGAACACCGCCGCGCCGCCGCCGATCGTGCGCCAGCGGTGGCGGATGCACAGCTGCAGCACGGCCAGATAACGCCGCATGAACGGCCCGTCGCCGTGGTGCAGCTGACCGCCCCCGGATCTGAGCGTGAATGCGCCGATGACCGGCGTGATGAGACGCGCCACCAGCAGCGAGAAAAACACCGCAGCCGCCACGGTGAGCCCGAACTGCTTGAAGTACTGGCCGACGATCCCACCCATGAAGCTCACGGGCAGGAAGACGGCGATAATGGTCGCCGAGGTCGCCACCACCGCGAGCCCGATCTCGTCGGCGGCATCGAGGGCAGCCTGGTAGGCACTTCCCCATTCGCATGTGGCGCACGATGTTCTCGATCTCGACGATGGCATCGTCCACCAGGACACCGGCGACCAGCGACAGCGCCAGCAGGCTCACCTGGTTGAGCGTAAAGCCCAGCCACTGCATGCAGAAGAAGGTCGGAATTGCAGACAGCGGAATTGCGAGCGCGGAGATCGCCGTGGCACGCCAGTCACGCAGGAAGAACCACACGACCGCGACGGCAAGGATCGCCCCCTCGAGCAGCGCAGCGATGGCCGAGTCGTACATCCGCCGGGTGGCGTCGACGGTCGTGAAGACCTGGGCGATCCGCACTCCGGGGTTTTCCGAGGACACCTTCGCCAGTTCCGCCTGCACGAGCCCGAGCACGGTCACGTCCGATGAGCCGCGACCCTTGAAGACACCGAAAGTCGTGCCCGGGCGCCCGTTGATCCTCGAGAGGGAGCGCACCTCGGCGATCCCGTCGTGCACCTCGGCGATGTCGCGCAGGCGCACGACCCGCCCGGCCGACACCGGGATCCGGGTGTCGGCGAGCTGTGCGGCCGTGCCTGCGCCCCCGAGCACGCGGATCGCCTGCTCGCCGCCGGCGATCTGCGCACGCCCGCCCGGAGAATCGATGTTCAGCTGACGCACCTGCTGGTTGACCTGTACGGCAGTGATTCCGAACGCCTGCATGCGCGCCGGGTCGAGCTCGATACGGATCTCACGGTCGACGCCGCCCCCGCGCTGCACCTGCGCCACGCCCGGGACCGACAGCAGTCGCTTGCTGATGGTGTTGTCGACGAACCAGGAGAGCTCCTCCGCGGTCATCGCCGTCGAGGTGACCGCGTAGTACGCGATCGCCCCACCCTCCACGTCCAGGCGTCGGACGATCGGCTCCTCGATGCCCTCGGGCAGGTCGGCGCGTATCTTGGAGATTGCGTCGCGCACGTCGTTGACCGCGCGGTCGATGGGCGTGCCGAGCTGGAACTCGAGGGTGATCAGAGCCTGTCCCTCAAGGGCCGCCGACGTGATGCTGCGCACGTTGCCGACGCTCGCCACCGCACCCTCGATCTTCTGCACGATCTGGGTCTCGATCTCCGTCGGCGCGGCGCCCGGCTGCGTAACGGTCACCATCACGAAGGGGAAGGCAACGTCCGGCGTCAGATTGATGGGCATCCTGACGAAGGCCACGACGCCGAGGAAGGTGAGCACGACGAAGAGGACAACCGGCGTGATGGGGTGGCGGATCGCCCACGCCGAGATGTTCTTCACGATCCGGTCTCCGCGTGTCCCGCCGAAGGCGCCTCGGGCACTGGGGCAAGACGCACCTTCTCGCCTTCACGCAGAAACGCACCCGCCACCGTGACGACACGCTCGCCGCCCTCGAGGCCCGCGGCGATCACCATGCCGCCACGCCCCGTCCCCGCCACGCGCACATCGCGGCGTTCCACGCGGCCCTCACCGTTGACGAGGTAGACGTAGGTGCCACGCGCATCCGCGAGCACAGCCGTCTGTGGCAGCACGGGCCGCTCCGTGCTGGCCACCGCGACCTCACCGCGGGCGAAGGCGCCCGGGCGCAGATCGGGATGGGCCTGGAGCGCGACGCGGACCTCACCGAGCCGTGTCTGCGGATCGATGACGGCTCCGAGCAGCCGCACGTGCCCTGCGAACGGCACCTCGATCCCGGTGAGGGATACCTCCGCGGGCTGACCGACCGCCAGGCGCGGCAGGTCCTGCTCCGCGACCTGACCCACCATCTCCACCTGTCCGTCGCGTGACAGCCTGAAGAGAGGAGCGCCCCCTGGCACCGCGGTCTGGCCGATCTCGGCATGACGCTCCAGGACGAGTCCGTCGGCCGGCGCGCGGATCTGCATGCGGGCAAGGCGTGCGCGCCCCTCCAGGAGTTGCGCCTCGGCGACCTTCACCTGGGCCTCTGCCGCGACCGCGGCCGCCCGGCGTCGCTCGATCTCCTCGGCGGACAGTGCTCCGGAAGCCGCCATCCCCTGCGCGCGCCGGTACTCCGCCTGGCGCAGCCCCGCCGTTGACCGGGCCTCGAGAAGCGAAGCGGCCAGGCGCTCGACCTGCGGTGCGATCACCGACGTGTCGAGCGCAGCGAGCACCTGACCGCGGTGCACACGATCCCCGACCTCGACGCGTACGGCCACGATCCGCCCGCCCTCACCTTCGGCGCCGACGGGCATGTCATGGCGCGCCCGGATCGTACCGGTGAAGGTCACCGCACTGGAGACGGCGCTGCGTCCCGGCGACGCCACACTGACCAGCGGCAGAGCCGCCTCTGCAGACAGCGCCGGGCGCGTCCCGGGCGACTGCCACACCCGCCAGAGCATGGCCGCGAGCGCAAGCACGAGCACGAGCGCCGCCAGCCTGGCACGACCTCTAATCCACTCTCGCGTTTCGTCCGCTGCGCACATGTGTCAACCAGTTATAGATCGCGACGGCCATGGGGAAGAGGTTCGAGAGCACGCCCACCGAGTCGTTCTTGCCGAAAACGAAATAGGCGAGCAGCAGCGCGCTGCCGGCGACACTCATCGCCCAGAACGACTGGGGCACGACCACACGCCCGCGAGCGCGTGTCGCCAGGACCTGCACCACCCAGCGACCCGCGAAGAGCCCCACGCCGGCATAGCCGACGAGCTTCCATGGCGTCAGCGAGATGCCAAAGATCACTGCGATCACATCGTTCATGCCGCCGCCTCTCGGGCCGGATGACTGCGTGGGGCGTCACGGAGGGCCAAGGTCGTCTTGGGTGGGAAGTGGTGCCGGAGATAGGACTTGAACCTACGACCCGCGCATTACGAATGCGCTGCTCTACCAACTGAGCTACTCCGGCACGGGGCGGAGCATTCTAATGAACGGACGCCCGAAAATCAGCCCGGATGATCGCAGCGCCTGAGTCTGATGACCAGATCGATCCCCGCGACCTCCATGCCCTCGGGCGGTGCGGGCAGGCGGCTGAAGGCCACCTCGGGGACGTCCACGTCCGAGAGCATGCCCGTCTCGGGATCGTGAAAGTGGTAATGCGCACCCACATTCGAGTCGAACCAGGTGCGGGTGCCGTCGATCGCGAGCTGCCGGATGAGCCCGCGCGCCGCGAAGAGGTTCAGCGTGTTGTAGACGGTGGCCTTGGAAACCCGGGCGCCGGATTCCCGCAGTCTCGCGAGCAGCTGCTCGGCGGACATGTGCTGAGGCTCGGCAAGCAGCATCGCCGCGATGCGCATGCGCTGGGCGGTCGGGCGGATGCCGTGCCCGGAGAGATGTCGGGCAAATCGCTCCGCACCAGAGCGATCACGGTGGTCTGGCGTCATTTTCCAATTATAGCGAAGGATTCCCCCGGCAAGAACGCGCTGTCCAAACAGAAAATCCGCTTGAAATCGCGCGATTTGTGACTCGCCCCGGCTGGCCGCACCGTGGATGCTGCGCCGCATGCCCGGGGGAGGGGTCGGATGCGCAGGCGGGGCGTCGGCGAGCGGGGAGTCACCTTGTGGGAGCTGGCCATCGTGCTGGCACTCGTCGGCATCCTTGCTGCTCTCGCCGTACCCTCTTACCGCGGCGCGACGCGCCGCGCGAGTGTCCGCAGCGCCTCCGATCAGCTCTTCCTGGCGCTGCACCAGGCGCGCAGCGCCTCGATCCTGCATAACGTCGCCGCCGTCGTATGCCTGTCGCCGGATGGCGTGCAGTGCAGCGAGCGCGCCGGGACGCCCGCGAACGCATGGATCAGCTTCCTCGATCACCACCCCTCGAACCCCGTGGCACGCCATGCCGACGACATCTCGCTGCGCGCCGAGCGGCTGCCAGGCGGCATCCTGGTGCAAGGCTCGCGCCCGGCCGTCACCTTCTGGCCCGTGACCAGGGCGGGCAGCACGAGCACATTCCTGCTCTGCGATCAGGAAGGTCTCGCCGCTCCGCGCTCGATCATCGTCAGCCAGTCGGGCCGTCCCCGCCAGGCAGCAGGCGAGCCCATCGACTGCGTGCCTGCCTCCCCATGAGCGGACGCTTCGGGCACAGGCTGAGCGGGCGCCTCCCCGGCCGTGCCCGCCACCGCCACGCCCAGGGCGTCACACTCGTCGAATCGCTCGCGGCACTCACCGTGCTCTCCGTCGGCATGCTCGGTATCGCGGGGTTGTTCGTTCACAACGTGCGCAACACGCGCTCCGCGCTGCTGCGCACGCAGGCCGTCAACCTGGTCGCGGACATGAGCGACCGCATCCGGGCAAACGCCAGCGCAGGGGCCGCATACAACCTCATCCGCTATGGAGGCACCCCGGCACTCCGCGGCTGCGCACCGGGCGCTGGCGACAGCGGGACCCACTGCAGCACCACAGAGCTCGCCGAGGACGACCTCGCACGCTGGCTGGCAGCGGCACGCCTCGCACTGCCCCCGGGTCGCGACGCGCCGGCCCGGATGGCGGTCGAGTATGCCGCACCCGACGCGCCCGGCGAGCCCGAGCGCTTCCGGGTCGCGGTGTTCTGGGACGAACACGGTGGAGCGCGGCACTGCGAAGTCAGCGTCATCCTCATGCCGCGCCCGCCAGTGTCATGAGAGTGCCATGAGCGCCCGCGGTCTCAGCCTGGTCGAGCTGCTCGTCGCACTTGCCATCGGCTCGCTGCTGGTCGTCGCGGCCGTCACCCTCTACGCGAACGGCTACCGCTCCTATGCGCTCAATGAAGCCGCCGCCCGGCTGCAGGAGCAGGGGCGCTTCGTGCTCTCGGTTCTCGAGCCGGACATCGAGCTCGCCGGCTACTACGCCTTCACCAACCGGGCGGAATCGATGCAATTCGTGCGCGGCGGCCGGCTGCACCTCATCGTGGCAGGCGCCGCACAGTTGCGCCAGTTACCGCCCCCACCCGCGCTCCCCGTGCCGCTCGCCGCAATCGCGGCGAGCGCGCATGTCTGCGGCGTGAACTTTGCAGTCGATGTGACCCTGCCCGTACAGGGCTCGAACGATGCGTTCCGCCTGGGTCCCGCAGCTGCGGCCGGCTGCGCACCCTCGGGTGGCGCCCAGCCCGGAGCCGATACGCTGACCATCCGGCGCGCATCCATCGAGCCCGCCCGCGCACCGGCACCGGGTCGGGTGCAGATCTATGCGTCGCGGCTCCGCAGCCACGGCCCGCCGCTGCTGTTCGCGGATGGCCTCGCGCCTGGCCCGCTCGACGGCGACCACCGGATCCACGACCTCGTGGTGCGCACCTACTACGTGGCGCGCAGCTCGGTCGGTCAGGCGAGTCGGCCGGCATTGCGCATGAAATCGCTGACCACGGTCAGCGGCACACCGGCCTTTCGCGATACCGAGGTCATGCCCGGCGTGGAGGACCTTCAGGTGCAGTTCGGCATCGATACGGGAGACTACGACGACGACGGCATCATCGACGCTGGCGCAGACCCCGATCTCGACGGCATCCCGGAGGCTGACGGACGCGTCACGCGCTACGTCGATCCGGACTTCCCGGATCTCGCGCGATTCCAGGTGGTGGCGGTGCGTATCTGGGTTCGCATGGTGGCCGAGCAGCCGGAGCCTGGATTCGAGGACGGCCGGCTCTACGAGTACGCCAATGTGCGCTACCGGCCGACGGGCGCCGCCGCACGCTACCGGCACGTGCTCATGTCCCGCACCATCGCGCTGCGCAACGCGCGTACGCTCTGAGCATCCCGCGCATGCATGCTGCCCACCGGCTCCCACGCATACCGCGAACGACCCGTGTTCCGCCGCAGGGCGGCGCGACCCTCGTGGTGGCGCTCGCGCTGCTCACCATCCTGACGCTCCTCGCCCTCGCGGGAGCGAGCACGGCGACGACCGAACTCGTCATGGCGGGCAACGAGCAGTTCCGGCGCAACGCAGCGCTCGCGGCAGCCGCAGGGATCGAACAGGCGATTGCCCGGCTCGGAGAGGTCCCGACCACGACTCGTACAGCACCCGCGCGCCACGAGGGTGATGTCGGGCCAGGCTCCATGCGCGCTCGCTTCTTCGCCGAAACCCGCTTCCTGGGTGAAGAGACCGGCCTGCCGCAGCTCAGCCATGACCGCTTCGTCGGCCTGCACTATGTCATCGAGAGCCGCGGCACCTCGTCCCGCGGGGCGAGCGATCGTCAGCGCCAGGGCCTCTTCGTGATCGCTGCATATCAGGACACTGGCAGCAGCTCTTTTGGACGCCTGGGCTCCGGACTGCCCTGAGGAACGAATGGATGCACACACCAGCCGCACAGGCAGGATCCCGCAGGCACAGCTCGATCACGGGCCGGGGCTGCCAGCGGGCGTCACTGCTCCTCGGGGGATTCCTCGCTGCCCTCACCTCCGGGTCACCGGTCCTCGCCGATGACAGCGAGATCTTCGTCCGTACGGGCGACGACCCGGTCCAGCCCAACCTCCTCGTGATCGTCGATACCTCCGGCAGCATGAACGAGCTCGTCACCACGAGGGCACCCTACGATTCCAGACACACCTACGCCGGGGCCTGCGGCAGCGCAATGCTGTACTTCCGCACGGGCGCAGGCACCCCTCCCGGCTGCGACGCCGCAGCACAGCTTCCGATCGCGATCAATCGCTGCCGCGCCGCTACCGATGCCCTTGCCGGACCGGCCGGGTTCTGGACAGGTCGCCTTGCACAGTGGAACGCGCACGAAGGCCGGTGGGGCAGCATCCACACGGCCGAGAGCGAGGCACCACTCGAGTGCGAGCGGGGCGCGCTGCAGCAGTTCGACGCGTCACGGCTCGATGTCCACACCCTCTACAGCGCCAACTGGCTCAACTGGTACCACTCCGCACCAGATGTGATCGCGACGACGAGACTCGCGATCGTTCAGAACGCCATCGCGAGCATCGCGCGCTCGGTCGAGGGTGTCAGGATCGGTCTCATGCGCTTCAGCAACACCGCGGGGTCGGCGGGTGACCGCGCCGAAGGCGGCATGGTGACCCATGCCATTGCCGACCTCGCCGCCACACGCGACCAGGTGGTCGAGGGCATCCATTCCTACACTGCACAGGGCCTCGCCCCCTTCTCCGAAACCTTGTACGAAGCAGGTCAGTATCTCGCCGGCCGGCCGGTCGACTACGGGCTGCGCGCCACGGCGGATGGTTCGACGCCGCTGCCGAGCGCCCTGGCTGCGCGGCAGCCCGAGGCTCCGGCCCTTTACCATTCACCGATCACACACCCGTGCCAGAGGAGCTACGTCGTCCTGCTCGCGGGAAGCGAACCATCCGAAGACAACGGCGCAGACAGCCGCATTGCGAACCTCCCGCAGTTCCCGACACTCGTCGGTCCGGACTGCGATGGTTCGGGCCCGGGCCGCTGCCTGGACGACATGGCCGACTATCTGCACGAAGCTGATCTCTCGGATCTCCCCGGTCGCCAGAACGCAGTCACCTACACGATCGGCTTCGGCCCCGGCACGGAAGGCTCGCTGCCTCTCGCGCGTACCGCCGCACGCGGCGGCGGGCGTGCCTTCAGCGCCCGCGACGCGACCGGTCTCACCGCGGCACTCGCGGACGTGGTGGGAGATGCACTGCGCGCAGCGTCAGCCTTCGCCACCCCGGCCGTCACCCTCGATGCCTTCAATCGCACCGAGCACGTGAATGAACTCTACGTCCCGGTGTTCCAGCCCGGGACGACGCTGCACTGGGCGGGGAACCTCAGGAAATACTTCCTGCGCGGTGGGCGCATCGTCGACCAGTACGGTGCCGAAGCGATCGACCGGGCGACCGGCCGCATCCGCGAAGGCTCTCGGGACGACTGGGCCGACGGTCCCGACGTGGGCCGGGTGGACGCGGGAGGCGCCCTCGATCGCCTGCCTGCGCCCGGCGAGCGGCGCCTTCTCACCTGGCTCGGGGCGAATCCCCCGCCTGGTTCTGCCGCACTGCTCGAGCCTTTCGCAACCACCGATGCCCGATTCACCGATGCACTCCTCGGCACGGGCGCCGGACTCACGCGCGAGCAGCTCGTCGCCTGGGCACACGGCCGCGACGCCGGGGATCGGGATGGTGACGGAGACACCCTGGAGGCCCTGCCCTTCATGGGCGATGCGCTGCACGCACACCCGGCGGTCGTGACTTACGGGGGCAGCGCATCGGCACCCGATGCGCGCGACGCCGTGATCTTTGCACCGACCAACGACGGCTATCTGCACGCCCTCGATGCACGCAGCGGCCGTGAACTCTGGGCCTTCCTGCCACGCGAGCTTCTGCACCGTCTTGCCGGCCTCTACCACAACCCGGCAGTCGCCGCGCGCACCTACGGGCTCGACGGCGACCTGCGCGTGCTGAAATTCGACGCCAACCAGGACGGCATCGTCGCCGCCGCGCAGGGCGATCGCGTATGGCTCTTCTTCGGCATGCGCCGGGGCGGTCACCACTACTACGCCCTCGATGTCACCGATCGCGACCGGCCACAATTCAAGTGGAGTCTCGGACCAGGCGAACTCCCGGGCATCGGAGAGAGCTGGTCACCACCGGCGATCACACGCGTGCGCGTTGGCGGTGCTGTGCAGAACGGTGAGCATCTCGTGCTGATCTTCGGCGGAGGCTACGACTCCTCCCACGAGAACCCTGCCTATGCGACGGACCGTTCCGGGCATCGTGTCTACATGGTCGATGCCTCGAGCGGTGTCCTTCTCTGGTACGCCGGCGGTCCCGCCGGCACCGGAGCCCCGGATCTGCCGTTGAGCAGGATGACCCACTCGATTCCAGGCCGGACCAACGTCATCGACCTCGACGGTGACGGTTTCGCCGACCGGATGTACGCCGCAGACCTCGGCGGCCGTGTCTGGCGCTTCGACATCCATAACGGCCATGAGCGCGACACGCTCGTGACAGGCGGCGTCCTGGCACAGCTCGGCGCGGGTGACGATCCGGTCCCGGACATCCGCAGGCACCGGCGTTTCTATTACGCTCCCGACGTCGCGCTCATGCAGCGCCGCGGCGCGGAACCCTATTTCAACCTCGCGATCGGCTCCGGTTACCGGGGGCATCCATTGCACACCGGGACCCGCGACCGCTTCTACTCCATCCGCGACAGCAGCCCCTTCACGAGACTCGACCAGGCGAGCTACGACGCGCTTGCCCCGATCCGGGAGAGCGACCTCGTGGACGTGACGGACTCGATCACCACGGCTTCGGTCCCTGCGAACGCGCGCGGGTGGCGGCTCGAACTGAGGCTGAACGGCGGCTGGATTGGCGAGAAAGTGCTTGCCGAGGCGCTCACCGTGAACGGCGTGGTGCTGTTTCCCACCTATCAGCCCATGCCGCCCACGGCACGCGATCCCTGCCTGCCGGCCAGCGGCGTCAACCGTGTGTATGCCCTGAGCGTCGATACGGGACGCCCGGCCATCGACTTCGACGATGATCGGACCATCACCCTCCTCGACGTCTCCACACGGCTCACGCAGACGGGCATTGCGGGAGAGATCGGTCTTGCGCTCGAGAACCCGACCGACCAGAGGCCTGGCGCAGGAGGCCGTCCGGACGAACGGGCAGACACCGGCACCGACGAGCGCGACACCCTCGGACGCCGCGCCGTCTGCCTCGTCGGCGTCGAAGTGCTGCGCAAATGCGTGCTGCCCGGAGGCGTCGTGCGCACTTTCTGGCTGCGCACCAGCGGGGACGACACCGGGTAAGCCCGCTACCCTTCCCGCCGCAGCGCCTTGGGCAGCGCGAAGACGATCTTCTCCTCATCCCCGAGCGCCTCGACCGGAGCCTCGCCGCCCCATTGGCTCAGCCGCTCGATCACCTCGCGCACCAGCACTTCGGGCGCCGAGGCCCCTGCGGTCACGCCCACCGTGCGCTTGCCATCGAACCACTCGCGACTCATGTGTGCGGCGTCGTCGACCAGATACCCGGGCACGCCGGCCTTGTCCGCGAGCTCGCGCAGGCGGTTGGAATTCGAGCTGGTCTGCGAACCGACGACGATCAGCACATCGCACCGCTCGAGGAGGGTCTTCACCGCGTCCTGGCGGTTCTGGGTGGCATAGCAGATGTCCTCGCGCCTGGGGCTGGCGAGCTGCGGGAAGCGCCGCCGCAGCGTCGCGACGATCCCGGCGGTATCGTCCACGGACAGCGTCGTCTGGGTGACGAAGGCAACGCGCAGCGGGTCGCGGACCTCGAGGCGCTCGGCGTCCGCCACATTCTGCACCAGCCGGATCTGTCCGCCGCCCGCTGCATCGAAGCGGCCCATGGTGCCCTCCACTTCCGGGTGGCCGGCGTGGCCGATCAGGATGACGTCGCGGGCCTCGCGCGCGTAGCGCGCCACCTCCATGTGCACCTTGGTGACCAGCGGACAGGTGGCGTCGAACACCTCGAGGCCGCGTCTGGCGGCCTCCTGCACCACGGCGCTCGAGACGCCGTGCGCCGAGAAGATCACCGTCGCGCCGTCAGGCACCTCGCCGAGCTCCTCGACGAACACCGCACCGAGGGCGCGCAGGCGCTCGACGACGTAACGGTTGTGCACCACCTCGTGGCGCACGTAGATCGGCGCACCGAGCAGCTCGAGCGCGCGCTCGACGAACGCGCTGGCACGATCGACGCCCGCACAGAAGCCTCGCGGGTTGGCGAGGAGCACCTTCATGCCGGCCGTCTCACGAGTCCCGCCGCGCAGGCTTCGGACGGCGCGACTCGAGCAGCGCATCGAGCAGCACGAGGCCCGCGCCCACAGTGATCGCCGAGTCCGCGATGTTGAACGCCGGAAAATCGAAACCGATGCGCATCCAGTGCACATGCACGAAATCGATGACATAGCCGAGGCGCAGCCGGTCGACGACATTGCCGATGGCGCCGCCCAGGATGAGCGCGAGCCCGAGCGCGAGCCACCGCTGGGCGTGCGAGCGGATGCCCGCGAGCCAGATGACGAGACCCGTGCTCACCAGTGCCGCCAGCCCCACGAAGAACCAGCGCTGCCAACCCGAGGCACCGGCGAGGAAGCTGAAGGCCGCGCCCCGGTTGTGCAGGCGCGTGAGGTCGAGCACCGGCAGCAGCCGCACGCTCTCGTAGAGCGCGAAACGGTGCTCGATCCAGAGCTTGGAGAGCTGATCGAGCGCGATCACCATGACCGAGAGCGGCAGGAGCCTCAGGCCCGGTCGCGCGGCCACCTTCGCGGATCCCATCACGCAAACCGCCTCGTCTCTCCGGGTCCGGAGACATTCGTCACGCAGCGGCCGCAAAGCTGCGGGTGCGCCGGATCCGCGCCCACGTCCTCGCGTCGATGCCAGCAGCGCACACACTTGGGCGCGGCGGTCGGCACGACCCGCAGCCACACACCCTCGTGCCCGGCACCCGTGAGCGGCACCGCGCCCGCCACGGCGGGTCCATCGAGGCGATGCACGCGCGCCGCCGAGGTGATCAGGAGGAAGCGCAGCTCCTCGCCGAGCGCGGCGAAGCGCGCATGCTCGCGCGGGCTGCACCAGAGATCCACCTCCGCTTCGAGTGGCGCGCCGATCGCCCCCGCATCGCGCAGCCGCTCGAGCTCGCGCAGCACGTCCGAGCGCAGGGCGAGGAACGCCTCCCAGTCGATCGTCGCCGCCGGCACCGCGGGATTCTCGTGCCAGAGCGCCAGGAACACCGACTCGCCCCGCGTACCGGGAAGGTGACGCCAGATCTCCTCGGCCGTGAAGGACAGGATCGGCGCCAGCCAGCGCACCATGCTCTCGGCGATGTGAAACATCGCCGTCTGTGCCGAACGGCGCGCCACGCCGGCCGCCGGAAGGGTGTACAACCGATCCTTCAGCACGTCGAGATAGAAGCCTCCGAGATCCACCACGCAGAAGTTGTGCACCTTCTGGTAGATCACATGGAACTCGTAGCGGCGGTAGGCCTCGATCACGTCCTGCTGCAACGCCTGCGCACGCGCAAGCGCCCAGGCATCGAGCGCCACCATCTGCGCAGCGGGCACCTGGTCACGCACCGGATCGAAGCCGTGCAGGTTCCCGAGCAGGAAGCGGACGGTGTTGCGCATGCGGCGATAGGAATCGGACATGCGCCGCAGAATCTCGTCGGACACACCCATCTCGTTCGCATAGTCGGTGGCCGCCACCCAGAGACGCAGCACGTCTGCCCCGAGGCTCGACATCACCTTCTGCGGCGCGATCACGTTGCCGAGGGACTTCGACATCTTGCGGCCCTTCTCGTCCACGGTGAAACCGTGCGTCAGCACGGCCGCGTAGGGTGCACGTGCGTAGAGCGCCTCCGACATGAGAAGTGAGGAGTGAAACCAGCCGCGATGCTGGTCCGAGCCCTCGAGGTAGAGCTCGACCGGCGCGTGGAGTTCGGGACGCATCGAGCCCACGCACTCGAAGGACAGCCCTGAATCGGCCCACACGTCCATGACGTCGATGACCTTCTCGTAATCGACGGCCTCGGCGCCGAGGAGCTCGGCGGGGTCGAGTGCAAACCAGGCATCGATGCCTTCCGACTCGACACGCGAGGCCACGAGCTCGATGAACGCCTGGGTACGCGGGTGCAGCTCACCGGTGCTCCGGTGCACGAACAGCGTGATCGGCACACCCCAGGTGCGCTGGCGCGAGATGCACCAGTCGGGACGGTTCTCGATCATGCCGGTGATGCGCTGCTCACCCCATGCGGGCGTCCACCGGACCTTGCGAATGTCGCGCAGCGCATTGGCACGCAGGCCGCATGCATCCATGCTGATGAACCACTGCGGCGTGGCGCGGAAGATCACGGGCGTGCGGTGCCGCCAGCAGTGCGGATAGCTGTGACGGAAAGGTTCCTGCCGCAGGAGCCTGCCGCGCTCCTCCAGGAGCTTCACGAGGACGGGATTGGCCTCCTCGACCCCGAGCCCTGCCACGAACTCCGTGCCTGGAAGGAAGCGGCCATCGTTGCCGACCGGGTTCGAGACAGGCAGCCCATAGCGGCGGCCGACCTGGAAATCCTCCTGTCCATGACCGGGCGCGGTATGCACGGCGCCCGTGCCGGCCTCGAGCGTCACGTGCTCGCCGAGGATGACCGGCACCTGCCGCGCATGGAACGGGTGTTCGAGCTCGAGTCCCTCGAGCGCACGACCTTCGGTCGTCGCGAGCACGCGCTGCAGCGCTGCGCCATAGCGCGCCAGGCAGGCGTCGCGCAGCTCCGCCGCGAGAATCAGTCTCTCGACGCCGCCAGAGCGCCGGACCTCGAGCAGCTCGTAGCGCAGCCCGGCGCTGAGTGCCACGGCCTGGTTCGCCGGCAAGGTCCAGGGCGTCGTGGTCCAGATGACGATCGAAGCCGCCGGAGCCGTCGTTTCCTCACCGAGCGCCCCCGGCACGAGACCTGCGCGCAGTTCGAGATCGCGCAGACTCGCGACCCGGAAGGCCACGTCGATTGCCGTCGACGTCCGCTCCTCGTATTCGACCTCGGCTTCGGCGAGCGCCGAGCGGCAGTCGAGGCACCAGTGCACGGGCTTGGCCCCCTTGTACAGGTGACCGTTGGCGATGATGCGGCCGAAGGCACGGATCTGCGTGGCCTCGTAACGGGGATGCATCGTGAGATAGGGATGCTCCCAGTCGCCGAGGACGCCGAGGCGCCTGAAGTCCTCGCGCTGCAGATCCACCTGGCGCTGCGCAAAGTCACGACAGGCGGCACGAAAGGCCTGCGCGTCGAGCTTCGCTCCGGGACGCCCGTGCTGCTTCTCGACCTGGTGCTCGATCGGCAGGCCGTGGCAATCCCAGCCCGGCACGTAGGGCGAATCGCAGCCGTCGAGCGTGCGCGACTTGACGATGAAGTCCTTCAGGATCTTGTTGACAGCATGACCGATGTGGATCGGGCCGTTCGCATAGGGCGGGCCGTCGTGCAATACGAAGCGCGGCCGGCCGCGCGCGGCAGCGCGGATGCGGCCGTAGATGTCGTTTTCCTGCCAGGCGCGCACCATGGCGGGCTCGCGTCTCGCGAGATCCGCCTTCATCGGAAAATCCGTCTGCGGCAGATTGAGTGTGTGCTTGTAATCGATCCCGTCGTTCACCCGATACTCCGTCATGCAGCGAGCAGCCGCCGTGCCGCCTGCGCATCGCGCTGCATCTGTCCGACCATCGCCTCGAGACTGTCGAAGCGTTCCTCCTCGCGCAGCTTGGCAACGAATTCCACCTCGAGCTCGCACCCGTAGAGCTCGCCCGAAAAATCGAACAAGTGCACCTCGAGCACCGGTTCGATGCCGCCCACCGTCGGGCGCGTGCCGAGACTCGCCACCGCCGGCCAGGTCTCAGCGGTGCGGCCACGCCCGGCCGCGAAGCGCACGCGTACGGCGAAGATGCCCCAGAGCGGCGAGCGGCGCCGCTCGAGACGCAGATTCGCCGTGGGAAAACCGATCGTGCGGCCGAGTCGCTCGCCGCCCACGACCCGCCCACGCATACTGTAGGGACGGCCGAGCAGACGCTCCGCCTGCACGAGATCGCCTGCAGCGAGCGCGCGCCGCACGTCGGAGGAGCTCACGCGACTGTCGCCGATGCGCACGGGCGGCACCACCTCCACTTCGAAGCCGTGTGTCGCGGCAGCCTGACCGATGGCGGCAACGTTCGCCTCCCCATTGCGCCCGAAGCGGAAATCATGGCCGACGACGATTCCCGCGCAGCGCAGATCCCGGTCAGCAGGCCCAGGAATGCCTCACCCGGGAGCCCGCGCAGCTTCTCGGTGAAGCGCAGCAGGCAGAGGCAGTCGAGACCCAGGGCCGGGAGCATCCGGCAGCGCTCGCGCAGGCTCGTGAGGCGTGCCGGCGGATCGGCCGGCGTGAGGAATTCCCGCGGCAGGGGCTCGAAACTGATCATCATCGCCGGGCGTCCAAGGCGGACAGCACGCACCCGCGTACGCCCGATCAGCGCCTGGTGGCCGAGGTGAAGACCATCGAAGGACCCGATGGTGACGATCGCGCCCCGATGCCGTTCGCGCAAGTTGACCAGTCCGCGAACGAGCTCCATGGATTCAGGGGACCGCGCCGCACAAAGCCGGAATTATAGGCTCCCCGTACGGGACCTGCCCATGCTTCACGCGCGCAGATGCCGGTAGCGCAGCCCCGCGGCGAACATCGTTGCAAAGTAGGCGGTGGCGCCCCCCGCGACGCACAGTGCGAGCCTCGCGGCCTTCTTCCATGCCGGGACACCGAGCCAGCCGTCGAGGCCGCCGGCGAGCAGCCACAGCACAACGGCCATGACGAGATTGCCGGTGAGCACGCGGACGAGCAGCGCCCGCCAGCCCGCTCCGGGCACGTAGACGCCGCTGCGCCGCAGACCCCGCCACAGGAGCAGCGCATTGACCGCTCCGGAGACGCAGGTGGAGGTCGCCAGGAGCAGATAAGGAAGCGGAAATCCCAGCATGTGCGCCGGGAGCACGACACCCACGTTCAGCCCCATGTTGACGCCGAGAGCGATGAGCCCGACGCGCACCGGCGTGCGCGTGTCTTGGCGCGCAAAGAAACCGGGTGCGAGCACCTTCACGAAGCTGAAGCCGAGCAGGCCCCAGGAGTAGGCCATGAGCCCGTACGTGGCCATGCGCACGTCGCGCCCGTCGAAAGCGCCGTAGCCGAAGATGGTGGCCGTGAGCGGTCCGGCCAGCACGAGGAGCGCCACGGCCGCCGGCGTCGCGAGCAGCACCACGAGTCGCAGCGCCCAGTCGAGGGTCGCGGAAAAGCGCGCCGTGGAGCGCTCTGCATGCTGCGCCGAGAGTCCGGGCAGGATCACCGTCGCGAGCGCGATGCTGAAGACTCCGAGCGGGAATTCCATCAGCCGGTCGGCGAAATACAGCCAGGAAATGCTCCCCGACATCAGGAAGGAGGCAATCAGCACGTCGAGCAGCAGACTCACCTGGGCCATGGAAGAGCCCAAGATGCCCGGCAGCATGAGGCGGCCGATGCGGCGCACGCCCTCGAGCGCCGGGCGCCAGCGCGGCCAGGAGAGGAGCCCGAGGCGCGCGACCGCAGGCAGCTGGTAGGCGAGCTGCAGCAGTCCGCTCACCGTCACCCCGATGGCCAGCATCACGCCGGGTCTCGCACTGTGCGCCGCCACCACGACGGCGAAGAAGATCAGCACCAGATTGCCGACCACCTGGGTGAAGGCCGGCACCCCGAAGCGCCCGTAGCTGTTGAGCACGCCGCTGAACAGCGCGGTCAGGGAGATGAACGCGATATAGGGGAAGGTCCAGCGCAGCATCTCCACCGCGAGCCGGTACTTGTCAGGTTCGTCCGTGAAGCCCGGGGCAAAGAGCAGGATCACGAGCGGCGCACCGAGGACACCCGCCAGCGTGACCAGGAACAGCAGAGCGCCGAGCGTGCCGGACACCCCGCTGACGAGCTCGCGCACCTCTGAGGCAGGGCGCTGCACGCGATACTCGGAGATCACCGGCACGAAGGCCTGGGAGAACGCGCCCTCCGCGAACAGTCGGCGCAGGAAATTGGGGATCTTGTAGGCAACCAGGAACGCATCCATCACCAGCCCGGCGCCAAAGGCCTGTGCAAAGGCCTGGTCCCGCACAAGCCCGGTGATGCGCGACAGGAAGGTCATGGAGCCGACGACCGTCGTGCTCCTGAAGATGGCTCGGCTCATGGGCGTGCGGACTATACCGGAGCGGGTTGACAGGCTGCCGGTCGATCCCCACAATTCCGCGCCCTCGAAGACGGCAGACTCTCCGGAGAACCAGTGGCCAACACCAAGTCGGCGGAAAAAGCCGCCAGGCAGGCAGAAAAGCACCGCGCTGCCAATGTCGCCCTGCGCTCGCGCATGCGCACGGCCACCCGCAAGGTCACGACGGCCATCACAGGCGGGACCAAGGCTGACGCGCAGGCCAGCTACCGGTCGGCGGTGTCCGTCATCGATTCACTGGTCAACAAGCGGGTGATTCACCGCAACAAGGCCGGGCGGCACAAGAGCCGTCTCGCAGCACGCATCAAGGCAATGCCCTGAATCCGCGCGCACACGTGCGCTAGAGCATCCCGAGGACGAGCCGGCCAGCAGCCGGCTCATTCTTTTTCAGGGGCCTCCTGGCTCTCGAGGAAGGCCATCACGGCCTCGCAGAGCTCGCGCGTGCCCTGACCGGTGGCGCCCGAAACCAGGAAACGCGGTCCCCGGTAGCGCAGGCGCCGCACGATCGCGCGGGCGTGCGCCTCCGCCTCGTCGGGCGGCAACAGGTCGCGCTTGTTGAGCACCAGCCAGCGAGGCTTGGCGGCGAGCCCCGGATCGAAGGCCTTCAGCTCGCGCATGATCATCCGGGCATCGCGCACCGGGTCGGCTTCCGGATCGAGGGGCGCGATGTCGATGAGGTGCAGCAATATCCGCGTGCGCTGCAGGTGCCTGAGGAAGCGCACGCCGAGTCCTGTCCCTCCCGCCGCACCCTCGATCAGGCCCGGAATGTCGGCCATGACGAAACTGCGGTGCTCCCCGACGGAGACGACCCCGAGATTCGGGTGCAGCGTGGTAAAGGGATAATCCGCCACCTTGGGTCGCGCGGAGGACACTGCGCGGATGAGCGTCGACTTGCCGGCGTTCGGCAACCCCAGCAGTCCCACGTCTGCGATCAGCCTGAGCTCGAGACCGAGCGAACGCTTCTCGCCCGGGAGCCCCGAGCCATGCTGACGGGGCGCGCGATTCGTGCTCGACTTGAAGCGCTGGTTACCCCAGCCGCCCTTGCCGCCGTGGGCCACGAGCAGCGTTTCGTCCGCATGCGCCAGGTCGCCCAGCTGCTCTCCGGTGTCGAGGTCGCACACGATCGTCCCGACAGGCACCGGAATGAAGAGGTCCTCGCCGCTGCGTCCGGTGCAGTCGCGTCCGCCACCGGGCTCCCCGGCCTGCGCCCGAAAAGTCCTCTCGACCCGGAAGTCCGCGAGCGTGTTGATGCCCTCGACCACGCGCAGCCAGACGCTGCCGCCATGACCGCCATCGCCGCCGTCGGGGCCGCCGAAAGGCACGAACTTCTCACGCCGGAAGCTCACGCTGCCGCGCCCGCCGTGCCCGGCCTGAACCTTGATGCGCGCCTCGTCGACGAATTTCATGGTGAAACGAAAACCCCGGCCTCGGCCGGGGTTTGCTCAGCGCCTCGTTCGTGCGGCCGGCTTCAGCGGCCCGCCTCGGGCACCGGTGTCCCGGGCACGACGCTCACATAGGTGCGCTGCTCGACGCCCTTGCGCTGGAAGTGCACGCGGCCGTTCACCTTCGCGAACAACGTGTGGTCCGTGCCGAGGCCGACGCCCGGGCCGGGGTGCCACTGCGTGCCGCGCTGCCGCACGATGATGTTGCCCGCCAGTACCTGTTCGCCGCCAAAGCGCTTCACGCCCAGGCGCTTGCTGTGCGATTCGCGGCCATTGCGCGTGCTGCCGCCTGCTTTCTTGTGTGCCATGAGAACTCTCCTCGCGCGATCAGGCGCCGCTGACGTCGGTCACCTTGACCTGTGTATACATCTGCCGGTGGCCCTTGTGGCGCATGTAATGCTTGCGCCGGCGGAACTTGATGATGTCCACCTTCCTGCCCTTGCCGTGGCTCTCCACCCGGGCCACGACCTTCCCGCCGCGCACGAGCGGCGTGCCGACGGTGATCTTCCCGCCCTCGCCGACCAGCAGGACCTGGTCGAACTCGACCGTGGCGCCCGGCTCGGCCTCCAGCTTCTCGACGCGCAGCACGCTGCCCGGCTCGACCCGATACTGCTTGCCGCCTGTGGCAATGACCGCGTACATGTGCGTAACCCGTTGAGAGAACTGGAAAGGGCGCGCATTCTACTGTCGAGTCCCGGGGTGGTCAAACGCCGCCGTCCACGCCACCCCAAACCGCCTGTGAGCGGCTAGGATGCAGGGTCCGAAAACCAAAGGGCGCCCATGACGCTCGACGAAATCCGCGATCTCGTGCGACCCGACCTGGCCGGGGTGGACGCCACCGCGCGCCGCGAAATGCACAGCAGTGTGGTCCTCATCGATCAGGTGGCCGAGCACATCATTTCGGGTGGCGGCAAGCGCCTGCGGCCGCTGCTGGTGGTGCTCGCGGCAACGCGCCTGCGGCATCGGAGACCAGCGCCACGTCGAAGCGGCCGCATTCATCGAGTTCATCCACACGGCCACGCTCCTGCACGACGATGTGGTCGACGGCTCCTCGAAGCGTCGTGGTCGCGACACCGCCAATCAGGTCTTCGGCAACCAGGCGAGCGTACTGGTCGGCGACTTCGTGTATTCGCGTGCCTTCCAGATGATGGCGGCCGTGGGCTCGCAGCGCGTGATGGAGATCATGGCTGATGCGACCAACGCCATCGCCGAGGGCGAGGTGCTGCAGCTCATGAACGCGCGCGACCCCGAGACCACCGAGGAGCGCTACCTGGAGGTGATCCACCGCAAGACCGCGAGGCTCTTCCAGGCAGGGGCCGAAGTGGCTGCCGTGCTGGCCGGCGCCGCGGCGCCCGTGCAGCAGGCGCTGCGCGACTACGGACACCACGTCGGCACGGCCTATCAGCTCGTCGACGACGTGCTCGACTACCGCTCGGACCCGGCTGCCCGGGGCAAGAACCTGGGCGACGATCTTGCGGAGGGCAAACCGACCCTGCCGCTCATCCATGCGCTGCGCGAGGGAAGCGCGCGCCAGCGTGAGCAGATCCGCCGCGCCATCGAGCAGGGCGGCATCGAGCGGCTCGAACCGATCATCGCGGCCATCGAGGCCACCGGCGGGCTGGAATATGCCGTGGGCCTCGCATGCACCGAGGTCACCCGCGCACTCGAGAAGCTCAGCGAGGTGCCGGACTCGAGGTTCAGGCACGGACTCGAGGCACTTGCCCGCTTCGCGCTGGACCACCAGACCTGAGAGGCGGCGGGCCGGATCCCGGGTGGAGACGTCCGGCCGATCCGCGCTGGCGTGCCCTCCGTGCCATCGGGTACTATCCGCGCCCTCGCTCGAGCCGAGGCCGACGAGGCGCATGGCGTCACTACGACGCCTCCCGCTGCGCCTGCCCAGCTGATCCACGGCCTCCTGCTCACGCGAAGCCCGCTGCCAACGGGGTGTAGCTCAGCCTGGTAGAGCACTACGTTCGGGACGTAGGAGTCGGAGGTTCAAATCCTCTCACCCCGACCAGCCTCAAGGGGTCCCTACCCCACCCACCGGCGCGCGTTGCGGAACATGCGCATCCAGCCGCTCGCCTCGCCGCCCCCGGCGGATGCCAGGAGTTGATGACGTTGCGGAAGGAGCGCTCGGGGTGGGGCATGGTGATCGTCACGCGACCGTCCTCGCTCGTCACGGCCGCAACGCCGTGCGGCGAGCCGCCGGGGTTCGCCGGATAGGTCTGCGCAGTCGCTCTCCGGTTCGTGACGTAGCGGAAGGCGACGAGTCCGCTCGTCGCGAACGCATCTGCGGCCTCCTCCGAGGCAAAGCGGGCGCGGCCCTCGCCGTGCGAGACGGCGATCGGCAGGAAGGAGCCTGCCATGTCCGCGAAGAACAGCGACGGCGAGCGCAGGATCTCCACGAGTGTGAAGCGCGCCTCGAACTGCTCGACGCGATTGCCCACGAAGCGCGGCCAGTGCTCCGCTCCCGGGATGAGGTCACTCAGCGCCGCGAACATCTGACAGCCATTGCAGACACCGAGCGCGAAGGTGTCCGGGCGCTCGAAAAAGGCGGCAAACTGCGCGCGCACCACCTCATGGAAGAGGATGGATTTTGCCCAGCCCTCGCCCGCGCCGAGCACATCCCCGTAGGAAAAGCCACCACAGGCGACCAGCCCCTTGAACTCTCGCAGGCTGCGGCGGCCGGCGAGCACGTCGGTCATGTGCACATCGTGCGGTTCGAAGCCCGCACGCGCGAGCGCCGCAGCCATCTCGAGCTGGCTGTTCACGCCCTGTTCGCGCAGGACCGCGACCGCAGGCCGCGCGCTGCGCACGACGCAGGGCGCGGCAACATCCTCCTCGGGATCGAAGGTGAGCGCGACCGACAGTCCCGGATCCTGCGGATCACACACAGCCTCATACTCTTCGCGCGCACAGTCCGGATCGTCCCGGAGGCGGCGCATGTGGAACGACGTCTCCGACCACGCGCGGCGCAGCGCCACCCATGATTCGTCGAGCAGTTCATCGCCGCATCGCAGCCGCAGACGCAGCGCAGCGACCGGCGCGCCCAGGTCGCCCGTCAGCGCGGCCAGCCCGTGACGTTCGAGGATGCCGCGCACATGCAGGAGTCCTGCGGAAGGCACCTGCAGCACGACACCGAGTTCCTCGGTGAAGAGCCGGGTGAGCGCAGGACCGTGCGCGGGGTCGAGTTCCACTTCGAGCCCGCAATGCCCGGCGAAAGCCATCTCGACGAGCGTCGCAAACAGCCCGCCGTCGGAACGATCGTGATAGGCGAGCACCAGGCCGGCTGCGCGCAGCTCGTCGAGTGCCGCCGCGAGAGCCAGGAGACGCCCCGGATCGTCGAGATCCGCCGGCTCGCCGCCGAGTTCCCCATGAACCTGCGCGAGCACCGAGCCCCCGAGCCTGTTTCGTCCGGCGCCGAGGTCGATGAGCAGCAGCCGCGTCGGGCCGGCATCCAGTCGCAACGCGGGCGTCCAGGTGCGCCGCACGTCTCGCACCGGCGCGAAGGCCGAAACGATGAGCGACACAGGGGCACTGATCGCGCGCTCTTCGCCACCCTCGTGCCACCGCGTCTTCATCGACAGCGAATCCTTGCCGACCGGAATCGCGATACCGAGTGCCGGGCAGAGCTCCTCACCCACCGCCCGCACGGTGGCGTAGAGTGCCGCATCCTCTCCGGGCTCCCCGCAGGCGGCCATCCAGTTCGCCGAGAGGCGCACGGCGCCGAGCGAGCCGATGTCGGCGGCGAGGATATTGGTGAGCGCCTCGCCCACGGCGAGGCGCCCGGACGCGGGCGCATCGAGGAGCGCCACGGGCGTACGTTCGCCCATGGCCATCGCCTCGCCCGCGTAGCCCGTGTAGTCCGCGACACTCACCGCGACATCGCTCACCGGCACCTGCCAGGGTCCGACCATCTGGTCGCGGGAGATCAGGCCACCGACACTGCGATCGCCGATGCTGATGAGGAAAGTCTTGTCGGCCACGGCCGGGAAACGCAGCACGCGATAGGCGGCCTCCCGGAGGTCGGTGCCGTGTTCGGCCGCGAGCACGGTGCGCACCGGCAGCTGCGTGCGCACCTCCCGGATCACGCGGGGCACTTTGCCGAGCAGCACCTCGAGTGGCATGTCGACGGGGACATTGTCGAAGTGAGCATCGTGCACGACCAGCCGCGAGCTCGCATCGAGCTCGCCGATCACGGCGAAAGGGCAGCGTTCACGCGCTGCGATCGCCGCAAAGACCTCGAGCTGCTCCGCGGCCAGGGCGAGCACATAGCGTTCCTGTGATTCGTTGCACCAGAGCTCCATCGGCGACATGCCTGGCTCGTCGCTCGGCACGGCACGCAGCTCGATGCGTGCGCCGCGTCCCGGAGTGTGTGCGACGACCTCCGGCACGGCGTTCGAGAGCCCGCCCGCGCCGACGTCGTGGATGAGCAGGATCGGGTTGTCCTCCCCCAGCGCCCGATGAGCATCGCGGGCCCCCCGAGCACCACGAGCTTTGCGCCCACGGGCAGCTCCGCCTTCTCCACGTGCATGCGCCGTACGTTGCCAAGGCCGCCGGCGATCATGATCGGCTTGTGGTAACCACGCCCGCCATGCTCGAAGCTGCGGAAGTATCCGCAGACATTCGGACGGCCGAACTCGTTGTTGAAGGCTGCGCCACCGATGGGTCCCTCGAGCATGATCTCGAGTGGCGAGGCGATGCGCGCCGGCCGCCCGATCGTGCTCTCCCAGGGCTGCTCGAAACCGGGAATGCGCAGGTGCGAGACGCTGTAGCCGGTAAGGCCCGCCTTGGGCCTCGCGCCGCGACCCGTCGCCCCCTCGTCGCGGATCTCGCCTCCTGCGCCGGTCGCCGCACCCGGGAAGGGCGCGATGGCGGTCGGGTGGTTGTGCGTCTCCACCTTCATCAGCACGTCGATCGGCTCGCGCGATGCCCGGTACACGCCGCTTGCGGGATCGGCGAACCAGCGCTCGCCCGTCGTACCCTCGATGACGGCCGCATTGTCACGATAGGCCGACAGCACCCCTGCCGGGCTGCGTTCATGGGTATTGCGGATCATGGCGAACAGCGACTTCGGCTGCTCGATGCCATCGATGAGGAAACGGGCGTTGAAGATCTTGTGCCGGCAGTGCTCGGAGTTCGCCTGCGCGAACATCATGAGCTCGACATCGCTCGGGTCGCGCCCCAGCCGGGTGAAACTCCCGAGCAGGTAATCGATCTCGTCGGCCGAGAGCGCGAGCCCGAGATCGACGTTGGCTGCAGCGAGCGCCTCGCGCCCGCCGGCAAGCGACACGATGTGCAGCGGGCGGGGCGACGCGTGCGTGAACAGGCCGGCCGCTTCGCCCGGTACCAGGAGCGCCGTCTCGACCATGCGATCGAAGAGCAGCGGCGCGAGCCGTTCGAGCTGCGTCCGGCTCAGCGGGCGTGCAGCACGTATCCGGTATCGGATGCCACGCTCGATGCGACGCACCGCCACGAGCCCGCAGGCATGGGCAATATCCGTCGCCTTGCTCGACCATGGAGAAATCGTGCCAAAACGGGGTGCGACCAGGACCGGCTCGCCCTCGCCTTCGCCCGACCCGCCAGGCAGCAGCGACCGCAGCCGCGAGAACTCTTCCTGATCGAGCTTCCGCGCGCAATCGACAAAATACGTGAAGGCTGCGCTCAGCCCCTCGATCGACGGCTCGGCCGCGCGGAGACGCTCACGAAGCTTGGCGATCCTGAAGTCGGAGAGTGCGGCGGCGCCGGATAGCTCGAGCATTGGGGGTTCGCCTGGAGGCGGCGGATCATACACGAGCCCGGCCGCACCCGGTCTCGCCGCTATTTCTTGGGCCCGAGTTCCCCCGGCGGCGTGAGCATCGGCATGGGAACTGTGCAATGTTGCCGCCCTCCAGGGCCGTGACCTTGCTCACACCCTGCTTGCGCACCTCGTCGATGCGCAGCACCGAGTGCATCGGCAGGTAGGTACGCTTGACCCCGGCGAATTCGGTCTTGATGCGTTCCTCGCCCGGGTCGAGCACCACGGAGGAACGCTCGCCAAAGACGAGCTCTTCGACCTCGATGAAACCGAAGAGTGAACCGTGACTGACCTTGCGCGCGTAGACCTCGTAAACCTTGCCCTGGTTCACGAACATGACCTTGAAAATATGATTGGATGCCATCGGTAACAAAGAGGCCGTTGCTGGCGTGCCTTTCTATCACAAGTCCGCCCGGGGCGGGCCCATGACGAGCGAGGGCTCCGGGGAATCGCCGGGTGCCGAGGAAAGTCCCTGATGGCACTCAGACTGCGCGTCGTGAGCGATCACCGCCGGCAGCTCGGCCCGCGCAGTGCCATGAGCTTCGGGCCGGGGGGCGGCACGATCGGCCGCGGCGCCGACAACGACTGGGTCCTGCCGGATCCGCAGCGCTATCTCTCCGGCCGCCACGCGTGCATCCGTTTCCAGAACGGGGGGTATTACCTCGAGGACACGAGCACCAACGGCATCTACGTCAACGACGCCGAGCAGCCGATCTCCAAGCGCGCGCCCCACGAGCTGCACGACGGCGACCTGCTGCGCTTCGGGGAATACCAGATCATCGCCAGCATCGATGTCACCATGGAACTCGCGGCCGAACCAAGCGCCATCATTTCCGTAGATCGTGTCAACGGCACGGACAATGCGCTGCCGGAGCAGCCGGGTGATCTCGGCGCATCCCTGAACCTCCAGGCACTGCTCGCCGCGGATTCCTCCCCCAGCGACAGCTTCGGACCGGTCGACGCATTCGGACAGTCCGCAGGGGTCTCGATCGGGCGCCCACGCGCCGAGGACCACGAGCCGAGCGAGGACTCGATCGCCCGCCGGCTGGCCCGACTGGCCCGCGCCGCGGGCGCACGCGAGCGCGCGAACGCCCCGGCGCTCTATGACGTCGCGAGCGGCCTGCAGGCCTTCTGCCGGGGTGCCGGCATCGACCCCGAGACGCTGCCGGCGGACGCGCAGACGCGCCTGCTGCACCTCGCGGGCCAGCTCTGCCGCGAAGCCCTTCTCGGCCTGAAGGACCTCGAGCGCTCGCAGCAGGAACTGCGTAACCGCTTCCGCATCGAGTCCCCCCGGGATCCCGAGGACCCCCGCCCCATGCTCGCAAGTGGCAGCATCGAGGAACTGCTCACCAGGCTCCTCGCCGGGCACGAGGTGCGCCGCGCCGATGCCGTGCAGTGGCTCCGCGACGAGTTTGACCGCGCAAAATCCCACGAGTCGGCCGTGGCCGGGGCCATGCGGACCGCCTTCGTCGAGTTCATCGGACGACTCGCGCCGGACGAGCTCGACTCGCGGTTCGAACGTGCAGTCAAGCGGGGTCTGCTGGCGGCCGGCAAGGCGCAGCCGTGGTCGCTCTATCGCGACTTCTACCGCAGCTTGACGGAGATGCCGGCCGATCATCTGCCGCACCTGTTCGTCGAGACCTTCGCCGACGCCTACCGGCGGCTTCGCGACAGCAACTGACGGAGAGCCTCGGCTCGGGTTGAGCCCCGCACCAAGGCAGCACTGCGCGCATCGGCCCGAGTGCGAATGCTACCATTGCCTCCCAGTTCGACTTCCGCGGGCTGAGGGAGACTGCGCGCGACCCGGCGCTGCAGGCGGGAGCGGTTTTCGCCCGGGCCTCCGGGGCAGCAACATTGACCATGGAGAGGTCGCCAACGGCGACGAAGGCTGAGCGGGCGGACGTTCTCGGGCCCTGCGTGGGGCGACCGAGCGCGCAGGTCGGCCGCAGCACCCCGGCGAACACAGGTCGAGACCCCGTTTCCAGTCCAGACGTGAGCCATCATCAGAATCAACGAACATTACGGCAAGCTGCAGGCCAGCTATCTGTTTGCCGACATCGCACGGCGCGTGCGCGAATTCCAGCAGCGCCATCCTGAGCGCGAAATCATCCGGCTTGGAATCGGTGACGTCACACGCGCATTGCCGGCGGCCTGCATCGAGGCCTTTCACAGGGGCGTGGATGACCTGGCCTCCGAGGCGACATTCCGTGGATATGGCCCTGAACAGGGGTATGACTTTCTGCGTGACGCCATTGCCGAGCACGATTTCGCGGCACGGGGCGCATCCGTCGCAGCCGACGAGATCTTTGTCAGCGACGGCGCGAAATCGGATACCGGAAACCTCCAGGAACTCTTTGCCACGGATATTCGCGTGGCCATCCCCGACCCCGTCTACCCGGTTTACGTCGACACCAATGTCATGGCGGGCAGAACGTCAGCGGCAGTGGACGGACGATACCAGGGTCTCGTCTATCTGGACTGCACGGCCGCCAATGGTATGTGCCCGAGCTGCCGGCGGAACAGGTCGATCTGATCTACCTGTGCTTTCCGAACAATCCCACCGGCGCGACGATTTCCCGGGAGCAGCTGCAGCAATGGGTGGACTATGCCCGCCGCAACCGTGCGCTGATCCTGTACGACGCTGCTTATGAAGCCTTCATTCAGGACCGGAGTCTGCCCCATTCCATCTACGAGCTGCCGGGCGCGCGCGAGGTCGCCATCGAGTCCCGAAGTTTTTCGAAGACAGCGGGATTCACGGGCGTTCGCTGCGCCTACACGGTGATCCCCAGAGACTGCATGGCCTACACGGCATCCGGGCGGGCGGTGCCGGTTCACGAGCTGTGGAACCGGCGCCATACCACCCGCTTCAACGGCGCTTCCTATCCCGTGCAGCGCGCCGCGGCGGCGGTTTACAGTCTGGAGGGACGCCGGCAGGTCAGAGACCTGATCGACTACTATCTCGAAAGCGCGGCCTGGATCCGCCAGTCCATTCAGGCCATGGGCCTGGAGTGCACCGGCGGGGACAACTCGCCCTACATCTGGGTGAATACGGGACGTGATTCCTGGGAGTTCTTCGATCTGCTGCTGCAGCGTGCAGGTGTCGTGTGCACCCCAGGTGTGGGCTTTGGCCGCTGCGGGCGGCAGCATATTCGCATCAGTGCATTCAACAGCCCGGGAAACGTCAGGAACGCCATGCAGCGGATGGCCGACGTCCTGAAGTGAGCGAGCCTTCCGCATGCCCCTGTCACACGATTGCCGCCGACGCCTGTTCCCGAAACTGCCGCAGATTGCCGCCGCGTTCGGCACGCCCTTTCACATCTATGACGAGACCGGCATCCGGCAGACGGGTGAGGAGCTCAAACAGGCCTTTTCCGGTACGCCGGGGTTCCGCGAGTACTTTGCAGTCAAGGCGCTGCCCAACCCCCGCATCCTCGACATCATGAAGAGCATGGGGTTCGGCTTCGACTGCAGTTCGATTGCCGAGCTCGACCTCGCCCGCGCTGCAGGTGCGCGCGGCGAGGACATCATGTTCACATCCAACAATACCTCCTGCGCCGAATTCGACGCAGCGGCTGCCTGTGGCGGCTGCATCCTGAATCTGGACGACATCAGCCTGGTGGGCAAGGTCCCCGCCATGCCGGAGCTCATCTGCTTTCGGTACAACCCGGGCCCATTGCGCACGGGCAACAGCATCATCGGCAATCCGGTCGAAGCCAAGTACGGCGTCGCCGACCATCAGCTCCAAGATGCCTTTCGCGCAGCCATGGCGCGAGGCGCACGGCGCTTCGGTCTGCATACCATGCTGGTCTCGAACGAGCGCAATCACCGCTACATGGTCGAGACGGTGCGCATGCTGCTGCAGGTCATCGAGCAGGTGCAGCAGGCGCTGTCCATCCGCTTCGAATTCATCAACATGGGAGGCGGGCTGGGCATCCCCTATCGCCCGGAGGAGACGTCGATCGACGTGGCGGCACTGGCCGGTGAGGTCGCCGCACTCCTGCAGGCATTCGAGGAGCGCCATGGCCACGTGCCGAGACTGTACATGGAGAACGGCCGCTACATGACCGGGCCACATGGGGTCCTGGTGACACGGGCCATCAACCGCAAGGACATCTACCGGACCTATATCGGTGTGGACGCCTGCATGTCTGCGCTCATGCGGCCAGGCATGTACGGCGCCTATCACCACATCGATGTTCTGGGCAAGGAGTCGGGCGCTGCCGATCTGCCGGTGGATGTCGTGGGATCGCTATGCGAAAACAACGACAAGTTTGCGGTTCAGCGCCCGCTGCCGCCGGTCGCCAACGGCGATCTGCTCGTGATCCATGACACGGGCGCACACGGGCACGCCATGGGCTTCAATTATAATGGCAAGCTTCGGCCACAGGAGTTGCTGCTGCGGCAGGATGGCCAGGTGGAGCTGATACGCCGCGCGGAGACCGTGGCGGATTACATGGCCACGCTCTCGTTCGAGCCGCGGCTGCTGCGAGTCTGAGGCACCGCCGGCCGGGACGGCTTCGGGCTCCGGGAAGGAATCATGGCGGGCCCGCCGTGTTCGTAGCACCAGTTCGCTCAGGTACTGAGCGCTCGAATCCTGATAGCGGTTCGGCGGAGGAATTCATCGGACGGCTCGCCGCGCCTGCGACAGGGGCATTGAACCTCCTATTCCTCACCCTCGATCGCGCCGAAGTGGCTAGAAGCACGACAAGCTGCGCGCTTCTGCCTTGAGTCGCTCGACGGTTTCAGTGGTGACGGCATGGTTCTGCCGCACAGTGCCCAGCAGCTGGATCCGGTCTGGTCCCCACTGCGGACACTGCGAAAGCAGCGCATCCACCTCGGCAAGATTCCTGACGATATCCTGCGTGGCACTCGTCTGCATCTTTCTGGTGCATGCAGGCTCTGCCGCGGTCGCGGTAGCGTATAGCCTCGATCGCTGCCTTCCTGTTCTTGTTGGCGTCGTCCGTCAGGTACTTGATTGTCTTGGACCTGGCGATCACCTGGTCCACGCAACTCGCTGTCTGCGGCGCGGCGCCCGGCGAATTCCAGCCAAGACTCGTCATGAGGTTGTCGACCACCCGCAATTGCTCCGCCGTCAACGCGGATGTCTTCGGTGAAGTGACGTTCCCGCTGGCGACCGCAGCGCCCGGTGTGGTCGGCGCAGTGGCAGCGCGCAATTCGGTGTAACTTGTCCGCCAGGCAGTCACGGCAGGAAGGATCTCCAAAGCGCGCTGGTACTCCGCCATCGCTTCCTGTGGACGACTCGCCTGTCTCAATGCGTCGCCCAGGGCTGCATGGAGATGCGCATTCCCCGGGTCCAGGGCAATTGCCTTGCGATAGGACTCGATGCTCGCCTGCCGATCGCCGGCGCCGACTGCGCCATCCCCAGCAAAGCGAAGCGCTCGGCAGTGGGTTCGAGCCTGATCGCCTCGCGTTGCGCGGCAATGGCCTGAGGGTACTGGCGCATCAGCGAAAGCGCGTTGCCAAGGTACTCATGGTAGGCCGCCTTGCCTGGATCTAGGCGTACCGCTTCGCGCAGTTCGGCGACCATCTCCTGATCATAGTAAGCCGAATCCAGCTTTGCCTTGCCTATCGCCGCATGAAGTTCGGCGCGCGTCGGGTCGAGTGCTGCAGCGTCGCGGTATTTTCCAAAGGACTTGCTGTGTTCTCCTGCGGAGGTCAGTTGCCGCGCCTCGGCGAGCAGCGCCTGAATCTGCGCTTGCGCCTCTGCCTTGGACAGCCGCTTCGGCGCAGCGGCTGCGACCGATGGTGTGCGACGGTTGCGATTCGTCACGGCATCGGCCACGGTCGTGCTCGCGAGACCGATCGACTGACGGTAACCGTTGTAGTCATCGATGTCGGATGCGAAGAACGTGTCGCCCTGCCCGAGGAATAAGGCCTCTTCGAAACAGCGAATGACCTCCTCCCGGCTCCCGGTCGTGCCGAGTTCAGCCGCCAGCAGTTTGCAGCCAAAGGCAAATTTCGGATTCAATGCCAGCATCTTGCGATAGGCGGCGACAGCCCCGGCGTGATTGCCGGCGTTGCGCTGCGCATCGCCCAGCGACCGCCACCACTGGAAGTCACCAGGATTCAGCTCGATCGCCTTGGTATACGCCTCGACCGCCCCGGCATAGTTGGAATTCAGTACCCGCGCGATACCGAGGTCGTACCACTCTCTGGCAGTCCGCTCACTGCTGGGGCCATTCGTCGCATCGGCACTGATGGCGGCCTGATGGGGCATGATGATGGAGGCGGCCAGACACAGCGCCAGGACGACGGCCACGCGATGTGGCATGTACAGGCTCCACTCTTGAAAGCGACCAGACTATACAAGCTTGCAGCCTGCCAAGCGCACTGCCGCAAGACTGACGGTCATTTCTGGCGGAGAGGGTGGGATTCGAACCCACGTGCCGGGATTACCCGACCATCCGATTTCGAGTCGGCGCCGTTATGACCACTTCGGTACCTCTCCAGATATCAAGGAAAATCAGGGGGATATCCTGATTTTTTGCGACGGTTTGCACGATTCGGCATGCCGCCGCGTGAAGACCTGCCCTGTGCCTCAGGAGCCTCTGGGGCTTCGCTGGTATTCTACCACCATGCGCCGGCTGAGAGCCCGCCCCGTGAGCGCGATCCTTGGCCTGGTGGTGGTCGCTGCCGGACTGGCTGGCTGTACCCATCCACCGGCTCCGGATGTCCTCGAGAGAATCCGCGAGCGTGGCGAACTCCGGGTGGCGACGATCAACGGGCCGACCTCCTACTACGTCGGTGCGCACGGACCAGAGGGCCTCGAATTTGTCCTGAGCCGCGCCTTCGCCCGCGAGCTGGGCGTGGGCCTCATCTATCCAGTCGCCGACGAGCGTGCCTTGCGCGCCGAACTGGTGTCGGGTCGCGCCGATCTGGCGGCCGCGCAGCTCACCTTTGGCGACGCGTGGAGGGCGGCGGGTCGGGCAGTCGCTCCCTATGGCGACTCGCCGCATGTGGTCGTGTATCGCAAAGGTGGGCAACGACCGGTGCGGCTGCGATCCCTCGAGCGGCTGAGAATCGCCGTCGAGGCCGACAGCACGCAGCTGCGCGCGCTGCGTGCCCTGCGCACGGCCCACCCGCATCTCGACTGGCAGGAAACCGCAGGGCTGGCGGTGGAGGGTCCACTCGCCCAGCTCAACGCCGGCAAGGCCGACGTGGCCGTGGTCGATGGCCACGAGTTCGCCTTCCTGAGCCCCGTTTATCCGAACCTCGGGATCGCAATGGTGCTGCCGCTCAAGCGCCCGGTCCAGTGGATCGTCGGCCGCAGGGCCGAGGGTCTCCAGGCGAGCGCCGAGGCGTTCTTTGCGCGCCTGCGTGCCTCCGGAGAGCTCGCGCAACTCCTTCATGGTGAGCTGACAGGCGATGCGCAGAGCGTCCGCCTCGACACGACCCGCGAATTCTCGGGGCACATCGAGGCGAGACTCCCCTCTCTGCAGCCACTCTTCGAGCAGGCGTCGCTGGAAACCGGGCTCGACTGGCGACTGCTCGCCGCGCTCGGCTACCAGGAATCGCAGTGGAACCCGCGCGCCGAGTCCCCGAACGGTGCGCAGGGCGTGATGATGCTCATGGCCGACACGGCCGCGAGCCTCGGCGTGAGCGACCCGTGGGACGCACGCGAGAACATCTTCGCGGGCGCGCGCTACATCACCCAGATGCGGGACAAGATCCCCGCCCGCATCCCCGAGCCTGACCGGACCTGGCTCGCGCTCGCCGCCTACAACGTGGGTCTCGGCCATCTCGAGGATGCGCGCGTGCTCACGCAGATGCGCGGCGGGAACCCGGATCGCTGGACCGAGGTGCGCGCACAACTGCCGCTGCTCGCCGACGAGCACTGGTACAGCAGGCTGAAGCGCGGCTACGCGCGCGGGTGGGAACCCGTGCAGTTCGTGGATCGCATCCAGCAGTTCCTGAACGTCCTCGTATGGCGCCGGGGTGGCGGCATAGTCGGCATCCCCACGAGCACGCCCGCAGAGCAGCCGGGCGCGTAGTTCAGCGGCGCGCCGCGAAGAACTCCGAGAGTAGCGCGCCGCATTCTCCGGCCAGCACGCCACCGAAGACATCGACCCGGTGGTTGAGTGCCGGCAGGCGAAAGACATCGATCGTGCTGCCCGCCGCACCGGCCTTCGGATCCCAGGCGCCGAAGACCACGCGGCTCACCCGCGCGTGCACGATTGCCGCCGCGCACATGATGCACGGCTCGAGCGTCACGTAGAGCACGGTGTCGGCCAGGCGATAGCTGCCCAGAGCCTGCCCGCCGGCGCGCAGAGCGACGATCTCGGCATGCGCGGTGGGATCGCAGCTGCCGATCGGGCAGTTCCAGCCTTCCCCGACGATGGCGTCGCCCTGTACGAGTACGGCGCCGACCGGTACCTCGCCCTGCGAACCGGCACGCTGCGCCAGCGCAAGCGCGCGGTGCATGTAGTCGACGTCTCCGCGCACCGCGCCCGTCTCTCAGACTTTCATGCCCAGCGCCTTCGCCACGCCCGCTCCGTAGTCCGGGTCGCACTTCGAGCAGTTCTCGATATGCCGCCGTCTGATGCTTTCCGGTGCATCGCCCATTGCGCGCGCCGTATTCTCGAACAGCACCTGCCGCTGCGCGGGAGTCATCAGCCTGAACAGCGCCCGTGGCTGTGAATAGTAGTCGTCGTCGTCAGTCCGATGGTTCCAGTGATCCGCCACCGCGCCCACACTCAAGGGCGGCTCGCGAAAGTCCGGCTGCTCCTGCCATTCGCCGTAGCCGTTCGGATCATAGTGCAGCGCACTGCCCTCGTTGCCATCGACCCGCATCGCGCCGTCACGGTGATAGTTGTGGAACGGGCACTTCGGCGCATTGACGGGAATCTGGTAGTGATTGACGCCGAGACGATAACGCTGCGCATCGCCATAGGAAAACAGGCGCCCCTGCAGCATACGATCCGGCGAGAACCCGATGCCGGGCACGACGTTGGCCGGATTGAAGGCTGCCTGTTCGACCTGCGCAAAATAATTGTCCGGATTCCGGTTGAGCTCGAGCACTCCGACCTCGATCAGCGGATAGTCCTTCTTCGGCCACACCTTCGTCAGGTCGAAGGGATGATACGGCACCCTGGCCGCATCCTGCTCGGGCATCACCTGGACGAACAGTTTCCAGCGCGGGAACTCGCCACGCTCGATGGCATCGTAGAGGTCCCGCTGGGAACTCTCACGGTCGGCTCCGATGATCGCGGCCGCCTCGGCATCGGTCAGGTTCCTGATCCCCTGCTGGGTCACGAAGTGGAATTTGACCCAGTGACGCTCGTTCGCCGCGCTGATGAAGCTGAAAGTGTGCGAGCCGAAGCCGTGCATGTGCCGGTACGATGCCGGGATGCCGCGGTCACTCATGACGATCGTCACCTGATGGAGCGCCTCGGGCAGCAGGGTCCAGAAGTCCCAGTTGTTCTTCGCGCTGCGCAGGTTCGTGCGCGGATCGCGCTTGACCGCGTGGTTGAGATCGGGAAATTTCAGCGGATCGCGGAAGAAGAACACCGGCGTGTTGTTGCCGACGAGATCCCAGTTGCCCTCCTCCGTGTAGAACTTGACCGCGAAGCCGCGGATGTCGCGTTCGGCATCGGCTGCGCCGCGCTCGCCCGCCACCGTGGAGAAGCGCACGAAGACATCGGTCTTCCTGCCCTTCTTCGCGAAGAGCTTCGCGCGTGTATAGCGGGTGATGTCGCCCGTGACCGTGAACGTGCCGAATGCGCCCGAACCCTTGGCATGCATGCGCCTTTCGGGGATGACCTCGCGGTCGAAATGCGCAAGCTTCTCCAGAAACCAGACATCCTGCAGCAGCTGCGGCCCGCGTGGCCCGGCAGTGAGAACGTTCTGGTTGTCGGGCACGGGTACACCCGCGGCGGTGGTGAGTTTTTTTCCGGCCATTGAGCTTCTCCCGCAAGTGAACGATCGATGTGCCGGAAGTCTACGGCAGAATGCAGGCGCGGGTTACTGACTGAATCGATCGCCTCCATAGAGCCTGCCGATCGCGACACCGAGCAGCAGGTCATCGATCTGCCCGAAATGCTGCAGCCGGATGCAGCCGTCCGGATCGATGAGCACGAAGCTCGGCGTGCCACGCAGCCCGTAGGCGCGCATCGTGAGCGGCACCGGCCCATCCGTCGCGGCCTGGTCGATCCCCACGGGAAAGGGAATGCGATATTCGCTCAGGAAGACGCGCAGGGCTTCCGCGTTCATCACGTCGTGATGTTCGAACACGGTGTGCAGCCCGATCACCATGACCTCGTCAGCCGGGAACGACTGGTATACACGCAGGGCCTGGGGTATCCCGTGGGCGACACAGCCTGGGCACAGCATCTGGAACGCGTGCAGCAGCACCGCCCGCCCTCGCAGAGCGACCAGATCGAGCGCCTCTGTCGTGTTGAGCCACTGGCTGACGCTGAGTGGCGGTGCACGGCTTGCCACGACCTGCATGGCCCGAAGCGCCTCCGCGAAACTCAGGTCGCCGCGGCCGGAGCGGTCTCGCCCGGCACAAGCGGTTCGCCGGCGCCCGCGCGGCCTCGTGCCTCCAGTGAGCGCAGGAAGCGCGCGACGAAGAAGAGCGTCGTCAGCAGGAGCCCCGAATAACCGACGCTCGCCATCAGGTAGGGAAACCGCATATTGCCCTCCCGGACACTATGCAGGTTGAAGCTGAGCAGACCCAGCGTGATGATGGCGCCGAAGACCCACATCGCGAGCAGCCAGAGACCTGCCTCCCAGCCGATAAGTCTGCGACCCCAGCCGCGCAGCGCCACGGGCGCCCGCTCCTCGTCGCCGCGTGCGGGCGCACGCAGGCCAAGCGTGAGCAGGTCGTAGACCAGCAGGCATACGCCGATCGCGAATACCAGCCCGAAGATCGGCACCATGACCTTCGCGAACTGCATCGCCGGTGCCACGTCACCACCGAACCAGTCGAGCCCGAGCGTGCGATACACGAACACCTGCACCGTACCTCCGATCGCGAAGGCGAAGCCGAGCCCGAGCATGCCGGCGAACACCAGCCAGAATGCCAGTTTTCCGGGTCGCTGGTCGAAGCTCTCGACTCCGCGCATGAGCGGCACGGCATAGTAGGCCGCAGCGAGACCAAGCATGCCGAAAGTCCCGAACAGCGCAAGGTGCGCATGGCTCAGCGTCACCCACGTGCCGTGCGACCACACGTTGGTGAGCGCGAAGGTCATCGTGAACCCGAGGATGCCCGCGCCCACCTGCTCCAGCACGACCGAGCCAAGCAGGAAGGCAAAGGCCGGCATGTTGCCCACCGGCTTTCCGTCCTGGTGGGCGTCCAGGTAGACGTGCCAGAAGCAGAAGATCAGCGGCAGCGGTTCGAGTGCGCTGAACAGCGAGCCCCAGAACTGCCAGAACTCCGGCGTGCCGATCCAGAAGTAGTGGTGAGCGTTGCCGATCAGGCCCGAGAGCCACACGAGCGCCACACCCCAGAACACCGCGTAACCCACCGATTTGATGTCCGCCCTGAACATCAGGACGAGCAGAAAGCCGACCAGCGAGATGTGGATGACCTCCCACACTCCCTCCACCCAGTAGTGCACGACGTACCAGCGGAAGTACTCCTGCAGGTCCAGCCGCTCCACGAAGAACATGCCGAAGGTCCACACGAACGTCAGGGCCACTACGCCGATGCCGAGGCCCCAGTGGATCTCGGTCCAGCGGGAGAGCGGCGGAAAGGTCCGCAGCACGACATAGCACAGGATCGCGAAACCGATGAGGATCACCACGTCGACGATGCGACCTGCTTCGAGGTACTCCAGCCCCTCCTGGAGCATCGGCTCTCCGTGCCACCAGCCGGCGATGCCCTGCTGTGCCAGTGCCTGGGTCGCCACATTCCAGATGACGATTGCCAGGAGCGCATAGAACAGGAACTTGATGAGTACCGGTGCGGCCAGTTCGCGCCTCGACAGCAGTGGCCCGACGAAGAGAATCGCGCCGATGAAGCCCGACAGCACCCACAGGATGCCGAGATTGGTGTGCTCGGCGCGCACGACGTTGAAATTCAGGTGACCCGCGAGCAATGTCGGATCGATGTGCTGCGCTGCCAGCAGCAGGCCGAAGCCCACCTGGAAGAAGAACAGCACCAGCATGAGCATGAAGAAGCGCAGGCTGAGGCGCTGGGTCTGGTATTCGATGCGGATCATGGATGCTCTCCCCCGAGGCTCTGGATGTAGGCCACGATCGCCGCGACCTGATCGGCATCGAGCGTCCCGGCGTATGACGGCATCACGTGCGGTGCGAAGCCCTGTACGATCTTTGCGTCGGGATCCACGATGGACTCGGTGAGATAGGCATCGTCGACGCGGACCTTCGATCCGTCCGTGAGCTCCACCTCCGAGCCATAGAGCCCACCCCAGCCGGGACCGACGAGTCGCTCCCTGCCGCTGGCGTGACACGCCGTGCAGCCCGCATCCTGAGCCAGCTGTGCTCCGCGCGCTGCTGCGGACACGGGCGCAGAAGCCGCAGCCGCGCCGGGGTCCTGCGCAGCGACCGGTATCGTCGGGCGGCTCACCGGCAGCGGTGCTGCCTGCGGAAAGGTGAGTCCGTCGACCTGGGGTCGCGGCGGCCAGCCCTCGGTGTTCATGGCTGAGGTGTACTTCAGGAAGGCGATCAGCTGACGAACCTCGGTTCGCGAGAGCGGCAGGTTCGGCATCAGCGTCGAATGAGCGCCGCGTCGCGTGATGCGTTCCGCTGCGGCAGGATACTTTTCGAGATAGGCGTCGATCGCCGCGACGCCGGCGTCCCCAGCAATCCGCTCATCACGCAGCTGCAGGCTCACCGCGCCTTTCGTGGGCCAGCTGCCCGCAGAGGGCAGGAAGGCCTCGAGCCAGGCCGGACCGACCTTGCCATAGAGTCCGGTGAGATCCGGGCCGAGGTAGGCCCCATTGCCGACGATCGTGTGACAGCCCATGCAGTTGTAGGACTGGAACACCCGCTTGCCCTGAACCGCATCGAAGCCGGCGTAGCTCACGGTTGCAGGTAGCGCCTGGCCGCGGGAGGGAAGAAACGAAGCGGCCGACAGCGCGAGGAAAATGGCACCCATCAGGCCGAGCACGATCAGCGCGCGACGGCGCCTGCCGCCTTCTTCGCAGGGTTCCCCCGGCGCGCAGCTCACGGCGCCTCCTTCGCAGCTGCGGCCTTCCGATCCGCGTCCGCCCGCTGCGCGCGCTCGAGTGCATCGTGCTCGAACAGGGTACCCAGCCTGCCGAGAAATGCGTAGAAGACGTACACGGCGAGCACGAATCCGAGCACGAAATACACGCGCCACATCACGCGGGATTCCGGCCAGTACCCGAAATCGCGCCAGTATGGCCATGACAGCGCCAGGCTCACCGCGCTGCCCAGGACCGCCAGCCCCATCCGGATTGCACGCTGTGCAGCCATCTCGCCCTCCTTCTGCGCCGCTCCAAAAGGACAGCCCGGCACAAACAAGTATTTTCGTTGTCTTTTATTCTCCGCCATTTTAAGCAATCTTGTAAATACCACTTTTACCGTGGTCCGCCTTGCCTGCTCAATGGGTGCGCCCTACGGCATCCAGCCGTGACTGCCGGCCACCGCGGCGAGGGTCGTGAGGAGGCTCAACACGACGTGGACGGCATGCAGGACCGCCAAAGCACGCCCCGGATCACGCCGCGCCCAGACGGGGAAAAAGCGGTGCAGGACGAGCGGCTCACCGACGAAGAGCAGGAGAACAAACACCGCCCGCGCCGGATTGCCGGCAGGGCGATCGTGGTCGCCATGGAAACGCCGCCGATCCATATGACGATGCCAAGGACGTGCAGCGCACGCCCAGGCCAATTCGATCATCGGCGCATCTTCCTCGGTCCCGGCGTGCGCTCAGGGTTCGAGCTGCGCGCCCACAGCGGGGCTCAGCCTGCCATCCCGGACCATCACGACCTGCAGGAGCACATCGCCGTGGCGCGCCGCCGCCCAGTGCTCACCACCCCGGGCGGGCACCACGATCACGCTCCCGGGGCCGAAGCTGCGCTCCTTCGCGGCGTCGACCTCCTTGCCGTCACCCCATGAGAGCGTCCCGGACACGACGGTCAGCACGCGCAGACCGCCCTCGGCACCGTGCGGCGGCAGGAACTTCCCGTGGTCGATGCGCAGCAGCACGGTGAGCGGGCGCCCCTCCGCATCCACGGCGAGTACGGTCATGCGCGCGGCCTCGTACGCCGCCTGATATTGCAGCCTGCCGAGGTCGAGAAGTGTTGACTCGGCTGCAGCACTGCCCGAGACCGGCAGCAACGCGCAGAGTGCAAGCGGCACGATATGACTCTTCATGAGGATCTCCTGATTCCGGACTCGGGACTGACCTGCGGCCGAAGCACTCTCCTCGCAGACTCTCAGCCGCCTGGCGCCGGGCTGGACTTCTCCATCTGCTCGAGGGCGAGTGCCGAATGAGCGTAGGCGCCTCCCGCCCGCATCTCGGCTGCCACCCAGATCGCCTCCATCAGTTCCTTGTGCGTCGCCCCATGACGCAGCGCCGCCTTCGTGTGGCCTTTTATGCAGTAGGGACACTGCGTGACGTGCGCGACCGCCACGGCGATGAGCTGCTTGATCTTGACCGGCAAGGCGCCTTCGGCGAAGACGCTCTGGCTGAACGCAAGAAAAGCCGCTTCCGTGTCCGGCGTCAGCTCACGACGCTTCCTCGCAAACTCCGCCGTGGTGGTGGGGTACATGCCGTCGGCCATCGCACTCTCCTCTTGCTGCATCGTAACCGGCGCTCAGCGATACGTGCCCAGGTAGTGACCTTCGAAGCGCCGCTTGAGCCAGTGCAGGACACGCAGGCGAGGCAGAGTAATACTGCGCGACGCGCTGCGATAGACGAACAGACCACTGTCGAGCGTGTCGACGATGCAGGCGAGCTCCGCCTTGAAGCCGTGGCGCGCGGGTTCGCCACGCAGTTCAGCGGCGATGTTCGCCGCAACGGCGCCCGCCTGCAGGTCAGCCTGGTGCGCCTGCTTTGCCATCCAGTCCGGCCCCGGGAAGCTGCCGCAGTCGCCAGCGACGAATACGCGCTCCAGACCCTGCGCCCGACAGGTCTCGTCACAGGCGATGAAGCCACCGGGCGAGCGCGGCAGTGCGCTGCCATCCAGCCAGGCGGGACCGGTGAGCCCTGGCATGAAGAGGATCACGTCCGCATCGAAGGAACCGCCCTCAGTCAGCACGCGAGTGGCTTCGAACCGCAGCGGCTTCTGACCGAGATGTGTGTCGATACCGCGTCTCGCCATGTGCGCGAGCAACCTCGACACGGCAGCCGGCCCGAGGCGCTGACCCGGCTCCTTCGACGGATTGAAAAAGATCAGCCTGAAGTGCCCGCGCCGACCCTGCCGGCGCAGGAGTGTGTCGATACCGAAGAGAAACTCGAACATCGGTCCGCCGCGCACGGCGCCCGGCTCCTTCGGGTTGGAGGCGAAGCCGACCGCGATCGTGCCACCTTTCATCGTCGCGAGGCGGTCGCGAAGGGTCTCGGCCGCGGCGATCCCCTCACAGGGAATGATCGCGTGCTCGATCCCGGGGAGATTGCGCAGATAGCGCCCGCCCGTAGCCACGATCAGGTAGTCGTTGCGAAGCTCACCCTGATCCGTGATCACGCGGCGCCCACCATCGAGCACCTGCTGCACGGTGCCCGCCTGCCAGCGGACTCCCTGCCGGCGAAAGTAGCCCTCCAGAGGGATGCGCAGATCGTCTCCGCTCCTCGCTCCGCACGGCACCCAGATCAGGCTCGGCAGATAGACGAGCTGGCTGCGCGGCGAGACGACTGTGATGTCTGCTGCGACACCACGCCTGCGAAGCTCGCGGATCGCCGCGAGTGCGCCGAAGCCGCTGCCGAGGATGACAATCCTGCTCATGGTGGAGCGTCAGGCGGCGAAGCCGGGCGCACCGGCACACCGAACACTTCCCGGCCGGTCGGCAGGCGCGAGTCGTCATGGCGCGCGCTGACGACGATCAGCCAGAGGCAGCCCGTGATCGACGCCACGAGCACAGCGATACCGAGCCAGACGACCGGCTGCGCGTACCACGCGTCGCCACGCCGGCGGTCAACGGGTCGCGACATCCCCACGGTGCGACAGGTGATAGACGTACGCGGCCAGCACGTGGATCTCGGCCTCGGAGAGGCGCGGGCTCCAGGCGGGCATATGCCCTTGTCGCCCCCGATCGATGCTGGCTTCGATCGCAGCCGCGGTGCCGCCATACAGCCAGATGCCATCCGTCAGGTTCGGCGCACCGACTGCCTGATTGCCCTTGCCGTCCGGTCCATGACAGGCGATGCAGGTGGTCGAGAATGTCGATTCCCCCGCAGCCGCCATCCGCGCGTCGTGCGGCTGCCCGGAGAGCTTCAGCACGTACTGCGCGACGTTCTTCGCCACATCGGCGCCGAGTGCGGCCCACGGCGGCATGACGCCGGCACGGCCATCGTGGATCGACGTCGCGATCTGGTCTCCCGTGCCGCCGTAGAGCCAGTCCGCGTCAGTGAGGTTGGGCGCGCCGAGCAGTGGATTGCCGAGAGCGTTGCGACCATGGCAGGCGGCACAGTTGTCGATGAACAGCCGTTCACCGAGCTGCCGTGCCTGCGGATCGGCTGCAGCCTGCTCGACGCTCAGGGCCGTCAGGCGCTGGAGGACCCGGTCGAGCTTGGCATCGTTGACGACAACGGCACGTGCAAGCTCGCTGTGCGACGTCCAGTCCAGGGCGCCCTTGTGGTTGCCGAAGCCCGGGTAGAGCAGCAGGTAGGCGAATGCGATGACAAACATGGCGAAGGACAGGACGATCCACCAGCCGGGCAGGCGGTGCATGCCCTCGCGCAGTGCACCATGGGCCCATACGTGCCCTGTGGTGCCATCTGGCAAAGTGGGCACCTTCGCGCGCGGCGCCCAGAGGAACAGAAAGAACGTCACGCCGAGATTGAACACGATCAGGACGATCACCCACCACGACCAGCCGGTACTCATCGGCGCAGCTCCTTATCCGTGGGCGGAATCGAGTCGTCGGCCGGCGCACGTCCATCCTCCATCGGCAGCCGTGCGAGCCAGCTGAAGGTGCGCCGGTGGTGCGGGAGCCAGGCCCAGATCCAGATGCCGATGAACGTCGCCATCATGAGGACGATCAGCACCCCGGTGACGTGACCCCAGACGGGGCTCACGGCGAGACTCCCGCGGCCGGGGCGCTGGCCGCCGTCGCCGCAGTCTGCGGCTCGTTCGCAATGCCAAGCCCCTGGAGGTAGGCGATCAGTGCCTCGAGCTCCGTCTTGCCGTCGACCGCAGCCGGCGCGGCGGCGATGTCGGCATCGGAGTACGGATCACCCAGCTGGCGCAGCACGCGCATGCGTGCCGCAACGTCCCCGCCGTCGAGCTTCTCCTGCGACAGCCACGGATAGGCGGGCATGTTCGACTGTGGCACCACGCTGCGCGGATCCAGCAGATGCGCCCGCTGCCACTCGTCCGAATACTTGCCACCGATGCGCGCGAGGTCGGGCCCGGTGCGCTTGGAGCCCCACTGGAACGGCCGGTCATATACCGATTCGTCGGCTGCGGAGAAGTGCCCGTAGCGCTGTGTCTCGAAGCGCAGGGCGCGGATCATCTGGGAGTGGCACAGGTAGCAGCCTTCGCGCACGTAGATGTCATGACCCGCGAGACGCAGCGGATCGTACGGCCGGATGTTCTCCGGCGGTCTGACCTGGCGCGCTTCCGCAAACAGCGGTGTGATCTCGGCGAGGCCTCCGAGCGACACCATGACCGCCGTCAGGATGCCGAGCGTCCACGCGTGCTTCTCGATGAATTCGAAGTGACGATATGCCATTGCCGTGTCCTCAACCCGCAGCCGGCAGCGGTGGCGGCGTCTGATGCGCCTCCGGGTCCGGAATCGGCACCGGAACCGGCAGGATGATCTTCCTCCGCGCGTCCGCCGCCGTATGCCAGAGGTTCCACGCCATCACGAGCATCCCGGTCCAGATCAGCATGCCCCCGAGCCAGCGCACCACGTACAGAGGCTTGATGGCAATCAGGCTGTCGATGAACGGATAGGTGAGCGACCCGTCCGGCTGTGTCGCGCGCCACATCAGCCCCTCCGTCACACCGGCAATCCACATGGCGATGACGTAGAGTAGCGCGCCACTCGCATGCAGCCAGAAGTGCAGCTCCATCGCCTTGTGCGAGTGCATGGCGGGCCGCCCAAGCGCGCGCGGCGCCATTGCATAGAGCGAGCCGATCGTGATCATCGCGACCCAGCCGAGCGTGCCCGAATGCACGTGTGCGACCGTCCAGTCGGTGTAGTGAGACAGCGAGTTCACGGTCTTGATCGCCATCATCGACCCTTCGAAGGTGGCCGCGGCGTAGAACACCAGCGCGAGCACCATGAACTTTGCCGCAGGGTCAGTCCTCAGCCGGTGCCACGAACCGTTGAACGTAAAGAGTCCGTTCACCGCGGACCCCCAGCTCGGCATCAGCAGCACGAGTGAAAAGGCCATGCCGACGGACTGCACCCAGTCCGGGAGTGCCGTGTACATGAGGTGGTGCGATCCCGCCCACATGTAGATCGAGATCAGGGCCCAGAAATTCACGATGGAGAAGCGGTAGCTCCAGAGAGGCTGCTGTGCCTGGCGCGGCACGAAGTAGTACATCATGCCGAGAAAACCGGCGGTAAAGATGAACGCCACGGCATTGTGGCCGTACCACCACTGCACCATCGCATCGACAACGCCGGAGTAGATCTGGTAGGACTTCGTCAGCGACACCGGAATGGCGATGTTGTTGACGATGTGCAGCAGGCCGACCGCGATGATGAAGGCGCCGTAGTACCAGACGGCAACGTAGATGTGACGGATGCGCCGGCGCGCCAGCGTGGCGAAGAACACCGCGCCGAAGCACACCCACACGACGGCGATCAGGATGTCGATGAACCACTCGGGCTCCGCGTATTCCTTGCTCTGCGTGATGCCGAGGGGAATTGTCACCATCGACAGGATGCACGCAGCCTGCCAGCCCCAGAACGTGAACTCCGCCAGTCGGCCCCATGCGAGACGCACGTGACCCGTGCGCTGGACGACGTAATAGCACGTCGCCATGAGCGCAGAGCCGCAGAACCCGAAGATCACACCGAAGGTGTGATCGGGTCGCAGGCGGCTGAACGTCAGCCACGGAATCTCGAAATTGAGCACCGGCCAGGCCAGTTCCGCGGCCACGTACACGCCGACGAGCATCCCGACGATGCCCCAGAGCACGGTGGTCAGCAGGAACAGGCGCACGACGTGGTCGTCGTAGTACTCGGTCTTGGTCATCATGCCCCCATTGATCCCCATCCTGAGCAGGGTCGCCCGCAGAGATTTCAGCGCTTCGCCGCGTGCGGGCTGACGTAGTCGCCGACACGGGTACGAAACGCAACGTTCATCCGGTTCCAGCCGTTGATCGCGATGATTGCCAGAGTCAGGTCGACCAGCGCCTTCTCGTCGAACTGTGTCCGCGCCTCGGCATACACCGCATCAGACACTTCGTGCGTGGCGATCTGCGTCACCGCCTCGGTCCAGGCGAGTGCGGCGCGCTCGCGCGGACTGTAGCACGGCGCCTCGCGCCACGCGGAGAGCAGGTACAGCCGCTGCTCGGTCTCGCCCCGCGCACGCGCGTCCTTGGTATGCATGTCCAGGCACCATGCACAGCCGTTGATCTGGGAGGCCCGCGTCTTGACGAGCTCGAGCAGGGATTCTTCCAGGCCGCTGCGGTGGACCTGCTGCTCGGTGTGCAGCATCGCCTTGAACGCCTCGGGTGAGGCAAGCTGATAGTTGAGACGCTGATGCACGGCTGCTTCCCCTGACTGCCAAGGATACGGGAACAGGCTTTCCATGGCCACGCTGGAAGACCTGTGCGGCAACGGTTGAAGATAGGGCAGGTTCCCCGCCGCCACACCGCGGAACGCATGGAGACCCAATATGACCGTACATGAATCCCAGGATGCCGGTCCCGACCTCACCGAGGGTGTCACACTGGCCGCGTTCCACGGGCGCCCGATGCTGCGCGGCCATGTCGGCGACCAGGCAGTGCTCCTCGCCCGCGTCGGCGACGAGGTGCTCGCAGCGGGCGCCACCTGCACCCATTACGGCGGGCCGCTCGAGCGCGGCATGATCGAAGGCGAGACGGTGCGCTGCCCGCTGCATCACGCCTGCTTCTCGCTGCGTACAGGTGAGGCGCTCACTGCTCCGGCCTTCGATTCCATCGGATGCTGGAGAGTCGAGCGCGTCGCCGACCGGTTCTTTGTCCGCGAGGCGGTCGAGGCAACTCCCCGACGCGCTCACACCGTCTCGCCGGGCGAACCCGGAAGCATCGTCATCGTCGGCGGCGGCGCGGCAGGATTCGCCGCAGCCGAGATGCTGCGCCGGCGCGGCTGGCAGGGACGCCTCACCCTCCTGAGCGCGGATGCCGACGCACCCTGCGATCGCCCCAACCTCTCGAAGGACTACCTCGCGGGCAATGCCGCGGAAGAATGGATCCCTCTGCGCCCGGACGACTTCTACGCGGCGCACCACATCGAGCTGCGGCTGTCCACCACCGTGGCGCACATCGACACGAAGACTCGCACGGTGCTTACGGCGCAGGGCAGTCGCCACAGCTATGAGCGGCTGCTGCTCGCCATGGGCGCCGAGCCGGTGCGCCTGGCGATTCCCGGTGCGGACCTGCCGCATGTCTTCACCCTGCGCTCGCTCGCCGACAGCCGCGCCATCATCGCGCGCACAGCGGGCGCGAAATCGGCCGTCGTTCTGGGGTCGGGCTTCATCGGGCTCGAGACCGCGGCTGCGCTCACTGCACGCGGACTCGCGGTGCATGTCATCTCGCTCGACGCCCGCCCGCTCCAGCGGGTGCTGGGCGCACGGCTCGGCGACTTCATCCGCAAGGTGCATGAGGATCATGGCGAGACCTTCCACATGGGCACCTCGATGACCTCGATCGGCGCCCGTACGGTAACGCTGAGCAACGGCCTGCAGATCGATGCCGACCTGGTCATCATCGGCGTGGGCGTGAAACCGCGCACAGGCCTGGCTGAAGCTGCAGGGCTCGCCATCGATCGCGGTGTCGTCGTGAACGAGTATCTCGAGACGTCCCAGCCGGGCATTTTCGCCGCCGGCGACATTGCCCGCTGGCCACTCGCTCCCGGCGACACGGCGCGCGTCGAACACTGGGTGGTGGCCGAAAGGCAGGGTCAGGTCGCCGCCGGGAACATGCTGGGCGCACGCGAGCCTTATCGTGACGTGCCGTTCTTCTGGAGCGCCCACCACGACGTGACGATCCGCTATGTCGGCCACGCGCCCGCGTGGAACGAAGTCGTCGTCGACGGCGACATCGCGGCGCGTGACTGCGCCGTGAGTTACAGGAGAGACGGCAGGACGCTCGCGGTCGCGACCATCGGGCGCGATGCACAGGCGCTCGAACAGGCGCGGCAGCTCCGCGTGCAGGACAGCTGAGTCTCAGGCACGCGCGTAGAGGGGCAACACTGCGCCGCTGATCTCCATATTGGCAGGCGAAACGAGTTGCAGCACGGCCTCCGCGGCCGCCTCGGGCGCAAGCCAGGCCGACCGGTCGGCAGCCGGCATCGCCTCGCGATTCGCGGCCGTGTCGATCGTCGAGGGCGCGATGGCATTGACGAGGATGCGCTCGCCCTTCAGTTCTTCAGCAAGCGCCAGCGTGAGCGCGGCAACAGCCGCCTTGCTGGCCGCATACGCCGCCATCTGCGCACCCCTGCGCGGATCGAGCCCGGGCCGGGCGGAGACATTGACGATGCGACCGCCGCCTCCGGTCCTGCGCAGGGTACGCACCGCCGCACGACAGCAGAGGAAGGCCGACAGGGCGTTCGTCTCGACCATCTGCATGAAATCCGTACGGCCCGCCTCGGTGATGGGCGCCATGCTGAAACCGCCCGCCAGATGGACGGACGCCCACAAGCCGGGCAGCGCATCGTAGAAGCGATCGACCGCAGGCTGGTCCGTGAGGTCGATCCCGGCGCGGCGGCCGGGCAGGTGACAGACGGCGCCCGCCCGCATCAGGCGATCCACGACGACCTTGCCGAGTGCTCCGCGACCCCCGGTCACCACGATGTTCCTGCCCGCCAGCGACTCAATCATGGATACTCCATATCAGCGCAGCGCCTCCCGCAGGCCCGGGCACCGCCGTGCGGGGAACCATTGGCTCTGCAGATGCTTGATTCAGTCCCGAGCATGTCACACCATCGAAAGCCAGCCGTCAACGCACCCTCCGTTATGAGTACGGCGGCGCTCTTCGCGCGCGCACCGCGGCTTGCAGGCCAGGACGTGGAAGCCATGCGCCGCAAGCTGCTCGACTACTTCCACGGCACCTTCGACCGCTACGAGTCGCTGTTCGAAGTCCTGAGCTGCGATGAGGCGTATTACCGCAGGCCGATCAGCCTGCGCCACCCGCTGATCTTCTATTTCGGCCACACGGCCACCTTCTTCATCAACAAGTTCATGCTCGCGGGCCTGGTGCGACAGCGCGTCGATCCGCGCCTCGAATCGATGCTCGCCGTGGGTGTGGACGAGATGAGCTGGGACGATCTCGATGAGGCACACTACGACTGGCCGGCGGTGGCCGAGGTCGCCGCCTACCGCGAGAAGGTACGCTCAGTAGTCGATCGTGTGATCCGCAAATCCCCCTTCAGCCTGCCCATCCGCTGGCAGGATCCCTTCTGGGCCGTGCTCATGGGCATCGAGCACGAGCGCATCCATCTCGAGACGTCGTCCGTCCTCATCCGTCAGCACGAACTCCGATACGTGCAGCCGCATCCCGCGTGGCGACCGTGCACGGCGCATGGCGAGCCGCCCGCGAACACACTGGTCGAGATCCCCGCCGGCACGGTGACGCTCGGCCGGTCCTTCGATGACCCCGTCTACGGCTGGGACAACGAGTACGGCGAGCATCGCGCCGAGGTCTCGGGCTTCAAAGCCTCACGCCATCTGGTGAGCAATCGCGAATTCCTCGACTTCGTCGAGGCTGGCGGCTACACGGACGAGGCGCTCTGGGATGAGGAAGGCCTCGGCTGGCGCCGGTTCTCGCAGGCCCGACACCCGACCTTCTGGCTGCCCGCGGCGGACGACTGGCGCCTGCGGCTCATGACCGAGGAAGTGGCCATGCCCTGGGACTGGCCGGTCGAAGTGAACTGCCTCGAAGCCCAGGCCTTCTGCCGCTGGAAGGCGCGCGAGACGGGGCTCGCGGTGCGCCTGCCGACCGAAGACGAATGGCACCGGATCTACGACCATGCGGATCTCGCCGATGCACCCGAAGGCGCGCCGGCGAATGCCAACCTGCACCTCGACCACTGGGCGTCGAGCTGCCCGGTGACGATGTTCAGGCATGGCGAGCTCTTCGATGTTGTCGGCAATGTGTGGCAGTGGTGCGCGACGCCCACCTACCCCTTCGACGGCTTCGGCGTGCACCCGATCTACGACGACTTCACCACGCCCACCTTCGACGCCCGCCACAACCTCATCAAGGGCGGCAGCTGGATCTCGGCCGGCAACGAATCGCGCCATGTCTCGCGCTACGCCTTCCGCCGCCACTTCTTCCAGCACGCCGGTCTGCGCTACATCGTCAGCGACACACCGGCCATCAACCCGGCATCGCACTACGAGACGGACGCGCTGCTGTCGCAGTACGCCGAATTCCACTACGGCGACGAAATCTTCGGCGTGCCGAACTACTGCCGGGCCATCGCCGGAATCGCCATCGATGCACACCGGCGCCACGGCAACGGGCAGTTCAGGCGCGCGCTCGACGTGGGCTGCGCCGCCGGCCGCAAGACCTTCGAACTGGCGCGTGCCTTCGAGCGCGTCATCGGCATCGACTTCTCGGCGCGCTTCATCCAGGCGGGCGTCAGACTCGCCGAAACCGGTGTCGTGCGTTACACCCTGCCGGAGGAGGGCGAACTCGTCACCTATCACGAGCGTCGGCTCGAGCCGCTCGGGCTCGCGGCCACCGCCGGGCGCGTGGAGTTCTGGCAGGGGGATGCCTGCAACCTCAAGGAGACGCTCACCGGCTTCGATCTGGTCATCGCCTCGAACCTGATCGATCGCCTCTACAGCCCGCGGCGCTTCCTCGCGGGCATGGGCGCTCGCATCAACCCGGGCGGACTGCTGCTCGTTGCCTCACCCTACACGTGGATGGCGGAGCACACGAAGCGCGAGGAGTGGATCGGCGGCTTCAGGAAGGACGGCGAGCCCTACACCACACTCGACGGGCTGAAGGACCTCCTTGCGGCCGAATTCGAGCTGGTGCAGGGCCCGCAGGACGTGCCTTTCGTGATCCGCGAGACACGGCGCAAGCACCAGCACACTCTGTCGGAACTCACCGTGTGGAAACGCCGTCAGAGCTGACACAGGAGACCACCATGAGCGTCAAACTTGCCATCGTCTACTACTCAACCTACGGCACGAACCATCAGATGGCGGAGATCGCAGCCGTCGGTGCGCGCGATGCCGGCGCCTCGGTGCGGCTGCTCAAGGCCCCGGAAACCGCTCCGGCGGAAATCGTCGCAAGCGTGGCCGCCTGGCACGCCCACACGGAGCGGACCGCCGGCGTTCCCGTGGCAACAGCCGCGGACATGGAGTGGGCGGACGCCTATCTCGTCTCCGCACCCACGCGCTTCGGCGTGATGGCGAGCCAGATGCGCGCCTTCATCGACACGCTCGGCGGCGTCTGGGCGAGGGGCAAGCTCGCCAACAAGGCCATATCCGGCATGACCTCCGCTCAAAACACGCACGGCGGGCAGGAAGCCACCCTGCTGTCCTTCTACACGACCGCCATGCACTGGGGTGCGATCGTGGTGGCGCCGGGTTACACGGACCCGTCCATCTTCAAGGCGCGCGGCAATCCCTACGGCTACAGCCACACGCAGGGCGCGGAATTCACCGAGGACGACAAGGCCGCCATCACGTATCAGGCACGCCGCCTGGTGGACGTCGCCCGGAAGCTCATCTGAAGACGGCGCGTTACGCCTCGCCCACGCTCACCCTGATCGCCCCGGCCGCCACCGGCAGGACGAGCCACGCCTCGGCGACGGCACGCCCCGTGGCGCGCGCGAGTGCCCCGGCGTAGAGCGACAGTTGCCCCCCGTACTCCGTGGTGAGCTCCACCCAGCGCTCACGCGGCGCGGGATTCGCCTTGTGATCGAGGAGCACCCAGCCCTCCGGCGTCTCGAGCAGCAGGTCGATGCGCCCGTGCAGCACCTGACCCGTGGAGAGGACCGACTCGATGGGTACTTCCGCGTGCTGCGGACAGCCGGGCCAGCGCGAAGCAATCCAGGCCTGCAGCGCAGCGAGCTGGCGCAGCACGGCCGCCGGCGCGAGGGCGCCCTGCAGTCCGAAGCCCTCGAGGATGCGCGCCACCTGCGAAGCATCGAGCGGCACCGCCGGATCGGTGCAGACTGCGGCGAGGCAGGCGTGGAGCGCATTGCCGAGGGCGGTCATGTCCGTGGCGGGGGCCAGCCTCACGCGCTCACCGATGGCGACGCTCTCCACGATCGTGCACGGCCGCGCGGCCGCCGCAGAGGCAAGGAGAGTCGCCCGCAACCGCTCCGTGCATCGCTCGCGGCCGGGGAACCAGCGCAGCGACGCCTCCGGCTCGGCCACCGCCGGCGGCACCGCCGGTGCCTGGAAACGCCGGAAGGCGCGGGCCAGCTGCGAACCATCCGGCAGGACGAGTGCCTCGCCCGCAGCCTCCGGGACGAGCCATGGCGCCTCCAGCAGCCCGAGCCACTCGCACTCCCCGCGCTTCGCCGGGAGCGCGAGGATGAGATGATCGCGCGCACGCGTCATGCTCACGTAGAGCAGCCGCTTTGCCTCCTCGATCGCCTCGGCGCGCAGGCGAAGTCCCGTCGGCGACTGAGCGATCGTGTCCGCGATCCCGGCTTTCTTCTGCGCGCCGAAGGGCCAGGGCCAGCAGCGAATCCAGCGATCCCGCAGCGGCGCCTTGACGTCGAAGGCCCCCTGGGAACACGCCGCCACCGACCAGGTGCGGTCGCGGATCTCCTGCTCCAGGTCGAGCAGGATAACGATCGGCCACTCGAGCCCCTTGGCGGCGTGGTGCGTCATGATCGTCACCGCGGCGACCGGCGGCTGGGCGAGCAGGTCGAGGCCTGCTGCCGCCTGCTCGCCCAGCCAGAGGATGAGCCCCGGCACCGTCGCCGGTTCGCGCCGTGCGAGGCAGGTGTCCTCGTAGCCCTGCGCGAGCGCCAGCAGCGCCTCGAGGTTCGCGAGGCGCACCTGACCCACGAGCGCATTGCGCCGCCAGCGAAGCACGCGCTCCGCAAGCTCGCACTGCACGATGACGAGTTCCAGTGCGGCGCGCGGCGAGAGGAGCGGCGCCTGCGCGCGCAGTCGCGCGAGCCGCATGAGGAGCGCGTGCCCGCCCGCCTCGCCCTCCCGCCACTGGCGGCTGTCGCCGCCGTCGGCAAGGTAACGCAGGCGATCCGTGAGCCAGGACTCGGGCTCCTCGCAGTCGGCCAGCGAGACGATCTCCGCACTCGCCAGCGTGTCGCGCGGGTCGTTGAAGCGGCGCAGACAGGCGAGCGCCAGGACGGCCTCGGGCGTGGCGAGAAGCCCGGACTGCTGCGTCGCCCACGGCACGCCCGCACGCCGCAGCGCCGTCGCCACGGCCTGCACGCGGTCGTTGGTCTTGCAGAGCACCGCGATGTCGCCGTAGTGCGCGGGGCGGGGGACACCGCTTGCCGGGTCCACGATGCGATACGTCGAGGCGATCAGGTCCCTGATGCCCTCGGCGAGCGCCGCGGCGCGATCCACCACGTTCGCCCCGTCGAGCATCCAGTGCGCGAGTGCGGCCTCGGGGAGTTGTTCGCGGCGCACCGGCGCCAGGACCACCTCTTCGCGCGAGAGTCCGGGCGAAAACGCCTCGCCGAAGGCCGCATTGACGAGCTGCACGAGAGCAGGTCGTGAGCGGCGCGACTGGCCGAGCACTTCCCGGGTGCCGCCCATGGCCGGAAGCTCGGCGAGCAGCGTCTTCATGAGCTCGGCATCGCTGCCCCGGAACCCGTAGATGGCCTGCTTCACGTCACCCACCCACACGCTCTCGCGGGCGATGCGCGACAGCCGCACGAAGACCTCGAGCTGGATGGGACTCGTGTCCTGGAACTCGTCGACGAGCAGGAGATCGAGCTCCTGCGCGAGCACCTCGACGACCGCCGGCTTCTCCAGCAGCCTGAGGAAGAGATGCTCCTGGTCGACGAAGTCGATCACGCCGAACTCGCGCTTGCGCTGCGCGTAGGCATCGAGGGCCCGTGCGGCCAGGGCGAAGAGGGCCGCGAGGTAACGCCCGATGTCCTGGTGCAGGCGCGGATGTTCGATGACGCGCGCTGCCAGGTGCGTCACAGGCTGCGCCAGCGTCTTCAGGCCCGCCTCGGGATCTTTCTTCGCGAGCCTGAGCCAGTCGGACCACACCGCGCGGCCCGAGGCGATCCGCTCCTGCACCTGACCGGCAAGGTCGAGATACTCATGGGTGTTCTTCTTGCCGCTGGCGCCCTTCCTGATCGCCGGCAGCGCCACCTCGAGGGCACCGAGAAGGAGCGCGTCGAGGTCCTCGCCCACCGGCGCGGGAAAGTGCGCCAGGAGCTCGCCCGCATTGCGGGCCCCGAAGGTCGCGAGACGCTCTGGCGCGATGTCGCTGGCACGCGCCTGGTCGAGGATCGCCTTCAGGGTATCTTCCCAGCTATCTATGCCGAGGCGGCGTGCGCATGCCACCAGTTCCTGCAGGGCATCGCCGTCGGTGACGGCGTCGATGGCCTCGCGCACGAGCAGGCCCGACTGCGTCTCCTCCAGCACGCGCTGCACCGTGGCGAGCCCGGCCTCGAAGGCAAAGCGCTCGAGGAAGCCGCCGCAGACACTGTTCACGGTGCCGATACGCGCCTGTCCGATGGCGCTCGCCAGCGCGAATTCACCCTGCTCGATGAGCGCCTTGCGCACCCGCTCGCGCAGCTCGGTGGCCGCCTTCCTCGTGAAGGTCGTGGCGAGCACACCTTGGGGTCGCACCTGCCCGGAGCTCAGCCTCTCGTGCAGGATCTGCGTCAGGCGATAAGTCTTGCCGCTGCCGGCCCCGGCACTGACGAAGCTGAGCGTACCCACCATCGCTCAGTCCTCCCAGCCCGCGAGCCAGCGGTAGTCGTCGTAGTCCGCGCGCAGCGCCTCGGGCGCGAGAGCGGCCGCGGGCGCCGTGGATTCTGGCGTGGGCTCGATGCCCTCGACGGCGACTTCGATCGCGCCTGCATCGAGCTGCGAACGTCGCCATTGCCACGCGGCGATGAAGCGCTCCCACAGCAGCTCGAGACTTTCCGTGGCACGCGACGGCACGGCACTCGCCGCGGGAAAAAAGCGCTCGTCCAGCGCCAGCAGGCGCGCGGCCTCGAGGATGAAGTAGGCGACCCCCGGCCATGCGCCCGTCTCCTGCTGCAGCAGCTGCGCATAGACGAGGAGCTGCAGGTGGCGATCCTCCACGAGGCGCTCCCTGTAGTGGTTGCCGCCCGACCACTTCATGTCGACGATGGCCGACTCGCCGGAGCGCTTGCGCACCACGAGATCGGCAACGCCTTCAAGCTCACCGCCCCTGAAGCGGCCGGCGAGCGCGCGCTCCGGCTCGACCGCCTCGACGCCCGCGGCCACGAACTGCCGCTGCAGCACGGCGATCGCTTCCTGGACAGCATGGCGCAGCCGCTCGCAGTCGCCGCGCCGCCCCGGCAGGCGCAGCACCGCCCCCTCCTCGGCCACGACGGCCGCGAACTCGCGCGCGAACCAGGCCTGACGTGCGTCCTCGCCGAGCGCGAGTGCGCCCGGCATGCGGAAGAAGCGCTCGATCAGCCGGTGTGCGAGATTGCCGTAGAGGCGATTCGTGTCGGCGACGCCCAGGAGGTTCGAGGGACTCAGCCGCGCGGCATACTGCAGCACCCACTGATGCGGCGCGTTCAGGAAGACATCGAGGCTGGAATAGGATTCACGCGGGCGCGCCGGGATCTGCACCGTGCGCGGCAGCGTCCACCAGCGCCGCCGGCGTGGCAGTGGCGCGTGGACGAGCGGCGGCAGGCCACTGCCGGCATCAGCGGCCAGGATATTCTCGAGCGCAACCGGCTGCACGCCGGCGGCAAGCCACTGGATCTCCTGCCACAACGGGTGCACCTCTGCCCCCTGCGGCGGCAGCACGAGCACGAGCTGTCGGCGCGCCTTCAGCACCGGTCTCAGCGCGTCCTCGCTGCGCCGCTGCAGCACCTCCGCGAGCGGCGGCAGCGCCACGCCCGCCTCCGCGAGCGAAGCGAGCTCGCGTGCGCTCCAAGGGTAGTGAGGCGGCAGCGCGGGTGCACCCATCTGCCACCAGATCACCCGATCGAAGGACTCAAGCAGCGCCCCGGGATCGGAGACAGACGGCACGCGCCCCACCTGCGCGTGCAGGGCAGAGTTCGGCGCACCTCGTGCCATGCACTGCGCCACCAGCGCCTCGAGCTCCGCTCGCGCGAGCGTGGACTCGCCACGTGCAGCAAATGCCTCGAGGGCCGCCGTCACCGCGCCGGCCTGCGCGGCACCGGTGGCCGCCGCGGCCGCGCGGTTCGCGTCCGCGCCCACGAGGCGCGCACTGAAATAGGCCCGGATCGCCCGGCTTCTCTGGAGCAGCATGGCGATCGGCGCGCCCTGCCCGGGACCGTAGCGCGCGTGCTCGACCCAGGATGCCAATGCCTGCCGCAGCTCCGCGGCACGCTGCGGATGACGCTGCAGGAGCTCGCCCACCGCGGCACGCCAGCGTGGACCGCCGATGCCGGGGAACTCCGCCACCACTTCGGCCAGGCGCTGCCGCGCATAGCCGGGCACCGGCCCGACCGGGTGCGCGAGAAACTGCAGGAGTGCGTGCACGTCGAGCGGCTCCCAGACGAGGGCGAGCGCGAGCGGCAGGAGCTGCAGCGCCGGGGCGAGCGGGCTCGGATCCTGGAAGCCCTGGCGCGCAACGTCGGCGGCATCGAGCGTGACATCGAGGAGCGTGCGGCGCTCCCCGGCGACGAGCGCTACATCTTTCTGCGATGTGGTCAGCTCATGCGCCAGCCAGCGGGCGGCGACGAGCGCCGTCTCCGCACGCACCACGCGCAGGCTGCCGTCATCGGCCCATGCGATCTTTTCCTCGGACTTCACACCGTCGTGCGCCGCCCGCAACGCACGCTGCAGCTTCCCAAGCACGGTCCCCGGATCCGCCGCGGGCTGGCAGGCCGCGGCCTCGCGCACAGGCAGCTGCGCCAGCACCTCCTGCCAGCGCCTGGGAAAGACCGTCTGGGGATCGGCGAGTTCGAGACACTCGACCTGCACCGGTCGAGTCCTGAGCGACCCGGCCACGCGCGCCAGGCGCTCGCCGATCGAGGGAACGAGAAGCTCGCGCGCTGCGACCTCGACGGCCGCGAGATCCGCAATCCGTGCGCCTGCTCCACGCGCGCACTCGCCACTCCAGCCGTGCAGCTGCCAGATGTCGCGCCAGGAAAGGAGCGTCGCCGCCGTGCCGACCGGGTCGATGCCGAAGGAGGCGTGATAGAAGCGCGCCGGCGCGTCGAGCCGGCGCAGGCACTCGCGGTACTGCGTCACGCGCTCGGGCAGCGGGCACTCGGCACGCAGCAGGCCGAGCTGCGTCTCGAGCAGATCGAGGAGCCCCAGCGGGCCGAGCACCGGCTCGCCGAGCCGGTGTGCGGGGCGCCAGCCCTGCTCGCCATCGAGATGCAGCCCGAAGGTGATACGCATCGCGTCGCCTCAGAGGAGTCGGCCGACATTCATGAGCGTCAGCACGCCGGGGATCACGAACAGGCCCGCCGCAATCGCGTGGATCAGAGGAATCGATACCTTATACTCCGGTTCGAACCCTGCTGGCGGGACGTGGCCGATCGGTTCCAGAAGCCGCCGATGATTGAACCAGTCGACCCCCTCGAGCGTGGCGGACTCGGCCGCGGCGTTGTCGTAGGAGTCCCCAACACTGCCGACGGAAGCCTTCACGCCGACTTCGGTCAACCGCTCGGCGTAGCGAATCGACAGATATTGCGAGCCACGATCGCTGTGATGAATGAGCCCCGCTCCGTCCCTCCGAGCATGCAGCGCCTGCTCGAGTGCATCGAGCACGAGCTCGGTGTGCATCGAGCGGCTCACCCGCCAGCCGACGATCCGTCGGGCAAACACATCGATCACGAGGGAGACGTGGACAAACCCGCCCCAGGTGACCACGAAGGTGAAGTCGGCCACCCACAGTTGATCGGGCCGAGACGCCGTCGAGCCCGAGAGGTCGGCGTCGCGTTGTATGCGAGCCGGCAGGCGGGACGGATCCCGCTGCCGTGTCCGATGCTTGTAGTAGCTCGACGGGGCGATCTGAAGCTCCCTGCAGATCGGCTCGACCCCGTATTCGTCTCGATGCGCGTCGATGAACGCCACCATCACTTCCCGCGGCGGTCGAGCTCCGCCTGGGCAAAATACGCCGACGCCTTGCGCAGGATCTCATTCGCGCGCCTCATCTCAAGGTTCTCCCGCTCAAGGGCTTTCAGCCGCTCGCGCTTGCCGTTGTCGCGCTCGGCCCGCCTGACCCATTTCCTAAGCGTCTCGGCCGCGCAGCCGATCTTCGCAGCGATGGAGCACATCGCCTCCCACTGCGAGGCGTGCTCGCCCTGGTGCTCGAAGACCAACCGCACCGCGCGCTCGCGAACCTCGCTTGAATGCCGCGTCTGTGGCGTTCCCATAGCCTCCATTCTCCCAAAGAATGGAGTCTCCGGAAAAACCGGGCCGGTCCACATTGCCTCGTTGGGTCCGCAAGGGTGCCTGCTACACCCAGCGCGACGTCGAACAGCTCGTGCTGGTACGGAAGTGGCAGCTCGCGGGGCTGTCTCTGGAACAGATCGGCGAGTTGCTCAAGCAGCAGGACACGGCCCCCGACCTCCAACGCCGCAACACCCCGGGGACGGTGGAGGTCTGGAGCCCCCTGTTCGTCGCCGACGGCGTCGAGCTCACCCTGGAACCTGGCCACGCCGGGCTGACGCCGGAGCGGGTGCGGACCTTCTTCCGCGCGGCGACGCAGACCTACGCGCAGATTCACAAGAGCGAAGAAGAATGAACAATCTGGTACCGGCTGTCACCGGCCTGGAAGGCGAAGGCGTCGCCCTGTGCGATGACGCGCACTCGGCACTCGGGTTGCTGCAGATGCGTGCCCGCGAAAAGATGGATACCCTGGGGCACCTCGTGCGCATGCAGGAGCGCGTGGAAGAGCTGCGCTTCGGGATGGATGAACAATCGCCACTCGCTGAGGCCGCCCGTGCACGCCGCACGGACGACGAGCGCCCCGTCAGCCGCGCTCGCAGAGGCGACTGCTGATCGACGATGAACGCACGTCGTGCCGTCAGCTACCAGCTCGTGATCGAGGTGATGCGACCCCGGCGCATCGCCATAGGGCGCCTCGGCACCTTCGAGTTCGCAGCCGGCACCTACGTGTACACGGGATCGGCACGGCGGAACTTCGAAGCACGTATCGCGCGACACCAGCGAAAGGCAAAGCCGCTGCGCTGGCACATCGACTACCTGCTGGCGGTGCGAGGCGTGAGGATCCTCAGGATCATGCGCTCACCCCGCGCAGAGTGTGCGTTGAACCAGGCGACTGCGGGGCAGACATCAATCGCGGGCTTCGGCGCATCGGATTGCCGTGCGGGCTGCGGCAGCCATCTCAGGCATCTCGGCGCGCAGCCCGGGTGACCGCAGAATAACCACGCAGACGAGGCACCACATCCCTGAAGAGTCGCTCGATCATGGGATCCGGGTCGGCATCGCCCGTCGCCGGACACAGGATGAAGTGGCGGGCGCCGGCATCATGAAATGCGCACAGCCGCTCGAGCACTTCGTCGGCCGTTCCGGCAGCCGCCACACGCTCGATCATGGCGCCGAAGTCCTGCGCATAGGTGCTGCCGAGCGAGCGCGCCGCCTGTTCGCGTGCGAGCCGGCCGTCCGTGCCGACATTGCAGAACACCCAGACGCACCAGTCGAAGCCATCGAGCGCACGTCCTTGCGTGGCTGCAAACTCGCGGATCGAGGCGACCGAACGCGCATAACGCCCGGGCGAATACAGGTACGGGCACCAGCCATCACCGAGCGTCGCGGCACGCCGCATGGCTGGTGGCTGACGACCGGCGACCACGATCGACGGCCCGCCCGCCTGGATCGGCGCCGGATGGATGCGCACGCTGTCCATAGAATAAAAACGCCCGTGGTGCGTGACGGGTTCGCCGAGCCAGAAGCGGCGCAGGAGGGGGATGGCCTCGTCAGTGCGCGGACCGCGTTCACCGATCGGCACCTGACACGCACGAAACTCCTCCGGGTATTCGCCCCCAACCCCCACTCCGAGCACGATACGCCCACCGCTTGCGCGGTCGAGATCCGCGATCTGCTTCGCGACGATTGCAGGTGGATAGAGCGGCAGGAGCAGCACCATCGTGCCGACCTGCACTCGCGAGCTCAGCGCGGCGAGCCGTGCCAGACCGACCATCGCCTCCGGGCTCCCATTGGGCGCAGCCACATGCCCGCCCGTCCACAGCGAGTCTATCGGGAGCTCCTCGAGCTCGCGCACGGGCCGGCACGCGCCCACTGGAACGAGACCGATACGGATCGTATTCAAGGTGGAGGAAGGATACCTGCGCCTCTCGGGACGGGGTAATGATTTCGCGGCCCGGCGACAGGAACAACGAGTAAAGTACCGCAAGTCACCATCACTCCACCGGGAATCGGATGTCCACACTGCGATGCGCGGCGCTCGTCCTCGCGGCCAGTCTGCTCGCCAGCTGCGCCACGAGCCCGACTGGCGCTCACTGGGGCGAAGACACGACGCTGCAGCCGGGCTGGCATCGGCTGCGCAATGCAGCCATGGACGCCGCCACGAATCCGCGGGTGTGGATTCCGCTGGCGGGTGCGGCGGCGCTGCAGATTGGCAATGCAGACCACAGACTGTCCGACTGGGCTCGCGACCACCATCCGGTCTTCGGTTCGGCGAAGAGCGCCTCCGACTGGACCGATCGCCTGCGCGTTGTCTCGGCAGTGGCATACGCTGGCACGGTGCTGGCCACGCCCGGCAGCGACGACACCGGTGAATGGCTCGCCGACAAGACCCGCGGCGTGCTGGGTGGCATCGGTGCCGCGGCGCTGACCACGGGCGCCGTGTTCGCCCTCAAGAGCACCACGGGCCGTGAACGACCGGACCACTCCGATGACGAGAGCCTGCCATCGGGCCACACCGCTACCGTGGCCGTGCTGAACCAGCTCTCCGAGCGCAACCTGCAATCGGTGCGCATCGCCGGCGGCACACGACTCGCAATGGATCTCGGGCTCGACAGCCTGACGGTGATGACCGCGTGGTCACGCCTCGAGGCCGGCGCCCACTATCCGTCCGACACACTGCTCAGTATGGCGATCGCCCACTTCGTGGGTATGACGGTGAACGATGCCTTCGTCGCGCCGCGTTTCGGTGAGCACCTCGGCCTGTCGGTCGTGCCGGTGCAGGGCAATGGCGCGATGCTGAGCTGGAACTATACGTTCTGAACTCGCGCGATCGGGATCGGATCCCCGCGCGGCCGGCTCACCCGCCGCGGGCCGCCTGCGCAATGGCGTTGGACCATGCGAGGGCCTTCACCTGGATCCAGGCGATGTCGTCGAAGCGACAGGGATCGTCATTCGCCAGCAGCGCAGGCAGAGTCGTGGAGTCGGCCTGTTCCAGGGCCTCGACGACCTTCAGCAGGTGGCCGAGGGGCCCCGCCCTGGCGAGCAGGGCATCGCGCACGTCACCCGGCAGGCTGATCTGGGCAATGAGATCTTCCATGCGGGTTTCCAGCAGGACGTCAAGGAGGGAGAGGATGCCCGCCATGAATGCACGATCCCGTTTCGCGACATCCCCCGACTGTTTCTCTGCCAGGAGCTCCATCAGCCTGCCGCGAGTCGCGGCCATGCCGAGCAGCGGGCTCTGCGCGGTCCCGCGGCTGCGCTGGGCAAACAGCAGCAGCTGCACCCAGCGCTGCAGCTGCTGCTGGCCAAGGAATACCAGCGCGTGCGACAGGGAAGCGATGGGAAAGCGCAGCCCCATGCCGATCGAGTTGACCAGGCGCATCAGCTTGTAGCTCAGCTCGGGCGCCTGCTTGAACGTGGCCTCGATCTGCCTGTTGTCGGCGCTGGTCAGAACCTGCTGAAGGAGCTGCACCAGAACCTGCCTCGAGGGATCGACCCGGCGCCCTTCGAGAACCGCGGGCCTCGCGAAGAAGTAGCCCTGGAACAGATCGAAACCGAGCTCGCGGCAACGCCTGGCCTGCTCAGGACTATCGACCTTCTCGGCGAGCAGCTTCGCCCCGGTGAGACCTCGCGCCCGGGCGATCATCGCTGGCAGGTCTCCAGGTGGCGTCGCCAGCACGTCGACCTTGATGATGTCAATGAGTGGCAGGACAGGCGTGTAGTGTTCTCCGAGCTGCACGACGTCATCGAGGGCGAACGAAAATCCCAGGGCACGCAGCTCGTGGCAGCGAGCGACGATCGCCGGCGTAATGTCCACCGTTTCCAGCAGCTCGACGACCGTGCGCTCCGGAGGCAGGAGCTCCACCGTATCTGAGAGCAGGAGATCAGCGTCGAAGTTGATGAATCCGCGGCATGTGCCCAATACCGATTCGATGCCAAGCTCGTTGAACGCGTGGGTGATGACACTGGCCGTGGCCATGCGGTTGTCCGTCACGCGACCGGAGATCGCGTCACCGGACCGGAACAGCAATTCGTAGGCAACGGTCTGCTCCCGGCGATCGAGAATAGGCTGGCGGCCCAGCCAGAATACCGGTGGCTTTTCGGGGGCAGTCACGCATACAGTTTGCCCGTCCGGCAGGCCCCACGACATGACGCAGCGCACGACTCGCGCAGGAGACAGCATGGAACACATAGAGCCATTCGCCATCTCGATCGACGACGCCGTGCTCGACGATCTGCGCGAACGGCTGCGGCGGGCGCGACTCCCGCGCGATTTCGCCAACGAGGACTGGTCGTACGGCACGAACGGCGCCTACCTGCGTTCGCTCCTCGACTACTGGCTCGAGAGCTACGACTGGCGGGCGCGCGAGCGCGCCATGAATGAGCTCGCACACTTCCGGGCGAACATCGACGGACTGCCCATCCATTTCGTGCACGTGCGGGGTCGCGGGCCCGCGCCGATGCCGCTCGTGCTTTCGCACGGCTGGCCCTGGACCTTCTGGGACTACCGCGACGTCATCGGACCATTGAGCGACCCGGCCACTCACGGCGGCGATCCGGCGGACGCTTTCGACATCGTCGTGCCCTCGCTTCCCGGGTTCGGCTTCTCGACACCGATCACGCGCACGGGCGTCAACGCCTGGACCACGGCGGATCTGTGGCACGAGCTCATGACCGGCGTACTCGGCTACGAGCACTTCGCTGCCGCCGGCGGCGACTGGGGCGCGATCGTCACGGCACAGCTCGGACACAAGTATCCCGAGCGGCTCATCGGGATCTATGTCGTCGGCACGGTCGCGGCACTCGCATTTTTCTCCGGCGAGCGTCCCTGGGATCCCTTCATGGAGCACATCGCTTCGCTCACGGGCGATGATCGCGCACGATTCATCGAGTGGAGTCGGCGCTTCGCGAGCCACGTGGCCGTACAGGTACTCGATCCACAGACGCTCGCCTCCGCGATGCACGACTCGCCGGCCGGGCTCTGCGCCTGGCTTCTGGAACGTCGCAGGGCTTGGAGCGACTGTGGCGGCGATGTCGAGCGCCGCTTCTCGAAAGACACACTGCTCGACCACACCATGCTGTACTGGGCCACCGGCGCCTTCTCGAGCTCAGTGCGCTACTACGCCGAGGCGGCGCGCTACAAGTGGACGCCGGCGCACGATCGCACGCCTCTCATCGAAGTGCCAACCGGCGTCACCGTCTACCGGGCCGATGCGCCACCGCTGCCCCTGCGGGACGCGGACCCCCGTCTCTTCCCGCTGCACTTCCAGAAAGTACGTGAATCGGGCGGACACTTCGCTCCGGCGGAGGAGCCCGCGGCATTCGTCGAGGATGTGCGGGCGGCGTTCCGGCCACTGCGGAGATGAGAGCTGCGTGCCGCCGGGCACGGTCACGGCCATCGGGCCCCTCGATTACCTGACCCGGGCGGTGCGGCCCCATGGCGACGGCACCCCCCAGTGACAGGTCGGGACCGGACATCGAAGTGGCCAAGATGCCGGGAGGCCGCATCCGCGGCGCGACTACAGCCCCGCCGCTTCCTTCTTCGCCAGCTCGACGAGCCTCGCCTTCGGCGCGAGCCCTTCCACGACGAAGACGATGTTCCCCCTGCGCGCGACGACCACGCCACCCGCGAGGTTCCCGGTGTAGGCACGATAGCGCGCCTCATGACCCACACCCGACAGCGACTCGGGCGGAGGACCGTTGCTGAAAGCGTCACTGAGTGCAGACTTGAACGTGTACTGCACGAGATTCCTGTCCTTCACGGCAAGGATCCGCGTCATGATGTTCCTGCCGTCGGCGCTGTTCCACACGCAGTTGTCGCCGCCGCTCGGGTCGGGTCCCGATGCGCTCTGGTCGATCCTGACGGCGGCACCCAGTGCCGCGCCGACCTGCTGCAGCGTCAGCAGGTCGCAGGCCGACCTGGTTCGCGCGAGGACTGGCCCGGCGGCCATGCCTGCCACGAGCGCACCCAACCCCGCCTGCAGGAACATCGTGCGAGCCACCGTTCCCTTGCCCATGATCAGCTCCCCGCGCTCACCGCGCATTACTCCGGTCAAGCGTTCGCGTAAGGCTCAGCATCGCTTCCGCGTGCACGGTCCCCGCCAGTGTCTACGGATAGCCTCATCGGGCAGTGACCGATGCCTGTTCCTGTGGATATCAATTCTGCCACACGCATTGCGCTGGCGGCGCGGCACGGACGGTGGTTCGCAGTGCTGCGATCTCCTGCATGCTCGCGGCCACCTCGTCAGCCAGCGGACGGCCTGCGGCTTCCGCACGCGCCCGCTCGATCTCCTGCGACGCGAGATCATGGCAGCCGCGCTTCGCGAGCAGCAAGGCCAGGTTGTTGCGCGCGGCTACGTGCAACGGGTCGAGTGCGAGCACACGACGATAAGCGTCCTCCGCCGCGCCGGGTTGTCCCTCATCCAGGCGCGCGCCGGCGAATGCAAACCAGGCCAGCGGCTGCTCGGGCCAGCGCGCCACCGCTGCAGCGTAGCTCCGGGCCGCAGCCTGGGGTTGAGCAGTTGCTTCTAGATCGCTCGCTGCGCGCAGATAGCGTGCCGCATCCGCGTGCGCCGGCAATTCACCCGGCCTCAGAGCGATGAAGCCCCAGCGATCCGCCCGCTGCCAGGTGGCGAGAAATCGTCGCGCCGCAAGCTCCTGGCGACGCGTCGTGCCCGAGCGCAGAATGAAACGCCCCCTGTCACCCTCATAGCCGATCACCACCGCATAGTGCCAGACCGGGTGGCCACGCGAGCCGAAGTTCTGCAGCACCAGCACCGGATGTCCCGCATCGAGCTCGGCGAGCAGCGCCGCAGGATCCCGATCGATGACGTAGGGCAATCGCGCGTGGCGCCGCGTGGCCGCGAGGAGCTCCGCCTGCAGGCTGCCCTTGCGCGCCGGCAGGTAGACCTCGGGAACGAGCGCATCTGCGTCGGTCGCAATGCCAGTCGCGACCAGCACCGTTGCCAGTGCGGCCGGACCGCATTGGTATTGTTCCTGAGGGAAAAACGGCGTATCGACGAGCTCTACACGCGTCGCGCCGGCTCCCGCCGGCCGCAGCGAGAGATCGCTGCAGCCGGCAGCACCGAGCAGAGCGAGGCTCGCGAGAACGAGTCGCGCCGACCTCACTTATGGCTGCGAAAGACGTGTATGACGTTCAGGTAGTCGAGGAGCAGCAGTACCAGGAAGACGACACCGATCACGGCGAGGAAGCCCATGTCCCCGCCCGCCGGCGCATCGCGCATGCGCTGCGCGAGCTCCGCCAGCTCGGTGCTGCTCAATGATGCTGCACGCGCGGCCGCATCCGCCGGATCGACGCCAAAGACCTGCAGCTGCTTCTGCACGTCGGCGCGCGCAAGCTGCGACTGCACCAGCGCGAGATCGGCCGCACGCGCGGCATCTGCTTCGGCAGCGACCACGGCGGGCATCCCGATCATCCCGGCCCAGGCCCCGCGCGGGACACCCACCATCACCATGGCGCCCAATGTCAATGTCAGTATCGATCGAACCAGCGTACGTGTCATGGAAGTCAAGCCTTCTCGAATGAAGTGAACCGAATTCCAATTCTAGCCCGTCGCCCCCCCTCAAGCGCGGGCTGTCGTCTTCAGGAGACAGCCCTGTCGACGGCGGCACGCGTTCATGAATGGCCGCGCCGGGAGCGCACCCCGCAGGGCGGCTCTGCCAGGTGTCGTTCTGCAGGCGGGGGCAGGTTTGCAGATGAGAAGCTTATGCCCGCCGGTCGCCACGCCAGTGCAGCGAGCCATACAGGTCTGTCGCCCCCGGTGCCTCTGTGAGCAGGCCCTTGCCTTCATCATCGACCCGCCGATAATCCGTTGCAGCTCGAGTCCGGCCCGGAAGCGCTCAGTCAATAATCTGGTGTCACAGCGAGTCGTGTCATGAGAAGGAACGCCACCCTGTCCTGTACCCTGCTGGTGCTGCTGGCCGGAACGCTCGCCGTAGCCGGCCCCGGCGACAGGATGCGCGAGCGACCGAGCGGGCGCGACCGCGGTGCGGCCGTGCAGCAGGCGCCAGGCCGGCAGACGCTGAGCTACGGCACCGACCCCTTGCAGCAGCTCGACTTCTGGCCCGCCCAGAACGGCGACAAGCGCGCGCCGCTCGTGGTTTTCGTCCACGGCGGCGGCTGGAAGCACGGAAGCAAGGACAACGCCAGCGGCCCGTGGAAGGCACCGCACTACACGGGCCTCGGCTACGCCTACGCTTCACTCAACTACCGCCTGGTCCCGGCCAGCACGGTGGAGGACCAGGCCGCCGATGTCGCCAATGCCCTCAAGTACCTGATCACCGATGCCGCGCGGCTGGGCTTCGATCCCGCCCGGATTGTCATCATGGGTCACAGCGCGGGCGCGCACCTCGTGGCGCTGGTTGGCACCGATGAGCAGTACCTGAAACGCGCCGGGCTGAGCTTTGCGAATGTCGCCGGCGTGCTGCCGATCGATGGCGCTGCGTATGACGTCCCGCGCCAGATGAGCACGAGCGGCAGGTTCATGTCGGAGACCTATCTCCAGGCCTTTGGCAGCGACCCCGACCGCCAGCGCGCGCTGTCGCCGACGCTGCACGCCCAGGCGCCGAATGCCCCGGCCTTTCTGATCATCCATGTCCAGCGGCCCGATGGCGTCGCGCAATCGAAGGAACTCGAAGCTGTGCTGAAGCAGGCCGGCACGCGGGTGGAGCGCCACGACTTTCCCGGCACCGGCCTGCGGGGCCATGCCGAGATCAATCGTCGCCTGGGCGACCCGGACTATGCGGCAACGCCGGTGGTGGACCGGTGGCTCAGTGCGGTGTTCGGGCGTAGATAAGCCCGGATTGTGGCGCAGAAGTCCCACGGAAGCCTCCTAGCGCAAGCCGTGCCGCCCGCCCCCTGAACCGCTCATACGTTCGTACGATGCATGCCGACGAGGCGGAGGGATATCTTTACCCCGCATTACGGCTTCCGGCGACCCGATCCTGACGGGTTCGCCGGAACCCGTATCGAAACCGCATGGAGAAACCGAGGACGTGAGCAAGATCTGCCTGCATGATGTTCCCGCCCTGATCGACAAGGCGGGCGAAATCCGCAAGTACCTGTGTCGCAGCGCGCGCTACGCAGGCAACGTCCATCTCGCCGGACCGCTGTCGGCGACCGATGTGGCGGTCGCGCTGTACTACAAGCACCTCGGCTTCGATCCGGAGAACCTCGAAGATCCGGGCCGAAACATGTTCGTGCTCAGCAAGGGGCACAACGGGGTGCTCCTCTACTGCATCTTCTGCGATATGGGCCTGCATCCGTGGGAGGAACTCTACGAGAACTACAACAGGATCGGACACGTCTTCGGCGCACACCCGAACCGCAAGTACGTGCGGGGTGTCGAGGTTTCCACCGGCTCGCTCGGGCACGGGTTGAGCTGGAGCATCGGTTTCGCACACGCCAACCGTAACGAGGGCCTCGCTTCGCGGATCTTCTGCCTGCTCGGCGACGGTGAGATGGAAGAGGGATCCAACTGGGAGGCGATCATGTACGCGGGCTCCCACCGGCTCGACAACATCGTCGCGATCGTCGACAACAACCACTGTTCCGCGTCGTTCATGGCCGGCGAGAACATCAAGTGGAATTCAATGGCCGATTGCTGGCGCGCCTTCGGATGGACCGTCTTCGACATCGACGGCACCGACATGCACGAGATCGATCGCACGCTTTCTGGCCTGCCCTCGGTTGATCTGCAGAGCCCCGGAAAGCCGGTCTGCATCATCGCCAACACCACGAAAGGACAGGGGGTGTCGTACATGATGGACCGGCCCTATGCCTGGCACATCGGCGGACTCGACGACGAGAAGCTCGCAGAAACCGAGGCGCTGATCGATCAGTACACCGCGGAACAGAAGAAGAGGATCTGAAATGGCCGGCTTCACCTTCAATATCTCCGACATCGCGGCGATGATGAACGCGAAGGACCAGGTCACGAAGAAGATGGTCCAGATGGTCACCGACAACCCGAAGGTCTGTTACATCAACTCGGACGGCACCGGCAAGTCCGGACCGGTGCGTGAGCTGTACGACCGTCACCCCAACCGCGTGCTCGACGTCGGCATCGCGGAAATGAATCTCGTCACCATGGCCGCCGGGCTCGCCCGCAAGGGCTACATTCCGTACGGACAGACTTTCGGACCGTTCCTCTGCGTGCGCGCGCTCGACCAGATCCATAATGATCTCGCCTACAACGATCTTCCGGTGCGCCTGATCGGTACCCACGGCGGGCTGTCCTCCGGGTATGGCCCCACGCACAACACGATCGTCGAGTTCGGCGTGATGAACGCGATTCCGAACATGACCATGATCGCACCCAGCGACGCCGCCCAGTGCGTGAAGATGCTCGAGGCGTCGCTCACGTGGCCCGGCCCCATCTACATCCGGATTCCGCGCGGCGAGGAACCTGCCGTCTACAATTCGGAATACGACTACGCGATCGGCAAGGCGATCGAGGTGCGCGACGGCAGCGACGTCACGATCATCGCCACCGGCACGGGGGTCTACAACAGCCTGCGCGCGGCCCTGATGCTGCAGGAAGAAGGGCTGAGCGTCGGCGTCATCGACATGCATACGGTGAAGCCCGTCGACCGCGAGGCGATCGAGCGGGCCGCGCGCAGGACAGGCACCCTCGTCACCGTAGAGGATCACAATATCCTCGGCGGCCTCGGCAGCATCGTCGCCGACGCGCTGATGGAGGCCGGCGTACCGGCCCGGCTGAAAAAAATCGGCATCCCCGACGAATTCGTGAGCTTCGGCTACCCCGAGGAGATCTACCCGCATTACGGCTTCGACGGCCCTGGTATCGCAAGGACCGTGCGCGCGTTCTGCAGCTGATCCGCCCGGCCGCCGCAGCAGACACGAGAGTCCCTGCCCGCCATCGCTGCTATCCTTGCGGCTCTAGACGATCCGCGCCCTCGAGCCATGATCATGCCGCGCCTCGCTCGCGAACTGCCCATTCATCACAGCCATGCCTGGCGTCGCGCAGTGCTGTTCGTCCTGCTGTGCGTCGCGCTGGCCGTGCTGGCCGGATCCGAGACCACTCACGCCGCGCTCATCCAGCTGCTCGACGAAGTCGAACCGGTGATGGCCAGCCAACCGGTCCGGGGCGCCACGCTGTTCGTCCTGTTCGCCGCGGTGTCGGCGATGGTGGCATTTGTGTCCATTGCCGCCGTCGTTCCGGTGGCCGTGTATGCCTGGGGCCCGTTCTCCTGCATCGTGCTCCTGTGGGTCGGCTGGATTCTGGGCGGCATCGTGGCCTACTCCTTAGGCCGCTTCTTCGGTCGCCCCGTGATCAAGTGGCTCACACCGGACAGCGATGCACTGCAGGAGCTGGAGCGCCGCGTGCGACGCGACACCCCGTTCGGTCTGGTGTTCCTGTCTCAACTGGCGCTGCCGTCCGAAATTCCCGGTTACGTCCTCGGATTGGTGCGCTATCCGCCCCGGCTCTTTCTGCTGTCGCTCAGCCTGGCCGAGTTGCCCTATACGGTAGCCACGGTGTGGCTGGGAGAAAGTTTCGTGCAGGGCCGCAGCGGTCTCGTGCTATCCGTCGGCACAGCGGTCGCAGCGCTGAGTCTGATCACGTTCTACGCACTGCGACGCCAGCTGAGCGCCGGCAAGTGAACGCTGCGCTGAACCGACGCGCTCCAGCCCTGCTCGGCCGGCCTGCCGGGAAGTGATCCCGCTCGTGAGTGCGGCACGACACCGCATCGCTGATGGAGTCACGTCGCACCCGTGAGGAACCTGAGGGTCAGAGCCCGCGGACACAACCACCCGAGCACGCCTGCCACGACGAACAGCGCAGGAACATCGCCGTAAAGATGACCGATGTGCCCGGTGTCGACCACTGCCTGCACCGCCATGACCGCAGCGTGCACGATGCTGGACCAGATCGCGAAGGAAATGAGGCTGAGATGCTTCTCGGGACGAGCCGAGACGAGAATGAGGAAGACTCCCAGTGTGACGTAGATCGCGATGATCATGTGCAGATACTCTGACTGCCCGGGATGCCATGACCAGCCGGACGGCCAGAGTACCGTGAGCGGATAGATGCCAAAAACAAGGACTAGGCCGATCACACGGACTGCAATGGTGAGATATTTCTGGCGAGCAAGGTCGTCCACGGCGTTTCTCCTTCCGCGCAGACTCTGCGACCCGGCGGCCGCACTTATGGGCTTTGACCCGGCGTCCGGCTTCAGGTTCGCTGCTCCGCTTCATCGCGCGTGGCGCAACCCCCCTGATGTCTTCTCCAGAGTGCAGGGATCAGCCAACATCGCGTCAGACCCACCTCACGAATGCGAATGAGAGCAGGCTGGCAATGCGACCCTGTGATCCTCATCTGGCTCCCGAGAGAGACGACTATGGCGGCGCGGCTGGGCCGGGATGACGAATCCACCTACGATCCACGATGTCGGCGGCTTTCCGCGCGAGCTGTTCGAGGTGCAATACCCCGCGTCGGGCGACGCCACTCTGGTGCGCCACGTGTTTCCAGAGGCCGGCGTGGCGGTGGCGTTTCCGGTCGGGGGCGTGGACGGTGGTTCGATCTCGATGTTGAGCGTGCAGTTCGGCTGAGCCGGTCGTCAGAAGCGCAGTGTCGCACTCAGCCCAAGCATCCCCGAGTGCGCGACATAGCCATTGACGTCCGACGTCGACACGCTGTGGCCATAGCCGTAGTCGAGACGGACCTGGCCCCAGGTGCCGGGTCGCCAGACCAGCCCTGCGCCCGCCGACACCAGCCTGTCCCGACGCGACGTGCCGACGAAGGCCTCGAAGTAGTCATCGAAGTATCGCCGATCGTACCCGGCAGCCACATAGCCGAGGATCGCCGCACTCGGGAAGAGCATGCGACTGGCCGACAGGGTCATACCGGCGCTCCAGGCCGAGTAGTCGGCAGGCTGCGTGCTCGCGCGCTCCACGTGCAGCTCGGTGTCAACCCTGGTTCCGCGGAACACGAAAGGCACGACGCCAGCGACACGGAAGCGATGGGCGGTCAGCTCGCGATCGCCGAAGTCGCGGGTGTAGATGACCGCCGGCAGATAGAGGCCACTGAGCATCGCCGGTCCCAGCGTGCCGCTCACCCCGATGGCACCGGTGAAGGTGCTGTAGTCGAGGCTCGTCTCAGAGAAGTAGCGCACCGTCGAGACGCCGGCATCGGCGAACACGCTCACCCTCTCCGCGATGCGCGTACCGATGCCCGCACCGGCCTGCACCTGCGTGAAGCCGTCACTGATGCGCGCGCCAGGCGACAGGTAGGCGTTGCTGGTCCAGGAGACGTCCGCTGACCCGTGGATGTTGAACAGCCTCGTCCTGCGCAGGAGGAGGATATCCGTGTCGCCCGTCATGAGCGCGTCCTCCCGCCCCGCTTCCGCGGGCACACGGATCTGCTGACGGCTCCTTTCCTCCAGGTTCCCCGTCGGCGGCAGCGACTGCGCCGCGCTCAGCACAGGCGTGACCAGGGCAGCTGCGGTCGCGACCATCGCGAGGTCCCGGATCGACATAAGGGCGTCTCTCATTGCACACCCCCCGATCCGGGCGACTGCGTGATCCTGTCCGGCAGGGTGATGCGGCCGTTCCGCGGGTCGAGTTCGACGGCAACCCAGGTATTGCCCGCGCCGGCGCCTGGCACGCGCGTGGTGACAATGGCGTGACCCCCGACGATCGTCGTACCGTTGCCCACCGACTGGGCCGTTCCGCCACGCACGATCTGGATCTGCGCACCCGACTGGCTGGAGAGGTTGGTGCTCGCTGCGGACTGGTCGCCGTAATTGAACACCGAGACACGATAGACCCCGCCCCTGTTGAGATCGGAGGTCAGAAGCACCTCACTGCCGGACGCGCAGATACAGTCCTTGATCAGTGCCGCAAAGGGCTGTGCATCGAGCGCACCGGGCGCCGCGTAATAGATGTGGAAGCGACTGGTCGCGCCCTCGCCCAGGGGGCCGGTCATGTGCAGATCGAGGTCATAGGCGTCCGCACCCCAAGTCAGCACGACGTTGAACGGTTGCGCGAGCAGCGCATCGAGACCGGAGAAGCCATTGCTCCGGATGAAGCGCAGCCAGGCATCCTCGGTGTCGAACAGATTGGCCACGAGCCGGCCACCACTTTCGAAATTCTCGATGCTGCTGCGGTTGTAGCGCACATCGAAGGCGCCCGCGTTGTAGGCCATCTGCGCGGCACGCGCCGGATCACCATGGTCGCCGAGGTCGAAGGGTGATCGGCGTCGTGTGGAAAGGCCGTAGAGTACCTCGTTCAGCGATTCGACCGCCGGATCACGATAGTCGAGCCCGGCGGACGACAGTGACCAGCCGACCGACGAGAGCGACGTGCCGGCGGACGAAAGCGAGCGGGCGGGCGGAATGGCCTGGTTGGGATCGTAGTTCGCATAGATGTCGAGCAACTGCAGCGTCGTCACCGTCGCGCCATTGGCGAAGGCGTCCCATGCGCCGTTGCCGAAGCGGTCCTGCACCAGCTGCCTCCAGCGACTGTCCTGCGCGGCCAGCCGCTGCGCATTAGCCAGCAGGCGCCGGTTCTCATCGGCGACGCGCAGCGCCTCCCGCTGCTCGGCCTCCCGCCTCAGCAGCGCGGCATGCATGAGCATGTCCTCCACAGACATGTCGGAATAGTCGGTGAATCCCAGCCAGCTACCCTGACCGCCCAGGCCGGAACCGGAGCCGCCGCTGGCACCCATGCCCACCTGACCCGGCCGGGAGTAGCGACGGAGCATTTCGAGTGTTTCCTGGTATTCGCGCTCCTGCTGCACTCTGTTCATGACCTCCTGCAGCTGACGCTGGCGCTCAGGGTCCATCGCCTCATTGTCGCGGCGTGCCTGCTCCATCGCTTCCTGACGCAGACGCTCGGTGCGCTCAGCGTTGCGCTCGGCCTGCTGCTGCGCCTGGGTCCTCGCCTGCGCAGCCTGCTGCGCTTGGGCCCTGGCATCGGCGGCTGCGCGCGATTCCGCCGTCTCGGCACCCGTGCCCCCCTGTGAGCGCGGTACCCGCAGGCCCGCGTAGGGATCGCCGCCCTGGCCGGGGATGGTGCCGCGCCGCGGGCGTGACACTGCGGGCGCGGATGTGCCAGCACTCGGCTGCGGGGGAGATGGTTCGATCGTCCCGGACGGCGGGACAGATTGCGCCACAGGGGGTGGCATACGTATCGGCGCCGAAGATGCGGTCGATGATGGCGCCGGCCGATCCCAGTTCGTCGGGTCGCGTCCATGCTGGGCAATCTGCGTCTCGATGCGCTGCGCGAGAACCGCCTCGTTCTCGCGGATGATCCGCTCGCGCTCACGCAGCCGATAATCGGCCTCGTTGAACCGGGCTTCGGACGTCTGCTGGAATTTCTCGGACGCACGAACCTGTTCGTTCGTCTCACGCTGAACACGCTCCCGCTCCGCTGCAGACACATTGACATTGCCGAGGATGATCCGCTCCCTCTCGCGCATAATATCCGCCGAGGCAGCCGCCATCTGGTTCAGGAACTCCCGGCTGTCCCGCACCAACTCTCGGGTGGTCCCCAGCGACTGCGTGGCGACTTCGGTCACGCCATGCGAGGCTGCCTGTGCGAACTCCCGATCGGAAACCTCCCTCGGGTTGCCGGTGTCCATGGCCGACTCCAGATTGCCGCCTGACTGTGCCATCTGGTTGCCACGTGCGTCGGCAGTCCGCCGGACATTTCGCTGGAGTTCGCGCGCAGCCGGCACGGTCTGCTCGACCCGCTCCTGTGCGTAGCGGATGAATTCCCCCTGCTGCTCAGGCGTCATGTTGCCGACAGCCAGGTCGCGCTCGAGCATCGCACGCGCCTGACGCTCGCTCTCCGCCTGACGCGCCCGTGCTGCCTGCTCCTGGGCCTGCATTTGTCCTTCAAAGGTTGGCTGGCGACCTTCCTGCGCGGACACCGGGAAGGCCATCCCGGCACCCGCTACGAGCGCTGCGGCGCAACTCAGTACAACTGCCTTCATCGCGCGTCTCCGGCGTTACCGAGATTGACGAGGCTGAGCTTCTCGAGGGCCGCGTGGGCCCCATAGTCCGCAGCAATCAGCATCTGGGGCAGCAATGGCGAACCAAAGATCACGGCCGCACCGCCGTCTGTACGTGGGATCGCCCCGACGGGGGCATAAGTGCGCCGGGCACGCTCGGGCAGCAGATCGATATTGCCGCCGCCGATCTCGGAGGTCCTACCCGCTGCGATCAGCTCGCGCGCATTTGCGGCTGCAGCCGCATGCGACGGAGTCTTGAGCCAGCTTGCGAGGCTGCCCATCCACCGGTCGCATTCATAGGTGATCCAGCTGCGTCCGGCATCACCGGTAAAGGAGCGTGTGTTCGCATAGTCTTCAACGATTGCCTTGCGCCACGGACCTTCCTGTGCCAGCCATTGCGCGGGACCCGCCGAGTTCAACCGCGCATAGGCGACCCGCCAGCCGTCATCACTCTTCTCCCAGTCCAGCACGAGCGTACCGCGGGCGAGCGGGTTGTAAAGAACGGTCGTTGAGCCATCTGATGGCTGCGGGATGGCACCTGCCACAAACCACCGGGTGCGCAGGTCGCCCACGCCTTTGCCGGTGGGCAGTGCCGCAAGCAATACGTCCCTCTCGCCCGGTGTACGCGTGGAGACGCCAAGCGCCAGATCATAGGCCAGTGCAAGGCGCAGCGCTTCGGTCTCCGTCGCGAGTTCGGCCGTACGCGTATCCACCTGCGCTGCGGCCGCGGCGAGGTCCGCCGGCGTGAAGCCGTTTGCCGGCGCTTGCGCCTGGATCTGCGTGGCGCCACCAGAGAGCAGGAGTGCCAATCCCAGCAGGTGTCTCATCGCAGCTTCTCCACCGCAGAGACGAATATCGCCCGGTCCCGAGGCACGAGGTGGATGCGATAGCCCCCCGTATCGAACGCCAACTGATCACCCGGGACGGCGGAGGGCTCTGCTGCCATCGCCGCGCTCCATGCGGTGTCAGCGACCAGCCGGCTTGCGAAGGCGAGCCGTGCAGATTGCCAGGCCGCCGCATCAGCACCCGTGTCCGTGAACGGCTTCGGGTCGATCAGGCTGGCGACTGCGGGCGCATCACGGCCTGCGAGAGATTGCGAGAACCGCCGGGCAGTGAGTGTCGCCAGCCTGGCCCGGTCGCCCGCCGCCTCGATTCGCAGCGCAGCGACCACCTCATTGCCGAGATAACTCCGCCGCACCGCTTCGAGTTGCGGCACCGCAGGCGCGCTGGCATTGAGGTTGGCGGGCTCGAGCAGTCCCCAGAACCGCTGGCGCCGCTGCTCCGCCGCGAGACGCGCGAGCGGGATACGGGTCTCGGTGGCCCAGACCGCAGGCACGGTCGCCCCGAGGCGGCGGGCATCGAAGCGAAAGCGCTCGATACGTCCCCCATCCAGCGGAGCCACCAGTGCTTCGCCAGGGCCGACTTTCTGTCGCCCGCTTTCGAGACGCCCATCGATGACAGCGATTGTCACGAGCTCGCTGGAGACCGAGGAGAGTGCCATGACGGGTGCCGTGGCACGGTAAGTGGCCCCGGAGAGAGAGAGGGCCCGCCCCGATTCGAGCCGGAGCAGCTGTCGGCCCGGCTTCACCGCCTGCGCCTGGCCCGCGGAGGGGGCGCCCAGCGCAGCGGCGACGACGAGCACCACGCCAGCAACCGTCCCCGCGGTCAAACTTCTCCTTGGTCTGTCTGTCATCACCCGCTCCCCCGTCTGGAAATTGCCTCCCACTCATGACAAAGGCGAGAACGACCGACAGACCGCGCCACATCTCAATTAAGTCAAACCAGGTCAAGTGCGCGCGGGTCGGTTTGCGACCTATCGAAATCCATGCAATCTTGAAGTCCGAAGGGGGTACGAGTGAGCCATCCTGATCGCGACGCGCTGCTGGCGTCGGTCTACGACGAGCTGCGCCGGGCCGCCGCGCGCATGCTCGGACGCGAGCGCAACTACCTGACGCTGCAGGCCACCGAGCTGGTCAACGAGGCGGCGATGCGTGTGATGCAGCTCGACCGGATGGAATGGGCCGACCGCCGGCACATGTTCGCCACCGCGTCGCGCCTGCTGCGCCAGGCAATGATCGATGCGATCCGCAAGCGCCGCGCGGGCAAGCGTCAGCTGCCACACGTGACGCTCGGTGCACCCGATGAAGGGCCACCCGTCGACATTGACCTGCTGGACGGCGCGCTGACGCGCCTCGAAGCCATTTCGCCAGAGCTCGCGCAGGTCGTGGAGCAGCGCTACTTCGTCGGCCTGTCGATCCCGGAAATTGCAGCCGTCAGCGGACAGTCCGAACGTACCATCAGCCGGCGCTGGCAGACCGCACGGGCATGGCTCTCGCAGGAACTGGGCGGGTAGCGGCCTTCATCATCGGCAGTTCTTCGCGACGCGCGCTTCAACGGCCGCACGATTGTCCACAAGGTCCAGCCCGCTCAGCCGACGCTGCTTCGCCAACGCATCGAAGGCCGCCATCGTCGCACGGTCGAGAATGCATGCCTCGGCGCGCCTGCCCTGCCGGTCCAGCACTTCGCCAATCACCGCACGATCGTAGATGACATCACGGACCAGACGCGGCTCATCCGGCATGCGGTCGAGCAGCGACTGGTCCGCCCGCAGGGTCTCGAGCAACTCCGCTATGGCATCGTCGTGCCGCCCCTGCGCACTTAGGACCTGCGCCCGCGACTGCCGCACGATGCGCAGGTTTCGCGCGGCCTCTCGGTCGGACGGTTCGAAGGCCAGAGCCTCGCGAGCATCGGCCAGGGCGTTCTCGAGCATCGTCAGAGCCCGGCCGTGCTCGTGCATCTCGAACAGCGTCGAACCCGTTGCCCAGGCCAGCAGCGTGTGACGTCGGCGCAAAGCATAACTGCGCGGCAACTTCCGGAGTGCATCACCGACTTCCGCCAGCCCGCGCTCGTATTCCGCCAGCGCGTCGCCGATCCTGCCCTGATAGTAGAGCGCGTCGCCCTTCTGCGCCCGCACGTTCGCGCGCAGGAGCAATACTTCCTCGCTGCCGGCGGTCGGTGGCAGCTTTGCCAGGCCGGCCTCGGCATAGCGCAACTGCGCATCAAAATCCCCTCTCATGCCGCCGAGATCCGCCAGCGCGAGATCGGCACGCACCGGCAGAAGTGGATCGCGATTTCCGGCCGCGCGTACGGCCGGGCCGATCCCGGCCGCCAGCTGCTGCGCCTCCTCGAGGCTGCTGCGCAGCGTGGAGGCGAGCCACACGCGATCGATGAGGATCGCGCGCGCAGCAGATTCGCGTCCGTCGCGGACAGACTCCGCACAATGGCGTCAGCCTTGCGAAGGTTCTCCACCGCAGCCTGGGACTGGCCGAGGTTGGGGTGGCCGGGGAAAGCCTGATACTCCGCGAGCCGCCGCAGCCCCTCGGCCGCCTCGAGCCGGACGGCATCGGATGCCTGGCGCGCGCCGGAAAGCCGGTCGAGGTAGCGCTGCGCGACGGTGGCAATCTCGACACGCTTCTGCAGCGTTCCAGGCTGGTGCTCGAGCCAGGGCATGATCTCGAACAGCAGGTAATGGGCGGTATCGCGCGCATCGGCAAAGCGGGCGTCGGCTTCCGCCCGGGCCCTGTCCGCCTGGCTGAACTGTACATAGCTGACGGTACTGAAGACGATCAGTGCCAGACCACCCGCCGCGGTGAACGCAAGCCCGCGCAGATGACGCCGCACGAACCTGCCCGCACGCGCGCGGCGTCCGAGGCGCCGCGCAGCCAGCGGGCGGTGGCCGCGCCATGCCTCGATGTCGGCAATCAGCGCAGCCACGTCCGGATACCGGTCGGAAGGTCGCGGAGCAAGCGCACGGGCGCAGAGCGCATCGATATCCCCGCGCAGCCGTGCCGGAGCCAGTGGCCCATCGGTGCAATCACTGACGCGAGGCCATTCCCACCCACTGTCATTCGTGCCGCCGACGCGGTCAGTCAGCAGCTCGTGCAGGATTGCGCCGAGGCTGTAGACGTCGCCCGTCACCGTGGGCTCGGCACCCCCTTGACGCTCGGGCGCCGCATAGACCCGGGTGAAGCCCGTGGACTTTGTACCCTCGGGGTCTGCGCGATCCCCAAGCAATCGCGCGATGCCGAAATCCAGGAGCTTCACATCGCCCGTGGCGGTCACCAGCACGTTCGACGGCTTGAGATCGGCGTGGACGATCAGCTGGCGATGTGCGTACTGGACCGCACGGCACAACTTCAGGAACAGGTCCATCCGCGCAGCGAGACCCAGGCGGTTCGCCGCTGCAAACTGCGTGATGGCGAGGCCGTCGACGTATTCCATGCTGAGCCACGGACGTCCCTCCCACACGCCCCCGTCCAGGATCCGGCAGATCGAAGGGCTGTCGAGCCGCGCCAGGATCTGGCGCTCGAGCATGAAACGGGCCTGGTGCTCGAGCGCAGAACTGCTCGCGCGCATCAGCTTGATGGCCACGACCTGGTCGAACAGGCCATCGTCTCGCACGGCGCGGTAGACAATACCCATGCCGCCTGCGCCGATGCGGCCCGTGATGCGAAACGGGCCGATCCGCCCTGGGTCTGCTCCGTCCCACAGACCGGGCCCTTCGGTCAGCATCCAGTGTTCGCTCGCGTCGTGCCGGGCGAGCAGCGCCTCGACGGAGGCGGCAAGCGAGGCATCGTCCGCGCGCAGCAAGGCGATCCCGCGTTCCCGATCTTCCGGACCCAGGTCGATCAGCCGCTCAGTTTCCTGGAGGATACGGCGCATTTCCGAGGTGTCCTGCCCGTGCCGGTCGAGCCCGACCGGCGCAGGCACACTGTAGGACATGAGCGTCGGCATGCCTTCTGTTGGTCGGGATGCGTAAACGCCTTCTGCCTGAATGTCGGAATCGCCGCTCACCCTGGTCCGGACCCTGCCGCATCTGTCGCGCCAGATGCTGCATTCTGCCCGATGGCGCGGTCGGTTGCGGCAGGCCCGGTCCGCGAGCCCCCGAACGCCCTTCCGGGGCGTCCCTCTCCGGCGGTTGACAAGGTTCGCGCCGCGACGACACGATGAGCTTCGCCCGCCCGCAGCACAGGACGTCGAACGGTTGTCCCGCCAGGATCGCGCCCGCACGCCGCCCACGAGTGATCATCGAGGCTCCGAGGCATCCGTGACAGTGCACAGCGCTGCCGATACCCGGCTCGGCCAGGCCCTGGCACCGCTGCTGCAGGCCCACCCGAGCCGCTCCGGTGTCGTGGCGCTTCGTGACGGCAGCGCCGCATTCGCGGCGCGCGCACTGCTCGCCGACGCGGCGCAGCGGACGCTCGACGTGCAGTACTACATCTGGCATGCCGACACGTCCGGCACGCTCCTGCTCGATGCCCTGCGCCGCGCCGCAGCACGTGGTGTTCGCGTGCGCATCTTGCTAGACGATCACAACACGAGCGGTCTCGACGGCACCCTCACTGCATTCACGGCGCTCGCGAACGTCGAGGTACGACTGTTCAATCCGTTTCGGATGCGGGACTGGCGTGTGCTCGGTTTCATGACTGACTTCTCACGTCTCAATCGCCGCATGCACAACAAGTCCTTCACCGTCGACGACTGCGTCACCATCGTCGGTGGCCGCAACGTCGGGGACGAGTATTTCGGCGCCAGGAGCGAACTGACGTTCGTGGATCTAGACATCCTGGCCGTCGGCCCGATCGTCGGCGACGTATCGCAGGACTTCGAGCGGTACTGGACCAGCGCAGCGGCCTGCCCGGCGGCCGCACTGCTGCCGCCCGCGCCGCCCGACGCGAGCGAGGTGTTCGACCGGCAGGTGCAGTCGCTCAGTGATGATCCGGTCGCCCGCAGTTACTCGCAGGCCCTGGCGTCGCCGACCTTCGTCGACGACGTACTCGCGGGACGACTGACGTTCGACTGGAGTCACGTGCAGCTCCTCAGCGACGATCCGGCGAAGATCCACAGCAAGGGCACAGGAAGCGAACTGATGTGGGCCCGGTTGAAGCGCATCATCGCCCAGCCCCGCTCTGAACTCATCCTCGCATCGGCCTACTTCGTTCCCGGTGCACAGGGAGTCGCGGACCTCAAGGCGATGGCTGCGGCCGGCGTCAGGATCACCGTGCTCACGAATTCGCTCGAGGCGACAGACGTGCCGGCCGTCCACGCCGGCTATGCCAAGCGGAGGGTCGCCCTGCTGCGCGGCGGTATCGCGCTCTACGAGTTCAAGCGTAACGCCGACCCACGCGTCGCCGGCCCGTTGCACGGGGCGCATTGGTCCCTCGGATCAGGCGGCTCGCGCGAACATGGAATGACCGGCAGCTCCGGGGCAAGCCTGCACACCAAGGCATTCGCGGTTGACGGAGAGCGCGTCTTCGTCGGGTCGTTCAACTTCGATCCGCGCTCGACCCAGCTGAACACCGAAATGGGTCTCGTCATCGACTCCCCCACGCTCGCGCAGTCGATGATCGAGGGACTGAACCGGCGCCTGCCGTCCGCGACGTATCGTGTCCGACTGGGCGACAGGGACAAGCTGCAATGGGTCGAGACGCTCGACGGCCGCGATCTCATCCACCACAAGGAGCCCGGAAGAACCTTCTGGCGCCGGATCGGCGTCGCGATTGCATCGCTGCTGCCGATCGAATGGCTGCTCTGAGGGGAGACCTCAACTCCTCATCCGACTCCACCTGGTCGGTGGTCCGAAACGCCTCAGGCAGGTCAACGAGATGGCTGCCCGATTCCAGGTCCTGACTCATTCAGGTCGCGTCACCGGACAACGAACGTGCCGCCCTGCGTGATGACGCGCCCGTCTGCCCAGCATGTGACGCGATAGGTGCCGGCGGGGAAAGCAAGGCCGGGTGTACTGCTGCCCCATCCTCGTGTCGTCTGCGTCTCGTCCCATTGCGGCTCGATCCTGACCGTCCACGAAAACGTCTCGGGATGACCGTCCGGAAAGGTGTAGCTGCACCTGATGTCAGCGGCAAGGTTTCCGGAGGGGTGTGGGTGGTGCAGATCGAGTTCGACGAAGATGTAGCTGGTGGTCGACTGATCGAATCTTCTCGCATAGCGACGAGCAGCATTCGTCTGCAACTCCTCCGCGCTGGCGCTGTACATCTTGATGGCCAGGATGCGGGCTTCGAGTGAAGGTATGTCGTATTTTTCGTAACTTTCCCTGATCGCCCGCCCTTCCTGGCAGAGCGCATCGCACTCCGTGGGATACGGGTTGGCAACAGGCGGGCGGTCCGCGCCCCTCGGTGTGTCGGAAGACTCGCGCGGCGCCGTTCCCATCTTGATCCAGCCATAGCGCGGGTTGTACTCGTGAGCACGGCCATCTATTTTGGTGGGCAGAGCGCGATATTCGATCACGTTTGATGATGGTTTGAAGTGGATCCCCCTCGGGGATCTTGATCACAAGATCCCCTCGGGAGAGTCTCCGGTTTGCCACAACCAAGGAGACCAACGAAGTGTGCCACGCGCTACTGCAAGATCCCGCCTTTTTTCGATTCCTGCAGCGCATTGACGAGGAGTTCGCGGCCGAGATCCGCCGCGGGCGTTGCGGTCACTGTGCCGGAGCGCTGCACTGTGCTGACTATCCCCGTAAACCGCGTGGCTGTCCGGCGTCGGTCATGGAGGACTATTCCTCGCGGTTCAGCTTCACCTGTGGGCGTTGCGAGAAGCGAGCGACGCCGGCCTCGGTGCGGTTTCTAGGCCGCCGGGTGTATCTGGCGGTGGTGTTGATGCTGGTGTCCCCGCGCGGGGCGGCTCAGGGCCGAGCCCTGTGCGAGCTGTTCACGATCCCGCAACGCACGCTGGGTCGGTGGCGCACCTGGTGGATCGAGGACTTCCTGCGCACGCCGCTCTGGCAATCGAGGCGCGAACGCTTTGCTGTTGTGATCGACAGCGCACGACTGCCGGTGAGCCTGCTGGAACGGTTTGAGGCGCTCGTCCCGGCGGATCGGATGATGCAGTTACTGCGCTTCATGTCGCCGTTGAGCACGCGCGCCATGATCAAGTAATCCGAAGGGCGCCGCCGACCCGCAGAGGATGCCGATAGCGGTTGGCCGACGGGCTTTGTAGCCTGCGTTCCCCATGAGCGATGCCGAGCGTGGTGTCGCAGTGGGAGTGATGTTGAGTTCCAATGACGATCTGCCACAGCGGGATCGCTGGGCGCGGCTGCGCTTTGCGATCATCGGACCGCTCCTGGCCGCACCGCCGGCGGACGGCGAGTTACAGACGGCGTTGCGCGACTTGGCGGTGAAGCGCTGGCGCCATCCGTTCACCGGACTTGAAGTGCGCTTCGGCTGCTCGACGTTGGAGCGCTGGTACTACGCCGCCAGGAACGCCGACGATCCGGTACGGGCACTGCGCAATCACGTGCGCCGTGACATCGGCCGCTTCCCCAGCATCTCGAGCGCCGCCGCGCAGGCGCTCGCCGAACAATACCGTCAGCACCCGGCGTGGACCGCACAACTACACGCCGATAACCTGCGCGTCACGCTCGCCGCCGCATCCGAGGGTCGGTGTCCCTCGTACCCGAGCGTACGGCGGTGCTTGAAAGCGCAGGGCATGAGGCGGCAACGCCCGGTCAGACGGCAGAGCGCGGGCGCGATCGCCGCGCGCGATCGCGTGGAATCGCGCGAAGTGCGCAGCTACGAAGTCGAGCATGTGCTGCAGTTGCTGCATCTGGACTTCCATCACGGCTCGCGCAAAGGTGCTCACCCGGCGCGGCGAATGGATCAAACCGCTCCTGGTCGGCTTCATCGACGATCGTTCGCGCTACCTGTGCCACGCGCAATGGTATGGGAGCGAGGGGACAGAACAGCTCGTCCACGGCCTGTGTCAGGCGCTACAGAAGGTGGGCCTGCCGCGCTCGCTGATGAGCGACCGCGGCTCGGCGATGATCGCGGCGGAGTTCACCGCGGGGCTGCACACCCTCGGTATTTTGCACGTGCCGACGCTGCCGTACTCACCTCATGTGAACGGGAAGCAGGAAAATCTCTGGGCTCGAGTTGAAGGGCGGCTGCTCGCGATGCTGGAGGGTGAAGCGAGCTTGACCTCGAGCAGCTGAACCTGGCGACCCAGGCCTGGGTCACGCAGGAATATCACCGCACCGAGCACCGCGAGATCGGCGAGACCCCGCTCGAGCGCTACCTCGCGGGCCCCAACGTCGGACGCGAGTGCCCAGCCAGTGAAGCCCTGCGCGGCGCCTTCCGCATCGAGGTCAAGCGCCGCCAGCGTCGTTCCGACGGCACGGTGAGTCTGGAAGGCCAGCGCTTCGAGATCCCGTCCCGGTATCGCCATTTAGGCGAAGTGCATCTGCGCTACGCGCGCTGGGACTTGAGCCGCGTCGATCTGATCGCTGCGCGCTCGGGCACGATCCTCTCCCCCGTGCGCCCGCTCGACAAAGCGGCCAACGCCGATGCCCTGCGCCGACGCGTGGAGCCGACCACCGCAGCGGCACCGATGCCGGCGAGCGGCATCGCACCGCTCCTCAAACAGATGATCGCCGACTACGCCGCCACGGGGCTGCCACCGGCGTATTTACCCACCGATGACTGAAGGAAATCCCCGTGAATCAACAGCTCCTCGCTCTGTACGGCCTGAAATGGAACCCGTTCACCCCGGAGGTGCCGACCGGAGGCCCTCTATGTTCCGCCGAAGGTCGAGAACTTCTGCTGGCGCATCGAGCAGGCGCACCTGCGCGAGGGCGGCTTCGCGCTCGTGCATGGCGATCCCGGTTCCGGCAAGAGCGTCGTCATGCGCCTGCTCGCCGAGCGCCTCTCGCGCCTCGCTGACCTCTCGGTCGGCGTCATCCACCATCCGCAAAGTAACCTGAGCGACTTCTACCGCGAGCTCGGCGACATCTTCGGCATCTCCATCCGCGTCAGCAACCGTTGGGGCGGCTTCAGGCGCTGCGCGCCCGCTGGCTCGATCACCTCGGCTCGGCCAGCCGTCGCTCCGTCATCTTGATCGATGAGGCGCAGGAAATGAGTCCGATGGTGCTGAACGAGTTGCGCCTGCTCGCTTCCGCCCGCTTCGACTCCCAGTCGCTGCTGTGCATCGTCCTCTCGGGCGATGCACGCCTGCTGGAGAAGCTGCGCCGCGAGGAGCTGATCCCGCTGGGCTCGCGCATCCGCACCCGCCTGGCCACCGAGATCGCCACTCGTGAGGAACTCCTCGCCTGCCTCGACCACCTGCTCGGCGCCGCCGTAATGCCAGCCTCATGACCCAGGGAGTTGCGCCACACGCTGTGTGATCACGCCGCCGGCAACTATCGCATCTTCATCTCCATGGCGGCGGAGCTCCTCGCTGACCGCCGCCCAGCGCGAGCTTACCGTGCTCGATGAAAAGCTCTACCTGCAGGTCTTCGCCCCGCCCGAAACGCAGCGCTCACGCCGTGCCGCCGGCGCACGTTGAGGCGGGGCCCCATGCACAACCTGAACGACGATCCAGATCTGTTCGTGTTCTCCGCGCTTCCTGACGAAGCGGTGATCGCCATCAATGACTTCATCGAGGAGCTCTACACCCGCTTCCAGAATCACTACTTCGCCCAGATGCATCGGTACGATCACGACCATCGTGCCGATCCCGACGACGGCCAAATCGCTCTGCCGCTGGATGGCCCGCCGTTCTGAGGGGCAACCACTCATCCGGCGGTCGCCGAAAATCGCGTTCGCCGATGGTCCATCATCAATCGTGAAAATCAGACCATCAAATCAGCTGACCGCTCTCATACTCGCAGCCAATCGTCTGCGAGCCTGCCGGGCAGGCGGTCTGGGCCCACGCCTGGAGCGCGCTGCCAATGCCACACACCAGCAGCACCACGAGCAGTCCCACCCGTTTGACCGACATGGACTCCCCCCTTCGTGTGCACCTTCATCCCTTTGGAATTGTCGCCCCGCAGCGGTCGCTTTGCACGAACCGTTGCGTAATACTGCTGCCGGAACCACAGGGCAGGAGATCCAATGGCCAATGCGCCCGTTCGCAACCGTGGGCCGCGCGCCACCGGTGTGCGTCGACTGTTCATCCGCAAATCCGTCGCGCAGATGCAGGCCGAGCACGCGCAGGGCGAGCTCAAGCGCAGCCTCAATGCCCTCAACCTGATCTCCCTCGGGATCGGATGCATCATCGGCACCGGCATCTTCGTCCTCACCGGCCGCGCAGCCGCCGACTACGCCGGGCCCGGCATCATGATTTCCTTCGTGATTACTGGTGTGCTCTGCGCCTTCGTCGCCCTGTGCTACGCGGAGCTCGCCTCGGCCGTGCCGGTCTCCGGCTCCGCCTACTCCTACTCCTATGCCTCCATGGGCGAGATCACGGCCTGGATCATGGGACTGCTGCTCGTGCTCGAGTACGGGCTCGCGGCCTCGACCGTCGCCGTCGGCTGGTCCGGATACCTGGTGAGCCTCCTGAAGGACATCGGCGTCCACATCGCCGCGCCGCTGACCGCGGCACCAGGCGTGGAGATCAAGCAGGCGGGCGTGGTCGTGGCGCACGGCGTGGCGAACGTCCCCGCGATCGTTGCCATCATCGCCGTGACGGGGCTGCTCGTTCTCGGGGTCTCGGAATCCGCCCGGGTAAACAATGTGGTAGTGGCCATCAAGGTGTCCGTCGTGCTCGCCTTCATCGTCATCGGCTTCTTCTTCGTGGATCCGCAGCACTGGACACCGCTCATCCCGGACGAAATCCCGCCGCCGCCTGAGGGCACCGAGCGCGGTCTCGGACCCGATATCTGGCGCGCGCTCGGCGATGTGCTCACCGCGCAGAACACCTCGCGCTACGGCATCGGCGGGCTGATTAGCGGCGCCGCCACGATCTTCTTCGCCTACATCGGCTTCGAGGCGGTCTCCACCGCCGGCGCAGAGTCGCGCAATCCATCGCGCGACATGCCGATCGGCATCCTCGGATCGCTCATCATCTGCACCATCCTCTACATCCTCACGTCTGCCGTGCTCGTCGGCATCGTGCCCTACACGGACCTCGACACCCGGCGCCCATCGCCAAGGCGGTGAACCAGATTGGCCTGCCGTGGTTCGCCGTGCTGGTCAAGATCGGTGCGATCGCAGGTCTGTCCTCGGTGATGCTCGTGCTGCTCTATGGTCAGACGCGCATCTTCTACACGATGGCACGCGACGGCCTCCTGCCCGCGCCGCTCGCGACCGTGCACCCGCGGTTCCGCACACCCTGGATCAACACGCTGCTCGTGGGCGTTGTCGCCTCGGGCTTCGCAGGCTTCATGTCGCTCGATGCACTCGCCGATCTCACCAACGTCGGCTCACTCGCAGCGTTCGCGATGGTATGCATCACAGTGCTCTACATGCGCTTCGCCGCACCGGACCTGAAGCGCCCCTTCCGCACGCCGCTCTTCCCGCTGGTGCCGATCATGGGCGCGCTGATGTGCCTGTTCCTGCTGATGGCGCTGATGGCCAGGCATGCCACCCGCAACTTCTTCCTCATCTATCTCGCCGCCGGCGTCGTCGTCTATTTCCTCTACGGGCTCCGGAGCTCGAAGCTGGGCAAAGGCGAGATCGTGCTCGGCGCGGAGCCGGCACCTGACCTGCCGAAGAAGCTGGACATCTGACATACCCGGCCCCACGCCCACTCATGGCTATTCGAGCCGCAACACGTGCAGCAGGCCGGCGAGGTCCCGCGGTGGCCAGTCCTGCGAGGCGGCGCCGTACGGCGTGTACAGCACGGGGAGCTTTTCCGGGTAGCTGGCACAGTCACCGCCTGCGAAGCGCGCGAGGTAGCGGCCCCGTTCGATCCTGCGCTCCCAGCCCTGTCGGCTGATGCGGCCGCGGTTCCAGGGCCTGACGCTGCGAACCTGCCGGTCCTGACGCTCGGTGATGAGGGTCAGCACCACGGCAGGTTCACGCGCAGCAAGAGCGCGCAGCTCGTCTCGCCAGCCCTCGCGCACAGCCATCCATGGCGCGCCCTCGATGCGGTTCTGCCAATAGGCAATGCCCTCGGACACCACCTCGGACGTGGGCTGGCAGCGCGCCACCGTGGCTTCAAGGAAGGCTCCTACCGGCTCTGGCGGCGGCAGGCAGAAATACAGGATGCCCAGCAGGTAAGCCACGTTGGTACCGAGCAGTGCAAGCCAGCGCCACCGGGTGGACAGAGGCAAGTGCAGGACGATGCGCCCGAGAATCATCCCGCCGATGAGGCCAGCGGGACCGGTGACAAAGATCCCGAGCAGTGGCCCCTGGTTCGCACCGGGAGCAAGGGCAATGGGCCCATAGAAGCCGGCGCAGAAGCCCATCACGCCCAATGTGACGGACCAGAGATCTGCCGGAGGCCAGCGCATCAGAACCAGAAGAACAGGGCCAGCACGATGCCAACATAGACCACGATGGCGCCCCAGTATTCGAAGGTATCTTCCTCGCGCCGGCAGGTCTTGCCCCACGGACCCGACTTGGCGAACACCTCACCTGTGGAGAGGCAGCGCACTACGTACAGCGCCAGCAGGATGCCCAGCAGGCGAAACACGCTCAGCTCGCCCGCCGCAGCTTGAACCACACCCACACTGCGCCGATGGCGAGGCACGCCGTGGCGGGGATGACGCAGGCGACGAACAGCAGCCCCAGGCCTATGGGGTTGGGATTCGGGTCGCGCGTGAACAGGGAGAAGAGGATCAGGGGACTGGTGCCCAGCACGAGCAGCACCAGCCCCGCCCGTACCCACCGGGAGGCAAGGTAGGCGGGGCGCTCATCGGCATTGCCGAGCACCCATGCCAGAAAGCCCAGCGGCGGCGCCACGATGCACAGCAGCAGCGCCAGCCCGTTCGGCCAGCGACGGGAGGCATACATGCCGAACAGGCTGCCATGAACGGCCCTGTGCCGGCGTGACAGGTCTCACGCGCAGCGCCTCGTGCACCGCGCTCGCCCTGGAGAATAGACATCATGGGCCGGGGAGTCGCTGCCGGCCTGGCCCCGCCGATCGCGTTACGGGTGCGCAAGCGATGGTGACGTGCCCCCTGCCGCAGGCTCTCGTGCCACCGGCCTGTCGGCCGCTTCCCAGGCGAGATAGTCGCCTCTGAGGTGCCAGAGCTTCCGGAAGCCATGCATCCCGAGGAAATCGAGCGCCAGATCGGCCCGACGTCCGCTGCGGCAATAGACAATGACATCGCGATCCCGTGCGTCCGCAATCTCACCCAGGCGCGCCTGAATCTGATCATGTGGCAGATTGACAGCGCCCGGCACGTGGCCTGCCGCGAACTCCTGCGGCGTGCGCACATCGAGTACCAGGAGGGTTCTGCTGTCGCCGTCCTGCTCCCGCTCCAGAAGTGCCTCAGGAGCCATAAGACGAACCTGCGGCACAGCCAGCGCTCCGGAGACGGACGCGGGTGATGGCGTCTGTGCGGCCAGCGGGAATGAACCCGCCACGAGCACAGCGATCACGAAACGATGTGTGGTCTTCATGTCTGCATCCTTCCGAGTGCGCCTTTGGGCAAGGAGTCCACGCGAGCCGACGGCCAGAAGCGCCCGTATCCTCCGCCCTTGCAGCGTTCGCGTAAATCACCCATGCGCATCCATACCCGATCTTGCCAGACCCTCGTGGCACTCCTGGCGCTGCTGATCTCGGCCGGCGCAAGCTAACGGTGCACATCGCTCGTTGTTGGGGCGACCCAGGTCGGTCTGGGGCGCGCCGGACGTGCAATTACCGCGTTATCGCAATGGCACAGTTCCTGCTTATCCGCTCGCGTCCATCGATCCCGGAGCCGTCACCATGAAGCGATCCCAACTGGTACTGCCTGCCCTGCTGGTGCTGAGCGCTCTGCCCAGCCTGGCGCAGACCACGGCCGCAGCGCCGGCACCGAAACCCGAGTTCACCTTCACCGGCAATCTCGGCATCTCCTCCGACTACCGCTTCCGCGGCATCTCGCAGACCAACAAGGAGCCGGCCATCCAGGGTGGCATCGACTTCTCGCACAGCAGCGGCTTCTACCTCGGCAACTGGAACTCCAACATTGACAGCGCGGGCTTCAGCGGCGCGAACATCGAGATGGACTTCTACAGCGGCTGGAAGCGGACCTTCGGCGACTTCGGCGTAGACCTGGGCGTGCTGTACTACGACTACCCCGGCTCGGGCCAGGGTAGCGCCTTCAAGGTCGACAACACCGAGTTGTACATCGGCGGCAGTTGGGGTCCGCTGTCGCTGAAATACTCGTATGCGGTGTCCGATTTCTTCGGGGTCCCGGGCACCCGGGGCGCCTACTACGTGGCGCTCAGCGGCAGCCGCGACCTGGGCAATGGCTTCGGCATCAATGCCGCGGTGGGCTACCAGGGCGGTCTGAAGAACGGCGGCCCGGGCTACAGCTCCTGCATCACTGAATTCAGCAGCCATGTGTCCTGCAGCATCACCGACTACAGGATCGGCGGCACGTACACCATCGACGGCTGGATACTGGGCCTGACCTACGTGTCGACCAACCGCGACATCCGCGGCTGGACCGATCCGGGCAAGAACATCAGCAACGGCACGGTGCTGGTTTACGTCACCAAGAGCCTCTGATCATCCAGGAGTCCAGACCATGAAGATGGTGACCGCCATCGTCAAACGGTAAAGCTCTCAGTGCAGGTGCTCAACGCCTGCGTCGATGCCGACGATCGCGCCGTTCTCGTCGTGGTGTACCGTGCTGATCCGGCTGTTGCGACCTCGGGTGACGAGGTCGGGTGCCAGACTGAAACGATCCGCATAGTCACGCAGGTCTGCGACTGCGTGAGTCGTCGTTACACGCCGCTTCGGCAGCAGAGTCCACAGGAGCAGCAGTGCGCAGGTCCCGAGCAGTGCAAGCAGCGAGTGGCTGATCGAAATCGGATTGACCGCCTCCAGCACCTCGGCCGCAGCCGGCTGGAAACTCAATCTGAGACGGATGACTTCCTGCAGCTTGCGGAATGCCGGCATCCAGAGGTAGAGCCAGATGACCCACAGCAACACGGTGGTAACGTCGGACAGGATCCGCCGCCGCCAGTCGAGCTGTGGACGCGCGTTGATGATGAGCTTGTCGGTCATGAGCCCTCGCGTGACAGCTTTTCCGCCCTGTGTGGTCCTGCACGCAGGTGGGCGCCCCGATCCGGGCTGGTCCAGCGAGCGCGCTGGCCGTATCCGAGCCGTGCCGCGCGCGGGTATCCGACGACGGTGGCGGCCGTCGTGATGAGCCAGAACACCAGGGGATACCAGACCATCCAGTAGTAGTTCCGGCCGAGCCCGCTGTCATAGTGACTGTCGAACCATTTGCTGACCGCGAACTGCAGCAGGCAGACGGCACCGAGCAGTGCGCTGCTCCACTCCGGGATCAGCGGTGAGCGGAGGAGTGGCAACCAGCCCTGAGGCAGCAGCAGGCCGCCCAGCCACAGGGCCACCATCACGAGGAAGGCGTACGCCCACACGACGCTCAGCAGCGCCTCGAACAGCAATGGCCAGAGATGGTTCTGCGTCGGATGCAGGATCACACTCACGTTCCGCCGGAGCACCTGCGCTCCGCCCGTCGCCCAGCGCAGGCGCTGCTTCCACAACCCACGCAACGTCTCCGGCATGAGAATCCAGACGAGCGCACGCGCCTCGAAGCGCACATCCCAGCCGGCACGCTGGAGTCTCCAGGTGATGTCGATGTCCTCGGTCAGGACGTCGGGACTCCAGTAGCCGACCTGGTGTACCGCAGACTTCCGGAAGGCAGTGATCACACCGGAAACCGTGAACAGTGCCCCGAAGCTGCGCTGCGCGCGCTTGATCATGCCGACGATCGATGAAAACTCGCCAACCTGCACCCGCCCGAGCAGCGTCGAGCGGTTGCGGATGCGCGGGTTGCCGGTGACTGCCGCGACGTCCGGATCATCGAGGAAATGACGTGCCAGCCAGTGACCGCAATGCGGATCGAGGAGCGCGTCACCGTCGATGCACAGCAGGATTTCATGCTGCGCAAGCAGCGCCCCCGCCTGCAGTGCCATTGCCTTTCCCTGGTTCTGGGCAAGGTGGACGACGCGCAGACGTGGATGCTGCGGCACCATGGTGTCGAGGATGGCACCGGTGTCGTCGCGGCTGCCATCGTTGATCGCGATGACTTCGAAATCGGGGTAGACGAGCGCCAGCGCATGCCGGACGGTCTCCTCGACGTGCGGGCCCTCGTTGAAGCAGGGTATCAGGACACTGATCGGCGGCGCGTCTGGCCGGCGAGGTGGCTGCGTGTAGACGGGGTCGCGGCGTTCGAAACGCCAGTAGAACAGGGCCGCACCCATCATCCACAGGCAGGACATGAACAGGGGATAGTAATAGACGTATCCCTGCAGGGTCACCCAGACAACATGAAGGACGGTTGCCGACATCACGCGGTCTAAGGTATCAGCTCGGACAGCGGCTGTATGTTCGGCTGCAGGGCGAACACAGGTCGCAGCTGGGTCGGATCGGGGTTGTTCCGGAACAGGTTGTCCGGATAGTACGCCACATTCTTCACGCCCCAGCCGTAGAGCCGCCGGATGGTGTCCGCCAGTTCGGTGCCCGGCAGCGGTTCGTCGTTCCGGCGCCAGTCGACGGTCTGCAGTTCGATCACGACGCGGCGCATGGCGCCGGGGTGTTCAGCCACGCGGTCGACGATCTGGCGCAGGAAGGCGACCGGATCGGGAGCCTGCTCCATATAAGGCATGGCCATGATCGCCGTGTAATCGTAATGGGCGAGCGAGCTCTCGAGGGACTGCGAATACCAGGTCTCCGAATACGGATTCAGCACCACGCTGGCATACAGGTTGCGTGCTGTCCTCAGCCCCGGCTGCTCCTCGCGGAGGATGTCGGCAAGTTCGCCCGCGAACGCGTCGAGGTATGCGGTCTTGCGCGCCGCCCATTTCCGCAGGAGTGCATCGTCACTGCGCAGCTCGGTCATCGGCTGCGGGAATCCCCACTGGCGGTAGGCCTTCAGCGCCCAGGGGCTGCCATCCTCGTAATCGGACAGGGTGACGTCGTCGTGGAACAGCACGCCCTCGATGGCGGTCGCCGAGCGCCCGAGGTCTTCGTAGATTTCCCGGATGGTCTGCCGCGCGCGAGGCGAGAACGGCGAGAGTCGCGGATAGCCCATCGACAGGTGATTGGAGGTGTTCGGCAGCGTGACGACCCGGTCGCGCGCCGCAGGCTCCTTGTCGGGCAGCTGCCACGCCAGCATCGGCATCCAGGCGTAGACATGAACCGCGGCCGTGCGTGTGGCGATCTGCCAGGCCACACGGTTGAACAGGTCGGCGCGCATCGGCAGGTGGCGGTTCGGGAAATAGACGGCGTCGGCCGCACCGTTGCCGTCCGGATCGGCATAGGCCTGCAGGTACACCGTATTCACGCCCATCGCGTTGATCCGGTCGAGCAGCCGCCCCAGATTGTCCTCCACCTGCGCCGGGTCCGGGTCGTAGATGAGGTCGAGATCGACGTGCATGATCTTCCGCGGCACGCCGTTGTCGAGCACATTGTGGTTGCGCAACTCGATCTCGCGGTTCAGACCCTCGAGCGTCAGCGTCGGCTGGACCAGCACGCGCCGCAGCATGGACAGCGGCGTGTCGGCCGTGTTCGGACCGTCGTCGAGATTGAAGCCGATCTTCATGCCGAGCCGCGCGGCAATGCTGCGCGTGGCCGCGTTGTGGCGGCCATACGGCCACACGATGATGCGGGGCCGCCTCCCGAGGTGCCGCTGCAGCAGATCGCTGCTGCGGCGCAGGTCTGCCGCGATGCGCTTCCGGTAGGCGGATTCGGACTCGTACCGGCCCGCCTCCGGCAGCCACCGCCGCGCGATGGCGAGCGGCTCGTGGTTGCCCTGGGGATTCGCCACGACACCCGCGTGCATGCCGTAGCTGTGGCTGGCGAACTCGACGAGCCCGCTGCGGGACAGATCCCTGATCTCGTCCCAGGACATGAGGTCGGCGCGCGGCACGCGGCGGCCATCGAAGTCCACCGTATCGCTCACCGTATCGAGCCAGCTCCCGACCAGCGCGACCACCGCCGGGGCATGATGAGCCCTCAGGATCGGAAAGGCATGCGTATAGAAGGATCGGTATCCATCGTCGAAGGACAGCAGCAGCGCCTTCTCGGGCAGCGGACGGCGGCCGGCCGCGTCCGCGAGCACGTCGTCCATGCTGACGAAGTGATATCCGGACTCCGTGAGCCAGGCGAGCTGCTGCGCGAACTGAGCGGGCTTCACGGAGTATCCCGGGATCAGCGCGATCTCCCGGTCGTCGATCTCGTGGTAGCAGAGAATCGTGAGTTTCGCGGGCACTTCGGCACGCGCACCCGCGCCCAGCAGAGCCAGTGCCAGAACACAGCAGCGCAGCAGGAACAGCAAGGCGGGTCTGGAGTACACGCCTGTCGGGTCGGTCGAATGGAACACGAGCGGAGGATGTGCGGTCTGAGAGAGGGGGCCTCGCCATGCGACACTGCCGCCGGCGCGGCAGCTGCCACAATGGCGGCGCGTAGGGTAACGCATCCCGGCGTCACAGGTGTAGCGGGCAGGAGTGGCGGGCACTGGTCGCCAGCATCGGGTGTTCGGATCGGATCGCCGGGAAACGGCTGACGTGCACGATCAACTGCAGGTCCCGGGATCCACGATGCGCTCAAGGTCGTGCTGCCCGGCCGCCTGGTTCCCGCGTCTGGAACGTCACCGTCACGCGCAGCCCGGATCGATCAGGATCGTCGCATGAGCCGAGGCTGACCCGGGCCCCGATTCGACGGCTGATCGCCTTGACGATGGACAAACCCAGTCCGGACCCGATCTCGTCACTCCCCACCGACCGGTAGAATCGCTCGAACACCCGCTCGCGCTCGGACTCGGGAATCCCGGGACCCGTGTCTTCGACCACCAGTGTCACGCCGTCAGGGGTGGTCGATACAGACAGGTCCACGCGCCCTCCCTTCGGCGTGTATCGAATGGCGTTCTCCACGAGATTGCGGACAAGCGCATCCAGATCCGCCTCGCTGGTTTGCACTTCGACGTCCTGGGTCGACGTGATGCCGACGTCGACGCCCTTTGCCTCGGCCAGGGACAGCAACCGCTCCAGTGCGTGACGATAGACTCGCTGCACAGAGACTGCGGAACCGGGTGCTGCGACCGCAGATTCCGCGCGCGCCAGCGCCAGAAGTTGACTGACCAGCACTCTCCCGCGGTCTATCCCCAGGCGAAGCGTGGCCAGGCGCTCGGTTGCGTCGTGGGACATTTCCGCACTCGCGAGCCGCTCCGCCTGCAATGAAAGAGCCGTGAGGGGCGAGCGCAATTCATGTGCGGCGTCGGCGACGAAGCGCCGCTGGTCTTCCAGGGATTTCCCGATACGCCCCAGCAGTCGATTGATGGCCGCAACGAATGGCCGAACTTCGGAAGGGACGGTCTGGACCGGCATGGCGTGAAATTCATTCTCGCCTCGCAGGTCCAGTTCCCGTGCGAGATCGGATACGGGCCTGAAACTTCTTCGGATGAGGTAAATCACGACTGCGAACATGACTGGAAACAACACCAGCAGCGGGGTGAGCGTCCGCAATGCGCTGTCGCGGGCGATCTCGTCGCGGGCGGAGGTGCCCTGGGCGACGGCCAGGCGTTGACCCGTGCCCAGTGTCCTGACGAACACGCGGTAGGACGCTTCCCCGGAATGCACGGTTTGCATCCCCGAATGAAGATCCATCGACAGCGCCACGGAAAGTCTGGGTGGTGGACCTGCGGAATCCGCGGTCGTCGGCCCGAGAAGCTGTACGAAAACCCTGGACTCGACATCCCGGTTGCCCGACGGATCGGGACTCACGATGCGCGGAGCGGGTTGATTCGGCTGCTCGTACAGCGTCGAAATCTGTCGCAGCACGTCGTCCTGAAATTCAATGGCTTCCCCGAACGCAGCATAGTAGGACACCGACCCCGCGACCCCTGCCGCGCCAAGGAGCGTGAAGCCCAGCCAGAGGGACAGTCTGAACTGAAGCGACGTCGCTACTGCCCCCGTGCGACCATCCATCCCGCGCCCCTTACGTTCCTGATCACGTCGCTCCCCAGCTTCCTGCGCAGCACGTGAATCAGGAATTCGACCGCATTGCTCTCGATCTCCTGATCCCACCCGTAGATACGCTCTTCCAACTCGCCCCGCGAAAGAATCGCACCCGGACGCACCAGCAGCGCCTGCAGCAGGGCGAATTCGCGATGCGTCAGCAGTACCGGTGCGGCATCACCGACGACCGCCTCATGTGTGACGGGGTCGAGCCGGAGCTGACCATTGCTCAGCTCCGGCCGCCCTGTACCGCCCTTCCTGCGAATCACCGCGCGCATCCTCGCGAGAAGCTCGCGCATTTCGAATGGTTTGAGCACGTAGTCGTCGGCACCGGTATCCAGGCCACGGACCCGATCCTCGACAGAGTCGCGCGCCGTGATCACGAGGAGTGGCACCGGATTGTGCTGATTGCGCACGTCCGCCAGCACCTCCAGCCCATCCCTTCCTGGCAATCCCAGATCGAGGAGCACCAGATCATAGTGCTGGTGGGTCAGCGTGAGCACTGCGGCCCTGCCATCCGGCACCCAGTCGACCGCGTAAGAGGCATCCTGCAAGGCCTCCTGAATGGCCTTGCCGATCATCGCGTCATCTTCAACCAGCAGTACGCGCATCCAGTCCCCAGGTCTTCCTGCAACGAAGGGTATCGCTCTTAGTCGTGCACAAGCCCTTCCAACTTGTTCTCCAGCACCTTGCCCGTCGCAGCATCCACCCCGACTTCGAACGTACCCCTGGCTTCCTTGATGTCAAAGGAGTACCGGAGTCCGCTGCCGCCCCTTTCCGCCTCCAACTCCTCATCGGTTACCGTGCCCGGGTGCATCTTCAGCGCGATTGCACGTGCTTCTGGCAGCGAAATCCTTGCGCGCTTGGCGAGCTCTCTGCCCTTGAATGCCTTTGTCGGGACTGTGCTCATCGGGACGGACTTGCCACCCACGCCGGCCTTCACGCCAGCATCCGCCGCCTGCACGCCAGTGGCCAGAATCAAGGACGCCGAGATCGCAATCGCAAGCAGAGAAGTCTTTCGATCTTGGGACATGATGTTCTCCGAATAGTGGCCGCGTATTGCGGCAGGGAGAGAGTAGATCCCCAGGCTTAGCTGGCACTGAGCCCCATGTCTGGGGGAGCGGCATGCATTGATCCACGGTGGGAACGCCTCTGCAGCACTAGAATCATGCCTGGCAGGAACAGCAGGATCAGCGGCACGGCAGCGGTCAGACCGAAGATGATGGCCGTTGCCAAGGGCTGCTGTAGCCCGGCACCGCGACCGCTCCCCAGCGCCAGCGGCATCAGCGTCAGTATCGCGATGAGCGCTGACATGAGAATGGGCCGCAGGCGCCTGGCGCCTGCCTCGCGCAGCCGCGCGGCATCCGGTGGGCTCGTGCGATCGAGCTCCGCCAGGAAGAAGATGATGAGCTCCGTAACCATACCCACCACCATGGTCAGGCCCATCAGCGCCGAGATGTTCAGCTCCATTCCCGTGATCCACAGGCCAGTGAGTACGGCGGCGGCGGACAGCAAGACCGTCGATACGGCGGCCAGCGTCCAGCCGAGATTGTCGAACAGCAGTGTGAGCAGCAGGGACACGAGCAGCAAGGCCGCGACGAATACCAGCGTCAGGTCAGCAAAACTCCTCTGCTGCTGGGCATAGAGGCCGCCATATTCCACGCGCACGGTACGCGGCAGCCCCAGACCCGATACGACCCGTCTCACGTCCCCCATGGCGGACCCCAGGTCGCGCCCTTCCAGACGGGCAGTGACACCGACAAAAGGCGCCAGATTCTCCCGTCGCAACTGCATCTGGCCGGCTTCGACGCCGATGTCGGCGATCTGTCCGAGCCGTACGGCCTGGCCATCGGCAGCGGTCAGTCCCAATTGCCCCAGTTCGGCAATGCGCTGGCGAAGATCCGCGGTGGTGCGCAGGCGCACCGCGATCAATTGCGCCCCCACCTGGACTTCCGTGGCCACCGTGCCACCGATCATCCCCTCCAGTTGTCTTGCGACTGCGTCCGGGTCCAGACCCTGTTGCGCTGCGTCGGCCCGTCGCACGTGGATGCGGATGGCATCGCCGGCCACACGGAGTCCATCGACAACCTCGACAATGCCAGGAATGGCATTGAGCGCCGCGGCAACCCTTTTCGCACTGGCCTCGAGGACCGCCGCGTTATCGACGAACAGCTTCACTTCGATGGGCTGAGGCACGGCGGTGAGGTCCCCGATGAGGTCGCCCATCAGCTGGATCAACTCGATCTGCAGGCCGGGCACCTGCGTCTCGATCTTCGTGCGCACGTCAGCCATCACCGCATCGATTGGCCGCCGCGCGCCGTCCTTCAACCGGATGAAGAAATCTCCTTCGTCCGCTTCCGTCAAGCCGCCGCCGAGCTGCACACCGGTACGACGCGAGTAGCTCGCGACCTCCGGCGTCGCAGTCACGATTGCTTCGACCTGGGTGAGCAGGCGGTCGGTATCCGCCAGCGCGGCACCGGGCTGTGCCTTGTAGTCGAGCACAAACCCGCCTTCATCCATGTGTGGCATGAACCCGGACGGCACTCTCGTCCATGCGAACACACCCAGAGCGGCGATGACGACCCCAACCACCGCGACAAACCTGCCGGGGCGCCGCAGGGCGCGTGTGCCAGCCCAGGCATAGGGTCTGTCGATCCGATCGAGCAACACCGCGCCGCGCCCGGCCGCCGCGATATCGGACGGTCGCAGCCACCACGCCGCCAGCAGGGGAATCGCCAGTCGCGAATAGGCCAGGGAAATGCCGAGGGCGATCACCATCGTCACCGCCAGGGCCTTGAAGAAGTCCCCAGTCACTCCGCTGATCAACGCCAACGGCAGAAACACGATGACCGTCGCTGCGGTCGAGCCGATGAGTGGTCGACCCATTTCGGCCGCGGCCGCCAGACGCTGCCCGGGGGTTTCTCCCCTGCCCTCCTGCATCCGCCGCACCATGTGCTCCAGCATCACGACCGCATCGTCGACCACCAGTCCAACGGCTGCCGCCATACCGCCCAGCGTCATCATGTTGAAGCTCATGCCCAGAGCCAGAAGGATCAGGCACGTCGCAGCCAGGACGGCCGGCAGCATGAGCCCGGTGATCAGCATGAGTCGCGCCGAGCGAAGGAACAGAAAGAGCACCAGTCCAGCGAGGAGCGCCCCGAGCAGGATCGCATCACGTACGGCATGGGCCGCGCCGATGACGAGTTCGGTCTGATCGTAAAAGGGCGTCACGGTCACCGTCGGCGGAACGCCTGCCTCTTTCAGGCGCGCATTGACCTCCTGGACGATCGCCACCGAATTGCCCTTGATCGCCTGACGGATATTCAGCAGGACGGCACTCTGACCGTTCGACGTGACGCGCGTGAAGAGCGGCTGCTCAGCGAAACGGATGCTGGCAACCTGCCCCAACGTCACCACTCCCGCCCCCATCGTGCCGGCCTTCACAGGAATCGCCGCCAATTCGGCGGCGGTGCTCACACGGTTGTCGAGCAGAACCAGATAGAGGCGATGCCGGTCTTCCATCCGTCCCGCACCGCGCACGCTATTGGCCCTGGAGATACTCGCTGCGACATCGGTGAACGACAGACCCAGCGCCTGCAGTCTCGCGGGATCGATGTCGACCGCGAATTCTCGCGGGGCACCGCCGAGTACGTCGACGCCGGCGATTCCCGGTGTCGCAATCAGTGCCGGGCGAATCCGCTGTTCGGCCAACTGCCGCAGTGCCGCCGGATCCAGCGAATCGGATGTCAGCGCCAGACCGAGCACCGGGAACAGACTGGGGTCCGAGCGGCGAACGTTGAAGCGAGCGCCCGTGGGAAGATCAGGCAGGATCGTCGCCAACGCCCCTTCCGTCGCGAGTGCGGCCGCCACCATGTCGTCGCCCCAGGCGAAGTCCAATGCCACCTCCGCCGCGCCGCGACTGGTGGTTGAGCGTATTCCCGAAACCCCCGGAACGGCACGCAGCGCGATCTCGATGGGGCGAGTGATCTGGGCAGCCATCTGCGCCGCATCGCGGTCACCGGCGTCGATCGACACGATGACGCGCGGGTAGTCGATCTGCGGAAACAGCCCGACGGGAAGGCGCGACAGCGCGAATACACCTCCCACCGTCAACAGGACGGCGGCGAAAAGGACGGCTCGCGAGTGTTGAGCGAGCGACACCGTCACTGCGTTCGGACCTTCATGCCGTCCGTCAGAGCGGTGCCCCCCTGGGTCACCACCTTGTCGCCAGCCGCAAGCCCTTTGAGGATCACAACCCTCTGGCCATCGGTCGGACCCATGACGACGTCGCGACGCGAGGCCACTCCCCTGGTCACGCTGAAGACAAATGGCTGGCCCGCCTCGTCCAGCAGAGCCGAATAGGGAATGGTCAGCAGGCCCGCTGTCGAGCCGAGCGTTACGCGTCCGGAGAGTGGCTCCCCCTGACCAATGCCGGCGCCGGGTGGAAGGTCCGCGAACACGCCGGCCAGTCTGGTCTGAGGATCCGTGACTGCCGAGACCGCGAGAATTGACGCCATGATGGACGCATCGCCGGAGGCCGGGCGAATATCGATCGCCATGCCAGGACGAAGTCGCCGGGCCAACGCGGGATCGACACCGAATCGGGCCCGCAGGCTGCCAGCGGGCGCCAGTGTGGCAACGGGTGCTCCCGCTGGCACCAGATCGCCGGGGCTCTGCAGGATGGTTTCGACGACGCCGTCCACCGGTGAGCGCAGCTCGAGTGCCGCCAGGCGTCGGGCAAGGCTGTTCGCCGTCGCGGCCGCCACAGTCGCAGCCGTCCGTGCCGCCTCGACCTCGGCATCGCTCACCAGACCGTCGGCACGCAAGCGCTGCATTCGTGCCAACGTGCGATCCGCCCCCTGGGACTCACTGACCGCCCGCTCGCGATCCACTCTGCTCGCCGGGCTGGGAGCCAGCGACACCACGACGCTGCCCCTGCCGACACGCGCTCCTGCGGGTGCAGGGATCGCGACGACAAGCGCCTCCATTGGGCTCGCGAGCGAGACCCGGGCAACGCTGCCGTTCTCCGCAGCGCCGTGAATGGAGATCGTTTCCGAAACCGGGCGCATCTCCGCAACTGCGAGCGACACGAGCGCCACCGGCCCGCCGGGCACGTCATCGGGCGGCGCAGAGCACGCAGTCACAACCATGACGACGATGAGCGTCAGACCATTTTTCACTTCACCCACCTCTGTCGGGGCAGACCTGTCAGCAGCTCGAGCGCGATGGATTGTTCGGCAATGGCCTGTTCCGATGCGACCAGCAGCATTTCCTTGTCTCGTACTGACTGCAGGGCCTCGTCACGTGCAGCAAGCGATTGGTCACCGCGACCTGCGGCAGTGGCCATGCGGTCTGCAAAGGCGCGAAGCGCGGGGATTTGGCTCAGGAGCACCGCCCGCTGCGGGTAACTCACTGCCAGACCGGCCAACGCCGTGGCGATCTCGCTTCTTGTCCGGAACACTCGTGCGTCGTACTCCGCCCGAAGCGCCTCGCGGGTGGCTGACTCGATCGCAATGGTGCCGCGGTTGCGGTTCCAGAGCGGCAGCGAGAATGCGACGGCCGGCCCGATCAGCCGATTATTGCCCGTGTCGCGGGTACCGTTGACCGTGAGATCGAGCGTCGGGAACTGCTCCATCACCGCCAGGCGAACGGCGGATTCCTGCGCGGTATAGCCTGCCCGCAGCGCCCGCAGATCGGGACGTTCCCGCTGCGCGATGTCGAAGAGGTCGTGCGCATCGAGGGCGGGCTCAGAAGGCAACGGACTCTCCTCGACGCGGATCTGCAGATCGGGCGGTATGCCGAGCAGCCGGCTGAGTTCCAGTTTCGCGGCAACCAGTGCCTGCTCGTCAGCCCGATATCGCCCCGCGGCATCGAGCGCCGCCAGGCGCACCCCCTGCAGTTGGCCGGGCGGTGCATCCCCGCGACCAACCGCTCCGGTGACCTTGACCAGCATGGCCTCGGCTGTCTCGCTCGCGGACTGGCTGAGCATCTTGCTTCGCGTCAGGGCCAGGATTCTCGCGGCCGCAATCCGCGCGGCACCCGCCGTCTGCCATTCGGCCCACATCAGGTCGAGGCGCGCCTGGGACGCGAGCGCCTGCGCCTGACCGAGTCGAACCGAACGAGTTCGCAGAGCATTCAGATTGAGCCCCAAGGCCGCGACAAGATTGGTGACTGCGGGCGGCCCACCGACGACAAAATCGGCGCCCACATTGACAGCCAGATCGGGGACAAGCCCGGCGGCAAACGCCTGCGCCTCGGCGACGCCCGCGCGGGCGCGCAGGGCCTTGAGGTCGGGATTCGAGACCACCGCAAGCGCTGCCAGCGCATTGCCATCCAGCGGCGCCGCAAGATCGATCGTCACCGGTTGAAGAAAGGGTCTCTCCAGCTGGCGGGATCGGGCGGCAACAGCCTGTGGAACCGGTATGGCCAGGATGTCAGGCGTCGGCGACAGCGGCGCAGGCGCATAGTGCGCGCAGCCCGTCGCGAGCAACAGAGTGACCAATGCCGGCGCGGTGCGCTTCACGGTATGCATCCATCGGGCAGCGTACTACACGAAACTTAGCCGGCACTGAGCCATGCCCTGTCGTACGCACGCCATGACAGCCCGGTCGCAACGCCCGACCCGTGTCCTGCCACCCATTTCTCGTCGGCAGCCCTGGACACGTTTCCGCTTGCAGCGGGATCCTGTCGTGATATGCTAGTAATTACTTACTTACTTAAAGCGTGCGCCATGGGTGGCCATCCCAAACACCTTCCAGCCGACGAGCGTCGCGCAGCGACCGTTGAGGCCGTGGTCGATCTGGCCGGCGAACAGCATCCGAGCGACATCACGACGACGGCGATCGCGCAGCGCATGGGCCTGACCCAAGGCGCGCTGTTCCGGCACTTCCCGACCAAGGACGCCATCCTGCAAGCGGTGATGTCCTGGGTCACGGAACGCCTGCTGGCTCGGCTGGACAAGGCTGCCGAGAGCGCCATTTCGCCGCTCGCAGCGCTCGAAGCCGTGTTCATGACGCACATCGAGTTCGTCAGCGAGCACCCCGGCGTGCCGAGGATGCTCTTCGGTGAACTGCAGCGTCCCGGAGACACGCTGCCCAAGCGGATCGCGCAAACGCTGATCCAGCACTACGGCGAGCGACTGCACCGACTGCTCCTGGCCGGCAAGACACATGGTGAACTGGCGGCGGAACTGGATGTGGACGCTGCGATCGTGCTGTTCATCGGCACCGTGCAGGGCCTGGTGATGCAGTCCCTGCTCGCGGGCGATGTGGCGCGCATGCGCCGTGACGCGCCGGGCGTGTTTGCGATCTATCGCCGCGGCATCCGGAGCAACCCGTGACATTTCCACACCTGCAGCGCCGAACGCTTGCGTTGATCGCGGTGATCGCGCCGCTCCTTCTGTTGTTCGTCTATGTCGCACTTCGCTCCGGGCCGATGGCGCCTGTCGCCGTGACGGTCGCGAAAGCGGAGGCGCGTCGCATCGCACCCGCACTCTCCGGCGTCGGTACCGTGCAGGCGCGCTACACCTACAAGGTGGGCCCCACCTTCGCCGGGCGGCTCCAACGCCTGGACGTGCACGTGGGCGATACGGTGAAGGCCGGACAGGTCCTCGGAGAAATGGATCCAGTGGACCTCGATGAGCGCATCCGCGCGCAGCAGGCCGGAATCCGTAGCGCCGACGCGGCGCTGCGCCAGGCGGAGGCCAGGCAGCGCTTCGCGCAATCGCAGGCGAAGCGTTACGAACAGCTCCTGTCGGTGCGCAGCACGAGCGAAGAACTCGCCGTCACCAAGCGGCAGGAACTGGACGTCGCCGATGCCGCGCTCGCAGCGGCGCGCGAAGACGCAGGCCGCCAGCGTGCCGAACTCGAAGCACTGCGCGCGCAGCGCGGCAATCTCCAGCTGCGGGCGCCCGTGGCCGCCCTCGTTTCGGCACGCCACTCGGACCCGGGCACCACCGTCGTCGCGGGTCAGGCCGTCGTGGAACTCATCGACCCCGCGAGCCTGTGGATCGACACGCGTTTCGATCAGATCAGCGCCGCGGACTGGTGGCTGATCTGCCGGCCAGGATCCAGCTGCGGTCCTGGCGGGGCGAGAGTCGGATCGGCCGCGTCCTGCGCGTCGAACCGCTCGCCGACACGGTGACCGAGGAGTCCCTGGCAAAGATCGTCTTCGATGCGCCCCCCTCGCCTCTGCCACCGGTCGGCGAACTGGCCGAAGTCACTGTGCAGCTCCCGGAGCTGCCGGCGGCACCGGTGATTCCGAACGCCGCCCTTCGCACGCTCGACGGCAGGCGCGGGGTCTGGAAGCTCACCGACGGCGCGCTGCAGTTCGTGCCGGTCGAACTCGGCCGCTCCGATCTGGACGGCAATGTGCAGGTGACCAAAGGAATTGACGCCAGCGACCAGATCGTCGTGTACAGCGAAAAGGCATTGACCTCGCGTAGTCGCATCCAGGTCGTCGATCGCCTGGGCGGAGTCGCGCCGTGATCAGCCTCGCCGGGCGCGACATCCTGCACGCGTGGGGGAAATTCATCTTCACCGGCGTGGGCCTCGGACTCCTGATCGGCGTGACGCTGACCATGGCCGGCGTCTATCGCGGCATGGTGGACGACGGCAAGGTTCTGCTCGACAACAGCGGGGCAGACCTCTGGGTCGTGCAGAAGGACACGCTCGGTCCGTACGCCGAATCCTCCAGCGTCCCCGACGATCTCTGGCGCAGCGTTCGCGCGATGCCGGGTGTCTCCCAGGCCGTCAACATCACCTACCTGACCATGCAGGTCCGCAGGGGCACTGAAGACGTTCGGGCGATGGTCGTCGGCATCACGGCCGGCGAGCCCGGCGCTCCCGGCTGGCCTCCTCATCTGGTCGGCGGGCGGCAGATCACGCGGGGGCACTACGAGGCCGTGGCCGACCTCGCGACCGGATTCCGGATCGGCGATGTGCTCAGCATCCGCCGCAACCGCTACACCGTGGTCGGCCTGACGCGCCGCATGGTCTCTTCGAGTGGCGACCCGATGATCTTCGTTCCGCTGAAGGATGCGCAAGAGGCTCAGTTCCTCAAGGACAACGACGCAATCCTGATGCAGCGGCGGCGCACGACGGCGAACCCCGCGTTCAACCGCCCAGGCGCTCCCGACCTGCTCGATGCGGTGATCGCCTCGCAGACCGGCAACAGCTATGTCAACGCCATCCTGGTACGCATCCGCCCCGGGTTCACCTCGCAGGAAGTGGCGGAGCCGATCCGCCGGTGGAAGCGGCTCACCGTCTATGATCGCGCGCAGATGGAGGGGATCCTGATCGGCAAGCTGATCGCCACTTCCGCGCGACAGATCGGCATGTTCCTCGTCATTCTGGCGGTGGTCAGCGCTGCCATCGTCGCGTTCATCATCTATACGCTGACCATGGACAAGATCCGCGAGATCGCGGTGCTCAAGCTCATCGGCACACGTAACCGCACCATCGCAGCGATGATCCTGCAGCAGTCCATCGTGCTGGGCGTTATCGGCTTCGTCGTCGGCAAGATCGCGGCGACGTTCGCTGCGCCGATGTTCCCAAAGTACGTCCTGCTCGTACCCATCGACTCGATCCGCGGATTCCTTGCCGTGCTCGGCATCTGCACGCTGGCCAGCGTCGTCGCCATACGCATGGCCCTCAAGGTCGATCCCGCCGAAGCGATCGGATGACCGGCATGGGCACGCGAGGCATCCGCATCGAGAAGCTGAGCAAACGCTTCGGCGAAGGCGACACGGCGGTGCTCGCTCTGAAGAACGTCAACATGCAGGTCGCACCCGGTGAAGTGGTCGGCCTGATCGGCCCTTCCGGGTCCGGCAAGAGCACGCTGCTGAAATGCCTGGGAGCGGTGATCGACCCCACCTCAGGTCGCATGACCCTGGACGACACTGTCATCTACGACGATGGCTGGAAGGTCCGGGACCTGCGCGCCCTGCGCCGCGACAAGATCGGCTTCGTGTTCCAGGCGCCCTATCTCATTCCCTTCCTCGACGCGACCGATAACGTGGCGCTCCTGCCCATGCTCGCCGGCGTGCCGAACGAGGACGCGCGCCGGCGCGCACTCGAACTGCTCACGGCGCTCGACGTCCAGCATCGCGCGCGCGCGATGCCATCGCAGCTGTCGGGTGGCGAACAGCAGCGTGTCGCCATCGCTCGCGGGCTCGTGAACCGGCCACCGGTGATCCTCGCCGACGAGCCGACCGCACCGCTCGACTCCGAGCGCGCCATGGCCGTCGTGCGCATCCTGAACGACATGGCGAGACGCTTCGAAACGGCGATTATCGTCGTTACGCACGATGAGAAAATCATCCCGACGTTCAGGCGCATCTATCACATTCGCGACGGGGTCACGCACGAAGAGGCAGGAGAAGGTCGCGATTTCGAACGGCCGCTTCATGCGGTCGCCGCGTCATGAGCCGTATCACCTTCACCGCCTCACCTGTGAAGGACGACTGCAGCCTCCGAACGTATTCGTCGATCCATCCCATCGAAGGTCTGTCGGCGCACGCCGACCCGAGCGCACTGCTGGGTTGGGCCAGAGCGTTTCAAAGGCCCCCCTGCGCGGACGTTCGTCGTGCACGGGGAGCCTTCAGCGTCGCAGACGTTTGCGGACGCGCTGTGCCAGAACCTCGACTGGATGGTGGCAGTACCCACCCTTGGCAATCCCGAGAACTGGTCCGTCACCGCCATGGCGCCATGAGGGGACGATGTCGGAACTGACTGAGCGGTTGCGGGCCATCCTCGAGTCGCCAGCCTATCGCCTTGCCTTCGAGGATGAAGATCTTCTGCAGCAGGATGATCTGCGTCCCATGCGGCTGCAACTCGAGCTGCTCAAGCCCGAGCGCGCCCCGTCGCGCCGCCCTGGAACACGGGGGCGCAGTTACGCTGACACCGCACCAGCTTGAGCAGGCACGCCGCTTCGCCAGCATGATCTCGACGCGTTTCCAGAGGGAGCAGCGGCGTGACTTCGTCGTTGCGACCGGTGGCGCTCCAGGCATCACGGAGGCCGCCAACCATGGCGCCTTCGAAGCAGGCGCGCGCTCGATTGGACTCAACATCACGTTGCCGCACGAACAGACACCCAATTCCTACATCAGTCCCGAGCTGGCCTTTCGCTTCCACTACTTCGCGCTGCGGAAGACGCACTTCCTGTTGCGGGCTCGGGGGCTGGTGGCTTTTTCCGGCGGGTTCGGCACGCTGGGCGAGCTGTTCGAAGTCCTGACGCTGATCCAGACCGGCAAGATGCCGCCGATTCCGGTGGCGCTGGTCGGGCGGGCGTTCTGGAAGTGGGCCGTTGATTTCGACTATCTCGTCGAAGAGGGATGCATCGACGCCATGGACGTCGGTTCATTCACGTGTGTCGATGATGCTGAAGAAGTCGTGGCCGCGCTGGAGCGCTTCCATGCGGGCAGGATTCCGGACGGCGCGCCGAAATGAATCCGGGGCGGCAGCCGATGCACCTCGAAGTAGCGCAGCGGAAAGGTGAACCCATGGTCGATGCCGACGATCGTCGGGGCGTCTTTCGCGAGCCGCTCCGCCAACCAGCGCGCGACGCCGCGTCGCGTCCAGTGCTTGCGAGGGCTGGGCGGCGGCGCGACCTCCTTCGCCTCGGATTCGCCGACGGCACAGTAGACGCGCGGGCCATTGAGACTCGATTCGGGCGTCTCGGCTCCGGAATAGTCGATGCCGATGTAGCGGGAAAACGCGGCCATCGAGAACGACGGTCGATTCAGGACACCTCGGCCAGCAGGCTCTCGTAGGGGATCTTCAGCCCTTCGTGCAGTCGCTTGACCATCCGCAGGCTGAGCGGCCGCTTGCGATTCAGCACCTCGGACACCCGTCCGCTCGGACCGATGAAAGGTTCCAGATCGCGGGGCGTCAGCCCCTCCTGCTCCATGCGGAACTTGATGGCCTCCACCGGGTCCGCAGGCCCGAAGTCGTAGTGTCTGTTCTCGTAAGCCTCGACGAGCGCCACGAGGACATCACGCTCATCGGCCTGCGCGGTGCCCTCCTCGGCCTGGAAGACCTTCTCCAGGCGGCGGAACACCTTCTTCAGGTCGTCGTCGTTTCGGATCGGCTTAATAGTCATTCACGCTCTCCACGTCGATGCGGTCGTACTGCGCATGCGTCCCGACGAACTTCACCCAGACGATGCCCGCCTGGTACTGCACTTCGACCACCAGCCGGTACTTGTTGCCGCCCACGTTGAACACCACGCGGCTGTTGCCGCAGATGCTCGCGCTGGCGTACTGATCCTTGATGTCCTGCGGCCGGCGCCACTTAGCCTTGAGGGCCTCCTCGTACCAGCTGTGCAGCGGGCCTCGCGCATCGGCGCAGCCGGGGCGCCCCCAGAACTTCTGCAGGGTGCTCTTGGCGATGACCCTCATCGCGGGAAGTATCTCCCGATTTGGGAGAATGGTCAATGACGAGGCCCCGCTCCTATAGCCGGGCTGGCGCTGCAGTTCACACAAGGCGACTGAATAACCAGAGCACGGCTGGTCTTGGTCCTCGTTCAGGGCCCCCATTCCCACTCAAGTATTCTCGAGCATTCTGAGTGCATGAGGCTGCTGGGATTCTGACAGAACCTCATTGGGCCTTACCGTCCGAACGACCGACAGACCACGCCGCTTGCAGAAGTCGCCCGGCGATAGATGGCGAAAGAGAATCGAGTTCTTCCCCACCGCGACGTTCCTGGAGTGCCGCCAGAGGTTCCGCGCGCCATGAGAAGGCCAGATTGACATTGCTTATTCTTTTTGTCATTTTGGAATTATGAAATCAAACGACGCGGTTGCGGCCCTCGCTGCCCTGGCCCAGGAGTCGCGCCTCGCGCTGTTCCGGCTGCTGGTGAAGCGCGGCCCCGAGGGGTACACGCCTGGCGAGATCATGGGACGCCTCGACATCCCGGCCCCCACCCTCTCCTTTCACCTGAAGACGCTGAGCACCGCGGGCCTCATCGATTCGCGTCGCGAAGGGAGGCACCTTTTCTACAGCGCCAACTTCGACACCATGAACGGCATCCTCGGCTTCCTGACGGACCATTGCTGCACCCTGGGCACGGATTGCTCGACAGCCAGCTGCACACCGAACGCCAAGCCCGCACCCCGAAAGAAGTCGGCATGACAAACCGCCCCTACAACGTGCTTTTCCTGTGCACCGGAAACTCAGCGCGCAGCATCCTTGCGGAGGCCGTGCTCAACCATGTCGGTCGTGGCAAGTTCCAGGCCTACAGCGCGGGCAGCCATCCCAACGGTAAGGTCAACCCGCACGCACTGGACCTGCTGCAGCGACTGGGCATCGACACCGCTGGCCTGCGCAGCAAGCCTTGGGACGAGTTTTCGGGCCCCGAGGCTCCCGAGTTGGACTTCGTGTTCACCGTTTGCGACAACGCCGCCGGCGAGGTCTGCCCGGTATGGCCCGGCCAGCCCATGACCGCACACTGGGGAGTGCCCGATCCGGCGGCTGTCGAAGGAACCGATCTCGACAAGGCGAACGCCTTCCGCGACGCGCTCCGTGGCCTGGAGCGCCGCATCCGGATGTTCACCGCATTGCCCGTCGCATCACTCGACCGGCAGTCGCTCACGAACAAGATCCGCGAAATCGGAAAGGCCTGAGACGTGTCGACGTTCGAGCGCTACCTGCCCCTGTGGGTCGCGGCCTGCATCGGCGTCGGCATCGCGCTGGGGCATCTGTTCCCGGGTGTGTTTCAGACCATCGGCTCTGCGGAGATCGCCAAGGTCAACCTGCCTGTTGCAGCGCTGATCTGGCTGATGATCATCCCGATGCTGATGAAGATCGACTTTGCAGCGCTCGGCGAGGTGCGGAGGCACTGGTGCGGCATTGGTGTGACGCTGCTGGTGAACTGGGCCGTAAAACCTTTCTCGATGGCACTGCTGGGGTGGCTTTTCATTGGCAACCTCTTTCGCCCCTATCTGCCAGCCGACCAGATCGACAGCTACATCGCCGGGCTCATCCTGCTGGCCGCCGCGCCGTGCACGGCCATGGTGTTCGTGTGGAGCACCCTGTGTGACGGCGAGCCACATTTCACTCTGTCGCAGGTCGCGCTCAATGACCTCATCATGGTCATCGCGTTCGCGCCCATCGTCGGGCTGTTACTCGGCCTCGCCGCGATCACCGTTCCCTGGAACACGCTGCTGCTCTCCGTGGGGCTGTACATCGTCGTGCCGGTGCTGATCGCGCAAGGCCTGCGCAAGGCGCTGCTCGCCGGTGGATCGGATACAAGCCTACAGACCGCACTGGCGCGCATGGGCAAGCCGAGCCTGATGGCACTTCTCGCCACGCTGGTGCTGCTGTTCGGCTTCCAGGGCGAACAGATCCTCGCTCAGCCCCTGGTCATCGCGATCTTGGCGGTGCCCATCCTGATCCAGGTGTACTTCAACTCCGGTCTCGCCTACCTGCTCAATCGGGCCAGTGGCGAGGCCCATTGCGTCGCCGGCCCTTCCGCACTGATCGGGGCCAGCAATTTTTTCGAGCTCGCTGTGGCCGCGGCGATCAGCTTATTTGGCTTGAAGTCTGGGGCGGCGCTCGCAACCGTCGTCGGCGTCCTGATCGAGGTGCCCGTGATGCTGTCAGTCGTCTCCATCGTCCGCCGCAGCAAGGTCTGGTACGAGCGCGGCCCGCGTGTCCAGAGATCGTTGGAGAAATGACGGTGGGCAGCCCGCGGATCACGATCCATCATGACCCTCCCTGCAGCGCGTCGCAGCAGCGGTTGCGAGTTGGCGCACCCGTTGTAGCGGCGAGCGCTGCGACACTGAATGACGACTGCTACTGTCGCACGCTCGATACGGAGGCGCTAAGACGTGGCCTGCTCGACGACGCGGAGTCCGGCGAGGTCATGGCGGACCTGCTGGCGCAACGTCCAACGCTCTTCTCGGCAACCGCGGTCTTCCTGTCGCGGAATACGCTTGCTCAGCTGGTCGAGGGAATCGCCTGCCTCGAGCGCGCCATCAGCCATCCCCAATATCGGGCCGCAGCACTTCGGCAAGCCCCGCCCATTGCGGCGCGTGCCTTCGGACCGTTGGGCGTCTTCGTGTCCTACGACTTCCATCTCGCGCCCGACGGGCCGCGCCTGATCGAGATCAACAGCAATGCCGGAGGGGCGCTGCTGAGCGCGTCGCTGATGCAGGCCCAGCGTGCGTGCTGTGCGGCGATGAGTGGGGACATGTTGCCGGCGGGGCCACAGGCCGACCCCAGGCCTGCGTACCTGGCCATGTTTCGGGAGGAATGGCGGCGACAACGTACCCAAGGTTCGCCACGGAACATCCTCATCGTCGATGACGACCCGGCTTCGCAATACCTCGCGCCGGAGTTTCATCTCTTCCGGAAGCTGCTTGCACGGAACTTCGCCCGCTGCGAAATCGTCGATGCCGCAACGCTTCAATGGCGCGATGGACACCTGTGGCACGACGGCGAGCCGGTCGACATGGTCTACAACCGGCTGACGGACTTCTATCTGACGGAGCCGCAGCACACCGCGCTGCGAGCAGCCTATGAAGCCGGTGCGGTCGTGCTGACACCTGGCCCGCGCACCCATGCCCTTTATGCGGACAAGCGAAACCTGATTCACCTGAGCGACGCACGGTTGCTGCGGCATTGGGGCGTGCCCGCCGAGGATGTCGAGCGGCTGACTCGACTCGTGCCGGCGACCCAACTCGTGTCACTGGACAACGCCGAGGAACTCTGGGCCCGGCGCCGCACGCTGTTCTTCAAGCCGGCCGCGGGATTCGGCGCCAAGGCGGCTTATCGCGGCGACAAGCTGACTCGCCGCGTCTGGAACGAGATCCTGGCGGGCACCCACATTGCGCAGGCGTTCGTCGCGCCGGGTGAGCGGGCCATCGAGGTGGATGGCGCCCGGACGCGACTGAAGTTCGATATGCGCGCCTACACCTATGAGGGCCGTGTGCAGCTACTCACTGCACGCATGTATTCGGGTCAAACCACGAACTTCCGCACGCCCGGAGGCGGCTTTGCGCCCGTCTTCGTCCTGCCGGAGTGCTTTACAACCGTCGCTGCTCCCGAGGCTGCAGCGTAGTGATGCGGAATGCCGCCGGCTACGGAGTATCGACCTCCAGCGAAGCAGGAATGCCCAGCATCTCCCTCACCCATCGCACTTCACGGGTTGTTGGCCGGAGCATCGTCTGAATCCGCAGCGCCACGCGATCGGCCTGGCCGAGCGCATCGCCAGCTTCCTGCGCGAGCCGATATGCCATCTGCACGTCCAGTGAGGTCAACTCATATCCCCTGCCCTGGCAGACCCAGTGCAATGCGGCGAGCGCCACCTCCGCGGCAAACGATGGCGCTTTGCAGATGTTGTCCCTCGCAGCCCGGATCAGCGTCTTCGGATCGCAGGGCGATTTCCACGCGAGTTGCATCGCGAGTTCGAATCGCTTGAGCGTTTTCGCCGTGGCGAACCATTTTCCCTCCTCGCCCTGCGTCGTCGCGATGAGATCCGACAGCAACCGGTCCGGGTCGATCTCGGGATACTTGCCCGCGATCAGCCGGAACGTGGCGAGGTAGGTCGCGGCGCGGTTCGCCTCCAGCGAATACTTCTCGTAAGCCTCGGTGCGCCGGCCCGCGTGGAGCAGAACGCCCTCGGCGAATCGCGCCAACCCTGCCGTCGGCGTCCACGGGCCCACAGACTTCGCCATGAACTCGATGGCCTCGTCGATTTCGCCGCGCGCCACCTTGACGCGTCCGACCCAGAGCAGGTCGCGCCACATCGGGCGCGGATCGCCGCCGATGAGCCTGGTCAGCTCATCGTGTCGACCCGCGGAAAACAATGCGCTGTAGCAGAGCGAATCCGACCGCGTGAACGCGTACTGCCCGCGACGCCGCTCGGCGTTCACATGCTGGACGAAATCGGTCAGGCGGTCGGCCCAGCGCGAAGCGATCTCCGGCGTCGCGCACAGCTCACCCCAGCGATCGTCCAGTGATTCCAGGTAGGGCGGATCATCGTTCTGGATGGCTTCGAACAGTTGATCGAGCCAGCCCTCACGCGTTGCCTCATCCGACGGTGCCTGCGAAATGATGGGCACGAGCGCGTCGACGGCGGCATGCGCCGCGTTACCCAGCGCGCCCGAGGAACTATCCACCTGCTCCAACGCCGGCGATAGCTTCACCAGGAATCGGACCGCGCCGTCCGCGGCATGCAAGGGGTCGCGGCGGTCAACGGCACGGATTTCCGCGAGCGCCTCGGCGATGCGCTTGCTGGCCAATCGACTGGCGCGCCAGCCGAAGCCGCTGCGGCGAAATCGCTTCGTGAATTGCCAGTCGCTGGCCTTGTCCATCACGTCGCCGGATAGAGCTTCGGGAACCAGCGCTCGACTACGTCGATCGGGAAGCCCAGCCGCAACGGCGCCTTGTGCGAGGCTGAGAGCAGCAACCGCCTTTCGATCAACGCCGAGATCACGCGACGCGCCGTGCGCTCGCTCGTGTCGATGAGCGCCGGCACGCGTCCACGCTCGAGTTCACCGGCGAGCAGAGCCTCGCGCAGCACCGCGAAGCTGCGCTTGCGCAGTCTCTCGGCACCCTCCTCATCGCGCACGTAAAGCTCCATGCGGCGTTGGAGTTCGGACGGATCGAGCAGCTCGCGCATGTAGCGGATCTGGTCGAGGCAGGTTTCCAGGAAGAACCGGCAGAAGTCGATCAACGCATCCTGGGACAGCGCGCCTCGCCCATCGAGATCGCTCCGCCGAGGTTCGTCTGCCGCCATCAGAAGACGCTTGTATTCGCCCGAGTTACGCGCCAGTCCGCGCGACACAGACCAGAGCGCGGAGCCGATCCCAATGTCGAGCAGCAGCGCGTGCGACATCAGCCGCGCTACACGACCGTTGCCATCGAGAAACGGATGAATCCACAGAAAGCGATGGTGAGCCGCCGCGGCGGCGATGACCTGGCGCGGCTTGGTCAGGCGGGTTGCATCGTAAGCCTGCTCGAATCGACCCATGAACGCCGGCAGATCCTCGGGTGCGGGCGCGACATGCCGCCCCACGGCGACCGTGCGCGTGCGCAACTGGCCTGGCACCACCGGGATGCGCTCCCCGGTATCGGGATTCACTAAGACGAGCAGAGTCTCAGGCAGTCGCGAGCAGAACTCGCGGTGCGTCCATTCGATGAATGCGCGTGAGATCGGGGGACGCGGCAGTTCGGCGGCTCGCTCATCGATCATCTGCTGTACTTCTATGTGCGCGCGTGCCTCGAGTTGCAGATCGCGACGATGCGGATCGCTGGAGTAGTCCGCCGCGAGGGCACGGTCGATATCGCGCGGGTGGGTGTTGTGACCCTCGATCAGGTTCGAGTAGTAGCAGTTCATCGACCGCACGAGATCGGCTACCGACAGCCGCACGACCGGGTGCAGCTGAGCCGACAGTTCGCTGGCCTCCCGGGCGAGGTCGAAGGCAAGGTTTTCGAGCACGGCGGTGCCATCGGCTGGCATGAAGGGCTCGGCCGCAGCGGGGGTCACGGCAGCCCCCGGATGATGCTGTTTCTGGCCGGTTTCATGGCCGGAAGATTATTACTAAAAACAGTACTTTGGTACTATTTCAGCCGATCTATGGCCGGAACCGTGACCACTGCCGCAACCCCGACTGGCTTACCAAGGCCAGATTTCAGTCACCATCGGTGAGCATTTCTGGCTAAACGTAAACCCATCAGGCCGCTTGAAGCCGTTTCCCATCACGCCAACGCTACTTGGGCTTTTGAGCATGCTTGTCGAGTAGCGGTGGGGCCACCCCGGACTTGCCACGAGCCTGTCGTATCGCAGCAGCTGGCAATTCACCCACCGAGCACCTCGCCTGCATGTAAGCGGCGCAGGAACGATGCCACCGGCATAACGCGCGTTCCATCGACCACCATTTCTTCTTCGCCCCGGTAGACCACCCAGGTCTGTGCCTTTCGTCCTTCGCACAGCGACTGAAGCCCCTTTCGGAAAGAGTTCTTCCAGTTGCGTGAGTGCTTGACCTCGATACCGACGGTGCGTGCGCCCTGCGAATAGACGAAGTCCACTTCGGTGCCGGAGGGAGTGGCCCAGTATCCCAGCGTGCCCTTCACGTTTGCGTAGTGCATGTGTGCACGGATTTCATGCAGCACAAGGTGTTCCAACATGATCCCCTCGAAATCTGCAGGCAAGGGACTGTCGAAACCACCAGCAGCGGCGCGCAACACGCCCGGATCGAACCAGTAAAACTTCGGCAGCGCGACTTCCTTCACCTTGGCGCGCGGCCGCCATGCGGGCAGCCACGATCCCACCAGGGTGTCGACCAGGACTTCAAAGTAGCCGCGCGCGGTTTCGCGCGATATGGAAGCGTCGCGCGCCAGCCCTGAGACGTTGGTGACCTGGCCTGCGGCAAGCGCCGCGACCTCAAGGAATCGGGTGAAGGTGCCGAGGTTTCGCACCAGCCCTTCGGCGCGAATCTCTTCGCTCAGATACACCGTGACATAGGCGCGCAGGTAAGCCTCGCGCAATTCATCGTCCTCTGCGGTGACGCTGGTGGGTAGCGCGCCGTAGCGCAGCAGTTGTGGCACCGGGATGGTGGATCCCAGTTCGTGGGTGGTCAGGGGAAACAGGTGTTTCAGTAGCGCGCGGCCCGCCAGCAGGTTGGCGGCACCACGCTTGAGTTTGCGTGCCGACGAGCCGGTGAGCAGGAACCGCCGATAGCCTTTTTCCTCCATGAGGTAGTGCACCTCATCAAGCAGCCCGGGTGCCCGCTGCACCTCGTCGACGACAATCCAGCGATCCTTCGGCAGCGCCAGTACCCGGGCACGGAATTGCGTCGGCTGGCTCTGGTAAAGCAGCATCTCCTCGGCTTGCAACAGGTTGACGAACCACGCGTTGCCGAGGGTCTCCCGCGCCCAAGTGCTCTTGCCGGTGCCACGCGGACCGAACAGGAATGCTGCTGTCCGCGGCGTCTGGAGGTCACGTGCAAACATCGACGCCAAATTTACCGTAAAAATGGCGGCGATGTACACAGCTGGGTCGCAATTCCGTCCAGTTCGATCAGAACTGCCGGGCCGTGCCACGATTTGCGGTTTACGAATCTCGTGTTTTAGTCACCATGAGTGAGCTTTTCCGATGAAAGGCGCACTGCGATCGAGTTTGGCGGGCTTCTTCCCGGAATCTGCGCGCTGACCTTCGCGTCTTCCTGGCGCACCATGAAGGGCGAGACCCCTCACTCCCACTCGATTGTCTCCAGCTTCGCAAAGTGACTGTTTCATAGGAATTTTCGTGGCCGTAAATAGTCGCTTACCGTCGAGACGACTGACGAAAGTTTCCGCATGGCATCGATAGTTGGCGATCGACGCCGAAAGACATGTTGAGTCACTTGCCTTGCCCATCACGCCGCCGGATAGAGCCTTGGGAACCAGCGCTCCACGACATCGATCGGGAACCCTAACAGTTTGTTGAAAAGCGCCCCTGTGGCGCGGTGAAGCGGTCCGCAAGCATGATCAGGCAACGTGCCTTTCGCGCAATTGGGCGTGATCGGAGCACGTTTCCTGCTCGCAATCGGCCGCTCGGCGATCGGCGGGCGCACCTCTTCCGTATCATCCGCTGGCCTCGAGTTCGAGCAACTTCGGCAGCCGACGCAGATTGACCACCGTGGCCGCCAGCGTGAACAACATCTCCACGCGCTCCAGGCCGCGCAGCTTCACCTGCCGCAGCGTGCCGTGTTGCTTGGCATCGCCGAACACCGTCTCGATCAGCTTGCGAGCGATCTGACTGAGCGTGTACCCCGGATGACGGGTGGTGCGCTCGTCGATCCGGCTCGCACGGTTCGTGGTGTTCTGTGCAACGTGTGGCGTGACGTTGAGTGGCCGGCAGCCCGCGACGAAGTCACTCGTGTCGTAGGCCTTGTCGGCACCGACGGTCTTGCGCCGCTCGCCGGGCAGCTCGGCCAGCATCTCCAGTGCCGCCTCGCGCTCGGCACTGCCGCCGGCCTGGGTCAGCCGGGCATCGACCACGAGGCCATTGCGGTTCTCGGTCAGCACGTGGCCCATGTACGCCGGTACGGCACCCGCCTTCGACGACTTCGTCGCCAGCCGCGAGTCCGGGTCGGTGTAGCTCTGATGCGTCTCGTTGCTGCGCTTCTGGCCCTTGAAGTTCACTTCCGGGTTGCGCGGGCTGCCGCTGGCCGGCGGTGGCGGGCCCTCCTTCGACACGACACTGCGGTGCGACGCCCAGGCACGCACCAGCGTGCCATCCACCGAGAAATGCTCGGCACTGAGCAGCCCCGCCTCGCGCGCTCGATCCAGTACGCGCGCGAACAGCTCGCGCATCACCTCGTGCTCGATCAGCCGGTCACGGTTCTTGCTGTATGTGGAGTGATCCCACGGTGCGCTCTCCAGATCGAGCCCCACGAACCAGCGATACAGCAGGTTGTAGCCCAACTGCTCGCACAGCAGTCGCTCGCTGCGCAGCCCGTACAGCGCCTGCAGCAGCAAACCACGCAGCAACTGCTCCGGCGGAATCGACTCCCGGCCCGTCGGCGCATACATCGCCGCGAAGGTCGCGTCCATCTCGCGCAGTGCCGCGTTCACGATCTCGCGAATCGGCCGCAAGGGATGTGCGTGCGGCACGAATGCCTCGGGCGTCACGTAACTGAACAATCGCTCCTGCGTCACATCCGCGCCGCGCATCGTGCCTCCGTCCTTCCGCACGCCACAAACACGCCGACGATTATGACCGCTGCGCCGTATCCATGCGCGCCGCGAATTTCAACGAACTGCTAACCAATATCCCCGATCTCCTTCCACATGGTCAGGAAGTGGGAGGCCGGAACACGACCACGAACAACGACATATCCAGTTCTGATTTCCTTGCGCCCCCACTTCGTCTGCCAGGGCGCCGTAAATGACCAGAGTTCATCGTCCGCTCCGACGCCTTCAACGAAGGTCTTCCAAGCCGCATTCAGGTGGCCGAACGGCAGGTCCGGGACCGCGCCCAACGGGTCGGTAACCAACTCACGTGTCTCGATCTGCAGAAGAGACAGACGCTCCTGCAGGTGACTGCGCTCAACGGCAAACTCACGCTCTTCGTCTAGCGCAGATACGCCCTTCTTCCCGAAGATATCCATGCCCTTCATGTAGATAACAGCTGGCCAGGCGACCACAACGGCAACGGCGGCGAGCACCGGTATCACCACGTTGTTCAGGATTCGGTACGAGAGTTTCTTGCGGTCAGGGTCTACCGCATCGAGAGGGCCACGAAGCGATTCCGGCTCGTCCTTCTTTGTCTGCCGGTGCGCGGCAAAGACGACGGCAAAGACGGCGACACCGATCGCGAGGTATAAGTACAGGTAGATCACGCAGCATCCCCTTCGCCCTTCTTGGACCGAGGGAAGGAGGTCGCGGCCCAGACTTCATAGCCTTCAGGTGCGCTCTCGGACTCTGCCGTTCCGTTGTGACGTACGCGGGTGTTCTTCACGACGCCACGCTCCAAGTCGAGCAACAGATCTCGCTCTAAGGTGCTGCCGTAGCCCATGTGAACATACTTGAGCTGCTTGCCCTGCGGGATGCGAATCGTGCCGGAGTACCAGTGCGCGAAGACTCTGTCCGGGAAGTCCGGAAAGATGGTGGCAACGGAGGCCTCAGTTCCGTCCTCCAAGGTCCCGTGCAGCTCGACCAGGTAGAGCCTGCCATCAATGATCTCCCACCGACCGACGTAGCCGCGCCATAGGGCCGTGGAGTTCGACTCGAATCGCGGGTTGAACCCGCCCATGGCGAAGAAGTCGCTGAGGGGGTTGGTGCACATCGCCACATCCTCCCCCTGATAGCGAAGCCTTTCCGCGATCTGAGCTGTCATGTCGTGCCTCCCCTTCTTGTCGTTTCAGTCTCTGCTTCGCAGCCGGCAAGTGGCAGGCTGCGAAGCGGGCACCGCCAGCGGCCATCGATGAGCCCGTCGGCCACCTGCGAAGTCATGGCCGCTCCTGTCAGGTCGGCGGCACCGGGCGAGTACTCGTCGCCAACTCCGAACTCTCCGAGGAACTTGGGAGCCAGTGTCGCACCCCACTGGCTCACGGCATGAGCCACCATGAGGTGCTCCCCGTTTTAGTACGGCTCGGAGCTTGAGTTCGCGGTTGATAATTCGCTCTGTCTTCGATCCTCGTCAAGGTCTTCCCCGCAATGCAGTCTCACGCCCGAAGGGCGGGAGAAGCTCCGGTCCGATCTTCGCAAACTCCTCCGGCGTCAGATCGCCCAGCGAGCTGTGCGGCCGCTGCGTGTTGTACTCGATGCGCCAAGCCTCGATCACACGTCGCGCGTATGCCATTGTGAGAAACCAGTGCTCGTTGAGGCATTCGTCGCGGAATCGTCCGTTGAAGCTCTCAATGTATGCGTTCTCGACCCTGAGGTTGCCCCGTCTGGAGAGCGACTTCCTTGTCCTTGGGTCGAGGCGCAAGCTCCTCCAGCACGCGTCCACGCTCCGCCTGCGCCCGATCCAAGGTCGCTTGGTCCGCGCCCAGCACGCCAAGAAGTCGGTAAAGCGTGTCGATGTCTCGGTAGGCGTCCTCGGAACGCAGGCCGCCGGGCGGCAAGTGAGCCCAGCGGTTCCGGATCCCCTGCGCTTCCTTCAGCCAATTGCGCGCCTGCTGATCGAGGTTCAGCCGATAGCCAAGGGGGTTCCAGTTCTGATCGAACACCCTCAGCAAGCCGGCGAGATCCAGTCCAGGCAGCGATTCCACGCGCCGCTCGTTGACCAGGCGCTGCTGCTGAATCGAGAGCCGGTCGACGACGTTCGACTGCCACCAGTCCTGACCAAGTTGTGGCAACTCGCGTTGAAGGACAGCAGCGATCGCGGCGGCGACATCTCCCAGGATCTGATGCATCGACATTCAGACTCTCCCCCTGCAGCCGCGGCATAGTCGCCCTTGAATGCTGTGGTTCGCTGAGCTCACCTGATGAGCCACGCAGTCTGTGCGGCCGATCAAACCGGTCGCGTCGCAACGCGTCCCAGGCCGGGACGATTTCGGCTCGGGATGAGCTGGAATGCTGGGATGTCGCATGGACGGGCGATCGAACGGCATGGCCAGCTACCCGATTCCGGCGAGGAGTCGATCGATGAGATCGCTGGCCTGCCGCTGTCGCAACACCCTCGCCTCACGCTGATCCGCCTCGTCGCCCTCCCCCTGCTCGAACTTGGCCACAGCGACCGGCCCGTCCTTGCGGTAGCCCTCGCTCGCACCGTCGTCGGCAAAGCGTCGACGAAGGACGTCCAGCGCCTCTCGAATCACGGCCGCGTGCTTGCCAGCGAGCGCTTGGCCGAAAGCTGCAACGACAGCATCGAGCCCCACCGGCGCGTGCTCGATGCAGTAGACCAAGTCGTGGGCGTCCTTGCGCTCGAAGCGCTGGTCGAACGCGAACGCCTTCAGGCAGGTGAAGCTGACGATGTCGGCGTGCTTGACGCGCTCGGTCGCCATCCCGTTTTCGCCGAGCAGCTCGGCGCGGATCTCGGCGACCTGGTACAGGTCGAAGACGATCGACGAGTGCGGGATGTTGAGCGCCGAGATCGTGCCTTCCGTCGGCAGCGGCTGCACGCGCCCGCCGGCGATCTGCGGCGCGTCGGCCAGCAGCTCCAGCACCATCAGCGCGCCGTGCTCGGTCCGGGTCTGCCACTGCCACGAGCGTTTCACGCCCTGGTCGTTCTCGGCTCTCTCGAACCCCATCCGTTTGAGGTTCTCTTCGAGCGTGTGATACGCCTCGGTATCGGCCAGGATCTGCAGGTCGATGACGATGTCGACGTCCAGCGTGCCGGCGTGTGCGGGCACGATCGGCGGGCGCGCGGGGACGAGATACCGCGGCGTGAGGCCGCCGACCAGATAGACCGAGTCCTTCCACGGTCCCAGTCCCCGCAGCAGCGTCACCAGCACCCGTTCGCAGTCGACCGTGTACTCGTCTCTGTAGCCGTCCAGCGTCGCAGGCTTGGCCATCAGAAGCCGATCCTTTCTCGGCGCAGGTGTTCGGCCATCTCCTTGGCTCGACCCTCGCCGCGGAGGAGGTCGAGGTAGACCTGGATCGGACTGGCCAGCCAGACTCCGCCGACCCGCTCGCGAAAGAGCAGGTCCCCGGCCGACTTCGCTTCGATGACGGCGAGATTCGCGCCCTCGCTGACGACGCGTGCGCCCAGGTCCGCGATCGCGGCATCGCCCCCCGATCCCGCCAGCAGTCGGCATCGAACCTGCGAGACCGCCGACAGGAACGGCGCGTAGCGCTGCGCGGCCGCCTCGAAACTGACGGCGTAGTCGACGCTATGCGCCTCGCAAACCTGGCCGAGGCGCTCCATCAAGCCGTCGGGCTTCATCGCGGGCACGAAGTAGCGTCGCAGTGCCGGGAGCCGTATCGAGCCCAGCTGCTTCACCCAGGCATCGAGCAACGCCGCGGGCTGCCGAAGGTGCCTCTGCTTGCTGGGCCCCTGCCCGCGCGACTCCAGCCACTCGAGGCGCTCCATTTCGGACAGCACCTGGGACACCGTCGCCGGTGAAACCAGCGTCAGCTCGGCCAGGTCCTTCACGCCGAGCCAGTCCTGATGGCGGATCAGCAGGCCGTGCACTACCTGTGCGCGCCGCCCCGTGAACAAGGACCGCATGGACCGGGACAAGGACTTGGGAGGCGGCTTGTCGACGTAGAGGTAGGCTCCCCGGGCCGGCAGGTAGAGACTGCCGCCGCTGTCGTAGTACCCGACGCGCTCGGCTCGAAGCAGCTCCTTCGCCCCCGGCGAGATGGAATCGGCGATCAGGACCGCCAGCGTCTCGCTGCCGCTCTCGCCGGCGGGTTGCTGTCGGGCGAGGCCCCTGATGCGCCAGACGAGCTCGCGGACGTCGCGCGGGTAGACCGCCTTCCGCACCTCGACGAGCGCGTGGATGGGCTTGCCCGCAACGTCGAGCGCAAGCTGGGCGTCGTGGTCCGGCGCAGCGGTGCGTTCGTGTTCTGCCTGCACCTCGGGCAGCGACCGAAGTGCCGCGAGGAACTGGTCGATCAGCTCCCGTTCGCTCGCCTGCGCCTGAAGCATGGTCACCGCCTAGGTTCGCTGTGCAGTAAATATAGTCACCATACCGAATATTCGATCAAATCGCAATATTTGCTGAACAGCAAATCTGCAATCTTCCGGGGAGCCGCCACCAAGGGCGGCCTCCAACTCGAGCTAGGAGAGATGCGATGAGACGCCAAGGCACCCCAGTCAGCCGGGAGGCACTGTACGAAGAGGTCTGGACGGACGCGGTGACGGTCGTCGCGCCCCGAAGTGGCTCTTCTCGTAGGTGAGCGTCGAGGCGAGCGCGTGCGCGATCGGGTCGTAGAGCTTCTTGCGCCGCGCGTACTCCACCATGCTCCCTGCATGCGACCCAACACTCTTCAGCGGAATTCCGTACCCCAAGAAACAGACCCGAGTGGCGGCCGATTCTCCCGATCGATCTCTATAGACACGTATCGCCCGGGAGAGCCCCCTACTCCCACTCGATTGTCGCCGGCGGCTTGCTCGAAACGTCGTATACCACACGCGACACGCCCGGCACCTCGTTGACGATGCGCCGTGAGACGAGATCGAGAAAGTCATAGGGCAACCGCGCCCAGTGCGCGGTCATGAAGTCCACGGTCTCCACCGCCCGCAGCGCGATCACATGCTCATAGCGGCGCCCGTCGCCCATCACGCCCACCGAGCGCACGGGCAGGAACACCGCGAATGCCTGGCTCACCTTGTCGTAGAGCTCGTGGCGACGCAGCTCCTCGATATAGATATGGTCGGCGCGGCGCAGCGTTTCGACGTGTCCGGCGCGCACCTCACCGAGGATGCGCACGCCGAGCCCAGGACCCGGGAAGGGATGGCGGTAGACCATCTCGCGCGGCAACCCGAGCTCGATCCCGAGCCGGCGTACCTCGTCTTTGAACAGTTCGCGCAGGGGCTCGACGAGTTTGAGGCGCATCTGCTCGGGCAGGCCGCCGACGTTGTGATGCGACTTGATGACCTGTGCCTTGCCGGTCTTCGCGCCGGCCGACTCGATCACATCCGGGGAGATCGTGCCCTGCGCGAGGAACCCGACGTCTTCGAGCTTGTGGGCGTCCTCGTCGAAGACCTCGACGAAGAGCCGCCCGATGATCTTCCGCTTGATCTCCGGGTCGGTGACGCCGACGAGTGCGGCATAGAAACGCTCCGCAGCGTTCACGCGCACGACGCGCACGCCGAGATGCTCGGCGAACGTACCCATCACCTGGTCGCCCTCCCCCAGGCGCAGGAGCCCATGGTCCACGAACACGCAGACGAGCTGTTCGCCTATTGCCCGATGCAGCAGCGCCGCGACCACTGAGGAATCCACCCCACCCGAGAGCCCAAGGAGCACGCGCCCGCGCCCGACCTGTTCGCGCACGCGCCCGATCGCATCCTCGATGATGTTGCCGATGCTCCAGAGCGCGGCGCAGCCGCAGATCTCGCGCACGAAGCGCTCGAGAAGGCGTGCGCCCTGCGGCGTATGCGTCACTTCGGGGTGGAACTGCACGCCGTAGATGCGTCGCTGCTCGTCAGCCATCGCGGCGTAAGGTGAATTGCCGCTGCGTCCGACGGCTGTGAAACCCTGAGGCAACACCTCGACACGATCGCCATGACTCATCCACACTTCGAGCACGGCGCGCCCTTCTGCATCGCGCCGGTCGAAGATGCCGTCGAAGAGCCGCGATGGCGCACTCGCGGTGACTTCCGCATAGCCGAACTCGCGGTGCGTGGCGGCTGCAACGCGTCCCCCGAGTTGCTGGGCCAGGGTCTGCATGCCATAGCAGATGCCGAGCAGTGGAACGCCGAGCGTGAAGAGCGCGTCCGGAGCCCGCGGGGGCTGTTCATCCGTGACGGACTCGTGGCCACCGGAAAGGATGACGCCACGCGGTGCGAAGGCCCGCAGCGCCGCATCCGTCATGTCCCAGGGATGGATCTCGCAGTAGACACCGAACTCACGCACGCGCCGGGCGATGAGCTGCGTCCACTGCGAGCCGAAATCGAGGATCAGGATGCGGTCGGCGTGGATGTCCCGGGACATCGCGGCCCCGGTCTGCGATCGGACCGGCTCAGGGCGTGCGGTAATTCGGAGCCTCCTTGGTGATCGTCACGTCGTGCACGTGGCTTTCGCGCATACCCGCGCCCGTGATGCGCACGAACTGCGGCCGGGTGCGCATCTCCTCGATGCTGTGGCTCCCCGTATAGCCCATCGCCGCGCGCAGCCCGCCAGTCAGCTGGTGCAGGATCGCCACGATACTGCCCTTGTAGGGCACGCGCCCCTCGATGCCTTCGGGTACGAGCTTCTCGAGCTCGCTCGCAGTGTCCTGGAAGTAGCGGTCGGCCGAGCCGAAGCGGTCGGCCATCGCTCCGAGCGAACCCATGCCGCGGTAGGCCTTGTAGGAGCGCCCCTGATAGAGCTCGACCTCTCCCGGCGACTCCTCGGTGCCGGCAAACAGGCCGCCGATCATCACCGCGTGTGCGCCGGCGGCAATGGCCTTGGCGACGTCTCCCGAGTAGCGGATGCCGCCATCGGCGATCAGCGGCACATCGGTCCTGGCGAGAGCCTCGGCGACATTGGCTACTGCCGAGATCTGCGGCACGCCCACACCGGCGACCACGCGCGTCGTGCAGATCGAGCCCGGTCCGATGCCGACCTTCACGGCATCCGCGCCCGCATCGATGAGCGCATGAGCCGCACCTGCCGTCACGATGTTGCCCGCGATCACCTGGGCGTCAGGCCATTTTGCCTTGATCCTGGCCACCATCTCGAGCACACCGCGCGAGTGGCCGTGCGAGGTATCCACGACCACGACATCGACTCCGGCTTCATGGAGTGCGGCGACGCGATCGAGCGTGTCGGGCGCCGTGCCCACCGCCGCTCCGCAGCGCAACCGGCCGCCTTCGTCCTTGCAGGCGCGGGGAAACTCGGTGGCCTTCTGGAAATCCTTGGCCGTAATCAGGCCGCGCAGCTCGTGGTCGCCGTTGACCACCAGCACCTTCTCGATACGGTGCCTGTGCAGGAGCAGCAGCACTTCTTCCTTCGGCGCATTCTCGCGCACGGTGACCAGCCGGTCTTCGGGCGTCATGACACTCGAAACCGGCGCATCGAGCCGCTCCTCGAATCGCAGGTCACGGTGCGTGACGATGCCGACCACCTTCGTCCCGCTTACCACCGGCACACCGGAAATGCCGCGGGCGCGCGTGAGCTCCAGCACCTGGCGGATGGTCATGTCCGGTGGCACCGTGATCGGATCGCGGATCACGCCGCTCTCGAACTTCTTGACGCGGCCGACTTCGCGAGCCTGGGCCTCGACGCTCATGCTCTTGTGGATGATGCCGATGCCGCCTTCCTGCGCCATGGTGATCGCGAGGCGCGCCTCGGTCACCGTATCCATGGCGGCCGAGAGTACGGGGAGATGCAGGCGTATGCGCCGTGTGAGACGCGTGGAGAGATCTGCCTCGCGCGGCAGCACTTCCGAATGCGCTGGCACGAGCAGGACGTCATCGAAGGTGAGGGCTTCTTCGAGGATTCGCATGGCTCATTTTACGGGTGCCGCGCCGCACGGTAAACCCGCGTAAGATCGGCAAGGTGACCCCCGTGCCGCCCCGCCCCGAGCCGCGCGCCGAGCGCCCGGTCTACACCGTCTCGCGCCTGAACCGCGAGGTGCGCCTGCTCCTCGAGCAGGGGCTCGGAGTCGTGTGGGTGGAAGGCGAGCTCTCCAACCTGGCGCAGCCCTCCTCCGGCCACTGGTACTTCACGCTGAAGGATGCCGGCGCGCAGCTGCGATGCGCCTTCTTCCGGCAGAAGAACGCGCGCGCGGCGTATGCGCCCAGCAATGGACAGCAGATGCTCGCTCGCGGCCGGATCAGCCTCTACGAGCCGCGAGGCGACTACCAGCTCATCGTCGAGCACCTCGAGCCCGCCGGCATCGGCGCGCTCAGGCAGGAATTCGAGCGCCTCAAGATGCGCCTTGCCGCCGAGGGGCTGTTCGACGAGGCGCTGAAGCGCGATCTCCCGCCCGTGCCGCACCGCATCGGCGTGATCACCTCACCGAGTGGCGCGGCCATCCGCGACATCCTGCACGTACTGGCGAGGCGCTTTCCGGCCGCTGCGGTGCTCGTCTATCCCGTGCCCGTGCAGGGTGCGCAGGCGGCACCCGCGATTGCCGCCGCACTGGCTCTCGCGAGCGAACGTGCCGAATGTGACGTCCTGATCCTCGCCCGTGGCGGGGGCTCGCTCGAGGATCTCTGGGCTTTCAACGACGAGCGCGTGGCGCGCGCCATCCGTGCGTCCCGCGTGCCCGTGGTGAGCGGCATCGGGCACGAAGTCGACTTCACGATCGCGGATTTCGCCGCCGACGTGCGCGCTCCGACACCGAGCGGTGCAGCCGAGATCGTTGTGCCGGAAAGCTCGACGTGGCTCGAGGCACTCGCCCGTCATGGCCAGCGCCTCGCTGTCGCCATGCGCCGCAAGCTGCGCGACGAGCGCACCCGGTTCGAGGGCACGGAGCTCCGTCTGCGGCGTGCGCACCCGGGCGTACAGCTCGCGCAGCGTGTGCAGCGTCTCGACGATCTCGAGCAGCAGCTCCTGCGTGCCCTGCGCCGACGCCTCGAGTCCACGGCATACCGCCTGCAGCTCGCCGTGCGCACCCTCCACACGGCGAGCCCGCTCGCGACCCTCGCGCGAGGCTTTGCGATCGTGACTCGCGTCGCCGACGGCACGCTCGTCACCGAGGCAGCATCGCTCACACCCGGCGAAGAAATCGACGCCCGGCTCGCCCGCGGCAGCCTGCGTGCCCGCGTGGTGACCTTGCGGCACTCTCCCGTGTCTGACGAGTCGAAGACCGAATGAAAAAGCTCACTGCACTCATCCTGCTGTACTGCGGGCCGGCCGTGGCGCTGGAGCTGCCGCAGGCGAGCGCCGTTCCGGGTGGCGTCGCACTCGTGCCCGTGACGGGTGGCGCCGATGTCGAGCCCGTCGTCACCTTCGAAGGACGTCGCACGATGGTGCTGCGGGACGGGGATCACTGGCTCGCCGTGGTCGGCGTGCCACTGCTCCAGCGCCCGGGCACCGCCGAACTCGTCGTACGCCGGGCGGACGGCACGCGCGGACGGCTGTTCATCGAGGTCGGTTCGAAGGCATATGCGACGCAACGTCTGCGGGTGGCGCCGAAGCACGTGGATCTCTCGCCCGAGGACCTGCAGCGTGTTACGCGCGAGCGCGAAGTGCTCGGAACACTGTTTTCAACCTACTCACCGGCAGCGCCCGCGACGCTGCGCCTGCAGCAGCCCGTCCCCGGCGTGCGCTCGAGCTCCTTCGGCCTGCGCCGGACCTTCAACGGCCAGCCGCGCAGCCCGCATTCCGGCATGGACATCGCTTCCGCAGCAGGCACCCCCGTCATCGCCGCGGCGGACGCACGTGTCCTCGACGCGGGTGACTACTTCTTCAATGGCAACACGATCCTGCTCGACCACGGTCAGGGTTTTCTGACGATGTACTGTCATCTGAGCGGCGTCCGCGTCCAGGCAGGCCAGAATGTACGCCGGGGCGAAGTCATCGGTACCGTCGGCGCCACCGGACGCGTCACGGGCCCGCACCTGCACTGGGGTGTGATGCTCAACCAGACGATGATCGATCCGGCGCTATTCCTTGCGCCTGAAGCGCCGCCCCGCCCGATTCCCTGAGCCGGCACGTGCATTGCCGCGCTGCCGCCCGCTTCCGGTGGAGCCGGCGAAAGGATTGGCATCGCTGCGCAGATCGATCACCACCGGCGTCGCGAACAGATCGAAGGCCTGGCGGAATACGTTTGCCAGATAGCGCCGGTAGGCGTCCGGCGTGTCGGCCGTCTGGTTTCCGTGGATCACGATGCGTGGCGGGTTGCGCCCGCCCTGGTGCGCATAGCGCAGCTTGATGCGCCGTCCGCGCACGAGCGGCGGCTGATGGGCGACAAGCGCACGCTCGAGCGTGCGCGTCAGCTGCGGCGTGCTCATCTCGCGCATTGCCGACTCGTAGGCACGCACGAGCGAGCGCACGAGCTCGCCCACGCCCGTGCCATGACGGGCCGAGATGAAGTGCACGGGCGCGAAGGGCACGAAGTCGAGCTTCAGCTCCAGGGCACGACGGATCTCTTCGCGCTGGTCCTCCGGAATGCCGTCCCACTTGTTCACTGCAATCACGAGCGCCCGCCCGCGCTCGAGAGCCAGTCCGAGCACGCTCGCATCCTGCTCACCCACCGTGTCGTGCGCGTCGACGACCAGGACGACAACGTGCGCCTCCTCGATCGCCTGCAGCGTCTTCGCCACGCTCGCGCGCTCGAGCGGCGACTCGACGCGGGCACGCCGGCGCACACCGGCGGTGTCGATCAGCAGGAATTCGCGTCCGTCCCGGGAAAAAGGCACGAAGATGCTGTCGCGCGTCGTACCGGGCTCGTCGCTCGCGATCACCCGTTCCTCGCCGAGGAGCCGGTTGACGAGGGTCGATTTGCCGACATTCGGGCGACCGATGATGGCGATGCGGATCGCGCCGGTCGGCGCGGTCTCGGCTTCGGCACCCGGCTCGAGTCCGGCGAGTGCCTGCTCCATGAGCTCGCGGCAACCGCTGCCGTGCGCCGCCGAGATCGCCTGTGGCTCGCCGAGACCGAGCGCGTGGAAGTCCGCTGCGGCGATCGCCGCGCCCAGCCCTTCCGCCTTGTTGACCGCCAGCACGATCGGCTTGCCGGTGCGGCGCAGGTCACGGGCGACCAGATGGTCCTCGGGGGTGAGCCCGGCACGCGCATCGACGATGAACACGAGCCGGTCCGCCTCGGCGACGGCCCGCTCGGTCTGCGCACGCATCTGCGCCGCGATGCCGCTCGTCTGGGTGACGAGCCCGCCCGTGTCGATCACGACACAGGGCCCGGGTCCGAGCCGCCCGAAGCCATACTGCCGATCGCGCGTCACGCCGGGCTCGTCCGCGACGATCGCGGCCCGCGTGCCCGTCAGGGTGTTGAAGAGTGTGGACTTCCCGACGTTCGGGCGGCCGACGAGCGCGATGACCGGGAGCACCGACGCTCCGTCACGGGCTCTGGGCGCCCGGGAGCGGCGCAACACGGAACGCGGTGATGCGCCCGGTCTCGTCGATCACGAACAGCAGATCGCCTGCCGCACGCGGCGGATTGGTGATGCGCGCTCCCGCGGAAGCGCGCGCCGCCGGAGCCCCGGTCGCACGGCCGAACCAGTGCACGTAACCCTGGAAATCCCCGACCGCGAGAGTCCCGTCCGCGCTCACGGCCGGAGCGCTCAATCCGCGGCGGGCGAGCATATTCTGGCGCCACAGCTCCACACCGGTGCGCCGGCGCAGCGCCACGATCTCGCCGTCCGAGGTCGAAACGTAGAGCGCGTCGTCGTCCACGTCGAGTCCGCGGTAACTCGAGAGTTCACGCGACCACCAGATCTGCCCCGTATCGCGCGCCAGCATGGCCACGCGCCCCTGGAAGCCGACGACGTACACATCTTCACCGCGCACCTGCACGGCCGAGTCGACATCGACCAGGCGCTCGAGCTCGGTACGCCCGCGTGGCGGTGCGACCATCGTCTCCCAGACCTGATCCCCGCTCGCCACGTTCACCGCAACGACGCGGCCATTGTCGAAACCGCAGATCGCCTCATCCCCGGCAATGACGGGTGTGGCCGTACCGCGCAACGTCAGGCGAGGCACTTGCTGTTCCTGCTGCCACAGCGCGTGGCCGTCTGCGAGGGCGAGACCGTGGAGCCTGCCGTCCACCGTGCGCACGATGACCGATCGCGCCGAAACTGCCGGTGCCGAGAGGATCTCGCCGCCGACCTTCCTGCGCCAGCGGATCGCACCATCCTCCGCCGAAAGCGCGATCACCTCGCCTTTGGCAGACCCGACCACCACGAGACCTTCACCCACGCCGGTGCCGCCCGAGAGTGGACTGCGGGTGCGCGTGCGCCACAGGGCACGGCCGCTGTGCAGCTCGAAGGCTGCAACTTCGCCGTCGTGTCCCGCACCGTAGACGCGCGCCTCGTCCACGCCGAGCCCGAGCCCGAGGCGCAGCCGCTCGCCATCACCACCGACACTTGCAGTCCAGACACGCTTCACTGCAACCGTCGCCGGGAAGTCGACCAGCTCGGCGGGCGGAGCGATGTCCTTGTCCTTGCTGCAGGCGGCAAGGAGCACCAGGGCACAGAAGGCAAGCAGTCGTTTCATGGCGCTACTTCACGATCGCGGCGGCCGCCGCCTCGCCTGCCACAGCATTCGCCGGGGCAAGGTCGTTGATCTTCAGGTCGAGCACCGCCGGGTCGACGATCCCGTCGGCCGCCGCGGCACGCGCCTGGCGGTAGTCCGCGAGCGCCCGATCGCGCTCGCCCTTCGCGTAGGCCGCATCCCCGCGCACCTCGGCAAAGGCTGGTGCGAAGGCGCCCGGCTCGGCTCCCTTCAGCGTGGCCAGCGCATCGTCGGGCCGGTTCTGAGCGATCTGCACCCGGGCCAGGCGCAGTCGTGCCACCAGCGCGAGCTCCGGATCCTCGGCATCCGTCATCACCCGGCGCAACCGCGGCGCAGCCTGCTCGAGCTCATTGGCCGCAACGAGAGCCCGGGCGACCGCGAGCTCCGCCTGCAGGGTGTAGGGTGAAGAGGCGTGGTCACGCTCGAGTTCTCCGACGAGATCGAGCGCCCGCCTTCGATCGCCGCGGGCAAGCGCCTCGATCGCCTGCTCATAACGCGCGCCCGCCGCCACGGCCAGTCGCTCCGCGCGCGCTTCCCATGCGCGCCACCCCCAGAGACCCAGCACACCGAGTGCCACCCCACCCACGATCCACAGACCGTTCTGGCGCACCCAGCGCTTCAGCTGATCCCACTGTTCGTCCTCGGTCAGGTATTCGTCGTCCACTGATCCCCCTCGTCCTTCAGTCGCCGCGGCGGGCTGCGGCAAGCAGTGCATCGATCCGGTGTGGCAACGCGTCGATCGGGCAGTCGGTCTGTTCCGCTTCGCGCCGCAACGGCTTCACGGCGACCGCACCACGCCGCAGCTCGGCCTCGCCGAGTATGAGCGCAAGTGTCGCGCCGCTGCGGTTTGCACGCCGGAACTGGGCCTTGAAATTGCCGCCACCCAGGTTGACCACGACACGCAGCGCCGGCTGCGCATCACGCAGGCGTTCGGCGAGCACCAGCGCGGCGCGCTCGGCGGCCTCGCCCTGCACGACCAGATAGGCATCGCTCGGCGCGGGCGCCGGCACCTCTCCCAGCTGCGCCATCAGCGCCACGACCCGCTCGACGCCCATGGCAAAACCGATCGCCGGAGTCGGCTCCCCGCCGAGCTGCCCGATGAGCCCGTCGTAGCGCCCGCCGGAGCAGACGGCATCCTGCGCACCGAGCGCATCCGTGACCCACTCGAAGACCGTGCGCGAGTAATAGTCGAGCCCGCGCACCAGCCGCGGATTGACCGTATAGGGAACGCCGAACGCATCGAGCGTCGCGCGCAGGCGCTCGAAGTGCACGCGCGACGCTGCGTCCAGATGATCCGTGAGGACCGGCGCCCCGGCGACGAGTGACTGCATGTCCGGATTCTTGCTGTCCAGGATGCGCAGCGGATTGCCTTCGAGCCTGCGGCGGCTGTCGGCGTCGAGCCGCACCTCATGCGCACGGAAGTAGGAAACGAGCTGCTCCCGATAGCCGCGCCGCGCCTCCGGCGTACCGAGGGAATTGAGCTGCAGGCGCACGCTGTGGTCGATGCCGAGCTGGCGCCACAGTCGTGCGGTGAGCGCGATCAGCTCGGCGTCGACGTCAGGCCCGGCGAAGCCGATCGCCTCGACGTCGATCTGGTGAAACTGCCGGTAACGGCCCTTCTGGGGCTTCTCGTGACGGAACATCGGGCCGGTGCACCAGAGTTTGTGGCGTGCGCCGCGCAGGAGGCCGTTGGAAATCATCGCGCGTACGATGCCGGCAGTCGCCTCGGGACGCAGCGTCAGGCTGTCACCGCCCAGGTCGGTGAAGGTGTACATCTCCTTCTCGACGATGTCGGTGTGCTCGCCGATCGAGCGCTCGAAGAGCTCGGTGTGCTCCACGACGGGCACGCGGATCTCTTCGTAGCCATACGCCCCGAGCAGCTCGCGTGCCGTGGCCTCGAGATGCTGCCAGGGCGCGATCGCCTCGGGCAGGACGTCGTTCATGCCACGGATGGGCTGCGGGCTCGCCGTCATGTGCGGGTTTCTTCCGTGGCAGCGGGTCAGCGGGCCTGTGCCACCCGGCCGGAGGAGCTGACCACGAAGCGCGCCGCGTCGTCACTGCGCGCAGCCGGCGGAATCGCCACCTCCTGCCCGTTCACGGCCACGGCCACCCCGGGTGCATTGCCGAGGATCACGCGCAGCGGGCCGCGTCCCGCGACCGTCTGTATCGAGTTGGCGGCCGCGACATCGTAGAAGAGGCGCTCGCCACGGGCATCGTAGATCTCGACCCAGCTGTCCGCGTTCAGCGTCAGGCGCAGTTCCACCTGGCGCTCGGGCTGCAGCTGTGCAGTCTGGGGCGCAGCGAGCACATGGTCCTCAGCCGGGCGCGGACTCACCTGCACGGCAGCAGGCGCCACCACGGATGCAGGCTCCACGGATTCGGCCGGCTGCGCCGGCTGCACGGGCACTACCTCGGCGACCGCCGGTCTGTCCGAATCGACGGCGCGGGCAGGTCCCGGCTGCGAAGTGCCCTTCAGCACCCACCAGACCGCAGCGACGAGCACAGCGGCACCCGCGGCGGCAGCGACGGGTCGGAGCAGCCGGCGTGGGTCCGCTGCAAGCTCGGCATGCGGAGCCTGTGTGAGATCGGGCGGCGCCGCGGCACGCAGGCTGCCGGCGTAGATCTCCTGCAGATCCGCGCCCCGCTCGCCGACCAGCTCGGCGTACCGGCGCATGTGTCCGCGCACGTATACCGGCGCACCGAGAAACTCGAATTCCTCTGCCTCGATCGCCTCGATGACCTTCGGATCGAGATGCAGCCGCTCGGCCGCCTGGATGACGGTGAACCCGGAACGTTCGCGCGCGGCACGCAGCCGTACACCGATCCCCAGAGTCTTGGTATCCGCCGGTACCGCCGTCATGATCGCATCAGCAACCATCGGGCGGCAGCGCAGTGAGGGCCTGCGCCTGCACGGTATTCGGGTAGTCCATGCGCAGCCGCCGGGCATAGCGCTCGAAACCGGCCCGGTCGCAGCTCTTCCGGGAAAGTCGCGCGCCGAGCAGCAGCAGGTCCGGCGTTGCCTCGAATGCGCCGAGATAACGCTCGAGGAACTGACGGGCGTCATCGGCGCGGCCACGTTCGAGCTGCAGGTCGCCGAACTGGAATGCCGCCTCCGCGTAGTTCGGGCGGATGGCGAGCGCGCGCGCGAAGCTGTGCTCGGCCTCGTCCAGCTGTTTCGCGGAACGCTGGCACACTCCGGCGTTCGTGTGCGCGGCCTCGGGCGTCCGGTACAGGGGGTTTGTCGCGGCCTTGTGGAAGTAGGCGAGCCCCTCCTTCACGCGCCCGGCGCGGCAGAGGTACACGGCGTAATTGTTCTGGATCTCCGGGTTGCGCGGCGCGAGTCGCAGCGCCGTGCGATAGGAGCTGTCCACGCGGGCCGCCTCCCCGAGTTGCTCGTAGAGGAGCGCGAGCGCGGTGTGCACGTTCGCATCCCGCGGATTCTGCTTCAGTGCCTTCTCGAGCTTCTCCTTGGCGACCGCGAGATTCCCCTGGCGCAGGTAGGCCACGCCGAGCTCGAGATTCGCGGCCGCGGCGGTTTCCGCGCGGCTGCGTTCCTGTGCCGTGCCGGGCACGGCGATCCCCAGGAGGAGCCCGCAGAGCGCGGCCCGCAGGAAGATCCCTCTCATGCGCCGGCCGCCGCCACAGCCGAGAGCCGGGAGCCGAGGCGCACACGGGTGCGATCCTGCACGCGCCCCGCAAGCTGGCCACAGGCCGCATCGATGTCGTCGCCGCGCGTGCGGCGGATGGTCGCCACGAGGCCCCGACGCAGCAGTTCGTCGCGGAAGCGCTCGATCGCTGCAGGGGGTGAGCGCCGGTAGTGCGTGCCGGGAAAGGGATTGAAGGGAATCAGGTTCAGTTTCGCGGGGTGACCCCGGAGCAACGCGGCGAGCGCCCGCGCCTGCTGCGGCGAGTCATTCACGCCCTCCAGCATCACATACTCGAATGTGACACTGCGGCCATTCTGCTCGTCGATGTAATGCCAGCAGGCCTCGAGGAGCTCGGCGATCGGGTGTCGGCGGTTGATCGGCACGAGCTCGCTCCTCAGCGCGTCGTCCGGAGCGTGCAGCGACACCGCGAGCGCACAGTTGACCTCCTCCGCGAGGCGATAGATCTGCGGAACGAGTCCCGAGGTCGAGAGCGTCACGCGGCGCCGCGAGATGTCGAAGCCGAGATCATCGAGCAGGATGCGGATCGCCGGCACGACGTTGCGGAAATTGGCGAGCGGTTCGCCCATACCCATGAGCACGACATTGGTGACGATGCGCTCCCCGGTGCGCTGCACCTCGCCCGGGCAGGCACCCAGCTCGCGATGGGCCAAGAACACCTGCCCCACGATCTCGGCCGTCGTGAGGTTGCGATTGAAGCCCTGCTGCGCCGTGGCGCAGAACGAACAGTCCATCGCACAGCCGACCTGGGAGGAGATGCAGAGCGTCCCGCGGCCGGGTTCCGGGATGAAGACCATCTCGAAGGCCTGCGAGGCATCGGCGCGCAGGAGCCATTTGCGGGTGCCATCGGCCGACTGCTGTGCCGAGACGATCGCGGGCACCCGGATCTCCGCACGTTCCGCCAGCAGCGCGCGGAAGCTCTTCGCCAGGTCGCTCATGTCGTCGAAACGACCCACGCCGCGCTTGTACATCCAGCCCATGAGCTGGCGGGCCCGGAACGCCTTGCCACCGAGCTCGACGGCAAATGCCTCCAGCCCCGCCCGCTCGAGCCCGAGCAGATTCACCTTGCTGTCGCCCACTGCCACCATGGTCGTTTCTGGTCTCAAGCTGCATCCTGCCTGCAGCACGCGGTCAGCTCCTCGGGCAGAGCTCCGTCTCGCGAAAGAAATACCCGATCTCGCGCGCCGCCGTTTCCGGGCCGTCCGAGCCGTGCACGGTGTTCGCCTCGATGCTCTCGGCCAGATCGGCCCGGATCGTGCCGGGCGCAGCCTTCTTCGGGTCCGTTGCGCCCATGATGTCGCGGTTCTTTGCGATCGCATTCCCGCCTTCGAGAACCTGCACCATGATCGGTCCCGAGGTCATGTAGCGCACGAGATCGGCGAAGAAGGGACGCTCGCGGTGCACGGCGTAGAAACCCTCCGCCTCGGCCTGCGACAGACGCATCATGCGCGCGGCGATCACGCGCAGACCGGCCTGCTCGAAGCGCCGGTAGACTTCACCGATCAGATTGCGGGCCACACCGTCGGGCTTGACGATGGAAAGAGTGCGCTCGAGCGCCATGATTCTCGGATCTCCAGACTTAAAAATGGATGAAGGACACCGGCGCCGGGCGCCCGGTGTCCGGGGGGTTCTGCTCAGGCGCGGGAGTCTAACGGCTCGGAACCTGTCGCGGCAATCTGCGCCGCATCGGAAGTTCCCGAAAGTTAAGGGTTTTCAGACGCTGAAGCTTTCGCCGCAACCACACTCGCCACGAACATTGGGGTTCTGGAAGCGGAAGGCCTCGTTGAGGCCCTGCCGGACAAAATCCACTGTCGTGCCGTCGATGAGCTCCAGACTGCCGCGATCGACGAAGACCTTGACGCCCTGGTCCTCGAACACCACGTCGCCCGGCTGTGCATCGTCGGCGTAGTTCACCACATAAGCGAAGCCGGAGCAGCCGGTCTTGCGGACGCCCAGCCGCAGTCCCACGCCATGCCCGCGCGCCGCCAGAAAGGTCTTCACCCGTTCCGCAGCGGATTGTGTGAGTGCAATCGCCATGTGCGCATCCTAAGCCCTTGCCTGCCACTCGCGAAGACATGCCTGTAACGCATCTTCGACCACGAACAGCCGGCCGAGTTTCTCCACAGGTACATCCAGTACGGCCGCCCATCCGGCCGGATCGCCCGGCACGAGGGTCGCCCGGCGGCGACCCGGAAGCTGCTCTACGACCCAAGCGGTCACGGCGAGAGTGTGCGGACACCCATAGGCCTGGAAGCGTGCGGCCGTCACACTGTCGCCTTCGATTTCGAGCCAGATCCGCACGCGCGTGCCCGCGCTCTCACCTCCGGCCTCGCCGCAGACGACGGGCCCCGCGGTCCCGGCAAGCGAGCCGGCGCACGGCGCCGTGCGGAAATACTGCCAGGCGAGGGGCGAGAGCCCCGAATCTTCGCCACTTCCCGCGCCCGAATCGCCCGGGCTGGCACCCGCGGTCCCCGCGAGGCTGCGCAGGCGGTACAGTTCCCGGGCGATCGCGGATGCCGCGGCCTCGACGTCCGCCTCGGTGGTGAAACGGCCTAGCGACAGGCGGAGCGAACTCTGGGCAAGCTCGGTGCTGCGCCCGAGCGCGCGGAGCACATGCGATGGTTCCGCGCTCGCGGAGCTGCAGGCCGATCCGGTCGAGAGCGCGAGCTCCGGGAGGCCCGTGACCAGGCTTTCGCCTTCGACGCCTTCGAAGGACACATTGAGGATCGCAGCGACGCGCTCGCTGCCCGCACCGTTCAGGTGCACGCCTCCGAGTCCCTGCAGCGACTGCCACAGCCGCTCCCGCAGCGCCCCGAGCCGCCGTGCCTCATGTTCACGCTCGATGGCGGCGATCTCGGCCGCCACTCCGAAGCCGACGATCTGATGAGTGGCGAGCGTGCCGGCCCGCAGCCCCCGCTCCTGCCCGCCACCGAGCAGCTGTGGCGCGAGGCGAGGTCTCGCGGCGGGGCGCACGACGAGCGCCCCAATGCCCTTCGGCCCACACAGCTTGTGGGCACTGATCGACAGCAGGTCGATCGCCTGCCGGCGCAGATCGATCTCCAGGCGCCCGACGCTCTGGGCCGCATCGCAGTGCAGGAGCACATTGCGCTCGCGGCAGGTCGCACCGATCGCGGCGACGTCGTTGATCACACCGGTCTCGTTGTTGACATGCATGATCGACACGAGCCGCGTATCGGGCCGCAGTGCCGCCCGTACGGCATCCGGATCAATGCGGCCGTCGGCCCGTGGACTCAACCAGGTGACTTCGAAGCCTTCCTTCTCCAGCCGCCGCATCGGGTCGAGCACCGCCCGGTGCTCGGTGCGCGCCGTCACCAGGTGCCGCCCGGCGCCCGCCGGAGCGCGCGCCGCGCCGAAAATCGCGAGATTGTCCGCCTCAGTGGCCCCCGAGGTGAACACGACCTCTTCGCTCGCACAGCCGACCAGGGCGGCGAGCTGCGCGCGCGCCGCCGCCACACGCCGCGCGGCACTGCGACCGTAGGCATGACCCGAGGAGGGATTGCCGAAGTCGCCCTGCAGCCCGAGACACTCGTTCATCGCTGCGGCCACACGCGGGTCGACCGGCGTGGTGGCCGCGTAGTCGAGGTAGATGGGGCGCGCACCGCTCACGCGTGCGAGTCCGGCTCGCGCGCCCCTCCGGCCGTGCGGCGCCTGCCCTGCACGGCCGTCAGGATGCCCCGGAGGATGTTCACTTCGTTCTGATCGAGCTCGGCGCGCTGCAGAAAGCGCCGGATGCGGCCCATGAGGTGCACGCCGCTCTGCGTGCGGTCGCGAAAGTCGATCTCGTTCAGTGTCCTGCCGAAATGCGCGTACAGACGCTCCATCTCCTCGGGTGGTGCGAGCGGCACCGGGGGTGCCGGCGCCTCGTAGCGTGCGCCGCGGGCACGATAGATCTCGTAGGCCACCAGCTGCACGGCCATCGAGAGGTTGAGCGACGTATAGGCGGGATTTGCCGGAATGCGGATCAGGGCATGAGCGGCCGCAAGCTCTTCATTCGTCAAACCGCTCCTCTCAGCGCCGAACAGCACCGCCGAAGGTGCGCTTCGCGACTCGAGCACGAGGCGCCCGGCCGCCGCGCGCACATCGAGCACGCGGAAGCGCTGGTCCCGCTCGCGTGAGGTGGTTGCCGCCACGTAGCCACAGCCGCCGAGCGCCTCGCCCACCGACGCGGTGACTCGCGCGCGCGCCAGCACATCGTCTGCGCCGGAGGCCCGGGCGGTCGCCTCGGCATGGGGAAACAGCTTCGGGCGCACGAGCACGAGCTGATCGAGCGCCATGTTCTTCATCGCGCGCGCCACGGCGCCGATGTTTCCTGGATGCGAGGGCTCGACCAGTACGATGCGCACATCGGACGGCGCGAGCGCCTGCCCCTCACCGGCGGGTGGCAGACTGGCACGCAAAGCCCCGAACGCTTCGGTTTCCGGCATGTGCGGATTCTAACGCCGCCGCGCTCCGTCTCTCTTGCCTCCGCGGGGACCCCGGCGTTGCTACACTGTCACCCGTGCATCCGCTCCTCAACATCGCCGTGCGCGCCGCGCGTCGTGCCGGCGAGGTGATCGTACGCAGCCTCGTGCGGCTCGAGTCGCTGCAGGTCGCCACCAAGGGCCGCAACGACTTCGTGAGCGAAGTCGACCACGCAGCCGAACGCGAGATCATGACGATCATCCGCCGTTCCCATCCGGACCATGCCTTCCTCGCCGAGGAGAGCGGCCGCACGGGCGAAAGCGACACGCTGTGGATCGTCGACCCTCTGGACGGCACCACGAACTTCCTCCACGGATTTCCCGTGTTCGCCGTGTCGATCGCCTGCCAGATCCGCGGGCGGCTCGAGCACGCGGTCGTCTACGATCCGATGCGCCAGGAGCTCTTCACTGCGAGCCGGGGATCGGGTGCCCACCTCGACAACCGGCGCATGCGCGTCAGCCGCCAGCGCACGCTCGAGGGCGCGCTCGTGGCCACGGGCTTCCCATATCGCGCCAATACACGTTACGTCGATGCCTATCTCGGCATGCTGAAGACCGTCATGGAACGCGCCGCCGGCATCCGTCGCCCGGGGGCGGCGGCGCTCGATCTCGCCTATGTGGCCGCAGGCCGGGTCGATGGCTTCTGGGAGATCGGGCTGTCACCCTGGGACACCGCGGCCGGGACGCTCCTGATCACGGAGGCCGGCGGACGCATCGGCACACTCGCGGGCGGAGAGTACCGCCAGGGCGGCAACGTCGTCGCGGGCTCGCCCAGAGTCTATGTGGCACTGCTCGCAGCCTTCGCCTCGCAGCTCCCGGAAGATCTGCGGGAGGAGTAACGGCCGGCCCCGGCCTCAGTCGCCCCGTTCTCTCTCGCCCGTCCGGCGGCGGTCGAGCGCCTGGCGCAGGCGCAGATTGACCATCTCGACGCCAACCGAGAAGGCCATGGCGAAATAGAGATAACCCTTCGGGATCTCGAAGTGGAAGCCTTCGGCCACCAGCGCCATCCCGACCAGGATCAGGAAGGCGAGCGCCAGCACCTTGATGGTCGGATGCCGCTCGATGAAGGCGCCGATCGAGCCCGACACCCACATCATCACGCCGATCGCCACGACGATCGCCGCGACCATGACCTCCACATCCCTCGCGAGGCCGACAGCCGTGAACACCGAGTCGAGCGAGAAGACGATGTCGATCACCGCGATCTGCGTCACGATCAGGAGAAAGCTCGCATGCAGACGCACGCGTCGTCCTTGATCCTCTGCCCCCTCGAGGGTGTGGTGGATCTCGAGCACGCTCTTGGCGAGGAGGAACAGTCCCCCAAGGAAGAGAATCAGGTCCCGGCCCGATACCCCCTGGGGTCCGATCCAGAACCACGGCTTCGTCAGGCGTGTGAGCCACACGATCGAGAACAGCAGTGCGATGCGCGTGAGCATCGCAAGTGCCAGTCCCGTGATGCGTGCCGTTTCCTGGCGCTCTTTCGGCAGGCGGCCGACGAGGATCGAGATGAAGATGATGTTGTCGATGCCGAGAACGATCTCGAGCGCCGACAGCGTGGCGAACACCACCCACGTCTGCGGATCCGTCAGCAGCTCGAGCACGTCCGCCCCCCGCGTCCGTCAGGCTCAGGGCAGGTTGTCGGCCGCAGTCCTGCGTTCCGCAGGGAAGATGTCCTCCGCCTGCAGTCCGAGGTCGAGCGCGATGGCGCTGGCCACGTAGATCGAGGAGTAGGTGCCGATCACCACGCCGATGATGATCGCCGCCGAGAAACCATGCAGCGCGGGACCGCCCAGCACGTAGAGCGTCACGACGACGATGAGGGTCGTGAGGCTCGTCATGATGGTCCGCGACAGCGTCTGGTTGATCGATTCGTCGAGAATCACGATCGGCGCCGCGCGCCGGTTGGCATGGAAACGCTCGCGGATGCGATCGAAGATCACCACGGTATCGTTCAGGGAGTAGCCGATCACGGCGAGGATCGCCGCCACCACGGCGAGATCGAAGGTCATCTGCGTGGCCGCGAAGAAGCCGAGCATCACGAGCGGATCGTGCAGCGCGGCCAGGATGGCGCCTGCTGACAGCCGCCAGCTGTGAAAGCGCAGCAGCACGTACAGAAAGATCAGCAGCACCGTGAAGGCCAGCGCCCAGGTGGCGCTGGTGCGCAGCTCCGCGCCAACCTGCGGACCGACGACTTCCAGACGGCGGATCTCCGCCTGGGAATCGATGGACTTCAGCACCCGCTCGACGCCCGCACGGATCTCGGCACCACTCTGGTGCTCGGCCGGCGGCAGCCGGATCAGGATGTCCCGCGAGGACCCGAAGCTCTGCACCTGATGCTCGGGGAAGCCGCCCCCGGAGAGCCCGTGGCGCACGGCGTCGAGATCCGCGGTGCGCGGGAAGGACGCCTCGACGGTGACGCCGCCGGTGAAGTCGACGGCCAGATTCAGCCCCCGAACCGCAACGAGGACGATCGACGCGATGACCATCGCCCCCGAGATGCCGTACCACGCCCACCGCAACCGCATGAAGGGGATGCGCGTCTGCTTCTTGAAGAATTCCATGGAGTCTCCAGCCGGCTGCAGGTCAGATGCGCAGGCCGGTGAGCTTGCGGCGACCGCCGTACATGAGCGTGAGGAGCGCGCGGCTGCCCATGAGCGCCGTGAACATCGAGGTCGCGATGCCAAGCGAGAGCGTCACGGCAAAACCGCGGATCGGTCCGGTGCCGAAGACCCACAGCACGATGCCGGCAATGAGCGTCGTGATGTTGGAGTCGGCAATCGCCGAAAACGCCTTCTCGAAACCCGCCTTGATCGCTGCCTGGGGCGAAGTGCCGCGCCGCAGCTCTTCCCGGATGCGCTCGTAGATGAGCACGTTGGCATCCACCGCCATGCCGACCGTGAGCACGATGCCCGCGATGCCCGGCAGCGTGAGCGCCGCGCGGATGCCCGAAAGCAGCGCCGCGAGCAGCACGACGTTCGACAGCAGCACCGCGTTCGCAACCCACCCGAAAGTGCGGTAATACACGGCCATGAAGGCAAAACACACGAGCATGCCGGCGGCGAGCGCCAGCACGCCCTTGTCGATGTTGTCCTGCCCGAGGCTCGGACCCACGACGCGCTCCTCGACGATGTAGATCGGCGCGGCGAGCGAGCCGGCGCGCAGAAGCAGTGCCAGCTCGCGCGCCTCGCTCGAGGAGAGCCCGGTGATCTGGAAGCTGTTCGAGAAAATGCCGCGGATCGTCGCCAGACTGATGACCTCCTCGTCGCGCACATTGCGCTCGACCTTGCGGCCACCGACATCGACGGCTTCCCGGCGCTGTTCGATGAACACCACGGCCATGCGACGGTTGAGATTGGCGCGCGTCGTCCTGAGCATCTCCTCGCCGCCTCGCGCATCCAGCTTCACCGAGACCGCAGGGCCCTCCTGCGTCGTGGCACTCGTGGCATCGGTGAGCTGATCGCCGGTGACGATGATGTCGCGCTTCAGGAGGACCGGCTGCCCCCCGCGCGTGTGGTAGAGCTTCGAGCCGAGCGGCGCGCGGCCCCGGCGCTCGGCCTCCACCGGGTTGTTCTGCATGTCCTCGAGCCGGAACTCGAGGGTCGCGACCTTGCCGAGGATGTCCTTCACCTCGGCGGAGTTCTGCACGCCGGGCAGCTGCACGTTGATGCGGTCGGGCCCCTGGCGCTGCACGATGGGCTCGGAGACGCCGAGCTCGTTGACGCGGTTGCGCAGCGTCGTGAGGTTCTGCTGGATCGCGTAATCCTGCCGCGCACGGATCTGCGCCGCCGTCAGCACCGCAGTGATGGCGCTGCCGGAGTCACTGCGCTGCACGTCGAAGGCAAGGTCCGGGTGCGCGGCGCGCAGCGCCGCGACTGCGGTCCCGGGATCGGTTGCAGGCGGGAGCGTGACCCGCACCGCATTGAGCACATCGCCCTGTACACGCGTCGCGCCGAGGTCCGTGTAGGCGATCTGCTTCTGTCCGAGGGCGCGCGCGAAATCACGCTCATAACCCTCGAGGAGCTGCGCGACGGCACCCTGAACATCCACCTCGTAGAGCAGGTACAGTCCGCCCCGAAGATCGAGACCCAGAGGCATCGGCCGGAGACCCACGACGCGCAACCACTCCGGCGCCCGCGGGGCGAAGGACAGCGCCGTAACGTAGTCCCTGGTGAGACCTTCGTTGATCGCATCGCGTGCCTTCAGCTGTTCCGGCACGTTCGCGAAGCGCACCATGAGCCGCCCCGCGTCGAGATATGACCTGGCGAACACGACGCCGCGGCTGCGCAGGAAGGCCTCGACGGACTGCTGTGCAGCCGTTTCGATCGGTGCGCGGTCGCGGCGCACCACCTGCAGTGCCGGATCTTCCCCGAAGAGATTGGGTGCCGCGAAGGCGAGCCCGAGCAGCAGCAGCACTGCGATCAGGACATACTTCCAGCGCGCATACTCGAGCATGTGCGACCTCAGGCGCCCCTGAGCGTGCCCTTGGGCACGAGGGAAGTGATCTGCTGCTTCTGCACCTTGACGCGCACGCCGTCGGCAATCTCGACGGTAATGAAGCTCTCGCCGACCTCGATGATCCTGCCGAGCAGCCCGCCGGCGGTGATCACCTCGTCACCCGACACGAGCTTCGAGACCATCGTCTGGTGATCCCTGGTCTTCTTCTGCTGCGGCCGGATCAGCAGAAAATAGAAGATGACGACGAACAGCACCATCATCAGCAGCGGTGCAATCTGTCCGCCGGGGGCCGGCGCCCCGGCGGTCTGCGCCAGGGCCTCAGGAATAAGACCGTTCATGCTCCACCCTCGTACACGTAGATTCGAAGCTTCCCGGGCGGCGCCCGGAAAAGGCCGCGCATTATGCCACAGGCTCGTCGCCGTCCCGGCGGGCAGCCAGGAACGCGGCGGCGAAGGCGGCCAGCTGCCCGGCTTCGATTGCCGAGCGCAGCCGGCGCATGAGCTGGAGATAGAAGTACAGGTTGTGCAGGGTATTGAGCCGGGCGCCCAGGATCTCATTGCAGCGTTCGAGGTGGCGCAGATAGGCGCGTGAGTAGTGTCGGCAGGTGTAGCAGCCGCACTCCGGGTCGATCGGCCCGAGTGCCTCGCGATGCACCTGGTTGCGGATGTTGAGGGTACCGCGCGAGGTGAACAGATGGCCGTTGCGCGCATGCCGCGTCGGCATCACGCAGTCGAACATGTCGATGCCCCGCAGCACCGCCGCCACGATGTCCTCCGGCCGCCCCACGCCCATCAGATAACGCGGCCGGTCGGCGGGCATGTGAGGCACGAGCTCTTCGAGGACCTGCAACCGCACCTCCTCGGGCTCGCCCACAGCGAGACCGCCGACTGCGAGCCCCGGCCACCGGAGCCGCAGGAGGGACTCGAGCGACGCCTGCCTGAGGTGCGCATGCATGCCGCCCTGCACGATGCCGAAGAGCACCCCAGGCGGACCACCGTCCCCGTCGCGGTGGTAATGCGCGTAGCTGCGCACCGCCCAGCGCATCGAGCGCTCCATCGAGGCACGCGCCTGTGCCTCGGACGCCGGATGAGGCGTGCATTCGTCCAGCGCCATGGCGATGTCCGAGCGCAGCGCCCGCTGCACGTCCATGGAATCCTCGGGCGTCAGGCGCACCTCTGCGCCGTCCACGGGTGAGCGGAAATGCACGCCCTCCTCCGAGAGCTTGCGCAGCCTCTCGAGGCTGAAGACCTGGAAGCCCCCGGAGTCCGTGAGGATCGGCCGCTGCCAGTGCATGAAGCCGTGCAGGCCGCCGTGCTTCGCCACGACCGCCGCGCCGGGGCGCAGCATGAGGTGCAGGGTGTTGCCGAGGATGATCTCTGCCCCGAGTCCCTCGAGTTCCTCGGGGGTCATCGCCTTGACGGTGCCATAGGTGCCGACCGGCATGAAAGCGGGCGTGGCGACCTCTCCATGCGCGAGCCGCAGCCGTCCCGTGCGCGCCAGGCCATCGCGCGCGCAGACCTCGAAGTGCGCGGTCATGCACGCACTCCGGCCGCCGGCGTCACCAGCATCGCATCGCCATAGCTGAAGAATCGGTAGCCCGCGCGCACTGCGTGGGCGTAGGCCGCCAGCACCGCCTCACGCCCGGCAAAGGCAGCAACCATCATGAGCAGTGTCGATTCCGGAAGATGAAAATTGGTGAGCAGCGCATCGACGACGCGGAACCGGTACCCGGGCAGCACGAAGAGCGTCGTCTCCCCCTCACCGGATGGCACCGCCCCCGCCGGGGTGGCGCCGTCGCATATGCCCTGCGCTGCGGCGCTCTCCAGGGCGCGTGCCACGGTGGTGCCGACGGCGATGACGCGTGCGCCGTGCCGGCGGGCATCCGCGATCGTCTCGCTCGCTGCGGCGCTCACCTCGAATCGCTCGGCATGCAGCGTATGGCGCCGCAGGTCGTCCTCGCGCACGGGCTGGAAGGTACCGGCGCCCACGTGCAGCGTGACGAAGGTCCGTCGCACGCCGCGGGCGGCGAGGGCCGCAAGAAGGGCAGCGTCGAAGTGCAGGCTCGCCGTCGGCGCCGCGACCGCCCCTGGCTCGCGTGCGAAAATACTCTGATAGCGCTCACGGTCCTCCCGCTCCGCTCCCCGCCCGATGTAGGGTGGCAGTGGCACTTCACCATGGCGATCGAAGAGCCCAAGCGCCGGGGCGGGCGTGGCGACGAGCCAGAGATCGCCCTGCCGCGCGACGACTCGCAGGACTCCGCCACGCGTGGCGATCTCGAGTCCCGGCCGTATGGGCTTGCTGGCCCGCATCTGCACCAGTGCCTGACACTCGCCGATGCAGCGTTCGAGCAGGAGTTCCACCTGCCCGCCGGTCGGCTTCACGCCGCGCAGGCGCGCGGCGACCACACGCGTGTCATTGAACACGAGCAGATCGCCAGGCTCGAGCAGCTCCGGCAGATCGCGGATGCGGCGGTCCGTGATGCAGCCGCTCGCGCCTTCGAGGACCAGCAGCCGGCTCGCCGAGCGCTCGCCCAGCGGACGCTGGGCGATGAGCTCCCCGGGCAGCTCGTAGTGAAAATCGGCACGGCGCACCTTGAGATGTTAGCAGGCACCGTCTGCACGTCCGACCTCCGCCCCTTCGAGGACCCCGCAGGGCGAATCGCCTATACTTTCCCGCCGCACGCCGGGATGGCGGAACTGGTAGACGCACGGGACTCAAAATCCCGCGATCGCGAGATCGTGAGAGTTCGATTCTCTCTCCCGGCACAAGGACCGTTCTTGACGACATGAACTTCTGCAGCCACTGCGGTGCGCGGGTGACGCTCCGCGTCCCCCCCGGCGATCACCTGCCCCGCTACATCTGCGACGCCTGCGGCGTGATCCACTATCAGAATCCGCGCCTCGTGGTCGGCTGCGTGCCGGAAGCGCCCGATGGGCAGATTCTCGTCTGCAAGCGCGCCATCGAGCCGCGGCGCGGCTACTGGACGATTCCTGCGGGGTTCATGGAAAACGGCGAGACCCTGCAGCAGGCCGCAGCCCGCGAGTCGCAGGAGGAAGCGCTCGTGGACGTGGAGATCGGCACGCTGCTGTCGGTCGTGCACGTCACGTCTGCGCACCAGGTGCACGTGTTCTTCCGTGCCCGCCTGCGGCGTCCGGACTTCGGCGCCGGCCCCGAAAGCCTGGACGTGAAGCTCGTGACCCCGGATGAAATTCCCTGGGAGGATATTGCGTTCCCCAGCACGAGCTTCACGCTGCGCCGCTACCTGGAGGATCGTGCCGCCGGCCTCGAGCGGCACCACTTCACAGAGTTCAGCTTCCGGCGCTAAGATCCACGCGCAGGGGAGGGCAATGGATAATTCCTGGCGTCAGTCCATCCGTACTTGGCGCAATCTGATGCGGGTGACGCGCATACCGCAGGATATCGCCCGCATCGCAGCATCCTGAATATTGGTTTTTCCGAGAGCCTTGGGGGAGGTCGGTCCATGAGTAATCAAGAACACACGAACGAGCGCGTTCCCGTCATGCAGCGAGTGCTGGACAACCCGTTCCTGCTCCTGTTCCTCGGCGTGACGATGCCCACCGTCCTCTACATCATCTGGGGCATCATCGAAATCGCGCAGATTCCGGTCGCACCCTGAATCCGTTCCTGATCTCTCCAACATAACTCACTGATCGTCCAAGGAGTCTCCCATGGCCATTGCCCCTCCGGCTGATCGGATGTGGTGGCGAACGCCTGTCGCACGCCCGGAAATCATCTGGATCGTGGTGTCCTTCCTGTGGGGTCTCGTGATGTTCTTCACGATGATCTACTGGCATGCCTACGGCAAACAGAACCTGTCGAACGAGACCTATCGCACCACGCCGATGAAGTATTCGGCAAAGGTCGACGAGATGGTCGGCAAGTTCCAGGTCCGCGACGACAACGGCATCCCGGTCGTACGCCCGCCAGCCGGCGGCGATGTCTACATGCTGGCGCGCACCTGGATGTGGTATCCGCACATCGAACTGGTCAAGGGCCAGAGCTACAAATTCCACTTCTCGTCACTCGATCTGCAGCATGGGTTCTCGCTGCAGCCGGTGAACGTGAACCTCCAGGTCCATCCCGGATACGAGCACGTGCTCACCTTCACGCCGGACGAGTCGGGTGAGTATTCCGTGGTCTGCAACGAGTTCTGCGGACTCGGGCATCACCTGATGCTCGGCAAGATCTACGTCGTCGAGAAGTAATACGAGAAGTAATCGAGGTCTCCCATGGTTGCTACCCCTGAATCGCTTCCGCTGCCGGCTGCGCACGAGGAGCCGCGCTTTCGTACCTGCGCCTCGACCGGCCTGAAGATCCACCTCGCGGCGCAGACCCTCATCAAGGCCAACGCCGTCACCGCAGTGGTCTTCCTGGCCATCGGCGGCCTCTTCGGCCTGCTGGTCGCCCTGACTCGCTGGCCCGCGGTGCACCTGCTCCCGGCAGACTGGTTCTATCTCGTCCTCACGGCGCACGGCCTCGATGTGCTGCTGCTCTGGATCATCTTCTTCGAGATCGCGATCCTCTACTTCGCCTCGGCAGTCCTGCTCGGGTCGCGCATTGCCGCACCAAGGGTCGCCTGGGCCGCCTACGCGCTCATGCTGATCGGCGGGCTGATCACCAACGTCGCGGTCCTCCAGGGCGGCTCGACGGTGATGTTCACGTCGTACACGCCCATGATGGCGGCTCCGAATTTCTATCTCGGGCTCATCATCTTTGCGGTCGGTGCACTGGTTGCCCTCGGCGTCTTCTTCGGCACGCTGGTGGTGGCGCGCGATGAACGCACCTACGAGGGGTCGGTACCACTCGTGACCTTCGGCGCGATCACGGCGGCAATCATCGCCGTCTTCACGCTCGCATCGGGCGCGATCATCCTGATCCCGACCTACCTCTGGTCGCTAGGCCTGATCAGCATGCCGGACCCGCTGACCTACAAGCTGATCTGGTGGGGCATGGGGCACTCCTCCCAGCAGATCAACGTCTCGGCGCACGTCTCGATCTGGTATCTGATCGCAGCCGTGGTGCTCGGCGCCAAGCCCCTGTCCGAGAAGGTCAGCCGCATGGCCTTCTTCCTCTACATCCTGTTCCTGCAGCTCGCAAGCGCCCACCACCTGATGGTGGAACCCGGCCTGAGCTCGGAGTGGAAAGTGTTCAATACGAGCTACGCGATGTACCTCGCCGTGCTCGGCAGCATGATCCACGGCATGACCGTACCGGGAGCCATCGAGGCGGCGCAGCGTGCCAATGGCTACGACAAGGGTCTGTTCGGCTGGCTGCGTCATGCCCCCTGGGGCAATCCCGCCTTTGCGGGCATGTTCCTGTCGCTGATCATGTTCGGGTTCATCGGGGGCATCTCGGGGGTCGTGCTCGGCACCGAGCAGATCAACCTGATCATGCACAACACGATCTACGTGCCGGGCCACTTCCACGGCACGGTGGTCGCCGGTACCACGCTGGCATTCATGGCAGGCACATGGCTGCTGCTGCCCCTGATCTTCCAGCGCGAAATCATCTGGCCGCGCATCGCCCGGTGGCAGCCCTACATCTTCGCCATCGGAGCGGGTGGCATCTCGCTCTTCATGATGGGTGCCGGCACGCTGGGCGTCGCCCGCCGTCACTGGGACATCACCTTCGCAGATGCCTCGATGTCCTTCAGCTACCCGCCGGCCGCCTTCCTCATGATGGGCCTGAACGGTATCTGCGCCCTGTTTGCGGCCACGGGCGGCATCATGTACATCCTGACCGTCGTCGCGACGGTGCTTTGGGGCAAGCGCATTGCAGATGGGCAGGCCGTCCAGCTCGCATCGCCCAAGGCACGCGTGGTCACGGAGTACGGCAGCATCGAGCACCCGAAGATTCCGGGGACGATCATCCTCACCGTCATCTTCTTCGTTGCCTTCGTCCTGTACTACTACGTCAACTGGAAGTACCTGGCCGAAGTCTGGCCGATGAGGTGACGGGCTGATGTCGGATGGGGTTGTGAGCGTATCGCCCGCGCGCGGCTGGCGCCGGCGGGCGGGTGTGATCGCCGATGCCTTCAAGCTGCGCATCGGTTCGGAGATCACACTCGCCGCTGCCGCCGGCGCGGCACTGATGCCGGGGCCCGGCATCGGCTGGGGCCGGCTCACGGCAGTGCTCGCCGCCGTACTGCTCGCTTCGGCGGCTGCCGGTGCCTACAACCAGTATGCGGAGCGTGATATCGACGCCCGCATGCAGCGCACGCGGCAGCGCCCGTTCGTCACGGGCGAGTTCGCGGGCGGACGGCGCTGGCTGCTCGTGCTGGGAGCGCTCGTCGCATCGGCTGCGCTGCTCGCGGCGGCAGCGGCCAACTGGATGGCCGCAGGCTTCACGCTGCTCGGCGCCTTCACCTACGGCGTGGTGTACACGGTGTGGCTGAAGCGGCGCACGGCTCTGAACATCGTCTTCGGCGGTTTTGCGGGAACCTTTGCCGTACTCGCCGGAGCCGCGGCCGTGGACACGCATCTCTCGGCCGAGGCGCTCATCTTCTCGCTGGCGCTGTTCTTCTGGACGCCCCCGCATTTCTGGAGCCTCGCGCTCTACAACCGCCAGGACTACGAACGCGCCGGTGTGCCGATGCTCCCGGCGCTGATCGCACCGAAGGCCACGGGGCGCATCGTCGCGGCCCATGTGGTTGTGGTCGTGGCACTCTCGCTCGCTCCCGCGCTGTTCGACGCCGGCATCTGGTACACGGTGCCGGCTGCAGTCGGTGGCGCTTATTTTCTGCATGCCGCACTGCGCCTCGCGCAGGACCCCACGCGCGCCCGTGCCTGGACCTGTTTCAAGGCATCGCTCGTCCAGCTGAGTCTGCTGCTCCTAGGAGCCCTGGCCGACGGTATCGCTGCCGGGCGACTCAGCGCATGAGTCGCCGTGTGCTCGTCACCGGCGCGATGGCCATCGCGCTCGCCGCGGCATCCACGGCGAGCGCCGAAGGCCTGGAGACACGGAGCACGATCAATGCGAGCCAGGCAGTCATCGGCCGTCAGGTCGGAGACCACTGGTTCACAGCCACCGACGGACGGGCTCTGCGCCTCTCGGACCTGCGCGGCCGCCCAGTAGTCGTGAGCCTCATCTACACCAGTTGCCATGAGGTGTGCCCGGGCGCCACCACGGAGCTGCAGCGCGCCGTGCGCGCGGCGCGCCAGGTGCTGCGCCACAATGACTTCACGGTCCTCAGCATCGGCTTCGACACCGGGCACGATACGCCGCCACGCATGCTGTCCTTCGCGCGTTCGCTCGGGCTGCAGGCTGAGCCCGGCTGGCGCTTTCTGAGCACGGATGCGGCGACGATCGCCGAACTCGCACGCGAGCTTGGTTTCACCTACCGCCCGACGCCACGGGGATTCGACCACGTCCTGCAGACCACGGTCCTCGACCGTGAGGGACGCGTGTTCGGGCAGATCTACGGCATGCAGATCGCCCCCCCCGCACTGGTAGAGCCGCTGAAGAGGATCTACCTCGGTGCGGCGCCGGCAACCGCCCCGGGAGTCACCTGGCTCGAGCGTGCGCGTCTCCTGTGCACGGTGTTCGACCCGAAGGCAGGCCGCTATCGTTTCGACTATTCCCTGATCATCAGCATGATCACGGGAGCCCTGAGCTTTGCGGCCATCGCAGGCTTCATCGTGCACTCCCTGCGCGGCCGGCAGCGGGTCGCGCCTCGAGACACCGACCATGGTGACCCGTTGTCCGGGCTGACGCGCGGCCCATGAAGGCCCTGCAAGCCGGCCTCCGCGCGGCTCTCGAATTCCTCTCCGACCTCCTGGAGTGGGCCTTCGGGTCGCGCTCGAATCCCCTCGCGCAGCTCGGTGCCCTCGGCTGGTTCTTCTTCTGGATCGTCGCGGCCAGCGGCCTCTACCTGTACGTGTTCTTCGACACGGGCGTAACCCAGGCCTACGCGTCCGTCGAGTCGATCACCCATGCCCAGTGGTGGGCTGGAGGCATCCTGCGCAGCTTCCATCGCTACGCCTCCGACGCACTGATCATCGTGGTGCTGATACACCTGCTGCGCGAATTTGCCTACGACCGCTTCCATGGCCCGCGCGCCTTCGGCTGGATCACGGGCATGGTGGCGCTCGCCCTCGCCTACGTCTGCGGCATCTCCGGCTACTGGATGGTCTGGGACCAGCTCGCCCAGTACATCGCCGTCATCACGAGCGAGTGGCTCGATGTGCTGCCGATCTTCGCCGGCTCCATCGCCCGGAACTTCCTGCACAGCGGCGAGCTCAGCGGCCGGTTCTTCACGCTCATGGTCTACATCCACATCGCCGTGCCGCTCGCCATGCTGGCGGTGATGTGGCTGCACATCCAGCGGCATGCAGTCTCGCGAATCAACCCCGCGCGGCCGCTCGCCCTTGCAACTCTCGGGGCACTCCTCGTCCTTGCCCTGGTCTTCCCGGCCGTGAGCCAGGCGCCGGCCAACCTCGACATTGCGCCGACCCGCCTCGGCATCGACTGGTTCTACCTCCTGACGCTGCCAGGCGTGGAACGCTGGGGTGGCGGACCCATGTGGGCACTTCTTGGCGGCACGGCAGTCGTTCTGGCCACCTTTCCCTGGCTCATCCGCCGGCGTCGCCCGCCGGTGGCCGTGGTGCATCTCGATGAATGCAACGGTTGCGGCCGCTGCGTCGAGGACTGCCCGTTCACGGCAGTCAGGCTCGGCCCTCGCAGCGACGGACTCTCCTATGAGCAGGAAGCTGTCGTGGATCCCGACCTGTGCGTCAGCTGCGGCATCTGTGTCGGAGCCTGCCCCACCTCCACCCCCTTCCGCCGCGCCACCGCGCTCATCCCCGGCATCGAGCTGCCCGACCATCCGCTCGCAGACATGCGTGCAGCGATCCTTGCGGCCAGCCCTGCCCTCAGCGGAGCTGAGCGCGTCATCGTCTTCCGCTGCACGCAGAGTGCGGCCCTCGCAGCGCCAGACCCGGGCGTCGCCGTGTTCGACGTGCCCTGTGTCGGGGAAGTCCCTCCGTCCTTCGTCGATTTTGCACTGTCACGCGGGCATGCCGACGGCGTGATGCTCGCCGGCTGTCGCGAGGAAGCCTGCTATCAGCGCCTCGGAGGGCGCTGGACCGAGGCGCGCGTCGCCGGTACGCGCGACCCACGGCTGCGCGAACGCGTGCCACGCGAGCGCCTCGCGTTTTCCTGGGCAGCCACGACGCAGCGGGCCGTGCGCCTTGCCGACCTCGCCCGGTTTCGGGCGCGGTTGCACGCGCGAGCGGCGGCCGGCGGACCCACGGCACCCGAGACGGCACGCACCGTCTGGCGGCGCAACGTCAGGTCGCTGCTCGCGCTGCGCTGGGGTGCGCAGATCGCCTGGCTTGCGGCCTTCGTGGCTGTCGCTGGATTCTTCTCGATCGCGCCGGCCCATCAGTCCCTGGCTCCCGGCGAGGCCGAGATCAAGCTCAGCCTTGCGCACCCGGGCCAGCGCCGCATCGCCTGCCGTGAGCTCACGCCCCAGGAGCTTGCGAAGTTGCCGATCAACATGCGCCGACCCGTCAACTGTCCACGCGCGCGCTGGCCCGTCGCCGTCGAGCTGTGGATCAACGGCAGGCGCCTGCTCGCCGGCAGCTACGCACCCACCGGCGTCTGGAGCGATGGTCCCTCGGTGGTCTACACGCGCCTGGAGGTGCCGGCCGGACCGCTCGAGCTGCGACTGCGCCTGCGCGACACGGGCCGCCCGGAGGGCTTCGATTACGATCAGAGCTTCGCGGTGCAGCTCGCCCCCGCTCAGAGCCTGGCGATAGACTTCCGCCCCGACAACGGCGGCTTCGTGCTGCATGGAGCCACTGCCACCGGAGCGAGGCCATGACCGCGAAACTGCTCGAATGGCGCGACGCCTACGCACTCGGCTTGCCCGAGATCGATCATGAGCACCAGCAGATGATTGCCGAAATCAATCGTCTGCATGAGTCACTGGATCACAACGCGACTGCGGACGACGTCGTCGATTGCCTGGGCGAGATCCTCGCCCACATCTCGGCACACTTCGCACTCGAAGAGAAGAACATGCGGGCCGCCGCCTACGACGGGCTGGCCGAACACAAGGCCGATCACGAGCGGCTGCTCGACGAGCTGCATACCATCGCGTCGGATGTGGCCGACCGTGGCCGCTATGACTCCGCGGTGCTCGCAGCACGGCTCGATGCGTGGTTCATGAAGCACTTCGGCAGCCTGGACGCCCGCCTGCACCGCGCACTCCGTGTCCGTCGCTGACAGCGCGCAGAAAACCGCACCCCGGGCTGCTGCATCGCAGCGTGGATCCGTGCGTGGCATAATGCACGCATCCCTGCAGACGAGCTGATCATGGCCTTTGTCGTCACCGAAAACTGCATCAAGTGCAAGTACATGGACTGCGTGGAAGTCTGTCCGGTGGACTGCTTTCACGAGGGTCCGAACTTCCTCGTCATCGACCCGGATGAATGCATCGACTGCACGCTCTGCGAGCCCGAGTGCCCGGTAGAGGCAATCTTCTCCGAGGAGGAGGTTCCGGCCGGACAGGAGCAGTTCAAGAAGATCAACGCCGAGCTCGCCAGGAAGTGGCCCGTCATCACCGAAAAAGGCGAGGCTCCAGCCGACGCGAAGGAATGGGAAGGCGTGCCGGGGAAGCTCGAGCACCTCGAGCGCTGAAGCGCAGGCTTCCGCTCAGCGCCGGGGCTCGCGCAACCGCTGCGCCAGCAGCGCCGGCGGCACGTAACCGGGCAGCAGCTCTCCATCGGCGAGCACGATGGCGGGCGTGCCACGCACGCCGAATTCCCGCCCGAGCGCATAGTGCTCGGCAACCGGAGTCGATCCGCAGCGCGTGCTCTCCACGTTCTCGCCCCGCTTGGCGCGCGTGAGCGCTTCATTGCGGTTGGGCGAACACCAGACGCCCTCGGCTTTCGCCCATGAACTGGTTCCGGGCCCCGAGCGCGGGTAGAACAGATACCGGACGCGGATGCCGAGGCGATTGTACTCGGCGATCTCACTGTGCAGCTTGCGGCAATAGCCACAGTCGATGTCCGTGAAGACCGTGATCGTGTACCTGGCGTCCTTGGGCCCGAAGATGAGCATTTGACTCTCAGGCACGCCGCCGAGCAGTCCGAGTCGGACGCTGCGCCGGCGCACCTCCGTCAGATTCGCGTCCTTGTCGAGGTCGTAGAGGTCCCCGGCGATGATGTAGCGGCCGTCGCTCGAGACATAGGCAACGTCCGCGCCGCGAGCCAGCTCATAGATGCCGGCAATCGGGGAGGGACGCAGATCCTCCGCCTTCACGCCCTGGATCTTCCGGGCAATCTCGGCGCGAGGATCGGGCCTGCCCTCCTCCGCGTGCACGACCGGACACGCTGCGGCGGCCAGCAACGCGATGACAAGGGAAGCTTTGCAGGACATGGGCTGTTGCTCGGCGGCTGGGGGACGCGTGTTCGACAGGAGATCGTCCCGAAGGTTCGGAACTCGCCTCCTCAGAAGGCAGTCTAGCAGACGGGCGCACCGCCCGTTTCTCAGCCCCGTGGGTGGTGCTGCGCGTGCAGATCCTTCATGCGCTCGCGCGCCACGTGCGTATAGATCTGCGTCGTGGACAGATCGCTGTGTCCGAGCAGCATCTGGACGACGCGCAGGTCTGCGCCGTGGTTCAGCAGATGCGTCGCGAAGGCGTGCCGCAGAGTATGGGGCGACAGTTCCTTCTCGATTCCGGCCTTGCGCGCGTAGCGCTTGATGATGTGCCAGAAGGCCTGGCGCGTCATGCGATCGCCCCGGCGCGTCGGGAAGAGATAATCCGTCGTACGCTCGAGCAGGATTTCGTTGCGTGGCCCCCCGTGCAAACTCCTCCAGCCAGCGCACCGCCTCCTCACCCAGCGGTATGAGCCGCTCGCGGTTGCCCTTGCCGAGAATGCGGATGACACCCTGGTTCAGATTGATCTGGTTGTGCCGAAGGCTCACGAGCTCGGAGACACGCACACCCGTCGCATAGAGCACCTCGAGCATCGCACGGTCGCGGTGACCGAGCGGCTCGCTCACAGTCGGGGCGCCGAGCAGCGATTCGACTTCCTCTTCGGTGAGCGACCTCGGCAGCGACCGACCGATCTTCGGCATGGCAATCTGTGCGGTCGGGTCCTCGCGCAGGACGCTCTCGCGCACGAGATGGCGGAAGAAGCAGCGGAAGGAAGACAGCTGTCGTGCCGTGGAACGGGGCCGTGCGCCGGCCTCCACCCGATGAGCAATGAAGGCGAGCAGGTCGGCACGCGTGGTACGCGTGATCGGAATGTGCCGCTCGGCGAGCCAGCGTGTGAGCGCGGTGAGATCGGCACGGTAGGCGGCGAGCGTGTTGGCCGACAGACCGCGCTCCATCCACACCGCCTCGAGAAATCGGGGCACCGCCGAATCACTGACCTCGGCGGTCTTCTCGGAGCTTGCGGCGACGGACTTGGCCAAACACGGACCCCTGGGCGATGACGCGGGAGAGTATGGGGAGGCCGGTTGGCGAAGGGGCGTGATCACCTTCACACCGGTCGTGAGCCGTTAACATAAAGAGAACCAGTTCACATACGCTTCCCGTCCCCGAAGCGCATACGATACGCATGCCCGAAAGCCCAGCGCCCTCCGCCGTTCTCAGCACCGGCCTGCGCCGCATCTACGGCCTCTACGTCTGGTGCACACTCCTCGCCGTCGCCCTGCCGACGCTCCTGCTGCTGCTCCTCACACCGGGTCTCGAGCGCCGCCGGGCGCTCACGCGCGGTGCGGCGCGACTGATCCTGCGTCTGGCGGGTCTGCCTTTCGAAGTGCGGCAGCTGGAACATCTGCCGGCCGGGCAGTGCGTGGTCGTCGCCAATCACGCCAGCTATCTCGACGGGCTGGTGATGAAGGCAGCGCTGCCGCCGCGCTTCGGCTTCGTCATCAAGCGCGAGATGAACGACGTGCCCCTCGCCGGCCTTCTGCTGCGACGCATCGGTTCGGAGTTCGTGGAGCGCTTCGACCGCCAACGGGGCGCCGTCGACGCCCGACGTGTGCTTCGTTCGGCCACCCGCGGCCAGTCATTCGTGTTCTTTCCGGAAGGCACCTTCTCGCACAGCCGCGGACTGCTGAAGTTCCACGCCGGTGCGTTCGTCACTGCTGTGCGGGTCGGTTGTCCGGTCGTACCGGCCGTCATCCGCGGCACGCGCGATTCGCTGCCGGCCACCGGCGTGCTGCCCCGCTGGCGGCGCATCGAGGTGGAGATCCTCGCGCCGCTCGGCAGCCCGCCATTCGCAGCAGATGATGCCGTGGCGCAGCTGCGCGACCGCACCCGCGCTGTGATTCTGGCGCGACTGGGCGAGCCGGATCTGGCGCGCCCGGCGTCGCCCCGCTCCGTCCCCTCGGGCGCCGGCGTCGCGAACGACTGAGGGCGCGGGCTACATGCTGCGGCGATACTGGCCGCCGACTCCATAGAGGGCGTGCGAGATCTGCCCGAGCGAGCACACCCTGACTGCGTCCATGAGCTCCGCGAAGACGTTGCCGCCCGAGGCAGCCGTGCGCTGCAGCTGAACCAGCGCCCCCGGTGCGCGGTCGGCGTGACGCGCCTGAAAGCCACGCACGGCGGCCACCTGGGCCTGCTTCTCCGCCTCGGTCGAGCGGATGAGCTCGGCGCCGGCATGCTCCACACTGCCATCGTACTCCGCGACAAAGGTGTTCACCCCCACGATGGGAAGTGATCCATCGTGCTTGCAGGTCTCGTACCAGAGGCTCTCCTCCTGGATCCTGCCGCGCTGGTACATGGTTTCCATGGCCCCGAGTACGCCGCCGCGCTCGGAAAGCGCCTCGAACTCCGCATAGACCGCCTCCTCGACGAGATCGGTCAGATACTCGATGAGAAACGAGCCCTGCAGCGGATTCTGGTTCCTGTTGAGGCCCAGCTCGCGGTTGATGATGAGCTGGATCGCTACGGCGCGGCGCACGCTCTCCTCGGTGGGCGTCGTCAGCGCCTCATCGTAGGCGTTGGTGTGCAGTGAGTTGCAGTTGTCGAGCAGCGCCTGGAGCGCCTGCAGCGTCGTGCGGATGTCGTTGAACTGGATCTCGCGCGCGTGCAGAGAGCGGCCCGAGGTCTGGATGTGGTACTTGAGCATCTGGCTGCGCGCGCTCGCGCCGTAGCGGTCGCGCATGGCGCGTGCCCAGATGCGCCGGGCCACGCGCCCGATCACCGCATACTCCGGATCCATGCCGTTCGAGAAGAAAAATGACAGGTTCGGTGCGAAATCGTCGATCTTCATCCCGCGCGCCAGATAGTACTCGACGATGGTGAAGCCGTTCGCCAGCGTGAAGGCGAGCTGCGACACGGGGTTCGCGCCTGCTTCGGCAATGTGGTAGCCGGAGACCGACACAGAGTAGAAGTTGCGTACACCGTGATCGATGAAGTACTGCTGCACGTCGCCCATCATGCGCAGCGCGAATTCCGTGGAGAAGATGCAGGTGTTCTGCGCCTGGTCCTCCTTCAGGATGTCCGCCTGCACCGTCCCGCGCACCTGTGAGAGCGCCTCGGCGCGGATCTTCTCGTAGGTCTCGCGCTCGACGAGTTCCATGCCGTTCACGCCGAGGAGTGCGAGCCCGGACCCGTCATGCCCGGCGGGCAGCTCTCCCTGGTAGCACGGCAGCGCGAGGCCGCGTGCAGTGAGCTCGCGCTGCCTCTCGGCAATGCACCTCGCGGCATCGTGCCAGCCGCCCGTGCCCCGCAGATGGCGCTCGACCTGCTGGTCGACCGCGGCGTTGAGGAACATCGCAAGGATCATCGGTGCCGGTCCGTTGATGGTCATGGACACGGAAGTCTGCGGCGCGCACAGATCAAAACCCGAATAGAGCTTCTTCATGTCGTCGAGCGTCGCGATCGAGACTCCGGAGTTCCCGGTGCGGCCATACACATCCGGGCGGGTGTCCGGATCTTCCCCATAAAGCGTGGTGGAATCGAAGGCCGTCGAGAGACGCGCCGCCTCGTGGCCGCGCGCCAGGTAATGGAAGCGGCGATTCGTGCGTTCGGGAGAACCTTCCCCGGCAAACATGCGCGTCGGATCCTCCGCCTCGCGCCGGTAGGGATAGACGCCCCCCGTATAGGGAAAGGCTCCCGGAAGATTCTCGGTCAGCAGGAAACGCAGGATCTCGCCCCAGTCGCGGAAGTGCGGCACGGCGAGCTTCGGCACTTTCTGCCGGCCCAGGGTCTCCACGTAGTTCGCGCCCGTGACGTCACGGCCACGCACCCGGTACCGGTAGCTCTCGCAGGTGGCGGCGGCCAGGCGGCCCGGCCACGCGGCAAGCTGCGCGAGCGCCTCGGGGCCGACCTCGTCGAGCGCCGCTTCGTAGGCGCGACGCAGTTCACTGTGCGTGGCATCGAGCTCCCTGCCCTGCGCGGGCTCCGGCGCGAAATGCGCGAAAGCCGCTGGCAACCCGGGATCCTTCAGAGCCTTCAGCGACTCATAGTGCGCGCAGGCCTCGTGCGCTGCCCTGACCTGATGCTCGATCCCCGCCCGGGTAGTTCGTCCGCCTGCGGCGATCTCGGCGAGATAGCGGCTGCGCATCCCGGGGATGAGCGGCGTGCTCGCCGGGTCCGTCGCCGCGACACTCGCGACCCGCCAGCGCTGTCCCCCGATCGCGCGTGCATCGAGTGCCGTGCCGATGGCGGCGAACAGGCGGTTGACACCCGGGTCATTGAAGCGGCTCGCGATCGTCGGAAACACCGGGAGCTCACCGTCCGGGATGCGCGCGCGCCCCGGATGGTTGCGCCGCCACTGTCTGCGCACGTCGCGCAGCGCATCCTCTGCGCCACGCTTCTCGAACTTGTTGAGCACGACGAAATCCGCGAAGTCGAGCATGTCGATCTTCTCGAGCTGGCTCGCTGCCCCATACTCGCTGGTCATGACGTACATGGAGAGGTCCACGAGATCGACGATCTCGGTACCGGACTGACCGATGCCCGCAGTCTCGACGATCACGAGATCGAAGCCGGCGAGCCGGCAGAGGCCGATCACGTCCTTCAGTACGGCTGAAGTCGCTAGATGTTCGCGGCGCGTGGCCAGGGACCGCATGAAGATATGCTCCGAAGCGAGCGAGTTCATGCGAATCCGGTCGCCGAGGAGGGCGCCCCCCGAGCGCCGGCGCGTGGGGTCCATCGCCACTACGACGATGTGCCGTCCGGGAAACTCCCGCACGAAGCGTGCGAGCAGCTCGTCGGTAAGGCTCGATTTGCCGGCACCGCCGGTTCCGGTGATGCCGAGAACGGGCACCGTCCGGTGCGACTCCCTGATCGCCCGCCGCAGCTGCTGAGCATGCTGCTCCTCGCCCTGCCGGCCTTCAAGCGCCGAGATGGCGCGTGCCACGGAACACGCATCGCGAGCCTCGATTCCACCCGGCTCGAAGTCCGGCCGCCTCACCCGCGAAACACGCTCGAGAACGTCCGCGATCATCCCCTCCAGCCCGAGGCACCGACCATCCTCAGGCGTGTAGATCTTCTCGACACCATGCCGTTCGAGGGCCGCGATCTCTTCAGGCGCGATCGTGCCGCCACCACCGACGACCACACGGATGTGCGCACATTGGGCCTCGCGCAGCATGTCGATCATGTAGGCAAAATATTCGTTGTGCCCCCCCTGGTAGGACGAAACGGCGATCGCATCCGCATCCTCCTCGATCGCTGCGCGCACGATTTCGGCGACACTGCGGTTGTGGCCGAGGTGGATCACCTCGGCCCCGCGGGCCTGCAGGAGACGCCGCACGATGTTGATGGCGGCATCGTGCCCGTCGAAGAGCGAGGCGGCACTCACGAAACGCAGCGGCGCGCCCTCCCGGTCGGCATGCGGCTCACGGGGGGTGTCGGGGTGCGTGGCAGTCATGCATTTTACTCGTTGGTATATCGTATACTCGTCAGTATAGCACAGGAGTGTCGCCACCATGACCGCACGCGATGCGCAACCGCCCCGGATCCCTGACCCGGACTCGCCCTGGCGGCCCGTTCGCGAGCGCGCGCGCTCGCGTGAGCTCAAGCGGGACGCAGTCATCCTGGCAGCCGCCCGCGCATTCAAGGAGCGTGGCTACCACAACACGTCGCTCGACGACCTCGCGGCACGCCTGCACGTCACCAAGCCGACGATCTACCACTACGTCGAAAACAAGGAGCAGATCCTGTTCGAGTGCTTCCGGACCGGGCTCGACCGGATCCGCGCGGGTTTCGCCGCCGTCGAGCGCTCGGCCGCCCCGGGCAGGGAACGCCTCGCGGTGGTGGTGCGCAGCTACGCCGAAGCCGTCGCCTCTGACTTCGGATGGTGCATGGTGCGCGCCGAGAATCAGGATCTCAGCCCCGCCATGAGCCGGCGCATCAAGGCGCTGAAATCCGAGATCGACCAGGGCCTGCGGCAGCTGGTCACGGACGGGATCCTTGACGGGTCGATCCGTGCCGACTGCGATCCGAAAATGACCGCCTTCGCGCTCGCCGGGGCACTCAACTGGATCGCGCACTGGCACCGCCCCGGCGAGTCACTCACCGCCGCCGGGATCGCCGATCTCTTCCTGGATCTCTTCGAGAACGGCCTGCGTCCCCGTTCGTAGACCGGCGCAGACCGGACCGCATGCACTAGAATCGCGCGCTCCCAACCCTTTGAAGTCCTCTCCGGAGACAAACCATGACCGATCGCTCCGTCCTCGTCGCCTCTGCCCAGCGCACCCCCATCGGCGCCTTCCAGGGTGTGCTCGCAGGCGTCGCGGCTCCACAGCTCGGCGCGGCAGCCGCGCGACGCGCGCTCGAGGCGGCCGGGCTGTCGGGCCAGGACGTGCAGGAGGTGATCTTCGGCTGCGTCCTCTCAGCTGGCCTCGGGCAGGCCCCCGCGCGCCAGGCGGCGCTCGCCGCCGGCATCCCCGCCGAGGTCCCGTGCACCACGATCAACAAGATGTGCGGGTCGGGAATGAAGGCGGTCATGATGGCGGCCGACCAGATCCGCACCGGCGACACGGACGTGGCGCTCGCCGGCGGACTCGAATCGATGAGCAATGCGCCGTATCTGCTGCTCAAGGCCCGCAGCGGTTATCGCATGGGGCACGGCGAGCTGCTCGATCACATGTTCTACGACGGACTGCAGAGCGCGTGGGACGGCCAGGCGATGGGTGTTTTCGCTGAAAATACCGCGGAAAAGTACGCCTTCACGCGCGAAGCCCAGGACGCCTTCGCCGCCGAGTCGGTCCGCCGGGCGTTGCGCGCCTGCGAGTCGGGTGATTTCGAGGGCGAGCTCGCCCCCGTCACCTTCAGGGGCCGCAAGGGTGAGAGCACCGTCGCACGCGACGAAACGCCCTTCACCTGCGACCTGGCGCGCATCCCCGAGCTCAAACCTGCCTTCCGAAAGGGCGGCACCGTCACCGCGGCGAGCTCCTCCTCGATCTCCGACGGCGCTTCGGCGCTGGTGCTCGTGAGCGCCGCCACGGCCGAGGCACGTGGTCTGAAGCCCCTGGCGCGGATCGCAGGCTACGCCGGCTGTGCTCAGGCGCCCGAATGGTTCACGACCGCGCCCGCCGGTGCGATCCGCAGAGTGCTGGAGAAGACAGGCTGGCGCGCGGCAGACGTCGATCTGTTCGAGATCAACGAGGCCTTCGCGACGGTCACACTGGCCACGATGCACGATCTCGGCCTCGACCACGGACGCGTGAATGTCCTGGGTGGAGCCTGCGCGCTCGGGCATCCCATCGGTGCCACAGGTGCGCGCATCCTGACGACCCTCGCTCACGCACTGCGCCGTCGCCATCTGCGCCGCGGCGTTGCGGCGCTCTGCATTGGCGGCGGCGAGGCCACCGCAGTGGCGCTCGAAGCGCTGTAATTCCATTCTCGTGCGCCGCAGAGCCCACAGGGCGCCCATAAGATATGCTCTGCACAAGGGAGGTGTGGAACCGTCATGAAGATGAACGAAGCACGGGCCGTGGTCACCGGCGGAGCGTCAGGGCTCGGACTTGCCGTCGCCCGGGAAGTCATCGCGCGCGGCGGGCGGGTAGTGCTGCTCGACGTGCAGGCTCACGCGGGCGAGGCAGCGGCTCGCGAGCTCGGTGCAGCAGCAGGCTTCGTGCCCTGCGACGTCACCTCGGAAGACAGCGTGAACGCGGCGATGGATGCCGCCCGGGAGCGCATGGGCACGATCAATCTCCTGGTGAACTGCGCGGGTATCATTGGTAGCGGGCGCCTGCTCGGGCGCAGTGGACCGATGGCGAGCGAGTTCTTCACGAAGGTGGTGCGTGTCAACCTCATCGGCACGTTCAACTGCGACAAGGCGGCTGCGGCGATCATGCAGCACAACGAGCCCAGCGAGGACGGCGAGCGCGGCCTCATCGTGCACACGAGTTCGGTGGCGGCCTTCGAGGGACAGATCGGCCAGGTGGCCTATGCCGCCACCAAGGCCGCGGTCATGGGCATGACGCTGCCGATTGCCCGCGAGCTCGCGGCCTTCGGCATCCGCTGCGTGGCGATCGCACCCGGAGTCTTCGATACGCCGATGGCCGGAGAGATCACGCCCGAGATGCGCGAGGCACTCGCGCAGCAGATACCCTTCCCTCGGCGGCTCGGACAGCCTGGAGAATTCGCACGGCTCGTTGCCAGTGCCTTCGAGATCGCCGTACTGAACGGCGAGACGATCCGACTCGACGGCGCGATCCGGATGCAGCCGAAGTAACGGCAAGCCAAAGGCAGAAAAGAGATCGAGAAAGGCGGCGAAGATGATCGAGCGCGACGTGATGGAATACGACGTGGTGGTGGTCGGTGCAGGACCTGCGGGGCTCGCCTGCGCCCTGCGCCTCAAGCAACTCGACCCCGAGCGCAGCGTCTGCGTGCTCGAGAAGGGCGCGGCAGTGGGCGCCCACCGCTCGGGTGCCGTGATGGAGCCGGGGCCGCTCGATGCGCTCCTGCCCGAGTGGCGCGACTCGCCGCCCGCCATCTGCCTGGCGGCGAAGCGCGACGAGTTCCGCATCCTCACACGCACGGGGAGCATCTGGTTCCCCACACCCCCTCAGCAGAACAATCACGGAAACGTCATCCTCTCGCTCGGACTGCTGACACCATGGCTCGCGCAGAAGGCTGAATCGCTCGGTGTGGACGTCTTCGCAGGCTTCGCGGCCGCAGAGGCGCTCTTCGATGAGCGCGGCGCGGTCGTCGGTGTGCGCATCGGCGACATGGGGATCGAGAAGAATGGCGAACCGGGACCGAATTTCGCGCCCGGCCCCCGAGATCCGCGCGCGCGTCACGATCCTCGCCGAGGGCTGCCGCGGCAGCATCAGCAAGCAACTGATCAAGCGCTTCGACCTCCGCGCGCACTGCGATCCGCCGACTTTCGGCGTCGGGCTCAAGGAACTCTGGCAACTGCCCGAAGGGCGCGTCGATCCCGGCCTGATCCAGCACACCGTCGGCTGGCCACTCGACTCCGGCACCTATGGTGGCAGCTTCATCTACCACCTCGACAGGAATCGGGTTTACGTCGGCTACGTGGTGGGCCTCGATTACCGGGACACGAAGCTGATGCCCTTCGAGGTCTTCCAGCAGTTCAAGCACCATCCGTCCGTGCGTCCACTGCTCGAGGGTGGCGAGATCCTCTCGGCCGGTGCACGCACCATTGCCGCCGGCGGCTGGCAGTCGCTACCGAAGCTCGAGATGCCCGGTGCGCTGCTCGTGGGTGACGCCGGCGGCAACGTCAACGTACCCAAGATCAAGGGCATCCACCAGGCGATCCGCTCCGGAGTGCTTGCCGCCGAGCACCTGGTCGAGACGGGCTCGCCCGAGGGCTTCGATGCGCGCTGGCGAGCCTCCCCGGGCGGGCAGGAACTGAAGAAGGTCCGAAACATCAAGCCTGGCTTCAAGCGGGGTCTGTGGGCCGGACTGGTCAATGCCGGCTTCGAGACCGTCACGGCGGGGAAGGCGCCCTGGACGCTCAGGATCAGAAAGCCCGATTTCGCCACGCTCGAGAAGCTCGACGAATACGAATCGCCCGATCGCGGATGGGTGAACCGCGACCTGCCGCCGCGCGACCGGCTGGCCTCAGTCTTCTTTGCCTCGACGACTCACGATGAGAGCCAGCCAGTGCACCTGAAGGTCCCCGACACGGATATCTGCGTGGGCCGGTGCGTGCGGGAGTACGACAACCCCTGCACGCGCTTCTGCCCGGCAGGCGTCTATGAAATGGTGACGGACGAGAGCGGCGCGCGGCGCCTGCAGATCAATGCCGCGAACTGCGTGCACTGCAAGGCCTGCGATATCAAGGATCCCTACGAGAACATCAACTGGACGACCCCGGAGGGCGGCTCCGGGCCGAATTACCAGTCGCTCTGACCGGAATTCCGCCGCCCGGATCGCGCGCAGATCAGGGGCCGGGGCGCGCTCGTGAGTCACCGCGAATCCGATGCAGCACCCGATCCAGAGGGTGTGCATGCCGCTTATGCGCGTGCGCTTCGCGAGCGCGGATTCCGCGAGGACCCCTCGCAGCGGGCAGCGGTCGATCGCCTCGAAGACCTGCGTATGCGCCTCATCGCTGCCCCGGGGGTGCGCGGCGCCCCGGCTGCGCGACTCCTGCGTCGGCTCACGCGCTCGCGCAGACCCGGGCCTGAGCGCGGGCTCTATCTCTGGGGCAGCGTCGGCCGTGGCAAGACCTGGCTCATGGATCTCTTCTTCCAGAGCCTCCCCTTCGAGGAACGCAGCCGCAGCCACTTTCACCGATTCATGCACGACACGCACGCGCGACTCAGGGCTCTGGGCGGCGGACAGGCGCCTCTGGAGACAGTCGCCGCGCAGCTCTCCGCACGTACACGCGTGCTCTGCTTCGATGAGCTGTTCGTCACGGACATCGCAGATGCGATGATTCTCGGTGGTCTCTTTCGCGGGCTCTTCGCCCGCGGCGTCACGCTGGTCGCCACCTCCAATGTCCCGCCGCGCGACCTCTATCGCGGCGGCCTGCAGCGCGAGCGATTCATTCCCGCGATCCGCCTCATCGAGCGACACACCGAAGTACTGGCCGTCGACGGAAACCTCGACTACCGCCTGCGCCAGCTCACGCACGCACCGATCTATCTGGCGACGGGCGATGCGGCGACCCGGCGCTCACTGGAGGCACTGTTCGTGCAGCTAGCCGACGGGACCGGAGAGCCAGGGGCCACTCTGGAGATCGACGGCAGGACGCTACGCACGGTCCGCGACAGCGAAAGCGTCGTCTGGTTCGAGTTCGCTGAACTCTGTGAGGGTCCGCGCAGCCAGAACGACTACATCGAGATCGCGCGCGACTATCAGGCCGTGATCGTTTCCGGCGTGCCGGCCTTCGACGCGGCACGAGACGACGCGGCGCGGCGCTTCATGGCGCTGGTGGACGAGTTCTACGACCGTGGTGTGAAGCTGGTGCTGTCGGCGGAGACGGCACCCCAGGAGCTCTACCGCGGCGAGCGCCTGGCGTTTCCCTTCCGCAGAACGGTGAGTCGCCTGATGGAGATGCAGAGCCGGGAGTACCTCGCGCGCGAACACAAGTCTTAGCGGGTCACGCCGAGTCGGCGGCATTTCGCGTTCGCACGGGCCGGAACCCTGGGAGCAGTCATACGTTTTCCCCGGGTGAGCCAGTGAAGGAACCCGACATGGCAACGAAAAGAAAGCACGTGCTCATCCTCGGCGGCAACTTCGCAGGCCTGGGTGCGGCACAGAAGATCCGGGACCATGCGGGCACGGATATCGACATCACACTCATCGACCGCAAGGCCTATCTCGACTACATCCCGAACATACCGCTGGAAATGTTCGAAGGCCGGGATCCGGCGACCACCATGCACATGAACCTCATCGGGCCACTCGCCAGGGACGGCGTGGCCTTCCGCCAGGCAGAAGTGGTGGGACTCGATATCGATGCCCGCAAGGTGCTCGTACGTCCGAACGAGCGTCCGGGCGCTGTCGAGTTCGCGATCCCCTACGATTATCTCGTGATCGCGCTCGGCGCGCGCCTGGCCTACGATGAGATCGAGGGCTTCGCCGAATTCGGCCACTCCGTATCCGATGCGTTTCTCGCGAACCGTCTGATCGACTACCTCAGGAACGATTACAGGGGCGGGCCGATTGCCGTCGGGTCAGCGCGATTCACGCAGGGCAGCAGAGGACGCCCACCCTGGCTCAAGACCGCGCTGGCCGCCTGTGAGGGTCCGCCCGTTGAGGTATCGCTCGCACTGGCCCACTGGCTGCACGCGAACAGCAAGGGAAGCGCAAGGAACATCACGATTTTCACGCCAGCGCCGATGATCGCCGAGGACGCCGGCGAGAAGGTCGTCGCCCAGTTGCTGGCGGCAGCCTCCGGGATGGGATTCGGCTATCTCAACAATACGCAGGGTATCCGGCGGCTCACGTCGAAGGGAATCGACTTCTTGGACGGGCGTACGCTCGAGGCAGAACTGAAGATCGTGTTTCCGAACTGGCGACCCCACTCCTTCCTTCGCGGCTTGCCCATCTCTGACGAAGTCGGCTTCATCGTCACCGACCTCCACATGCGCAACCCCGATCATCCGGAAATTCTTGCCTGCGGAGATGCCGCGGCCGTGACCGTGCCCAAGCTCGGTGCGATCGGGCACCAGCAGGCCGACATCGTCGGGCGGCAGATCGCGAAGGATCTGGGGAAGATCTCCGCAGACAAGGCTGATGCGCCGTTCAAGCCGGTCGTGGTCTGCATCGGTGACATGGGAGGCGGCAAGGCGTTCTACATCCGTGCCGACTCGTGGTTCGGCGGCGAGACGCAGGTGCTGCGCATGGGCCGCATCCCGTACCTGCAGAAAATTGCCTACAAGGAGGTATTCTTCCGGGCTGGGGGGCGCGTTCCGGACTGGGGCCTCCCGGTTGCCGAATGGGTATCCGAGAGCGCATCGAAGTAGCATCCCCCACTGGTCTGACGACACCCGAGGCGCAGGAGCGACTGCGCCGGTGCGGGCTCAACGAGATCGCCCATGAAGAGGCGGGCCTCGCCCGACGCGCGATCGGAAAGTTCTGGGCACCGGTGCCATGGCTGCTCGAGGTCGCCGTGCTGCTCGAGCTCTCCCTGGGCAAGACGCTCGAGGCCGGCATCATCGCACTCCTGGTCGTGTTCAATGCCGCCATTGCGCTCGTTCAGGAAGGCCGTGCGCAGGCAGCCCTGGCGACTCTGGGGAAGCGGCTCGCGCTCAGCGCATCGGTGCACAGGGATGGGGTTTGGCAGAGGATTCCCGCGAAGGAGATCGTGCCGGGCGACCTCATCAGGCTGTCGCTGGGTGCCGTCGTCCCGGCCGATGCGCGCCTCACAGCCGGCGAGGTTCTGATCGACCAGTCGATGCTGACTGGCGAGTCGGCACCGGTCGAGGCAGGCCTCGGCGCCGCGGTCTGCTCGGGTGCCATGGTGCGTCGCGGTGAAGCCGAGGCGATCGTCACGGCAACGGGTACGCGCACGAGGTTCGGACGCACGGCCGAGCTCGTGAGGACGGCTCATGTGGCCGGCACGCAGCAGAAGGCCGTACTGCGCGTCGTGCGCAATCTCGCCGTCTTCAACGGCCTGACGATCATCGGGGTGTCCGGCTGGGCATGGTCTCTCGGACTGTCACTCGGGGACATCGAGCCGCTCGTGCTCACGTCCGTCCTCGCCTCGATCCCTGTCGCGTTGCCGGCGACTTTCACGATGGCGGCGGCGCTCGCCGCCCACACGCTGACGCGACTGGGCGTATTGCCCACACGCCTGTCCGCACTCGACGAAGCCGGCACGATGGACGTACTGTGCTCGGACAAGACCGGCACGCTCACGCGCAACGAGCTACGCGTCGCCATGACCCGCCCTGCTCCCGGCTTCGACGAGGCGGGACTGCTCGCACTTGCGGCGCTGGCCAGCACAGAAACCGGCTCCGATCCGGTGGATGCCGCGATCCGCAGTGCGGCACGCCCCGCTGCGCAACCGCTGCATCGCATCGCATTCAAGCCCTTCGATCCGGAGACGAAGCGCGCCGAAGCGCGCGCTCTCGATACCGACGGGCATGAACGGCGTGTCATGAAAGGCGCCTTCGCCGCGATCGCCGGCGCCGCGGATGCCGGCGCCGCTCTGCACCGCGAAGCCAGGATGCTCGAGGCCCGGGGTCATCGCGTTCTCGCGGTCGCACTGGACACGCCACTCGGGGCGAGGGTCGCTGGGCTCATCGCCCTCAGCGATCCCCCGCGCACCGACGCCGCCACGCTGGTGGGCCGCCTGAAGGAGAGCGGCGTACGTGTGCTGATGGTGACCGGTGATGCGCCCGGGACGGCGCAGGCCGTCGCGCGCGCCGTGGGACTCACGGGCCGCGTCTGCGAAGCCGGCGCGATCGGAGCGCGGATACCCGGGGACTGCGCCGGCTTCGCCGGCGTGCTGCCGGAAGACAAGTTCAATCTCGTGCGCAGTCTGCAGAAAAGCGGCCATACCGTGGGCATGTGCGGCGATGGCGTCAATGACGCACCTGCTCTGCGTCAGGCCCACATGGGCATCGCCGTTTCATCGGCCACCGACGTCGCCAAGGCAGCCGCCGGCCTCGTGCTCACTGAACCGGGACTCGGGGGCGTGATCGCGGCGATCGAGGAAGGGCGCAAGGCATTCCGGCGCGTGCAGATCTATGCGCTCAACTCGATCATCAAGAAGGTCGTCACGGTCTCCTTCATCGCAGTCGGTTTCGCCATGACGCGTCAGGCGATTCTGACGCCTCTGCTGATGATCGTGCTGCTGGTGGTCGGCGACCTGCTCGCGATGGCGATCGCCACCGATCGCGTCACGCCCTCACGGACGCCCAATGTCTGGCGCGTGAACGCACTGACCCGTGCCGGCCTGGCCTTCGGGACCGCACAGCTGGCGTTCGCGAGCGCAGTTCTGGCTGTCGGCATCTTTTCGCTGCACCTGCCGGCAGATGCGCGGCCGACACTCGCCTTTCTCACACTCGTCTTCGGGAACCAGGCGACCATCTATGTGATCCGCGCGCGCCGTGCCCCGTGGAAAACACGTCCCGGCAGATGGCTCGTCGCGGCATCGCTTGCGGATGTGGCCATCGGCGTCGCCGTCGCAGCGACAGGGTGGCTGGCAATGCCCTTGTCCTGGGCGGTGATCTCCGGGCTGCTGGCAGCGTCGCTAGTGCTCCTGTTCGCCCTCGAGGGGCTGCGCCGCATCGTTCGGCACGCGCCAACATCACTCAGTGCCTATAATCGTACGCGCAGGGAGGGAGACGCGCCCTCCCCCTGAGGCACGAGACGAGCCGTTCATGCCGGTACCCGGTCAGATTCCCGCCGCGCGACTCGCACAGATCGAGCGTGTGGTCTCCGCCGCGCACCGCTTCCGCGGTCGGCGCCTGAGCACGCGGGAACGCGATTTCCTGCGGGCCTATTACCGCGGGGTTTCCGAGGACGATCTCGGCGTACGCAGCCCCGGGTATCTGGCGGCCGCCGCCCTCGACCATCTCGACTCCGGCAAGGTCCGGCACGACGGCCAGCCGCTCGTGCGTGTTTTCAACCCGATTGCGCGCACCCATGGCTACCACGCGGCGCACACGCTGGTCAGCATCGTCACCGACGACATGCCCTTCCTCGTCGACTCGCTCGGCATCGTGTTCGCAGCAGCCGGCGTGGCCGTGCATCTGATCGTGCATCCGGTGCTCGCCGTCGCGCGCAACGCGCGCGGCCGTCTGCGCGAGGCACGATCAGCGGGTTCCAGGCAGGCACACGCGGAGTCCTGGCAACTCTATGAGATCGATCGCCAGACCGATCCGGCGCGGCTCGCCGCGCTCGAACACGGCCTGAAGACCACGCTCGCCGACGTGCACGCGGCCGTCACGGACTGGGGGCCGATGCGGCAGCGCATGCGCGAGTTGATCACCGGCCTGGGAGCCGATCCGCCACTTCTGCCCGCCAGCGAGGTGGAGGAAACCCGCGCGCTCCTCGACTGGATGGAGAACGAGCATTTCATCTTCCTGGGCTATCGCTACGCCCGGCTGCGGCGCGGCCGCGTGGCGGATCAGCTCGTACCGGACGGCGGCTCGGGTCTGGGGATGCTGCGAGCGGATCCTGCCGGCGAGAGGCCGGCAGCGGCGACTACGCTTCGCGGAGAAGCGCGCAGACGCTTTCGCGAGCGAAGCCTTCTCGTGCTGACCAAGGCGAGCTCGGTCTCCACCGTCCGCCGTGGTGTGCATCTCGACCACGTGGGGATCAGGACTTTTGATTCCCGCGGCAAGGTAACCGGCGAACATCGCTTCATCGGCCTCTGGGCATCGACTGCGTATCAGCGCAGCCCGCGAGAAATTCCGCTGCTCCGCCTCAGGGTCGGACAGGTCATGGAACACTTCGGTCTCGCCGCCCAGAGCCATGATGCCAAGGCCGTCCTGAAGGTACTGGAAAATTACCCGCGCGACGAACTCTTCCAGTCTGATGCCGACGAGCTCATCGAAGCGGTGCGCGGCATCGTGAATCTCTACGAGCGACGTGCCGTGCGGCTGCTGGTGCGCCGTGATCCCTATGGGCGGTTCTGGTCGTGCATGGTGTACGTCCCGCGCGACCGCTACAGCGCCGATGTGCGCCGGCGCATCGAGGAGATCCTGCTGGCACGACTCGGGGGCCGCGATCTCGAAGCGACAGCGTTCCTCTCCGAGTCGCGCCATGCCCGCCTGCACGTGATGGTCCGTACGGACCCACAGGAACCACAGGCCCGCGTCGATCTGCACGCCACCGAGCGACTCGTTGCTGCAGCGACGATGACGTGGGGCGACCGGCTGCGAGAGGCCCTCACGGCGACGGGGCAGGACGAGGCAACGGTCGCAGCACTGCTGGACCGCTACGGCAGGATCCTCCCCGCTGCCTATCAGGAGGACGTCACGCCGGCGGCAGCGATCGAAGACCTCGCCGAGCTCGAGGCTCTGCGTGCGGATCCCCGGGCGCTGCGGCTCAGCCTGTATCGACCGGCCAGCCAGCTGCCGCAGCAGATGCACCTGAAGATCGTGAAGCTCGGCCGCACCATTCCGATCTCGGACGTCCTGCCGATGCTCGAGAACTTCGGCCTGCGGGTGATCTCGGAGCGACCGTACGCGATTCCCTGGCCCGAGGGCGGCGAGGCCCACATCCAGGACTTTGAGCTCGAGCACCGCGATGCCCTGCGCATCGATGTCGGACCCGTCGAACCGATGTTCAACGAGGCCTTTGCGGCCGCGTGGCGCGGTGAACTGGAGAACGACGGCTTCAACCGCCTGCTCCTCGCCGCGGGCCTGCCAGGCCGCGAGATCATCCTCCTCCGGGCTTACTGCCGCTATCTCCTCCAGACGGGCCTGCCCTTCAGCCAGGCGTACATGGAACGCGTACTCGTGCGGCACGCCGGATTTGCGCGCCGGCTGGTACGGCTGTTCCACCGGCTCTTCGACCCGGACATCAGCGATGCCGGACGCGCACGCGAAGCCGGACGCCTGGGCACCGCCCTGCACGCGAGTCTCGGGAAGGTCACGAGCCTGGACGAAGACCGCATCCTGCGCGCCTGGCTAGGTGTCGTGAATGCCACACTACGCACCAACTTCTTCCAGAGAGACAAGGCGGGCATCCCGAAGGCCTGGCTTTCGTTCAAGCTCGATCCGGCGAAGATCCCGGAGCTGCCGCAGCCACGCCCGATGTTCGAGGTCTTCGTCTACAGCCCGGCGGTCGAAGGGGTGCATCTGCGCAAGGGACACGTGGCGCGCGGCGGCATCCGGTGGTCGGATCGGCGTGAGGACTTCCGCACGGAGATCCTCGGGCTCATGAAGGCGCAGCACGTCAAGAACACGGTGATCGTCCCGGTCGGCGCAAAAGGCGGGTTCGTGCCGAAGCGCCTGCCGGCCGGTGGTTCACGCGAGGACATCCAGCGCGAGGCCGTCGAGTGCTACCGCTGCTTCATCCGCGGGCTGCTGGACATCACGGACAACATCGTCTCGGGTCGCGTCGTACCGCCACCGCGGATCGTTCGCCGTGACGGGGACGATCCCTATCTCGTCGTCGCCGCGGACAAGGGCACGGCGGGCTTCTCGGACATCGCCAACGCGATCTCGGCCGAGTACGGCTTCTGGCTCGGCGATGCCTTCGCCTCCGGGGGATCGGCGGGCTACGACCACAAGAAGATGGGCATCACGGCGCGCGGCGCCTGGGAATGCGTCAGACGTCACTTCCGCGAGCTCGGTGTCGACGTCCAGTCGCAGGATTTCACAGTAGCCGGGATCGGCGACATGTCAGGTGACGTCTTCGGCAACGGCATGCTGCTCTCGAAGCATATCCGGCTGGTCGCGGCCTTCGACCACCGGCACGTGTTCCTCGATCCTGAGCCCGATCCGGCGGCCAGCCTCGCTGAGCGGCGACGCCTCGCCGCGCTGCCACGTTCGAGCTGGGCCGATTACGATCAGCGGCTGCTGTCGCCGGGCGGTGGCGTCTTCGAGCGTTCGGCGAAATCGATCCCGCTGTCACCCGAGATCCAGACACTCCTCGGGATCCAGGCGAACGCCCCGACACCCGCAGAGATCATTGCCGCCATCCTCCGCATGCCGGTCGATCTTCTCTGGAACGGGGGCATCGGCACGTACGTGAAGGCGCGCGACGAGAGTCACGCCGAAGTGCGCGACCACGCGAACGATGCGGTGCGCGTGAACGGCTGCGAGCTGCGCGCCAGGGTCGTCGGCGAAGGAGGGAATCTCGGCATGACGCAGCGCGGTCGCATCGAATACGCGCTCGCGGGCGGGCGACTGGACACTGACTTCATCGACAACTCGGCCGGCGTCAACACCTCGGACGTCGAAGTCAACAACAAGATCCTGCTGAACGGCCTGGAGCACACCGGCCGTCTCACACGCGGCGCGCGCAACCGGCTGCTGCGCAGCATGACGCGCGAGGTCGCCGCACAGGTGCTGCGCAACAACTACCTGCAGAGTCAGGCGCTCAGTGTCCTCGAGCTGACGGCCGCCGCACGGCTCGCAGAGTCTCAGCACGTCATCCGCTCGCTCGAGCTCGCCGGTGAGCTCGAGCGCAGCCTGGAGTTCCTGCCGGACGACGAGACACTCGCCGAGCGCAGGAAGCATGGGCAGGGTCTCACGCGTCCCGAGCTCGCGATCGTCCTCTCCTACAGCAAGATCTGGCTGAATCACCGCCTGATCGCCTCGGACCTGCCGGACGATCCCTACTTCGCCGGGGAGCTCGAGCGCTACTTCCCCGGGCAGGTGCGCCGCCGCTTCGGCCGGGCGCTGCACAGGCATCGGCTGCGACGCGAGATCGTGGCCACGGCCACCACCAACAGCCTGGTCAATCGCATGGGCCCCGCTTTCGTGCTGCGGGCGCAGGACGACACGGGAAGCGATCCGGCGCGCATCGCGCGCGCCTGGACGATTGCCCGCGAGTCCTTCGATGCACGCTCACTCTGGGGTGCGATCGAGGCACTCGACAACCGCGTGCCCGCCCGCATCCAGTACGAAATGATGTATGCGAGCTCGCGCCTGCTGCGCCGTGCAAGCTACCAGCTCCTCCGGGCGCGCCGTGGCGCGCTCCCCGTGGCCTCCATGGTCCGCGAGCTCCGCCCCCCGGTGGGTGAGCTTGCCGGGCACATCGCCTCGCTCGTCACCGGAGTCGATCGCCAGCGGCTCGAGACGCTGCGCTCCGGCTATCTCCAAGCGGGCGTGCCGGCAGCACTCGCGACCCGCGTCGCCGCCCTCGAGGCGCTCGAAGCGGCCTGCGACGTCATCGAGCTCAGCGCGGCCAGCGGCATGGCGGGCATCGCGACGGCGAACCTGTACTTCGATCTGGGCGTACAGCTGGGCCTGGACTGGCTGCGTGCATCGATCGAGCGTCTGGCCGTCGACAACCGCTGGCAGGCGGCCGCTCGCGCGAGCCTGCGCAACAATGCCAGCCGCCTGCACCGGCAGCTGGCCGGGGCGGCGCTGATGGGGTCGACGCACGCCGATCCGAAGAGCCGCGCGGCCGCCTGGCTCGCGACGAACCGCACAGCACTCACGCACTGGCAGCGCACGCTGTCGGAGCTGCGGGCCGCCAGCAGCATCGATTTTGCCGCCCTTGCGGTGGGGCTCGATGGTCTGCGACAGCTCGCGGACTGAGCGACCCTGCGCGACGCGCTGCATACGGCACGGAAAACCCCGACAATACCTGCCCCCATCCGCCCGACGAGGATCGATCGTGACTCACAAGCTCGTGCTCCTGCGCCATGGTCAGAGTGCCTGGAATCTGGCCAACCTCTTCACCGGCTGGACAGATGTGGACCTCACCGAGCAGGGTCGCATCGAAGCACGCCAGGCGGGCATCGAACTGAGGAAGGAGGGGTTGCTGCCCGATGTGGCCTTCACCTCGGTGCTGAAGCGTGCGATCCGCACCCTCTGGATCGCGCTCGACGAACTCGACCGCATGTGGATTCCCGTGGAACGCAGCTGGCGCCTGAACGAGCGTCACTACGGCGCGCTCCAGGGACTGGACAAGGCTCAGACCGTCGAGCAACACGGGGAGCGGCAGGTGAAGATCTGGCGGCGCAGCTACGACATCCCCCCACCACCGCTCGCAGCCGACGATCCGCGCCATCCGCGCTTCGACCCGCGCTACGCGCAGGTCGACCGGGCGCAGCTGCCGGCGACCGAATCGCTGAAGGACACTCTCGGGCGCGTACTGCCGTTCTGGGAGGAGCGCATTGCCCCGGAGCTGCGTGCCGGTCGGCTCGTGCTGGTCGCCGCCCACGGCAACAGTCTGCGCGCGATGGTCAAGATGCTTGATCAGATCTCCGAGGCTGCGATCGTGGAGCTCAATATTCCGACCGGCATACCGTTGCTCTACGAGCTCGACGGAAGCCTGCAGCCGGTGAGTCGCCGCTACCTCGGCGATCCGGATGCCATCGCCGCCGCCGCCGAGGCCGTGCGCCGGCAGACCGAGAAGCGCTGAGGACGGGCGGACGGACCGGGGGAACGGCTGCGCTCAGCGACCCGGTGTCGCGCTCTCCTGGGGCACGTGGCCGGCCGCCCAGCCATCGTAGCGTCCGCCAAGTTCGGCCGCGAGCCGGTTGAAGTGTGCACTCAGCTCGCGCATGTCGGGCACGGACAGACGCATGGACCTCGTGGCGCGCAGACTGAACGGAAACTCCACACTCTCCTGGATCGGCCGGAACCGCACGGTGTAGCCCGCCGCTTCGAGCCGTGCAGCCAGGGTCGAGGCCGCCGCATCGGTGGGCAGCGCGAAAAAGAAATCGACCTCATGAGCCTTGAAGGGATCGGACCCCTGGGCACGCAGGCGCTCGATCAGCCGGTCGTCGTAACCGTGTTCGTGATGGCGCAGCCTGCGGACACTGACACCGATGCGCACGAGCAGCAGCACCGCACCCGCGGCGAGCAGATAGACGAGCCAGTCGAGCATTACCCATTCCTTTCGGCCGGATGGCGGAGCGTGCACCGTGCGGCGTCCGGGGGCAATGGCCGTGACCGGATCGTCGGGCCCAGACGCCGCCCACAGGCGGGACGGGCATCGATGTCTCCGGACCGAGACACTGGCCGGACCTCCCCGCTCCGGGGTAACTTCGCGTTTCTGACAACTGGAGGGAGTACGACCCATGGCTCTGTGGAAAGACAGCAACCCGATGCCGCAGGATTCCCCGGTGCGTGAGGCCGACAAGACCAATGTGGCGGCACTCAATCCCGAACCTGTGACTCGTCGCGCACCGCCGTCTGCCCCCGCTCCGGCCCCGCGTGCCGAAGCGAAGGAATCGCTCATCGCCCCCGGGGTGACGATCGAAGGCAAGATCGAAGGCACGGGTCACGTGCGGCTCGCGGGCCGCTTCAAGGGCGACGTGAGCGTCGATGGCAACCTGACCATCGAGACCGGCGCGCAACTGACGGGCCTGGTGCGTGCGAGCGTGGTGGTCGTCGCTGGCCACCTGCAGGGCAACATCGAAAACGCGCGGCGGGTCGAGCTCCTCGAGGGCGGTGTCATCGACGGCGACGTGAAGGCCGGATCACTCACGGTCGCCGCAGGCTCGAAGATGCGCGGCAAGGTGGAGTTCGGCTGGGAGGAGAAAGGCGGCAAGCCGGCGGTCGATGCCCGGGGGCTCGGTACGGGCACATGAATGCCGGCCGCCCGGCCACTCCCGGGAAGACGCGGACCTGCCCGCACTGCAAGGCGACGATCCTCGAGACCCACAGCATCTGTCCCGGCTGCCACCACCATCTGCGATTCGATTCGCAGGCGGCCCGACGACAGCTCGAGGCGCGCTCGGCATTGCGTGTGGAGGGCACCATCCGTCACACGGAGCCCGGGGAGGCCTGCGAGTACTGCATCGTGCTCTGCGTGCGCAACGAACGTGGCGAAGAGATTGCACGCCAGGTGGTCAGCGTCGGCGCACTGGCCCCCGCCGAACAGCGCAGCTTCTCGCTGTCGGTGGATCTGCTGCCCGCCGAGACGCAGCGGACCGCACCACCCCCCGTGCAGCGTCCGTCCGCCCCGGTGGCCCCACGGCGCCCGAAGATCTGGTCACCGAACAAGCTTTGAGCTGACGTCCCGCACGCAGTAGGATCGGGCCGGACCCAGGGCGAGGTGCACCGGAGGTATTCGCGATGCGTGGTCTGATCGTGGCAGCAGCGTTCTTCCTGCTCATCCATTTCGGCATCGCCGGTTCGCGGCTGCGCGACGTGCTGGTCGCACGCCTGGGTGAGAAGACCTTTCGGGGGCTGTTCGCCCTCCTGTCGGCCGCGGGGCTCGCGTGGCTCATCTTCGCCTACCGCCGTGCACCGCTCGAGACCCTCTGGCTGGCACCGCGTCCGCTGGCGCACAGCGCCTTCGGGCTCGTGCTGCTCGCCTTCCTGCTCGCCGTGCCCGGGCTCCTGACACCCAACCCCACCGCAGCCGGTCGCGAGCCGCGCCTGGAGAGCTCCGATGCGGTACAGGGCATCGTCCGGGTGACGCGCCATCCCTTTCTCTGGGGCACCGCCCTCTGGGCTCTGGCACATCTGCTCGCAAACGGCGATCTCGCATCGGTCGTATTCTTCGGTTCGCTGCTGCTGCTGGCGCTTGCCGGCACGTTTTCCATCGACGCCAAGCGGCGGCGTCACTTCGGTGCGAGCTGGAACGCCTTCGAGCGGGCCACCTCGAGTGTGCCTTTCGGCGCCATCGCTGCAGGACGCAACCGACTCGCAATCGGAGAGATCGGCGCCTGGCGGCTGCTCGCGGCGCTCGCTGCCTATGCGGTCGTACTCGCGTTCCACGCGACGTGGTTCGGTGTGAATCCGCTGCCCTGAGCCCGCCGACCGCTCTATCGCCCGGATGAGCTGGCCAAGCGAGGGCACCCGCGCGCCGGTTGCGGCACGGATCTGGGATCTGCTGGTCGTCGGTGGCGGGATCAACGGCACGGCCATCGCCCGCGATGCGGCGGGACGCGGATTTTCGGTGCTGCTGTGCGAACAGGACGATCTCGCTGCCCATACCTCCTCAGCCAGCACCAAGCTGATTCATGGCGGCCTGCGCTATCTCGAATACGGCCAGTTCGGCCTGGTGCGCAAGGCGCTGCTCGAGCGCGAAGTGCTGCTCGCCTCGGCTCCGCATGTGCTGCGACCGCTGCACTTCGTGCTGCCTCACGCGCCTCACCTTCGACCTGCCTGGGCGATTCGCGCCGGGCTCTTCCTCTACGATCATCTCGCGCGCCGTCGCCTGCTGCCGGGCTCGCGGGCGATCGATCTGCGCACACATCCCGCCGGTGCACCGCTCGCTGCCCCGCCTGGCCGCGGCTTCGTCTACTCCGATGTGCGCGCGGACGACTCACGGCTCGTCGTCCTGAATGCGCTCGATGCCGCCGACCGCGGCGCGTGCATCCTGACGCGCACGCGCTGCGAGCGCCTGATGCCTGCGACACACGGCTGGACTGCCGAGCTCTCCGAACGCGTCTCAGGGCACCGTGAGATCCGGGCCCGCGCCGTCGTGAACGCCGCGGGTCCATGGGTGACCCGCTTCCTCGAGCACGCCACACCGGTGCGCCGCCACCGCACACTGCGGCTCGTCAAGGGCAGCCACATCATCGTGCCTCAGCTCTTCCAGCACCGCTTTGCCTACATCCTCCAGAACGAGGACCGCCGTGTCGTGTTTGCCATTCCCTACGAGGGGGCCTTTACCCTCATCGGCACGACGGACCTCGAGTACCAGGGCGAACCCGCCGAGGCGCGCATTACGGGCGGGGAAACGGACTACCTCTGCGACACGGCGCAGCGCTGGTTCGCACGTGGCCCTGCGGCTGCGGACGTGGTGGCGAGCTATTCGGGCGTGCGCCCGCTGATCGACGATGAATCGGCCGCCGCAAGCCGCGTCACGCGCGACTACGCCCTCGAGATCGATTGCATGCCCGCTCCCGTGCTCTCCGTCTTCGGCGGCAAGCTCACGACACATCGGATGCTGGCCGAAGAAGCCATCGATCGGCTGGCAGCCCTCCTCGGCCGGCGCGGAGCAGCGTGGACCAGGGGTGCATACCTGCCGGGCGGCAATCTGCCGCAGGGAAGCTTCGCGGTTCTGCTGCGCACGCTCGAGAGCGCTATCCCTGGCTGCCGGCGTCGCTGCGGCTGCGCTTTGCACGCTCCTATGGCACGCGGGTCGACCGCATCCTCGGCGACTCACGTTCACTGACCGCGCTCGGTGCAGCCGTGCTGCCCGAGCTCCACGAACGCGAGCTCGACTACCTCTGCCGCGAGGAATGGGCCCGCACGCCCGAGGACATCCTCTGGCGGCGCTCGAAGCTCGGTCTGCACCTGCCACCCGGGGCGCCAGAGGTGCTCGGGCGCTGGCTGGAACGGAACCACACAGGTCGCGCGCAGGCCGAGATCGAACTCGGCCTCAGTCGTGCCCGAGAATCATCGCCCCTGTCGGCACACCCACACCGCTGCTGACCAGCACGTGATGGACTGATTTCGGCTGGTTGGTGGACGTGCCGCGAATGAGTCGCGCCCCCTCGGCGATGTTGTTCATGCCGTGGATGTAGCCTTCGGAGAGCAGACCGCCATGGGTGTTGTTGGGCAGGCGGCCGCCGATGTCCAGCGCGCCGTCCCTCACCATGTCCTTGCCTTCGCCCCGGCCGCAGAACCCGAAGCTCTCGAGCTGCATGAGGATTTCTGATGTGAATGCGTCGTAGAAGCACGCGGCGTCGATGTCCTTCGGGCCGAGCCCGCTCTGCCCGTAGACGAGCCGGGCCGCCAGCTCCATTTCCGGCAGGGACTCGAGCTCATCGCGATAGAAACTCGTCATCTGCTCCTGGCCACGCGTCGAAGCCTGCACCACGCCCCGGATGACCGCAGGCTTCTGCCTGAGATCCCGTGCACGTTCCCGGCTCGTGACCAGGATGGCGCAGCCCCCGTCGGTCTCCTGGCAGAAGTCGTACAGACGGAGGGGCTCCGCGATCACCTTGGACGCCAGATATTCCTCCATCGTCAGCGGCTTGCCGTAGAAGAACGAGCGCGGGTTGGTCTGGGCGTAGTTGCGCTGGGAGATGGCCACCCGGCCCAGGTCTTCCGCCGTCGCCCCGTAGCTGCGCATGTAGCGGTGGGCGACCATCGCGATCCACGAGCCGGGCGTCAGCATCCCGTAGGGGAGATACCACGACCAGTGAATCAGATCGCTGGAAATGATACTGCCGGAAACCCCCTGCCCCATGCGCTGACCGGACCGCCCGTTCATGGCGCGCCAGCAGACGACGTGTCGGGCGACGCCCGTGGCGACGGCCATCACGGCCTGGAGTATGGTGCCCACGGCCGCGCCGCCGCCGTAGTTGATCTTGCTGAAGAGCTTCAGATCGCCCGTCCCGACCGCGCGGGCCACTTCGATCTCGTCCGTGGAATCCAGGGTATAGCTCACCAGGCCGTCGACCTCGGACGGGTCCAGCCCGGCATCGTCGCAGGCGGCCTTGATGCACTGTGCGGCAAGCGACAGCTCGGAGACACCCGAGTTCTTGGTGAACTCCGTCACGCCGATACCGGCAATCGCGGCTTCGTTTCTGAGCGTGGTGGGCATGATCAGGCTGCTCCTGCGAGTCTGAAGACGGGGAGCCTGAAGCCATCCGCGTCTTCGTGGATGACCATCTGCACCGGCAGATCGAAGTCGACGTCCTGCGGCGCACAGCCCACGAGCTGCGAGGTGAAGCGCGTGCCCTCCTCGAGGTCCACCAGGACGATGATCAGCGGATACTCGTAACCCGGAAACCGGGGATGGTGCAGGACGGTGTAGCTGCAGATGCGTCCCTTGCCGGACGCCTTCACGAAATCCCATTCCAGTGACCGGCATTCGCCGCACATGGGGCGAGGCGGATGGCGCAGGGTCTTGCAGTTGCTGCAGCGCTGGATCGCCAGCACGCCCTGGCTGGCCTGCTCCCACCACCAGGCGTTGTCCTTGCCGAGAGCTGGCTTGATGCGCGAGGGTCTGGACATGGGTATCCCGTGTGCGTCGTGTTTGGAAAATTATAGGGTCAGGCTGGCGCCTTAGCACGGATACCGCGGCTTGCGCTTCTCCAGGAACGCGTGGATGCCTTCCTGGCCCTCGCTGCCCGCACCCAGCCCGGCGATTGCCCGGCTCTCGAGCGCCATGTGCGACTCGAGGGCACCGAGTGCTGCTCCCACGAGTCGCTTGGCCTGGCCCAGTGAGCGCCTTGGCCCCGCGGCCAGCTGCTCCGCGAGGGTGATCGCCTCATCGAGCAGCTGCGCATCGTCGGCGACCCGGTTCACGAGCCCCCAATCGAGCGCCTCGTCCGCCGTCAGCGTGCGGTTCGTGAGTACGAGTTCCATGGCTCGCTTTGCACCCACCGCCCGCGGCAGCAGAAACGAGGTCCCCGCATCCGGTGACAGCCCCACGCCCGTATAGGCCAGCGAGAACTTCGCGCCCCGGGCAGCGACCGCGAGATCCGCCATCGCCACGAGACCGACACCGGCTCCCGCGGCCGTGCCGTTCACCGCGGCGATCACCGGCGCATCCATGCGCATGAAGAGCGCGATTGCCGAGTGCAGATGCATGGTGAGCTCACGCAGGTAGGCATCGATTGCCCCGCCTTCGTTGATCATGCCGCGCAGGTCGCCGCCGAAGCAGAACTGCCGTCCGGCACCCGTGAGAACGACCGCGCGGATCTCGTGGTTGCGCTCGCAGACCAGCGCTGCGGCGAGCAGGTCGCAGGCCATCCTGAGATTGAGCGTGTTGGCCGCGTCCGGGCGATTGAGCGTGAGCACGGCGACGCTGCCGCGCGTCTCGACGAGCACGGTAGATGCGCTCATGGGGTCGGTCTCCTTACTCGAGGGTCGCGCTCATTCTAAGCCACAGCGTACGGCCCGGCTCGCTCACCCGCCGCGTCTGCGTGAAGCCCGCGACCATGCCGCCGGCGCGACTCAGGTGCTCCGCATAGGCACGATCGAAGAGATTGTCCACGCCCGTCGAGAGGGTCAGTCGCTCGCGTACCCGCCACGCCGCATTCGCCGACGCAATCACGAAGCCTGCGGTGGGGCCGAGATCCTGGCCCACGATACTGCCCTGATCGGGCGCCACGCGATGCTGTGCCGCGACCGCGCGCACGAGCGCGCCTGAGGAGAAGGCCGCACCCTGATAGGCGAGACCGAGGCGCGCCTCGAGGGGTGGAATCTGCGCGAGCGGCCGCCCATCCGTGGCGTTCTTGCCGTGCGTGAACGCGAGTGTGCCACTGAGCTTCCAGCGCGCCGCAAGCGTGTACTCGGCATCCGCCTCCCCACCCCAGGTCCTGGCGTCGACGTTGCGCGTGACGGTCGTACGCCGCATCCCTTTGGCGTAGTTCGACTGGATCAGGATGAAGTCCCCGACCTCGCCGTAGAAGCCTGCGACCGAAAAAGACAGGCGCTCGTTGCGGAACACGACACCGGCGTCGAGCTGCGTGGTGCGCTCGGGTCGGGTGCCGAAGGCGCTCAGGGAATCTGCGCTCTCCTTGCCGGCGATCAGCTCCCAGTAGTCCGGGAAACGCTCGACGTGCCCGACACCCACGTACGACGTCAGGGGGAACATGGCGTGCGCATGCTCGTAGCGCGCGAAGCCTCCGCTGAGCGTATCCTCGCGCCGGCGTCCGGCGCTGGGATTGGGTGCCATGCTCATGCCGGTGCGCACCTGGGTGCGTCCGTCACGGGCATGCCACTGGTCGGCGCGTGCCCCGGCGATGAGCCGGCCACGTGCCGACAGCGGGTGCTGCAGCTCCGCAAAGAGCCCGGTGTCGCGGAAGCTGGCGTCCTCCAC
>JADJHU010000002.1 GCA_016707425.1 Gammaproteobacteria bacterium
CCACGAGGACGTACCCCAATGACTCACCAGACGGAAGGCGGCAGGGTATTCCGCCCGCTCGCCATGTCGATTTCCATGATCCTGGCCGCCGCCGCCGCCCAGGCCCAGCAGCCCGCCGCCCGCGGTGAAACCACCGAAGCGCAGGGCACACTGCAGGAAGTGGTCGTCACGGCGCAGAAGCGCGAAGAGCGCCTGCAGGATGTGCCGGTGGCCGTCAGCGCCATCGGTGAGCGGCAGCTCAGTTCGCGAGGGATCCAGAACGTCCAGGACCTCACCGGACTCGCGCCGAACGTCAATGTACTGCCGGCCGCCAACAGCAACACGGGGTCCCAGATCTCGATCCGCGGCTCCGTGCAGCAGAACCCTGCGCTCTACTGGGATCCGACCGTCGGCATCTACATCGACGGCGTGTACCTGGGCAAGAATCTCGGCAACGTCTTCGACGTCGTGGACCTCGAGCGCGTCGAAGTGCTCCGCGGCCCCCAGGGGACGCTCTACGGCCGCAACACCCTGGCCGGTGCCATCAACCTCATCACACGCCAGCCCTCGGGCGAGTTCCGCGGCAACGTCAAGGTGGACGTGGGCAATTTCAACCTGCATAGCGCCAGGGCCTCGCTCGATCTGCCGCGCTTCGGCATCGCGAGTGTCTCGCTTGCCGTGCGGGGAGAGAAGCGCGATGGCACCACCCAGACCATGCCGGGGAGTGCTGTCCGCGAGCTCAACAACCGCAACTCCACGAGCGCGCGCGCCTCGCGGTGAATCTCGACTTCAGCGACACCTCCAGGGCGCCTACCGCTTCGACTACAGCGACACCGACCAGTGGCCTGACACTCCTATCTGTCGCGCGCGAACCATCCTGCCCTTCCTCGCGCCCTACGTCACGCATGACCGCGACGCGCCCGTGAGTGTCGATGCACCGACCTTCGAACGGAGCCGGACCCTGGGTCACTCGTTCACCCTCACCTGGGACGTGAACGATACGAACACCCTCAAGTCCATCACGGCCTACCGCCAGCTCAGGTGGAACGACCTGCTCGATCTCGACGGTTCGCCGCTGCCGGTCGCCCACACCGCGCGCAGCACGGGGGGCCGGGACTGGTCCTACAACGCGGCCTCGCAGGAGCTGCAGCTGGTCGGCCACACTGAGCGCTTCAACTACGTGGGCGGCCTCTACTACTTCAAGGACAGCGGCTTCACTTACGGTCCGCAGAACTTCTTCTTCAATACCTTCAACTTCGAATCGGACTACGGCTACGGCACGAAGGCCTGGGCCGCCTACGGGCAGGCCGACTACAAGGTGACCGACGCCTGGACGGTCACAGGAGGCGTGCGCTACACGCGGGAGAAGAAGGAGCTCGAGCGCTACCTGGGCGTGCGCTTCGATCTGACCTCCCCGTTCTTCGCGCTCACGCCGCTGGGGACGACGGCGGAACACACCTTCAGCGCGACCACGCCCGTGCTCATCGTCTCCTACAAGTTCTCGGATACGGTGAATGCGTATGCAAAGTATTCGCAGGGATTCAAGAGCGGCGGCTTCAACGGCGAATACAGCGAAGTGCCGTCGGACTTCACCAACCCCGCCATCGTGAGCGCGACCATCGCCAACAACATCGCCGAAAGCCGTACGCCCTTCCGGCCCGAGAAGCTCAAGTCCTATGAGCTCGGCCTCAAGACCTCTTTTGCCGACGGCCGGGCCACGGTGAACGTCGCGGCATTCGAGAACAAGACCGATGACATGCAGCTGTCGATCTTCACGGCGGCGGGCGCGGCCGGATCGATCATCCGCAATGCCGGCAAGGCGACGACGCGCGGCGTCGAGATCGAAGCGACGTGGGCGCCGTCCGATGCGCTGCGCCTGCAGGCGAGCTACGGCTACCTGGACGCCAAGTACGACCGGTTCATGGATGCCGGTGTGAACGAGGCGGACAACCGGGCAATGATCCACGCGCCTAAGAACACCATCAATCTGCTCGCGGATGCGCGCATTGTCCGCACGGCGCTGGGTGACCTGCGCGGCACCCTCGACTACAGCTGGACGGACGACTACTACACCTATCCGTACCAGCTCGCCTCGAGCGGCCCGAACTACAACCCGCTGCGCGCGATTGCCGGCGACACGCGCGTCAAGAGCTACGGGTGCTGAACGCCCGACTGGCGCTCTCCGGTATCGCGGTCGCCAACGGGCAGGCGGAAGTGGCGCTCTGGGGCCGGAACATCACCGACGAGAACCACATCACCAACTACATCGACTTCGGGCCGAGCTTCGGCAGCCTGACGCCGGCGTTCTACCTGGAGCCGCGCACCTATGGGCTGGAGATGAGCTTCCGCTGGTAGCGCGGGACTTCCCGGCCGGAAACGAAAACGCCGGTCCCATACGGGACCGGCGTTTTTCCATGGCTTGCCTCCAGCGCGCGCGCCGCGCTGCCAGCCGCCTCTCAGTAGACCTCGAACAGCCCGGCCGCGCCCTGCCCGCCGCCGATGCACATGGTGATCACCACATACTTGACGCCCCGGCGGCGGCCTTCGATCAGCGCATGGCCGACGAGCCGGGCGCCGCTCATGCCGAAGGGATGGCCGACGGCAATCGCGCCCCCATCGACGTTGAGGCGCTCGTTGTCGATGCCCAGACGGTCCCGACAGTAGATGGTCTGCGACGCAAAGGCCTCGTTCAGCTCCCAGAGCCCGATGTCGCCGATCTTCAGGCCATGCCGCGCGAGGAGCTTCGGCACGGCAAACACGGGACCGATGCCCATCTCCTCCGGCGCGCAGCCCACGACCGTCATGCCGCGGTAGGCGCCGAGCGGCTTCAGTCCGCGCTTCTCCGCGAGCTTCGCCTCCACCAGCACACAGGCCGCCGCACCATCGGAGAGCTGCGAGGCGTTGCCCGCGGTGATGAACTCGCCCTGCTGCACGACCTTGCCGTTCGAAAAGACGGGCTTCAGGCTCGAGAGCCCCTCGAGCGTGGTATCGGCGCGATTGCCCTCGTCCCTCTTCAGCAGGACGTCCGTGGCGTACTTCGCCCGTCGTCTTGTCCTCGACGGTCTTGCGGCTCCGGAAGCGGCACGATCTCGGCGTCGAAGCGTCCCGCCGCCTGCGCCGCCGCGACACGCTGCTGGCTCTGCAGCGCGTAGCGATCCTGCGCGTCACGGGAGATGCCGTAGCGCTTCGCCACGATCTCCGCCGTCTCGATCATCTCCATGTGCATATACGGCATGTGCGCCGTCACGTTCTCGGAGACGTAGCGGTAGCGGTTCGAATGCTTGGTGAGCGTCAGGCTGACGGACTCGACGCCCGCCCCCACCGCGACGCTCATGCCGTCGTGCATGATCTGCTTGGCAGCGGTGGCAATCGCCATGAGTCCGGACGCGCACTTGCGATCGATGGACATGCCGGCCACCTCGACCGGCAGCCCGGCCGCCGCAACGGCGAGGCGCCCGATGTTGTAGCCCTGCGTGCCCTGCTGCGTGGCGCAGCCCATCACCACGTCCTCGACCTCGGCACCCTCGACGCCTGCGCGCTTCACGGCCTCGCGCACAGAGTGGCCGGCGAGCGTCGGAGAGTCGGTGTCGTTGAAGGCCCCGCGATAGGCTCGTCCGATGGGTGTGCGGGCTACGGAGACGATGACGGCTTCACGCATGGTGCCCCCTCAGGCAGTAAAGAAGCGGCTGATGGTATCGACGACGCAGGCGGGCTTGTCGCCACCCTCGACCTCGATGGTGATACGCACCACGACCTGACCGCCGCCCTTGATCTCCTCCGCGCTCAGGACCTCGCCGTGCGCGCGCAGTCTCGAACCGACGCGCACCGGCGCGGGGAAGCGTACCCGGTCGGTGCCGTAGTTCACGCCCATTGACACCCTGTTCACCAGCATGAGCTGCGGCAGGAAGAGACTCGCGAGCGACATCGTCAGGTACCCGTGCGCGATCGTTGCCCCGAACGGGCCTTTCGCGGCGCGTGCCGGATCGACGTGAATCCACTGGTGATCGCCCGTCGCATCAGCGAACTTGTCGATGCGCGCCTGGTCGATGGTGACCCAGTCGGTCGGTCCGAGCTTCGCGCCCGTCGCCTTCAGCAGATCCGGAACCGATTCGAAGATACGTGGCACGTTCAGGCCCTCTGGCTGGAAACCGAGATCACCTCGCCCGTCATGTAGCTCGACAGGTCGGAGGCGAGGAAGACGATGACATTGGCAACTTCGAAGACCTCGGCCGGCCGGCCGAAGGCCTCGCGGCGCGACAGCTCCTCGAGAAGCTCCGGTGGCGTCACCTTGTTCAGGAACTCGTGCATGGCGATCGACGGCGCGACGGCGTTGACCCGCACACCGTGCTCCGCCGCTTCGATCGCCGCACAGCGCGTAAACGCCATCACGCCGGCCTTGGCGGCCGCATAGTGCGACTGCTCGGCCTGCGCGCGCCAGCCGAGCACGGAGGCGTTGTTGACGATGACCCCACGCCGGCGCGCGTACATGTGCGGCAACACGGCGCGGCTCATGCGGAAGACGCTGGTGAGCGTGACGTCGAGCACTTTGTGCCACTGCTCGTCGGTCATGTCCACGATGCGCGCCGAGCCGCCGAGCCCGGCGTTGTTCACGAGCACGTCGATCTGGCCCCCGAAGGCCTCGAGCGCGCCGGCCACGAGGGCGCGAACATCGTCTTCCTTCGTCACGTCGCACACACGATACGGCACCCGGTTTCCGGCGATGCTCCCGAGCCTGGCTGCAGCGTCCGCGAGCCGGCGTTCATGCATGTCGCTGATGAAGACACGTGCGCCCTCTTCCACGCAGCGCTTCGCGGTCGAAAAGCCCACTCCCGTACCCGCGGCCGCCGTGATCAATACCGTGCGGCCGCGGAGCAGACCATGGCCCTCAGGGTATGGCGGCGGCGGGTTCTTGACATCGAGTGCCATCAGGCTCCCCCTCTCGGCTCTTTCGGGAGGCCCAGTGCGCGCTCGGCGATGATGTTGCGCTGGACCTGGTTCGTGCCTGCGTAAATGGTGTCCGCACGCGAGAACAGGAACATCTTGGTGAGCTCCTGGAGCTCATAGGGAGCGGCCGTGCCGAGCTCGCCCGCGGGGCCAAGAACATCCATCGCGAGCTCTCCGAGCTTCCTGTGCCACGTTGCCCAGAAGATCTTGTAGGTGAAGGCCTCGGGGCTGAGCTTGCCGCTCTGCGCGCTGGTGAGCATGCGCAGCGAACTCGCCCGCATGATCTTGAGACCTGCATAGGCCTCCGCGAGACGCTGGCGGATGAGCGGGTCCCGTGCGGCGCCGTTGTCCTTCGCGGCCCCGATGATGGCATCGAGCTGGTTGCGGAAGCCCATCTGCTGGGCGAGCGTGGACGCGCCACGTTCGAAGGACAGCGTTGCCATGGCGACCTTCCAGCCCTCCCCCGGAGCGCCCACGACGTTCTCGGCGGCGGTGCGTGCACCGTCGAAGAACGTCTCGTTGAACTCCGCCTCGCCCGTCATCTGGCGGATGGGCCGGATCGTGACGCCCTTCTGGTGCATCGGCACGAGCAGATAGGAGAGCCCGCGAGCGCCGGTGCTGCCCTCCTCCGTGCGCGTCACGAGGAAACACCAGTCGGCAAACTGCGCGAGCGAGGTCCAGGTCTTCTGCCCCTCGATCACCCACTCAGGTCCGTTCGGGCCTTTCTCGAGCCGTGCGCGCGTGCGCACGTTGCTCAGATCCGACCCCGCATTGGGCTCCGAGTAGCCCTGACACCAGTACTCTTCTCCCGCCGACATCTTCGGGAGGAAGCGGCGCTTCTGCGCCTCGGTGCCCAGGGCCAGAATCGTCGGTCCGCAGAGCTCGATGCCGAGGTGTCCGAGCCGCCCGGGCGCCCGGGCACGCGCGTACTCCTCGGCGAAGATCACCTGCTCGGCGAGTGTCGCATTGCGGCCGCCGTATTCCTCAGGCCAGCCGATTGCGCTCCAGCGTGCGCGCCCCAGAGCCCGCTCCCATTCCTTGCGCCGCTCGGGTGCACTGATGTCGTGAGCCCGGCCGGTGCGCAGGTCCGCAAAGGGACCGGAGAGCTGCCCTTCGAGCCAGGTGGCTGCTTCGCGGCGGAAGGTTTCTTCCTGGGGGCTGAAGTCGAGTCTCATGATGCGGCTCCGAGGCCCATCAGCTGCGCAAGCAGCTCGCGATGATACTGGGGCGTGCCGAGGAGCGTCGAAGACGCCCGGGCACGCTTGAAGTAGAGCTGCGCGTCGTGCTCCCAGGTGAAGCCGATGCCGCCGTGCAGCTGCACCATGTTCGCCGCACAGTCGAAGAACGCGTCCGAGCAGCGCGACTTGGCGATGGCCGCGGCCTCCGCCAACTCCCCGATCGCGGTATCCGCGATGCAGGCGGCGTAGTAGGCAGCACTCTTCGCCGCCTCCGCAGCAATCATCATGTCGGCAAGACGATGCTTGATGGCCTGGAAGCTGCCGATGGCACGGCCAAACTGCACGCGCTGCTTCGCATAGGCCGTCGTGGTCTCGAGCGCACCCTGCGCGCCGCCGGTCTGTTCCGCGGCGAGCGCGATCTGGGCAAGCCGCAGCGCCTGCGTGAGTGCCGCAGCGGCCGCCTCCGGTTCGCCGAGAATCTGCGTGGTCGTCACCTCGACATTCTCCAGACGGATGCGCGCCATGGGGCGCGTGAGGTCGAGAGCGACCAGCTTCTCGATCCGCACGCCTTTCGTGCCCGCAGGCAATGCGATCAGGCTCACGCCTTCGGCACCCCGGCTGCCGGGCGAGCGCGCAGCCACGACGAGAAGATCCGCCGCATGGCCGTGCACCACGTAGGAAGCCTCGCCCACGAGGCGCGATTTCCTGCCGCTACGCTCGAGGGTGACGCCAATGCCCTCCAGGCCCGGCGCACCCCCGGCACCCGTGAGCGCCAGTGCGGCGCGCGCCTCGCCCGTAGCGATCGGACCCAGGAGGCTCTCCTGCTGCGCGGGCGTACCGGCGTGGCGAATGGCCGGCGCGGCAAGGCACACCGTGGAGAAGAAGGGCGAGGGTTGCACGCAGCGCCCGGCTTCCTCCTGCAGGATCGCGAGCTCCACGTTCCCGAGCCCTGTACCACCGACGGACTCCGGCAGTGCAATACCCGCCCAGCCCATCTCACGCACCATGGTCGCCCACGAGCCCTCGTCGTAGCCGAGCGGCGTCTCCATGGCTGCGCGCACCCGCTGCGACGCACCGTGCTCACGGAAGAAGGTCTGCGCGGCTTCCCGGATGAGATCCTGTTCCTCGGTGAAGGCGAATTGCATGGGCGCCTCTCAGGTTCCCCAGACCTTCTTCTGTACAGGCCGCTTCGCGAGGAGCCCCGCGATCACCGGCCCGAGCTCGGCCGGCTGCCAGCGTGCACCCTTGTCCACCGTCGGGCCGTCGTTCCAGCCGTTGCAGAGCGTGATGCGTCCGCCCTCGAGTTCGAAGACGCAGCCCGTCACACCCGCCGACTGGCTGCTCCCGAGCCACACCACGGTCGGCGCGATGTTGTCCGGATCCTGGACGTCGAAGCCGCTCTCGACCTGTTTCATCTTGTCGGCGAAGGCTCCCTCGGTCATGCGCGTGCGCGCCGCGGGCGCGAGCGCATTGGCCGTGATGCCGTAGCGCCCGAGCTCGGCGCCCTGCACGAGCGTGAGGCTCGCGATACCGCCCTTCGCAGCGGAGTACGCCGCCTGGCTGAAGCTGCCCTGGAGCCCCGCGCCCGAGCTCGTATTGATGATGCGCGCATCGACCTTCCTGCCTGCTTTCTGCTGTGCGCGCCAGAAGGCCACGGCGTGACTCGTGACGCAGAAGTGCCCGCGCAGATGCACGCGGACGACCGCATCCCACTCGTCCACCGACTGGCTCACGAACATGCGGTCGCGCACGAAACCGGCGTTGTTCACGACGACGTCGAGCGTGCCGAAGGCATCCACGGCCGTTTTCACGATGCGCGCGGCACCCTCCCAGTCCGCAACGTCGTCACCATTGGGTGCCGCCTCGCCACCGAGCGCGCGGATCTCATCCACGACCTTCTGCGCCGTGGCCGAATCGCGGCCCTCGCCCTGGAGGCTCGTGCCGAGATCGTTGACCACGACCTTCGCACCCTCGCGCGCAAAGGCCAGTGCATAGGCGCGCCCGAGTCCCCGGCCCGCACCCGTGACGATGACCACGCGTCCCTCGCAGATTCCCGCCATGCTCGCGCTCCCCTCAGAGTCTTTCGATGATCGTGACGTTGGCCTGGCCGCCGCCCTCGCACATGGTCTGCAGCCCGTAGCGTCCACCGCGACGCTCGAGCTCATGCAGAAGCGTGGTCATGATGCGCGCGCCGGTGGCGCCGAGCGGGTGGCCGAGCGCAATCGCCCCGCCATTGACGTTGACCCGCGAGAGATCGGCGTCGAGATCGCGCTGCCAGGAGAGCACGACCGAGGCAAACGCCTCGTTGATCTCGACCAGGTCGATGTCCCGCATCTTCAGGTCGGTCTTGGCCAGCGCATGCTGCGTGGCCGGAATCGGCGCCGTGAGCATCCATACGGGATCGGCACCGCGGATCGACATGTGATGGATGCGTGCCCGCGGCTTCAGTCCGTAGCGACGCACGGCATCATCAGAGGCGATGAGCAGCGCGGCAGCCGCATCCGCGATCTGGCTCGACACCCCCGCCGTGACACGCCCCCCGGGGCTGAGCGGCTCGAGCCCTGCCATCTTCTCGAGCGACGTCCCGCGCCGCGGTGTCTCGTCGCGCTGCAGCTGCGGCAAGGGTGCAATCTCGCGATCGAAGCGCCCGGAATCGATCGCCTCGACTGCACGACGGTTGCTCTCGAGCGCGAACTCCTCCATCTCGCGGCGCGTGATCTGCCACTTCTCCGCAATCATCTCCGCCGAACGGAACTGCGAGACTTCCTGATCGCCGTAGCGTGCCTTCCAGCCCGGGGAGCTGCTGAAGGGATCCGCGAAGCCGTAGGGCTGGCCGGCAATCATCGCCGCCGAGATCGGAATGGCGTTCATCGCCTGCACGCCACCCGCGACCACGAGGTCCTGCGTGCCGCTGAGGACGCCCTGGGCTGCGAAGTGGATCGCCTGCTGTGCCGAGCCGCACTGCCGATCGACCGTCGTGCCCGGCACGTGTTCGGGCAGACCCGCCACCAGCCAGCAGGTGCGCGCGATATCGCCGGCAAGCGGACCGATGGTGTCCACACAGCCAAAGACCACATCTTCGACCGCACCCGGATCGATGCGGCTGCGTTCGATGAGCGCCTTCAGGGCGTGGGCACCGAGATCCGCAGGGTGCAGACTCGCGAGCGAGCCTTTCTTCTTCCCGACGGGTGTGCGAACGGCTTCGATGATATAGGCAGACGGCATTCTTCAACTCCGGACGAAAGTCTGGTCGGATCCCAGCGGCAGCGAGCCCCCGAGCACCAGCGATTGCACGCGGCGCATGTGAAAGCTGCGGTCACCCCAGCTGCCGATGAGCGCCCACGCACGCTTCATGTAGAAATGCAGGTCCACTTCCCAGGAATACCCCATGGCGCCGTGCACCTGGATGCCCGTGCGCGCCGCCAGCTCCGCTGCATCCCCGGCAGCGAGCTTGGCGCTCGAGACCGCCGCTGCAGCACGCTGATCGGCGTCCACGACGCGCGCAGCCGCCGCATAGACATGCGCCCGGGCAAACTCGAGCTTCACCTGCACAGTGGCGAGGTGATGCTTGATGGCCTGATAGGAGCCGATGGGCCTGCCGAACTGGGTGCGCTCGCAGGCATAGGCCACCGCAATGTCGATCATGCGCTGGGTGAGACCCAGACACTGCGCTGCGGCGTAGAGCGCGCCGCGTTCGAAGGCGCGCGCCCACGCCGTCCGGCCTGCGGCCCCCGAGACGAGGCGCGTCGCAGCCGACGGCTGCCACTCGACCCGCGCGAGCGCTCGCAGGGTGTCGATCGACGGCTGGGCCACGAGGCCGACCCCGGCACGCTCCACGAGGTGCACCTCGTCACCGTCGGCGAGCAGGAGGACGCCTGCCTGGGCGGCGCCAAGCACGAATGGATTGCCGGGCGCTCCCACGGCCACGCGCAGCGCGCCGCTCGCCGCCTGAGCCAGGATTTCGGCAGCGCGGGGCGCGTGCGGCGCGAGCCCGGCGAGCAGCGGTACGGCGATGCCGGCCTGCTCGACGAGTGGTTCAGGGAGTGCGGCGCGTCCAGCCTCTTCGGCAATGAGGACGAAGTCAGTATCGCCAAGGCCCATGCCGCCCGCGGCTTCCGGCGCAAGCACCCCGGGCAGGCCGAGCTCGGCGATCCGCGCCCAGCGTGCGCCGCTCTCGTCGCCACGCTTTTCCGCGGCTGCGCGGAGTGCTTCGGGCGAACAGAGGTCGTCGAGCAGCTCGCGGAATGCGCCCGCCATCATCTGCTGCTCTTCGGTGAAGGTGAAATCCACGGGCGCTACCTCGGCATCTTCAGCAGGCGCTCGGCAATGATGTTTCGCTGCACCTCGTTGGTCCCCGCGTAGATGGGTCCTGCGAGCGAGAAGAGGAAACCGTCGAGCCAGTTGCCCACGTCACCGGCATCAGGCGCGTGCTTCTCGAGCTCGGCCCGCGCTCCGAGCAGGCTCATCGCCGCGCGGTGCATGGCGAGATCGAGTTCGGACCAGAAGATCTTGTTTAGGCTCGCTTCGACACCGATGGAACCGCCGGCCATGAGCCGCGTGGCGGTGCGGTAGGTGTTGAGCGCGTAGGCCTCGGCATCCATCCAGGCCTGCGCGACCGCACTCGCGAGTCCCGGTTCCGCCGCAGCCGCATGGCGCCGGTAGAGCTCGATCAGGCGCTTCGCAGTCATCTGGAAACGCGCCGGGCTCCGCAGCATGAGTCCGCGCTCGAAGCCGGCCGTGGCCATTGCGATATGCCAGCCCTGGCCCTCTGCTCCCAGGCGGTTTGCCACCGGCACGCGCGCCTCTTCGAGGTAGATCTCGGCGAAACCCGTTTCACCGTCGATCTGCGGGATGCCGCGCACCCGCACGCCCGGATGCTTCAGTGGAAACAGCACGAAGGAAATGCCCTTGTGCTTCTCGGAGCCTGGATCGGTCCGGAACATGCCGAATGCCCAGTCCGCGAATACGGCCCGCGAGGACCAGATCTTGTGACCGCGAAGGACGTAGGTGTCGCCCTCACGCGTGGCCGTCGCGCGCAGCGCTGCGAGATCGGAACCGGCCTGCGGCTCACTCCAGGCCTGAGCCCAGACCTCCTCGCCTGCAGCCATGGGCGGCAGGTAGCGCGCCTTCTGTTCCGGTGTCCCGAACTCCATGAGCGTCGGGCCGAGCAGGAAGATCCCGTTCTGGTTCAGTCGCCCGGGCGCGCCGGCACGGTAGTACTCTTCCTCGAAGATCAGCCATTCGACCAGGTTGCAGCCACGTCCGCCGTACTCGCGCGGCCAGGTGACCATGCCCCAGCGGCCTTCGTTCAGCGTCCGCTCCCACGCACGGTGCTGCACCGCACCTTCGGCGGTGTCGAGCGAGGCGAGCGGCTCCTTCGGCACCTTCGCGGCCATCCACGCGCGCACCTCTGCGCGAAAGGCCTGCTGCTCCGGCGTATAACGCAGATCGATCGCCATGAGACCCTCAGAACTCCGCGCGGCTCTTGCCCGCCACGAAGGCATCGCGGGATTTCTGCGAGTCCTCGCTCATGTACATCTCCAGCGTGAAGCCCTGCTCGAACCGGTAGCTGCGATCGACGTCGCTCGCTTCGATGCCGTTCAACGCCTGCTTGGCGAGTACGAGCGCACGGCGACTCTTGCCGGCAATGATCCCGCAGAAGGCGCGCGCCTCCTCGAGGAGCGCCGCGCGCGGCACCACTTTCTCCACACCGCCCAGGCGATGCGCCTCAGCAGCCGGGCAGTTGCCGCCCGTGAAGAAGAGCGAACGTACCTTGTGCAGCGGCAGCATGCGCGAGAGATGCGCTGCGCCACCCATCGCACCCCGGTCGATCTCGGGCAGGGAGAAGAACGCATCTTCCGACGCGATCACCACGTCGCTCGCACCCGCGATACCGATGCCGCTGCCGATGACGAAACCGTGCACAGCCGAGACCACCGGCACCTCGCAGGCGCGGATCGCCCTGAAGGTACGGTAATTGCCGCGATTGAGTTCGACGATGCGCTCCGGATGCTTCTGCATCTCCTTGATGTCGGCGCCGCCGCAGAAGCCCCGGCCTTCGGCACGGATCAGCACGCAGCGCACCTCCGGATTCGCGCCCAGACCGGTCACGATGTCCGGAATCTCGTTGATCAGCGCGCTGTCGAAGGCGTTCACGGGCGGATGATCGAAGATCACCTCGCCGACGCGATCGCGGATCCCGGTGCGGATGGGCATGGCTCGTCCCTCGATGTCCGTCAGGCGCGCGCTGCACAGAGCGCCGCGAGCCGCTCACCGGCTTCGCGCACGATACGCTGCACGAGTTCTTCGCAGCTCGGCAGATCGCCGAGTCGGCCCGCCACCTGGCCGGTGGCCATGACACCCTCGTCGGGCTGGCCCTGTTCGACGGCACGCTGGATCAGGACCGGAGCATTCGCGGCCATGAGCGTCTGCGCGAAGGAACCCTCGCTGCCGTGCGCAAGGTCACGAGCGGACTTCAGCATGTCGCCAAGGCTCGCGCCCGTGAGTTTCTTCAGCCGCCAGGCGCTCGCAAGCGCCGTGGTGAACATCGTCAGCCGACCCGCGTTCTCGAGTCGCGCCGTCAGCCGGTTTCGGATCATCCGCTGGGGCATGCCATCGAGCCTGTCGGTGACGAAGATGTCGTCTGTCGTCGCTGCAACGTAGCGCTGCTTGGTCGCCTCGGGCACGGGGCACTCGCGGGTCATGAGGAAGCGTGTACCCATGGCGATCCCCTGAGCGCCCCAGGCGAGCGCAGCGGCGAGACCTCGCCCGTCGCCGAATCCCCCTGCAGCCACCACCGGCACCTGCACCGCATCGAGCACCTGGGGCAGGAGCACCGTGCTCGCGACAGAGCCCGTATGCCCGCCCCCTTCGCCACCCTGCACGACCAGCATGTCGACGCCAAGGTCCACCATTTTCTTCGCGTGCTTGACCGCACCGACGGTGGGCACGCAGCGGATGCCGGCTTCGCGGAAGCGCGCAATCATGCGCTTGTCCGGCCCGCGCCCGAAGCTCACCGCCGCCACGCGCCGGGCGATGATCGTGTCGACGATCTCGGCGGCGCCCGCCTGGAACATATGGAAGTTCACGCCGAAGGGCCGATCAGTGAGTGCACGCACCCGGTCGATCGCCGGCCCGACCTCGTCGGCTTTCATCACTGCGCAGGCGAGAAAGCCAAAGGCACCTGCGTTGCACGAGGCAGCCACCAGCTCCGGCTTGGCCACCCAGCCCATGGCCGTCTGGATGATCGGATAGCGGCTGCCGAGCAGCTCGTGGATCGCGGTACGCGGCAGAGCACTCACGGTGTCGATCACGCCGCCCGCTGTCCGGGCGGATTGCCCTTGAATACGCTCGCCCGCTGTCCGTGGGGGTCGAGCCGCTCGCGGATCAGACGCAGGGCATCGGCACCCGGAGCCGGCGTCACCGGAATCGAAGCAGGGAGCACCAGGGAGAAACCCGTGTTGTCCTGCACCTGCTCGAAGCTGATGCCCGGGTGCAGCGAGCGCACCCGAATCTGGTGCTGCGGACCGCCAAAATCCAGCACGGCAAGATCCGTGACGATCAGGCGGATCTCGAAGCCTGCGGGAAGCCGTCCACCGGGAAAGCGCTGCGGGTTGTAGCCGGCACCCGCCACCATGTCCACTTCGCCCGGGACGAAAGCGCGCGTCGAATGATTCGGCACGAAGAAACTGTTGATGTGGCTGATGGAATTGCCGGGGAAGCCCCGCACACCGAGCAGCGCCGCCTTCGGTCGCACATAGTCGCCGATGGCACTGATGTTCGACTGGCCGAATCGATCGATCTGCACCGGCCCCACCATGGCATGCCGGCGTCCGCTCCAGAGCAGATCGAAGGTGCGCGAATAGGGCATCCAGGCTTCGATGATCGGCTCGTAGCCATTGCGCGGACCGACGGGCACAGGCTCGGCCACGAGGTGCGCCTCAGCATCCGTGATCATCAACGCAGGGTTGAAGGTGAGCTTGGCGAGACCTGCCGCGAGCCGCGGCACGAGGCCGATCCCCGTGGCAAGCACTTCCCCGTCGCCGCGCCAGGCCTCGGCGGCCGCAGTGATACAGAGTTCCGCAAGCGTGTAGTCGTGCGTGGACATGGCTTCCTCAGAACACCGGCGCCGGGATCGCCGCGATGCGCTCCGCGCCGCCGACCGCCGCGAGATAGCTCGCGTGGTCCGGGAGATCGATGTACTTGGCCCGGTACGCGGCCCAACCCTCCCCGGCCGCCGCGTTGTAGGCATTCAGGTGATCGAGGTCGAAGCCGTAGCCGGGGACACCCGCCGTCGGATGCGCCCCGAACGGCACCTCGGCGACACCGGCCACCAGATTCCGTTCGAAAGGATTGTAGCGCGCCCGCTCGCGGCCGCAGACCTGCGCAGTGGGCACGAGTCGCTCGCAGCTGAGATAGGTACGGTCCGCCGCGCGCGCGAGATGCTCGTCGAAGAAAGGGTCCGGGCTGAGAATGACGCAGTTGCCGAGCGCGTCGGCCTCCGTGACGTGCAGGAGCGCGGCATCAAGTCGCAGCGCCGGCATGGCTACGAGCTCCTCGCCATCGTCGTAGGGTGACCGGACCGTGCGCACCCACGGGTTGTACTTCAGCACATCGGTGCCAAAGCCGACGCGTGTCGGCAGAAAGGGCACGCGCATGGCGGCCGCGCGCAGCCCGAGCAGCACGAGACCCTCGTCGAGCTCCCGGCACTCGAAGGCGCCCGCCTGGCGCGCGGTACGGTAGTGCATGTCGAGCGGCAGCATGTCGAGCGTCACGAAACCGAAGATCAGCTGGCGCACCTTGCCTGCTGCACACAGCATGCCGATGTCGGGCCCGCCGTAGGCAACGACAGTCAGGTCCTTGAGGGGGGAACGGACGATCTCGCGGACCAGCGCCATGGGCTTGCGCCGCGCCGCCCAGCCGCCGATACCGATCGTCATGCCATCGCGCAGGGTCCCGATGATCTCGGCGACCGTCATTCGCTTGTCCAGCATTTCTCCTGCTCACCCGGGCAAAAAACGGCTGCATTATACGGGAACCACGCCGATTCAGATGCGGCCTGCAGCGACTCGCACCGGGACAGGGCGTGCCCCCCCGGGCCTCACTCCAGGTAGCGGGTCCGCAGGATGCGGGTCGTCCTGGCATCCACTCCGAGCTGGCGCTCGAGATAGGCCGGGATCGACCCATCCTGCGCCTCGATCGCCCTGAGCGCCGCCTCCAGCCACGCGCGCTGCACACCCGTCAGCAGCCTGCGTGCCTCGGGCGGCAGACGGGCAAACGCGACGGCCGTCGGGTCGTCATCTGCTCCAGCAATCTTCGCCAGGCTGTCGATGTGCGCCGCTGGGTTCGAGAGCATGTAATCGTCGAGGACGGTCTGCCTGGGCACACCGAGGGCGAGCAGGATCAGCGCTGCGGCAACGCCCGTGCGATCCTTTCCCGCACTGCAGTTGAAGGCGAGCGGCACGCGACCCGCGATGAGTTCTCCGAACATGGCGCGGTAGTCCGCCGCATATTCATACGGGATCCTCTCGTACGACTTCGCCATCCCGGCGGTGATCGCCTCCGCGGAATGCGGTCCGGTCATGAGCGCGGCGAAAGCGGCCATGTCCATCCGGTAGTCCCGGGTGAGCATGCGGGGCGGCTCGCTCAGGCGCCACTGCACGCGCGCCCGGTCGCGCTCGTCCGTCGAGCGAAAGTCGCAGATCGTCCGGATGCCGAGATCGCCAAGATAACGGTAATCCGTATCCGTCAGCCCGGCCATCGCCCCGGATCGATACAGCAGACCCCAGCGCACGTGGCGGCCGTCGGCCGTACGGTAACCCCCGAGATCCCTGAAGTTGCGACCGCCCTCCAGCGGCAGCACCCGTTCCGCGACCGTGAGATCGCCGCCGCGCGCGTGCAGCCGGAAGTACGGCCGCGGTGCCGCGGGCAGTGTGATCGCGTACACCCCGTCGCGATCGCCGCGCGCAACGAGCCGACGCGCAGGGTTCGTCGACGTCGCAACGGCGACATCGACCGCCGAACCCGGCGGCCGGGTCGCCCAGAGGACCCGATACTCGCCCTCGACATGTTCGACTCGTGCCTGCTCGACGACGGTGGGCTGCGTCGCGCAGCCGGCGAGCACCAGGCCCGCGAGCAGCACTCCCGCCAGCGCAGCCATGCGGCTCACGCCTGCAGCCTCTGGCGCAGTGTCTCCAGTTTCACGCGCTCACACCTGGGCACGGGATGCGTCTTCGCGCCGGTCCAGCGCAGCAGCATCGTGCCGGTCGTATGCCCGGCAGTGTCGAGGAAGTTGGCGGCACCGGGATTCTCCGCTGCGACGACCACGGTCAGCGAGCCGTCCCGGTTGTACTTTGCCGTGTGGCTGTTCACATGCACGGGCAGGTAGCGATAATCGAGCGACTCCATCCAGTAGTTGTCGAGCTGCAGATTCCACAGCTCGCACTCCGGTACCTGTGTGTCGATCACCAGGGCTTCATCCCGCTCGAGCGCCCAGTAGCCGTGCAGATAGAAGATCCTCGGATCACCGCCCCCCCTGATGAAGAGTGTCTGGTCGATCGTTTCCAGGGTGTTCGGCTTCTCCCGGAATCTCGCCACCCAGTCGGCGAAGGTGTGCGCCGTACCCCGCACGAAGGCCGCCGCGCCCAGCAGGCCGCGATGCAGGCGCTCGGCCGACAGGACCTCGGGGGCCTGCGGGCCGCCGATGCGGCTGATCGTCATGGCGGCCGGGATTTCGTGCGCGCGGTCAAGAAAGGTCTGGCGCACCAGCAGCATGGAGGTGTCGGCCGCCATCGGCAGCCAGTTGCGCTCGTGAGGCTGGCGGCTCACGGTGATCTCGAAGCGCCCGTCCGCGCTCACCTGGACACTGCTCGCCTCCAGTTCGCCCGTGGACGCCATCGTTCCTTCGGTTGCATAGCGGTTCGCCTTCGTGGCGAAGGACAGGTACGGCACCGTGCCCCGCGTGCCACGGATGCGGTACTCGCGATCGGGGGCGAGTGTGGCATTCAGATAGAGATTATCGGGATTGTCCGCACCGATCTTCACGGTCGTGTGCGACGCCTGGTAGAGCACCGGAAAATCGGGATCCGCGCATTCGAGCATCATTTCGAGCCCGACGCGTGTCAGGCGGCTCAGATAGCGCCAGCCTTCCGAGCGGTCGAGCTCGGTTGCCGGGGCCTCGGGCCTCAGCACCTCCTGTCCGGCCGCCTTCAGCGCATCGCAGAACTCCGCCCAGGTCTGGCCGCTCAGCACCTTTGCGAGCACGTCATCTCCGGCCATTGCGCCTCCTCGGTGGGATCGCCCCGCAGGCATACTAGTTCACATCCCTGGCGACGGAAACCGGAAGCAGACCAATGACCCTCGCACGACCCCCTTCCTGGGGCAGCCTCGACACGGGCGACGTGCTCGCGATCCACGAGCTGCTCGCCCTCTACGGCCACTGCATCGACGCGTGCGAGTGGCAGCGTGGCGCGGAGCTCTTCATGACAGACGCTCTCTATGACATGTCCGATTTCGCACTGCCCGTCGTGCGTGGCCCGGATGCCATCCGTGCGCTGTGGCAGCAGCATGGCCAGGGTCATCCGCTTGCGCATCACGCCACGAACGTCGTCGTCCGGGAGAAAACCCGCGGCATCGCGCACGTCACCTCCAAGGGTCTCGGTGTCGGGCGCAAGGGGCGGGTGGGCAGCGTCACGTATCAGGACATCGTCTGCGTCACGCCCGCGGGCTGGCGCTTCGCCGAGCGTATCGGCACGCTGCGCCGTCCTCCGCCTGGCTGACGCCGTCTCAGATGAGCTGGGCGATCTCTGCCGCCGAGCGCATGGCGCCCTCGATGTAGCCCACTCCGCGGCAGTCCCCCGCCACGTGCACCGCAAATCCGGCCGCACGCAGCTGCTCTGCGAGCGTGAGATCACCCATCGCCCCTCTGGCGATGATCACATGATCACAGGCAATGGTTCGGGTCTGGTGACGCCAGTTGACGTAGCTCACGATGCCCTCACCGATCTCCCACTCGCGCGCGCCGGGCAGCAGCGTCACGCCCGCCTGTCGAAGCTCCGCCAGCACGCGCCAGCGGCGCACGATCGGCAGGCCAGCGCCCAATTTCGCCGCCTCGTCGAGCACCGTGACCACGCGGTCCCGGTGCACGAGAAACTCGGCGAGCTCGAGACCGACGAGCTCGCCGCCGAGGATGACGATTCTCTGGCCGAGCGGCATCCAGTGCCGGCTCGCCTCACGGATGGCGCGCAGGTCCTTCGTGACACCGGTGACCGCCCCGGCCCTGAGCGCCAGCCGTGCTTTCCAGTCCGTCTTGTCGCCGAGGGCTTCGAGATCCTGGCCGAGCACGAGCTGCCGCATCTCGTCACCCCCGAACACATTGGCGCGCTCGGCACCGGGGATCGGAAGGCGCGGACGCACGGCACCGGTGGCGACCACGACCTCATCCGGGTGCAGTGACTTCAGGAGCTCCGGTGTCGCCGTCGTCCCGAAGCGCAGCTCGACGCCCGCGGCATGCACCTGGCGCTCGAGCCAGTGCACGATGCGCTCGTTCGGCTCGTAGGCGATCGAGGCGAAGCGCGCCGTGCCACCCAGGCGGTCGGTACGTTCGATGAGCGTCACCGCGTGTCCCTTCAGCGCCAGACGCCGCGCGGCCTCCATCCCCGCCGGACCCCCGCCAACCACGACGATGCGCCTGCGGGCCGGAGCCGATCGCACCGCCAGCTCACGCTCGAACGCAGTCTCCGGGTTCACGGCACACTTGACGGACCTGCAGAGATAGATTTCGCTCACGCAGGTGTAACAGTAGATGCAGGGTCGTACCTCCTGCGGGCGGCCCGCCTCGAGCTTTTTCGGCAGATACGGATCCGCGAGGAGCTTGCGCCCCATCGCGAGAAAATCGAACTTGCCTTCGCGAATATGGCGGTCACCGATCTCCGGCTCGATGCGCCCGGAGGTAATCACCGGGATGCGCAACGCCGCCTTGATGGCTGCCGCATTGGGCACGTTGAGTCCGGGCGGGTCCGGGATGTTCGAGTGCGAATGGCCGATCCCCTGGGACGCATCGTGATAGGAGCTCACGGTAATGGCATCCGCCCCGGCCTCCTGCGCGAGGATGGCGGTGGTCCTGGCGTCCTCGACCGAGATGCCTTCGTCCTGCAGGAACTCCTGGGAATCGATCTTGCACCAGACGGCGAAATCGCGCCCGACCGCCTCGCGCACGGCACGCAGTACCTCGATGAGCAGGCGCGCGCGGTTCTGCACGGACCCGCCGTACTCGTCGGTGCGCTGGTTGGTGAGCGGCGAGAGGAACTCCGAGATGATGTAGCCGTGCCCGCCGTGAATCTCCACGCCGTCTGCGCCGGCGCGCTTTGCGCGCTCGGCCCCCGCGGCATACAGGCCCACGAGCTCACGGATGTCGGCTGCCGTGAGCACCTTGTACTCGACGCTTGCGATGCGGGAGAACGGCGCCAGTGCGAGCTCTTCCTCGAGAAATCCGTCCAGCATGTCGCCGCTCTTCAGGACCGGTACCGAAGGTGTCCACACCGGTCGCCCCGCGAGCATGTCCTCCATCGCGACAAGCCCGCCGAAGTGCAGCTGGAGTGCGAGCTTTGCGTCGTGGGCATGCACGGCATCCGCGACCGCACGAATGCCGGGGATGTGCGCGTCCGTGGAGATGGCCACGGGCCGCGGCACGGAGGCACCCACTGGATAGCCCACGCTGACGCTGCCCATGACGATCAATCCGACACCGCCTCGCGCCCGCTCCTCGTAATAGGCTCGCAGGCGCTCACTGCACATCCCGCCCGGGTCGGCGAGCATCGTGCCCATGGCCGTCATCACCATGCGGTTGCGAAGCTCGAGCGGGCCGATCCGGCCCGGTGCGAGCAGATGCGAATAATCCCGAGCCATGGTGCCTCCTTTGCAGCCCCCTCAGCCGGAGAGCCAACTCATTCGTGCGGTGCCGGCGACCCGGGCGCCTGCGGCTGCCAGGGACTGCGGACGGAGCGATGATCTTCCCCCGGACTCCAGGCGAGCACGCAGTCCTCGCAGAGCACGGCAATCTCCTCGGCCGAGTACCCGAGCCCGGCAAGAATCTCGCGGCTGTGCTGACCGACCACGAGCGGCGGGCCCTGCACGCGGCCCGGTGTCTCCGAGAAGTCGAAGGCCAGCCCGACCTGATCGAGCCGCCCGACGAAGGGATGTTCATATGAACACACCCAACCATGCTCACGCAGTTCCGGGTCATCATGCATCCCGAGTGCAAAGCCCGGGTCGCAGATCTCACAGGGCACCCCGGCACGATCGAGTCGCGCGAACCACTCGGACGCCGGCGCCCGGCGCAGCTTCTCCCCGAGCAGCGCCGCGAGTGCAGCATCGTGGCGCGCCCGGGCCGCTGCGTCGGTGAAGCGGACATCCGTCGCGAGCGATTCGAGGCCGGGCGATGCACACAGCCGGTCCCACTGTTCGTCGGTCACCACCAGCAGGCAGAGCCATCCATCGGCCGTCTCGTAGAGACGCGCGAGGGCGGAGGTGCCGAACTGCATCCCGTCGATCCGCGGCCGCTCGAAACCGCGGCCGTCGGGGGCGCGCGACGGCATAGGAGGCGTTCAGGAGCTGGGCATTCACGATCGAGGTATCGCAGAACTGTCCCTGCCCCGTCCGCTCCCGCTCATACAGCGCCTGGAGGATCGCAATGGCACAGAGGAATCCATTGCCCGTATCGCCGAGCGAGCAGAGACTCCAGATCGGCCGCCCGCCGCGTGCCATCCCGCCGTCCTCGTACTGCACGCCCGCGAGGCAGCCGCCGGTCTGATCGTTACCGGGCAGGCCTTCGCGCGGTCCCCGCTCGAAGCCACGCGAGTGGCAGTACACGAGCCTCGGATTGATCGTCTTCAGGCGTGCGTAATCGATGCCGAGTCGCTCGGCGGCTTCGTAGCGCATGTTGTGCTGCACGACGTCGGCCCGCGCCACGAGCTCGTGAAAGATCTTCAGTCCGCGCGGATCCTTCAGATCGAGCGCAATGCTCCGCTTCCCGCGATTGGCGAGATAGGCAATGTGATTCGCATGCCAGTACGTGTCGTACTGCGCATTGATCTTGATGACGTTCGCGCCCAGGTCTGCGAGGATCTGCGCACCATAGGGACCGGCGAGCGCAAGTCCGAGATCGAGGACCGTGATCCCGTCGAGCGGGGCCCGCACGCGACGGCCGCTCACCACCGGCGGTGCGAGATCCGCACGCGCGTCCGGCCGCGCAGCGAGCGCCGCCGCCTCGGCCCGAACCTCGGTGGTGTGCTCGCCGACTCGCGGGGCAGGACCCCGTATGTGCCCCCGGCTGCGCTCGAGCCGGTAACTGATGCCAAGCTGACGGATGGGCCCGAGTTCCGGGTCATCGATCTCTGTGACGCAGCCGTCGGCGAGGAACAGCGGATCCGTGAGCGCTTCTTCCGGCGTCCGCACAGCCTGCAACGTCATGCCCGCCCGGGCAGCCGCCTCGACCCATTCGTGCGCCGTGAACCTGCGTACTGCCTCGGCGAGGATCGGCTGATAGTGCATCATGACCAGGAGCTCTTCGGGGCCGGTTCCAAACCGATCCGGATCATTCTGCGCCCTGAGATCCGCCGTTGCCTCGAGCCGCTCGCCGCGCGCGGCACCGAGGATGAACCGCGGGTTCGGCACCCAGTTCTGGATCCAGCGCCCGTCGCTGCACTGGAAGTGTCCCTTCGGTGAGCGTGCCCCGAAGATCCAGCTGTCAAACAGCCTGGCATCGGTCTTCTCGGCACGCTGCCAGAGGCCACAGGCGCTGGCGAGCGCGCCCTGCAGCAGTGATGTCTCGACCCACTGGCCACGGCCTGTGATCTCGCGCACATAGAGTGCCGCGCTGATCGCCACGCTGGCCGCGAAGAACGCGCCGAGACTCGGCCAGTGGGAAGCCGGGAACAGCGGGCCCGGCCGCGGTGCGCCCTGGAGCGACTCGTACGGGATCTCCACGTCGGCGAACGCATCGGGCTCGCCTGCCATGTGGCGGATGGCGCCCTCGGGCCAGCCGCGCTGCTCCCAGTGCAGTCCCGTGCGTGCCGCCACGAGCGCATCGTAGGCCGGTCTCCCGGCATGGCGGTTGTCGCGCCCATAGCCCGTGATCGAGCAGTAGACGAGCCGTGGATTGATGGCCGAGAGCGTGGCGTAATCGACGCCGAGGCGTTGCGTCGTGCCCGGCGAGAAACTCTCGATGAGCACGTCGGCGTGCCGCGCGAGCGCGAGCAACGCCTCGCGGTCGCCGCTGCACTTGAGATCGAGCACGCAGCTGCGCTTGCCGCGCTGCCAGACCCGGTAGCCGAGCTGTGCGCGAAATGGGTCGCCACCGGGTGGCTCGATCTTCGTGACCTCGGCGCCGTGATCGCCGAGCAGCATGGCCGCCATGGGACCGGCGATGCCCCAGGAGAGATCCAGCACGCGGATGCGGCCGAGAACCCCGGCAGCCGGGGCGTTCCGCATGGCGTGTCCTCGCGCCGTCTCGCTCACTCGACGGCCTTCAGGTGACGACTCAGGTCACCCCTGAGATCGAACAGGGTGTAGTCGCGAAAGGTGAAGCGCCAGCACCCCTCGTGACGGCCGAATTCATCGTGGTAGCGGCCGGCACCGATCAGCTGCAGCGGAAAGCCATCGGTCGCCTGGTACACGGAGTAATACGAGCGCACCGTCGCCCGATTCGCCGCCTCGTCGATCGCGACGATGGGGTTGCTGACGAGATGCTTGGTACGCGGCGTGCCGTCCGGGTAGATGATGACATGGCGGCGCCACAACGCGAGCATCTCTGCCTCGCCGGCGAGCGCCTCGGAGCCCAGGACCTTGACTCGCGCGTGGCGGAAGAGTGCCGCCACATCTTCGAGACGACCGCCATCCATCAGCTCGCAGTACCGGTACAGCAGGTTGGTGATCTCGAGCGCGGCGTTGCTGGTGATGCTGTTCATGGGCAAAGGAACCTCACGACGAAAGGTACTCTCCACCGTTCACATCCAGAACGGCACCCGTCACCATGCGCGTGTAATCGGAGACGAACAGCAGTGCCGTGCGCGCGCATTCCTCGTCGGGCGGAATGACCCCGAGCGCGATGCGCGCCGCGATGGGTGCCGCGAGCTCGGCTTCACTGCGGCCGCACGCCTGCGCCTGCTGGCGGAGATAGCTCTGCACGGGCACACCCCAGAGCCAGCCCATGCGGGCCGCATTGACGCGGATCCGGTAGCGACCGAGCTCACATGCCAGCTGCCGGGTGGCCCCCTCCAGCGCAGCCTTGGCCGTCGCGTAGTCTGCCTGGCCTGGCGCCGGCTGTACGGCGGCCATTGCCGTGATGTTGACGATGGCCCCCTCACCCCGCGCCTTCATCGCCGGCAGCGCCGCCCTCGTCATGCGCAGTGCACCGAAACAGGTGATGTCCATGCTGGCAATCCAGGCATCGAGCGGATCGGCCTCGAAGGCCCCGAAGGTCGCGGGTCGATAGGCGCTGTTCACCAGCCCGTCGATGCGGCCGAACGCTTCGACTGTGCAGGCCGCAAGGCGCCCGCAGTCCTCCTCACTCCCGACATCCGTGGGCACGGCGATGCAGCGCCCCCCGGCGCGACGGATCTCCCCGGCCACGTCCTCGAGAAAACCCCTGGAACGGGCTGCAAGCGCAACTCTGGCGCCTTCGGCGGCGGCCAGCACGGCAAGCTTTCGTCCCATGCCTGGACCGACGCCCGTGACAATCACGACTTTGTCTTCGAGGAGCATGCCGTCTCATCCTCCGCAGCTTCCAAGGCTATCATCCGGCAGAGTGTCACCCGAGTCGACAGCCACCCGCTACGCAGAGCTGCTGCTGCGCTCGCTCGGCGTCGTGAGACCTGCCGCGATCACGGCCCCGGGGGAGCACCCCGCCATCGCCTGGGCGCGCAGCGGCCTCATGTGGCTGACCGGTCCCGCGGATGGCCCTCCACAGATGTGTCCCGCACCACTCGCTGCCTGCGCGGAAGGCGCTCTCGCGGCCCTTTGGGCGGTCGCCGGCTCACAGCCCGCTCTGGCGCCCGGCGCAGCCTCGCTGCTCGGCGAGCGCGCGGCGGCCGCCGGCCTCAGCCGCCGTGGGACCATCTCAGCAGGTCGCGGCTGCCGGCTCCTCCCGACCGCTGACGGCTGGATTGCTGCCAGCCTGGTGCGCGAGGACGACTGGCTTCTCGTACCGGCCTGGCTCGAAGAGTCCCCCGGCGCATGGAACTGGGCGAGGCTCGTGACCACGGTGCAGTGCCGCCGCACAGAAGCCCTCGTCGAACGCGCACGACTGCTCGGACTCGCCGTCACGCCCATGAACGCGCCGGCCTCGAGCACGCCATCCTGGTTGCGCCTCGAACACGGGAGATCATGGGAAGGGGACTCGAGGTCGCAGGGCCGTGCGCCCGTCGTGATCGACCTCACCGCGCTCTGGGCCGGACCGCTGTGCGCGCACCTGCTACAGCTCTGCGGCGCGCACGTGATCAAGGTCGAAAGTCGACAGCGCCCCGATGGCGCACGGCGCGGGCCCGGGGTCTTCTTCAATCTGCTCAATGCCGGCAAGGCCAGTGTCGCGCTCGACTTCGATTCCACGCGGGATCGCGACGCGCTGCGCCGGCTCTGTGCCAGCGCTGACATCGTCCTCGAGGCCTCACGCCCGCGGGCCCTGCGTCAGCTCGGTCTGCAGGCCGAAGCGCTCATCGACGAGAACCCACGGCTCACGTGGGTCAGTCTCACGGGATACGGACGCGCTGAGCCGCAGGCGGCGTGGGTCGCCTACGGCGACGACGCCGGTGTCGCGGGAGGCCTCTCCGCGCTCCTGCACGAGGTGAGCGGCACGCCGCTCTTCTGCGGCGACGCCATCGCCGATCCGCTCACGGGTCTGCATGCGGCAGTCGCTGCCCTGCAGAGTCAGCGCAGCGGGGGCGGGCGGCTGGTCTCGCTCACGCTCCGGGACGTCGTGGCCCACTGTGTCGGCTTCGAAACCCCTCGCGATGGCAGAGCACTGCGTCGCCGCCGGGACGAATGGCTGGCGCTCCTCGAGGCACGAGGCATCGTGCCCGACCCGCCGCGGGCGCGCGTGCCCATCGATCGCGCCGCCGCACTCGGCGCCGACAACACCGCAGTGCTGGGCAGAGTGTCAGCGGATCTCTGAAGTGCCACTCACCCGCTGCCCATCGACCAGCGCATCCACCAGCCCCCACTCGAGCGCGGTCGCTGCGCTGATCCGCCGCCCCGAGAGCGCGAGATAGGCCGTGCGCTGCCGACCAATGCGCCGCGGCAGGCTCACGCAGCCGCCGGCCCCGGGAATGAGTCCGAAGCGCAGCTCCGGGAGCTGGAAGAACGCATTGCGCTCGGCAGTCACTCTGGCTGCGAAGGCGGGCAGCTCCATTCCGGCGCCAATGCAGGCCCCGTGCAGGCGGACCTGCACGCGGGACGCACAGCTCGCGAGCAACACCGCCGGCAGACGCAGCGTACGCACCGCATGCCCGGTGGCAGGATCCGGGCAGGTACCGAATTCCTCGAGATCGCCTCCCGTGCTGAAGCAGGCGCCTGCACCGCTCACTTCGACCCGCTCGATCGTGGCATCGCCCTTCACGAGCTCGAAGGCTTCCACCAGCGCATCGCGCATCTCGACCGAGATCGCGTTGCGACGCTCGGGTCGATTGAGCCGGATCTGAAGCCTCGCTGCATGTCGCTCGAGGAGCACCGGTGGCCCGTCAGAGGCCCGCAGCCGGGACACCGGCACGCCGCCCCTGCGGCCCGCGAGCCACGCCCGGAACTCAGGCCCGGACTGGAGTGCCGCATACGCCAGAGACTCGAGAAGCAGTGCCTCGGCGACGGGCATTCGCACACTCGCACGCAGCACCTGCACCAGCACCAGCGCCGCGAGTGGCGTACGTTCGATGTTTGCAAGCAGCGATGCTGCGGCCGCGGAATCCGGGACCACGACGTCACAGGCCTCGAGCAAGGCATCCCGCGTGACCGCCGACGCCCTTCCGGCGAGAGCGATGACGGGGCACGGTCGCCTCAGCAGCCAGTCGACGATCGTCGCCTGCTGCGTCTCATCGCGGGCCGCACCCGTGCTGGCCGCATCGATCAGGAGATAGGGAGGTCGCGACAGCGCCGACCGATCGAGCGAAGCCCCCGGCTGCAGTGCCTGCAACTCGACCTCGGCCCGAGTCAGCGGCGGCGGCATCGCACAGGCTCAGTGCGCGAGAGTCACTTCGAGCAGGCGGTCGCCTGCGTAAGAGCCCACATACAGCCGGGGCCCCACAAGCAGACCGATCGATGCCGGATGCAGCTCGCGGTTCCCGTACGCAAAGAGCCGCCGCACGCGCAGCGTCTGCGGGTCGATCGCGTCGACGTGGGATGGCACGAAGCACTCGGGTTCGTCACCCGTATCGCAGCGCAAGACCGTCAGGTCGCCGAGGTCGTTCATCCCGGTTGCGAGCAGTCGTCCGTCCCGCGTCCAGGAGAGATTATCCGGATGAGCAGTCGCCGCGGCACCCAGACGTGCGCCGTCCGGCAGCGACAGTTTGATGACCTCGTTCGAGCCCGTGGCAGCCACGAAGGCGTAGCGCGCGCGGGCGTCCGTCTGGATGCCATTTGGCATGGCTCCATCACTGCCGGGCAGGCGTGACCAGCCCGCCTGCGGATGCCAGCGCAGCACGTAGCCCGTATGCTCGCCGCGGTAGGCACGTGCCAGCGCCCCGGAGTCGCCGCGTTTCATCATCACCGTGACGAGGAACCCGCCGTCGGGCAGGGCCACGACATCGTTCAGGAAGGCGTCGCCTTCCGCGGGCACGCATCCGCGCCAGGCCAGAGCCACTCCGGTACGCGCGTGCTCGAGTGCAAAGATCTCGATCGATTCGCGTCCGCCATGATTCACGACGAGAAGCTGCCACTGCCCGTCACTCCGACGCGACAGGTGGATGCCGTGAGGCGAGAATTCCGCTCCGGGTTCGCGCGGGCAGCCCGCATCGCCCCACTTCTTCTCACCGCGCAGGGCGTTCTCCGGATAGAGACGTCGTACCGTGCGCGACTTCATGTCGAGGGCACTCAGTCGCCCCGGCCCGCTCGCCAGCCCGCCGAACTCACTGACGAGCAGCTCGCGACCGCCCGGCAGGCGCTCGAGATCCTCCGGTGACTGCAGCCCACAGATCGGCAGCACTCCGTGGACGCGCACGCCGCATTCGCCGCCGGTTGCGGCCGGCGCCGCCAGCGCCCAACCAACGACGAAGAGTGCAGACCAGGCTGCCGCCAGGAGCACGGTCGCACGCAGGCCGATCATGGTCGCTTCACCCTGAACGCCAGCAGCACATTGCCACCCTGCCCGATGAAGCGTCCGTAACCTGAATTCACGAACAGCATGCCATCCGCCATCACCGCACTGCCGCCATCGAGCGAGCCACCGGTCGCCGGCACGCCATTGACGGTGTCGTAGCGCCGTGCGGTGTCATAGTCCCAGAGAATGGCGCCGTCGCGCGTCGAATACGCGCGCAGATGCCCGTCGATCGAGCCCGAGAACACCACCCCCGGCATGACGCTCACCGCCGCCGACTGCGCCGCCGAGCAGTTCCTTGCGCCCCAGCTGCATCGGGCTTCGGGCGCGGGGGTATGCCACAGTCGCTCGCCCGTTGCGAGCCGCAGCGCCGTGAGCCCACCCTCCGTGCCCTCCTCCATGCCGAAGGTCGCGTCGGCCGAGGCCACGTAGACATTGTCTCCATCGGCCGCAGGACCCCACTCGATGCCGCCCGCCGGCCCACCACGGCCGACCTTGGTGCGCCACACGAGCGCGCCGCTGGCCGGGTCGAAGCCGTAGACATCGCCGGACTTCTGGCCGGCGATGACGATCTGACGCCCCCCACGCAGCGTACGCCGGATCGGTGAGCTGCCGAAATCCAGATCCGGGCCGATCTTCTGCGGACAGCTCCCCTGGCCGGGCGAGCGGCAGCCCATCAGAAAGTTGTCACCAGCGAGGGCCTGATACACCCACCGCCGGGCACCCGTCATCAGATCGAGAGCGAGCACCGCATTCGCGGCATCCGCCGGAACATCGGTGTAGGAATTGCCCGTGCCGACGTAGAGCTGGCCACGAGCCGGGTCGAGCGTCGGCGCCGACCAGACTGCCCCGCCCGCCGGGCCGAGGAGCTGCACGCCGGCCGCATTCTTCCGATAAGGCTGCGGAGGCTGCTCGATGGTATGACTCTGCCAGATCAGGTGACCCGTGAGCGCATCGAGGACTGCGACGCTGCCGCGGAAACTGCAGCAGGCGTAGCTCGCCGAGCGCCCGACGCTCTCCTCGAAGGAAGACACCGGCACGTAGAGCCGCCCCGCGTGAACCACCGGCGCGCCGGTGATGCGCGCGGAAGGGTGGTGATCGAGCCTGGTCTTCCACAGGAGCTCGCCGCTGCCTGCATCCAGCGCGTAGACCTGTGCGGCCTCATCGCCAAAGAAGGCCGCGGCACGACCCACGCCGGGCCGCGGCGCCACGCTCACCGGGCTGCGCACACCGACCGGTGCGTCGAAGGTCCAGTGCGTGCAGCCGCTTGCGGGATCCAGAGCGTAGACCCGGCCGGTCGCACTGGTGACAAACAGGCGGTTGCCCGCAAGCGTCGGCTGCCCGTAGGTGCGTGTGCCGCGATAGCCATAGGCCCAGGCCAGCTCGAGCCTCGGCAGATCGCGCACGGTGAAGCCCGGGCGCGGCTGATAATGCGAGTTGTCGAGATCGCGGCCCCAGCCGTTCCACTCGGGGCCACGCGTGGCGAGATGGAAATCGCTCTTTGCGCAGGTGTTGCGTTCCGGTGTGGCGGCACCCAGACCGAGGTCCTTCAAGGTCACGAAGATGGCGACGGCCTCGATGTCGCCCGGCGTGAGCCCCTGCGCCTGCGCCCGCATCGTGCCCGTGGTCAGGGCCCGGATGACCTCCTCGGGCGTGCGTGACTCGAGCACGGCACGCGTTGGCATGCGCTCCTGCGCGGTCTCGTGACAGGCGGCGCACCTCGATTCGTAAATGGCGTAACCGTCAGTGCCCGCTCCGGCGGCCGGCAGGCTCGCGACGAGCGCCGCGACGGCCGGCATCCAAGCCGTCGCCACCCGCTGGCGCGGGATCCGGATCTTCCTCATGGTCCTGTTCTCCGTCTGAATCGACGCCACACTGGAACTGCGCCTGCCGCCTGAAGAGCCGCGCCCGCATCCGGCGATTCTCCGGCTACCTTGCGGCAGGCAACAAGCTTAGCATCGGCCGTCGGGCCCTTCGGCGCCCCCTGCGGAGCCTCGCATGAGCACACGTCATCTCGTCGATCCGGCGCTGCGCGCCGCGCTCGACTTCTTCCCGCAAGCCCGGCTCACCGCAGAAACCCTGGCGACCGCCCGCGAGAGCATGCGGCTCATGATGCAGTCAGGCGCCTCCGCAACCCCGGCGTCCGCCGCACCGGACGTCGAGGTCAGGCAGCGACTCGTACGTGCACCCGAAGGCCATGAGGTCGGCCTGCTCGTCTACCGTCCACGCGGCCCCGCGCAGCTGCGCCCTGCCGTGCTGCACATCCATGGTGGCGGCTATGTGCTCGGCTCCATGTCCATGATGGATGGTGCCAACCGGCAGCTCGCCGCCGAGCTCGACTGCGTGGTCACTTCCGTCGACTACCGGCTCGCGCCCGAGACTCCGCATCCCGGGCCGATCGAGGATTGCTACACGGCACTCCGCTGGGTGCATGCGAATGCGCAGAACCTGGGCATCGATGCGACGCGCCTAGCCATCAGCGGCGAGAGCGCCGGTGGAGGGCTCGCCGCGGCGCTCGCCCTGCTCGCGCGCGACCGCGGCGAGGTCCCCGTGATCTTCCAGCGGCTGATCTATCCCATGCTGGACGACCGCAGCTGCACCGAGAGCGACCCCAACCCCTTCACCGGTGAATTCGTCTGGACGCGTGCCGACAACCGCTTCGGGTGGCGGTCGCTCCTCGGGCACGAGCCGGGGGTGCCGGGCGTCTCGCCTTACGCCGCAGCGGCGCGCGCAGCGGATCTCGCCGGACTGGCCCCTGCCTTCATTTCTGTCGGCTCGCTCGATCTCTTCTTCGACGAGAATCTCGACTATGCGCGGCGCCTCGTGCGTGCGGGCGTGCCGACGGAGCTGCACGTCTATCCGGGTGCCTTCCACGGCTCCGATGTGGCCACGGGTGCGGCGCTCACGATCGATGCCCAGCGCAGTGCGCGTGAGGCGCTGCGCAGGGCCTTCACCTGCGGGCCTGCTGGCGCAGCAGACACGTAAACACCGATCGGCGGGTTCTGCGGGCGGCCTTACGCGCTGGCGGGCTTTCCCAGGAAGAAGCGCTCCGGATCGAAGACTCGCAGCAGAGCGAGTTCCTCGGCGCTCGCCGGCGCCAGTTCCTCGAGATCCCCGGCGACTTGCAGCGCCCAACCGCAGCGCCCGCGGATGTCCGCCACCGCCTGCTCCCGATCACGGCCGGCTGCGGCGAAGTAGCCGGTGAGGACGAGTTCCTCGCCATCCCGCTTCTCGAAGCGTCCGAGCGTCGAGATGACACAGCGAATCCTGGCACCGGGGCTCGTGACATAGCTGGCCTTGTCCACGAAGGTCTGCGTTCGCTGGACAGCCACCACCACGGTTTCGGCCGCCGAGGTGACGATGTCGTTCGCGCCGCCGGAGCCCACCAGGAACTCGCCGCTTGCGGTGCGCGTGGAGTTGACGTTGCCGAAGCGGTCGATTTCTCCGGCGCCGATGGCGCCCACGCAGGTATTCATGCCGCCGCAACCATGCAGGCCGAGCGCTTCGAAGACATCGGTAAGCTGGGTGCAGGTCGGCAGATTGCGATAGCTCGTCAGGAAGGGATCGCTCGGCCGCGGATCGAAGCCGTACATGCCGGTCTCCGCGAGCAGGGCAAGCTCGATGCCCTCGTCGCGCAAGCGGTGCGCGGCGAGCCAGCACATGAGAGAGGCCTGTCCCGCACCGGCGAGCACCGTCCGGTAACCCTGCAGGGCGACGCGCCGCGCGAGCTCCCGGGCGGCCTGCACGATCATTTCCTCGACGCTTCCTGCCGCGCCTGCGCGATCCAGGCTCGCGGCATGTAACTCGAGCTCATCGCGCCAGGAGTCGGGCTCCGCTGCCCTGTGGATCACCTGCAGCCGGCGCGGCCCGAGTTTCGCGAGATAGGCCTCGTGATCCGCGAGATCCAGGATCCACTCCCGTGTCCAGGCATCGTAGCGCTCCCTGCTGCGCTGCGCTTCCCGATGTTCGCGCATGAACGCGTAGTCATTGGCATAGGCGCGCAGTTCCGGTATGCCGGCGCTGTAGTTGCCGTAAGGATGCGATCCATAGGGTACTTCGGTCACCGAGAGAACGATCTCCGCAGGGATGCGCACGAGGTGCGAGTGGCGGCGGATGAAATCGGTCGGGACGATCCGGTGTGCCGTGAGCACGACGCCCTCCCGAGCCGCGAGCGCGCCGTAGACATTTTCCTGATAGGGCGGAAAGCACACGGCGTTGCCTGCGCGATCCGCGGCCCACACGTGCACGAAGGCGATGTCCGGCTGATAGGCCCGGACCACCCCCTGCACCCCGCCCGGCGAGAAGGGATCGGGCACCTCGGCGTAAGCACCCGCGGCCCGGTTCTCCCCGGCGAGCGAACTGCCGACGATGGAGCGTGTCGTCAGGAAGGGCACTCCCATGGCGCCGGCCAGCAGGCGCTGGGAGATCGTGAGCATGGTCCAGTTCTCGATCTCGAAGTCACCGCGTTCCAGCGCCCAGCGCGTGATCGGGCTCGGTCCCGGTGTCGGATAGCCTTCGCCGGCGAAGGAGACCACGGCTTTCCGCAGCAGCCCGAGATGGGCGAGCTGCAGATAACTGCCGCTCAACGCCGAGGAGACGAACTCGAATCCGGGGCGCTTCCCCGCGAACTGACGGCAGAGCTCGTACATGGCAGCCTGCGGCCGCGCCTGCATGGTCACGGGGTCGATCTTCATGCCGGGCCGCACGAAGCGCCGGATGGCCTCGGCCAGGTCCATGCGCCTGTCGACAGCGTTGTCGTGAACCGCGGAGATCCTCTGTTCGATGAGCTCCCGCCACAGACTCACGACGGCCTCCCTGCCCGGCTTCCCGTCACGCGCCCGCGCACAGCCGCGCGCGGGCACCGGCGAACTGCGTCTGCAGCTCCGCCACGAGGGCGGCAACGCTCGGGACGTCGCCGATGGCTCCGACGCCGTGACCCGCACTCCAGATGTCCTTCCAGGTCTTGGCACCCACGGTGCGGGAGCCGTCCGCGCTCGTGAAGGCCATCTGTGCCGTCTCGCTCTTCTCCCGCACCAGGTTGTCGGGATCGAGGCCGGCCGCGCGGATCGAGGGCTTCAGGTAATTGCCGTGAGCGCTGGAAAAATAAGGCGTATAGAGGATGTCGCTCGCGCTCGATTCGAGGATCATCCGCTTGTAGGCCGGTGGGGCGTTGGCTTCCTCCGTGGCAATGAACCGCGTCCCCATATAGGCCATGTCCGCACCCATCGCCAGCGCGGCCAGGATGTGCTCGCCACGCGTCACGCTGCCCGCCAGCACGACGAGTCCGTCGTAGATGCGACGCACCTCGCTCACGAGCGCCATCGGGTTGATCGCACCCGAGTGGCCTCCCGCCCCCGCAGCCACGAGGATGAGGCCGTCCACGCCTGCCTCGAGTGCTTTCTCGGCGTGACGGATGTTGGTGACATCGTGCAGCACACGCCCTCCCCAGGCATGAATGCGCGGGACGTATTCGCCAGGCGCTCTCAGGCTCGTGATGACCAGCGGCACCCGGTGGCGTTGCAGCACATCGAAGTCCGCATCGAGGCGCGCGTTCGTCTTGTGCACGATCTGATTGACGGCAAAGGGCGCCACCTTTGCCTGCGGGTTCGCGGCGCGAAAGGCGGCGAGGCGGTTCGTCAGTTCGCTCAGCCACTGGTCCAGCGCACCGTCTCCCCGTGCATTGAGCGCGGGAAAGGAGCCGATGATGCCGTTCACGCACTGCGCAAAGACGAGCGGCAGGGTCGAGACGATGAACATCGGTGAACAGAGCACGGGCAGCGCGAGCCGTCCGGCGAGAGACGAGGGAATAGGCACAGTCACTCCACTGGCGTGAACGGATCCGGGATGGTTCTGGGCAGGTCGCGGTCGAGCACATCGGCGGCGATGAGCTGCTCGAGGTAGCGGGAGTCCCACCAGTTCAGCTGCAGCTGCTTGGCACGCCGGTAGTAGAGCTGAATGTCATAGTCCAGCGTGAAGCCAATCCCCCCGTGAACCTGCTGCGCCATGTGCGTGATGTCCCGAAACGCCTTGCAGCAGAACAACTTCGCCATCGGCGCCAGACGCCGGATGTCCTTGCCACGGTCATGCGCCCACGCCGCCTCATAGGCCAGCACCTTCGCCCCCTCGGCCACAGGCGCCGCATCCGACATGTAGTGCGCCAGCGCCTGAAATGCCCCGATCGGCTTGCCAAACTGCTGGCGGTCCTTCGAATACTGCACCGTGATCTCCAGCGCCCGGTTCGCCCCCCCGGCCGCCCACGCCGCCAGCAGAATGATCCCCCGGTACATCGCCGCTTCCCACGTCCCCCAGCCACTGCCCGCCGCCCCCACTCGCGCACTCGCCGGCACGGCCACCTCCTCGAAGCCCACCCGGTACTGGGTGTCGGAGGCCATGGACTTCTGCTGCTCGAACGTGAGCCCTTTGGCACCCACCTCCACGAGGAAGAGATCGACCCCCGTCGGCCCCTCACCCGTGCGCGCCAGCACCAGCAGCTGCTGCGCCGCCTTCGCATGAAATACGTGGCGCTTCACACCCCTCAGCCGGTAACCATCACCGCTGCGCTTCGCGAGCAGCTGCACGCCCTCGGGACCGTAGCCACCATCGGGCTCGAGCCAGGCAGGCACGATGATCGTCTCGCCGCCGCCAAGTGCCGCCAGCAGCGCCTTCTTCTGCGCCTCGCTGCCCCCCTCCCGGATCGCCAGCACGCTCATCACCGCACTGCCAAAGTGCGGCCCCGGAGCAAGTGCGCGTCCGAACTCCTCGTAGATGACTACACAGCTCAGCAGATCCAGCCCGAGGCCGCCATGCTCCTCCGGCACCAGGATGCCCATGAGCCCGGCCTCGCGCATGCGCCTCCAGAGCGTCCCGGGTACGCCGATGGGATCGTTCTCCATCTGTCGCACCACGTCCACCCCGCTGGCATCCCGGCACAGCGCCTGCGTCGTCTCACGCAGCATCTCCTGCTCTTCTGTGAATTTCAGATCCATCTCGGGCCTCGGGGTAAAACTGTGTGCCTCGTAAGGTCGGCATCCGTCTGCGAAAAGCTCAGGGCTTCCAGCGATCGCCGTGGCGCTCCCAGGGGTTGTCTCCGGCGTCAGCCGGCAGCGCGAAGCGCGCCTGGCACTCGGTATTGACCTTCCCACCGACCGACACCGCGAGGTCGAGATCGATCCAGCAGCAGCCGGTGTCATCCACCGACTTGCGCACGACACGGCCACTGAGCGTCATGGTGTCGCCGGGGAACACGGGGATCTTCATCTTGAACTTCATCTTGCCGAGCCGGCCCTTCGGGCCGGTCCAGTCGGTGACAAAGCGCTGGAACCAGGCGGCATTGGTCGGCGTGTTGATGAAGATGTCCTTCGTGCCGTTACGGTTGATGGCGAAATCCTTGTCGTGATGCATCGGGCGCCAGTCGCGGCTGGCAATCGCACCGAGCACCACGGTGGTCGCCGTCACGGGGTGCACCAGAGGGGACAGCGCCTGCCCTTCTTCGACTTCGGCGAAAATGAGGCTGCGGACCGCGCTCATCGCCCCCCCTTGATGTAAATGAGGAAATTGTAGGTGTCGGTGCCGCACCACTCGCCACGCTGGTTGACCGTCTCGATTTCCATGACGCAGTAGCGCCCGCGGCCCAGCCTCGCGTCCCTGAGCTCGCTGATCGAGCGGCAATACTGGCTGATCGTCAGGACGTCGCCGATACGCACAGGCTCGCCAAAGGTCGCCTCGTTGCTGGCCACGATGCCCTCGGGCAGACCCAGCATGTCCTTGATGTCGAAATACAGCTGCATCGGCCGGCGGTCACCAATGGCGCCGGGCGCCCAGTGGTGCCGCTTGAACCAGACCGAGAGCATCGCCGGGGGCGTGATCTGCCCGCCGGTGAGTTCCCGCGCCACGGCCGGATCCCAGTACAACGGATTGCCGTCCTGCACCGCGGCACACATGCTGTAGACATACCCGATCTCGATCGGGAATTCCGTCTGCTCCACGTAATGTGGCTTGTTCATGAGGTCACGCACTGCCGCAGGCAGGTCGCTCGCCATCTCAGTCATCTCTGTCCTGCTCCGTTACGACGCGCTGCCGGTCCGACGCCAGCCATGATGGGCTAGAAGTTTCTCGGCAGCCCGTGCTTGCGCGTGGCGATGATGTTCTTCTGCACCTCGGAGGATCCGCCACCCACCGTGTCGATCACCGTGTAGGTGTAGCAGCTCTCCGCACGCCCCTTCAGCGGCGCATCCTCCGTCCCCAGCGCCAGCTGCGCCCCGGGCCCCACGATGTCCATCGTCGCATCCGCCACCCGCCGCGACAGCTCCGTCGCGTACAGCTTGTACTCCGATGCCGCCACCGTCGGGGTCTTCGTCGCATCCAGCGCCGCATCCACAAACCGTACACCCAGCAGACGCGCCACCTCGCACTCGGTGGCCAGCTGCGCCACCTTCTGGCGGTTCACCGGATCATCCTTCAGCGCCCGGCCATCCCGCTTCGTGTTCTTCACAAAATCACACAGCAGCTCCACACGCCCACGAATCGGCGAAAACGTGAACATCGTGAAACGCTCGATGTCCAGCGCCTCGGCAATGTACTGAAAACCCTTCCCCTGCTCCCCCACCCGGTAGTCGTCGTGCACGAATACATTGTCGAAAAATACCGCGTTCGTGCGCTCCCCACCCATCGTGTACATCGGGTGAATCGTCAGCCCCGGATCGTCCATGCGCACCAGAAACAGCGAAATCCCATGGTGCTTCGGCGCCTCCGGATCCGTGCGCGCCCCCACCCAGTACCAGTCCGCAAAGTGCGCCGAGGTCGTGAACACCTTCTGCCCGTTCAAAACCCACCCGTCCCCCTTGCGCTCCGCCTTCAGCCGCATCGCCGCAGCGTCCGACCCGGCCGAGGGCTCCGAATACCCCACCGCAAACTCAATCTCCGCGTTCAGAATCTTCGGTAAAAACTCCTTCTTGAGCTTCTCCGAACCCACCCGGATGAGCGTCTTGCCAATAATCCCCACACCCTTGCCAATCTGCGGCGCACCCACCGAGGAGAGCTTCTCGTTCAGCAAAAACTCGTAAAAACCCTTCCCCGCCTTGCCACCCACGTCCTTCGGCCACGTGATCCCAAGCCACCCACGCGCCGCAAGCTTCTTCATGAACGCCCGCCGCGGCGGCGTGTCGCACACCTGCGCCATGTTCTCCCGCGACACGTCCATCACCGCTACATCCCGGTTCGCACGGAGAAACTCGTCCACTTCCCGCAAAAAACGGCGCTCTTCCTCGGAAAATTCGAAGTCCATCTGCAACCTCACCGGCCCCCGAAGCACAACCTGCGCTATTCCGCCCACTCACCGATACGCTGGAGCGTCCGATCCGCAAATTCGCATGATTCCGGCAGCGGGCGCCCCAGCCACTCTCGATAGAAGGTATCGAGGTCGGGGAGGAATTCGAAATCCGGCGGACAGCCACGCGGCACCGCCTCCACTTCGAGCTGCGAGCCGCAGCCCGGGCAGTAGTACTCGCGCAGCTGCATCCATGCGGGATCCGGTTTTTCATAACCACGGTAGACCTGCGAGAGCTTCTCGTCGGTGTCACGCACATGGATGAGTGCGGAGAGCTTCCAGTTCACACGATAGTCGCCGAATTCCTGTCCGCAGCGGCACTTCACCACGCGCTCACGCGGCTTCTGCACGATGAAGAGTGCGGGCGTGAGCGGCAGGAGAATCTTCTCCTTCCACGACACCCGCTCCTGGAGGATCGTGACCCACTTGTCGAAACGATCCCTGTCCTTGCCGTTCTTCATCATCTGCTGGACGGTCCTCCAGGGAAGTTCCCCGTCGACCAGCTTGCGGATGTCCTCGACGTCGTAGATGTCGTACTCGGCCACAGTGACCTCCTCAGAACTCGAAGTTGGCCGGGAGGGACCAGAAGGCACGGAGCTCGGCGGCATAGCCTGGTGAGAGCTTCATCGAGCTGCGCCACATCCGCTTGACCGCCTCGTCCATGTTCTCGCCGGCCGCAACGCGCCCACGTTCCTGCTGCCACCAGTCCCTGAAGGGCACGCCACGGCGCTTGCGCGCTTCGAGGATTCCCTGGCGCTTCTTCTCCGTTTCCCGCACGTCGATCGTCCACTCGCCACGGGCATCCTTCCGGGCCACGATGCCGTGGATGTTCTCCGCCACCCAGGGCCGTGTCAGGCCCTTGTCCAGATCGTCCTTGACGAGCGCGGGATCGCGCTCGATCGGATCTCCCATGGCCTGTGAGCCTGACGTCGGACTGATCACCAGGTCGTATTCGTGCAGTGTCTCGGAGATGTTCCCCGGCACGACGAAATCGTTGTCCATGACCCGGGCGACCACGTTCTGCGCCAGTGTCGGGCGCTCGGGATCGTTGCCACGATCATGCACCAGGGGTTTGCGCTGCTCGATCAGTTCCCTGACATTCGTGTCGACGGCATAGGCCAGACGGTCTCCGGGCGTCGGATAGGCGCCGAACATGCCATGATTGGCCGTAATCTTGCTGTGCGCACCGGCGCAGGCTGCCGCGTAGCGCAGCTCGGGCGAGTTCTTCACCATCCACACGGAGGTGTGTCCCGGACCGCCGCGGAACTTGCCGTAACCCCCGGAGTCCGGCTCCATGTTCCGCCCGAGATACATGATGGGGTAATAGAGCTCCATCACCTCCGCACTGCCGAAATCGGCATTGGCAGTGTACAGACACCAGGCCGCGGGTTCACCGTCGGAAATGCCACGCGCAGGCGAGCCGTTACTGGCCTGCTCCAGCCCCAGGCCGACGGAGTACTGACCGTACTGGTTGATGCCGTTCCATTCGGCGCACAGCGTCGAAGCGGCACCCGCGGACATCTCCTCCACGAAGCCACGCGCGTGGTACAGACGGCCTGTCACCTCATAGAGCTGGCTCAGCCAGCGGATCGCCGAGGCCCAACCAATACCTGTCGACGCGAACCAGTCGACCGGAAACGGATTGCACCACGACCCAGGGGGCGGGGTTTCCACCGTCAGCGCATAGGTCGGGCCCGAGTTGAACATGTCGAATCCGACGACATGCGAATAACCCATGAGGAGCGCCGAGGACAGGGCCGTCGGTGAAATATTCTGGCCGAAAGGCACGCTGGCGCTCGCCCCTGCGAGCGACACGGTCACGTTGGCCTTGCCGTCGATCCTCATCTCCATCGGCACGTTCGACAGCAGATCGATGTTCTGCCTGGGCATGACGACATCCCTGCCCTTCATCGCCAGGTCCTTGAACTGCGACTTGCGCATGCGTCCGGGAACCGCCTGCGTGCGGATGCGCGCCACCGCATAGCGCCGGCTGTCCTCGATGTACTCGCGGGACGCCTTCTCGAAGAATTCGAGGCCATACTTGTCGATGGTCTCGATCAGCTTCTCGCGCACCGTGATGAGACCCGCCAGGCGACCGCGTGCATCGCCGAGCACCCAGTCCGGCGTCCGCGTGCGCGACTTGATGCGCAGCTCATACCAGGGGTAGTAGCGATCCTTCTCGCCGATCCGCTCTACGGACACCGGCATGCCATCGGAAAAGGTGTCGGGATTCATGAAGTTGATCGAGCCCGGAAGCACCGCGCCGGCATCCGCAACGTGGGTCACCGAGGTGGCCCAGGCCACGAGCTGATCTTTGTAAAAGATCGGCATGGCGGTATCCATGTCTGGCATGTGAATGCCGCCGTAGTGGGGATCGTTGTTCTCGAAGATGTCGCCCTGCCGGAAGCCCGGCATATCCTCGTAGCCAAGCTCGATGAACTTGCGCACCATCGACGCCAGCAGCCCCACGTGTGCAGTGATGCCGTAGGACGTGCAGATGCACTCACCTGTCGGCGTATGCAGCGCCCAGAGTGCATCCCCGCCTTCGGCGGCGACAGGCGAGGCGGAAACCTTGCAGCCGACTTCCCAGGCGGTGTTGCAGACACTCAGCAGAATGTGCCACACGGCCTCGTAGAGGCCCGGGCTCTTCTCCTTTTCGGCGAGCGTCTCCAGACCGAACATGCAGCCCGTCTTCGCGAAGAGCTCGTCGTTGAGCCTGAGCCGCTCCCTGAGCTTCAGCGGCGTGTCCATCTATCGGCCCCCTTTTCGCGTCATCCAGTAGACGCTGAATTCGTCGATGCGGACGTGCCACTCCGGCGGGACGAAGAGTGTCGTGTTGGACGCTTCGATGACAGCCATGCCATCCACTTCGTTTCCGGGCAGCATGCTCTCCATCCTGTAGATCGCAGCGTCGTGCCACTTTCCCTTCTGGTAGATGCGGCGGGTGCCCTTCACGGCTGCCGGCGGTGGCGCCTTGCCGGCGAGCGCGTGCTTCACCAGTTTCGGTTTGACGGTTTCCACCTTGGCCACCACACAGACTTCCGTGATGTGGTAGGTCCCCACGTCCGGCTTGCCCGCGAGCGTGAACATGCGCGTGTAGATCTCCTCGAATCGCGCGATCAGCGCATCGAGATCGCGGCCCGTCCCGATGCTCGCCACCGGCGACGGCACTTCGACGTCTTCGAGCTGGCCGTAGTAGCGGACGTAGGCCACGGGCTGGATCTCGATCGACTCCTTCCTGAATCCCTCGCCGACGAGTTCCTCGATGAGCTCGCTGCCGAGCTGCTGCCATATGTCCACCACGGGCTGCACCGCAGCGAGGCGGTCAGCCTCGTTCGTGCCCGGTGCGATCACTACGGATACGGTCTTGTGCCGGCGATGCGCGTAGTCCATGCACGCGCCCCCCCAAGCCGAAAAGCCACCAGCCCAGGGCACGGTGATCACGGCCTTGTAAGGGTGATCACCGGCGTAGGGCAGCAGATGCAAAGGACCGCCGCCGCCGTAGCCGAGCAGGACATAGTCGCGCAGATCGCGGCCGACCATGAGGCTGCGCACCAGGTGTTCGCGCATCTGGACGTTCAGCAGCTCGATGCAGACCTCGCAGGCATCGAAGATATCCAGACCGAGCGGATCCGCCACTTTCTCCTTGAAGAGGCGATACGAGGTCTCCTTGTTGACCTTGACCTTGCCACCGAGATAGTTGTGCTCGTTCAGGATACCGAGCAGCAGATTCGCGTCGTTGATCGTCGGCGTGGTGTTGCCGGCATCCATGAACGTCGGACCCGGTGTACCGCCGGCCGAATCCGGGCCGAGCTTGATGCGGTTCGTAGCCGGGTCGATGCGGATATACGTGCCGGTACCGGCGCCGATGGACGTGATGCTCAGCATCGGGGCGGTGAGATACATGTTCTGGAAGCCCGGCTCGCGATCGATCGGCACCGTACCCGCGGTGATGCAGCCGGCGTCGAAGGATGTGCCACCGACGTCCGAGCACACGATATTCTCTTCGCCGATCACGCTCCCAAGGTATTTCGCACCCATCAGGCCGCCGACCGGACCCGACATGGCTGCTTCGAACAATCGCGGATAGCGGATGTTGGTCACGCCACCGTAGCCGAGCACGGTCTTGAGGCTGTGCCCGTAGCCGATCTTCTTCAGCGCCTTTTCGATGCGGACCAGCTGCTTTCTGGCCGGGTCGGTGGCATAGGCCTGCACGATCGTCGAATTGGCGCGGGAGATTTCCCGCATCGTCGGTGCCACGCGGCTCGACAGCTCGATCGGAATGTCGCGCCCGGCCTGCTGCATCACGCGCCGCACGATGACCTCGGCACGCTCCTCGTGCTCGGGGTTCTTGTAGGACTGCAGGAAGACAATGGCAATCGACTGGCATTGCTCATCGACGATCAGCTCGCGCGCCGCCTGCTCCACCTCGTGCTCGTAGAGCGGAATGACGACCTTACCGAACATGTCGATGCGCTCAGTCACGCCGCGTGCGAGTTTCCGCGGCACGAGCGGGGTGCGGTGCCGGCGGTACTGCATGTGGGTGATTTCGGACCATTGCAGGCCAATGAAGGTCTGCTTGCCGCGACCCTGGGCGTTGATGTCCTCGAAGCCGCGCGTCGTGATCAGGCCGGTCTTGTACCCGGACATGTTGATCACGCAGTTGAGCATCGAAGTGCCCGTGTAGATCGCCGTCTCGAGGTGCGCACCGAAGCCGCCCTGTTCCTCCTTCGGAATACCGATGTAGTCGAGCGCCTCGAAGAAGGCCTCCATGTAGCCGATGCTCTCGTCGTGCGGGGTCGTGGGCGCCTTGCCCACCACCGAGCGACCGGCCTCATCGACGATGATCACATCGGTCATCGTTCCGCCTGCGTCACAGGCTGCGAGATAACGCTGCATCTGACAAGCACCTCCGTGAGCAGGCTCTGCGCACATGGTGCGCGCCCGGCCCGATAATGCTAGCTTTGTGCGCTCCGCGGCCCATCGTCTGAACGGACGATGAGTCACCAAAGGCGCAGCAGTAAGCTGCGCGCAGTCAGGAAGGATCGACGTGCGCTTCACTCTGGCTGTGGGTCTGGGGGGCTACCAGGATTATCTGATCGTCGCCCAGGCAGCCGAAGCCGCCGGCTGGTCGGCAATCTCGGTGCCGGACAGCATTTTCTACCCCCGGCTGCCCGAAGCGGACTACCCGTCCCCCGCGCTCCGGAAATTCCTTGCGACGGCGCCCGTGATCGACCCCTTCGTGGCACTCTCCGCCATCGCTGCCGTGACCACCCGATTGCGGCTCGTACCCGGGGTGCTCAGACTGCCCATGCGACAACCGCTGGCGGTCGCAAAGGCCACGGGCTCGCTCGCGGCGATGAGCGGGGACCGACTGCTCCTCGGCGTCGGTCTCAGTCCCTGGAAGGAGGACTTCACCTACAACGGCATCGACCATGCCGGGCGCGGCGCACGCTTCGACGAGTGTATTTCCGTCATCCGTGGCTGCCTGAGCGGCGACTGGTTCGAGTACCACGGTCGCAACTTCGACTTCGGACCGCTGAAGATGCTGCCGGCGCCCGCGCAGCCGGTGCCGATCATCATCGGGGGTCATTCCCGCCCGGCACTCGCCCGTGCCGCACGCCTCGGAGACGGCTGGATGTCCGCCAACACCAGTTTCGCGAGCCTGCAGAAGATGATCAGCGTGCTGCACACCTTGCGTCACGACCCCGGCACGCACGACCGGCCCGACTTTCGCATCTTCGCCAACGACATGAACGCCGCGAAGGTCGAGGACTTCCGCCGGCTCGAAGACCTCGGGGTCACGGATGCCGTGGCCACACCCTGGAATCCCTTTGACGCGGGCATCAGTCTCCGTCTGAAACTCGACGGGCTGCGGCGCTTCGCCGACGCGGTCATTGCCCGCTTCGCCTGACGCCGGAGAACGTGATGACATCGATACTGATCAAGGAGCAGCTCGAAGGCGTCCTGACACTGACGCTCAACCGTCCCGAGCAGCTCAATGCACTGACCTGGGAACTGATGCGTCTTCTCAACGAGGCGCTCGAGGAGGCAGGCGTCGATCCGGGTGTGCGAGTGGTCGTGCTGACGGGCGCCGGGCGCGGCTTCTGCTCGGGGGGCGATCTGCGCAGCCGTGAACAGCTCGATCCCGGAGATCCGGTCAGCACGCGCTGGTCGGAGGATCCCGTGTGGAAGTCGGTCGGAATGCGCGCCTCGCACGTCAGGCGGCTGAGCCAGTCGCCGATCCTGCTGCACACGATGCCCAAGCCGACGATCGCGATGCTCCGCGGCCCGGTGGCGGGAGCCGGCCTGTGCCTGGCCGCCGCCTGTGACTTCCGCATCGCCTCGGAGACCGCGTCGTTCACGACAGCCTATGTGAGAGCGGCAAGACCCGGGGACTTCGGCGGCAGCTATCTCCTGCCACGACTGGTCGGGCCGGCCCGTGCGCGGGAGCTCTACCTGCTCGGCGACAAGGTGAACGCGGACGACGCGCTGCGCATCGGCCTCGTCAATCGCGTCGTGCCCGATGCAGGACTCGAGCAGGAGACCCGGTCGCTCGCGAGCCGTCTGGATCGCGGACCCCCGGTCGCATACCGCTACATCAAGCGCAGCCTCAATGCTGCGGAATCGATGAGCCTGGAACAGGTCATTGAGCTCGAGGCGTACAACATGATGCAGTGCAGTGCCACCGAAGACGCCAGGGAAGTGCTGCGCGCAGCACGCGACGGCCGTGAACCTCAATATCGGGGCTATTGACGTGACGACCAACCTGGATCTGTCGACCCTGACTCCCTGGCTTCGACGCGGCCGGGAAAGTATCGACACACTCACCCCGCGGCTGATCGACACCTACCGCGCCACGCTGTCACCGCATCTCGCGGCGCTCGGGCCCGATGAAGCCCCCCCGGCCATCCACTGGTGCCTCGCTCCAGAGGCGGCTCCCGCCTCCAGCGTCGGCCCGGATGGTCACCCCCTGACCGGTGATTTCCTGCCGCCGGTCCCTCTGCCGAGGCGCATGTGGGCCGGAGGTCGTGTCGAAACGATGGCGCCATTGAAGACCGGCGATCGGGTGATGCGTCGCTCGACCATTGCCGGAATCACCGCGAAAGAAGGCCGATCTGGAGTGCTCTGCTTCGTCACGGTCGAGCACGAGTTCTCCACGGAACGCGGCGTGGCCATCCGCGAGCGGCAGGATCTGGTCTACCGGAACAGTGCGAATGCAGTTGCAGGCCCGGCTGGGACGCGTGCCGCAGACCCTGCCGCGGCTGTGCCAGCCGGGGACCGCGCTCTGATGTGGACCGTGCAGGCCACTCCCGTGCTGTTGTTCCGCTATTCCGCTTTGACTTTCAACAGCCACCGCATCCACTACGACCTGCCCTATGCCACCGCCGCCGAGGGCTATCAGGGCCTGGTCGTCCACGGTCCCCTGCAGGCGAGCCTGCTGCTCAACCTTGCCGCGACCCTCGGCGGTGCCATGCCGCGGATCTTCGAATATCGGGCCAGCGCACCGCTGATCGCAGGCGGCACGTTCATCGTCTGCGGGGGTCGGCGGAGTGACGACGGGCTGGCCTGCTGGAGTCAGTCGGAGGCCGGAGAGCGGACGATGGAGGCCACGGCAGCGTGGTAAGCGCGCCGCTCTTCGTACCCGGGGACCGACCGGAGCGCTTCACGACGTGCCGCTGCCCTCGGGTTCGGCGGCAAGCTTGCCATCCATCCTCGTCAGATCCCGTCCATCTCCCGCTGCTTCCTGCCCGACGAGTCGTCGATCACCTGGGCGAAAAAAGTCCTGGCAGCGGCCGGCTCAGGTGCCGCGTCATCCCTGGAGGGCGAGATGATCGATCGCCCCGTCGTGGAGCGCGCCCGGCGCATCGTGGCCCGCGTCGCGACCCCAGGCGCATAATCCGGACGGGCCGCTGCGAGCCGGACTCACGGGAACTGTGAGAAGTCCGGCTTCCGCCTGGCGAGGAAGGCGTTGAAGGCTTCCTTTGCCTCAGGCGAGACAAGCCGCGTCTTGAACTGCCGGTCCTCCTCCGCCATGGCCTCGGCCACCAGCGCGGCCTGCGATCGCTTCAACAGGAACTTGGCCAGTCGCACCGCCGCGGGCGGCTGCGCAGCGAGGCTGCGCGCGCGGGCAAGCGCATGACCGAGGACCTCGGCATCGGGCAGCACGCCGTTCACGAGGCCGATCTCCCGGGCCTTGTCTGCTCCGAAAGGTTCGCCGAGCAGAATGATCTCGGCGGCACGTGCGTGTCCCACCAATACCGGCAGCAGCAGACTGGATGCCGCTTCCGGGCACAGGCCAAGGCTCACGAACGGGAGCTGGAATCTCGCGCCTTCGCCTGCATAGACCAGGTCGCAGTGCAGGAGCATCGTCGTGCCGATACCGACGGCCGCTCCGGTGACGGCGGCCACGAAGGGTTTCGCGAACACGCGGAACGCCTCGAGGAAACGAAAGACCGGCGCACCCTCGTCCATCGGAGGTTCATTCAGGAATTCGCCGAGGTCGTTTCCGGCGGTGAATATCCCGAGCTGACCATGGAGCAGCAGCACGCGAACCTCCCGGTCGCTGCCTGCTTCGTGGAAAACCTCGGCCAGCCGCGCGTACATCGCGGCAGTCAGCGCGTTTCGCTTCTCGGGACGGCGCATTTCCACACGCAGCACCCCGTCACGCGTCTCAGTGACGATGTGCGTGGCGGCATCATTCATCGCTCTACCCTCACGGGATATCCGCTGCGATTATGGGCGACGATGCGACGGTCGCCTCGTCCGAATGGTCTAGGATGTTGCACGGGAATCCGGATAAACGAGCTGGTGGCCAGCGTGACTGGCACCTGCATGCGAACCTTCTACGCAATCAAAGGCCTGACCGGCGATGAGTAACGGAGCTGAAGGCCACCGGGTGGCGGCCGTGAGCATCCGCTGCTGGCAGGACGACGAGAACGGCCCCGTCGCCATCGCCCGTCAGTTCACGTAGCCCGCCCCTCCGCCGTCGATGCGCAGCGACGTGCCCGTGATGTAGGCCGCGTGTGCCGACACGAGAAAGCAGGCTGCGGCGGCCACTTCCTCCACCTTGCCGGCGCGTGCCAGTGGCATCGTCGAGTGCCATAGCTCGCGCAGTACCCGGCGCTCGAGTGCCTCCCCAGTCTCGGTGAAGCCGTGCACCTGGGCTGCACCGCGCATCAGTGCCTGGGTGTTCGCGGTCATCACCAGGCCGGAGATCAGGGTATTGACGGTAACACCGCAATCCCCGAGCTCGCGCGACAGCGAGCAGGCCAGCGTATGCAGCGCCAGCTTCGCGGCCGAATATTCCGGGTGAACCGCCATGGGTTTGAAGGCCGCACCGCTGCTGATGTTCAGCACGCGACCCCAGCTGCGCTCCCGCATCGAGGGCACCACAGCGCGGATCAGCTGCACCGCGTACAGCGTCGAGAACTGGTACTGCCGCTGCCAGCTCTCCATCGGCACGTCGAACCAGCTACGGGCCGACACCGTCGCACCCGCGCTATTGATCAGGATGTCGATCGGCCCGGTGGCGAGCGCCTCGGCGGCGAGCCGGTCCACCTCCCGCGGTACGTCCAGCGCGCCGATCAGCGCAGAGGCGCGTCCGCCGCTCGCCCGGATGCCCTCGACCACCGCCTCGGCGTTCTTCGTGCTGCGACCGTGGACGAGCACTTCGACGCCCTCGCCGGCAAGCATCGCGGCAATGCCCGCGCCGACGCCGCTGCTCGAACCGGCGATCAGGGCTCTGCGACCTTCGATTCCCAGCTTCATGGCACCCGCACCCGGTAGGACGGGTCTTCGTGATCGTTCCGGCCGGTCCCTGGCATGGCCGTTTCGGTGATCTCGCGCACCTCGTCGAAGTCGTGCAGGTAGAGGCGCCGGTCGATGGCCCAGCGGCCGCCACGACGCGACCAGTGATCGAGGTAACGCCCCCACGCCATCGTCTGCAGCAGCCTGCCGCCGTCCTGGCGGCGCAGCGTGGCGATGATGCTGCTCTCGCTCACTGCCCGGTCGCCTTCGAGGCTGATGAGCACATTCGACACGCGGTGCGAAAGCGAAACCATCGTGCGATGCACTCCGCACACCCAGTCGATGAAACCGCGTCCGCTGCCACGGAAGATTGCGCCATAGTCGGCTTCACTGTCCTCGTGCCAGACAGAGTAGCCGAGCTCGGCATCGATACGGTCCATCGCCCTGCAGTACTTGTAGATCACCTCAGTAATGCTCATGCGATCGGCGATCTGCTGAAGCGGAATCGCACTGCCTTTCTCCACGGTCTGCATCCGGTTCTCCTCCCGAGTGAATCGATCAGGTCCCTTCCCGTGCCGGCCGCACGATTGCGTGGGCAGGTCGCTCGTCCCGGCGCATCGGCGCGAGCAGCACTATTGCGGCAAGTATCAGTGCCGCCAGGCAAAGGAAGGCGATGTCGTAGTCCCCGCTGCGATCGAAAAGATACCCCACGAAGGGCACGATCGCGGTCGCCATGATGCCCGTGACAGGCAGCATCCGACCCATCACCCGCCCATAGTGCATCGGTCCGTAGAGACGCGCGAGCAGAGCGGTCCAGCCGGGCATCAGGCCGCCGGAGACCATGCCAAGGACCAGGGAGCAGAGAAGCATGACTTCATAGGAGCTCGTCTGCGTCAGCACGACAAGCGGCGGGATCAGCAGAGCCATGACTGTCAGCAGAGAGACCTTCAGGTCGACACGGTCCGCGATGAGGCTGAACGACAGCTTTCCGCCGATCCCGCTGATGGCGTAGGTCGACACCAGGAGTGCGGCCTGCTTCGAAGCGACCCCCTGCCCCTGGGCGTACGGCACGATGTTCACGAGCAGCGCGGCGCTTGCGGCGAACACGGCACCGATGGCAATCGCGATCTGCCAGAACCGGCCGCTGCGCAGCAGGCCATCCACCGGCATCGAGACGGGCGCCGCATGGGCCGTGGCAGCCATCGCGGTTGCCGTGCCGTCCGGATGCAGGCCGAGGCCGGCCGGCCTGTCGCGGACCAGCATGACGATCAGAGGCAGGAGGAGGACCATGGTGGCGATCCCCACCCACCCGCAGGCGGCCCGCCAGCCGAGGGCATCGATGAGGACCTGGAACAGATAGGGAATGAGGAGCCCGCCGATGGAGCTCCCCAGGGCGGTCAGGCTCAGGGCGCGCCCGCGCCTGCACACGAACCAGCGCGTCACGAGGGCGCTCGTCCCGAGCGCACCGAGCAGCGCGATGGCCACGGCAGAAAGCACGGCGAAGGCGAACACAAACTCCCGCAGGGTGCGCACCACCGAAAGCCAGACGAAGGCCGATCCCAGAGCCAGGCTCCCGAGACTCATCAGCGTGCGGGTTCGGCAGCGATCCAGCAGCGACCCGAAGAGCGGCGACACGAGGATCGTCATCAGCGAGAGGCCGGTCTTCCCCCACATCATGTCCATGCGGCTCGCACCGAACTCGGTGCCAATCGGCACCACCAGCAGGCCGTAGGAGTAGATGGCCAGCCCGGTGCTGAGGGCCTGCGCGAGCATGGCCACGCCGACAATCCACCATCCGTGAAACATGCCTGCCCGCCTCCTCGATCTAGTAGATCACCTGCTGCCCGATGAGCTCACGGTAGCGCGCCTCGGAGAGCCCGAGCAAACCCCTGAAGACATGGTCGTTGTCCCGGCCACGCGCCGGTCCGGGGCAGATGCGAGGCTCGCTGCGGCTGCACTTCACATAGGCCCCGTAGATCGTCTCGGTGAATCCGAGGGGATGCATCACCTCAATGAAGGTGCCGCGCGCCCGGAAGTGCGGGTCATGCAGAAGATCGGCGACATTCAGGATCGGCGTGGCCGCTACACCGTGCCGCTGCAGCTCCCCGGCCAGTTCGTAGTCGCCACGCTCCCGGGTGCACGCCGCCAGGCATTCATGTATTGCATCGATCGCGCGGAGCCGGCCGGGCAGTTCGACGAACTCCGGTGCGAGCGCCCACGCCGGGCTCCCGAGCGCGGCCACGAGACCGCGCCACTCTGCGTCGGTGGCGACGGCGATCGCAATCCAGCGGTCCTCGCCGCGGCACCGGAAAACGCCGTGCGGGGCCGCCGCCCCGAGCGGATGACGGTTGCCGATCGGTCCGGCCACGCGCCCGTTCAGGATGTAATCCATGAAGGCAGGTCCGATCAGGTGCATGAATGCCTCGTGCTGCGAGCATTCGACATACTGACCCCGGCCCGTGCGCCGCCGATGGTGGTCGGCCATCATCACGGCGAGCGCGCCGATCACTCCGCCGAGCATGTCCGCCGGTGCGGTCTCCATACCCTGCGGCCGCGACGAGCCGCCGTATCCGGTGACCGAATCGAGTCCGGCCAGGCAGGCCAGGCTGTTGCCGTAGGTGCGCAGCCTGTGCAGCGGACCCGTGAGGCCCGCTGCGGGCATCGACAGCATGATCAGATCCGGGCGCACGGATTTCAGCCGCTCGTAGCCGAGGTTCATGCGCTCCAGCACGCCGGGACTGAAGTTCTCGATCGCGACGTCGCACCTGGCCACGAGCTGCAGCGCGAGCTCCTGGGCTTCGGGCCGCTTCAGATTGAGGGTGATGCTGCCGTTGCCTGCCCAGCAGGCATGGTTCTGGATGCTGCGGTCCGGATGCGGGATGCCCTGATGAAACGGCGGGACCTTGCGCTGAAAATCGATCTGGGCGTCGGACTCGACCTTGTAGACCTCGGCACCGAGGAACGACAGCAACTGTCCCACCATCGGACCGACCAGTCCCCAGCCGAAATTCGCCACACGCATTCCGGTCAGCGGCAGCGTGCTCGTCGCTGCCGGCGCCCCGCTGGAACTGACGACCTGCGCTGGCGAGCTCTCTCGCACGCGCGGACGTTCCGCGAAGATCTCCGCGTTGTGCTCCCCCAGCAGCGGCGCGCTCACCCGCGGGCCGCCCGGGCAGTCCGGTAGCCTGACCGCTGCACCCATCGTGCGCACGCGGCCCAGCGCAGGATGCTCCAGGTTCACCCAGTAGCTCCGCTCCTCGAGATGCGGCAACCGGGCGAGATCGGCCATGTCGTAGAGCGCGGTTGCGGGGCAGCCATGGGCCTGGCAGATCGCCATGATCTCGTTCTTCGAACGCTCCAGCGTCCAGCTCTCGATCATGGGGTCGATCAGATCGCGATTCTCGCCGCGGGAGCGCAGCTCGTGGAAGAGCTCCGGCATGGCCCAGTCCGGATTGCCCATCGCGCGGCACAGGCCCTTCCACTGGTGGGCTTCCAGCGCGATGATGAAAACCCAGCCATCCCTGCACGGATAGATGCGGGCGGGACACGCGAGCCCCATGCCGCGGCCCGTGCGCCGGTAAAACACACCATCCTGGGCGTAGCCACCGACGTTCAGGGAGCCGACGACGAGCGCGGCCATGACCTCACTCGCTGCGCAGTCGATGTGCTGGCCGCCACCGACGCGGTCGCGCCCCAGGACTGCACCCAGCCCCCACGCGGCCGCCGCAAAGCCGCCGAAGAAGTCCGCCGTGAAGGTGCCGTTCTCCAGAGGCTCACGCTCCGGGAGCCCGCAGTAGCGGCTACCCGTGGCGGAAAGATGATAGGCATTCAGATCGTAACCGTTCCAGTCGGCATAGGGCCCCGTCATGCCGAAGGGCGTGCAGGAAATCATCACCAGTTGCGGATTCAGCCGGGCGAGCGTCCCGTAGCCGAGATCGCGTGCCTGCAGCAGCCGCGGGCCGCTGCTGGCGATCAGGACATCGGCCCCGCGCACGAGGTCGAGCAGGCGCTCCCTGCCTTCCCCGCTGTCCATGTCGAGGGTGACGCTGCGCTTGTTCGTGTTGAGGAAGAAGAAGGCGCCGCTCTTCTCGGCGTCGCACCGGTCACCCGGAAACGGGCCCCAGCTGCGCGTGACGTCACCGGTGCCCGGAGGCTCCACCTTGACGACATCAGCCCCGTACTCGGCGAAAACCTTGCCGCAACAGGGTCCGGCGATCCCCTGCGCCAGCTCGATCACGCGCAGGCCGTCGAGCGCGCCGCGTCGCGCCTGCCCTTCCGGCGGCATCCTGCTCATGGCATCGAGTCTTCCCGTCCGAGCACACGACTACCCGTGCAGTCGCGACACTACGCGGGCCACTTCCGGGTCCAGCGCGGGATCAGCAGGCAGCGCGAAGGAAACGTTGTCCGCGAGACTCTCGTAGCGCTCCCGCAGCACATCGGCGATCCCGCCGTAGGGCGCGGCGGGGATGAGGGTGTCAAGCATCTCATCGGTGATGATGGGCGGCAGATCGCGCCAGCGGCCCTCGCGTACCAGCCGGTTCAGATGCGCGCCGCGATCCTGCCAGCCATAGAACTCGAGAATCGGCCAGTAGCTCGGCGTCGAGAACAGCGTGGCCATGATCGAGCGCAACGCCTCGCGGCTCTCCCGCGTCGCGCGCTCGTCCACGCCCGTCGCCGAAAGACAGTTGATGCGCAGCCCGACGTCCTTGAGAGAACGGCCCGCTCTCGTCGCGCCCCGTTCGAGCTGCGGCAGGGCCCGCTCGCGGATGAAGCGCGGTGCGACGTTTGTCGGATGAGTCGCCAGTGCATCGCCGACCTCTCCGGCCACCGCGGTCATCAGGGGCCCGATGCCCGCCACGATGATCGGCATGTCGGGATGCTCGATGGGCGGCGGCTTCACGAACTCCTGCATGCGCGTGAAGCTGTAGTGCCGGCCTTCGAAGTGCAGCGGCGTGCCGTTCTGCCAGCAGTCGAAGATCGCACGCAGCGCACGCACGTACTCGCGCATGCGCGGCGCCGGCGGAACCCAGTGGCCGCTGTAGCGGCGAACGATGTTGCCGCGGACCTGGGGGCCGAGGCCGAGTTCGAAGCGCTCCCCGAAGGCACCGCGCAGGTCCCAGGCGGCAATGGCGACGATCATGGGGCTGCGGGCAAAGGCGACCAGTGCCGGAGCGCAGACCTGGATGCGGCTCGTGGCCCCGAGTGCAGCGGCGGCATTCAGGAAGCCGTCGGAGACCTGGTCGGCGACCTTGATGCCGTCGAAGCCGAGTGCCTCGGCGCGGCGGGCGTACGCGCCCACTTCCCTGTAGGGCATCCGGAAGTCTGCAGTGGCCCAGACCTTCACGACCCGATGCCTCCGCGACTCCGGAATCGACCAGCCGTCTCCCGTCAGAACTCGACGCTCAGGTCGAGACCGTAGGTCCGCGCCCGCTCGTAAATCACCGCTCCGGCAAATCCCAGGCCCGAGTACTGGATGATGTTCCGGTTGTCGAAGATGTTCCGGCCCCAGAGCGCCAGCTCCACCCTCGCGCCGCGGACCTCCATGCCGCTCAACGCCAGGCGCGCATTCACGAGCCACTGATCAGGCGCTGTGGCAGCCTTGCGAAATGCGGGATCCTCCTGCGCCGTCAGCCCGGAACCAGGCGAGGTATCGGAGGTCATCAGATATTCGCTCTTGAACTGCCCGTCGATCCTGGCGGAAAGATGTCCGCCGGCGAAAACCCGCGGGCCGTCGTACTGCGCGAAGAGGTTACCGGTCCACTCCGGGCGATTGTATTCCTGGAATCCCGGCACACCGTGCGTGATGCGATAACCAGAGAAGACCGTGGCGTCATCGTACTTGAAGTGCGTGTATCCCACGCTGGCGCCGAGCATCACACGGTCGACCGGCACCAGCGTGTTTTCCCATTCCAGCCCATAGGCGGTCGCGTCAGCAGTCGGCACGATGGCCTGGCCGAAGGGCACAGAGGACGGAATCCCGGTCTGCGACCCCAATGCCGCCTGCTGAATCGAGCCGTAGTCGACGTGGAACAGGGCAAGATTGCTGCGGAGTCGCCGGCCGAAGAGCTCGGCCTTGACGCCACCTTCGTAGGACCTGGCCGTCTCCGGGGGGAATTCGATCGTGGCCAGCTGTCCGCCGGAGATGTATCCCGTCGCGTACTTCACATAGGTGAGTACGTTGTCCAGTGGCTTGTAATTGAAGCCCACGAGATACGTGCTCCGGTCATCCTCGTACCGGATGGGGAGGAGCGGCCCAGAGAGGGCGAATATGGCTGGACGGAACCGGGAACGACTTCTTTGCCCTCCTTCCTGTCCTTCGTGATGCGATACCCGGCCACGAAATCGATCTGGTCCGTCAGGTGAATCTCCGGCTGGACGTAGAAGGCGTCGGACTTCACCCTCACGTTCGGGCGAACGTATCCCGTATTGGCAGGCACCACGAAGGGCCCGGGGGTGGAGGTGCCCTGACCGACCACCGCCGCTCCCTGCAGCGAGTTGAACTCCCCGGCAGTGCCGCCCGATTCCTGGTCGTTCTGGAAGTGAATGATCCCCGCGGTGAGGTTGAACCGGTGCCGGCTCACGTTGAACTGCAGCTCGTCGCTCCACTGCTTGTCGAAGCCGCCGACATTGTTCGCCACGAACAGGAACGGCACACCCGAGGTGGGCACGACCAGTCCGCCGAGGCCATCGAGCTGGGAATTGACGTAGAGGTCGGTCCGGCGATAGGCGAGTATGTTCTTGAGAGTCGCCCAGTCGTTCACTCGCCAGCTCGCCGTCAGGTTGTGACCGTAGGTCTTCGTCGAACCGGCTGTCGTATACCAGTTGTTCACGGCGTCCGGACGCCTCGTGGCGATGGGCGTCATCGGATTACGCGCAGCGCTGTAGAAAAGGTATGGCGTCGTCGACGGCGGAGTACCTCCGAACGCGGCGACTGCGGGCGTCGCCAGGTAGGCAACCCCGACTGCGGGCGGCGTGAAATCCGTGTCGGAGTAGTCGAACTTGTAGGATAGGTCGAAATCCGGATGGAAGTCGAAAGCCGCCGCGACGAAGATGCCATCGACCTTCTCGTCGCCCAGCCGCTGCGGCGATTTCAGAAGACCGTGGGCGTAACCGGTCGCAGGGCCGTGATCCCAGACGGTGCCGGCACCGAGGTTGCGGGTATCCCCGTCGCGCTCGGAATGCAGGTAGGAGATCGACAGACTGAGCGGCCCCACGCGGGGGAAATCAATGCGCGTCTTCGAGCGGACCTGGCTGTAGTTGCCGTAAGTGAACTCCTGTCGGATCCCGAATTCGCCGGTCGGATTGCGTGTGGTGATGCTGACCGCGCCGCCGGTCGAATTTCGCCCGAAGAGCGTGCCCTGCGGTCCTCGCAGGACCTCGATCTGGTCGATATCTGCAAAGTCGAAGATCGAGCCGGACACGTTCTGGACGTACACCCCATCGATGTAGAGCGAAACGCCCTTGTCCGTTCCGAGCGCGCTCCCGAACGTATAGATGCCGCGCATCGAGTACTGCGGAGCCCGGCCGCCGCCCGCACCCGGCCGGACCGTGAGATTCGGGGTCACGGCGCTGAGATCATTTACGCTCTGAATGCGATTGGCGATGATCGCCTCGGCGCTGAGGGCTGTCACTGCAACCGGCACGTCCTGGATGTTCTGCTCGCGCTTTTGCGCAGTCACCACTATCTCGTCGAGTCTGCCGACCTGATCCGGCGCCTGCCCCTGCACGATGGACGGAATCGCCACCAGCGCCGACGAGACGAACAGCGCAAAGCGCAAGCCGTGAACGGGATTGCCGAAATCGTTCATTGTTCCCCCCCTGAAGGTGTGCGAGCCGTATCCGGCTCGAGAGACGTTCGTCGCGCGTCGATGCCCGGAATTCCGGCACGCTAATGGCACCTGTCGTGTCGAGTCATCGTCCAGGCAGACTACGGTCACTGCGCATCCCGCCCCGGGTTACTGCACGGCGCACCGCCCGAAATTGCCTCACGATGCTAGCTGGCGTAGGATTTTTCGGGGCCGTGGCGGATTGCTGACTACATGGACATTCTTGCGCAAGGAGACGGCGGAATCCCTGATTTCCCGGTCCGGGACTACCCCGTCCCACGAGGTTGCTCGCGCTTCATCCTGCCTGTCGATCTGCGCCGCGCGCTGCACGAGCATCCGCTGACCCGCGACCTCTACCCGCGCGCGTCCGGCCACTACTCCAGGGATCCTGGACACGGCACCTTCCTGCAGCCGTGCCATCTCATCTACTACTGCACGGGCGGCGAAATGCGGCTCCGCTCGGACGCAGGCGAATCCCTCCTCGCCAGCGGCGACATCGCAATCCGGCCCCCAGGCCGGACGGAGCTCACGGGAACCGAAGGCAAGCCGCTGAGCCTCTACTGGGTCGCGTTTTCGGGAAGCCTGAGCACGGTCTACAGCCAGTTCATCGACTTCTCGGACGGAGTGGTCCATCTCGGACCGGATCCCGGGCTGATCGGTCAGTTCGAGACGCTCTGCAGACTGCACGACCTGCAGCGCGCGGACTTCACCATCGACCGGTTCATCAACGGCGCCAGCCTGCTGAAAGCGCTCCTGACCAGCATTCCCGTGCTCCTGTCCCACAGGGGCACTGAGCGCAGGGACCGCATCCAGATGGAGCGGATTCGCGGCTTCATGGCGCAGCGGATCGGAGAGCCCCTGCGGCTGGAGGATATGGCGCGAAGCGTGAACCTCTCGCCCTACCACTTTGCGCGGACGTTCAAGACGCTGACCGGGCTCGCGCCCATGCAGTACTTCATCCGCATGCGCCTGCAGCAGGCATGCAGGCTGCTCGACACAACGCGGCTGCCCGTCAAGCAGATCTCCGCCGCCGTGGGCTACCAGGACCCGCAGCATTTCTCACGGCGCTTCTGTCAGGCCTTCGGCATGGCGCCGCTGGCCTATCGGAACCGGGCGTCAGCCTGCAAAGCGACGACGAGCGGCGCCACGCCGTGACGCAGACGCCCGATCCCGCAAGCTGCCTCGTCCCGACCGCAATGGTCGACAGCGACCATCCCGCGATCCTCGCTTATGCGCGTGAGCGCAGCGCCGGTCACGATACGCCACGCGACCGCGCGGTCGCGCTCTACTACGCGGTGCGCGATGGCATCCGTTACGATCCCTACGGCTTCGACCTCACGATCCACGGGCTGCGCGCCAGTACGACACTGGCAGACGGACGTGGCTGGTGCGTATCGAAGGCAATATTGCTCGCAGCTGCGTGTCGCGCGCTCGGGATCCCCGCGGCGCTCGGCTATGCCGACGTGCGCAATCACCTGTCCACCGCACGTATGCGGGCGGCGATGCGGACCGATGTGTTCTACTGGCACGGCTATGCCGCCATCCTGCTGGATGGCGTATGGCTGAAGGCCACACCGGCATTCAACATCGAGCTGTGCGAGAAACTCCGCCTGCGCGCGCTGGAGTTCGACGGTCACGCGGACTCGATCTACCACCCCTTCGATCTCGACGGGCGGCAGCACATGGAATACCTCACCTACCACGGTGAATTCGCGGACGTGCCGATGGCGGCGATGCAGGCTGACTTTCGCCGCCACTACCCGATCGCAGGGGACGATCTCGCACGCGGTGATTTCGATCGCGACGTCGACGCCGAGGTCGGAGTGCCGACCTGATGCCATATCGTCCACCGCCCGAGCCCACGAAGTGGTGCCCTTCGACGCCGGACATGGCGCCTTCGCATCGCGCCCCCGGGGAGCCGGCAGAACTCCTGTTGCGTGACGCACAGGAAACGAGATGACCATCAGGAACGAGATGGCCTTCGGCACTTTGGGGCACCAGGGACGGCGGGTCAGCGTTCGCTGCGCAGCCTGAACTTCTGCACCTTGCCCATGGCATTGGTCGGCAGCGCGCTCACGATCTCGACGAGGCGCGGCACCTTGTAGTTCGCCATCGCCTCACGGCACCAGACGATCACGCTCTCCGGGGTCACGGCGGCGCCGGGCCTCGGCACGATATAGGCCTTGCCGACCTCGCCCAGGCGCTCGTCGGGCACCCCGACCACGGCCACGTGCGTGTAGTCCGGATTGCCGCACATGATGCGTTCGATCTCGGCCGGGTAGCAGTTGAAGCCGCCGACGATGAACATGTCGGTCTTGCGATCGGTGATGCGCAGGTACCCGTTCTCGTCCAGGACACCGATGTCGTTGGTGTGCAGCCAGCCTTGCGCATCGATGGCCTTCGCGGTGTTCTCCGGATCCTCGAAGTAGCCGCGCATCACGTTGTAGCCGCGCACCACGACCTCCCCCGCCTCACCGACGGGTACGTCGCGATTGTCGTCGTCCACGCAGCGCAGCTCGACGCCGGGGATCGCCTTGCCGCAGGAGCGCACCACGAGCTCGGCGCTGTCGCCCACGCTCGTCATGGTCACCGTGCCGCAGGCTTCCGTCAGGCCGTAGCCGGTGATCACCGTGGCGATGCCGAGCTCGCTCCTCATGCGCTCGATCATTGAGGGCGGCACCGTGCTCGATCCCGTGACAGTGGCCCGCAGCGAGCTCAGGCCTGCGCGGTCCGCGGGTGGCGTGGCAAGCAGCGTCTGGAAGAGCGTCGGGGGTCCGGGCAGAAAAGTGATCTGCGCGGCGGCCACCAGCTCGTAGAGCATCTGCACTTCCATCTGCGCCACGGGATAGATGGTGGCGCCGCGGATGAAGGTGGCGAGCCAGCCGGCCTTGTAGCCCGCGCAGTGGAAGAAGGGATAGATGATGGCGAAGCGATCGTCTTCGCGCAGCCCGACGCAGTCCGACCAGGCCCGATACACCGCGACGTTCTGGCGATGCGTAGTCATCACGCCTTTCGGATTCCCGGTGGTGCCCGAGGTGAACATGATGTCCGACAGCTCGTCTCCGCTCAGCGCCTCGAGAGAAGCCGCGGCCGCGGCGCTCCCTGGGCGCGATGCTTCGAGCAGGCGCTCCCAGTCCCCAGCGCCCGCCTCCGAGGGCAGCAGCACGCGATGCTCGAGATGGGGCAGGTCGATGCCCTCGAGCATCTTCGGGTAAGACGTGCCGAGAAAGACGTCGGTCAGTATCAGGATACGTACGCGGCCCCTGTTGAGGATGTACTGCGCTTCGCCGGCCTTGAAGCGCGTGTTCAGCGGCACGATGCAGCCACCGGCCGCCTGCACGCCGAGTGCCGCAACGATCGTCTCGGCCTGGTTCGGAGCCCAGATGGCGACCCGATCGCCCTTCTGCACGCCGAGAGCACGAAAGGCCGCCGCAGCCCGCAGCATCTGTTCGCGCAGGCCGCGATAACTGATGCACCGCCCGCCGTCGACGATCGCCGGCTTGTCACCGAGACCGTCTGCCGCACGGAGCACGACGTGCGGAATGCTCCGTGGCAGATCCGGCCCCGCGTTCATACCCCACTCCCGAGCAGCGTCGAACGGAGCCAGCGTCGCTCACCGCCCAGCTGCCCCAGCAGATGGGCGCGCTTCAGGAACACATGCGCATCGCACTCGGCGGTAAAGCCGATACCCCCGTGGATCTGTATGCAGGCGCGCGCATTGGCGAGCGCCGCATCCGCACTCACGACCTTGGCCGCCGCAATCTGGTAAGCCGCGTCGGGGCGGCGGCTGCCCTGCGACAGGCCCGCGAAGAAGGTCTGGGCATAGGCGGCCTCCGCACGTACTGCCATATCCGCACAGCTGTGCTTGATCGCCTGGAAGGAGCCGATGGCCTGTCCGAACTGTTCGCGCGCCCCGGCGTAGTCCACAGCCAGGCGGAGCGCGGCCTCGGCCACGCCGAGCAGCTGTGCCGAGTTCAGCAGCGAAACGCGATGTGCAATATCGCCCGTGGCATCCCGCAGCAGCGGCTGGGCGCTGGCGGGAAGATCGGCGCGATCGAGTGTGACGGCATCATCGAGCGACATCACGGGTCGCGTGCGACCGAAAGCCGATGCATGATAAAGGCGTGTTTCCGTCTCCTCCAGGATGAGGAAGCAGTCCGCACCGCGGCCATCGATCAGGTGGTACTCGTCGCCACCGGCGCTCACCCGGTTCGCGACGGCCACACGCCGTTCGCCACCGATGAGAGATGCCAGGGACGTCTCGCCTCCGCGCGCCGCGAGATGGGCAGCGGCCATGGTCGCAGTGACTGACGGCGAGACCGCATGGCGGCCGAGTTCGCGCGCCACGAGCATCTCCACGACGATGGGGTAGCCGGCGCCGCCTTGCGCCTCGGAGACGCCGAGGCCGAACCAGCCGAGGCTCGCGATGTGGTGCCAGAGCGCGTCGGTGAGCCCGGCATCGGCCGGCCGTGCGCCATCCGGTCCGGGACGCAGCCGCGTCACCGGCAGCTGCGCCTCGAGGAAGCCCGCCACGCTGTCGATGATCTGCTGCTGCTCTTCGGACGGGAGTAGATCGATCATGGTCGCTCCGCTCCTCAGCGCCCGCCGCGCGGCAGTCCGAGGAGCCGTTCACCGATCACGTTGCGACGGATCTCGGAGGTGCCTCCCGCAATGGTGTTCTTGAATGCATCGAGATAGTCGGTGAGCCAGTCCGGGTTCTCGTCGTGCAGCTCGAGGCCCTCGTTCGCCAGCAGCTCCACGGCAAAGGCATACACCCGCTTCGAGAGCTCGCCGTAGCAGAGCGCAACGATATTGCCCTCCGGTCCGGGCACCGGCTGGCGTGCTCCGCGTGACACGCTCAAATAAATCATGGCGCGCAGTGCGGCCACGTCCGCGCGCAGTCGCAGCAGCTGATCCGCGATCGCATCGTCCTCGATGGCCACGCGGCGCCCGTCCGGTCCCTTGAGTTCGTGCGCCAGGCCGTAGAGCCCCTCCAGCATCGCAGCGAGATGGATCTGGTGCGCGATGAAGGCTGTGCCGCGCTCGAAGCCGAGCGTGGTCATCGACACATCCCAGCCGCCGTTCACTTCACCCACCACGTTGGCAAGCGGCAGGCGCACATCGTCATAGAACACCTGGCACAGGTTGCCGGTGCCCGACATGGTCGGAATCTTCCGGACCGTGATGCCCCGGGCGTGCATGTCACAGATCACCCAGGTGAGCCCCTTGTGCCGCTGCGCCTCCGGGTCGGTGCGCACCAGCAGCTCCTGCCAGTCGGCCATCGCGGCGTAGGAGGTCCAGATCTTCGAGCCGTTCACGACCAGATGATCGCCTTCGACGCGGGCCTGCGTCTTCACGCTCGCCAGATCCGATCCGGCGTTGGGCTCGGAGAAGCCCTGGCACCAGACCGACTCGCCCTTCAGGATCTTCGGCAGATGAAAGCGCTTCTGCTCTTCGGTGCCGCGCACGATCAGCGTCGGCCCGGCGTGCGAGAGCGCAACGAAGGTCGAGCCACCCACCGGCGCCCGGGCGACCGCACATTCCTCGTACCAGATCACCTGCTGCGCGAGTGACAGGCCGCGCCCGCCGTATTCCCGGGGCCAGGAGATGCCCGCCCAGCCGCCGTCGTACTGACGCCGCTGCCACTCGAGATCGTACTCGCGGAGAGCCATCCCGGTGCGGGGACGCTTGCCGCGCGGCACGTTTGCGCACAGCCACGCACGGACCTCCTCACGAAACTGTTCTTCCTCAGGCGTATGCGACAGCTGCATGGATCCCCCGCAATCGGGCGATATCAGGTGACCGCGCGCCTGGCGAAGCGATCGAGATGCCAGTCCACATCGCCATAGATCCTTTCGAATGCCAGCAGATGCTCATAATAGTGACCGGCGGCATATTCCGTCGTCATGGCGATACTGCCGTGCAGCTGGACGGCCTGCTCGCCCACGATTCTCGCTGCATTCGCAGCAACGACCTTGGCGGCGGAAATCATGGCACTGCGCTCGGCTCCCGCCGCCTCCACATGTGCCAGACCGCAGCAGAGGATCGAGCGGGTCTCCTGCACTTCCACGAACATCTCGGCCAGGCGGTGCTGCAGGGCCTGGAAGCGGCCGATCGCCTGCCCGAACTGCACGCGCGTCTTCGCATACTCGGCCGTCATCTGCAGCACGGTCTCCATGGCGCCGAGTGCCATGGCGACACGTGCGAGCGTGGCGCGATCCAGCGCCGCCTGCAGGATGTCTCCAGCCGCGGCACCGCGGGCGAGCACGCTGGAAGCCGGCACACGCACGCCGTCGAACACGAGATCCGCAGCCCTGGTGCCGTCGACGAGGGAATAGGCATTCATGCGCAATCCCGGCACCCCCGCGTCGACCAGCAGCAGCACGATGTCCTCTTCGCCCTCGAGTCGTGCCGAGACGATTAGCCGGTTTGCAGCAGGCGCATCCGGTACGCAGCTCTTGCAGCCGCGAAGCTGGAAGGCGTCGCCCCTGCGCGTGGCAACGACGTTGAGTCGCTCGGCATCGTAGCGACCGCCCGGCTCGTGGTGAGCCAGCGCGAGACGCGCATCACCGGCCGCCAGCGCCTGCAACACCTCGCGCGCCGCCCTGGCCGCAGCACATCGTCCGAGGACGTGCGCGCAGAGCACCACCGTGGAAACGTAGGGCTCGAGCGCCAGGGCCCGCCCGAACTCCTCCATCAGGATCGCCGTTTCGACGAACGAGCCGGGCCAGCCGCCCGTTTCCTCCGGCTGACCGAGTGCGAGCCACCCGAGCTCGGCATACTTTGCCCAGTGATCGCGCGAAAAGCCTGCCTCGCTCGCGAGGAGCGCACGACGATCCTCGAAGCGGTAATGCTCACGGAAGAAGCGCCGCGCGCCATCGCGCAGCATCTGTTGCTCCTCCGTGAGATCAAAGTCCATCAGCCGCTCCCGAGCCCGAAGGCGCGCCGGGCAATGATGTTCTTCTGGATTTCCCGCGTGCCACCGTAGAGCGTTGCTGCCCGCGCGTACAGGAACTGCCCGAGCCGCCCGGGAACGTAGGCCGGCCAGAGCGACGTGCCCTCGATGACCTCAGCGCTCCGGTCGCCCTGCGCAAAGACCCGCAGTGCCCTGGGGCCGAGCGCATCCAGCTGCAGCGCCGCGACGCGCTGCTGCATCTCCGCGCCCCGGATCTTCAGCGCGGACACCACAGCATCCGCATCGTGCAGGTTCTTCTCTCCCGCCAGGATACGCAGTACCGACCATTCGAGGGCCAGCAGGTCGGCCTCCACCCTCGCGATCCTGCGCGCAAATTCCGGCGTATCGATGAGTCGCACGCCCTCGACGGTCTCGGCGCGGGCGATCTCCCTGGCCTTCTCCAGCTCGCGCCTGTTGCGGTAGAGATAGGCACTCGCCGTACGCTCCTTCTCCAGGAGATATTTTGCGCAGGTCCAGCCCTGCCCGGCTTCGCCGACGAGATTCCCCCTCGGGACGCGTACGCCATCGAGGAAGACCTCATTGAGGTCCCGCCCTCCGTTCAGCGCCTCGATCGGACGGACGCGGACGCCGGGGGCATTCATGGGCACGAGGAGCATCGAGATGCCACGCTGCGGCTTCGCGTGCGGATCGGTCCGCACCAGGAAGAATCCCCAGTCGGCTTCGGCGGCGTCGCTGGTCCAGATCTTCTGCCCGTGGATCACCCACTCGTCTCCGGCGAGCTCGGCCCGCGTGCGCAGGCTTGCGAGGTCGGACCCGGCATTGGGCTCGGAGAATCCCTGGCACCAGATCTCCTCGCCCCGCAGCATGGGCGGAAGGAAGCGGCGTCGCTGCTCCTCCGTGCCGAAGGCGATGAGCACGGGACCGATCATGTGCGTGCCCTGCCAGCCGTAATCGATGGCGTCGGCGCGGAAGATCTCCTCCATGAAGATGTGCCGCTGCATCGCCGTCCAGCCCGTACCGCCGTACTCGACCGGCCAGTGCGGCGCGCCCCAGCCCCGGTCGTGAAGGATGCGCTGCCAGCGGCGAAAATCCCCGATGTCCGGAGGCTGGGAGCAGATGTAGCTGCGACGGGCCATGTCCGGCGGCAGGTGCTGCCGGATGAACTCCCGCACGTCGGCGCGGAAGGCCACGTCTCCGGGGCTGGGCTCGAAATGCATGCCCCGGATTCTATGGGGAAGAGCAGCGCGGAAATCGTCTGACCGGACTATTTCTCCGCAGGGCACACCACGGCGGGATCCCCGGGTGAGGCGGCCACAGTGCCCAGTGCTACGCCGGCTGGGTCTGCTGGACCACCCTCCGCAGCATCTGCTTGAAGACACCGATCTCCATCGGACTGAAGTCCTTGAGGGCCTCGCTTTCGATGGCCTTCCTGATGGCAGCAAGCCGCATCAGGATTCTGCTGCCCTCCGGCGTCATGCGTACGCCCTCCTGTGCGGATCCCCGCCTGAGCAGGAGGCCGCTGTGCACGAGGTGATCGATATTTGCCCCGCTAACCGCAGCCCCGGAAGTTGCGACCCGCCTCAGGAGACAGTCCTCTGCACACGGCCCGGCCATCGCCACAACCGCCAGCAGATAGAACTCGACCTCGGTGAGCTCTGCCCGGGCCAGTTCGGGTCGCAGAGCGAGCTGACACTCATAGTGTACTTTGGCCACCAGATACTGCAGCGATATGAGAGTGCTGGTCGCGAACGGCTCTTCGTCCTCGGTCGCCGGTTCCGCCTCGGGATGCTCCACGGCAACCGCATACCGGCCGGAGAGAAATACCAGGGGAGCCCGATCAAAATGCTCATAGGCGACAATCTCGCCGCCCACGATATCGTGGTCACCACCATCGAATCGGAAGACCGTCCGGCATTGGAAACGGGCACTGCACTCGCCCAGCAGAGGTACGTACCCGACGCCGCGTCCGAGTTCGAGTCCGGCGAATTTGTCGACGCCACGCTGGGCGAATGATGCTGCGAGACCGGCCTGTTCCTGGGCCAGGATGTGTACCGCGAAAGAGTCCGTTTCCATGAAGGTGGAACGGCTCCCCGACGTCTTGGCGAGACTCCAGAGGACCATCGGGGGATCCAGTGAAACAGAACTGAAGCTGTTGACCGTCAAGCCCACGTCCTGTCCGGCAGGACTTCGGGCGGTGACGATCGTCACTCCGGTTGCGAAGGTGCCGAACGCCCTGCGCAAGTCTCCTGGATCTGTGCTCATCGCAACCGCCTGCCTCGGCCATATCTTCGTCAACCGACGCCTGGCTGCACCACGGCCGGTACGATCGCTCCGTTGACCGGACAGACATCCATGCACTGAGGGGCATCGAAGAATCCGACACACTCGACGCACTTATCCGGATCGATCACGTAGGGTCTTCCGGCAGTGATGGCATTCGTAGGACACTCGGACAAACACGCGTCACAGGCGCTGCACAGTTCCGTGATTCTCAGACTCATGACTTGCCGCCTCTCAATCAGTACCAGACCATGCCAGGCACGTCGACACGTTGCTGCACGCGGTACGTCGCAGCCGAGCGTGACTCAATCGACCGCACTAGGCGGATCAAAATCCCTGTCCCAGTCCGGCTCGGGTTCGGGATACCGGGCCAGCCAGCAGTCCAGTTCGCACAGATGAGCCTCCTCCTCAGCCGCGAGCCGCAGTGCGGCAGCCCGCAACTCCCTGTCCTTCGAGGATTCCGCCAGTTGCCGGTAGAACTCGAGAGCGCTCTGCTCGTATTGCTGAGCCAGCTTCAACGCATGGTGTGGAGTGTGCAGGTAATGCATGGTTTCCGGATCGGGCACCTCAGCGCCGCGCAACCGATCCCCGGCGCCGGGCTGCACCGCATCGGCGGGAGTCGCCAGTTCACGTGAGAGCTCAATGACGTTATTCACGTGCAGCCATTCGATTTCGGCCATCCTGCGGAATAACTCCGCGACCTCCCGGTTGTTGTGAACCATCATGACGTCGGCCAGCTCCGCATAGCGCTCGGCTGCGGCACGCTCCATGGTTTCTGCATAGGCCAGCAGGTCGTCCACCGAGCACTCCGGCCTGATGTTGCCGCCTGCAGTCATAGCGCGAACTCCACTTCCAGGTCGCCGATGTCGCTGTGCCGGCTCTGCGACAGCATGAATGGCTTGCGGCCTCCGCGGTAGAGTATGCGCCCGACGCTCAGGCCATCATCTTCCATCAGAAAACGAGCTGCGCTGCGAAAATCGGTTGCTGCGCTCTCGGGGATCGCGCGCACCTGATTCTTCCACTGGCGCTGTTCCGGCCGGAAAGTCGGACAGGGGCTCAGGATCTGCACGACCGAGAAGCCCGGATGACGAATCGCCTCGACCAGGATGTCCGCCAGATTCGCCGGATCGCCGCTGAAGCAGCGAGCGACGAAGTTGGCGCCGGTTGCCAGTGCCAGGATCAGTGGCTGGAAAGGAGTCAACCCGGTCCCTGCCGGCGTCAACTCGCTCCCCCTCCAGTCCGGTGCGGTAGTGGGCGAGGCCTGACCTTTCGTCATGCCATAGACCTCGTTGTCCATGATGATGTAGGTCATGTCCACGTTGCGGCGACAGGCATGCAGGAAATGATTGCCCCCGATGGAAAAACCATCACCATCCCCGCCGGCCACGAGCACGGTCAGGTCGGGCCGCGCAAGCTTCAGACCGGTGGCCAGGGGTAGTGCGCGCCCATGCACCCCGTGGAAGCCATAGACACTCAGGTACGTCGGGATTCTCGATGAGCAGCCGATGCCGGAAATCAGAGCGACCTCTTCGGGTGGCAGCTGCAGAGCGCTCAAGGCGTTGACCAGCGCACTCAGTACCGAGTAGTCGCCACAGCCGGGACACCAGACCGGTTTGACGTCGGAGCGGTAGCAGCCCGGATCCCTCATGAGCGCGTCAGCGCAGTGCTGTTGCGGCAAAGGATCACGAATCACGTCGTCCTCCAGCCGGGAAGTTGCTCGCAGATCTGGCGTGGCCGAAATGGCAGCGGGCCGGGCTGATGGAGGACCCGGGTCTGCTGCGGCAGGTCGTAATAGGCCCGCAGGTAGCGGTAGAACTGCGCACCGTGGCTCTGCTCGACCACGAGCACGCGGGATACGCCCGCGAGCGCCCGCTGGAACCTCTCCGGCTGAACGGGCAACAGCAGGCGGATGCTGAGCACCCGTACTTTGCCGCCTTCCTCCCGCCACCGGCGCGCCGCTTCCCGTGCTGCACCCGTGGACGAACCCCAGGTGAGGATCGCCATGTCCCCTTCGCCTTCGAGATCCGCCCAGTGGTCCCCGTAGTCGTAGGTGTCGAGCTTGCGCGCACGCTTGTTCAGCTGGGTGAGATGGTCTTCGGCGCGTGAGGACGGCGCGCCACTCGGGTCGTGTTCGAGGCCATCTGCCGTGTATTGGCAGCCGCGCGTGCCGGGGATCGCCATGGGTGAGATGCCGGAGGGCGTATCTGCGTAGCGCAGGTATTTCTGGTCGGCAGCCGGTGCGGACGCCACCTCGCGCCGGGTCGGAAACACGATGCCCGCAGGCATGTCCAGTACGGCTTTCGTCTGCCCGAGAGACTGGTCGGAAAGCACGACTGCGGGCGCCTGCAACGTCTCCGACAGGTGCGTTGCCCACTGCGTCGTAAACAGGCAGTCCGCCACCGTGTTCGGTGCCAGTACCAGGTGTGGGGCATCCCCGTGCAGACCGTGAATTGCGATATTGAGATCTGCCTGCTCCGACTTGGCAGGGATCCCGGTGGATGGCCCGCCGCGCATGATATCCACCACAACCACCGGCGTTTCCGAGGCCACTGCGAGACCCAGTGATTCGATCATCAGGGAAAGGCCCGGGCCTGCGGTCGCGGTGAGCGAGGGCGTACCACCGTATGAGGCCCCGATGACCTGGTTGATTGCCGCCAGTTCATCCTCGACCTGGACGAGTGCGCCACCGACCTTTGGCAGTGCTCCCGCCAGCCATTCCAGAACCTCAGTGGCCGGTGTGATGGGATACGCGGCAACGAAGCGGATGCCTCCTCTGATTGCACCCAGGCCCGTGGCCTGATTTCCGGTGATACTCCAGCGTCTTCCCGATGGGAGCCTGTGGCCGGGCAACAGCCGATATTCCTGGCCGAGCGCGGCCGCCGCCTCGTAGCCCGCGTGCATCGCCTGCCGGCTTGCGGCCAGGACTTTATCGCCCTTGTCGGCGAGGAATTTCTCGAGCACGGAGTTCAGGGGCTCGAGAGGCAGCCCTATCAGCCCGGCGACGATACCCATGCCCACCATGTTCGGGCGCCCGCCCGGAACCGCCTTGGCGAGCTGTTTGAGAGGCAGTTCGATGTGACGGGCGCCGCTTGCGACGATCGCCTCCGGCACCGCACCCTGTTCCTGATCGCCGATCACGAGACTACCGACCGACAACGGGATTTCGGCGGCATAACGGTCGAGGTTCTGCCAGTCGAAGGCCAGCAGGACCTGGACATCATCGCCGTGAGCCGCGACAGGCTCGGTGCTGAAACGAAGCAGCGCGGCGGTCTCACCGCCCCGGATCTGCGCTCCGACCGACCGGGTCATTAATGCATACCACTGTGCCATCCCGGCCGCGTCCACCAGCATGGTGGCCACCGAGATGGCGCCCGCGCCGCCGCTGCCGGCCAGTGCGATCGAAACCGAGGAACCTGCTCCTTCCACCCGCGGTGAACTCCTGTCCTGAATACTCGCAGTCATCGTCACGGGTGCCTCGCGCCTGGCCCTGCCCTCTGGCACGCTCCTCCATCCGAAACCCTGCAACTCCCGTTGCCCGGTATCGACGACAGATCATCCGGCTTCGGATTCCTCGACACAGGAAATGGCTCATGGACTCGATGCCAACGGGAACAGCTCATGCCCGGCCCGCAAAGGCTCACTCCTTCAGAATCGAACCCAGAGACTCGGTCACGATGCCCAGAACCTTCTGCACCAGCGCAGGGTCCGGGTCGGCCTGGTAGATCTTCTCAACCTCGTACTGGGAGAGTTCATGCCAGATCGCCGGTTGTATCCCATGCCGCGCCAGAGAGTTCTTCACACATGCCAGGGGGCAGCCATCGATCGCCACGATCGGTCGCCCGGACTTCGCGACCTTGACCAGCTTCTTGACGTCCCCACCGACGCCAGCGATGCAGGACATCTCCGCCAGATTGCGGCGATCGAGTGCGATGGCCACGCTGTTGCTGGTCTGTGCCGCGCTCGAGCAACCGGAACAGGAATAAACCAGCGGCAACTTCGATCGATCAACGGTTGCCGTGCCGGGACCTGTACTGCTCACAGTGTTCATTTCGGTATCCTTTCAGAGCCAGGAGGCAGGGGCAGCGGACAGGGCCGTCCGGGCACGCATGATCGCCTGCCCGGACGCCATCTCCCCACCGCTGGAATCCCTCAGGACTCCAGGCCGTAGAACTTTGCAGCGTTGCTCCAGAGGATCTTGTTGCGCTCCTCGGCAGTGCAGTCCGCCACAAGTTTCAGGGCACGCGCACGGTCTTCCGGAAACTCGGAATTGCCATGCGGGAAGTCGGAGGCCCAGGAGAGATTGTCCACGCCGATGAAGTCCCGCATCTTCACGGCGTGCCTGTCGGCGATGATGTTCCAGAGGAAGTTGCCGCTCGTGCAGTACCACGACGGAGGATTCTTCAGGTCGATCCCCGCCCAGTGGCGCTGACGATCGTAGAAGTGATCCATGACGTCCATGGAGAAGGGCAGCCAGCCGGCGCCAGCCTCGAGCACGATGAAGCGCAGCTTCGGCAGGCGGTCGAATACCCCAGACAGGATCAACTGCGTCGCCGTATAGGGCCCTCCCGTGACCACTTCGATGTGGCCGATGATCCAGGCCGCCACGTCCTGGTCGTTCTTGCAGCCCCCGATCGGGCTGGACCAGCCCCCGTGCATGGTGATCGGCATGGCGAGGTCCATCGCTTCCCGGTAGAAGCGATCGTCTTCCGGCTTCGGACTGGGCGTGCCATTGGGGAAGGTGGCCGGCGCGATCGTCCGGATGCCCGGGAGCTTGCGCACCCGGCGCATTTCGGCAATGGCGTCCTCGACCCCGGTCGTCGGGATGCAGGCCGCCCCGAGGAACATATCGGGATGGGCTTTGGAGAAATCACTGGCGAAGTTGTTGTAGCCCTGCAGCACCTCGAGATATCCAGCGCGATCGAGAGCGCCGCGCGCCATGCCGATGACGGAACCCGTCGGTCCACCGGGAAGAAGCACGGCTGCCGTGATGCCGTCGACCTTCATCCATTCGGCATATTCATCCGGCCCACCATAGGCGCCCGGAATCCTGTCTTTCCTGATGTCGATCGTTCCCTTCCTGATCTTCCAGTAGTCGCGATAGCCGCCGATGGCTGCCACGTTCACGCCATCGTCCCCATAGCAGGGCGTGAAGCCATGAATCCTGATCTTGTAGGGCGCCTGCTCGAACAGGTCGTGATGCTTTTGGGGAACATAGTCCTTCAGCACCGTACCCCAGTGCTCGAGGTGGGTGTCGCACGACAGTAGTCTTACGGGGATGGCACTCATTTCAGAAACTCCTCTTCTCTGACCGATAATTGCCTGCATCCTGCTGCAGGATCTGGAACCTCAGGAAACCCGCCCACCCGGCAACTGGGCAAATCCGGTGGTCAGCACCTGATGCACAGCGGCAGCGTGGCAAACCCGCTGGCAGGGTAGACAGCATTGGCGGGCGCCCGGTCAGGCACAGGCTCGACCACCGTCGTCTGCCTGAGCAACTCGTCGATGATCACCCGCAATTCCAGCCTGGCCAGGGGCGCGCCCGGGCAGACGTGGATGCCCGCTCCATACAGGAGGTTCTTTGCGGCATCACGATCCGGGCGGAAGCTGTCGGGATCCTCGAAGACGCGCCCATCCCGGTTGCCCGCGATCCACATGAGCGAGATTCGCTCGCCGGCACCGATCTGGCGCCCGCCGATTTCCACCGGACGGGTCGTAATCCGTCGATTAGCCACCATGGGCCCGAACATCCGGAGAATTTCATCGATCGCGGCGTCCAGCAGGGAGGGCTGCGCCCGCAGCTGCTCCTGCAGCTCGAGGTGCTGCGCCAGGTAGTGGGCGACGATGCCCACTGCCGCCGAGATGGAGCCAATCTCCCCGACCGTCCAGTTCCGCAGGATGCTCGCGATCTCCTCGTTGCTGAGCGGTCGTCCCCACACCTTCTCACCGATCAGGACGCCAGTGAGATCATCTTCAGCCCTGGCCCGGTTCCGCGAACGGGCTTCGATCATGTCGTCGATGAGCGCCTCGAACTCCCGCGCAATCTCCGAGGTGATATGTCGATCTCGCTTCAGATTGGCCTCGTAATTCCTCTGTGTCCAGCGAATCAGCGGACCGTGCAGAGTGGCAGGCCACCCGAGATACGCGCACTGCGCATGCACCGAGAATGGCAGTGCGAGATCCGCGATCAGTTCCACCTCGCCGCGCCCGAGTATCTTCTGCACCAGTCCGGAGGAGATCCTGCGGCAGACGGGTTCAAACGCATCCATGCGCTCGGGCGTGAAGCACCGCTCGATGATGCTGCGATAGGCCGTGTGTTCGGGCGGATCCATGCCATTCGGCACGGTGAGATGCTGGGACACGGCATTACTGAAGGTTTCATGATCGTGGAGGGCGCGCTCGATGTCTTCATGGCGGAACAGGGACCACTGCATGAATTCGCTGAAGGCGACGGGGCAGCGTTCGCGCATGGCATCGTAAGCCGCACGCTGATCGCGCAGGACTCGCGCTGACCTCGGATCCCAGTCGGCATCGACTCTGTCGGCCGCGGCACCTGGCGCCTGCCGAGCGGACTGGTGTATCTGCCGGGATACCGGCGACGGGCCCTCCTTGTGCGGGCAGGAATCGTCCCGGGAAACCTTCCCGACCCGAGGACTGGTCGACCGCCGCACGTTCTCAGCCATCAAGGTCTCCTTCTGCAACCCTCAGCATGCGTGGGGCACGCTGTCAGAAAATGATGCCAGCCATCTTCAGGTTGAGGATCTGCTCTTCGAGGTAGCCGACCTCGGCAAGCACCTGGTCGTTGTGCGCACCGAGCTCAGGCGCCGGGTGCGCATCGAGCGCCTGGCGATCGAACTGCAGCGGCGTACTGACCATCTTGATCGCGCGGCCGTCGCCGTAGACGACCTCCTGGATGAAGCGGTTGGCCACGGCCTGCGGGTCGCGAGCGAGTTCACCGGCCTGCTGCACGATGTTCCACTGGCCTTCCTGGCTCGAGAGGATCCTCTCCCACTCGGCAAGCGTGCGTGTCGCAAACAGCTCATCGAGCATCGCCACACAGGCTTTCAGGTTGGCCGTACGGTTCTCATCGGTATCGAAGCGTGGGTCAGTGATCAGCTCGGGACGCCCTGCGGCCTCGCAGAATCCCGGCCAGTAGCGCTGGCTCTGCAGCATGCAGAGGGCAATGAAGCGCCCGTCCGCCGTGCGGTAGCTGTTGACCAGGGGATTCGGCACGATGTCGCGGCTCAGTTTCGGCAGCTCGTTCACGCCGGCGACCGTTGCACCGACAATGCCGGTCTGCATCACCCACATGGATGTGCCGAGTAGTGAGGCGTCGACGACCGACACCTTGCCCGTCATCGCCCGCTGGGCGAGTGCGGCGGCCACGCCGCCAGCCAGGATCGCACCGCTGATGCTGTCGCCAAAGGCCCCGGTCGGCTGCTGGAGGACATGCGGCGAGCCGTCGGGTGTAACTGCCGAGGCCACGCCACCGCGAGCCCAGAAGGAGAGCGAGTCATAGCCGCCCTTGTCCGCCTCCGGTCCAAAAGCGCCCTGCCCGCTGCCCACGGCGTAGATGAGCCTCGGATGGCGACCCGTGACCTCCTCGATGTCTATCTTCAGCTTGCGGCGTGCAGAGGGCAGCAGGCTCACGAGGAAGACATCGGCATCCTCCAGAAGCCGGTGCAGCACCTCCGTAGCCCCCTCGACATTCAGGTCCATCGTGATGCTGCGCTTGCCGCGGTTGAAGATGTCCCAGAGGAAGGTGAAGCCCCCGGCACCCGGGGCAATACCCTGGTACGTGAGCCAGCGCATCGGGTCACCGGCCGGCGGCTCGATTTTCACCACGTCGGCGCCCATGTCAGCGAGCACGGCACCTGCTGCCGGGACGAAGGCCCACATGGAGACCTCGACGACCTTGATTCCAGCGAGGGGACGGTTCATAGGAGCCATGAGTCTTCAGGCGCTCAGGCTGCGGAGCGATTGAGCGCTTCGACGACGCGCGCCACGTCCCCGGAGGTCACCGGGCGTGGCTTTTCTCCAGGCGGCAGGGGATGCACGCCGCCAAACGAGACAGGCCTCGTATCGACATGCTTCGCCTGTGCACGCAGCGCACCCACGGTGCAGTTCTGGCGGCCACCGAGCATGCCGATGGCGTCGAACCTGAAGACCTCGAGCGCATTCGCATGCGTGATCCGGTCGATAGTGGCATCCCTCAGGTGCTTCACGCCCTCGTAGAGCCGCTCCGGCGTATGAGGCCAGACCGAATCCGAATGCGGGTAGTCGCATTCATAGGCAATGTTCCGCTCACCGATGGCATCCACGTTGCGAAGGCCGAAGCGATCCTCGATGAAGCAGGTCAGGAAGTGCTGGCGGAAACGATCACTCGGCAGTCGTCCCCCGAAATCCGCGTGTGTCCACGCGCGGTGGTGACTGTAGACGAAATCCGCTCGCTCTATGAGTGCCGGTATCCAGCCGATGCCTGCCTCAGCCAGAGAGATCCTCAGGTTCGGGTAGCGATCGAGTGCACTGAGGAAGAGCCAGTCCGCAGCGGAGTTCGCGATCGCCATCGGCATGCTGATGATCCAGCAGTCGATCGGCGACTCCATCGAGGCATGCGGGGCCCGCGCACCGGAGGCGATGTGCAGGTTGATGACGATGTCATGCTCGGCACAGGCACGCCACAGGGGCTCCCAGTGAGCGTTGTGGATGCTCGGGCAGCCCTTGAGCGAGGGGTTGTCGCACATGCTGATGGCACGGCAGCCCTTCGCCGCCACGCGCCGGACCTCTGCCACTGCCGCCTCGATGTTCCAGAACGGAATGATCGCCATCGGAATATTGCGCCCGGGGAAGGAGCCGCACCACTCGTCGATGTGCCAGTCGTTGTAGGCACGCAGCAGGACCAGCGCATTGTCCTGGTTGGGAAACGACTGGAACACCGACCCGTCGAGATCGACGTAGGTCGGGAAGTTCACCGACGCCAGAATGCCGTTGGCGTTCATGTCGTCGACCCGCGCCTTGATGTCCCAGCACCCGGCGCGCATCTGGTCCAGCCGCTCCGACTCGCTGCCGAGTTCCTCGCGTACCCGTCCGACGGCAGCGCACAGCCCGAAGTTCTGCAGGGCTCGTCCTTCCATGACCCAGTACTGCGATCCGTCGGCGCGCTCGTTCCACTGCGGCTTGATGCTCCTGTACTTCGCAGGCAGGTGCCGGTCCCACATCGTCGGCGGCTCGATGATGTGGTCATCGACGCTGACAATCACCATGTCGTTCATCTGCATGCCGTGTCTCCGCGGGCCCTGTCGTCGGGCAATCCTTATCTTATAGAGTCTAGGAATGAGACCCCGGCGCTGACAAGCACACGGCGTGCAACGGACTGTCATACCACAGCAACAATGCCAGCGCCCGCGGTGAAGGCGGCACGCACCGCACGCGGCACTACCAGCCTCAGATCATCGACGCCACGCTGTTGAGGAGGAGGCGGACGAGGGTGATCTGGCGCTTGACGCCCGTCTTGGAGAAAATCGAGCGCAGGTGCGCACGCGCCGTGTTCTTGCGCACCGCCATCTCATCGGCCGCCTCGTCGAGTGACAGCCCGTCGGCCAGCAGCAGCGCAAGCTTCGCCTCCGCAGGCGTGAAGTGAAACAGCCGCTGCACCAGCTCGAAGGACGGATGCAGCTTCTTCTCCGGATCACGCACGAACACCGCCGCGGTCGGGCGGTTCGGCCCGTCCGAGCACTCCGACAGCGGAATCGGACGGATCAGCAGACTGAGCGGCGCCCGCCCCGAGGGGCGCGTGACCGAGAGCGCCTCGGCAATCGCCGGCTGATCCGCCGGCATCCCGAGCGCCTGGCGGATCAGCCGCTGCAGCTCACGGTCCTCGCTGCGGTACTCCGCCGACAGTCCGCCCGCACCGAGGCGCAGCCCGTCGCTCTCGGCGAGAATCGCCTGGGCCACCGAGTTCGAACGCAGCACCGCCCCGGCCCCATCCAGGATCACCGAGCCAACCAGCATGCTGCACATGACGTTCGCGTAGAGCTTCATCTCCGTCTCCATCTGCCCGAGACGGGTGTGCAGATTCAGCGCCCGCTTGAAGTGCGGGATCAGTGCCTGCACGAGCGCCTTGTCGCTCGCCGAGAAGTCCTCGAGGTCCGTCGGGCGCGTGAAACGCAGACGAAACTCCCGCCCCTCCTCACCGTGGATGTCCGCAGCAAGGACGTAGCGCACCTGACGTGGCTCGACATACTGGCGGAAGAATTCTCCGCGCATCCACTTTTCCGAGTCGATGATCTCATCCAGCGTCACCACCTGGTCCGGCGGCAGTCCGACGAAGGGATCCAGCGAGAAAATCGGGAACTGCGTGCACACATAGTCGTTGAGCTGCGTGCCTTGCCGGCTGTCACGCATGACCAGCCCCATTGCATGAGTCCCGGAAGGACGCACGATGAGAACGCTCTCATTGGCCCTCAGCCAGCCGCGCAGGAGCATCATGGCGGAGCTGCAGGGGACGGTCTCGAGCGGTCCCTCGTAGATCCGCTCCAGCAGCTCGCAGAAGCGCTCGACCGGCATGTGCCGGCCAACGAGCATCTGCGACAGGTCAGGGCCCCCGCCCCTGCCGCTCCGCCGAATTCCGCGCTCCACGACTTCTGCCGTTGCCATCACGCCACCGCCAGGCCCGAACGCTGCGCTCTCGCAGCCAGCCGATTGTCCACGGCGGGGCACCCCGATTGTCAATGGAGACCCGGAAGGACCTCGTGCTCGAACAACCTGAGGTGCTCCCAGGCCCGTCCGGGGGGGATTCCTCCCACCAGCGGGTGCAGCATGGGAAAGGCCGCCCGACCCGCCGCCCGGAGTTCGGCGAGATAGGCCTGCGGGGTCAGCACCCGGTAGACACCCGTCTGCCGCAGCGCTTCGGCGTCCGCCGCCTGAGGGTGCAGGGCGTCGCCGGCGCGTGTGGCCTCCCAGGCCCCATAGGCATTGGCCTCGTGCAAAAAATACGGCGCCAGCGCATCCCACGCGCTGTCAGGGTCCCGGGACAATATGGTCACTGCGGCGGATGCACGCCGCGCCGGTCCCGGGTCTGGCTTGCCCACCTTCAGACACTCGTCCCGATAGACCTCCCAGAGGGTCGGGACGCCGGGCGCGAAGCCGTCGGCGATGCGGGCCGCCCGCCGGGCAGCGGCTTCGCTGTTGCCGCCCAGCGTCAGCGGCGGACCCCCGGGGCGAAACGGCGCAGGGCGGACCCGGACCGTGCGGCCACGGTACTCGAAGGCATCCCCGGTCCATGCGGCCTTGAGCGTTCCCACGGTCTCGGTCATGCGCCGTGCCCTCTCGGACATCGGCACGCCGAACATCGCGAACTCGTCCGGCACGTAGCCCGCGACGAGATTCACATCGATGCGGCCCTTGCTGATCAGGTCGAGAACGGCGAGGTCCTCGGCGAGGCGCAGCGGATCATGGAAGGAGGCGACGAGGAAGAGGCGGATCGTCGCTGCGCGCGTCCGGGCCACCATCGCCGCACCCAGGATGAGCGGGCTCGGCAGATAGCCATCCTCCGAACCGTGGTGCTCGGCGAGCACGATCAGGCGCGCGCCGAGCCCGTCGGCCCAGGCTCCCATCTCGAGCGCAGCCTCCATGCGCTCCGCCATCGGGGTCCCGCTGAAGGCGGGGTTACGCAGATCGAAGCGGATTCCAAATGCAGACACGTTTTCTCCTCGATCAGTCGCGGCTGATTCCGCGCCTGCCGCGATCGGCAGTCTCGGCCATCATGTTTGCGCCGCGCGCGACCAGCGCATCGGGCGGCGCCGGCAGCGCGACAGCCCCCGCTTCGCGGGACGGCAGGAGCACGGTGGCCGTGCCCGGGCTCGTGACCTCACCGCGCTGATTGGTCGCCTTCAGCTCGATGTGCACGAGACGGCGCATACCTTCGATGCTCTTCGCCGTCACCGTGCCCGAGCAGACCGTGGTATCCCCGATGAAGTTGAAGGATCGCATCTCCGTCGCGAGGTGCAGCAGCCAGCCATCGTCACCCATCCAGTTCGTCAGCAGGTGACCGAGCCAGTTGGTGCGCATCGTGCCGTAGTCATAAGGTGCCGGCAGCCCGAGTTCACGGGCGCGAACCGGATCCCAGTGCAGCCGCTGCACGATGTCCGGCACGCCGTATTCATCCGTGGAATAGAACGCCGGCGTGCGCTGGCGCTGCTTCCACCCGTAGCGAAGAGGCCCGGCGCCATACATCTGTCCGAATCCCCAGCCGATGTGGAAGCCCACCACGTCGGTCACCCGCATCGGTCCCTTGACCACGGGCGTGAGCGTGTCACCGATCTGCACGTCCTCCCAGTAGCGCTTCTCGCTGCCCCGGATCTCCTCTGCGGCATAGAGCGCATCGATACGCTCGATGTCCTCGGGTGTGTACCGGGCCCGCTGGATGTCCTTGTTGCGCCCCTTCTCCTTCGACGCCTCGCGCTCGGCGTTGACGAAGCTGAGCTCGTGGGTCGCAACCGGCTCGCCATTGGCATTGACGTAGAAATAGCGGTAACGGTCGATCACGGTCAGCCCGCCGCTGAAGCTCGAATTTTCCTTCACCTGCACATCGCAGGTGGTGTACTCGCGGTAGATCACCTCACCGGGCCGGATCGGCCGGTACCATTCCCAGCTTGCGCCAGAGTAATACTTGCCTACACCACGGAACAGGCCACGGAAGAGCTTCTTGAGTTCCGCACTCGGGCGCGGCGTGTCATCCAGGCCGACAGTCGTGGCGTAGAGCGGCGAGGCGATCTGGCCGCGCCAGCGGGTCGTCTCCCCATAATGCGGGTCGTGTCACAGCGGATTGTCATCACCGATCCCGAAGGCGAAGTGGCTGATGGTGTCGCTCGTGGCCACCCGGTTGAAAACCGGATTACGTTCGTACTGGGGAATCCCGATCTGCGCGCGTGCGCGATCGATGTCCGCCGACATGATCCGGCCCTGCCCGGAAACCCGCTCCTCATCGCTCATCTGCGCATGCCTCCCGCCCCGGGGCGCCGAATCCCCCCGCGAAATATCGCCGGCCCGAACCGCCCGATCATCGACCAAACAGACTACCGGCGCACCGCCGGCGCCCGCTCGCGGATGCCTTGCCTGCCGATCGCCCGTATCCCAGAATGCCTTGAGCTGAGGTATTTCCCGGATCAGCATGACGATCGACGCCAAGAAGGCGCACGCCGCCGAAGTGGACTTCAATGCCTTGCGCATGTTCGTGGCCGTCGCCGATGCGGCGAGCTTCTCGGCCGCGGCCAGAAAGCTGAATCTGCCGAAGTGGTCGGTGAGCCGGCGTCTGTCCCAGCTCGAGGCCGCGATGGGCGTTCCCCTGCTGCACCGCACGACGCGGCGGGTCGTCCTGAGCCCGGCGGGGACCGCACTGTACGAACGCATCGCACACCTGATCTCTTCGCTCGAGCAGGCGGCCGTGGAGTCGCCCGACGAGCTCGGGGAACCGGCAGGAAGCCTGCGCATCTCCGCGCCGAATTACCTCGGTTCCGCATTCCTCGCCGATGCCGTCACGAAATTCACGACACGCTACCCGCGCGTGTACTGCGATCTGTACCTGCACAGCCAACCGCTCGACTTTGCGGTCGAGGGTTTCGACATTGCCCTGCGAGCCGCGCCCCAGCAGATGAAGGATTCCTCCCTGGTGGCCCGGCCGGCATGTCCGATCTACGCCAGACTCTTCGCCTCGCCGCAGTATCTCGAGACCCACGGCACACCGGACGAGCCCGCCGATCTCGCCGCTCACCGTTGGGTCGCGCATCGCGGCCTGCTCTCCTTCCAGCTGGAGAGCCGCAGTGGTTCGGCCACCTTCAGGCCGCAAGGGCCGATCTGCTGTGACGACATCTTTTCGTCCGCGAGGCCGTCCGTTCGGGCGCGGGTATCGGTGTCATTCCGACCTTCATGGTTGAGAAGGATCTGATCCGGAAGCGCCTCGTCGGCGTGCTGCCGCAGTGGCACGCGCTTGCAACCTACATCTACATCATCCGGCCGGGAACGCGTGAGGTTCCGCGCCGCGTCCGGTTATTCAGCGATTTCCTCCTGGAGTACCTGAAGACGTACCCCCTCTGCACTCCAGTGGCGTGCGATTCCGACCGCGATCACGCGCCACGACACACGGGAGACACTGTTGCCCTGGTGTGACGCTGTTTTGCAAGGACTCCTGTTGTGAGGGGCGATCCCGCTTCCTAGGCTAGGCGGTATGCGCGCCCGGACTCTGCCCGCGACAAGAGGGTCACGACACCGTCGGCGATCCCGATGTCGCGCGTCCGGGCGTCGCGATCCGCATCGCGTGCTGCGCGAAAACAGGGACCGATGAGCCGGGTGCTTGGGGAGCTCGAGAAACGCCTGGCCACGCTCCGCCAGCAGGGGCGTGACCGCGAGAGCGAACCGCTGCTGCGCCAGGTCGTCCGCCTCACCTGCCGGCAGTATGGCGCGAACCACGCCATGCACGCTGCACGACTGAACGATCTCGGCGGCCTCTACCGTACGACCGGACGCTATGCCGAGTCCGAGGCGTGCTTTGTCCAGGCACGCGGGATCCTGCTTACGACGGTCGGCGAGAACGACCCGGACTATGCCACCTGCCTGAACAACCTCGCGGGGCTCTACCGCCTGACCGGCGAGCACGCTCGAAGCGAGGGGCTCTTCCTCGCCGCGGATGCGATCTATGCCAGGACACTTGGCGAGCGACACTTCTTCTACGCGAGCAACCTGAACAATGTGGCTCTGCTGTACCAGGACATGGGCCGGTACGAGGAGGCCATCCGTCTGCAGAAGCGGGCCATCGATCTCGTCGGCTCGATCTCGGGTGACGACGCCCCGAGCTACGCAACCAGTCTCTGCAATCTCGCCGCCACCTGCATGACGACGGGCGATCTCGAGACAGCAGAAGCTCTGATCGGACGTGCCATCACGATCCTCCGTGCCGCCACGACGCCTGACGATGTCCGTCACCTCTCTACACTCAATGCCATGGCGAGCCTCCGCTGCCGGCAGGAGCGCCACGCAGAAGCACTGGCCCTCTACGAACAGGTGCTCGGCATCTGCTCCGGGCGCTGGGGAACCGAGCATCCCGCTTACGCCAGCACCCTGATCAGCCTCGGTGTGGTGCATGCCGCAACCGGGAAGCGAGAGGAGGCCTTGCGCTGTTACGGCGAGGCGCTCGCGATCCGCCGCCGGATCCTGGGAGACGATCATCCGGTGACACGCGATGCACAGGCGGCGTTTGCGGCGATATCCGGCCAGCCGGCTGACCGTACGTCGGTGGAACCATGACCGGGCTCGATCTCGCCGCCCGTTACTTTCAGGCGCACGGCGCGCCGCTCATCGAGAGGCGGTTTACCGATCACCGAAATGAGATTGCAGCCGGGCTCGTCGGCCCTGGATCCGAGTGTTTCGGCTTCGATGACGAGCTGTCGCGGGACCACGACTGGGGTCCGGGCTTCTGCCTATGGCTCACCGCGAAAGCACACCGCGCGATAGGCACACCCCTGCAGGCGGCGCTCGCAGAGCTCCCGCGGGAGTTCGAGGGGTTTTCGCCGCGCCGGACGAGCGCATGGGGCAGTGGCCGAACGGGCGTCAGCGAAGTCGGTACATTCTATCGGGCACTGATCGGGCTCGAACGCGTGCCCCGCAACCCCGACGAATGGCGCCGCATTCCGGAGACCAGCTTGGCAGTGGCCACGAATGGTGCAGTATTCGTCGATCCGTCTGGCGAATTCAGCCGCATACGCGCACAGCTGCTCGACTTCTATCCGGAGGACGTGCGCCTTAAAAAGATCGCGTCGCGATGCATGACGATTGCCCAGGCAGGGCAGTACAACCTCCCGCGTTGCGCGCAACGTCGCGAACTCGTGGCCGCACGCTGCGCCGAAGCCCAGTTCTGCGCGGATGTACTTTCACTCGTCTTCCTCCTGAACCGGCGCTACGCGCCCTTTTACAAATGGAGGCATCGCGCGGTGCAGACTCTCCGCTTCTCGGCAAATCCACGCACGGGCTGCTGGCAGAGCTGGTCACCAGCTATGGTTTCGCCAAGAAGAAGCGCGTCGCCGAGGAAACCTGCGTCGTACTGGCAGCCGGTTTGCGCCACCTGGGTCTGAGCGACGCACCGGGCGACTTTCTCCTCGACCACGGACCGCAGGTTCAGCAGCGGATTCGTGATCCGCAACTTCGCGGCGAAGATGTCTGGCTCGAGTAGGATCAGGCGATGACAGACGCTAGGAACATCCTCGTGGTCGGCGGCAGCTACTTCGCCGGCCGTGTGTTCGTCGAAGCGCTCTGCCGGCATCCGGGCTACGCCGTCTACGTGATGAACCGCGGGCGACGGCCTTTGCGGCTGGCGGGCGTGCACGAGATCGTCTGTGACCGCCACGACGCGGGGGCCGTGCGGCAACTCCCGTCGCTCCCCTGGCATGCGGTGGTGGATTTCTGCGCCTACCGCCCCGAGGAGGTCACTCTCCTCCTCCAGAACCTGCCCGGAACGGTGCGCCGATACGTGCTCATCAGCACCGCAACCGTGCTGCGCAGCGTCTCGGCCCTCCCGATGGATGAAGACACGCCCACGCTGGATGCGCCTTCGCCGGACCCGGGCGGGAGCTACGGCTTTCAGAAGCGGCTCGCGGAGCTCGAGGCACAACGGGTGTGCCTGGAGCGGGGGATCGCCTGCGTCTGCCTGCGCCCGCCGTTCATTTACGGGGCGCACAATTACGCACCGCGCGAATCCTACTTCTTCGACCTGATGGCGCGAGGCGAGCAGATCATCGTGCCCGCACCCCCACAGGCGCTGTTCTCGATGGTCTCGGTCTGGGATGTCGCGGACGTCTGCATTTCGTGCCTGGAGAACGATCGGGTCAGCGGCGGCGCATGGCTGGTCTCCAACGAGGAACTGATCTCGTATGACCGCCTTCTCGACGTGCTCGCAGCCGCAAGCGGCCAGCCTGTGCAGATACGACGGCAACCCGTCCGGGTCATCGAAGCGAGCCGCATTCCGCTCCCCTTCCCTCTCACCGAGCACCTCGTATATTCCGGAACCCGGCTGCGCGATGCGCTTCAGCACGAATTCCTGTCTCTTGCGGCCGGGATGGCGAGGACCTACGAGTGGTTCCGCGCACGCGCACCGGGATGAGCGCCGATCTCGTCCTGCACAACGTCAGGATCTTCACCTGTGACGACGGCCGGCAGGATGCCGGCCTCGTGGCCATACGTGGCGATCGGATCCTGGCCGTAGGCCCGGAGCACGACCTTGGCCTGTTTGCCGGCACCGGCGTGACGCTGCTCGATTGCGCAGGGGCAACGGCCATCCCTGGCTTCAACGACGCGCACTGCCATCCCATGAGCCTGGCGATCAGCCTGCTCACCGTGGACTGCTCGTCTCCCGCCGTGCGCAGTATCCCGGAGTTGCAGGCTCGCATTCGCGAGCGTGCCGATCGCACGACCGCCGACTGCTGGATCCGGGCCACGGGTTTCGATGAGGCGCTCCTCGCCGAAGGTCGCCCGCCGACGCGCTGGGAGCTCGATGGCGCCACATCGCGGCATCCGGTGGTACTGGTACACGCAACCGGACAGAGCTGTGTCCTGAACTCCGCTGCTCTGCAGCGTGCCGGAATCTGCTCATCCGGGCCGGACGGCGCAGGACAGGGCATTCGCCTGGACCCCGACACGGGCGAACCGACCGGACTGGTCGTCGGCAGGCAGGACCGGGTTGCACGAGCCATTCCGCCGCCCGACGCCGGCGAGCTCGAGCGCGGGATGCGGCAAGCCAGCCTCACCTGCCTGGCACAGGGCATCACCTCCGTCCAGGACACGAGCTGGACCAACGGCTGGCATCAGTGGCAGCTCTGGCATCGCCTCGTCGCCGCCGGGGCGGTCGGGCCGCGCGTTTCCATGATGGCAGGCACGGAGTCTCTCAGGACTTTTCGGGAGGCCGGTCTTGCGACGGGGAATGGCGACCGACACCTGCGTCTCGGTGCATTCAAGCTGGCGCTCGACGAGAGCACCGGTGTTCCTCACCCGCCGCGCGCGGAGATCAACGAACTGGCACTGGTCGCGCACGAGGCCGGGTTCCAGCTTGCCTTCCACGTCCCTGATCCATGGATGCTCGAGGTCTCACTTGCCGCCATCGCCTTCGTCCGCCGGCGGTGTCAGCGTCACGCGCCCGGCGAGTGCGACTCCCCCGGGTTCCGCCTCGAGCACTGCATCGTGTGCCCACCCGACGTGCTGGGGAGGTTGCGGGCGAGCCGGGCCACGGTCGTCACGCAGCCGGCATTCATGCACCGCTTCGGCGCGAGCTACGGCGAAGCAGCCCCGCCCGAACAGACCGGCTGGTTCTGCCCGATCGCCTCTCTCCGCCGGCACGGCATCGACGTGGCCTTCAGCTCGGATGCCCCCCTCATGGGCAGCAATCCCTTCGCCGGCATCCAGGCTGCAGTGACTCGCCAGACAGACGCCGGGCAGGCGCTCGACCTTCGTCAGGCGGTTGCGGCACGCGATGCCCTCGAGATGTACACGGCGGGAGGTGCCCGGGCTTCACTCGAGGGTGGCGACAAGGGGACCATTCGTGCCGGGATGCTCGCGGACCTCGCCCTTCTGGATCGCGACCCCACCCGGCTTGCCGCCGGGGAGCTGTCGGGCGTGAAGGTGCTGCGGACGATTGTCGGCGGCCGGATACTCTGGGAGGCCTGACGGGCTTCCTCTCCCGATTGGCCAGGAAGTGCACATGTCCAGCAAAGATGACCTGATCGCCCGCATCGTCCAGGCCGAGTGGGAAATGTTCCAGCAGGTGCCGAACGCCGGCGGACTGGCGGGCTGCCAGCAGAATTACGGCACGTTCAGGATCATGCGGACGAGCCAGGCGGCGAGCTGGTCCGAGACCCTGCTCGAGAGCTATCTCGATGACCTGGCGAGTGCGCAGCGCGATGGGCGAAACCTGCTCACGGAAAAATACGCTCGCATGATGGCATCGACATCGCCACGGGAGTACGCGGCGTTTGCATCGGTGCTGCCTGCGCTGGAACCGGCGGTCCTGCGCACGATCGACACGATCGTCGAGATCGTACTGGCGTGGGAGGCCGATCTCTCGAACCGGTTCCCGCACATCCTGCAGCGCGGACGCCCGATCCACGCCAGCGAGGACCGGCCAGGCACGACCTCGGTCGAAACCTATCTTCGTGGCGAGCTCGCGAGCTACTCCCAGCAGACCCTGACGCGGTACCTCGACCACGTGCGGGTACAGAAGCTGGCGGGCATCAACGGTTCCGAGCTGACCCTGAGCCACACCGTCCGGAGCTATGGCTACCCCTCGCTGGCTGCCGCAGAACGCCATCTGGTGGACCCGAGTGGCCGCTGACGGATCGCCCGGAACCGGCGCAGATCTCAACAACGAAAGGGTGAGCGGACCATGACCCAGGAAGAAATCCTTGCCATGCAGCCGGGCCGGGAACTGAACGCGAAAATCGCCGCGGAAATCATCGGCCATGTGGTCGTCCACGATGAATTCCTCGGGGATCTCGAGGGCCAGAGAGACAAGGACGGCAGTAACGTCTGGGACAGCCTACAGCCCTACTCAGAAGACATCGCAGCGGCCGACCTGGTCGTGGACACGATGCTTCGCAGAGGCTTCGACGACGCGATCAACTGGGCCGACTTCGGGGACGGTGCCTTCACCGAGGCGGAAGCCATCTGCAAGGCGGCCCTGCTCGCCAGGCTGCACCCCCTCAAGGCCTGCCCGTGAGCCGCTGGTGGGCCCGATCGCGCAGCGGGATTGTTGTTCTGGCGTGACGCTGTTTTGCATCTTTGTTTATTGTGGAGCGACATTCCGCTTCCTAGACTAGCCATAGCCACCGTCGTCGGCGCGGGCGACGGTGGACGTGAGCAGCCTTCCCGTGCGACACCCGGACGATATGTGAGGAGTGTTAAAGATCATGGCAGCCGTAATCGACGACCTCGGGACCGTGACGCCGATGACCAACCGGGTACCGAAGGCCATAAGGGCCGTGCTCGGCAAGATTCCCCTCGCCGAGATCAACAAGATCAATGGCTTCACGGAGCGGGTGCAGCGCATCAAGCAGCGCTACCTGGCGTCCCGGCCGACGATCTGTGGCCAGCGCGCGCGCTACTGGACGGAGTCCTACAAGGCGACCGAGGGCGAGCACCCCGCGAAGCGGCGCGCACGAGCCTTCGCCAACGCGCTCGCGAAGAAGGACATCCTCATTCGTGATGACGAGCTGCTGGTCGGCGCACCCACGAAGTACATCCGGGGTGCGAATCCAGGCGTCGAGCAGTTGCCGATCCATCTCGCTGCGCTGCTCGACCGGGTCGAGGTGACCGCGGGGTCCGAGGTCACGGTCACGCAGTTCGCGGAGGAAGACCGCCAGTACCTGCGTGAAGCCGCCGAGTACTGGAAGGACAAGTATCCCGCCAAACGTTCCTTCGAGGCAGAGAATGCTCTCGATGGCGGCAAGATGCACCTGATGGGCGAGACCCGCAATGCGCTGCGCCCACCGCTCACGCCGCAGCTGTTCACCCCCGGCGCGGACATGGACAAGGTCCTGGCGATCGGATTCCGGGGACACATCAGGCAGGCGCAGGAGCATATCGACGCCATCCGCGCCCGCACCAAGGCCAGCGGTCCCTATCTCAGCCACGAGGACAGCGAGAAGATCGAATGGCTGGAAGCCGTGATCATCTCCCTCGAGGGCATGATCCACCATGCGCACCGCTACGCCGCGCTGGCTCGCTCGGCCGCCAGGATGGAGAAGGATCCCGAGCGTCAGAAGGAGCTCCTGAAGATTGCGGAGGTGTGCGAATGGGTGCCGGAGAATCCGCCACGCACCTTCCAGGAGGCACTGCAGACCTACTGGTTCGTGGCCTTCGGGCAGGAAATCGAGAAAGCGACCACCAACGCCTTCGTCGGTCGCTTCGATCAGTATCTGTGGCCGTACTACGCCCGCGACATCAACGAAGGACGGCTGACGCGCCAGGAAGCCGGAGAGCTCCTCGGCTGCATGCTCATGAAGTGGCTGGAGTTCGAGCCCTTCATGTTCCTGGGCCAGGTCGGCAAGCGCGACCACCAGGAAATCTCGCCCTCGAACTACTATGTGAACGTCACGCTCGGTGGCACGACACGTGACGGCAAGGATGCATCGAACGAACTCTCGTGTCTCTTCCTGCAGGTCGCGAAGCAGGTCAAGACGCACCAGCCGCACATTTCGCTGCGCTATCACCGCTTGATGGCACCGGAGCTCATCGAAAAGGGCATCGAGTGCAACCGCGACCACGGTGGCGGCATCCCCGCGTGGTTCAGCGATCGCATGGGAACAGAGTATCTCCTCGACCGTGGAGTCAAGTGGGACGATGCGCGCGACTGGGCCATGGCCGGGTGCATCAACACCTCGTACCCCAAGAGCTTTGCGTGGGTGCGCAATGCCGTCGTGTCCTTCTGCAACCATGCGAAGCTCCTCGAGTGGGCGCTGTTCAATGGCGTGGATCCCTGGACGAACAAGAAGCTCGGCATCGAGAGCGGTGACCCGCGCACGTTCACACGCTGGGAGCAGGTCCTTGAGGCCTACCAGAAGCAGCGGGATGCCTTCTACGACTACACCATCAACAACTTCAGGGCCTACGAGAAGAGCTATTACGAGGACGCGTTCTACTTTCCGTTCATCTCCGCCTTCCTGCAGGACTGCATCGCGGAAGGCAGGGACGTCACCCGCTTTGGCGGCCGCTATCAGCAGCTCGAGGCCTTTTCCTTCGTCGACCGGGGCTTCCAGGATGCGTCTGACTCGCTGATGGCCATCAAGAAGGTCGTCTTCGAGGACAAGAAGGCGACGATGGCAGAGCTGGTCGACGCCGTGAAAGCCAACTGGGAGGGCTATGAAGAACTGCGGCAGGCCTGCGTCGCAGCGCCCAAGTACGGCAACGATGAAGACGAGCCCGATGCACTGATGTGCCAGCTCTACAAGGAAGCGACCGACAAATGCCAGAGCTACCGTGATGGCTACGGGCGGCGCTTCACGATGTTCCGGCAGGGTGCGGCCTGGTCGTCCTGGGCCGGCAAGACCACCGGTGCGCTGCCCAACGGGCGCAAGGGCGGGACGCATCTCGGCGATGCCTCGGCCTCGCCGGTTCAGGGCTGCGACGTGAAGGGCCCGACCGCCGCCATGAACTCCGTGTGCAAGCTCGACAGCACCTTCATCGAGGGACCGCTGCTGAACATGAAGTTCTCGCCTGCCTCGCTCAGGACCAAGGCCGGCCAGCAGAAGTTCGCGAGTCTCCTTGACACCTATTTCGAGAAGGGTGGGTTCCAGGTGCAGTTCAACGTGCTCGATACCGAGACACTGAAGCAGGCACAGGCAGAACCGGAGGCTCATCGCGACCTCGTCGTCCGCGTGGCCGGCTACAGCGCGTTCTGGGTGGAGCTGTCACCGGTCGTCCAGAACGAGATCATCAGTCGCACCGAGCAGTGCATGTGAGTCCGGGCCGTGGCGGGAGCGGTCGAGAGGCCGCTCCCGCCATTCTGGCGGAGGCAGGATGAGCGAGCTCGAGGTGGAGGCAGAACGCCCGATCGGGGCGCTGAGCGAGTCGCCGGCGCCCGAGGACGAATCCGATCTCGCCACGGGCCGCATCTTCAACATCCAGCGGTTCAGTACCGAGGACGGCCCGGGGATTCGCACGACCGTTTTCGTCAAGGGCTGCACGCTGACCTGCCTGTGGTGCTCCAACCCTGAGTCCCAGCAGACCGAGCCCCAGCTGGCCCACAATGACGCCCTCTGCGATCAGTGTGGCCGCTGCGTCACCGCCTGCAGCAAGCAGGCGATCAGTCTCGCGGGATCCGGCATCCGGGTGGATCGTGATCTCTGTGACAACTGCGGGGACTGTGTGCGTGTGTGTGGACCGCGCGCCCTGCGGATGATCGGCGAGGACAAGTCGGTCGACGATGTCATGGAGGAGATCCTCAAGGATCGCCTCTACTACCGGAGTTCACAGGGCGGAGTCACCTGCTCGGGCGGCGAACCGCTCATGCAGGCGTCCTTCGTCGCGGCGCTGTTCCAGCGGTGCCAGGAAGAAGGACTCCACACCACGCTCGACACCACCGGCAATGGCTCGGTGGCCGGCCTGCAGAAGGTGCTCAAACACACGAATCTGGTGCTCTTCGACCTGAAAGTCATGGACGAGGCACTGCACCGCAAGACCACCGGCGTTTCGAACAAGACCATTCTCAGGAATGCCCGCATCGTCGCCGACAGCCATGCCCAGATGATCATCCGCATGCCGCTGATTCCGGGGGTTTCGGCCACGGATGAGAACATCCAGGCCACGATCCGCTTCGTGCAGGGGCTGCGCCCGGGCATCATGGTGAACGTCCTGCCGTATCATCGTTATGGGATGAACAAGTACTCGATGCTCGACCGCTCATACCCCATGGGCGAGATGCTGCCGCTCACGCATGAGCGGGTCGCCGAGATCGTCGGGATGTTCGAGAGCGCAGGCCTGCCCTGCGAGATCGTCACTTAGCGGACGGCCACCCTCTGGCTTGCAAGGCGCTCCTGCGCCGCTTTTACCGCGAGCGCCCCATATTCCCTCATTCGTGCGGCGGTCATCCGGCTGCGTGGACCGAACACGACCAGTGCAGCGAGCGGATAGCCGTCCGAGGTAAGAATCGGTGCCGCCACAGCGCGGGCCTCCGCGACGACCTCTCCGTCGTTCACCGCCCAGCCGCGCCGGCGGACGGGGGCCAGCGCCTCCTCATCGTCGAGGGCAGGATGGGCGCGGCGGAGCGCAGCGAGCTCTTCGCGCGGCAGGTACGCAGCAATCGCGCGGGCGCCTGACGCCCCGACAAGCGGGAGCTCGGCTTCCGCAGGCGTGGTGATGCGCAGCGCCTGCCGGCTTTCTACCACGTCATGGACCATCAAGCGGGCGTGGTCGATCGCAACCAGCATCACGGTCTCACCCGTCTGATCGCGCAGTGCCTCCATCCGCGGCCTCATCGCCGCCGTGAGCGCCGCGACGGCCGAGCGGCGCGTGCGCCGGGCGAGCGTCGTGGAAATCCGCCAGCGCCCCTCGTCCGTCGGGTCGAGCCAGCCGGCGCGATGCAGGGTAACGGCCAGGCGGTGAGCGGCGCTCTTGTCGATGCCAGTGAGACGGGCCAGCTCGCTCACGCCCAGTGGCTGGTGCTCGGCAACGGCTTCGACGAGTGTGCAGGCATTGCGCACCGATCGAATCTCCTTGACGGATGACATGATGCTCACCTAGAGTATTTTTCAATACGACTGTATTACATAGTAACACACTGGGTCCCGAGGAGTAAGCATGCCGTCCGGTCCAACCACCCTTACTCACCTGCGGCTTTCCATCGGCACTGCCTGCCTCCCGGATGACCGGCTTTGTGCCCATTCACGCAGGGATCGGGCGGGGCAAGGAAGGCAATTCTCCTCTTGCGGCGCTCGAGACCGAGCCCGGCGGGCGCGCACTCCACTACGGCGACGGGGGCGGATCGCGAGCCGCGCAACGACTTGCCGGGATTCTGATCGGGAGCGATGCCTATGAGCACGGTTTCTCCGGAGCAAGCCGCCAGCCAGCGCACGATCAAGGCGGTCCACGCGACGAAGCGCGGCCAGCGCTTCGAGGAAAGCAGCTTCTGGGACAGGCAGCTCTACCGGCCCGGAGTCAAGCTGGATCTCGCGCGCGGCCGACTGTATACGGAGTCGTTCAGGACGACCGAAAGCCAGCCCTGGGTCACGCGCCGAGCCAAGGCACTGGCGCACTATCTCGAGAACTGTCCGCTGTATCTGCCGCCCGGGCAGAGAATCTGCGGCGGCGGTTCGTCCTCGGAGGCCAGCATCCCCTGGCCCGTCGAGAAGCACTGGAAGTGGGTCAAGGAGGGAGTGCACGGCGGCGCCCTGCGCAGCATGGTCGATGAGGAGGATCTGACTGAGTTCGACGAGATCATCTCCTTCTGGTCGAGGCCGATGATGACCGAGTGGGACCGGGAAGAAGCCGCTATCCCCGCCTGGCTCAAGGAGTATTACCGGTGGGATGGCACCCTCCAGTGGTCCCAGTACGACTCCAGCGGGCCGCTGACTTTCCACAACGTCTGGGCGGGAATCGATGCGCGGCTTGATGCCGCGCACCGCACGCTCGAAGAGCTCGGCCGCACCCTCCCAGACGACTACGTTCATCGCAAGAACAACATCGAGGCGATGGTGATCACCCTGCAGGCCGCCAAGGCATATGCCGGCCGGTATGCCGGCCATTGCCGCTCGCTGGCCGAAGCGGAAGACAATCCCTCCCGCAGGAAACAGCTGACCCGCATGGCCGAAATCCTGGACCGCGTGCCGGCCAAACCGCCGCGCGACTTTGAGGAAGCGCTCCAGGCATTCTGGCTGCTGAACGCCATCCGAAATGCCGAAGGCGAGGGCCTGTGCATCCCCGATGGCCGCTTCGACGTGGATTTCGGTCCGTACTGGGAGAAGAGCAAGGCCCGGGGCATGAGCCGGGAAGAAGGCGTCGAACTGATCGAGTGGTTCATGCTCAAGCTCGCCGAGCAGAGCACCCTCTACTCACCCATGGTCGCGCAGGTCTACGGCGGTGGAGCGCGTATCCAGAACCTGTGTCTCGGTGGTGTCGACGAGGCGGGCCAGGACGTCACCAACGACCTGACCTTCATGGTCATGGACGCGGCGATGAGGCTGAAGCTTCAGGAGCCCAATCTCTCGCTGCGCGTCCATTCCGGAACGCCGGAGGCCGTGATTTCCAAGGCGTTTGAGTGCATCAGGCTCGGTCTGGGCTACCCCTCCCTCTTCAACGACACAGCGATCATTCCGCAGATGACGAACCGCGGAGTGCCTCTCGAACACGCGCGCAGTTACTTTGCGCCCTTCTGCGCCGTCGTCACGGTCGCAGGCAAGTCGAGTGGGGCGATCTGGCCGGGCTGGCTCAACTGGGCCAAGTGCCTGTGGTGGGCAATGATGAAGGGGATCGATCCGAAGACCGGAAAGCAGAAGGGCGCGATCACCAGGGATCCGCTCGAGTGGACCGGCTACGAGGACATGCTGCATGCCTATCTCGAGCAGCTGCGCTTCTTCGCCGACAAACACAACAAGCTCGTGAAACTCGCTGCGCAGAACAACGAAATCTACATGGTGAGGCCCTTCAACAGCGCATTTGCGGATGACTCGCTCGAGCGCGGTCTGATGCTCGAGGAATGGGCGACCCCGCATTCCCTTCCGCTCTGGCCGGTCGTCGGGCCCGTGAATGCGGCCAACTCGATTGCCGCCATCGCAAAGAGAGTATTCGACGAGAAGCGGGTGAACATGGCCGACCTGATCGCTGCCCTGCGCAACGACTGGCAGGGCCACGAGGATCTGCGCCAGCTGATGTTCTGGGCGCCCAAGTATGGCAACGACGACGACTACGCCGATTCAATCGCTGCTGAGGTCCAGGAAAGGTCCACCGAGGTCATGGAGTCGTTCACCGACTACTACGGGCGCCGATACTGGGTCAACGGGACCAATGCCGCCACGATCTTCGGCTTCTCGTGGGATACCGATGCAACGCCCGACGGCCGACACAAGGGCGACATGTTGGCGGACGGTACGGCCTCCCCCATGCTCGGCACGGATACCAAGGGTCCGACCGCAGTGCTGAAGTCGGCCTCGAAGTCGAACAGCCTCAAGACCTACTGCCATCTCCTGAACCAGAAACTCGCGCCGAACCTGGCCAAGGGCGAGAAAGGCAGACAGCTTTTCTGCGCCTATGTCCGCGCCTGGATGGAACTCGGCGTCACCGAAGTCCAGTTCAACATACTTGATCGGGAAACAATGGTTGACGCGCAGGAACGTCCGGCACACCATCATGGGCTGGTCGTCAGAGTAGCCGGCTACAGCGCCTACTTCATCGACCTGAGCCGAGGTATGCAGGACAGTATCATCGAGCGCACGGAACACAGCAGCTGGTGACCGGAAGTACCGCACCGGTGCGGTGCGCGAGGGAGTTCGAATTTGCCACCGTATCCGAGGGCCGAACTGGAAGAGATGATGCGCCGCTGGATCGCCGCCAATGCGAGGGCGGAGGAGACCGGCGACTGGACCCCGATGGTCGAGCTCTATACGCCGGACGCCGTATACAGCTGGAACAATGGACCCCGCACGGAATTCGTCGCGCGTGGGCGCAGGCAGATCGCCGAGTGGGCACTCGACTCGGAAATGCGCGGCCTCGAGTCGTGGAAGTACCCGTACGTGAAGGTGCTGATCGACGATCACCAGGGACAGGTGATCGGCTTCTGGCGCCAGATCGCGGGTGAGACGCGCGCCGACGGCAGCCACTACGAGATCACCGGCACGGGCGGCTCGTGGTTCCGCTATGCGGGGAACTACCAGTGGAGCTGGCAGCGCGACTTCTTCGACCACGCGAATGCGGGTGCCATCTTTCTCGAGATGCAGAAGGACGGTCAGCTGAACGAAATCATGCAGGAGCGCGTGCGCCGGGGCTCGAAGATGCCGGGCTGGGTGCGGCGCACGGAGTTCGACTGGTACGAGACCATCGAGTAGCGCATCAGTCCTGGTCGTGTACCCGTCGTGCCCCAGGCATGCGCCCGCCCGTACGCCACATGTAACAGGAATCGGGGCGGCCACGGATGTCCGCACCCCCGGGAAGCATCAACCGGCCGTGCCTGCGGGCCTCCTGCTCGAGCATATCCGTGGCACGCGTCGACAGACACTGCACCAGACCCGGAGCGAAGTTGAGCAGGGCAGCGAGCAGCGGCTCGCGTGCGGAGTCCGCGCCATGCCGGCGCCGCAGCTGCGATGCCAGCCCCCCGAGCGCCGGCTGACCGCCGAGCCAGTCGAGTTCCTCGCGTCGGCTCTGCCAGCGTGCGTCTGCGAACCCGGTGCGGATTCGCAGACGCTCAGCCACGTCGAAATCGGTGATCGTCGAACCGGAATCGACCCGGATGATCGCGCGCACCTCGTGCTGAGCCGACAAGCGATCGAGCAGGTCGCTCATGCTCGAGAACGGCCGCGTGTGCAGGTCCGTGAGCTGTACGGCGATCTCCAGGTTTCCCCCACGGCGCTCGAACCCGTCGATGACGATGGTGCGCGTGGCGATGCGCTCCCCTGCCTCGCGGCGGTGCGGCTGCTCGAGTGCACGCCGGGTCTCACCCTCGAGCACGGGTGGCAGGAACGATGTCACAAGCTGGGCGAGCGTGAGCAGGTGGCTGCATCCGAGAGGCCCTCCGAAGCGCCGGCCAAGCCGCCGCAGACTGCCCGCATCGAGAGTCTCGCCGACCATACCCCGAAGCCGATGGATCGGGTCGCGGCAGCTGTCACCGCCCGTGCGTTCGCTCGACTCGCAGGCGACCACCCGCTGACTCGGCTCGAAGCGCTCGATGCGGCGACTCTCCGCGCCCACCAGTACATCCAGTGACATATGATGGACGAAACCGGCCGCCTGCAGTTCACCCCCGGTCGGCACCCACCCCTGCTTGCGCAGATCGGCGATCGTCGCCAGCGCACGAACGCAGCGGTCCTCGTCCGCGTGTATATCCACGATCAGCGTACGGCAATGAACGGGATTACCACCCGTCTCGAACGGATCAAGGCTGATGGGTCTGTCGGAGCTGGCACTCAACGGCGGATGCTTCCCTCGTCGGAACAGCAGGAGACTATCACGATGATTGCGGGAGGACAGTCGTGAGCAGGTCGCGCGACGACGCCGACAGCCGTCGCCGTGGGGCCGTGATCGTGACAGGTGCCTCGTCGGGCATCGGTCATGCCGGCACACTGGCGCTGGCCGCGCGCGGCTACCACGTCTTCCCGACCGTGCGGCGGATCGGGGAATCGGAGGCGCTGTTCCCGAACGCCGAAGGGCGTATCAGTCCTGTGCAGATGGACGTGACGGACGCAGCGGGTGTCGATGCCGCTGTCGAGCGGATCGGTGCACGGCTGTCCGAAGAGCGCCTCGCCCTCATCGGGCTCGTGAGCAATGCCGGCGCCGGGATGATGGTCCCCGTCGAGTTCCTGTATGAGGACGTGCTGCGTCACCAGCTTGAAACGAACCTCATCGGACACGTTACCGTCGCCCGTCGCCTCCTTCCCCTGATCCGTGAAGCAGCCAAGAGAGCCGATGCACCGCAGCGCGGGCGCATCCTGTTCGTGGGCACCGGTGCAGGCGTTCCCTCGCCCGTCTATCCGTTTCTGGGTGCCTACATGGCCTGCAAATGGGGCCTCGAGGCGATCTGCCGCAGCCTGCGCCAGGAACTGGCCCTGCACGGCGATCCCATCGACGTGGGCATGGTGAATCCGGGCTTCGTGCGCACGCGCATGAGCGAAACGACCCGCTCCGCCGTCGCGACAGTCTTCGCTCGCCTGCCCGAACAGGCCCGGGCTCGCTACGCGCCTCTCCTCGCGCGCTTCGGTCAGCACGCGGCACACCAGCGCGGAAGCGATACGGGAGCGGCCGCGGCTGTCCTCGTGCGGGCCATGAGCACCCCTCGCGCGCGGCGCCAGTACCACATCGGCCGCGACTCGATCGCTGCCGCGTGTTTCGCGCGCCTGCCACTTGCGCTGCAGGAGCACCTCATTGCGCGAATCTACCGGGGTCGCCAGGGACCTTGAGACCCTGAACGATTGTCAGCGCCCACGGAATACGGGTGAGCGTTTCTCCCTCAGGGCAGCCACCGCCTCACGATGATCCTCCGTGCGCACCGAGAGCGATTCGTAGGCCATCGAGGCCTCCATCACCGGATGCACGACCGCCTTCAGGCCGACATTGACCGACAGTTTGGTCCACTGGATGGCTTTCGCGGCACCCGCGGCCAGGCGTTCGGCAAACTCCTGCACCGCCTGGTCGAGTTCCTCGGCAGGAAGCGCGTAGTTGATGAGCCCGATTTTCTCCGCCTCGACCGCCGTCAGGAGTTTTCCCATGAACAGGTACTCCTTGGCCCTGGCATAACCGATCAGCTGTGGCCAGATCGCGGCACCACCGTCTCCCGCCACGTAGCCCACGAGCACGTGTGGGTCGCCGATCTTTGCGTGATTCGCGGCGAACACGATGTCGCTGAAGAGCGCGAGCGTCGCGCCGAAGCCGACTGCGTGGCCGTTGACCTTGGCAATGATGGGCTTCGGACAGTCGAGCATCGAAAACACAATCCGCTTGGCCTCGACCGCCAGGCGATCGAAGCGCGCGGGATTGTCGATCGACAGCTGCATCGCGTTATGGTCACCCCCCGCCGAAAATACCCTGCCCGTGCCGGTGAGGATGACCACGTCGGTCTCGCGGTCGTCGGCGCAATCATTGAAGACCCTGGCGATCGAGGCATGCATTGCCTCGTCGGTGGTATTCATGTGCTCGGGGCGGTTCAGCGCCACGGTGAGAATGCGACCCGAACGGGTCACGCTGAGTCCAGAGTATGACGAGGCATCCATAGGCAGTCCTCAATTGAAGAGCGATAGCACGCCAGGGCGACTGACTTTCATCGATACCGTCCGCGGCAGCGCCGCCACCAGCTTGAAGCGCACGGGAACCTGGTAAGGGCTGAGAAGCCGCTGCGCATGGGTTCGCAGCTCTTCCTCGGTCGGCGCGATCACGCCCTCGCGCAGTTCGACCGCGGCCACCGGGACCTGCCCGAGTCGATCGTCCGGCAGGCCGACGACCGAGGCTTCCTTCACTGCCGGATGCTGCATCAGGACCGCTGCCACCGTCGCGGTGTCGACCTTGAAGCCCCCGCGGATGATCGTGTCATCGACACGACCGTGGATGTAGAGAAACCCGTCGTCATCGATCGAGGCGAGATCACTCGTGCGGGTCCATTGCGCGTCGGCGCCCAGACGCTGTCGCGGCAGCACCTCGAGGACGCCGGTCTGCCCGGCCGGCACCTCCTGGCCGCGTTCCGGGTCCACGACACGCAGCACGACGTCACCCCGCGCCCGCCCGACACTCCCCAGTTTGGTGGCGATGTACTTCCGGTGATCCTCGAGCGTCCAGCCGGCGAGACCACCCATCCATTCGGTGGCACCGTACTGCACCAGCACCGGAATACCGTAAGTCGCCTCGAACTGACGCTGCGTCTCCGGAGGCAGCGGCGCGGTACCCGCCCGGACGGCAAGCAGGCTCGAGAGTGCCTCGCGCGGCACACCCGCCTCCAGCACCATGCGCATCGGCGTCGGCGGCAGGCTCGAGAAGCGCACCTTGTGGCGCCTGATCGCTGCAACCCACTGTTCGACGGAGAACTTCTCCAGCAGCACGATCGGGCGCCCCTCATAGAGCGAGAGCAGCGCCCCGAACATGCCGCTGACATGCATGAGCGGCGCAAACATCACCGTGGGCGTGGTCTTGATCGACGGAGCCCGGCTCTTCCCCTCGCCTTTCATCCCGTCCTGGATGGCATCGGCGATCGTTCCGCGACCGATGCGGATGCGTTTGGGCTTGCCCGTCGTGCCACTCGTGAGAATCTCCAGCGCGATGCCGGTGAGCGTCTCATCGCGCCTGCCCGCATGCTGACGAGCGCAAGCCACGCGCCGGACGGGGTCCAGCCGCCCATCCGGGAAACACAGGCCGACGATCCCCGCCTCCAGGGCCGTACGCGCCGTGCCGGCGGTCCAGTCCTGTGACTCGCCGATGATGGCGTCAAGCTTCAGGTTCTGCAGCTCAACCTGGAGCTCTGCCTCGGGCTGAAACGGGCTCAGGCTGACGATGCAGCGGCCCGAAAGTAGCATCGCCAGGAGCGCGGCAAGCATGCCGGGACGGTTGCGCAGCAGCACGCCAACGGCCGCAGCCTGCCCCACACCCGCTTCAGTGAGCAGGGCATCGAGGGCCATGACGGTCGCCCGCAGTTCGCCCCAGCTGAACGCTGCGCCTGCGAACTCGATGGCACCGCCATCGGGCTCCAGAGCCCAGATCGTCTCGATGCGGCGAAAGAACGCTTCGGCGTCAGGCCCGGCGCGATTCATGTCCATAGGGTGGCCGACCGCGGATTGCAGCCAGCGAGACAGTAGCGTCGTTCCGGTGTCGCAGTCGTAGTCCGGACGGACGATGCGGCGTGGGGGCGCCGCTTCGGCCGGGCCGCGCCGGCACACTCAGTGCGGCACCTCGACCGCCGTGATCCAGGGCGCGAGCACATCGCGCAGCCCGCTCCCCAGCATCAGCCCCAGCGCCCCGGCCGCGGCCACGCACAGCATGGCGAAGCCCAGCCGCCGCACGAGCCCCCGGTGCCGCGTGCGCAGCACGAAGGACAGGCTGAATGCGATGCTCGTCAGCGAGGCGAGCACGGCCCCATTGCCCGCCACGACCGGCGAGATCGCCCCCTGCGAAGCCATGCTCGCAGCGGCCGCCACGGCACTCGCGCTCGAAAGCAGCCCGCCGATCAGCGTCACCGAGTAGAAGCCCGCCTCGCCGTACTCGCGCTGCATGAGCGTGCCGACCATGTGCAGCAGCAGGAACAGCGCGCCGTACTTCAGTGCCACGGTCAGCGAGAACGGCAGCGTGAGCTTGATCTCCGCCGTCTCGCGCGTGACTTCCGTGCTGGCACGGAGGTGACTGACCAGGACCAGCCCGGCGCTGGCCGCCAGCATCAGGACAAACGCGCCAGCGGCATCGAGCAGCGCAACCGGCGCAAGAATCAGCAGGAGCGTCGCGTTGCGCACCACCATTGCCGCGATGGCGATCAGGATGCCTCGATACGCGGGCGCCGCAAAGCGGCCCTGCGACTCACGTACGCGCGTGGCCATCTCGATCACGGTGAAGTTGCTGTTGACCAGCCCGCCGAAGAATCCCGAGAGCTCCGTGCCGCGGGTGCCGTACAGCTTCCACAGGATGTAGTTCACGAAGCCGATGGAGGCGATCAGGATCACCGTGATCCACGCGGCGCGCGGGTCGATGATGCGCCACGGCCCGATGGCACCGCTCGGCAGCGCCGGATAGATCACGATCGCGAGAATGGCCAGCAGCAGCGCCGACCGCAGCTCTCCCTCGGTCAGATCCATCGAAAAGCCGGCCAGCCTCTCCTTCCACGCGAGGAGCGCTGTGGAGGTGACCATCACGGCAGCGGGCGTGATGGTCTGGCCCTGGCCGCACAGGATGCCCGCCATGCTGGTCACGAGCATGGCCGCGGAGGTGGTGAGCTCCGTGCCGGCACCTGCCCGCAGAGTCTGGATGTTCAGCAATACGGCAATCACGCCTGTCATGGTGAACGCGAGGAGTGCGAAGCTCTCACCCAGCGAGCCGCCCAGCGCGCCGAGCATGGCAATGAAGCCGAATGTGCGCAGCCCGGCCTCCTTGCCCCGCCGCTCGCGCTCCAGACCGAGCAGCAGACCGAGCACGAGTGCGAGCGCGAGCCGGATCAGAATGACGAGATAGGGCCACTGCACGTTCGGCAGCGCTGAAATCCCGGTTGGCATGCTCGGCAGGTCCATAGATTCCCGGAGGTCACCCGCTGACCGCAGCCTCATTGTAGCCATGAGCGGCATGGCACGCGAAGCGGGCGGTGCCCGCGCGGCCGCCGTTCCGTGGGATAATGATTTCAGGTGGACGTGCGCAGGCACTCCGGGCTGGCAGCGGATGAATCAGAAAATCCGGATTGGAATCGTAGGCTATGGGAATCTCGGACGCGGCGTGGAGGTCGCGATCGGGCAGAACCCCGACATGTCCCTGGCCGGGATCTTCACGCGCCGCGACCCGGCCGCAGTGCGGCCGCTGGGGGCAGGCGTGCCCGTACAGCCGCTCCAGCGCATCGACGCCTTCGCGGACGGGATCGACGTGCTGGTGCTGTGCGGAGGCTCCAGGTCGGACCTGCCCGAACAGGGGCCGGCGCTCGCCGCCCGCTTCAACACCGTGGACAGTTTCGACACGCACGCGCGGATCCCCGAGTACTTCGATGCGGTCGATCGCGCAGCGCGGGGCCAGGGACATGCCTCGATCATCGCGGTCGGCTGGGACCCGGGGTTTTTCTCCCTGGTGCGCGCCTACGGCGAATCGGTGCTCACCGATGGCGCCACCTACACCTTCTGGGGCCGCGGAGTGAGCCAGGGCCACTCGGACGCCATCCGCCGCGTTCCCGGGGTCCGCGCCGCCGTGCAGTACACCGTGCCGGTGCAGCAGGCGATCGATCGCGTCCGCCGCGGGGAATCCCCCTCGCTCACGACGCGCGAGAAGCACACACGTGAATGCTACGTCGTGCTCCAGGAGGGCGCGGATCCGGTGACCGTGGAGCGCGCGATCGTCACCATGCCGGACTACTTCGCCGACTACGACACCACGGTGCACTTCACCGACGCCGCCACGCTGCAGCGCGAGCACGCAGCGATGCCGCACGGCGGCTTCGTGCTCCGTACTGGCAGGACCGGCCAGAATACGCCCCAGGTGTTCGAGTTCGCACTCCAGCTCGGCAGCAATCCGGAATTCACCGCCTGCGTGCTCATCGCGTATGCGCGCGCCGCCTTCCGCCTGGCGAAGCAGCGCCGGTTCGGCGCGCACACCGTCTTCGATATCGCGCCGGGACTGCTGTCGCCCAGGAGTCCGGCGGAGCTGCGCGCGCAGCTCCTGTAGGGCGGCCCGCAGGCGCCGCCTGGCCTCTACCTGACGGCGTGGCAGCCCGGCATAATCTCCGCACGACGATCCCTGAGAAGAAGGTCTCCCGGAAACACTGAGGGCCAAGAACCATGGAAAACGCATCGCCTCCCGCAGCGCCTGCGCCAGCACCGTCCGAGGACAAGACGATTGCCATCCTCGCCTACATCACCGTGATCGGCTTCATTGCTGCGATCATCATGCACGGCAACAACAAGACGGCGCTCGGAGCATTCCACCTGCGCCAGACCCTGGGCTTCTTCATCATGAGCCTGGGCATGATCATCCTCGGCATGATTCCGATTCTCGGCTGGATCGCGATGCCCTTCTTCGCGATCTTCATGCTGGTTTGCTGGGTGATCGGGTTGATCGGTGCCATCAACGGACAGCTGAAGCCCATGCCACTCGTGGGACCCATGTTCCAGAAGTGGTTCGGGACGACGTTCGACTGACAGCGCCCCTGCCGCGGTAGACCGCGGGCCTGCCGGGACGAGTGTCGCGCCACACTCAGCGCAGCACGACCGTCTTTGTCCCGTTGCGAAAGACGCGGTGCTCGGCGTGCCAGCGGATCGCGCGCAGCAGTACGAGGCTCTCGAGGTCGCGCCCGATCTCGGCGAGGTCCTCGGGTGAGCGGGTGTGATCCACCCGCTCGACCGCCTGCTCGATGATCGGCCCCTCATCGAGGTCGGTCGTCACGTAGTGGGCCGTCGCCCCGATCAGCTTCACCCCGCGCGCATGGGCCTGGTGATAGGCCCGGGCGCCCTTGAAGCCGGGGAGGAAGGAGTGGTGGATGTTGATCGCCCGCCCCTCGAAATGCCGGCAGGCATCGCCCGAAAGAATCTGCATATAGCGGGCCAGAACCAGAAGCTCGCCATCAGCCTGCTCGAAGCGCTCGATGAAGCGACGCTCCTGCTCGGGCCTTCGCCCCTCGGAAACCGGGAGGTAGTGATAGGCGACGCCATGCCACTCCGCGAGGCTGCGCAGATCCTGGTGATTCGACACCACCGCCACGACCTCGATGGGGAGCGTCCCGGTGCTCCAGCGGTGCAGGACGCTGTTGAGGCAGTGTCCTTCGCGGGAGACAGCAATCACGGTGCGCAGGCGTCGCTGTGCTTCGTGAAACTGCCACTGCATCCGGAAAGGCTTCGCCACCGTTTCGGCGAAGCGGGCGTCGAGCTCGCCCAGTGCCGGCAGCCCCTCTCCGTTGTCGTGAAACACGACCCGCATGAAAGAGGTATTGGTATAGGGATCATCGAAGTGCTGTGCCTCGGTGATCAGCCCGTGATGCCCCGCGAGGAACCCCGCCACCGACGCCACGATCCCGGTCGTGTCCGGACAGGAGAGCGTCAGCACGAAGCTCGGGCAGGTCATTGCCGCGTACCGGCTGGCCACTCACCCGGCCGGGGCAGCGCCTCGAAGCCCTCGAGCGTGACCTCCGGCGTGAGGTAGCCCGTCCGCACGCGCTCCACGCGCAGGAGGTCGGTGCTGAGATATTTCTTGTTGCAGTCGGCGAATACCGTGGCCACCACGGCCGTCTCGCCCAGCCGCTCGCCCGCCTGCAGCGCACCGAGGAAATTCGCGCCCGAAGAGATGCCGACCGCGAGTCCGAGCCGTGAGGCCAGTGCCTGCGCCATGAGGGGATCGCATCGCCATCCGACACCGCGAGCACTTCATCGAGCTCCTCGAGCTTCACGATCGGCGGGATGAACTCGTCGGAAATCCCCTGGATGCGGTGGCACCCGACTTTGTGACCTGTGGACAGCGTCGGGGATTCCGCGGGCTCGACAGGGAAGAGCCCGATGCCCGGCGCCCGGCGGCGCAGGTAGCGGCCGACGCCCATGATCGTCCCGCCGGTGCCGACACCGGCCACGAAGGCATCCGGAATCAGGCCGCGTGCGCCGAGCTGCTGCCAGATCTCCGGTCCCGTGGTGCACTCGTGCGCCTCGACGTTGGCGGCATTCGAGAACTGCGCCGGCAGGAAGACGTCGTCCCGCGTCCGCGCGAGTTCCTCGCACTGGCGGATGCTGCCGAGGAATCCGCCCTGCTCCCGCGTCACCGGCACGATCTCCGCACCCAGGCTGCTGATGAGTCGCACGCGCTCCTGGCTCATCCAGTCCGGCATGTAGACCACCACCGGGTGGCCCAGCGCCCGGCCGATCGCTGCGAAAGCGATGCCCGTATTGCCGCTCGTCGCCTCGGCGATGGTAGTCTGCGGACCGAGTCGGCCATCCGCCGCTGCCCCACGCAGGATGTGCAGCGCGATGCGATCCTTGATGCTGCCGGTGAAGTTGAGGCTCTCGAGCTTGGCATACACCACGCGCATGCGCCCACGGAAGCGGCAGCGGACAGCGAGCAATGGAGTGTTGCCGACGAGAGGCTCCAGGAACTGCGTGGTCTGCGGGCGCATGGGTCGTGTCAGGGCGAACGCGCGCCGGCACCCGGGTCATCCGTACGATAATGCGCGCCACAGCTCTCGTGCCGGGCGAGTGCGGATGCGAACATGGCACGCGCCAGACGCAGTCGCCCACGGAGCCGCACCTGATCCGCCGTCACCCCCGTCTCGAGTGCCACGATCTGTGCGTGACCGCTCTCGAGACCGGCGCCACTGCGCGCAATGCCGAGGTGCTCCCACATCAGCCGCCTGAGCTCGACCCAGCGGCGTCCGTCGACCGCGAGAGAAATGGCACTGCCCTCGTCTTGCGCATCGCCTGTGACCGGGACCACGCTGGATTCGTCCCCGTGCGGCTGGCGCCCCGAGGGAGCGAGCGCCGCACCCAGTCGACGTCCGAACACCACGGCCTCGAGCAGTGAATTGCTGGCGAGGCGGTTGGCCCCATGCACTCCGGTATGAGCCACCTCACCGCAGGCCCAGAGCCGTTCAAGGCTCGACCGGCCGACGAGATCCACACCCACACCGCCCATGTGATAGTGCGCCGCAGGAACCACGGGGATGCGCTCGTGCCGCGCGTCGATGCCGTGCTTCACACATGCGGCTCGTACCGACGGAAACGCGCTCGCGTCGGCACCGAGTACGGCTCTGGCGTCCAGATAGATCCGATGACCCCTCTGCGTCTGTCGCCAGATCTCGCGCGCCACCACGTCACGGGGGGCAAGCTCTGCGTCCGGGTGGACTGTAAGCATGAACCGCTCGCCCTGTGCGTTCACGAGGACCGCCCCCGCTCCACGCAGCGCCTCGGTGATGAGCGGCGTTGGATTGTCCCCGCACGCGAGTGCCGTCGGATGAAACTGGACGAATTCGAGCCCGTCACAGCGGGCACCGGCGGCGAGCGCCATTGCAAGCCCGTCACCGCATGCCGTGAGCGGATTGGTGGTATGCAGATAGAGCTGGCCGAGACCGCCGGTGGCCAGCACCGTGTCGCGCGCGACGAGCCGCAGCGGGCGTCCGGAGGGCATCTCGAGTGCCAGCACACCGGCCACTGCTGCCCCATGCCGCTCGAGCGCGACGGCCACACAGCCCGGACGGAATTCGATCGTCGGCACCTTGCGTGCCGCACGATAGAGTGCCGCGCTGAGTGCAGCGCCCGTGGCGTCTCCGCCCGCATGCAGGACGCGCGCCCGCCCGTGGGCGGCCTCGCGATGCAGCGCCCAGCGGCCATCGGCCGTGCGGTCGAACGAGGCGCCTTGCCCCTCGAGCCAGTGGATGGCAGGCACGGCCTCAGCACAGAGGATATCGACGGCGGCGGCAGAACAGGCACCGGCCCCGGCTGCCAGCGTGTCAGCCGCATGCAGCGCCGGGCTGTCGCCCTCACCCACCGCGGCGGCGATGCCGCCCTGGGCCAGCGCCGAGGCCACCTCGGCGGGCGGCAGTTCGGGACAGAGGACAGTGATGCGCCGTCCCGGGGCGCTCAGTGCCGCCGTCAGACCGGCAAGGCCGGCACCGACGACGAGGACATCGACGTCATCGCGATGCACGCCCGATTCCGGCCGGTTCGGCGGCGCCTAGCGTACTTCGAGCATGCGACGTACGGCGCTGCGCGCGCGCTCGGCAATCCCGGCTTCGAGCTCGATGGCCGGTGAAAGACTCCGCAGGCAGTCGCGGATGTTGGCCAGCGTGATGCGCTTCATGTGCGGACAGAGATTGCACGGACGCACGAATTCGATGTCCGGATGCGCAACCGCCACATTGTCGGACATCGAGCACTCGGTGAGGAGCAGCGCACGCTTCGGGTGGCGCGCCGTGAGCTCCTCGATCATGCCCGAGGTCGAGCCCACGTAGTCGGCGGCAAGCTGCACATCCTCGGGGCACTCAGGGTGGGCGAGCACGTAGGCGCCCGTGGCGGCGCGATACTCCTCGAGCTCGGCGGCCGTGAAGCGCTCGTGCACCTCACAGTGCCCGCGCCAGGGAATGATCTCCACGTTCGTGCGGGAAGCGACGAAACGGGCCAGATACTCGTCCGGCACGAAGATCACACGCTCGGCGCCCAGGGATTCGACCACCCGCACGGCGTTGGAGGACGTGCAGCAGATGTCGAGCTCGGCCTTCACGGCCGCGGAGGTATTGACGTAGCCGACGACCGGGGCGCCGGGATACTGCCGGCGCAGGGCCCGCACATCCTCGGGCGTGATCGATGCGGCGAGCGAGCAGCCGGCCTCGAGATCCGGCAGCAGCACGGTCTTGTCCGGACACAGAAGCTTCGCGGTCTCGGCCATGAAACGCACGCCACACATGACAATGACGTCGGCGCTCGAGTTCGCTGCGTGGCGCGCAAGGGCGAGCGAGTCGCCGCGCGCATCCGCCACGCCGTGGAAGATCTCGGCTGTCTGGTAGTTGTGCGCAATCAGCAGGGCATTGCGCTCCTTCTTGAGGCGCTGGATCTCTTCGATCAGCGGTTCGAACAGCAGCCACTCGGGCTCCGAGATGGAGCCGCGGGAACGCGCCTCGGAATCTTCGAGTATGCCCGGGACAGCGGCATGTCGAGCGTCGAGCGCTTGCAGCATGGCGGAACACAGCCTCCAAAAAGGGGCATGGACTATACGTGCGGCAGGGTAGCCAAAACTTGACCTATGTCAACCTCCTGGGGGCAGGGTCCTCGCCCTCGACCGGGCTGCGATCTGGTCCTGCCCGCGCCAGTTCACGTAAACTTACCTGCTGATCGTGGCCCCGCCGCAGGTCGATGCCCGGCAGCCGCGGCTCGCCACCTCAGCACGGGGTGCCGAGCACACCCGGAGGATGACCTTGGATCCAGCCTCGTTCACGCGTGAGCAGCTTGCCGACTGTGGGGCAGGCCACCTGTTCCTGCCCGACTCCCCGCGCCTGCCGACGGGGCAGATGCTGATGTTCGACCGCGTCACCCATATTTCGGCCAAGGGCGGTGCCCACGGTCGCGGCGAGATCCGTGCCGAGCTCGACGTGCGTCCGGACCTGTGGTTCTTCCAGTGCCACTTCACCGGCGATCCGGTGATGCCGGGTTGTCTCGGGCTGGACGCGCTCTGGCAGCTGGTCGGTTTCTATCTCGCCTGGCAACGTCACCCGGGCCGCGGGCGGGCACTCGGCGTCGACGAAGTGCGCTTCTTTGGCCAGGTGCTGCCGAGCGCCCGCGTCGCGAGCTACCGGCTCGACATCCGCCGGGTCGTCACCCGCAGGCTCATCATGGCCATCGCCGACGGCGAGGTCCTCGTGGACGAGCGCCCCATCTACACGGCCAAGGGCCTGCGCGTCGGCGTGTTCACGGACATGGGGGCCTTCCAGGAGACCGACACATGAAGCGTGTGGTGCTCACCGGACTCGGTATCGTTTCCTGTCTCGGCAACGATGAGGACACGGTGGCCGATGCCCTGCTGAAGGGACGTTCCGGCATTCGCGCCATACCGGAGTATGCGGAGCTCGGTCTGCGCAGTCACGTGGCCGGTGCTCCCGAGATCGATCTCGATGCACTCATTGACCGCCGTGACCGGCGCTTCATGGGCGATGCGGCGGCATATTCACACGTTGCCATGGGCCGCGCGATCACCGACAGCGGGCTCGACGCCTCGGTCGTCTCGCACCCACGCACCGGGCTCATTGCAGGGTCTGGCGGCGGCTCGCCGGGCAACCAGATCGAGGCCGCCGACATCCTGCGCAGCCGCGGCATCAAGCGCGTCGGCCCCTATCGTGTGCCACGCACCATGTGCAGCACCATCCCGGCCTGTCTGGCGACGTCGTACCGGATCAAGGGTCTGAGTTACGCGATCTCGTCGGCCTGCGCCACCAGCGCGCACTGCATCGGGGCTGCGATGGAGCAGATCCAGCTCGGGCGCCAGGACGTGGTCTTTGCGGGCGGCGGCGACGAGCTGCACTGGGGCCTCACGTGTCTCTTCGATGCCATGGGTGCGCTCTCCTCGGCGTACAACGCGACGCCGGAGCGTGCCTCTCGCACCTACGACGCCAACCGCGACGGCTTCGTCATCGCCGGCGGGGCCGGCATGGTGGTGCTGGAGTCCCTCGAGCACGCGCAGGCACGCGGAGCGCGCATCCGCGCCGAGCTCGTGGGCTACGGCGTCACCTCCGATGGTGCGGACATGGTTGCACCATCCGGTGAAGGCGCAGTGCGCTGCATGCGCCAGGCGCTCGAGATGTGTGGGGGGCAGAGCGTCGGCTATCTCAACACCCACGGCACCTCGACGCCGGCCGGTGACATCGTGGAGCTCAAGGCCATCCGCGAAGTCTTCGGCGAGCGGGTGCCGCCGATCTCCTCCACCAAATCACTCACCGGGCATTCACTCGGCGGCGCCGGCGTGCAGGAGGCGATCTACAGCCTCCTCATGATGGAGCGCGGGTTTCTCGCCGCCTCGGCGAACATCGAGACACTCGACCCGGAAGCCGAGGGCTTCCCCATCCTGCGCGAGGCACAGCGCACGCAGGTGGACACCGTGATGTCCAACAGCTTCGGCTTCGGCGGCACGAACGCGACGCTGATCTTCAGGCGGTGGCGGGGCTGAATTGGTGGGCCGTGCGCGATTCGAACGCGCGACCAACTGGTTAAAAGCCAGCTGCTCTACCGACTGAGCTAACGGCCCAAACCCGCGGGATGACTCGCGGCAGCGTGAAGAAGGTCTGCCGCGCAAGGCGGCGTAGGATACTACAGCGGCCGGTAGCGCGTAGGATCGGCAATGCCTGCCGCCTCGAAGCCCGCGCGGCGCAGCCGGCAGGAATCGCAGCGCCCGCAGGCCCGTCCCTGCCCGTCGGCCTGGTAGCAGGAGACCGTCTCCACGTAGTCCACGCCGAGACGCAGTCCCTCGCGGATGATCTCCGCCTTGGAAAGCGCGATGAGCGGCGCATGCACGCGCAGCGATCGGCCCTCCGCACCCGCCTTGGTGGCAAGCCTTGCCAGACGCTCGAAGGCGGCGACGAATTCAGGGCGGCAATCGGGATAGCCCGAATAATCGACGGCATTGACGCCGATGAAGAGATCCTGCGCACCAAGCACCTCCGCCCAGGCGAGCGCGAGCGACAGCATGATGGTGTTCCGTGCCGGGACGTAGGTGCCCGGGATGCCCTCGCCCGGCGTCTCGGGCACGGGCAGCGACCGGTCGGTCAGTGCCGAGCCGCCGAGGCCCGCGAGATCGACGCGCACGATACGGTGTTCGCGGGCGCCGAGGACGACGGCCACGCGGCCCGCAGCCTCGAGTTCGCTCACGTGGCGCTGGCCATAGTCCACCGAAAGCGCATGACAGTCGAAGCCGCGTTCGCGCGCAATGGCGAGCGTGGTCGCCGAGTCGAGCCCGCCCGAGAGCAGCACCACCGCGTGCATCATTTCCCCGGCACGTTGCCCCACAGATACTTGTGGAGCTGGATCTGGAAGCGCACGGGCAGGCGATCCTCGAGGATCCACTCGGCGAGCGTGCGCGCCGCGAGCTGCTCGTGGCTCGCAGAGAAGAGAACCCCGCAGCGTTCCGCGAGCGCGTGCTCTGCCAGCTGCGTGCAGCTCCATTCGTAGTCCGCACGGTCGCAGATCACGAACTTCACCTGGTCGTGCGTACGCAGATGCGCAAGCTGATCGTAGCGGTTGCGTGATGCCTCACCGGAGCCCGGTGTCTTCAGGTCGACGATGCGCACGACGCGCTCGTCCACCACCTCGACCGGCAACGCGCCGCTCGTCTCGAGCGACACGCGATAGGCCGCGTCGCACAGCCGCCGCAGCAGCTCGAGACAGCCTTTCTGCGCCAGTGGCTCGCCGCCCGTGACACACACGTGGCGCACACCGAGCTCTCTCACGCGTGCCAGGATTGCCTCCAGCGTCCACCACTCGCCGCCTGAAAAAGCGTAGGTGGTGTCGCAATAGCTGCAGCGCAGCGGACAGCCAGTCAGGCGCACGAACGCTGTCGGCAGGCCGGCGGTGTCTGCTTCACCCTGCAGGGAGCAGAAGATCTCGGTCAGCTTGAGCCGCACGGCCTCAGGCGCAGTGACAGACGATGGCATGATGCAGCCCGGATCCGGGTCTCAGGGAGCCGGCGGAAGTTTTCGCAGCCGCTCGCGCGCGAGGCGCGCGGCCTCGGTGTCCGGGAAGCGAGTGAGGACCTCGCCAAGCGTGGTGCGCGCCGCATCGATGCGCTTGAGCTCGATCTGCGCGAAACCGAGCTTGAGGAGCGCATCCGGCGCCTTCTGCGAGGCCGGCCATTCGCGCACCGTACGCTCGAAAGCACTGGCTGCGCTCGCATAGTCGCGCGTCACGTAATAGGCCTCACCCAGCCAGTAAGCGGCATTCGGAGCGAGCTCGTGCGCGGGATGCTCCGCGAGAAAACGGCGAAAACCCGTGATGGCCCCCGGATAGTCGGCCGCCTTCAGTGTCTCGAAGGCGCGCCCGTAGGCCGCCTGCGCTGCCGCATCCCCGGCGCCGCCCGCGGACGCTCCTGCGCCTTCCAGCACCGCCAGGCGGCGGTCGAGATCGGCGTACAGGTCGCGCTGCTGCCTGCGCAGCTGCTCGCTCGTGTTCTGCAACTCATCGACACGGCCCCGGAGCGCGCGGATGTCCGACTGCAGCGCATCGAGCTGCTGCGCGAGTGACAGCAGACTCTGATTCGCGACCACCGCTTCCACGCGGCGCAGCCTCGCATCGAGATCATCGGGCCGGCCTTGGAGCGCGTCTTCCGCCGGCGCAGCAACGCAGGAGCCGAGCAGCCCCACCGACGCGAGCGGCGCGAGAACGATGGCCCGCATGCGCATCACGCGCCGCGGCTCACTGCGTGTAGACGATTTCGACACGACGATTCTGTGCCCAGGCACCCTCGTCGGAGCCTGCGACTGCCGGACGCTCCTCGCCATAGCTCACGGTGGCGAGCTGCGATTCGGCGACCCCCTGCAGGAGCAGCGCCCGCTTCACGGCCTGGGCCCGGCGCTCGCCGAGGCCGATGTTGTACTCGCGCGAGCCCCGTTCGTCGGTGTGCCCCTCGAGTCGCACACGCGCCTTCGGATGGCTCGCGAGATAGTGGCCATGGGCGACCACGAGCGCCGTGTCCTGCGGACGCAGCTCGTAGCTGTCGAAGTCGAAATAGACGAGGCGCTTCGCGAGCTGCTCACCCGCCGGTCCGGCGGCCTCCTCGCCCGTGCTGGCAACGACTGCTCCGCCGGCTGCCTCGGCCCCTGCCGTCGTGGCGCCGCTTCCCTCGGTGCCCACCTCGGTCCGGGGCGCGCCGGCCTCGGCCACCGGTTTCACCGCGCGCTTCGAGGCGCAGCCGGCCAGAGCGATCGCCGCACACACGAGGGCCAGCGGTATCCATTTACGCATCATTCGGTCACTCCAGCACAGAGGTGGACAGGGGAAAACAGAGGCGGCGCAGTTCTATCACATCGGATCCCACGGGGCACGCGTGGCGCCCCGCACACCGTCAGGGACTGAAGGGACCCCATACGGGCTCACGCACTTCGCCGCGATCGGACTTCAGGCGCTGTGTCGTGAGGCCGTCAATCGACGCCGTCGCGAGAAAGCTCCGGCCGCCCTCCCGACCAGAGTAGATGAGCATCGCGCCGTTCGGTGCGAAGCTCGGCGATTCATCGAGCCGGCCGCGGGACAGCACCCGCACCGTACCACTGGCCAGATCCTGCACGGCTACGCGATAGGCACCACCATCGAGCACGACCATGGCGAGCTGTGTGCCGTCAGGTGAGATGCGCGGCCGCGCGCTGTAACTCGCCCCGAAGGTCAGGCGCTTCGCGCGCGTCAGGCCATCGACCGGAATGCTGTAGATCTGTGGACCCCCGGCACGATCCGAAGTGAAGTAGATCGTGCGGCCATCCGGACTCCAGGCAGCCTCGGTGTCGATCGCCGCATCGTCCGTCAGGCGGTGCAGCACCTGGGTGTCGAGGTCGAGCAGATAGATGTCGGGATTGCCCCCGGAGCCCGAGAGAGTCAGCGCGAGACGCTTCGCATCGGGCGACCAGGCCGGCGCGCCGTTGATCCCCGCGCGTGCCGAAACCCGGCGTCGCTCGCCGGAGCGCACACGCTGCACGTAGATTTCCGAGACACGGTTCTCGAAGGAGACATAGGCGAGCCACTCGCCATCGGGCGACCAGGCCGGGGACATGATGGGCCGCGCCGACTCCAGGATCACGCGTGGGTTCTCCCCGTCGGCATCCGCCACGATCAGCTGGAAGCGCTGATTCGGCGCCAACCCGTCGACCGACACATAGGCAATGCGCGTGGCGAAGGCGCCGCGCACGCCGAGGATCTTCGCGTAGACAGCATCCGCCACCCGATGCGCGGCGTTGCGCAGAGCCGCGGGCGACTGCGCCGCCACGACGCGCTGGCTCACCAGGCGCTGGCCGTTCAGGAGATTCACGAGCTCGAAATCCACCGCCAGCCGCCCGCCGTCGAGCGGGCTCAGCCGCCCCACGACGATGTAGTCGTTGCGCGTCATGCGCCAGTCCGCGACCCGGATATCCTCGCTGCGCGTCGGTTGCGTGAGCATGTCGGCACGCGCCATGGCACCGAACCGCCCGCTGCCCTCCAGGTCCCGCTGCACGATGGCGGCGATGTCCAAGCCGCCGTCCGCCGGGACGCTGCGTGCGAAGGGAACGATGGCGAGCGGGACCGGATCGGTGACGCCCGAGGTGATCTCGATCCGCAGTTGCGCCTTCGCCGTGAGCGCACCGAACAGCAGGAATGCCGTGATGATCGAACGATGGAGTCTCGGCACGAGCAACCTCTTCCCTTCAGGGACCCTCAACCCGTTTCCAGCCGGGGTCGGAAGCGCACCACGAGGCTCCGCTCGAAGAGCGCGGGATCCGGCGGCGGGGGCAGCGGCGAGGCACGATAGGCGGCCGCCTCGATGGATTGTCGCACCGCAGCATCTCCGTTGCACTCCCCGATACGGACGTTCACGACCTCGCCGCCCGGAACCTGCGTCATGTAGACCTCGCACTCGATTCCCGGTCGCGCCGAGGCCGGCTGGATCCAGGCTCGCTGAATGCGTGCCCTGATCTGTGCCTCCCACTGCGCTCGCAACCCGCTCGACGCCGCCGAGCGGGCACGCTCCTCGGCCTCGAGCCCTCGCTGCAGTTCGGCCTCGCTGGCGGCACGCTCGCGCGCTTGCACCGCCGCCCGTTCGGCCGCAGCGCGGCGCTGGGCCTCCGCCTGACGCTCGGCCTCCGCCTTGCGCCGCGCCATCTCATCGGCGTGAGCCTGCTGCTCGGTCCGCGCGCGGGTCTCACGCTCCGCCCGCGCTCGGCGCCCGGTCTCCACGGCCGTCCGCCTGGCTGTCTCGGCCTGGCGGGCCTCGGCGGCGCGGCGCGCGCTTTCGAGTCGCTGGCGCTCGAGCTGTGCGGGAGCCGGCCGGTGCGACGTGCCCTGCACGGTCCGGGCATCGACCACAATGGCTTCGATGGCAAGCGACTGCGGCGCCGGCGGCACGTGCTCGAAATGCCATACCCCCCAGGCGAGCACTGCGATGAGCAGCGCGTGCAGCAGGACCGACCCGCCGAGCGGCAGCCAGCGATCGCGGGCCCTGGCGCTCATCTCGCGTCCGGCACTCCGTGCTCAGCGCCGTGCCGCGCGCTTCCTCGGCGGCGGATCCGTGAGGAAGCCGATCTTCTTCGCCCCCGCCCCCTGCAGGATCACCAGTGCCTCGACCACCCGCCCGTAACTCACTGCGGCATCGCCTTTCACCAGTACCGGAACATCCGGAGCGCGACGCAGCACGGCTGCCGCCCGTGCAGAGACGGTCTGGTCGTCCAGTGGCTGGGTCGGTGCGCCGCCCACATTGAGATACAGGCGGCCTCCAGCGTCGATCGAGAGCACGAGCGGGTCGTGCTCCCTCAGGAGCTCTGGATCAAGCGGCTCCGCCCCGGCCCGCGGCAGTTCCACCCTGATTCCCTGGGTGAGAAGCGGCGCGGTCACCATGAAGATGATCAGCAGCACGAGCATCACGTCGATGTAGGGCACGACGTTGATGTCTCCGATGAGCCGGCGCCGACGCTGCACCGCAGGCATGTCAGGCCTCGCCCCGTCCGCTGCGCGTCGCATGGCGCTGCAGGATCGTCGAGAACTCCTCGATGAACGCGTCATAGCGCAGCTCGAGGCGGCTCACCTTGTCGGCGTAGCGGTTGTAGGCGATCACCGCAGGGATCGCGGCGAACAGCCCGATGGCCGTGGCGATGAGTGCCTCGGCGATCCCGGGAGCCACCATCGCGAGGGTGGCCTGCTGCACGTTGCCGAGCGCGCTGAAGGAATTCATGATCCCCCAGACCGTTCCGAAGAGCCCGACGTAGGGGCTCGTCGAGCCCACGGTAGCCAGCGTCGCGAGACTGTGCTCGAGGCGGTCGATTTCCTTCAGCTGCGCCACGCGCATGGCACGGCGCGCGCCTTCGAGCAGCTGGTCGGCGGCCACCTCACCCTGACTCTTCAGGCGGGCGAACTCTCGAAAACCCATCTCGAAGATGCTCTCCATGCCCGTGGCGCCGCCCTGCGCGTCGATCTTGCGGAACAGCACCGCAAGATCGCCGCCCGACCAGAAGCCGCTCTCGAACTCATCGGCACCGCGGCGCGCGCGCCCCAGAAGACTGTGCTTCCTGAAGATGATGCTCCAGGAGAAGACCGAGGCACCGAGCAGCAGCGCGATGACGAGCTGCACGATGAAGCTCGCCTCGGCGATCAGGCGGATGACGGAGAGATCGGCGTTCATGCCGGTAGCGCCGCGAGCAGGAACTGCGGCAGACCCCACGGGCGCAGCGACTGTGCATCGATGCAGGCGACGCGTACCTCCGCCTCGAGGAGCATCTCCTCGCCGCGCCGGATGCACTGCCGGAACCGCAGCGACGCCCGCCCGGCACGCTCGGGTTCGCAGCTCACCTCGAGCGCATCATCCAGGCGCGCTGGCCGCCGGTAGGCCACCGAGAGGCTCACCACGGTGAACAGCACGCCTGCTTCACCTGCGAGCGTGCCCTGCGAGACGCCGAGCGCACGCAGCCACTCGGTGCGTGCCCGCTCGAGGAACCTGAGATAGTTCGCGTGATAGACGATGCCCCCGCCATCGGTGTCCTCCCAGTACACGCGCGCGGGCCAGGTGAAAGGCCTCACGTGCCATCCCCGAACAGAGCAAGGTTTGCGCCACCCCGTTCCGGCGCTGCGAGCCCGAAGTGCAGGTGAGCCTTGCGCGTCGCCACCCGCCCGCGTGCCGTGCGCATGAGAAAGCCCTGCTGGATCAGGAAAGGCTCGATGACATCCTCGAGCGTGCCGCGCTCCTCACCGACGGCCGCCGCCAGGCTCTCGATGCCCACCGGTCCGCTGTCGAACTTCTCGATGATGGCGAGCAGGAGCTTGCGGTCGAGGGAGTCAAAGCCCTCCGGATCGACCTCGAGGAGATCGAGCGCCGCCTCGGCCACCGGACCGTCGATGACGCCCGACGCACGCACCTGCGCATAGTCGCGCACGCGGCGCAGCAGCCGGTTGGCGATGCGCGGTGTGCCGCGGGAGCGCTGTGCAATACGCCGTGCGCCGTCCGCATCGACGCCCACGCCGAGGATCGCGCCGGAGCGCGCCACGATGCGCTCGAGCTCGTCGGTCGTATAGAACTCGAGCCGCTGCACGATACCGAAGCGGTCGCGCAGCGGTGAGGTCAGGAGCCCGGCGCGCGTCGTGGCACCGACCAACGTGAAGGGCGGGATACTGAGCTTGATCGAGCGCGCCGCCGGGCCCTCGCCGATCATGATGTCGAGCTGGTAGTCCTCCATCGCCGGATACAGCACTTCCTCGACGACCGGCGAAAGGCGGTGGATCTCGTCGACGAACAACACATCGCGCGGCTGCAGGTTCGTGAGGAGTGCAGCGAGGTCGCCCGGGCGCTCGAGCACCGGACCGGAGGTCTGGCGGAGGTTCACGCCGAGCTCGGCGGCAATGATGTTCGCGAGCGTCGTCTTCCCGAGGCCCGGCGGACCGAAGATCAGCACGTGATCGAGCGCCTCGCCGCGCTGCCGGGCGGCGCTCACGAAGATCTCGAGCTGCGCCTTGACGTGGGTCTGGCCCACGTAGTCCACGAGCCGCTTCGGGCGGATGGCGCGGTCGACCGCCTCGTCCTCGCGGTTCTCGCGGGGTTCCACCAGTCGGTCCGCAGTCATCGCTTCACGCTTCCCTCGCGGCGCCCTGCAGAGCCCGGCGTATCAGCTCCTCGACGCCGTATTCGCCAGGACCCACGGCCTTGATGAGCCGCGTGGCCTCACTGGCGGAATAGCCGAGTGCGACGAGCGCGCTGAACGCCTCGTTCCCGGCGTTGCCCGTCACACTCGGAGCACCGGAATGCAGATCGATCGTGGCGTCGAGCGTGCCGAGCCGGTCGCGCATTTCGACGATCAGACGCTCGGCCGTCTTGCGGCCCACGCCGGGAATACGGGTGAGCGCCACGGCATCCTGACTCTGCACACTCTGCGCGAATCCCTGCACCGTGACACCCGAGAGGATGGCGAGCGCAATCTTCGGGCCCACGCCCGAGATGCGCAAAAGATTGCGGAACAGCCGGCGCTCCTCCTCGGTGGCAAAGCCATAGAGCACATGCGCGTCCTCGCGGATCACGAGGTGTGTGAGGAGCTGCACGGGCTCCCCAGCCGCCGGCAGCGCGTAGAAGGTGGACATCGGGGACTCGAGCTCGTAGCCCACGCCGCCCACATCGACAAGCAGCTGCGGCGGGGACTTGGCGACCACCATGCCACGCAGAAACCCGATCATGCCGGCCGCCTCGCGGCGAGGTCCTGCAGGCGACGCGTATGCGCGTGACAGAGCGCCACGGCCAGCGCATCGGCTGCGTCCGCCGCCAGCACCGTGCGCACTCCCAGCAGCTCCCGCACCATGTGGTTCACCTGCGATTTCTCCGCTCCTCCCGCCCCGACCACCGCGAGCTTGACGGCCCGCGGCGCATATTCGAACACGGCGATGCCCGGTGTCACGGCGCAGATCGCGGCACCCCGCGCCTGTCCGAGCTTGATGGCGCTGTCGGCATTGCGGTCCACGAACACGCGCTCGATGGCGATCTCGTCGGGTCGGTGGCAGGCGATCACTTCACTGACAGCCTCGAAGATCCGCCGCAGACGCTGTGCAAAGGGTTCACTCGCGACATCGATGCAGCCGTGGGCCACATGCCTGCAGTCCGGTCCCTCCCAGTCCAGGAGGCCGAAACCCGTGCGCCGCGAGCCCGGATCGAGCCCCAGAACGCGTCCGCGCCGCATCGACGGCGGGCCCGGCTCAGCGTCCTGGGCGGCCAGACCCGCCTCAGGCCGAAAAGCGCGCCAGGACCTCGTCCGGTATCTCGGCATTCGAATACACGTTCCGCACGTCGTCCAGCGCTTTGAGCGCCTCCACCAGCCGCAGCATCGACTGGGCATCCTTGCCGGCGAGCACCGTCGTCGTGGCAGCCCGCTCGGTGATCGCCCCGCTTCCCGGATCGAACCCGAGCCGCACGAGACTCTCCCGGATGGCCTCGAGCTGCGATGGCTCCGTCAGCACTTCGATCACGCCGTCGGGGCGCACCAGGACATCCTCGGCACCCGCCTCGAATGCCTGCTCCCTCGCCCGTCCCTCGTCCGTTCCCGCGGGCAGCGCAATGACGCCGGCGGGATTGAAGAGATAGCTGACCGCACCTTCCGCGCCGAGGTTCCCGCCATGAGACGCAAAGGCATGGCGCAGCTCGCCGGCCGTTCGACTGCGATCGCTGGTGCGGCAGTCCACGATCACGGCTGCTCCGCCCGGACCATAGCCCTCGTAGCGGATGCACTCGCAGCTTTCCTCGCCCACTCGCTGTCACCCGCCATGCTCTGTCTGCGCGCAGTCGGGAGCCCGAAAAAAGCCTGCTTCCCGGGCAGGTATGATAGCCGCAAACGGCTCCACTGACATGCGAGGAGGGCGCCCGCCCCGTGGAATCCGCGCGCCTCTGTCCAGCGACGATTGCTGCCAGCATCGAGCAACTGCGCGGGCTGCTCGCACGTCGCGGCGTCGATGACCAGCGCCTCGAGCACGCGGCAGAAGCTGCCCGGCTGGTCGGCGAGCTCACGGGCGACGGGACACTCGCATGCGCAGTCATCGCCGCAGCAGCGCTCGACGCCGGCATTGGACCCGGAGAACTCGCGCCGCTCGCCGGCGAAGACACCGCTCAGCTCGCGGACGAGCTCGCCCGCTTCGCGCAGGTGGGCGCGGGACAGCAGTGGAGTCCGGAGCGCTCGCTGGCACCTGCGCAGGCAGAGGCGCTGCGCAAGATGCTCCTTGCCGTGGTGAGCGATCCCCGGCTGGTTCTGGCACGCCTGGCCGTGCAACTCGTGCAGCTGCGCGCGGCGAAGCTCGGCGCGGAAGTCGTGCGCCGGCAGCTCGCGCTCGAGGCCCGCGCCATCTTCGCGCCGCTCGCGAGCCGTCTCGGCGTCTGGCAGCTGAAGTGGGAGCTCGAGGACCTCGCCTTCCGCTACCTCGAGCCCGAGGGCTACCACCGCATCGCCGCCGCGCTCAACGAACGCCGCGCAGACCGTGAGCGCTACATCGAGGCGCTCTGCCACGAGCTCGACACGCTGCTCGCCCGCGCCGGGGTGCACGCGCAGGTCTATGGCCGGCCGAAACACATCTTCAGCATCCACCGGAAGATGCAGCGCAAGGACCTCGCCTTCGGGCAACTCTTCGACGTGCGGGCGGTACGCATCGTCGTCGACTCGATCCCCGACTGCTACGCCGCACTCGGCGTGGTGCACGGGCGCTGGCCCTTCATTCCGGGTGAGTTCGACGACTACATCGCCACCCCGAAAGACAACGACTACCGCTCGATCCACACCGCTGTCGTCGGGCCGGAAGGCAAGCCTGTCGAGGTCCAGATCCGCACGCGCGAAATGCACGAGCAGGCCGAGCTCGGCGTGGCCGCCCACTGGCGCTACAAGGAAGGGGGCACGCGCGATGCCGGTTACGAGCGCAAGATCGAGTGGGTGCGTCGCCTGCTCGAACCCGGCGACGGAGGCGTCGAGGACGATTTCCTCGAGCGTGTGCGCGGCGAGCTCTTCGAGGACCGCGTCTACGTGCTGACCCCGAAGGGCGAGGTCGTCGACCTGCCGCGCGGCGCGACGCCGCTCGACTTCGCCTACCACGTCCACACCGAGCTCGGTCATCGCTGCCGCGGCGCAAAGGTCGATGGCCGCATCGTGCCGCTCACGCGTCCACTCGAGAACGGCGAAGTCGTGGAGATCATCACCAGCAGGACAGGCAGCCCGAGCCGCGACTGGCTCGCGCCCGAACAGGGTTTTCTCGTCTCCCCACGCAGCCGGGCCAAGGTGCGTGCCTGGTTCCGCAGGCAGAGCGAGACCGACAACCGCAGTGCCGGACGGGCCATCCTCGAGCGCGAGCTTGCGCGCCTCGGCACGGGCCTCGACCGGCTCGCCACCCTCGTGCCCGAGCTCCGCGTACGCGACGCCGCGGAGCTCTGCCTGCGCCTCGGTGAGGGTGAGATCAGCGCCACCCAGCTCTCGCAGACCATCGAGCGGCTGATCGCTCCGCGCACCGGGCTGCCCATTCGCCGGCCACGTGCGTCCCAGGCCGTGCGCCGCGCCTCACCGGTCGCCGTCGAAGGCGTCGGGGATCTCCCCATCACCATCGCGCGCTGCTGCGCGCCGATGCGGCCACAGCCCATCGGTGGCTACGCGACTCTCGGCCGCGGCGTGACCATCCATCGCGTCGACTGCCCGGGCTTCGTGCGCATGCAGGCATTGAAGCCGCAGCGTGTGCTCCAGGCGGAATGGGCCGGGAGCGAGGCAGGCACGCTGTCCGTGGACGTCACGATCCAGGCCTACGATCGCCGCGGCCTGGTGCGCGATGTCTCCGATGTGCTCGCCGCGGAGCGAGTACCGATCGAAGCGATGAACACTACCACGGACCGCCGCGAAGGTACGGCAACGATCGTCCTGCAGCTCGGAGTGCGCGACGTCGATCAGCTCGACCGGCTGCTGCGTCGCCTGGCACTCGTCCCGAGCGCGCTCGGAGCGCGCCGCACGCGCTGAGCCGCACGACGCGGCCGGACCGTGCCCGCGTCAGCGGTTCGGCATGTCGATCGCACGCTTGTCCGCCGCGAGCGCCGCTTCGTGGAGCGCCTCCGAGAGGGTCGGGTGCGCGTGGATCGTGCGCTGCAGGTCCTCACTGCTCGCCGAGTACTCCATGGCCAGCACCGCTTCCGCAATGAGCTCCCCGGCGAAGGGACCGACGATGTGCACGCCCAGGATCTCGTCGTCATCGCGGGCGGCGATGAGCTTCGCGAAACCGATGCCCGCCTCCATGGCACGGGCGCGACCGCTCGCTGCGAAGGGAAAGCTGCCGACCTTGTACGGTCGCCCGCCCGCCTTGACCTGCTCCTCGGTCTGACCCACCCAGGCAATCTCGGGTGCGGTGTAGATCACCGAGGGAATCGTACGGTAGTTGACCTCTGCGTAACGGCCGGCGATGAGGTCGGCGACCATCACGCCTTCTTCCTTGCCTTTGTGCGCGAGCATCGGGCCGCGGACGCAGTCGCCCACCGCCCAGACACTCCCGGCGCCGGTGCGGCATTGCCCGTCGACGCGGATGCAGCCGCGCTCGTCCAGCTCGACGCCGGTGCCTTCCGCGAGCAGGTCCTTCGTGTACGGGCGACGACCGATGGCGACGACGAGCCGATCGACGGTGAGCGACTGCGCGGCGCCGGCCGCATCGGTGTAGCTCACCGCCACGGCTTCGCCCTGGATCGTCGCGCCGTCCACCCTGGACCCGAGACGAATGTCGAGCCCCTGCCTGCGGAGATGGCGCAGCGCTTCCGTCGCGAGCTGCTGATCGGCCATTGCCAGGAAGTCGGGTAGCGCCTCCAGCACCACCACCTCGGCGCCGACGCGGCGCCAGACACTGCCGAGCTCGAGGCCGATGACCCCGGCGCCGATGACGCCGAGGCGCTTCGGCACGGCTTCGAGATCGAGCGCTCCCCATGAATCCACGATGCGCTGGCCATCGAAGGGCGCCGAGCGCAGCTCCATCGGCACAGAGCCCGGTGCGAGCACGACGTGACGCGCCGCAAGCTCGCGCCGCGAGCCGTCGCGGGCAGTGAGCTCCACGCGCTGCCCGGGGAGCAGGCGCCCGTGGCCGTGCAGGCCCTGGACGCCTGCCGCCTTGAACAGCGCAGCGATGCCACCGGTCATGCCGCGCACGATGCTGCCCTTGCGCTTCTGCATCGCGGCGATGTCCATGGACAGCGACTTCGTACTGATGCCGTGCGCCGTGAATTCGGTCTGCGCGCGATGGAAGAGTTCGGTCGATTCCAGGAGTGCCTTCGAGGGAATGCAGCCCGCATTGAGGCACGTACCGCCAAACGCAGGGCTGCCGTCGCGGTTCTGCCACTCATCGATGCAGGCCACCGTGAGCCCGTTCTGCGCCGCACGGATCGCCGCCGGGTACCCCGCGGGGCCCGCCCCGATCACCACCACGTCGAATTCATCGGCCATGTCAGACCCCGAGCAGCATGCGACCCGGATCCTCGAGGCATTCCTTGACTGTCACCAGGAACTGCACCGCCTCGCGCCCGTCGATGATCCGGTGATCGTAAGTGAGCGCGAGATACATCATGGGCCGCACGGCGATCTGGCCATCGACCACCATCGGGCGGTCCTGGATCTTGTGCATGCCGAGGATCGCGCTCTGCGGTGCATTGACGATCGGCGTCGACAGGAGCGAGCCGAATACTCCGCCATTCGTGATGGTGAACGTGCCACCCGTGAGCTCCTCGAGGGCGATCGTGCCTTCGCGTGCACGATCCGCATAAGCCGCAATCTCCTTCTCGAGCTCGCCGAAGCCCTTGCGATCGGCATCGCGGACCACCGGGACCACGAGCCCGCGATCGGTCGAAACCGCCACCCCGATGTCGTAGTACTCGTGATACACGATGTCCCGGTCCTCGACCGAGGCGTTCACCACGGGGTACTTCTTCAGCGCCTCGATGCAGGCCTTCACGAAAAAGGACATGAATCCGAGCTTGACGCCCTGCTCCTTCTCGAAACGGTCGCGGTGGCGCGCCCGCAGCTCACGCACGGCCGTGAGATCCACTTCGTTGAAGGTCGTGAGCAACGCCTGCGTCGCCTGCGCCTGGACCATGCGCTCGGCGATGCGCTGGCGCAGCCGCGTCATCGGCACGCGCTGTTCGGCGCGATCCGTGCCGGCGGGCTGAGATGGCGCGGGCACGGCGGGTGGCAAGGCCTCCTGGGCGGGCAGGCGCCTGTCGAGGTAACCGACCACGTCGGATTTCGTCAGCCGTCCCGAGCGGCCCGACGCCGGAATCTGTGCCGGATCCAGCTGATGTTCCTCGACCAGCCGCCGCACCGCGGGACTCAGCTTGCCGGCATCCGGGCCCGCGGGGTCCCTGGCCGAAGCGGGCGGGCTGACCGGGGCCGCCGCCACCGCGACCGCCTTCGCTGCAGCAGGCAGCGCCGCCGCGCCCTCCTCGATCACCGCGATGACCTGGCCACTGGTCACCGTGGTGCCAGTGGTCACGCGCAGCTCGCGCAGCACTCCGTTGACGGGTGCAGGCACTTCGAGGACGACCTTGTCGGTCTCGAGATCCGCGAGATTCTCGTCGCGGCTGACCGCCTCGCCCGGCTGCCTGTGCCAGGCGACAAGTGTCGCATCGGCAATCGACTCGGGAAGCTGGGGAACTCTGATCTCGATCGTCATAAGCGCTTCCTCGTGGAAGTGGTCGACAGCCGGGCAGTCTCGCGTTCGGCCTCGTCAGCAACCGTGGCGTGCAGTGCCGCGTCGATGAGCGCCTGCTGCTCGATTTCGTGCATCCGGGTGAGCCCGGTAGCCGGCGCCGCGGCCGGGGGCCGGCCGGCGTAGAGAAGTGCCTGGCGCGCGCCGAGAGGCCCCTGCAATCGATGGCGGATCTGGTACCAGGCCCCCTGGTTCTGTGGTTCCTCCTGGCACCAGACGACCTCGCGCGCCTCGCCGTAGCGGCGGAGGGTCGCCGCATACTCGTCGGCCGGGAAGGGGTAGAGCTGCTCGAGGCGCACCAGCGCGAGCTCCCGCAGGCCCGCCTTGCGTCGCGCGCGCAGCAGATCGAAGTACACCTTGCCACCCGAGAACACCACGCGGCGGACGCCCGCCGGATCGATCTCGTCGATCTCGTCGATCACGCAGCGAAAGCGCCCCTTCGTCAGGTCGGTGAGCGCGGAGACGGCAAGTTCATGGCGCAGCAGGCTCTTCGGGGTCATCAGGATGAGCGGCTTGCGGAAGCTGCGCAGCATCTGGCGGCGCAGCACGTGGAACATCTGCGCCGGCGTGGACGGCACGCAGACCTGCATGTTGTTCTCGGCACAGAGCTGCAGGAAGCGCTCGAGCCGCCCCGAGGAGTGTTCCGGACCCTGCCCCTCGTAGCCGTGCGGCAGGAACAGCACGAGCCCGCAATAGCGGCCCCACTTCGCTTCGCCCGAGCTGATGAACTGGTCGATGACCACCTGCGCACCGTTGGCGAAGTCGCCGAACTGGCCCTCCCAGATGACCAGCGCATTCGGCTCGGTGGTGGAGAAGCCGTACTCGAAGCCCATCACCGCTTCTTCGGAGAGCACGGAGTCGATGATCTCGATGCGCGGCTGGCGCTCTAGAAGGCGCGCGAGCGGCAGGCAGACGGCGCCCGTCTCCCGATCGTGCAGCAGGGCATGGCGGTGGAAGAAAGTACCGCGCCCCGCGTCCTGACCGCAGAGGCGCACCGAGTAGCCGTCCTCGAGAAGGCTCGCGTAGGCAAGTATCTCGGCACCGCCCCAATCGAGCGGCTGTTCGCCCGCGAACATGCGGGCGCGGTTCGTCATCACCTGCGCAACACGCGGGTGCAGCTGGAACCCGTCGGGAAGGCGCCCGAGGCGTTCGCCGAGCGAGCGCAGGCGCGCGAGCTCGACGCCGGTCGCAACGGGCGCGTCCCAGTCGATCTGCGAGTAGCGCGTCCAGTCGACGGTGTACTTGTTACCGATGAGCCCCAGGGAGGCCCGTGCCTGAGGCTTGCCTTCGTCGAGACCGCGTCGGTATTCCTCGACCATCGCCTCCGCAACGCCGGCGCCGATCGAGCCTTCGGCGAGCAGGCGCTCGGCATAGAGCTGGCGTACCGTCGGGTGCTGGCGGATGGCGCGATACATCACGGGTTGCGTGGCCGCAGGTTCGTCGGCCTCGTTGTGGCCGTGGCGGCGGTAGCACACGAGATCGATCACCACGTCCTTGTGATAGCGCAGACGATAGGCGAGCGCGAGGCGCGTGACGCTGATCACCGCATCGGGCTCATCCGCGTTGACGTGGAAGATCGGCGCCTCGAGCATCTTGGCAACGTCACTGCTGTACAGAGTCGAGCGCGCATCGCGCGGGTCGGAGGTGGTGAAGCCCACCTGGTTGTTGATGATGACATGCACCGTGCCCCCGGTGCGGAAGCCGCGCGCCTGCGAGAGCTGCAGCGTCTCCATCACCACGCCCTGGCCTGCGAAGGCCGCATCCCCGTGCACCAGTACCGGCAGCACGCGATCGCCCGTGGCATCGCCGCGGCGCTCCTGGCGTGCGCGCACCGAGCCCTCGACCACTGGGTTCACGATTTCGAGGTGCGAGGGGTTGAACGCCAGCACGACGTGCAGGTTGCCGCCCGGTGTGCGCAGGTCCGCCGAGAAGCCCTTGTGGTACTTGACGTCACCCGAGCCCTGCATCTTCCGCGGGTCGTACTGGCCCTCGAACTCCGAAAAGAGCAGCGACGGCGGCTTGCCCAGCAGATTGACGAGCACGTTCAGCCGCCCGCGATGGGCCATGCCGATGACTGCCTCCTCGACGCCTGCGGCGCCCGCCTGCTGCATGAGCTCGTCCATGAGCGGCATGAAAGCATCGCCACCCTCGAGCGAAAAACGCTTCTGGCCGACGTACTTCGTGTGCAGGTAGCGCTCGAGCCCTTCGGCCGCCGTGAGCTGCCAGAGGACGTTGCGCTTCTCGTCGACCGAGAGACGCTGCCGCAGGCGCGTCATCTGGAACTCATCGTGCAGCCACAGCCGCTCGTCACCGTTCGAAACGTGCGCGAACTCAGCACCGATCGGCCCGGCGTAGACCTCCTCGAGTACCGCCAGGATCTCGCGCAGGCGCAGTCGCGACGGAATGGCCTCCGTGCGGCTGCCGCTATAGAACTCGGTATCGAGGTCCGCCTCGGAGAGGCCGAAGTAGCCAAGCTCGAGCACCTGCGGGCGCGGCCGCTCCAGGAGGCCGAGCGGGTCGAGTCGCGCCATGAGGTGCGCGCGATTCGCGTGGATCTGGATCAGGCGCGAGACCGCCGCCTGTTTGGCCGAAGCGTGATCGGTGCCGGCCGCCACCGGCCCCGCGGTGGTGTGCGCGATCCGCGCACGCGCGGCGATGGCGGCACGAACCGGACCATGCGCCTGTTCCGCATGCGCGCCACCCGCCAGCGCGTCGAGATATTCGCGCCAGCGCGGTTCGACGCTTGCCGGGTTTCGCAGGTACTGCTCATAGAGCGCCTCGACGTACGGTGCATTGCCGCCGAAGAGCGGTGTGGATCGGATCTGGGATTTCAGACTGGCGGCCATGATGAGGGAATGGCTTCCTGCTCCCGGGCGCGGCCTCACACGGCCACCACGAGGCGATACGGGCACTGTACCCGAAGAATTTAAAGTCTATCGGAAGATGGAGGCGGAGAAAACGCGTCGCCTCTCACTCACGCCACAGCACGAGGTCCACGAACATGAGCCGCTCGAGGAGCAGCCACTCGTAGCCCACGAGTGCAACGTAGCCCGCGAGCGTGAGATACAGCAGCACACCCGCCGGGAAACGGCCGAACATCCGGAAGCGCGCAAGCAGCGTCAGCAGGACCACGCCGAGCCCCGTAAGCACGAGCTTGCCGACCGCAAAACCCCGGCCACCGCCTGCGACGAGCGGCGCCATCAGCGGGTTGGCCTCATTCGCGCCATGGCGCACGAGTGTGAGCGTGAGCACGGCATCCGCGGCAGAGAGCAAAAGGATCAGCACCGCGACGCCGAGCCAGCGCGCGTCGTGCCAATCGACATGCGTGAAGCCGTGGTCGCCCTCGCGGCGGGCACTGCGACGGCGAGGCGTGCGGCTCCCCTGGATGAGCCCACGAGCGATGCGGCGGCGCCGATCCGGTCCGCACCGGCGGTCCGTCACCGATGGCACATCCTCTGAACGCTGACCCTGATGCTCGCGGGTACTCATTCATTTCAAGTCTATCTGCTGCCCCGACGCGCAGCGGCGAAGCGTGACCACACGTGATGCGCGTCACAGGGCGCCGCCGCGTTGCGTCCCGGACGCTTCTGGCGCAGCGTGAGTGCGACCGGCGGAACAGACATGCGCGCAAGTGGCGCCCCCGGCCGGAGTTGAACCGACGACCTACCGCTTAGGAGGCGGTCGCTCTATCCACTGAGCTACGGGGGCAGGCGCAGGCGCGATGACCTTCGACGCACCGCATTCTACCCGGGGGTCCCTGAGCGGCGCGACCTCGTCTATCCCCGGCTCGGGGGATGGCCCTGGCTCCCCCCGAAGCGCAGGGTGACGCCGAGGCCCCTGCCCTTCAGTCCGCCGCCGATGTCGAGCGTGCCGCCGTGCGAAGCGGCGATCTTCTCGACGATGGAGAGCCCGAGGCCGCTCCCGGGCACATCCTGGCCCTCCACGCGGAAAAAGCGATCGCGCAGGCGGGCCCGGTCCGCTTCGGCGACGCCCTCGCCGTCATCGGCCACGGACAGCAGGAGCGCACCGGGCTCCCGCCCCACGGTGACGAGGATCTGCCCACCGGCTCTGCCGTACTTGATGGCATTGTCGAGCAGATTGTCGAGCAGGATCGCGAGTGTTGCCGGATCCCCCTGCATCATGCATTCCGGTTCTGCAGCCAGCTCGACTTCGATCGTCTTCCCCGCCGCGTCACCGGCGCGCCGCGCCAGCGCATCGGCGGCGAGGCGGCCCAGGTCGATCGCCTGCCGTGTGCCGCCCGCAGCATGTTCGAGCCGCGCGAGCAGCAGCAGTTGCTGCGCAAGATGCGTCGTGCGGTTGACGCCGGCGATCACCTGCTCGATCGCATGGCGCCGGGTCGTGTCGTCCCCGGCCGCGAGCGCCACTTCCGCCTGCACCTTGATGGCTGCCAGCGGTGTGCGCAGCTCGTGCGCGGCGTCGGCCGTGAAGGCACGCTCGCTGTCGAGCGAGCGTGCGAGTCGAGAAAGCAGGTGGTTCAGTGCGGCCACCAGCGCCTCCGTCTCGGTGATGATGCGTTGCGGGCGGATCGGCTCGAGGTTATCGGCGTCCCGTGCGCCGATCTCCCCGGACAACCGCCTCAGCGGATCGAGGGCGCGCCAGACGCTGATCCACATCAGCAGGACGAGCAGCGGCAGCGCCCACAGCAACACCTGCCCCATCCGTCCAGCCAGTTCACGGACCGGATGCTCGCGGACATCGAGCGGCTCGAGCACCGTCACGTGATAGTCGTGCCTGCGGTCATACGCATCGTAGCTGCGCCAGTCGCGGCCACCGATGCTGCGGATACCGAAGCCTTCCGCGCGCTGATGGGCGGCCGGCGGCGCCCCCGCACTGGCGAGCAGCAGCTGACCCGTGCGGTCCCAGACCTGGAAGGCGAGCGGCTGTGCGTCGTGGTCGGAATCGGTCCGGCGACCGTCCTCATCCTCACGGTCTGCACCGCCTTGTGCGAGGCGCCCGAGGCGCTTCAGATCGAGTACCAGCAGCGTGCGCGCACCCTGCTGCAGGCGGGCATCCGCCAGCTCGTGGATTTCCTCGCGTGTCTTGCCATAGCCGGCGACGAGCATCGCGCCCCAGACGAGGAGCAGGCTGCCCACCAGCAGCAGCAACAGGCGGCGGCGAAGCGAAAAGCGCTTCACGGGGAATCTCTCGGGACGAGATAACCCACGCCGCGGATGGTCCTGATGAGCTCGCTGCCCAGCTTCCTGCGGAGATTGTGGATGTGCACCTCGATGGCATTGCTCTCGATTTCGTCGTGCCAGCCATACAGGCTTTCTTCCAGCCGCGCGCGGGAGAGCGCCGTACCCTGGTGGTCCAGGAGCTCTACCAGGATCGCGCACTCGCGCCCCGAGAGCGCGATGGTCTCGTCCCCTCGCGTCACCGTGAGACTCTCAGGCCGCAGCACCAGGTCGCGATAGCGGATGGCATCGACGCTGCGTCCATGCGCGCGCCGCAACAGGGCGCGGATGCGCGCGACGAGCTCCGAGAGATCGAAGGGCTTGATGAGATAGTCGTCGGCACCCGCCTCGAGGCCCGAAACGCGATCCCGCACCGTGTCGCGCGCCGTCAGCACCAGCACGGGCAGGTCGCTGCCCCGCGCGCGCAGCTGTCGCAGCAGTTCCATGCCGCTGACGCGCGGCAGGCCGAGATCCAGCACGACGAGCTCATAGCGGGTCGTCTCCAGCGCCAGCTGTGCGCTGCGCCCGTCTCGCGTCCAGTCCACGGTGAAGCCGGCCTGTCTCAGGCCCGCTTCGATGCCATTACCGAGAATCGGGTCGTCTTCCACCAGCAGCAGGCGCATTGTCCTTCCTCAGCGCATCGCCTCTTCTTTCGCCGATCCAGCTTAAGCGGATCTGAAGTGCGACAGGAAGCGCTCCGCTGCGGCTTAAGACTCGCTTCAGCAGGACGCGGCACATTGCGCCCGTGCCAGACGGCACACCGGCCCGCGCCGGATCAACCGAGACAAGCGAGAGGAAACATCATGCACGCCAATTCAATCAGGACCGCGGTCGCGCTGACGCTCTCCGTGCTGTCGGTGGGCGCCTATGCCTCCACCTACAACGGCGAGTGCACCAGCAAGCCGAAATCCGAGTGGCTGAGCACGGCGGACGTCAAGGCCCGCTTCGAAGCGAAGGGTTACACAGTCGGCAAGGTCAAGGCCAGCGGCAGCTGCTACGAGGTGTACACCAGGGACAAGAACGGCCGGAAGGCCGAACTGTTCGTCAACCCGGCCGACGCGACCGTAGTCAGCCAGGCCGACAAGAAGTGAACGCAGGCCAGCCAGCCGGCGACGGGCGCCGGGTCGAGAGCGTGCGCGTGTGGGACCCGCTCGTGCGGGTCTTCCACTGGTCGCTCGTGGCGGCCTTTGCCGGCGCCTACGCCCTCGGCGACGATGGGGGCGCAGTGCACCAGGCGCTCGGCTACACGGTGCTCGGGCTGATCGCCTTCCGTCTCGTGTGGGGTCTCGTCGGCAGCCGGCACGCAAGGTTTGCCGATTTCGTGCCTTCGCCCCGCCGGCTGCTGGCCTATCTGAAAGACGTGATGGCGCGCCGCGAGGCGCGTCATCTCGGCCACAATCCGGCCGGTGCAGCCATGATCCTGATGCTGCTGCTCACCCTGACGGGTACCGGGATTACGGGCTGGCTGCAGACGACCGATGCATACTGGGGCAGCGAAGCAATGGAAGACGTGCACGAGGCCCTCGCCAACATCACGCTGATGCTGATCGGACTGCACGTGGCAGGAGTCGTCTTCAGTAGCCTTCGTCACCGGGAGAATCTGGCGCGCGCAATGTTCACGGGTCGCAAGCGCCCGTCGTGAGTGCGGATCATGGTTGAGTGTCGCGGCGGGCGCCGCGATTGACTTTCGCGGACACGAACGTCCAACGGGAAATATTCCTGCGATCCTCTGCAGGGCGAGTCTCCGATGCGCCGCATGTGATGGACGGGTAGACTTGATCCGGATGGGCGTGACCCCCATGGACTCGCCAGGAGCGATCGGGGCGCTCAGCGCCTGCTTCGCCGTTCCACCAGAAGTCCCATGCGCATTCTGATCGCCGAAGACGATCCTGCCATCACCGCCGCCATCGCCGACTCGCTGCGCCACGGCGGCCATGCAGTCGATTGCGTGGCGAGCGGCTCGCAGGCGGATGCCGCGCTGCAAGGCAGCATCCATGATCTCCTGATCCTCGATCTGGGTCTGCCGGCGCTCGACGGCAGCGAAGTGCTCCACCGCCTCCGAGAGCGCGGCTCGAGCGTACCCGTGCTCGTGATCACTGCACGCGAAGGACTGAATGAACGCATCCGCGTTCTCGACCTGGGTGCCGACGATTACCTGGTCAAGCCCTTCGCCCTCGCCGAGTTCGAGGCGCGTGTACGCGCCCTGCTGCGCCGCTCGGCGAGCAGGGGGAATACGGAGGTGTGCATCGGCAGACTGCGTCTGGACCTGCCCGGACATCGTGCGTGGGTGGACGATGCGCCACTGGAGCTGACGGCCCGCGAGTTTGGCGTCATCGAAGCCCTCGCGAGCCGCCCGAATCGCATCACTCACCGTACCCAGCTCATCGACGCCCTGTGCAGCTGGGATCAGGATCTGACCCAGAACGGTCTCGATATCGCCATCCATCGCCTGCGCCGCAAACTGCATGGAAGCGGTGCCAACGTGCGCACCGTGCGTGGCCTCGGCTACCTGCTCGAGGAAGCACTCGATGAATGACGATGCCCGACGGCGCCGCCCGAACCTGCGGCGCCGGCTGCTGCTCATCCTGCTGCTCCCGATGCTGCTGCTGCTGATCGTGGACGCCGTGGTCACCTATGTCGTGGCCCGGAACTACGCGAACCGGGTGCACGACTCGGATCTCACCGACGACGTGCGCGCGCTGGCGCAGATGTTCCAGTCGGGTGAGGCCTCTGGCAACGTTCCGGAAAAAGCGCGATTCTTCGTCGAGCATGAATCCGACGGTCGCAGCTACTACAGCATCCGCAGCAGCCGGCACGGCCTGCTGGACGGCGACGGCCACATCGGCCGGCCTTTGCCTCCGCTGCCGGACGCTCCGCCCGAGCTCTACGACTGGCAGCTGGCAGGCAGGACACTGCGTGCGGCCTCCCTCAGCCTGCGCTCGCCTGCCGATCCGGCCGACATCGTGACCGTGACGATCGCCGAGACGCTGCGCGATCGCGAGCATCGCGCCTGGCAGATCCTGATGCTCATGATTCCCCTGCAGGCGAGCCTGATCGCCGCCGCACTGTCGCTCGTCTGGTACGGAGTGACCCGTGGCCTGCGCATCCTGCAGCCGCTCACGCGCCGCCTCGCGCTGCGCGAGCACGAGCTGGAGCCGATCACCGGCTCCGACGTGCCCGTGGAGATCCTGCCGCTCACCCGTACCATCGACGGCCTGTTCGAGCGGCTGCGTGCGGTCCTGTCGCTGCAGGAGCGTTTCATCGCCGACGCGGCGCACCAGTTGCGCACGCCGCTCGCCGGGCTGCGGCTCCACGTGGATCGTGCACGGGGGAGCAACGACCCTGCCATCGTGCGCGACGCGCTCGAACACATCGACCGGCTCACCCGACGCACGGCGCGTGCCTCCACCCAGCTGCTCGCGCTCACCCGGGCGCAGAGCCCCTGGCAGGAGCGCATCTCCCAGGCCGAGGTCGATCTCACCAGACTGGCGCGGCACGCCGTGGAGCTGCGCGTCCCCGACGCCCTGCGGGCAGGCATCGACCTGGGCTACCAGGGGCCGGACGAGCCGGCGATCGTCCATGGCGATGCGGCCGCGCTGCACGAACTGCTGGACAACCTGATCGACAACGCGCTGCGCTACGCGGGGCACGGCACGCGCACCACCGTGAGCGTGGCATCCGACCCCGCCCAGGGCGTGTCGCTGCAGGTCGCCGACAGCGGCCCCGGCGTCCCCGCCGAGGCCCGGGAGCGCCTCGGCGAGCGCTTCTTCCGGGTGCCCGGTACACAGACCACCGGAACAGGCCTCGGTCTCGCGATCGTCCAGACCGTCGCACAGCAGCATGGCGCACAGTGTGCCTTCGACACGGCGGCCGAGGGTGGCCTGCGAGTCAGCCTGCTGTTCCCGCATCCCGCGTCCGGTTCCGTTCCGTCGTCCTCCGGCCGTGAGCGCGCAACGTCTCGTGCCGACGGGGTGCGGCTTCAACCCAGCTCGGTTCCACACTGAAATGGACCCTTTCCGCCGGCTCACGCGCATTGCCGTCGCCGCATCCGCCGGGCTCGCCACGGCCTGTGCGGGAATTGCCGTGCCGCCGCTGAGCCCCCCGGTTCCCGCCGGATGGCGGCATGCCGCACCGCAGGAGCAGGCCAGCCCGGTGGATCTGCGAGGCTGGTGGCATGCCTTCAACGACGCGGCACTGGATTCGCTGGTCGAAGCCGCGCTGCGCGACAACCTGCAGGCGGCCGAGGCGCGCGAGCGTCTGCTCGCCTCGCGCGAGCGCGCCCGGGTGGCGGGCGCCGCATACCTGCCCCACCTGCGCGCAAAGGCCGAGGACGCCATCGACCCCGATGCAAGTGCGTCGTTCTTCGTCACCGGCTTCGACGCCACATGGGAATCCGGTCTTTTCGGTCGCCGTGCGGCAACCACCCGTCAGGCCCGTGGCGACGCCGACGCCAGTGCCGCCAGCCTGCAGCAGGTGCACGTGAGCCTGGCAGGCGAAGTGGTGCGCAACTGGCTGGAGCTGCGCGCGGCCCAGCAGCGCGCCGCCACCCTCGAGAGGGTGATCGAGCTGCGCCAGCGCCAGCTCGACCAGACCCGGATCCGCGCCCGACTGAAGCTGGCCACCACGCAGGCCGTGGCGCAGGCGGAGTCGGAACGGGCACAGGCGGGCGCCGAGCTCTCCGAGCCCCAGTCCGAAATCGACCGCCTTGCGCAAGGGCTCGCCGTGCTCCTCGGCCGCAATGAACCCGATCCGTCCTGGCTGGCGCCTGCACCGATTCCGAGCCTGGGCACCTTGCGCATCGAGCAGGCCCCCGCGGATCTGCTGCGCACCCGTCCCGAGATCGCCCGCGCTGAAGCCGAGGTGCTGCGTGCGGCGGGAGACGCAGGCGTGGCACGCGCGAATCTGCTGCCGAGGCTCGGAATCGGAGGCTCGCTCGTATGGTCCACCAGTCTCTCCTCCCACCGGCTGACGCGCAGCAACGCACTGTCTTCGGTGGGACCGGTCATCGATCTGCCGCTCTTCGACTGGGGCGCCCGCAGAGCGGAGCTGCGCGCACGCCAGCACGAGCTGCAGGCGAGCGTGTACGCCTATCGCCAGGCGGTGCTGCAGGGCGTGACCGAAGTCGAGACAGGGCTGGGTCAGCTCGAGCGCCAGCGCGAACGTCAGGCCGCGAGTGAGCGGGCGTTCGAGAGTCTGGCGAACGCCGAGCGGGCGGCCGCTACTCGTGTGCGCCTGCGCCTCGCATCCCCCGGGGACCAGATCGAAAGCCAGCTCGCCTTGGCCCAGGCGTCGCTTGCCATGGCCGACGCGACGACGGCACGAGGGCTTGCCTTCGTGAGTCTCTACAAGGCGCTCGGTGGGGCACCGCTGCCGGAGGCGGCCATGACGGCCGCCGGCGCGACGCACTGATGGTCGCACTGGCTCGCAAGACTCTGATCCACGAGTGGCGCCGCTTCCTGCCGGCGATTCTCGCGGTTGGCTTTGCGGGCCTGCTGCAGCTGCTGCAGGCCGCGCTGGTTCTCGGCATCTTCAGCAGCGCGAGCATCTACGTCACCGGTTCGACCGCCGATCTCTGGGTGGGATACCCCGGTACGCGAAGCGTGAGTCTGGGTCAGCCGATCAACCCCGACGTCGGAATGCACCTGCGCATGGATCCGGCCGTCGCCCGGATCGAGCCCTTCTACTGGGTCGATGGCAACTGGCGCGGCGTCCATGGCAGCGGCGGTGAGCTGGTCTATGTCACGGGCATCGACCCCCGCCCCGACGGGCTGATGTTCTCGCGCGCCCTGCCTGCGTCGCTGCGCGCGCGCCTGGTCGAGCCGGACACCGTCATCGTCGATCGCGCGGACGTCGGGAAACTGGGCGTGAAGGTCGGCGACACTGCCGCGATCAACGGCCGCCGCGTGCGGGTCGTCGGTGTGAGCCACGGCCTGCGTGCGCTCGGTGGCGTGAACGTCGTGACCTCGATCGATACGGCTCGTCAGCTGACCACGGATCCCGCCAGCGTCGACCACCCGACCTACCTGCTCGTGCAGCTGCACGAGGGGTCGCAGGCAGACGCCGTGGCGCGGCGGCTGCGCGGTGCGCCCGGCTTCGGCCCCTACGATGTGTGGACCGCGCGCCAGTTCGCCCGCCGCTCGGTGCTGTACTGGCTGCTGGACACCGGTGCCGGCGCAGGCGTCGTATTCATGGCGGGCATCGTCTTCCTCGTGGGCGCGGTGATCACGAGCCAGACGCTGATGGCGGCCGTGGCAGGCTCGGCACGCGAGTATGCGACGCTCAACGCGCTGGGCGTGGGCCTGAGGAACCTGCGCTGGGTGGTGCTCGAGCAGGCTTTCTGGGTCGGGGCGCTGGGTCTCCTCGGCGCCACGGTGCTCGGCCTGCTGCTCCTCGCGGGAGCGCGCAGCCAGGATGTGCCTGTGGCGCTGACGGCCCCGATCACGCTCGTGTGCATGCTGCTCGCAATGTCGCTGGCCGCCGTCTCGGGCCTGGTGGCAATGCGCGGCCTGCGTCGCGCGGACCCGGCCAGCCTGCTGCGATGAGTGCCCGGGAACCCCGGCGCGCGACGCCTGAGGCAAGCCCGGCACTGCGCGCGGAGGGCATCGCCAAGGCCTTCGTCTCAGGCAAGGTGCGTACGCAGGTGCTCGAAGGCCTGTCCCTGTCGATCGATGCGGGCGAACTGACGCTGATCTCCGGTCCCTCAGGCTGCGGCAAGAGTACTTTGCTGGCCATCCTGAGCGGTCTGCAGAAGGTCGACGCGGGCCGCGTACTCGCACTGGGCAGCGATCTGACCGCGCTCGACAGCCATGCGCTGGAACGCTTCCGCCTCCGGCATACGGGCTTCGTGTTCCAGGGGTTCAACCTGTTCCCGGCGCTGAACGCCCTCGAGCAGGTGGCTCTGCCTCTTCACTATCTCGGCCTGCCTGACCGGCAGGCGCAAGAGCGCGCCATGCAGTCGCTCGACGAAGTGGGCATGACCCCGCGCATACACCTGCGCCCGGGCGAACTGTCGGGTGGCGAGAAGCAGCGTGTGGCGATTGCCCGTGCACTCGCCAAGCATCCTGAGCTGCTGTTCGCCGACGAACCGACCAGTGCGCTGGATGCCGCCAACGGCCAGATCATCATCGACATCCTGCACCGGATCGCACGCAGCCACGGCACCACGGTGCTGTGCGTCAGCCACGATCCCCGCCTGACCCACCACGCGGACCGCATGCTGTCCATGGAGGATGGCCGGATCCTGAGCGACCGACGTGCCGAACCGCTGCACCACGAGGCATGAAAGAATGGCGCCATGAGAACGCTGGGCCTCATCTTCCTGCTCCCCGTGCTGCTGGCCACGGCCTGTTCGCGCGATACGTCACCCGTTGCCGAGGGTGCCGCACCCACCTATGTCGCCGTGGCGCGGGGTCGTGTCGAGGTCGAAGGCGGACTCCTGAAGGTGGGCGCCCCGCGCGAAGGCACGCTGAGCTCGATTGCCGTGCGTGAAGGCGATCGGGTGACCCAGGGCCAGGTGCTGGGCACGCTCGGCACCGAAGCGGCCCGCCTGCACGTGGCCGTGGCGGAGGCCACGCTGGCCCAGGCCCGGGCACAGCGCGAACTGCTGGACACGAAACTCCGCGCCGCCCGGACCTACGCACAGCGCCTGGCCGAGGCGGCTGAGGCGGGCGCAGGCGACGGCCAGAGCGCGGATGCGGCCGCCACCGCCGTGCAGGCTCTGGCGACTGAGCGGATTGCGGCCGATGCCGGTGTTGCACTGGCCATGCGCAAGCGCGAGGAGGCCCGCCACGAACTCGCTCTCCGCACGCTGCGCGCGCCGATGGCCGCGGAGGTGGTCCGGGTGACGGGACAGCCGGGCGCCCGGGTTTCGCCCGGATCCGATCCAGTGTTCACCCTGCTGCCACTCACGACACCGATCGTGCGCGCCGAGCTCACTGAACCCTTCGTCGACGCCGTCAGCACCGGCATGCCCGCACGGGTCAGCACCGACGGCGGCGGGACCGAACGCAGCTGGCAGGCTCGCGTGCTGCATGTCGGCCGCGTATTCGGCATGTCCACGCTGGAAGACGACCCGCAGCAGCACGCCGTCCTGCGTACGGTGAGCTGCATCCTCACCTTCGACCGGCCGCCCGATGAGGTGCGGGTGGGTCAGCGGGTGCTCGTGCGCTTCGGCGAAGCGATCGCGGGTGAACCGCCCGGAATCGTGCGAAAGTCCGGTGAAACGAAGCCCCGGTAGGCTGGTACCGGCTGCCCGAGGACCTTGCGTGATCCGATCTGCTGACTTCCTGCTCGAAGGCGACCGGCGTGGCGTGCTGCTCATCCATGGGCTCACTGGCACGCCGATGGAAATGCGTCTGCTGGCCAAGGGGCTGAACAACGCAGGCTTCACCGTGTACGGCATGCAGCTGGCCGGTCACTGCGGCAATGTGGACGATCTGCTCGCCACGGGGTGGCACGACTGGTACGCGAGCGTCGAGGCGGCAGCCGACCGCCTGCTGAAGAAGGTCGACCACCTGTTCGTGGGTGGCCTCTCGATGGGTGCTCTGCTTTCGCTCTATCTCGCGGCAATGCGCCCTGAACAGATTGCCGGGATCGGCGTCTATGGCGCCACGTTCCGTTATGACGGCTGGAACATTCCGTGGACGGCGCGCCTCTCCTTTCTGCTGCCGCTCGTCAAGAAGCTCGGCCTCGGGCGCAGCCGCGTATTCCTGGAGCAGCATCCCTACGGCCTGCGCGACGAGCGCCTGCGCACCCAGGTCGAAGCGGCCATGCGGTCGGGCGACAGCACCGTGGCCGGCCTGCTCGGCAACCCCTGGCATTCCCTTGCGGAGCTGCACGAACTCTCGAAGCATGTGCGCCGTCTGCTGCCGGAAGTCACCGCCCCCTGCCTGGTTGCCCACGCGAACGAGGACGATGTGGCCAGCACCTGGAATGCCGATCAGGTGATGCGCGGCGTGAGCGGACCTGCGGAGCTGCTGCTCCTCGAAGACAGCTATCACATGATCACCATCGACCGGGAGCGCCGCACAGTGATCGAGCGCTCCGCGCGCTTCTTCGATGGCATCGTGCCCGCTGACGACACCGTGCGTGCCGCAGCCTGAGGTCGGCCGTACCGTTGCTCACCATCGCGCTGTGGCTGGCCAATGTCGTGCTCGACACGGCCGGCCAGCTCGCCTTCAAGGCTGCGGCCCGCGACCCTCGCGCCGGCGACGGCCTGGGCCGCTGGAAGCACATGGCCTCGCGCCCGTGGCTGTGGCTCGGCGTCGGCTGCTACGTGTTCGAGTTCCTGGTATGGACCGCATTCCTGTCGCTGGTGCCGCTGTCTGAAGGCGTACTGCTCGGCTCCATCAACATCGTGACCATCATGCTTGCGGGACGCCTGCTCTTTGGCGAGAAACTCACCGGTCTCCGCATCGCCGGAATCCTGCTCGTGAGCGCCGGGGTCGCCATCGTGGGAGCCGGCGCATGAGGCGCTTCTACCTGGTGGGCTTCACCCTCCTGATGACCTTCGACACGCTCACACAGGTCTCCTTCAAGATGGCCGGCAACCACGCGCTGCCGGTCGAGGCCAGCATCGCGTGGCTGCTGCGCCTCTTCGGTGAGCCCTGGGTGTACGCGGCGCTGCTGGGCTATCTCGGTGCCTTCTTCACCTGGATGAACCTCCTGAAGCATGCGCCTGTCGGCCCCGCCTTTGCCGCCTCGCACATGGAAGTCGTGAGCGTCATGCTGCTCTCGGCATGGTTGTTCCACGAGCCGCTCACGGTCGCCAAACTGATCGGTGCCGCGGCGATCCTCGCCGGCATCTTCTGTCTCGGGCTGGCCGAAGGCGACGAAGCACCCGCCGGCACCGCCTGAGCTCCCATGTTGCGCCGCCTTGGCGAAATCCCACCCACTGCGGGCCTGCCGCTGCAGGCGGCCGACCTCCTGCCACGCGGTGATGCGCTCACGCTGCGCCTCGCGGCGCAGCTCGGTGTGCCGCCCCTGCAGCTCACGTGCTCGGGGACCGCGGCCCTGCTGATCACGCTGAGCACGCTCAGCGAACTCGCCCCGGGACGCAACGTCGTGGTCGTGCCCGCCTACACCTGCCCGCTGGTGGCGATCGCCGTGCATCGCCTCGGCCTGAGGCTCCGCCTGTGCGACACCCGCCCCGGTCACTGGGATCTGGACCCGCACAGGCTGGCGGCGCTCTGTGACGAACGGACGCTGGCACTCGTGCCGACCCACCTGGCGGGACTGGTCGCCGACGTCGAGACGCCCCTTGCCATGGCGCGCGCCTGCGGCGCCTTCGTGATCGAGGACGCCGCGCAGGCGCTCGGTGCGCGCGACGGTGCGCACAGCGTGGGCCTGCGTGGCGATGCCGGCTTCTTCAGTCTGGCGGCCGGCAAGGGTCTGTCGATCTATGAGGGTGGCCTGCTGGTGGCGCGCGAGGAAGCCCTGCGCGAGGCGCTGTCCGCCACGGCGAGGCGCGACGAGCGTGCCGGCTGCCGCCAGGAACTGCGCCGCAGTCTCGAGCTCGTGATGCTCGCTGCGCTGTATCGGCCGCTCGGGTTGCGCCTCGCCTACGGCGTACCGCTGCGACGGGCCCTGCGCCGGCGCGACCCGGTCACTGCCGTCGGCGATGTTTTCCCGCCGGAGATCCCGTTCCATCGCGTCGGGCGCTGGCGACGCGGCGTGGGCACACGCGCGGCCTCGCGGCTGCCGGCCTTCCTGAGCGCCAACCGTGCCCGCGCGCGGGCGCGGATCGCGCGGCTGCGCGAGCTCCCGGGCGTCATTGCGTTCGACGAGACATCGGGCACCACGGGCAGCTGGCCCTTCCTCATGCTACGGATGCCCGATGCCGAACGGGCCACTGCGGTACTGGCGCGGCTGTGGGGCAGCGGCCTGGGCGTCAGCCGCCTGTTCGCGCATGCGCTGCCCGACTACGCCTATCTCGCGGACCGCATCCCACAGACTCCCATGCCGCACGCCGCGGACTTCGCGGCACGCACGCTCACCATCACCAACAGCCCCTGGCTGGACGACACCGCCTTCGAACACATCGTCGATGTGATCGCGCACACGCTCGGCTGACCCGCCATCCAGCCGCAGGCGCCGCTCCGGCGAGGCCTCACGGCAGCAGCCGGACGCCCCCGATGGCACGCAGCAGCTGCACATTGACCGCATGCTGCTGCTCGCGCCAGCGCGGCAGCTCACGCTCGTCCACCTCCGGCTGCGCGTCGAGAGCCGCGAGCCTCCGCTTCAGCCAGCTGCGATAGCGATAGGCAGAAATCTCGCCGGTGATGTCGCTGCCCACCACGCCGCCCGCCCGCAGGCTGTCGATCAGCGACATGGCATGGGCGAGCCGGAAACAACCCTGGTCCCAGTTGGTGCGCACCACCTCGGGCGCGAAGACGTCCTTGTCGATCGACAGATAGGTGGGTCGTGGCGCATGCCGCTGCGCCTCTGCGAACGCCTGCACGAGACGCTCCGGATCGTCGAACACGCGGAACGCATGGCCCAGCCCCGCACGGGTCGCCCAGCCGACGTCGCCACCCACGCTCCAGTAGCTCAGCCGGCCGGCACGCAGCGGCCCGCGGTAGTGTTCCCAGGCATGTGCAGCGCCGAGGTCAGCCGACGTGATGCCCACCACGTGCACGTGACTCACGAGCGGGAGCATCGTGACCCGCCGCACCCACGAGCCGCAGTGAACCCCGAAGGGATAGCGCATGTTGTCGGGGTGGTTGTCCAGCACCACGACCTGAAAAGCCCCCGGCACGCGTACACGCTCGACCAGCGGCCAGGTCAGATGGTGAAAATCCCCGCTGCCCAGCAGCGCGGTGCCATGCCCGACGGGGAGCATGCGGTCGAGGGCGCGGCGAAAACGATTCATGACGCGCAGTGAACAGCCGAAGCGCAGCGCCTCCTGCCACTCTCCGAGTGGCAACGCCACCGCGTGCGGCAGAGGACCGGTGGAATGGTCGATATCGAGGATGACGGGCGCGGTCACGCTCGGTCCACAGCCGCGCCCGGCACGGCCGGCTCGCTTTCGAAGTGATGCGCAATGCGCCGGAACAGTCCGTGCAGCAGCGGATTGCGCACGTATACCGCATGACGGGTGATGCAGAAGTGCGCGCCGAGCTGGCGCTTGACCGCGGTATCGGTCCATCCCGCCACGTAGTGGCTCAGACCGCGACGTCGCGCGTATTCCAGGTTCTCCATCCAGCTCACGAAGTACAGGTTGTATTCGCGCGCTTCCGGATAGGCGAAACCGATGTACTTGTCCACGAGCTTGCCGGCATATTCGTAACAGAGGTTCCAGCCGATCAGCGTGTCACCGGCGAAGTAGGTGAACACGAGACCCCCGCTCGCTGCATCGCGCAGCAGCGCACGCAGGTAATCGGGCGAAAGATGGTCGAAGCGGATCTCGCTCTGTGCGTAGACATTCTCGTAGAGCGCGATGAAGCGGTCCGTGACTTCGTCGGCGGCGAACGCCGGATCGCCAGTTCGCCAGGTCCCGATCCGCAGATCCGCACGCGAACGCAGCTTGCGCCTCATCTCCCTGCGCCGGCTGCGCGAGAGCCGTGCGAGGTAATCCTCTTCGCTGTCGAAGTCGACCGGCACCCAGGCGAGCGCCATGCCCTCGAGCAGGACGCAGCCTTCCGCCTCCAGCGCACGCGCGAATGCCGCCGAGCGCAGGTTGTCCGCCACCTCGAGGAGCGGCGATTCCGTGGCGATGTCCTTCACGACGAGCAGCGGGCAGTCCCGCCCGTGACTGGATATCAGCTGGCGCGCCAGGGACTCCGGAGCGATCGCACGCGGCAGCGGCGCAAACTCCGTGGCGGTGCAGCCGACGAAGCGGGTACGCCAGCGCAGCAGGCGCCCCCAGCGCGCGTAACCGGGCAAAGCGGCCACGCGCCGCCGCAAGGCATCGTCAGCGGTCGTCAGGAGATCGAACGGTGCCACGAACGTGGGCATGCCCGCGCGAGTCGTGCCGACCGTGAAGCCGTCGGGAGGATGGGCGAGGAACTGCTGCAGCAGGCTGTCGGGCTCCAGCTGCGCGTGATAGGCCATGAGGGGTGGACTGGCGCGGGCCTTCGTGGCGGTCAGGCGGCGCGCACCGCCAGCACAGCGTTCAGCCCGCCAAAAGCGAAGGAATTGCTCAGCGCCGCGGCAACCCGCAGCCTGCGCGCCTCGTTGGGCACGTAGTCCAGATCACAGGCCGGATCGGGCACGTCGAGATTCAGGGTTGGCGGCACGACGCCTTCGCGCATCGCCCCGAGCACTGCAACCAGCTCGAGCGCACCCGATGCGCCGAGCGCATGTCCGTGCATCGACTTGGTGGACGACACCGCCAGTTTCGGCGCGTGTGCCCCGAAGACATCGTGGATGGCTCGCGTCTCCGCCGGATCGTTGGTCGGCGTGCCGGTGCCGTGAGCATTGATGTAATCCACGTCCCCGGGGGAAAGACCGGCATCCGCCAGCGCCCGCCTCATCGCCGCCGCACTGCCTGCCGGGTCCGGCGCCACGATGTCGCCCGCATCGGCACTCATGCCGACGCCCGCCAGCACGCCGAGGATGCGGGCCTTGCGCGCACGTGCGTGGTGCATTGATTCCAGCACGAACATGCCCGCGCCCTCGCCGAGCACCAGGCCGCGGCGGCTGGCACTGAAGGGACGGCAGGCGTCGTCCGCGAGGACGCGCATCGCTTCCCAGGCGCGGAGTACGCCAAACGAAAGGCACGCTTCGGCGCCTCCGGCCAGGATGACGTCGGCCATGCCGCTGCGGATCAGTACGGCGGCCTGGGCCAGTGCATGGTTGGCCGAGGCACAGGCGCTGGAGACGGCGAACGCCGGTCCATGCAGGCCGTGCACCATGCTGATCACACTGGCCGGGGCATTGGCCATCACGCGGATGATCGTCAGGGGGTGCACGCGACTGGCCTGCTCTCCGTACAGCCGGCGGCTCTGCTCGTCATGGGTGGTTTCGCCTCCGACTCCCGTACCCACCACCACGCCACTGCGCGCAGCGAGGTCCGGGACACGCAAATCCACGCCACTCTGCCTCACTGCCTCGTTGGCCGCGAACAGGGCAAACTGCGTCGTCCGGTCGAGCATCGGCAGCAGGCGTTCGGCGAAGTGCGTGCCGGGATCGAAGCTCTCCGGCACCTGCGCGGCGATGCGCACGCGCAGGTCCGCCGCCCGCTCGTGGCGCAGCGGGCGGATGCCACTGCGTCCCGCACGCAGCGCATCCCAGAGGACCCCGGCACCTTCGCCGAAGGTACTGATGGCGCCCATGCCCGTGATCGCGATGGCCCGGGCGTCCGCATCCATCACGGCTTGCCTCCAGCCCCGGCCGCCTGGACCGCCACCACGGCATCGACGAGGTGCTGCACCGTGCCGGTGGCAAAGTCGATGCCCTGTTCAGGAAAGGTGAGGTCGAAGCATTCCTCGATCTCGAAGATCACCTCGATCGCGTCCAGCGATGCCAGCCCGAGGTCCCGGAGCGTGGATTCGTCGCGGATCGTCGCGCCGTCGATCTTCCCTTGCCTGGCGATGATCGCGTGCACCTTGCCGCGGACATCGTCGATGGAGAGCACTTGCGTCATGGTTCCCGTTTCCCCGCGCCGATTTACGATGAGCGCTTCGCCCTCGTGATCAGCTGGTCCAGCAGCGCGATGGCCAGGTCGATCTCCTCGTGGGTGATGTCCAGCGAGGGGGCGAAGGTAATGACGTTCTTGTACCAGCCGCCGACGTCGAGTACGAGCCCGATCTTCTTCCCCCTGTGATCGAGCTCCCCTGCCAGCGCGATATCCACCATGCGGTCCAGCAGCGCCTTGTTCGGCGTGAAGCCATCACCCGTGCAGATCTCCGCGCGCAGCGCGAGGCCCAGGCCATCGACGTCGCCGATCTCCACGTGACGCTTCTGCAGATCCCGCAGTCCCTCGAGAAAGTGGCGGCCCTTTTCCGGAACCCGTGTCTCGTAGTCGAGCTCGTACCCCATCCTCATCACCTCCAGACCCAGCGTGGTGCCAAGCGGATTGGAGTTGAAGGTCGAGTGGGTGGAGCCCGGCGGGAACACCGCGGGGTTGATCATCTCCTCGCGCGCCCAGAGCCCCGACAGCGGGTTCAGGCCGTTGGTCAGTGCCTTGCCGAAGACGATCACGTCGGGCGTGACGCCGAAGTGCTCGATCGACCACAGCTTGCCGGTGCGCCAGAAGCCCATCTGAATCTCATCGACCACCATCAGGATGCCGTACTGGTCCAGCACCTTCTTCAGGTCGCGGAAGAACTGCGGCGGCGGCACGACATAGCCGCCGGTGCCCTGGATCGGCTCCACGTAGAAGGCGGCAAACTCGGCCTGGCCCGCCTTCGGGTCCCACACACCGTTGTACTCGGTCTCGAAAAGGCGCGCGAACTGGTGCACGCAGTGATCGGAGTACTCCTCCGGCGTCATGCCCCGTGGACGGCGGAACGGATAGGGAAACGGAACGAACATCGCCCGCTCGCCGAAGTGGCCGTAACGGCGGCGATAACGGTAGCTGGAGGTGATCGAAGAGGCGCCGAGCGTGCGCCCGTGGTAGCCGCCCTCGAAGGCGAACATCAGGCTCTTGCCGCCTCGGTAGTTGCGCACCAGCTTGAGGGAGTCCTCGATCGCCTGCGCGCCGCCGACATTGAAATGCACGCGACCGTCCAGCCCGAACTTGGCCTTCGCATCGACTGCAATGGTTTTCGCCAGCTCGATGCGGCTCTGGTGGAGATACTGGCTGGCAACCTGGGGGAGCAGGTCGATCTGCGCCTTCAGCACATCGTTCAGGCGCTTGTTGGCATAGCCGAAGTTGACCGCCGAGTACCACATCTGCAGGTCCAGGAACGGCACACCCGCGCTGTCGTACATGTAGCTGCCCTGGCAGCTGCGAAAGATCTTCGGCGGATCGACGTAGTGGACCGTGTCGCCGAAGGAGCTGTATCTGGCCTCATCTGCCAGCAGCTGTGCATCATCGATCACCCGGGGGGCGATCTGCTGACGAGCGTTCATGGCACTCCCGTGGTGACAGGGAATTCAGGCATCAGGCCGTCGCGGCGGACGCCGGCGCGGCTTCGGCGAGCAGGCTGCCGTCGAGAAGACGCGGCAGGAACTCGAGCGCATCCTCGAAGCCTGTGATCGGCACGTAGGGAATGCCGACGGCGCGGCAGTGCTCGATCAGGCGATGCTTGGCGAAGACGAAGTCGACATGGTCCGCGGCGCAGAAATCCGAGGCCCCGTCGCCAATCAGGAGCGTGCGCGTCGCGCCACCGGCACGCGCCTGCGCCACGCAGGCGCACTTGCACGTACCGCTGCGGCAGCCCCTCCGCCTGGAAGGGGGACGCGAGCTGCCAGTCCCGCGGCCCCGGCCCGGGCACGAGCCGGTTGGCCGCCTGCGGGAGATCGTCCAGGCCGTAGCGGCCCAGGATGCGATGGATGGCATAGTCGAGCCCGTCGCTGACGACACGAACCGGCACGCCCAGCCCGCGCGCCTTGGCAACGAAGCCCGGGAAGGCATGATCGATCCAGAGCGTGGCCAGATGCTCGTCGAGCTGCTCCCGTGTCATCTCGAGCAGGGCGATCTGCCCCGCCATGCACTCGCGCGAGCCGATGTGCCCGGCGCGCCAGTGCTGCTCGAGCGCGTCCCAGCCGGGGCGCGCGTAGCGATCGAGCACCGAGTCGGTCACGTCTTCCACGGCGATGGTGCCGTCGAAATCGCAGAGAATGGTCCAGCCGGGCGCAGGCACGGACGTGTTCGCACGAGCAGACATAAGTCAAGCCTATGCAGGCTGCCTTTCCGCGCCCTTTCCCGCAGGTGGCCCGAAGTGACGCGGAATGCTAGGATAGTAAGTAGTTACTGACTTTACAATCTCATGGCCCGCACCCGATCCAGGCACCTCCCCGCCGACGAGCGCCGCGCGGCGACCGTGGCCGCAGTCATCACGCTGGCAGCGGAGCAGAACCCCGGTGCCATCACCACCGCCGCCATCGCCGAGCGCATGGGGCTCACCCAGGGCGCCCTCTTCCGGCATTTCCAGACCAAGGAGACCATTCTCCAGGCGGCCATGGCCTGGGTGACTGAGCGTCTCCTGGCCCGGGTGGACGAGGCAACGCGCGGAGTGGCGTCCCCGCTCGAAGCCATCGAGGCGGCCTTCATGACACACGTCGAGTTCGTGTCCGAACATCCGGGCGTCCCGAGAATGATCTTCGGCGAGTTGCAGCATTCACGAGAGAGTCTTCCCAGACGGGCGGTGCAGGCGCTGCTGAAGAGCTATGGCGAGCGACTGCGCCCGCTGTTCGAGGCCGGCAAGGCGCAGGGCGAGCTGGATGCCGAGCTCGACGTCGACTCGGCCGCCATCTCCTTCATTGGCGCGATCCAGGGTCTGGTGATGCAGTCGCTGCTGGCCGGCAACGTCGCGCACATCCGTCGCGACGCGCCCGGCGTCTTTGCCATCTACCGGCGCGGGATCAGCGCCGTCACATGAGGCCGGTCCAGTGAAGTCTGTTCACCTCTCTCCTGCCGCAAGGCGCACCATCCTCGTCGCCGCCACGGCCGTCGTCGCCATCGCCCTGGGATCGCTGTGGCTCGCGCGCGAACGTGCCGCCAACGGCACGCTGCGCCTGTACGGCAACGTCGACATTCGCGAAGTCGATCTGGCGTTTCGCCAGCCCGGCCGCGTCGCGGAGATGGCCTTCGACGAAGGTGATGTCGTCGCCGCGGGCACCCGCATGGCCACACTCGATGCACAGCCCTACCGGGACGCGCTCGCGGCCGCGAGCGCTGCGGTCCGGATCGCGCAGGCCGAGCTGGACAAGCTGCGCTGCGGCCTGCGCCCACAGGAGATCACCCAGGCACAGGAGTCGCTCAACCAGGCACTGGCCGTCGCCTTCGATGCCGAGCGCGAGTTCCGCCGTCAGACCGACCTGCTCTCGGTCGGGCTCAGCACCCAGCGCACGATGGATGCCGCGCGTGCCGCGCGCGACCAGGCCGACGCGCGCGTCAAGGCGGCCCGGGCCGCGCTCTCCCAGGCGACCGAGGGCTTCCGCCGAGAGGACATCGCGGCCGGTGAGGCGCGGCTGGCGGCGGCGGAAGCATCCCGCGCGCAGGCCGCAACCGCCCTGGCCGACACGGAGTTGCTGGCGCCCAGCGCGGGCACCGTGATCGCGCGCGTGCGTGAGCCCGGCAGCATGGTCGCGAGCCTGAGCACGGTCTACACCCTCAGTCTCGGTGCACCGGTCTACGTGCGCGCCTACGTGGGCGAGCGGGATCTCGGTCGCGTCGTGCCCGGAGCGCAGGTGCGCGTCTTCAGCGATTCGTCCACGAAGGTCTACCGGGGCCAGATCGGTTTCGTCTCGCCGCGCGCCGAGTTCACACCGAAGACGGTCGAAACCAGTGAGCTGCGTACGGATCTGGTCTATCGACTGCGCATCGTCATTGCCGAGAGCGACGCGGCGCTGCGCCAGGGCATGCCGGTGACAATCGAGCTCGATGTGCAGCCGAATGCTCCCTGAGATGCCGGCTGCCGTCGTCATCGAGGGCGTCGACAAGCGCTTCGGCGACGTCCATGCCCTGCGCGCACTGAGCGCCCGAATCCACTATGGCCGCCTGACGGGGCTCGTCGGCCCGGACGGCGCCGGCAAGACCACTCTGATGCGCATCCTGACGGGTCTGCTCGTGCCGGACGCGGGACGCGCCACAGTGGCCGGCCATGATGTGGTGCGCGACAACGACGCCATTCACGCCATGACCGGCTACATGCCGCAGCGCTTCGGCCTGTACGAAGACCTGTCGGTCATGGAGAACATGCGACTCTATGCCCGCCTGCGCGGCATGGACACCGAAGCGCATACCGGCCTGTTCGCCGAGCTCCTCGAGTTCACCCGGCTCGCACCCTTCACCCGGCGCCTGGCGGGCAGGCTCTCGGGCGGCATGAAGCAGAAGCTCGGCCTGGCCTGCGCGCTCATGGCGCGCCCTGCCGTGCTGCTGCTGGACGAGCCGAGCGTCGGCGTCGATCCGGTGAGCCGCCAGGACCTGTGGCGCATGGTGCAGGCATTGACTGACGACGGCATGGCGGTCGTCTGGTCGACCGCCTACCTCGACGAAGCAGAGCGCTGCGACGACGTCCTGCTGCTGAACGATGGCCAGTTCGCCTTCGACGGCTCGCCCGAGGCACTCACCGGCCGCCTGCGCGGACGCAGTTTTCGCCTCGAAGACGTCGGCGACGAGCGCAGAGCCGTGCTGGCACGGGCGCTCGACCTGGACAGCGTGGGCGATGGCGTCATCCAGGGCACGAGCGTGCGCGTGGTGCTGCGCAGCGGTGCGGACGACGGCCAGATCCGGGTGCTCGCCGATCAGGTCGGGGCACGCCTGGTGCCCGTGCCGCCGCGCTTCGAAGACGCCTTCATCGACCTTCTCGGCGGTGGTCCCGGCGGCACCTCGGCACTCGCCGAGCGTCTCGCGCCGGTCGAGCTCGGCTCGGACATTGCCGTGTCGTGCCGCAACCTCACCCGGCGATTCGGAGATTTCGTCGCCGCCGAGGATGTGAGCTTCGAAGTGCACAAAGGCGAGATCTTCGGCCTCCTCGGCCCAAATGGCGCGGGCAAGTCGACCACCTTCAAGATGCTCTGCGGGCTGCTCGTGCCCAGCCACGGGGAGGCGCACGTGGTCGGCCTGGACCTGCGCCGGGCCACGGGCGCCGCGAAGAGCCGGCTCGGCTACATGGCGCAGAAGTTCTCGCTCTACGGGTTGCTCTCGGTGCGCCAGAACCTCGAATTCGCGGCCGGCGTCTACGGACTGGCAGGCAGTGAACGGCGCGCCCGCATCGACGAGCGACGAACCGACCTCGGGCGTCGATCCGATCACGCGGCGCGAGTTCTGGTCCCACATCAACGGCCTGGCCCGCAAGGGCGTGACGGTGATGGTCACCACGCACTTCATGGACGAAGCGGAGTACTGCGACCGCGTCGCCATGCTGTATCGCGCCAGGGTCATTGCCCTGGACACGCCGGATGCGCTCAAGCGGCGCGCCGCGAGCGATGCGCGCCCCGATCCGACCATGGAAGACGCGTTCATCCATCTGGTGGAGTCTGCCGACCTGGCCGAAGCTGGCCCCGGCGAGGCCGCCGCATGAGCGACTCTCCCGGCCCGAACGGAGCGGCGACGGTGCCCGCTGGCGGCATGCGCCGCTTCGATGCGCGGCGCCTGCTCGCGCTGGTACGCAAAGAGAGCCTGCAGGCCATTCGCGATCCCTCCACGCTTCTGATCGCCTTCGTGCTGCCGCTCCTGCTGCTGTTCCTGTTTGCCTATGCGGTCTCCCTGGACGTGCGCAGGATTCGGATCGGTGTGGTGCTGGAATCGCCGGGCGCCTCGGCCCAGGCGCTGGCCGCCGCCTTCGCCGGCAGCCGCTACCTCGACGTCACGTTCGCGCAGGACCGCCGTGACGTCGGCGATCAACTCGTCTCGGGAAAACTCCGCGGCTTCGTGGTGATCCCACAGGACTTCGAGCAGCGTCTCGCCCGCCGCTCCGGCCTGCCCCTCGTGCAGGTCATCACCGATGGCTCGCAACCCAACACCGCCAACTTCGTAGCGAACTACGCGCTGGGAGTGGTGCAGACCTGGCGCGCGGGAGGCGGTGCGGATGCGCCGCTCCCGGCCGTTGCGCTGGAGCCGCGTTACTGGTTCAACGCCGAGCTCGAGAGCCGTCGCGCGCTGGTGCCGGGTGCCATCGCCATCGTGATGACCATCATCGGCACGATGCTCACCGCGCTGGTCGTGGCACGCGAGTGGGAGCGCGGCACCATGGAGGCCGTCCTCTCGACCCCGGCCTCGGTCGCCGAGATCCTGGTCGGGAAGCTCCTGCCATACTTCGTGCTCGGCATGCTGTCCACGATCGGTGCCGCGGCACTGGCGGTCTTCGTATTCGACGTGCCACTGCGCGGGTCGCTGCTCGCTCTGCTGACGCTCTCGGCGGTCTTCATGGTGCCCGCGCTGGGTCAGGGACTCCTGATCTCCTCACTCACGCGCAGCCAGTTCCTGGCCTCACAGCTCGCGCTCTTCTCCGGCTTTCTCCCGGCGTTCATGCTGTCGGGCTTCCTGTTCGAGATCGATGCCATGCCGGCACCGATCCGGGCCGTGACCTGGCTGATCCCGGCGCGCTACTTCGTCTCGTCATTGAAGACCGTGTTCCTGGCCGGCGATCTGTGGTCGGTTCTCGTGCCAAACCTGCTGGCCATGGCAGCGATTGGCATGTCGTTCTTCCTGATCGCCAAGCGCAGCACGCGCAAGAACGTGGAACCCTGAACGATGCTGCGCTGGTCGGATCACCTTTCCTGGACTCGCCTGCGCGCACAGATCGTGAAGGAGCTGCTCAGCATCCTCCGCGACCCGCGCAGCCGGCTGGTCGTGTTTGCGCCGCCGCTGCTCCAGCTGATGATCTTCACGTTCGCCGCGACACTCGAGGTCCGCAACGTCGAGGTGGCCGTGCACAACCAGGATACGGGCCGCTGGTCGCAGGAATTCATCGAGCGGCTCCGCAATGCGAGCTTCATCGCCAGCGTGCGCGGCGTGGACAGCAGCGTCGCGCTGCGCGAATCCATCGGCCGGGGAAGGACGATTGCCGCGATCGAGATTCCGGTGGATTTCTCCCGTACCATCGCCGCAGGAAGGACCGGTCGCGTACAGGTGCTCGTCGACGGGCGACGCAGCAATGCCGGACAGATCACCGTGGGCTATCTCTCGAGCATCGCCGCGGGCATCGGAGCCGGGATCGCGCCCGGAGAAGGCCCGGTCGTGCCGGTCGCCGTCCGGAACTGGTTCAATCCCAATCTGGTCTATCGCTGGTTCATCGTGCCCGGTCTGACCGGCATCCTGGCATTCTTCAGCGCACTCCTGATCACCTCACTGTCGATCGCCCGCGAGCGCGAGCTCGGCACCTTCGACCAACTGCTGGTCTCGCCCACCTCGACGCCGGAGATCCTGATCGCGAAGTCCGTGCCGGCGCTCGCCATCGGCACCACGCTCGGTCTCCTCATGATCGCCGTGGCGATCTGGGTCTTCCGGATCCCGTTTACCGGATCCATCGGGCTGCTCGTGCTCAGCCTCGTGCTCTTCATCCTGTCAGTGGTCGGCATCGGTCTGATGATCTCCGCGATCAGCGCCACCCAGCAGCAGGCCATCCTCGGAGCCTTCACCGTCGGCATTCCGTCCGTGCTCATCTCCGGCTTCGCCACGCCGGTGGAAAACATGCCGGTATTCCTGCAATGGCTGGCACAGACGATTCCGTTCACGCACTTCCTGGTCATCGTCGAAGGCTGCTTCCTCAAGGCCATGCCACCCAGCGATATTCTGGCCAGGCTCTGGCCGCTGGCCGCTATCGCCATGGGATCGCTGCTGACGGCCACCGTATTCGTCGGCAGGCGCCTTCGATGATCCGCCCGCTTCACAGTCCACAGGAGACGACACGATGAGCACACAAAATGTCCGTAACAGCTATCACCCTCTCTCGATCGGCGTGCACTGGCTGACGCTGGTGCTGCTGATTGCCGTCTACGCCCTGATCGAGCTCCGTGGTCTCTATCCCAAGGGCAGCGATCCGCGCGAGGCGATGAAGGCCTGGCACTTCATGCTCGGGCTCACGGTATTCGGCCTCGTCTTCCTGCGGCTGGCGGCGATACGGATCTTCGGGGCACCTGCCATCGAGCCACCCCCATCGAAGTGGTCGCGCCTGCTCGCCGCGGCGATGCACGGGGCTCTGTATGCCTTCCTGATCGTGATGCCGCTGCTCGGCTGGCTCGCGTTGAGCGCCGACGGAAAGCCCGTGCCGTTCTTCGGGCTGCAGCTGCCCGCCCTGATCGCGCCGGACAAGGCACTCGCCCACAACCTGGAGGAAATCCACGAGACGATCGGCACCGTCGGCTACTTCCTCATCGGCCTGCATGCCCTGGCCGCGCTATACCATCACTACTTCCTGCGCGACAACACGCTGCGCCGCATGCTGACGTCACGACGCTGAATGCAGCGGACCGGCGACGCCGATTCCGGCTCGTGCCATCGACGATGCCGATGCACACCGCCATGGGGATGTCTCGGCATCGTCGGGTTGAGAAACCCATCCGTTTCGACGACGAGGAAGTGATCGCTTGGGCCAAACGCTGGTCGCAAGAAGCAGAGGATCAGGGCATCCACGCGAAGATCGATCCGGGCGAGCAGCGCAGATCGTTGCAACAGGCTTTGGCATCACTGCCAGCCTGACCGCAGCCTCCGCTCCACCGGCCTACTGGCCAGCTAGCTCGTAGCCGGTGCTGCGTCCGCCGCCGGGCGACTTCTTCAGTGCGCCCAGTTCCAGCAACTGCGTGATGTCGCGCAGCGCGGTGTCGGGCGAGCACTTGGCGATGGCGGCCCACTTGCTGCTGGTGAGCTTGCCCTCGAAGCCGTCGAGCAGGCGGTTGAGCAGCTTCACCTGCCGTTCGTTCAACGACATGCCCGCCCCGCGTTGCCAGAAACGCGCCTTGACCAGCACGGCATCCAGCGTGGTCTGCGCGCTGGTGACGGCGCGCCCGAGCGTGCCGAGGAACCATGACAGCCAACCGGTGACATCGAGCGTGCCCTTCTGGGCGCGTTCCAGCACGTCGTAGTAGTCCTTGCGCTCGCGCTGGATCTGCGCCGACAGGCTGTAAAAGCGTTGCGGGCTGCCATCGGCGCGGGCCAGGAACAGGTCGCCTACAGCGCGCGCGATGCGCCCGTTGCCGTCGTCGAAGGGGTGTAGCGTCACGAACCACAGATGCACCAGCCCGGCCTTGATGAGCATGGGCTCGCCAGTTTCCTCGTTGGCCCATGCGAGAAAGCGTGCCGCCTCAACGGGCAGCACATCGGCGGGCGGCGCCTGGAAATGAACTTTGCGCCGCCCCACCGGGCCGGAAATCACCTGCATCGGTCCAGCGGCATCATCGCGCCACTGGCCCACGGTGAGCCTATTCATGCCCGAGTGCCCGGTAGCGAACAAGGCCGCGTGCCAGCCGAACAGGCGCTCGGCGGTCAGTGGTTCGGCGCTGCGCGAAGTGGCGTCGAGCACCATCTCGACCACGCCCTCGACGTGTCGATCCACCGGCGCGACCGCGCCGATATCCACGCCCAGACGGCGGGCAATAGACGAACGCACCGATTCCACGTTCAGCACTTCGCCTTCGATTTCGCTGGTCTTCACCACGTCTTCGGTCAGCGCGGCAAGGCTGGCCTGATCGCGCAGCGCCATGCCCACGTCGGCCAGACGGCCCAGCAGCACGCCCTGGGCGCGGCTGACCTCAGTCAACGGCCCGGTCAGTGCTGACAGGTCGTAGCGCCAGGCCTGCCAGCCGGCGGCCTGCCAGATGTAGAGTTTTTCTCCGCTATCCATGCGGAGATTAAACACCCGATTCGCCGCGCGACCCTCCGTCATCGTGCCTCAATGTTCCTTATTCTCTTCAAACTGTTACATCGAGAGAATAAACGGAACATGATCAGACCATGCCTATGGACACCCACACCCAGCGCGTCCTGGATCTGGCCAGCCAGAAGGGGCTGCTGCGCGCCAGCGATCTGGACGCCATCAAAGCGCCCCGGGTCGTCCTGACGCGCCTGACCGCCGCTGGTCTGCTGGAGAAGATTGGGCGTGGCCTCTACCGCCTGCCCAACCAGCCGGTCTCGGAGCACGACAGCCTCGCGATGGTGGCGGCCAAGGTGCCGCAGGCCGTGTTCTGCCTGCTGACGGCGCTGCAATTCCACGGGCTGACCACTCAACTGCCGCGCCAGATCTGGATCGCCATGCCGCGCGGCAGCCACACGCCTCGCATCGACTACCCACCGATCAGGATGGTGCAGATGACGGGCGATGCCCACGCGGCGGGCATCGAAGAGCACCTGCGCGACGGCGTGAAGCTGCGAGTCTACAGCGCGGCGAAAACGATCGTGGACTGCTTCAGGCATCGCAACAAGATCGGTCTGGATGTGGCGCTGGAGGCGCTGAAAGATGCGTGGCGGACGCGCAAGGCGTCGGCGGACGATCTGTGGCGTTACGCCAAGGTGTGCCGGGTCGCCAACGTGATGCGCCCCTATATGGAAGTGGTCGCCCATCAGTAGTGTCCGGACGTCAGGCCTGTCCCAACGTTGATCGATCGCTCTCACGTAACCAGCTGATGTGATTCACGAAACTGACTTTCCGCACATCGACGGGGTGATTTTCGGGTAATTTCCGCTCGGCCGGACGCGGCTATTCGGGCGCGTTGAACTCGATGAGCCGCTGGGTGTGAGCCTCCCAGGTCCGTAAGAGCTTCTTCGCCTTGCGGTAGTTGCGGATCGCCAGGCGCATCAGTTCGGCCTGCTTGGGCGTGAGGGTGCGGTGGTGAAGCCGTCCGCCCTTGAGGTAGCTCCACTCGTAGTAGGGTCCATGACGGGCCGCCGGGTCGCGGGCGCAATGACAGCGTGGGTTGCCGCAGATCTTGGTGCGCTTCAAGAGCGTGCCCGAGGATAGGTACTGCATGGCGCTGATCGCGCGCTGGATTTGTACGATCTTCTCCTTGGTTTCGGCTGTATCGAGAGTGGGCATGGAGTTGACGTGATCGGTAGCTGGCGATATTATTATCGCCAGAGTGCAGCAGACGCAACCCCGCAAGCCACTCGCTGAGAAGCTCGCTCTTCGCACCGAGCGGCTGGGGCCTCTTCCTCTCGTCAACCACTTCATCGCCCGACTCGGGCTCGCCGAGCTGCTCGATCAGCATGTGCCGACGACCGATCGACGCTGCGCGGTGCCGCATGCCACGGCGCTGGGGGTGCTGCTGCGCTCGATCGTGGTCGAGCGCGAGCCGGTCTACCGCCAGGTGGAGACCGTGCACGGCTTTGCCCCCGCCATGTACGGCCTGGGCGAGCAGGACCTCGAGCGCCTGGGCGATGATCGGCTCGGCCGGGCGCTTGATCGGCTCTACGATGCCGACCGCGGCGCGCTGCTCACCGCCGTGGTCCTCGCGGTGAGCAAGCGCTTCGGTGTGAAGTTCGAGGAACTGCACAACGACTCGACCTCGATCCGCTTTTGCGGCCAGTACCGCGTGCAACCCGAGAGGGTGCGCGGACAGCGTCCGCCGCGCATCGTATTCGGATACAGCAAGGACCACAGGCCCGACCTCAAGCAGCTGCTGTTCATCCTCACCACCGCCGAGGATGGGGGTGTGCCGGTGCAGTTTCGCATCGCCGATGGCAACACCAACGACTCGGTCACCCACATCGAGACCTGGAACACCTTGAGGAGCGTGGCCGGACGGGCCGACTTTCTCTACGTCGCCGACTCCAAGCTGTGCTCACACGAGAACTTGGACAGCATCGCCCGCGCCGGCGGCCGCTTCGTCACGGTGCTACCCCGCTCACGTCAGGAGGACCGGCAGTTTCGCAAGCGCATCCAGAGCACCACCCCCGCCTGGGAACTGGTCTGGGACCGCCCCGACCCTAGCCTGCTTTATGCGCGAAGCGGTGTGAGGTACTGAAAAACAAAAGCCTCCATTGTGCTAAAAAGGCTTTGCAACAAGGCTTTTCAGCACTCAAGAGGCTTTTGCGTGAACAACGATAGCACACGACAGTCTGTCCTGTTTTCAGATTTGGGCGACAAGGCGGTGGTGGCGAAGTTTGACCAACGGCACGCCAGCTCCGACGGCGGAGCGATTCTGCTGCAGGCGTGTGACCGGCGGGTCGGCCTCACCGCGGCGTTGATCGGCGGCATCGAGGATCGGCGCCAGTGCGGCAAGATCCGCCACGCCATCGGTGATCTGCTGCGCCAGCGTCTGTACGCGATCGCCTGCGGCTATCCGGACGGCAATGACGCGAGCCGCCTGGCGGCCGACCCGATCCAGAAGCTGCTCGGTGGTCGCGATCCGGTCGGTGACGAAGACCTTGCCTCGCAGCCGACCTTGTCGCGGTTCGAGAACGCGGTGCGGCGAGCGGACCTGTACCGGATGGGAATAGCACTGGCCGACGCGGTGATCGAGCGACACCGTCGGCGCCTCAAGCGCAAGGTCAAGCGGATCACGATCGATCTCGATCCCACCGACGATCCGACGCACGGCGCGCAGCAGCTCACGTTCTTCAACGGCCACTACGACAGCTGGTGCTATCTGCCGGTGGCCGGGTTCCTCACCTTCAACGAGGAGCCCGAGCAATACCTGTTCGCCTACGTGCTGCGTCCCGGCAATATCACTGCCGCGGTCGGTGCGCTCGGGATCCTGTCGCGGCTGTTGCCGCGGTTGCGCGCCGCGTTCCCGCGGGCGCGGCTGCGGGTGCGACTCGATGGCGGTTACGCCACGCCCGAGATCTTCGCGTTCCTCGAGCGCGAGGCACTCGAGTACGTGGTGGCGATGGCCAAAAACAAGGTACTCAAGCGCCGCGCCGCGCGGCTGATGGGTAGCGCCCGACGGCTGTCGCGCGAATCGGGGCAGACTGCGCACCTCTACGGCGAGTGTCGCTACGCGGCCGGTACCTGGTCGAGCGTCGGCGCGTGATCATCAAGGCCGAAGTCGTGCGCCATCCCGGCCGCGAGCCCAAGGACAACCCGCGCTTCGTGGTGACCAACTTGAAGCACTCGCCCCGCCACCTGTACGAAGCGATCTACTGCGCCCGCGGGGATGTCGAGAACAGGATAAAGGAGTTGCACCACGGGCTCGAGATCGATCGCACCAGTTGCACTCGCTTCCTCGCCAATCAGCTGCGCGGACTGCTCACCGCCGCCGCCTACGTGCTGTATCAGGAACTGCGCCTGCGCGCCGCGCGCACTGCCTTCCGATCCGCCCAGGTCAGCACCCTGCGCGAACAGCTCTGCAAGCTCGGCGCCTGGGTCGAATCCTCGGTGCGGCGCATCGTGCTGCACCTGCCGGCGTCCTGTCTTCACCGCCACGACTGGCAGATCATCGCCCGACAGCTGGGCGCGGCACCCGCGTAGCACTGTCGGACTGACCCTCATGACCGCACACCGTGACCGGCGAGGGCCACGTCGAACACCCGTCGCCGAAATCTCACCCAAACCGACTCGCGCCGCGATACATCGGTGATCGCGACCGCAACCGATGACAAAATCACCGCCCTGCATCGATATCACGCCTCAACCTCGCGAGAAACCGAGCGATGATCACGAAAACCGATCGCTTCATGCATAGTGCAGGCTAGGGGCAGGGATGGACCACGCGATCAGTGGTATCTGTACCGCGATCCGATCGGCTCAATGGAGGCCTGGCCGATCGTGTGGGTGTGGTCCAAGCTTCTTACCGCCCATCAACGCGCCAGCCGCGGCCGCCGCATCGATGCCGCTGTGGCCGCGCTCAGCGGCTTGCGCGAGCGCATCCTCAGTCCCCGAGCACGCATCCGCGGCGCCTCACGGATCGATCTGGAGATCGAGAAGATCCTCGCGCAATATCACGTGCGCCGCTACCTGAAGGTCTCCCGCACCGTGCGCGCCCAGCACGACTTCAAGCAGACCCGCCGCGGTAGACCAGGGCCGGACACTTCCTACCGCCGTATCACCCACCGGCGCTACGACCTCGAGTGGAGCATCGATACCGCCGCCGTCGCCTACGACGAGAGGTCCGACGGCATCTACCCACTCATTACCAACGACCGCACGCTCACCCCGCTGCAGGTCCTCGAAGCCCACAAGGCGCAGCCGAGGCTCGAGAAGCGTTTCGAGCAACTCAAGACCGTGCATGAGATCGCCCCGGTGTTCCTGAAGAACCCGGCACGCATCGAGGCCTTCTTCACCATCTACTTCCTCGCGCTCTTGATCCAGGCGCTCATCGAGCGGGAGCTGCGACAAACCATGAAGCGTGAGCGACTGAGCGCGTTGCCGCTCTATCCGGAAGAACGGCGCTGTGCCCACCCGACCACCGAGCAGATCCTGCGCCTATTCAGCCACGCCGAGCGGCACCTGCTCAGCCGCTGCGGTCGCACCGTGCAAGTATTCGACACCGCCTTCACCCCTTTGCAGCGTCAGGTGCTCGATCTGCTCGGTGTGCCGGCGGCCGGATTCCACGGCTGACCGGCCGGCGGAAATTCGCCGAAATCACCCCAGCGATGTGCGGAAAGTAAGACTCATGCCAATTCACTTTCTGTGAGATTTAGCCATCTCGATTTCAAACATCCCCCCCTCAAATCCATCGGGCTCAGCGGCAAGATCGGTGGGATGCGATTCCTTGATCCGATACCCCATAGCCTTGTATCCGCGCTGGCGCCTGTCCCACATCCGCAGCAGTGCCGGGTGGCCGGTGTCCACGAAATCGATGATTCTCACGTCGGTCTTGGCGGCATGCTCGCGGTGCAGTCGGCCTGCGTATTGCTGCAATGTACCCTTCCACGACACGGGCATTGCTAACACCAGCGTGTCGAGCGCTGGATGGTCGAATCCCTCCCCGACCAGCTTGCCGGTTGACAGAAGAACGCGCGGGGCATCAGGCAGCAGAGCGCCCAGTTGCGCGATGAGCTCGGCACGTTGCTTCTTGGGCATCCGGCCGTGCAGAACGAACGTCAGTGAAACCTTGCCGACCAAAGCTGCTTGAATGGCGTCGAGATGCTCCGTGCGCTCAGTCAACACCAGAACTTTGCGGCCTTGGTTGTAGGCAGTCTGGACTTCCTCAGCTATCGCTTGCGTTCGGGCTTGGTTGTTGGCGAGGTTTCGAAATACTTCCTGAATTCCTGCATCGGACGGCAGGCCTGTCCCAACGTTTTCAGAGAAGAATCAGCTGGTTGGCGGTACGAGCTGATTCTGAGCGGGCCGGGATACGCGAAAGTGCTATATCCAGCGGGGTTTTCTCGAACAGGTTGAGGCTGAGAATTTGTAGCAATTCGTGGAGACTGCGCGAGAGGTCGAGTCGCTTCTTGACGATGGCGACCAGCACGTAGACGGACACGGCGATCCAGATCTGGGACTTCACGGCGTTCTCCGAGGTACCGAAGAAGGACTTGATCCGCAGATGCTGCTTGATCCAGCGAAAGAACAATTCCACCTGCCATCTGGCCTTGTAGAGCGCGCAGATTGTCAGTGCCGGGAGCGCAGTGTTGTTGGTGATGAACAGCAGGCGCTTGCCGGTTTCCGGATCCCGATAGCGGATGCCGCGGAAGCTCTCCGGGTAGTCCTTGGAGGATTGATAGCCTTGCAGCACGAGGGTCTGATCGAAGATGACGCCGGTGGAACGATCGACCGGATGGGAGTAGCGGCGCTGGGCATCCATGTTGCGCTTGGCCCGTGTTACGAAGAAGCTGCCCGCCTGATGCAATCGGTACAGGCGCTGGAAGTCGATGTAGCCGCGATCCATGATGTAGAAGGCGCCGGCTTCGGCAATGAGCTGATCGAGGATGTTGACGTCGTGGAGCTTGCCGTCGCTGATATGGATAAAACTTGGGATATTGCCGCGCAGGTCCAGGAGCGTATGCATCTTGACCGCGGCCTTCGTCGTGCGAAACGGTGCCCACGGGAACAGCGAGAGCGACAAGTCGATGGTCGTGGAATCGAGCGCGTACGCGGTGTTGCTCAGCGCCACTGCGAACGGTTCGTTGACGTACAGCTCCCGCGCGATGCCAATCAACCGCTGCGCGAAATCCGCGTAGATGCGCCAATCGCGCGTGGCGTTCGCGTTCGCCAGCGTGTTGCGCGAGACCTGGCCGCGGATCCCCATGTGGTAGAGCTTCTCGGCCTGCGAGCGCAGGCACGCCTCGATGTCCCGCAGGCTCTCGCGAAAGGTCAGCTGCGCGAAGGCCATGCACAGGTACTGGTCCTTGCAGCTGAAGCTCTTGACCTTGAAGTGGCCGCCGTAGCGAGCCACACACCGCTCGAACACCATCGGTGGCAGGTGTTCCATCAGCTGCGCAAACAGCAGCTTTCCCGTATTCATCTTCCAGGCTCCCGGCGTCGAATCCGGGGACGACTGGACTTGAAATCGTTAACACAGTCAAAGGGGCTCTTTCGTGAATCACATCAGCTGGTTACGTGAGAGCGATCGATCAACGTTGGGACAGGCCTGATCGGACGGAAGATCAATACGCGAATAGAGCGAACGCGGCACCACCTCGAGATCGCGGGGAGCAGTGACCGGCTTGACCGCCGTATGACGAATCGGCCCACACTGCATGAAAATGATCGGCTGCTGTCCATCGCGACGAAACGGAGTGGCGGTCAGGCCGAGAACGTGTTTCGCCTTGGTCCGCTTCAGTATGGCGTCGAACGACACCGCGCCGACGTGGTGGCATTCATCGACGATGACGTGACCGTAGTTTTCGACCAGGGCGTTCACTTCGCCCTGCCGTGAAAGTGATTGCATCACGGCAATGTCGATCTTTCCAGTAGCCTTGGCTTTGCCTCCGCCAATGCAGCCGACTTCCCCCTTGCCGACATCAAGGAAGACCTGCAGGCGCTCCTGCCATTGCTTCAACAATTCTGTGCGATGAACCAGCACCAGGGTATTTACACCCCGCCTCGCGATCATCGCTGCGGCCGTGACAGTCTTTCCGAAAGCAGTGGGCGCGCAAAATACTCCGGCATCATAGCGTAGCATTGCGGCGACGGCAGCTTCCTGATCGGCGCGCAGCGTACCGGCGAACGCGACTTCAAGCGGTTTGCCGCAATACCGTTCATCGCGCAGATTGCAGTGGATGCCATTGTCGCTCAGCAATTCCTGTGCAGCACCGAGGCAACCACGCGGCAGCGCAATGTGCTGCGGATAGTTTTCGGCGCAACCGATCACGCGCGGCTTGTCCCACACTGACATCCGCATTGCCTGTGCCCTATAAAACTCTGGATTCTGGAACGCGGCGAGACGGATTAAGCGGTTGGCCAGTGCCTGTGGTAGCTGTGCCTTCTCAAAGTAGACAAGATTGCCCAATGTCACGGTGAGGGACTCCGGCATAGCGCCCGGCAGCTTCCTAGCCGATGATGCTGAACGTTTCCACGGCGTCGCCAAGTCTTCTTCGTCGATGAAAGTGACATCCAGCGGATGCATCCTGCCCGTGGCGCGCAGGATAGTTGGCTCGATGTCGTGTGGCGCCATCAGCTGCACAGATGCCAGGAAGTCCCACTGATCGGGATACGGGCGCAGGTCGGCATCGACAAACACGCTGCCGCCATTTTCGCGGGGCTTCTTCTGCAGCGGCAAGGCGATCAGGTTGCCGAAGCCTCCCTTGGGCATCGTATCCTGATTGGGGAACAGGCGATCATACGACGTGAGCTTCAATTGCCTGGCACGTGAGCAGGTATGGCTGATGATGGCCGTGCCCAAGCGACGCGCATCGCGAGCCGACACCCTGCCAGCGAAAAACACCCAGGCATGCGCCCCATTACCAGAGCGGGAAATCTCGAGGGCAACAGCAACACCAAGTTCGCTGCACGACTGCACGAAGGCGCGTGCATCTTCTTTCCACTCGGCTTCGTCGAAATCGATGGCGAGGAAGTGGCAGGTATCGTCTTCCAGAAGGGGATAGACACCGATCGTCGAGTCACCGGTCAGATGTTCGTAGATAACCGCGTCCGATAGCGGGATCAGCAATCGATTGCTACAGTCCCCGCACTTGATGCGCGGCTTCTCGCAGACACCGGCGCGCCACTCGTTGGCGCATGCAGGTGAGTAACCCGACTTGGCCGTTGTCTTGCTTTCCCAGCGGATCGGGTAAGCATCCGTGCGGCCCCGGAACAACCGGCGAAACAGCGCCACCTTTTCGCCCGTGGATAAACGTTTGGGCTCCGGCATTGAAGCGGCCGGCATGTGCACAGGCTCCACGCGCCATTGAATGCCGTTCGCTTCCAGCAGCGCGACCAGGCGGGCGTTTTCGGCCTTTAATTCTGCCGATCGATCATGTTCAGCCATGGGCCCCGTAACCGATATTCAAGTCGTCCGTGCAATCACGCACGCCGCAACTGATCCCGTGACGCCAGCAGCCCCGGAAATTTCTTCACGCGCAATTCTTCAAGCGCGGGGTCCGTGAGCTTCCACGCCTCTCCTCCGATCTGCTCGATCAACTCGATCCAAACGCGCTCAAAGGCATGGATCGCGTCCGTTTCTACGAACCGAACACCAACGGGCAACAACGGATTGATGTCCTCGGTCAGGCTCCGCGTAAGTTTTTCCAACATTCGTTGCTCGGCGATCGCACGCGTGACCGGCTTGCCTTCCAGTGCCAGGTAGTGGTCAAAACAGGCGATGACCTTTTCCGCGGCCAGCGTGAGCTGCTCCAGTCCCTGATGTAAATCGAAAAGGTCTCGGCTCACTCGTCGCTGCAGCAGCGCGCGCAGTTTCGTGCCAAACAGTTCCTCGGGCTCGAAAGACGCGATCTCTGCTTTTCCTCGGTACCAGTCGTTTTCCAATGCAAAGGGATACCGCTTGATGCCGAGCAGGTTTGTGTGCTCTCGTGTATTGATCTCGACCTTGAGCTTGAGCGTTGCCCGAGGATCAACCTCTGGTGCAAACTTGAACACCAGATGCATCGAGTGACCTGCCTGTTCCCGTTGGCACCTTCCAAGCCACGACAATGCTTCGCGGACCGCATCGACCGTTGCACCAATGGGTTCCGCCTTCGTTTGCACAAGGTCGATGTCTTCTGAATATCGCAGTGGCTGCTTGAACAGCAGTTTGTGGATCGCCGTTCCGCCGCGGAACGCGAGCTTGCCCTTCAATGCCGGTGCATTGAACAGGTCGCATAGCACCCGGCTGATGATCAGGTCCTGCTCGACCTGCCTCAAGTCCGGCCAAGGCGCCTTGGCGCTCCATGCTTGAAGGAAGGCAGTGGGAATCATTCGGCGATCTCCACCACTTCATTGATAATGAGCCTCCACTTTGAGCTTCTCTCGTCAACCCGCGCCAGCGCTTTCACGAGAGATTTCACGGCTGGATCCAATGGCAGCATCGTCTTGGCTTGCTTGACGAAAGGCTCCAGTGCACGGGCCTGGCGACCGTGCCCCACCCGGTCGAGCAAGTAACCAAGCCGGCGGACGGCAGAGTTTTCATATGCGGCAGCCGCCTTTGCCAGCGTGCGCGGGTTGGCCTTGGCGCCGATGTCCTTGGCGATCTGCGCGACGCCGTTAATTCCGGCCGCCTTGTGAAAGTAGCGTACGCAGTCGAGCAGCGTCAGCTCGATGCCGGCGACGTTGGCGAATCCGGCGTCGCTCTTTATCTTGCTCACAAGGTTGGGAGTATTGACTTGCGCGAATGATTCCGCCGCCTGGTAAAGGAACTGCAAGCGGTGACGGCCAAGGTCGAAATTGCGCAACTGCCTGGGAACAACGATCTGGAAGACCATGGCGGCCTGATGCGATGAGCCGTGGAACGCCGCCGCACGCAGCAGCGAAATACGGTAGTCGATCCCCTGATGCTTCATCAGCGGGTCGATCCACTTCACGGGGTCTGGCGCGCCGGCGATTCGGTCTTCCGGCCGCAGTATGAGAAAGAAGCCGTGCCTGGGATTCGCCAGGCGGCGCTTTTTGATTGAGCGCGTGATCGCTGCGGCCAGAGCCGGGGATTTCAGGCCGAACGCCGCGAGGGCCTCATCCCGGGAGAAGTAGGCACGGCCGTGAGCAAGCAAATCGTCAAGGTAGGAGTCCAGCGTAACCATGCCATACCATACGCAAAACTAGACGAAATATCAAGAGTTTTGCATATGAATTGGGTTACTCCCACTCAATTGTTGACGATCACCGCAAGCTGCCGTTGCCACAGGGGGTTTTTCGACAGCGCGAATATTTTACCGTCAGGATGACCGTCGGAACGCGCCCCTTGGCAGCGAACCGTGCCGATAGATCAAGAAAGCAATCAGCCTGAAAACCATGCAGCAGACGCTGACCGGTGGACCATCAAGAAATCCGCGCCAGCAATTGCACAATCCGCGGACGCAACGCGGGCAAATCTCGCTGGATCGTCTGCCAGACAACATCCAGGTCGACTTCGAAGTAGTCGTGAACGATGCGATTGCGCATGCCGTACATGATGTCCCAGGGAACTTCTGGTGCACTGTCTTGCAAGGTCGGGTCTGCAACGCGCGCCTTGTTGGCCGCCTCGCCGACAACCTGCAGCGCCCGGATCACGGCGTCCTGTGTGCGAATGTCCTGCTCGAACGCCGTGGCATCCATGCCCGTCACATATCCGGTCGCGCGGTCAATCGCCTCGACGATGTGCTGAAGGTATTCCGGCACACGTGCCGGATGCGCCTTCGTCATACGGGGACCGCTTCTCTCAGGATTCGCTCCCGCGACCCACGCGGCAGGCTCTTGGGCGTCAGCACATCCACCGATACGCCCAGCAAACGCTCTGCTTCAATCTGCAAGGCGGCCAGTGTGAACAGTGTCGTCGTGCATGCCGGTTCAACCAGCAGATCGAGGTCGCTGCCCTCGTGATCCTCACCCCGAGCTGCGGAACCGAAGACGCGCGGCCGCGTGACGCCATGGCGGGCAACGATCTCTCGCAGCGCTTCACGGTGGACCCGGAACGAGTCGGACGGTTTCATGGGGTTGATTGTGCCAGATGCTCGCCGGCAGAGAGCGGATAGGAGGTTCAAAGCGCCCTTGCAGTGCAGTCTACGTCACGGAATGGGCCTGATGGTGAGCCTGAATCCGGTCCCGACAGACCCCGCCTGGTGATCGTGGCCGCCGGAATCCGCCTGCCGGCCGCAATTGCCCCTCTGGCACCGGCGCAATCCGCCCTTCCCCCCCCACCCTGACCTCAATCCGCGCGCACACCCAGCCCGCCCGCTGCGTGGTCCAGCAGCAGAAATCACCCTTCATCCTCGTCCGTGACGTCAAAGCAGGCTGGTCTGCACCGGCGGTGCCCTCGCCCCGAGCGGCAGCTCGGGCCTGAATCCGGTCCCGACAGACCCCGCCTGGTGATCGTGGCCGCCGGAATCCGCCTGCCGGCCGCAATTGCCCCTCTGGCACCGGCGCAATCCGCCCTTCCCCCCACCCTGACCTCAATCCGCGCGCACACCCAGCCCGCCCGCTGCGTGGTCCAGCAGCAGAAATCACCCTTCATCCTCGTCCGTGACGTCAAAGCAGGCTGGTCTGCACCGGCGGTGCCCTCGCCCCGAGCGGCAGCTCGGCTTGATGATCCTGCGGTGTCCTGCGCTCCAAGTGCGCCAGAATCTTCGCGATGATCTGCGGCTCCTCGATGCTGGCAATCACCTTGAGCTTGCCGCCGCAACGAGCACAGGCCTCAATGTCGATCCCGAACACGCGCTTCAGGCGCTGGGCCCAGCTCATCGCCACATGGCGTGGACTGGAGGGTTTGTCGCCCTCTTCTGCCTGCGGCTTCTTGCCCGTGCCACGATGTGCAGGCGTGATGGCTGCGCGCAGCTTGCTGTGCGGCGCGAATACTCCGTGGTACCTCGTCAGACGCATCCGTGGTGGCGGCACTAATGCGGCAAGCCGTGCCATCAAGTCCAGCGGCTCCAGCACGATGTGGGTGGTGCCATCACCGTACGGCGTCTTCATAAGGTGTAGCGCACCTGCCCTGATGCAGTCAGCGTCATGCGATCCACCGACACCGGTGGGCGGCTCACATAGCGGCACAGACGCTCCAGCTTCAGGCGTTGATGGGGCTGAATGTCTATGCGATCGCAGACAGCGTCTGCAGCGTGAACAGCTTCTGCCCGGCGCGCGGGCCCACCGCAATCCGACAGGTGATGGACTGACCGATCAAATCATCGAGTGGACCTCCTGCCCCATCGCTGGCGAGCCAAGCGTTCTCCATGTCGCGCTCGATGAGACTACGCCTCTCAAGCTTGCGGCCAACGCGCTCGGCGATCTGTTGTACCAGTACTTGCAGCTGCGCGCTTGCGGGTGCTGGCACATGACGGAATGCATGCTGATCGCCCGACAAGTACACGGCACCACAATGGGTGCCGTGCCACCGAAAGTGACGGAACCGACAGGTCCTCGGGGTTGTGCACGCGGGAGTAGGGTGGTGGGCAAGAGTTTGCTAGGCTGTGTCCATGGCCATGTTCGATTTGCAAACGCCGGCTGCACTTGATGCGCAGCGCGCAGGTTTCGACCTGAGCCTGATTCGCGAGAGCCTGCGCTGCACCCACGAACAGCGCGCCTTGCAACATCAGGCAGCGCTGCATCTCGCGTTGGAACTGGAAGCCATTGGTCGGCACCTCCGTGACGGAACTGAATCGACTGCTGCAACTGCTCAGCGACGCTGACGTTCCATTCGTCGTTGTCGGTGGCTTCGCAGGAATGCTGCATGGCTCCTCGCTGGTGACGCGCGACCTTGATGTGTGTGCAGTACTTACGGATGAGAACGTGGCGCGCCTGCGTCATGCCCTGCGGGACATTCATCCCACTCACCGTTTCACGCCACAGCGGCTGTCATTCCTCGACAATCCTCAGCCTGGTGTTTCTGTGCGCAACCTCTATCTTCAGACGGACCTCGGCCCAGTTGACATCCTGACATCCATTACGGGTGTTGGTGACTTCGAACGCGTCGCGTCGGCCGCGCAGGAGGTTCAGCTGTTTGGTCGAGGTGTTCGTGTAATGAGTGTCGGCGACCTGATCGCGGCCAAGGAGGCGCTTGGCCGCGAAAAAGATCTGCTTGCTGCGCGGGAGCTCAGGGCCATTCAGGAAGTGAAGAAGGACTGAGGGAGCCGCTCAGCAACGCAGCGGACCTGTGCGGGTCGCGAAAAGTGGGGAGACAGAAGAAAGGGTCGATGCCAGTGCTGGCGCTTTGCGCTTGCTCCTCCAGCGGGCGCGCGCCAATGACCGACCTGTTGCCGCCGACATGCTCGTCAGTGGTGGCGCGACCCTGACCGATCACCTGCGGCAAGGTGCCGTTGCCCAGAGCCTCGGGCGCGGCGCTCGATGTACGCGGGCCGGCGGATAGGAAGTTCAAACGGACTCTGCCATGCAGTCCACTTCGGGGAATGGGGCCTTATGTAGCGACCAGGCCAGTCGGCGCCCGCCTGAATCCGGCCGGATGGGCGTCAAGGCAGCCAGTCAGACGGTCGCCTGCCCCCTGAATCCCCACCCTTCCCGGCTTTGTCACCGCGCAAACCACCCTCGCCCGCCGCCCACCAAAACGCCGGCACGCACCTGACCTGCCTGGCCGGCTTGCCGGACAGTGAGTAGTACGCCCCGAAGCTTCGGATTCAGAGCAACCTGGGCTGCGACGGCGGCGCCCGTGCGCCGCGCGGTAGTTCGGCCTGGAACTGATCAGGAGCGGCTGTCTCCAGGTGCGCAAGGATACTGGCGATCACCTCCGGCTCCTCGATGCTGGCGATGATCGCAAGCTTCCCGCCGCAGCGGACACAGGCCTCGATCTCGATACCGAACACCCGCTTGAGCCTGCGCGCCCAAGTCATTGCCACGTGCCGGGGCGTCGGCGGCTTGGCCGGATCGGCTGCCGGGAGCGGCTGCGGGGCACCGATTCCCCGGTGCGCGGCCGTCACCGCCGGCATCCACGCGCCACTGCGCCCCGTTCAGACTGCTGTGGTTGTTGTACCAGTCGGTGGTTTCGAAGATATCGTTGGTGAGAATCAGTGATGCATAGGCACAGCTTTTCGGATACTCCGACTCGATGATCAGTGCCTCGTCCTCGTTCAGCTCATAGGCAGTCTCGTAGTAGAACTGACCGAACAGTCCACCGAAGCTCGAGATGACATCCCAGACCTTGAACTTATTGATGTGGCCGCTTGTGCGCAGCTGCTCGGCGTGATCGACGAGAAAGAGCGCCGTGTGGCTGGTGTTACCCGCCAGCTGCCGCAGCCGCTGCTCGAGCTCAGCCGCGGAGGGACGGGGACGAGACGGCGGGGCGTCCACCCGCTCGATCGAGATCGTCGGGTCGCGCTCCTTCGACCAGTCATAGGCGACCTGGCGGAGCAGAAGCTGTGTAGCGGCGGGATCGAGCTGCCACCAGTCGCCGGCATGGTCCTTGGGCCTGGAAGGACTCAGGAGCACGTCGAAGTTGCCGTCCTTGTCCTTCTTCAGGGAATTGAGATCGTAATAAGCCGTCGCGCGGACGCTGCCGTCCGGAGCGGGTGGCGCGAACGTCCCGATCCTCGCGATGCGCAGCGAGCCTGCGCGGCCGCGCAGCCGATAGCTGCCACCGGGGGTGATCTGCGCCGAACGATAGATGGTGTCCGCGTTGGGCTGGTAGACGTTGAGCGTGAGATTGAGCGACGGCAGGAACATCGGGTGGTCGCCGTCGGCCGCAATCGCCTCGATGCTGCGCGCGGCGAGCGCTTCGAGCATCAGCCGCCCGATCTCCTGCTGCACCTGGGGATCGTCGCGCAGCCGCTCGGGCAGCTTCTCGAGCATCCGGGGGGCAAGCTCGCGCAGGCCGTCGACAAAGCCGTTCCAGGCTGGCAGCAGGGGTCCGGCCTGAGGCTCGGGAGGCGAAGCAGCATGAGCTGCGATGGCCAGGGTCGCAGCGGCAGCGGTACTGCAAGCGATGCTCTTCAGATCGCGCATGAGTAACCTCCTATCGGATTGCCGGCTTTGTTGCCGGCGTAAGAATTGAGGGCTGAAGCTCACCTCGAAGAGGTGGCGCAACAGCGTTAGCGCAGGCGCACATCCACGCGCTCGATGCGCCCACCGCTGAACGGAAGTCAAAGCCGATAAACTCAAACAAGTGTTGCAGTGACCGGTAAGACCTGCGGCCGAATTCGACGGCCTGCTGCTCTCACGCGGAGGAGCCTCCGCGCACACGCCTGCCGGCTATCACCGCCACCTGGTCAGTCCGGCAGTGCGAAGGCGACGACGTGGTCGCCGATGGTCGTGCCCATGACTTGGTGCCCGCCGGCAGCGATGACCACGTACTGCTTGCCCGTGCGCTCCGAGACGTAGGCCATCGTCGAGGCCTGCCCGCCCGCGGGCAACCGCCCTTTCCACAGCTCCTCGCCCGTGCGGAGATCGAAGGCGCGCAGGTAGTTGTCGATCGCCGCGGCGATGAAGACCACGCCGCCTTTCGTCACCGCAGCACCCCCGAGGCTGAAGACCCCCGGCACCGAGATCCCGAGCGGCGCGTGATCGCGCGTGGTACCGAGCGGGCGCTCCCAGAGCACTTTGCGCGCTTCGAGATCGACCGCGGCGAGCTTGCCCCAAGGCGGAGCCTTGCACGGGAAGCCGAGCGGCGAGAGGAATGGGCCGAACTCGCTCGCGTAGGGCGTGCCGAGCTGCGGCATCAGGCTCAGGCTGCTGCCGTGGCCGCTGCCCTCGGCCTGCGCCGCCGCGGCCTGCATCGCCTCGGCCTCGGCGCGCGGCACGAGGCGGTTGAGCATCGGCATGTAGGAAGTGTTGACGATCATGATCCGCCGATCTTCATCGACCGCGACGCTCCCCCAGTTCATGACGCCGAAGTTACCCGGATACTGGATCGTGGGCGTGACCGAGGGCGGCGTGTAGAGGCCCTCGTAGCGGCGCCGGCGGAACTCGATGCGACAGGCGAGCTGATCGAGGAGTGTGGCGCCCCACATGTCGGCTTCCGTGAGCGGCGGTGAGGCAAAGCTCGGCATCCCGACCGAGAAGGGCTGCGTCGGCGCGTAGCGCTCACCCGGTACGTCACCTTTCGGCACCGCGTGCTCCTCGACGGCCGCGAGCGCTCGCCCGTCGCGCCGGTCGAGCAGATAGATCTCGCCCTGCTTGGTTGGCTGGAGGAGCGCGGGCACCGTTTCGCCCCCGATCGGGAGATCCACGAGTACGGGCTGTGAGCCCACGTCATAGTCCCAGAGATCGTGGTGCACCGTCTGGAACGACCAGCGCAGTCGCCCCGTGGCCGCTTCCAGGGCAATGACTGAGCTCGCGAAGCGGTCGAAGGACTCCGGGCGATGCGCGCCGTAATAGTCGGGTGTCGCATTACCCGTGGGGATGTAGACGAGCCCGAGCTCGGGGTCGGCGCTGAAGAGCGTCCAGGCATTCGGCGAGCCGCGCGGGTAGATCTCTCCGGGCTTCAAGGGGCCCAGCTCCGCCGGCCGCGCCGCATCCCAGGCCCAGAGCTGCCGTCCTGTCACGGCATCGAAGGCACGCACCACCCCTGAGGGCATGTCGGAGGAGACTCCATCGAGCACATGGCCACCGAGGACGGCTGCATCGCCCACGATCGCTGGCGGCGAGGTCACAAGGTAATAGCCCGGCGTAATCGATCCCAGTCCCTCGCGCAGCGAGATCTCGCCGTTCGCTCCGAAGCTCTGGCAGCGCGCACCCGTCTCGGCATCGAGCGCCATCAGGCGCGCATCGACCGTGGCGACGAGAATGCGCCGCGGGCAGTCGGGCACGGGCGTCCGCGCCTCGTGGTAGGCCACACCCCGGCAGACTGCCACCTTCACGACGCTGGTGTCGATTTTCGGACCGTGCCGCCATTTCTCGCGCCCTGTGTCGGCATCGAGCGCGACCACGATGTCGCGCGGCGTGCAGAAATAGAGCGTCTCGCCCACCTTGACGGGGGTGGCCTCGAACATATAGGCCGGCTGCTTGCCGGGGTAGGCTCCCGGGAGATCCCCCGTGCGGTACTGCCAGGAGACTTCCAGACGGTGCGCGTTCTCGGGCGTGATCTGCGCAGCCGCCGAGTAGCGCGTGCCCGATTCGCTCGCCCCATAGGCGCTCCAGTCCGTGCCGCGCGGTGTGGCCGCTGTCGGGGAGGCTGCTGCGGCGGGCTGCACCACGGCCAGCGAGTTCACTGCGCGCCCCTCGCGCCAGCCGACGGCGAGCACGGCAATTGCCCCTGCCACGAGCAGGAGCGAGGCGGCCCGCGCGCCGCGGCCGAGCTTTCGAAATCCGATGCCCGAGCCCTGCGCTTCGACGAATGCCCCGCGCATCCAAGGCAGCAGCAAGTAGATCGAGACGGCGAGCGGCAGCCCGAGCCGGGGCACGAGCTGCCAGAAATCGAGCCCCACCTCGGCGAGCGCCCAGACCACGGTTGCCGCCAGCAGCGCCAGATAAACCCACAGCCCGAGACGGCGCTGCCGCCAGAGCAGCACCGCGGAGCCGAGCGTGGCGAGTCCCGAGAGCAGGTAATACCACGAGCCCCCGAGGCTCACGAGCCGCGCGCCCCCGAGGGCGAGCCAAGCACCCATCGCGAACAGCAGGCCCCCGAGCGCCTTCAGCCCAAGCCCTCGCAACACGAGCGTCAACCGGCCTTCGTGCGCTCTAACGTGCGCTCGAACAGCTGCATGATCTCTTCGGTGGAGGGCGGCTGCCGCTCTTCCACGATGCAGCGGGGTGCGCAGCTCGATCGAGCGCTTGAAGCCCTCGCCCGGCGACACGATCCAGAACTTGCCCGCCTCGATGGCCTCGAAGACCTGCAGGGCAAGCTCGTCGGGGGCCTGGCTCCTGGCATTGGCGCCGGACACGGCATCGTGATACTGCCGCTCGCTCTCGCTCGCGAGACGATGGCGTTCTTCTTCCGGACGCAGGCGATCGGACTTCCAGATGTCCGTCGCCACCTCCCCGGGACACAGGCAGGAGACGGTGATCGGCGCATCCTCCAGCGCGAGCTCGGCGTAGAGCGTCTCGGTGAGTGCGGTGACCGCGTGCTTGGTGGCCTGATACGGGCCCAGGTACATCCCGCCACTCATGAGGCCACCCTGAGACGAGGTGTTCACGATGCGCCCGGGCTCGCCCTGGGCGAGCATCCGCGGCACGAAGGCGCGGATCCCGTGGATCGCACCGTAGACGTTCACCTCGAAGCTCCAGCGCCAGTCGCGCATCGGGCGCTCCCAGCTCTTGCCATCGACGAGGACGCCGGCGTTGTTGAAGAGCAGATGCACCTTGCCGTGCTTGGCAAACGCGTGACTTGCGAGCGCCTCGACCGCCTGCTCGTCGCGCACATCGGTGCGGCGCGTCTCGATCGACTGGCCGCGGCTGCGGATCGTCTCCTCCAGCTGCCGCAGACCCGCTTCATCGACATCGGCAGCGATCACCTGCATGCCCAGACCCGCGGCATGCCTGGCGAGCCCGCCGCCGATGCCGCTGCCCGCGCCCGTGACGACGCACACCTTGCCTTGCCAGTTGCTCATCGGATATGCCCTCGTGCGCTGCTCGATTCAATCCATCAGATCGGCGTAGTCCTCGCCCTCTGCCGCAATGACGGCGAGCGTGGTGTAGGTCTCCACGGTCTGCCCTTCGGCCACCAGGATCTTCACCAGCCGGCCGCTCTCCGTGGCGGGCGCCTGCTCGATCGCCTTGGCCGACTCGATCTCCACGATCGGCTCGCCCTCGGTGACGAGTTCGCCTTCGGCTTTCAGCCACTTGAGGATCGTGCCTTCGTTCATCCCCATGCCCCACTTGGGCAGTACGACTTTGCTGGCCATCGTGCTCGCTTCGCTCCTCAGTGGACGATCTTGCGCGCCGCCGCCACGATCTTGTCCTTGTTCGGATAGAGCGGCCGCTCGAGTTTCGGGCTGAACGGGATCTGCACATCCGGGGTCGTCACGCGCTGGATGGGGGCCTTCAGGGTTGCGAAGCCTTCCTCGGCGACGCTCGCGGCGATCTCAGCGGCCGCACCGGCCGTGCGATGCGCGTAGTCCGCGATCACCAGACGCCCGGTCTTCGCCACCGAGGCGAGGATCGTCGCGCGATCGAGCGGCACGAGGCTGCGCACATCGATGACCTCGGCGGAGGTGCCCTCCTTCGCCAGCTGCTCGGCGGCAGGCAGCGCATGAAGGAGACAGCCCGCCACGGACACGATCGTTACATCGGTGCCTTCCCGGCGCACGGCAGCCTTGCCCAAAGGCACCAGGAAGTCCGGGTCGGTAGAGACCGCTTCTTTCTTCGCCCACAGATCGTTGTCCTCGAAGACGATCACCGGATCGTCATCCCGGATCGCGCTCTTGAGCATGCCTTTCATGTCGGAAGGGGTCGCGGGCGCGATGACCTTCAGCCCCGGCACGTTCATGAACATCGGATAGGGCCGATCCGAGTGCTGCGCGGCGTTTGAGCTGCCGTGCCACATCGACATGCGGAAGACAACCGGCACGCGCACCTGGCCGCCGGTCATGAAGCGGATCTTCGCTGCCTGGTTGATGATCTGATCGCAAGCGAGGTAGACGAAGCTCGCGATCGTCAGATCCACGATCGGCCGAAGGCCGGTGATCGCAGCTCCTATCGCCATCCCTGAGAAGCCGAGCTCCGAGATCGGTGCATTCCAGGTGCGCTTCGGATCGAGCTTGCCGAGTGCGCCGCTGGCCGAATAGAGCGCGATGTCCTCGCCGATGAGAATCACGCGGGAGTCGCGCGCCATCTCCTCTTTCTCTGCTTCCAGGATCGCGCTGAGATAGGTGAGCTCGGTGGTTTGCATGTGCTGCTCCCTGCGCGCTCAGGCCGGATAGCCGATGGGGTTGCTGTACAGATAGTCGTAGACGCTCGAGGGATCCGGATGCGGGCTCTTGCGGGCGAACTCCACCGCCTCGCCGACCATCCGCTCGACCGTGCTCTCGATCTCCCCGAGCTCCGCCTCACCGTGCCCGGCCTCGAGGAGGCGCGCGCGGTAGAGCAAGAGCGGATCGCGCTCGCGCCGGTAGCACTCGACTTCCTCGGCCGCCCGGTAATGCAAGGGCATGACGATGCCGATGGCATGCTCGTCGAAGCGGTAGGTCTTCGCCTCGATCAGGCTCGGGCCCTCGCCGCGCCGGGCGCGCTCGACGGCCGTGCGCGTCGCCTCGTAGACCGCCTCGAGCTCCTGCCCGTCCACGATGACGCCCGGAATCGCATAGCCCGCCGCCCGCTTCGCCACGTCTGGCTGGCCGTGGGTCGTGCGCGCCGGGGTCGTCACGGCATAGAGATTGTTCTCGCAGAAGAAGATCACCGGCAGCTTCCAGGCGGCTGCCATGTTGATGCACTCGTGGAACGCACCCTGGTTCGCCGCCCCATCACCGAAGAAGCCGAGACTCACCTGATCGGTGCCGCGGACGTGCGCGCTCAGGCCCGCACCCGTCGCGAGCGGAATGCCGCCGCCGACGATGGCGGACTCCCCGATGATGCCAACGCTCGCGTCGGCCAGGTGCATCGAGCCGCCGCGGCCCTTGCAGATGCCCGTCGCGCGGCCCATGAGCTCGGCCATGAGGGGGGCGAGCTTCGCACCCTTGGCGATCGGGTGCCCGTGGGAGCGGTGCGTACCGGTGATGTAGTCGTCGTCGCGCAGTGCCATGCACGCGCCGACGAGCGCGGCTTCCTGCCCGATGCTGGAGTGCACGGAGCCGAGGATCTCGCCTGCCGCGATGCGCTTCGGGAGCGCCTCCTCGAATCGCCGGATGGAGAGCATGCGCCGGTAGGCTTCCCGGCGCTGATCCACTTGCAGAGTCATATTGAGAATCCTCTCGGTGATCACCGGATATCCAGCGAGCCTGTACTACCGATCCGACCGCAACGTCGTGCATTTGCACGATGTCCCAGCCGCTCACCGCCGTCTCCGGGTGCGCGGCGCATGCTCAGCGTATCTCATGCGGCTGGCGAGCCGCGGCCGAGGCCGGCGCAGCCGGCGTGTACCAGATCGGCGATGACCAGGCTCGCTCCTGCAAGGTAGCAGGACTCTCCTTGGGCAGCGATAGCCCATGGCGTGCGGCGAGGATCGTCGACCAGCGCGGCGTGGGGATCTCGAGCACGCGCAGATAGTAGACCGCAGGCTCACGCGCATCGAAGTCCGGGTCGGTCCACTCCGCGGCAAGTTCAGCCGCACCGATGCTATTGGTATAGGTCGCGTTACGGAGATCCACCGTGTTGCCGACCGGCAATGCCTTGCCTGAGGTCGGATCGCGGCGCTGAGCGCCGCCGAGCGCTACGTCATAGATCCGCTCGCGCCGCTCCTCGCCCTCGAGCCAGACCTTCACGATCTGCGCCCGATCGAGATGGGCACCGTTCGGATCTTTCAGCGCCCAGAGGAGAAAACGCGGTGCTGCGGCAGCCTGCGGCCGCGGCGGCAGATCGCTACCCATCGCCACGCCTTCTGCATAGGCGCGCTGCACCCAGTCCACACTCCTGGTGAGACCGGCCGGATAGCCCCAACCGCCGAAGAGTCGCACCTGCAGGCGTGTGCCGGAAGTCGCAAAGGTCTCCCGTCGGCGCAGTGCCGCGTAGATCGAGTCGCGGTCATTGCGCTCGGCCCATACACCCGTCAGCCCCCCCGATCCGAAGGCGAGCACAGGTGAGTCTGCCTCCGAGAGCAGTGCCTCTGCCGCGGCGCGGCTCGGCAGATTGACTGCCGGATCCAGGCCGTCGGTGACAGAAAAGGCATTCTCGGCCGAGGTCGAAAGGCCGTTGTGGAAATCGCTCCCGCCGACCGCGCCGAACTTGAAAGAGTTGACGCCCGTGCGCCGCTCGATGAGGAGCCCTCGGCCGAGCGCATCGCGCGCATAGCTGCCCGGAGGCACGCCCGGCAGATCAACACGCGGCACGAGGCGATCGAATACCTCAAAATTAGCGAACTCGTCGGCAGGCGAGAGCGTGGGCAGCGTCTCCGACTGGCCCTTGCCCTGCGCGATCTCGTTCAACGGCTCGTTCGCAGCACGACGGCGCGCGTAGGCCGCATCGATCGCCCGCCCCTCGCTGTCGGTCCAGGCGAACATCTGACCTTCACTGCCGTTGGCGTTGTGCGGGATGGCGAGTGACTCGAAACCCTGTTTCCGGTTAGCTTCCAGATAGCTCCACAGATCCTCCGGGCGCTGCGAGTCGAGCGCCGTGAAAGGCGCAGGCGCCGAGTCGCCGCGGAAGATGACGTTGCGGTGCAGGTTGTTGCGATACTGCGGATGCGAGGTCCACTCGTAGCCGATGAGCGTCGTGAAGCGCCCGGGCCGATAGTGCGCGTTCGCCATCTCGATGGTGCGCGCCCAGGCCGAACGCCTCGCCTCGGGCGCACCCAGGCGCTTGCGCTCGGCCGGATCCGAAAGCAGCCGCGTGAGCTCCTGCAGGAACGCGCCCGGGTCTTTCATCTGGGCGCGCTCCCGCTGGTAGCGCCGCCCGAGCTCGCTGCGAGAAAGCGTGCTCTCGGGGTCGTCGAGCTGGTTGAGAAAGCCCAGGTACTCGGCGTGATCGGTCACGGCCATGAAATCGAGCGGCTCGTGGCGGCGCACCTGCTTGCCGAGGTACTCCACCGGCTCGCCGCGCGCGAAGCGATAGGCGAGATCGGGGTCGGTGCGCGACTCGCTCAGGCCGTAGGAATCATAGGAGTAGGACGTGTGCAGGTGCAGCTCGCCGAAGAGCGCGCGACGCGCCTCGGGCGGCGCGCCGACAGCGTCGGTGCTGCCCGCTCCGGCCACGAGCACCACGAACTGCGCGACCAGTCTGGCCGCGCAGGCCCGACTCGCAGGCTGCCAAGGGGCTTTGCATGCGGCCTTCCCTCCCAAGCCCTTCACCGCTGCTGCTCCGCCGGACGCAGGCGCACGTCCACGCGCTCGATGCGGCCGCCGCTGAACGGATACCCGAGCGCGCCCTCAGGCGGGTAGCGCCCGGCGGCCGAGCCCCGGTCGATGCCGACATCGAAGGTCTCGTGAATCGAGAACCACATCGGCGGAGTCGCTGCCAGCCGCCCCTCGCCCTGCGGTTCGCCGTCGAGCAAGAGGCGTGCCGTGCCGCCCTTGGCGTAGCCGCCGCCGTCATAGTCGAACTCCACCTGCAGAAGGTGCTGACCAGGCTCGAGCGCTCGTTCGCCTGCGAGCTCGATCGAGTCGACCTCGAATGTGCGGTAGGCGAATACGGGGCGACCGGCCCCGTCGAGATAGAGCGACCAGCCGGCCGAGGAGCCACCCATGGTGGCGATCACCCCACGCGCACCCGGCGCCGTCACGGCTATCGTCGCCGAAAGCGTCCAGGAGCGGTTGAGAAGACGTGGCGCGCCCTTCTCCGGAATGCCGATCGCTCCGGGGTAGTAGGTGAACTCCGTGCGCTGGCCCGTGAGACTCGGTAGAGGAGCGTTGAGCACTGGCCCCGCCCTCAGCGGCAGCACTTGGTTGCGCTCGGCTTCCTGCATGAAGAGCACCCGCAGCTGGCGAAGGCGCTCGGGCTCTCGGGCGGCGAGATCGTGCGCCTGGCTGAAGTCGCGGCGCAGATCGTAGAGCTCCCAGCGATCGGCTTCGAAGGGCTTCTCCGTCGCAACCGCCTGCTCGGGCTTGCCTAATGAGAACCAGGGCACGGGCAGGCGGATGGCTGAAGCCATCCAGCCCTCGTGATAGATGGCGCGATGTCCGTACACCTCGAAGTACTGCGTGGTGTGCCGCTCAGGGGCCTTCGCATCGGTGAAGCTGTAGAGGAGACTCGTGCCATCGAGCGGTTTCTGCTTGATACCGTCCACGACCGAGGGTGCTTCGATGCCGGCCGCTTCGAGCACGGTGGGCAGGATGTCGTTCACGTGAGCGAACTGGCTCCGCAGCCCGCCGCGTTCCGTGATGCGCTTCGGCCAGGTGACCACCATCGGATTGCGCGTGCCCCCGAGGTGCGAGGCGATGCTCTTGGTCCACTGGAAGGGCGCATTCGTCGCCCAGCCCCAACCGAACGGGTACATCGCATAAGTGCCCGGTCCCCCGAAGCTCTCCAGGCGTTCGAGCATCCGGGCGCGGCTCTCGGGCAGCCCCTGGGCGGCGCCCATGTAGTTGAGACTGCCGGAGAGCCCGCCGTCCGGCGAGCCTCCATTGTCGCCGACGATGTAGATGAAGAGGGTGTTCTCGAACTCTCCTGAGTCTTTGAGCGCCTGGACGATCCGCCCCACCTGCGCATCGGTGTGGGCGAGAAAGCCTGCAAACACCTCCATCAGGCGCGCGGCGATTCTCTTATCATCAGCGCTGAGCGTATCCCACGCCGGCAGGCCCTCGGGGCGCGCGGTGAGCCGCGTGTCGGCCGGCACCACGCCGAGCTTTTTCTGGCGGGCGATGATCTCCTCGCGCAGCTTGTCCCACCCTTGGTCGAAGCGACCGCGATACTTCTCGATCCACGCCTTCGGCGCCTGCAGCGGCGCGTGCGCAGCGCCCGGGGCAAAGTAGATGAAGAAGGGTTTCTCCGGCGTGAGGGACTGTTGCGCGCGCATCCACTCGATCGCACGATCGGCGAGGTCCTCGGTCAGGTGATAGCCCTCTCCTGGAGGGCGCATCACCGGCGTCGTGCCCTCGACGAGGGTGGGCTCGAACTGATCCGTCTCACCGCCCAGAAAGCCGTAGAACTTCTCGAACCCCTGCCCGGTCGGCCAGCGATCGAAAGGTCCTGACTGCGAACTCTCCCAGTCGGGCGTCTGGTGCCACTTGCCAAAGGCCGCCGTGTTGTAGCCGTTATCCCGCAGGAGCTCGGCGATCGTGGCCGCATCCCTCACATGCACCCCATGATAGCCGGGCCGTTCATCGGCTGTGTTCAACACGGCGCCGATCCCGACGGCGTGCGCATTGCGCCCGGAGAGCAGCGCCGCTCGGGTGGGCGAGCAGATGGCGGTGGTGTGGAAGTGGTTGTAGCGCAGGCCTTCGTGAGCCAAGGCATCGAGCGCAGGGGTTTCGGCCGGACCGCCGAAGGTGGAGGCAGCACCAAAGCCGACGTCGTCCAAGAGCACCACCACCACGTTCGGGGCACCCTCGGGCGCTCGCGCCTGCAGTGGCGGCGCGGCCGCAGCGGCCTGCTGCCCGTGAGCGACGCCGATCGGCATGAGCGCAGCGGTCAGCAGCGCGACGCCCCACGCACGACGAATCGTGTGCGACATTCTCTCTCCTTGCTCTACCAGTGCCGGCCGCCCCGAGACTCACTCTCCGAAGCGATAGCGCAGCGAGACCCCGTACATGCGCGGCTCACCGTAAACAGAATGGGCAAAGCCCGATGCCTGGCGGGTCCCCGGCGCTGCCATGACCCGGTAAAGCTTGTCGGTGACGTTCGTCCCCCAGACCCGCAAGTCCAGCCTGGAGCCGAATACCTCGCTCCAGTCGAGCGAGAGGTTGAGCGTGCCGTAAGCGCCCACCCAGGCGAGCGGATCGTCGTTGGGCGTCATCGCGCCGCCGTGAAAGGCTCGATCCACCCACGAATAGACCGCCCCGAAGGCCAGCGACCCGACCTCCTCGCCCAAGACCATCGTGTAGCGTGCGCCCAGATTGGCCATGTGCTCAGGTACGTACTGAAACGGGATGCAGGAGAGATCGAGACTCGTGGACGGCTGGCCGGGAAAGGGCACGGCGACCGGACCATTGCAGGAATCTATCTGGCGAACCAGCGGATCGGGCGCAAGATCCACGATGTAGCTGGTGAACTTAGCGTCCGTGTAGGCATAGCCGAGCGAGAGCTCCAGGTTCTCGATCGGACGGAGTATCGACTCGACTTCGACCCCTTGGATGCGCGCGCCCTCAGCGTTGAACTTGCTCGCGCCCTGATCGAGACAGGTCGCATTCGGGCAGGTGCCATCGGGCCGCACATTTGGGTAGCTGTCGGCTCCACCGCGCTGCATATCCTCATAGTCGACGTAGTAGGCGTCGACGTTGAAGCGTAGCGGCATGTTACCGAGGCGCAGATCGGTCTTGGCACCGAGCTCATAGCTCGTGACGAACTCAGGGCGGAAGGTAAGTGCCAAGGGTCGCGGCCCATAGAAGTTGAACCCTCCCGCTTTGTAGCCGCGGGTGACCTTGCCGTAGAAGAGCGCATCGTCGCTCGCCTGGTAATCGAGTCCTGCCGTCCAGGTCGGCTCGGAGTACTCGAGCTCGACGTTCTGAACCAGCGGAATTACGAAGTAGTTGCTCGCGTAGCGCGATCCGATGATCCGGTCCTTCGTGTAGCGCAGGCCTGCCGTGAAGCTCAGCTTCTCGAGCGCGTTCGAGAGGGTACCGAGATTCAGAGTCGCCTGGCTGTAGAGAGCCCTGCTGCGGTTCTCGACGTCGTAGAAGAGGCCCGGGTTGAGGCTCCCGGCGTTGAAACTCCCAGCCGCCTGCAGCCCTTCAGGCTTCTGGTTGGAATAGTAGACGCCGAACGCGAAATCGAGATTGCCGTCGAGGACCTCGCCGAGCAGCTGCAGCTCCTCGGTCACTTGGCTCGAATCGGTGATCATCGCCTCGTCGCCGACCGAGCCGAAGGGATTGCCGGCAGCGACGAAGGGCGGCAGCGACGAGAGGATTGGGAGAATCGAGCCGTCCTGATCCCACGCGAAGTTCTGCTCCATCCGCTGATAGCTCGCGATGTTGCGCAGGGTGAGCGCGTCGGTGAACTGGAAGCTCAAGGTGTCGATCACCCCCCAGGTCTTCAGCTTCGAGAACTGATCGACGTTCATCGCCACGTGCCTGGGCCCGAGCTGCCGCTGGCGGGCAAGCACCTGCTGGGAGATCGTCGAGTCGAAGAGCCGGGCGGGATTGAAGGGGCGAAGATAAGCGAGATTCGAGGCGATCTTCGCCACATTCTGCGTGTCGGTGGGGATGTCGGTGATGACGGCGCCATTGCCGTTGTCACGCGAGTCGCCGTAGTAGCCCAGCAGGTAGTTCTCGATGTGCTCGGTCGGGCGGAAGGTGATGCCGATGCGCCCGTGCCAGTAGTCCTTGTCGTCGTAATCCTTGCCGGCAAAGCCCGGACTACGGTTGGCGAAGCAGCCGCCGGGGTTCGGCACGCAGACATCGCTGAAGCCGTAAGGCCCCGGCCCCACGTCCTTGGTGAAGCCGTCACGCTCGACGTGCTTGAAGGCGGCCCGCATGAGAAGCCGATCCTCGATCACCGGCACATTGAGAGCGGCTTCGTACTCGCGGTTGTTGTAGTTGCCAAACTGCACCTGGGCGTAGCCCTCGAGCTCATTGGTCGGCTTCTTTGGGCCCAGCAGCACCGCACCTCCGGTGGTATTGCGCCCGAAGAGCGTCCCTTGCGGCCCGCGCAGCACCTGAAGCGATTCCAGATCGAAGAAGGTGCCGGGTCCGCCCTGGTTAGCGGTGATGCCGCCCTGGAGAAGCGGCACCTCAGCGAAGTAGTTCACCACGCCAACCGACGAGAGAAAGGTCTGGCCCTGGCCGCGAATGACCACGACTTCCGCATTGCGCTGAGTGCCGTTTGAGGTGACGGTGAGGGAGGGCACTTTGCCCATGATATCGGTGGCGCTGCCGATGTTTTGCTGGCGCAGCTGCTCGGCGTCGAAGGCTGTGATCGCAACAGGCACAGACTGGATGAGTTCCTCGCGGCGGTTCGCCGTCACCACGACTTCTTCGATCGCTACGGCCTGATCGGCCACCGCTTTCGTTCCGACCGTATCGGCGCGCGGGGTCTCAGCTTGCGCCAGATGAGTCCTCATCGCGCCGCCGTCCGCCAAGGGACTCGCGGGTGCCTGCGAGACCGCCACCGTGCGCTCGTCGAGAACTTCGTAACGCAGCCCCGTGCCTTGCAGCAGCCGCTCGAGCGTCGCCAGCACCGGATAAGTCCCGAGGATCCGTTCGCTCCTCAGCCCCGAGACCGCATCCGGCCGGAACAGGATCTGCAGGTCGGCCTGCCTGGCGAACTCCGAGAGCGCAGTGGCCAGAGGCTGCGCTTCGATCGAGAACGACTTCTGTATCTCTGGCTCACCCGCAAAGACCGGGGGTGCAGCAGCCGCCAGCAAGGTTGCAACGATCGCCAGTGCCGCAGCCCGGTGCAGATTCCCCAACATGGCCCATCCCCCTTCAGGACTCGTGTGCATGAATGCTCTCAAGAGCGGTCCCTGCCCCGCATAGACGCTGGCAAAAAGAAAATCCGCCAACCCCTGGAGGCGGCGCGGCGGATTTTCCGATCCGCGGCGTCTCTTGACTGGGGGCGACGATTAGGGATGGATAGAGCGAAGTCCCGGAAGTCTGCGGTGCGATCGATTCAGCGAGAGAAACCTGCCGATCCTGCGGCCGAGATGGCTTGCCCGGGCGGCGACCCCGTCGAGCAGGCCCGGCAGGCCTTCGTCACCGCGCTATTCGTCCGGTATCGCGGCACCCTGCTCCGCTACGCCGAGCGCCTGGTGGGGTCCGTCGAGGACGCGGCGGATCTCGTCCAGGAGACCTACTACCGCGTCATGCGGCGCCCGATGGCCAGCCAGTTCGAGGCCGCCGTCCGTGCTTACCTGTTCCAGACGATGCGCAACCTCGCCAAGGATTCCTACCGGAGAAACGGCCGGCGGTTTGCCAGCTCGCACGTCGCCGTCGACGATGAGCTGCCCGATGCTGCGCTGACGCCCGAGGAATTCGTCGCCTCACAACAGACCGCAACCGAACTGCTCCTGGCCGTGCGCCGCCTGCCGTCCGAGCAGCGAGTGGTGCTCCTGCTCAACCGTGAGCAGGACATGACCCTGGAGGACATCGCCGAGCATCTGGGGATCAGCAAGCGCACGGCCGAGCGGCGGCTCCGGACGGCGATCGAATCGCTGGTGCAGGCCATGAGGCTTGCGCGATGAACTGGTCTCGACCGACCATCAGGCATCCTCGAACGGCAACCGGCTGGTTCGCGCGACTGCGCTCGCGCGAGATTTCGCCCGCCGAGCGAGCTCGGTTCCGGCGGTGGCTCGAAGCAGATCCCAGGAATCGGGAGGATTTTCGCCGCCGCGAGGAGCTCTGGCAGCTGCTGGGAGCCGTCGTGAGAGATGGACGCTTGGCCGAGGAAACCCGGCAGGCCGTCTCTCGGCCGCCGCCGGGCAGAAGCGCTCGTGCCCGCCTCGGCAGATGGTCTGCAGTAGCTGCCGGTCTCGCACTTGCCTCGATCAGCGGCTGGTGGTCCGTCGAGCTCGCCGGCGTGCGCGATGTGCAGACCGCGGTCGGCGAACAGCAGCGAGTCGTCCTGCCGGACGGCTCACACATCACGGTGAACACCGCCTCTCGGCTGCGCATCGACTACCGATTCGGTCGACGCAGAATCCGCCTCGAGCAGGGCGAAGCATTGTTCGATGTCGCGCACGATGCAGCACATCCGTTCGTCGTGCAGACGGCCCAGGCACTCGTCACCGCGCTGGGGACGGAGTTTGCCGTCGAGCAATCCGCCCAGGGCATCGAGGTCAATGTTCTCGAAGGCCGCGTGCGCGCCGAGGCCCCGCGCGCCGGCGAGAGATCGTCCCCCTCGATCGTGCTGGCCGTCGGCCAGGCCGGGCTTCTTTCACCTCGAGACCGGGAGTGGACGCAGGGGCGCGCCGATTCGGCTCGAATCCGAGCCTGGCAGGCCGAGCGTCTCGAGTTCCAGGACGCCACGCTGGAGGCCGTCGTCGCCGAGTTCAACCGGTACAGTACCACGCAGCTCGTGCTCGACGATCGGCGGCTTGCGCCGCTGCAGGTGAGCGGCGTGTTTCGCATCGGCCATACCGCGTCGCTCGTGCGCGCGCTGGTCGAGGTCTACCCGATCCAGGCCTACTGGGAGTCGAACCGTGTCGTTCTCCGGTATGCGCCACGGCCCGGCACGCCTGCTCGGAATCTGGCGCGCGGTGAGGACCTGCGCGGGTCACCTCTCGGCAACGCTCAGCCGCACGTGCCCGGCACCGGCGAGTAGGTACAAGCCTGCTCGGGTGAAATCACCTGGAACTGAGTTCGGCGCGGCACCACCGGCACCGAAAGCGCAGCATGTGAGTCGTGCCTGCGCTCACGTGCTCGGCATTTCTCTACGCGCCCACTCGATTCCCGGCTGTACGGCCTGCGCAGTGGACGTCACGCTCACCTCGTGCGCGACGGGCACGTTGGTGGCTGACGCTGTGGATCTGCCGCATGTTCGGGTAACGCGCTCCAGGCAGCGACGAAGGAGCCTTGGTGCGCAATATCAATATTGATAACATAGGTCACAAGCCGCTGGTGTGGCTCGGGGACAGTCGTAAGGTCATCCGGGGCTTCCCGAAGGCGGCGCGGCAGCGCGCGGGACAGGAATTGTTGCGGACCCAGGAGCAGCGCGAGCCCTTCGACTGGAAACCGATGCCGACGGTTGGGCTTGGGGTGAAGGAGATTCGCATACGGGTAGCCGGCGAACGCCGCGTGCTCTATCTCGCGAAGTTCGCCGAGGCAGTCTACGTGATTCACGCTTTCGAGAAGAAGGTGCAGCGCACGCCGAAGCCGGACATCGAAATCGGGCGAAGCCGCTTCCGGCAGCTGATGGCCGAACGGAGGACGCGATGGCAGACAAGCTCAAGATGACGCGCTCGAGCGGCAACGTATTCGCTGATCTGGGATTCCCCCCTGCCGAGGCGCAGAACCTGCTGCTGCGAACGACGCTCATGATCGCGATCGAGAAATTCATCGCCGACAACGACCTGAGCCAACGCGCTGCTGCAGCCCGGCTGGGCGTGACCGCGCCCCGCCTGAACGATCTCTTGCGCGGCAAGATCGAGAAGTTCAGTCTGGACGCACTCGTGACGATGCTCGCGCGCGTCGGCCTGCGCGTGGAGCTCAAGGTCAGCCGGGCACCGGCTCGCCGCAAAGCGGCCTGACACGATCTCGTAGGCGCCAAGTGCGTCTTTCAAGGTCTTAGAGCACTTGCGCCTTTTGCATGGCGCGGCTGTTGAGCGGCGTCAGTCCTGCCCGAGTACCATCGCGCCGGTCGGCACACCCACGCCGCTGCTGACCAGCACGTGATGGACCGATTTCGGCTGGTTGGTGGACGTGCCGCGGATGAGCCGCGCGGCTTCCGCGATGTTGTTCATGCCGTGGATGTAGCCTTCGGAGAGCAGGCCGCCATGGGTGTTGTTGGGCAGGCGCCCGTGGATGTCGAGCGCACCGTCCCTCACCATGTCCTTGCCCTCGCCCTTGCCGCAGAAGCCGAAGCTCTCCAGCTGCATGAGGATTTCGGAGGTGAACGCGTCGTAGAGACACGCAGCGTCGATGTCGTCCGGGCCCAGTCCGCTCTGCTCGTATACGAGGCGGGCGGCCAGCTCCATCTCCGGCAAGGACTCGAGCTCCTCGCGGTAGAAGCTCGTCATCTGCTCCTGGCCGCGGGTCGAGGCCTGCACGACGCCCCGGATGACCGCGGGCTTCTGCTTCAGATCCCGCGCACGCTCGCGGCGGGTGATGAGGATCGCGCAGCCGCCGTCAGTCTCCTGGCAGAAATCGTACAGACGGAGCGGCTCAGCGATGATTCTGGAGGCCAGGTACTCCTCCATCGTCAGCGGCTTGCCGTAGAAGAACGAGCGTTTGTTGGTCTGCGCATAGTTGCGCTGGGAGATGGCCACCCGGCCGAGGTCCTCCGCCGTGGCGCCGTACTTGCGCATGTAGCGGTTGGCGATCATCGCGATCCACGAGCCGGGCGTCAGCATCCCGTAGGGGAGGTACCAGGACCAGTGAATCAGATCGCTGGAGACGATGTTGCCGGAAACGCCCTGCCCCATGCGCTGACCGGAGCGGCCGTTCATGGCCCGCCAGCAGACGACGTGCTTGGCGACGCCCGTGGCAACGGCCATCACGGCCTGGAGTATGGTGCCCACGGCAGCACCGCCGCCGTAGTTGATCTTGCTGAAGAGCTTCAGGTCGCCGGTCCCGACCGCGCGGGCCACTTCGATCTCGTCGGTGGAGTCCAGGGTGTAGCTGACCAGACCATCGACCTCGGAAGGGTCGAGCCCGGCATCGTCGCAGGCGGCCTTGATGCACTGTGCGGCGAGCGACAGCTCGGAGACGCCCGAGCTCTTCGAGAACTCGGTCACGCCGATGCCCGCGATGGCGGCTTCGTTTCTCAGAGTCGTCGGCATGATCAGGCTGCTCCTGCGAGTTTGAAAACCGGGAGCTTGAAGCCGTCCGGATCTTCGTGCATGACCATTTCCACCGGCAGATCGAAGTCGACGTCCTCCGGCGCACAGCCCACGAGCTGGGAGGTGAAGCGCGTGCCCTCCTCGAGATCCACCAGGACGATGATCAGCGGATACTCGTAGCCGGGAAACTGGGGATGGTGCAGAACGGTGTAGCTGCAGATACGCCCCTTGCCGGAAGCCGTGACGAAGTCCCACTCCAGCGAGCGGCATGCTCCGCACATGGGCCGTGGCGGATGGCGCAAGGTCTTGCAGCTGCTGCAGCGCTGGATCGCCAGCACGCCCTGGCTGGCCTGCTCCCACCACCAGGCGTTGTCTTTTCCTAAAGCAGGCTTGATCCGAGAGGGCTTGGACATGGGTATCCCGTAGGCGTTGGGCTCGGCGTCATTATAACGTTGCGAAGCTACGGCTCGACGAGCTTCAGCTTCAGGCCGAACGTATCCTCGGGATCGAACCACGCGCAGCGTCGGGAGTCGGTCTCCTCGCCTTGTCCCATCAGGCGCAGCCCCGCCGCCCGCGCCTTCGCGATCCCGGCCTCCAGATCCGGCGTCGTGAGCGCGAGTGTGCGGATGCCCTCGCCTCGGCTCGCGAGACTCGCGGCCACGGGGCTCGCCGCCGACAGCGGCTGCGTGATCTTCACGCCGAGTCCGTTCATCGTCGTGATCGCCTCGAGCTCGTCGATGCGGATGGGCTTGGGGAACTCCCAGCCGGTCAGTGCGGAAAAGAGCCCGACCGCGCGCGGCAGATCCTGGACGTAGAGCTCCACGTGATCGATGAGCTCACGGAAGGCGCTGTAGAGCGGATCATCGGGCCGCTGGCGCTGCGCGAGCTCGATGCTCAGTCCCATCGTGTCGCGCGCCTCGAACTGCGCCTGCACGATCCACTTGCCGAAGCCGACCTCCTCGCTGCCCATTCGGCTGCGGACTTTCAGGCCGAGCGCCTGCGCGCCGGGAATCGCCGCGTCGAGGTCCGCGACACGAAACGCCATGCCGAAGATGCCCATGCGGTCGCCGCGATGACCACCGACGATAGGCCGTGAGGGATCGCGCGGCTGCATGATCTCCATGCCGCCGCGCGTGTACCACACGGACCAGACGTTCCAGTCCTCGCTGCCGTAGGACTCGGTGTACTCGCCGCCGATCAGTGCCGTGAAAAGAGCCTTGGTCTTCTCCAGGTCGGGGACCAGGAGATGCAGATGATCGATGGCCTCGACTCTCACTTGCGTGACCAGCAGTTCCAGTGCACGACCTCCTGCACCGGCCGGCGTCGCGCCGGCTTGAAGTCCGTGCCGAGCGTGTAGGCCACCGGAAAGAGGCCCGCCTGCGTGCGGCGCTCGAAGGGAACCCCTAAGAGCTCGGCCATTTCGCGCTCCTTGTGCAGATGGATCGTGGTCCAGGCGCTCCCGAGGCCGCGACTGCGCAGCGCCAGCATGAAGCTCCAGACCGCCGGCAGGATCGAGCCCCACATGCTCGCCTGCAGGAACGGACGGGCACCGTCCGGGCGGCCGGCGAAGGTCGGAATCACCAGCACCGGCACGCGATGCATGTTCTCGAGCAGATAATTGACGGACGCGGTCAGCCGCGCGTTCCCCTCGTCCGAGTAGTCGATTTTCGGGATGGTGGACGCGGCGGACTGAAGTTCCTCGAGGTGCTGGGCCATGCTCGCCGCGTAGAGCTGCGCAACGGCGGTGCGCACCTCGGGATCGTCGACCAGCACCCACTGCCAGGTCTGCTGATTCGAGCCATTCGGCGCCTGCAGCGCGAGGTTCAGGCACTCCTCCACGATGGCTCGCGGTACGGGTCGATCGAAATCGAGACGCCGGCGCACCGCGCGGGTGGTGGTGAGCAGCTGATCGGGGCTCAGTTCGAGCAGCATGGGCGGCCTCCTCGCGGCTACCAGAACGAATCGGCGGCCTCGAGGCCGTGCTTGACGCTGCCGCCGGTGATGACCGGCTGCCAGTTGCCCCAGCCGCGGCCACCGCCGACCGGATCGGTGACCCGCACCGCCGTGTCGCGTATCTGGTGCAGGCGCCGGGCGTTCTCGGGCGTCGTGCAATCCCGGATCCGTTCGCCATCGACGTGCAGCTCACCGCGCCAACCGCCGTGGTAGTGGCCATCGAAACCGAAGTAGAGGCCCGCACCGAGATGGAACCCCGTTTCCGAAAGCACCTCGACGTCCAACGGGCGTGCGGAGCCGTCGGCCATGCGGCAGTGCAGGCGTCCGCCCAGCAGGCGCCGGTTGCGCGGGTCATAGCGCAGCTCGGGCTCGATGTCCACGATGCGCTCGATGCGCCCGTCGGGGTGCTCCACCGCGGCCATCACGGTCTTGTGGCGGGCATTCGGCGTTTCCACGATCGCACAGTTCAGGAACAGCGCGTAGTGCGTACCGTCGGGACGCTCGAGATAGATCGGGCTCCAGACGAATTCGTAGTTCCCGCCTCCGAGACCATCGCCCAGCGGCTCGGCATCCGCGAGCGGCTGGCCGACGCCGTAGCGCACACCCCAGGAGTGATCCCGCGTCGACACCCAAGTATCGGGCCGGATCTCGGTGCGCACGCCATCGATCTCGATCCAGCCGGAGGCGACGCCCGTCTGGTGATAACGCGCGAGTTCGGCCGAAACCCGGTGGCCATGGCGAATGTGCGTTCGATCCTCGAAGCGCGCCGGCACGCATCCCTCGAACAGCCAATCGAAGGCGATCGGCTGCACGTCGTTCTTCTCCAGAACGAAGCGCACCTTCTTCAGAGGCTCGACGACCTCGTAGCGCACCGGACCGATCATCGTGCGGTTCGGCTCGGGGGCGAGGCGGCGGCTCGCACGCACCGTGATCTGCTCCCTGCCGCGCGAAATGCCGGCATAGCAGTCCATGACGTTGCGATTCGTGTACTTGCCGAGTCCGAAGCCGAGCTGCAGGCTGCCGTCGCGCGCCATGGCCATCGCGCAGACCTTCTCCGTCCACGAAGGATCGGTCGTCCCGACGCAGCCAAAGGAATCGATGACCTGATGACAGAACTGCTCGTCGGCTTCGGTCAGGGGACCGATCGGATTGCTGGATGGGCTCACGTTGCTCATTCATTCGTCTCCGAGGGAGCCTTGCCGGCCAGCAGCGCTTCGATGAGCTGGCGGCCGTAGAGGTAGTCGTTGGTATCGGCCGAGCCTGTCCATTCGCCGAACAGGATGCGTCGCTGGGAAATCCGGATCTCCACCAGCGACTGCTGCAGCAGCGCATAGGCGATGTACCAGTCGATGTCGTGCAGCTGCGTTCCGGTCAGGTGCTCGTAGGCTGCCGCCACTTCGTCGCGGCGCAGAAAGCCCGGCATCGCATCCCGGGCCGCCATCCTGGCGGCGATGTGCCGGAAATACTCGTGAAAGAAAATCAGATAGCCGACGTCGAACTCGCGAGGCACCAAGGCCGCTTTTTCCCAATCGAGCACTGCCGCCGCCTGGAAGTCGCGCCACAGAATGTTCGCCGGCCGCGCATCGCCCCAGCATAGCACGGGCTCGCCTTCGCGCTCCGGCCAGCGCCTCTCGAGCCAATCGAAAAGCGCCTCTACGAGCGGAAAGCGCAGCCCGCTTCGGCCCCATTCGTAATAGGCCCGCTCGCGAGCGAAATGCCGCCGTAGCGAACTCTCGCCGCGATGATCGAGCTGCAGAAACGCCGCCTCCGCCGACGTCACCTCGATGCCGTGCAGGCCGCGGATAGGAAGTTCAAACGGACTCTGCCATGCAGTCCACTTCGGGGAATGGGGCCTTATGTAGCGACCAGGCCAGTCGGCGCCCGCCTGAATCCGGCCGGATGGGCGTCAAGGCAGCCAGTCAGACGGTCGCCTGCCCCCTGAATCCCCACCCTTCCCGGCTTTGTCACCGCGCAAACCACCCTCGCCCGCCGCCCACCAAAACGCCGGCACGCACCTGACCTGCCTGGCCGGCTTGCCGGACAGTGAGTAGTACGCCCCGGAAGCTTCGGATTCAGAGCAACCTGGGCTGCGACGGCGGCGCCCGTGCGCCGCGCGGTAGTTCGGCCTGGAACTGATCAGGAGCGGCTGTCTCCAGGTGCGCAAGGATACTGGCGATCACCTCCGGCTCCTCGATGCTGGCGATGATCGCAAGCTTCCCCGCCGCAGCGGACACAGGCCTCGATCTCGATACCGAACACCCGCTTGAGCCTGCGCGCCCAAGTCATTGCCACGTGCCGGGGCGTCGGCGGCTTGGCCGGATCGGCTGCCGGGAGCGGCTGCGGGGCACCGATTCCCCGGTGCGCGGCCGTCACCGCCGCGCGCAGCTTGCTGTGCGGGGCGAAAACTCCGTGATAGCGCGTCAGGTGCATCTTCGGTGGCGGCACCAGCGCCGCGAGCCTCGCCATGAAATCCAGCGGCTCGAGCACGATGTGTGGTGCCGTCCCGGTATGGGGTCTTGAGCTGGTAGCGCACATGACCCGATGAGGTCATCGCCATGCGCTCGGTAGCCACCGGTGGTCGGCTCACATAGCGGCACAGGCGTTCGAGCTTCGGGCGCTGGTCGGGCGCGATGTCGATACCGGCGTGCAACGAGAACCCGCCGGCGCGGGCCGCCCCTTCAGGTCGCCCTCAAGGCCCTGCAGCCGGGGCGGCACCGTCTGCAGAGTGAACAGCTTCTGACCGGCTCTCGGGCCAACCGCAATGCGGTAGGTGATCGATGAGTCCAGCAGATCATCCAGCGGACCGCCTTCACCATCCCCGGCGAGCCAGGCGCTCTCGATGTCGCGCTCAACCAACCCGCGCCGCTCCAGCACGCGGCCGATGCGGGAGGCGATCTGCTCGACAAGCGCCTGCAACTCGCTCTGGCCGGGACCAACGACATGCCGGAACAGCGGCTGGCCTGGGCCTGCGGCTACATAGACCCCATGCGAGACGCTCCACTCGTCGAGGCATCGCCGCCTGCATCATCGCGTCCTGCGTGGATGGATGCGCCGTTGGTCGATGCGCGGACACGGAATCCGGCGCAGAAGCCGGCGCTCGGCAGCGGCGCAGTCGCCGCGCCGGAGCCGCAGGCTCAGCCGGGCGTGATCAACCGCGCCTACGACTATCTGCGCACGGAGCTTTCGCCGGCCAATCTGGCCAGCGCCCTTGTGCGGCCCGTCGTGAAAGCGGCAACCGCGATTCCCGGGGTTTTCGCCGACGCCACGATGGCCGGCTGGAATCTCGCCACGGGGCAGAACAACGAGCTACCCTCGCAGGCGACCAATCGCGTACTGGACCAGTACACGCGCGCGCCATCCACCCCAATAGGGCGCGTCGCCGAGGATGTGGCGACGGCGGTCGGTGCTGCGCTCGGTGGCGTCGGTGTCGCGCGGCAAATCGCTGGCGCAGCTTCTGCGGTGCCAAATCTGCAGCAGCGCATTGCCGGGGCATTGGCCCAGCGGCCAGGACTGCAGGTCGCCGGCGCGGGCCTAGGTGCTGCGGGCGCCGGGACCGTACGGGAGCAAGGCGGCAACGAGCTCGAGCAGCTGGCGGCCGGCTTCATTGCGCCCCTGGGAGCGGACTTCGCGCAGATGCTGGCGCGTGGTGCTGCGCGTGGCACCGTTGGTCTGGCCCGCACGATGACCCGTCGCGGGCAGGAGCGCATTGCCGGCCAGATCCTGTCGGAACAGGCGACGGCCCCTGTGGCTGCGGCCGGCCGGCTTGCAGAGGCGCAAGAACTGGTGCCCGGTTCTCGCCCGACGATGGGCGCTGCATCCGGCGACATCGGGTTGCTCACGCTGGAAAAGGGACTGCGCAGCCGCGCAACCGCGCGATTCGGGGAACGGCTATCGGAGCAGAACAAGGCGCGGCAGGAGGCGCTGGACAGGATCGCCGGCACGGAAGCGGATGTCGTCACGGCCACTCGACAGCGTAACGCTGAGGCCGAGCGCCTGCTCGATGAAGTATTTCACAGCAACGCGGAGGCTGCGCGCAAGCAGTTGGGCGCGCTGCACGATTTTGCCGCGCGCGATCCAGGCGCTCATCGGCGCGTGCCACTCGTTTCTGCCAGTTCGTGGCTGACGAGAGTGGCAAAGGACAGCGGTTTGGACCTGACCGGGTATCGTCACACTGTCGATTCGAGCGCCGTGCGTCACATGCTGGGCAGCCACAGTCATGCTGCCCGCGAGGCGGCGCGCGGGCAGGTTCCGGTGACAAGGGCGGATATCGAGCGTATCCCAGACGTGATCGCATCCCCGGACTACGTGGTGTTCGGGGCTCAGAACATGTCGCGTCCTGATATCCCGATCGTCGGGTATATGAAGGGCCTTCCCGATGGCTCGACGCTCTATCTGGAGGAAGTCAGAGCAGGCCGTCATCAGCTGGCGGCCACTTCGATGAGGAAGTACCCGACGCGCACCAATGCTGAAAGCATCCTCTCAACCCTGGCGCCCAACGCCCGAAGCGACGGCGGGATGGCTCTTAGAGTAGTACGCGGGCCAGTCGATGACAACATCGCCGGCCCGACGGCCGCCGTTCTGCAGCAGATCGATCGCGTTATGTCCGGCCCCGAAGGCAATCGGGACGCAGTGGCCCAGTCCATGCGCTGGTTGCGCGCGAAGCTGGCCGGCAAGGAGGCGACCGAGCAGCTGGCCGAGGGTATCACCGTCAGCCGCAGCCAGCCGGTGTCTGATCCACGCGCACTCTACGAGATACGCAAAGACATCGGCGATGCGATGGACGGCAAGCTCGGCGGCGATGAGGCCAAGTTCCGGCTGGCGCGCAAGGAGCTCGTTGGTATCCGAGAACTGTTGGATGACGCCATCGAAGCGCAGGCACCCGGCTTCAAAGCGTACCTGCAGCGCTACAAGGAACTGTCACGTCCTATTGATCAGATGCAGGTGCTGCAGCAGATCCAGCAGCGCGCGGCGCTCGCGGCGCCCGATATCGCCACGGGGCGCGATTTCCTCTCACAGGCCAAGTTCAATCAAGCGCTGCGGTCGGCCGCGAAGGACAAGAAGACGCGCCGCAAATTCGAGCACCTCTCAAAGCGACAATTGGACGTACTGCGTGCCGTCGCGACGGATCTGGACATGGGCGCCGCCCACACCAGCGCGCTGGTGCGCGCGCCTGGATCGGACACGTACCAGAATCTGAGCATCGCGAATGTCTTGGGCGCCATCACGGGCACAGCGAACCAAGGCATCCCGCGCTGGCTACAGCCGCTCCTGACGGCAAGACTCAGTCCTGCACGCTGGCTGACGGAGCTTTCGGACAAGCAGGTGTCGGAGCTTCTGGTCGACGCGGCGCTGGACCCGCGGATAGGAAGTTCAAACGGACTCTGCCATGCAGTCCACTTCGGGGAATGGGGCCTTATGTAGCGACCAGGCCAGTCGGCGCCCGCCTGAATCCGGCCGGATGGGCGTCAAGGCAGCCAGTCAGACGGTCGCCTGCCCCCTGAATCCCCACCCTTCCCGGCTTTGTCACCGCGCAAACCACCCTCGCCCGCCGCCCACCAAAACGCCGGCACGCACCTGACCTGCCTGGCCGGCTTGCCGGACAGTGAGTAGTACGCCCCGGAAGCTTCGGATTCAGAGCAACCTGGGCTGCGACGGCGGCGCCCGTGCGCCGCGCGGTAGTTCGGCCTGGAACTGATCAGGAGCGGCTGTCTCCAGGTGCGCAAGGATACTGGCGATCACCTCCGGCTCCTCGATGCTGGCGATGATCGCAAGCTTCCCGCCGCAGCGGACACAGGCCTCGATCTCGATACCGAACACCCGCTTGAGCCTGCGCGCCCAAGTCATTGCCACGTGCCGGGGCGTCGGCGGCTTGGCCGGATCGGCTGCCGGGAGCGGCTGCGGGGCACCGATTCCCCGGTGCGCGGCCGTCACCGCCGCGCGCAGCTTGCTGTGCGGGGCGAAAACTCCGTGATAGCGCGTCAGGTGCATCTTCGGTGGCGGCACCAGCGCCGCGAGCCTCGCCATGAAATCCAGCGGCTCGAGCACGATGTGTGTGGTGCCGTCCCGGTATGGGGTCTTGAGCTGGTAGCGCACATGACCCGATGAGGTCATCGCCATGCGCTCGGTAGCCACCGGTGGTCGGCTCACATAGCGGCACAGGCGTTCGAGCTTCGGGCGCTGGTCGGGCGCGATGTCGATACCGGCGTGCAACGAGAACCCGCCGGCGCGGGCCGCCCCGTTCGGGTCGCCCTCAAGGCCCTGCAGCCGGGGCGGCACCGTCTGCAGAGTGAACAGCTTCTGACCGGCTCTCGGGCCAACCGCAATGCGGTAGGTGATCGATGAGTCCAGCAGATCATCCAGCGGACCGCCTTCACCATCCCCGGCGAGCCAGGCGCTCTCGATGTCGCGCTCAACCAACCCGCGCCGCTCCAGCACGCGGCCGATGCGGGAGGCGATCTGCTCGACAAGCGCCTGCAACTCGCTCTGGCCGGGACCAACGACATGCCGGAACAGCGGCTGGCCTGGGCCTGCGGCTACATAGACCCCATCCAGAAACAGCATGTGGAAGTGCACGTTGAGGTTCAGCGCCGAGCCGAAGCGCTGCACCAGCGTCACCGCGCCCGTCGCACCACTGGAATGCTTGAGGCCGGCCTTGTGGAGCAGATGGCGCGAGATCGTGCGATACACCACGCCCAGCACCAGTGTCAGCGCCTCCGGGTCCGTGGCGAGCAGGAACCGCAGCGCGTGCGGCAGCGACAAGACCCATTGCCGCAACGGGCGTTCGGGCAACACCTCGTCAGCCAGCAATGCGGCCGTCTCGGCCATCCGCCGCGCACAGCACGAAGGACAGAACCCGCGCTTCTTGCAGCTGAACGCCACCAGCTTCTCTGCGTGGCACTGCTCGCAGCGCACCCGCAGGAAGCCTTCCTCCAACCTGCCGCACTTCAGATACGCGTCGAACTCCTCCTGAACGTAGTCCGGCAGCGATTTGCCAGCTTGGGCGCGCAACTCACGGAAAGTCGGATAGTGCTGCTCGACGAGCTGGTACAGCAGCGTCTTCTCTGGCCGATGCTGTGCATAGCCTGATGGCGCAACGAATGAAGGTGCGCGTGGACGCCGCGCGTGGGCAGCGACGGCGGGCATGACAAGCGTCCCTGCAGCAGGCGGGGACGAAACAGACTATCGCACCTCGCGCGGCAACGGCTCAGGCAAAAGCGCTGAGTTCGAGCAGAAACTCCTGCATCTGCCCGGAAACCCGATGCTACTTCTGTCAGCGCAATGCTTCACAATGAGGCGAGTGCCCCGTCACTCCCACTCAATAGTCTCCGACGTTCGTAACGCTTTGTTCTTATTTAGCGATTTTTCTCGCATAGCCAAATTTACCGTCAATTTCGCCGTCACACAAATCCGCTTTAAGACGATAGAGGCCGATAGATGCCGAAAGGATCTACGTCGCCGCTGAATTAGCTCCACAGAGAATGCTTCCGCCACCACCCTGGCGCGAGCGAAAGCACATCAGCTCTTTACCTGCCTCCTCCAAACAGCCGGCGGCACACCAACCAGACGTTTGAAGGCTCGAGCGAATGCTGCCTCGGACTCGTATCCCACCTGCTGCGCCACCGCTGCCACCGTGTAGGCAGTATCGCGCAGCAGCGTAGCCCCGATCTGAATTCGCCAATGACCAAGATATTGCATAGGCGCTTGCCCGATGAGCGTGGCGAAGCGTTCGTGCAGAGTTGAGCGTGAGAGTCCCACCCGCCGCCCCAATTCCTCGACCGTCCACGGCTCAGCGGGCGCCGCATGCAGCAGGGTCAGGGCGCGACCCACGTAGCGGTCACGCAGGCCCGCAAACCATCCTTGGTTGCCATCAGGCAGCATGGCGAGATGGCGGCGCATGGCGTCGATAAACAGCATTTCGCTCAGGCGCGCAAGCATTGCCTCTCCGCCCTGCCGGAGACCTCGCGATTCCGCTACTGCCTGGCGCATACATTGCAGGGCCCAGTTCTGATCACCGTCGGCGCGTAGATGCAGCAACCGCGGCAGCGCAGCGATGAGCGGATTAAAGGGCCGCAAGTCGCAGCCCAGGAAGCCACAGATCAGTACGGTATCGCATGGTTCGGTCGACGCTGAATCCGCACGAACTTCGAAGGCATTCAGGTGCAGTTCGAACGGGAGCTGTTGATGTCCGCGCTCAAAGTAGCCTTGGACGTCCGGCTTTGCGCGCATTCCGGGGTCGCTCGAGACGACGTGCGGATCTCCCTGAAGAAAGATCACGAGGTCACCCGACTCCAGGTGCACTGGATCGCTGCCAACGATGGCCGCCCAGCACTCCCCGGACAGCACTGCGTGAAACTCCATGACATGTTCCACGCCCGGCATCACAGCGGCGCCGATCTCGCTCGCCGGCGGCGCCTCAGCGGCCCACTCGCGCGTGCCACGGACATGAAAATACAGTGCGCCTCGTAGGCGTACGCTGCGCAACACGTCCGACAGCACGTCCTGCTTCACGGGTGCCCCAAACCATTTCGCCCGATACTATGCGGGCGTACCACGAACGACCCTCGACCCAAGCCCGGATTCCTGGTCAAGCGGCGGAGACAGGCGGCAGTGGGGAATTTTCTCACGACGGCCATGATTGCGCACTCACAACGCATCCTTCCGGAGTCGACCATGAATCCTGGGTTAGATCAAACCGAAGCCGTCGTACGTCACCACTTGGAGGCTTTCCTCGAGCAGCAAGGCCTGGACGCTATCCTGGCTGATTACGCAGACGATGCCTGCTTTTTGAGCGAAGGGCGCGCTTACTGCGGCAGAGCAGCAATACGCGAGTTCTTCGATGGCTTCCTCGCCGCCCTACCACCTGAGGCCATTTGCGATTTCACACTGCGCAGCCTGCGAGTGCAGGGTGAAGTGGCCTACATCACCTGGAGCGCGGGGCCTGAATTTCCACTCGGCACCGATACCTTCGTCGTGCGCCACGGGCGGATCGTCGCGCAGACCTTTGCGATGTACGCGACCCCGTCGACGGAGATTCCGGCGTCGACGCGCCAAGCGATGCCCGATCCAGCTGCGGCCTGAGGAGATCCCTATGCGCGGACTTCTTGCATTCTTCTACGGCGTCGCCGCCTATCTGGCCGGCCTCTTCGCGTTGCTTTATGTGATCGGATTCAGCGGCAACCTGCTCGTGCCCAAATCGGTCGACACCGGTCTAGGCGCACGCTGGGACACGACGCTGGGCATCGACTTGGCATTGCTGGCACTATTCGGGGTCCAGCACAGCGTGATGGCACGTCGCGGATTCAAGCGCTGGTGGACGCAGTTCGTCCCTGCAGCATTGGAACGCAGCACCTACCTGTTGGCCACTTGCGCGGTGTTGGCGCTGATGTTCTGGCTCTGGGTTCCAATGCCGAAGCCGATCGTATGGCGGGTCGAAGACGAGGCCGGTGCGGCGCTGTTGTGGGGCCTGTTCTGGCTGGGCTGGTCGCTGGTGCTGATCAGCACCTTCCTCATCAATCACTTCGAACTATTCGGGTTACGGCAGGTGTTCTCACGTCTGACGCAGCGGCCCCTGCCGCCGCCCCAGTTTGAGACGCCGCTGTTTTACCGCTACGTGCGCCATCCGTTGTATGCGGGCCTATTGCTTAGTCTGTGGTCACTGCCGGTCATGACAGCCGGGCGCCTGCTATTTGCAGTTGGACTCAGTACATACATCCTGATCGGCATTGGATTCGAAGAGCGTGACTTGCTGCTGCAATTCGGCGAGCGTTACCGGCACTACCGAGCCCGGGTCGGCATGGTCCTTCCACGACTTACCCGAACCTGAGTTTCCCCAATGCAACCACAGCACTGCGTGTCACGGTTACCGTGGCGGGCCGCGCCGTCCCGGCGGTCGTCCACGCATCTGGCGCGCCCAACCCACGCGGGCCATAGGTCGATGGAGGCTCCATGAGCCACCTTCGTATCGATCATGCATACGAGATACACACCATCAAGTATGGGACGTCCGTCAGCCAGGTAGCCGACCTCTATCTTCCCGGCGCCCTTCGCCCACCGGTTGTCTGCCTCCTTCATGGTGGATCTTGGCGCCTGCCCTTTGGTCGAACGGAATTCGACGCGGTGGCACACGATCTGGCCTCACGGGATTTCGCCGTCTGGAACATGGAGTACAGTCGCCTCGGCGAGCCAGAGGGCGGATGGCCCGGAACATTTCGCGATGTCGTCACCGGAATCGATCATTTGGTCAGCCTGGTGGAAGCGGGCTACGACTTCGACCTCGAGCGACTAGTTGTCGTAGGACATTCCGCCGGAGGGCAACCGGCTCTATGGGTTGCAGCTCGGAACCGCCAGAATTCAACTGTTCCTGCTCTAACAGGCTGTTGAAGAACGAGCCGATAGCACGAACATGATCACCTCGATCATCATTTCCTCACCTCTCAGAGGCTTGCGAGCCGTTCGGTCGCCTTCTCATGATCTCTATCGCCGGTGCTCGAGGCCGTTTTCACAAGCTCTGGAGACACTACGGCTGCGCCAGGGCGATCGGCGTCGGGCCGAGGAGCTTGGCGACTCTGACCCGACTTTGACAGTTGGTGAGCACATGGAGCGCGCCGTTCACCGGTGAGGCCCAAGGATTTCAGCGAGTTACGTATGGGTGGCATGCGTTCTGGCCGAAAACGCCTAGATACATGGCCAGGCTGCATCATGCTTGGATTCGTGACTAACGGCGCGTATCATTGCGCACATGTACTTGCGCGAGTCGCGGCAGAAGCGCGCCGACGGGTCGGTCCTGACCCACCTGCAACTCGCCGAGAACCTCTGGGATCCCGAGAAACAAAGAGCGCGCGTTCAGATCCTCTACAACTGCGGCCGTGCCGATGACGAGGCGACCACCGCGCGGTTGCGGCGGCTCGCGAAGAGCATCCTGCGCCGCTGCGCCCCGGAGGAGATCGTCGCCGAGAATCCCGACTGGCAGGTCGTCAATGCCTGGGACCACGGCGATCTGTACGTGCTCGAGCAGCTGTGGCGGCGCCTCGGGATTCCCGAGGTCCTCGCCGAAGTCCTCGCCGGGCGCAAGTTCGACTTCGACGTGGAACGCGCGCTCTTTGCGATGATCGCGAACCGGGCGCTCGCGCCGTCCTCGAAGCTCTACTGCTACGAGCAGTGGCTGAAGGAGGAGGTGCATCTGGAAGGCGCCGCCGCGCTCGAGCTGCAGCACCTGTACCGGGCGATGGACTTTCTCGAGGCGAACAAGGAGGCGATCGAGAAGGCGTTCTACTTCCGCATGGCGGATCTGCTGAACCTCGATGTCGAGATCGTCTTCTACGACACTACCTCGCTTCACTTCGAAGTCGATGAGGAAGATCGCGCCGTGGGGGAGCACGATGAAGTCCACGGCAGCGTGCCTGCCGGTCGCCGGACCTATCGGGCGCTGCGCAAGCGCGGGCACTCGAAGAACGGACGCTTCGATGCGCCGCAGATCGTGGTGGGGCTCGCCGTCACCCGCGATGGCTTCCCGGTGCGGCACTGGATCTTCCCCGGCAACACCGTCGATGTGAGCACGGTGGCGAAGGTGAAGGAGGACCTGAAGGGCTGGCAGCTCTCGCGCTGCGTGTTCGTCGGCGATGCCGGGATGGTCTCGAAGGCGAACCTCGAGACCTTGGCACGCGGCGGCGGCAAGTACATCCTCTGCATCAGTAGTGTCCGGACGTTAGTTGAATAGTTTCAGCTGGTTAGCGAGATCGCCCTCATTCTGCGCGACGGGGATTCTCGCAAGCAGCGTGTTTAACCTGCTTTATGCGCGAAGCGGTGTGAGGTACTGAAAAACAAAAGCCTCCATTGTGCTAAAAAGGCTTTGCAACAAGGCTTTTCAGCACTCAAGAGGCTTTTGCGTGAACAACGATAGCACACGACAGTCTGTCCTGTTTTCAGATTTGGGCGACAAGGCGGTGGTGGCGAAGTTTGACCAACGGCACGCCAGCTCCGACGGCGGAGCGATTCTGCTGCAGGCGTGTGACCGGCGGGTCGGCCTCACCGCGGCGTTGATCGGCGGCATCGAGGATCGGCGCCAGTGCGGCAAGATCCGCCACGCCATCGGTGATCTGCTGCGCCAGCGTCTGTACGCGATCGCCTGCGGCTATCCGGACGGCAATGACGCGAGCCGCCTGGCGGCCGACCCGATCCAGAAGCTGCTCGGTGGTCGCGATCCGGTCGGTGACGAAGACCTTGCCTCGCAGCCGACCTTGTCGCGGTTCGAGAACGCGGTGCGGCGAGCGGACCTGTACCGGATGGGAATAGCACTGGCCGACGCGGTGATCGAGCGACACCGTCGGCGCCTCAAGCGCAAGGTCAAGCGGATCACGATCGATCTCGATCCCACCGACGATCCGACGCACGCGCGCAGCAGCTCACGTTCTTCAACGGCCACTACGACAGCTGGTGCTATCTGCCGGTGGCCGGGTTCCTCACCTTCAACGACGAGCCCGAGCAATACCTGTTCGCCTACGTGCTGCGTCCCGGCAATATCACTGCCGCGGTCGGTGCGCTCGGGATCCTGTCGCGGCTGTTGCCGCGGTTGCGCGCCGCGTTCCCGCGGGCGCGGCTGCGGGTGCGACTCGATGGCGGTTACGCCACGCCCGAGATCTTCGCGTTCCTCGAGCGCGAGGCACTCGAGTACGTGGTGGCGATGGCCAAAAACACAGGTACTCAAGCGCCGCGCCGCGCGGCTGATGGGTAGCGCCCGACGGCTGTCGCGCGAATCGGGGCAGACTGCGCACCTCTACGGCGAGTGTCGCTACGCGGCCGGTACCTGGTCCGAGCGTCGGCGCGTGATCATCAAGGCCGAAGTCGTGCGCCATCCCGGCCGCGAGCCCAAGGACAACCCGCGCTTCGTGGTGACCAACTTGAAGCACTCGCCCCGCCACCTGTACGAAGCGATCTACTGCGCCCGCGGGGATGTCGAGAACAGGATAAAGGAGTTGCACCACGGGCTCGAGATCGATCGCACCAGTTGCACTCGCTTCCTCGCCAATCAGCTGCGCGGACTGCTCACCGCCGCCGCCTACGTGCTGTATCAGGAACTGCGCCTGCGCGTTGCACGCGCTGTCTTCCGATCCGCCCAGGTCAGCACCCGGCGCGAACAGCTCTGCAAGCTCGGCGCCTGGGTCGAATCCTCGGTGCGGCGCATCGTGCTGCACCTGCCGGCGTCCTGTCTTCACCGCCACGACTGGCAGATCATCGCCCGACAGCTGGGCGCGGCACCCGCGTAGCACTGTCGGACTGACCCTCATGACCGCACACCGTGACCGGCGAGGGCCACGTCGAACACCCGTCGCCGAAATCTCACCCAAACCGACTCGCGCCGCGATACATCGGTGATCGCGACCGCAACCGATGACAAAATCACCGCCCTGCATCGATATCACGCCTCAACCTCGCGAGAAACCGAGCGATGATCACGAAAACCGATCGCTTCATGCATAGTGCAGGTTAAAGGGGTTTGCTCGAACATGGTCAGGCTCAGGATCTGTAGCATTTCGTAGAGGCTGGCGGTGATGTTCAGGCGTTTCTTCACGATGGCGACCAAGACGTATACGGACACAGCGATCCAGATCTGTGTCTTCACTGCGTTCTCGGACGTGCCATAAAACTGCTTGATCCGCAGATGCTGCTTGATCCATTTGAACAAAGGGCCGACATCAGGCCTGTCCCAACGTTTTCAGAGAAGAATCAGCTGGTTGGCGGTACGAGCTGATTCTGAGCGGGCCGGGATACGCGAAAGTGCTATATCCAGCGGGGTTTTCTCGAACAGGTTGAGGCTGAGAATTTGTAGCAATTCGTGGAGACTGCGCGAGAGGTCGAGTCGCTTCTTGACGATGGCGACCAGCACGTAGACGGACACGGCGATCCAGATCTGGGACTTCACGGCGTTCTCCGAGGTACCGAAGAAGGACTTGATCCGCAGATGCTGCTTGATCCAGCGAAAGAACAATTCCACCTGCCATCTGGCCTTGTAGAGCGCGCAGATTGTCAGTGCCGGGAGCGCAGTGTTGTTGGTGATGAACAGCAGGCGCTTGCCGGTTTCCGGATCCCGATAGCGGATGCCGCGGAAGCTCTCCGGGTAGTCCTTGGAGGATTGATAGCCTTGCAGCACGAGGGTCTGATCGAAGATGACGCCGGTGGAACGATCGACCGGATGGGAGTAGCGGCGCTGGGCATCCATGTTGCGCTTGGCCCGTGTTACGAAGAAGCTGCCCGCCTGATGCAATCGGTACAGGCGCTGGAAGTCGATGTAGCCGCGATCCATGATGTAGAAGGCGCCGGCTTCGGCAATGAGCTGATCGAGGATGTTGACGTCGTGGAGCTTGCCGTCGCTGATATGGATAAAACTTGGGATATTGCCGCGCAGGTCCAGGAGCGTATGCATCTTGACCGCGGCCTTCGTCGTGCGAAACGGTGCCCACGGGAACAGCGAGAGCGACAAGTCGATGGTCGTGGAATCGAGCGCGTACGCGGTGTTGCTCAGCGCCACTGCGAACGGTTCGTTGACGTACAGCTCCGCGCGATGCCAATCAACCGCTGCGCGAAATCCGCGTAGATGCGCCAATCGCGCGTGGCGTTCGCGTTCGCCAGCGTGTTGCGCGAGACCTGGCCGCGGATCCCCATGTGGTAGAGCTTCTCGGCCTGCGAGCGCAGGCACGCCTCGATGTCCCGAGGCTCGCGAAAGGTCAGCTGCGCGAAGGCCATGCACAGGTACTGGTCCTTGCAGCTGAAGCTCTTGACCTTGAAGTGGCCGCCGTAGCGAGCCACACCGCTCGAACACCATCGGTGGCAGGTGTTCCATCAGCTGCGCAAACAGCAGCTTTCCCGTATTCATCTTCCAGGCTCCCGGCGTCGAATCCGGGGACGACTGGACTTGAAATCGTTAACACAGTCAAAGGGGCTCTTTCGTGAATCACATCAGCTGGTTACGTGAGAGCGATCGATCAACGTTGGGACAGGCCTGGGCCGACATACTACCCAGCAGATTCTCCACGCCGAGATCGTAATTCGATACCGCTTCCACCCGCGTGCGGGTGAGCGATTCCGGATTGCGCGTCGATACGATGTGCACGACGAGCCTTGCTTCGTCTTGCATCCCGTCGGGGAGACGCGCGCTGGAGCGCAGCCCCTCGCTGTGCCGGTGTGGATGACGGAGGCACACTCGGCGCAGCAGGAGATTGTTCGCACGGCGCGCATTCCCATACCCGTACTCGTTGCCGTACGCGAGCTCATCGATGCCGCCCTATCCTCCCTTGCGCCTACTGTGGGCGAGGGGGGAACCAATGCGAGCGCGCAAGATTCGACAGAGAGAACTGTTCGACGACAGTCCGCTGGCGGCAAGGCTGGTGTTGCAAAAGGAGGTGCGGGAGGAAGTGCTGCAGCTGCTGACGCAGTGGCTGCGCGCAGTGAGCGAGGCGACGGTCCAGGAGAGCCGCGATGAACAAGATCGCCGCTGACCATCTCACGCGACGTGCGTACGTGTACATCCGTCAGTCTACGCTCGATCAGGTGCAGAACAACCGCGAGAGCCAGCGACGGCAATATGCGCTGGCCGATCGGGCGCGTGAACTCGGTTGGCAAGACGTGGAAGTGATCGACGACGATCTCGGCCGCTCGGGATCGGGAGTCAAGCGCCCGGGGTTCGAGCGCCTGCTCGGCGGGCTGTGTGACGGTCGCGTCGGCGCCGTATTTTGCGTCGAGGCTTCGCGCTTGGCACGCAATGGGCGTGACTGGCACACATTGCTCGAGTTCTGTAGCGTCGTTGGAGCCTTGTTGATCGATGCGGAGGGTGTCTATGATCCTCGCGATCCCAATGACCGGTTGCTGCTGGGGATGAAGGGGCGGATCAGCGAGATGGAGCTGGCGAACTTTCGTGCGCGGGCCCAGGCCGCGTTGGCGCAGAAGGCCAAGCGGGGCGAGCTGATCCAGCGTGTCGCCGTGGGCTACGTGCGCACCGAGGAGCGTCTGGAGAAGACCCCCGATGTGCGCGTCCGCGAGGCACTCGATCTCGTGTTTCGCAAGTTCAACGAGTTCGGTAGCGCGCGCCGCCTGTACTTCTGGCTCAGCACGGAGAACATCCAGCTTCCGACCGTTACCGACGGCACGGGTAGGATTGTGCGATGGCAGACACCCCGCTATCACTCGCTGCTGAGTCTGCTGCAAAACCCGGTGTATGCCGGTGCCTACGCGTACGGCCGGACCAGGACACGGGTGCATCTTGCGCACGGGCGCAAGCAGGTGTCGCGCACGAAGCATCGCGCGCCGGCGGACTGGCGCGTGCTGATCACGGATCATCACGAGGGTTACATCGGTTGGGATGAGTATCAGCGCATTCAGACGTTGATCGCCCACAACGCGGTGTCGCGTGGCGATGCGGTGCGGGGTGCAGTCCGTTCGGGCCACGCGCTGCTCGTCGGCTTGCTGCGCTGCGGGCACTGCGGTCGCAAGCTGCACGTCGAGTACCCGAGTCAGGGTCGTATCCGCTACGCCTGCATGAGCTCTCGGCTTGATCCCAACGGTGTCTGCTGTGTACGAACCAACGGTCGGCAGACCGATGCGCTCGTCGGCGAGGAGCTCCTGCGCTGTCTGGCTCCCCTGGGGATCGAAGCGGCCGTGGGGGCGCTGCAGACTCAGCGGAGCACGGAGGATGATCGAATCAAACAGAAGTCGCTTGCCATCGAACAGGCGCGCTATGAGGTCGCCCGGGCGCAGCGTCAGTACGATGCGGTCGATGCTACAAACCGACTCGTCGCGGCCGAACTCGAGCGGCGCTGGAACGCGGCACTGCGAGCCCAGGCAGATCTGGAGGAGGAGCTCGCAGCGCTGCGCAAGGAGCGCCCTGCGTGTCTGAGCGAGGAGCAACGGCGCACGCTTCTGGGGCTGGGTGCCGATCTGCGACGTCTGTGGGAGCATCCGCAGGGCCAACCCGAATGGAAGAAGCGGATTGTGCGCACGGTGATAACCGAGATCGTGGTGAGCACTGATGGGGCGGAGGTGCAATTGCTTCTGCATTGGCGGGGCGGCGACCACACGCGGCTGCGCTTCGAGAAAGTTCGACGCGGACAGCATCGTTTCGCAACCGATACGGGCACCGTCGAGCTGGTCCGCGGACTTGCACGTCTGCAGCCTGATGCGATGATCGCGTCCGTCTTGAACCGCATCGGACGTCGCACGGCGCATGGGGAGCGCTGGAGTGCTCGGAGCATCTGCTCGCTGCGACACCGTCACGCCATCGATGTATTCGTTCTGGGCGAATGGCGCAGTCGTGCGGAGATCACGCTCGATGAAGCTGCTGCGATGCTGAAGGTCAATGCCACTACCGTCATGAAGTGGATTCGCGCCGGCCGATTGCCGGCCGCACAACTCTGCCCACACGCGCCATGGGTACTGCGGCAAAGTGATGTTGAGAACTTCAATGCCATTCCTGTGCAAGCCGCATCGAGCCAAGGGGCAAATGCTGAACAGCTCGCTTTGACAATTCAGTGACATACGAAGAGGGGCATCGTGGAGCTACGTCGAAGAAGAGTTCCACCTGCCAGCGGCAGCGGTACAACTCGGTGATCGTCAGCGCCGGCAAGACGAAGTTGTTGGTCAGGAAGACGAGGTGCTTGCCGGTCTTCGGATCGTTGAAGCGGATGCGCCGCAGCGGCGTCTCGAAGTCCCTGAGCGAGTAGAAGCCCGTCAGTACGATCGTCTGATCGCAGATGAGGCCGGTACTGCGATCCACGGGCCGCGAATAGCGACGCTGAGCCTTGAGGTTCGACTTGCCGCGGGTCACGAAGAAGCTGCCGGCCTCGTGAAAGCTAAAGAGACGCTCGAAATCCAGATATCCCCGGTCCATGACGTAGAAGGCGCCGGCCTCCGGCAGCAGTCGGTCGAGGACGTTGACGTCGTGCATCTTGCCGTCGCTGATATGGATAAATGCCGGGATATTGCCGCGCAGATCGAGCAGCGTGTGCAGCTTCACCGCCGCCTTCGTCGTACGAAACGGCGCCCACGGAAAGACCGACAGGCACAGATCGATGGTCGTGGAGTCGAGCGCGTAGACCGTTTCGTTGAGATCCACGCCAACGGCTCGTCGAGATACAGCTTCCGAGCCATGGCGATCAGGCGCTGAGCGAAGTCGGCGTAGATACGCCAGTCCCGCACTTCGTTGGCATCCGCGAGCGTGCTGCGGGAGACGCGACTGCGAATGCCCATGTGATAGAGCTTCTCGCGCTGCGCGCGCAAGCACGCCTCGATGTCGCGCAGGCTCTCGCGGTAGGTCAGTTGGGCGAAGGCCAGGCAGAGAAACTGCTCGAGGCACGAGAAGCTTTTGACCTTGTGCTCGCCGCCGTACGCCGTCACGCAGCGACGAAACGTCGAGAGCGGCAGATGGCTCGTCAACTGAGCGAAAACCAGCTTGCCTGCGTGCATGAGCATCACCCGCGAAAATGGTCTTCGCAGGCTCGCACCAGGGCTTTCTCAAGCTGAAATCGAGACCAAGAAAAGCCATGATTTATATTAGACGGCTCAGTGACTTACGCGGCCACGACCGACAAACGTCCGGACACTACTGGTCGCCCATGAGTTATCACGCGGCCTCGCTCCCATGAGCGCTGATCGCGCGCGTGATCATCGGGCAGCGGTGATCGGTCGCGCTTTCCGTGCGGATTTGCATCGAGACGCGACGATGACCCGACACTGCGCCCGCTGTGGCAGGCCTTTCGAGCCGGACTTCACCGAGATGGGCGAGCTTGAGGTGCGGGTGACCGGGGTCGCGCTCGCGCGCCGGCGACTGCGAGGAGACACTCGTCTACGTGACCTCCTCGGGCCGCTTCACGCTCCGGAAGGTGTTCTACACCGTCCCCTCACGTCTGATCGGGCATCGGCTGCGGGTGCGCTGATGGTCAGCGCGCCCGCATACGGCCGGTCTTCGGCGACGAGGTCGCGGCGCTCGCGGTCGATCGGCGTGTATATCATCTGGCCGATCCCCGTCGTCATGTTGCGCTCGTCGAACCCTCCGGGCTAAAGCCAGAGCAGGAATCGATCGAGTTGCCGCGGCAGGCAGGGGTCGTCGCCGCAGCCGGCCAGACCGGGCGAGAAGGCAGCGAGCAGAAAACCATCCGAGCAGCCATGGTCTTGCCCGCGGACACCGAACATGTCGTTGTCCACGCGCAAGTTGATGGTGCCGGCCGACTGCGCTGGCGGAGCGCCGGCGCACGCACGCGGCTGTCCGGCCGCTCCGACCGGCGTGATCAACAAGCCGAGCAGAATCGCTGCAGCCTTCCAGGCTGCGATTACGTGGCCCGGTGTAATTCAAAGGTTTCGGAAACGCTCGCATGCCTCCGTCCGTGATCAAGTCATCCGCGCGATGGTCTTGCGGAAGCGCCGCAGCGACAGCATGAACAAGGCGACCGCGATCAGCGTCAGCGCCGCGAACTGCGGCCACACCACGTCCAGCCCGGCGCCGCGAAACAGGATCGCCTGGCCCAGCTTCACGAAATGCGTGGTCGGTGCCGCCTCCATCAGCCACTGGAGAACGACGGGCATGCTCTCGCGCGGTGTGCGGCCACCGGAGAGGATCTGCATCGGGATGATGGTCAGCATCATCAGCATGCCGAACTGCGGCATGTTGCGCGCCAGTGTGGCCAGGAAGATGCCCAGCGACGTGCTGGCCACCAGGCATAGTGTGGTGCCGGCAAAGAACAGCGGCAGTGAGCCTGCCACCGGCACCCCCAAGGCGCCGCGTACGATAAAGGTGACTGCCACCCAGGTCGCCAGCAGCACGACGGCGCTCATGGACCAGATCTTGGCCGACATGATTTCGGCCGGCGTGACTGGCATCACCAGCAGGTGTTCGATGGTGCCATGCTCGCGCTCGCGGATCAGGGCCGCGCCGGCGAGGATGATCGAAAGCATGGCGACGTGGTTGATGACTTGCGTCAGGCTGCCGGACCAGACCGGATTCAGCGCCGGGTTGAAGCGCGCGCGCAAGGCCAGATCCACGGGAGGAATCGGAGCCGCGCGGTAACGCTGGGCAAACTCCCGGATCTCGCCGGTGACGATCTGCTGCAAGTAGCTGCTGCCGATGAAGGCCTGGCTCATGCGTGTGGCATCCACGTTGAGCTGGATCTGCGGCGCGCGGCCAGCCAGCAGGTCGCGTTGGAAATTGCGTGGGATCACCATCGCGAAGGTATAGATGCCGGCGTCCATGCCCGGATCCATCTGCGTCCAGTCGATCATCTTCGGCTGGCTGAAATGGGGTGGATACAGCGCAGCGACGATGCGTTGCGAGAGCGGCGACCGATCTTCGTCGACAATGGCGACAGGCGCGTTGTGCAGCGTCTCGGGCGAGGCCTTGGCCCCCGTGTAGACCCCCAGCGTGAACACATAGACGATGAGGATCAGCATCATCGGATCGCGCCAGAGGGTCCACAGTTCCTTGATACCCAGGTGCCAGGCATTGGCGAGAAATTGGCGCATGGCTCAGCGCTCCTGTTTGCGCAGCAACGCAATGGCCGCGCCGATGATGAGCGGCGCAGCGATCAGCATGGGCACGAACGAAGCGCTCAGATCGCCAAAATGCAGCGCCTTGTTGAACACGCCGCGGCTGATGTCGATCATGTGCGTGGCCGGGTAGACCTCGCCCAGGACGCGCCCGAAGCCTTCCAGCGAGGACACCGGGTCGTTGACGCCGGCGAACTGCATGGTCGGGATCATGGTGCCGATCATCGCGAAGAACATGGCTGCGATCTGGCTCTTGGTGATGCTCGATGCCAGCAGGCCCATGCCGGTGGCGCAGAAGCTGAAGACCAGCGCGGCCAGCAGTAGCGTGGCAAAGCTCCCCTTGACCGGTACGGCGAAGATGGTGACGGCCAGCAGCATCATCAGAGCGAAATTGAGCATGGCCAGTGCCACGTAGGGCAGTTGCTTGCCGAGCAGGAATTCCGTGCGCGTGACCGGCGTGACGTACAGGTTGATGATCGAGCCGGTTTCCTTCTCGCGCACCACAGCCAGCGCCGCCAGCATGGCCGGCAGCATCAGCAGCAGCATGGGCATGACCGCCGGGGCCATGGCGGGCAGGCTTTTCACGTCCGGGTTGTAGCGAAAGCGCGTCTCGATGCCGGCCATGCCGAACGGCACTCCGCCGCCACGGGCGGCGGCCTGCTCGCCCAGCCAGTGCTGGTGGATGCCCTGCACATAGCCCTTGACGGTCTCGGCACGCTGCGGCATCGAGCCGTCGACCCAGGCGCCGATTGCCACGTTGCGGCCGTGCAGCACGTCGCGCCCGAAGCCGAGCGGAATCTCCAGCGCCAGGTTCAGCTCGCCGCTGACCATGCGCCGATCCAGTTCCGCGTAATCGCTGATCGGCGGCCGCTCGACGAAGTAGCGTGAGCCCGCCAGGCTCGCGGCGTAGCTCTCGCTCAGGGTCGATTGATCGCGGTCGAGGACGGCATAGCGCAAGTCGTTGACGTCGGTGGTGATGCCAAAGCCCATCACGAGCATCAAGAGCACGGAGCCGGCCAGCGCCAGGGTCAACCGTACCGGGTCACGCCGCAGCTCCAGTGCCTCGCGCCACAGGTAGCTGAGCAGCCGCCGCAAGCTGAAGCGACGGCGTCTGGCGTGGGCGGGAAAGGGTTGTGCCGTGATCGATGCAGCGGCGGCGGCCGGCGCATCGGCCTGCGGTGCATCGCCGCCCGCTTCCAGCAGATAGCCGATGAACGCCTCTTCCAGATTCTGCGCACTGCGCTTTTCGACCAGCTTCGCGGGCGCATCGCTGTCGAGCACCTTGCCCGCGTGCATCATCGACATGCGGTCGCAGCGCTCGGCCTCGTTCATGAAGTGCGTGGAGAGGAAGATCGTCACCCGGTCGCGGCGCGACAGCTCAACCAGCAGGCGCCAGAAGGCGTCGCGCGCAACCGGGTCCACGCCAGAGGTCGGCTCGTCGAGGATCAGCAGTTCTGGCTGGTGCACCATCGCCACCGCCAGCGACAGGCGTTGGCGCATGCCCAGCGGCATGCCGGCGGGCAGGCTGTCTTGCATTTCGGCCAGGCCGAAGCGCTGCACCATCTCGGCCACACGCTGCGGAATGTCCCCTTCGGGCACCCGGAACAGGCGCGCATGCAACTCCAGGTTCTGGCGTACCGTGAGCTCGCTGTAGAGCGAGAACGCCTGCGACATATAGCCGACGCGACGGCGTGTGGCCATGTCCCTGGGGTCGACCTCGTGCCCGAGCAGCCAGGCCCGGCCTTCGCTCGCCTCCAGCAGCCCGGTCAGCATCTTCATCGTCACCGTCTTCCCGCAGCCGTTGGAGCCGAGGAAGCCGAAAATCTCGCCGCGACGGATGCGGAACGACACGTGATCCACCGCGACGAAATCGCCGAAGCGCATCGTCAGATCCCGCGCCTCGATGGCGATGTCGTCCTCCGACGCCTCCAACGGGGGGATTTCGACCGCTGCGTGGCCGCGCTTCTTGTCTTCGGGCAGCAGCTCGATGAACGCCGCCTCCAACGCGTCGGTGCCGGTGCGCGCCAGCAATTCCTGCGGCGTGCCGGTCGCGAGCACCTGGCCGTCGTCCATGGCCACTAGCCAGTCGAAGCGCTGGGCCTCGTCCATATAGGCCGTGGCGACGATCACACTCATGCCCGGCCGGTCCTGGCGGATGCGCGCGATCAGCTCCCAGAACTGCGCGCGCGCCAGCGGGTCCACGCCCGTGGTCGGCTCGTCCAGAATCAGCAGATCCGGGTCGTGGATCAGCGCGCAGCACAGGCCCAGCTTCTGCTTCATGCCGCCGGAGAGCTTTCCCACTGGCCGGCTGAGGAACTCGCGCAGGCCCGTGGCGTTGGTGAGGTCGTCGATGCGTCGGCGCCGCTCGGCGGCGTCGTGGCCGAACAGGCGCGCGAAGAACTGCAGGTTCTCCTCCACCGAGAGCGTCGGGTACAGGTTCTTGCCCAGGCCCTGCGGCATGTAGGCGATGCGCGGGCAAACGGCGTCGCGATGGCGGCGGCTGGCCATGTCGCCGCCCAGCACTTGCACACGCCCCTCCTGCACGGTGCGCACACCGGCCACCAGCGACAGCAGGCTGGACTTGCCCACGCCGTCCGGCCCGATCAGGCCAACCATGCAGCCCGATGGCAGCCCGAGCGTGATGCCGGCCAGGGCCTGGACCTTGCCGTAGCGCAGCCGCACCTGCTCCAGGCGCACGACTTCGCGCTCCGGGGAGGCCTGCGTCATTGCCGCGGCTTCAATGCCAGGCGGGCCGGCCATTCCTGCGAAGGATCAAGTCGCACCCAGGCCTCGCCCGGCAGGCCAGTCTTGACGTGCTCCAGGTGCTTGAGCAGCAGTTCGCGGTCGATCTTCGCCCGTACACGGAACATCAGCTTCTGGCGCTCGCTGGCGGTCTCCACCGTCTTGGGCGTGAACTGCGCCGAGCTGGCGATGAAGGAAACCCTGGCCGGAATCACATAGTCGGGCGCGGCGTCCAGCACGATGCGCACTTCCGAGCCGAGCGCGAGCCGGCCGGCCGCCTCGGTCGGCAGGAAGAACGTCATGTACACGTCCGACAGGTCGATCAGGTTCATCACCCGCCCGCCCGCGCCCAGCACTTCGCCGGGCTGGGCCACGCGAAACTGCACGCGGCCATCACGCGGTGCCTTGAGCTGGCTGTCGGCGATCTCGGCCTGGATGCGCTGCAGTGTGGCCTCCACCGCCTCGACCTGCGACCGTGCGCTGACCACCTGCGCCTCGGCTGCGGCGATGGCGGCATCGGTCGACGCGACCTGCGCCCGCGCAGCGGCGACATTCGCCTCGGCGCTTAGCGTGCGTGCGCGGTCATCATCCAGGGTCTGGGTCGAAGTGACGCCTTCCTTGATCAGGGTTTCGGAGCGTCCCAGCCGGCGCTGGGCGGCGTCGAGCTCGGCTTCGGCGCGACGTACCTGTGCCAGCAGCGCGATCCTGTCACTTTGGCGCATCGCCACCTGCGCTCGCGCGCTAGCCACCGCATGGGTCGCCTGCCGGCGCTGCGCCGTCACCTCGCGCAGCTGCGCCTCGAGGGTTTGCACCTGCATGGTGGCCAGTACTTGTCCGGCTTTCACGAAATCACCTTCACCGACCAGGATGTCGCCGACGCGGCCAGCCAGTTTGGTAGCGATGTCCACCTCGGTTGCCTCGATGCGACCATTGCTGCGAATGAAGGCGCCGTCCTCGGTGCCAGCACGGAAACGATCCAAGGCGTACCAGCCCGAGAGCACCAGTGCAGCGACAACGTAACCGGTAAGTGCGTGGAGTTCTTCCTTCGCGGTTTCGATTTGCGGAGAGTGATTTCCGTTCATCGAACGGGAGAACGGCGATGCGAGGACGAGTAGCGACGGGTACGGGCCGGCGGCGACGCACGAGCGCGTGGCAAGCCCTGGTGGAGGGCTTCGGTGCAAGCGGTCTGACGCTTGCGCAGTACTGCGCGCGCGAAGGGATTGGCATGGCGAGCTACCATCGCTGGCGCAGACTGCTCTCGGCACCGCGGCGGCGGGCGGTGACGACGAGACCCGCAAGCTCCTCGGGGATGACGCGGGCGGAGCCGGTGACGCCGGCGTTCGTCGATCTTGGCGCACTCCCCGGCACGAGCTCCAGGCTCGAGCTGCGGCTGGACCTCGGCGGTGGCGTGATCCTGCAGATCGCGCGCGGCTGAGTGGCGCCGATTGATGTTCTTCGCCGAGGGTCAGATCCGGGTGCATCTGTACGGCTCGCCCACGGACATGAGGAAGTCTTACGACGGCCTGCAGGCGCTCGTGTCGCATGCGATGGGCGAGAACCCGGCGAGCGGTGCGCTTTACGTGTTCATCAACCGGCGCGGTTCGCAGTGCAAGGTGCTGTACTTCGATCGCAGCGGCTACTGCCTCTGGGGAAAGCGCCTCGAGCGCGGTCGCTTCATAGGCGACTGGAGAGCGGTACGCACGCGGCAGATGGACTGGACCGCGCTGAAGCTCCTGCTCGAGGGGATGGAGGGGCGCCAGGTGCGGCGTCGATACGCACTGCCGGCAGTAAGCAAAGTGCTGTAAATAAAGCACTTTTGCGATCCGCGTTGCTATACTGTGCGCATGGTGATCGGCGCCGCCACGAGCACTTCGATACCGGTCTCCGCCGCGACGATGAGCGCGGCGGAGTTGCTCGGCGTGGTGCGCTCACAGGCGCAGACGATCTCGACGCAGGGCGAGCAGATCGCCGCGCTGAAGCACCAGCTCGAGTGGTTCAAGCGCCAGATCTTCGGCCAGAAGAGCGAGCGCTTCGCCCCGACGCCGCCCCCCGATCCGATGCAGCTGTATCTCGGCGAGATCGTCGGCACGACGCCGCAGCCAACCTCGCCTCCCGAGAAGTTCAAGACCGTCGCCGGCCATACGCGCCGCACTCCCCTGAAGGACGCCGCCGATGCCGCCGAAGAAGTTCCGTTCTTCGACGAGTCCCAGGTGCCGGTGCAGACCATCGTGCTCGCCCCCGCCGAGATTGAGGGCCTCTCGGGCGAGGACTACGAGATCATCGGCGAGAAGATCACCTACCGGATGGCCCAGCGCCCCGGCACCTACCAGGTGATCCGCTACCGGCGGCTGGTTGTAAAGCTCAAGGGTAAGGCCGACGCGGGGAAGATCCTCTGCCTGCCCGCCCCGCAAGGGGTGATCGAGGGCAGCCGGGCGGATGTGAGCCTGCAGGCGGGGATCCTGGTGGACAAGTTCGCCTGGCACCTCCCGCTCTACCGCCAGCACCAGCGCATGGAGGCGGGCGGCATCCGCGTCAGCCGGCCGTGGCTGACCCAGATCGCCCAGCAGACCATCGCGCTGCTGACCCCGATCTACGAGGCCCAGCTCGCCTCGATCCGCCAAAGCCGCGTGATCGCGATGGACGAGACGCCGATCAAGGCGGGTCGATCCGGGCACGGCAAGATGAACACCAGCTACTTCTGGCCCGTCCATGGCGAGCTCGACGAGGTCTGCTTCCCATTCCACACCTCGCGCGCCGCGCTGCATGTGCGCAGCGCCCTCGGGCTCGCCCCGAAGGCCGGCACGGTACTCCTGACCGACGGCTATGCCGCTTACACGCAATACGCCCAGAAGACCGGCGTCACCCACGCGCTGTGCTGGGCTCACGCGAGACGGGCGTTCTACGAGGCGCAGGACGCCGAACCCGAGGCGGTGGCCGATGTGCTGGCGTTGTTGCGGGGTCTGTACGCCGTCGAAGAACAGATCCGGGAGCAGAAGCTCGAGGCCGAGGCGAAGCAACTGCACCGGCTCACCCACAGCAAGCCGATCGTCGAGCGCTTCTTCGACTACGTCGAGCGCAGCCTGGAGCGACATGGCCTGGCGCCGGCGAATCCGTTCATCAAAGCGCTGCATTACGTCAGAGAGCGCCAGGACGGGCTCGAGGTGTTCCTCACGGATCCTGACGTACCGATCGATACCAATCACCTCGAGCGCGCCCTGAGACCGATCCCTTTGGGGAAAAAGAACTGGCTCTTCTGTTGGACCGAACTCGGCGCCAAACACGTCGGGATCATCCAGAGCCTGATCGTCACCTGCCGGCTGCAGAAGATCGATCCGTACACCTACCTCGTCGACGTGCTGCAGCGCGTCGGTGAGCATCCCGCCTCCCGGGTCGAGGAGCTTACGCCGCGGCGGTGGAAAGCCCTCTTCGCCGACAAGCCGCTGCGCTCGGACATCCATCAGTTCCCGGCCTGAGCAAGAACTCCGCGTGGTTACCGGTTACGCGACAACGAGGGCGGGAAGCAGCTTGTTCTTGAAGGAGATAGTCATGATGATCACCGGGGAAACGACTTAGACGGAAGGGACGGTGTGGGCAGCAGCGGTGCATCACCCGCCTGTTGCGATCCGGCGCCCAGCGTGGCGTGGAGCGCAACCCGGCTGAACAGCAGAGCACCGCGTGTCTGCACCAGTTGTTGCTCGCCAATAACCCGGTTGCGTTCCGCATCCGGCACATCCAGAAAGCTGGACGCGCCACCGAGAACCGTCAGGCCGGTACGTGGGCAAGACGCGGCGCCTGCCGCCCCGATGTTGGCATTGGACGCCCGCAACTGATGCCCGGTTGTCAACACGTCGGGCCGGCCTTGCAGCAGATCGGAAGGCAGCCCCGGCGCCAGTGGGGGAAACATCCCGTCATTGAGAGGAGTGCGCTCGGCCGGCGCGGTGAAGGTCCCCGTCACGTCCCCGACCAAAATACTCAGCGCCAGCCACTGCGCATCCCACTGATGCCAGATCTGGACGAACAGGGACTCGGCTTGCGTCAGCAGAGCCTCCCCCTGTGCCAACTCCAACTGCGAGGCCGAGCCGACTTCGAAGAATCGAGTGAAAATGCACAGCGACCCGCACTGACTGGATTCGCTGGCCCGCGCCACGAGCGCGATGGTCACCACGCGGCGTGCTGCGCTGCACGCCATAGGCCGCCTGTGCCTCCTGCACGCGCAGCATGCCAAGGCCAGGTCTACGAAACAAGCACGCCAGTCGATGGCGGTGGTCGGCGATCGCCCGGTCGCAAGCGATGGCGCGCGCTGCGGATAGGCAGCGGGCAGCGCCACCGCCGGGCGCTCGTGCCGAGGCGCCATCGAGGTGCAGGCGGCCGCCAGCAGGGCCTCTGCGCAGGCAATCAGCTGGAATGAATAGCGGGACATGAGGGAGTTCCAATAGGAGGGGCTGGCAAGGGCAGTCGTCATTCACTGTCGTGCCCCATGGCGCAACGTTGAAGGAATCGAGATATCCCAGCGGGAGTGGAGCGGCTGGTTCGGCAATCGGTGCCTCCTCGACCCAATCGGTGACTTCCCGTCGATCGAGTGCGGGCGGACGAATTATCAGCAAGGGGGATTCAGAAAAGTCTGCATGGCTTGGTCATGTATTTACGAAAGACGAGAGCCTCACCCGGTTAGCAAATTCACAGGATCGCCCAGGCCATCAACCGCATCACGCAGCCTTCGATCCAAAAGGGCCTCTCGACTCCAAACATCAACCACGGCCGCTGCGGCATCGACCGCATGCGCCCAGGTGCAGCGATTCGCGAACAGCATGCCCGGCACGTCAAAAGTGCCGCCGCGGTTGATGTAGCCGAGTACATGCGTTTTTGATGGGCCGCTGTCAATGCGGCGCAGCAATCCCAGCATGGGTTCGGGTCGGGTATGGGTCAGGATGACCCGCGGCAAGCCTGGAGGAAACAGGGCGTGCACGGTGGCGTCCTCATCGACAAACCGGGCTTCGATCGCGTCGCGCGGGATGCGCAGGCGGCCAGGTTCCAGCATGACGGTGACACAGACGCGCTTGCCGAGGCCGGCGAGATAGGCTTGCGCCTTGAGCGCCTCGTCGAGCTGATAGGAGCCGATGGCAACCAGCTGCAACTCGGCATCATGGGGATTGCCGATGACGTGGCCCGCGCCATCGCGCACCAATGCTTGTGCCGATCTGGCGTCGAACCGGTTTTCCACCTCACGCTTGGAGACGATGACGCAGGCCAGTTGGCGGCGCCCGGCATACACATCGCGCAGTGCGGCGATGGCGGTATTGCCATCCACCGGGAACAGGACGCGCGAAGTGTCGGACATCTCGCCGAGCAGCGCCTCGCCGATGGTCGGGTCCTGGTGGGACTGCTCGTTCTTGCTGTTTTCCCAGGTATGGGAGGTGACGATCAAGGGCACCGGCAACCAACCCGGCGGCTGACCCGTTTCGTATTGCTGACGGGCAAAGATGATTTCCTGGCGCATCAGGCCCAGCATCTTCACCGCGAAGGCCTCGTAGCTGACGATGAGGTTGATGCCAGCCTTGTTTCCAAGGGCGGCGGCGGCAACGGCCTCTTCGTTGAGCGCGGTGATGACGGCGCCGTGCAAATCCTCCGGCACGCCGGGCTCGGGTTCGTTGACGCGGTGCTTCAGTAATTCAAGCGTGCGTCCCATCCGGTTGCTGGCCAACTCGTCGGGGTTGCCGACGCGGATGCGCAAGGCAGAATTGGCCTTGGCGAAGGCGACAAACCAGTCGTCCAGCGCCGTCATTGCACTGGCCGTGCGTCCCGGCGCGGCCCAGTCTGGTTCTGGCAGCGCTGGCGCAGGCGGCTGGCGATGCGCCATCGGATGCGCGCTTTCGAGCGGCCGCTGCTGCTCGGAATGAACGGCAAAAGCGCCCAACGCCGCTTCAAGCTCCGCCGGCGGCACGAACAGGGCGGCGGCGCTGTGGTTGAAGAGCTCGCGTGTACCCGCATCGAAATGCGGATTGCCGCTCAGCGGCAGATTGTGGGCGGCATTGGTGCCGGCACCGGGAAAGCCGAATCCCTTTTCGGTTTCGGCAATGACGTAGGGCAGGCGCGCCGGATAGCGGCGATCGGAATTCGCGCCGAAACGCTGCAGCGCATCTTCCGACTCGATGATCGCCCAGGCGATGGCGGCCGGATCACGGCCATCGACGATCAGCGGATCGAATCCGTTGTGGCGCTTATGCTCGGCCAGCCAGGGCGCGCCACCTTCCTGCAGGATTTGCGTACGCTGCTCGATACGCCGTCCATTGAGGATCATCACCGGAACGGCGGCACCGCTGTCGCTGGCGCGCCACCAGCGCGGCGCCCAATCGGGGCCGCGCTGTTCCTCGAAAGCGCCGTCGCTCAGGAACGCCACCAGGGATTCACCGGGCAGCGGCATGTGAATGTATTGCAACTCGGCAAAGCCGAGATAACCGCCTTCGGATACCGCGCCTGCCGTGTACGGCCCGGCATGACTCCCCAGGGGCGCCGCGGGACGGCCTTGAGAGTCGATGGCATAGGAATAAAAATCCGCGCACAGGCGCGAGAGGCCGCTTTCGCTGCGGTCGTAGCGGCCGCGCTGTCCGGGTGACACGTCGCCGGTCAGCGCATTGATGGCTTCGATGGCGGCGACGCAATGCCCCTGGCCCATGATCCAGCCGCGTGTGGTGGCGGTGAGTGCATTGGCGAGCAGGTAGCCGACGAAGGCCGGCACCATGTTCAGGGAACCGCCGGTGTGACCTTCCGGCACGGGCTTGAAATCTTCGGCTGCAAGTGGTCGTCCGGAGGGATCGAAGCGGTAGGCATAAGTCATGTGAACGACCACGTTCATGCCCACGCAGCTCAGGCGGTCGCCGGCGGCAAGCAATGCGTAGGCCGTCTCCGTCCTGGCGATCCGGTTTTCGTGTTGCAGCCGCGTGATCAATGCGTCGATGCGCTCGACGGTCTCGCTGCGGTGAACGATCGGGCCGTGACCGGCCAGCCAGCGCCTGCGTGCATCGTCATGCATATTCACAATGGCGTCTCCTCCACACAGGCAAAGGCATTGGCCGCGGCCGGTCCGCGCAGCGATCCATTCGTCGTTGGTTGACCTTACGCCAACGCGCACCTGGCTGCGAGGATCCGAGATAGTCGTCGAATGTGTCGCATTTGCCGTCTCGTCCAGCCGTATGCCGAGGAATCCCGGTTCGCGGCAGACCTGTTCCCGCTCGCGTCCCGGCGCGTGGTGTAAGAGGTGATCTGCCATCAGCCAGCAGGCCGGCGGCGAGCGGAACGGCCCTCCTGAAGGGGGGTGGTCATCGTGGGTCCTGGTAATGTTGGGTTGCGACACCTTCAACCTTGGCGGAGAACGCCACGATGACCACCCAAGCGACTACCGCACTGTCGAAGCTTGCCGAGAAGGAGCATCACGCCGATCTGGTACGCGAGGTAATCCGGTACGTCGCCCAGCGCATGATGGAGATGGACGCCGAGGACCTGTGCGCCGCCGGCTACAAGAGACGGAGCCCGGAGCGGGCCAACAGCCGCAACGGCTATCGCGAGCGGCAGTGGGACATCCGTGTCGGTTCGATCGATCTGAAGATCGCCAAACTGCGCAAGGGCAGCTACTTCCCGGCGTTCCTCGAGCCGCGACGCACCGCCGGCAAGGCGCTGGCCGCGGTGGTGCAGGAAGTCTACATCCAGGGCGTCTCGACCCGCTCGGTGGACGCGCTGGTCAAGGCCATGGGCATGTCGGAGGATCTCCAAGAGCCATGTCTCCAGGCTGTACACCGAAATCGACGAGCGCGTGCAGGCGTTCCTGAAGTGCCCCATCGAAGGCGACTGGCCGTACCTGTGGATCGATGCCACCTACGTGAAGGTCCGCGAAGCCGGCCGGATCGTGTCGGTGGCCGTGATAATTGCCATATCGGTGAACACCAACGGGGTGCGCGACGTGCGCGGCGTGGCGGTCGGATCCTCCCCGGCCGAGCCGTTCTGGACCAGCTTCTTACGCCCGCTGATGCGCCGCGGGCTCCGTGGCGTGAAGCTGGTGATCTCCGATACGCACAAAGACCTGAACGCCGCCGCCAAGGTGCGCAAGTCCACCTGGCAGCGCTGCCGCAAGCACTTCCTGAGCAACGCGCCCGCCCACGCCGGCAAGGGGCAGCGGCAGATGGTGCTCGCCATGATCAACACCGCCTCCGCCCAGAACAGCCAGGAGACAGCGATCGCGCAGTGGCGCATCGTCGCCGATCAACTGCGCGCCAAGTTCCCCAAGGTCGCCGCGCTGATGGATGACTCGGAAGCCGACATGCTCACGTTCATGGGCTTCCCCAAAGTCCACCGTATACAGATCCACAGCAACCCGCCGGCTCGACTGAACTCCGAGCTCATGCGACGGACGGACGTCGTCGGCATCTTCCCGAATGAGGCGGCCATCTACCGTCTCGCCGGCGCGCTGCTGCTCGAGCAGAACGACGAGTGGGCATTGCAGTGCCGATACGTGCAGCTTGAAGGCCTGCAGTCCCTCAGCGACGATCAACCTGTTCGGCTGTCCGCAGTGGTCAACCAAGCATGAGTCCAGCAGAACCAAAAATCACGACTCATACACCACAGCGGGGAACACGATCCTCTCTGCGACACATGGGTGCCTCATGGGTCATCCAGAGCGGCGTTACGCTGCTTGAACTCATGACCCTCGACGGGGACTGGAAGGCCCACACGATGGTGCTGCGTTACGCCCACCTGGCGTCCACACACGCAGCCGCTGAGCGCACTGCACAATGGGCGCACAGCAGCACACCAGGTCATGCTACGCACCAGCCCTCCTCTAAGGAAATCAAAGGCTTAAGTTGTGGAGCGGAAGGGGATCGAACCCTCGACCTTCGCATTGCGAACGCGACGCTCTCCCAACTGAGCTACCGCCCCATCGGATCGCCCCATCGCCAGCCAAGAACCTGCGAAAGGGCGGCGGATTCTAGCATCGACGGCCGGACTGGCAAGCGCCTAAGATCGGCCGAGGATCGGCAGAGGCACCAGAGCGCGCAGCGGATGCGCGCCGGGAGTGAGCTGACGTGCTCAACGTGGGCGAACGGGCGCCGGAGTTCACACTGCCCGACCAGGACGGCCGGGATGTGTCGCTCACGTCGCTGCTCAATCGCGGGCCGCTGATCCTCTACTTCTACCCGGCCGACTTCACGCCCGGCTGCACACGTCAGGCCTGCCTCGTACGCAGCCTGCATGACGAAATCCGGAAGGTCGGCCTGCGAGTCGCCGGCATCAGCCCCCAGAACCCTGAGAGCCACCAGCGGTTTCGCGAGCACCATGCCCTACCCTTCACGCTGCTCGCCGATCCCGGCAAGGCGGTGATCCGCATGTACGGCGTCGACGGGCCACTCGGCCTCGGGGTGCGCCGGGCGAGCTTTCTCATCGATCCGGGCCGCATCGTCCGCGATCGGGTGCTCGCCGATTTTCGCATCGGTACACACGAAGCTTTCATTCGCAAGCTATTGATTCTGCACGAAGCGCTCCACTGATTTCCCGATCAGTACGTCATCCTGAGCACACCGGCGGGCCCGAAGGTCGGCACGCTCACAACGTAGAGCGCGTCGTCCTGACCCGAGGGCGGCAGGGGCACGATGCGGTGTCCCGAGAGTGCGCGCACGAGTTCCGGCAGCTCACCCGCGCCGCCGATGACCAGCACCGCCCTGCCCCGGTGCTCGCGGCGGGCGCGCGCAGCGAGCGACCTGACCTCTCGCGCCGGCACTTCTACGGGCGTGACGCCGAGGCGCTCCGCAAGCGGCGCCGCAAGCTCACGCGCCCGGGGAGTGGCGCTTGCATAGATCGCCTCGACACCCGACTCACGATCACGCTCACCGAACATGCGCGCGAGCTGCTGCGCCTGCCCGGCCGCCGGCGAATCCGGGTATGAGACGAGAATCACCGTGGTGAGCACCGCCGAGCGGTATGCGCCGAGCGCCAGCGCGCATACGCCCAGAACGACGGCGGCGCTGATCCAGATCGGCGCGAGAAACGGCCTGCGGTGGCGCGTGATCACGGGGGCGTGCATGGGGGCAGGATCATACCCCCTGCCACCCGGGGCGCGGATGGCACATCCACTCGATCCGGGCACACCGCTCGGGTATGGTGCTCGCGCCATCGGGCTTCATGGAGCGACCCGTGCACGATCGCCAGCCGCTTGCCGAAGACATCACCTCGCCCGCCGTCTACCTGGACATGGAGAGGCTCGACACCGTGCTGCAGAGGCTGCGCCACGAGAGCCCGGTCGTCTGGGTCGATCGCGAGCCTTACCGCCCTTTCTGGGCCGTGCTGCGACATGCAGATGTCACGGAGGTGGAACGCCAGCACGAGCTCTTCATCAGCTCGGCACGCCTGACGCTCATCCCGAAGGACATCGAGGACAGTGCGAACACGACTGCCGGTGGCGTGAGGCAGACGCTGCGCGTGCTGAAAGCGCTCGCAGCGCTCTCGCAGCGGCCGATGGGCGACCTGCTCGAGTGGTTCCAGGCGCGGCGTGCCCATCGTCATGCGGGGCGCAACGAACGCGTGCGCACGCTCATCGACATGGACGAACCGGAGCATCGCCGCTTTCGCGATCTCACCCAGAGCTGGTTCATGGGCGCTGGCGTCAGGCGCCTCGAGGCGACCATCGAAGCGACGGCGCAGCGCTACGTGACCCAGATGCGGGAGGGAGGTCCCGAGCTCGATTTCGCGCGGGACGTCGCAATGCAGTACCCGCTCACGGTCATCATGACCATGCTCGGCCTGCCGGAGCAGGATGCGCCCTTCGTGCTGCGCGCGACACAGCAACTGCTGAACGCGAGTGATCCCGATCTGGGCCGCTCGGAAGGCTACGGCGTCCAGACGGTGACGGAGCTCTTCGAGTACTACGTAGACGTCGTGCGCCACCGGCGCCGCAGACCGGGTGAGGATCTCGTGAGCGTCATTGCCAATGCGCGCATCGACGGCAAGCCACTCGGGCCGGTGGAGACGCTCTCCTACCTCCTGATCGTGACCATCGCCGGCCACGAGACGACGAGTGCATCGATCTCCGGAGGGTTCAAGGCGTTCATCGATCACCCCGCGGAGCGTCTGCGCTTCCGTCCGGAGCCTGAGGCCGCGCGCATCATGGCCGATGAGGTGGTCCGCTGGGTGACGCCGATCCGCCACTTCTGCCGCACGGCAACGCGGGACTGCGAAGTCGGCGGCGTGCGTATCGCACGCGGCGAGTCACTCGCGCTGCTCTATCCGTCAGCCAATCGGGATGAGTCCGAGTTCACGGCCCCTTACGAATTTCGCATCGATCGCAAGCCGAACCGGCACCTCGGCTTCGGGCACGGCGTGCATCACTGCCTCGGACGCGTACTGGCGCTGACTGAAATCCGCGCACTCTTTTCGATGCTGCTCCCGCAGCTGCGCGAGGTCGAGTATGCCGGTCCCGCGCTCAGCATCGAGTCCAATCTGACGGGCGGGCTGAAGAGCCTGCCAGTACGCGTCGGCTTTCACTGACGACACCGTCACCGCAGCGGGATGTAGAGCTGGATGCCGAGCGAGGGCTGGTATCCGTTACCGTAGCTCGGCGCCGGGTAGTACTGCGGCGCGTAGTACACCGGGGGCGGCGGGACGTAATAGCGCGGCGGCGCGTAGTACACGCGCGGCGGTGGCATGTAGTAGCGCCCGGGCGGGGAGTGGCGGTGGCCGTAACCTCCATACCCCTGGTAGTACCCACCACCCCGGTCGCCGCGCCAGCCTCGCTCGCCGCGCCAGCCGCGATCGCCGTCGCCGTCATGGTCGTGCGCAAAGGCAGCCGTCCCCACCGAAGCGAGGGCCAGGGCAATCAGAAGAGAGCGAAGCATGGCGGGTTCCTCCGGGACGCCCACCGTGGGCGTCCGATCACGGTCGGGAGTGTGCAGACCTGTCAATGAACGGTCGCTGAACCGCATTCGGCGGATGTGCTAGAGTGCCCTCGCTGCCAAGGTGTACGGGAAGCCGGTGAAGCGCGTCTGCGCCATCCCGGCACTGCCCCCGCAACGGTAAGCAGGCACTGATCGCATCGGTCCCCAGCGGGGACGCCACTGCGCATGGGCGCGGGAAGGCGGTGCGACGAGACGCGGCGAGGCGTCTCTCCTGCGAGTCCGGAGACCGGCCTGGCAAGCAAGGCCATCGTTCCACTGAAACCATGCGGGCGTGCATGGGAAAGGTCTCGTCACATGTCCACCGTCTCCGGTGCGGCGCGCATCGCCGTGCTCTCCTCCCTGCCGTTTGCCGTTCTCGCACAGGCCCCACTCGATGAAGCGGTCATCACTGCGACGCGCACGCAGGTGCCCGTCGATGAGCTGACCGTCCCGTATTTTGCGATCGATCGCGACACGATCGAGCGCTCCCTCGCCAGCGACGTCGGCGAGCTGCTGCGTACCCACGCGGGCATCGAGCTCGCGCGCGCCGGCGGCCCTGGCCAGCCGGTCTCACTGTTCACGCGCGGCACGGACAGCAACCACACGGTGGTGCTGATCGACGGCGTGCGCGTCAATCCCGGCACCATCGGCAGCCCGGCGCTGCAGAACATCGCGCCGGAGACCGTGCAGCGCATCGAAGTCGTGAAAGGTCCCCGCTCGACGCTCTACGGATCGGACGCGATCGGCGGCGTGGTCAACGTGATCACGCACGCGGGGGCGGCACGTGGCCTCGCCGCATATGCGAGCGGCGCCCGCTACGGCAGCCATGCGGCCGGACTCGGGGGCGGCTGGCGCCTCGGAGAGGCCGGCGGCGTCGGCTTCGCGGTCGACTGGCGCGAGAGCGCAGGCTTTCCGACCCGCACCGGCGCCACGCAGGATCGCGGCTACGACAAGCTGACGATCAATCTCGCAGGCGACTACGCACCGTCGGAAACCGTGTCGCTGCGCGCCCGCGCATGGCGCGCGGCGGGCAACACCGAATACTCCACGACCGTGTTCGATCCCGTCACCTACGCACCGAGGCTCGCGCCCGTGGATCAGGACTTCGGGAACGCGAGCTACGCGCTCGAGACGGTGTGGAAGCCGCGCGCGCAGATCGACGTGCGGGTGGCACTCACCCGCATCGAGGATCGCATCGACCAGAACCAGGACGGCAACGGACTCGCCGCGCCGCCGCACGACTTCCTGCGCACCGACCGCGACGGCCTCGAGGTGCAGACGAATCTCCGTCTGCACAGCTCGGACGAGCTCACGCTGGGCGCATTCCTGACGCGCGAGGATACGGCTTCGCTCTCCTATGGCACGCATTACGCGGCGCGCACGCGCGTCGATCAGTTCTTCGCCCAGAACCGCTTCAGCCATGGCCCCCACAGCCTGGTGACCGCCCTCGGCCTCGTCGATCACGAGGCCTTCGGTCATGAGCCGACGTGGAATGCCGAATATGGCATCACGTTCCCGTCGGCGACCCGCGTGACGCTCGGTGCGGGCCGCGCGTTCCGTGCGCCCGACAGTACGGATCTCTACGGCTACGGCGGCAACCCGAGGCTCGCTCCCGAGGTGTCACGACAGGTTGAAGCGGGAGTGCGCCAGCCCCTCGGTGCGCATCATTCCGTTTATGCAAACGCGTGGCGCAACGACATCGACGATCTCGTCGAATTCGTGTTCGACCCGGTCACCTACAATGGCCACAACGAAAACGTCGGGCGGGCACGCATCGAGGGCGTGGAGCTCGGCTATGCCTACGCGGGCACCACATGGCGGACGCGGCTCGAAGCGAGCCTGCAGAACCCCAGGAACCGCGACACGGATGAGCGGCTCCTGCGTCGCGCACGCGAGAACTATGTACTCGCCGTCGAGCGTACGGCCGGTCGGCTCGCACTCGGAGCGGACATCACCCGGGCCACCAGCCGCTACGACGTTGCGTTTCCTGCGAATGTCCGTCTGGGCGGCTATACGCTCGTCAACGTGATGGCGCGCTATGCGGTCACGCCACGCTGGTCGGTGCAGGCCCGCATCGACAATGCCTTCGACGAGGCCTACACGCTCGTATCTGGTTACAACACCATGCGTCGCAGCGTCCTGGTCGCCACGCGCCTCGCGCTCCAGTAGCCCGCGTTCCGCGCGCGCACCGGCGCGTGCAGGCACCTGGCCCCTCAGTGCGCCTGCAGGGAACGCAGGTAGTCCACGAGCGACTGGATGGCCTGCTCCGCGCGCTGGTGCGCTTCCGGGGTATCGCCCTCGTTCGCGATGAACTCGAAGCCCCACACCGGCATCTCACGGGCGCCATGGGGCAGCACATTCGTGCGCCCGTCGATGATGCGGCGGATCTTGTCGGCCGGGAACTCGCCTCCGTGGCGGCGCGCAATGCGCCTGAGATCCGGGGGCTTCAGCCTGAAGAAGGGCGCAACGGGCCCGTCTCCCGCCCCCGTGGCCCCGTGACAGCTCGCGCAGAAACGCTCGTAGAGCTGCGCTCCGGAGTATCCCGAAAGGTCCTCGGCCCGGGTCTGCGGTGCAGCGAGGCATGCGAACACGAGGACTCCGAAGAAGGACGATAGCGATCTGCTCATCACGCTCTACCCTGTGATAGTGGTGGTGCCATTCACTGCGACCGGGGAGCGAGCGCAGCGAGGAGACCCAGATCCGGACCCCGCTCGCCATCCGGACGCAGTGCCTGAATGGCCACGTGGTCGGCACCCGCATCGAAGTGCGCCCGGATGCGCGCCGCGATCGCCGGTTCCTCGCCCCAGGCCACCACTGCATCGATGAGCCGGTCGCTCCCGCCATCCGCGAAATCTGCGTCTCCGAAACCAAGCCACTGCCAGTTGCGACGGTAATTCGGCAGCTCCACGTACGGCGCGAGGTGCCTGCGGGCGATCGCGCGGGCCTTCGCGGGATCGGTCTCGCGCAACACCATCTGCTCGGGCGCGAGCGTCGGTCCCTGGCCGAGGATCTTCCTGGCGCGCGCCGTGTGCTCGGGTGTGACGTTGTAGGGGTGCGCGCCCGCACACTGCGCGCCGGACAGTTCGAGCATCCGCTGGCGCAGCGCGCCGAGCACGATCGGCGTCTCCTCCGCGGGAGCCGGCCCGAGGTAGGTCGCCTTCTCCATCGCCTCCAGGTAGGCGCGCATCGTCGCGACCGGTTTGCCGTAGGCGTGTCCGCGCATCCCGGCCACGAGGGGGACGTGCGAAACCCCGAGACCGAGCACGAAGCGCCCGCCCGCGAGCTCGCCCACGGTCTGCTGAATGGCGCGCATCGCCATGGGGTCGCGCGCATAGATGTTTGCAATGCCAGTGGCAAAGACCAGGCGCTGCGTATGGGCGGCCAGCCACGAGATGATCGTGAAAGGATCGCGCCCGACCGCCTCCGGAATCCAGAGCGCCGAATAGCCCCAGTCCTCGACCTGGCGCGCAAGCTCTGCCGCCTGCACGGCCGACAGTCCATCCAGCCAGTTCCAGACACCCAGGCGGCCGAGCCGTTGTGCGTGGCGAGCAGTCATCCGGAAATCCTCCCTTCTGCGTACTTTACCGCGCCCACGGAATGCGACAATCGATTATTGGATCAGGACTCACACCAGGGCCCCCATGAACGACGACCGGACGCGCCACACCCCGCCCACCAGCCGGCCCCGGCTCGTGCTCTTCGCCAGCCTGGTCGGCACAACCATCGAATTCTTCGACTTCTACATCTTCGCGACGGCAGCGGTGCTGGTGTTCCCGAAGCTGTTCTTTCCCGCGGCCGATCCGGTCGCAGCGATGCTGCAGTCGCTTGCGACCTTCGCCATTGCCTTCTTCATGCGCCCGATCGGCTCGGCACTGTTCGGGCACTTCGGCGATCGCGTGGGCCGTAAGGCCACGCTCGTGGGCGCCCTCCTGACCATGGGCGTGTCCACGGTGCTCATCGGCCTGCTGCCAACCTACGAGTCGATCGGCGTGCTCGCCCCGCTGCTCCTGGCGCTGTGCCGGATCGGCCAGGGACTGGGCCTCGGTGGTGAGTGGGGCGGCGCCGTGCTCCTCGCCACCGAAAACGCCCCCGGCCGGGAAACGCGCCTGGTTTGGCATGTTCCCGCAGCTGGGCGCACCCGTTGGCTTTTTGCTGGCCACAGGCGTCTTTCTCCTGTTGAGTACGACACTGGATGACGCAGGGTTTCTCGCCTGGGGCTGGCGCATCCCCTTCCTTGCGAGTGCCGTACTCGTCTTTCTCGGGCTCTATGTGCGCCTGCGACTCACTGAGACCCCCGCCTTCCGGCAGGCGCTCGAGAGGCGCGAAGTGGTCCAGGTGCCCATGATCGCCGTCTGCAGACGCCACCCGCGCGAGCTCGTGCTCGGCACGCTCTCTGCGATCACGGTCTTCGTGCTGTTCTATCTCATGACCGTCTTCGCCCTCGGGTGGGGCACCTCGGCGCTGCACTACCGGCGCGAGGAATTCCTGCTCCTGCAGATGGCCGCCGTGCTGTTCTTCGGGCTGACGATCCCGCTCTCGGCCGTGATTGCAGATCGTATCGGCAGCCGGCGCACGCTTCTCTGGGCGAGCTTTGCCGTCATTGTCTTCGGCTTCGCGTTCGCCCCCCTGTTCGGATCAGGGAAAACGCCCGGAGTCTTTGCGGCGCTGGCGCTCGGGCTCGCCGTGATGGGTTTTGCCTACGGTCCGCTCGGCACGGACCTCGGAGGACTCTTCCCGACGGCCTTGCGCTATACCGGCACCTCGCTGGCCTTCAACCTGGCCGGCATCCTCGGGGGCTCACTGGCACCCTACGCGGCGATGTGGCTGGCAAGTCGCCACGGACTCACCGCCGTCGGTCACTACCTGAGCGTGGCGGCGACGATCACCTTCGTCGCCCTGCTGCGACGGCCACGCGAACGAAAGCAGGACGCAGCACTGCCGGACACGGCCTGAACACGCTGCCCCCGTACGGGGGGGGGCAGCGTGCAGGCGGTCGCTCAGGACTTCGGCGCCATGCCGAGCAGTGCGAGGACTTCGTTGCCCTTCGACTTCACAGACTCGGCGAGCTTCACCGCATCCAGGGCATTGCCCGCGGCAAAGGCATCCGACGCCTGGGTCCAGGTGCTCTTCATCGAATCGAGACCACTCGTCGCATTGGCGAGCGCTTCCCGCGAGACATTCGCAGGCAGCCTCTTCGACTTCTTCAGCATGTCGACACGGCTCTGGATCGTCGCGACCATCTTCGGCAGATCGGCGGCGTAGGCGCCCCACTGATCCTTTGCCGCGGCCAGAGCCGCCTCGTACTCCGCCTTCTTCGTCGCGACGGTCTCACGGAGCGCCCCGATCTGGGCCGTGACGCCCGAAGCCGCCGCGAGCACGGCCTTGTAGTCCTTCTTGGCCAGCGCGGCCTTGAGATCCCCAATCGAGGTCTCCATTGCGCTCGCCGCATCCGGAGCGAAGCGTGTGGCATCGTCGTGGATTGCGGTATAAGCCGCCTCGGCATCGGCAACCGCCTTCCTGGCGGGAGCCTCCTGGTTTGCGCAGGCGGCCACGAGCGCGAGGAACGCGATCGACGCCGTCAACAGGGGGTAACGCTTGAACATCGGTATGACTCCTCGTGCTTGCATCGTTCAGGGAATGCGAAGTTTCTGGCCGGGTTTGATCTTGTTCGGGTCGGACAGCGTGTCGCCCTTCTTCACTTCGTAATACTGCGCACAGGGATGCTCTCCCGCCGCCTTGGTCTGGTCATCCGCAGGCATTATCGCCGACCGGCCCGCCCGGAGGACAGCCCGCAATGACTCGCAAGAGGCTCCGCAGAGATCCGGTCTCAGCCAAACGACCACATCGATGAAGGGTTCCGCAGGCCGAGCGCTCCGCCGCCTCCTTTCGGACAAAGGCGGCCTCGAAGGCCCATCGGTGGCGGAGAGGGTGGGATTCGAACCCACGAGGGCCGTGAAGCCCTGCCGGTTTTCAAGACCGGTGCAATCGACCGCTCTGCCACCTCTCCGGCGCGGATTCATTGTACGCGAGGGGCACAGCCTGAACGTTGCCGGAGAACCGCACCGGGGCACCGCCGCTCACACCCGCGCCACGATCCTCTCGAGCCCGCCCATATACCCCCGCAGCGCCGCCGGCACGGTCACCGATCCATCGGCATTCTGGAAATTCTCCAGTACCGCCACGAGCGCCCGCCCCACCGCCACGCCCGAGCCGTTGAGTGTATGCACGGGCTCGGGCTTGCCGGTCTCCGGGTTGCGCCAGCGCGCCTGCATGCGCCGCGCCTGGAAGGCCTCGCAGTTGCTGCAGGACGAGATCTCGCGGTAACGACGCTGCCCCGGCAGCCACACTTCGAGGTCATAGGTCTTGCTGCTGCCGAAGCCCACATCCCCGCCGCAGAGCGCCACGACGCGATAGGGCAGTTCGAGCCGTCGCAGCACCTGCTCGGCGTGCGAGGTGAGCTCCTCGAGCGTGGCGTAGGAGTCCGCGGGCCGCACGATTTGCACGAGTTCGACCTTGTCGAACTGGTGCTGGCGGATCATGCCACGGGTGTCCTTGCCGGCCGCCCCCGCCTCCGAGCGGAAACAGGGCGTATGCGCCACGAAGCGCAGCGGCAGCTGCCCGGCCGCGAGGATCTATTCGCGTACGAGGTTGGTCACCGGCACTTCCGCGGTCGGGATCAGGTAGAAGTCCCGCTCGCCACGCATGGCAAAAAGATCCTGCTCGAATTTCGGCAGCTGGCCGGTGCCGAGGAGTGCAGCGGGACTCACGAGATATGGCGCGTAGATCTCCGTGTACCCATGCTCGCGGACGTGCAGGTCCAGCATGAACTGCGCGAGTGCGCGATGCAGGCGTGCCACCTCGCCACGCATCACCGTGAAGCGTGCGCCTGAAATGCGCGCTGCGGCCTCGAAGTCGAGTCCGCCGAGCTTCTCGCCGAGGGCGACATGGTCGCGCGGCTCGAATTCGAAACGGGGCGGCTCGCCCCAGCGGCGCACTTCCACGTTCGCGGTTTCGTCGCGGCCGTCGGGGACGCTCTCGTGCAGCAGATTCGGCAACCCGAGCTGCCACTGATCCACTTCGCTCTGCACGCGAGTGAGCTCGGCGTCGATACGCGCAAGCTCGGCGGTGAGTGCCTCACCCTTTGCGAGCAGTGGCGCGATGTCCTCGCCACGCCCCTTGGCCATGCCGACGTTCTTCGCGTGCGCATTGCGCTCGGCACGCACGCGATCGGCCTCGACCTGCCAGCGCCGGCGCCGCTCCTCGAGCACGCGGAAGGCCTCGACGTCGAGCGTGAAGCCGCGCCGCGCGAGATTGCGCGCGACGCTCTCTGGATCGGACCGCAGGAGCCTGGAATCGAGCACGGGGACCTCAGCGCGACGGCATGGAGGCAGGCCAGGTCACGACATGACCCGGCTTGCAGAGCGCGGTGAGCCGCGCAACGGCGGCCCGGGCACGCCCGGGCTCGTCAAAGAATTCCACGACGTAGGGCAGATCGAGCGAGAGATCCACGAGGCTCGCCGTGAGCCACTGGCCGGATGTACCGAAGCCCGCGACACCACGGAAGGCCGTGAGCCCCCGGACCCGCTCTTCGTCGTGCAGCACGTGCATGATCTCCCGCAGCCGCGACTCGCGCTCGTGCATATAGACACGCACCATCAGTACTTCGGCCTCGGTCACAACTGCCTCCCGATCATCATGCCGGCGAGCGTGCCGCCGAGACACAGTGCGAGGCTGCCCGCGCTGTTCACCGCCGCGCGCCCATAGTCGGACTGCGCGACAAGATTTACCGTCTCGAGCGAGAAGCTCGAGAAGGTGGTGAAACCGCCCAGCACACCCACCATCAGGAAGGCGCGCAGCTCCGCGCGCGCCGCCGAGCGCTCGACGAGCCAGACGTAGAGCAGACCGATCGCGAAGCTCCCGAGCACATTGACCAGGAGCGTACCGAGCGGGAAGGTGGTCGCGACCACGGCGTGCGTCAGCCGCGAAAACCAGTAACGCAGCACGCTACCCAAAGCTCCGCCGGCGGCGACGGCCAGAGTCACATTCACGTCGCACTCCCCGGAGACTTGCGCACCGCGCGCGCGCGCAGCCGATCGAGCGCCTCCGCGATCCTGATTTCCAGCCCCCGTGGCACAGGGCGGTAGTATCGCCGATCGGGCAGGTCATCGGGCAGGTAGCGCTCGCCGGCGGCGTAGGCCTCGGGTTCGTCATGCGCAAAGCGATAGCCCTTGCCGTAGCCGAGCTCCTTCATGAGCCGCGTCGGCGCGTTGCGGATGTGCAGCGGAACCTCCAGCGTGCCGAACTCCTCGACATCCGCCCGCGCCTCGCCCATCGCCACGTACACGGCATTGCTCTTCGGTGCCACGGCCAGATACACGATGGCATTGGCGATCGCGAGCTCCCCTTCCGGACTCCCGAGCCGCTCGTAGGCGTCCCAGGCATCGAGCGCCATGCGGAAGGCGCGCGGATCTGCGAGCCCCACGTCCTCGATCGCCATCCGCACTGCGCGCCGAGCGACGTAGAGCGGATCGCAGCCGCCATCCAGCATGCGGCAGAGCCAGTAGAGCGCGGCGTCCGGATCCGTGCCACGGACAGCCTTGTGGAGGGCAGAGATCTGGTCGTAGAACTGCTCGCCGCCCTTGTCGAAGCGCCGCCGCGTGCCGCTCGCCACCTCCTGCGCCTGCGCGAGCCCGATGACACGCTGCGCGGCACGATCCTCGGCCAGGTCGGCGGCGATCTCGAGCATGTTGAGTGCCCGGCGCGCATCGCCGTCGGCGGCGAGCGCGATCAGCTCGAGCGCCGCCGGCTCGATCACGAGCCCTTGCCCGCCGAGGCCACGCTCGCCGTCGGCGAGCGCCGCACCGATCACCGCCTTCAGTTCCTCGACCCCCAGCGGTTTCAGCACGTACACGCGCGCGCGGGACAGGAGCGCGCTCACGACTTCAAACGAAGGGTTCTCGGTAGTGGCGCCGATGAAGGTGAGCGTACCGTCCTCGATGAAGGGCAGAAAAGTGTCCTGCTGCGCCTTGTTGAAGCGGTGCACTTCGTCGAGGAAGAGTACGGTGGGCCGGGCCTGTGCCGCGCGTGAGACCTTCGCGCGCTCCACGGCCTCGCGGATGTCCTTGACGCCCGCCTGCACGGCCGAGAGCGCGATGAACTCGGCATCCGCACGCCGCGCGATGAGGCGTGCCAGCGTCGTCTTGCCCGTGCCAGGCGGGCCCCAGAAGATCATCGAGTGCAGAAGCCCGCCTTCGAGCGCCTGACGCAGCGGCTTGCCCGCAGCGAGCAGATGCCTCTGGCCCACGAGTTCGTCGAGCGTGCGCGGGCGCATGCGGTCGGCAAGCGGGCGCATGTGCGTCATGCGGCCGCGGGTCAGCGGCCGCCGAACCCTCGCTCGATCGCGAGCATCCAGGAGCCCAGACCCGCCACCGCGATGCCGAGGCCGGTGGTCACGCCCAGCGTGTTGGCCAGGAAATCCCACCAGTCCGCGGTACGACCGATGGCCATGACGCCCTGCGCAATCTCGAGGCCGCCGCTGAACGCGACGAGCGCAGCACCCACGACGAGGTATCGGCCGGGGCGGAAGAGCCCGCTGAACCACAGCGACAGGAGCAGGTAGCCGCCGAAGTGCTCGACCTTGTCGGAGACCGCCACCTTCGGCAGGTCAGCCGGGGGCACGAGGGATCCCGTGGCGATGAGCACGGCGATCAGCACGCCACCCGCAAGCCACCACCCGAAGAAGCGCAGGCGCTGCATGAAGATCAGCTCACCGGCTGGCCGATGACATCGACGCCCGGTGGCGGGGTAAAGCTCACCTCGTCCGGTGCGACCCGTCCATTGCGGACCCCGTGCGTGAACTCGAGCGAAGCGGTCTGCCCCAGCCGGTCGATGAGCTGCATGCGCACCAGTCGCTCCCCGGAAAAACCGAGGCGCGCCTCCCGGAACTCTGCCTCGGGGCGTCTCGGGGTCACGGTCACCCAGTCGAGGCCGCCACTGCGACCGCCGGCATCGACATCGAAGGCGGCACGCCAGTCGGGGCCGCCCGAGAGCAGCATCGCCGGCGTCGCGGTGAGTGCGGCGGCCGCGGGCTTGACCGTCACCTGCTCGAGATCGCGGTCGTAGAACCAGAGATTCCGGCCGTCGGAGACCAGCAGCTGCGCCGCATCGTCGCCGCTGCCCGTCGGGCGGATTTCCCAGCGGAAGCGCCCCGGGCGCACGACGACCATCCGTCCGGTCGAGCGCTGGAGCTCGCGGCCACCCGCGTCGGTCAGTCGCTGTGTGAAATCGACACGCAGGGTTTCCAGGCCACTGAGGAAGCGATCGAGGGAGGTCTGCGACGCGCCCTGCGCCGGGGCGAGCACGGCAAGTGCACAGAGCACGATGAGCGCGCGTCGCATTCAGTCCCCCGGTGGTGCCGGCGCGAGCACCTCTCGCGCGCCATTGCTCTGCAGCGGCCCCACGAGACCCGCTGCCTCCATCGCTTCGATGAGGCGCGCGGCGCGGTTGTACCCGATCTTCAGGCGTCGCTGGACATAGGAAATCGACGGTTTCCGCTCGGTGGTCACGATCTTCACCGCTTCGTCGTACAGCGGATCCTGTTCGGCATCCGCCCCGCCCTCGGCACCCTCGCCCTCCTCTCCGGGCAGGCCCGGAATCGGCGTGCGCGGCCCCGAGAGGACCTCCTCGATATAGACCGGGGGCGAGGCCGTCTTCAGCGCCTGGACCACACGGTGCACCTCCTGGTCGGAGACGAAGGCGCCGTGCACCCGCGCCGGCACCGAGGTGCCGGCCTGGAGATAGAGCATGTCGCCGTGGCCCAGCAGTGACTCTGCGCCGCTCTGATCGAGGATGGTGCGCGAATCCACCTTGGCCGACACCTGGAAGGCGATGCGGCAGGGAATGTTCGCCTTGATGAGTCCCGTGATCACGTCCACCGAGGGTCTTTGAGTCGCGAGCACCAGATGGATTCCCGAGGCACGCGCCTTCTGCGCCAGGCGGGCAATGAGTTCCTCGACCTTCTTGCCGACGATCATCATGAGATCGGCCAGTTCGTCGATCACCACGACGACGTAGGGCAGCGGCGTCAGGTCCTCGATCTTCGACTGGTCGATCGTGGGATCGTTCGCCGCCCGCTGGGTCATCACCGGATCCCTGATGGGTTTGCCCGCCTCGAGCGACTCCTTCACCCTCTTGTTGAAGCCACCGATATTGCGCACGCCGAGCGCGGCCATCAGCTGGTAGCGCCGTTCCATCTCGGCAACGCACCAGCGCAGCGCGTTGGCGGCCTGCTTCATGTCGGTCACGACCGGCGCCAGCAGATGCGGGATGCCCTCGTAGACCGAGAGCTCGAGCATCTTCGGATCGATCATGATGAGCCGCACGTGCTCGGCGGTGGACTTGTAGAGCAGCGACAGCACCATGGCGTTGATCGCAACCGACTTGCCCGAGCCGGTCGTGCCCGCGATCAGGAGATGAGGCATGCGCGTGAGATCCGCGACCACCGGCTGCCCGCCGATGTCCTTGCCGAGAGCGAGTGCCAGCGGGGAGGCAAGCTGATCGTAGGCCTTCGACTTGATGATTTCGCCCAGCGTCACGATCTCGCGTGCCTCGTTCGGAATCTCGAGGCCCATGACGCTCTTGCCGGGGATCACTTCCACGATGCGCACACTGATCGCCGAGAGCGCGCGCGCCAGGTCCTTCGCGAGGCTGCTGATCTGGCTGACCTTCACGCCCGGGGCCGGCCTGAGCTCGAAACGCGTGACGACGGGCCCCGGCTGCACGGCGACCACCTCCGCCTCGACACCGAAGTCGCGGAGCTTGAGTTCCACGAGACGCGACAGGGCCTCGAGCGCCTCGGCCGAGTAGGACGGCTCGCGCGCCGGGGGATCATCGAGGAGCTTGAGCGGCGGCAGCTCACCGGACTGCGGCGTTTCGAAGAGCGGCACCTGTCGCTCCTTCTCCAGCCGCTCGCTCTTCTCGACCACGGGTGCAGGCGGCTCGATGCGGGGCCTGACGCGCGTGGCCGCCTTCTTCTGCTCCGTCTCGGCCGCCTCCTTGCGAGCCTGCCTGCGCTCCTCGCCCTCGGCCTGCTGCCGGGCAGCCGCCCAGCGCGCGCGCAGCCAGCCGATCCCGCCCCACACCCAGGCGCCCAGGCGATCCATGACCGTAAACCACGAAAGTTCGAGAGCCAGCGCGACACCGACCATCCAGACCGCGAGCATCAGCAGCGTCGCGCCGAGCAGGTGCACGGCGGACGCAAGCCCGTCCCCGACCAGCTGACCGACGACACCGCCGGCGCTCTGGGGCAGGCTCTGCGGATCCCAGTGCAGCGTCGCAAGCGCGCAACTGGCGGTCATCACGAGCACGAAGCCGGTCACACGCAGCGCGGCATACGTGCGTGAGCGCGACACCGCCTCGCGCGCCCTGCCGCGCAGCAGCCGCCAGCCGCCGAACGCGAGTGTGAGGGGCAGGAGATAGGCCGGCCACCCGAAGACAACATACAGCGCATCGGCGAGCCAGGCTCCGAGCGGCCCGATCCGGTTGCGGACCTCGCCCGTGCTGCCCGTGAAGGAGAACCCCGGGTCCCCCCGGCTGTACGTGAAGAGTGCCGTCAGCAGCACGAGGGCCGCGGCCGCCAGCACGATGATGCCGCTCTCGCGCAGTACGCGCACGATCGCCGCACCCAGGCGTGGATTCTTTGCGGCGACAGCCTCAGCCAAGTGTCAAAGCCTTTTCTGAAGGGAATACTGCAGGAATTTGATTTTACTTGGGCAATGAGCCCCGCAACAAGGCGGGCGCCGTGGTCCCCGGCAGGGCATTTCCATTAACATTCCGGGGCACATCGATCCGCGCCGGCAGTCGCGGCGATAGCGTGCGCTGGGGCAGCAAGGCAACCACGGAAAGTATACATGACGACCATCCGGCACAGCCCTCTGATCATCCTCGGCTCGGGCCCGGCAGGCTATTCGGCCGCGGTGTATGCCGCGCGCGCCAACCGCAGGCCGCTGCTCATCACGGGTGTCGAGCAGGGCGGACAGCTCATGACGACGACCGAGGTGGACAACTGGCCCGGCGACGCTGACGGAGTGCAGGGCCCGGAGCTCATGGAACGCATGCGGCGCCACGCCGAGCGTTTTGCCACCGAGATCGTCAATGACCACATCCACACCGCGAGGCTCGGCACCCGCCCCTTCGAGCTCATCGGCGACGCAGGGCACTACAGCTGCGATGCGCTGATCATCGCCACAGGCGCCTCGGCACGCTACCTGGGCCTGCCATCGGAAGATGCCTTCCGCGGCAGGGGCGTCTCGGCCTGCGCGACCTGCGACGGATTTTTCTTCCGCGAGCAGCGCGTCGCGGTGGTCGGTGGCGGCAATACGGCGGTCGAGGAAGCACTCTATCTCGCGAACATCGCGGCGCACGTGACGCTCGTGCACCGCCGCGACCGCCTGCGCGCGGAGAAGATCCTCCAGGACCGCATCCTCGAGCGGGAGCGTTCCGGCCGCGTGTCGATCCTCTGGAATCACACCGTCGAACAGGTACTCGGCGATGATCAGGGCGTGACGGGCCTGCGCGTGCGGCCGACCGGCGGCGCACCTCGCGATCTCGAGGTCACGGGAATCTTCATCGCCATCGGCCATACACCCAACACCGGCATCTTCGCGGATCAGCTCGCGATGCATGACGGCTACATCGGGATACGCGGAGGGAGCGACGGCAATGCGACCGCCACCAGCGTGCCCGGGGTGTTCGCCGCGGGCGACGTGGCCGATCACGTCTACCGGCAGGCGATCACCTCGGCAGGCGCCGGCTGCATGGCCGCGCTGGATGCTGACGCGTACCTCGACGGACTCGGCCTGTCCAGCTCCTGAGTGGGCCGTTCGCCGTGCGTGTGCAGGTCCATGGCAGCATTGATGAACTTGACGCAGGCGCATGGAATGCACTCGAAGGCGCGCAGCTGCCCTTCCTGCGCCATGAGTTCCTGGCTGCCCTCGAACATTCGGGCAGCGTCGCGGCCGCCAGGGGCTGGCAGCCGGCCTATCTCGCCCTCCACGATTCCGGCGGCCTGGCAGCCGCCGCTCCCGCATTCGTCAAGTCGCACTCCTGGGGCGAATTCGTCTTCGATTTCGCCTGGGCGCAGGCCTATGCGCACGCGGGGCGCGACTACTATCCGAAGCTGGTGGTCGCCACCCCCTTCACTCCCGCAACGGGGGCGCGACTGCTCGTTCGTTCCGGCCCCGGCGCAGCAGCCCGGCGCCGGGTACTCGTCGATGCGCTCAGCGAGCACGCCGCCGGGTGCGGGTTCTCGTCGGTACACGCACTGTTCATAGACGAGGCGGACCGGGAGGCCTTCGCCGCCGCGGGCTGGATGCTGCGACGCGACTGCCAGTTTCACTGGCACAATGCCGGCTACCACGACTTCCAGCACTACCTCGGCGGCTTCACGGCCGAGAAGCGCAAGAAAGTGCGCCGTGAGCGCCGGCGCGTTGCGGAAGGCGGCATCCGCTTCGAGACGCGCTTCGGTGGGGATCTCGACCGCGGCACGCTCGATGCCGTGTACGCCTTCCACCGCGACACCTTCCTGCGCAGGGGCAATGAGCCCTACCTCACGCGGCGCTTTTTTGCGGAGCTCGCGGCAAAGCTGCCCGACGCCATGATGGTGAAGCTTGCGGTGACCGGGCACGGCGAAGCGCTCGCCGCTGCCATCTTCTGGCAGCACCCCGAAGCGCTCTACGGACGCTACTGGGGCGCCGCGGCCGACTGCCACAGCCTGCACTTCGAGACCTGCTATCACCAGGGCATCGAGTTCTGCATCGAGCGCGGCATCGGACGCTTCGAACCCGGCACGCAGGGAGAGCACAAGGTGGCACGGGGGTTCGAACCGGCACTCACCTGGTCTGCGCATCACATCGCAGATGCCTGCTTTCGCGGCGCGATCGATGACTACCTGCGCCGTGAGGGCGCAGCCGTGGACGCCTTCGCCGCCCGCATCGAACGACACGTGCCCTATCGCGAACGCCGATGAAGACGATCACGTGGCTCTCACCGGCCGATGCGCCGGAACGCTTTCCGCCCCTCGAGCAGGCGCTCGACGATCCGCCGGGACTGCTCGCCGCAGGCGGCGATCTCAGCCCCGAGCGGCTGGTCGCCGCCTATGGGCGCGGCATCTTCCCCTGGTATTCGGCCGGCCAGCCCGTGCTCTGGTGGGCACCGGATCCGCGCGAGGTGCTGCGACCCTCCGACTTCCGCCTGAGCCGCAGCCTCGTAAAGGCGATCCGCAACCGCGGCTTCCACACCACGACCGACCAGGCCTTTCGCGAGGTCCTGAGCGGCTGTGCTGCACCACGCGGCGATCAGTCCGGCACCTGGCTCACCGCGGAGATGCAGGCCGCCTATCTTGCGCTGCACGAGCGCGGCCTCGCACACAGCATCGAAACCTGGCTCGGGGAGAGGCTCGTGGGCGGCCTCTACGGTGTGCAGCTCGGCCGCCTGTTCTTCGGCGAATCGATGTTCAGCCGCGAGCGCGACGCCTCGAAAGTCGCACTGGCCCGCCTGGTGGAGGAATGCCGGCGTCATGGCATCCCGCTCATCGACTGCCAGCTGCCCTCGCCCCATCTTCGGAGCCTGGGCAGCCATGCCGTCTCGCGCCAGGGCTTTCAGCAGCTGCTCGCCGAGCACACCGGGCCAGGACTGCCGCCGGCCTGGCCTGCTGCCCACGCCTCCTGAAAGTCCTGCCCGGGCGGGGGTGCAGAGGCCGCAGAGATTCATTGCATTGGGCCGGTGTTTTTATGCAGAATGCGCGCCCACTGCACCCGCAGACGTGCGATTTTCGAGGACCGAGTGAGCAAAGAAGACGCGATACAGATGGAGGGCGAGGTCGTCGAGACCCTGCCGAACACCACGTTTCGCGTGCAGCTCAAGAACGGTCACGTCGTCATGGCGCACATCTCGGGCAAGATGCGCAAGAACTACATCCGCATCCTGCGCGGCGACCAGGTCACGGTGGAGATGACGCCCTACGACCTGACCAAGGGTCGCATCGTCTACCGCGGGCGCTGACTCACTCTCGCAGGGGCTCTCACGGCGCGAGCGCGGGCTCCACCGCGGCCGGCGTGCACTCGAGGACAAGGGCGCTGCCGTCCTTCGCCACGCTGACGCGTGCCTGGCCACCGCCACTCGCCAGCTTGCCGAACAGCAGCTCTTCGGCGAGCGGGCGCTTGATGTGCTCCTGGATGATGCGCGCCATGGGACGCGCCCCCATCTTCGGGTCATAGCCCTTCTCGCCGATCCACGTGCGGGCCGCATCGTCGAGCGAAAGCGAGACGCCCCGCGTCTCGAGCTGCGCCTCGACCTCGACGAGCAGCTTGTCGACGACGCGTTCGATCGTGATCCTGTCGAGTGACGCGAACTGGATGATCGCGTCGATGCGATTGCGGAACTCGGGCGAGAACAGCCGCCGGATGGCTTCCATGCCGTCGCTCGCGTGCTCCGCCTGCGTGAAACCGATCGAGGGGCGGTTCATTTCCAGCGCGCCGGCATTGGTCGTCATGACGATGATCACGTGACGGAAGTCGGCCTTGCGGCCGTTGTTGTCGGTGAGCGTGCCGTGATCCATCACCTGCAGCAGCAGGTTGAAGACATCCGGGTGCGCCTTCTCGATTTCGTCGAGCAGCAGCACGCAGTGCGGGCGTCTTGCGCACGGCGTCTGTCAGCAGGCCGCCCTGGTCGAAGCCGACGTAGCCCGGGGCGCGCCGATCAGGCGGGAAACGGTGTGCCGCTCCATGTATTCGGACATGTCGAAGCGCACGAACTCGATGCCCATGGCGATGGCCAGCTGGCGCGTGACTTCGGTCTTGCCAACGCCCGTGGGGCCGGCGAAAAGGAAGCTGCCGACCGGCCGGCGCTGGTCCCCGAGTCCCGAGCGGGCCATCTTGATCGAAGCCGCCAGCGATCCGATCGCCTCGTCCTGGCCAAAGATCACGAGCCTGAGATTCCGTTCGAGGTTCCTGAGCACCTCTTTGTCGGACATGGAGACCGTCTTCGCGGGATACGCGCCATGCGTGCCACCACGTCCTCGATGTGACGGACCTCCACCGTCAGCTCGCGCTCTGCCAGCGGTCGCAGGCGCAACCGTGCGCCCGCCTCGTCGACCACGTCGATCGCCTTGTCCGGCAGATGCCGCTCACCGATGTGGCGCGAGGCGAGCTCGGCAGCCGCGCGCAGCGCCTCATCGGTGTAGCGGACGTCGTGGTGTTCCTCGAACCGGCTCCTGAGACCCATGAGGATCTCCACCGTCTCCTGGACGCTCGGCTCGAGCACGTCGATCTTCTGGAAGCGCCGCGCGAGTGCGTGGTCCTTCTCGAAGATGCCGCGGTATTCCTGGTAGGTGGTCGAACCGATGCACCGCAGCTCCCCCGAGGTGAGCACGGGCTTGATGAGATTCGAGGCATCCATCACACCCCCGGAGGCCGCGCCCGCCCCGATCACCGTGTGGATCTCGTCGATGAACAGGATGGCCCCGGGCTGCTTCTTGAGCTCCGAAATCACCGCCTTCAGGCGCTTCTCGAAGTCGCCGCGATACTTGGTGCCGGCGATCAGGGCGCCCATGTCGAGCGAGTGGACCGTGCAGTCGGCAAGCACCTCGGGCACCTTGCCCTCGACGATGAGCCGCGCAAGCCCCTCCGCAATGGCCGTCTTGCCGACGCCCGCCTCGCCCACGTAGAGCGGATTGTTCTTGCGGCGCCGGCAGAGAATTTCGATGGTGCGCTCCACCTCGAGCTTGCGCCCGATGAGAGGATCGATGCGCCCGTCCTGCGCCATGCGGTTGAGGTTGGTCGTGTACTTGTCGAGCGCGGTTCCGCCGTCCACGTCACGCTCGCCCTCGGGGGCCTGCACTTCGCGCCGACTTTCTCGCTTGTCGCCCGTTTCGCGACAGCCCGTGGGAAATGTAATTGACCACGTCGAGGCGGGTGACGCTCATGCGGTTCAGGAGGTAGGCCGCATGGCACTGCTTCTCGCTGAAAATCGCAACCAGGACGTTCGCGACGCCCACCTCCTTCTTGCCGCTCGACTGGACGTGGAACACCGCGCGCTGCAGCACACGCTGGAAACCGAGCGTCGGCTGCACCTCACGTTCTCCGTCGCCGGCCTTAAGCTTCGGCGTGGTTTCGTCGATGTGGCGCCTGCAGGTCCTGCCGGGCTGCGGAAGATCCGGCACCGCCAGGCCTTTGAGGATCTCGCGCACCCTGGGGTCTCGATGATCGACAGCAGCAGGTGCTCGACCGTCAGGAATTCATGGCGGGCTTCGCGCGCCTGCGCGAAAAGCCCCATTCAGACAGAATTCGAGCTCATTCGACAGCACGGGATCAAACCTCCTCCAGCGCGCACATCAGCGGATGCTGGTGGTCGCGGGCGTAGGTGCTGACCTGGGCCACCTTGGTCTCCGCGATCTCATAAGTAAAGACCCCGCAGACACCCTTTCCGCTCATGTGCACCTCGAGCAATCACGGGCGCGGCCGATTCACGGCTCAGCGCAAAGAACCTCTCAGCACGTCCACGACGAACTCCATCGGGAGTGTAGTCGTCGTTCAGCAGCACCACCTGAAAGAGAGGCGGCTGCTCGAGTTCCGGCCGCGCCTCTTCAACGGCAAGCCCGGCATCCGGTCGGGAGGGTTCGGAACTGGACATCGCTCCCTTTATAGGGGTCGCCGAATGGCAACACAAGACCGCTCCCATGTCTCAATTTTAGCGAAAAAAAACAATTGCTTGTGAGCACAAGCAGCCGGACCGTATGATTATGCGGAAGCAGAACCGAACCGATGAACGCACGGCAATGGATGCAAGCCCTGCGCTCCCCCGAGCGCTGGGGACCGGAGGTCGCGGGGCGCGCCCCACAGATCGTGGCCTGGGTGCTCGTCGTGGCACTCGGAGTACAGGCGGCGCTCATCCTGACGAACCTTGCCGGAGCGGGTGGACCCACAAGCAAGAGAGCACCGGCACCCGTCACGGGCCAGGCGCCCGTGCGCGGCATCGACCTCGCGGCGCTGGTCAACGCGCATCTCTTTGGCGTACCGGCGGCAGCGGGGTCGCAGACGGGAAGCGCGCCGCAGACGACGATGTCGCTGGTGCTCGCCGGCGTGCTTGCCGAGGATGACCCCCTGAAGGGTTACGCCATCGTCGGGGAGAGCGCGGCCTCGGCGAAGCTCTATGCCGTCGGCGACACCATCCCCGGGGGCGCACGTCTGCATTCGATCTACAGCGACCGCGTGCTCATCGATCGCGGTGGTGTGATCGAATCGCTGTCACTGCCGCGCCAGAGCACCGGTGGCGCGCCGGTAACATCGCAGCCCGGCGCACCACCGCCCGCGGCCTCGGCCGGGAGTCCGGTGTTCGAGCGCATGCGCCGTCTGGTCGACGAGAATCCTTCGGCCGTCGCCGACATCATGCGACCGCAGCCCGTGTTCGCACAGGGCCGGCAGCGCGGCTATCGCGTCTACCCGGGGCGCAATCGCGCGGCTTTCGTGCAGCTCGGGCTGCGCCCAGGCGACCTCGTCACGGCCATCAACGGCACGCCGCTCGACGATGCCGCGCGCAGCATGGAGATCTTTCGCACCATCGGCTCACAGCCCGAGGTCCGTGTGACGCTCAGTCGCAACGGGCGACAGCAGGATCTGGTGCTGAACATGACGCAGGCGGAGCAGGCAGCCGAGCAGCTCGCCGGCAGCGAAGGTGCGAACCCGACGGAGCAGGGCGCGCCCGCGCCGTCGCAAATGGCCACCAGCAGGGAATAGGCGCTCCGTGCCGTCCCGGGGGTTTCAGTTCCGATGAATGCGAACGATGTCGCCCGCAGCAGGCGCGCAGGCACGAGCTTCCGCGCGGTGACCGTGCTTGCGCTCCTTCTGGCAGCGGCCACCGTGGCCGGTGCCCAGCAGGACGCGCGGATCACGCCGAACTTCAAGGACGCCGACATCACGCAGATCGTGGAGGCCGTGAGCGCAGCGACTGGGAAGAATTTCATCGTCGACCCGCGCGTACGCGCACAGGTGACGATGCTCTCGTCGACGCCGATGTCGCCGGAGGCCTTCTACCAGGCCTTCCTCGCGATCCTCCAGGTGCACGGCTTCGTGGCCGTACCGGCCGGCAACGTCATCAAGATCATCCCCGACGCCAACGCCCGCCAGCTGCCGGCCAACGATCTGCCGGACCGGGTGAGCGCGACCTCGGACGAGATCGTCACGCAGGTCATTGCCGTCGACAAGGTGAGCGCCGCACAGCTCGTCCCGGTCCTGCGGCCGCTCATTCCGCAGTACGGGCACCTCGCCGCCTACCCGGCCTCGAACATCCTGATCATTTCGGATCGTGCGGCGAACGTGAACCGCATCATCCGCATCATCCGCCGGATCGATCAGGCGGGCGATGCCGACATCGAGGTCGTCCCGCTGCAGAACGCCTCGGCTGCCGAGATCGTGCGCATCGTCACGCAGCTCTACCAGGCGCAGGCCGCCGAAGGGGGTGGCGCGGCGCTGCGGATCGTCGCGGACGATCGATCCAACAGTGTGCTGCTGAGCGGCGACCGCAACCAGCGGCTGCGCCTGAAAGCACTCATCGCCCACCTCGACACCCCGCTCGAGAATGGCGGCGACACACAGGTGCGCTACCTGCGCTACGCGGATGCGGAGAAGATCGCCACACGGCTGAAGGAACAGATCGGCGTCACCATCGCCACGACCGGCGCCGCCCCGGGGGGTGCTGCCGGCGGGCAGGCAGCCAGTTCCGTTGCAACGAGCGCCGACAAGTCCACGGCGATCTGGGCCGATCCTGACACCAATGCGCTGGTCGTCACCGCTCCCCCGAAGGTCATGCGGGCGCTGATGTCGATCGTCGACAAGCTCGACATCCGCCGCGCACAGGTGCTCGTCGAGGCGATCATCGTCGAGGTCAACGCCAGCAAGGGCGCGAACCTCGGTGTGAGCTGGGTGGTCGACGGCAGCCGCTCGGACAACGCCGTGGGCGGCTTCCTGCCGCAGGGCGGGAATTCGCCGGTGGTGAACCTCGCCAGCGCGGCTCTCAACCGGAGCGCGCAGAACCTCAGTACGCTGCCGAGCGGCTTCCTGGTCGGCGTGGGGCGACTGCAGGACACCGGCATCAACTTCGCCGCGGTGCTGAACGCCCTGCGCTCGGATACCAACAGCAACGTGATCGCCACGCCCTCGACGGTGACCATGGACAACCAAGAGGCGGAACTGCGGGTGGCGCGCGAAGTGCCCTTCCTGACGGGGCAGTTCACCAACACCGGCGCCACCAACGGCTCGGTCAATCCCTTCCAGACCATCCAGCGGGAGGAAGTCGGCACCATCCTCAAGGTGACTCCGCAGATCAACGAGGGCGACAGCGTCATGCTCAAGATCAACCTCGAGAGCTCCGAGCTCGAGGGCGCGGTGGTCGCCGGTGTCGCGAACCTGAACCAGATCACGAGCAAGCGCACTGTCTCGACGAACGTGCTCATCGAGGACGGTGGCACGGTCGTGCTCGGGGGGCTGCTGCGGGACCGGATCTCCGGCAACGAGGACCGCGTGCCCTTCCTGGGCCGTATCCCGCTCATCGGCGAAGCCTTCCGCCATCGCAGCGCCACCAAGGAGAAGACCAATCTCATGGTCTTCATCAAGCCGCGCATCCTGCGTGACGCGAACCAGACGACGATCGAGACGAATCAGAAATACAACTACATGCGCAACGAGCAGCTGAAGAGCGGGCACCGTGAGGTGATCCCCCTCCTCCCGCTCGAGAAGAAGCCCGTGCTGCCCGCGCTGCCCCCAGAACCGCCGCCGGGCGCGCCCGAGGCAGGCGCGCCCCAGGCAGGCGAACCTCGGCCGTGAGCGCCACGACCCGTGAAGGCACCGCGCCGCCACGGCGCCTGAGCTTTGCCTTCGCCAGACGTCATGGCGTGCTCGTGCGCCGCGCGACCGAGGGCCATGCGGAGTGCGTCTGCCGCCAGACCGTGGCGCCGCTCGCCATTGCGGAAGTGCGCCGTTACCTGCGCATGCCGCTGAAACTCGAGCGCGTGGAGGAGAGCGAGTTCGAGGAACTGCTGCGCCGGACCTACGAGGGCGGCGACGCCATGCAGGCCGCCGAGGGCCTGGACGAAACGACCGATCTCGCCAACCTCGCCCAGGAGCTGCCAGAGCAGGCCGATCTCCTCGAGAGCGAGGACGACGCCCCCATCATCCGCCTGATCAACGCGGTACTCACCCAGGCGATCAAGGAGGGTGCCTCCGACATCCATGTCGAGCCCTTCGAGAATCGGCTCGTGGTGCGTTTCCGTGTGGATGGCGTCCTGCGTGAGGTCCTGCAGTCGAAGCGCGCGGTGGCGCCCCTGGTCGTCTCACGCATCAAGGTCATGTCGAAGCTCGACATTGCCGAGAAGCGCCTGCCGCAGGACGGACGCATCAGCCTCAGGATCGCCGGGCGGGCGGTCGACGTGCGCGTCTCGACGATTCCCTCGGGCCACGGCGAGCGGGTCGTGCTGCGCATCCTCGACAAGCAGGCCGGGCGACTCGACCTCGCCTCACTCGGCATGGATCCGAAGACCCAGCAGCTCGTGGACGAGCTCATCCACAAGCCCCACGGCATTCTTCTCGTCACCGGACCGACAGGCTCGGGCAAGACGACCACGCTCTACGCCGCGCTCGAGCGGTTGAACGACAACACACGCAACATCATGACGGTCGAGGACCCGATCGAGTACTACATCGACGGGATCGGCCAGACGCAGGTGAACACCAAGGTGGAGATGACCTTCGCCCGTGGCCTGCGCGCAATCCTGCGCCAGGATCCGGACGTGGTGATGGTCGGCGAGATACGCGATCTCGAGACGGCGCAGATCGCCGTGCAGGCGAGCCTGACGGGCCACCTCGTGCTCTCGACGCTGCACACCAATACCGCCGTGGGCGCCGTCACGCGGCTGCGCGACATGGGCATCGAACCCTTCCTGCTGTCCTCGAGTCTGATCGGCGTACTGGCCCAGCGCCTCATACGCATGCTCAACCCCGATACCCGCGAGGCTTACCAGGCGGGCGAGTACGAGCGCCGGCTCCTCAACGTCGGCGCGGGCGAAGACTCGCCCACGCTGTATAGAACGCCGGATACGGGTAACGGCTATCGCGGTCGCACAGGGATCTACGAGCTCGTGGTCATCGACGACCAGATGCGCACCATGATCCACGACGGCTCGTCCGAACACGAGCTGGAGCGCTACGCACGCACGCTCACGCCTTCGATCCGCGACGACGGACGCGCAAAGGTCCTCGCAGGCGAGACGACCATCGAGGAAGTGCTGCGCGTGACGCGCGAGGACTAGGCCGTGGGTGCGTTCGAGTACACCGCCCTCGATGCCGGCGGACGCGAACGCAGGGGCGTCATCGAAGGCGACACGGCGAAACAGGTGCGCCAGCTCCTGCGCGACCGCCAGCTCCTGCCTGTCACGATCACCGAAGTCGCGAAGCACGAGGCACGGCGCCAGCGCTCCTTCAGCTTCGCGCAGCGTGTCTCGGCCGCGGACCTCGCTCTCCTGACGCGCCAGCTCGCGACGCTGGCACGTGCGGGGCTGCCACTGGAGGAATCGCTGCTCGCCGTCTCCCAGCAGACCGAGAAACCCCGCGTGCAGAGCATCCTCCTCGGCGTACGCGCCCGGGTGATGGAAGGCCACACGCTTGCCGATGGTCTGGGCGACTTTCCACGCGTGTTTCCCGAGATCTACCGGGCGACCGTCTCGGCGGGCGAGCAGTCCGGTCACCTCGACGGCGTCCTCGAACGGCTCGCCGACTACACCGAGAGCCGCGAACTGATCCGCCAGAAGATCCTCGGGGCACTGCTCTACCCGATCGTGCTCACCGTCCTGTGCTTCGGCATCGTGTCGCTGCTGCTCGTCTACGTGGTGCCCCAGGTGGTCGGCGTCTTCGAGACCAGCCGCGTGCAGCTGCCTCTGATGACCCGGATGCTGATCGGCACGAGTGACTTCATCCGTGCATACGGACTTTGGCTGCTGATCGGACTGGTCGCGGCGCTCGCGGCGCTCCTGCGCTGGCTGCAGCACCCTCAGGCACGCCGTCGCTTTCATCGACTCCTGCTGCGGCTCCCGCTGCTCGGGCGGCTCGCCCGCGGATTCAATACGGCGCGCTTCACACGCACACTGAGCATTCTCTCGGCGAGCGCAGTGCCGGTGCTCGAGGCGATGCGAATTGCAGGCGAGGTCGTCACGAACCTCCCGATGCGCGATGCCGTGGCCGATGCGACCCAGCGAGTGCGCGAGGGTGCGCCCATCGGGCGCTCACTCGGGGCGAGCCGGCTCTTTCCCCCGATGACCATTCACCTGATCTCGAGCGGCGAGTCGAGCGGCGAGCTCGAGACCATGCTCGAACGGGCTGCGATGAGCCAGGAGCGCGAGCTCGACGGCATCCTCACTGCACTCGTCGGACTGCTGGGGCCGCTGCTCATTGTCGTGATGGGGCTCTTCGTGATGGGCATCGTTTTTGCAATGCTGCTCCCGATCTTCGAGATGAATTCGCTCATACGCTGAGGAAGCCGTTGCGCCCGCGCGGGAATGGATATACAAACGGCGCCAGAGGCACCCCCCCATTCCCGGCCACACCGTTCAGTCTATGAGCGAGAAGCCCGAGTCCGACGAGCTCGAAGATGGAGAAGCCGATGACGCCCTCGAGGATACCGAGGACGTCGACGTCGACCGCGTGATCCGCGACCTCGAGCTCACCCGACGACGCGGCCAGAAGGCGGGTGAGCCTGCGTGGCGACGGCTCGAGCGGCTGCGCGAGGAAAAGCACACGGCCGAGCTCACCAGCGACTTCGACGACTACGATGTCGGCCCGGGCCGCGCGGAAACGGTGGGCGCTACGCGAACCCGTGGGTCTTCCCCCGGCGCAGCACGCCGACCACCACGCCCTCGATGAGCAGCTGTTCCTCTCTGAGATCGACACGGATGGGCTCGAAGTCCGTGTTCTCGGGCATGAGCCACACGACCGAACCTTCCTGGCGGTAGCGCTTCACCGTCACCTCGTTTTCCAGGCGCGCGACCACGATCTGCCGGTTGCGCACCTCCGGCGTACGATGCACGGCGACCAGATCCCCATCCAGGATGCCCGCGTCCTTCATGCTCATGCCTGTCACCTTCAGGAGATAGTGCGGGCGAGGCTGAAAGATGTCCGGATCGATCTGGAAACGAGCCTCGATATTCTCTTCGGCAAGAATGGGCTGACCCGCTGCGACACGCCCGACCAGCGGCAGCCCGAGCTGTTCGCGGATGGTGTCCCTGAGCTGGATGCCGCGGGACGCACCCGGAATGAGCGCGATGACGCCTTTGCGGGCGAGTGCGCGCAGGTGTTCCTCGGCTGCATTTGGCGAGCGGAATCCCAGCTCACGGGCAATCTCGGCCCGCGTGGGCGGCATCCCGGATTCGGCGATTGCGCGCTGAATGAGACGAAGGATCTCGGTCTGCCGCGGCGTCAGGTCTGACATGAACGCTACCCTGTCTGTGCATCCGTACAGAGGCTGTGATTATATCCAGCTTACGTCCCGCCGCAACCCGCAGGTGCAGAAGTCCGCCGCGTTTGGCGCGGCGAGCGTCATGCACGCTCGTGCGCATCCATGCACGGATTGCACTGCCCTCGATGCAGGTCTCTCGCACAGGGCATCGCTTCCATCTGCCGCATCTCTCCTGTCGCTGCAAACCGACAGACATCGCTTTCAGAGTTGCAATTCGTCAGCAAATTTGTTGCCATGCGAACGCCGTGGCGAACCGCCAGCATGGCTCCGGGATACACGGCCTTCGTTCTGCATTGATGTGTGTCGTGGGGCACTGAGCTCCAACAACAAAGGGGTTGATTTATGAAGAGCGCGATTGTGGTAAAGGTAGCTGCGGTGGCTGTGGTTGCCGCGCTGGCGGGCTGCACGGATCTCAAGCCGCTGCAGGCACAGGTCGACGAGCTCAAGTCGCAGGTCGGCCGTCTGCAGCAGGATCTGGCAACGGCGCATCAGTCTGCCGAAAAGGCAAACAGCGCAGCGCAGTCGGCCTCGCAGACCGCGAGCGGCGCGCAGAGCGCAGCCAACCAGGCTCTGGCCGCGGCGCAGGCCAGCCAGTCGTGCTGTGATTCGACCAACGAGAAGATCGACCGGATGTTCCGTCGCTCGATCTCCAAGTAAGCCGGCGTCATTCACGGCTGATCGTCACGACGCCGCCTCCCCGAGGCGGCGTCTTTCTTTCCGGCGCAGGCCGCGCTACATGCGGATGAGCGCCGATCCCCAGGTGAAGCCGCCCCCGAAGGCCTCGCACAGCACGAGATGCCCCGGGCGGATGCGCCCGTCCCGGATGCCCGTATCGAGCGCCATCGGCACCGAGGCCGCCGAGGTGTTGCCCTGGTCCTGGATGGTCACGATGACCCGCTCCATCGGCAGTCCGAGCTTGCGGGCGATCGCCTGGATGATGCGCAGATTCGCCTGGTGCGGCACGAACCAGTCGATCGCCTGCGCCTCGAGGCCGTTGCGGTGCAGAGTCTCCTCAACGATGCTGCTGAGGGCGTTGACGGCGAGTCGGAACACCTCATGACCCCTCATGCGGATCACCCCACGGCCCGGGGGATCGTTGAACCCGCGCGAGACACCGCCCGTGGCGAAGAGCAGGTCTCCGTGGGAACCGTCAGCGTGCAGGTGCGTGGAGAGGATACCCGGCTCCTCTGAAGGAGCCAGCAGCACCGCCCCGGCGCCGTCGCCAAAGAGGATCGCGGTTCCGCGGTCATTCCAGTCGGTGATGCGCGAGAGCGTCTCGGCGCCAACGACCAGCGCGCATTTCGCTTCGCCACAGCGCACATATTTGTCAGCGATCGACAGCGCGTAGATGAACCCCGAGCAGGCGGCCTCGATGCCGAGCGCAGCACAACCGCGGATGCCGAGTCGCGCCTGCAGCAGCGCACCACAGTTGGGAAAGACCAGATCCGGGGTGGTCGTGCCGAAGACGATGAAGTCGACGTCCGCCGCCTGGCGCCCGGCGGCCTTCAGCGCCTCACGCGCCGCACCTTCCGCGAGATCCACGGTGGTCTCGCCGTCTGCCGCAATGTGCCGGCGTTCGATGCCCGTGCGCTCACGGATCCACTCCTCCGAGGTGTCGAGGTTGCCCTCCAGGTCGCGGTTGCTGACGACCCTTTCGGGCAGCTGCCGCCCCGTGCCGATGATCCTGGAAAACATCAGTCCGCCTGCTGCGCAAACGCCTCGCCGATATGCCGCGGCAGCTCATGGCGCACAGCGCGTGCCGCAAGCGCCACGGCACTCGCAAAGGCCGTACGGTCGGCGCGTCCGTGACTCTTGATCACGACAGCCGTGAGCCCGACCATACAGGCACCGTTATAGCGGCGCGGATCGAGTTCCGTGGCAACGCGCCTCAGCACCGGATGCGCCACGGCACCGGCGAGCAGGCTCCACGGCCCGCGCCGGAACTCGGCACGCAGGCGGGCGGTCAGAAGCGTCGCGAGCCCCTCCATGGTCTTCAGCGCGACGTTGCCCGTGAAGCCGTCCGTCACCACCACGTCCACTTCTCCGGAAAAGATGTCATCGCCTTCGACAAAGCCGACGTAGTTCAATCCAAGCGCACGGATGCGTTCATGCGCCTCGCGGACGAGAGCGTGACCCTTGATGTCCTCCTTGCCGACGTTCAGCAGCCCGATGCGCGGTTCACGGACGTTCCACGCCTCACGCGCCACGATCGAGCCCATGAGGGCAAACTGGGTGAGCTGCACCGGGGTTGCAGTGATGTTTGCGCCCAGATCCAGCATGTAGGTATGCCCATGAGCGGCAGGCACCGCAGACATGATCGGCGCCCGCTCGACCGATGGCAGCGTGCGCAGGACGAAGTGCGCCATGCCGGTCAGCGCGCCCGTGTTGCCCGCGCTGACGGCCGCAGCCGCCCGCTGTGAGCGCACCAGATCGAGCGCGACGCGCATCGAGGAATCACGGCGCGTGCGGATGGCATGGCGCGGCGATTCATCCATGGGCACGACGGAGGCAGCCGGCACGATCCCGATGCGACGGCGAACCGCGCTCCCGAGGCGCGCAAGCACAGGCTCGATCTGCCCGGGATCACCGACTGCGAGAATCGCGAGCGCCGGATCGTCGAGGAGTGCCGCCACCGCGCCGGGCACGCACTCGGTCGCGCCACGATCGCCGCTCATCACGTCGACGGCCACCGTCAGCATGATTCCCTCGCCCGCCCTTCGGATGCTGCAGGCGGAACGGCTGGCGTGAGGAGTCCTACTCTTCGCCTTCGGCAGGTTTCTCGATGACGCGCCTGCCGCGGTAGAAGCCATCGGGCGTGATGCGGTGGCGCAGATGCGTCTCTCCCGACTGCGGATCGGCCGACAGAGCGGGCCTCGCGAGACGGTCGTGCGAGCGGTGCATGCCCCGCTTCGATGGGGTCTTGCGGCTCTTCTGAACGGGCATTGGTCGATACTCCTGGGGGCGAGAGTCATTGGTCGCGTTTCAACAGCTCGCCCAGCTGCGTAAACGGTGTCTGCCTGGTTTCATCCTGCACCCGCACAACCACCGACGCTGCGGACCCGACGCAATCCGCAGGGTCCTCGTGCAGAGGCACGTTCGGCAGATCGAGCAGCAGCTCCTCTTCGACGAGCTCGTGAATACTGACGCGCTCGTCCTCGACGATCATCGCTTCGAGCCCTTCCGGCACGGCATCAGCGCCGGCGGCATCGACCACCAGCGCAAGACGCGATTCACCCGCGAGCAGACGGCGCATAGGCTCCAGGCAGCGCTGGCATACGAGCCATGCCTCCCCGCTCACCACGAGCTCCGCGACCGCGAGGCCGAGCACCCGCGAAAAGCGCACGCGCCCTTGCGCAGTCCCTTCCGGGCGGGCGAGCTGGGCAGCGAGGCGCGGAAATTCGACGAGCGGGATCGCGAACTCGAACTCGGCCTGTCCGTCCGCCAACGGAGCGATATCACGCCGCTTCGTCCAGGCCCCGGGCATCGGGCGCGTATAATAGGGGGCGTCCGATGGCGAGTCAAAGCCATTTATCCGTAACCCCTTGTTTCTGGCTGGCTAATTGACCTCTTCCAGATCTTGGCCGCCACTCGTGCTGGCCTCTACCTCGTCTTACCGCCGCGATCTGCTCGATCGCCTGCAGCTGCCGTTCGAGGTGGAATCGCCGGGCATCGACGAAACACCTGAGCCGGGCGAGAGTCCGCGCGAGCGGGCGTTGCGCCTGGCGGCCGCGAAAGCCCGTGCCGTCGCAGGCCGCCGCCCTGACGCGATCGTCATTGGCAGCGATCAGGTTGCCGCCTGCGACACACAGTTGCTCGGAAAGCCCGGCGACGCCGCGCGCTGCCGCGCGCAGCTTGCCGCCCTCAGCGGCCGGATGGCGGATTTTCACACGGCCTGCGCACTCCTCGCCCCGGGGCATCCTGCCGCCGTGCACATCGATACGACCCGCGTGCGCTTCCGCACGCTCGACCCGGCTGAGATCGAGCGGTATGTCGAACGGGAACGCCCCTACGACTGTGCCGGTGGGTTCAAGGCCGAGGGCCTCGGCATCGCGCTCTTCGAGAGCATCGAGAGCCACGACCCCACTGCACTCATCGGACTGCCGCTCATGTGGCTTGCCGGTGCACTGCGCGCAGCAGGCTGTCAGGTACCCTGAGCCCGTCTCGCACGGCGACGCCCCGCAGTCGCCGAGGCGAGCCGGTCGAGCACGCTGCCAAGCTCGGACGGCAATGGTGCGTTGACGCTGAACTCCACCCCGCTCTCCGGCCACACAAAGCTCACGCTGTGCGCGTGCAGGAACATGCGTCCGAGGCCATGAGCGCGCATGAGCGCGTTGAAGGCTGCCTCCCCGTACTTCGGATCGCCCGCGACCGGGTGGCCCGCATAGGCGGCATGCACCCGGATCTGATGGGTGCGACCCGTGTCGATGCCGACTTCCACGAGCGTCGCCTCGCGGCCAAAGAACTGCACGGGCCGGAAGCGGCTCACCGCTGCCTTGCCACTCGCGTGCACCCTGACCGTGCGCTCGCCGCCCACGCGCAGATCCGTGCGCAGCGGCGCCTCGATGCGCCGGGCTCCGAGGTTCCAGTGGCCCTGCACGAGCGCGAGATAGCGCTTGTCGAAGCCCCCACCCTCGCGCAGCAGGGCGTGCAGGGTCCGCAGGACGCTGCGCCGCCGGGCGACCAGGAGGCAGCCGCTCGTATCGCGATCCAGGCGATGCACGAGCTCGAGTTCCTCCCCCGGGCGCGCTGCCCGCAGCGCCTCGATCACCCCGAAGCCCACACCGCTGCCGCCATGCACCGCCACACCGGCAGGCTTGTCGATCACGATCAGGCGCTCATCCTCGGATATGACGGCCTGCACGATGCGATCGACGAGCTCGCGCGGCGCGCGCACCGGACCCGCCGCGGGCGCCTCGTGCACCGGCGGAAGGCGCAGGTCGTCTCCCGGCTTCAGCCGCTGCTCGGGTTGTGCGCGCCGGCCGTTGACCCGCACCTCACCGCGCCGGATCAGGCGAAACAGCCGGCTCCTCGGCACCCCTGGCAGCAACCGGGCGAGCTGCCTGTCGAGCCTCTGGCCCGCGCCCTCGTCGTCGACGGCAACGTGACGCACCCCCGCGCGTATCTCGGACGCGGGGCGATTTCGCCCCGGCTTCGGCAAAGATCCTGCGGGGCCATCGTAAGGCGTTGTTTTTTCAGAGTTCTTCAAGCTATAATTCCACTGTTGCTGTGTCGGCTCCGAATACAGGAGCCGCAGCAGGCACAATCCAGCGTGGCGCGACCGTTCGCGGGCTCAAGACGAATCGAACGCGCCGCATGTTAGTTGGTCCCCGACGAGGGGGCCATCGCGTAGGGCCGATGAGGTTTGCGCAGCCGCGGGATGAATCCATGCGGACCCCCGGTGCGCAAGGTCGGTTTGCAGTCCAAGGATTTTCGGCGCCCGCCTCCCGGGTCGGGCATTGAACGTGAACGCAAGTCTCGCGCCTCAAGTCGATTCTCTGGTTCTCGATGGCTGCCGCCGCTGTGAGCGGCCCCGCAGGCCGTCGCCGTCATGGGCAGCCGACCCTTCCCTCCCGGCCCCTCACCTCATCGTAGGGGCACATGAAGAGAATGCTCGTCAATGCAACTCAGCAGGAAGAGTTGCGCGTCGCACTGGTTGATGGTCAGAAGCTTTTCGACCTCAGCATCGAGATACCTTCCAGGGAACAGAAAAAGGCCAACATCTACAAAGGGCGCATCTCCCGCGTCGAACCCTCACTCGAGGCGTGCTTCATCGACTATGGCAGCGAGCGCCATGGCTTTCTGCCGCTGAAGGAAATCTCCCGTGAGTACTTCCGGCAGCAACCGCAGGGCGGCCGCCTGAACATCCGTGAGCTCCTGACCGAAGGCCAGGAGCTCGTGGTTCAGGTGGAGAAGGAGGAGCGCGGCAACAAGGGCGCCGCACTCACCACGTTCATCAGCCTCGCCGGACGCTTCCTGGTGCTCATGCCCAACAGCCCGCGCGCGGGCGGCGTTTCGCGCCGTATCGAAGGCGAGGAGCGCGACCAGCTGCGAGCAGCCATGGACGAGCTCACCATCCCGGAAGGGATGGGCGCCATCGTACGCACCGCAGGAGTCGGTCGTACCGCCACCGAGCTGCAATGGGACCTCGACAACCTCAAGACTCAGTGGGAGCAGATCGCCGGGGCGATCGACGGCCGTCCCGCCCCCTTCCTGATCTACCGTGAGAGCGATCCGGTGACGCGCGCACTGCGCGACTACCTCTCGGACGACATCGGCGAGGTGCTGGTCGACGACCCGGCGGCCTTCGAGAAGGCCCAGGAGTACATGCAGCGCTTCATGCCCGCCGAGGTGCAGCGGCGACTCCGGCTCTACACGGACGACATTCCGCTCTTCACGCGCTTCCAGATCGAGAGCCAGATCGAGTCGGCCTATGCGCACAAGGTGCAGCTGCCCTCCGGCGGCAGCATCGTGATCGACTACACCGAGGCGCTCGTCTCGATCGACATCAACTCCGCGCGCGCCACGCGCGGCAGCGACATCGAGACCACCGCGCTCAACACCAACCTCGAGGCGGCCGACGAAATCGCACGGCAGCTCAGGATCCGCGACATCGGCGGGTTGATCGTCATCGATTTCATCGACATGGAGTCGCAGAGCAGCCAGCGTGAGGTCGAGGATCGTCTTCGCGAGGCCATGAAGATGGACCGCGCGCGCATCCAGATCGGGCGTCTCTCGCGCTTCGGACTCCTCGAGATGTCGCGTCAGCGCCTGCGACCCTCGCTCGGGGAGTCGAGCCACATCGTCTGCCCGCGCTGCGTCGGCATTGGCAGCATCAGGAGCGTCGAGTCGATGGCACTCGCCATCCTGCGGCTCATCGGCGAGGAGCTGCGCAAGGAGCGCACCGCACGTGTCGTCGCCCAGGTGCCCGTGGAAGTCGCCACCTATCTCATCAACGAGAAGCGCGAGTGGCTGCGTACGCTCGAGGACAAGAGCGAAGCCGGGCTCATCATCGTCCCGAACCCGAACATCGAGACACCGGAATACTCGATCCGCCGCGTGCGGGGTGACGAGATCGACCTGCCCGAAAACCGGCAGGTGAGCTATCTCATGCCGACGGCGCCCGAAGTCCCCGATCCGAGCGGAGCGAAGGACGGGCGGCCGCCCCAGGAAGCGGCCGCCGTGCCGACGATCCTGCCATCGACGGCTGCACCGATCGTCGCAGCGCCGCCGGCGGCAGCGGCGCCGGTACCCCACGTTCCGCAGCTCGGCGTTCTGGGCCGCATCCGGCGCTGGCTGGTCGGTGATCCGCAGCCCGCACCCGGTGGAACGGCGGACACCACCGCACGGCGTAGTACTTCGGGCCGCGGCGAGCGGCGCGACACACGCCGTGGCGGCGAGGGTCACCGCGGCGAACATCAGCGACCCCGTCGCCACGCCGAGGGCACCCGGCGTGAGCGCGATCGCGGCCGCGGCGAGCGCGGCGAACGGGCACGCGAGGGCCAGCAGCCGCGCCCGCCACGCGAGGGGCGTGATCGCGACGCGCACGAGAGCCGCGGCGCGGGGCGTGGGCCGCGCGACCGTGAGAGCAGGCGGCCACGAGAGCCCGGGAGCGCCGCGACGCCGCCGCCGAGTGCGCCTGAAGCCAGTGAGGCGCTGAACCCACAGGAGCCAGGGGCCACGATCCCGGGCACGTCGGCTGGCGAGCCCAGCGGCGAGCGGCGCAGCCGCCGGGGGAGGCGCCGTGGTCGCCGAGGTACGGGGGGGCGCGACGGCGCAGCAGCGGACATCCAGGCGTCGGGCGAAACGTCGTCGAGGGACAGCATCGAGGCGAACGGCGCGGCGGACACGAGTGCACCCGCCGCACCGCGCGAGTCGGGTCAGACGGAGGTCGTCTTCCACTCCGAGCCGAGCCATCCGCGCGACGGGCGCCCGCACGTCGTGTGGTCGTCGACCCCAGGCGACACACCCGGCACCGGCGGCAGTCACGAGGACTGAAGCCGGGCGGATCGACGAGGCGGCCGCGGGCTACTGCGGCGCGGCCTCCGTGGGTTCCGTGGGTGGCGAGACAGGTGCAGGCGCGGGCGCGGGCGCCGCTGCCGGCACGGGGTCTGCTGCTGGAGGCGAATCTGTCGACACCGTCGCAGCGGCGGCCGGCGGAGGCGACGGGATATCAACCGGAGCTGGCAGGACGTCCGTGGCCGACTTGCCGCCCGTCTTCTGAAGCCTCGCGAGCTGCTCGGCCTCGCGCGCAGCGCGATCGATCTTGGCCTGCGGCGGGCAGACCTGGATGCCGAACTTGCACTCCGGAACACCATCGGGCCCGTAGATCTGGATGATCGTCAGCCGCCAGTCATCACCGTCGGGCCGCTTGAAGAGCGCGCCCACACCCGCGATACCCAGGAATTTCTCGTCGTAGAAGCGCATCTTGAAGGTCTTGCCGACCCACTCGGCGCGCTTCGGCTTGTAGCCGACCATGCTGGCGATCATGCCGGTGTTCTGATGCCACCCTTCGTAGAGTGTCTCCCCGACCCTGAACCAGACATAGAAGTCCTGACTGTTATTCAGCGCACTCCAGCCCGAGTGAACCTGGCCGTAGCTGTTGACTTCGAGGTACTCCGTCTTTGTCGAGCTGACGTCGAGCACGAGCGCCTCGAGCTCGTCACCGAACTTCTTGCTCGGCTTGAGGCAGGACAACGGAAACAGGAGACAACTGAGAGCGTACGCAGGCACAGACACGACCAGCATACCTGCGAGCAGCGCAGCCGCCGCACGCCTGGGACAGAGCTTCATGGCTTCCCCCTGCACGAATCCCCCTGAGCGATCGGATCCTACTCCCGCGTCACCGCAGCCACAACAGGGACACCACCGCAGTCACGAGGATTGCAGCCGGGCGATGAGGCCGCGGGAAGCCGCCTCGACGAGATCGAGCACGCGCTCGAAGCCTTCCGGCCCACCGTAGTACGGGTCGGGGACCTCGGGCACCCCGATCTCCGGGGCATATTCCATGAACAAGCGCACCTGCTGGCTCTGTACCGATGAGGCGCGCTCCAGGATGTCAGACTGATTCTGCCGGTCCATGGCAAGCATGAGGTCGAAGCGGCTGAAGTCCGCGTGCTCGATCTGGCGAGCGCGCAGCACCGAGAGGTCGTAGCCGCGCTGCCCGGCGGCCCGGATCATGCGCGGATCCGGCGGCTCCCCGATGTGATAGTTGCCCGTGCCCGCCGAGTCGACGGCCAGCACGAGATCCGGTGCCTCACGCGCAGCGAGGGTCCGCAACACGCCCTCAGCCGCAGGCGAACGGCAGATGTTGCCGAGGCAGACGAAGAGGATCCTCACCTGCGTCCCTCACGCGACGTCCCGGCACCGAGGAGGCGGGCAACACGCACCAGGTCCTCCGGCGTGTTGACGTCCGCACCAGGATGCTCCGCGGCCCCGATCACGCGGATGTCGAAGCCCTGCTCGAGTGCGCGCAGCTGCTCGAGCTTCTCGCTCTCCTCGAGCGTGGTTGGTGCAAGCGCAGCGAGCCGCAGCAGCGCGCCCACGCGATAGCCATAGATGCCAATGTGTCGGCGTGCGCCCGTGAAGCACCGCTGGCTCGCGAGCCCGGCGGGGGCACCATCGCGGCTCCAGGGAATGGGTGCGCGACTGAAATAGAGCGCACGACCCCTTGTATCCGTCACGACCTTGACGGCATTCGGATCGAGGAATTCCTCCAGACACTCGATGCTCGCGGCGGCCGTCGACATGTCCGCCCCAGGCGTGTCCCCGAGTGCCAGCGCAACCGCGTCGATGAGCGACGGCGGCATCAGTGGCTCGTCCCCCTGGAGATTGACCACGAGCTCATCCGGACTCCAGCCGCGACTGCGGGCGACCTCGGCAATCCGATCCGTGCCGGAGACGTGTGTTGACGCCGTGAGCGCCACGCGCGCACCGAAGCCGCGCGCGGCGCCGGCGATGCGCTCGTCGTCTGTGGCGATCCACACCTCGGCCGCGCGCGACCGGCATGCGCGCTCATGGACCCACTCCAGCATCGGTCGGGCACCGATCGGTGCGAGCACCTTTCCGGGGAAGCGCGACGAGGCGAAGCGCGCGGGGATGACGACACGGAACACGGCGGTGAACCCCGTCACCTCAACGCTCGAGGAGCGCATCGCCCGGTTCGAGGTGGCGGGCCTCTTCCTCGAGCATCACCGGAACGCCGTCGCGGACCGGATAGGCCAGTCGGTCGGCGCGGCAGACGAGCACGGCGTGCTCGCGCTGATACTGCAGCGGACCCTTGCAGACCGGGCAGGCGAGGATGTCGATCAGGCGCGAGTCCATGAACCCTCCGGTCCGATCCGCGAGAGCAGGCATCCGAGCAGACGCTGCGCATCCTCAGCCGCCAGCTCGCCGCGGACGGGCACGTACCAGAGCCGGGGGTTGCGGAACGAGACGCATTTTACGGCATCCTTCTCCGTCATGAGCACGGGGTACGCGTCACCGAACTCGAGCTCCCTCGCCGCAAAGACGTGATGGTCGGGGAACGGATGCTCTTCGACCACGAGCCCGTGATCGCGCAGCATCGCGAAGAAGCGCGCAGGATTGCCGATCCCGGCCACGGCGTGCACCCGCTGCCCGGCAAGTGTCGCCAGCCGGCGCGCCGGGCCCTCACCGCCGAGCGCCACGGCCTCACCCGGCACGAGGCGCATCGGGATGGCCCGCGGCCATTCGGGACGCGGGCCGCCATTCAGCACCACTGCATCGACCTCCTCGAGTCGCGCCGGGAGTTCACGCAAGGGACCCGCGGGCAGCAGACGCCCGTTACCGAGACCGCGGGTCGCATCGATCACCACGATCTCGGCATCGCGTGCCAGCGCATGATGCTGCAGCCCGTCATCGGAGACGATCACGCTGGCGCCTGCATCGACAAGCAGGCGTGCGGCCGCCACCCGATCGCGCCCCACAGCCACCGCACAGCCGGTCCTCCGGCGCATGAGCCAGGCCTCGTCGCCCGCGACCTCCGGTCCGCATGCATCGTCGACGAGAAGAGGCGCACGCGCCCGACCGCCGTAGCCGCGAGAGACGATCCCCGGCTTCACGCCCCGCTCGGCGAGGAGTCGTGCAAGCTCGATCACGAGGGGCGTCTTGCCTGTCCCACCCACCGAGAGATTGCCGACGACGATCACGGGCCGGCCAACCCGAAGGACGCGCAGCCATCCGCGCCGGTATGCCGCGCGCCTCAGTCGCACCGCTGCGCCGAAGAGCGCAGCGAGAGGGCGCAGCCACGCCCCGCCGCCCGCCCCTTCGTACCAGATCCCGATGAGCCAGCGATGCATGCCGCGCCTCGAACGCACTCACACCTTGAACTGCATGCGGTGCAGCTGCGCATAGAGTCCGTCGCGCGCCAGAAGCGCGGTATGCGTGCCACGCTCGACGATGCGCCCCTCCTCGAGCACGACGATGAGGTCAGCCCTCTCGACCGTCGAGAGGCGATGAGCAATCACGAGCGTCGTGCGACCGCGCGCGAGCCCGTCGAGCGCCGCCTGGATGTGGCGCTCGGCCTCCGTATCGAGGGCAGAGGTCGCCTCGTCGAGGATGAGCACCGGCGCATTCTTCAGCAGCGCGCGCGCGATCGAGACGCGCTGGCGCTGCCCGCCCGAGAGCAGCGCGCCCCGATCGCCGACCACGGTGTCGAGGCCGAGCGGCAGGTCGCGGGCAAACTCGCTCACGTGGGCATCATGCGCCGCAGCCTCGAGCGCCTCCGGTGAGGCGGCCGGCGAACCGAAGGCGATGTTGGCACGGATGGTATCGTCGAAGAGCACGACCTCCTGCGACACGAGGCTCACCTGGCGGCGCAGGTCCTCGATACGGTATTCACGCACATCCACGCCGTCGAGCAGCACCTGGCCGGCAAGCGGATCGTAGAAGCGTGGCAGGAGCGCCGCGAGCGTCGTCTTGCCGCTGCCCGAACGCCCGACCAGTGCGACCGTCTGCCCGGGCGGTACGGCCAGATCGATCTCGTGGAGCACCATTCCCTGTCCGGCCGCATAGCCGAAACTCACCCGCCGGAATTCGACTTCGCCGCGTGCACGCGCGAGGCTGCGGCTGCCGCCAGCCGGTTCCTCGGGTTCATCGAGGACTGCGAACACATCGGCGCCGGCGGCAATGCCCTGCTGCAGCGAGGCGAACACGGCGACCAGCCGCCGCAGCGGCGCCGTCACCAGCAGCAGCGCGGTGAGGAAGGAGAGAAACTCCCCGACGGTCATGTCCTGTCGCGAGACCTGGAGGATCGCGGCATACATGATGCCGGCAAGACCGAAGGCCGCGATCAGCTGCACGACCGGATTGCTGGTTGCGCGCGTGGCGATCAGGCGCATGTTGCTGTGGCGATTGCGCTCGTTGGCCACCTCGAAGGCGGCACGCTGCTGCGCCTGCGCATTGAACACCTTGATGAGACGGTGCGCATCGAGTGCCTCGCGGGCCACACGCGTCACGTCACCCATGGAGTCCTGGATGCGGGTGCTGTACCGGCGGAACAGGTGGTTGACCCGCCGGATCAGGGCCGCGAGAACTGGCGCGAGTGCGATGGTCAGTGCCGCGAGCCGCCAGTTGAGCCAGAAGAGCCACCCGAGGAGCCCCGCGATGGTGAGCGTATCGCGGATCAGCACGGTGACCGAGTTGGTGCTCGCCTCGGCGACGAGTTCGATGTTGTACGTGAGCCGCGACAGCATCTCCGCCGGCGAGGAGCGGTCGTAGTAACGCGTCGGCAGACGCAGGTATTTTGCGAACAGCTCGCCTCTAAGGGACTTGATCACCTGGCGCCCGACCCAGCCGGGGAAATAGCCGGAGACGTAGTCGCCGAGACCGCGCAGGAAGAACAGCACGACGATGGCCGCGGGCACGAACCAGAGCACGTCGGATCGCGTTCGACGAAGGCGCCGTCCAGGAACCTGCGCACCAGCCAGGCGAGTGCCGAGTCGGTGGCAGCGAACAGCGCCATGCCGAGCACGCCCACGAGGAACATCCGCCAGTGCGGCAGCGCGTAGCCGAGCAGCCGGCGGTAGACTGCAGCCGGATCCGCGGACAGGACGCCGCGCCTCACGGGGCGGGTCCGGTCGGCCTCGCCTCGACGGTCGCGATGTCGATGCGCGAGAAGCCGAGCCGCGCCAGCACATCCATCGCCGTCACCACCGACTGGTGCGTGGCGCGCGCATCGGCCCGGATCGTCACGGGTCTCGTACGCCCGTTCCCCGCCTCCTTCAGGAGCGCCGCACGCAGTGTCTCGGGGCTCGCATTCACGAGCTCGCGTTCGTTCACGCGGTAACTGCCGCTCTGCGTGACCGTCACCACGAGCGGCTCCTCGCGCCGGGTCTCCGCCGGCGGCGAAGAAGCGCGGGGGAGACGGATGCGCATCCGCCCCTCGTCCATGAAGGTGCTCGAAAGCATGAAGAACACGACCAGGAACACGAACACATCGATGAGCGGCACCAGATTGATCTCAGGCTCATCGTCGGAGCGGCGCGGCCGCAGGTTCATCGCAGCGGCTCACGCTGCGCAACCGCCTCGACCGCATCGGCGAGGCGGATCGCATCCTTCTCCATCTCGATGACGATCCGGTCGACCTTGCCACGCAGGTAGCGATAGCCTGCAATGGCGGGAATGGCAACGACCAGCCCCCGGCGGTCGTGATCAGCGCCTGGCTGATGCCCGCCGTGAGCACGCGCGGGTCACCGAGCCCGCTCACCTGTATGGCGCGGAAGGCCTCGATGATGCCCGTCACGGTCCCGAGCAGACCGAGGAGCGGAGCGATACTGGCGATGGTGCCCAGGGTGTTGAGAAAGCGCTCGAGCTCGTGCACGACGTGGCGGCCCGTGTCCTGCAGGCGCTCCATCATGATCTCGCGCGGGCGGTGCCGGTGAGCGAGGCCGGCGGCGAGCACCTTGCCGAGCGGCGAGTTCTGCGCGAGCGCGGCGATCACCTTGTCGTTGATCTGGTTGCTCTCGACCAGCTGCCAGATCTTCTGCAGGAGCTCGCGCGGCAGCACGCGCTTCTCCTGGAGCGTCCAGAGCCGCTCGAGAATGATCGCTGCTGCTCCGATCGAGCACAGGATGATCGGCCACATGAGCGGGCCACCGGCCCGCACGATTTCCCACATCGCCTGCTCGCTCCCCGGTGCGTCGCGAGCGCGCATCATACCGGGGTCCACGAGTGCCGGGCCATCGTGCCTGCGCCATGGCATCGAACTCCGACGCGATGCAGCGCGCGCGCCAGGGTCGGGGTCGATCGCACCGCGCCCTCCCGAGAAGCCGTGGACCGCCACGCGCCGCGATGCGCAGATGCAGCGCGCCGCTCAGGCCCGTGAGGACGGGCTGCGCACCCTGCGCCTGCCAGCGCGCGAGCACCTCCCGCGTACCCGGCGTCCCTGCGGCTTCTGCAGGCGCGGAGACGAGCGCCCAGCGGGGTGAGACCGCCGCGACCAGCGCGGTGCTCGAGGCGGCGGCGCTGCCACTGCGCGGCACCAGCGCCACCTCTGCGCGCAGCGCATACGCACCGCTCAGCGTCCGCTCCGCGAGAGCGTCGAGATCGCCTGCGATGAGTGCCCGGCCCCCGGGCGAATCGATGAACAGGGAACATGCCGTGCTGCCCGCACTCGTGAGCATGCGGAAGCTCACCTCATCCCACCGCCAGGCGCCGGCCGACGCACAGCGCTGCACGGGCAGGATCGCCCCAGGCCACTCATCGCCCACGTAAACGCGCCGCACCGCCATCGCGGCGGCCAGCACGGCCGCTCCCGCGGCGCGGTCCGCGTTCACGCCGCCGACGATCAGCGCATCGAGCGCCCGCACCGAGTGCGCGCGCAGCCAGGGGAGCACGATGCGCTCGATACGCTCACCATCGCTGCCACGTACCTCACCCGTGCCGAAGAGTATCGTGTGTCGTGCCGTGCGGACGACCACTGCCGTACCCCGCCCGACCTCGAGCACGTCGAGCGCGACGGACGCGGGAGGAACGGCCCAGCGCGGCGACGTCGCGAGCGGCAGGCAGGCAAGGAGTCCCGAGGCGCGCAACGGCCACGGCAGCGGCAGCAGGAGTGCGACAGCGGCTGGGAGGGCGAGCAGGTACCACCAGCCTGCAGGGGTGACCGCAATCAATGCAAGCGGCCAGTCGGCGGCGGCGGCCAGCCAGGGCCAGCCCCAGCCGTGCAGCCATTCTGCCGCCCCGAGCGGCCAGATCGCGAGAGAAGGCGTGCACAGGAGGGTCACGACGGCAGCGAGCGCGAGCGGCACGAGGGCAAAAGTGAAAAAGGGGATCGCCGCAAAGTTCACGACGAGCCCCGCGAGAGACAGCCTGCCGAAGAGGGCAAGTGTCGCGGGGACGAGTCCGACGAACACGGCGAGTTGCACCCGCAGTGCGCTCGCCGCCATCCCGGACGCCAGCACCCGGGTTCCGGTGGTCAGCAGGATGACGCCCACGGCGATGAAGGAGAGCCAGAAGCCGGGCGCGAGCGGTGCACGGAAGTCGATGAGCAGCACGGCCACGAGCGCCACCGCGAACACCCTGGCCGCACCTGCAGGGCGTGCGCCATGACGTGCGACCGCCCAGGCCGCGAGCATGAGCAGCGTGCGCTGCGCAGGTACCGAGAAGCCGGCGAGCAGCGCGTAGGCTGCGGCCGCGCCCAGGCCGGTTGATGCCGCAAAGCTCTCACGGGGCAGGCGCAGCCCGAGACGCGTGAGCGGACCCCAGACGCGGCGCGCGACGGCAAAGGCAAGCACTGCGAAGAACGTCACGTGCAGACCGGAAATCGCCACAAGATGCGCCGTCCCCGTCGCGTTGAAGATCCGCCACTGCTCGCGCGACATCTCCGCGGTGTAACCGACGGCGAGCGCCGCCAGCAGCGTCGCCGCATCCCGCTCCGGCACCCGGGCGCGTATGCCTTCAGCCAGCCGCTGGCGGACCCGGTCGAGATCGAAGCGTGCGGTTCCCGACAGCCGGTTGAGAGCGGAGTCGACGACCGTTGCGGTCGCGTGCAGACCCTCACGAAACAGCAGCTTCTCGAGATCCACGGCGCCGGGATCGACAAAGCCGCGTGGTGCTCGCAGCGCGAGCAGCAACGTCCAGCGGTCGCCGGGGCGCAGAGTCCGCGGCGAAGCGCGCCACACGATCCGGGCGCGGAGCTCCCGTGGCGCCGCGCCGCGCAGCACGCGCACTCGGGCATCGAAGACCGTACCGTAGGGAGCGGGCACAGGAATGGAGTCGACGCTCACCAGGGCAAGCACGCGTTCGTCACCACACTCCTGAGGCCAGTGCTGCCCGAGCTGGTGGTGCTCGGCAAGCAGCGTGGCGGCAAAGGCAAGGCTCGCCGCGGAGAGCCCGCGGAGCCGGCGTCGCCACACACAGACAGCGGCGACGCCGAGGGCGGACACCGCGTACCCCGGCCACAGCGCCCAGGGCCAGTGCAGCGCCACCAGCACGCCCGCCAGAACCGCGAGAGCCTTCGGCAATTCTGCGCCTCCCTGCGCCGCCGCCGTGCGTCGCCGCGACGTCTCCTGTAGAGTGCTTGCGCCCCATGCCCCGCCGCTTTTTCAAGAAGCTCACGCCGCGTCCCGAGGTCCTGCACAATCGCTGGTACCTCAAGCCCTTCCGGTCGCGATTCACGGATCCGCGGCTGTGGGCGGTACACCGGCGTTCGATCACTGCGAGCTTCGGCGTCGCGCTCGCCATCTGCTTCGTGCCGCTGCCGGTCCACATGCTGCTCGGCGTGACCATCGCGGTCCTTGCGCATCTCAACGTGCCCGTGATGCTCGCTACGCTCCTGCTGGTGAACCCGCTGACTGTCGTGCCGGTCTACTACCTCGCGTACCGCGTTGGCGCAGTGGCACTCGGTTACGCGCCCGAGCACTTCGCCTTCGAACTCTCATGGAACTGGCTGCAGTACGGGCTCGGGCCCGTGTGGCGGCCGTTCCTGGCCGGCTGCCTCATCTGTGGAGTCGTGGCGGGTACCGCCGGGTGGTTCGGCCTCGAATCCTTCTGGCGCTGGCACGTGCGGCACAGATACCGCCTGCGCCCGGGACGCTCAAGCTTCTGAACGAGGCCTTTCCAGCAGAATGCCCTCTTGCAGCTCGAGCACGCGGTCCATGCGTGCGGCAAGGAGCGGGTCGTGGGTCACCACCACGAGGCTCGTGCCACGCTCGCGGTTCAGCTCGAGCATCAGGGCGAAGACCTGCTCGGCATTGCGGCCATCGAGGTTGCCGGTGGGTTCGTCGGCGAGGACCAGGCGCGGCTCGGTGACCAGGGCACGAGCCACGGCGGCGCGCTGCCGCTCCCCCCCGGACAGCTGATGGGGACGGTGCTCGAGGCGGTCGCCGAGCCCCACCCGCTCGAGCAGCGCCCGGGCCTGCTCCCGCGCGCTGCGTGCCGGTGTGCGGCGCACGAGCAGCGGCATCGCGACGTTCTCGAGAGCCGAGAACTCGGGCAGCAGGTGATGGAACTGATACACGAAGCCGAGTGTCCGGTTGCGCAGCCGCCCGCGCGCGCCCTCGTCCAGCGCGTGAATGTCATCGCCATCGATGAGGACCTGCCCCGCACTGGGACGGTCGAGGCCGCCCACGATCTGCAGGAGCGTCGTCTTGCCCGATCCGGAGGCGCCGATCACGGCGAGACGCTCACCGGCGTCGACGCGCAGATTCACGCCACGCAGCACCTCCAGCGTCACCGATCCCTGGCGGAAGCTGCGCCGAACGTCGCGTGCCTCGAGGACCGCAGCCATGGCTGCGCGGCCCGGTTCAGTCTCAGTCATGTCTCAGGGCCTCCGCAGGTGCGGTGCGCGCGGCACGCCACGCGGGGTAGAGGGTCGCCAGCGCGCAGAGCGCAAAGGCGATGCCACAGACGCGCAGCACATCGAGCGGCTGCACATAGGCCGGCAGATCGCTCATGAAATACACCCGCGCATCGAGAAACCGCGTGCCGAGCAGTTTCTCGAGGCCATGCACGAGTGCCTGCAGGTTGCGCGACACCACGATTCCGAGAAGCGCCCCCAGCCCCGTGCCCGCGAATCCGATCAGTACGCCTTGCACGGCGAAGGCGCCCAGGATGTTGCGCGGTGCGGCGCCCATGGTGCGCAGGATGGCAATGTCCGTCTGCTTTTCCTTCACGATCATCACGAGCGTGGCCACGATGTTGAAGGCTGCGACTCCGACGATCATGGACAGGATCACGAACATCATGGACTTGGTGAGTTCGATGGAGCGGAAAAAATTGGCGTGGTTGCGCGTCCAGTCGCTCACGTAGAAGCCACCTCCGAGCGCAAGCGCCAGATCGCGCACGGCGCCCGGTGCGCGCATCGGATCGGCAAGCGTCAGGCGCACGCCCGTCACGGCATCCCCGAGCCGATAGAGCTTTGCGGCCTCGGCCATGCGCACGAGCGCGAGACCGCGATCGTATTCGTACATGCCCGACTCGAAGACACCCGCCACCGTCAGCCGCTGCATGCGGGGCACGACACCGACGGGCGTGGCTGTCCCCTCCGGCACGATGAGGACCACCCGGTCGCCGACGCGCACGCCGAGCTCGGCAGCCAGAGCCCTCCCGAGCACGATGCGGCGGGCACCCCCCTCGAGGTCAGCCAGCCGCCCGCTCACCATCCGCTGCGCGAGACCGCCCGTGCCCGACTCGACCTCCGGCGGCATGCCGCGCACGGTGACGCCACTCACGTGCCCGCCATGCGCCAGCATGGCCTGCGCCTCGATGTAGGGCTCCGCCCCGAGCACCCCCGGCTGGCGCAGCGCGACTGCCTGGATGCGATGCCAGTCGTGCAGCGCGCCATCGAGGCTCATGAGCGTCGCATGCGAGGTCACGGTGAGGATGCGTGAGCGCAACTCGCGCCCGAAGCCGTTCATCACCGAGAGCACCACGAGCAGCACCGCCACACCGAGGGCGAGACCCGCGACCGAGATCAGGGCCACGATCGACACGAAGCCGCGACGGTGCGTGGAACGCAGGTAGCGCGTGCCGATGAGCCACTCGTAGAGACTCACCGGCCGCTCACTCGTAGCGCAGCGCATCGGCCGGCGGGACGCCGGCTGCGCGCAGCGCGGGATAGATCGTGGCGAGGGCAGTGAGGAGAAAGGCCGAGCTGCCGATCCAGGCGACGTTCTGCCAGCGCAGGTCCGAAGGGATGCGCGTGATGTAGTACACGTCGGCATCCATGATCTGGAAACCGAAGCTGCGCTCGAGCCAGGGGGCAATCTCGCCCACGTGCAGCGCGAGGGCCACGCCAAGGACGATGCCGAGCGTCACACCGATCCAGCCGATCACGAGACCCTGCGTGAGAAATACGCCCATGACCCGCCGCGGCGAGGCCCCGAGCGTACGGAGAATCGCAATGTCGGCACGCTTGTCGGTGACCACCATCACGAGCATCGCCACGATGTTGAAGGCCGCCACACCGACGATCAGCATCAGGATGATCCCCACCATGGTCTTCTCGATGCGGATGGCGCGGAAATAGCTGGCGTGATCCTGCGTCCAGTCGCGGATCTCCAGCCCCGCCGGAAGGTCCCTCGCAACACGCGCCGAGAGCTCCGGCGCCGCCAGCGCGTCCTCGTACTCCACGCGCAGCCCGCCGTCCGCCGTCGGCGCGAGCGATCGCACGTCCCCGAGCGCGGCGAGCAGCAGCACCCCGTCGTGGTCCTGGAGGCCGACCTCGAAGATTCCGGCCACGGTAAGCTCCCGCAGCTTCGGCTCGGGAATCTCATCAGGGCCGATCGCGGGAACGAGCAACGTCACGGTGTCGCCCACCAGGACGCCGAGCTGCTGTGCGATGACACTCCCGACGATCACGCCTTCGCTGCCCGCGACGAGCCCGTCGAGCCGGCCCTGCACGAGCCGGCCTGCCAGATCGCTGATGGCACGCTCGCGGGCCGGGTCGATGCCGCGCAGTACGACGGGAAGCATCTCCGGGGCTCGCACGGCGAGGGCCTGCACCTCGAGATAGGGCGCCACACCCCGCACGCCAGGCACGCGCTGGACGGCCTGCGCGATGCGCACCCAGTCGACGCGTGCCGGCGGCGTCCGGGGTCCGGATCGTTCCACGATGCGCGCGTGCGCGGTGAGGGTCAGGAGGCGCTCGCGCAGCTCGCCCTCGAGGCCGTTCATCACCGAGAGAATCACGATCAGCGCCACCACGCCCACGCACACGCCGATGAGCGACACCCAGGTGATGAAGGACACGAAGAACTTGTGCGTTCGGGCCCGCACGTAGCGCAGGCCGACGAAGATCGGCAGCGGGTGGAACATCTCGGGGACGGTCTGGCGGTATGGCAGCGGCGCATTTAACCACAGACGCCGGGAGCACCCCGGAATATGACAGGAATCACAGGAATCGGCGCTGCAGGCAGCGTCGGCGGCCGCCGGTGCTACCATGCTTTCCGCCTGGCTCAACGAGGAGTGCACCCATGCGGACGGGCCCTGTCGCATTTCTGCTCGCAATGGCGATCGCGGGCGTCGCCTCCGCGGAACCCATCGTGGTCGGCGACCAGCTCGCCGTGCGCGACTCGAACGTGGAGCGACCGACCCGAGGCATGACCATGACCGCCGTGGAGGCACGCTTCGGCACGCCGGCCGACCGCCATGCGGCCGTCGGCAAGCCGCCGATCACACGGTGGGATTACGGTGATTTCTCGGTCTTTTTCGAGTTCGACCGGGTGGTGCACGCCGTCGCCCTGCACTGAAGCAGGGCCTCTGCCCCGATACTCACCCCGGCTCCGGGGTGAGGCCGCGCATCTTGCGGCGTGATCCCGGATCGGTAAGCTGCGGCGCCTTCGCGCCGCCGCAGATCCGCCTCCACCGATGCCCAGCACCCGCCGCACCCTCCTCGCCCCACCCCGCCCGGATCGGGAACAACCCGCACTGCGCTGGCACCGGTTGCACGGCAGCGCCGCGGCCCTGGCGCTTGCGGAAGCAGCAGCCGCCACGGACCGGACCCATGTCGTCGTCGTCCCCGGAGCCCGCGAACTCGACCGGCTGAGCGCCGAGCTCGCCTTCTACGCGGATCCCGCACTCCCGGTCCTGCGGCTGCCGGACTGGGAGGTGCTGCCCTACGACGTGTTCTCGCCGCATCCCGACATCGTTTCCGAACGCCTGCGGACGCTTGCCGAGCTGCCGCACATGCGCCGCGGCTTCCTGCTGCTTGCCGCCGACACCCTGCTCCTGCGTCTGCCACCGCCGAAGTACGTGAGCGGGCGCAGCTTCGAGCTCGCCGTCGGCGACAGGCTGGCGATCGGGCCGTTCCGGACCCGGCTGAGCGAAGCGGGCTACGCCGCGGTGAGCCAGGTGAGCAGCCCGGGAGAGTACGCGCTGCGAGGTTCGCTCTTCGATGTGTTTCCGATGGGCGCTGACGCCCCGCTGCGCATCGATCTCTTCGACGAGGAGGTCGAGGCCATCCGCCGCTTCGATCCCGAAACGCAGCGCTCACTGGACACCGTGTCCGCGATCCGGCTGCTGCCGGCGCGCGAAGTCGCGCTCGACCAGGATGCGGTACGCGCGTTCCGGCGGCGTTTTCGCGTCCGCTTCGAAGGCGACCCGACGCGCAGCACGATCTACCGTGGCGTGAGCGAGGGTGTCGCCCCCGCCGGCATCGAGTTCTACCTGCCGCTGTTCCACGAGACCACCGCGACGCTCTTCGACTACCTGCCACGCGACCCCGTCTTTGCCTGCGAGACAGGAGTCGACGAGGCACTCGGGCGCGCCTGGCAGGAGCTCGGGCAGCGCCACGAGGACCGGCGTCATGACATCGAGCGACCGCTCCTCGAGCCCCGGGAGCTTGCGCTCGAGCCGCAGGACGTTCATGCGCAGCTGCAAGGTCTCGCGCGCATCTCCATCAGCACCCTTGCAGCACCACTCGCGGCGGGCGAGGCACTTCCCGGACAGCACGAGTTCCCGACGCTGCCGCCGCCGGAGCTGCGCCTCGACGCGCGTGCGCCGGAGCCGCTCGCGCCGGTCGACGAGTTCGTCCGCGGCTTCCACGGGCGCGTACTGATCGCAGCCGAGTCGCCCGGGCGGCGCGAAGTGCTGCACGAGCTCCTCGGCGCCCACGGCCATCCTCTCGAGCTGCTGGGCGGCTGGCAGGACTTCCTCGCGAGCCCGGCACGCTTCGCGCTCACCGTGGCCCCGGGGATCAGAGGCCTCGCGGTCACCGAACCGCCGGTCGCCGTGCTCGCCGAGGAGCAGCTCTTCGGTCCGCGCGCCCGCCAGGCCGCACAGCGCCGTCGTGCCGCGGCAGACCCGCAGGCCATTCTCCGCGATCTGCAGGCGCTCGACCGAGGAGCCCCGGTGGTCCACGAGGGCTATGGCGTCGGCCGCTACGTCGGCCTGCAGGTCATGGAAGTCGCCGGGGAGACGGGCGAGTTCCTGGTGCTCGAATACCAGGACGGCGACCGTATCTACGTGCCTGTGCAGAACCTCCACCTGGTGACGCGCTATACGGGTGCCGCAGCGGACGCGGCACCCCTGCACAAGCTCGGCACCGATCAATGGGCAAAGGCACGCCGCCGCGCCGCGGAACGCATCCGCGACGTGGCTGCCGAGCTCCTGGACCTCTATGCGCAGCGCAAGGCGCGGCCCGGCCTCGCGCTGCCGGTGAACGAGCTCGAGTACCAGGCCTTCGCGAACGCCTTCCCCTTCGAGGAGACCGAAGACCAGGCCGAGGCGATCGCCAGGGTGATCGCGGATCTCGGGAGCCCGCGGCCCATGGACCGCATCGTCTGCGGCGATGTCGGCTTCGGCAAGACGGAGGTCGCGATGCGCGCCGCCTTCGTCGCCGCACAGGCGGGACGACAGGTCGTCGTGCTCGTGCCGACCACGCTGCTCGCACAGCAGCACCTCACGAATTTCCGCGACCGTTTCGCCGACTGGCCGGTCCGCATCGAGTCACTGTCGCGCTTCCGTACCGGCAGGGAGACGCAGTCCGTCCTCGAAGGGCTCGAGCGCGGCACGATCGACATCGTCATCGCGACGCACCGCCTCCTGCACGCAAACGTGCGCTTCCGTGAGCTCGGGCTGGTGATCGTCGACGAGGAACACCGCTTCGGCGTGCGCGACAAGGAACGCCTGAAGGCACTGCGCGCCGAGGTGCACGTCCTCACGCTCACCGCCACGCCCATTCCGCGCACGCTCAACATGGCCCTTGGCGGTCTGCGCGAGCTGTCGCTGATCACCACGCCGCCCGCCGAGAGGCTTGCGGTCAGGACCTTCGTGACCGAATGGCACGCCCCCACGATCCGCGAGGCATGCCTTCGGGAGCTTCGTCGTGGCGGGCAGGTGTATTTCGTGCACAACCAGGTCGCGTCGATCGAGAAGACGGCGCAGACACTCGCCGAACTCGTGCCGGAGGCGCAGCTGCGCATCGGCCACGGACAGATGCGCGAACGCGAACTCGAGCAGCTGATGATCGATTTCTACCACCGCCGCTTCAACGTGCTCGTCTGCACGACCATCATCGAGAGCGGCATCGACGTGCCGACTGCGAACACCATCATCATCGATCGCGCGGATCGCTTCGGCCTTGCGCAGCTACATCAGCTGCGTGGCCGCGTGGGGCGTTCGCACCACCGTGCCTTTGCCTATCTGCTGAGCCCCCCGCGCCAGAGCCTCGCGCCCGATGCCCTCAAGCGTCTCGAGGCGATCGAGTCGCTCGAGGAACTGGGGGCCGGCTTCGTGCTCGCCACGCACGATCTCGAGATCCGTGGTGCCGGGGAGCTCCTGGGCGAGCAGCAGAGCGGCGAGCTCACCGAGATCGGGCTGGCACTCTATCTCGATCTGCTCGACGAGGCCGTGCAGGCACTGCGCGACGGCCGCACCCCGCAGCTGGAACGGCCTCTGGCGGCCGCAACCGAGGTGGAACTGCATGTGCCGGCGCTCCTGCCCGAAGACTACGTCGCTGATGTGCATGTCCGGCTCGGGCTGTACAAGCGCATCGCGGCAGCACCGGACGAAGAAGCGCTCGATGCGCTCGTTGGCGAGTTGACGGACCGCTTCGGCGCCCTGCCACCGCCCGCACAGTCGCTGCTGCGCATCGCGCGCCTGAAGCTCAAGGCCCGCCGTCTCGGCGTGCGGCGGCTCGACCTGAACGCGCTCGGCGGCTACGTCCTGTTCGAGGCACAGAATGCCATCGAGCCGCACACGGTCATCCGCCTGGTGCAGGAGCGTCCGAAGGAATACCGGCTCGAGGGCCCGTTGAAGCTGCGCGTGAACCGCCCTGCGCAGGTGCCGGCGGCACGGCTGGAGCTCGCCGCACGGGTGCTCGGCGAGCTCGGCGGCCGGTGAGTGCCGCGGTGCTGCGCTAGAATGCGCCGATGCGAAGACTGCCTGCCCTGGCGATCCTGTGTGCACTGCTGGTGCTGTCTCCCGCGTATCCGCAGCAGACATCCGCGCCTGCGCCAGGCTATGACATCGAGATGCTCGTGTTTCGTGTCACCTCCGCAGCGGGCGGCGCCGAGGACTGGAGCGCCGAAGCACGGCGACGCAGCTTCGGCGACGGCGGCGAAGCCGGCGCCACGACGGCGGGCGATCCCGGCCGCTTCCTGGGTGCCCTGGCGCCCGCCAGGTATCAGCTCGGGGAACTGGCCGCGAAGCTCCGCGCCAGCGGCCGTTACGAACTCGTCGCACACACCGGCTGGTCACAGACCGCAAGTCCCTGGGGCTCGCGCGCCGGGTTCTCCGTGCAGCGCCTGGGGATGGACGTGCCCGGTCTCACGGGCCTGGTGTCCCTCGAGCGCGGGCGGTTTCTGCATCTCGGTCTGGTGCTCGACTATGCGATGGCCTCGCCGCCGGCGGGGCTCGGTGCCGCGCCGGAAACGACCTTCACCCTGAGCGAGACCCGGCGCATCCGCTTCGGCGAGCGCCACTATTTCGATCATCCGGCCTTCGGAGTGATTGCGATCGTCACGCCCGCACAGAGCGGCAGCTCACCGGCACCACCCTGAGCGAACTCAGGGTCGTGCCGCCGTGAGATGGCTGCGCCCCTGGGCCTTGAAGTCCCCGAGAGCCGCGCCGGCAGCCTGCACGAGCTTCCCGGCCGATTCGCCGCTCTGCGGGATCCAGGCGGCCACGCCCACGCTCAGGGTCACGTAGCGCGCCGCGGAACGCGGATGGTGGATCAGCTGCTCACGCATGCGTCGTGCGACTGAGCCCGCGTACTCCGTGAGCCTGGCAGCATCGGTGGCATGGGTGAGCACGGCGATGCTGCCGCCCTCCCAGCGCGCGACCAGGTCGGTGCCGCGCCGGAAGCTGCCCGCCACCAGGCGCGCCGCACGCCTCAGCACCGCATCGCCGCCGGCGCGGCCGAAGGTATCGTTGTAGACACCGAGCTCATCGACGTCGAAGACCGCAAAACCGAGCGCGTGCTGCTCACGCGCCGCAATCGCCCAGTCGCGGCGCAGAAGCTCCTCGAAATAGGCCTGCGATACCAGCCCCGTGAGCCGGTCCTCGCGCATCCATGACGGCAGGCCCTGCATCAGCGGCTCGCCGCCCCGGACCTGCTCCCCCGCATCGCGATGGTGGCCGATGAAACACACGAGACGGCCGTCGGCGTCACGGATGCCCTGCACGTGCATCTCATTGCGGAAGCTGCTGCCATCCTTGCGGAAATTGCTCAGCGCGATGCGTGCGCTGCTGCCCGTGGCGAGGGCGGTACGCAGCTCGTGGCGGGGCGCCTGGTCACGCGCCGCACCCTGGAGCATGCGCAGATTCCGGCCGATGAGCTCTTCGGGAGCATAGCCGGTGAGCCGCGCGAAAGCCCGGTTGACGAAGACGACCTCGTGATCGCCCCCAGGCTCGCAGATGGTGATGCCTTCGGGCGCCGCGTCGAGCACGGCATGGAGCAGTTCGACCGACCAGTCCTTCATGCCGGTCCCGCCTCGAGCTGCAGCGCCGGAGTTGCCGCACAACGCCGGAGGGTTTCCTGACAGTCGCGCCATGCCGCTGAGCCGAGCAGCTGTTCACGCCCTGGCCCGCCGTGGCCGCGCAGGCGCACGATGCGCAGCTGTGACACCGGATCAGGCGGTGCGTGCAGTGCGTCGAGGAGCTTCAGCACCGCAGCGCGATCGTTGCACACCGGCAGCACATCGCATCCGGCCGCGAGCGCGCGCGTGGCACACTCGACGATGTCACCGCCCGCGCGAGCCCCGGCCATCGACAGATCATCCGCGCACACGACCCCCTGGAAACCCAGGTCGCTGCGCAGCACACCGCGGATCCAGCGTGGCGAGAGACTCGCGGGCACCTCATCGACTTCCGGAAACAGCAGATGCGCCACCATCACGCTGGCGAGTCCGTTGGCGATCATTCGCCGGAAGGGAGTGAGATCATCCTCGAGATCCACGAGCGCACGGCGATCGACGGGCAGCGCCACGTGCGAGTCGGCCGCCACGCCGCCGTGCCCTGGAAAGTGCTTTGCCGTCGCCGCCATCCCCGCATCGCGCATGCCGTGCATGTAGGCGACCGCAAGAGCGGCCACGACCCCCGCGCGGGCGTGGAAGGCACGATCGCCGATCACACTGCTCATGCCACGGTCGAGATCGACGACCGGCGCGAAGGAATGGTCCACTCCATGTGCGCGCAGCTCCGCAGCCATGAGCCAGCCCAGGCGCCGCGCGAGCTCGAGCCCCGCGCGCGCGTCGCGGTCGTACTCGTGGCCGATGCGCCGCAGGGGTGGCAGCGCGGAGAAGCCTGCACGGAAGCGCTGCACACGCCCGCCCTCGTGGTCGACCGCCACGATGAGTGGCGGCGAGCGGACGGCATGGATCGCGGTCACCAGGCGCGTGAGCTGCGCCGGATCCTCATAGTTGCGGGCGAAGAGGATGACGCTGCCGATGAGCGGATGCGCGAGCAGCTCCCGCTCCTCGGCGAGGAGATCCGGCCCGGCCAGATCGACCATGAGCGGTCCGAGCGTCACACCTACTCCGGCTCCAGCACGGCGAGTGACTCGACGTGCGTCGTATGCGGAAACATGTCGACGACCCCCGCCGACCGAAGCGCGAAGCCGTGCTCGTGGACCAGGAGCCCCACATCCCTCGCGAGACTGCCCGGATGGCACGAAATATACAGAAGTCTGCGGGGGCGCATTTGTGCGATGGTCGGCAGAATCCCGCGGGCGCCGGTGCGGGGCGGATCGAGCAGCACGTGGGAATAGCCCTCCCGCGCCCAGGCCGCCGGGACCGGAACAGCGAGATCGGCCACGTGGAAGGTGACGTTTCCCAGACCGTTGCGCCCCGCATTGGCTCGTGCCCGCTCGATGAGCCCCGCATCGCCTTCCACGCCCGTCACCTCGCCAGCCCGGCGCGCGAGCGGCAGGGTGAAATTGCCGAGCCCGCAGAACAGATCGAGAACCCGATCACCCTTCCCCGCCCCGAGAAGCTCCACGACCCGCCCGACAAGTGCCTCGTTGACCTCACGATTGATCTGCACGAAGTCCGTCGCATCGAACCCGAGCACCAGTCCGGACTGCGGCAGCCGGTAATCGAGCACGGCGCGCTCGCCGGCCAGGGGCGCGACCGATGCAGTGCCCCCCGGTTGCAGGTAGATGCGCACCTTCTCCGCGGCCTCGAAGGCCGCCAGTCGCTCGCGATCAGCCGGCGTCGGCTCCTGCAGCACCCGCAAGACAAGCACGGTTGCCGCATCGCCGACGGCCACTTCGATCTGCGGCACGCGCTCACGGATGGTGAGCCCCGAGAGCAGCTGCGCGAGCGGTTCGATCAGGCGGTCGGCCGGCGCAGCCAGCACCACGCAGCTTCGCAGGTCGGCGACGTAGGGCGCGTGCCGCTCACGGAAGCCGACGACCACCCGCTCCTTCTTCGAGACGAACTTTGCCCCGAGACGGGCCCGCCGGCGGTAGTGCCAGGCCGGGCCCTCGAGCGGCGCGAGCCACTCGGGCGGCTGCACCTGGCCCAGCCGCTCCAGGCTCTCCGCGAGCTCACGCTCCTTGGCGGCAAGCTGTGCCCGGGATTCGAGATGCTGCAGCGCACAGCCACCGCAGATGCCGAAGTGAGCGCAGCGCGGTGTGACGCGCCCGGGTGCGGCCTGCACGACCTCGATGAGCTCCGCTTCGTCATGCTGGCGACGACGCCGCATGCGCCGGAAGCGCACCGTCTCGCCAGGCAGGGCGCCCACGACGAATACGGTCTTTCCTGCCCTCACGACGCCCTCACCCTCGTGAGTGAGCGCAGCGACGACTCCGGTTTCGATCGGCTCCGCCTCCCGCGGGCGCCTCAAGCCCCTGTCTCCCAGGCGCGGAGGAACTCGGCGAAGTGCGGTTGGCTGCCGCCGCGCAGCAAGGCGCGCACGCGCGTGAGCTCTGCCTCGTGGCCCTCCCGGGACAGCCTGCCGCGCATCAGCTCGAAACGCAGGTATACGAGCCAGGTGTTCAGCACATCGGTCTCGCAATAACGCCGGATGCCGCCGATGTCGCCCGCGAGCCAGGCCCCCCAGACCCTGTCGCCGGAGAATCCGAGTTTCCCGGGGAGCCCGAGCAGCAGTGCGACGTTCGCGAGCGAGGCTCGTGCCCGCGTGTTGTAGCCCGAGAGCACGTCCATCAGGTCGGTGTGGCGCCAGTGGAAGCGACCGAGATAGTTGTTGTAGCGGAACTCACGGTCGTCATCGCCCACTTCCCAGTAGCGCGCGGCCTGCACGCCGTGGCGCAGGGCCCGGTAGTGCAGCACCGGCAGATCAAAGCCCGCGCCATTCCAGGACACCAGGGTCGGGACGTGGCGCTCGATACCGCCGAAGAAGCGTTCGATGAGCTCGGCCTCGCCGGTCCCGGGTTCGCCGACGCTCCACACCCTGAGTTCCTCGCGCGTACGCAGCGCACAGGAGATGGCAATCACGCGGTGCTGCTCGTGCGGCAGGAACTCGGTGCCGGCCCGCTGATACTGGCGTGCGAACATGGCCTTGGCCACTTCGGCGTCTCCGAGTCCCTCGAGTCCGAGGGCGCGCCTGCCGAGCTCGACGTCGGGAATCGTCTCGATGTCGAAAACGAGCACGTTCACGAACGTGCCTCCCGCAGCAGCACGGCGACGGCCACGATCAGGCCTGCCTCATCGGTGAGCGTCACGTGTGCCTCGCCGACACCAAGCTCGCGGCGCACGCGTTCGCCGCGCGCCGAGAAAACCACTTCGGGCTTGCCCCGCTCGTTCTGCACGACGCCCACATCGCGGATCCACATGCCATGCGCGAAGCCCGTGCCCATGGCCTTGACGATCGCCTCCTTGGCGGCGAAGCGCATGGCGAGGAAGCGCTCGGGACGGCGGGTGCGGGCGAGCTGGATGCGCTCCTCGGGCATGAGCAAGCGCTCGACGAAGCGCTCGCCGTAGCGCGCATAGGCCTCCTGGATGCGCCGTGCCTCGAGCACGTCGATACCGATCCCGAAGATCACGGCCGGGCGGTGCGCATCAGCGCCTTCATCCCGGCAACCGCGGCCGCAAGCCCTTGGAATACCGCACGGGCGACGATGGCGTGACCGATGTTGAGCTCCACGATCTCGCGGATTCCCGCCACGGGCTGCACGTTGTGGTAGTCGAGTCCATGGCCGGCGTGCACTTCGAGGCCGAGCCCCGCTGCCAGGCGAGCCGCAGAGCGCAGTCTCTCGAGCTCGATGGCACGCCCGCCGCCGCGCGCCTCCGCATAGGCCCCGGTATGCAGCTCGACGGCCGGTGCACCGGTCTGCACCGCAGCCTCGACCTGGCGCGCATCGGGATCGATGAACAGCGCCACGCGCGTGCCTGCAGTCGCGAGCAGCGCACAGGCCTCGCGGAGCCGTTCGACCTGGCCGGCCGCGTCGAGGCCGCCCTCGGTCGTGATCTCCACCCGCCGCTCGGGGACCAGGCAGCAGTCGGCCGGCGCCACGCGGCGCGCGATCTCGAGCATCTCGTCGGTCACCGCCATCTCGAGATTCATGCGCGTCTGCAGGCGTTCGCGCAAGGCGAAGACGTCCGCATCCTGGATGTGGCGCCGGTCCTCGCGCAGGTGCAGCGTGATGGCGTCTGCCCCCGCCTGCTCGGCGATGAGCGCTGCATGTACGGGATCGGGAGCACGCCCGCGGCGTGCCTGGCGCAGGGTCGCGACATGGTCGATGTTGACGCCGAGTGCGATTCCCCCGCTCATGATTCCTTACCCCCTGCGGACGATGGCCCTGGCGACCGTGCGCGAAGCGAGCTCGCGCCCCTCGAGGCACTGCCCGAGCGCGGCACGCAGCACACGGCGTGCATCCTCGAGCGCTTCGGGCGTCTCCAGCTCTTCACGCTCGAGGCTCAGGAGCGAACGGCCGCTCACCACCCCCGTCACCTCGGCAACGGCAGGCACCAGCCCCACGGCCGGTCTGAAATGATAGTACGCGTCGGCTCCCACCGCCTGTCCGCTCTGCGCTTCGCTGCCGAGCAACAGCCCGTAGCCCAGGTTTTCGAGCAGCCGCTTCTCGAAAAGTCGCAGCGAACGCTCGAGCGGCGCCCCGGCCTTCAGCGTCTCGAGCGTATGGTGATAATCGTCGAAGAGCTCCGGATGCGGATCATGCCGTGTCGTCAGCTTCAGGAGCAGCTCGTTCAGATAGAACCCGGACATCAGCGCAGGCGAGGGAAGAGGCAGCGATTCACCGGCAGCCTCGGCGCCCGTGAGCTGCGCCGCCTCACCACGCCCGCTCCAGGAGAGCAGGAGCGGGCGGAAGGGTTGCAGGATCGGAGCGAGTCGTGAGCGCGGGCCGCGCACGCCGCGTGCAAAGAGCGTCAGCCGCCCGTGGTCGCGCGCGATGATCTCGAGGATACGGCTGGTATCGCGCCAGGGTCGATGGTGCAGCAGATAGCCTGGAGCCAGCTGCACGCGGCGGCTGTGGCGGCTCATCCTCTCACTCCACTCCGAGCTGCCGCAGCGCACGCGCGTCGTCGGCCCAGTCCTCGCGCACCTTCACCCAGAGCTCCAGATGCAGCCGGCGGCCCAGGAGCCGATTGAGCTCGAGGCGCGCACTGCGGCCGATCCGCTTCAGCCGCTCGCCGCGCGCTCCGATCACGATCGGCTTCTGGCCCGCGCGATCGACCCACACGACGGCCGACACGGCGAGCTGGCCATCCTCCTCAGCCATGCGCTCCACCTCGACGGCCACACCATAGGGCACCTCGTCGGTCAGCTCGTGAGTGAGTTTCTCGCGGATGATCTCGGCGATCCGGAAGCGCATGTCCCGGTCGGTGAGCTGATCCTCCGGAAACAGCGGCGGCGAGAGTGGCAGGTGGCGCGCGATCAGGCCACGCAGGCGTTCGATGCCATCGGCACGCAGCGCCGCCACGGGCACGATTTCCAGGAAAGCGTGGCGTGCACCGAGCCGGCCGAGGTATGGCAGCAGTTCCTCACGGCGCCGGACGCGGTCGATCTTGTTCACCGCCACGAGGGCCGGTTTCCCGGCCTCCAGAATGCGCTCGAGCACCAGCTCGTCCTCGCGATGCCAGGCGAGCGCCTCGACCACGAAGACGATGAGGTCCGCATCCGCGAGTGCGGCGGCCGCGGTGCGGTTCATGGCCCGGTTCAGTGCCCGGCGTGTTCCGCGGTGCAATCCAGGGGTATCGACGAAGGCAATCTGGGCGTCCGGCAGGTTCGCGATGCCGAGGATGCGGTGACGGGTGGTCTGCGGCCGCGCCGTCACGATGCTCAGCTTCTCTCCGACGAGCGCATTGAGGAGCGTCGACTTGCCGACATTCGGGCGCCCGACGAGCGCCGCAAAACCCGCACGGAATCCTGCCCCGGTGTCCGCGTTCATCGGAGGCTCAGGCGTCACGGGCGGTGCTCCGCTCGAGTCGCTCGAGCAGGCACTGCGCCGCCTCCTGTTCCGCGCGCCGGCGGCTGGAGCCGCGACCATGGGCTTCCTCCCCGAGCACCTCGACCGCACAGCTGACCTCGAAGACCTGTTCGTGCGGCTCACCCGTGACACTGCGGATGACATACGCAGGCAAGGGCAGACCCCGGGCCTGGAGAAGCTCCTGCAGCCGCGTCTTGGCGTCCTTGAGCATCCCGGCATCGGGCAGGGCGTCGAGGCGCGGCGTCATGAGCAGCTCGAGCGCACAACGCACGGCCTCGAGCCCGCCGTCCAGATACAGCGCCGCGCAGAGCGCCTCGAAGCCATCGGCGAGGATCGATTCGCGCCGGAACCCGCCGGTCTTCAGCTCGCCCGAACCGAGCCTCATCGCCTCACCGAGGCCGAGCTCCTGGGCGATTCCGGCGAGCGGCCCGGCGCTCACCAGCCGCGCACGCAGGCGGCTCAGGTCGCCCTCGTCCGCTTCCGGGAACTGGCGATACAGCCGCTCTGCCACCACCAGATTGACGACCGCATCGCCGAGGAATTCCAGTCGCTCGTTATTCGGCCCGGCAGCGCTCCGGTGTGTGAGTGCGGCCGCGAACAGCGCGCTGTCGGCCGGTCGATACCCGAGGCGGGCCTTGACCCACGCATCGGGCCAGTCGCGGCCCGGCGTCGTCACTCGATCGTCACCGACTTGTCCCACTCGAGCAGTATGGAGGCATTGGCCACGAGCGGTGCGACATCCTCGTACCTGGCCTCGAGGACCCAGCCCTTGCCCTCGCGCCGGATGGCAATGTCGCCCGGCTTCGGCGAGTCGATGTAGTCGATGTCGAAGCGTCGTTCGATCGAGCTTCGGATCAGCTGTGGGGTGAGTCCGTCATCGCCACCGAGCTCGGAGGCCACCTGCTCGAGCACGCGGGCGACCTTCACGTAGTTCAGGATCACCGGTGTCAGGCGTATCCCGGCATAGACCACGATGGCCACGGGGATCAGCAGAAAAACCCACCCGATGAATGTCACCCCACTTTGTCGATTGCGCACTGTTCCTCCCCCCGTTCCGTCAGTTCATTCGATCGCGCGGCCGATGCGCCGCCACTGCGGTCCACCCGAACGCTGCAGGTCCCAATTGAACCAGATTCGCGTCGCCTTGCCGACCAGGTGATCCTCCGGGACGAAGCCGAAGTAGCGTCCATCCAGGCTGTTGTCCCGATTGTCCCCGATCATGAGGTACTGGCCCGGCGGCACGACGATGTTCTCCCGGTCGCCGGGCTCAGGCAGCCCCGCCACCCCGGGCTCCTCGCAGACGTAGCTGCGCGGCTGATCGCGGTTGCAGCTCGCGAGCGGCGGCACGCTGATCTCCCCGGGCGTGTGGCAGAACATCACCTCGTGCTCATGCCTGCCCAGTTGTTCGACCGCGAGACGCATGTTCAGGTAACAGCCATCGTCGTAGCGTCCGATCTCACGGAAGGGCACCGGCTCGCCGTTGACGATCAGACGGTCGGCGAGCACCGTCACCCGGTCGCCCGGCAGACCCACGAGTCGCTTGATGTAGTTGATCGAGGGGTCCGGCGGGTAGCGGAAGACGACGACATCGCCACGCTGCGGGCGTCCGACCGGCACGATCTCCCGGTGCACGACCGGCAGGCGCAGCCCGTAGGCATACTTGTTGACCACGATGAAATCCCCGTCGAGGAGCGTCGGCATCATCGAGTCCGAGGGAATGCGGAACGGCTCGAACACGAAGGAACGCAACAGCAGCACGATCAGCGCCACAGGGAAGAAGCTGCGTGCATAGTCGACTGTGCCGGGCTCGCGGATCTGTGCGAAATCCTTGCCCGCAGCAACTGCCGAGGCCGCCCGCATCGGCCGGAAGACCAGGACATCGAGTGCCCACACGACGCCCGTCACCACCGAGATTCCCACCAGTACCAGGCTGAAGTCGAGCCGCTCGGCCACCAGCAGGCGGATCACCGCAGCGCCGATCAGCAGCGGCAGGAGGTGATAGGCGACCGCCGTAAGCGGCGGGTCGCGTGCGGGCTGCGGGGCCACCGCAATCTCGCGCCGGGGGCGCAGGAACCAGTCGTCCACCACCAGCCAGAGACCCACCGGCCACGCGAGCATGCTCAGCAGTTCCACGATACGCATCAGCATTCGATTGCTCCCCGCTCCGGACTGCGCCTACCTGCGGCCGACTTTCAGCACCGCGAGAAACGCCTCCTGGGGAATCTCGACCTGTCCGAGCTGTTTCATGCGCTTCTTGCCTTCCTTCTGCTTCTCGAGAAGCTTGCGCTTGCGTGAGATGTCGCCGCCATAGCACTTGGCGAGTACGTTCTTGCGGAGTGCCTTCACGGTCGCACGCGCGACGATCTGCCCCCCGATGGCAGCCTGCACGGCGACCTCGAACATCTGCCGCGGAATGAGCTCCTGCATCTTGTCGACGAGCTCGCGGCCGCGATGATAGGCATTCTCGCGATGCACGATGATCGAAAGTGCGTCGACCCGCTCGGCGTTGATGAGAATATCCAGCTTGACCAGCGGTGCCGCTTCGAAGCGCTCGAACTCGTAGTCGAAGGACGCGTAGCCGCGACTCGCGGACTTCAGCCGGTCGAAGAAATCGAGCACCACCTCCGCCAGCGGCAGCTCGTACTGCAGCGAAACCTGGGTGCCGAGGTACTGCATCTTCCGCTGCCGGCCGCGCTTCTCGGTGCAGAGCTTGAGCACCGCACCGACGTGTTCGGGCGGCACGAGGATGCTGGCGAGGATGATCGGTTCGCGGATCTCGGCGATGTCGTTCACCGGTGGCAGCTTCGCAGGGTTGTCGACAAGCTCGACGCCGCCGTCCGTGCGCAGCACCTCGTAGACCACCGTGGGTGCGCTCGTCACGAGATCGAGGTGATATTCGCGCTCGAGCCGCTCCTGCACGACATCCATGTGCAGGAGCCCGAGAAACCCGCAGCGGAACCCGAAGCCGAGCGCGCCGGAGACCTCCGGTTCGTAGTGCAGCGCCGAATCGTTGAGCCGCAGCTTTGCCAGAGCCTCCCGGAAGGCCTCATAGTCGTCGGAGTCGACCGGGAACAGTCCTGCGAAGACACGAGGCTTGATCTGCTCGAAGCCGGGCAGCGGTGCAGACGTCGGGCGACGGTCGAGTGTGATGGTGTCGCCGACCGGCGCGCCATCGATTTCCTTGATGCCCGCCACGACGAACCCCACCTCGCCTGCGGAGAGTGCGGCGGCCGGCACGGACTTCGGCGTGAAGCGCCCGAGCTTGTCAGCGAGATGGCTGCGCCCCGTGGACATGACGCGAATGCGCTCACCCGCCTTCAGTGTGCCGTTCACCACCCGCACGAGCGAGACGACGCCCACGTAGTTGTCGAACCATGAGTCGATGATGAGCGCCTGCAGGGGCGCCTGCGGATCGCCCTCGGGCGGCGGGATGCGCCGCACGAGTATCTCGAGCAGCTCGGGAACGCCCTCGCCGGTCTTGGCACTGACGAGCGCCGCATCCTGTGCCTCGATGCCGATGATCTCCTCGATCTCCTTCTTCACCCGTGCCGGATCGGCCGACGGCAGGTCGATCTTGTTGATCACCGGCACGACCTCGAGTCCCTGCGTGATGGCGGTGTAGCAGTTGGCCACGCTCTGCGCCTCGACGCCCTGGGAGGCATCGACCACCAGTAGCGCGCCTTCACAGGCCGCGAGCGAGCGGGAGACCTCGTAGGAGAAATCCACGTGTCCCGGCGTATCGATCAGGTTCAGCTGGTAGCGCTGCCCGTCCCGCGCCTCGTAGTAGAGTGTCGCACTCTGCGCCTTGATGGTGATGCCGCGCTCGCGCTCGAGCGCCATCGAGTCGAGCACCTGGTCCTGCATCTCGCGGGCCTGGAGCCCTCCGCAGATCTGGATGAACCGGTCGGCGAGCGTGGACTTGCCGTGATCGACGTGGGCGATGATCGAGAAATTGCGAATGCGTTGCATCGGCGCGCGGAACCGGGGCGAAAGCGCAATTATACTGACCGGCGCTGCAGCGGCCGGCGCTTTTGTCGCCGCGTTGCCGGGGCGGTGCGCGAAGGCGGGACTCAGGGACCGCCGGCGCCCAACTGCCGCTCGAGCGCCGCCACGTCCAGCCGGTGACGGCAGACGACCGCACCGTCCAGCAGCAGTACCGGCACATCGAGCCCGTAGCGCTTCTTGAGGTCGCGGCTCGAATCGACGTCCAGCAGCTCGAGCGGCGGCAGCGTCCGGGTGGCGGCGAGTGCGCCGAGCTCCGCGATCATCTCATCGCAGAGCGCGCAGTCCTCGCGGTGCACGACCGTGAGCCGGCGTGCGCTCAATGCCCTCCCTCCCCGGCCTTCACCGCACTCGCGATGAAGCGCACGGTCGCCGGGGGCACCTCACCCACGGCCGTCACCCGGTGACCGTCGACCATGGTGGAGAACGCCGAGGACGAGCCGAATCGCGCCGGCGCGGGCAGCGGCTGGTCGCCCGGGGCGCTGCGACGGCGCTCGACGAACACCGAGACCGATGCAAGGCCATCGCTGTAGACCAGGTGCGCGACGGGCTCGAGCGACCCCGGCAGGAGCTGTGCGGAACGGGCCTGCAGGCGGAAGCCCGGAGGCAGCTCGAAAGCACCCCAGAACACCGCGCGCAAGGTACGGGCGGGATCGCCACCGGTCCGCAGCCAGCGGAAGCCTTCCGCGGCCACCTGCGGCTGGAAAGCCGCATCGGGAATGTTCGTCGCCAGGGTGAGGCTCGCGAACTTGATCTGCTCGATCACGCGACCCTGGCGGTCACAGAGCTGCGTCTTCAGTGGCATGGCGGTGGACTCGTCGATCCAGAGCCGGTAGCCGTAGCGGTATTGATCCTTCGGCTCGACGGCCACCACGCGCGCCATGCGGCCCATGAGCCGCGCGCGCGCCAGCCCGCGGATTTCGTAGACATCGGAGACGCCCGCATCGAAGGCAGGCAGGCTCCCGAGCAGCGTGCGCCCGGCGGTGCGCCGCTCCACGAGCACCATGCGCTGATCCGGCAGATAGCAGGTGAGCTCGGAGCCCGTGCGAATGAACTCGCGCCCGGAGCCGTCGAGCGATACGAGCCGCTCGCGGACCTCACCATCCTGCACCCGATGGATGATGCGCAGGGTCTCCATCCGACCGTCGCTCACGTGCACGAAGACACCGTCGTAGTTGCGCGTGGTGAGCGCCTCGTTCATGCGTGCGAGCCACGCACCCGGATCGTCCTGCGCAACCGCTCCGGCGGCGATTCCCAGCAGCAGTAATCCTGTGCAGGCGCGGATTCTGCCGGGAATCGTCTTCATTCGCCGGCCCCCGCCGCGAGGTCCCGAGGCCGCGGTTCCTCTGTCTCCCGCAGGGTACGGGCGTCACCGGTCACCAGCGTCGTGAGCAGGTTGCGGCGCACGAGCGGCGAAGAAAACTCGCTGTGGGCAACGACGTAATTGGCGAGCTCGGCCGGTGCCAGTGCCCCGCTCTGATCGGACGCCGCCGGCACGACGTAGCTCTCGGACTCGCCGCCCGCCGACGGGCCGCGCGACTCCCCACCCGTCTGCACGGCGGCAACCGGGGCAGGCGCTGCGACGCGGGCAATGACCGGTGCAGTGTCCACGCCCGGCATCTGGACGCGCAGGTACAGAATCGAAAGGCCCGCGACACCCGCCGCAACCGCCATCCCCGCCACCGCCTTGAGCCAGCGCGACGCCGAAACGCCGCGCTCCACCCCCGCGGGCGAGCCCGCGTCCGCGCGGTCCGCAGCTCCGGCACCGTGGCACGCTTCGCTCGCAAGCGCCCTGCTCACACGCTGCGCGACTCGCAGTTCGAGCGGCGCTCCCGCCTCGACCTGCAGCGTCGCACTGATGAGCGCATAGCGTTCCCACCGCGTCCTGAGGACGGCCTCTCGGCCGAGACGCCGTGCAAGAAGATCGCACTCCCCTTCGGCGAGTTCTCCGTCGAACATTGCCGACAACTGGCTGTCGCGCTCCTCGTTCATCGAATCTCCTCCGCGCGTCCCAGACCGCCTTCGAATACCTCACGCAGCTGCCTGTCGATCGCCTCACGCGCCCGGAAGATGCGCGAGCGTACGGTGCCGACCGGGCAGTCCATCGCCGCCGCGATCTCCTCGTAGCTCATGCCTTCGAGCTCACGCAGCACGATGGCCGTACGCAGATCCTGAGGCAGGGAATCGATCGCCGAGTTCACGGTGGCACGGATTTCCTCAGTGAGAACCAGGCCCTCGGGCGTATCGGGATCCTTGAGCCGCGCCTGGGCCTCGAACGACTCTGCGTCGTTCTGCAGGTCGAGGTCGTACTCGATCGGGCTGCGATCACGCGAGGCGACCACGTTCTTGGCCGTGTTGATCGCGATCCGGTAGAGCCATGTATAGAAGGTGCTGTCGCCGCGAAACTGCGGCAGCGCACGATAAGCCTTGATGAAGGCTTCCTGGGCGACGTCCTCGGCCTCCGCAGGATTGCGGACGTAGCGCATCACCAGCTTCACCACCTTGTGCTGATACCGGGTCACCAGCACGTCGAATGCCCCTTTGTCACCGCGCTGCACGCGCCGGACCAGACTCTGATCGCTCGCATCGGCGCTCATGCGCGCCCTCGCATTTCTTCGAGAAAGCGGAGAAGGCCGCCCCGATGCGACCTGAATAGACCCTGAACCCCCGGAGAAGTTCGCCCGCCCGCCCCGACAATCCGCTGGATGTGACCGGGTTCGGGCTTCGGGTTGCAGATTCTAGCAGCTGGGGTCCGCGTAACGCTGAGGGTCCAGCGCGAGTCGCCGCCTGAGTGCCCGGAACGCCCGCTCGCCGACGCGACCGGGGGTGATGGCAAGCCAGTGGCGCCGGCACCCCTCGCGGAACACCAGCAGGACCCATTCGCCGAAGACTGAAGACGGTGCTGCGAGTCGCAGCGGACGGAGGCGTCCCTTCGCATCCCACGCCCGCCACGAACCATCGCCTGTCCATTGAAGGCGTACGAGGGAGGCGCGCGCGTGGCGGCCCACCCTGACACGCCGCCGCCTGCAGACCGGCGGCAGCTCAAGGGTCAGATCGGGCGGCGATGAGCCTCGCGATACGGGCAAGATGCGGTTCCAGTGGCTCCAGGCCGCCGAGCAGGTAACCCGCGATCTCGGGATCAGGCAACTCGAGAAATGCGGCGAATGCGTCGCGCTCCGCGCTCGACACTCCCGCATAGCGCTCGCGCAGGAAACGCTCGAGAAGCACGTCGAGCTCCTTCATGCCACGCCGGCAGCGCCAGGCCACACGCCCGGCCGTCACCGGCTGCCCGCTGCCCGCCGGCGGCGTCGCATGCGAATCGCTCATGCCTCCGGTCAATGCTCGCGCTCGGCAAGCATCTTCTTGATCTCCGCGATGGTGAGCGCCGGATTGAGGTCCTTCGGGCAGGCCTCGGTGCAATTGAGGATCGTGTGGCAGCGGTAGAGACGGAAAGCATCGTCCAGCGCATCGAGCCGCTCGCCCGTCGCCTCGTCGCGGCTGTCGACGAGCCAGCGATAGGCCTGCAGCAGCGCGGCCGGCCCGAGATAGCGATCGCTGTTCCACCAGTAACTCGGGCAGCTCGCCGAGCAGCAGGCGCACAGGATGCAGGCCGAAGGCCGGTTGATCTTCTCCTGCTCTTCCTTCGACTGCAGCCGCTCCCGGTCGGGAGGCGCGGGCGTGCGCGTCTGCAGCCAGGGCCTGATCGAGGCGTACTGCGCATAGAAGTTGGTGAGATCCGGGACCAGGTCCTTGATGACCGGCATGTGCGGCAGCGGGTAGATCCTGACCTCGGCGCCGAGGCCCGAACACGCACAGGTGCAGGCCAGCGTGTTGATCCCGTCGATGTTCATGGCACAGCTGCCGCAGATGCCTTCCCGGCAGGAGCGGCGGAAGGTGAGCGTGGGATCGATCTCGTTCTTCACCTTGATGAGCACATCGAGCACCATCGGACCACAGGTGGCCATGTCGATCTCGAAGGTATCGATCCGCGGGTTGTCGTTCGATTCGGGATCGAAGCGATAGATGCGGAAGGTCCGCACGTCCTTCGCGCCGGGCGCCGCCTTGAAGACCCGTCCGCTCCGGTCGATGCGCGAATTGGCAGGCAGTCGGAAAGCGACCATCAGTAAGTCCTCGCCTTGGGCGGGATGGATTCCACGTCACCGGTGAGCGTCTGCAGGTGTACGGGCCGGGCTCCCGTGCGCACGCGTCCGGGGAGCTCCACCCAGACGAGCGAATGTCGCAGCCAGTTGACGTCGTCACGCTGCGGGAAATCCTCGCGCGCGTGCGCACCGCGGCTCTCCTGGCGCTTCTCCGCGGAGGTAATGGTCGCGAGTGCCTGCGCGAGCAGGTTCTCGAGTTCGAGGGTCTCGACGAGATCGGTGTTCCAGATCAGCGAGCGGTCCGTGACGCGCACGTCCGCAAAGGACTCGCAGGTGCGTGTCAGCCGCTCCACACCTTCCCGCAGCGTCTCGCCCGTGCGGAACACGGCGGCATCGCGCTGCATGATCTTCTGCATCTCGAGCCGGACCTCGGCGGTCGGCCGCGAGCCCTTCGCATGGCGCAGCCGGTCGAGCCTGGAAACCGCGAGTTCGGCACCATTGGCAGGCAGCGGACGGTGGGGCGCGCCCGGACGCACGAGCGTCGCGCAGTGGCGCGCCGCCTCGCGACCGAAGACCACGAGGTCGAGCAGGGAGTTCGATCCCAGACGGTTTGCGCCGTGCACGGAGACGCAGGCGGCCTCACCCACCGCCATGAGCCCCGGCACCACCGCTTCCGAACCATCGGCACGTGCGGTCACCACCTCGCCGTGCACGTTGCAGGGGATTCCGCCCATGTTGTAGTGCACGGTCGGGAGTACCGGAATGGGCTCGCGCGTGACGTCGACGCCGGCGAAGATGCGCGCACTCTCGGCAATCCCCGGCAGGCGCTCCTCGATCACCTCCGGGCCGAGGTGCTCGAGGTGCAGGTGGATGTGATCGTGCTCGGGACCGACGCCCCGTCCTTCGCGGATCTCGATGGTCATGGCGCGGCTCACGACGTCGCGCGACGCCAGGTCCTTGGCATTCGGCGCGTAGCGCTCCATGAAGCGCTCGCCCCGTGAATTCGTGACGTAGCCGCCCTCGCCACGCGCGCCCTCCGTGATGAGGCAGCCCGCGCCGTAGATCCCGGTGGGATGGAACTGCACGAACTCCATGTCCGAGAGCGGCAGCCCGGCCCGCAGCACCATGCCGCCGCCGTCGCCCGTGCAGGTGTGCGCCGATGTGCAGGAGAAATACGTGCGGCCATAGCCGCCCGTGGCGAGAATCGTGGTGTGTGCCCGGAAGCGGTGCAGCTGACCGGTGGCGAGATCGAGGGCGACCACGCCGCGGCACCCGCCCTCGTCCATGATCAGGTCGATCGCGAAGTACTCGACGAAGAACGCCGCATCGTGCCTGATCGACTGCTGGTAGAGCGTATGCAGCATCGCGTGCCCGGTACGGTCCGCGGCGGCGCAGGTGCGCTGCGCAATGCCCTTGCCGTAGTGGGTGGTCATGCCGCCGAAGGGCCGCTGGTAGATGTGCCCGCTCTCGGTCCGCGAGAAAGGCATGCCGTAGTGCTCGAGCTCGATGACCGCTGCCGGCGCGTTCTTGCACATGAACTCGATGGCGTCCTGGTCGCCGAGCCAGTCCGACCCCTTGATCGTGTCGTAGAAGTGGAAGCGCCAGTCGTCCTCGCCCATGTTGCCGAGTGCCGCCGAGATGCCGCCCTGGGCAGCGACGGTGTGGCTGCGCGTCGGGAAGACCTTGGTGATGCAGGCCGTGGAGAGCCCGGCCTCGGCGAGCCCGAGCGTCGCGCGCAGGCCGGCCCCGCCCGCGCCGACCACGATGACGTCGTAGGTGTGATCCTCGAAGCTATAGGCGGTCATGCGAAGCTCCCGAAGGCGATCTTCAGCACCGCGAACACGCCCGCCACCGCGAGCAACACGTGTGCGAGCTGCAGCACGATGAGCGCGGCAAACTTCGCACCCCTGTCGTGGACATAGTCCTCGACCACGACCTGCACCCCGAGCCAGGAGTGATGCGCCAGGGCAAGGACGAGCGACAGGAGCAGCACGGCATTCCACGGGCGACCCGCCCATCCGCTGAGCGTCGCGTAGTCGAATGCCGGCAGCGCAAGGAGCGACACGAGAAACCAGAGTGTGAGCGGGACGAGCGCGACCGCGCCGAGACGCTGCGCCACCCAGTGTCCCACCGCATGGTGAGTGGCCCCGAGGCCGAGGAAGCGTCCGAGCGGCGTGCGCAGGCTCATGCGACACCTCGCGGGGTGAAGAATGCCCACCAGGCGAGGATCACGAAGATGACGATCGCCGCGATCACCGCAACGCGGGCGCTGGCGCGGGCCTGCACCCGCTCGAGCCCGCGTCCCGTGTCCCAGACGAGATGCCGGATGCCCGTGCACAGATGCCAGGCGAAGGCCGCGAGCCATGCGGCCAGCAGCAGCTGGAAGATCCAGTGCGAAAGAATGGCCGTCACACGCCCATAGGTCTCAGGCCCGGCTGCGAGGGCCATCAGCCACCACGTGAGCACCAGCAGGCCGATGGACATCGCCACGCCCGTGATGCGATGGGCGATCGACAGCACCATCGTGTACATCCAGCGATAGATGCCAATGTGCGGAGACAACGGTCTTGCGCGCATGAGAACTCCTGCGGCGCGCGCTCACACGCATCAGCCGCCCTCTGCCTGATCCGATCCTAAAAGTCGATGCAGCGACCCCGGCGCTCCCAGTCACCGTAGCGCGTGGGTTCCGGACCCTGCGGGCCCCCGATCTCTGCCGGCCTGGGTTCGCGCGGTTCGGGTGCGCCCGGTTTCTCCGGTGCAAGCGGCGGGCTCGCATCGGCTTCGGTTCGGGCGGGCGGAGTCGTCGGTACATTCTGCATGGGTGGCGAGTCTGCCAGAATTCGGCTCCCAAGACCATCCGAAACACGAGTGAAAACAACATGCTCGACGACTTCGGCGTTCTGCGGATACAGGGGCCCGATACCCTGCGCTTCCTGCAGGGCCAGCCTCGAACGACATGGAACTGCTGCAGCCGCGGCAGTCGCTGCTCGCAGGCCTGCACAATCCCCAGGGTCGCACGGTCGCTGTGCTGCGGCTCTTCGCCCTCGCGGCAGACGACGTCCTGGTCGTCCTCCCGCGCGATCTGGCTGCACCCGTACTGTCGCGCCTGCGCCGCTACGTGCTGCGTGCGAAGCTCACGCTCGGCGACGAGTCACCGGCATGGGGCGTCGTCGGCGTGCGTACGCCGGCGCCCGAGGCACCCGCGATCGCCTCCGGCGTCGCGGCATGTGTCGACGGAAGTGCGTCGCGTTGGATGCTCGTCATGCCGCATCCCGGAATCGCAGGGAACATCCAGCTGCCGGCGGGCACGCGCGCGCTCTCGCGCGGGGAATGGCGGCAGGCGGACATCGCCGCCGGCCTCCCGCAGGTGTACGCGGCGACCTCCGAAGCTTTCGTGGCGCAGATGCTCAATCTGGACTGCGTCAGTGCCGTCTCATTCCGCAAGGGCTGCTACACGGGGCAGGAGATCATCGCCCGCGCGCATTATCGCGGGCGCGTGAAACGCCGCATGCAGCGCTTCCGTGTCCGCGCTCGCGCCGTGCCGGCCCCGGGAGACACCGGTCGCCTCGGCGACGGCCGGAGCTTCGTCGTGGTCGATGCGACACCCTCGGGCGAGGCCGCAATCGAACTGCTCGCCGTCGCACCGCTCACGGCGGCCGGCAATCAGGATGAAGGCGATACCGGCGACACCCGCGGGCAGCCCGTCGTGCTCGATGCCGAAGCACTGCCGCTGCCGTACCCGCTGCCGGACTGAGGCGATGCACACCGGGGCATGGTCACTCGGGGCGCAGATGCGGGAACAGCAGCACGTCGCGTATCGAAGGTGAATCGGTGAAGAACATCACGAGCCGGTCGATCCCCACGCCCAGGCCCGCGGCGGGCGGCATGCCGTACTCGAGTGCACGCACGTAGTCGGCGTCATAGAACATCGCCTCCTCGTCGCCGGCGGCCTTGCGGGCCACCTGGGCCTGGAAGCGCGCCGCCTGCTCCTCGGGATCGTTGAGCTCGGAGAAACCGTTCGCCAGCTCGCGACCCGACACGAACAGTTCGAAGCGGTCGGTGATGAAAGGATCGCGATCACTGGCGCGCGCGAGCGGCGAGACTTCGAGCGGATAGGCATGGACGAAGGTCGGGTCGAGCAGAGTGTGCTCGACCGTACGCTCGAAGATCTCGATCTGGAGCTTCCCGGGCCCATCGCCCTCCTTGAAGGGGATGCCCAGCCGCTCGCACAGCGTGCGCAGGAAGGTGACCTCGCGCAGGCGCGCCGCGTCGAGTCCGGGATTGCACTCGAGGATCGCCTCTTCGACGCTCAGGCGGCGGAAAGGCGCATCGAGATCGTAGCGGCGCCCCTGATACTCGAGCGAGCGCGAACCGTGGATGGCATCGGCCAGGCCGCGGAAAGCCTTCTCCACCCAGTCCATGACGTCCCGGTAATCGCCGTAGGCCCAGTAGAGCTCGAGCATCGTGAACTCGGGGTTGTGCTGCGTCGACAGTCCCTCGTTCCTGAAATTGCGGTTGATCTCGTAGACGCGCTCGAACCCCCCCACCAGCAGGCGCTTGAGGTAGAGCTCGGGCGCGATGCGCAGGTACAGGTCGAGATCGAGCGCGTTGTGGTGCGTGACGAACGGCCGCGCCGCCGCGCCGCCGGGAATCGGCTGCATCATCGGCGTCTCGACCTCGAGGAAGTCGAGTGCATCGAGGAAGTCACGCAGGTAGCGCACGATGCGCGAACGCGTACGGAAGACCTCGCGGCTGCGCTCGCTCATGATCAGGTCGACGTATCGCTGCCGGTAACGCGTCTCGGTATCGGCAAGGCCGTGCCACTTGTCGGGCAGCGGCCGCAGCGCCTTGACCAGGAGTCGCAGCCGCTCGACCCGCACCGAGAGCTCCCCGGTCTTCGTGCGGAACAGCCGGCCCTCGGCGCCGACGATGTCCCCGATGTCCCAGCCCTTGAAATCCTCGTACACCGCGCCCAGGATCTCGGCCTGCAGGAAGATCTGGATGAGTCCGGTGCGGTCGGCGAGCTTGGCGAAACTCGCCTTGCCCATGACCCGCCGGAACATCATGCGGCCACCTACGCGCACCGCGACTGCATGCTCCTCGAGCCAGGCATCGTCCCTCTCTCCGTACGCGCGCTGCAGATCGCCCGCAAGCGCGTCACGCCGGAAGTCGTTCGGATACGCGATGCCCGCCGCCCTGCGCACTCCAAGCTTGGTGCGCCGCTCGGCGATGAGCCTGTTCTCTTCCTGCGGTCGATCGTCCTTCGCCACCATTTCAGCCTCTCTGAAATACCGCCGTCAGACGCCCGCCTTGAGCGAGGCCTCCAGGAACTGATCGAGATCACCGTCGAGCACTGCACCGGTGTTGCCGACCTCGACGCCGGTGCGCAGATCCTTGATGCGTGACTGGTCGAGCACGTAGGAGCGGATCTGGTTGCCCCAGCTCACGTCGGACTTGGACTCCTCCAGCACGCGCGCCGCGGCATTGCGTTTGTTCACTTCGAGCTCGTAGAGCTTGGCCTTGAGCATCTTCATTGCGGTCGCGCGGTTCTTGTGCTGGCTGCGCTCGTTCTGGCAGGCGACCACGATGCCGGTCGGCCTGTGTGTCAGGCGTACAGCGGATTCCGTCTTGTTGACGTGCTGCCCGCCCGCACCCGAAGACCGGTACACATCCATGTCGATATCCGCCGGATTGACCTCGACTGCAATTTCATCATCGATCTCCGGCGAGACAAAGACCGACGCAAAAGAGGTGTGACGCCGGTTGCCCGAGTCGAATGGTGACTTCCGCACCAGGCGGTGTACGCCGGTCTCGGTACGCAGCCAGCCATACGCGTAGTCGCCGCGCACCTCGATGGTCGCACTCTTGATGCCCGCCACCTCCCCCGGGTTCGAGTCGATGACCTCGGCCTCGAAGCCGCGTCCCGCCGCCCAGCGCAGATACATGCGCAGCAGCATCTGCGCCCAGTCCTGGGCCTCAGTGCCGCCCGCGCCGGCCTGGATGTCGAGGAATGCGTGGTGTGCGTCCATCTCGCCGCGGAACATCCGCCGCAGTTCGAGCCTGCGCACCGCGGCCTCGAGCTCTGGCGCCTCAAGACCGATGTCCCGCGCCGCAGCCTCGTCCCGCTCGCTGTCGGCAAGCTCCAGAAGCTCCGCCGCGCCGTCGATCGACGTGCAGGTCCGGTCCATTTCCCCCAGGTCAGCGCCCAGGCGCGCGCGTTCGCGTCCGAGCTCCTGCGCCCTTTCGGGCTTCGACCAGATCGCCGCATCCTCGAGCTCGCGGCTTACCTCCTCGAGCCGCTCCTTCTTGCGATCGTACTCAAAGAAACCCCCGAAGCGCGCGGGCACGCTCACCGAGATCCGCAAGCTGGCGTCTGAGCTGACTGATTTCCATTCGTCTGGCCTGTCGTCCCGAAAAGCTGATTTTACACGGCGGGCCCGCTCACGCGTCGAGCACATGATCGACGAACATCTGCAGGCGGCGCTCGCCCTGGTAGCGATTGATGCCAAGACGATAGACGAGACGCCTCCGGCCGGCCGGGATGTCTGCCCCTCCGCCATCCAGGTAATTGAAGGCAATCGCATCGAAGCTGCGGCCCGAAGACGCGGGTTCGACCCACATCTTCACATGCCGCGTGCCGACCACGCGCGAGCGGCGCACCGTGAACATTCCGTCGAAACATGGCTCAGGAAAGGCCTGGCCCCAGGGACCGCCATCTCGCAGGGCCTGTGCCGTGTCGAGCGTGAGCTCCTCGAGTGTCAGCTCGCCATCGGTCTCGACGCGACGGACCCGTGCCGCCGGTGCGAGCCGGCGATTGACCTCGGCATCGAAGGCCTGCGCAAAGCGCTCGAGCTTGCCCGCCTCGAGCGTCAGGCCGGCCGCCATGGCGTGACCACCGAAGCGCTCGATCAGATCAGGCTCGCAGGTCGCGAGCGCCTCCAGCGTGTCGCGGATGTGCACGCCCGCCACCGAGCGCGCCGAGCCGCGAAGGCGCCCGGCCCCGGCTTCGGCAAACGCGACCACCGGGCGATGCAGACGGTCCTTCACGCGGCTCGCGACGAGCCCGACGACCCCCTGGTGCCACGCCGGATCGAAGAGACTGACGCCACAGCGCTGCTCCGCACCCGCGCCGGGATCCTGGAGCCGCCGCACCGCCGCAAGCGCCTCGCCCTGCATGCGCTCCTCGATGTCGCGACGCTCCTGGTTCAGCTGATCGAGGCGCGCGGCGAGGGCGCGGGCCTCGCCCGGATCATCCGCGAGCAGACAGCGGATGCCGATGCTCATGTCGTCGAGGCGGCCGGCCGCGTTCAGACGGGGTCCGACGGCAAAACCCAGATCGTCTGCGGTGAGTTCGCTGCGTGCGCGCCCGGCAATCTCCACCAGCGCAGCAATCCCCGGAACGCAGCGCCCTGCGCGTACGCGTCGCAACCCCTGGGAGACGAGCACACGGTTGTTCATGTCGAGGGGCACGACATCCGCGACGGTACCGAGCGCCACCAGATCGAGGAAGTCGGTCACCGCGGGGACCCCGGCCGTCAGGAGCCCCGCCGCCTCCAGTCGTCGTCGGAGCGCAGCCATCACGTAGAAAGCCACCCCGACCCCCGCCAGAGCATGGCTCGCAAAGGCCGCGCCCGCCAGATTCGGGTTGACGATCACATTCGCGGGTGGCAGCCCGGCGCCCGGCAGATGGTGATCCGTCACGAGCACCGCGATGCCCTGCGCGCGCGCCGCCGCGACACCATCGACGCTCGAGGTTCCGTTGTCCACCGTGACGATGAGGGTCGGCCGGCGCTGCGCAGCGAGCGCGACGATCTCAGGAGTAAGCCCGTAACCATACTCGAAGCGGTTGGGCACGAGAAAATCGACCGCCGCAAAGCCCCATGCGCGCAGCGCCCGCACGACGAGAGCCGTGCTGGTCGCCCCATCGGCGTCGTAATCGCCGATCACGAGGACGAGCCCGCCCGTACGCCGCTGCTCGAGGAGGAGCTCCGCCGCCGCCTGGACTCCCTCGAGGGTACCGACCGGAAGCAGCCGATCGAGCGACAGGGCCAGCGCCTCGGCCGAAGCGATACCGCGAGCGGCGTACACCCGCTGCAGCACCGGATGGAGATCGCGACCGAACTCCCCACCGATCGCCGGCACGGCGCGGCGCACGATGCGCAGACTCATCGCAGGCACTCCATCCAGCGCCGTCGCCGGCGCCAGAACTTCAGGCGGTCGAGCGGGCGCAGGCACAACGCGAAGTCATTGACCACAAACGTCAGTCTCTCGATCTCACCGTGTGCGAGCGCCTCTCCCGCCGGTGCAAACCAGTCGCGCTCCAGCGCCACGAGCCCCGGACCGTCCGATGCACCGCGGATCACCGCGACGCAATGCTGCGCGGCAAGCGCCTCGAACGCCGGGAGGCTCCCGGGCAGAGGATACGGCTCCTGCCCGCACAGTCTCCACAATCCGGCAAGACATGCATCTTCGCCGAAGCCGGCAGGCAGCGCCTGCGCGCGCTCACGGCCACATCCCTCACCGCCACCCCAGATCCACAGGCTCGACACGGCCAGCAGACCGGCTCGCGTACGCGCAGAATTGATGGGGTGCGTATAGAGCCACAGCTCAATCTCGCTCGCGAGCCGCTGCAGTGCCGCCGCCGCGCTGCCCTTCGGCAGGGCCTCGCTGATGTCGGCGCCGAGGTATCGAGCCGGATCTTCCGTATGCGCCTCAGCCTCGAGACCGCTCAGCAGGAAGCCGCCTCCGCTGACCGGATGCAATCCCAGTCCGCTCCCGCCAAAGGCAGCGCGGAAGTCCCCTGACACCGCATCGAGCTCGTCCGGGGTGAGGCGCAGCAGGCCGTCGTGAGCCAGCTGCACCCGGGTGAGTCCGGCGCGCAGGTGCACAGGCTGCGCGAGCCAGACACGGCGCCGCGACGAGGGCGCCACCGCCGCGACGGCGCCTGCGGCCAGGCAGGCCGGCGCGAGCGCCGCGAGATCCGTGCGACCTACACGGCTGCACAGCCAGCTCCGCCAGCCTTGCGGCAAGGCCGCACGGGCGGCGTAACGCAGCAGCTTCTCGAGCGCCGGCAGCGTTGCGGCCTCTCCGGATGGCTCACCATCCTGGAGGTAGAGATCAGGCAGAATGAGGACCAGGTCGCGCACGGCCCGCTATTCTCTCATCGTGAAGTTCATCCTCGACCCCCCCGGGAATGCGCAGTTCATCCGCGCCTATGGCGAGGGTCAGGTGCGCGTCGGACCGCGGACACTCACACGCAGTTGCATCGTGGCGGCTGACCGCCTCATCGAGGACTGGTCGGTAACCGATGTCACGCAGCTCGGACCGGGAGATTTCGAGCCGGTGTTCGCTCTGGAGCCGGAAGTCGTCATTCTCGGCACGGGTCGCGTGCAGCGATTCCCGCCGGCTGAGGTCCGTTGGGCCTTCGCCCGGCGCGCGCTCGCACTCGAAGTGATGGATCTGGGCGCTGCGTGCCGCACCTACAACGTCCTGCTGCAGGATCAGCGACGTGTCGTCGCCGCACTGGTCATCGCGTCCGGCTGAAGTGGTCTGAAGTCGCTTCCCGCGGCCGGCTCAGGACCACCGGAAGAAGACACAAGGCGAGGAAGTCCGTTCGACCAGGCAATCATTCGAAGCTGACAGACTCGAATAATTCACCACTTGTTGTTGTTCTCGCTGCTTTTTGTTGCTCTTGTCCACCACAACTTTCCCCATGTGAGCCCTGTGTCTTCTCCCTGTGGCCCTCCCGGCGAACGCCTTGTCGGCACTTGGCGACAGATCTAAGCATTCCTGACGATCGCTGGCAAGCCGCCTGCGTGCGCATGCAGATCGACAGAGCGGCTCCAGCCGCTTGGATTAATAATAATTCGTAGTAAATTCAGGCGCTTGGATAAACAGACTCGGGTGGATTATCCAACGCCTCAGCCAACCCCCGAGAGCAGCGGGACGAAGGCGACCGGGCCGAGCGACTCGCGCTCGACCCGCAGCTCGCGCCGCGTATAGCGCATGAGCTCCTGCCGCCCCTCGGGGCCGACCGGCACGAGCAGCCGCCCGCCGACCTTGAGCTGCTCGAGCAGCGCATCCGGAACCGTGAGCGGCGCTGCAGCCACCAGGATGCCGTCATAGGGTGCATGCGTCTTCCAGCCCCTGGAGCCGTCCCCGTGGCGGAAGCGCACGTTGCGTATCCCGAGCTCGCGCAGGTGGGCCTTCGCACGTCTGAGTAGCGGCTCGATGCGCTCCATGGAGTAGAGCTTGCCGACCAGAGGCGCGAGCACGGCGCTCTGGTAGCCACAGCCCGTGCCGATCTCCAGCACGTTGTGGAGCGGCCCACTCTCGAGCAGCGTCGCGGTCATGCGCGCGACGATGTAGGGCTGGGAAATCGTCTGGCCGAAGCCGATCGGCAGCGCCGTGTCCTCGTAGGCGCGACTGGCAAGCGCCTCGTCGACGAAGATGTGCCTCGGCACGTTGCGGATGCGCTCGAGCACTTCCAGACTCTGGATGCCCTGTTCGCGGAGACGCTGTACCAGCCGGTCCCGTGTACGCGCTGAAGTCATGCCGATCCCCGCGAGGCGCAGATCAGCCATTGAGCGCTCCGAGCCAGTCGCCGACCGCCGCCAGCGCGGTGTGCCGGGTGAGGTCGATCTGCAGCGGCGTGACGGAGACGAATCCCTCGGTCACCGCATGGAAATCAGTGCCTGGCCCCGCATCCTGTTCGGGTCCCGCCGGGCCAATCCAGTACACCGGCCGGCCCCGCGGGTCCTGCGCCCGGATCGCCGGTTCCGACCGATGACGGTAGCCGAGGCGTGTCGCCCGATAGCCGCGCAGCTGCTCGCGTGGCAGGTCCGGCACGTTGACGTTGAGGATCAGGTTGCGCTCCAGGGGTTTCTCGAGGAGCCGCGCCACGATCTCGCGCGCCACGGCAGCGCCGCTCGCGAAGTGCCGTCCGCTTCCGGGCAAGGTGCACAGCGACACGGCCACGGTCGGCAGGCCGAGGAAGCGGCCCTCGATCGCTGCCGCGACCGTGCCGGAGTACAGCACGTCATCGCCGAGATTCGCGCCGTCGTTGACGCCCGAGACGACCATGTCGTGCTCGAAGTCGAACAGTCCGGAGATGGCCAGATGCACGCAGTCGGTGGGTGTGCCCACGACGAAATACACATCCGGCTCGGCCTCGAATGCACGCAGTGGCACATCGAGGGTCAGCGAGTTGCTCGCGCCACTGCGGTTGCGGTCGGGAGCGACGATCGTGACGGCGGCGAGATCCGTCAGCGCGTCCTTGAGACGGCGGATGCCTTCGGCGCGGAAACCGTCGTCGTTGCTGACCAGTATCTTCACGAACGGTGCTGAAATTCCGGGCCGATGGACGGCGCGTCAATATACTGAAAGGACCGGTGCAGAGGTAGCCATGGCCGATGAGGACGAAACATCGTTGTTTCGCGACGCCGTCCGCGGCGTGCGCCGCCTGCACGGTACCACTCCCGCCGGGTCGCGCGTGACACGGCCGGCACCCCGGGCCCGCTTTTCGCGGGCGACCCGCACCGAGCTCCCGGAAGCACCAGCACCTGCACCCTCCCCGGGGGAACGGTCCGAAACCGGAAGCTTCAGTCGTGCCGGGATACCCGCAGCAGTGCTGCGCCCCTTCCGGCGCAGGCAGCACGCCATCGAGGCGACGCTCGACCTCCACGGGCTCACGACCAGCCAGGCGGAGACCCGACTGCACGCGTTTCTGTGCGCTTCGCTCGATCGCGGGCGGCGCAGCGTGCGCATCATCCACGGAAAGGGTCTGCGGTCCGGCGAGCGCGGTCCCGTACTGCGGCAGATGGTGCACGAGCGGCTGAAGCGCACTTCCGCCGTGCGCGCCTTTCTCCCGGCCCGGGCGGAAGCCGGCGGCAGCGGCGCCACCGATGTCCTGCTCGACACGTCCGGGTACAGCCGAAATCGGCGCTGATCGCCGTCATCAGACCTCACCCGCTCTGACGGTGTCGCCATCGAGCAGTTCGGCAAGCACCGACGTCGCGAAGGCGCCCCGGGCGAGGCGGAAGTCGAGCTGCAGCGTCTGCGGCCCGAAATGCCAGGTGAGATCCCGCGCCGCAACACGCAGGCTGCGCCGTTCCTGTGCCATGCCCGCCGCCTCGACGAGCTGGCATGCCTCGGGAAGCTCCCCGGCCACGCGGCACTCGAGCGCGTGCACACACTCCGTCGTCGGCGGCAGGCCGCGCCCCCAGAGCGCACCCGTCGGATGCACTTCGAGCCGTGCGCTGCGCTCCCCGAGCTCCGCATCGCCGGCCGTCACGGCGAAGATGCTCCCACGGCCATCGAGCACGGCCCAGTCCCCGGCACAGAGCTGACCCCACGTGCCGGTCTGTACGCGCTCGGCGAGGATCGCATTGAAAACGAGGCTGCGGGCGGCGGAGAGCGTGAAGGATGGCCTGCTGCGCGCCCCGGGCGGACCCGGCGCCGTGCCCGCCAGCACAGCGAGATTGCCCAGATCCCTCCCGAAGCGCTGCGGACCGAAGTAGTTCGGCACGCCTGCGGTGCGGATCCTGTCGAGCCGTGCGCCCACCTCTGCCGGATCGCCCGTGAGACCGGTGATGCGGATCGAGAAGCGATTGCCGGCATGCGCGCCGCGCGGCAGCTTGCGGGTATGCGCACACGCGTCGAGCACCTCGAAGCCCTCGCCGCTCAGACCCCTCCATCCTTCTGCGGCGCGCCTTGAAGCAGGCACGGAAAACCACTGGGTCGCAAGGGCGCGGCGATCCTTGAGTCCGGCGTAGCCCACGTCGCTCGCGCGGCAGCGAGCCTCACGCGCGAGCGCGCGGGCCACCCACTCCGTGTTCGCATCCCGCTTTCGCACACTCAGCAGCACATGCGCCCCGGCACCAGCGGGCGCAAAGCCGAGCGCCTCTTCGACGACGAAGTCCTCGGGAACGGCACGCACCCGTCCACTGGCCACCGCTGGGCCCCATGCGCGCGGCGGAGCCCGGGCGAGGACCTGCCAGCGCTCCGGGATCAAGCGTCCTCGAGCAGCACGATGACCTGGGCCGCGAGCCCTTCGGAACGCCCGATGAAACCGAGGCGTTCGGTCGTCGTCGCCTTGACGTTGACCCGATCGGGGGCCGCACCGAGACTCACCGCGATCGCGCGGCGGATGTCCTCCCGAAACGGGCCGATCCGGGGCGCCTCGGCGATTACCGTCACGTCGACATTCACGACCCCGAATCCGTGCGCCCGCACGCGGGCCAGGACCGACTCGAGGAGCACACGACTGTCTGCACCACGCCAGCGCGGATCGGTGTCGGGAAACAGCATGCCGATGTCCCCGAGGCCTGCGGCGCCGAGCAAGGCATCGCAGAGCGCATGCAGGACGACGTCGCCGTCGGAGTGCGCGACGACCCCGCGCGACCAGGGGACGCGCACGCCACCCAGCATCACGAAATCGCCGGGCCCGAAGGCGTGGACATCGGTGCCGAGTCCGACTCTCATGGCAGGGCGTCGCATCGTGTGAGGTACGCTTCGGCGAGCGCGAGGTCGGCAGCGCCCGTGATCTTGAGATTGGCGGCTGAGCCCGGCACGAGGAGCGGGCGCAGTCCCTGCCACTCGAGGGCCTGGGATTCATCGGTCGGCACCCGACCGGCAGCAAGGGCTGCATCGAGCGCCGTCGTGAGCATGCCCAGCCGGAACATCTGCGGCGTGAGCGCGCGCCAGAGGCCACCGCGGGCGACCGTTGCGTCCACTTCGGCGCCCTCACCTGCGCGCTTCAGCGTGTCGCTGAGCGCCACGGCGAGCAGCGCGCCGACCGGATGCGCAGCCCCGGCGGCAAGCAGCCGGTCGAGATCGGCACGCAACAGACATGGCCGTGCGGCATCGTGCACGAGCACCCACTCCTGCGGACCGGCGCAGCCCGCCACTGCGCGCAGCGCGTTGCATACGGAGTGCACACGCTCGATCCCGCCCGGGACGTTCAGGATTGCCCCGCCCGCGCATCCCGGGAGCGCGCGCCAGCGTTCATCGCCCGGCGCCGTCACAAGCACCCGGCCGACGCAGCGCGAGTCGGCCGCAAAAGGCGCGAGCGCCCATTCGAGAACCGTGCGTCCGGCAAGCTGCGCATACTGCTTGGGCTGGTCACCGCCATAGCTTTGCCCTGAGCCCGCCGCAGGCACCACCAGCCAGTAGCGCATGCCAGCGGGCGCGCGGTGTCAGCGAACCGCGGCGGTGCGCGTTCCCGCGTCACCCGTGTGCCCGGTCCGGGGCGCCGCTCCGACCTGGTAGAAGGTCTCGTCGCTGGCCACCATGCCAAGATCGGTCCGGGCGCGCTCTTCGAGTGCCGCGAAGCCCTGCTTGAGATCGGCAACCTCCGCCGCGAGCTGCCGGTTGCGCCGCTCGAGCACTCCATTGGCGGAGCGCTGCCGTGCGACTTCCGCCTCGAGACGTACGAGCTCGCGGACCCCGTCGTCAGAAATCCACAGACGATGCTGGAGCAACAGCACCACGACGGCGAGCGCGAGGGCGAGCCACTTCATGCCAGTGACTCTAGCAGAGTTGCACTCAGACCCGCATCGGAAACGCGTCGCGCCCCGCATATCGCACGGTCCCGAGCTCCGCCTCGATGCGCAGCAGCTGGTTGTACTTGGCAACGCGATCCGAGCGCGACATCGAGCCGGTCTTGATCTGGGTGGCAGCGGTCGCCACGGCGATGTCGGCGATGGTGCTGTCTTCGGTTTCTCCCGAGCGGTGCGAGACGACGGCCGCATACTTCGCGCCGTCCGCCATGGCGATCGCCTCGAGCGTCTCGGTGAGCGTGCCGATCTGATTCGGCTTGATGAGGATGGCGTTGGCAATGCCCTTCCCGATGCCCTCGCGCAGGATCTTCGTGTTGGTCACGAAGAGGTCGTCCCCGACGAGCTGGATCTTCCGTCCCAGCTCGCGCGTGAGGTGAGCCCAGCCTTCCCAGTCGCTCTCGCTCATGCCGTCCTCGATGGTGATGATCGGGTAGCGCGCCGCCAGATCCGCCAGATAAGCCGTGAATTCGGCGGACGTGAAGCGCCGGCCCTCGGCCTCGAGCTCATAGCGACCATCGCGGAAAAACTCCGAGCTCGCGACATCGAGCCCCAGGCAGATGTCCTGGCCCGGCCGATAGCCGGCTTTCTCGATCGCCTCGAGGATCGTCTGCAGCGCGGCCTCGTTGGATGGCAGATCGGGCGCGAAGCCCCCTTCGTCACCGACGGCGGTGGAGAGGCCGCGCGCGTTCAGGAGCTTCTTGAGGGTGTGAAACACCTCGGCGCCATGGCGCAGCGCCTCGCGCAGTGAGGGTGCCCCGACGGGCAGGATCATGAACTCCTGGATGTCGAGGCTGTTGTTGGCGTGCGCACCGCCATTGATGATGTTCATCATCGGCACGGGCATCGACGGTTCCCGCCCCCGGCCAAGCCAGCGATAAAGCGGCAGGCCGGCGTCCTGTGCCGCAGCATGCGCACCGGCGAGCGATACGGCGAGCAGCGCGTTGGCACCGAGCCGGCTCTTGGTCTCGGTCCCATCGAGCTCGCACATCCGCGCATCGAGCCCGGCCTGATCGGCCGGATCGCGCCCGCGCAGTGCCGATCGCAGCACCGCATTCACGTGCTCGACGGCCTTCAGGACACCTTTGCCGAAAAACCGGCGGGCATCCCCGTCACGAAGCTCCACCGCCTCCCGCGTGCCGGTGGAGGCACCCGAGGGCACGGCTGCACGGCCGCGCACGCCATTCTCAAGAATGACATCGGCCTCGACGGTGGGATTGCCGCGGGAATCGATGATCTCGCGGCCACGGATGTCTGCGATCCGGCTCATGCTCTGATTTCCTCGAAGGGTGTTGCCTTCACGGTTCGGTCGAGCGCCTGAAGCACGCTCAGGAGTGATTCCATACGGTCGAGCGGCCAGGCATTCGGTCCATCGGACAGGGCCTTCGCCGGGTCGGGATGTGTTTCCATGAAGATGCCGGCGACGCCGGCCGCCACAGCGGCCCGCGCGAGAACGGGCACGAACTCACGCTGCCCGCCCGAGGCCGATCCCTGCCCGCCGGGAAGCTGCACCGAGTGCGTGGCATCGAACACCACGGGACAGCCCGTGGCGCGCATCACGGCCAGCGAGCGCATGTCGGCGACGAGGTTGTTGTAGCCGAAGGAGAACCCGCGCTCGCACACCATGATGGCCTCGTTACCCGTCGAGCGGGCCTTCTCGACCACGTTCTGCATCTCCCAGGGCGAGAGGAACTGGCCCTTCTTGATGTTCACGGTCCGGCCGCAGGCGGCGACGGCACGGATGAAGTTCGTCTGCCGGCACAGGAACGCCGGCGTCTGCAGGACATCCACCACCGCCGCGACTTCAGCGAGTGGGGTGTCCTCGTGCACATCGGTGAGCACCGGCACGCCGAACCGCGACCGGATGCCTGCGAGCACCTTCAATCCCGCCTCGATGCCGAGCCCGCGGAAGCTCCGCAGCGATGAGCGGTTGGCCTTGTCGAACGAGGCCTTGAACACGAACGTCAGGCCCAGCCGGCGAGTGAGCTCGGCGAGTCGCCCGGCAATCTCCTCGGTGAGCCCTGCACTCTCGATGACACAGGGTCCGGCAATGAGGAACAGCGGACAATCCTGCCCGACCTCTGTGCCTGCGAGCTGCATGAGCGGGCGCGGCAGCTCAGGCGCTCGCCGCCGCCGGCAACCGCTGGGCATCGCGGCAGCTGCGTGCCGCGCGCACGAAACCCGTGAAGAGCGGATGTCCGTCGCGCGGCGTGGAGGTGAACTCGGGATGGAACTGCGTGGCCAGGAACCAGGGATGGCCCGGAAGCTCCACGATCTCGACCAGTCCGTCAGGTGAAAACCCCGTGAACTGCAGTCCCGCCCGGGTGAAGCGCTTGAGATAGCCGTTGTTGAACTCGTAGCGGTGGCGGTGGCGCTCGCGGATGGTGTCCGCCCCGTAGAGCTCGCGCGCCCGCGAACCGGCGGTCAGCCGCACTTCCTGGGCGCCGAGCCGCATGGTCCCACCCTTGCCCGAGGCTGCATCGCGTGTCTGGGCGCCGCGCACCGAATCCTGCCACTCGGTGATCAGCGCGATCACCGGGTGGGGCGTATCGGGATCGAACTCGGTGCTCCCTGCGCGCTCGAGCCCGACGGCGTGGCGGCCGAACTCGACGATCGCGAGCTGCATGCCGAGACAGATCCCGAGATAGGGAATCCGCTTCTCCCGCGCGTGGCGGATGGCGGCGATCTTGCCCTCGACGCCGCGCTCGCCGAAACCACCCGGGACGAGGATCGCATCCATGCCGGCCAGCACGCCCGTGCCGAATTTCTCGACATCGGTCGACTCGATGTAATGGATGTTGACGCGGGTGTGGGTCTTCAGCCCCGCATGCCGGAGCGCCTCGTTCAGCGACAGGTAGGAGTCGCGGATCTGCACGTACTTGCCGACCATCGCGATGTCGACCTGCCCGTCGGGACTGCTCCGGGCACTCATGACCTCGCGCCACTCGGCCAGGTCGGTCGACGGCGCGTCGATGCGCAGCTTCTCGATCACGATGTCGTCGAGCCCCTGCTCGTGCAGCAGGATCGGGATGCGGTAGATGTCGTCCGCATCGACGGCCGAGATGACCGCACGCTCCTCGACATTGGTGAACAGCGCGATCTTGCGCCGCTGCTCCTCCGGCAGGGTGTCTCGCGCACGGCACAGCAGCACGTCCGGCTGGATGCCGATGCCGCGCAGTTCCTTCACGGAGTGCTGTGTCGGCTTGGTCTTGATCTCGCCCGAGCCACCGACCACGGGTACCAGCGTCAGGTGGAGATAGACGCAGCGGTTGCGCCCGAGCTCGACACCGAGCTGGCGGATCGCCTCGAGGAACGGCAGGGATTCGATGTCGCCGACCGTCCCGCCGATCTCGACCATGCACACGTCGGAGTCGCCGGCCCCGAGCTGGATGGAGCGCTTGATCTCGTCGGTGATGTGCGGGATGACCTGCACGGTCGCCCCGAGATAATCGCCCCGGCGCTCCTTGGCGATCACGCGCTCATAGATGCGTCCCGTGGTGAAGTTGCTGTTGCGGCCCGTCGTCGTGCGCACGAAGCGCTCGTAGTGCCCGAGGTCGAGATCGGTCTCGGTGCCGTCGTCGGTGACGAAGACCTCCCCGTGCTGGAAGGGGCTCATGGTGCCGGGATCCACGTTGATGTAGGGATCCAGCTTGACGAGCGCAACCCGGAGGCCGCGTGCCTCGAGGATGGCCGCAAGCGAGGCGGATGCAATGCCCTTCCCCAGAGAGGACACGACGCCACCGGTGACGAATACGAAACGGGTCATCGAGGGTATTCCGCCGCCTGAGCCGGAGGCCGGGCGGGTGTGCCTCGGCCGATGAACGACGGGCAGGCAGACTAGCAAATCGGCGGGTCGCGCTCAACGCGGAGGGCCTCACTTCTCATCGGACCGGTGCGCAGCGCTCCCACACGAGGCGTGCGCGTCGAACACTGCCCGCATCGGCTCGCACGCCCGCATCGAGATGCAGATCGCCTACGGCGAGGAGTCGGTCCGCGGCAAACAGCAGCGGCACATGCGCCCGCTCCGCCGGCGTGAGACGTGCCTCGCGCAGCAGCGCCTTGACCGCCCGCCGCCCTCCACCGTCGCGCCGGAGCGGGAGCTTCTCACCGCCGCGGCGGAAACGCAGCTCAAGCGGATGTGGCAGCCGCCCGAGGTCGAGATCGCCGTGCGCATCGGCACGCAGGCACAGCCGCCCGCCGCCGGGCAGCGCGAGCGTGCGCCGCCGGCGCCAGTGCCACGTGAGCCCCGGGGCCGGCCCGGGAGATGGCAATGCCCGACACTCCCGGGCCGCCGCAATCACGCGCTCGCCCTGACGCTCCACGCTCGCTCCGTCCCATTCGACTCGGGGCACGGCTCCGGGGCGCGCAGCCAGCAGCGTCCCGGCCATCTCGGTCAGTCGTGCCGTATCCGGGAGCGGCAGCGCGCGCGAACGCAGCCAGGCCCGCAGCGCGTTGCGCCGGCGCGCAGGGTCGAGCGCCCGCAGCGCCATCGCGGACAGCGCCTCGCCGTCGCTTGCATGCTCGAGATCGCGCACCGCCAGGCGATCGAGGAGCTGTTGCGCCTCGGCAAGATGGCCGGCTGCGCGCGCGATCGCCTCCGGGGCTGCCGGCCAGCGCTCGCGCAGCAGTGGCAGCACGCGGCGACGCAGGAAATTCCGGTCGAAGCGCTCATCGACGTTGCTGTCGTCCTCGACCCAGGCAAGCTGCCGCTCACGCGCCCAACGCTCGATCCCGGCGCGCGTGACCCTGAGGAGCGGCCGCACGAGCCAGCCGCGACCGAGCGGCGCACGCTCCGGCATCGCGGCAAGCCCGGCGACACCCGCCCCGCGCAGCAGCTGCAGCAGCAGCGTCTCGGCCTGGTCGTCCAGATGCTGGGCGGTGACCAGGGTCTCGCCGTCTCGCAGGGCGCCTGCCAGCAGCGCATAGCGTGCGCGCCGCGCTTCGGCCTCGAGTGATGTCCCGCGCGCCCGGTTCACTTCGGCATCGAGCACCGTGCAGGACACACGCAGCTGCCTCGCCGTGCGCAGCGCGTGCGCGCGCCAGAGCGCCGACTCCGGGCGCAGATGATGATCGACGTGCAGGGCCCGCAGGTGCCGCGGCCGGGTGCTGCGCGGGAGCGTCGCGACCGCCGTCAGCAGCACGACCGAGTCGACACCGCCGCTCAGGGCGACACACAGTCTGCAATCAGGAAAGCCCGGAATCAGCGCCGCGAGGCGCGCTCCGAGTGTCCTCACGGTTCTTCCGTGAGATCCGTGAATACCCCGAAGGACGCAATGCGTGCATTGCGCTCCGCCCGCAGCTGGTCCACCGGGCGCACGGCGAGCTCGCTCAGATGGCGCGCGAGCGCCGTCTGCAGCGTCCGGCTGATCGCCCCATGATCGCGGTGCGCTCCGCCGAGAGGCTCCGGCAGCACCTCGTCGACCAGCCCGAGCTTCTGCAGTCGCGCGGCAGTGAGGCCCATGGCGTCGGCGGCAAGCTCCTTCTTGTCGGCGCTCTTCCAGAGGATCGAGGCACAACCCTCGGGGGAAATCACGGAGTAGGTGCTGTACTGAAGCATCACCAGGCGGTCGCACACGCCGATCGCCAGCGCACCGCCCGAACCGCCCTCGCCGATCACGGCCGTCACGATGGGCACGCTCAGCACCGCCATCTCGAAGAGGTTGCGTGCAATCGCCTCGCTCTGGCCACGTTCCTCGGAGCCGACGCCCGGGTAGGCCCCTGGCGTGTCGATGAAGGTGACGAGCGGCAGCCGGAAGCGCTCCGCGAGCCGCATGAGGCGCAACGCCTTGCGGTAGCCCTCGGGCTTGGGCATGCCGTAGTTGCGCCGCACGCGCTCCTTGGTGTCCCGGCCCTTCTGCTGGCCGATGACCATGACCGGCCGGCCGTCGATGCGCGCCAGGCCACCGACGATGGCCAGGTCGTCGGCATACATGCGGTCGCCGTGCAGCTCGTGGAAATCCGTGAAGATCGAGCCCAGATAGTCGAGCGTATACGGGCGCTGCGGGTGGCGCGCGAGCTGCGTGATCTGCCACGGCGTGAGGTTCGCGAAGATGCTGGTGGTCAGCTGGCGGCTCTTCGCCTGCAGGCGGGAAATCTCGTCCTGGATGCTGACCGGCACGTCGCTCGAGACATGTCGCAGCTCCTCGATCTTCGCTTCGAGCTCGGCGATGGGTTGTTCGAAATCGAGGAAGCTGACGGCCACTGCGGTCCTGACCCCGTCGAGGGGTTCCGGTCGGTCGATCGAGCGGCGAGGTTACGGGCCGGCGTGGCGGATCGCAAGGTGCGTCGCGCACGTGCGCCAGGTCCGCGCCAGCCTATCCGGATGAGGCGATCGTTCCCGGCGGTGCCCCATAGAGGATGTCCAGCCCATCTCGCCCCACGAAGAGCTCGACCTGCTCGATGAGCTCGCGCGTCGGGCGCACCTGCCACTCCGGGCCGAGCTCGAGCACACCCTGGACACCGCCGCCCGTGTAGCGGATGCTCACCCCGCACTGGCCCCCGCACCAGGGCTTCAGAAGCTCGCCCAGGCGCTCGACGAGCCGGGGCGCATCGCCCTGGGCAGGCCAGCGCAGCACGAGCCGCCGGACCTGCTGCTCGCGCAGCCGGTCGAGCTCCATGACCCGCCGTGCAGCGAGCCGCCAGCCATCCGAGAATTCATCGAAGCGCAGCGTTCCCTCGATCGCCAGCATCGCGTCCTTCACGAGCAGGTCGCGGTGCCGCTGAAACACTTCGTCGAAGAAGGTGACCTCGATACGCCCGGAACGGTCATCGAGCACGGCAACGATCCGCGGCCCGCGCCTGCGCACCTCCGTGACGAGACCGGCGAGCGTCGCGGGCCGTCCCGCATGGAAGCCACGGCCACTCTCCGCGCCCGAGACAGGCCGATCGGACACCAGGTCGGCGATGCGCCCGCTCGCAAAGCGCAACAGGTCCTGCTCGAAGCGCTCGATGGGGTGCCCGGTGAGATACAGCCCGAGGGTCTCGCGCTCGCCCGCGAGCCGGACCGACTCGCTCCACTCCGGCGGCTGCGGCGTTCCCGCCGCGCGCGGCACCTCGGCGCGCGCTTCGCCCGCGAGCCCGAAGAGATCGTTCTGGCCGGTCTTCTCGGCACGCGAGCTCTGCTCGCCGAGCTGCATGGCCGCGCCAAGACGGCTCATGAGCGTCGCGCGGCGTGCACCCATGGTATCGAGACTGCCCGAACGGATGAGCGCCTCGAGCACGCGACGATTGAGCTTCTGCAGATCGAGCCGGCGGCAGAGATCCTCGAGACTCGCGAACCGTCCGCCCGCAGAGCGCTCGGCGATCAGCGCCTCGACCGCGCCCTGCCCGACGCCCTTGATGGCACCGAGACCGTAGCGGATCGTCGCATCCCCCGCGACGGTGAACCCATAGCTCGAAGCGTTGACGTCCGGGGCTTCGACGGCCAGCCCCATGTGCCGGCACTCGTCGATGAGGGTCACGACCTTGTCGGTATGATCCATGTCGGCCGAGAGCACGGCAGCCATGAAGGCCGCGGGATAATGGGCCTTGAGCCATGCGGTCTGGTATGAGAGGAGCGCGTATGCCGCCGAGTGCGACTTGTTGAAGCCGTAGCCGGCAAACTTCTCCATCAGGTCGAAGATGTGCGCGGCCTGGGCGTGCGGCACGCCGCGTGCGACACTGCCGTCGATGAACACCGAACGCTGTCTCGCCATCTCCTCGGGCTTCTTCTTGCCCATCGCGCGACGCAGGAGATCGGCGCCGCCGAGCGTGTAGCCGGCCAGCACCTGCGCGATCTGCATCACCTGTTCCTGATACAGGATGACGCCGTAGGTGGGTTTCAGCACCGGCTCGAGTCGCGGATGCAGGTAGTCGATGGGCCCATGGCTGCGGCCGTGCTTGCGGTCGATGAAGTCGTCGACCATGCCCGACTGCAAGGGTCCCGGACGGAACAGCGCCACCAGCGCCACGATGTCCTCGAAGCAGTCCGGCTGCAGGCGGCGGATCAGATCCTTCATGCCGCGCGATTCGAGCTGGAAAACCGCGGTCGTCTGACAGGCCCGCAGCAGCCGGTAGGTGGCCGCATCGTCCACCGGCAGGCGTGCGACGTCGAGCGGCGGTTCACCACGCGCAGCGCGGATGTCCCGAATGAGCTTCACCGCACGATCGATGATGGTCAGGGTGCGCAGCCCCAGGAAGTCGAACTTCACGAGGCCGACGGCCTCGACATCGTCCTTGTCGAACTGGGTCACGACACTGCCGCCGCGTTCATCGCAGTAGAGCGGCGCAAAATCCGTGAGCACTGACGGTGCAATGACCACGCCGCCCGCATGCATGCCGGCGTTGCGGGTCAGGCCCTCGAGCGAGCGCGCGAGATCCATGAGGTTCTTCACCTCCTCGTCGGCATCACAGAGACGCGCGAGTTCGGGCTCCTTGGCGAGCGCATCGTCGAGCGTGATGCCGAGTTCGAAGGGAATGAGCTTGGCGATGCGGTCGACGAAACCATAGCTCATGCCGAGCACGCGGCCGACATCGCGCACCACGGCCTTTGCGGCCATGCTCCCATAGGTGATGATCTGCGAGACGCGCTCGCGGCCATAGCGGCCCGCGACGTAGTCGATGACCCGGTCACGCCCCTCCATGCAGAAGTCCACGTCGAAGTCGGGCATCGAGACGCGTTCGGGATTGAGGAAGCGCTCGAAGAGCAGCTCGTGCGCGATGGGATCGAGGTCCGTGATGCCCAGCGCCCAGGCGACGAGCGATCCTGCACCCGAGCCACGCCCCGGCCCCACCGGCACACCGTTCCCGCGCGCCCAGCGGATGAAATCCGCGACGATGAGAAAATAGCCCGCGAAGCCCATCTCGCAGATGACCTCGAGCTCGCGTGCCAGCCGGGCGCGATACGGCGCCTCGTCCGGGCGCACAGCAGCGGCCGCGAGGCGTTCCGCAAGTCCGTGCTCCGCCTCGCCCCGCAGGAACGCGCCCGCAGTCGTACCGGGCGGTACCGGGTACTCGGGCAGACGTGCCTCACCGAGTTTCAGCGGCAGGCTGCAGCGGCGTGCGATCTCGAGCGTGTTGGCCAGCGCCTCGGGGAGGTCCGCGAACAACGCCGTCATCTCCGCGGGTGTACGCAGGTGCTGCGTCGGCGCGTAGCGACGCACGCGACCCGCGTCGGCGAGCAGCGTCCCGTCGTGGATGCACACCCGCGCCTCGTGCGACTCGAAGTCCGCGGGAGCGAGGAAGCGCACGTCGTTGGTCGCCACCAGCGGCACACCGCGCCGTGCCGCGAGCTCCACCGCCGCGGCCACATGGACCTCGTCGTCCGCGCGTCCGAGTCGCTGCAGCTCGAGGTAGTAGCGATCGCCAAAGAGCCCGCACCAGTAGTCGAGGGCGCTTTCCGCATCCCCGGTGCGCCCGTTCACGAGCGCCCGACCCACATCGCCCGCCGATGCGCAGGAAAGGGCAATGAGGCCCGCGGTACTCTCCCGGTCGAGCCAGGCCCGGTCGACGAGCGGCTGCCCCTGCTCCTGACCCTCGAGATAGGCGCGGGACAGCAGCCGCGTAACGCTGCGATAGCCACGCATGTCCTGGCAGAGCACGGCGAGCCGCGTCGGCTGGGCGCGCTCGCCACTCTCGCGCAGCAGCAGGTCCACCCCGACGATCGGCTTGACGCCGCGCTTCAGCGCTTCCTGGTAGAACTTCACCAGCGCGAAGAGGTTGCACTGATCGGTGACCGCCACGGCGGGCATGCCCGCCGCGGCGACCGCCTCCATGAGCGCAGGCACGCGCACCACGCTGTCGACCAGCGAGTACTCGGTGTGCAGGCGCAGGTGGACGAAACCGGAGCTCATGGGAAGTCGGGGTGCCGTGCCGGGCGCCCACCCGCCAATCTTACCGGCGCGAAGCTCCAGCGGTGCAGCGGCGAGGGGCCGTGCCGGGCGAGCCGTTCGAGATGCGCAGGCGTGCCATAACCCTTGTGCGCTGCAAAATCGAAACCCGGATAACGCGCATCGAGCTCCTCCATGAGCGCGTCGCGAGCCACCTTGGCGAGGATGGAGGCCGCGCTGATGCACGCGATGGACGCATCGCCCCGGACGATTGCCTCGGCACTGCACCGGAGGTCGGCAAGCCGTGGCAACCGGTCGCCATCCACCTGCACATGGGTCGGGAGGAGCGGCAGTCCCAGCAGCGCACGGCGCATGGCCAGGAAGGTCGCCTGCAGGATATTGAGCTGGTCGATCTCCTCACTATCCGCCCAGGCGACAGCCCAGCAGAGCGCACGCGTGTGGATGAGTGTCGCAAGTCTTTGCCGCGCACCGGCCTCGAGCTGCTTGGAATCGGCCAGCCCGTCGATGTGCCGCCGCGGATGCAGGACGACTGCGGCTGCGACCACTGGCCCTGCGAGTGCGCCGCGCCCCGCCTCATCGACACCGGCGATGCATGCTGCCCGCCCGCTCACGCAGCGTCCCGGCGGGCGAGCAGCGCCAGCACCGCCTCTGCGGCCTGGCCGGCACCGCCGCGACGAAGCCTCTCGTGCAGCGAGCGGAACTCGCGTGCCAGGAGCGCAGTGCGCTGCGGGTCGTCGAGCTCCGCGGCCAGAGCCCGCCCGAGTGCCTCGCCCGTCACCTGCTCCTGGAAGAACTCCGGAACCAGGGCCCGTCCCGCAAGCAGGTTCGGCTGCGAGAAACACGTGACCTTCACCAGCCTCAGCCGTCGGAGCAGGAACGCCGTGACGGGGGACAGCCGGTAGGCCACTACCATCGGGCGCTTGGAAAGCATGGTCTCGAGAGTGGCCGTGCCGGACGCGACCAGCACAGCGTCTGCCGCCGCGAGCGCAAGCTGTGCCTGGCCTTCCAGGAAGCGTACCGCGACCCCCGGAGCACGTGCCGCAAGCTGCGAGGCAAACAGGGCCCGCGCGGAGTCCGAGGCCGTCGGGGCCAGGAAGACCATGGAGGCACGATGAGCCCGGAGCCAGGCCGCCGCGTCCGCAAAATCCGCGCCGAGACGCTGCACCTCTCCGAGCCGGCTGCCCGGTAGAAGCGCCACCACCAGCGCCCGCTCATCGAGCGCCAGCTGCCGGCGTGCCGCGGCCCGATCAGGGTCCAGGGGAATCTGGTCGGCGAGCGGATGCCCGACGAACTCCGCTGCCACGCCGTGGCGCGCATAGAACCCGGTCTCGAAGGGCAGGAGACACAGCACCAGGTCGCAGGCCTGGCCGATGGCACGGACACGCCCCTGCCGCCAGGCCCAGATCTGCGGGCTCACGTACTGCACGGTGACGATCCCGTGGCGCCTGAGGCGCGCCGCGAGCCCGAGATTGAACTCCGGTGCATCGATGCCAATGAACACATCGGGCTGCGCAGCCAGCAGCCGCTGCGTGAGGCTGCGCCGCAGAGAGAGGAGCCGCGGCAGGTGCCGCACGATCTCCGCCAGCCCCATCACGGCGAGCTCGTCGGACTCGGCCCAGGTCGTACAACCCTGCGCGCGCATCTTCGGGCCGGCGACACCGAAGAACTCCGCATCCGGCGCCCGTGCACGCAGAGCCTCGATGAGCGCCGCCCCGAGCTGGTCGCCCGAGGCCTCGCCTGCAACCAGGCCGATTCGCAGAGGCCGTTGCCCGCGCGGATCGCCCATCCCCGTCAGCGTACGAGGCTGCGGGTGGACGTACCGATGAACTCGACGAGCGGCTGCACCTCGTCGTGCTCCTTCGCGAGTTCCGTCAGCTTCCCGAGCGCATCTGTGAGCTTCAGATCCGAGCGGTAGAGGATGCGATAGGCGTTGCGCAGCGTGCGGATCTGACCGGGCGTGAAGCCACGGCGCTTCAATCCCTCGGAGTTGATCGAGTGCGGCGCAGCCGGCTGGCCCACCGCCATCACATACGGTGGCACGTCCCGCGTGACGGCTGCATTGTTGGCGATGAAGGCATGCGCGCCGACTTTCGTGAACTGATGGATCGCAGAGAGCCCGGCCATGATCACCCAGTCGCCGAGCTCGACGTGGCCACCGAGCGTCGCGCAGTTGGCCATGACGACCTGGTTGCCGATCGTGCAGTCGTGCGCAACGTGAGTGTACGCCATGAAGAGGTTGTCGCTGCCGATGCGTGTCACGCCCCGATCGTGAGTCGTGCCACGATTGACGGTCGTGAACTCCCGGAAGACGTTGCGGTCGCCGATCTCCAGGCGCGTCGGCTCACCCTTGTATTTCCTGTCCTGGGGTGCGTCGCCAATGGAGGCGAACTGGAAGATGCGGTTGCCTGCGCCGATGCGCGTGACACCTGCGATGACCACGTGCGGGCCGATCGAGGTTCCGGGGCCGATCTCGACGTCCGGGCCGATGATGCTGAAGGCACCGACGGATACATCGTCCGCCAGACGCGCCTGTGGCGCGACGGCCGCGCGCGGATCGATCATCATGCCCCCCTTGCTGCCGTCACGGAGTCCGGCGCCCCCCTGCCCGGTTCATCTCCGGCGCCACCATCATCTCGGCGGTCGCCGCTTCGCTCCCGTCGACCAGTGCCTGCGCCGAAAACTGCCAGATGCCCTTGAAGTTGCGCACAATGCGTGCCTCGAGCAGCAACTGGTCCCCGGGCTCGACGGGCCGGCGGAAGCGGGCCTTGTCGATGCCCACGAAGTAGAGCCGTCCGGCTTCCTCGGGGAGCGCCCCCGCGGTCATGAAGGCCAGGATCCCCGCGGCCTGCGCGAGCGCCTCGACGATCATGACACCGGGCATGACGGGGCGCTGCGGAAAGTGGCCGGGAAAGAACGGCTCGTTATAGGTCACGTTCTTGATCGCGCGGATGCTCTCGCCACGGCGACACTCGAGAACGCGGTCGACGAGCAGCATCGGATAGCGGTGCGGCAGCTGCCGCAGGATCGCCACGATGTCCAGCGTCTCGATGTCAGTCTTGTCGTTCATCGGCGTCTGCTGCCTCTCCGGTGTCGTGAGCATGCTCGAGGCGTGCCACCCGCTCCGCCAGCGTATCGATCCGTTTCAGCCGTCCGACGATGCGCCGCCAGACATGCGCACCCTCTACCGGAATGCCGCTCGAGTAGACGCCGGGAGAAGTGATCGAGTGGCTCACCATGCTGAAACCGGTCACCGCCACGTCATCGCAGATGGACAGATGCCCGGCGATGCCCACCGCGCCGCCGATCTGGCAGCGGCGGCCGATCGTGGTGCTTCCCGAAATGCCAACGCAGCCCGCGATCGCCGTGTGTGCGCCGATGTGCACGTTGTGCCCGATATGGATCTGATTGTCGAGCTTCACGCCGTCCCCGATGAGGGTGTCGGCGAGCGCGCCCCTGTCGATGGTGGTATTGGCCCCGACCTCCACGTCTTCGCCGATGCTCACCGTCCCGAGCTGCGGAATCTTGACCCAGGCCTCGCCATCCCGTGCAAACCCGAAGCCATCGGCACCGATCACCGCACCGGGCTGCACGATGGAGCGCGCGCCGAGGCGTACGTCCCGGCCAAGCACGACGCGTGCGACCAGCCGCACATCTTCCGCGAGGACGACGCCATCCTCGAGTACGCAGCCCGGTCCGACAGAGACGCGTGCGCCGAGCACGGCGTTGCAGCCGATCACGCTGCCCGGACCGACACTTGCACTGGCATCGATGCGGGCACCTGCACCGACCACTGCACTCGGGTGGATGCCCGGAGATGCCGGAAGCGCCGGGTGCAGGAGAGCAGCAATGCGCGCATAGGTCGCGTGCGGATTGGCCGCAACGAGAGCGGCCACGGGGCAGCCGTCGGCATTCCGCGCATCGAGTACCACCGCGGCAGCCCGCGTCGTCGCGAGCTGGCGGCGATAGCGCGGCTCAGCCAGAAAGGCGAGCGCGTCCCCATCGGCCTCGGCGAGGGAGGCCACCCGCGAGATACGCCGTCCGGGGTCCCCGCGCAGCTCGCAGCCGAAACGGACCGCAAGCTCGCCGAGCGATGCAGGCATCGAGGACGCGCCGCTGACGCGGGGCGAACCGCTCACCTGCCCCCAGCGGCGGGCTTCGGCTGCGCAGCGGGTGCCGGGGCGGCGGCGGCCGGGCGGCCGTTCCGCGCCTGCAGCGCCGTGAGCACCGCGGGCGTGATGTCCAGCGCATTGGTCGCGAAGATCACGCCATCGGCGAGCACCAGATCGAAGCTCTGGGCCTTGGCATAGGTCCGCACTTCCTCGATGAGCGTGCGCTGCAGCCGCGAAAGTTCCTCGTTGCGCCTGGCATTGATATCGTCCTGCAGCTCGCTCTGGCGGCGGGCGAAATCCCGCGCACCGTCACGCAGTTCCTTCTCTGAACGGGAGCGCTGGTCCGCGGACATCGTCGCCGCGTCCTTGTTGAATTTCTCTTCCTTGGTCTTGAGCGTCTGTTGCTGCGCCTGCAGCTCCCGCGTGCGTGGGGCGAACTCGTTGCGCATCGCTTCGCTCACGGCTTTCGCCTGCGGCGATTCCTCCAGCAGGCGGCTGTAATCCACCACGCCGATCCTGGTCTGCGCGAATCCGGGCAGTGCCCAGCACACGGTGGCGAGCGCGAACGCGGCGATCGTCGATTTCGAAACCTTCACTGGCGATTTCCTCTGCTTGGCGACAACTCGTGACTGCGGCTCGCCCGCTCAGAACGCCTGCCCGATCGAGAACTGGAAGCGCTCCTCCTCGTCCCCGTACAGCAGGGCTGTCTCAGGGTCCGGATTCAGCGGGAATCCGAAGCTGAACCGGAATATGCCGAGCGGGGCGAGCCACTGCACGGCGAATCCGGCCGACTGCTTCAACCTATCATAGCTGAAGCCATAGTCGATCGGCGTAACCCCGTCCTTGGCGAAGAACCGCGTGCTGCCGGTCGAGAAGACGTTGCCGATGTCGTAGAAGACACTGGCCCGCACCGACGAGGCAAATTTCGGGGGCGTCGGGATGATCAGCTCCGCACGCCCGACCACCCTCATGTTGCCGCCGTAGGGATTGCCGAACTGGTCCTTGGGCCCGAGCCGGCTCTCACGATAGCCGCGCACCGAATCCGGTCCGCCCGCGAAGAACTGGCGGAAGGGCGGCAGCGCTGTCGTGCCGCCGAGGGCATCTCCGTAGCCCAGCAGTGCGTTGAACGAAAGCGTCCAGCGCCCCCAGAGCGGCAGGTACTGGAGATATTCGTAGTTTCCGACCCAGTACTTGACGTCGCCTCCCGGACCCGCATAGGAAAGCGACACGGCGTGCCGCGTACCCCGAGTCGCAAACAGTGTCTTGTTGCGTGTATCGAAGCTCCAGCCGGCCACGAGCTCCACCGCGCTGAACTTGGTCCCAAAGAAATCAGGCGGTGTCGCCGGATCCCCGTCGACGTCGACACTGTAGGTGCTGCCGTTGCTGCGCACCCAGTCGATTGCCTGCTGGGCACTGCCGTAGCGGCTGGCGACGAGTTCCGCCCGCTGCAGCGCAACCCCGAGTCGCACGGCCTGGTACTCGGTGACCGGATAGCCGTAGTCGAGTCCGGCAGTGAGCGTCTTCGAGGAAAAGTCCGACGAAGCCGACACGAACTGCGTCACGTCGCGGAAGGTGAGCGAAGCCGTGCGTGCAACACCGTCGATGGAGGTGTAGGGGTTGGTGTGAGACAGGGAATAGACCTTGCTGTAGCGGCCCGCATTGAGCTCGACCGCGACACGCTTGCCGGTACCCATGAAATTGCTGTCCGCGTAGTTGCCGTTGAGCAGGAAGGACTGGGACTCGGAATAGCCGATGCCGCCACCCAGCTGCGCAGACGGACCCTCCTTGATGTCGAAGCTGACATCGACCTGGTCGGCGGAGCCGGCAACGGGGGTGGTCTCCATCTCGACCTTTTCGATGTAGGGCAGGCGCTGCAGGCGCTGCTTGGAGCGCTCGAGCGCCAGGTTCGACAGCCACCCGCCCTCGAGCTGGCGCATCTCGCGGCGCATCACCTCGTCGTTGATGCGCTTCGCGCCCTCGAAGTTGATGTGGCGCACGTACACGCGGTTGCCCGGGTCCACGAAGAAGGTGAGGCTGACCTGCTTCTTCGCCTCGTCGGTCGTCGGGACGGGGTCGATCTTCGCGAACGCGTAGCCATCCTCGCCGAGACGGTTCTGGATGAGCTCCTGGGTCGAGGTGACCAGTTTGCGCGAGAAGGTCTGTCCGGGCTGCACGAGCAGCTGCTTGCGCAGCTCCGCTTCCGGCACGACGAAGGTGCCTGCGAGCTTCACCTCGGAGACCTGGTAGACCTCGCCCTCGTTCACGTTCACGGTGATGAAAATATCGTCCTTCTCAGGAGCGATCGCCACCTGCGTCGAGGTGATGTCGAAATTGGCATGACCGCGGTCCATATAGAAAGAGCGCAGCTTCTCGAGATCGCCCTGCAGCGATTCGCGCGAATAGCGGTCGTTCTGCTTGTACCAGGAGAGCCAGTTCGGGGTCTTCAGCTCGAACTCGTCGAGGATTTCCTTGTCGCTGAAACTGTGGTTGCCGACGATGTTGATCTGGCGGATCCGCGCGCGCTTGCCCTCCTTGACCTCGATCTTGATCTTCACGCGGTTGCCGGGCTGCTCCTCGACCTTCGTGTCGATGCGTACCGCGTACTTGCCGCGGCTGAAGTACTGGTCGGTCAGGTACTGCTTGACGTCCTCGAGCACCGAGCGGTCAAAGGTCTTGCCGGTCGCGAGCCCGACGTTGCGCAGCGATTTCTGCAGATCCTCCGTCTTGATGTCCTTGTTACCGGTGATCTCGAAGCTCTCGATGGACGGGCGCTCGACGACCACCACGATCAGCGTATTGCCATCGCGTCTGAGCTCCACGTCGCGGAAGAAACCCGTCTGATAGAGGGCGTGGATCGCCTCGCGGAGGCGCTGCCCGTTCAGGCGGTCCCCGATGTTGACGGGCAGGTAGTTGTATACGGTGCCCTCGGAGACACGCTGCAGGCCCTCGACGCGGATGTCGCCAACCGTGAATTCGGCCGGAGCCGGCTGCGCAGACGCGAACCCGCTCGCTCCCGCGAGCAGCAGCGGGATGAGAATCGACGCACGACGCTTCATGTGCTGTGGAAATCCCCTGGATGCGCGCTCAGCCGAGCTGGCGGGCAATGTCATTGAAGAGCGCGACGCCCATCAGCAGGATGAGCAGCGCAATGCCGACCTGCTGACCGAGCGCCTGTGCCCGCTCCGAGAGCGGACTGCCCTTGACCCATTCGACGAGTTGGAAGGTAATCTGCCCGCCATCGAGAATCGGGATGGGCAGGAGGTTGAGAAAGCCGAGGCTGAGCGAGATCAGCACCAGGAAGCCGACGAAGGCACCGACGCCCCCTTCGGCGGAGGAACCTGCATATTCGGCGATCGAGAGCGGTCCGCTCAGGTTCTTGATCGACACCTGCCCGAGGAGCATGCGCCAGAACAGCCGCGCCTGCAGCGCTGTCATGTCCCAGGCCTCCTGCGTGGCCCGCCCGAGCGCGGCCACCGAAGAGAGCTCGGTGTGCCGGAGCATGGAATCGGGCAGTGTGACGACGGGCGGCGCCACCCGGATCCGCCCGATGCGCTGCCCATCGACCTCTTCCGCCCCGACCGCCACGCGCACCGTGTGCTCGACCCCTCCGCGGCGATAGCTCACCGCGGCGGTCTTCCCCGGACGGCTCGAAATCAGCGTCACGAGATCGCGGAAACTGCCGACGGCCTCGCCGTCGACGGCAAGGATGGTGTCGCCCTCCCTGAGTCCCGCGCGGGCTGCGGGTCCGTCGGCGAGCACCTGCCCGAGGCGCGCCGGTACCTGGGGCTCCCAGAAGCGGAATCCGAGCCCGGAGAACAGTGCCGCGGGCTCTGTGAGGCGTCGTCGCTCGCTCGCCTCGGGCACCGCGAACGTCGCCTCGCGACGCAGGCCATCCGCCCCGCGCACCGCGAGGACGATGCGCCCGCGGCCACTGATACCGTCCAGAAGCTGCAGGATCACTTCACGCTGGCCCGCCACCGGCGCGCCATCGATGGCGAGGATCTCATCGCCCGTGCGCAGCCCGCTGTCGGCCGCCACCGAGTCGCGGCGCACCTCGCCCACGACGGGCCGCAGCTCGGTGATACCGCCCGACCAGAATACGAGCCACAGCAGCAGGATGGCGAAGGCGATGTTGAACGCCGGACCCGCCAGCAGCACCGTAATGCGCTGCCAGGGCGGCCGCCGGGTAAAGGAGCGCCCGATCTCGCCCGGGGAAACCGGCCCCTCGCGCTCGTCCAGGAGTTTGACGTAGCCGCCGAGAGGAATCGCCGCGAGCACGTATTCGGTCCTGTCGGGCCCGCGGCCCACCCACGTGAGCAACGGGCGCCCGAACCCCACCGAGAAGCGCAGCACCTTGAAACCAAGGCGCCGCGCGACCCAGTAGTGACCGTATTCGTGGACCGTAACCAGCACGCTCACGGCCACCACGAACCACAGGAGATCCCAGCCGACGTTCATGCGCAAGCCCCCCGCAGGCGGCCGGGGCGGGCCAGCAGCGCCTCTGCAACGGCGCGCGCCTCACGGTCAGCGGCGAGCACGTCCTCGAGGTCGCGGGTGGGGCCTCCCCAACTGCGTGCCATCACCGGCTCAATGACCGCTGCGATGCCGACAAAGTTCAACCTGCCTTCCAGAAATGCCGCCACAGCCACTTCGTTCGCCGCATTCAGGGCCACGGGCGCAAGCCCGCCACCGCGCGCCGCCTCCTCCGCGAGCGCCAGACAGCGGAAGCGAACAGTGTCCGGGCTGGTGAACTCCAGTCGCCCGGCCTTGACGAGGTCGAGGAATTCTACACCCGACGCGATGCGCTCCGGCCATGCGAGAGCATGCGCGATCGGGGTCCGCATGTCCGGAGAGCCGAGCTGCGCGAGAATCGAGCCATCCAGGTACTCGACCAGCGAGTGCACGATGCTCTGGCGGTGAATCAGGACCTGCACACGATCTGCGGGCAGGCCAAAGAGCAGGCTCGCTTCGATGAGCTCGAGTCCCTTGTTCATGAGCGTCGCCGAGTCCACCGAGATCTTGCGGCCCATGGCCCAGTTCGGATGCGCGCAGGCCTGCTCCGGCGTCACGGACTCGAGCGCCTCCCGCGGCCAGTCGAGAAAGGGCCCACCGGAGGCTGTGAGCAGGATCCGTCGCACGCCGCGTGGCGCCCGGCCCCGCTCCGCCTCAGGCGGCAGGCACTGGAAGATCGCATTGTGCTCGCTGTCGATCGGCAGGATCTCCGCCCCGCTGGCGCGCGCGCTTTCGAGGAGCAGTGCGCCTCCCATGACGAGCGACTCCTTGTTCGCCAGGAGGACCCGCTTCCCTGCCCGTACCGCCGCGAGCGTGGAGTGCAGGCCCGCTGCGCCCACGATGGCTGCCATGACGTAGTGTGCCGCGGGCAGGGCGGCGATCTCGGCGAGCGCCTCCTCCCCGCCGAGCACGCGGGTCGGCAGGCCCTCGAAGCGGAGGCGCGAGTCGAGCTGGCGCGCGGCCTGCGGATCGGCGACGGCCGCCACCTCGGGCATGAGGCGCCGGCACTGCCCGAGGAGCTTCTCGACGTTTCGGTGCGCACCGAGCGCCACCACGCGGAACCGATCCGCATGCCGTGCCACGACATCGAGCGTGCTCTCGCCGATCGACCCGGTCGACCCGAGCACCGCGATGCCGATCACTGCAGCACCTCCAGCGCATGCAGCCCGAGCACGAACACCGGAGCGGCGGCACTCACACTGTCGATGCGGTCGAGCATGCCACCGTGACCCGGGAAGATGCTGCCGCTGTCCTTGAGTCCCGCATGGCGCTTGAGCATGCTTTCTGTGAGATCTCCCACGATCGATGCCGTCGCGGCGGCGATGCAGACGACGAGAAAGGGCAGCAGCGGCACGGCAAACCACAGTGCCCCCGCGACCGCCGTGAGCATCGAGAGACCGAGCCCGCCGAGGACGCCCTCCCACGTCTTTCCGGGCGAGACCTGCGGAGCGAGGCGTACGCGACCAAAGCGCCGTCCGACGGCAAATGCACCCGTATCGGCCGCCCACACCAGCGCGAGCGCGAACAGCAGCCACTCGGCACCCTGCACGTGCCCGACACGCAGCCGCGCGAGCGCGAGCCACGCGGGCACGAGCGCCAGCAGCCCGGCACACCCCGCGGCCCAGGGTCCAACGCGCTTCGGTGCCACACTGACCCATGCAAGCGCGCCCAGCCACCACGCGGTGGCGACCAGCGAGGTCGCCCAGACCACACGCAGCGGTTCCCCGAGCCACCAGAGGGCGGCCATGACGGCGGCCAGCATCGCCACGTAGGCGGCACGCGCAACCACGGAGCCCGTCAGCAGAAAGGCCGACCACTCCCACGCCCCCACGAGCACCGCCCCCGCGAGCAGCACCACGGTGGCGATCGGCGGCAGCCAGAGAACGACGCCGAGCAGCGTCAGGACGAGCAGCAGTGCCGTGATGATGCGCTGCCTAAGCATGATCCCTCGTCTCCCCGGTCTGGGGCGTCGTGAGGCCAAAGCGCCGCTGCCGCGACGCAAAGAATTCGAAGGCACGCGTGAGCTCGCTCGCATCGAAATCCGGCCACAGACAGTCGCTGAACCAGAGTTCGGTGTAGGCGAGATTCCACAGCAGGAAGTTGCTGATGCGTCGTTCGCCGCCCGTGCGCACGAACAGATCCGGATCGGGGAGGCCGGCGAGCTCGAGGGACGCCGCAAACCGCTCCTCGGTGAGTTCCTCGGGCCGGAGTGCCCCGCTCGCACATGCGCGCGCCAGCCGCTTCGCCGCCTCGACGATGTCCCAGCGTCCTCCGTAGCCGACGGCGACCTGAAGCTTCAGGCCGTCGTTCGCTGCGGTACGCGCTTCGGCGCCGGCCATGCGCGCCTGCAACCGTACCGCGAGGCTGCGGCGATCACCGATGAACCGCAGACGCACGCCCCTGGCATGCAGTTCGTCGAGGTCACGGTCGAGCGCGTCGACGAAGAGACCCATCAGGCCCGAGACCTCGGGTTCCGGACGCCGCCAGTTCTCGCTCGAGAAGGCAAACAGGGTGAGTGCTTCGACACCGCGGCGCACGCACTCCTCGACCGACGTACGCACGGGTGCGACCCCCTGCCGGTGGCCGGCATGGCGCGGCAGGCCACGGGCCGCTGCCCAGCGGCCATTGCCATCCATGATGATCGCGACGTGCCGGGGAAGAGTCATGGCGCGGAGGGCTGACGCCTGCGGCGATGCCGTCTCAGGCGTTCCATGCCGGCCGCCTGCGGCACGACACACGCCGGAGGGCGCCCGTCAGACCTGCATGATCTCCTTTTCCTTGGCCGCAAGAACCGCCTCGATGTCGGCGACGTGCTTGTCGGTGAGCTTCTGGACGTCCGCCTCGGCGCGACGCTCATCGTCCTGGGAGATCATCTTTTCCTTCAGCATCTCCTTGACGTCGCCCATGACCTCGCGGCGCACGTTGCGGACCGCGACACGTGCGCCCTCGGCCTCGTGGCGCAGATGCCTGACGAGATCGCGCCGCCGCTCCTCGGTGAGCGGCGGCATCGGCACGCGGATCACGGTCCCGGCCGTCATCGGCGAGAGGCCGAGATCGGATTTGTGGATGGCCCGCTCGATCGCCTGCACGGCAGTCTTTTCCCAGGGCGAGATGACCAGCGTGCGTGCATCCTCGACGTTGATGCTGGCCACCTGCTGCAGCGGCACTTCCGAGCCGTAGTACTCGACCTTCAGGTGCTCGAGCAGGCTCGGATGCGCGCGCCCCGTGCGCGTCTTGCGCAGCTCCGCCTGGAAGGCCTGCACGCACCTGGCCATGCGTGCGCTGGCATCGGTTCTGAGTTCATCGAGCATAGCGACTCTCCTCGGCCGTCAGTCGCGGGTCACCACGGTGCCAACGTCCTCCCCGTGCACGATGCGCACCAGGTCGCCGGCATTGTTGATGTCGAACACCTGCAGGGGCAGGCGATTGTCGCGGCACATCACGATAGCCGTGGCATCCATCACTTCGAGTTTCTCGGCGAGCACCCGGTCGAAAGTCAGGCGTACATAGCGCTGCGCGGCGGGGTTTTTCAGCGGATCGTCAGAGTAGATGCCGTTCACCCGCGTCGCCTTCAGGAGCACGTCCGCATCGATCTCGATGGCGCGCAGGGCCGCCGCCGTGTCGGTCGTGAGGAACGGGTTGCCCGTTCCCGCGGCAAACACCACGACGCGGTCCTTCTCGAGGTGGCGGATCGCACGACGGCGGATGAAATCCTCGCACACCTGGTTGATGCGGATCGCCGACATCACGCGCACGCTCACGCCGAGTGATTCGATGGCGTCCTGCATGGCGAGTGCGTTCATGACCGTGGCGAGCATGCCCATCTGGTCGCCGGTCACACGGTCCATTCCCGCACGGGCAAGGCCGGCACCGCGGAAGATGTTCCCCCCGCCGATGACCACGCACACCTGCACGCCCAGCGCCCGGACCTCGAGGATCTCCTGGGCAATGCGCTTCAGCATCGCAGGATCGATGCCGTAGTCCGCCTCACCCATCAGGGCCTCGCCCGAGAGCTTGACGAGTATCCGCCTGTAGCGCGCCCGCCCCGTTTCTGTCATGGCTCCGCTCACCGCCCTGCCCCGTCCCGCCCCGCCGTGCCATCCGCCTGCAATGCAGTTTGCCACAGGAAAAACCCCGCTTGCGGCGGGGTTTCTCCAGGAGGGTTCGCTCTCAGTGCCGCGTACCCGGGTCGCCGCGACCCCGGTCGCTCGCCTGCACCTGCGCCATCACCTCGCTGGCGAAGTCGTCCTGACGCTTCTCGATGCCGGCCCCGACCTCGAAGCGCTCGAAGGAACTGACGACGGCCTTCGCGGCCTTCAGCAGCTTTTCGATCGAGGTGTCAGGATCCTTCACGAAGGGCTGCCCAAGCAGCGTGATCTCTCCGAGCGACTTGCGCAGCCGGCCCTCGACCATCTTTGCGATGATGTCGGCCGGCTTGCCCTCGCCCCGGGCCTGATCTGCGAGGATCTCGCGCTCCTTCGCGAGCACCTCGGCCGGCACGTCCTCCAGCCTCAGGTAACGAGGGTTGCTCGCGGCCACATGCATCGCCAGATCGTGTGCGAGCGCCGCATCCCCGCCCTCGAGCACCACCAGCGCACCGATGCGCGTGCCGTGGACGTAGGCGCCGAGCAGCGCGGGGCTCGAGAGGACCGCGAACCGGCGCACCGAAATCTTCTCGCCGATCCGCGCAATCAGTGCACGGCGGCGCTCGTCGACCGTCTCGCCGCCCGATAGCCGCGCAGCCAGCAGTTCCTCCACCGAAGCCGGGCGATTCGCGAGCACGAGCTTCGCCACCTCGGCCGCAAACGCGCGGAAATCGTTCTCGCACGCCACGAAATCGGTCTCGCAGTTGACCTCGAGCATCGCGGCAGAACGCCCGTCCCCGGCGCGCTCGACCACGATCACCCCCTCCGCGGCGATGCGCGCCGCCTTGCGATCGGCCTTCGCCAGGCCCTGCCTGCGCATGAGCTCGGCGGCCGCGTCGAGGTCGCCCCCGGACTCGACCAGGGCGCGCTTGCATTCCATCATGCCCGCGCCGGTACGCTCGCGGAGCTGCTTGACGGCCTCTGCCGTGATGTTCATCTGAAGACCTCGTCTCGCCCGGCGCGCAACCGCCGCGCCGCCATGGAAGTGGGATTCTGCCGGACCGTCAGGCTCAGCCGCCCTCGGGACCGTCGGTGCGCCCCTTGCGGTGCGGTGCGCCGGCAGGGTCGCTCTCGCCCGGCGGCTCCTCGGCGTCGGTTCCGTCGTCGGCGCCCTGGGCCTGGGGAGCAGCGATTTTCGCAGGCGCACGCCGGCGTGCCGGCGCACCCTTGCGTCGCACCGTCGCCTGGGGCTTGGGGCGCCCTCCGCGCGCAGCCCGCCGCTTCGGCGCCCCCGATTCATCGAGCTCGACGAATTCGTCCTCGCCCACGGAGACCTGCGGCCCGGACTCCTTCCCCTCGAGCACGGCGTCCGCAATCCCCGCCGCGTAGAGCTGGATGGCGCGCATGGCATCGTCGTTGCCCGGAATCACGTAGTCGATGCCCTCGGGCGAACAGTTCGTATCGACCACGGCGAGGACCGGAATCCCGAGCTTCTTCGCCTCGTGGATGGCGATCTTCTCGTGACCGACGTCGATCACGAACATCGCGTCGGGAAGCGACTCCATTTCCTTGATGCCGCCCAGGCTCTTCTCCAGCTTTTCCATTTCGCGGCGGAGCTGGGTCGCCTCCTTCTTGCCGCGCCGGTCGAGCGTCCCGCTCTCGCTCATCTCGCGGATCTCGCCCAGGCGTTTGATCGACTGACGGATGGTCTTGAAGTTCGTGAGCATGCCGCCGAGCCAGCGCTGGTTCACGAAGGGCATGCCGCAGCGCTGTGCCTCGGCCTGCACGGCCTCGCGTGCCGAGCGCTTCGTACCGACGAACAGCAGACGGCCGCCATCGGCAATCACGTTCTTCACGAAGCCGGCAGCCTCCTGGTACAGGGGCTGCGTCTTCTCCAGATCGATGATGTGGATCCTGTTGCGCTCACCGAAGATGAAAGGGGACATCTTCGGATTCCAGAAGCGGGTCTGGTGTCCGAAGTGAACACCCGCTTCCAGCATCTGTCTCATGGACACGCCGGGCATCGATTGACTCCTCGTACGGGTTGGGCCTCCGCGCATCCCCCGCGGCCATTCCGGCAGGCACGGGGCCCGCTGGAACACCCAGCCGCAGGGTCTGCGATGCGCGTGTGGGTTCGTTGCCAAAAAAGGCCGCGCTTTATACCATCACGCCCCCGTCGAAACAAGGTGTTACGACCGCCCAGATGGACTCACTCGGCAGCATGCAAGTGGCGATCAAGTCACAGGACGAGCAGGAGAAGATGCGCCTCGCGGGGCGCATGGCCGCAGACGTGCTCGACATGATTGCCGGGCACGTCGTGCCGGGCGTTGCGACGGAGGAACTCGACCGCCTCTGCCACGAGTACATCGTCGGCACGCAGCGCAGCGTGCCCGCCAATCTCAACTACCGGGGGTTCCCGAAGTCGATCTGCGTCTCTGCCAACCATGTCGTCTGCCACGGCATCCCGAACGAGAAGCGCCTGAAGCCAGGCGACATCGTCAACATCGACGTGACCGTGATCCATGACGGCTTCCACGGCGATACGAGCCGCATGTACTTCGTCGGCAAGCCCTCGGTACAGGCACAGCGCCTCACCACGACGTGCTTCGAGGCCATGTGGCGCGGCATAGGGCAGGTCCGCCCGGGTGCGCGTCTCGGCGATGTAGGCCACGCGATCCAGAGCTTCGTCGAGGAGCACGGCTTCTCGGTCGTGCGCGAGTACTGCGGACACGGCATCGGGCGTGTCTATCACGAGGACCCCCAGGTCCTTCACTACGGCGAACCGGGCACAGGCATCGAGCTCGTGCCCGGCATGACCTTCACGGTCGAGCCGATGGTGAACGCCGGCAAGCGCCACGTACGGCTGCTGCCGGACGGATGGACCGTGGTCACGCGGGACCACTCGCTCTCCGCGCAGTGGGAACATACGGTGCTCGTCACGGAGAGCGGCGTCGAGGTGCTGACGCTCGCTGCGCACGACCGGCGCTGACGACCGCGTCAGACCCATGGCCAGCGATGACATTGCAGCGTCCGTCGCCGCGGACCCGCAGGAGCTCGCCTGGCCTCTGCTCGGGCAGCTGCGTGCGCGCCTGACGGGAGCGTCGCTGTCGCGGGAGAGCTGTCGCACACTCCTCGCCGAGGCACAGGCGGACCTGCGCGCGCGCTTCATCGCCGAGGAGCCGGTCGAGGCGCTGGTACGCGCTCGCGCGCACTTCATCGATGCACTGCTCGAGGCACTGTGGCCGGCCTCACTCGGCGCGCTCGCACAGCGCTGGGCGCTCGTGGCCGTCGGCGGCTACGGCCGTGGCGAGCTCCACCCCTGCTCCGACGTCGATCTCCTGGTCCTCGTGCCCGAAGTGCCCGCAGGCGATGAGCGCCGGCAGGCGGAGATGCTGGTGGCCTTCCTCTGGGACATCGGCCTCGAGGTCGGTCACAGCGTACGCACCGTGGCTGAGTGCGCCGCGGAGAGCGCGGCGGACGTGAGCGTCATGACGACACTCCTCGAGGCACGGCGGATCACCGGTGACCCCGCGCTCTTCGAGGCCATGCGTGCCGCGCTCGCGCCTGGGCACCTCTGGCCCGTGCGGGAGTTCTTCGAGGCAAAGCTGCGCGAGCAGACCGAGCGCCACCTGAAGGCAAACGACACGGCCTCCAACCTCGAGCCCAACGTCAAGACCGGCCCCGGCGGTCTGCGCGACATCCAGACCATCGGCTGGGTCGCCAAGCGGCACTTCGGGGCGGGGTCGCTCGCAACGCTCGTCGCCCACGGCTTTCTCACGCCCGCCGAACTGCGCCGGCTCGAGCAGGCCCAGGCCTTCCTCTGGAAGGTGCGCTTCGGACTGCACGTGCTCACCGGGCGGCACGAGGACCGCCTCCTCTTCGATCACCAGATCCGCCTCGCGCAGACCTTCGGTTACGAAGACGGCTCCTACACGCTCGCCGTCGAGCAGTTCATGCAGCGCTACTACCGCACGGTGATGGACGTGAGCCTCCTGAACGAGCTGCTCCTGCAGCTGTTCCGCGAGGCAATCCTCGCCGACGGCGCGGTGGGCACCGCCCCACAAGTGCTCAACGCGCGTTTCCAGGTGCGCAACGACTATCTCGAGGCAGTGAACGACGAGGTCTTCGCCCGCACGCCCTCGGCGCTGCTCGAAGTCTTCGCACTCCTGCAGCAGAATCCTGCCATCCGCGGCCTGCGTGCGCCCACGATCCGCGCCATCGCACGCCATCTGTGGCTCATCGACGAGGAGTTCCGCCAGAACCCGCGCAACCATCGCCTCTTCCTCGACATCCTGCGTGCGCCCGTCGGGGTCACGCACGAGCTCCGTCGCATGAACGCCTATGGGGTGCTCGGGCGCTACATCCCGGCCTTCGGCCGCATCGTCGGGCGCATGCAGTACGACCTGTTCCACGTCTACACGGTGGATGCGCACACGCTGTTCGTGGTGAGCAATCTGCGGCGCTTCGCCCTCCCGCAGTACGACCACGAGCTGCCGCAGGCATCCGCCGTGATGCAGCAGCTGGCGAGACCCGAGCTGGCCTACCTCGCAGCACTGTTCCATGACATCGCGAAGGGCCGCGGAGGCGATCACTCCGAGCTCGGCGCGGTCGACGCCGAGTCTTTCTGTCTCGAGCAGGGCCTCTCACGCTACGACGCCCGGCTCGTGGCCTGGCTGGTGCGCAATCACCTCGAGCTCTCGATCACCGCGCAGAAGCAGGACATCTCGGATCCGGAGGTGGTGAGCGCCTTCGCGCGCAGGGTCGGCGACGAGACACACCTCGACCACCTCTATGTCCTCACCTGCGCCGATGTGCGCGGTACGAACCCGAAGCTCTGGAATTCCTGGAAGGCATCGCTCTTCAACGAGTTCCATGAGCGGGTGAGGCGGGCGCTGCGCCGGGGTCTCGAGAGCCCGATCGACGAGGATGAGCTCGTGCGCGAAACGCAGGACGCCGCTCGCCGCACGCTCGCGCTGCAGGGCATCGGGGAGGCGGCCATCGCACGGATCTGGCGGCGGCTGTCGGCGAGCTACTTCCTGCGGCACCGACCGGAGGAGGTCGCCTGGCACACGCGGCTCCTCGCCGAACACGAGCCCGGTTCCGCCGATGCGCTCGTCGGCCTCGAGGCCCGCAGCGAACGTGGCACGACCGCCGTGCTCACCCATACACCCCATCGGCACCACGGCTTCGCCCGCACCACCGCCGTGCTCGACCAGCTTGGACTCACGATCGTCGATGCGCGCGTCACACCCACCGAGGACGGTTACAACCTCGACCTCTACCACGTCCTGGAAGACGACGGCGCGGCAATCACCGATCCGGACAGGCTGCGCGAGATCGAGCGCGCGCTCGTACGCTCACTGCAGAGGCCCGGGGAACCGCCACCGGCGGTTTCGCGCCGTACCCCCCGGCAGGTGCGCATGTTCAACACACCCACGCACGTCCTCGTGAGCGTCGATGAGCGCAATCACCGCTCGGTGCTCGAGCTCGTCGCGGGCGACCGGCCGGGGCTGCTGTGCGACGTGGCTAGGGTGCTCATGGACGAGGGCGTGGAGCTGCACGCCGCCAAGATCATGACCGTCGGCGAGCGCGCCGAGGACGTCTTCTACCTCACCAACCGGCGCGGCCAGCCGCTCGCGGAAATCGCGGCGCAGCAGCTGCGTGCACACCTCGTCGAGACCCTCGACCGGCGCCCCGGCACCTGATCGCCCTGCATGAACCGGCGCTGGACGGGCAGCCCGTCCTTCGGCACCATGCGCGCCTGTCCGGGGAGGGCGGAGCCGATGAATCCACTGCACATGCTGGTCGAAGAGGTCCCCGAGCCGCTGCCAGCGGACGCCCGGCCATGAATTTTCTGTCCCGGCTGATGCCCCGCGAAGGGCGCTTCTTCACGTTCTTCGAGCGGCACGCCGATCTGATCCTCGAGGCTGCCACGGTGCTCGCGCAGCTGCTGCGGGACTATGGCAATCGCGCGGGGCGCGAGGCCGGCATCGCCCGTATCGGAGAGCTCGAGCACGCCGCAGACCGGGTGACACGCGAGACGGTGGGGCTCCTGCACCAGACCTTCGTCACGCCGCTCGACCGCGACGACATCCATCGCCTGATCTCGCACATGGACGATGTGCTCGATCTCATCCAGGATACCGCAGAGGCACTCAGCCTCTACGACATCGAACTGCTCACCAATGAGTCCTGCGAACTCGCGGAGCTGCTGCGCGAGTGCTGCGTGCGCATACAGGGAGCGGTGCGGCTGCTGCGCCGTGCGGGCAACGGCCCGGAGACGCTGCGCCTGTGCAATGAGATCGATGCCCTGGAATCCCAGGCCGACCGCGTGATGCGCGCCGGGATCTCCAAGCTCTTCCGCGAGGAGCAGGACGTGCGCCAGCTCATCAAGCTGGAGACGGTCTACCAGCTGCTCGAGGCGGCGACCGACCAGTGCGAGGACGTCGCGAACATCATCGAGGGCGTGGTGCTGGAGAACGGCTGAGCATGGACACGTCGATCGCCTTCAGCGCGCTCGTGCTCCTGGTCGCACTCGCCCTGTTCTTCGACTTCCTGAACGGCTTCCACGACGCCGCCAATTCCATCGCCACGGTCGTCTCGACAGGGGTGCTCAAGCCGTATCAGGCGGTGATCTGGGCCGCCTTCTTCAATTTCCTCGCCGTTGCGTTCTTCGAGCTCAAGGTGGCCGCCACCGTCGGCAAGGGGATCGTGTCCCCCGAGTTCGTCGATGCACGCGTGATCTTCGGCGCGCTCGTCGGGGCAATCGCCTGGAATCTCCTCACGTGGTACTACGGCATTCCCTCGAGCTCCTCGCATGCGCTCATCGGTGGCCTGATCGGCGCAGGGGTCGCCAGGGCGGGGCCCGGCGTGCTGCTCGCCCCCGGGATCCTCAAGACCACCGCCTTCATCGTCATCTCGCCGCTGCTCGGCATGTTCCTCGGCGCGTTCATCATCATCGCGATCTCGTGGCTCCTGTTCCGCTCATCGGCGCGGCGTGTGGACCGCTGGTTCCGCCGGCTCCAGCTGGTCTCCTCGGCCTTCTACAGCCTCGGTCACGGCAGCAACGACGCACAGAAGACCATGGGCATCATCTGGCTGCTGCTGATCGCGGCCGGCGTCAGCTCGAGCGATCACCTCCCCTTCTGGGTGATCGTCAGCTGCTATCTCGCGATTGCGATCGGCACGCTCTTCGGCGGCTGGCGGATCGTGCGCACGATGGGCCAGAAGATCACCAAGCTCCGCCCCGTCGGCGGCTTCGCGGCCGAGGCCGGTGGCGCGCTCACCCTCTTCCTCGCCTCGGGCCTGGGCGTCCCGGTCTCGACGACACACACGATCACCGGCGCCATCATGGGCGTCGGCACGGCGCAGCCGTTCTCCGCGGTGCGCTGGGGCATCGCCAAAGGCATCGTCATCGCCTGGCTGCTCACCATCCCCGCCTCGGCGGCAATCGCCGCACTGGCATGGTGGGCGAGCACGCTGGTCGGCTGACGACCCGGCCTCGCGCTCAGGAGCGCCGCAACGGTACGGCCCTGCGGATCGTCCGACCAAGGCTTGCTCCCGGCGGGCCTTGCCCGTATAAAGCGCGCACTCCGCAGGACTGGCCGGGGAGCATTCCGCCGCAATGTCACCCACGCTCGCGCTCACGCTGGATCTTATCGGCCGGCCGTCCGTCACTCCGGCCGATGAGGGCTGTCAGGACGTCATGGCCGCACGACTGGAGAGGCTCGGCTTCCAGATCGAGCGCCTGCGCTTCGGCAGTGTCGAGAACCTGTGGGCGCGTCGGGGCGTACAGGGGCCGGTGTTCTGCTTCGCGGGCCATACGGACGTCGTGCCTCCCGGCCCCCTGGAGGAATGGCAGAGCGATCCCTTCCGGCCCGCGTTGCGGGACGGCATGCTCTACGGGCGCGGCGCGGCCGACATGAAGAGCGGGCTCGCCGCGATGATCACGGCGACCGAGGAGTTCGTCACCAGCCATCCCGGGCACCGGGGCACGATTGCCTGTCTCATCACCAGCGACGAGGAAGGACCCTCCGTCGACGGCACGAAGAAGGTCGTCGAGACACTGCTCGCACGGGGTGAGCGCATCGACATGTGCGTGGTCGGCGAACCCTCGAGCGAGCGCGAAATCGGGGACATGGTGAAGATCGGCCGGCGCGGCTCCCTCAGCGGACGCCTGACCGTGCATGGCGTGCAGGGGCACATCGCCTATCCGCAGCTCGCCGAAAACCCGGTGCACACCTTCGCACCGGCGCTCGCGGAGCTCACGAGCCGTCGCTGGGACGAGGGCAACGAGCACTTCCAGCCCACCAGCTTCCAGATCTCGAATTTCAATGCAGGCACGGGCGCACCCAACGTCATCCCCGGCGAGCTCAAGGCGCGCTTCAATCTGCGCTACTCGCCCGTGCAGAGCATCGAGCAGCTGAAGGAGACGGTGGAGTCGATCCTGAAGCGCCACAAGGTGCGCTACACGCTCGAGTGGTATCTCTCGGGCGAACCGTTCTTCACGCCCCCCGGACGCCTCTCGACCGCCGTGTGCGACGCGGTCGAGGCCGTGACCGGCCGGGCGCCCGCGCTCTCGACCAGTGGCGGCACCTCGGACGGCCGTTTCATTGCCCGCATGGGCGCGGAGGTGGTCGAGCTCGGGGTCGTCAACCGCACCATTCACAAGGTCAACGAATGTGTCGGCGTTGCCGAGATCGATGCGCTGCACCGCATGTACGTGCAGGCACTGCGCAATCTCCTCGGCTGACGTTCGACACGCGGCCGGACCCGGGACGGAAGCGTCGCTCAGGTCGCCGGCCGGGCACCGCGCACATTACCCGCGACGCCGGCAAATCCCAGCACCAGCGCTGCGATCAGCACCCAGCCGGGCATCGAGAGCCCGAGGAAGGTCCAGTTCACCGTACCGCACTCCCCCGATGCCGTCAGCACCCGGCGGATGACTTCGAACAGGGGTGAAAACTCCAGCATGACCTCGAGCGGCGCACCGCAGGAGGGCACCGTGCCTGGCGGCAGGCTCTGCACGTAGAGGTGCCGGGCGGCAACGCCTGCCGTACCCGCCGCCGCAATGCCGATGAGCAGCGCGTACACGTGGCGACCCCAGCGGCGCGGGTGGTGCCAGGCGGCGAGCAGGAACACGATGCCGAGAACGAAGACGCCGACCCGCTGGAAAATGCAGAGCGGACACGGTTCGAGCCCGAGTCGCCCCTGGGCATAGAGAATCGCGTAGGCCAGCATGGCCGCGCAGCATGCAGCCCCGAGGATGTTCACGGCCCGGCGAGTGCTCATGGGTGGCTGGCGTCCGCCGCGAATGAAGTGCGACATCATAGCTGCGGCCGTGCAACGTTGTCCCGCAGATAGACCGGCAGCGCCTCCCCCGCCCCCACCGTCTCACCGCGCGCAAATGCGCCTGCGGCAAGCAGCGCGATCTTCTCGGCACGCGGCAAGCATTCTGCCCGGACGCCTGCAAGCAACGGTTGCAGCGCCGACGCGAGCCCGGGATACGCCCGGAAACCGTGGCCGGCACCGTGCCAGCCCTTCGCCAGAACAGCGGCGAAGGTCCCGGGCACTTCATCCGGCCCGAGCACAGCCTCGGCAGCGACGGCCTCGGGGAGACCCGCTCCATCGCGCCGGAATGCGCCCGCGTAGACCTGCCCCATGCGCGCGTCGTTGCACACAAGCACACCGGGCGCGGCCGACTCCCCGCGCAGTACTCGCAGCGCCACGGCCGCGAGATCCGAGACCGGCACGACCGGCAGCCGCGCGGCGAAGGCAAGGCCCTGGGCAACGCTCGCCGCCAGCCGAACGCCGGTGAAGGCGCCCGGGCCGCGCCCGAAGGCGAGCGCATCGAGCTCGCCGAGTGACAGACCCGCATCCGCCAGCAGCGCATCGATCATCGGCAGCAGGCGCTCCGAGTGCCCGCGCCCGAGCTCGAGGCATTCGCCCCGCAGCGTGTCACCGCTCAGGAGCGCCACGGAGCAGGCCTCGGTGGCTGTATCGAAGGCGAGGAGCCTCATGCGCGCACGCGGGTCGCGGCGCGGATCGCGGGCGCGTGGCGACGCAGGAAGCGCCGTGCCTCGGCCTCGTCACGCGTCCGCGCAAAGGGCGGCAGGCTGGCCAGGAACACCCGCCCGTAGCCGCGCGTGACGAGCCGCGGATCGCAGATGGCAACGACCCCATGGTCGGCCTCACTGCGGATCAGGCGTCCGACGCCCTGCTTGAGCGCGAGCACGGCCTCGGGCAGCTGGTACTCGGCAAAGGCATTGACGCCGCGGGACTGGAGAAAGGCGATCCGGGCCCGCACCAGGGGATCTTCAGGCGAGGCGAAGGGCAGTTTTTCGATCACGACCAGGCGCAGCGCCTCGCCCTTGACGTCGACACCCTCCCAGAAGCTCGTCGTGCCGAGCAGCACGCCATTGCCCGCCACCCGAAATTCGCGCAGCAGCTGCTCGCGCGGCGCTTCGCCCTGCACGAACAGCGGCAGCGAAGAATCGCCGGCCCGATGCTGCCGCATGAGCCCGGCCGCCTTCGCGAGCGCACGGTGACTCGTGAACAGCACGAAGGCTGCGCCCTGTGAAGCCTCGATGAGGGTCTGCGCCTGCGCGATCACCGCCTCGAGGAAGGCCGGCGAGGCGGGATCCGGCATGCCCTCAGGCAGGTACAGGAGTCCCTGGTCCTCGTAGCCGAAGGGGCTGTCGATCTGCAGTGTGCGCGCGCCATCCAGCCCCAGGCGCTCGGCGAAGTGCCCGAAGTCCCCGCCAACCGAGAGCGTGGCCAGGTGAAGATCCACGCACTGCGCTGGCGCGTGGCGAGCGACTGGAAGCGCTCGGAGATGTCGAAGGGCAGGAGCCCGAGCGAGAACCCGCGCGCACTCGTCTCGACGGTGCGCGCACCCTCCTCTGCCTGCGCACACACCACGCGCGTGAATCCGGCCGCGAGTTCGCGCGCGCGGGCCGTGGCGGCGGCGAATGTCGGCTCATCGGCCGCCTCAGCCAGCCGCGTGCCGAGCCCTTCCAGGGCGCCGACGAGTGCCCTCGCGGCGGCTTCTGCCTGCCCGTCGTCGGTCTCCCAGGTGCGGCGCCCGACAGCGCGTGGCAGCACCGCTGCAAGTGCGCGCAGCCGCCGCTCGGTCTCCACAAGTGCGCTCTCCACCTGTGGCATCGGAAGGCCGTGCGCCATCCGCAGCGCGCGGGCCTCGGCGAGCAGCGTCTCGACCTGGCGGCCGCTCACGGTCGTGCCGAAGAAGCGCGTGGCGAGATCGGGAATCTGGTGCGCCTCGTCCAGGATCACCGCATCGGCACTGCCCAGGAGATCCCCGAAGCCATCCTCCTTCAGCGCGAGATCGGCAAGCAGCAGATGATGGTTCACGATGACGAGATCGGCTTCCTGCGCAGCACGGCGCGCCGCCACGACGTGGCAGTCGTCATATTGCGGACAGCGGACTCCGGGACAGTTGTCGCGCGTCGAGGTGACCTGTGCCCAGACCAGGCTCGAATCGGCCAACCCGGGCACTTCCGCGAGATCGCCGGTGCGAGTGACCGCCGCCCACCTTCCGATCCGTCCCAGCAGCCGCGAGGACCCACGGCGCAGGCCCTCGAGCGGCATCTGCGCACGGGCCGCATCGAAGCGGTGGCGACAGAGATAGTTCGCGCGCCCCTTGAGCAGAGCCACGCGTGCCGGGCGACCGGAGCCGCTGCGATGAGCGGCAGATCCTTCGCGAAGAGCTGGTCCTGAAGCGTCCGCGTACCGGTCGAAACCAGGACGCGCAGCCCGCAGAGCAGCGCCGGCACGAGATAGGCAAAGGTCTTTCCGGTGCCCGTTCCGGCCTCGACCAGGAGCGGCTCGCGTGACTCCAGGGCCCCAGCCACTGCCTCTGCCATGCGCAGCTGCTCACGTCGCACGGCATATCCGGGGAGCGCACGAGCGAGCGGGCCGTCACTGCCGAAGACATCCTCGAGCTCACGCATGGCGCGAACACGCTAGCGTGACGGACCCGCACTGTCGAGACATAAATCGGGCCCGACATAAGTCGGGCGGGGCCGCACACCTCGACGCCACAGCCGACACCGCGGAGCCCGTCGCACCCCGGGGTCGGGCTATAATTTCGCCTCGCCCTGCGGGCGCACTCTCGAGGCTATCCGGTAAAGAAGACATGACCACGGCTTCCCAGACATCTCCTCCTCTCTCAGATCTCAGCCGCCCCGTCGCCGAGTGGGTGGCGTCGGTGCGCGAGCTCACTCAGGCTGACAATGTCTACTGGTGCGATGGCTCGGAGGCCGAATTCCGGCGCCTGCGCGACAGACTGGTCGCCAGCGGCGAGCTTCTCACGCTGAATCCCGGAGAGTTCCCGGGCTGCGATCTGGCCCGCTCGCATCCGAGCGACGTGGCCCGCGTCGAGCACCTGACCTATGTCTGCACGCGCCGGCGCGAAGACGCCGGGCCGAACAACAACTGGATGGATCCCGCGGAAGCACATCGCAGGATGCGCGGTCTCTTCAGTGGCTGCATGCGCGGGCGCACGCTCTACGTCGTGCCCTATTGCATGGGTCCGATCGACTCACCCTACTCGCGCTGCGGCGTGGAGATCACCGACAGCGCCTATGTCGTGCTGAACATGGTGCTCATGACGCGCGCCGGGCGCGGCGCCCTCGAGCGCATCGCCCGCGAGGGCACCTTCGTCAAGGGGCTGCACTCGACCGGCGAGCTCGACCCCGAGCGCCGCTTCATCATGCACTTCCCCGAGGAGCTCGCCATCGAGAGCTTCGGCTCCGGCTACGGCGGCAACGCGCTCCTCGGCAAGAAGTGCCACGCGCTGCGCATCGCGAGCTGGCAGGCGCGTACCGAGGGCTGGCTCGCCGAGCACATGCTCATCGTCGGCCTCCAGAGCCCCAAGGGCGAGCTGCACTACGTGGCCTGCGCCTTCCCGTCGGCCTGCGGCAAGACCAACCTCGCGATGCTCATCCCGCCGGCCACGATGCCGGGCTGGGAAGTGTTCACCGTCGGCGATGACATCTGCTGGATGCAGCCAGGCCCCGATGGCCGGCTGTGGGCCATCAACCCGGAGTCGGGTTACTTCGGCGTGGCGCCGGGCACCAGCCCGAAGACCAACAAGAACGCCTACGACATGATCCGCAAGGACACGCTGTTCACCAACGTGGCCCTGACCGCCGACAACGAACCCTGGTGGGAAGGCATCGGCGGCGGCACGCCGGTCACCGACTGGCAGGGCCGCCCCTACGATCCGAAGAACGGTCCTGCGGCACACCCGAATTCACGCTTCACCGTCTCGGCGCGCCGCAACCCGAGCTACGACCCGCGCGCCGACGATCCGCGCGGCGTGCCGATCTCGGCGCTGGTCTTCGGCGGACGCCGCCAGGGAACTCGCGCCGCTGGTTTACGAAGCCCGCGACTGGGCGCACGGCGTGCTGGTCGGCGCTTCGGTGGCCTCCGAGACCACCGCTGCGGCCGTCGGCCAGGCCGGTATCGTGCGCCGCGACCCCATGGCGATGAAGCCGTTCTGCGGTTACAACTTCGGCGATTACTGGCAGCACTGGCTCGATATCGGGAAGCGCCTGGCGAACCCGCCACCGATCTTCCACGTCAACTGGTTCCGCCGAGACGCACAGGGCCGCTTCCTCTGGCCGGGCTATGGCGACAACCTGCGCGTGCTCGCGTGGATGCTCGACCGCGGCGCCGGGCGGACAGGCGCCACCGAAAGTCCCATCGGCTATCTGCCGCGCCCGCAGGACCTCAACCTCGGCGGGCTCGACATCCAAGGCCGAGATCTCCGGTCGCGCGAACCCTGGCGGCGAAGGCAGGATCCGAGTCCTGAAGGACTGGCCGACATCCGCACATACCTGGGCGAGTTCGGGCCCGCAGGCCAAACTCGCCGCAGGCTGAGGCACGCGCGGTTCCGGCAGCGGCGAGCAGCGCTTCAGGCGTCCTCGCAGACGAATCGGATGGTCTGCGGCGATCCGGCCTCGGGCACCTGCCGAGGCCGATCATGCCCTCGCCCCTGATCTGCATGCTGTCGCGGCGCACGAACGATTCCTCGCCATCCGCCGCCTTCACGAAGGTGCCGTTGGTGCTCTGGTCGATGAGCAGGAACTTGCTGCGGCTGATCTCGATGCGCGCATGCATGCGCGAGATCAGGTTGCCCTGGACCACGAGGTCGTTCTCCTCGGCGCGGCCAATCGTGACGTGCGGGCGTTGCTCATCGATCACCATCTCCCTTTCCTGCATCCGCAGCCGCAGGCGCTGACGCCTCGGTCTCCCGTGGGCCCAGGGCGATGGACGGCAGCATGCTGGTCACATCCTCCGGCTGCCAGATGACCTCGAAGAGCGTCACCTCGCCGCCCTGCCCCTTGAGCAGCGCGATGTCGATCTGGCGCACCGACGCGCGCCACTCCGGGGAGAGCTGCTCCACCGTGGCGGCCGTCGTCATGATCTGGCCGGCCTTGGCCTGGCTGGTCATGCGGTTGGCCGTGTGCACGGTCGAGCCGAACACGTCGCGGCTCTCGAGCACCACGGGGCCGAAGTGACACCCGATGCGGACCGCCACCGGCTGGCCCTCGACCTGCAGCGCGGGATGCGCGGAGATCTGCCGCTGGATCTGGGCGGCGGCGTTCAGCGCATCGTCGGCCGTGGGAAAGGTGGCCATGACCTCATCGCCCATGGTCTTGATGACGGTGCCGTTGTTCTGTTCGGCGCCGGCCGTCATCAGGTCGATGCAGGTGGCGACGATGTCGCGCGCGCTGATCGCCCAGGAGCTCGTAGATGCGGGTCGAGCCGACCACGTCGGCGAACAGAATCGCCAGCTCGATATCCTTACCCATGCCTGGCCCCGGAAGTGTGCAACCAGTTCCCAAGATTGGGGCATGCGTTTCCGGAAAACAAGCCTAGCCGACCAAGCAAGGCCATCCGGACAGCGTCGGCGCGACTTGCCCTCTACGCAGCTGATCGCAGCCTGCGGCTGCTTGAAGCTCTCCGGCCCAGGCGCCCCGCTGCACTTCCCCCGACAGCAAGTGCCGCAACTCGGCGCCGGGTCGCGGGCAAAGCAGACCCAGCATGTGGCGCGTGATGGCGGCATGCGGGCGCCGCGCGCCTGCTCCGCGCAGCACGTAGTCCGCCATCGCTTCGAGAATGCGGGCGATCGGCGACAGTCTCGGCTGCAGCTGCCGGCCTGGCTCGGCCTCAAGCTCGGCGAGCACGCCGGGCGATGGTAGGCCTCGCGGCCGACCATCACGCCCGTCGAAGCGTCCGAGCGCCGCCAGCGCCTGCTCCCGCGTACGGATACCGCCATTGACCACCATCGGGGAAGCCCGCAAGGCACCTCACGAAGTCGCTCCACCACATCGAAGCGCAGCGGCGGCACGCTGCGGTTCTCGTGCGGCGACCAGCCTCCCAGCACCGCCTTGCGGGCATGCACGATCAGCGCATCGGCGCCGGCCACCACCAGGCCCCGCGCGAAGTCCTCGAGCGCGCGCCAGTCGCGGTCCTCAACCGTCGCCCGCAGGCCCGCGGACTCGCGCCCCGGACGCCGCCACCACGCCGATGCGAAGCTTCACGGTCACCGGCACTCGCACCGCCGCGCTCATGGCCGCCACGCACTCGGCCACACGCGCGGCTCGCGCATCAGGCAGGCACCGAAAGAGCCAGCCTGCACCCGCTCGCTCGGGCAGCCGCAGTTGAGATTGATCTCGTCGTAGCCCGCCTCCTCGCCGGCACGCGCCGCCGCAGCGAGCGTCGCAGGCTCGCTGCCGCCGAGCTGCAGCGCCAGCGGATGCTCCTCGGGATGGAACCTCAGCAGCCGCTCGCGGTGACCGCGCAGAATGGCATTCGCATGGATCATCTCGGTGTAGAGCAGCACGCGTGGCGAGAAGCCGCGCAGGAAGAAGCGGCAGTGGCGGTCGGTCCAGTCCATCATGGGGGCGACCGACAGCGAGCGATCCAGCTTTTTACCGAATTCATCGCAAAACAGCTTGTTTTCTAGCATTTCCGCATCAACCCATTCCTGCGACATTTCGGCGTATTCGTGCGCGTTTTTGACTTGTTGTGGCTACAGATTGGCTACGAGAATTCCTTGTAGCCACGCCGGAGTTGCCCATGCCGCACATCCTGCCCCGACGCGACCGAAATGGTCAGACCCGCTACACCGCCGTCGTGCGCATCCGCAAGAACGGCCGGCTGCTGCACCGCGAGTCAAAGACATTCTCGCACCGTTCGGCGGCTGAGCGCTGGGCCGGGGCACGGGAGGTGGCCTTGGAAGACCCTACCGCCCTGGCCCGGGGCGGCGATGAACGACCTCATCTGGATCGGGGTCGTGCTCCGTGCCGCGCGCAGCGTGAGGGGGGGGTCGGGTCAATCCCGGGATCATCAAGGACGCTCAGTTCGCTTGCCGCGCATTGCGAATCACGGCGAAGGCCAGGCGCCGTTCGCGACGACCCACCGCGGAGGAGCTTGCGCGACTGGACGTGAGTATTTCGGTCGACGCGACAGGCGAGCACAGATTCCAATGAAGGATGTCATGTGGCTCGCCATCCACTCCGCCCGCCGGCAAGCCGAGATCTGCCGCATCCGCTGGAGCGACAACGACTCGCCGCCCAAGACCGGGATGGTCCGTGACGCCAAACACCCCACCCATCGGGAGGGCAACCATCGGCGGTTCAAGTACACGCCGGAAGGATGGGCCATCGTCGAACGCCAGCGCCGAACCGGCGAGCACATCTTTCCCTACGATCCCAAGAGCGTGTGTGACGCCTTCACGCACGCGTGCAGGTTTCTCGGGATCAGAGACTTGCGGTTTCACGATCTGCGGCGAAGCCACGCGCCGCCTGTTCGAGCGCGGGTAGGCGGCCGAAGCCAGCCAGAGACGCAGCTTGTTGGCCCGGAAGATAGCGGTGGAGAGACGATCGGCGAATAGATCCAGCTGCGCTACCTTGATGCGGTTCTCGCACTCCCCGCGGGCGCAGTAAGAGGTTTACCGTGCTGCCGAAGGCGTGTATGCCTTGATCAATTTGGGCAGCTGGGGGAATTTCATGGGGCCGATGCTCGGGAAGAGTCTTGGTCACGCCCTCGCCGCCGACAGTCCCGACGATTTCGTGATGCCGATCGAGGAGTCCTCTCGAGTGCGCTGGCCCGGCCTCTTCAGTTTCGTCACCCGTCGCTTCGGTCTGCCGGCGGGCCGGTTGGCGGACCAACTGGGGCTGATTTTATGCGCTTGATCGGCTGCGGCGCGCAGCTGCGCGAGCATGGCCGCCACGAGCGGGTCGAAAGCGGATCTCGTCCACCGTCTGCGTCGCCGTTCAGTCGTGACAACCCCCGCAACGACGCAGCGGGCCGCTGTCGTAGCCGGCGTTGGCGATGCGCGGTCGCGGCCAGCAGCGGTCGCTGCTTGTGACAGGAGTAGCAAGCGTCGCGGCCCGTGTCGTCGAAGAAATTGTGATGGCAGGTCTTGCAGGACACCGCGGCGTGGTCCTGGTGACCGAACTTGATCGGTGTCATCGGAGCCGTGACGATTGCGTGCTGCCGCCACTGCCAGGCGAGCAGCAGTAGCGCACCGCCGCCGCAGATCAGGGCGGCGATCCGCGGCCACGTCACAGACACCCTCCCGTCGGGCAGGGATACGGATGCGGATCGGGACGCACATCCGCCGCGGGACGCCATGCGAAGGCCGCAACGGCGATGACGATCAGCACCAGCATGGACCACACGAGGCTCGCGCCAACGGCGCACCGCGGGCCGGGTGAACTCTGCGTATCGGCGGCGAGACGCGCCGGTGGGCGGCGATGCCAGACGAGCGACAGTACCGTAGGCACGCCGAGCAGCCAGCCGGCGGCGAGCAAGGCGCGCGGCGTGACGACCCAGTACGCCGCGCCCCACAGGTGCCAGCCCGTCAGCCCGATCGCGGCGGCCGACATCGCGGCGTGCCAGCGCCGCCAGCCGGAATGCGACCAGCGCCGGCGCAGGCGTGCCCGCGACGTGACGATCAGCACAGTGACGAGCACGAGCGCGAGGAGTCCGGCCAGCATGTAGCCGGGTGCCGTCGGCAGCAGATATTCGACGACGCGTGGCTCGAGGAGCACCAGGCCGACGGCGTGCGCGACCAGCAGCGCGGCGAGCAGATAGGAGAGTTGGCGATGCAGGGCCTGCACCACCCGCAGGCGATCTGCCTCGCGGGACTGCGCCGCCCACCAGCGCACCGACAGGAGCGGCAGCAGCGCGAGCAGGCCCGTCGCCGCGAGACCCGTGCCGATCGCGGCATCCCAGGCGAAATCGACGGCGGCCGGCCCGTACAGGCGCAGGGCGAGCAGCGGCGCGAGTGCGTACGCAAGCACGGCGGCGCCGAGTACCGCCCGCCGGCGCCGCATCGCACCGGCTTCGAATCCCGTCGTATGTATCGGAAACCGTTTCATGTCGTGAGATGGCCGGGTTTCGATCAATATTGCCACCTTCACTACTGACATGGTGCTGTAGAAACGGGCTCCGGAGCTGCAGGTGCCGGCAAGGACGGGTGAGGTGGTCAAGCCTGGCTCAAACAATCGGCGACGAAGCGCCGCATCTCCCGGGAGAGATCGGCGTCCTCCGGAGCGTCTCCGAAGCCGCCGTGAGGCATCGCCTCGAAGACGTGCAGCTCGGCCTCCACCCCAGCGCGGCGCAGGGCGCGATGCATGCGGACCGTGTTCGACAGGAACAGGTCACGTGTGCCGCTCTGCAGGAAGGTGCGCGGGAAGCCTTTGCTGAAATCCCCGAACAGCGGCGAGAGACAGGGCGAGGAGAGATCCGCCCCGCCCGCATACATGCATCAGCGGCAGCGGGAGCACCGAGTCGACGTGGCGCAGAGTCTCGAAGGTATCGCCGCTTTCGGTCAGATCGAGTTCCGGCGTGCGCAGCAGGAGGCCGGCGGGCATGGGCAGTCCTTCGTCGCGGGCGCGAAGCACCAGCGCCGCGGCCAGGTTGCCGCCGGCGGAAGCGCCGCCGACGATCACTCGATCGGCGCCGTAGCGCTCGACGAGCATCCGGTAAACAGCCACGCAGTCATCGAGGGCCGCCGGATAGGGATGATCCGGCGGCATGCGGCAATCGGGAGCACAGGTCCGCAGACCCACCGCCGCCGCTGATGAGACCTCCGCCATGCACATCGAGATAGCAGGCGTCGTCGATCGCTGACGGATGGGCGATGACGTAGACACGCACCGCAGCGATCACTTCGGCCCTCGTGTCGAGGTCCCGGACGCCCTCCCACCCGGCAAACATCGACAGGATCATCGAGTCGTACTGTTCGATCAGACCACGCCAGACTTCAGGCGCGCTCTCGTGCGACGGCATCGGCTCGGCCCGGGAGTGCGCCACCGCGGCAGCGAGCAGCGCCTGCGCTTCCGGGCTGATGGACTTCGGTACCGGGATCGTTCTCGCCGGCAAGAGAAGATGGCCGCGCAAGGAAGGATCGCCTGTGGATGGCGTGTCGTCTGGCAAGGCCTCGATTCCGTCCCGGGTATGCACGATCCAGCGTGAACGTGGACAGGCCGTCGACGTCGCCCGGCCCGGCTCCAGACCGGATCTCCGGGCGGCCGCGGCTACTTCTGTTGGTCCTTGGCGATCTGCACCACGTTCTCGGGGTTCAGCGTCGCGAACAGCCGCTTCGTTTCGGCGCTCTGATGGGCCAGCAGATGCGTGTGGTGATGAGCCTGCAGAAAGGCTCTGAAGCCCATCATGTCGAGCCCGCGATTGAGCGATTTCTTGGTCATCCTGATGGCGAAGGGCGGCGCCTTGGCGATGCGGTTGGCCATCGCGAGCGTCTCCTCCTCGAGCTTCTCGCGTGGCACCACGCGATTGACCATGCCGGCCATGAGCCCGTCGCGGGCCGAGATGCGCTCGCCCGTGAAGAGCATCTCCTTCGCCTTGCGGAAGCCGAGCACCCAGGGGGCGATCATGACCTCGGAACCCGTGGTGGCCACCGTATGCACCACGGGATCGGCGAAGAACTCACCGGCAGCGCGTGAGCATCGGAAGCGGCCAACGAGCCCCCCATCCGAACGAAGCCGAGCCCACGCACCCGTTGCCGACCTGCAGATCAGACTCTTGACGCCAGTAAGGAACATTCATACAGTAAGGCATCTCCTTACGCCGAGACAGCGATGATCACCAGCAAGATCACAAGCAAAGCCCAGACCACCATCCCGCAGCCCATCCGCGCCGCGCTGCGCCTACTCGCGGGCGACGAGTTGATCTACGAAATCCAGGGCGATCGGGTGCTGCTATCAAAGGCACCGCCCGCACGCGATGGTGACGATCCGTTCCGGACGTTCGGCGAATGGGATACAGCGGCCGACCGGAAGGCGTATGGCAACCTTTAGACGGGGCGATGTCGTCAAAGTCCCCTTCCCCTACACCGACCGCTCGACACGTCAATCGCGACCCGCGCTCGTCATCTCATCTGAGACCTTGGAGAACAATCACCGTCTGCTCTGGGTACTTATGATCACGAGCGCCGGGAACCGCGGCTGGCCCGAGGACGTGCCGGTTTCCGACCTCGGCAGCGCAGGATTACCGGCGGCGTCGGTCGTGCGGCCCGCGAAGATTGCGACGATCGATGCTGCCGACGCACAGAAGCTCGGTCGACTGCCAGCCGTCACGCTTCGCAAGGTGCTTGCACATGTCGCGGTCAATTTGGGGTTGCGAGCCTGAATCGCGCCAAGGCGTGCGTCAGTCTGTCCGCACGGCCTGGCGAGGAGTCCGATCAATCACGCGTCACCGCCGACTGCCCGCCCCAAGGCCCGGTCGGCATCGCCAGAGGTGGCGACAGAAAGGGGGACACAGAATTTCAGCGCTTGTAAGTTACTGATCAATAAGACGCTTTGGATAAGTGCGTCCAGTCCATCATCGGGGCAACCGAAAGTGGATATTTCAGCCTGATTCCAGCATTCATCCCCAGCGCAGCCTTGTCGTCCGACGGTATGGCACCCCGCCATTCCTGCGACATTCTGCGGTATTCCTGCGCACTCTTGTATTGGCGAGGCCACGAGATCGCCGCCGCAACGGCCTCGACGGCCGTCATCCGAGACCGCTCATTGCGCCCGAGGCGGCTCCTCGCTATCATCTCCACAGTAAGGACTATGGAGCTGCCGATGGATACCGACGCAACGCTGACGAGCAAGGGGCAGACCACCATTCCGAAGGCCATTCGCGACAGCCTGCGCATGAAGCCCGGCGACAGAATGACTTTCACGCTGATGCCGGATGGGGTCGTGCTCATGCGCGTGAAGAACAAGCACGTCTCCGATCTTGCTGGCCTGCTCCACAAGAAGGGCAGGAAGGCCGTGCCCATCGAACTGCTGTCGCGGTAGATGCTCGGCCTCGATACCAACGTTCTCGTTCGCTACCTGGTTCGCGACGATCCGCTTCAGTTCGAGAGAGCGCGGCGCCTGATCAAGCGGAAATCCGCCAGGGGCGAACCTGTTCTCGTGAGCCTACTGGTCTTGCTGGAGACCGAGTGGGTCCTGCGCAGCCGCTACGAACTCTCGAAGGCGGAGATCCTCTCGGCACTTTCTGCCCTGCTGGACGCAGTAGATCTGGCCTTCGAGGATGAGACCTCCATAGAGCGCGCCCTCTATTCCTGGAGGCACTCCGCTGCAGACTTCGCGGATTGCCTCGTTGAAGCCCGTAACGGCCGGCTGGGCTGCGAGGCCACGGCGACGTTCGACTCCAAGGCGCTGAAGCTCACTGGCTTCGTTTCCGTCTGACTTACGAAGTTGCGACAGCATGGTCCTTGCCACGCCTTCACGAATACCGTCCCATCGGACGCGAGGGCTTCGCGCACCTCTGCTCCGCCGCATGCGCCGCGTGTAGAGCGACAGCCTAACTTCCGTGTAAGGCGACACCCAGATTTACGCATCTTCGGGTCGGCCGAGTAGCCTCGTCCGCCATCGCAGCGATGGCGGAGGCGGACGTGGCGAGCACCGATCTGGAGATCCGCATGACCATCAAGACGCTGGCCGCCAAGGGGATGCCGAAGCGGCGCATTGCGCGCGAGCTGTCGCTCAGCGAAGGGACTGTCCGTTATCACCTGCGCCGCCTCGCCGACGGAGCGAGCGACGGCCGCGCTCGTCAGCAGCGCCGGGCGGGCGCGTATCGCGCGGCGATCGATCACTGGCTCGCGCAGCATGGGGCGGCACCGGTCAACGTCGCCGCGCTGCACGACTGGCTCGTGGCTGAGCACGGTTACCCGGGCAGCCTGCGCTCGGTGCAGCGCTTCGTGGGCGATGTCTATCCGCGTCCACCGCGGCGCGCCCGGCGGCGCGTGGAGACGCCGCCGGAGCCCAGGCACAGGTCGACTGGGCGCAGTTCCCGGGCCTGATCGTCGCCGGCCGCGAGCAGACCCTGCACGCCTTCCACATGGTGCTGTCGCACTCGCGCTTCGACGCGATCGTGTGGATGACCAGCGAGGACCAGCTGTCCTGGCTGTCCGGGCACAACGGCGCGTTCACGCGCCTCGGTGGCATCCCGGCCGTCGTGAGAGCGGTCAGCTGATTTGATGGTCTGATTTTCACGATTGATGATGGACCATCGGCGAACGCGATTTTCGGCGACCGCCGGATGAGTGGTTGCCCCTCAGAACGGCGGGCCATCCAGCGGCAGAGCGATTTGCCGTCGTCGGGATCGGCACGATGGTCGTGATCGTACCGATGCATCTGGGCGAAGTAGTGATTCTGGAAGCGGGTGTAGAGCTCCTCGATGAAGTCATTGATGGCGATCACCGCTTCGTCAGGAAGCGCGGAGAACACGAACAGATCTGGATCGTCGTTCAGGTTGTGCATGGGGCCCCGCCTCAACGTGCGCCGGCGGCACGGCGTGAGCGCTGCGTTTCGGGCGGGGCGAAGACCTGCAGGTAGAGCTTTCATCGAGCACGGTAAGCTCGCGCTGGGCGGCGGTCATGAGGAGCTCCGCCGCCATGGAGATGAAGATGCGATAGTTGCCGGCGGCGTGATCACACAGCGTGTGGCGCAACTCCCCTGGTCATGAGGCTGGCATTGCCGGCGGCGCCGAGCAGGTGGTCGAGGCAGGCGAGGAGTTCCTCACGAGTGGCGATCTCGGTGGCCAGGCGGGTGCGGATGCGCGAGCCCAGCGGGATCAGCTCCTCGCGGCGCAGCTTCTCCAGCAGGCGTGCATCGCCCGAGAGGACGATGCACAGCAGCGACCTGAGTCGAAGCGGGCGGAAGCGAGCAGGCGCAACTCGTTCAGCACCATCGGACTGTTTCCTGCGCCTCATCGATCAAGATGACGGAGCGACGGCTGGCCGAGCCGAGGTGATCGAGCCAGCGGGCGCGCAGCGCCTTGAAGCCGCCCCAACGGTTGCTGACGCGGATGGAGATGCCGAAGATGTCGCCGAGCTCGCGGTAGAAGTCGCTCAGGTTACTTTGCGGATGGTGGATGACGCCGACCCGAGAGGTCAGCGAGGCGCGAGAGGCGCTCGGCGAGCAGGCGCATGACGACGCTCTTGCCGGAACCGGGATCGCCATGCACGAGCGCGAAGCCGCCCCTCGCGCAGGTGCGCCTGCTCGATGCGCCAGCAGAAGTTCTCGACCTTCGGCGGAACATAGAGGGCCTCGGTCGGCACCTCCGGGGTGAACGGGTTCCATTTCAGGCCGTACAGAGCGAGGAGCTGTTGATTCACGGGGATTTCCTTCAGTCATCGGTGGGTAAATACGCCGGTGGCAGCCCGTGGCGGGCGTAGTCGGCGATCATCTGTTTGAGGAGCGGTGCGATGCCGCTCGCCGGCATCGGTGCCGCTGCGGTGGTCGGCTCCACGCGTCGGCGCAGGGCATCGGCGTTGGCCGCTTTGTCGAGCGGGCGCACGGGGGAGAGGATCGTGCCCGAGCGCGCAGCGATCAGATCGACGCGGCTCAAGTCCCGGCGCGCGTAGCGCAGATGCACTTCGCCTAAATGGCGATACCGGGACGGGATCTCGAAGCGCTGGCCTTCCAGACTCACCGTGCCGTCGGAACGACGCTGGCGGCGCTTGACCTCGATGCGGAAGGCGCCGCGCAGGGCTTCACTGGCTGGGCACTCGCGTCCGACGTTGGGGCCCGCGAGGTAAGCGCTCGAGCGGGGTCTCGCCGATCTCGCGGTGCTCGGTGCGGTGATATTCCTGCGTGACCCAGGCCTGGGTCGCCAGGTTCCAGCTGCTCGAGGTCAAGCTCGCTTCACCCTCCAGCATCGCGAGCAGCCGCCCTTCAACCTCGAGCCCAGAGATTTTCCTGCTTCCCGTTCACATGAGGTGAGTACGGCAGCGTCGGCACGTGCAAAATACCGAGGGTGTGCAGCCCCGCGGTGAACTCCGCCGCGATCATCGCCGAGCCGCGGTCGCTCATCAGCGAGCGCGGCAGGCCCACCTTCTGTAGCGCCTGACACAGGCCGTGGACGAGCTGTTCTGTCCCCTCGCTCCCATACCATTGCGCGTGGCACAGGTAGCGCGAACGATCGTCGATGAAGCCGACCAGGAGCGGTTTGATCCATTCGCCGCGCCGGGTGAGCACCTTGCGCGAGCCGTGATGGAAGTCCAGATGCAGCAACTGCAGCACATGCTCGACTTCGTAGCTGCGCACTTCGCGCGATTCCACGCGATCGCGCGCGGCGATCGCGCCCGCGCTCTGCCGTCTGACCGGGCGTTGCCGCCTCATGCCCTGCGCTTTCAAGTACCGCCGTACGCTCGGGTACGAGGGACACCGACCCTCGGATGCGGCGGCGAGCGTGACGCGCAGGTTATCGGCGGTGTAGTTGTGCGGTCCACGCCGGGTGCTGACGGTATTGTTCGGCGAGCGCCTGCGCGGCGGCGCTCGAGATGCTGGGGAAGCGGCCGATGTCACGGCGCACGTGATTGCGCAGTGCCCGTACCGGATTCGTCGGCGTTCCTGGCGGCGTAGTACCAGCGCTCCAACGTCGAGCAGCCGAAGCGCACTTCAAGTCCGGTGAACGGATGGCGCCAGCGCTTCACCGCCAAGTCGCGCAACGCCGTCTGTAACTCGCCGTCCGCCGGCGGTGCGGCCAGGAGCGGTCCGATGATCGCAAAGCGCAGCCGCGCCCAGCGATCCCGCTGTGGCAGATCGTCATTGGAACTCAACATCACTCCCACTGCGACACCACGCTCGGCATCGCTCATGGGGAACGCAGGCCACAAAGCCCGTCGGCCAACCGCTATCGGCATCCTCTGCGGGTCGGCGGCGCCCTTCCGGATTACTTGATCATGGCGCGCGTGCTCAACGGCGACATGAAGCGCAGTAACTGCATCATCCGATCCGCCGGGACGAGCGCCTCAAACCGTTCCAGCAGGCTCACCGGCAGTCGTGCGCTGTCGATCACAACAGCAAAGCGTTCGCGCCTCGATTGCCAGAGCGGCGTGCGCAGGAAGTCCTCGATCCACCAGGTGCGCCACCGACCCAGCGTGCGTTGCGGGATCGTGAACAGCTCGCACAGGGCTCGGCCCTGAGCCGCCCCGCGCGGGGACACCAGCATCAACACCACCGCCAGATACACCCGGCGGCCTAGAAACCGCACCGAGGCCGGCGTCGCTCGCTTCTCGCAACGCCCACAGGTGAAGCTGAACCGCGAGGAATAGTCCTCCATGACCGACGCCGGACAGCCACGCGGTTTACGGGGATAGTCAGCACAGTGCAGCGCTCCGGCACCAGTGACCGCAACGCCCGCGGCGGATCTCGGCCGCGAACTCCTCGTCAATGCGCTGCAGGAATCGAAAAAAGGCGGGATCTTGCAGTAGCGCGTGGCACACTTCGTTGGTCTCCTTGGTTGTGGCAAACCGGAGACTCTCCCGAGGGGATCTTGTGATCAAGATCCCCGAGGGGATCCATCAAACCATCATCAAACGTGATCGAATATCGCGCTCTGCCCACCAAAATAGATGGCCGTGCTCACCGTCGTTCGCGTCGACAACACCAAGACCGCCGTCGTACACGGCGCCGGCGCCTGGGGCGAGCTCAACGCCAGCTACCGGGCCTACGCTCGTGCCGTGCGCTTCCACATCGACCCCTGCGCCCCGTACAGCCCCGAGCACAAGGGCAAGGTCGAACGCGCTGTCCGCACCCAGCGCTTCAGGCCGGTCCCGGCCGAGCGGGCCTGGGACAGCGTGGAAGAGCTGCAGGTGCGCACTGACGCGGAGGTCGAGCACCTCGGCCCGCCGGCGGCGCTGCCCGGCGACCGGCACCTCGGTGTGGGAGGCCTGGCACGCCGCACGCGCACGGCACTGCGCCTCTCCAACCTCCCGCCCGGCCAGACGCTCGCCGACTTCGACTTTGCATTCCAGCCAGCGATCGAGCGTTCGCGCATCGAGACCCTCGCCACCTGCGCGTTCATCCGGGCCGCCGAGACCGTATTGATCAAGGACCGCCCGGCGTCGGCAAGAGCCATCTGGCCGTCGGTCTCGGCGTCAAAGGCATCGAGCACGGCTTCTCCGCGCAGTTCTACCGCTTCGACGAGCTGAAGATCGCGCTCAAGACCGATGCTCACACTTGCCGCCCGCACGCCTGCGCCGTCGCAAGTACCTCTCCACCAGTCTGCTCATCATCGACGAGCTCGGCTTCCAACCGATGAGCCGCGAGGAGGCCAGCCTGTTCTTCCGACTGGTCGCCTACCGCTACGGCCGCGGCTCGATCCTGATCACCACCAACAAGAGCGTGCGCGAATGGACCGAGCTGCTCGCCGGCGACGAGGCGCTCACCACCGCCATCCTCGACCGCCTGCTGCATAAGGCGCACGTACTCAACATCAAGGAGGAGCTACCGACTCAGAGACCTCGAGCACACCCTCGGAACCGTGCGTTCCTGAACCCATTAACCCCGACCCGGGTGCGTAAAGGTGCATGTCGCCTTAACGCGTGAAACTGGGTGTCGCTTGACAGGGCGGAGCCAGGAGATTGCCCGTCACGCCGGCGACAGAAAGGGGACACAGAATTTCGGCTTTCGTAACTTACTGATCCAAATGACGCTTTGAATAAGTGCGCCCAGCCCATCATGGGCGCGACCGAGACCCTGCGATCAACTGAATCGCTGCGTTCCCCGACGGAAACACCTTTTTTGTGGCGCTTTCCACTCGGCTGGTGTCCCCGGCCGTGGTGTATGGGGTGGGTGCTGAGTTGCACTGAACGGGCGCGAGGGCCGTAGGCCCGAGCGGCCGCTCAACGCCGGCGGCCCGCATGGCCCCGCCGGGACGGTCATCGTGGCTTCTGGTTTAAGGCTGGGTTGCAGCACCAACACCTTGAACAGGAGAACCCCACGATGACCAAACCAACTATCGCACTCGCCGAGCTCGTAGAGAAGGGCGCCGACGGTGGCCTGCTGCGCGAGATGATCGAACACGTGGCCGAGCGCATCATGGCCTTCGACGTCGAGAACCTCTGCCAAGCCGGCTACGGCGAGCGCTCACTCGAACAGGCCAACAGCCGCAACGGCTACCGTGAGCGTCTCTGGGAGACGCGCGCCGGAGCGGCGAACGTGAAGATCCACAAGCTGCGCTCGGGCATCTACTCCCGCGGATTCTCAAGCCGCGCCGCGCTGCGGAGAAGGCGCTGGCGGTCGTGATTCGGGAAGCGTATGTACAAGGCGTCTCGACCCGCTCGGTCGCTACCCTCGCCAAGGCCATGGACATGACCGACATCTCCATGAGCCAGATCAGCCTCCGGCGCAGCGAGATCGACGAACGCGTGCACGCCTTCCTCGATCGACCGCTGGGAGACGATTGGCCATACCTATGGATCGACGCGACCTATGTGAAGAGCCGCGAGGCCGGGCGCATCGTGTCCAAGGCCGCAATAATCGGCGCCGCGGTCAACACCGAGGGTGTGCGCGAAGTGCTCACGTTGGCGGTCGGACCCTCGGAAGCCGAGCCGCCCTGGACCGAGTTCCTGCGCTCGCTGACCCGCCGGGGACTGCGCGGCGTGAAGCTTGTGATCTCCGATGCCCACGAGGGGCTGAAGGCCACCGGGGCCAAGGTGCTCGGTTCGACCTGGCAGCGCTGCCGTGTGCACTTTCTGCGTAACGCCTTGGCCCACGCCGGCAAGGGCCAACATCAGGCGGTGGCGCGTCATCGCCGATAAGCTACGCGCAAAGTTCCCCAGACTCGCCGAGCTGATGGATTCGGAAGAAGCGGGTGTGCTGGCGTTCATGGGCTTTCCCAAGGGGCATCGAACGCAGATTCATTCCACCAGCCCATTGGAGCGACTGAACGCCGAGATCAAGCGCCGCGCCGACGTCGTGGGCATCTTCCCCAACGAGGCCGCCGCCACGCGCCTCGTCGGTGCGCTGCTGCTCGAGCAAAACGACGAGTGGCAACTGAAGCGTCGCTACGCGGCACTTGAATCACCTTGCACGCTCGCCGACAATCAGCCCGCTCGGCTGTCGGCCGTCGTCAGTTGAGTGGGAGTGTAAGCGAACCAACATTCACGGACTTGTACACCGTACCATGAGATATGATCCGCGGGCACCTCAATGAAATCAACGCGCTCGCACGCGTGAGTCCCTCAACACCGCTATTCCCGAGGGATAAATCGGCGAAGTTCGGCTTGAAGGGCTGCTGATCCTGCTTGCCGCCTGGCAGGAACTCGAGCAGCTTGCCGGCGAAGGGCGTAGACGGTGGAACGACGTTCAAGGTCCGCGCTGCGAGCGCGGGTGCCTCGGGCTGCGCTGCGGCGGGCCCGGCGCCTGAGGTCTTGGCCTTCAGCAGCTCAGGCTACTGCCCCCGCCTCCTGCCCGGGTGCTATCCCGCAGGCAAGATGCCGATCGGGTGCTGAAACCGCCGCTCAGGCCAGTGTGAGCCCGCGCGAGACATCCTCGATGCGCTCAAGCCCGCGGACCTGCTCGACTAGCGTGTCCATCTGCGCACGGCTCAGGAGGTCTGAGCAGAAGCTCTCGAGCTTCTGCTGCACTCGCTCCCAGGTGGCCTTCGTCTCCGGGCTCCAGGGATCGCCATCCGCATACTCGGACTCGCAGCTGAACTCCCGGCCCCTGGCCCACACCCTCATGGAAGCCGGGGTCTTGCGGAAGCGGCGGATGCGGGTCTGGCGGAAGGCACGCACCACGTCGCCGCGAGCGGATTCGTCCTCGGAGGTAACGATGCGGGAGGCGAGCTGCCACACTTCCGGATCCGTGAGATTCTCCTTCGAATACCACTGCGGCCCGGGTGCACGCCCGAGCGCGGCGAGCGCCATCACGTAGGGAATGTTGAAAGCACCGTTCAGCGGCGCGCGGTGGTCAGGGGCAATCGAGCGCGGCGGCTCGCGGAAGATGCGCAGCGCATAGCCCATCGGGTGCATGCGGATCTCGATGCGCTCGAGATCCTGCGCCTTGAGCCTCTCCTTCTGCATGAGGCGGCGGAGCATGTCGATGGGACCCGCCGTGTAGCGGCAGGAGGGGTAGTACTTGATGCAGGTCTCGAGGATCCACCACTTCTGCCCGAGCTCTTCCACCATCAGCTCGTGATCGGTGCTCAGGCTCCCCTGCGCACGGATGAAGCCCTCGCCATCCAGGCATTCCTGGTCGCCCACGTAGCCGCGCTCGGCGAGCATGAGCGCCATCATCCCGGCCTGCGCGGTCCCGGGATAGTTCGCATACTTGAAGGAGAAGTGCTCAAGGCGTGTGCTCACCTTGTTCACCACCGGCGTTGGTGCCGTCCAAGCGGCCAGACCGAACATGTTGCGAAGCTGCTCGCGCGAGAGCGTGCCGCGCACGGCTGCCGCGCTCGCCGCCGTGCCGAAGGCGGCAAAGCCCATCCCATTCACGCGTGCCCATTGGAAGGAGCCATCTGCTGCTTCGCCCAGCACGACCGACGCCAGGTTGAGTCGTGCATTGATGTCGAAGCCGACCGTCACGCCCAGGATGAGATCCTGACCCGATCTGCCGAGCCGCTGGGCTTCGGCAAGCGCACCAGCCAGATTGAAAGCCGCAAAGTGGCTGGAGGTGAAGAAGGTGTCGTCGGCGTCCAGCAGGTTCATGATCTCGGCATTGGCCATGGCCGCGTGTGCCGCGGGCACGCGCTCGGGCATGCCGAAGACGCTTGCCTCCGCCGGACCGCCGAGGCCGCGCACGACGTCCTGCATCATGCGCGAGCGCTCGAGGCCGCCCGCGGCAATGCCGCAGATCAGGCTGTCGAGGATCACGAGCTT
>JADJHU010000003.1 GCA_016707425.1 Gammaproteobacteria bacterium
GAACTCACCGGCAGCGCGTGAGCATCGGAAGCAGCCAACGAGCCCCATCCGAACACGAAGCCGAGCCACGCGCACATTGCGGCCTGCAGATCAGACTCTTGACGTCAGTAAAAGACATTCATACAGTAAAGGCATCTCCTTACGCCAGGAACAACAATGATCACCATGGGATCTGAAGCGGCCCCCAGACCACACCGCCCGCGGCCATCCGCGCCGCGCTACCTACTCGCGGGCACGACGAGTTGATCTGCAATCCGGGGCGATCGGTGCTGCTATCAGGCACCGCCGCACGCGATGGTGACGATCCGTTCCGGTCGTTCGGCAATGGGATACAGCGGCCGACCGGAAGGCGTATGGCAACCTTTAGACGGGGCGATGTCGTCAAAGTCCCTTCCCCTACACCGACCATCGACACGTCAATCGCGACCCGCGCTAGTCATCTCATCTGAGACCTTGGAGAACAAATCACCGTCTGCTCTGGTACTCAGATCACGAGCGCCGGGAACCGCGGTGGCCCGATCGTGCCGGTTTCCGACCTCGGCAGCGCAGGATTACCGGCGGCGTCGGTCGTGCGGCCCGCGAAGATTACGCGACGATCGATGCTTGCCGACGCACAGAAGCCGGTCGACTGCCAGCCGTCACGCTTCGCAGGTGCTTGTCACATGTCGTGGTCAATTTGGGGTTGCGAGCCTGAATCGCGCAAGGCGTGCGTCAGTCTGTCCGCACGGCCCGGCGAGGAGTCCGATCAATCACGCGTCACCGCCGACTGCCCGCCCCAAGGCCCGGTCGGCATCGCCAGAGGTGGCGACAGAAAGGGGGACACAGAATTTCAGCGCTTGTAAGTCACTGATCAATAAGACGCTTTGGATAAGTGCGTCCAGTCCATCATCGGGGCAACCGAAAGTGGATATTTCAGCCTGATTCCAGCATTCATCGCCAGCGCAGCCTTGTCGTCCGACGGTATGGCACCCCCCATTCCTGCGACATTCTGCGGTATTCCTGCGCACTCTTGTATTGGTGAGGCCACGAGATCGCCGCCGCAACGGCCTCGACGGCCGTCATCCGAGACCGCTCATTGTGCCCGAGGCGGCTCCTTACTATCATCTCCACAGTAAGGACTATGGAGCGGCCGATGGATACCGACGCAACGCTGACGAGCAAGGGGCAGACCACCATTCCGAAGGCCATTCGCGACAGCCTGCGCATGAAGCCCGGCGACAGAATGACTTTCACGCTGATGCCGGATGGGGTCGTGCTCATGCGCGTGAAGAAACAAGCACGTCTCCGATCTTGCTGGCCTGCTCCACAAGAAGGGCAGGAAGGCCGTGCCCATCGAACTGCTGTCGCGGTAGATGCTCGGCCTCGATACCAACGTTCTCGTTCGCTACCTGGTTCGCGACGATCCGCTTCAGTTCGAGAGAGCGCGGCGCCTGATCAAGCGGAAATCCGACGGGGGCGAACCTGTTCTCGTGAGTCTACTGGTCTTGCTGGAGACCGAGTGGGCCCTGCGCAGCCGCTACGAACTCTCGAAGGCGGAGATCCTCTCGGCACTCTCTGCCCTGCTGGACGCAGTAGATCTGGCCTTCGAGGATGAGACCTCCATAGAGCGCCCTCTATTCCTGGAGGCACTCCGCTGCAGACTTCGCGGATTGCCTCGTTGAAGCCCGTAACGGCCGGCTGGGCTGCGAGGCCACGGCGACGTTCGACTCCAGGCGCTGAAGCTCACTGGCTTCGTTTCCGTCTGACTTACGAAGTTGCGACGGCATGGTCCTTGCCACGCCTTCACGAATACCGTCCCATCGGACGCGAGGGCTTCGCGCACCTCTGCTCCGCCGCATGCGCCGCGGGCAGGAGATTGCCCGTCACGCCGGCGGAGGCAAAGGGGACACAGAATTTTCGGCTTTTTGTAACTTGCCCAGCCAAATGACGCTTTTGAATAAGTGCGCCCAGCCCCATCATGGGCGCGACCGGCAACGAGCGATCGAGCTTTTTCCGGATTCATCATAAACAGCTTGTTTCCAGAATTTCCGCGTCAACCGATTTCTGCGACATTCCAGCGTGTGCGCGCGCGTTTTTGACCTGCCGTGGCTACAGACTGGCTACGAGAATTTCGTGTAGCCACGCATGGAAATGTCCATGCCGCACATCCTGCCCCGACGCGACCGAAAGGATCAGACCCGCTACACCGCCGTCGTTCGCATCCGCAAGATCGGCCGCCTGCTCCACCGTGAAGCCAAGACATTCTCGCACCGATCCGCGGCCGAGCGCTGAGCCAAGGCAAGGGAGGTCGCCTTGAGTGCTACCCGCTCGCTCACACCACAGCGACAGCCGGCTGCGCCCTCAACGCACCACGAAACGCGCGGCATCGATCAGGCGCCCCGAAGAGTCCTCGAGCGCGAGCACATGCGAACCCGGCACGGGCGACCACAGCCGCGGCCGCCGGGCCGGCCCGAGGAACTCGCCGTTCAGCCGCAGCACCATGGCACCCGTGGCGCCGCGCGCCGCGAGCGGCACGCGCTGATGGGCGGGGGGAATGTCCGGATCGAGCGCGATGACCATGCCGTTCGCCGGGCTCTCGATCCGCGCGAGGCCACTGCCGGCCGTGACTGCGGCCACGTGCACCTCGGGCTGCGCAGGCGCAGCATCGTGCAGGAAATACTCGCCCCGGGGAGCTTCGACGGCGGGCGAGAAGCGCGCAAGCGACCGCGTAACGCCAGCAGGCATCGGCGGCGCCTCCGAGGGCAGCCGCGCGTGCAGGGCGGTCATGATCTCCTGCCAGATGGGCGCGGCCCCCGTGACGCCGCTCACCTCGTGCATCGCATCGCCCTCGAAGTTGCCGACCCAGACGCCCACCGTGAAGCGGCTGGAGAACCCGACACACCAGTTGTCGCGCATGTCCTTGCTGGTGCCGGTCTTCACGGCGCTCCAGAAAGGCGTGTCCAGATGATTGTCCAGGCCGAAGGTGAGCGCCCGGGCGCCGCGATCGGCGAGGATGTCGGTCACGATATAGCTCGCCTCGCTGGACATCCGCCGTGCCACAGACGCGGCGCTGTCCGGCGCATGCACGACACGGAGCGGCGAGCCGAGGCCGCCACGCGCCAGCGAGCGGTAGGCCTGCACCTGCTCCCAGAGGCTGACCTCGGCGGAACCGAGCGCGAGGGCGTAACCATAGAAATCACCCGGCTGCGTGATGCCCTCGAAACCGAGCGAATGCAGTCGCTCGCGGAAGGGCTCGACACCGACGAGCACGAGCGTGCGCACAGCAGGCACGTTCAGCGAGCTGGCCAGTGCGGTGCGCACGCTGACGAGGCCTTTGAAGTCGCGATCGTAATTCTGCGGCAGGTAGAGACCGCTCACCGTGTCGAGGACGATCGGCGAGTCATCGAGGAGCGACGCCGCCGTGACATGCCGGCGCTCGAGCGCCAGCTCGTAGAGAAAGGGCTTCAGGGTCGAGCCGGCCTGGCGGCGCGCACGTACACCGTCCACCTGCGATGCAGACGAATACGGGCCGGCTGACCCGACGTAGGCGAGCACTTCGCCGCTCGTGTTCTCCACGACGAGCACGGCACCATCACGCACGTTGCGCGCGGCGAGCCCGGCAAGCTGCGCACGCAGCACGCGGGTCGCGAGCTGCTGCAGATCGGCATCCAGGGTGGTCTGCAGGCGTTCGCCGGGCGAACGGAGCAGCGCCCGGGCGAGTTGCGGAGCGAGGTGCGGTGCGCCGGCCCAGGTCGCGCCCGCCGCATGGCGCCGCAGCATCCCCGTGGCCGCCGCACGGATCGCACCACAGCTTAGGGCGAGGCCGCGCGCCGCGGCGCGCGCGCAGGCACGCGCCACGATGCGCTCGGATGAGGCACCCGGCGCAGGCAGGAGGGCCGCGAGCACGAGGCCCTCGGGTGCGCTCAGCCCGGAGGGCGTCTTGTCCGCGAGCACGCGTGAGGCGGCGCCGATGCCCTGCAGCTCGCCGCGGAAGCCGAGCAGGTTCAGATACGCTTCGAGGATCTGCGCCTTGCTCCAGTGCGACTCGAGTGCACGCGCGGCGCGGATCTGTCCGAGCTTCCTCAGCCACGCGCCCGGCGAGCCGCCGGCGCGCCAGCCCGGGTCGATGAGTGCCGCGACCTGCATGCTGATCGTACTCGCGCCCCGTCCGTCGCGCAGCGCCGCAGGCAATGCGCGCCAGTCCACGCCGCGATGTCGCCAGAACCGCCGGTCCTCGCCCTCGACAATGGCCGCGACGAGCGCCGGCGACACCGCATCGAGCGCCGTCCACTCGTACCGGCGAATGGTGAGATCGAGGCGGCGCTCCTCGAGCACCCGTCCGTCGCGATCGAGCAGCCAGGCCTCCGAGGGGCGCCAGCGCGCCTGCACCGTGGCGAATTCCGGGACGTCTGCGCCTGGGATGAACCACAGTGCCGCGCCCCCCAGCAGCACAACGGCAAGACCGGGCACGAGCGCCCGGCGCCATGGCGCGCTCACGGCGCCGGACTCACCGTGAGCTGCGCATTCGGCAGTTCCCCGAACATCTTTGGCGCGTACATCGCCTCGACGCGCGTCGGCGGCAGGAGGAACTGCCCTGGATTGTTCAGTCGCAGCGTGTACTCGACGACCCACCGGCCCTTCGGCACGAAACGGTAGTACGCGCGGAAGACATCCTGCCGCCGCTCCTCGAAGGCCGGCCACACCCAACCCTCGCGCTCTTCGCCCGCGGTGAGCAGCTGCGACTGGCCACCGAGTCCGCTGCCGAGCGCGGTCGCGCCACCGGGAATCGGATCTTCCACCACGACCCAGCTCATGTCGGAGCGCGCCTCGATCTCCAGACGCACGCGCATGACGTCGCCGCGGCGCCACTCGCCGGCGACGCGCTGCTCGACGGGCGCAAGACTGCGGTGGATCGTGAAGCCGCTGGCGAGTGGCTGCGTGAGTGGCACGGCGGCCAGCGAGCGCAGCGTGGCCCAGGGCGCACCCTGACCCTCGTGACGGAGCGTGAGCGCCTGGCGTCCGTCCTGCCAGGGCATCAGGACCGTGCGTACGGCCGTGGATGGAGCGGGTGCCCAGCGCAGCGATTCGCGCTCCTGGCCGTAACGCATGTCCGTGACGCCCGTGACGGGTCCCGCCTCGAACGCGGCGGAGAATTTCTCCATGGCGAGCGTGCCCCAGGCATTCGCCACCGTCGTGTCCCAGTGCCCGCGCCGCTGGCGGCCGAGTGCGCCACGCACGAGTCGCGGCAGGTCATCGCGCCACTCGCGCCGGTCGAGGAGCTCGAGGATCGCCCGCACCGCATTCGCGTCAGTGGAGACCATGAGCCACCAGAGCGTGTCACCACGGTCCGTGGAGAAGGTCATCGTCGTGCCCTGGAAGTCGAGTCGCGCGCGCAGCGCTTCTTCCGCCGCCCGCCGCTGCCGGTCTGCCTGCGCGATCCCCGGCACACGGCGCAGGATGCCGAGCCAGTCGATGAGCGCCGAAGTCGGCCAGCGCTGCGGTTCGATGGTGATGCTGTCGAGGAGCCGTGGCGTCGCCGCGCCGTAGCGGGCGAGCGCCGCCACGGCCGCGAGCTTGCGCACGGAGAGATCCGCCGTCGGCAGCGCCGACCGGCGGACGAGACCGCCCTCGACGAAGCGGGTCAGCGCGGCGATGAGGCGCGCGCGGCTGGCTTCGGGGATCTCCCAGCCGGCTTCGTGCGCGATGGCCAGCACGTGGGACGTCAGGACATCCTCGCCGGGCAGGCTTTCCGAAGGGAAATACCTCAGGAGACCGTCCCCATCGAGATAGGCGGGCAGGCGACTCATTGCGTTGCGCCACATTGCGGTGTCACGCAGGACGACGGCGCGCGAGAGGCTCTGCTCGAGGCAGCTGTAGGCGTAGGCGGCCATGTACTCGCGCACGCCCTCGAGACTGCCGCCGAGTCCGGCACTCAGGCTCACCTCCAGCCCGCCGCGGCCGGGCAGCGCCGCCGCAGGCCGCTCCACCGGGAACTGCAGTGGGCTCGTGATCTGTGCCAGCGCCCCCTGGTAGCTGCGCACGGGGTACACGGCCATCACACGCTCGCTGACGCGCAGGCGATCGTGCGCCGCGCCATGCACCTGCCGCGCACTCACTTCCCAGGGCAGCGCGGAGATTCCGGCCGGCACGGTCAAATCCCATGTCACGTCACGCGCACCTCCTGCGGGCACCTCCACGCGTCGTGCCGGCAGCGCGCCGAGCGGCGCCACACTCGCAGCAAGCTCCACCGACATCGGCGCAGCACTCGCGTTGCGCACCGTGAAGGTCGCGGCAAACCGGTCGCCTTCACGCAGCACGGGCGGCAGGCCGGAGACGAGCATCAGGTCCTGGGTCGTGGTGATGCTCGCACTGCCGGTACCGAAGAGCTGGCTCCCGGCGCTCGCCACCGCGACGATGCGGAACGAGGACAGCGAATCGTTCAGGGGAATCGTGACCCGCGCATGCCCTGCGGCATCGAGCCGCACGCGTCCCTGCCAGGTGAGCAGGGTATCGAAGAGCTCGCGCGCCCGCTCGCGCCCGCCGCCGCCACCGTGCGGCACGGCCTTGCGCCCGTAGTGGCGCTTGCCCACGACCTGCATCTGCGCCGTCGAAGTCCAGACCTCGAGACCGCGCCGGCCCATCATCGCCTCGAGGAGCTGCCAGCTCTCGTTCGGCGCCAGCTCGAGCAGCGCCTCGTCCACGGCCGCCACCGCAAGCTCGGCGCCCTCGGGAAGGGCGGTGCCGTCCGCGCGGCGCACCTCGATGTCCACCCGGGCCTGTTCGCGCACCGCGTAGCTCGCATGCTCAGGCTGCACGTGCACGTCCAGACGGTGCGGTTCCCAGCCGACACGGATCGCCGCTGCGCCCAGACGATACGCCGGCTTGTTCAGATCCACGAAAGCCGTGACCGCACGATCCGTGCCCGACCGCGATGCCGATCGCGTGCTCGCGATCCGGCCGCGCAGGGCGAGCACCGAGACGTAGACGTTCGGCGAATCCGCCGCCTCGATGGGGACCTTGACGACGGGCGCACGCCCGCTGAGGCGCGTCACGAAGCTGCGCAGCACACCCTCGCGCTCCACCGTGACCAGCGCGGTCGCCGAACGGAAGGGCATGCGCACCTGGAAACGCGCCACCTGCCCCACGCGGTACTCCTGCTGCTCGGGCAGCACGTCCATGCGATCGCCGGCGGTGCCGCCGAACCACCAGTCGTCCTGGCCCGCGACCCAGATGGAGGTCGTCGCGCCGGCGATCCGCCCGGCCTCGTCGCTCGCCTCGGCACGCACCAGCACCTCACCCGACACACCGGGCGCCACCTCGCAGAGGAGCAGCCCGCGGTCGTCTGTCCGGCCCTCGCAGCGCACGGGCAGCCCGGTATTCTCCTGCGCGGTCTCGTAGGCATAGAAGCCGCCGAGGAGTCGCTTGCGGTAGGAATAGTTCTTCGAGGAAAAGAGCGAGACACGGACCTCGCGGCCCGCGACTGGCCGGTCCTCGAGATCGAGCACGACCACACGAAAGCGCATCTGCCCGCTGCTCGCCACCCAGCCCTCGGGTCGGATGCCGATACTGAGCGCCGCCGGCACGAGGAGTGCACGGCCACGGGCCGTCAGGATCTCGCCGTTCGCGTCTGCATACTCGAGCTCCGCCGTGAGCTGTGCGGGGCCATCGAGAACGGGGAGATCCGTCAGCGTGGTCCGTGCGGCACCCTGGGCGTCGAGCGTCAGGGGCAGGAGCTGCATGGTCGCGGCCGCAGCCGGCGCGGCTTCCCCATCGTCCCAGTCGGAGGCGTCCCCCGTGCCAGCCTGCACGCCGACAGGTACGGGTCCGCCCCCGAAGCGATAGTCCTCGTAGCCCGGATGCGGCAGCGACCGCTCCTCGATGGCGGTCCGCAGCTTCACGGGCAGCCCCGAGGCTCCGCCGCCCGAGAGATAGCTGACATGCACATCGAAGCTCAGCTCGTGGGGGCGCACCTGCGGACGTGCCGGACCCTCCACGCTCGCACGCAGGCTCGGGCTGCGGAACTCGGCGACACGGAAGTGCCCGCTCTCCCGCAGGCGCCCCGGCTCCTCCTCGATCGAGATCGAGTACTCGCCGAGTCGCGCCTCGCCCGGGATCTGCCAGCTCTGCACAGCGATCCCGCCCGCATCGAAGCTCGCCTGCAGCTCATAGCGCTGGTCGCTGCCTGAGTGCGCGATCACCACTTTCCGCACACCCGGCACTCTGGCGGGCAGCGCCAGCCCCGCCTGCACGTGCCGGCGCAGGAAGTGCTTCATCGCCACCGTCTCGCCTGCCCGGTAGAGCGGCCGGTCGAGCACGGTGTGGAAGATGGCAGCGTTCCAGCCCGAGCCGGGCAGGAGACCGAATTCGTGGGGCGCGATGCCCTTGTCCCAGCTCGAGAGAACGAAGCTGAAATCCCCGGCTGCCGCCGCACTCACGAGCAATGGAGCGGGCGCCTGCGGCGTGCAGCCGAGGTCATCGTGCGGTTCGCCCAGGGCGACATCGATCGTCGCGACGCCGTCGGTATTCGTCACACCCTGCCAGCGCTCCACGCCACGACAGTAGTCGCTCACGACGACCCGGGCGCCGGCGACCGGCCGGGCGTCGTCGAGCCTCGTGACCCACGCGAGCGAGTGCTCACGCCCCCACTTGAAGTGCACGGCCAGGTTCGTGACCAGTGCGGCGGTCGCAACGTAGCGGATCGCCTCGCGTCCGAGGAGCGCTCTTCCCAGGCGCGGGCTCGCAAGCTCGACGATGTGGAGCCCGCGATCCCCGAGCGGCACACCGACGACCTCGGCCGGCTGCGTGCCGCCGGGTTTAGCAAGCGAGAAGGGCGAGGCGCCGTCGGCGGGCGTGAACACCGATGTGGAGCCCGTATCCTCGCGCCAGCGCATGCCGCCCGAGCGCTCGCGCACGAACTCGCCGCGCGCAGCCGTGGCCTCGGCGAGGCGTCGCAGCCAGCCGGCAACCAGTGCCGGATCCGCCGCGACACGCAGCCGCCGCCCCTGGATCGCGGCCTGCGTTCCCGCGCCGGCCTCGCCCACCTGGCGCAGCGTCACCGGCAGGACGCCGCCCTCGCCCGCCTCGAGGATGCCGAAGTCCCCGGCGAACTTCACGAGCGGCGGGTATTCATCGAAGCGTACCGACGGCGGAAAGCGCGCCGCGTTCTCGAGCGCGCGGCCGGCGTCGTCCTTCAGCTCCGCGGGGAGCTCGAGTGATGCCAGGCTGCCGTCCGGAAACGGGGGCTGGAAGACGATCGCCTCGAGCATCCGCGCCGCCTCGCCATCGGGAGGCACGGGTGCGCGCACCTCGCCCCCCGCGAGGCGCAGGCGCGCCCCAAGCGCCTGCGCGCGCGGCACGGGCGCGCTGAAACGCAGCGTGACGGGCATGGCCGGCATGCAGCCGGCCCGCGGCTCCGTGCGCGTGCATTCGAGTCGCGCGGCGAAGGCAGGGCGCACCTTGAACGCCAGCCGCTGCGCCTCACGCGTGGCAAGCCCGCTCGCGGCAGCGATGCCCTCACCCCACACGAGCTGCACGGCCGTCGACGGTGGCAGCCGCCGCTCGCACCGCAACGCCACGATGTTCTCCTCGCTCCGCACGCCGCGCGCGGGAGCGGGCGCGCGCGCCCCATCCGGTGTATCGCCATCGCGGAGGAGCTGCTCGTAGCCATAGCCGAGCTCCCGGCGCTGCTCGAGCACGGCTCGTCGTGCCGCTCCGGTCAGCACCTGTACTGGCACGCGCTCGGCAAGCCCTTCGATGAGACACCAGGCGTGCGCGTGTACCGAGGCCGCCGTCGCCGGCGCATCGAGGCGCAGCAGGAACACCTGCTCCTCGTCCAGTTCCTGCCATCCCTCCGGCGGAAACGAAGCCTGGATGGCCGGACCGCCCGTATCGAAGACGAAGCTCGCGGGTCCGCCGAGAGGCGTACCATCGAGCGCAGCCAGCCCCTTCTTCAGCGTGAAACGGCAGCGCAGGCCTGCGGGCAACCCGGCATCGAAGTCATACACCCAGTTGCGTTCGTCCGCCCAGCGCCCCTTCCCGGGGATCGCGCACACGACTGCAAACGGATCGGCCAGCCGGGGATCGCCGAGCGCCACCATGGGTGCAGAGAAGCGCGCCGTCACCTGGCGCACCTGCTTCACCGGGCCGCGCGGCGAGAAGCGCTCTACACGCGCGCTGGCGCCCGGCGCCGGAGGGGCTGCAGCGGCCCCGCATGAGATGCCGCCGAGCACACTGAGCGCAGCGGTCCAGAGCGCGCATCGAATCCCTGATCTCATCTGCGGCCTCCCACTCCTGCTCCGAGGGGATTCTAGCGGGCACGCGGCGCAGGCACGCGACTCCGGCCATGCAGCAGGACTGCAGCCCCGAGCCCGTAGCCCGCGATCGTCAGGAGTCTGCGCCGGCCCAGCCGGCCGCGGTCTCTCGCACCAGCCAGTCCACGACCGCCTCGAGCGCCTCGCGCTCGCTTGCGCCGTCCGCGCGCGCCTGCTCGAACACCCGCAGCTGGCGATGGGCACTCGTACCGCGCGAGACGATCGTGCGCGCATGCTCGAGCTCGGCGACGCAGCCGAGCGCCTCGGCATCCTCGCGCAGGAGCTCGATGAGCTCCTCGAGGAGCTGCGCGAAGGGAACGAGCTCGCCGCGGGCGAGGTCGAGGAGCCGCTCGTCGAAGCTGTAGCGCATCGCCCGCCAGCGGTTCTCCGCAAGGAGCGTGTGCGGATAGATGCGCCACTGGAGGTTGCTCCGTCGCAGCCGGAAGAGCATGCGCAGGAGACAGGCCATGAGTGCCGCGAGGCACACCGAGTCGTCGATGCTCGTGCAGCAGTCCATGATGCGCGCCTCGAGCGTCGGGTAGCGCGGGCTCGGGCGCAGGTCCCACCAGATCTTGGTCGTGTCCTCGATCAGGCCGTTGCGGACCAGCATGTCGATGTGCCGGCGGTATTCGCCGTAGCTCGCGAAGCGCTCGGGCAGTCCGGTACGCGGCAGGGAGTTGTAGACCGTCGACCGGAAGGACTTGAGCCCCGTCTGCTCACCCTCCCAGAAGGGTGAAGAGCACGACAGCGCCAGCAGGTGCGGCAGGAAATAAGCCAGCTGGTTCATGAGGTCGATGCGCAGGTCGTCATCGTCGATGCCGACATGCACATTCATGCTGCAGATCACCATGCGCCGCGCGGCGGCCTGCATCTCGCGCGCGAGCTCCACGTAGCGCTCGCGCTCGCTCGTCTTCTGCTTGATGGCACGCGCAAAGGGGTGCGTGGAGGCGGCGATCGGCGCGAGTCCGTGCTCACGTGCCGCGGCCACGAGGATCGAGCGCAGCCGCGCGAGATCCCCCCGCGCCTCCTGCAGGCTCCGACAGACGCGCGTGCCGACCTCGAGCTGCGAGCAGAGGAACTGCAGACTGATCTGCCCGGCGCCGCGGGCCACGCAGTCACGCAGCAGTTCCTCGGGGGGATCCGTCTCGAGGTCGCGGCTGCGCAGATTGACGAGCAGGTACTCTTCTTCGATGCCGACGGTGAAGGGCGGTTCACTGAGGCTCATGGCCCCGCTAGTCTACATGCTCCGGCGGCGTGATCCCGAGCTCCGCGATCGGGCGCGGGCGGGCGAGATGGAAGCCCTGCGCGAAATCGAGCCCGATCCGCCCGAGCTCCTCGAGGACGACGCCCGTCTCGACGCGCTCGGCGATGATGCCGATGCCGAGGGCGCGGCCGATCTGGCAGATGGCCTCGACCATGCTGCGATCCACCGTGTCGGTGGCGATGTTCGCGACGAACTGACCGTCGATCTTCAGGAAATCGACCGGCAGCGTCTTCAGGTACATGAACGACGACAGTCCGCTGCCGAAGTCATCGAGCGCAAAGCGGCAACCCCGCGCCCGCAGCTCCCGCATGAAATACACCGCGTTCGCCAGGCTCGCCACCGCGGCGGTCTCGGTGATCTCGAAGCAGAGGCTGCGTCCGATGTCCCCCTCGGCGATCTGGCCGAGCACGAAGTCGAGGAAACCCTGATCGTTGAGAGAGGAACCGGAGAGGTTGACCGCGAGCAGCGGGCGGCGGGCAGAGTCCGCGCAGCCGCGCAGCAGCCGGACCGTTTCCCTGACGACCCAGCGGTCGACGATGACCATGGCGTTGTAGCGCTCGGCCGCGGGGATGAACTCGCCCGGAGGCACGACATTGCCCTCGCTGTCACGCATGCGCACCGTGATTTCATGGAAGGCGGGCGCGCCCTCCTCCGCCGCGATCGCCACGATCGGCTGGAAGAGCAGCTCGAAGCGATCCTCCTCGGCGGCGTGCGTGACGCGGGCCACCCACTGCATCTCGCGGTGCCGGTCCGAGCCGCCGCTGGCGTCGTAGACGTGTACGCGGTTGCGTCCCTCTTCCTTCGCTGCATAGCAGGCGATGTCGGCCGCACTCAGGGCAGCCGTCACGCTCTCGGTGTCGCGGTCGATCGCCACGACGCCGATGCTCGCGCCGATCGACAGCGAGCTCGATCCCCACACGAAGCGGAACTCCCGGATCGCCTGCCGCACGGACTCGGCCACCGACTCCGCGTGCTCGCGCGTGCAGTTCGCGAGGAGAATCCCGAACTCGTCACCGCCGAGGCGCGCGATGGTGTCCGAGGCGCGCACCCGCGGCTGCAGCAGCGCCGTGACGTCGCGGATCAGGCGGTCGCCCGCCTGATGACCGCAGGTATCGTTGACCAGCTTGAACTGGTCCAGATCGACGTAGAGCAGCGCGTACTGCGCTGTGCCGCTCCGGGCGGACTGGACCGCCGCCTGCAGCCGGTTGTCGAACTCGCGGCGATTGATGAGTCCGGTGAGTGCATCGTGACTCGCCTGGTAGGACAGCGCGCGGCGCAGGCGCCGCTCCTTCGTGACGTCGTAGAAGACCACGACGGCACCGATGGCGCGGCCCTGGCGGTCGCGGATCGGCGAGACGGAATCCTGGATCGCGATCTCGAGTCCATGGCGGTCGACGAGCACCTTGCGATCGACCGTCGCCCCTTCGTGCTGCGACGGCGCCAGGGGATCCTCGATCGGGGCCCGTGAAACCTCATCGACCAGGGTCAGCACCTGGCCGAGCGGGCGGCCCCGGGCCTCCGTGCCCGACCAGCCGGTCAGCCGCTCGGCAACGGGATTCAGGTACTCGATCAGGCCGCGTGCATCCGTGCTGATGACCGCATCGCCGATCGATTGCAGCGTCACCTGCGCGCGTTCCTTCTCGGCGAGCACGGCCTGGTCGGCGCGCTTGCGTTCGGTGATGTCGACGATCGTGCCCTCGAAGCCCGTGACGCGCCCGGATTCGTCGCGCGTGACCCGCGAGCTCTCGAGGACCACGATCTGCTGACCGTCCCGGCGGCGCATGCTGAACTCGGCGTTGCGGATCTCGCCGTCGCGCTCGATGCGGCGTGCCAGGTCGGCGCGGTCCGCCGGGTTCCAGTAGAGCATGGCGGCGCTCGGCAGTGCGTACAGCTCTTCGGCCGAAACGTAGCCGAGCATCCCGACGAAGGCGGGATTCACGGACAGCAGGCGTCCGTCGAGCGTGCTCTGGAAAACACCCTCCATGACGCTCTGGAAGAGGCCGCGGAATTTCGCCTCACTCGAGCGCAGCGCCTCCTCCGAGAAACGCCGCTCGATGGCAATCCCGGCGAGTTGCACCGCATGCGCGATGAGCGCCAGCTCGTCCGCGCTCGGCAGCCCCGGGCGGCGAGCGTAGACGCACAGCGAACCCAGCATCCGCCCGCCCGCGCTCTTGATCGGGGTGGACCAGGTCGCGTGCAAGCCCGCCTCGAGCACCTCCTCGCGACGCAGCTGCCAGAAGGGGTCGCGCGCGACATCGGGCACCAGCACCTGGCGACCGAGATAGACCGCAGCCGCACAGGAACCGAAGCGGATGTCGATCTGGGAGCGGTCGAGCACGGCATGCAGCCGCTCGGGCAGGTGCGGCGCGACGAGATACTGGAAGCTCGCGCCATCGGCGGCCAGCACGCTGATCGAACAGAGGGCCGAGCGGCTCACCGACTCGATCAGACGGGTGATCGATTCGAGGACCGCCGGCAGCGGCGCGTTGTTGGCGAGGAGCGCAAAGACCTCGCGCTCACCCGACGTGATGAGTTCGCCGCGCTTGCGCTCGCTGATGTCGGTGATGCTGCCGCGCACCAGGCACCGGTTGGCACTCGGCAGGCGTACCAGCCGCACCTCGCACGGGAATTCGTGCCCTTCGCCATCGCGATGGATCCACTCGAAGAACTGCGACCGGCCCGCGAGCACGGCGTCCATGAGGCCGCGCACGAGGCCACGGGAGGATCGCCCGTCCACCTGGATCTCAGGGCTGATGTCCGCCGGGCTCAGGGCGAGCAGCTCCTCCCGGCTCATGCGGAAGAGCTGCGCGGCATTCTCGTTCACGTCGACGAAGCGGCGCGCATCCAGGTCATAGACGACGATCGCCTCGGGCGCGTTGTCGACGAGCGTGCGGTAGCGCGCCTCACTCTCGCGCAGCGCCTGCTCGGCGACATGCCGTTCGGTGGCGTCGCGCAGACACACGACGAACACATCGCGGCGCCTGAGGCGCGCCGCACTCACTGCCACCTCGGCGGGGAAGGTCTCGCCGCTCTTGCGCCGCGCCGTCATGTCGCGGGCGCTGAGATCCGAGGCCGTGCCCCGGTGTCGGGCAAGGTGCCGCAGGCCCTGCGCGACGCCGTCGGGCCCGGCGATCTGTGGCAGGAGCGTGTCGATGCGCCGGCCGATCATCTCGGCCTGGGAGTAGCCGAACACCTGCTCGCCGGTCGGATTGAAGGTCTGGATGCCGCCATCGGCATCGACCGTGATCACGACATCCTTGATGTGATCGAGGATGACCTGCAGGTGGCCGCTGTTCTGCTCCGAGAGTTCGCGCGACCAGCGACGCGCCTCGTCGGACATGAGCTGCATGGAACGCACCATGCCGCGGCGCTCCTCATCGATCTGCTCGTAATGGCTGCTGACCGCACGCAGCACGGCGCGCAGGTCGAGAGGGGACGAACCCGGGTGCTCCAGCACGCTCTCGATCTGCTCGCGCAGCGTCGGGTGCAGGTCCGCCGCAAGCTCCTCGGCCGCGAGTGCCAGATGCAGCTCGCTGCGTACGGTCGTGGTCGTCGTGCCGCCCGCATCCGTGGCTGCAGGCTCATCGGCTCTCGGTCTGACTACCGCGCTGCACAAGAGTGGACTTCCCGGGATGTGAAGGGCTGTCGGTCGCCCGCACGATCATAAGGAGCCAGGTCCCTGCGCCGCGTGAAGCGCCTCGCGGATTCCTGAAGCGCCCGGAATCCGCGTCAGTGCGCTGCGGTGGCCACTCCGCCCAGGCCCGCGCCGGCGATGATCGGGATGGAGTACGTGCGTGCGAGCTCCTCACCCGAAGCCTGCTCGACCAGTGCAACGGCCGAAACCTGGAAGATGCCGTCTCGGCGCGGCACGAGCGTGATGCGGTGCACGAAACCCCGCCCCACCTCCGGCCGCTGGATGGGACCGAGCTCCTGCCCCGCGCGAATCTCGAAGCCATCCCCCCCCTGGAACAGCACCCGGATCCGGTTCACGGGAGAAACGGCGGTCACCATGACATCCATGTCCACCGGCTGACCGGCCACCGGTCGCTGGGCGAGCCGGAACCGGAGTGCGACGAGGCCCCCGCCCCCTCCTGCCGCAACCGCGGCCACCATGTCCTGGTCGGCAGCGGGTGTCGCGGGCCGGGCGGCCCGTGCCGCCGCAGCCCCGCGGGCGGCCGCCTTGCCGGCCGGGGCCCGGTCAGTGGCCCGCTCGCCACAACCCGCAAGCGCGAGCACGGCCGCAAGCGCCGCCCACGCGACTGGCCGGATATCTGGAAGGCTCATCCACATAACGCTATCACACCCACGCCGAGGCCAGCAGAGGAGGCTCGGCGATCGCCTCGCGCTGCGCCGCGAGATCCGTGACGCAGGTCTCCCAGAAGCGTCGCTCCCCGTACCAGGGAAAGGCCCGCGGAAACGCCGGATCACCCCAGCGCTCGGCCACCCAGGCGGCATGATGCAGCATGCGCAGGGCGCGCAGCGGCTCGATGAGGCGCAGCTCCCGGTAGTCGAAGGCCGCGAACTGCTCATAACCGCGCATGAGCTCGACCCAGCGCCGGCGCTGCTCGCCGGCGTCCCCCGCGAGGAACATCCAGAGATCCTGGACGCGCGGACCCATGACGCAGTCGTCGAGATCGACGAACAGCGGCCCCTGCTCGTTCCAGAGCACGTTGCCGAGATGGCAGTCACCGTGGATGCGTTCCACCCGGATCCCTGCGACGTCGGCGAACGCCGCATCGATGTCGCCGAGCAGAGCCTCGGCCGTCGCCGCGTAGCGCGCGGCGAGCTCCGGCGGCACGAAGCCGAGTGCGCGCACCGTGCGCACTGCACGGTGGCCGAGCCGCTCCGGATCGAGGGCCGGGCGGGCTCTGAAGCGGCGGGTCGCGCCGATCGCATGCACGCGGGCGAGCGCCCGGCCCAGCTGCTCCAGGGCGCCGGGTGCATCCAGCTCGGGTGCATGTCCGGCACGGAACGGGAAGGCGGCATAGCGGAACCCGCCCTGCTCGAGGAGCGTCGACCCAAGGGGCGCCAGCGGTGCCGCCACGGGCAGCTCGTGGGCGGCAAGCTCGAGGGTGAAGGCGTGCTCCTCGAGGATCTGGGCGTCGCTCCAGCGCCCCGGCCGATAGAACTTCAGCACCAGCATCCCGTGGCAGGCCGTGCCCACCTGGTAGACACGGTTCTCGTAGCTGTTGAGCGCAAAGAGCCGTCCATCAGCTTCAAAACCCGCGAACTCGGCCGCGGCGAGCACTCGCTCGGGCGTGAGACCATCGAATGGTCGGGCTTCGACTACCATAGGGCCACCATGCCATAAAAGACCATCCTCGTGACCGGCGGCGCCGGCTACATCGGCAGCCATGTCGCACTCCAGCTCCGTACGCGCGGGGAGCGCGTCGTGATCCTCGACAACCTCTACAGCGGCTTCCGGCAGGCGGCGCTCGACGCGCCGCTCGTGATCGGCAGCGTGGGCGACCGTGAGCTCGTGCGCGGCTGCCTGCGTGAACACGACATCGACACCGTCATGCACTTCGCGGCCCACACGGTGGTGCCGGAATCGGTTGCGGAACCGCTCAAGTACTACGGCAACAACACCTGCGCCACCCGCAATCTCCTCGAGGCCTGCCGCGAGCACGGCGTGCGGCACTTCGTGTTCTCCTCGACCGCCGCCGTCTACGGCATCCCTCCGGCCGGCGACGCGGGCGAGGACACGCCCACCGTGCCCATCAACCCCTATGGCACCTCGAAGCTCATGTCCGAATGGATGCTGCGCGATCTCTCCGCGGCGGGCGCATTCCGCCACGTGGCGCTGCGGTATTTCAACGTGGCCGGCTCCGACCCCGGGCAGCGCATCGGCCAGTCCACCCCGAAGGCGACCTTGCTCATCAAGGTGGCCTGCGAGGCCGCCGTGGGCCGACGCCCGGGCGTCTCGATCTTCGGCACCGACTATGCGACGCCCGACGGCACCGGCATCCGTGACTACATCCACGTCGAGGATCTCGCCGACGCCCATCTGAAGGCGCTCGACTACCTGCGGGCCGGCGGTACCTCGACCACCCTCAACTGCGGCTACGGGCACGGCTACAGCGTGCGCGAAGTGCTGGATGCCGTGCAGCGCGTCGCCGGCCGGTCGCTCGCGGTCCGCGAGGAACCCCGCCGCGCGGGCGATCCGCCGGTGCTCGTGGCGCGCGCCGAGCGCATCCGCACCGAGCTCGGCTGGCGCCCACGGCTGGACGATCTGGACACCATCGTGCGCACCTCGCTCGCCTGGGAAGAGAAGCTGCGGCGCGATCCCTGGTGAGCGGTGGCCTAGAATAGCCTCCATGAGCTGGGCCCGACCCAAGTCCCTGAGCAGCCTGATGCTCCTCGGGCTGGCACTGATTGCCGCTCCGCTCGTCGTGGCGATCCTGAACGCCGGCCTCCAGATCCGCCGGCTCGCAGACACGAGCCAGGAACTGGTGCTCGGCAGCGTGCAGGCGACGCGCCTGAGCCAGGACCTGTTCGCCCAGATCGCCACCCTCGAGCGCACGGCCCGCCTCTACCAGGTCCTGGGCGATACGCGCTATCTGGAGCTCTACGGCGAGAACGACACGCGCCTCACCCGCGCGCGCTCGGAGCTCGCCGCTCACCTGACGGCCCCGCAGGCGCTCGCGAATCTCCACGAGCTCGGTGCCCTGCAGCAGGAGGTGAGCCGCGACATCGCGGCCGCCCCGCCTGGCAGCGACACCTTCGCCACCGTGCTGCCGCGCATCGAGCGGATGGGCGAGCTCGCCGCGCGCACCGCGGAGCGGGGCAACGCGCAGATCGATGCGGATCTCAGTGCCCTGCAGTCGCAGACCGCACAGGCACGCCGGCGGCTCGTGTGGCAGTCGGCCCTGCTCGTGCCGCTCACCATCGTGGCGATCCTCGCCCTCACGTTCGGCATCGGGCGGCCACTGCGCCAGATCGACCGCGCAATCAGCGAGCTCGGACGCGGCACATTCTCGAACCCCGTTGTCGTCTCCGGACCCACGGATCTCGGGCGCCTCGGGCGTCAGCTCGAGTGGCTGCGCCAGCGGCTCGCCGATCTCGCCCAGGAGCGCAACCGCTTCCTCCGCCACATGTCGCACGAGCTCAAGACCCCGCTCGCCAATATCCGTGAAGGCACGGAGCTCCTCATGGACGGTGCCGTAGGCGAGCTCGACAGCGGCCAGCGCGAGGTCACGGCCATCCTGCGCGACAACGGCATCCGCCTGCAGCGCCTGATCGAGAATCTCCTGTCCTTCAGTGCCTGGCAGTCACAGGCCGCCGGGCTCGAGGTGAGCGAGTTCCGCATCCGGCCGCTCGTCAAGCAAGTGCTGGAGAACCAGCAGCTCACGCTCCTCTCGCAGCGCGTGCGCCTCGACGTGCAGGTGGATGACCTCATGCTGCAGGCCGACCGCGGGAAGCTGCGCCTGATCCTCGAGAACCTGCTCTCGAATGCCATCAAGTACTCGCCCAAGGGCGGCACGATCTGCCTGCACGCGAAAGCGAGCGGCAGCGGCTTCACGCTCGACGTCGCCGACACCGGACCCGGCATCCAGCCCGAGGATCGCGCCCGTATCTTCGAGGCTTTCTACACGGGCAAGGCACCGACCGGCGGCATGGTGAAGGGCACCGGCATCGGACTTTCAGTCGTGCAGGAGTTCGTCCTCGCGCACGGTGGCAGCATCGAGCTCGTCGATGGCATCTACGCCGGCGCGCACTTCCGCATCCGCATGCCGAGCCGCGTGACAGACACCGTCGCGCCCGCCCCGATGCCCCTCCGGGACAGGGTCGAGGACAACGCCGGAACGGAGGAGAAGGCCCATGCAGCCTGATCTCCAGCCCAGCTTCCGTGCGCGACCCGCCGCACTCGCAGCACTGCTCGCCCTGCTTTCGGGTTGCACCGGCTTGCTCGAATCAGGCCGCCGCCCCAACGCCCCCCCCGTCGTCGACCGCGCCACGCTGCACGCGCAGCTGCTCGCAGGCTACCTCGAGGTCCTGCCGCGCCTCGCCCATGGCGCGCCGGCCGAACAGGCGGAGATCTTCGCTGCGGCCAAGCGGGACTACGAGAGCGCGCCCACCGCAAGCCACCAGCTGCGCTATGCGCTCGCTCTTGCCACGCCCGGGCACAGCGCCTACGACGCGCCCCTCGCGCAGCGTCTGCTGCGCGAGCTCCTTGCCGTTCCGGAGGCCCTGCAGCCCGTCGAGAGCTCACTGGCGCAACTCGAGCTGACCCATCTCGACCGGCAGCTGGCACTCACGGCCGATCTCCGGCGCCTCCAGGCCGACGCGGGCCGCAGTGAACGCGAACGCAGCGCCACCGCCAGCCGCCGGCTCCAGGCCGAGATCGAGGAGAATGCACGCCTGCGCAGGGCGCTCGAAGAAGCGCAGGCCAAACTCGATGCGATCGCAAACATCGAACGCTCGATCAGCGAACGCAAACCGCAGAGCCCACCCGAAGGACGTACACCGTGATACAGACCGGCAAACGCAAGGCACGCATCCTCGCCGTGGACGACGATCCGGGCCTCCTGCGCCTGCTGACCATCCGGCTGCGCGCCGAGAACTACGACGTCGAGGGTGTCGAGAGCGGCACCGCGGCGCTTGCGGCAGCCAGCCGCTTCCGGCCCGATCTGGTGATCACGGACCTGCGTATGGACCACATGGACGGCATCGGGCTTCTCAAGGAGCTGCAGAGCCGCTGGCCGGGGCTCAAAGTCATCCTGCTCACGGCCCACGGCACCATCCCGGACGCCGTGCAGGCCACGCAGATGGGCGCCTTCGGCTTCCTGACCAAACCCGTGGACAAGCAGGAGCTCCTCGACCAGGTGCAGAAGGCGCTCAAGATCTCCGGCTTCATGGACACCACCGAGGACTGGCGCTCAGAGCTCATCACCCGCAGCGCCTTCATGGAGGAGAAGCTCGCCCAGGCTCACATGGTCGCCGGGACGGACGCGCGCGTGCTGATCACCGGCGAGAGCGGCACCGGCAAGGAGCTCCTCGCCCGCGCCATCCACAAGGCGAGCCCGAGGAAGAACAAACCCTTCGTGGCCATCAACTGCAGCGCCATGGCCGAGAATCTCCTCGAAAGTGAGCTCTTCGGCCACGTCAAAGGCTCGTTCACGGGCGCGATCCGCGATCATCGGGGTCTCTTCCAGCAGGCCGACGGCGGCACACTGCTGCTCGACGAGATCGGCGACATGCCGGCACGCCTGCAGGTGAAGCTGCTGCGCGTCCTGCAGGAGAACGCGGTACGCCCGCTGGGCGCCTCCGATGCCGTGGCCGTGAACGTGCGCGTGATCTCCGCCACGCATCGGGATCTGCAGCAGCTCATGGCGCAGGGTCAGTTCCGTGAGGATCTCTACTATCGACTCAACGTCGTGCACATCGAGATGCCGCCGCTCAACCGCCGCCGCGAGGACATTCCGCTGCTCGTAGCCCATTTCCTGGCGGAGATCGCCCGGGAGAGCGGCGCGCGCAAGATCTATGCGCCCGAGGCCGTCGAGTTCCTCGCCACCGCCGACTGGCCGGGCAACATCCGCCAGCTCTCGAATGTCGTGCGCCAGAACGTGGCGCTTTCGCAGACCCCCATCATCCCGGTGGAGCTCGTGCAGCAATCCCTCGGTGGCGGACCGGGAAAACTGCCCTCGTTCGACGAGGCGCGGGACGAATTCACCCGCAGCTACCTCTCGCAGATCCTGCAGATCACGGGCGGCAACGTCAGCCAGGCGGCGAGGCTCGCGAAGAGGAACCGCACGGATTTCTACAAGCTCCTGGCGCGGCATCAGCTGACGCCGGAAGAGTTCAAGGACAGAGGCCGCTGATGCGCAGACGTTCCTCGACGCTCGAACTGTGGGTGGCGCTGCTCGCAGCCAGCCTCTGCGGCTGCGACGCAGGGCGCGCCGAGTCCACGGGTCGCGCCACCGGTGCGGCGGAAACTGCGGCGCCCGCAGCGGCGCCGCAGTCGACACTGCCCGCTGTGTTCTACGCCGATGTCAACTCGGGTCCCGGCAGCGGTGGAGAAGACGACGCCGGCGCCTACGTGACCCTCCACGGGACGGGCTTTGGCGAAGTGCAGGGAACCGTGACGATCGGCGGTGGCAAGGTCCACGCATACCGCGTCTGGAGCCCCACCCTCATCAGCGTACAGATCGGACGTGCGGCCCGCAGCGGGGCAATCGTCGTACGCACCGCTGAGGGACGGGAAGCGCAGGCGGCGCAACCGTTCACTGTACGCGCGGGACACATCTGGTTCGTCGCGCCAACCGGCGATGACCGCTCCTGCCGCGCGGGCGACGTGCGCCGCCCGTGCCGCACGCCAAACTCGCTCGTGCGTGAGGGTCGTGTCGCGCCTGGGGACTTCATCGTAGTGCGCGGCGGAACGTACGGCGATGATGATCCTCAGAACGGCCTGTACAGCAATACCTGGATCCGCCCGACGGTATCGGGCAGTGCGGGCGCCCCGATTGCCGTGATCGCCTACCCGGGCGAGGCCGCGGTGTTCGAGCAGCGCCAGGGCGCGCGCCTGTTTTCACACTATGACAGCATCGCGCACTGGGTGATCTCGGGGTTTCGCGTGCGGATACGCCACTGTCGCCCGGCCGGTGTCATGGGTGTCGGCGACCCGGCCACGACCGAGGGTTGCCGCAATCCCGGTGCGGTGCGCCGCGCGACGGACGTCAGCTTCGTGGGCATCGATATCGATGGTGGGGGCGTCGGTGGCATGTGCGGCGGCTCAGGCGGGGACCTGGTCGAGATCGGCGCAGCAGAGCGTATCCGTGTGCTGGGCCTCACGATCCACGATACGAGCCCGCAGAATCCCGATGAGCCCACCCACGCCATCTACCTGGCCGCGACACAGAAGGATGTCGAGGTCGGCTGGAACCGGATCTGGAATATTCCGCACTCGCGTGCGCTGATCCAGGTGCACCAGGACAGTTTCAACGGTGCGTGCTGGGCGCGGCCGACCATGGACCGGATAACGATCCATGACAACGAGCTCCGCCGTGTCGCGGGACAGGCGATCCTGGTGGATGGCGGCGCCGGACAGGTGGAGATCTACAACAACGTCATCTCCGACACGCCTCTCGCAGACGACCACCGCTACCCCGACGTCATCTCGCTGCGTGGCTCGGGCGGCCAGCTCGAGGCGACGCTCGCTCACAATACGGTCGTTGCTGATCCGGGCGCGGGGGAACGCGGTTACCTGCTCGGCATCGGGGCACCGGGATGTACAGGAACGCCAAAGAGCGTGCAGCTCTTCAACAACGTGTTCCAGGTGACGGGCGGAGGCCGCGACGCCTACATCGGCTACAACGAGACCTGCGCCGAGGACACGCCGATCAGCGGTGCGCGCAACCTCTGGTTCGGGGCAGGTCGGCCTCCGGCCGCCGATGTTTCGCCGCTCAGCACCAACCCGCGGCTCGAGCGCCTGCGTCCACAGGCCGGATCACCGCTGATCGGGGCCGGAAGGCCCACTCCCTACGTGCTCGACCACGACGGTCATCGACGCACGACATTCGACGTTGGAGCGTACTCCGGGCCGCCGTGACCGCCGCACCCGTGCTGCACCCCGGAGCGCCGACACCCCGGAGTCACTGGTTGAGGATCGACTGACTGTTGGTCCCGCGGATACGGTCGAAAACGTTGCGCGCGGGGCCCTCCTCCATGGCCCGCCGAGGCGGACTCCAGGTGAGCGCCAGCACGGCCCGGTTCTCGGCAAACGGGTTGACGTCACTGCTGCGGTCATAGCGCTCGAGCCGCAGGATGACATCCAGCCCGCCCTGCAGGGGCTGCACAACGGCCAGGCCGAAAGACACATCGCGCGTGTCGCGCGCGATCAGTTCGTAGGTCCCCTTGCTGTAGGTCGCGAAGAGGTCGGTGCGCATGAGTGACGCCCAGACGTAGTTCGCCCGCGCGTCGATCTGGATGCGCTTGCGGTTCAGCGTGGCGAGGTCCTGGTAGTCCTCTTTGATCACCGACGTGGACAGGCGATATGAGCTGCGGCGCAGCGCAGCGACGAACGACAGATCGAGGCGGGTCTCGACAAAGGGCTGCGCAACCACCTGCACGTTCTGGTCGATGAGTACCTGCTCAGTGCCGCCCTGCCCGATTCGGAACGAGTCCGCCGAGTCCGAGAACCCGCGCCGCACGTAAGCCTCGACGCTCGAGACGGCGGTAAGACGGTGCGTGAGCGCGAGGCTCGCGAGCGTGGAGTTGCGCGTCGTGCGACCATCGTCAACCTCGCTCGCCCCGAGCGAGAGTTCCGTGACGGTACGCCGGCCGTCACTGCGCAATGCCAGAAACGCACTGCGCAGGTCGTAGTTGCGGAACAGATCATCACGGTCAAAAGTCACATGCTCGGTGTAGCCCTCGAGTGAGACCTGCCGGATCGCAGTCCAACGGTGGACTACCGTTGCCGAGCCCGAGACGCGATGGTTGTTGAGGTCCGAGGTTTCCGAATAGCGCACATCAGAGTAGCGGCCCTGGATGTCAAGGCGCTCGAGCCTGCCGAATGCGAAGCGCAGGTTGGGGCCGGTGGTGAAGAAGTTTGTGTTCTGGCGGTCGTTGGGTTCGATGGCGCCGAAGGCATCGGCCGCCGTCTGGCCATAGTTGTCCTGGAGCTCCCAGGTGACGTGCCGCGGCAGAATGGTCGCCGACGCACGGGCAAGCACCCATGCGAGCGTGCTCGAGGGATAGGTGTTCTCCAGGTACTCGCGGTGCACCCCCGCGACATCGAGATCTGCGTTCCAGCGGACCGACTCTTCAATCAGGCGTGCACCGAGCTGCACGCCCGCTACCGTGTCGCTTTCCTTCATAAACGCGTCGCGGTTGATGTTGTCCGACCATGTGATACCGACGCCTGCCCGGGGCGTGAAATCAAGCCCCACTGCCGGGGCTGTGACTGATGCTCCCACCATGGCAGCGAGGAAAACCTGCCCGCGGAGGGCGCCTCGCAAGATCCCCTGCACGCGTCGTCCGCAACGTTCAACCACCATAGCTGCCGTATCCACCGTAGTAGCCGTAATATCCGCCGTGTGGGCCGAAGGACTCGAAACCGTTGAGGAGCGCCGCCACCGGCTTGTTGTCCGAGAGCTGCTCGACTGCGGCCGCGACCGCGTAACGCGGCGTACTGCCCGCCCGTACGACGAGCACCACCTGGCCGACGACGTCCGAGAGCGTCGCCGATTCGCTCGTCATGAGGAGCGGGGCAGAGTCGAAGAGCAGGATACGCCCGGGAGCAGCGAGCTGCCGCGCGATCGCCTTCATTGCATCGCTGCCCAGCAGCTCGTTCGCAAGCTCATCCGGCTCCCCGGCAGGAAGGAAGAAGAGCCCCGGGACCGAGGTACGGCGCACCGTGCTCCCGACCTCGAGGCTCGGGTTCTTCAGCAGATCCACAAGGCCGGGATCCTCCCCGAGCCCGAGCCTGACGCTGAGGTCCCGCCGCGGCAGATCTGCATCGATGAGCACCACCTCGCGGGCGCGCTCGAGCACGAGGCACAGAGAAAGGTTGACGCTGGTAAAAGTCTTGCCTTCGCGGGCAAATGCACTCGTCACCATTACGCGGTTCGCCCCGTCACCGACGCTCGCAGCGTTGGCGGCAAGTGACTCGAGCAGCGAGCGGCGTACGACCCGATATTCGTGCAGCAGGCGGCGACGCCTCTCGGCCGGTGGCGCAAGTCCCGCGCTGAAGAGACGCTCGACTGAAAAGTCGACCTCGGCGCCATGAAACTCTGCCCCAGGCCATGTTACGGGCGCAGCGCGCGGGACCGCCGAACCCGGAGCGCTCGCCGTCGCCAGACCGGGCGACGCAGGCGCATTCGCGCCCTCCTTTGCCCCGGCCCTCTCGGCCCGGCGTGCACGCTGAATTGCGGTCTCGATGATGCTCACGTTCACTCCAGGCCAAGACTGCTGCGAATGAGGCGCGACCCCGAGTGACTCACGGACACCGTGGCAATGAACAGCGCGACCAGCGCGCCGAGTGCGCCCACGAACGCAATGCGCTCGCGGCGCAGCACGCCCGCCTGCAGGACATCGCTGAAGGAGCTGACCACCCCAAGCACCGGCAGCCCTGACTGGGCGGCAAGCGCGCCTGCCGTGACAAATACCGGGCGCATGAGATTCAGGACATAGGCGATCGCGCCGCCGAGCAGCAGTGTCGCGATCAGCACGCCACCCAGCAACAGCCCGCGGCGTGGTGACGTGGGTGTCACCGGAACGCGTGGCGGCTCGAGCAGCTTGAACATCACTTCCTGGCTCTGGTCGGCGCGGTCGGAGATCCGCGCACTCTCGAGGCGCTGCAGCAAGGTCTCGTACTGAGCCTTCGTGACACCGTAGTCGCGGTTCAGCCGCGCGAGCTCGGCCTCGACTTCGGGGCTGGTGTTGAGCATGCGGCGCAGCTCTCCAACGCGCTTCTGCGCCTCGGCAACCTGGGTGGCGAGCGCCGCGACCTGGATGTCGGCCGTATTGAGCTGGATCTGCAGGTTCTGCATCACGAGATCGACGCCCGGCTGGCCATTCCCGCCGCCTCCGGCACTCGTCGGCCGCACGCGTCCGAGCTCGGCCCGGCGCCGCTCCTCGAGTCGCTGGATCGTTTCGCGCAGCGCGATGACATCCGGATGCTTTTCTGTGTATTTCAGCAGGAGTGCGTCGAGCTGCTTGCGACTGTCCTGCAGCTGGGTGTCAAGCGCGGTTGCTGCCTGGATCTGGGCATCGCTCGGCATCTGCGGGAGGGTTCCGCCCGAGGAATCGCCGATCAGCTTGCGACGGAGCTCGTCGCGCTGGCGCATGGCGACAGCGTAGTCGCTCTCGAGCTTCTGAAGTGCGAGAGTCTCGGACTGCAGGCGGTTGAAGTAGTCACCACGCTGGTCGGGCATCAGACCGACGTACTGCTTCTTGAAGTTTGCCAGGCGCTCCTCGGACTCAACGAGGCGTTTTTCGTAGGTCGCCACCTGCTCCCTGAGGAAGCGCTGCGCCACCTGGCTGTCGGCGCGATTCGCCCCAGCGAATCCTCGACGAAGCCGTCGAGCAGATCCTGTACCACGGCCTGCGCCTTGCGGGCGCTGGAGTGAGTGAAGGCGATCGTGTAGACGCTGACCCTCGGATCCCCGGTGATCGTGATCGCCTTCTCGATGTCCGCGAGCGCACGATCGATTTCCTCGGCAGTCCGCGCCCGCACAAGCAACCCCGCCTTGCGCGAAACACGCTCGAGGTTCGGGCGCGAAAGCATCGCGCGGCGCACGACGTCGGCCGAATTCTCCACGCTTGGAGACACCGCGATGCCCTGCAGCAGGGGCTTGAGGATTGATGTCGTATCGACGTAGACCTGCGCCCTGGACTCGTAGCGATCCGGCAGCATCAGCACGACGATCGCCCCGCTGATGCCAACGATCCAGGCCGTCACAATCGCAGGCCAGCGGAAGCGCCAGCTGGCTCGCGCCTCCGCGAGCAGTTGTTCGACTTGCTCTTTCATGGCATCGCTGATCGCCGATCAGAACCTGGCTTCCGGGATGAAGAGGATGTCCCCGGCCTGCATGGCAATGTTCTGTGTCACATCGCCCTTGTTCAGGAGGTTGTCGAGCTTCACGTGGATCTCGCGCGAGACACCGTTGTCAACCCGAATCACTTTGGCGCGGTTCCCCGCCGCATACTGCGACAGGCCTCCCACCTCGATGATCACGTCCAGCACGGTGATGCCACTGCGGTAGGGAATGGCGCGCGGGCTCATGGCCTGTCCGACGACACGCACCTGCCCGAGCGCGCCTGCAGGGCGCACGACGATGATGCTCACCGAGGGGTTGCGCACGTACTCGGCGAGCACCTGCTCGATGTCGTGACCGAGTTGGGAGGCCGTCTTGCCGACCGCGACCATGTCGTTGACCAGCGGCGTCGAGATCTTGCCGTCCGGGCGCACCGGCACTTCGGCAGTGAGTTCAGCGTTCCGCAGCACGAACACCCGCAGCGTATCGCCCGGTCCAATGATGTACTCGGCCGCCGCAGCGGCAGGTACCTCAGGGCCCGCCTTGCCCACCGCCGACGGGGTCGACGAGCAGGCCGCTACGGCCACCAGCAGTGGCGCTGCAAGGAGCGCCCAGCGCAGGCGTCTGCGTCCGAGATGGATCCACGAAATCGGGGTCATCCGGCCAATCTCCCCTCAAACGAGCTCATTACGTTGCATCAGGTGCTGCCCCGCCCTCAGCCAGAGCGGTACGGATGCGCTCGGCTTCAGGCAGGTCCGCGGGGTCGCCCAATGGCGACAGAACGCTGGCAGCTTCGCGCTTTCTCCCTGCCTTGTACAGGGCAAGACCGACATGTCCGCGGATCACGCGGCTCCCGGGTGCAGCCGCCAGAGCCGCCTGCAGGCGCGTCAGTCCGTCGGGCACACTGCCCGCCTCGACCAGAAGCCATCCGAGCGTGTCGCTGATCTCCGGGTTATCCGGCGCCAGCGCCGCCGCCTGGCGTGCGACACCGAGTGCGCGCCGGTCGCCCGTCTCGTGATAGAGCCAGGCAAGGTTGTTGAGAGTCGTCGCGTCCTCCGGCGCACCCGTCGCGATGCGCTCGTACTGCGCGATTGCAAGTTCGCGCCGACCGCTCTCCAGATAGCGCGCGGCGAGGATGCGCCGCACAGGGAAGTCCGCCGGGCGTGTATTGAGCCAGCGCACGAGCACGGCCTCAGCGTCTTCGCTGCCCGCCAGGGCACGCATCTGGAATTCACGCACAGCGGCCTGCCAGAGCACACCCAGGCGAGCGGCTTTGGAATAGGCCTCAGCGGCGCCGGCAAAATCCTTCTCACGTGCAAGAATGTCGCCTTCGAGCACGAAGGGCGCCGCAGCTGAGGCGTGCTGCGCCTGGATCTCGCGCACCGCCTTGAGCGCCTCCGCCACGTGCCCTTCGCGCAGCTCAAGCAGCGCGAGCGAAATGGCGGGCATCAGTGATCCCGGCAGCGCCCGGCGGGCTTCCTCGAACAGCCGACGACCCGCGGCGAGATCGCCGGTCGCCACCTCCGCGCGACCCGCAGCATAGGCGAACTCCCCCGCGAGCGACTGCGGCGCATCCTTCGTCGCGAGAAGCGCGAGCGCGTCCCTGGGCCGGTGACCCCGGATCAGCAGCTCTGCGGCGACGAGCCGCACCTGCGGATCCGCCGGACGCGCCGCGACGAGCCCCTGCAGGCGCCGCACGGCTTCGTCCGCCCGCTGCGCATCAAGCAGGATCCGGGCCGCGCCCAACTGCGGCCCGACTTCATCGGGCCGCGCACGCGCGGCATCATCGAGGGCGCGCAGTGCCGCGTCGGCATTGTGCGAAGTGTGTTCGACGAGTGCGAGCGCCATGGCGCCCTCGTAGATCGCGTCGCGCCGTCTCGAGAGCTCGCTGGCAATCGCCCTGGCCGCGGGCAGTCGACCGCGCGACACGAGCACCGCGGCAAGCTCTCCCCCCGCCTTTGCGCCGAGCGGACCGGTCACCATCGCCCGGCGCAGGAAGACCTCCGCAAGGTCGGGAGCTCCCGCGCGTATGGCGAAGCTCGCCGCAAGGAGCTGCAGCGTCGCGTCATGCGGGGATGCGTCCGCCATCTCGCGCATGGTCCGGAGGCCGGGCCCGGGCCCCTGCGGCATGGCCGCGGCCGCAAGTTGCATGCGCGCGCTCTCGATCAGCTCAGGTGGCAGCTCCTGCAGAATTGCAGACGCCTCCTGCCTTCGACCGGCCGCAATGTTTCCGGCGAGCAGCACGAGGCGCGCACCGTAGCGCTGCGAGCGCGCCGCAAGCTGCGCTGGCGTCGCCCCCCCCACCTCATCCTGGGCCGATGCGGAGGCAAGACGCGGATCGAGTGGCTGGCGGCTCTCGAACTGCTCGAGCGCGGGAGCGAGCGCCTCGACCGCCTCGGAGGGCCGCAGCAGCCGGATCTGCACCTCCGCGAGCGCCTGCCGTGCAGCGAGGTTGTCGGGGGCTGCCGCCACGGCACGACGCAGCGACGTCTCGGCCTGCGAAAGATTGCCCTGCGCGAGCTGCACGCTGCCGAGCATCTGCCAGCCCGCGGAATTCCCCTCGTCGGCACGAACAACCTCCGTGAGTGCCTCGCTTGCCACCGTGTAGTCACGTTTCGCAAGAGCCACCGCTCCACGCAGGTACGCAGTCGCAATGAAGCCCGGGCCTTCGGCTGACAGTGCCTCGAGGGCACGCTCCGCGTCCGCGACGCGCCCGAGCGCGAGCCGCGTCTGGACGGCACCACCCAGTGCCCGGAAGCGCTCGAGCAGGCCATCCGGACGGGCCGACCGGTCGATTGCCGCCGTGAACACGCGCTCGGCATCGGCGATCTGCCCGGCACGAAGCAGGGCCTCGCCGCGCCCCACCAGCACGGCTACATTGCGTGGCGCCGCCTCAGCCGCCTTTGCCGTGAGCGCGAGCGCGCCGTCCGAATCGCCCTCGCGCAGCAGGATTTCCGCAAGGGCGCTGGCGGCGAGCGGGTCGGCGGCTGCGCGTGGCACGAGCAGCCCGCGCGCCTCCGCGAGCCGGTTGAGCCCCGCGAGCGCCCGTGCCTCGAGGATCGCGCGCTCGCCGCCTCCCGCCTCGCCGGCAGGTGGCTGCGCGCGCAGCGCATCGAGCGCCGACTGGTAGTGGCCGAGATCGACCGCAATGCGCACAGCGGTCAGCGCGAGCGCCGGCGTCCGCGCCGGCGGCGCGATGCGCTCCAGTTCCTGCGCGGCCACAACGGTCTGTCCCGCGCGGTAGAGCGCGGTGACGAAGGCGGCATGAGTGCGCGCATCGTCCGGGTACTTGAGCACCGCCGCGCGGGCCTCGACCAGTGCTGCGCGGTAGTCGCCCGCCGCACCGTAGCGATCCGCACGCTCCAGGCGAGCCTCGACGGACCCGCCACGCGAGCAGCCGGCGACCAGTACGAGCAGCAGCAGCGCGAGCAGTGCGGACCAGCACCATCCGTGCCGCATGCTCCCCACACCCGTCCACTGAGCCGATTGCCCGTTCACGGCGCTCCGTATATCTGAGGGTCGAGACGGTGCATGAATCCTTCGAGCCGGGCCTTCGCCGAAACACAGTCCACGTCGCACGCGGCCTCGAGCATCGTGATGGCCATGTGGTCGCCGCCGACGACGAGCTGCGAAAGCAGCGCCACCTTCGCTCGCACTGAACGATCGAAGGTCGATGTTCTAACCCTAAACCACCATCTTATTACCCGATAGCCCGAATCCGGCCTGTAGACGACCTGTTCCGCGAACCGGATCACGCTTTTTCCCGTCCGCGCAACCGATCCGGTCGACTCCTGCACGGTCACAGACTTCCCGGGACCGAGGATCGCCGCACGCACCATGGCGAGGCCGTCAGCACGCAGTGGCCGACGGATCGTGGCACCGGCGATCCGGATCGGTGCATCCTCTCCGTCGTACTCCCACAGATCGACATCCCGCGTGCGCCGCTCTCCCGAGACGCCAGGCCGCACCAGAAGACGAACCGCGCCATCGGCGATCACCGGCGGGGGCGCGCTGGTGACCGGATCGGGCGCACGCGTGCCCACCACTGCACCCACGGGTGCTGCAGGTGGGTCACCTGTCCGACATAGATGACCGCTCCGACGCGCACCCAGTTCGCCACCAGGGCCAGTGCGAATGCGAGCACGAGCAGAAGCGCACGGGCGCGGACAGTGAGTCCACGTACCGCAATGCTCAGGATGGCCACTGCCAGCATGATCATCACGTACTTGACTCCCGCACAGCCCTGCTCGATGACGAACTCGCCCGCGGGCACGACCACGTGGTTCGCCTCGACGAAGACCGGAACTCCGAACCAGGGCAGCGCAGCACCCACGGCGGCGGCAGTCAGCCGCTGGAGCGGTACTGCGGCATGCTCCCAGCCCTCGCTTGCCGTCAGAAAGAGCGCGAGCGGCAGCACCGCGGCGCCGGCTGCTGACCTGCCGAGCGTCGCGCCCACGAGCGCGAGACCCGAAAACACCACGAGCAGCTGCTGCAGCGCCGAAACACCCGCGAGCCAGGCCACGACCCACGCGAGGGCCCCGATCACGAGTACAGACGCGTCCATCGGGCGCGGGGCCAGCGCCCGGTCCGGAAGGCGGAACAGGCGATATCCGGCGATCAGGATGCCCAGCACCGCGAGGATGGGACCCTGCTCGTACTGCGGATCGGAAAGGCACAGATGCAGCCAGTCGCGCCAGGTCGGAAGAAACGCGACCAGCCACAACGCGAGGACGGCAATGAGCAGAACGGCTCGACGCGCGGCGGACTCCTCGCCTGCGATGATCGCCTTCATCCTCACCGCAACCCGTCTCAGCTCACCACGGGCCGATTGCCCCCGGGCCTCGTGTCGACTGCAGCCGCGCCAGTCCGCTCCTCGGCCTGTGGTCCATACGATGCCGCGTCGAGCCCGAGCCTCCTGAGCAGATCGTAGAGCGTCGGGCGCGTGATACCGAGCAGCTCGGCGGCACGCGAGAGATTGCCCCCACTGACCCCGAGCGCCTGACGCACGGCTCGCCGCTCCGCCTCCGAGCGGACCGCTCTCAGATTCAGAACGTCCTCCCCATCCACAGCCTCTTCCAGACCAAGATCTGCAGCGACGATCTCGCGTCCGTCGGCAACCAGCACGGCACGCGTCACCTTGTTCTCGAGCTCCCGGACGTTGCCCGGCCAGCCGTACGCATCGAGGGCGCGCCGCGCGCCCTCCGACAACGGCAGCACAGGCCTGCCATGTTTGCGGGCCGCCTGATCGATGAAGATTCGGGCGAGCATGAGCGCATCGCCCTTCCGCTCCCGCAGCGGCGGGATGTCCACGACGATCTCGCTCACCCGATAGAAAAGATCTTCGCGGAAACTCCCGGCCTGGATTGCCTTCTGCAGATCCCTGTTGGTCGCGCAGACCACGCGCACATCCACCGGGATCGCCTCGCGACCGCCGATTCGCTCGATGACGCGTTCCTGCAGGAACCGCAGCAGCTTCGCCTGCAGAGCGAGAGGCATGTCACCGATCTCGTCGAGAAAAAGCGTGCCGCCATCCGCCTGTTCGACGCGACCGATCGACTGCCTGACGGCGCCGGTAAAGGCGCCACGCTCGTGCCCGAAGAGCTCACTCTCGAGCAGGGCTTCCGGGATCGCCGCGCAGTTGATGGCCACGAAGGGCCGGGCACTCCGCGGGCTCATCGCGTGCGCCGCGCGCGCAAGCACCTCCTTGCCCGTCCCGCTCTCACCGAGCAGGAGGAGCGTCGCCGAAGTCGGGCCCACCTTTTCGATGAGCCGCGTCACCTTGAGGAAGACCTCGCTCGCGCCGGCCGCACCCCCAAGTGCGTACGGTCCCTGACGCTCCGCGAGCCGCTCGTTCTCGAGCTCGAGGCCATGGATGTGATACGCGCGCTGGAGCACGAGAGCGAGAGCATCAAGGTCGATCGGCTTCGCGAAGAAATCGTAGGCACCGCGCGCCACTGCCCGCACACCGGCGTCCTTCTCGGCGTTACCCGTGACGACGATGACCTTGGTGTGCGGCATGAGCCGCACAGTCTGCTCGAGGAGTCGCATGCCTTCTTCGATTCCTGCACTCTGCGGCGGCAGCCCCAGGTCCTGCAGCACCACCGCCGGTTCGAGGCGGCGGATCTGTGCAAGCGCCTCCTCCGCGTTTGCAGCAAATGCAACCTGGTAGGCATCGAGCGACCAGCGCAGCTGCTTCTGCAGACCGATGTCGTCCTCCACGACGAGCAGCACAGGCTTTTGTGTCTCGGCGGCCATCGACCCACCCTTGTTGTCAGGACGGCGCAGCGACAATACAGCTCTCGGGCAGCGTGATGACAAACACTGTCCCGCGTCCGGGTACCGAGGCAACGGTGATGTCGCCGCCGACGGCACGCACGAACTCGCGCGACTGAAAGGCTCCGATGCCCATTCCCTGGCTCCCCTTCGTCGACTCGAACGGACGGAAGAGGCGGTCCCGGACAAACGCGGGTTCCATCCCGCAACCGCTGTCGGTCACGCTGATGCGCACGCCCGAGTCGCCTCGTCCCACCCCCACTTGAACTATACCATCGGGGGGCGTGGCGTCCTGTGCGTTGCGGATCACATGCTGGAGAACGGAGATGAAGCGCTCCGCGGGGATCTCGACCGCGGCATCGACGGCACCCTCCTCGAGGCGCGGCCTGGGAACGCGATCCTCGCACCGGCGGACGGCCTCACGGACGAGCTGCACAACCGGAGCGCTGCGCGCTGTCTCTTCGAAGCGCCCACGGCTGAGATCGTCCAGCAGACGCGTCATGCGCTTGACCGACCCGTCGATGGTCTCGATCGCATCGCGGAAGAACTCCGGATCCTGCCCATACCGGGCGGCATTACGCACGACGAGCGTCTGCTGCGCGACGAGGTTCTTCAGGTCATGCATCACAAACGCAACAAACTGGTTGTAGGCCGCAAACTGCTTCGACTGGGTCACCGCGAGCGCGGCCTCATGGAGGGCAAGATAGCTGGCCGCCTGTCGACCTGCCGCACGCAGGATGTCGAGATCTTCCCAGGTGATGCCCGGCGACATCCGCGGCTGGTAGAGGACCACGAAGCCGACGAGCCGCTTCGCATGCAGGAGCGGCACGACGAGCCACGCGTCCCTGGACTCGAGGAGCCACCCTGGAGGCAGCGGCAGCCCGTCGACACGTAGGGTAGTCCTGCGCAGCGCATCGAGGTCATAGATCCACTCCTGCGAGCGCATCATCTCCACGAACGGATGGTCTGCCGCGACCGGCTGCGCACACTCCGGCGGCACATCGCCCGCACGGAACGCGTAGCTGGCGCCGGATTCGGCGCCCACCCACAACCCCGCCCGACGCGCCCCGATGATCGCCGCGAGCGAACTCCCGATGCGCTCGTGGAGGTCCCCCTCCACCGACGCTGTGGTGAGGGTGGAGATGAGCCCCATCCATTCCGCACGATAGTCGTACTTGCCGGCGTGCAGGTGCTTCTGCACCAGCACCGAGATCGTCGCGCGCATCTGTCCCGAGGAGAGCACCCCGACGAAGGCGAAGACCGACAGGGCGAAGAAGATGACCTGCATCACGCCGCCCCAACTCCCACCCAGCAGACGCACATAGCTGCCCGTGAGCGCAACCACCACGAAATACGCCCCCGCCACGAACACACTCGTCGTGTAAAGCGTCAGGCTGCGCGAAACGAACAGCTGGCTCCACCACTGGCGGATTCGGGCCGCCCCGATGGCGATCGGCACGCCCAGCAGTGCCACGAAGTAGCCGCGCGCGCTCCAGGCGTCGACCGGCATGCCCCAGGGAAGCAACGTGATGGAAAAGAGGAAGACATCGAAACCACAGGCGAGCGCAAGACCGGACAGCAGCAATTTGATCGCGCCCGCGCCGCTGACAGGCAGGTTCCGATATGCCTGCTCGATGAGGAAGAGAACTGCGACCGAGACCAGCAGGGGCGCGGGCGCAAACGCCTGATTCACATGCGCATCGATGACGTGCAGGTCGTACAGGAGCGAGATGCCGAGCGTGTAGACGACCCCCAGCGCAGGGAGCACATAGGCGACGAACCGCAGGCGCTGCGCACCCTCCGCGTCACGGCTCACGAGCCGACCGATGACGATCGCCCAGGCCGCGCCCCGGAGTACTTCGGCGAGAAAGAGCCCCCAGGGACGATCGAACGTGGGGGCATGATCGCTCGCCGCCACCAGCGCCCAGCCCACGGTCACGCCACAGGCCACGACCAGCAGAGAGCCCCGCACCCGCTCTCGCCAGGCCGTGAGCAGGAGCAGTGTCAGCACCCCGAAAACGAGTGCCGCCGCCAGGTAGCCGAGGAATGCAGGATCCCGCAACTCACCCCCCTTCCTGACGCGGACCCGCTGCCGTTGCCGGCGCGCGGCTCCGCCGATCACCGCTCAGCGCGCACCCTTACGCAACAGGATGACCTCGACAGTCTGCAGCGCAATCATGATGTCCAGCGTCAGACTGCGGTTCTTCACGTAGTATAAGTCGTATTCGAGCTTCTCCGCGGCATCTGCATCGGAGGAACCGTAGGGGTAACAGAGCTGCGCCCACCCGGTGAGACCGGGCTTCACGCTGTGGCGCTCCGCGTAGTAAGGAATCGTCTCGCTCAGACGCGCCACGAATTCCGGGCGCTCCGGGCGCGGACCCACGAAGCGCATGTCGCCGCGCAGGACATTCCACAGCTGCGGCAGCTCATCGATGCGCGCCTTGCGGATGAAGCCGCCGACACGTGTCACGCGCGGGTCGTGGCGCTGCGCCCAGATTGCCTTGCCGCCCTTCTCGGCGTCGACGCTCATGCTGCGGAACTTGAGCACCTCGAAGGGGCGGCCGCCCAGCCCGACGCGGCTCTGCCGGTAGAGGATCGGAGCAGAGAACCCATCCTCGATCCTGATGGCGAGCGCGGTAAGCGCCATGATGGGCCAGGCGACCAGAAGAAGCGCCACGCTCGCTGCAATGTCGAGTGCGCGCGAGAGGATTTCGCGCACGTACCCCGTCCGGATGCCGTCGCCAAAGATAAACCAGGTCGGATTGAGCAAGTCGATCTTGACTCTTCCGGCCTCCCGCTCCAGGAACGAGACGAGATCGAGGATCTCGATACCCTGGAGGCGGCAATTCAGCAGAGCGCGGATCGGAAACGCCCGGCGTCGGTCATCCATCGCAACGACGATCTCGTCGATCTGCTCCCTGAGCGCCCAGCCGGCGAGGTCGGGCGGCGGGTCGATGACCCGCTCCGGAGGCACCTTCTGGTCCTCACCCTCGCAGCGGACGAAGTTCACGATGCGGAACCCTCGCTGGTCGACGCGGCGCCGCAGTTGCAGCAGGCTGCTTGCGAGGCGGCCGGAGCCGTACACCAGCACGCGGCGCTTGAAGACCTCGTCGCCGACGACCTTGTCCATGATCAGTCGAACGCTGCCGCAGACCACGAAGGCGATGAGCGTGGCGAGCAGCAGCGCGCCTCGCCCGATGTGCATGCCCGGTACGAAATAGAAAAAGACGCTGGTCGCGGCCATCGCAGCGAGGAGCGCGAGGGCCAGCCGGGCGAGGCTCCCGAGAAGCGCGCTCCGCTGGCGGGCACTGTAGAGCCCGAGCGCCCCGATGGCCGCAACGGCGACCACCGAGAACATGATTGCGCGCGGGAGCAGAGGCCCGTAGCTCCCCTCGACCGAGCCGAGCGGGCGCGTAAAGCGCAGCGCGATGGCGGCATAGAACGCCGCCGCACAGCCGAGCGCCTCCGCGATCCCCACGATCACATACGGAAGGCTGAAGTAAAGGTTAAGGAGCCTGACTCGCAAGCCGATTCACCCCGGGCAACCCGCCACCGGAGTTAAGTCTAAATGCCCGGCGCATCCTCACTTGTGAAGACCATCACAGGAGGCGCCGCACCGGATGTGCGCCAGTCGTCGGGCGCGGACCATGAGCCCGCCCGCGCAGCCGTGCGGCACCGGTGCTTCCCCGCTAAACTATGATGCGATCGGGATACAGCGGGCGAAACATGCTGCGATTACTCCTTCGATTCGCCGAACCTGTGCTCAGGAGAGTGCGCAGGTTACGCTACGACGATTTCAGTATCGCCGAGTACTTCCGCTCCCAGGGCGCCAGAATCGGTTCGGACTGCCGCATCCTCATCCGCTCCTTCGGGACCGAACCATGGCTCATCGAAATCGGCGACCACGTCACGATTTCCGTGGGCGTCACGCTCCTCACGCACGACGGCGGCAGCTGGCTCTTCACTCGTGAAGATCCCTCGCTGCAGCACTTCGGCGCGCTGCGCATCGGCAACAACTGCTTCATCGGCGCAGGCGCGATCCTCATGCCCGGCGTGACCATCGGGAACGACTGCGTCGTCGGTGCGGGTTCGGTCGTCACGCGCGATGTACCGGATCGCACGATCGTTGCGGGCGTCCCTGCGCGCCCCCTCTCCTCCATCGAGACCTATCGCGGCAAGCTCGAGGCCGCGTGGCGGCAGCAGAAGCCGCCGGGATACATGGCAGAACTCGCGCCTGGCACTGCGCACTCCGCCGTGACCATCGCCGCCAGCAAACAACGGCACAGCGGCACGCTGCGCGCGCATCTCGGGCGGATCTTCGCCCGTGGGTAACACGCCAGAGCGCGGGCATCACCACGACGCCCTGCGCACCTTTGCCGTCCATTTCCTGCAGTTCTTCGCGGGCAGCTTCTCGAGCCTTCTGGTCGGCCTCATCAGCTTCCCGATCCTCACCCGCGCACTCTCGCAGTCCGACTACGGCTCGCTCTCGATTGTGACCGTGGCGGCCTCACTCGGCGTGGCCGTCGCAAAGGGCGGCCTTTCCGACAGCATCATCCGCTTCTACCGCGAGTTCGCCGCGGACGGCACGCGACTCCGCACCTTCACCTCCACGGTGCTCGTGCGCAGCATCCTCATGGCTGGCGTCGTCGCACTGCTCTTCGCGCTGCTCGTGACACCCACGCGTCACGCGCTCGGACTCACTGCCGCCATTGCGCCGGCGTTCTTCGTCATGGCCGCATTCGTGTTCATACGCCCGATCAACATCGTGGTGCTGAACTACCTGCGGGCGACCGGGCGGACCATCTTCTACAACGGGATCTCTCTGTTCCTGAAGGTCGCATCAGTGGCCCTCGCGCTGGCACTGCTCTTCGGCTTTGGGGGGAAGCTTTCACTCTACTTCACCGGGATCGTGCTCGCCGAGGCGATCGGTGCCGTGATCCTGGTGCGCTGGCTCCTCAGGAATTATCCGGTATCCCCGGGAGCGGTTTCCGGACCGCTCTCGATGCAGCTCATCCGCTTCGGCGTGCCGCTGCTTGCGACCGAGGTGGGCTACCTCCTGCTGCAGTACTCTGACCGGTACCTGCTCACGGCCTTCACGGACACGGCAACCGTCGCAACCTATTCGGTCGGCTACAACCTGCCCTCCTATGTCAACGACCTCGTACTCTTCTCCGTGTCCTATGCAATCGTGCCGATCTACACCGACCTCTTCACGACGCGCGGCGAGGAACAGACGAAGGCATTCCTCGCGAGCGCACTGAAGTACTACGTGATCGGTGTCGTGCCCCTGTGTGCAGGCTATGCGGCCACGGCACACGACGCGATCGTATTCCTCGCCTCGGCGAAGTATGCCTCCGCGGCCACCTTCTCCCCCATCGTACTCGCAGGGCTCGTGTTCCTCGGCGCGAACTACATCCTGTACGCGGGGCTGTACCTGCACAAGCGCAGCGAGCTCATCCTCGCGACCGTCGCGCTCGCCGTGGCGGTCAACATCTCGATGAACCTGGTACTGATCCCCCGGCTCGGGGCGCTCGGCTGCGCAATCTCGACTCTGGTCGCCTGCGCGACCTGCTCGGTCGCGGCCGCGATCCTTTCGTTTCGCCGCATGCCGATTCGCATTCCCTGGGGATCGATTCTCTACTACGGGGCGGCCAGCATCGTGATGTATCTCCTCGTCTCGCGCATCGAGACAGGGGGCGCGGTCACGAACCTCCTGCTCAAAGTCCCGGCGGGAGCACTCATCGTGGGGGCAGCCTTCCTGCTGCGCGACCGGCACGAGCTCGGTGCCCTGCCGACGCTGCTGAGGCGCGGCTGAAGCGCAACGCCGGGAGCGCGGCCTGCCCGGGCGTGGCCTCCTCAGACGTCCTTGTCGGCTATCGTCAGGTGCCAGGCCGCTGCGCTCCCCGCAGGATCCCCGGCCGCGGCGCCCGCGGGCGGCGCCCAGACCGCGAGCTGCCGGTCCTCGCGCGCGAAGAAGCCGTAGCGACTCCACGCCATCGCGGGCCAGAACCCCTCGCTCGTCTGCAGCACCACGCGCCCGCTCCCGCCACGGCGACGCAGCTCCCGCAACACCTGCCGCAGCAACACATCCGCGCCCCGCGCGTCGAGCGCGCAGAAATCGTCGACGAACGCGGAGCCACCCTCCGTGTGCAGCGTGAAGTATCCCCGAAGTCCTGCGCCGCTCGAGAGCTCGAAGGTCTCGAAGCGCTGCAGCGGATGATGCTCGAAGCGCCACCGCAGATACGCGGCCGTGCGCACCGAGACGATGCGACCGACCTTCGGCAGCCGCTCCCAGAGCTCATCGTAGCGCGCATCGAATCCGCGCCCGGGCGAAAACTCGAGGCCTGCCGACCGTGGACGGAAATCGCGGAAGGCCGGTGCGATGGCACGCGCCGCGAGCCTCGTGACGGCGTCGCGCAGCCCGCCCGCACCGCGCGCAGGCAGGAGGCGCACCCGGCGGCCGAGGCCACTGGCCGGGACAAAGCCCTCGCGCCGAAGAGAGCCCTCTGCGGCGCCATTCGGCAGACAGAGCAGGCCGCGCCAGCGGCGCGTGCACTCCGCGGCGCGCAGTGCCGCAATCATCCCGTCGGCGATGCGCCGCCCGCGGTGTCCGGCCATGACCGACACGTCGCCCAGCACGCCAACCGGTGCAACACGGTCGAGGACGAAGAAGTCGTGCGGAATGACACCGATGGCACCGATCGGCCGGTCACCCTCCCAGGCGATCGCCGCATGCGCCGGCTCGGCGCAGGGACGCCCCTCGTAGCGCCACATGAAGTAGGCTGAATCACGCACGGTCGGCCGCGTCGCATTGCGCAGTCGCGCGACCACTTCGCGCCAGCGCGCATACGGCTCGACCGAGTACCGGATCTCCCCCATCACGCGGCCGTGCGGCGCGACGCGACAGTACGTCCGCTCATCGCACCGTAGACATCCCTCGTTGCGTCCACCATGGCACCGACCGACATCCGCTGCTGCAGCATCTCGCGCCCGGCAACGCCGAGGCGCCGGGCGAGCGTGGCGTCTCCGAGCAGACGCAGGATGTGCCCCGCGAAGCACTCGGAATCGTCGAGCGGGAACATCAGTCCGGTCTCGCCGTCGCGCACGAGATCGACGTTGCCGCCGCTCGCGGCGGCCACCACCGGGATCTCGCAGGCCATGTATTCCATGATGGCGTTGGAGATGCCCTCGCCATAGGAGCAGTTCACGCCCACGTCCGTGAACGAGAGGTACTGCAGCACGTTTCCCTCGGCGTGCGAGACCAGAAAGCGGTCGGCAATGCCGAGCTCGCCCGCCATGCGCAGCGCCAGACGGCGTCTCGGCTGGCCGGCGACGTGGTCCTGGCCGACACACAGGAAGGTGACGTTCGGGCGCACCGCCAGCACCCGCGCCGCAGCCTTCACCAGCGTTTCGTGCCGCTTCATCGGCCGGAAGTTCGCCACCAGCGTGATCACCGCGTGGTCCGCCGGAATGCCGAGCGAACGCCGCAGCTCCTCATCACGCGCGGGCCGGTGCGCCTTCGTAACGTCGATGCCGTTCGGGATGACGTGCACCTTCTCGGCGGGGTACTGCTCCGTGCGGACCGTGAGCTCCTTCACCGCCAGGGAATTGGTGATGATGCCCGTGGTGAACCGGTTGGCAAAGCGCGTCGCCGCAAGGTAGCGTCTGCGCATCCACTCGCCGTAGTCCCGCCGGCTGGAGACGATGCCACGCACCCCGCCGGCGGCGGCAGCGAGCACGCCGACGATGTTCCCCACAGGGAAGAAGGTGTGGACGACGTCCGGGCGGTTGTCACGGTAGTGCCGGGCGAGTCGCGCCCAGTTGCGGTAGGAGGACGGCGACTTGAAGTTGCTGATCTCGAAGAAGCGCACGGTGCAGCCGAGAAAATCGCCCTGCGTGGCAAGCCAGTCGTTCTCGCGCAGGCACACGAGCTCGAGCTCGTCGCCATACCGGTGCGAGAGCTCCGGCAGGAGCATAAACAGCTGGTTCTCCGTTCCGGCCCGTGCATGGGCAAGATGGTCGACGACGTAAGAGACTTTCATCCGTGCCGTTCCGTCAGATGAGCCGCAGTCCCCGACGGCGGAACTCCCGTACGTCGGCGCGTGTCGGGAAGCTGAAATACGAGCCCTCGCCCGCGGCGTTCGGTCGCTCCCGCAGCTCGCCCCGCTCGAGCGCCCCGAGCGCCTCGATCACCATGCGCGCGCCGTGGCGCTTGGTGCGGCAGATCAGCTCGTCGAGGGTGTCACCCGGGCTGATCGGCGTCTCGCTCTGCATGAGAATGGCGCCCTCGTCGATGCCTGCGTTGATGCGGTGGATCGTGGTGCCCGCGGTGCGCTCACCGTGGTACATCTGCCAGAAGTTCGGCAGCATGCCCCGGTAGCGCGGCAACGGCGCATTGTGGATGTTGATGCAGCCGAGCGGCGGGATGGCGATCAGTGGCTCCCTGAAGATCTGTGGGCAGGCTACCGACACGATGACGTCCGGCGCGAGCGTCCGCAGCTTCGCGTGAAAGGCCGGGTCGTTCACGTTGGCGACGTCCTCGACGGGCACCCCGTAGGCACGGCAGACCTGCGCCACAGAGAAGAAGCGTTCCGCGTCCCGTTGCACCGGCCGCCGCGCCGCCACCTTGTGCCACACGTAGCGCATGCCCATGCGCACGAAATTCAGCGGACCGTAGAAGTCGAACATCTGTCGTGCGAGCGCCCTGAGCGAGCGCTTGCCCATCGGCGGAGCCAGGTACACCGCGAGGATGCACTTGAGGCCGGGAGTGTGCGCGAAGAACTCCTCGAAGAAGAGACGGACGTAGAAGGGATCTTCCTGGGTGAGGAATGCGATCTTGATGCTCATCGTGGCCTCGTCGTCAACGCCGCACCGTCTCCCAGGTCACCGCCCGGTAGCCGCGCAGCACCCGCCCCATCGCCACGAGGGCCGCCCAGTTCACGGTGACGAGGTAGAGCGGGAGCGAAAACGGCAGCAGCCTGACGTTCAGCGGAGCGAGAAGCAGACCGAGGACCGCGAAGCCATAGAGCAGCAACTGCAGTGCGAACGTGACATTGTAGAGGGGCCTGCCGAGAAGCGCCATATTCGAGACGAACGCGAGGACCATGAACACCGGCACGAGCCAGCGCATGACTTTGTGGGACCAGAGCTGGTAGGCGACGAAGCCGTAACGGAAGGGGTTGAAGAGTCTGCGCATGAAAAGCATGCCACGCATTCCGCGCACCGCGACGCGCACACGCATGCTGAACTCCTCGTTTGCCTCTTCCGTCGTCTCCTCGTAGGCGATCGCCTGCGGCTCGAACACGATCCGGTGGCCGTGCTCGAGCACCTTCAGGGGCTCACACAGATCGCTGATGATGTCCGCGGGCAGTGGCCGGTAGAGATCGCGGCGCACAGAATAGATGCAGCCGCAGCAGCCGGTGATCGTCCCGATGCGCGACTGCAGCGTCTTGATGAGATTTTCGTACTTCCAGAATACGACGCTTCCGACGCCGATCGAGGCACCCGTCGGGTTCGAGTACTCGTAGCGACCGCTCACGGCCCCTACTCCCGGATCAGCGTAGTTGCGCACCAGCATGCGCACTGCATCGGGCTCATAGCGCGTGGTGGCATCGGAAAACACGATGATCTCGCCGCGCGCCTCGCGTACGGCCCGATTCTGCGTTTCAGTCTTGCCAACGCGGCCCTCGACGCGCACGAGACGCACGCCGCGGTCCGCAAACGAGCGGACGATCTCGTCCGTGCGATCCGTCGACCCGTCGGAGGCCACGATGATCTCGAGGCGATCGGAGGGATAGTTGAGCGCGAGCGTCTGCTCGAGCTTGGCGCCGATGTTGCGCTCCTCGTTATAGGCCGTGATGAGGAACGTGACCGACGGCAGGATGTCGCCCGTGCGGTGCGGACGGCGCACGAACAGCGCAATCAGCAGGATCGAGAGTGAATAGCTCGCGTATGCGAACACTGCGGCTGCGCACGAGACCCAGAACACGACTTCCGCCACGACGATCATCGACTGCCTCTCCCTGTGGCGCCCGACGCGCTCAAAGCCCGGCGAACCAGCATAGCGTCGCGAAGTCGCCCGGCGACGCGATCCAGCTCACAGCACACGCGACCCCGGAGCGTCGGCGCAAAAAGCTGCAGCTCGAGCAGCCGGCGCTCGGTGCGGGCCCACGTCCGCTTGTACGGCTCCGAGCCCTGGAGGAAATCAAATTCCGCACAGCCCGCCTCACACGATTCCCGGATCACCTCCGAGAGGAGAACGAGTCCCGGCGAAGATTTCGACCACTCCGGGTCATAGCCGAGCTGGAAATAGAGCACGCGCCCGCCTGCACGAAAACCATAGAAGACCGCGAAGGGTTCGCCGGCAACGCACAGGCCGCGGAACATCACCGCCTCCTGCGGATAGAGTGCGAGGAAGCGCAGGTGGAATTCCTGCACACCTTCCTCGTCGAAGCTGCTGACGATGCCCTTCTCCTGCGCACGGGCTCCATGAAGCCGCCGCAGCACGGCGAAGTTTTCCGCTGCAGAGCGTGCCGAAAGGTCGCCGTAGGCAACGCCGGGGCGCGCCAGAAGTTTGCGCGTTCGACTGTGAATTTTGTAGCGCTCGTTCGACGAGGTCCCCGCGAGGAACTGCTCGAAGCGCGGGGCGAGCACGGCGTAGGGTGCCGCAGAAGTGACGCGTTCGCGCAACTGCCAGCCTCCCCCGCAGGAGGCGAGCCGCCCGGGGAGCGCAGCGGTCTCGCTCGCGAGCGGGAAGCGCAGGCAGTCGAAACCACCGCGGTGCGCGAGCGCCCCGAGCGCGCAGCGCAGCACCGCAGCTTCCTCCGCGGGCGCGGCAATCGGCTCGAGCTGGTCGGGATGAGCCCGGGCGAAGGCACCGAACTCGAGCACCCGCCCGCGGTGGCGCGGGCGTGCGACCGCACCGCCCGAGGCAAACGGAAGGATCCCCACGACGCGCGCACCCTCCTCGACGAGGACGATCGTCAGGTCGCACTCGCGCCCGAGAGTCTCGCTCCACGCCGTGTGCCACTCCCAGCTCGAGAAGGGCGATGGCCGGCCCATGGCCGCCACGAGACGTGTCCAGGATTCGCGCAGCGCGGGCAGCGCCTCGCGACCGACAATGCGGGCACCGAGCGGTGCCCGAGGGGTGGAGGGATCATCCACGCTCAGGTGCACGGGACTCAGATCCTCGCGCTCGGTCCGGAGAGCAGCAACCGGCGTGTGATGCCGATCCCGCCGGTTGCGGCGATACGAAAGACGCTCATGTCGTCGTAGCGGCCGACTCCGACGCGCGGAATGCGATGCACCGGGGTCGCGGCCGTCCAGATCCCGGGCACGGTCGTCACCGCCGTCGCGAAGCCGGACTCCGCGACCGCGCACACCGAGGCCGCATCGTGTTCCCCGCTCGGGTAGGCAAAGTGACGGATCTCGCGTCCGGTCCACTCGCGGAGCAGCTCGCGGTTGCGCTGCAGGCTCTCACGGCGTTCCGCCGGACTGAGCAGCGGAAAGAGCCCGTGGCAGTGCGAATGGCCGCCGATCTCGATCCAGCGCGAGCGCGCGAGCGCCCCAACGCCATCCGGGCGCAACGGCATGAGCCGCGCGCCCGCGCGCCGCGCGGCGCGTGCGGCCTGTCGCTCGACCTCGCGCGCGAGGTCCTCGCACCGCTCGATGGAGGAGCTCTTGGCGACCTCGAGCAACCGGTCGATCTCGAGCCAGGTCGCCTGGCCCGGAACACCGGAGAAGTGGAAGGAGCCCGCCCCATACAGCGGTCCAAGGTCGATCTCGAGTGGCTCGGCGACCTGCAGGGCGTTGATCACCCGATCGAACCACATGTGACACTGGCGTTCAATGTGACCCGAGGCCAGGTAGATCGTGACCGGGAGGTGCTCGCTCTCGACCATCGGCAGCAGGACGTCGACGAGCCCCTGATGCCCGTCGTCGAAGGTGATCACGACCCCCGGTCGCACCCCACGCGCCGGAGCCGCGAGGCGCGCGGCCGCCTCATCCAGCGTCAGCACATCGTAATGGCGCCGCAGGTATTCGACCTGCCGAAGGAACTCACTGCGGCGAGTCACGGTCCAGGCGTCGATCTCCTCCGAATCCCCCCACACCTCGTGGTACATCAACACGACCACGCCATGCCGGCGCAACGCCCTGCGCAGGCGCGCAAGGCTGACGTCGGAGTTGAGCGCGTGGTAGAGCAGATGCCTCGCGGCGCGACGAATCATCTCGCTGGAACGGCCTGATCGGCACGGCTGAGCGTGCGGGTGAGCGTCTCATCGAGCACATGGTAGGCGGCCGCGTTGAGGTGCGAGCCGTCTCCACTGGTATAGGCGTCCCGCATATACCCCTCGGCGCTGTCGTCGCGCATCGCGGCCTCGAGGTCGAGGACCGCATAGCCCTGCTCCGCCGCATGTCGGCGCACCCACTCATTGAACAGCCGCAGACTCTGCTGTTTGCCCGGGTCGCGTGCCGAACGGGTCGCCGTCACGGGCACCACTGTCGCAAGCACGACCGTCCGGCCGCGCCCGCGCAGCTGCTTCGCCCAGCCCGCAAACGCAGCCTCGGCGGAGGTCAGTTCACGTGGAAAATAGGAAGAGCACTCCTTGAGGATCACGATGTCCGGAACAGGAGGCGGTGCCTCGAAGAGGCCCCTGATCCCGCTGCGCGTGAGCCTGAACGGGCGCTTCGGCCGCAGGAGCACATCGTCGACAGCCGGGCTTTTGTCGAATTCCCACACCGCGAGTGACTCTGCAGTGTAACCGCTGTTTCCGGTGCGTGCGGGCCACTGCGCGAGCCTCCAGTCCTGCCCGATGGATGCGCCGATGAGCAGGATGTGAGCCGCACTGCGCGTCGCGGCATACGCGCCATCCACCGGACGGCCGAAGACCAGGAACCAGGCACCGGCGGTCGCGGCGACGAGTACTATCACGAGCGCGGTGCGTCTCGACAAGCGCATCTTGCCACTCCACAGCAGACAGATCAGGCTAATCGATCCTTGAAGACCTCGAGCAGATGACGCCGCAGCTTCTCGCGATTCGCCTCGAAGTTGCGCGAATTCCACCAGTTCGCCCCCTCCTCGATCACGACGTCGGGAGGGCGCTGCTCCATCCAGCGCTGCACAGACTTCTGCCGGTACTTCTCGACCGATCCGAAGGGGCGCGCAGGAACCCCCATAACGAAGGTGTTCGGAGGCACGTCCGCAATCACCACCGAGCCCGCTGCGACGATCGAGTTGCGTCCGATACGGATGTTCGGACACAAGAGGGCGTGCTGCCCGATGATGCAGTTGTCCTCGATGACAATCGGCCCGAACACCTGGATATCCGGCTCTTCCTCACGGAACACCCACACTGCGCCGTCATGCGTGATGAAGCGCACACCCGCCGCGATGGCTACGTGGTTACCGATCTTCACGAGGTAAGGTTCCGTCCCGGTCACGGTCGGGACGATGAAGCAACCCTCCCCGACCTGCACACCCGTCTTGCGCAGGTATTCAGCGATTGTGTAGGGATTATACTTGCGCAGCTCGAGCGAGCGCCGGATCCTGTGACGAACCTCACGAAACAGGCTGAGAAGCTCCATAGTTTTTCTAGTCTAGCCGCTGGCGGCTTGCGACTCTCACGACTCCGTTCGCATTATTACGTTAATCGGCCATCATCGTCGCACTTTCCGCACTCACACTGACGAGCCAGACCGCCTCGACCCGGAGGCAGGAAACCTGCGCCCTCAGGGACCCAGCCATCCCCCATGCTCGGTGCACTCAAAGCCCTGATCCGTCTCGTCCTCTCGCCGTCGCTCTATGTGGCGACGATCGGCGTTGCCGTTGCGTCGGTGGTGAAGCGCGCGGAATGGGCGCTTTATCTTCTCATCATACTGATCCCCTTGCCGACCGTCTGGTACAAGCTGCAGGACTTCCTTCGGCAAGGACTTTCTCGACCTGCTGCAGCTTGCCGTCTTCGCCGGCATCTTCATCAACAAGGGCGGCTTCGACCGCCCGAAGCGGGCCTTCACCGTCGCGATGCTGATCATCGTGGCCTACGCGGCGCTGTGGAATTCGGCCCTGCGCTTCGGGCTGCCGCTGCCGGTGACGCGGTCCAATCCCTTCCTCGAGGACTGGAAGAACTACGCGGAGATGATCTTTCTCTACTTCCTCGCGTACAACGCGCTGAAGGATGAAGACTCGCAGCGCATCGCCCTGACGCTCATGGCGTCCGTCTTCCTGCTGATCGTGCTGCGTGAATTCCGCAATTTCGCGGCCGGCTCGTCCTTTTCCTACGACAACCGCGCCGCCGGTCCCTTCTGGATCATCGGACTCGGGGCAAACCATTTCGGCGCGTTCATCGCCGATTACGGCGCAGTCCTGCTCGGACTCGCGCTCATCGACCGACACCGCATCCGTCGCTGGATCTACATCGCCGCGCTGCTCATCTGTGTCTATCCGCTCTTCTACTCCTACTCGGCTGGGGCCTATATCGCGGCAATCGCCGCGATCGCCGTGCTCGGCCTGGTGCACAAGCGCATCATTCTCGTCGGCATCGTCGTCCTGCTGGTCGCCTGGAAGGCGATCCTGCCGCCGACCGTGGTGGAACGCATCTCCATGACGCGCGACGAGAGCGGCAACGTCGAGGAATCCGCCGCGCACCGCCTCAAGCTCTGGGACCACGCCGAGGCGCTCTTCAAGGCCAACCCGGTCTTTGGCATCGGCTTCAGCGGCTTCGGCCTGACTGTCGAGCACGGCGAGCTCACGGACACCCACAATTTCTACGTCAAGATGGCCGCCGAGCAGGGTCTCGTCGGGCTCGCAATATTCGCTCTCGTTCTTCTCAAGGCCTTCGCCTCCGGCTGGCACCTGTATCGCAGAGCACGCAGCGACCTCCACCGGGGGCTTGGGCTCGGCTTCATGGCCTGCGTCGCCTCGATGATGGTGAGCAACGTCTTCGGAGACCGGTGGTCCTATTTCATGCTCGGAGCATATTTCTGGATCTTCTGGGGCATCGTCGACCGCGGCGCATGGGTCGCGGCGCAGGCGGCCGTTCCTCCTGCGGCACCTCCGGTACAGCCCGAAGCCGCCCCGAACCGCTGGATACGCCGCCCCCGCCGCTGACTTATGTCATGCCATCCGCTCGCATGACTCAGTGCATTACGCGTTCTTCATCAAGACGCCTCGCGGTCCGGCGTAGGCTCGGTCGCAACGTCAGCACCCGATCGCCGCGAAAGAAACGCCGGCGGTCCGCACACCGACCGCATGCTACAGATTCGCCGCTGGGCATCACTCGCCCGCAACCTCGGACCCGCGAACCTCCCGCGGATCCTCTGGTCCGAGTGGACCGGCCGCAGCATGCGTATCGTCGCAGAGCCGAGCAGCGATCACCCGCGCATGACGCTGCGCGCGGGTACCAGCGACATCGCGACCTTCGTTCAGGTTTTCCGCGAGCGTGAGTACTCGCTGCCGCTGCGCGGTCAGGTGCGCACGATCATCGATGCGGGCGCGAACGTCGGTCTCTCCTCGCTTTACTTCGCCACCCGGTTCCCGCAGGCGCGGATCATCGCGATCGAGCCCGAGCCTGCGAACTTCGAGCTGCTGCGCGCGAACGTCGTGAACCACCGGCTCATCGCTCCAGTATGGGCCGCACTCGCCGCCGAGGACGGCGAAGTACGCATCGTCGACCCTGGCCAGGGGAACTGGGCATTCCGGACCTGGGGGCACGGTCCGGAAGGCGCAACCGGGGTCGCGGTACCGGCGCTGAGCCTGGATTCGATTCTCGGGCACTTTGGACTCGACCACGTCGACGTGCTCAAGATGGACATCGAGGGCGCGGAGAAGGAGGTCCTCGAGCACTGCGCGCCCTGGATCGATCGCGTCGGCGTACTGGTCGTCGAGCTGCACGACCGCTTCCGCCCGGGCTGTTCGGCGGCGTTCGCCGGGGCGACACGCGGCTTCGATCTCGGCTGGACCCAGGGGGAGCTCACCATCGCGGCGCGCGCCGATGGGGTCGACGCGCCGGCTGCGCGCCCCATCCGACGCGTCGCCACTCCCGCCTGAGCCTCCTGCTCAGTTCCTCCGCTGCAGCCGCACGTTTGCGGGCACCGGCAGCGCGGGCGTGCCCGCTGCATAGTCCCATGCGCCGATGTCGGGCGGACTGCGCCGCACACGCCCGTCGTGATCGAGGAGGATGCCGGTGCCCGTCGCACCGCGTCCATTGCCAGGCGAGGCGGCGGTGGGTCTCAGACCCGCATCGAGCGCCGGGTCCTGCGTCACCGGTGCGACATCGAACGCGGGAGCTGCACCGCCACCCACCCAGACGTTGTTGCTGCCCGTGGGGCGAAAACTGCTGCACCAGGACTCGAAGCCGAAGTAAGTGTCCCCGACGCCGGTCACCTTGAGGATGTTGTTCGAGATCTCGAGGGATTCCGGGCAGTAGGCCACCCCCGCGCCGCCGACGCCGAAGATCCAGCCTGCCGACCCCGCGTTCGGGTCGACGACGATCGTGTTGTGCAGCACCCGCGCTTTCATTCGTCCACCTGCGCCGCGCAGCGCGATGACATCCTCGTAGCGATGATCGGTCGGCAGACCCACCTGCGTGAGCACGTTGTCATAGATCTGCACCGCGCCCACGCCGCCGTCGAGGAGGATCGCCTGGCCCGCGACGTTCGTGATTTCGTTGTCGTGCACCGAGATGTCGGTGATCGAGTCCTTGCCCCAGCACGCGCCGCCGAAGGAGTCCTCGTGCAGCTGAATCAGCGCGCGCGAGTGCGGAATGTTGTACACACGGTTCCAGCCCACCTCGGTCCCGCTCTGCGGTGCCGACAGGTAGATCGCATGTGTAGGCTCTGAAGCATTCGCCGGACTCGTGTCGTGCACCTGGACGCCGAGCACCTTCACGGAGTCGCTCGTGCCGATCTCCACCAGGTCACCACCCGAGCCGCCGCACATCCCGCCGACACCCTGCCCGTCGATGTCCAGGCCAACGAGACGGATGGCTCTCGCATAGGGCGAGACACTCGTCGGGTCGTTGCAGGCCGCAGGCGTCACAGGCGAACCCAGCATCACGATTCCCTCCGGGGTGCAGTTCTGGACGATCACGCGGAAGTTCGCGATCGTCCAGTAAGAGACATTCTCGTAGTGCGCAAACAGCCTCGCGGCCTGGTCCATCCGGAGGACCACGTCCTCGCCTGGATAGCCCATGAGGCTGATCGGGGCCGATGGCGTCCCGGAGACCGTTGGCCGCGCGAAGGTCGAGTTGACCCAGCCCTCTGCGGCATTGCTCGCACGGTAGGTGCCGCCCCGCACCACGATGACGTCACCGGCCTGCGCCGGCACGTCCCGCGCGAGATGGTTCGCGGTGCGGCACGGGCGCGTCACGTCGTTCGCGACGCAGGTCGAGTCGTTGCCCGTGAGGGAAACGAACCAGACCCGCCCGGGGCGAACCGTGAAGCCGTCCGGGGACCTTGCGTTGCCGTCCGCCGTCGTGACGAGCACCTCGCCGCTCGTGGCCGCATGTCCGATCTGGACGGAGATGCGCGTATCCGTCCAGACCTTGTAGCCGCCCACCTCGCCGCCTCCCACCGTGACACGGCTGGTGCCGCGCGTGGCACCGAACCCACGCCCGTAGAGCGTCAGGTAGGCGCCATTGTCCCCCTCTCCACCGCCACCGGGTCCAGAGGAAATGTCCTGGTAGAACACGACCGGGGCGGCCACGGCGAGCGCGGGCAGCAGCGCGGACAGCACGAGGGCAAGGCGTGACACTCTCATTGCAGCACCGCCGTCACTTCCAGGGAGAGATCCGAGACGGCGCCGTTTGCGCCGCGAGTCGCCACCGCCATGTGCAGCGTGTCGCCCGCCAGAAAGCCGTTCGACCCCGGCGCAAAGTCGGCGGACGTGGAACCGGCGCCCACGTCAAAAAACGAAGCGGCGGAGGCGATCGAGGTGCGCGAGTAATACACGCGGAAGCCGATCACCGCGGGATCGCTCACCGGGTCCCAGGAAATCGCGTAGGTGCCGGCAGCCGCCCCGGGCGGGGAGTTCGTGACCGTGACGGATACGGACTGCGACGCCGAGCCGCCGCTGCCGCTGCAGGTCACGGTGAACGTCGTGGTGGCCGCAAGCGCTCCGCTACGCTGCGTGCCGCTGGTCGCGAGTGAGCCGCTCCACCCCCCTCCGGCCGTGCACGACGTCGCGTTCTGGCTCGACCATGTGAGCACAGTCGTCCCACCCGAGGCGACCGAGGCCGGGCCTGCGGAGAGCGAGACGGTCGGCGCGGCTGTCCCAGGACCAGGTGACACGGCCACGGCTGCGGCGCCGCCCCCGCCACCGCCGCAGCCCGCGAGCACCAGCGCCGCAAGCGCCATGAGGGGGAAACCGCGGTACACCACCTCTCTGTGTCGAACCATCGCGGTCGAATCCTCTGCAATGGATCACGGACGAAGGCGGGGAATCACCGCACACGGCGTCGCCGCGGCCCATGTAGGAGACCTTATACCGTCGGTGCCTTGCAGAACTCAATGGCCCTGCGGTCAGCGCGCCAGCGTAGCAATGGCTGCGGTGAGCCGCGCGGCGTCGCGCTCCCAGTTGTACTCGCGGCGGACCGCATCGAGGCCGCGCCGGCCCATTTCCATGGCCCCGTTCGGGTCATCGAGCAGGGCGGTGGCGGCCGCAGCGAAACTGCGCGGGTCGCCCGACTCGAATACGAGCCCGCAGCGCTCGGCGCGGGTGATACGCGCGAGCGGCCGGGCATGGGAGACGAGCACCGGCCTGCCCTCGGCCATGTAGTCGAAGATCTTGTTCGGCACGGTCGTGTTCGTGTGGTCGCTGTAGAGATGCGGCACGAGTCCGGCGTCCGCGGCGCGGATCATCGCCGGAATCTGCCGGTGATCCACCCACCCGAGGAGCTCGACGTGGTCCGCGACGCCCAGGCGTACGGCGAGCTCGCGCAGCGCCTCCACGTAGTCGCCCGCCCCGGCGATCACGACGTGCGTCGCGGGATGCCTCTCGAGCAGCAGCGGCAGCCCCTCGATCACGGTGTGCAGCCCGCGCGGCCGGTTGACGAAACCCTGATAGAGGAGCGTCGCGCCGCCCCCGGCGCGCGCACGTGCGCCACGCTCCGTCGCCCCGGCCGCGGCCGAGGCGGCAAGCGCGGCGAGATCGGGCGTGTTGCTGACGAGTTCGATCCTCGCGCCGGGCACACCGAGGCCGAGAAGTCGTTCGCGCGACTCCTCCACGACGACGAACACGAGGTCAGACGCCTCGAGACTGCGCCGCTCGAGCCGGTCGGCCACCGCGGGATTCTTCAGGATCATGGAGCCGATGCTGCGCCGGCCCGCCACGTTGACGCCACGCCACATCGCGGGGTAGTTCTCTGCCATGTCGAACACGAGGCGCGCCCCGTGGCGCCGCGCAGCGCGCGCGCAGCTCAGCACGAGCGGCATGTCGCGGGCGATCAGCACGTCGAGCCGCTGCTCCCGGCAGAGCCGCTCGATCGCCGCGAGCCAGCGCGGATTGAAGAACACCGGCGTGCCGGAGGCACGGTTGAGATAACCGTTCCCAAGGGCCGGCAGGCGGTGCACCGGGAGGCCGTCGATCACCTCGTGGGAAACGGCCGCGCGCGAGTTGCGGGCGAGGACATGGACCTCGTGGCCTGCGCGCACGAGAGTGCGCGCGATCTTGTCGACGCGCGGATCCCATGGGAAGTCGTCCTTCCAGACGAGCCCGATTCTCATGCGCGCTCCCTCACCACCGCCTTGAACTTGCCGTTCGCGCTGCGCTCGACACGCTCGACGCGCTCGAACCGAATGGCGATCGAGTCGCCCAGACGTGCACGCAGCTCGCGCAGCAGCTGTCGCTCGTGGGCCTCAGTCCATGCAATGCCCGCACGCTCCTCCGTCGCAATGCGCACGTCGATGGAGCCGTCTCGCCGCTGCACGATCTGCGCCTCACGGATCGGCAGGCCGCCCTTGAACACCGGATCGAGCCGTCCGATGCGCCGTCCATCGGGAAGCAGCAGCAGGTCGTCGGTGCGCCCCTCGACGGCCGCAAGCACCGGAAACGACGAGCCGCAGGGACAGGGTTCCGGGGCCGCCCAGGTCGCCGTATCGCCGATCTCGTAGCGCACGAGGGGCATGGCGCGGTTCGTGAGCCCGGTGACGACGACGCGCCCGGGGACACCGGGCGGCGCGGGGGCGCCCTCCGGCGTGAGGATCTCGAAGACGCCGAAGTCGGTGCTCACGTGCAGGCGTCCCTGCGCGCACTCGAAGGCCTGGAGCGCCCCCTCGGTCGAGCCGTAGGTGTCGCGCACCGCGCAGCCGAACACGCGGGCGAGCCGTTCGCGCACGTGCGCATACAGCGGCTCGGCGTTCGAGATGACCGCGCGGGGCCGCAGGCGGATCCCCGTCGACTCCGAGAAGGCTGCGAGCTGGTCGAGCGAGGAGGCATAGCCCAGGAGGTAGGCGGGCCGCCATCCGGCGAGCGCGCGCATGTAAGCCTCCGCATGCTCGGGTGCGAGGTGGTAGGAGGACAGGTACAGCTGGTGCAGGGGCCATGCCCGCACCCAGAACGGCGGACGGCGACGCGCCGCCGGGACGACGAGCTGGCCGCCGATCATCGCCCAGCGGTCATTCCGGTCGACGCCGGCGGTGAGTTTCCAGCGCGCCTCCGAATAGGCGTAGTTGAGCTGCTCCGCCTCCGCATCGCGCACGATCTGCTTCGGCGTACCCGTGGTGCCACTCGTGAAGAGGCGGATGACGGCGCCGCGCGCGCGCATGGGATGGCAATAGTCTGCCGGGTTCGCGCGCAGCCGCCCCAGGTCGAGGAGCGGCCAGCGTGCGAGCGTCTCGAGCGCATCCCCGGGTGCGGTGGGCACGGGCAGTCCGCGGTAGGCAGGGATCGACGCCGCAGCCTCGGTAAGGAGCATCGCGAGACGCTCTGCCTGGTACGCACGCAGCTCCGCTGCCGGCGCACCCGTGCGCCGCACGATCTGCGGTACGGCCTCGGCAAATATCGAGCCGAAGCGCCGCCCGCTCAGCTGCCACGCCCGCAGCGAGGCCGCGACACTCCACGCCACCGGCGGCAGGTGGTGATAGAGCCAGAGCGAGGGCTTCATGCGTGGGGCACAGGATGCTCCGGCTCACGGATGCCGAACACGAGCCGGTAGAGCCGTCGATAGGTCTGGATGCCGATGAGGCGCTTGACGGTCTTGCGGGCGAGCTGGCCGCTGCGGACCGGAAGCACCGCCAGCGCCTGACCGGCGACGAGCCGCTCGAACTGCCTCACGGTCATCGATGAGGTCATCGCAAAGCGGCCGACGAGCATCGGTCCTGTCCCGGCGCCCTCCCCGGGCGCATGCGCACGGTTGAGGCGCGCCTCGGAGGTGCACAGCAGCCGGTAACCCTCCTCTGCCGCAATGCGCACCGTACGCGCATCGAAGCTGCCATGCGGGAAGCTCGCAGCAAACACAGGCACGCCGAGCCCGTCCTCGAGATCGCGCCGTGAGCGGCGCAACTCGTCGCGCACCTCCGCATCGACAAGCGTCTGCAGGGGACGATGCGACCAGGTGTGCGAGTGCACCTCGACGCCGCCGGCCACGAGCGCGCGCAGCCCCTCCCAGTCGAGGTGCCCCTCGGAGCCGACGAAGCCGACAGCAACGAAAACCGTGGCACGCTGCGCATGGCGCTGCAGCACGGGCAGCGCATTGTGCAGGTTACCTTCGAGACCGTCGTCGAAGGTCACGAGTGTCGCCGGTCCGGAAACCTCACCGGCAAGCACCTCGGAGAGCGAGAGCGTGCGTACACGAGCAGCGTGCAGCGCCGCCATCTGCGCCTCGAACGCAGCGGTCTCGACGACGTAGTGAGGGCTGAGGCGCCGCTCCGGACCACGCGCCGGCATTCCACCGACTTCGTGGTACATGAGACCGGCGAAGCGCCCCGAATTGCCCGCGTTCGAACTCGGCATGGCCGCCCTCAGCCACTCGCGCGCGCATCGTGCGGCAGGGCAAGCAAGCGCTCGGCAATGCGCGCGGCGGCGTGCCCGTCGCCGTAGGGACTGCCGCCGCGGGTCATGGCCGCGTAGGCATCAGGGTTACCCAGCAGCTCGCTCGCCGCATCGACGATCGCGGCAGGGTCCGTGCCGACGAGCTTCGCGACGCCGGCGGTGACGCCCTCGGGGCGTTCCGTGGTCTCCCGCAGCACGAGCACCGGCTTGCCCAGCGCCGGGGCCTCCTCCTGAACCCCGCCCGAGTCGGTCAGCACGAGGGTGGAGCGGTTCACGAGCCGGATGAAGCGCTCGTAAGGCATCGGCTCGATGAGGCGCACACGCTCCATGCTCCCGAGCTCGCGGTAGACATGCTCGCGCACGTTGGGATTGTAGTGCACCGGAAGCACGATCTCGACATCCGGGAAGCGCGTGGCGATCGTCCTGAGTGCCCGCAGCGTGTTGAGCAGCGGCTCACCGAAGCTCTCGCGGCGATGCGTCGTCACGGCGACGACCCGGCGCGAGGGGTCCATGCTCTCCAGCACTGGATCACGCGGCGCCGGCGTCGAGGCAAGCAGGTACTTGAGCGCGTCGATGACCGTATTGCCCGTGACGACGATGCGGGCAGGATCGACCCCCTCGCGAAGCAGATTCTCCGAAGAAGCCGAAGTCGGAGCGAAGTGCAGGTCCGCGAGTGCGCCGATCAGGCGGCGGTTCATTTCCTCTGGAAACGGGTTGTGACGATTGCCCGTGCGCAGCCCCGCCTCCACGTGCCCGACGGCGATCTTCGCGTGAAAGGCGACGAGGGCCGCGGCGAACGCCGAGGAGGTGTCGCCCTGCACGAGCACCGCATCGGGTTTCTGCGCAGCAAGCACAGGCGAAAAGGTCTCGGCAATGCGTCCGACGATGTGATCGAGTGTCTGCCCCGCGACCATGATCGACAGGTCGATATCCGGGCGGATGCCGAAGAGCTCCTCGTACGGGCGGCACATGTCGCGGTGCTGCCCGGTGCTCACGACCGTGCAGCGGAATTGCGCCGGTCGCGCACGCAGCTCACGAATGACCGGCGCCATCTTGATGGTCTCGGGCCTCGTGCCGTACACGGCCACGATGTGTCGCACCGGCTCAGCCACGAAACATCTCCTTGCCGGCGGCTTCGCCCGCCGCACCATGCGCGACGTCCAGCGCGAGGGCCGCATCGATGAAGAACTTCGCCGCCCAGTTCGGGAACGCGAAGCGCTGGTAACGCCCCCACGTCGGCCAGGAACCGCCAATGGCCCCGGTCGTGCCCGGCCCACCGCCGCGCAGCTGCCGGGCAGCGACATAATGGAAGAGCGCCTGTGCAGCACGCCGCCGCATCTCCCCGCCCTGCAGCCTGCACGCGCGCGCACAATGAAGCGCAAACTGCGCACTGCCCGTCAGGCAGGCGTAGCGCCCGGCCGCCCGCCAGTTGCGGTCGAGCTGCCCGCCAAGGAAGCCGTCGGGCCCGACGATGCCCGCGATCGCGTCGAGTGAACGGCAGGCGGCGGCGATGAATGCGCTCTCCCCGAGTGTCACGCCCGTCTCGAGCACCCCTTCGACCGTGTAGGCAATGGTGTGCGTATAGGGCGCCGCATGCCCCGCAATGGTGAAACCGGCACGCTCGAACCAGCCGTTGGGACGCTGGTGTGCGAGCACCCAGCCCACATTGCGGCGCGCTGCCTCGCCGTAGCGCCGCTCGCCGGTGTACGCGGCGAGCTCGGCGAGCGCCCAGGCCACCCGCGCATAGTAGACGTGCTCGATGCCCTCGAAGGTGTTGCGGCTCCACTGGCCCCCGACATCCTGCACCGAGAGCAGCCATTCTCCGGCGCGGAGCGCCCCATCGAGGTAGCGCTGTTCGCCCGTGATGCGGTGCGCAGCGATGAAGCCGAAGATGACCTGGCCCGTGTCGAACACGAAGCCGCCGTAGCCGCTGCCCACCTGGCCGCCGTTGGTGCTGCCGTCGGGATTCTGCACCCCGATCTCGAAGTCAGCCATGCGCAGCGCACGCTCGCGCAGGTCGCTCCTGCCCAGAAGCCTTTCGCACTCCAGCAAGGTCGGGATGATGTAGCCGGTCGTCTCGGGATAGGACGGCGACCAGCCGTCGATCAGTGAGAAGCGCAGTGCGACGCCGCCATCGCCCTGGCTGTCCTGTGCCGCGCACAACCAGCGCAGCGCGAGTTCGAGATGCTCGCGCGCACCAAGCACGGGCGAGGTCTTGTTGCCCGCCCCGGCCACGACGAGCCTGCTGAGGACCCATGGTTTCATCTTCGGACATGCCCCTCTCTGACCGGCATTGCCCGCCCGGTGCGGACGAGGCTCCCATAGAGCCCGATATACCGATCGATCATCGACTCGAGTGAATAGCGTTCGATCACGCGTGCCACAGCCGCCGCACTGACCCGCCTCTGCCCAGCCGGGTCGGCGAGCACTGCGGCCATGCGCTCGGCGAGTCCCGGCGCATCGCCCGTCGGCACGAGGTAACCGCACCGACCTTCATCAAGCACTTCGGGGATCGACCCGACCCGGGTCGCGACGACCGGCGTTCCGGCCGCCATTGCCTCGAGCACCACGAGTGGCGAGGCTTCCTCGAGCGAGGGCAGAACGAAGAGATCGAAGGCACGGTAGGCGGTAAAGGTCTCACTGCACTCGCCGAGGAAATGCGTGCGCCCGGCGATGCCGAGCCTCTGCGCCTCGCGCTCGAGCGCGGTGCGTTCCTCGCCGTCTCCGACGATCGCGAGCGCTGCCGGCACGGGGCTCGCAAGCGCCGCGAACGCCCGCAGCAGCGTCGGCACGTCCTTCAGGCGCGAGAGCCGGCCGACGAAGCCGATGAGTGGCCCCGCCGGGAGGCCAAGGCGAGCACGCGCTTCCTCGCGCGAGAGTGTCCCCTGGAAGCGCGCCACGTCGATGCCGTTGGGGATGCACTCGAGACGGCGACGCCCGGGCCGTCCGAGCTGATCGAGCACTGACTGCGAGACGCCGACCACGGCGTCGAAGCCGCGCAGTCCGAATCTGTCCAGCACCCCGTAGGCACGAAGAGTCAGGTTGGTATTCACCCAGTTATGGCAGGTCGATGAGCCGCAGCTCCGTCCCCCGCACAGCCAAGGTACGCGTAGAGGTTCGTCTTGTACTTGTGGCTGTGAATGACGTCGATGCCTGCGGCGAGCGCGTAGTCGCGGATGCGCCGGGCCGCCGTGCGGTCGAAGCGCCCGTGGCAGTCGATCACCACACCCTGCGCACCGCAGTCGCGCACCGCCCCGAGGATCTCGAGGTTGGATTGCGGGCCGCTGCGGAACGTCCCGACGTGGCAGCCGATCCCGCGCCTCTCGAGCGAGCGAACGAGCGACGCCGCCATGCGCTCGGCACCATGGAAGCCGGTACTGCTCAGCAGGTGCAGGACGCGCACGAAGATCGCTCTCGGGGCCGCGGGAGGCTCGGGAAGCGTCCCGCGCCTCAGTGCCCGCCCACGGCGAAGGCCGCAAGCTCGCTCACCGGCTCGACGAGCACGGGCCGCGCATGCAGGTACGCCGTGGTACGTCGCTTGAGCTCGATGTCGGCGTAGACGCGCCGGGCCTGTGCCTCGGTGACGCCGAGGGCCGCTGCAAGCTCTCCGGCCGGACGACCGTGGTTGAGCGCCCAGAGCGCGAGGTCCATCTGCGCATACGGCAGTGCGAAGTAGAATTCGTCCTGCCCCTGCGGGAGGCTGTAGGTATCCGTCGTCGGGATGGCCGCGCAGACTTCCGCAGGCAGGCCCATGTGACGCGCGAGGAAGTACACCTGGCTCTTGTACAGGTGAGCGATCGGCTTGACGTCGGCCGACCCGTCGCCGTTCTTGACGAAGAAGCCCTGGTCGTACTCGAGCCGGTTCGGCGTGCCGACCACTGCGTAGTTCAGGCGGTCGGCGTGGAAGTACTCGAGCGTCTTGCGGATGCGCTGCTTGAAGTTCGTGGCCGCGACGATCTGCAGGTATTCGCTCACGCCGAGCCGCACTTCGCGTGTCGATCCGTCCGGGGACTGCGCGACCAGCACGAAGTGATTGATGCGCCCTTCGATCCCGCCCTTGATGACGATCTTCGAGCGCCACCCTTCGCCGTATTCAGGCAGCGCGCGCCGATAAGCCTCGTCGCGCCAGCGGTAGCAGCCGATGGCCTCGAGCGTCGGGGCAATGTCGTGGGTCACCTGGCTCACGCCAAGGTGTCGGGCGAGAATGTTCGCGCGATGCGCACTCGACTCGCTTGAATCGCGCTCGGGCAGCACGAGGGCCAGAACCCTTTCCCTGCCGACCGCCCGCACGGCGAGCGCGAGGCATACCGAACTGTCGATGCCGCCCGAGGTCGCAACGACGAGGCCGCGGCGGCGCAGCTGCCGGGCGCACGCATCGCGCAGCATGCCGCAGATCCTTTCGACTTCATGATCGCCATCGAGCTCGAGAACCTTTGGACTGAGGGACATGGATTGGGCACTCACGGGTTGGAACCTTCAGGGTCGCGCCAGCAGGTGTCTTTGAACCTTGCCGGTGGAGGTCCGCGGCAGGCTGCTCGCGAACTCGACGCGCTTCGGGATCTTGTAGGCAGCGAGGCGTGCGCGACAGCGCGCCTTGATCTCAAGATCGGTGACGACCGCTCCGGGTCGCAACACCACCACCGCCTTGACGACCTCACCGAGGATGTCATCGTCGACCGGAACCACAGCCGCCTCCTCCACGCCCTCGATCTCGGCGATCACCGCCTCCACATCCTGGGGCTGGACGCGGTGCGCGCCAGTCTTGATGATGTCCGAGCGCCGCCCGGCGATGTAGAGGTAGCCGTCGGCATCGACGTAGCCCGAATCGCCGGTGTTGAGCCACCCGCCGGCAAGTACCGACGCCGTGAGCCCGGGATCGTTCCAGTAGCCAGCCATGACGCCCTCGCCACGCACGAAGATCGTGCCAACCTCGAGCGCGGCGCAGCGCGACCTGTCCTCTCGGCGCACCTCGATCTCGACGCCGCGCAGCGGGATGCCGACCGATCCGGGCTTCGCGCGCAGATGCTCCGGCGGCAGATAACTGATGCGGGCCGTCGCTTCCGTCTGGCCGTACATGACAAAGAACGAGCAGGACGCAGGAAGTGCCTGCAGTGTCCGCTCGATCAGCGCCGGGGGCATGCCTCCGCCTGCCTGCTGAACGTAGCGCAGCGCGGAAAGGTCGTAGTCCGCAAGGCGCGCCCGTGACAGCAGCAGTGCAAAGGTCGACGGCACGCCGGCAAATCCCGTAGCGCGCTCGCGCACAAGCGTCTCGAGCACCTTCTGCGGATAGACGAGGTTCGGCTCGAGCACGAGCATCGCCCCGACCGCCAGATGCGTGTGCAGCACGGAGTTGCCGAAGGAGTAGAAGAACGGAAGCACCGTCACCATGCGATCGGTCGGCCCGAGGGCGAGATAATCGACGATGGCGGCCACATTCGCGGCGAGGTTGCGGTGAGTGAGCACCACGCCCTTCGGGCGTCCGGTCGTGCCCGAGGTATAGAGGATCATCGCAGGTGCGTCCGCCGACGCGGGTCGCGCCAGCGCGCCGTACGCCGTGCGCGCGTCCGTGCAGAGGCGTGAACCCTCGACCACGTCCGCACCAGAGGTCATCAATATCAGACGCCCGTCGCCGCGCGCAGTCGCGAGCAGCTCGCCCGCGGCCGGATGACCAGGCGCGAGCACCACGGCGCGAGCGTCCGCGTGCGCAATCCAGCCACCAAGGTCCCCCGCTCGTGCCGCGGTGTTGAGCGGGACGGCGACCGCACCACAGGCCAGGCAGCCGTACAACGCGGCCACATAGTCGAAGCCGTTGTCGAGCAGCAGCGCAACACGGTCGCCCACCCGCACCCCCTTGGCGCCCAGCTGCGCGGCAACGGCTGCCGCGGCGCCGTGCAGATCCGCGTAGCTGTGCCGTTGCGCGCCGTCGACGAGAGCCACCGCATCCCCGCGCTCCGTGGCCTGGCGCGAGAGGTTCTCCGTGAGCATGGGCATTTCCCGCCTCAGACGGCCGATCGCTCGACCGCCGCGAGCTTGCCAGTGACAAAAGTGGTCAGCTGCGCAACGGAATCGAGGTTCTCCGGGACCATCTCCTCGTCGTCCACCTGCACCTCGAAGGCCTCATACAGGAACGAGATGAGCTCGAGGATGCCGGTCGAGTCGAGCACTCCCGTCTGCATCAGCGACTGGTCGTTCCGCAGCGCATTCTCGTCGGTGGTAAAGAGATAGTTTCTGAGTACGAAATCCCTGATCTTTCTTTCAGTTTCCATGGGTGTCTCGTCTGGACTCGCCCGCGAGCCGCGGGCTCTTCAGCGGCCAATGATATGTGAGCAGGCAAGCTGCGGGCCGTGCGCTCCGTTCGCCCGGGGCTGTCGCACCGAGATGCATCTCACACTTTCCTGCGCTCGGTCATTCGGCGGCGTCAGCCCGCCCGCCAGAGTCCGCACCGGCAAGTTTTCCCTGCACGAGCGTTGCGATCGAGGCAATGGCATCGAGATTCTCCGGCGTCATCTCCGGATCCTCGATCCGCACGCCGAAGCGGGATTCGAGGAAGGCGACGAGTTCGAGGAATCCGGTCGAGTCGAGTACGTGGCGTCCGATGAGGGACTCCTCGTCGCCGAGCCGGGGGGCCTCCTCACCAAAGAGGAAGTTCTCGCGCAGGTAGTTGCGCACTTCCGCGCGCAGGTCGGTGTCGTCATGCCGGACCGCATTCATCTCAGCGCTCTCCTCTGCGTCTTTCCGGTCTCGGTCTTTGGCAGCATGTCGACGATCTCCACCAGCTGCGGCACCATGAAGAGCTCGAGCCGTGCACGGCAATGACGGATAACGTCAGCGGCCGCCACATGAACACCCGGCCGCGGAACCACGAGCGCCTTGATCGCCTGGCCGAGGACGGGATCCGCCACACCGACGACCGCCGCCTCGAGCACGCCCTCGAGCGTGCAGATGGCGTTCTCGACCTCACGCGGGCTCACCTTTTCACCCCGGGACTTGATGATGTCATCACGGCGCGCGACAAAGTAGAGGTAGCCGTCCGCGTCCGTACGAAACATGTCCCCTGTGTACAGCACCGTCTCGCCCGTCTCGGGGCAGATGCGCAGCCGCTCGGCGGTCTCGACGCTTTTCCGCCAGTATCCCTGCATCACGTGGCTGCCGCGCACGACGAGTTCCCCGGTGCTCCCCGCAGGGAGCCGATGGCCCTCCGCATCGACCAGCCAGTGTTCCTGGTTTGGCATGCCACGCCCCACGCTGCCCGGTCGCGTGTCGAGGTCCGCGGGCGGGAGGTACGTGACCCGTTTGCACTCCGTCAGCCCGTACATGGAAAAGAGCCGTGCTCCGGGAAAGAGCCGCCGCACTGCGGCGATGTGTGCCTCGGGAAGTGCCGCGGCAGTGCTCGTCACCATGCGAAGGCGCGGAGCCCGTCCCGGAGCAAGGCCCTCGAGGGCCGCAAGCATGGCGAAGAACGTCGGCACACCGGGCAGTACCGTTGCACCTTCCCGCTCGAGCGTCGCAAGCACCGCCGCCGGGAGGGCAAGCGAGCGCTCGAGGATGACCGTTGCGCCGACCCGCCAGGACATGAGGACCTGATAGAGCCCATAATCGAAACTGAGCGGCAACCCGCAGAAGATCCGGTCATCCGCACGTAACCCGAGGTAGTCGCTCACCGAGCGCAGGGCACTCACCATGTTGAGGTGGGTGAGCATCACACCCTTGGGCTCGCCTGTGGAGCCCGAGGTATAGATGAGCGCAGCAAGGTCGCGGTCGATGACCTGTACCGGGAACGGTGTTGCACCGCAATCCACCGCACACAGTGCCTCGAGATCCTCCGCCAGGAACTCCGCAGCGCCGGTGAGTGGGCGACCCGACCGCAACAGCCAGGGGCTCGCCCGGCCCTCGATGGCTGCAGCGACGAGGGACTCAAGACTCGCCTCGTATGCGAGCGCAAACGGCTCACAGTCTGCGATCAGGTGGCGCAGCTTCGGCGCCTTGACCCCCGGGTTCACCGGCACCATCACACCGCCGGCACGCAGCGTGCCGAGGAGCGCCACCACAAGCGGCACGCCGTTGCCGAGGAGCAGCAGCACGCGGTCGCCAGGCTGCAGACCCTGTGCGAGGAGCGCACGCGCGAAAGCCGTGCCTGCGCGATCGAGTTCGCCGTAGGTGATGGTGGTCCCGGTACAGCGCAGCGCGCTGGCGTCCGGGTCTCTCGCAGCGGCACGCTCGAAAAACCCGTGCAGCAGCCAGGGGTCGACCGGATCCATCGTCAGGCGTGCGCCTGCCGGCGAGACGCGCCGAGCCACGATGCGGGCCCCGGCATGCCCGCGCAGCGCGGTGCCCGGACGAACATCTCTTCGAGCAGGAGAGTCGAGAGCACGCCGACGAAGGCCATGTTGTCGGAGAATCCGATCGCCTTGCCCTCGCGGCACTTCCCCGCGAGCCGTTCCACTGCAGCCGAGTCGAAGAGACCGCTCTCACGCACACGGGCAGGCCGCAGCAGCTCCTCGACGTAGCCGAGCGAAGCATCCGCACGGAAAAAACTTGCGCTGTCCGGAGCGCGATACGGCTGCTTGGTGCGCCGCCGGATGCGCTCGGGCACGAGTCCCTCGACGCTGCGTCTGAGCAGATACTTTTCGGTGAGGCCGCGGATCTTGAGGTGTGGGGGCAGCGCGTTCGCGAACTCAATCACCCTGTGGTCGAGGAACGGGAAGCGACCCTCGATCGAACTCGCCATCGCCACCCGGTCTCCCTGTGATGAGAGCAGATAACCGCTGAGCAGCGTATGCGCCTCAACCCACTGGTCGCGGCCCAGGCCAGGCCAGCGGACGCTGCGGTCGGGGAGCCGCGAAAGCAGCGTCCCCGCAGGATCGTAACCGGCGAGCGCCGCGCGCATCCCGGGACTGAAGAGCTGCCAGGCGCGCTGCGTCGTTTTCCAGCGTGGCAGGTGGGCAAAGTCCGGCGCAGCGACGTGGTCGAGCCCCTGGCCGTAGAACTTGCGGGCAAAACCGCGACTCGCCGCGGGAGAATGCCGCAGGTAGGGATAGAGGCGCTCGAGCAGGGCCGGACGCCAGGGTGAGGCGGGATTACGGGCCCAGAAGCGCCGCACTTTCGCCTCCTTGAAGATGTCGTAGCCGCCGAACGTTTCGTCGGCCCCCTCACCGGTGAGCACCACGCGAAACCCCGCATCGCGCACGGAGCGTGACAGCAGCATCAGGGGCGTCGGCGCGGTACGCACGATCGGCGACTCACAGTGCCACACCACGCGCGGGAACTCGCGGCCGATGTCTTCCGCCGTGCACAGCACCGACGAGTGGATGGTGCCGAGGTGCGCGGCCATCTCCGACTGAAACGCGCGCTCATCGAACTCCGGATCCTCGAACCCGATCGAGAATGTACGCAGCGGTGAGCGCGTGTAGTCTCGGGTGAGCGCGGTGATGATCGCGGAGTCCAGGCCGCCGCTCAGGTACGCCCCGACCGGCACGTCAGCGCGCAGTTGCAGGCGAATTGAATCGATCAGGAGCGCACGCAGTTCCTCAGCGAGGTCCGCGGCGCCCCGCGACGCGCGCACGGGCTCGGGCGGGAAGTCCCAGTCCCAGTAGCGGCGCTCGCGGCGGCGTCCGTCGCTCTCGACGATGAGCATCGTTCCGGGTGCAAGTGCGTGCACGCCGCGGAAGGGTGTGAGCGGCTCCGTGCAGGACCAGAGGTAGAAGACCTGGGCAACCCCGCGCCGGTCGAGTTCACGGGGGACCTCCGGCAGCGCAAAGAGCGCCTTCACCTCGGAGGCGAAAGCGATGCGTCCACCGTGCTCGGCATAGAAGAGAGGCCGGATACCCACCCGGTCACGTGCGAGGATCAGCCGGCGCGCACGTGTGTCATAGAGGGCGATGGCGAACTGGCCATTCAGGCGATCGACGAAATCCTCGCCGAATGACTCGTAGAGATGGACGATCACCTCGGTATCCGAGCGCGTGTAGAAGCGGTGGCCACGGCCCTCGAGCTCGGCGCGCAGCTCGATGTAGTTGAAGATCTCGCCGTTCAGGATCACCCAGACGTCAGACGTCTCGTTATGGATCGGCTGCCAGCCCCCACTCAGGTCGATGATGCTCAGCCGGGCGTGGGCGAGTCCGCAGGGGCCCTCCTGGAAATAGCCGTAGCCGTCCGGCCCCCGGTGATGGAGGGTGCCGATCATGGCCTCGAGCTCAGCGCGGGCTGGTGCACGCCCCGAATTGAGATCGAGGATTCCCGCTATGCCGCACATCAGGGCCCCCTCAGAACCTGGCAGCCAAGTCTAGGGGAGCCGGGCCGGGCTGCGGGAATTGCGCATCGGGAATGTGAACTTTGCCCTGCTGCTCCGGCGCCGCGCTCACGGCGCCCGCGGCGCGTCCCCAAGGGGATTCGAACCCCTGTTACCGCCGTGAAAGGGCGATGTCCTGGGCCTCTAGACGATGGGGACCTCGAGGAAGTGGTGGAGCTAGGCGGGATCGAACCGCCGACCTCTTGCATGCCATGCAAGCGCTCTCCCAGCTGAGCTATAGCCCCAAGAGCGGCCGGAGACCTTACTGGCTGGCCCCGGTCGCGTCAAGTGCCGACGAGCGCATTCCGCACCGACTTGAGCGCGACGACGACCCCGCGCGGCAGCACGATATGCACGAGGGAGCGCGCCGCCATGCGCGGCACACGCCTGATGCGTACCCCCTGCCACAGCAGCGCCAGGGATCTGTGGCGGTCGAAGGAACCTATCTGCCCGGCCGCATCGATCAACGATTCCGCGATACGCAGATCGAAAAGCTCGCGCTTGCGTCCATACAGCGCGGGATGGGCGGCCGCGATTCGCTCCAGGACCCGTATGGTTTCCAGCGGCAGGTGACCGAGCCGCACAGTCGATGACATCTGGGTGGGACTGATCCGGTAACGCAGGAGCGGTGCGTCGATATATGCGAACCGACCCAGCGCGGCAATCCGGCAGAACGCGTCGTAGTCGCAGCTGTAGCGCAGGCCGACGTCGAAGGGTCCCGCCGCCGCCAGCGCCGAAGCGCGGATCATGGTCGTCGGCGGATGCACGAAGTTGCCCCAGACGAGGTTCTCGAGCACCTCGCCGCAGCGCACCACGGGCGAGTCGCCGCCCAGCGCGAGCGACTCGGGGTAGATCGAGGGTGCCCCACCCTGCCGGTTCCAGGCCTGATAGTAGGAAGCGATGTGAGAACACTCGACCTCGCCGTGCACCCCGCTGAAGGCAGTGAAGTCGGTGGAGACGAGGACACACCGCGGATCCGCCGCAAGTACAGCCGCCTGCACCGCGATGCGCTCGGGCAGCATCAGATCGTCCGCATCCATCAGCGCGATGAACTCGCCGCGCGCCACCGCCACTCCGGCATTGCGCGCCGCCGCGAGCCCGGCGTTCTTCTGGTCGACCACGCGGATGCGCGGCTCGAAGCGTGCGAGCTCACCGCGCGTACCGTCCGTCGAACCGTCATTCACCACGACGACCTCGAGGTTCGGCCACGTCTGAGCAAGACAGCTCTCGATGGTCGTGGCAACGGTCCCCGCACAGTTGTACGCAGGGATCACGATCGACACGAGGGGCAGTGCGGTGTTCATGTGCTGCCGCAATTTTTCTGCAGACTACCCGATCCGCTGGAATCTCGTCGTGACGACGGTCACCGGCCCAGGGCGCCGGATATTATGTCGAATTCCGCCCACCCGTGACGCGTGCCGGCCCCGATCGGCCTCAGGCTTTGCCCCGTCTGTGCCGCAATCCGGGCAAGTGTCCGCTCGCGTCCGAGCAGCGCCACCGTGACGTCGATCGGAGGCGATACGGTGCCTCCGCAGAGCGCCACGCGCAGCGGCTGCGCAACCTTGCCCAGCCCGAGCCCGCGCTCGCGCGCGAATGCCTCGAGCGTGGCGTGCAGCGCCGGGGCAGTCCATTCCCCGAGCGCAGCCAGTCGCTCCCGCAGCACCCCGAGCAGGGCGCGGGCCTCCCCCGTCAGGTGCTTTGCAGCGACCACGGGGTCCAGCTCCATCGAATCGGCGAAAAAGAAGCGGCTTGCACTCGCCATCTCCTTCAGCGTCTTCACGCGCTCGCGCTGTGCACGCACGATGCCGGTGAGGAGATCCGGCGCGGCCCCCTGCACCCCGAGCCGCGCGAGCTGCGCCTCGAGGTACGGCACGAGCCGCTGGGGATCGCTGCGCATCATGTGCTGCTGGTTGAGCCACAGCAGCTTCTCCGGGTTGAAGGCCGAGGCGGCCTTGTTGACATCGTTGATGTCGAATTTCGCGATCATCTCCTCACGCGTGAAGACCTCCTGGTCGCCGTGCGACCAGCCAAGGCGCACGAGATAGTTGAGAAGCGCGTCAGGGAGGTAGCCGTCCTCGTCATACTGCAGCACGCTGACCGCCCCATGGCGCTTGGACAGCTTGGCACCGTCGGCGCCGAGGATCATCGGCACGTGTGCATAGCGCGGCAACGGCGCACCCAGCGCGCGCAGCATGTTGATCTGCCGCGGCGTGTTGTTGAGGTGGTCGTCGCCGCGAATCACGTCCGTCACCTTCATGTCCGCGTCGTCCACGACCACACAGAAGTTGTAGGTCGGCGTCCCGTCCGGGCGGGCGATGATCAGGTCATCGAGCTCGCGGTTGCGGAAGGTGACCCGACCGTGGACAAGATCCTCCACGAGGACATCGCCATCCTGCGGGTTGCGAAAGCGGATCACGGGTTCGACACCTGCGCGAGGCTCCCGACGCTCGCGGCAGCGGCCGTCGTACCGCGGCTTCTCCTTGCGCGCGAGTTGCGCCGCGCGCATCGTCTCGAGCTCGTCCTTCGTGCAGTAACAGCGGTAAGCCAGGCCCCGCTCGATGAGCCCCGCGATCACCTCACGGTATCGATCAAAGCGTTGCGTCTGGAAATACGGCCCCTCGTCGTAGTCGAGGCCGAGCCACTTCATGCCCTCGAGGATCACGCGCACCGCCTCCCCGGTCGAGCGCTCACGGTCGGTGTCCTCCACGCGGAGGATGAAGCGCCCCCCGTTGTGGCGGGCCCACAGCCAGCTGAAGAGCGCGGTGCGCACACCGCCGATGTGCAGCATCCCGGTGGGGCTTGGGGCGAATCGCGTGATGACGGACATTTGGGCCTGCGGGGTGCCTGGGGAGCGCGGGATTATACGGACCCGCACGGGTGCGATTGCACCCGCCCCGCCTGCGCCTTAGACTTCGCGCCTCTCCAGGGCGGGCGGTTAGCTCAGCGGTAGAGCACTGCTTTCACACGGCAGGGGTCACTGGTTCAATCCCAGTACCGCCCACCATGTCCGGTCCGCGTTCGCCCGAGTCCATGCCGCCACCGAGGCCCGCCGAGTCCGCCCGCTACCCCTCGCTCGACGGCGTGCGAGGCCTCGCCATCCTGCTCGTGCTGCTGCACAACACCGACGAGATGACGGGCCACGATTCGATGCTCGGCCGTGTGGTCGACGTCCTGATGGACCGCGGCTGGATCGGGGTGCAGCTCTTCTTCGTGCTCTCCGGGTTTCTCATCACAGGGGCGCTGCTCGACAGCCGCGCCGCCCCGAACTATTACCGTGCCTTTTTCGGACGGCGCACGCTGCGTATCTTTCCCCTCTACTACTCCGTCCTGCTCACGCTGCTCGTGCTCGCGCCGCTCCTCACGGGATTCGATCCCGACCCGCACGCGCGTGCGAGCGACAAGCTCTGGCTCTGGCTGTACGTGTCGAACTGGGCCCAGCCCCTCGGCCACCACGTCAACGGCTTCGCGCACTTCTGGTCGCTCGCCGTCGAGGAGCAGTTCTATCTCCTCTGGCCCTTCGTCGTGCGGCGCTGCGACGCTGCACGCCTGCTCAAGGTCTGCTCGGGCGTATTCCTCGTCGCCCTGGCTGCGCGGCTCGCCATACGCGCCGCAGGCGGCGATCCCGAGATGGCCTACGAGTTCACGGTCTGCCGCATGGACGCGCTCGCCTCGGGTGCAGCGGTTGCCGCGCTCGTGCGTCTGCCGGGGTGCGATACGCGGCTGCGCACTGCGTTCCCGCGGATCGCCCTTGCCGCGCTCGTGCTCGCTGGCGTCGGCGCCACCGTGACGCACTTCTATGCACGCAGTTCCTTCAGCGGGCAGACCCTCGGCTATGCTCTGCTCTCGCTCGTGCTCGCAGTGCTCGTACTCGGAGGGTATCTGCACGACGCGCCCCCCGCAGCGGGAACACATCCCGCCGCGGGTCGGCATGACGCTTCCCATCACTGGCGACTGCTGCGACCCGACGCTGCGCTCCCTCGGCCAGTACAGCTACGGGATCTACGTCTTCCACCGGCTCTACATCGTCTTCATCGGCGAGCCGCTGCTGCGCACGCGTTATGGCGAAACCGCACTCAGCCTCGGCCCGCAGATCGCCTACTTCCTTGCTGTGAGCGCCGCCAGCCTTGCCACGGCCGTTGTCTCCTACCATCTGCTCGAGCGCCCGTTCCTGCGCCTCAAGCGCCTGTTCGTGCCTGCTACGGCCCCGGGCTGACGGCAGGCGCGGTGCCGCCGGTCCAGGTGTTACCCGAGCCGCTGATGGCCGGTGAGCTCGCACACCAGCTCTCGCGGTACACGAACACATCGGAGGACTCGCCCGTGAGCGTGATCCGGTTGTTCGTGAAGGTCAGCGACATCGGACAGGCCACCATCGCCGGGTTCCCCACGTCGAAGATATAGCCCGCATCCGTGTAGTTCGGGTTCGCCGTGATCACGTTGTCGTGGAAGTTCAGCCGCAGGCGGTTCCCGGAGCCGCGCACCACATCCTCGTAACGATGGTCGTTGGCCAGATGAATGCGCGTGAAGGTGTTGTTCCACGCCTCGACCGCCCCACCCCGCCGTCCATCAGAAACGCCTGCCCCGCCACGTTGTCCACGAGGTTGTCGTGCACCTTGATGTCACTGATCGAGTCCTTGCCCCAGCACGCACCGCCGAAGGAGTCCTCGTGAAGCTGAATCAGCGCGCGCGAGTGCGGAATGTTCTGGATGCGATTCCAGCCCACCTCCGTGTTCTGCTGAGGCGCCGACAGATAGATGGCATGGGTCGGCTCGCTCGGATTCGCAGGACTCGTGTTGTGGATGTAGTTGCCGAGGACCTGGACGTCACGCGAGGTTCCAATCTCGATGATGTCGCCGCCTGAGCCACCCGCCATGCCACCGGTGTCACGCCCGTCGATGTCGAGCGCAACAATGCGAACACGCTGCGCATAACCCTGCACGCTCGCCGGGTTGTTGCACGCGGCCACCGAGACCGGCGGCCCGACCATCGCCACCCCGGAAGCCTGCGTGTGCGCCAGCACGATCCGGAATCCCGCAAGCGTCCAGTCCGACACGCTCTCGTAATTGCCGAACAGCTTCGACGGCCGGTCAAGCAGAAGCTCCGCAACCTCACCCGGATACGCAAGCACGGCGATCGGCTGCGCCTGCGTGCCCGAACGGTCCGGCCGCACGAAATTGTCGTTGAACCATCCGTTCGCCGCATCACTCGCGCGGTACTGCCCCGCACGCACGTAGATCACGTCCCCCGCCCGCGCCGAGCCGCGGGCCAGCGCATTCACCGTACGGCACGGCCGTGCCATGTCGTTCGCCACGCAGGAACCGTCGTTCCCCGTCGTCGCCACATACCAGATGTTCCCCGTGTGCGTCCCGATGCTCACGCTCTTGCCACAGGCCGATACCGGCGTGCCGTTCCAGCTCTGAACCGTCTTCGTGCCATCCGCACAGTAGATCGTAAACCGCGCCCCCAGCGGCGCACTCGAAAGATCCGTGTAGTACCCCGCCATCGTGCTCGCCACCGGCGGCGACGCAGGCGGGGCAGGAGCAGGCGCAGGTGCGGGCGCAGGCGCGGGCGCAGGTGCGGGCGCAGGCGCAGGCGCGGGCGCAGGTGCGGCCGCCGAGACCGTCAGGCTGAACGCCGCCAGCGAAGCACTCGCCTTGCCGTCGCTCACCGAGATCACGATCCCGCTCGTCGTGCCCACATCACCGGCAGAGGGTGTGCCCGTGAGCGCTCCCGTCGACAGCCAGAAGCTCGCCCACGCGGGCTTGTTCGCGATCGAGAAGCTGAGCGCATCGCCGTTGGCATCCGACGCACTCGGAGTGAAGCTGTACGCGGTACCGGCCGAGACGGTCGTCCCGGGCGCGCCCGAGATCCGCGGCGCGACGTTGGTCGTCGTGGGTGAGGCCACCTTGATTCCAAAGGCAGGAAGCGCCGCGGTCGACCTGCCGTCGCTCGCACTGATGACGATGTTCTGGTAGGAGCCGACGGCCCCCGCGAGCGGCGTGCCGCTGAGAGTTCCGGTGCGACGATTGAAGGACGCCCATGCAGGCTTGTTTGCGATCCGGAAGGCGAGCCATTTCCAGCGCGACGTCGACGTCGACGTCGCCTGAGGCTGAAAGGCATAGGGCTGCCCGACGACGGAGGTCGCCGGCGGCGTACCGGAGATCGTGACGGAGGCAAGCGCGATGCTCGCGGTGAGCGGCCAGAGCAGAAGCGAGCGCAGCAGTGGATTCATGTGGCGATATCCCTCGTTTGTGTCACGCGGGCCGCGAGGCGTGCACAGGGACACCGGACGGAAGCCAGCGCATCGTACGCTGCGTTTCCGGCAACCCCGCTATCCGTCACCGCTTTGCGGCACGCCGGACCGGAGGCTTTGCGTCCCCGCCTCGCGGCGAGTTTGCCAGGCCGATCCCGCATGGGGTCGGCCGGTCGACGAGGGAAAAGTTAGTGAATCGCGCGAGCGCGCCAATGACTCAGAAAGGGAACATGTCGCCGATCATCGACAGATCATGCGTGCGGCACCACTGTCCGCCGCCGCACGCACATCGAACACGCGCTCCATGCTGTCCCAGGAGAAGTCGTGCAGCAGTTGCACGAGGCGCGCCTCCATGCGCGAGAGATTGAGGTAGTGGCGGAAGCGCGAGCGCAGGCGGGCGCCCTGCATGCGCGGCTGCGCAGGGTCGATCTCCCACGGATGCAGATAGAAGATCGCAGGCTGCTGCTCGGCGTTCACGCGACGCACCGCCCAGCGGAACGCAGCGTACGGCGCAAGGCGGAAGAACCCGCCGCCTGCAGCCGGCAGGTTCGTCGAGCCGATGCGCACCGTCGTCATCGGCAATTCGAGAAAGCCGCCCGCGCCGATGCGGAACGCGAACCGCGGGGCGTCGAGCATGCCGTAGTTGTCGTGATGGATCGGGTTGACGCTCGAGCTGTAGAGATAGCCGCACTCCTGCAGCACATCGAAGGCCCAGAGATTACGCTCGTCAATCGAAAAGCTCGCGGCGCGGAACCCGATGACCTCGGCGCCCGACACGTCCTCCAGCAGCTTCTTCGTCCGCCCGACGTCCTCGCGGAATTCCGCACGGCTCTGCGCAAAGGCGAGCCTGTGCTCGTAGCCATGGCTTGCCAGTTCGTGGCCCGCCCGCACGATCGACCGGATCACTTCCGGGTAGCGCTCCGCGACCCAGCCGAGAGTGAAAAACGTCGAGCGCACGCCCGCCGCCCTGAAGATCTCGAGCAGCCGTTCGACGTTGCGTGGAATGCGGCACTCGCGCCCCGCCCAGCTCGCCGGGTCGACGATGTCGGCAAACGCGAGCACGTGAAAATAGTCCTCGACGTCCACCGAGAGCGCGTTGCAGGGCGCGGCGGAGCGATAGCGCTCGTGCGCGGGCACGATGGCAGGACGGGAGCCGCCACTCGTGTGAGCGTCTGCGGAAGGGGCGTCGTTCGGGGACACGAGTACTCCGGGAAGCGAGGCACGGGGCGGGACCAGTATCGCACGATCATTTGCCCGCTCCCCGTCCGTGGGCATGCGCCGTGATCGACTTCGCAGCCGGACTGCGCATCAGGCAATGGGGACCGTCGGGAGGCCCACTGCCGCTCAGGGCGCGCGGCGCAGCGCAGGCGCCGGCGCGCCGATCCAGCGATTGCCGCTGCCATACAGCGGCGTGCGCGAGCACCATGGCTCACGATGCACGAAGGTGTCGCCGGGAGGGCCCGTAAGCTCGATCACGTTACGCGTGAGCGTTACGGAGTGTGGGCACGCGGGCCAGCGCCGCTTGCCGAGGCCGAACACCCATCCCGCCTCATGCGCGTTCGGATTGACGCGCAGGACGTTGTCGTGGAAATCCAGGCGCAGCGCCCCGCCCGAGCCGCGCAGCGCGATCACGTCGGCATAACGGTGATCGCCCGGCCGGTGTACGCGGCTGATTACATTGCGACCGACATCCACCGAGCCTACACCCCCGTCCAGAAGAAGCGCCTGTCCGGCGACATCGTCAATCACGTTGTCGTGGATGCGCACCCCCGAAATCTGCTCCCCACCCCAGCACGCGCCTCCGAAGCGGTCCTGGTGAAGCTGGATGAGCGCACGCGAATGCGGGATGTGCTCGATGCGGTTCCAGCCGATCTCGGTTCCGCGCTGCGGAGCGGACAGGTAGATCGCGTGCGTCGGCTCACGCGGATTTTCCGGGCTCATGTCGTGCAGATGATTGCCGAGCACTTGCGCCCCTTTGCTCGTACCCACCTCGATGAGATCACCGCCCGAGCCGGATGCCATGCCGCCGCGTCCCTCTCCGTCAATCTCAAGCGCGACGATGCGAACCCGCTCGGCGCGCCCACGTGCCTTCGCGGGCGCGCGGCAGGTCGGCGCGCTCACGGGCACCCCGACCATCACGACGTTTCCCGTACCCCCATTCGTGAGGACGACGCGGAAGCCCGCCACCGTGAAGTCGCGGAGCGACTCATAGTGACCGAACAGCCGGTAGCGACGATCGAGTATGACTTCGACGTGCTCCCCCGGATGGGCAAGCACTGCGATCGGCCGACCGGGTTCGCCGCCCACGGCCGGGCGGATGAAGCTGCCCTGAACCCAGCCGTTTCCTGCATCTGCGGCGAGATAGCGTCCCGCGCGCACGTAGATGACGTCGCCCGGGCGTGCGCGTCCGTGCTGCACCAGCGCATTCACGGTTCGACAGGGTGCGACAGGCGCATCGGGCATGCAGTGCGCATCACTGCCATCCAGCGCCACGTACCATCTCCGCCCCTCGTGTGTGCGGAGGCTCAGGGGCACGCCACAGGCGCGCAGCGGATCACCCTGCCATGTGAGGATCTGGCGCGCGCCATCGGCGCAGAAGGCCGTGAACGGCGCTCCCCGGGGCGCCGACGCGAGGTCGGTGTAGAGCACACCGGCGGCAGACGCCCATGGCATGCGCAGCGCGACGCCGGAGACCAGGAGGAGCAGCAGGCTGCATGCGCGCCCCCTTCCTCGCGCTCCGAGCCGAACCCTCCCACGCCGCTCGCTACGCATCAGTGCGCACCATGCGCCCGAATGCCGCGCTTCGCAATCGACCGGGGGCGGAGCCGTTTCCAGCCCCGCCCCCGGCGGACGTCTCAGCACCTACTCCGCGAGGTATCCGTCAGGGTCCCGGCGTGACGGCGGGCGCGGTGCCGCCGGTCCAGGTGTTACCCGAGCCGCTGATGGCCGGTGAGCTCGCACACCAGCTCTCGCGGTACACGAACACATCGGAGGACTCGCCCGTGAGCGTGATCCGGTTGTTCGTGAAGGTCAGCGACATCGGACAGGCCACCATCGCCGGGTTCCCCACGTCGAAGATATAGCCCGCATCCGTGTAGTTCGGGTTCGCCGTGATCACGTTGTCGTGGAAGTTCAGCCGCAGGCGGTTCCCGGAGCCGCGCAGCGCCACCACATCCTCGTAACGATGGTCATTGGCCAGATGAATGCGCGTGAAGGTGTTGTTCCACGCCTCGACCGCCCCCACCCCGCCGTCCATCAGAAACGCCTGCCCCGCCACGTTGTCCACGAGGTTGTCGTGCACCTTGATGTCACTGATCGAGTCCTTGCCCCAGCACGCACCGCCGAAGGAGTCCTCGTGAAGCTGAATCAGCGCGCGCGAGTGCGGAATGTTCTGGATGCGATTCCAGCCCACCTCCGTGTTCTGCTGGGGCGCCGACAGATAGATGGCATGGGTCGGCTCGCTCGGATTCGCAGGACTCGTGTTGTGGATGTAGTTGCCGAGGACCTGGACGTCACGCGAGGTTCCAATCTCGATGATGTCGCCGCCTGAGCCACCCGCCATGCCACCGGTGTCACGCCCGTCGATGTCGAGCGCAACAATGCGAACACGCTGCGCATAACCCTGCACGCTCGCCGGGTTGTTGCACGCGGCCACCGAGACCGGCGGCCCGACCATCGCCACCCCGGAAGCCTGCGTGTGCGCCAGCACGATCCGGAATCCCGCAAGCGTCCAGTCCGACACGCTCTCGTAATTGCCGAACAGCTTCGACGGCCGGTCAAGCAGAAGCTCCGCAACCTCACCCGGATACGCAAGCACGGCGATCGGCTGCGCCTGCGTGCCCGAACGGTCCGGCCGCACGAAATTGTCGTTGAACCATCCGTTCGCCGCATCACTCGCGCGGTACTGCCCCGCACGCACGTAGATCACGTCCCCCGCCGCGCAAGACCCCGGGCCAGCGCATTCACCGTACGGCACGGCCGTGCCATGTCGTTCGCCACGCAGGAACCGTCGTTCCCCGTCGTCGCCACATACCAGATGTTCCCCGTGTGCGTCCCGATGCTCACGCTCTTGCCACAGGCCGATACCGGCGTGCCGTTCCAGCTCTGAACCGTCTTCGTGCCATCCGCACAGTAGATCGTAAACCGCGCCCCCAGCGGCGCACTCGAAAGATCCGTGTAGTACCCCGCCATCGTGCTCGCCACCGGCGGCGACGCAGGCGGGGCAGGAGCAGGCGCAGGCGCCGAGACCGTCAGGCTGAACGCGGCCAGCGAAGCACTCGCCCTGCCGTCACTCACCGAGATCACGATCCCGCTCGTCGTGCCCACATCGCCCGAGGCGGGCGTGCCGCTCAGCACGCCCGTCGAGGTCGAAAACGCCGCCCACGTGGGCCTGTTCGTGATCGAGAACGTCAGCGCGTCGCCATTCGCATCCGACGCCGTGGGTGCAAAACGATACGCCGTCCCGACGGTGGCCGCCCTGGATGGCGATCCGCCAATGGTCGGGGCGGTGTTGGTCGGTGCCGGCGCAGGCGCGGGTGCCGACGCGGCCGCCGAGACCGTCAGGCTGAACGCCGCCAGCGAAGCACTCGCCCTGCCGTCGCTCACCGAGATCACGATCCCGCTCGTCGTGCCCACATCACCCGAGGCGGGCGTGCCGCTCAGCACGCCCGTCGAGGTCGAGAATGCAGCCCACGCAGGCCTGTTCGTGATCGAGAAGCTGAGCGCATCGCCCTCCGCATCCGACGCCGCGGGTCCAAAGCGGTACGCCGTCCCGACAGTCGTCGTTGTCGCTGGCGAGCCGCTGATGGTGGGGGCGGTGTTAGTCGACGTGGGGGCCGCCGCGTTCGCCGACTGCGCCAGCGGCGTGGAACCGGAGTCCCCACCACCGCACGCACTCAGTGCCGCGGCAATCAGCGTGGTGGAAGCAACGAGGCGAAGGCCATTGATCGTCATATGCACTCTCCCGCACTCCCCGGGCGGCCTTGCAGGCCACGCGCACCATGCGCGGCGACACCCCGGGAACAGCAAGCGTGCGAGAGCTTACCGGCCCGCTCTGCTGAGGCAAGATGCCTCAGCGTCTGCTCGTTGCGACAAATGCGTGATTTCTCACGGAGTGTGAGAGGGACAGCAGATCGACGTGTATGGATTCTCCAAATAGCGACACCGCGGCACGCACGAGGCGCCTCGCGTCACTGATCAGCCGCTCGTTTCGATCCGGGCGAGCACCTCAGCCACCTTCTCCCTCATCAGCCCCTCATCCCCCCGCGACTCGACGTTCAGGCGCACCAGCGGCTCGGTGTTCGAGCCGCGCAGGTTGAAGCGCCAGGTGTCGAACTCCATCGACAGCCCGTCGGTGAAGTCCACGAGCTTCGCGCTTTTCTCATAGTGCCGTTGCGCCTTCGCGAGCACGCTCTTGGCGTCCGTCGAGAGGTAGCGGTTGATCTCGCCGCTGCAGGGGAAGAGCTTCATGCGCTCGCCGACGAGCTGCGACAGCGTCTTGCCGGACTCCGAGACGACCTGCAGCACCACGAGCCAGGGAATCATGCCGCTGTCGCAGTAGGCGAAGTCGCGGAAGTAATGGTGGGCGCTCATCTCGCCGCCGTAGACACCGTCGACCTCGCGCATCTTCTGCTTGATGAAGGCGTGGCCGGACTTGCAGAGCACCGGTTCGCCGCCGAGCTTCGTGACGATGTCGATGGTGTTCCAGGTGAGGCGTGGATCGTGCACGATGCGTGCGCCGGGGAAGCGTCTCAGGAATACCTCGGCCAGCAGGCCGACGAGGTAGTAGCCCTCGACGAAATCGCCCCGCTCGTCGAAGAAGAAGCAGCGATCGTAGTCGCCGTCCCAGGCGAGCCCGAGGTCCGCGCCCGTGCGGCGGATGGCCTCGATGGTCACCGCACGGTTCTCTTCCAGCATCGGGTTCGGCACGCCGTTCGGGAAGCTACCGTCGGGCTGGTGGTGCAGCTTCACGAACTCGAAGGGCAGGTGCGGCTCGAGCCGGTCGATCACGAGCCCCGCCCCGCCGTTGCCGGCGTTCACCACGACCTTCAGTTTCCTGAGCTTCGCGCGATCGACGTAGCTCAGGAGGTGCTGGTCGTACTTCGCGCGCGTGTCGAGCGTGCGGCGCGCGCCCGGCTTCGTGTAGCCCGGCGCAAGGGCGCCGCGCACGTGCAGCCGCCCGTGCTCGATGAGCGCACGCATGTCCTTCAGGCCCGTATCGGCGCTGATCGGCCGCGAGCCCTCGCGCACGAACTTGAGCCCGTTGTAGTCGGGCGGGTTGTGGCTCGCCGTCACCATGATGCCGCCGTCGAGCCTCTCGAAGGCGGTGGCGAAATACACGCCCTCGGTGCCGCAGAGCCCGATGTCGAGGACATCCACCCCGCTCTCCATGAGCCCACGGGTGAGGACCTCGGCGAACTGCGCGCTGGAGAGGCGGATGTCGCGCCCGACCGCCACCTGCTTCGGCCGCACGAAGGCCGCGTAGGCCTGGGCGATGCGGTAGACGAGCTCTTCGTTCATCTCGTCCGGGATGCGCCCGCGGACGTCGTAGGCCTTGAAGCTGTCGAGATTCATGGTGTCCGTCGCCTCATTTGTCGCGCCCGCGGGGGATGGAGCATTGTAGCGCGCCGGTCACGCACTCTCTGGCAGGCAGGTGAAGCCTTCATGGGCGAAGCCCTCATCGAGCGCGACGGCCGTCTCGAGGCGCAGCCGCCGCATCAGCGCAAACGAGCTGCAGTCCGTAAAGCTGCAAAGTTTCTCCGCTGGTCGGCAGAAAAGCCGCCACGCCTCCGCTTCGTCATCCGGCTCGAGGCACACGAGGTCCACCTGCCGGCTGCCGCGTAGCGTCTCGCCCACTGCGCGCGCGGTTTCATGCCCCAGGCGATGCAGACAAAGCGTCACGGTCTCGCCGAAGACCGCATTCGAGGTGACGAGACGGCCCCTGAACGATGAGAGCACCGAAGCGACGGCCTGATGCTCCCGGTCCGCGCGGTTCACGAAAGCGAACCAGGCGCTCGTATCGACGAATACGCGCTGCATCAGCGTCGCTCGCGGCCGTGAGGATAGAGCCACTCGTCGTGAGAGCGGCCCCTGGCCTGCCGATCCTCGGCCACGCCGCGGATGCGGTCGAGCTCATCGTGCCGGGTACCCGGCCCATCCAGGAGCGTGTTCAGCATCCCGCGCAGCACCTCGGACATGCTCCGCCCCTCGCGTTGCGCGCGCGCCTTCAGGGCCTGGTACTGCCAGTCGTCGAGCAGCAGCTGGGTGCGATGCATGTATTACATCATACACAATGTGTAATCAGAACTCTCTTGGAATTCCGCGCCACAAGCCGCAACATTCAGCTCGCTTCATCGCTCAGGCAGAGATCCCGCAGTGCACCGAACCCTGCTCCAGGCCAAGCTCCATCGCGTCCGCGTGACCGAGGCGGACCTTCACTACGAAGGCTCCTGCGGCATCGATCAGGACCTGCTCGATCGCTCCGGGATCCGCGAGTTCCAGTACATCGAGATCTACAACATCAACAACGGCGAGCGTTTCACCACCTACGCCATCAGCGCCCCGCGGGGCAGCGGCGCGATCTCGCTGAATGGCGCAGCCGCCCGCCGGGCCATGGTGGGGGATCTCCTGATCATCGCCGCCTATTCGAGCTATGACGAAGCCGAGCTCGCCGCCTACCGGCCCGTGATCGTGCTGGTCGACGAGCACAACCGCGCCCGACCCTCGCCGGGAACCGCGACCCGGGCCGCATAGCGTCGCCACGCTGACACCGCTGCTCGATTCGGAGACGGTCCGCGGGCTGCCAGAGGCATTGGCGGTGCCGGACGCGGCGGTCCACGTCTGGCAGCTGTCGCTCGCAGGCTCCCCGGCCGCCATCGAGGCGGCCGCAACCGTGCTGTCCCGAGAAGAGCGGGAGCAGGCGGCACGCTTCGTCTTCGAGCGCGACCGCACGGCCTATGTGCTCGCCCACGGGCTCCTGAGGGAAGTGCTCAGCCGCTACGCCGGCCGTGCGGCGGGAGAGCTCGAGTTCCACCGCAGCCCGGCCGGCAAGCCCGCCCTCGTGAGCGCGAGTGCGGACGACCGGTCACCCGGCCTCTCCTTCAATCTCTCGCATTCGGGCGGCCGGGCGCTCCTCGCCGTGAGCGACGGGCGCGAGATCGGGGTCGATATCGAGAAGGTCCGACACGATCTCCCGGCCCTGGAAATCGCGGTGCGCTATTTCTTCCGCTCGGAATATGCTGCGATCGCCGAAGCGCCGCCCCACGGGCGGCATGAGGTCTTCTTCCGCTACTGGACGGCCAAGGAGGCGGTACTGAAGGGTCCGGGGCTCGGGCTCGGCTTCCCGCTGGAAGACTTCGAAATCCGCTTCGAGACGGGGCTCGTGTGCGCGACGGTCGCCTCGATGAACGAATCGAGGCTCGCCGGCGACTGGTTCGTGCGCGCGATCCCGCAGGAACCCGGCTGGGCGGCCGCCATCGCCGCGCGCGGGTCCGCGTGGACCCTGGAGACTCCACCCTACCCGCCGCCGCCTTCCCGCCCGTAGCGGTCCTCCAAGCGCACGATGTCGTCCTCGCCGAGGTAACTCCCCGACTGCACCTCGATGATGCTGAGTGGGATCTTCCCCGGGTTCTCGATGCGGTGCTTCACGCCGATCGGGATATAGGTGGACTGGTTCTCCTCGAGCAGGAACACCTCGTCGCCGCGGGTGATGCGCGCGGTGCCGGAGACCACGATCCAGTGCTCGGCGCGGTGGTGGTGCATCTGCAAGGAGAGCGACGCGCCGGGCTTGACCCGGAGGTTCTTCACCTGGAAACGCTCGCCGTTCTCGATGCCGTCGTAGCTGCCCCAGGGGCGATGCACTTCGCGGTGCAGCGAGTGCTCGTAGCGGCCGAGTTCCTTCAGGCGCGCGACCACCTTCTTCACGTCCTGCACACGCTCCTTCGGTGCGACCAGCACGGCGTCCTTGGTCTCGACGACCACGTGGTCCCTGAGACCCACTGCGGCGACCAGGCGGCTCTCGCTGTAGAGATAACAGCCGCTCGAGTCCTCGACGAGCACATCGCCCCGGGCCACGTTGCCCGCTTCATCGGCCGGTGAGGCGGCGTGCAGCGCTGCCCAGGAGCCGACATCACTCCACCCGGCCTCGAGCGACACCATCACGGCATCCCGCGTCTTTTCCATCACCGCGTAGTCGATGGAGTCGCTCGGGCAGGCCTCGAAGGCCCCGCGTCGACCCGCGCGAAATCGAGGTCGGTACGCACCCCGCGCCACGCCTGCTCGCAGGCACGCGCGATGCCGGGCGCGAGGCGCGCGAGCTCCTCGAGATAGCGCGCCGCCCGGAACATGAACATGCCGCTGTTCCAGAAATACCCGCCGGCGCGCAGGAACCCCTCGGCACGGGCGAGATCCGGCTTCTCGACGAACTCGGCGATGCGGTGGACGCCGCCGCCCTCCTCCACCCCGCGCCGCAGGTAGCCATAGCCCGTCTCAGGGGCGTCCGGCACGATGCCGAAGGCCACGAGCCGCCCCGCCCGGGCCGCCGACAGGGCGGTCCGTACGGCTTTCTGAAAGGCCGCCACGTCGCGCACGACGTGATCGGCCGGCAGCACGAGGAGCACGGCATCGTCGCCCGCCGCGCCGGGCACCGCTGGTGCCGCATGCGCCAGTGCCGCATGAGCTGCCAGCGCAATCGCCGGGGCGGTGTTCCGGCCGGCGGGCTCGAGCACGATGGCTTGCGGCTGCACGTCGATCTGGCGCAGCTGCTCGGCCACGAGGAAGCGGTGCGCCTCGTTGCAGACGACCACCGGCGCGGCGCACGAAAGCCCCCGCAGACGCAGCGCCGTGTCCTGGATCATGGTGCGCTGGCCGACGAGGGCCAGCAGCTGCTTCGGGTAGAGCTCGCGGGAGAGCGGCCAGAGACGCGTTCCGGCACCGCCGGAGAGGATGACGGGGGTCAACACAAGGCCGTCAAGTTTGCCAGAGACGCAGAGGAAACCGTGCCGCCACGCCGCGGAAATCGCCGTCCGTCGTTAAAAATGTGAGGTCGCGTCGGATGCAGAGCTGCGCAAGAAGCGCATCGATAGTGCCGACTTGGAGGCCACCGCGTCGGCAGGCGTTGCGCAGGCGCGCGGCCTCGACGTGATCCTGGCGATCGGGCAAGAGGAGCGGCAGCGCGGAAAAACGCTCGAGAATCGCGGACTGCGCCTTCGGGCCGCTGAAGCCCTGCAGAAGCTCCTGGAGGACCAGCCCGGTCGTGAGCACCGGCTCGCCGGTCTCGAGTGCCTGCAGCAGCGCGCCGACTTCGGGCGCATCCGGCGGCGCATCACGGCGCAGGGCAAGCGACCAAACGCTCGTGTCGACGAACAGGCTCAATCGCGCGAGCGCTCCGACTTGTACTGGTAGTCCCGATCCCATTCGAGCTGGCCCATGAGCTCGAGCAGACCCTTTTGCCTGCGACGGGCGATGAATTCCTCGAGCGCCCGGGTCACGGCGGCTTTCTTCGTGCGTTCACCGCTTACCTCGAGTGCGAGCTCGAGGAGTTGGGGGTCGATGGAGAGATTCGTAGCCATGTGTAAACCTCCACACACGAGCTTACACAGTTGTCCGCGTGCATACAACACGTGTAGGATACCCATGTCCAAAGCATTGGGTCTTGTCATGCGCCACCCACCCTTCGATCCCAAGGCTCCCAAGCGCACCGTCAGCCTGACGCTCAATTCCGATCTCTACGCCAAGGCCAAGAGCGCCGGTATCAACGCCTCGCGGGTCGCCGAGGAAGCGCTCGCACACGAGGTGCAGAAGCTCGAGCGGGAAAAGCTCGCAGCCGAAATCCGCCAGGACATCGAATGGCTGGCCGAGTACGTCAGCCGGCACGGGTCTTTCGCAGCTGCGGTACGCGAGCACTACGAGCGGCAGCGGGGCGATGAACCAGTTTGACGTCTTCAGCAACCCGCTCGCGCAGCTTCGATCGGGATATCCCTTCGTGGTCGTGCTGCAATCCGGGCTCATCGAGTACGAGCACGGGAGAGTGTGCGCGCCGCTGGCACCTGGCTCCGCCCGAGTTTCATCGGGTGCGGCGGGGAAGCTGATCCCGCGGGTATCGTTCGAAGGGAGCGACTTTGTCCTGATGATTCCCGAGATGGCTGCCATCAACCCCCGAGACCTGCAGAGATCTCGCGGGAGTCTCGCGGCTCATCGCCAGCAGATCCTCGCCGCGGTCGACTATCTCTTCCTCGGCTTCTGACGCAGCCCGCAGCTCATCGCTGCTCGCGGCCATGGAACAGCCGCAGCACGATCACGTCGCTGCCGACAATCTCGTAGCGAATTTCGTAGGGGCCGCCCAGGCCTCGATGTCGCTGTGCTCGATCGTGCGGCCCGCATCGACATCGGCGAGAGCTTCTAGCGTCGCCTGATGCCTCGCCTCCTCGAGCGCAAGGTAGCCGGCGACCGCCTCCTTGACCACCCAGCCTTTCGGCCGCTCGAGCCGCGCCGCGAGCTCGTCGAGTCTCGCTGCGAGATCTGCCGGCAGATGCGCAGTGACTACCCTCGTCTCCACGGCCGCACTCCAATCATCCTGATTGGAAACGATTATAGTCGATCAGGCGCCTGCCCGCCCCCGCCCGATCGCGTAGTACTCGAAGCCGAACCGCTCGAGGAGCGCCGGATCGTAGATGTTGCGCCCATCGAAGATCACCGCGTGCTTCAGCACCTTCTTCAGGCGGTCGAAGTCGGGGCTGCGGAACTCCGGCCATTCCGTGACGATCGCCAGTGCATCCGCGCCTTCGGTCGCCTCGTAGGCATTCTTCGTGAGGACGAGATCGGGACGCTCGCCGTAGAGGCGCTGCGCCTCGGCTGCGGCCACGGGGTCGTAGGCCCGCACCCTCGCGCCCGAAGCCCACAGGAGCTCTATCACGCGCCTCGCGGGCGCCTCGCGCATGTCGTCGGTATTCGGCTTGAAGGCGAGACCCCAGAGCGCAAACGTCCGGCCCGCGAGCGATTCGCCGAAGTGCGCCCGAATCTTGCGCACCAGCACTTCCTTCTGCGCCTCGTTCACCGCCTCGACGGACTCCAGGAGCTGCGGCGTGACGCCCGCCCCGCGCGCCGAGCGCACGAGCGCCTTCACGTCCTTGGGGAAGCACGAGCCCCCATAGCCCGTGCCGGGGTAGATGAAGCTGTAACCGATACGCGGGTCCGAACCGATCCCCTGGCGCACCATCTCGATGTCCGCGCCGACGCGTTCCGCGAGCCCTGCGAGCTCGTTCATGAAACTGATCTTGGTGGCGAGCATCGCGTTGGCCGCGTACTTCGTGAGCTCGGCGGACCGCACGTCCATGACGATGAAGCGGTCGCGGTTGCGTGTGAAGGGATCGTACAGCGCGCGCATCAGCTCCATGGTGCGCGGGTTGTCCGTGCCGACGACCACCCGGTCCGGCTTCATGAAATCCTGGATCGCCGCGCCTTCCTTCAGGAATTCAGGGTTCGAGACCACGTCGAATTCGATCCGCGCGCCACGCGCGGCCAGCGCCGTTTCCAGCTCACGCCGCACCTTGTCGGCCGTACCCACGGGCACCGTAGACTTGGTGATCACGATGCAGTAGCTGCCCATGCGCTCGCCGATCGTGCGCGCCACGCTCAGGACGTGGCGGAGATCCGCCGAGCCGTCCTCGTCCGGCGGCGTGCCGACCGCAATGATCTGAAAGAGTCCGTGATCGACGCCGCGCACCGCATCGGTGGTGAATTCGAGACGCCCCGCCTCGGCGTTGCGCCTGACGATCGCCTCCAGCCCCGGCTCGTGGATCGGGATCTCGCCGCGCTGCAGCCGCTCGATCTTGCCCGCATCGACATCCACGCAGACCACGTGATTGCCGGCTTCCGCGAAGCAGGCGCCCGTGACCAGGCCGACATAGCCGGAACCGAAGATCGTGACTCTCATTGTCTGCAGACCTGCTCAGCGCTTGCGCGAAGGCGCGCATTCTCGCGCAGATGAACGCCCAGCGGTGTGACGCGTTCCGGGCGGATCATCGACGCCCTTTGGGGCGTCCGTGGGGCTGCCCCTTGGGCCGTCGCGCCTCGGCGTCCGCGACGATCCGGCAGGCCGACTCGATCGCTCCCCTCACCCGCGTGGTGTCACCGACGTAATTCAGGAGCGCCTGTTCGGCCCTGTGCCGCAGCGTATCCGACGAGATGAGCCCGAGGCTTGCCAGCGCCGCGATATCCTCGCGATCCTGCTCCGAGAAGCGGCTGATCTTGCTCACCGCAAGATCCAAGGGAGACAGCAGCCGCACATCGAGCACTTGCGCGTCGATGCCCTCCAGCGTAAGAGCCTGTGACTGCTCGTACGCATCCTCGTGCAGCAGGCCGAAGGTATCGTTGTACTGGCGATCGAAATACAGCAGCCGCGCCGCGCCATCCGGGTCCCGATAAGACACTTTGAGGTCGTCCGGCAGCACGATGCGACGGGAGAACACGGCATCGACATCCTTCGTGACGCGTGCGCCGGTGTAGAAGTGAAGGGCAGCACCGCCTGCGACGTACATCCTGACCGGGAGGCTGGCCGCAGGCGCCGACTCCAGCGCACGCGCGATGCGGGCCACGAGCTCGCGAAAGGCCTCGACGTACTCGGGTCGCGCCTGGCGATCAGGCCGCATGAGCCCGCTCAGCTTCGAGCAGCGGCAGAAACCGGGACGGCTGCAGCGGACTGCGAGCCAGCCAGATTGCGAACACCTCGGGTTCGCAGCTGCCCGGATGCAGACGTTCTGCGAGCTCGAGGAGCGCGCGCCGATCATAGCCGCGCACGCTTGCCAGCATTACGGCCAGCCCCGCCATGAAGAAACGCGGCCCGAGCCGCGCCCAGCGGGCGGCGTCGAGCTCGCCGGACGCGCAGAGCTGCAGCAATCGGGCCTCGAGCTCACGATCCAGATGCGCTGGAAAGTGCGCATCATCCTCTGCGTTGCGGCTTGCGCTGTCGAGGACGCCGATGCCAGTGCCGGCGGCGTGCGCCAGCGCCTCGAGTGTCGCGAAATCACAGCTTTGGCGGCGGCGGAGGCGGCAGAGCGTCTCCGTACGAACTCCGGCCGCACGCGCCCAGGCAGCGTCGGTGAGGCCGCGCGCCCGCGCCTCGCGCGTGAGCGCTGTGAGGAGATCGGGAAGACCGCTCATTGACTTTTTCATCAATGCCCAGCCTGCGCTAGGTTGATTTGAAAGTCAATGGCGAGCCTTGGCGGGCTGGCTTGCTGTCGAAATCCATACCTTTCGAGCGCCTTGCCGAACAGGCGTGCGGGGACACCTGGCGCAACATCCGTGACGATTCCAAGCGCATCAAACTTGCTCAATTGTTGAGCCCCAACGGCACCGTCTGGCAAGTCACTGAGCCCCCGCCGATCCTGCACCTGGCCTGAGCGCCTGGATACACGCCCCTTTCCCGCTACCGACGTAAGTCGCTGCGGCGCAATTGACAGGATGCTGTCGAAATGAGCGTGCACGGGGTAATTCGACAGAACGCTGTCATCTGCTGCGCCGGCACCCTGCCTCGCTCCTCCGCATCGCCTGTCCGACCCGCATTTCGAGCGCCGGGTTACCCCTCACACCTACATCAGCTCCTCGCGACCGAGCAGCCCGCCCCGGCCGGCCAGCGGCACCGCCTCGATCGCAGCGCCTTCGGCGAGCGGATAGGCTTGCTCAGTGCGGCAGGCGATAAAGGCCTGCACCACGGATCGCTCGCCGTACTCTGCCTGCAGTGGACGAAGAGCACGCGCGACAGACGGCTCGATGCGTGCCGCGGTCTTGCATTCGACAACCACGAAGCGCTCGGGCGCCGTCTCGATGAGCAGATCCAGCTCGTGACCCTGTGCCGTACGCCAGAACCAGAGCGGCGGCCGCTTGCCGTGCGCGAGGTAGTGCTTGCGCACTTCGGAGATGACCAGGTTCTCCCACACTGCGCCCCAGAGCGCGTGGGAAGGCAGATCGCTCATGGAGTTGAATCCCAGCAGATAGGTCAGCAGCCCCGTATCCGCGAAATAGAGCTTCGGGGACTTGACGAGACGCTTGGTCCGCTGCCGATGATAGGGCTCGAGAAGGAAGATCTGCTGGCTCGCCTCGAGCACGGAGATCCAGCTCTTTGCCGTGTTCGGAGAGATGCCCACGTCGCGCGCCAGTTCTGCGTAGGACAGCAGCTGTGCGGCACGCAGCGCACAGGCCCGCAGAAAGCGGTCGAAATCCCGCAGGCTGCCGACATTGAGCAGATTGCGTACGTCGCGCTCGAGGTAGGTAGCCACGTACGAGCCGAGCCAGAGCGCACGGTCGAGCTGCGGCTTCTGCCAGAGCTCCGGCCAGGCACCCCGCCAGAGGACGCGGTCGATGGCCGCGAGATCCTTGCTGCCTTCGATTTCCTGGAGGCTCAGAGCCGGCAAGGTGAGCACGGCAGCACGCCCGGCGAGCGATTCCGTCACTCCCGCCATCAGCTCGAAGCTCTGGGAGCCGGTGACCAGGAACTGACCCGGCGCGCGCTCCCCGTCCACGCGCAGCTTGATCTCGCGCAGCAGGCCCGGTGCGTACTGCACTTCATCGAGGATGAGTGGCGGCGAGCGTTCCGCGAAGATCCGTCGAGGATCAAGGCGTGCGGCTTCCGCCTGCGCCGGCACGTCGAGGGTGACGTAGCTTGCGTCGGGGAGAAATGCCCGCGCGAGGGTGGTCTTGCCGACCTGGCGCGCCCCGGTGATCAGGACGACTGGAAACTGCTTCCAAGCCGTTGCGAGGCGTTCACTGAGGATTCTCGGAATCATTACTGCGCATTTTATGCAATCTCATTGCATTTTTGTAAGACCGCCCCGGCGAAGCTGCCTCGCCGGGTACGCGAGGTCATCGCCGACCCGGAGGACGTCGTCCACCTGAGCACCGTCAATCTCCGGGAGATCTCACTCAAGCTCGCGCCGGGAAAACTCGAGCTGACCGACAGCACGCCCGACGAGCTGGTGCCTCTTGCGCTGGGACTGAAAAGCTCCTGGTGAGATCGCCCGAACGGCGGATCCGGGCCAGGCGCTACCGCCCTGCCCGCCGCTCCTCCTGCACCACCTGCCGCGCGAGCCCGCCCTCGAGCAAGGGGCAGGCGCCGCAGCACGTCCGGCAGGATCTTCCAGAGGATCTCCGCGTGATGCATCAGCTGCACCACCGCAACGCCACCGGCGAGGAGCATCAGCGCCGAGAACCAGTCCGGCATGTCCAGAAGCTCGATGGCAGTGCCGGCCAAGGCCAGCAGCACCGCGAGCCCGATATAGACCGTGAAGGCCCCCCGCACACCGAAGCCGGCCCTCAGGAGCAGATGATGGAAGTGATCACTGTCCGGCCTCAGGGGCGAGGCGCCCCGCAGGATACGGCGGATCGTGGTCCAGAGGAGTTCGTAGAGTGGCAGTGCCACGACCCAGAGCACCGTCACCGGCGCCACGGCGCGCAGCGGCTCCTGGGTGATCCGCAGGCAGAGCCATGCCACACCGAAGCCGAGCAGCGTACTGCCCGCGTCCCCCATGAAGCACCGTATCTTGCGATTGAGCTGTGTCGGCAGGTTGAAGATCAGGAAGGCAGCGATCGCTCCGGCAAACACCAGAGCCGCCGCCGCGACAGACCAGGCGCCGTACACACCGGCCATTGCAGCAATCGCCCCGATCGCGACGACGGCCGTGGCCCCCGCAAGACCGTCCATGCCGTCGAGCATGTTGAAGGCATTGATCGAGGCGATGACGATGAGCATGGTGAAGGCAATCGACCCGGCACCCTCGAGGTAGATCTCCGCCGCCTGCCCGAACGGCGCCCCGAGCGTGGTGACCACCGTGCCGGAATACACCAGCACGGTCGCGGCACTCATCTGCACGGGCAGGCGCAGCCAGGGCGAGAGCTCGAAGCGATCATCGAAGAGGCCCACCGTCACCAGAAGCCCGCAGGCCGCCAGAAAAGGCGCCGTCGACAGCACGGGGAGCGGGAGCAGCCCGATGCCGACCACGATCCCGAGGAACATCGCGAGCCCCCCCACGATCGGCACATTGCCGGTGTGCGTCTTGCGGCCCCCCGGGCGGTCGACGAGCTCCACGGCAAGGGCCACGGGCCGCAGCGCGACGATGGCGAGCACCGTAACGAGAAAGGTGGCCAACGCTGAGGCAACGGCCGTCAGCATGACGCCCCGTCCTCAACCGCGCACAGCGACGACGCAATCATCGGAATACCCCGTCCTTCCGGTCTGTCCAAAACAGATTTTACAAATTATGCCCGTCGCTTGCAGGACTTCACGGCTCCGGCTGGTAGCATCGCCTCTGTCTCTGATGTTGCGGGTTGCCAAAGATGCGTCGCAGGCTTCAGAGTTCACGTAAACCATCAATCCCTCCAATCGTTCCGTCATTCAACCAACCAGAGAACCGATGCCCAGGAAGCTCGTCCACCTGATTGCCGCAGCGCGCCCCAATTTCATGAAGGTTGCCCCGCTCCACCATGCGCTCGCTGCAAGCGACTGGTGCGATGCACGCATCGTGCACACCGGGCAACACTACGACGCCAACATGTCGGACGCCTTCTTCCGCGACCTGCGTATGCCGGAGCCTGCGCATCACCTGGAGGTCGGCAGTGGCACCCACGCCGAGCAGACCGGCCGCACCATGATTGCCTACGAAACCGTCGCAATGCGCGAGCGGCCTGACGCGATCGTCGTGGTCGGCGACGTCAACGCCACAGCAGCCTGCGCCATGGTCGGGGCGAAGCTCTCGATCCCCGTCGCGCACCTCGAGGCCGGCCTGCGCAGCCGCGACCGCTCGATGCCCGAAGAAATCAATCGCCTCGTCACTGACGCAATCTCGGATCTGCTCTGGACACCCTCACCCGATGCCGATGAGAACCTGCGGGCGGAAGGCGTGCCAGCGGAAAAGATCGAGCGCATCGGCAACATCATGATCGACTCATTCGAGATGCTGCGCGCGCGCATCGAAGCCGCCGCCACCCGCGAGCGCTTCGGGCTGGAAGCAAAGCGCTACGCGGTGGTAACGCTGCACCGTCCCTCCAACGTCGACGATCGAGCCACGCTCGCGGAGCTCGTCGAGCGGCTGCTCGCCATCTCGCCGCGCCTGCCTCTGTTCTTTGCCGTGCACCCGCGCACTCGCCGCAGGCTGGAGGAGTTCGGGCTCTGGGCAGCGCTCGCCGGAGCACCCGGGATCACCCTCACCGAGCCGCTGGGGTACATCGAGTTCATGAACCTCGTATGCGGCGCGGCTGCAGCGATCACCGACTCCGGGGGCGTGCAGGAGGAGACCACCTATCTGGGGATTCCCTGCCTCACGCTGCGCGAGAATACCGAGCGGCCGGTGACGGTGACCGAGGGCAGCAATCGGCTCCTGAAGCCCCAGGAGCTCGAGGCAGCCGTTGAAGAGATCCTCGCGGGCCGCTGGCCGCGGGGGCGGCGGCCGGAGAGGTGGGATGGCGGCACTGCTGGCCGGGCGGTTGGTAGCCTCAAGAGGTACCTGCTCGAGAAATCAATCTGAGGCGTGCGGCCAACCCTCGAGCTATCGGGCGGATCGCCCTTCGGCTGGCTCCAGCACCTCGCCTGGCACCAGCCGGACGCCGTAACCGATGGCCGAACCCGCCTGCATCCAGGCGCCTCTACCCACGACAGCACCTCCTGCCATCGTCGCGTTCGCTCCCACGTGGGCGAAATCATCTACGCGGCAATGGTGATCGACGACGGCTCCGCAATTCACGATGACACCATCCCCGAGGTTGGCCTGGGTACCAATCACCGCGCCGGCCATAATTGCACAGCCTTCGCCAGTCACGGCACTCGGAGAAACCACTGCCCGGGGATGAACGACCGTCGCTAGATCGAATCCGGCATTGCGCAAACGAGTGTGCACTTCCTCGCGAAGCCTGTTGTTGCCGATAGCGACGATCGCTGCCTCTGCCAGCTCTCTGTGTTCGTATGCATCGCAGAGCGGTCCCAACACAGGACGCCCCCAGATGCTCGTCACTCGAGCAGCAGCATCGTCCAGGAATCCCACCAACTCGTACTCAGTCGCCGCCAGCACGGCTTCCGCAACTGAGTGTCCGTGCCCTCCCGCCCCGACAATCAATAAACGCTTCAATGGCGTGATCCTATCAGCCGCACGTCACCATGCGTCCACGTTCTCCTGCGGACAGCCTGGTCAGCCAGAGCTCGAGACGGCTGATCAGAGCATCGCGGTCGAACTCCCTGGCGCTGATCGCTGCCGCGTTGCGCCCCATTTCAACCAACTGCTCACCGGGCAGGGATGCGAGGCGCTGCACGGCAGCAGCGAGCCCCACAGGGTCGCCGGCGCGACAGCCAATTCCGCACGCGGCACGCTCGACGACGTCGGCACCTTCGCCGTTGAGCATGGCCACGACGGGAATGCCAGCTGCCAGATATGACTGGAGCTTGCCAGGGATGGTCATCGCAAATATCGGTTCATCTTTCAACGCGACCAGCAGGACGTTGGCATGCATGTAGAACGAAGGCATGCGTTCCACAGGATATCGCCCCAGCATGAGCACCGACTCCTGCAAGCCGCGCCGCCGAATTTCCTGCCGGACCCAGCCAGCCATTCGGCCATCCCCAACGATCAGCCATCTGATGCGCGAATTCCCCTTCAGCCGCTCCGCGGCCGACAGAATGCTGGGGAAGTCCTGCGCCTCGCCAATGTTGCCGGCGAACATGACATCGAAGCTCCCGGCCTTCTCGGGCACCTCGGCGGCCGGCTCGACTTCCTCCACTCCGAATATTGGCTCCGCCCAACTCGGAAAATAGACGATCCGTTCGAGATCGGTGCAATACTTAGCTATCTTCGGAATGAAGCTGCGTGACTGCGCCATGATCAGATCACAGCGCCTGTAGATGAACGCGACCAACCTCCCTACCACTCCGAGCAACGTCTTGCCGCGCACGACCCCGAGAGCTTCCAGCGTATCCGGCCACAAGTCGAGGACCCAGAAGGCGAGAGGCGCCTTCTTGAGACTTCTGAGCGCTGCCGCCGGAAGACCAACAGTCACCGGCGAGGATTCGTGGACCAGAATGGCATCGAAACGGCGGCCTCGCAGCCGCCATGCTCCGATCAGCGTGCCACTCACAACGAAGCTGAGATAGTTAAGCAGCAGCCGCAAACGGCTCTGACCTCTCGAGACGATGGGTACCCGCACGATTCTGACCCCGTGTAATTCATCAAAGCCACGCGGGTCACATCTGAATTCGGTGAAAATCCGCCCCTCTGGATAATTCGGTAAGCCAGTCAACACAGTCACCTCGTGACCTCGCCTGACGAGCTCCACGGCCAAGTCGTTGATGCGGAAATCCTCTGGCCAGAACATCTGGCTGACGACCAGAATACGCATCCGTGCACTCAGCGAGGCCTGCGCCACACGACCCGATTCACGTAGTCCACGTAGCTGTGAATGATGCGCACCACCTTGTCAGAGACATTCGGCACATTATAGTCGGCCACCAACCGAAGCAGCCGCTCACTGCCGCGCGGCTGTACAGCGAGAATGGCAAGAGCCTGACGAACCCGCTCCACATCGAGACCAACCATCATCGTAGCCGCTTCTTCCATGCCTTCCGGCCGCTCATGCGCTTCCCGCAGAATCACGGCCGGAAAATTTAGAATGGATGATTCCTCGCTAATGGTGCCGCTATCGGACAAGACCGCGCGTGCAGACAACTGCAGCTTGACGTAGTCGTGAAAACCGAGCGGCCGCAGCAACTGCACCCGAGGATGGAAATTGACATCGGCGGCCTCGATACGCTTGCGGGTTCTCGGATGCGTTGAGACGATGACAGGGAGTTCGTGCTCCAGAGCAAGGGTATCGAGAAGCCTCACGAGACGGGAAAAATTCTCGGGCAAATCGATGTTCTCCTCGCGGTGCGCGCTCACGAGGAAGAAGGCGCCCACGCTCAGACCGAGCCGCTCGAGAGCAGCCGATGCCCGAATCTTTGGCAGGTAGTAATTCAGAACCTCGAACATCGGACTGCCAGTCTTGATGACCATATCCGGCGGCAATCCTTCGCGCAGCAGATATTCCCGGGCAATCGAGCTGTAGGTCAGATTGACGTCGGCCGTATGATCGACGATCCGGCGGTTAATTTCCTCGGGGACCCGCTGATCAAAGCAGCGGTTACCGGCCTCCATGTGGAAGATCGGGATCTTGCGCCGCTTGGCCGGTATCACTGCTAGGCAGCTGTTCGTGTCGCCGAGCACGAGCATCGCATCGGGTCGCTCTCGCTCAAGCACGCTGTCAATGGCCCCGATTACCTTACTGATAGTCTGCGCAGCAGTGTCCGCGGCGCTCCCCAGAAAATGATCCGGCCGCCTTACTTCGAGATCCTCGAAAAACACTCCGTTCAGTTCGTAGTCGTAGTTCTGGCCGGTATGTACAAGTACATGGTCGCAATGCTCGTCGAGACGGGCCATCACGCGCGCGAGACGGATGATTTCCGGCCGCGTCCCCACGACGGTGAGGACCTTGAGCTTACTCACGGCAGAACCTTCACAGCCACTGTGTCCGGCCGCGCTCGATCGAAGGTCTCGCTCGCCCATAGCAGCACGATGAGCTCCTCCTCCCCGATATTGGATACCGCGTGTGCCCACCCGGGAACCGACTCGACGATGCGCGCCTCTCCTCCTCGCACTTCCAGGCAGTGCCTCTGGCCCGTGTCTACGTTCCGAAACGTGAACCGTGCGGCACCCCTGACGACCAGGAATTTCTCGGTCTTGGTGTGATGATAATGTTCCCCGCGAGTGATGCCTGGATACGCGGTGAAATACGAAATCTGGCCGCAATCCGGAGTCTTGAGCATCTCCACGAAGGCACCGCGCTTGTCGCTGTGGCAAGGGATATCGTAGGCGAAGGAGTCGGGTTCCAGAAAGCTGACGTAGGTTGCATAGAGCGCCCTCATCAACCCTGCACCGACGCGCGGTACTGCAATCGCACTGCGACTCGCAGCGCAGCTGTACAGTGCGCTCGCCAGCTCACCAACCGTCGTGTCGTAAATCGGGCCTGCCTCGTGATGCCCACCCGCCACGAGAGGTGTGCCAAGCACACGAAGGAAGGCGTCCACAACATCGTCCACATACACCAGCTTCAACGGTGCGTTCGGGTCGTGGATGGAGATCGGCAACCCCCGGGCAATCTGATAGCAGAACGTAGCCACCACCGAATTGTAATTCGGCCGGCTCCACTTTCCGAAGACGTTGTTCAGGCGGAACAGATGTACCGGAGAGCCGGTGTCCCGCGCGTGCCGCAGCAGCAGCTCCTCCGCCGCGCGCTTGCTGCGCCCATAGACATTTTCCACGGTTGCCTGCGCAGACGAAGCGTAGATGATCGGCGTCGGTCGACCCGTGGACGCGAGAATCTCGCACAGCTTGCGCGTAAACTCCGTGTTGCCTTCGCCGAATGCCTTCTCGTCTTTCGCACGATTCACTCCCGCGAGGTGCATGACCGCCTCCGCGTCATGCAGAAATGCCGCCACCTGCCCCGGCGCAGTGTCCCTGACTATGACCATGACCTCGTGCTGATCGCGCTCCCGCAGGCGCACCCGCAGATTCCTGCCGATGAAGCCGTCCGCCCCGGTGACGACGATGCGCATCGCCACTCAGTCCTCGGGCGTAGCCGACTCGCCTCGCACGATGCGCCGCATGAAGTCCAGCTTGAGTAGCAGCTCCTTCATGCCTGTCACGTCCAGGCGACGAGTATTGTATGAATTATAATCTTCAGCGCGACTGATGCTCTGCTCCCCCTCTTCGACGAACTTGCCGTAATTGAGGTCCCGACCGTCCGGCGGTATGCGGTAATAGTCGCCGAGGTCTTCCGCGCTCGCGAACTCCTCTCTGCTGAGCAGCGTTTCGTGCAGCTTCTCCCCGTGGCGAGTGCCAATTTCGCGTATCTCGTAATTCGGTCGCTGCATGAGCTCAAGCAGAGCGTGCGCCAGAACCGTTACCGTAGCCGCAGGCGCTTTCTGCACAAAGATGTCGCCGTTGCCACCATGGCAGAAGGCGTAGAGCACCAGATCCACCGCATCGTGCAGCGTCATCATGAAGCGCGTCATGGACGGATCCGTGATGGTCAACGGGCGGCCCGAAAGGATCTGCTCGACAAAAAGAGGGATGACGGATCCCCTCGATGCCATCACATTGCCGTAGCGCGTACCGCAGATCACGGTACTCGTGCCTTCGAGATTGCGCGACTGTGCCACCATGATCTTCTCCATCATCGCCTTGGAGATACCCATGGCATTGATGGGATAAACCGCCTTGTCGGTGCTCAGACATACGACGCGCTGGACGCCGGCCGCAATCGCTGCTCTCAGAACGTTCTCGGTGCCAATTACGTTCGTGCGCACCGCTTCCATGGGGTGGAACTCGCAGGAGGGCACTTGTTTCAGAGCCGCAGCGTGGAAGCAGAAATTCACGCCGCGCATCGCTGCGGCCACGCTGCGCGAGTCGCGCACGTCGCCCAAGTAGAACCTGAGCTTCGCGTGCCTGTAGCGCTTGCGCATGTCGTCCTGCTTCTTCTCGTCACGACTAAAGATGCGGATCTCGCTCAGATCGGATCCGATGAAGCGCCTCAAGACGGCGTTACCGAAGGACCCCGTACCCCCGGTGATCAGCAGGATGCCTCCACCAAACATCAGTTCAATTCCGGCTCGAGCAGGAAACTGTCCCGCCGGATGCTGCGGATAAGCAGCATCCGGCGCGGGAGTGAAACGTGCTCTCGTTTCCCGATCATGGTCGACGTCACTCTGTATCCGGCCGATGCAAACACGTCCAGCCACTCCTGATGAGTTCGAAACCGCACACCAACCCCAAAAGTATTTGCTCGCAAGGTGGGCATTAAGACTGAGATCATCCGCGCGATTCGCGACAAGATCCGGCTGCTCGTGATCTGGAAGATGAGCCAGCCCGATAGCTGTCCAGCCCACGATTCGTAGATGTATTCGTTCACGAAGGCAGCGCCTGCGCGCGGGCGCCACACTGCAAGCGCTTTGCACTGCAGCTCGCTGGTAGCCTGCTCCGATCCGCCGACGAGGTGATGCAGGATCAGGTTGAAGCACACGATGTCCTCGTCTCCTACAAACACCGGGTCGAGCGCATCGCATCTTACCGCCTCGATTCCCGCCTCCCGGCAAGCTGCGACCGCAGCGGGATCCGTCTCAATCACCCGGACCGGCCATCCGGCCTGTGCCAGTCTCCTGGCGAAGAATCCATGCCCGCCCCCGACGTCTACAATAGTTTTCCGGTCGGCCTCGCCCGAGCCCACGAGAGTTGTGAAATCACGCACCTGATCCTCCACGAATTCCTCGTGGGTGAACGCTTCGAGCTGCCGTTGCGAGAGCGGCGTCTGCGCTGCTGCCCCCCCGTCCCAGGCGCCGACCTCATCCTGCGCGTTCATGGACCTCCGAGACAATTCGAACGAGCTCACGGGCATAGATGGACGTCCGAAATCGAAGCTGCGCTGCGCGGAGGTTGGCCGTGGCCATGGAGTGCAGATCTTCGGGCATCGTCAGGGCTCTCACAATCGCTCGGCGCAGCGCGGCCGCGGATCGCTTCTCGACTTCATACCCGTTGACGCCATCAGTGAAGACATCCGGTATACCGCTGTGATCTGTGGTGATGACTGCACAACCCGATGCGTACGCCTCCAGGAGGCTGATCGGCTGGCCCTCGTACGGATAGTACGTCGGCAGACAAAAGATGTGCGCCTGCGCAAGAAGCTGCCTCTTCTTCTCGCCGTGGACGGTGCCCTGATAGCGGATCTGCGAAGCGCCGTCGATCAGGCAAAGGAACTTGCTCCTCTGCCGCTCGGATTCGAAGCCCCCCGCGAAGTCTATCTCGATGCGCGCACGGCTCCGCTCATCGAGACCGCGAAATGCCTCGACGAGCTCAAGGTGCCCCTTGCCCGGCAGCAGGTTGCTCAGAAACAGGATACGCAACGGCTCCGCCTTGCGGAATTTTGCATCGACACTCTCCTGATCCAGAAACAGTTGATCCTGTGCAAAATTCGGAACGATGTGAATGCGCTCGCGAGAGACACAGTTTGAATACACTTCGACGTGTCGCTGCCCTAGTATGATCACGCCGGCCATACGCCGCAGGAAGAAGCCGTTTAACCTTGCGAGCAGCCGATTGCTGCCCAGCATGATCTCCCTCATCCCCGCACCTCCATGGAGGTGAATCACCATCCGCGGCAGCTGCCGGAAGCACAGGAGATAGATCAGAAGATCCTTGGTGTTCCCCGCCAGCGACTCCGAGACCGTAAAATAGATCGCTCGGCACGAGCCCTTCTTGCGCCAGATCCGGCCGAGTATCCCGAGTACTTCGAAGATGCGTGCTGGCGAGCTGACTCCCTGCCTGAAATCCTTCTTGTTGAGATCGATCACTTCGACGTCCATGTGCTTCACCAGCTCCTCGAGAAACACCTGGCACGCGAGCGAATGCCCCGTCACTGGCTCCGGCAGAGGAGCGAGAAATAGCACGCTCACCGTGGCTCACCGTGAGGCATCTTTGTCAGGACGCAGCGCTCGCGGCGACGTAGTCTGAGACGATCGACCGGGCGATGTTGCTCCAGCTGTAGCCTCGCTCCATCTTTTGTCGGCCGAGCGTGCCGAGGGTCCTGCGATCGACGGACGATGATAGACTGGCGAGAACTCGCATGAGATCCTCGACGCTGTTCTCCCGATATACCCTCCCGTTTCCGGCGATCCGCTCGCTCTCCCCAATGCTGTCAGCTGCGACGAGTGGCAGACCGCAGGCCGCTGCATCCAGCATCGACATTGACTCCTGGCGAGGCCACACGGCCAGGTCCGCCATGCGGTAGTAATCTGCCAGCTCCCGGTGCCTAACGAAGGGCAGCACCTGCGCGTTTCTGCAACGCAGAATCTCGTCCTTTTGCAGCCCCTCGCCGATGAACAAGGCGTGATATTTCGGATTGCCATCAGCCAAACTATCCACTGCGCGCGCTAGCAGCAGGGGGTTCTTGTCCGCCGACAGGCGGCCCGTATAGATGCAGACGACATCGCCGTCGCCGTATCCCAGCTCGCGGCGGGTCGCCGCGCGGGCCGTGAGTTCGACTGCCTGCATTGCGGGTCGAAACAGCTCGGTGTCCGTTCCCAGAGGTTGCAGCTTGGCCTTGCGCTCCGGAACGCCATAGAGGTGCCTGGCGACATACAGGCAGTCGGGAGCTATTGCGTAGCACTTCTCCACGGCCAAACTCGCGAGGTAAGTCGGAAGCGTACGCGTCAGGCGGTAGACGGCCTTGCGCAGCAACGCCCCGGTTTCTTGCTTGAGGAACGGCTTGACTACCGATAGATGCTGATGGCTCTCGGCGAAGAATTTGAAGCGTCCAGTCGGCTTCGCTGCAGCAACCACGAAGGCTGGGAGGGATGCGATCTCCGTGCAGTGCACTACGTCGGGGCGAATCGCCCGAATGACCTGCGCCAGCCGTCTGATATGGACATATCCCCTCACTATTGCCGACGTCAGACGATGCACTGTGTAGCCATCGCATTCGAAGATTCCCTCGCCCTGGTCCGCTGCTCCCAGAAAAGACGCATACGTCGCTTCGTAATCGGGCGAAGTGCCATAGACGTTGAGATTCGAGGTTATCAGATGGACTTCGTTGCCAAGCGCCGCAAGCGCCTTCGGCAGGCAATTCTCCGTGTAACCCATACCTTCCGAATAGAAGGCACTTACGACCACTATTCTCATGAGTGCACATGGACCTGCGCTGCGGCCCTTCCCGGCTCGCGGGAGCTCTGCCTGAGGAGCATGACCACGAGGAAAACAGGAATTGCCAGAAGGTAATAGAGCAGATACTGCTCGATACCGCCGCCACGCGCGAGAGTGAGAACCGTGATAGACAGAAACGCGCAGGACAAGAATGCGAAGGAGCCGGGCGGAGCCAGGTGAAAGCCGACGAAGAGCCGGTTGATGAGGCCCAAGACCAGCGCGAACGGCGCCAGACCGAGATAGCTGAAGTTCAGGAACATTTCAGATGCAAACATCACAGGCATCGATCCTTCTTCGAGCCACCACTCCGGGGCGTACACCTGCGTGAATATCTGCATGATGCTCTCCGGCTTCCATGGCAGCAGCTCGCGCGGGATCGGCAGAAAGAGCGGCTTGATCAGGGAGGCGCCGTACTGGTAATCGATCAGCCCGCGTATCCCGAGATCGATGGACGTAATCGCGCAGCCATAATTGTAATTCAGCTCGAGATTGTCGGTAATACCATCAATGAACATTTCGGAGGTCATATAGCGCGGGATGTACGAGATCGCCTGGAATACTGAAGTCACAGGAAAATCGCCGTAGCCACGAAGTATGGAGGCTGCAAGTATCAGGGCGAAGAAGCTCGCTGCCACAGCTGCGAAGGCAGCCAGGTTACGAAGGCCGAACCGGAGCACGATCCGTCCAAAGTAAGCCTCGACGAACATAATCAGGAATAGGACGATCGCGATTTCCCGCTTGTTCCCGAAATCGAATGCCACCATCGTCATTAGGTAGTATGCATAGACACCGAATCGATACCATCTACCTCGCATCGCGGGGTCGGTGGTGTGCACGATGAGAATCGCGAGCTGGAATGAAAACGCGCTGTAGACATCGAAGTAGCTGACGAGAAAGAAGGCCGCAAAATAGAAAGGCATTCTGCCCATGCCCCATGCCTCCCCTCGGGCCCCGGTATGCGGAGGCGAGCCGCGCTCCATGTTGCGGCTAAGCGCATTCATCCTGCGGAACGCGAGATCGGTGAGCAGGAACAGAACGACATTCGCCAGAAGCAGATACGGAACGATCAATTTGTAGTGCCGGATTGCCAGAGCTACATCGGTGAATTCCCGGTTCCATCCGTAGTCGCGGGGCACCAGATAGCTTCCCAGCGTCAGATTGAGCAGGAAGTACACCAGCACGAAAAAACTGGGCAAGAACAGATTCTTCAGGAAAACAGCCTTGCGGAGGAGATACGGAATCATCGTAGCCAGCTGCAGGCCGTAGAGTGCGTAGGAGTGCTGCGCCAGGACATCGTTCTGCAGGGCCATCGCGAGAGCGACGGCAAATGCGCTGGCGCACAGCACAAGTATCACAGGACACCTGCGAGCCGCACGACGACCAGCGTCGCGAGCACTGCCAGAGTACCGGCGAAATAGCGGTCGAGCATCAGTTCTCGTGGAATGATTCCCCGCGAGAGCAGGTAGGGAAGGGATGCCGCGATCCGGACCACGTAGGAAACTACGTAGGCCACACCGAGCCCCAGTGCCCCCCAGTTCTTCAGCAGCAGAAAGCTCGCAACGAGAGATGCTCCCTCGAGGAGGTTCGTGGCGAAGCCGAACCACATCGACCCGTGCAAGGCCATCATTCTCATGATTCCCTGGTAGTACAGCATCATGCCGCAATACAGAATCAGAAGAAGGGTAACGGCATAGAAATCCGGCGATACGAAGTCGCCGCCGAACGGCAGCGATGCGAGCCGAGGAAACGCGGCGAGCGGGACAGCCAGCACGAGAAACAGATACCAGGATCCGTAAAGATTGAGGTACTGACTCCGCGCGCTGCTGGCGGAACCATAGGCGCTGGCACTCAGGGAGACGAGCGGCGCATGCAGGGACGACGCCGCCGCAATCAGCACATTCGCAACGGTCATGGATGCGTGAAATACGCCGAGCGTCTGAAAACCGAAGCTGCGGGCAAGCAAGGTCTCGCTCACCCACTTGAACGGAGCAACGGCGAGGCCCATCAGCATCACCGGAACGCTGAATCTCCAGAACACCGGCGCCATCCGGGCGAATCCGTTCCACGTCAGCGGAATCCCCTGACGCACAGCTTCCCGCCTGATGAAGTAATGACTGACAGCAGTAGCGGAACATGTCTGGAGCAGGAGCCCACCCAACGCACCGTTCAAGCCGAACCAGCGAGCGCCGGCAATCATCAGGAGTACTCCGATTGCACCCTGCATCAGGCTCGCGATGGCAAGCTCGCGATACGCGTGCAGACCCTGCAACATGCCGGTCTGCGCCCCGTTGACTGCGCTCAGCACCAGGACGGCACTCGCGAGCCGCAGTCCGGACTCGAGCGCCGGCGAGCCGCCGACCCTGATAGCGAGGTAGCGTGCTCCTGCGAACACGGCGACCCCGGTGAGCAGCCCGGAGACGGCTGCCAACGCATAAGAAGTGGTGATGATCTCACCACTGTGCGGCTTGTCTCGATGCCGGTACTGGGCCACGAAGCGGTTGGCGGTCAGCCCCAGACCAAGGCCGCCGAAGGAGACAAACATCATTATGGTGGTGCGAATCAGGCCGAATTCGCCATAACCCGCCCGGCCGATGATTCTCGCCACGAGCACGAGCGACAGCAGCATGAGCCCTCTCCCGAGAGCCTCGCCGACGACCGACCACAACGTCGTTCCGAGAAGCCTTCGTCCCTCTGCTGACGCTCGGAACCTGACTAGCCGTTCGCACAGCATGGTGAACCGGCGTCGGTCTTCCGGAGCACCAGATATACCCCGGTCGGCCTGAAACGCTGGAGGAGACTCCGCGGGTGATAGTTGACGTTCCATGCAAATGCTGCCGAAAGGCCGGCATCGATCCGGGCGAGCACCCGGCTGTTATAGACGTCCCGGCGGATGTGCCGGAACAGCCTCTCGGCAGGAGCCATGCCGCAGAGCGCACGCTGGAACGTCTGCAGACCGCAGGTGCGGACGATCTGCTCCAGTATGGCCAAGGGGATGCCGCGTTCGTGCCTCGTGAGACCCCGCCTCGGTTGCCGCCAGTCTCCCATCGACACGATAGGCTCTCTCAGCAGGAGGTACCCTCCGCTTCGCATACTGCGTGCGAGTTCGCGCACTACGAAGCTCACGTTCGGGAGATGATGCAGAACTCCGAAGCAGGTCACCAGATCGAAGGTTTCCGCTGGAAATTGCAGCGCCCCGCCAACTCCAGGCTCGACGTATCGAACAGCAACACCCCCAATGTCACTGCGCACGAAAACGCCCGAAGGCTCGACGATCGTCACACTGCCGATTCGCGGGAGAATGGGCAGCAGCTCCTCACCATAAGCGCTCCCGAAGCCGAGCACGTGCCGGAACTCTTGCTTCGGAAGATGGCGATACCCATGCAGCCAATTCCAGGCGTGGTATTCGTAACTGTATTGGCAGGCGTCCTTGGCGCCGAGATCCGCGTATCCTTGCTTCTCGTCGGCGAGCCAAGCGGCGATCTGGGCATCGTCGAAATCGTCGCCATAGAGGGCGGCTCCTGCCAGGTAGCGTTCGACGTCAGGGTCACTCATGTGTCGATTGCCATTTCCGAAACAATGCCTCCTTGACACTCTGGCTCGGATAGTTGATCAACACCGCCCTATAGGCGCCTTTGAATACGAACAGGCTGCCCGCTGCAGCGCCGATGGGACCGAAGCGGACGATCAGCTTCTCGATGTCGCCGAGCGACCCGGCTCCGCCGAGGCAGGTTATCGGGCGTCGAATCTGCCGACTGACCAGTTCGATGAGATCGAAGTCGTAGCCCTCCATGCGACCATCGTTGTCTATGGAATTCAGGGCGATCTCGCCCACTCCCTGTTCCTCTAGCAGCTTCGCCGTCGCGACCGGGCACTTGCCGGTCGGACGCGTACCATTGTGTGTATAGACCTCGTAGCGCCGCTCGCTCGGCGCCTTCTTCACGTCCAGCACGGCCACGATGCTCTGAGCACCGACGCTCGAGCTCGCCTCGGCCACCAGACACGACGACTCGACGATCGCCGAGCTGAGCGCCACTTTCTCAACGCCGAGGGCCACGATCTTTTCGATCTGCGCACGAGTTTTCACGCCGCCGCCATAGCACAGCGGCATGCGGCACTCCGCCGCGAGCCGGCCGATCAGGTCGTAGTCGGGCGATCGGCCCTGCACGGTAGCGTCGATGTCGATCACCATCAGCTCATCGACTTCCTTCTCGTTGAAGATCCGTACGGCGTTGATCGGATCGCCGACATACTTCGCGTCTGCGAAACCGACCGTCTTGACCAACCCCTTGTTCCGCACCAGGAGGCAGGGAATGATGCGGGACCGCAGCATCACAACCCCGAAAAGTTGCGCAGCAGCCGGATGCCATCGTGGTGACTCTTCTCCGGATGAAATTGCACGCCATACACGTTGTCGCGATGCACCGCGCAGGCGAACTCGCCGCCGTAGTCGGTGACGGCGAGAACATCCTGCCTGCGGTGGCACTGCATCACGTAGGAATGGAGAAAATAGAATCGAGGCTCCGGCAAGCCCTCGAACAGGCCTCCGGTTCTCAGTGGCCGCACATCGTTCCATCCCATGTGAGGGATGCGCCGCTGTCCTACCGCCTGCTCGAGTCCGACGACCTCTGCGTTTATCCAGCCGAAGCCTGGCATCACACCTTCTGCGCTGGATGCGGCAAGGATCTGCATGCCGACACAGATCCCCAGCACGGGCATGCTCCTCTCCGTGACCAGCTCCTCGAGTCGCTCTTTCATGCCCGACTGGTCGAGCCGCATCATTGCCTGATCGAAGGCGCCCACCCCTGGCAGGATCGCCCGCGAGATGCCGTCGAGATCGCCCGGTGCGGTGGCCACGGTGAACGGCACGCCCAAGTCGCTGTAGATGTTGGCAAATGCCCGGACATTGCCCAGGCCGTAATCGATGATTCCGATCACCGGATGATCGCCCGCTGAGCGCCGATGAGTCGAAGCAACCTAGTTCCAATGTTGATGATCGGCATGCGCGACTTGTAGTCGCGATAGCTCTTGTTCTGCCCCGCCATAAGCTCCCGGAACTCGCCAGTCGTCAGATCGAGCTTCTTCGCGACGTACTCGAGGTCCTTTTCGGCCTGGCGCTCGTCGTACGCAGGCGCTGCGATGCGGCTCAGCGCCTCGTCGCGCGCCATCTGGCCCGTGAGAATCAGGCTCGAAAAGTGCGCGCGGCGTTTGTCATAGCCGAATTTCCTGGGCAACCAGTAGCCTTCGTAGAAACGCGTGAACCGAGACTCGTAGTGCTTGTGGGAATACTTCTGCCAACCGAACCGATCGGCAAGTTCCTGCATCGCCGCTTCCTTGACGTAGGGCACGCAATTCAGCGGCTTGACGACGCGCATGCCCTTTACGTAGCGATAATAAATCCGGTACTTGAATATGTCGGCCAGCGGGAAGGTCTTCAGCGGCACTCGGCCGAAACGGCGATGAATGTCGCAGAGCTGTCGCAGGTCCGAGGCATGATAGTGCCACTCGAGCGGCTCGCGAACGCACTCTGTCGAATAGTTTGCTCCCGTCAGGATGTATTTGAAGCCATGCGCAGCCGCGAAGTTGTACAGCGCCGCGAAAAATGCGTGATCCTGCGGGGTATCGACATGAGGCACCTGCGCCTTGAAGAAGGCCAATTGCAGATCCTTCATCTCCTCCCAGTCGATAACCTCGGTATGCAGGTCGAGGTGCAGCGCGTCGACCAGCTTCTCGATGTTGTTGACCGCCTCCTGGGAGTTCCATCCAGCGTCGACATGAAACACGAGCGGCCTCAGGCCGAGCCGCTCCTTGGCCAGATAGGTCACGTAAGAGCTGTCGACGCCGCCGCTCATACCAATGATGCAGTCGTAGTCGCGCCCCTTGCCGTCACGCTTGATCCGTTCGACTGTCCTCCTGAGGGCCTTCTCGCCAGTCTCATTGGGGTGCCAGTGAGGCAGGATATTCCGGTAATAGTTCTCGCAGTAGTCGCACCGTCCAGTTCGGTCGAACGTGATGTTCGGATCGCTGGTGTCCATGATGCAGTTGACGCAGATCTGGTATCGACGGTCACTTCGCATAGTGCACAACCTGGTTAGCCCGCACGGGAATCGCTCGCGACGGCTCCCCTCAGCAGGACCCCGACAGCGCCCAACATCAGGCCGAGGCCGGCACCGAGGACGATCATCAGCAGTTTCTTCGGTCTCACGACGTCTTGCGCGTCCGGCGGCAGCGCTCGATCCACGACACGAAACGCGTACTCCCGGGTGACGTTTGCCAGCATGCGCTGATTGATCTGTGCTTCAATCAGTCGATTGATTGCCGCCCTCGTATCGAGTGTCGAAGTCGCCGCCAGTTCCTTCTCCAAGAAACCGACTGACGCCGTTGACTCGGCAATTGCCCGAGCACGCATTTCGGCGTTGAGACGTGCCACGAGTTCGTTGGCCCACTCTGCCGCTTTAGCTGGGTCTCGCCATTCGATTTCGAGTCTAATGAGCCCCGTCTTCTTGTCGTATGAGAGCCTCCGAACTCGCTCATCGAAATAGCGATACGCCTCAGCAAGTGTTGGCTGATGCGTCACGCCCTGTCTCCACGCCAAGGATTTTACGTCCCAGCGTTGATGAAACAACTCTGGCATCAGTCCCGAGTCGCGAATGAAGCGCTCAGTTAGCTCTCGGGAGCGCAGCACCGCCAACGACTCCTCTGTGCGTGAGGCGCCTGGATTTAGGTTGGCGCCAACCAACGACGCCAGTCCCCCAAGCTGGCCAAGAGAAGATCCAAGCGATCCCACGCCGCTTCGGCCCGCATCCGCCCCGACGAACACAACCGTTGCTCGATAGACTGGCGTCATCAAAAACGCGGTCACTGCAAACGCTACCGTAACAGCAATGACGCTGGTCGCTACCCATTGCCATCCTGCTCGAAGTCTTCGGGAAATTACACGAAAATCGATGTCCCCGCCCCGGTAAAGACTGTCAGTCGGCATACTCACGAATTGAGTCTCACAAAGCATTGACCCGCGCAAGCGCGCGCTCAGAACGACTTGATCGCCGCCACCGAGATGGCCACGTTGTACAGAATGCCAGTCACCGCCTGCCAGAAGGGCAGCGCGGGCAGCCGCTCGGTGTCGAGCGGCACCACGACGGTGTCTCCCGGCTTCATCTGCACGTTCGAGCTCCTGCTGAACCAGCGGTTGCCCTCGTTCGCCACCACGCTGCCATTGGCGCGCACTACGTAGATCTTCCCGTCGTCGGCCTTGCGGGTCACGCCGCCGGAGAGCCCGATGTAGTCGTCGCGCACGAGGTCGGGCCGGTAGAAGTGCGACGTCGCGTTCTGCACCTCGCCGATCACCGTGACTTCCTCCCGCATGCGCGGAACGATGAGCCGGTCGCCCTCGCGCACGCGGATGTCGGCGGCATTGCCCGGTGGACCGGAAACCGCCTCCCGCAGATCGATCACCAGGCGCCCGACGGCCTTCGTATCCTGCAATTGCGCGAGCAGTGACTGTCCCACCGCGAGCGCCTGGGTCGCCTGGCCCTGGTTGGCAGCCGCCCCCTGCAGGGCGAGTGTCGTCACGTCGCCTCGCAGGCGCTTCGCCAGGTTGTCCAGCTGCTCCTGCTCGCGCACGCGCAGCTCTTCCCGCGTGAACACCGCACCATCGGGGAACGCGAGGCGCGTGAGCCCGCCGGCGCGCTCGATCACCGAGCTCAGGCTCTCGTCGCGGCGTATGGTGTAGATACCCGGAAAGCGTACTTCGCCCAGGAGTTCGATCTCCTCACGGTCGCTCCACAGGGGGACTTCCTTGACGATCAGGCTGTCGAAGGGTTCGAGCGTGAGATCGGCCCCCGCCTCGCGCCGCTGCACCGCAGCGAGATCGACTTCGATCAGCTCCGCCCTGCGCTCGCCGCTGGCATCGATGCTGTAGCGTGTGAGCTCGGCCTTGCCGCCATACGCGGCCGCCTGGAGGTTGCCCCCGGCCCGGACGAGATCGCTGACTTTCATGCCCGGCTCGAGCGGATACTCACCCGGCACCTTGACGCGGCCGCTCACGTGCACCACCTCGGTCGGCCGGTCGATGCGCGACTGCAGGCGCAGCTCGTTCAGGATGGGCTGGATGATGCGGTCACGCCCGGACTCGTAATCGAACACGGTGATCTGGTCGCGCGGCATGAGCACGATGTCGGCCGGTCCGCCTGGGTTGCGCAGGGCCGCCTCGAGATCGGCCGACAGCACAGCCACGCGCCGATCGGGCGGCAGTTCGCGGCGGATCAGGAGATAGTTCTGGTCGGCGTTCGGCATGAGCTCGTCGAGCGAGCCGATGACTTCCGTGAGGCGCAGCCCTTCGCGCCACGCCACGGGCCCCGGGCGAAACACCTGGCCTCGCACCTGCACGCCCGAATCGAGCGTGGGGCGGAGTCTCGCGACACGCAGCAGGTCACCGTTGCGCAGCGGCCGTGCGCGGCTCACCTCGGCAGCGAGGTCCACGTTCTCGACCACACGGCGGCGCTGCTCGTCGATGCGTACGAGGCTCGTGCGGGTGGCATCGGCCTCCGGCGTGAGCCCGCCGGCGATCTGCAGGAGCTCATCGAGCGTCGTCTCGCGCTTCAGCTCGTAGATCGCCGGGCGGCGCACTTCGCCGTCGATGGACACCGTCGGCCCCACGGGTGGAATGAAGATCACATCCCCCGGGAGGAGCTTCGCATCGTCGCTGGTGTCGCCGTGGATGAGGAGGTCGTAGAGATCCAGGCGACGGACGACCTGGCCCTGGCGCTTGAGCTGGATGTCGCGCAGCGAGCCGATGGGTTGCACGCCGCCGGCCGCAAAGAGCGCGGAAGTCACCGTGCCGAGCCCACTGATGGTGTAGGTCCCGGGAAATTTTGCCTCGCCCAGCACGAAGACGCGGATGGCGCGCGTCTCGCCCATCGAAACGCTCGCCCGCACGCCGATCATCTGGCGCTCGACGCGCGACTCCAGCGCAGCGCGTACCGCCGGGAAACGCTGGCCGCTGACGCTGATCGGACCGAGCTCGGGGAAGTTCACGCGCCCGTCGCGCCCGACGGTGAGCGTGAGGTTGCGGTTCTGGTTGCCGTAGAGCTGCACCTGGAGTTCGTCGCCCGGGCCGACGATGTAATCGGAGGGCACGGGCACCTCCGTCACCGGCGCGAAGGTCGAGGGTGCGCTCTCGAACAGGTCGTAACCGAAGGGCTTCAGCCCCTCCGGTCCGCGTCGGGCGAGCGGCAGGCGTGTCAGACGAAGATCCACACCCTGGAGTGCGGGCTCCACCGACAACCGCAGCGTCGCCTGCTCCTCCGTGAGTCCGCCGAGCGCAATGCCGGCAAAGCCGGGGAGATGCAGCACGCCGCTGCGATCGAGCTGGTACGGGTTACGGGCGCGGATGAGATCGATGAGCGCCTGCAGCCGCTCGCGCTCGAGGGGCGGCAGCGGGCGCTGCTCGGACAGTGCCTGGCCCTGCGTCGGCGGCGGATTCTGCGCGGCGGCGAGCGGCGCACCCGCAGCGCCGGCGCCCGTCGTCGCTGTGACCGGCGCCGCCCCCTCCGGTCGCTGCGGCGTGCCCTTGCGCTCGCGCAGCTTGCCCGTGAAGTCGATCTCGATGACGAGGGTGTCCTCGGCCTTGAGCTTGCCGTCGAGTTCCTCCTGGAACTCCTGAAACGCGGCACGCTGACGCCGCTCGGGCAGAGTTCCATCAGCCTGGGCACCCTGCGCGGCGCTGCGATCCGCCCGGGTGGCGCCGCTCGCGCTGCCTGCGCGGCCGCCGACCTGCTTCAGGATCTGTTGCTGCTGCTCAGGCGTGAGCTGGCGAAAGATCTCGAGCTGTTCAGACGTAGGTGTCTGGCCGAACGCGGGCGTCAGCACGCAGACGCCCAACAAGAGCCCCACGAAGAGGCCGGTGATCCGGTCGCGGATGTCCATGAAGGGCGCGATTGTACCGAAGCCCGCGGGTCTTGCACGGCCCCTATGGAGCTGACACGACTGGTCGACGCCAGCGCTTGTGGTTATCGTGCCCATCCCAAAGGGAAGCCATCGCCACATGAAGCGCACCTCCACGGCTGTATTCCTGCTGCTCCTGCTCACCCCCGCCGTCGTGCCGGCACGCGGCGTCTCGCCCTGGCTGCCGCTGAACCTCGAGCCCGAGATCGAGCGCCAGATCGAGCGCGTGCTCATCCTGGCTGACGATCCGGTGCTCACGCGCCCGCTCGCCGCGGCGCGCGTGCTCGATGCCCTGCCCCGCGCCTGCGCCATCGATCCGGTCCTCTGCGCCGAGGTGCGCCGCTACCTCGCACGCTTCGCGCCCGCGAGCGGCCTCGTGCTCGCGAGTGCCGAGGTCTCCGCCGCGAGCGGTGCCGATCGCGCCGTGCCGGATCGTCACGGGCTCGGCACCGAGAGCGTCTGGAACCTCGCCGCAGGCGCCTATGTCCAGCCGAGCGACTACGCGATCCTCTCCCTGGGTGCGGTGGCCTACGAGGGCGAGACGACGCCCACAGGCTCGCTCCTCAGTGTCGGCGTGAGCCGCGCCCAGCTCGACGTGGGCTTCCGCGACCACTGGTTCTCGCCACTCACCGACGCCAGCATGCTGATCGGCACCGAGGCGGCGACCATGCCCTCGGTGACGCTCTCGAACTACGACCCGCTCACGCGCCTCGGGCTGCGCTACGAGGCCTTCGTCGCGGAGATGAGCGAGTCGGACCGCATCGCCTGGCATGGTGGCTTCACCCGGGGCAAGCCGCGGCTCACCGGGCTGCACCTGTCCGCAGAACCCGTGCCGGGCTGGTCGATCGGGCTGAATCGCCTCATGCAGTTCGGTGGCGGCGCGCGCGGCAGGACCTCGCTCCGCGATGTCTTCGATGCCTTCTTCAAGCCCGCCAGCTACGACAACGTCGACGCGAGCGAGATCGATCGCCAGTTCGGCAACCAGCTGGCCTCCATCTCCACGCGCTTCGTGTTCCCCGGCGAGCCGCGTTTCGCGGTGTACTTCGAGTACGCGGGCGAAGACACTTCGCGCGGGCGGAGCTATCTCCTCGGCAATGCCGCGCTGCTGGGCGGCATCACGGTACCGCGGCTCTTCGGGCGCTTCGATCTCACCTACGAGGCGAGCGAGTGGCAGAACGGCTGGTATGTGCACACGATCTACGAGGACGGACTCACGAACGACGGGCACGTCCTCGGTCACTGGGGGGGCGACCAGCGCCTCCGCGGCGACGGGGTCGGCGCCCAGGCGCACATGCTGCGGCTGGGCTGGGATCCGCACTTCGGCGGCAGCTTCGAAGTGAAGCTGCGCACGCTGAAGAACGAGGACTACTCGGGCGTGCGCTACGTGCGCGGCTATGACGCCACGCTGCGCTATTCGCGCCAGCTCGCCCAGCTGCGGGTCGGTGCCGAGGTGTTCGCCGGCCGCGACGTCTTCGGCGAGGATTTCTCGCGCGTCGCCGCATTCTTCCGCTATGCGCCGGACGCGTCTGCCTTCCGCTCGGCACTCGATGCCGGCCCGGCACCGCGCCGGGATGCGCGTTCCGAGATGTTCGTGCTGGCCGGGGCGAGCGCCGCCTCGGTCAGTGCCGATCTGCAGGCCGGGACACCCCGGATCGGGAGCGGGCGGGTCTGGGCCCCCTATGTTGCGGTCGGCGCACGCCGCGCGGCCGGCGCACGTCACGACCTCGGTGTGCGCCTCGAGCTCGAGGAGATCGACGACTCGCTCCTCCTTGCGGTACGTGCCCTCGACTATCACTACCGCGTGGCCGGGCCCTTCTCGATCGGTGCCTTCGTGGGCGCCGCGCGCTATGACCTGGCCACACCGGCTTACGGCATGTACGCGGGCGCAGGCCTCGAGTGGCGCAGCCGCGCGCGCACCGGCTGGAGCGTGAGTCTCGATGTGCGCCGCGCCTTCGACGTGGCCCGCGATCATCTGCTGCCGGCCGATCCGCAGGGCGGGCGGCCGGACAGCTTCTACGACATCAATGCGACGACGCTCTCGGTGGGCTATCGCTTCTGATCACCCGAAGCATCTGCGCCAGAGCTCCTCAAAGAGGCTGTCCGCGGGGAAGCGCGCATTCTTGTCGAAACCCGGCTCGCGGCGCGTCATCTCGTTCCAGAGGTGCAGCGCGCGGCTGTCGGCGAGGAAATCCGTCTGGCCCGCGAGACTCGAATCGAAGGCGGCGCGCCAGTGGCGGTAGTGCAGCGGATAGAAGTGCCGGGCGGGCAGGGCCCGCTCGGCGTAGCCCAGGTGGACGGCAGCACGGGTGAGGCCCACCGGCCCGGACTCGCCCCAGCGGATGTTGCTGCGGCGGTTGCCTTCGAGCCAGCGACGGCGCCACCGCCGCCAGCGCATGCGGCGGTCGTCGTAGGGCAGCGCGCGGTGCGGATGCTCGCAGAACGTCGCCATCCAGGCGGCGAGCGCGTGGCCGGGGGGCAGGCCGAGCACGGCATTGCCGATGACGTTCTCGTCCTCCCAGCCGAAGATCTCCGGCGACGGATAATCGAAGGGCTGCAGGCACACGACGTCGGTATCGACCCAGACCCCGCCGCGCTCGTGCAGCAGGCGATAGCGGAACCAGTCGGCGAAGATCGCCACCGACCCGCTCTTTGCATGATGGAAGAGCGCCTTGCGCGCCAGCACCGTGTCCGCCTCCACGAGCTCGACGCCGGCGGGCACGCCGTCGGGCGCCTCGTACACGTGCAGCTGCACGCGGTGCCCCTGCGCAAGGAACGAAGCCATGCTCAGCCGCTCGATGCGCGACAGCGCCGGGCCATGCCAGAACATGTGGATCAGCGGCAGGGCCGGCGCAGCCTCTGTCCGCGGCGCGCCGGACGTCGCCGTCATCGCCGGCAGAATTCCGCGATCGACTCCACCACGTGACGGAGCTGCGCCTGGCTGAGCTCCGGATAGATCGGCAGCGCGAGCGTTTCGGCGGCCGCGCGCTCGGACTCGGGCAGATCGCCCGCACGGTAGCCGAGGTCGGCGAAGCACTGCTGCAGGTGCAGCGGCACCGGGTAGTAGATCTCGGTGCCGACCCCGCGATCCGCCAGGTGCTGGCGAAGCTCATCGCGCCGCCCGGCACGGATCACGTACTGGTTGTAGATGTGCCGCGCACCGGCCGCGGTGCGCGGCGTGCGGACATGTGCGCCCAGATCGGCCGCCGCAAGTGCGCCGTCGTAGAAGGCGGCGTTCCGCTGGCGCGCGGCGCTCCAGTCGTCGAGATGCGGCAGCTTGACGTTCAGGACCGCCGCCTGGATCTCGTCGAGCCGGAAGTTGCCGCCGATCACGCCGTGGTAGTACTTCGGCTTGCCGCCATGGACGCGGAAGATCTCGAGCCGCTCGGCGAGTGCGGCATCGTTCGTGACGCACATGCCGGCGTCACCGAAGGCGCCGAGATTCTTGGTCGGGAAGAACGAGAGGCAGCCGATGTCGCCGAAGGAACACGCTCGCCGGCCGCTCGCGTCCGCCGAGCCGATGGCCTGCGCGGCATCCTCGATGACGCGCAGTCCGTGGTGGCGAGCGAGCGCCATCAGAGGCTCCATGTCGGCGACCTGTCCGTAGAGATGCACGGGCATGAGCGCCCGGATGCGCCCACCCGTCGCGCGGTTCACGAGTGCCTCGCCGCGGCGCTCGCACCCGCGCTCGATGAAGGCCTGTACGGCCGCGGGCGAGAGATTGAAGCTCTCCGGCTCGATGTCGCAGAACACCGGCCGCGCGCCCACGCGCGCCACGGTGCCGCCGGTGGCGAAGAAGGTGTACGGGCTCGTGATGATCTCGTCGCCCGGGCCGATGCCGAGCACCATGAGCGCCACGAGCAGCGCATCCGTCCCCGAGGAGACGCCGATGCCGAAGCGGCACTGGCAGTAGGCGGCCACCGCATCCTCGAGGCGCCTGACCTCGGGGCCGAGGATGAAACCCTGGCTCTCGGCGACCCTGAGGATCGCGGCGTCGAGTTCGCCTTTCAGGGCCTGGTACTGGGGTTTGAGATCGAGCAGCGGGACTTTCATGGCCCCGAGTCTACCGAGGTTGACCGCCCTCGTAGTAGTCGAGGTACCAGTCGATGAAGCGCCGCACGCCGACCTCGATCGGCGTGTCGGGCCGGTAGCCGACGTCGTCGATCAGGTCCTGCACGTCGGCTTCGGTGTCCGGCACGTCGCCGGGCTGCAGCGGCAGCAGGTTCTTCTGCGCCTTCCTGCCGAGGCAGTCCTCGATCACCTCGATGTAGCGCAGGAGCTCCACGGGCCGGTTGTTGCCGATGTTGTAGAGACGGAACGGCGCGCTGCTGGTGGCAGGATCCGGGCGCGCGCTGTTCCAGTGCGGGTTCGGCTGCGCGATGCGGTCGGTGGCACGCACCACGCCCTCGACGATGTCGCCGACATAGGTGAAGTCGCGCTTGTGATGGCCGTGGTTGAAGACGTCGATCGGTTTGCCGGCGAGGATGTTCTTTGCGAAGAGAAACAGCGCCATGTCGGGCCGGCCCCACGGGCCGTAGACCGTGAAGAAGCGCAGCCCCGTGACCGGCAGCCGGAAGAGCCACGCGTAGTTGTGTGCCATCAGCTCGTTCGCGCGCTTGGTCGACGCATACATCGACAGCGGGTGCCCGACCTCGCTGTGCACGCTGAAGGGCATGTCGGTGTGCGCGCCGTACACGGAGCTCGTGGAGGCGAACACCAGGTGTCCGACGCCGTGGTGACGGCAGCCCTCGAGCACGTTGAGCGTCCCTTCGACGTTGCTCGAGATGTAGGCGTGGGGGTTCTCGAGCGAATAGCGCACACCGGCCTGCGCCGCCAGATGCACCACGCGCTGGAATTTCTCCCGGGCGAAGAGCGCGGCCATGCCCTCGCGGTCGGCGAGATCGAGCTTCACGAAGCGGAAGCCGGGCCTGCCCTCGAGCCGGGCCAGCCGGGCGGATTTCAACCGGGGGTCGTAATAGGCGTTCAGATTGTCGAGGCCCACGACCTCATCGCCGCGCGCGAGGAAGCGCTCGGCCGTGTGCATGCCGATGAAGCCGGCGGCGCCGGTCACGAGCAGCTTCATCGCCACCGCACCGGGTCAGAGGCGGCCATCGACTTCGGAGGCCCTGAACACATACTTGATGTCGTAGAGCACGTGCTGGCGCCTGCAGAGCCGCCGCACGGCCTCGGCGCCCATCTCGCGGAACTCCCGGTGCCCGACCGCGACGATCGCGGCATCGTAGTGGCGTCCGTTGAGCTTGCGGATGGGGCGGATGCCGTACTCGTGGCGTGCCTCGGCTGTATCCACCCAGGGATCGTAGACATCCACGGTCGCCCCGTATTCCTCGAGCGCGCGCACAACATCCACGACCTTGGAGTTGCGCAGATCCGGGCAGTTCTCCTTGAAGGCGAGCCCCAGCATCAGGATGCGCGAACCGTTCACATGGATGCGTTTGCCCGCCATCAGGCGCACGACCTCGCCCGCGACGTACATGGCCATGTTGTCGTTCAGGCGCCGGCCGGCGAGGATCATCTCCGGGTGGTAGCCGATCTCCTGCGCCTTGTGGGTGAGGTAATAGGGATCGACGCCGATGCAGTGGCCGCCGACCAGCCCCGGGCGAAAAGGCAGGAAGTTCCACTTCGTGCCCGAGGCGCGCAGCACCTCCTCGGTGTCGATCCCGAGGCGGTTGAAGATGAGTGCGAGCTCGTTGATGAGCGCGATGTTCACGTCGCGCTGGGTGTTCTCGATGACCTTCGCGGCCTCGGCCACCCTGATGCTCGAGGCCTTGTGCGTGCCGGCCGTGATGATCGAGGCATAGAGCTTGTCGACGAATTCCGCCACCTCCGGCGTCGAGCCCGAGGTGACTTTCCGGATCGTCGGCAGCCGGTGCTCCTTGTCGCCGGGGTTGATGCGCTCCGGGCTGTAGCCGGCGAAGAAGTCGCGGTTGAACTTCAGCCCCGAGGTCTTCTCGAGGATCGGCACGCAGACCTCCTCGGTGCAACCCGGATAGACCGTGGATTCGTAGACCACCACGTCGCCTTTCTTCAGCACCTTGCCCACGGTCTCGCTCGCCTTCACGAGTGGCGTCAGGTCGGGGCGCTTGTAGTCGTCGATCGGCGTCGGCACCGTGACGATGAAGACCCGGCAGCGACGCAGATCCTCGGTGCGCGTCGTGAAGCGCAGGTGCCCGGCCTGCCGGAGTTCCTTGCGCGACACTTCGAGCGTGCTGTCGCGGCCGGATTCGAGCTCGGCGATGCGGTCGGACTTGATGTCGAAGCCGATGGTCTCGAAGCGCTTGCCGAACTCCACGGCAAGCGGCAGACCGACGTATCCGAGGCCCACCACGCCGATCCGGCAGCGGCGCAGGTTGAATGACTGGCTGGGTGGTCGTGGCATAGGAAGTACGGTTTATACCGGGACTGCAGTGTGCGCCGCGGGACCGGGTTCGCAGGATTGCGAATCCGCATGCCGCCACACGCACCTGCCGCCGCTCGAGCGTTCGATGAGGGCGAGCATCTCCTCGTGGGCCGTGAGCTCCTGTGCACTTGCTGCCACGACGGTGAGGTGCAGCCCCGCGGGCACGCGAACCCGCCCCCCGGCACCCGTGCTCCCGGCGGCGGCTGCCGGCTCCTCACCCAGCGCCAGCGCACCCTGCCCGCCCGTCATCGCCAGGAAGACGTCCGCCAGGATGCGCGCATCGAGGAGCGCCCCGTGCAGCTCGCGTCGCGAGTTGTCCACGCCATAGCGTTTGCAGAGCGCATCGAGGCTGTTGCGCTGCCCCGGATGCATGCTGCGCGCGAGGGCGAGGGTGTCGAGCACCCGGCACATCGAGGCAACGGTGCGGGGCGGCTCGCCCCCCATGCGGGCGAGCTCGGCATCGAGAAAGGCGACGTCGAAGGCGGCGTTGTGGATCACGAGTTCCGCGCCGGCAATGAAGGCGAGGAGCTCGTCGGTCACCTGGGCGAAGACCGGCTCCTGCGCGAGCTGTGCGCGCGAAAGCCCGTGCACCGCGAGTGCCCCCTCGTCGATGTCACGTTCGGGATTGAGATAGCGATGGAAGTGACGCCCGGTGGCCCGTCGATTGACGAGCTCGACGCAGCCGATTTCGATGATGCGGTGCCCGAGCTCGGGCTCGAGGCCCGTGGTTTCGGTGTCGAGAACGATCTGACGCATGCGCGAAGTCTAGCGGACGAGCGCATCGATGGCGCGGTTCGCGAGCGCATCGACCCGTTCGTTTCCGGGATTCCCGGAATGTCCGCGCACCCAGTGCCACTCGATGCGATGGGGTTGCGCGGCGCGCTCGAGCTCCTCCCACAGCTCGCGGTTCTTCACGGGCTTTCGGTCCGCGGTGCGCCAGCCGCGCGCCTTCCACGCGGGCAGCCACTCGGTGATGCCGCGACGCACGTACTCGGAGTCGGTGTAGAGGCGCGCGTTCACCGGCCGTTTCAGTGCCCCGAGCGCGCGGATCACCGCGGTGAGTTCCATGCGGTTGTTGGTCGTCGTGAGTTCGGCACCCGCGAGCTCCTTCTCCTCTCCGCCCGCGACGAGGAGCGCGCCCCAGCCTCCCGGCCCGGGGTTGCCGCGACACGCGCCGTCGGTCCAGATCTCCACGATCATGAGCGCGTCGTCGGTTTGACCAGCCCGCCGAGGACCTGCTGCCGGCGCTCGCGCAGCCGCATGCGCAAAGGCGTGAGCGTGTACACGCGCTTGCGCGCCTTGAGGAGATAGGCACCCGCAGGCAGGGGATTCAGGAGTCCGCGGCGCAGCATCGGCGCGGGGGACCCCCAGGGCGTGCAGTACAGATAATGGCAGGAGAGGACGACCTCGTAGCCGAGGAGCACCAGCCAGTCGCGCAGCCGCCGCTCCGGCAGCACGCGCTTCAGCCCGGGCGGGAAACCACGGCGCGAGATCCGCGAGCGCAGGCCCCAGAGACTCAGCGGCCGGAATCCGAGCACGAGCAGCTGACCCTCCCCTGCGAGCACCCGATCGACTTCGCGGATGAGGGCATACGGGTCGGCCTCGAATTCCAGGGTGTGGGGCAGCAGGACGGCGTCGACCGAGTCGTTGACGAGCGGGAGTTGCGCGAGGCGGGCGACCACGTCCGCAGCGCCTCCTGCTGCATCCGAGGAGATGATCGCCTGCCGGCACGTGCGCCCTCCCGCGAGCAGCGACCGCGCGCCACCCCAGTCGCCCACCTGCAGCAGCTCCCAGCCAAAGACGTCGCTGAGCGCTTCGGTGAGCAGCTCAGACTCCGCAGCGACCAGCGCGCGGCCGAGCGGGGGCATCGAGCCAGCCCCGGAGTGCGGCTCCGGCAGGGTGCAAAAAGGGTAGCAATTCTGTGAACTTGCCGGTTAAATACCGCCCGTCGGCGCAGGTAGTCTCGGGCTGATTCGCGCCATACTCAAGGGGTACCGCACCGATGACGAACCTCGCCCGTTCGTTCGCCCTTGCCGCCATCTTTGCGCTCGGCGCCTGCGCGCAGCTTCCCAGGGACGAGTCGCCGTCCGAGCGGGCCAGGGCGGCGGTCCATGAGCCGGCGGCGGCGCCCCTCGCCGGGACGGAGCCCGGCACGCCCGTGGCCGCCGCCTCCGCCGAGGCCCAGGCCCCGGCAGCCCTGGCGGGCCCCGAAGCGGAGACCTATTCCGACCTCTTCGACCGGATGCGCGCCGGCTTCAGGATCTCCGACGAGGGTCCCCAGGCCATCGACCAGCAGCTGGCGTGGTACGCGCGCAATCCCGAGTACCTCGAGCGCACCTTCGGGCGTGCCGAACTGTACCTTTACCACATCGTCTCGGAAGTCGAAGCGCGCGACATGCCGCTCGAGATCGCGCTCCTGCCCGTCATCGAGAGCGCCTTCGAACCCTATGCGTATTCGCGTGCCCGGGCGTCCGGGTTGTGGCAGTTCATCCCGGGCACGGGCTCGCGCTTCGGCCTGAAACAGAACTGGTGGTACGACGGCCGTCGGGACGTGGTCGAGGCCACGCGCGCCGCGCTCGACTACCTGCAGTTCATGCACGACGAGTTCAACGGCGACTGGCTGCTCGCCATCGCAGGCTACAACTGCGGTGAGAACTGCGTGCAGCGCGCGGTCGATGCCAATCGCGCCCGGGGTCTGCCGATCGACTTCTGGAGCCTGAAGCTGCCGGCCGAGACCCGTGCCTACGTGCCGAAGTTGCTTGCCATGAGCCGCCTCGTGGCCGATCCCGAGCTCTACGGCATCAGCTTCAGCCCGATCCCGAACGAGCCCTACTTCACGCGCGTCGAGACGCAGGGGCAGATCGACCTCAAGCTCGCATCCGAGCTGGCCGGCATCACCCACGAGGAGCTCTTCGAGCTCAACCCCGCCTTCCATCGCTGGGCCACCGACCCGTCGGGCCCCCACTACCTGCTGCTGCCAACCGATGCCGCGGGTCTCTTCCAGGAAAATCTCGCGCAGCTCACGCCCGAGGAGCGGCTGCGCGTCAGGCATTATCGCGTCGCGAAGGGTGACACGCTCGCCTCGATCGCCCGTGAGTTCGATACGCAGCCACACGTCCTGCGCGAGCTGAACGGCTTCGCGGGGCCGGATCTCGAAGCCGGAAGCGAGCTCCTCGTGCCGGCCGCACCTGCGAAACTCCCGCCGAAAGTGCTCCGGGCCGCCGCCCTGGTGGACGGGCGCGCCACCGAGACACGGCGCACGACGAAGCGGCCGGTCATCCACGTGGTGCGCAGCGGCGACTCGCTGTGGGCCATCGCACGGCGCAATCGCGTCGACGTCGCCACGCTCGCGAGTCTGAACGGCATGCAGCTCAACGATACGCTGCGCGCCGGACAGCACATCGTGCTGCGCACGGGACACACGGGCCCCAGGGGGACGGCGGGCAACCCGGCCGCGCGCAAGGTCACCTACACCGTGCGGCACGGTGATACGCTGTCGCGCGTCGCACGACTCTTCCAGGTGACGGTCGCACAGCTCACCAGCTGGAACGGCATCACCACCCGCTCGACACTGCAGCCCGGCCAGCGGCTGACAGTCCACGTCAGGCGCGGCAACTGACCACTGGCACACGAGGATTCACATGGGCTTCATGACGGGCAAGCGGGCACTGATCGTCGGCGTCGCGACCGAGCGCTCCATCGCCTGGGGCATTGCCCAGGCGATGCATCGCGAAGGCGCCGAGCTCGCCTTCACCTACGCGAACGACAAGCTCCGCGAGCGCGTCGAACCTCTCGCCCGTTCGCTCGGCGCGAAGATCGTCCTGCCGCTCGACGTCACCGTGGATACGCAGATCGACGAGTGCTTCGGGCGCCTGGGAAGCGAATGGGACGGGCTCGACGTCCTGGTGCACGCCGTGGCCTACGCGCCACGCGAGGCCCTTGCGGGCGGCTTTGTCGAGAGCACGAGCCGCGAGGCCTTCCGCATCGCCCACGATGTCTCGAGCTACAGCCTCACCGCGCTCGCGCGCGCCGCACTGCCGCTCATGAAGGGCCGCGCCGGTGCGCTCCTGACGCTCTCCTACCTCGGTGCCGTGCGCGCCATTCCGAGCTACAACGTCATGGGCCTCGCGAAGGCGAGCCTCGAGGCCAACGTGCGCTTCCTGGCCGCCGATCTCGGGCCGCAGGGCATTCGCGTGAACGGCATTTCGGCGGGCCCCATCAAGACGCTCGCCGCGGCAGGCATCGCCGGCTTCCGCAAGATGCTCGCGCGTGTCGCGGAAGCGACGCCCCTGCGGCGCAACGTCACCATCGAGAACGTCGGCAATGCCGCGGCTTTCCTGTGCTCGGACCTCGCCGCCGGCATCACCGGCGAGATCCTCTACGTCGACTGCGGCTACAGCACGGTGGGCATGAGCTTCGCTCCGGACGCGGAGGGCTGAACCGGTTTCACGGCCCCGCGGCCGGCCGTGCGGCAGTGCCGCCTTCGTCCTCCCACGCGTCCACCACCGCCGTCGTCACCATGTCGGCACCGACGTTCACCATCGTGCGGGTCATGTCGAGCAGGCGATCGGCTCCGAGCACGATGCCGATGCCCTCCGGCGGGATGCCAAAGCTCATGAGCAGGCCGGCGATCAGCGGCAGCGAACCCCCCGGAATGCCGGCGACGGCCACCGCGCTCAGCACCGCGAGCAGAAGCAGCGTCACCTGGTGGGCGAGTCCGAGCCCGATGCCGAAGACCTGCGCGACGAAGAGCACCACGCAGCCTTCGTAGAGTGCGGTACCCGCCATGTTCATGGTGGTTCCGAGCGGCAGCACGAATCCCGCGGTCGTCGGGCGGATGGCGAGATCCTCCCGCGCCGAGGCAAGCGCCGCCGGCAGCGTGGCGCTGCTCGAGCTCGTCGAGAAGGCCGTGACCAGCACGGGGCGGATGCGCCGCCAGAACTCCAGCGGCCCGAAGCGCGTGAAGAGCCTGAGCCACAGGGACATCGTGCCGAAGAGGTGCAGCAGGAGCACGCCGAGGCAGCCGAGCACGAACACCCCGAGTGCCACAAGGATATCCCAGCCGATCTTCACCACGACGCTGAAGATGAGCGCAGGCACGGCATAGGGCGCGAGCCGCAGCGCGAGGTGCACGATGCCGGTCATGAGCCCCGTGAGCATCTCGAGCCCCGACTGGAGCCGGCGGCGCTGGTCCGGCGGAAACTGCGTACCCGCCGCACCCACGAGAACTGCAAAGAGGATGAGCGGCAGGATCTCGCCGAGGGTGTTGCGATCGCTGCCGACGAAGGCTCCGAAGAGGTTGCGCGGCATGAACATGTCGACCACGGTCATCGGCGTCAGCGCCGGCGCCGCCGCCTGGCGCTCGATGTGACGCTGTGCCGCACCACCATATTCGGCAACCAGGCGCGTCTGGGTGGCCTCGTCGATCGCCTCGCCCGGTGCGATGACGTTCATCATGAGCAGGCCGAGCGCCACGGCGATGCCCATGTTGAGCAGGAACAGCGTGAAGGTGCGTGCCGCGAGCGGCCCGAGCCGGCGCAGCTCGCCGAGCTGTGCGATGCCCGCGGCAAGCGAAGCGAACACCAGCGGGATCACCACGAAGAACAGCATCCGCAGGAACACCTGTCCCAGCGGATCGAGCACGAAGACGGCCAGCCAGCGCGCACCCTGAAGCAGCGGCGGAAACACGCCGCCGCCGATGAGCGTCAGCCCACCCGCTGCGGCACCAACCGCGAGGCCGGCCAGGATCCGGTTGGCGAGGCGCGGATCGCTATCGGCCATGGGCGGCGGCCCGATGCCGCCTACTCGAAGGCTTTGGGATTGGTCTCGACCCTGGCCCGGCGGCGCATCTCATCGACGTAGGCTGTGAATTCGCCCATCGCCCGACGACCCGTGAGCTGCTGGACCCGCTGGGCGCGCAGTGCCGGATTCTCGCCGCCCTGCCCCTCGCGCGCGCGCGTGACCACCCCGATCGCCGCGCCATCGCCCTCGAGCGCCAGCGAGAAGCGCACCGGCTGCGCAGGCTTCGGACCCTGAAAGGCCCGCTCGCGCAGCTGCGCCGGCACGGACGGATCGCTGCGCCCGATGAAGCGCGCGGGCTCGGCGGTGATCCCGAGACCGGCCACCACGGCATCGAAGCTCTCGCCCGAATCGAGGCGCTTCAGCGCCGCCGCCGCCGCCGCGCGGGCCGCCGCGGCCCCACGTTCGGCACGCAGTGTCGCCACGATCTGCGCACGCACGGCCTCGAGCGGCTTCGCGGCGGGTCGGCGGTGCTCGAGCACCTTCACCAGCACCAGCCGGTCGTCGCCGAGTGGCACAGGCCCGCCGATCCGGCGCTCAGCGAGCACCGAGTCCGAGAACACCACGTCGCGCAGCTCCTGATCGGCCCCGAGCGGCGCGCCGCCACCCTCGCGCGTAAAGTCCGCAACCTCACCGAGCTGTAGATGGAATTCGCGGGCGAGCGTCTCGAGATCCACCCCGCGATCCTCGAGGCGGCGCTGGATGGCCTCCTGCGTATCGCCGAAGAGGTCCGCCGCGCGATCGCGCCGCACCTGCGCCTCGAGCTCCGGCCGCACTTCCTCGAAGCTTCGGGTCTTGCCGGGCTGCACGCCCTCGAGCTTGATGATGTGCTCGCCGAACTGCGTATGCACGGGCCCGCGGATCTCCCCCGGCGTCATGGCGAACAGCGCCTCGGAGAACGGCGCGACGAAGGCCTTGCGATCCGCCCAGCCGAGATCGCCGCCCTGCGGCGCCGACCCGCTGTCCTGGGAGTATTTCTTCGCCAGGGCCGCGAAGTCCCCGCCCGCGCGCGCCTCGGCAAGCACCTGCTGCGCCTTGTCCGGCGTCGCCAGCAGGATGTGGCGCGCGTGGCGCTTTTCCGCTTCGGCGTAGGTGTCCTTCGACTTGTCGTAGAGCTCGTGCAGCTCCTTGTCGCCGACCACGACCTGGGAGGCGAGCTGCTCGAGACGCAACTCGCCGTACTGCAGGCGTACGCTCTCGGGCGTCATGAACTCGCTGCGATGCCCGTCGTAGTACTCGCGGATCGCGGTGTCGGCGATCGGCTCGCTGCCCGCGAATTTCCCGACCGGAAGCAGGGCGTAGCGCAGCTCCCGCTGCTCGTCCTCCAGCGCGAGCAGGCGGGCGACCTCCGCGGGTGTGAGGAAGCTCGAGACCTGCAGCCCCGCGCGGATCTGCTGGCGCTCCAGGCCCTGGCGCAGCTCGGCGTAGAAGGTGTGCTCGGCGAGCCCCGCCTGCGCGAGTCGCGCCTTGGCGAGCTGTGCCGAGAACTTCCCATCGACCTGGAAGGCCGGTTCGGCAGCGACCGCCCGATCGAGCTGCTGCTCGCTCACCCGGTAGCCGAGCTCCCCGGTCCGTTCGGTGAGGAGCTTCTCCCGCACCAGCGCATCGAGGAGCGCCGCCTGGAGCTCCTTGCGGCGTTCCGCGGGGATCTCGCCGCCGAACGCCTGCTGCCACTGGGTCTGCTGCTGCAGCCACGCGCGGCTGGCTTCGTCGATGGAGATCTTCTCGCCGTTCACCTTGGCGGCGTAGTTGCCGCCGCCGAAGCCCACGTCGACGATGCCATAGGCGCCCCACGCCACGAACACCAGCGCGATCGCGCCGAGGATGGCGATGCCGAACCAGCGCTGCGTCTGGAGACTGTCTCGGATTTTCTGCAGCATGTCTCGAAGAGCTGGCGGAGCGGACGGGACTCGAACCCGCGACCCCCGGCGTGACAGGCCGGTATTCTAACCAGCTGAACTACCGCTCCGAATTTGGTGGGTGCTGAGGGGATCGAACCCCCGACATTCGCCTTGTAAGGGCGACGCTCTCCCAGCTGAGCTAAGCACCCTTGCAGGGGCGCGCATCATACCCATCCGCGGCGCGCCGTGCCACTCTAGTGCGCCGGGGCAGGCGCCTTCGTGCGCCGGCCATTGCGCCGCGCAGGCTTTGCTCCCGCACCTGCGGCGGCCGGCTCGGGAGCAAGCGGCGTCGGCTGTCCCGCAAGCGCAATCTGCAGCACCTCGTCGATCCACTTGACGGGCCTGATCTCGAGCCTGCCGGTGATGTTCTCGGGAATCTCCGCGAGATCCTTGACGTTCTCGTCGGGGATCACCACGGTCTTGATGCCGCCGCGGTGTGCCGCGAGGAGCTTTTCCTTCAGGCCGCCGATGGGCAGCACCTCCCCGCGCAGCGTGATCTCGCCGGTCATGGCGACATCCGAGCGCACCGGGATCCTGGTGAGCGCCGAAACGAGTGCCGTGCATGCCGATGCCCGCCGACGGACCGTCCTTCGGCGTCGCGCCCTCGGGCAGGTGAAAGTGCACGTCGTTCTTCTGGTAGAACTCGGGCTCGATGCCGAGCACCTGCGCCCGGCTGCGCACGACGGTCATGGCCGCCTGGATCGACTCCTGCATGACTTCACCGAGCTGCCCGGTGTGCAGGTGCTTGCCCTTGCCAGGCACCACGGCCGCCTCGATCGTGAGGAGCTCACCGCCGACTTCCGTCCAGGCGAGACCCGTGACCTGGCCGATCCGGTTCTCGTCGTCCGCCTTGCCGTACCGGAAGCGCTTCACACCGAGATACTTCCCGGTGTTCTTCGCGGTGACCTGCACGCCCTTCGCGTCCTTCTTCACGAGCAGCATCTCGCGCACCGCCTTGCGGCAGATCTTGGCGATCTCGCGCTCGAGGTTGCGGACCCCGGACTCGCGCGTGTAGTGCCGCACGATCTCGAGGATCGCCTCGTCGGCGATCTTCAGCTCGTCGGCCTTCACGCCGTTCTGCTTCATCTGCTTCGGCACGAGATAGCGCTTGGCGATGTTGAGCTTCTCGTCCTCGGTGTAGCCGGGGAGGCGGATCACCTCCATGCGATCGAGGAGCGGCGCGGGGATGTTCAGGCTGTTGGCCGTGCACACGAACATCACCCCGGAGAGGTCGAAGTCCACCTCGAGATAGTGATCGTTAAAGGCCGTGTTCTGCTCCGGGTCGAGCACTTCCAGCAGCGCCGAGGACGGGTCGCCGCGGAAATCCATGGACATCTTGTCCACTTCGTCGAGCAGGAAGAGCGGATTGTGGACGCCGGTGCGGGCCATGTTCTGCACGATCTTCCCGGGCATCGAACCGATGTAGGTCCGCCGGTGACCGCGGATCTCGGCCTCGTCGCGCACGCCACCGAGCGACATGCGCACGAACTTGCGGTTCGTGGCGCGCGCGATCGACTGCCCGAGGGAGGTCTTGCCCACACCCGGCGGGCCGACGAGGCAGAGAATCGGCCCCTTGATCTTGTCGACGCGCTGCTGCACGGCGAGGTACTCGAGGATGCGCTCCTTGACCTTTTCGAGCCCGTAGTGATCCTCGTCGAGGACCTTCTCCGCGCGCGCGATGTCCTTGATGATCTTGGTGCGCTTCTTCCAGGGCACCTTGACGAGCCAGTCGATGTAGTTGCGCACCACCGTGGCTTCCGCCGACATGGGCGACATCATCTTCAGTTTGTTGAGTTCGGAGGTGGCCTTCTCGCGTGCCTCCTTCGGCATGCCGGCCCGGGCGATCTTCTGCTCGAGCTCGCTCAGCTCGTTGCCGCCCTCGTCCATCTCGCCGAGCTCTTTCTGGATCGCCTTCATCTGCTCGTTGAGGTAGTACTCGCGCTGGCTCTTCTCCATCTGCGCCTTGACGCGCCCGCGGATGCGCTTCTCGATCTGCAGCACGTCCATCTCGCCCTCGATGGCGACCAGTACGTGCTCGAGGCGCTTGCGGACGTCGAGGATCTCGAGAACCTTCTGCTTCTCGGGGAGCTTGAGCGACATGTGGGCGGCCACGGTGTCGGCGAGGCGGCCTGCCTGTTCGATGCCCGCGAGCGCCGTCAGCACCTCGGGCGGCACTTTCTTGTTGAGCTTCACATACTGTTCGAACTGCGAGATCACCGAGCGGCCGAGGACGTCGAGCTCCTTCTCCTCGTAGGCTTCTGCGTCGGGTTCGAGCACGATGTCCGCCGAGTAGAGCTCGCCCGCGTGCAGCCGCTCGACACGAGCGCGGCTCACCCCCTCGACCAGCACCTTGACGGTGCCGTCGGGCAGCTTGAGCAGTTGCAGGATCGTGGCAACGGTGCCGACGCGATAGAGGTCGTCGCCCTTCGGATCGTCGACGTCAGCCTGCTTCTGTGCGAGCAGCATGATGCGCTTCTCGGCGCGCATCGCCACATCGAGGGCCTGGATGGACTTCTCCCGCCCGACGAACAGCGGGATGACCATGTGCGGATAGACGACCACGTCGCGCAGCGGCAGCACGGGAAGGTTGTCGGGCACATCGAGCCTGGGTGCAGGCGGCGGTAATTCGCTCACGCGGGAGTCCCTCGAAAAATGGCGGACGCACGGGGCATCAAGATACCTCAGTGCCGGTATTGGGGCAGGCCGAACCGGTTCAACGGTGGCTGGCGACGCCGCCGGCCCCGCCCGGCCTGCGACTCAGGCGCGGCGCGGCTCGTCCAGGTTTGCCGCGGCAGGCTCCGAGCGGTAGAGGACATAAGGCTTGGACTGGCCGTCGATCACGCTCTCGTCCACCACGACCTTGGCGACACTGCGCATCGAGGGCAGCTCGTACATGGTGTCGAGCAGCACGCCCTCGAGGATGGTGCGCAGCCCCGGGCACCCGTCCTGCGCTGCATGGCTCGCCGGGCCACGGCCCGCAGTGCATCGTCCCGGAATTCGAGTTCCGAGCCCTCCATCTCGAAGAGCCGCCGGTACTGCTTGGTGAGCGCGTTCTTCGGCTCGGTGAGGATCGAGACGAGCGCCGGCTCGTCGAGCTCCTCGAGCGTTGCAACGACGGGCAGCCGCCCGACGAATTCCGGTATCAGCCCGTACTTGATGAGGTCCTCGGGCTCGACGTCACGGAACACGTCCGAGCCGTGCGGGCGATCGGTGACGCCGCGCACCTCGGAGGTGAAGCCGATGCCACCCTTCTGCGTGCGGTTGGCAATGATCTTCTCGAGACCCGCGAAGGCTCCACCGCAGATGAAGAGGATGTTGCTGGTATCGACCTGGAGGAACTCCTGCTGCGGATGCTTGCGACCGCCCTGCGGCGGGACCGAGGCAATCGTGCCTTCGATGAGCTTCAGGAGCGCCTGCTGCACGCCCTCGCCGGAGACGTCGCGGGTGATCGAGGGGTTGTCCGACTTGCGGGAAATCTTGTCGATCTCGTCGATGTAGACGATGCCGGTCTGCGCCTTCTCGACGTCGTAATCGCACTTCTGCAGCAGCTTCTGGATGATGTTCTCGACGTCCTCACCCACATAGCCCGCCTCGGTAAGCGTCGTGGCATCGGCGATCGTGAACGGGACATTGAGAAGTCGTGCAAGTGTCTCGGCAAGCAGCGTCTTGCCGCAGCCGGTCGGGCCGATGAGCAGGATGTTGCTCTTCGCGATCTCGACGTCTTCCTTGGACCGTGCCGTGCCGCCGGTACGTGTCTGCAGGCGCTTGTAGTGGTTGTAGACCGCCACGGCCAGGGTCTTCTTGGCGCGCTCCTGCCCGATGACGTATTCGTCCAGGACCTTCTTGATCTCGTGCGGCTTGGGGAGCTTGTCCCGGGCGCGGTCGGCGCGGTCCTCGAGCTCCTCGCGGATGATGTCGTTGCAGAGCTCGACGCACTCGTCGCAGACGAACACCGAGGGACCGGCGATCAGTTTGCGCACCTCATGCTGGCTCTTGCCGCAGAATGAGCAGTAGAGCAGCTTGCCGTCATCGTGCCGGCCGCGGGAGTCATCGCTCATGATTTCATCTTAATATGGCTGCGGGTCGGGAATCAAAGCACCCGTCCACACGCGGGCCCGCCGGCCGGTTATGTCCCCGCCACAGGCCTGGCGACCTCGGTGCGCGACTCCAGCACCCGGTCGACGAGCCCGTATTCGATCGCGGCCCGCCCGTCCATGAAATTGTCCCGATCGGTGTCGCGCTGGATCTTCTCCACCGGCTGGCCGGTGTGCCGGGCAAGGATATGGTTAAGCCGGTCGCGCGTGATCAGCATCTCCCTGGCATGAATCTCCATGTCCGCCGCCTGCCCCTGGAATCCCCCGAGCGGCTGATGGATCATGATGCGCGCGTGCGGCAGGGAAAAGCGCTTGCCCTTCTGCCCGCCGGCCAGGAGCACCGCGCCCATGCTGGCCGCCTGGCCGATGCAGATGGTGCTCACCTCCGGCTTGATGAACTGCATGGTGTCGTAGATCGCGAGGCCGGCGGTGACGATCCCGCCCGGCGAGTTGATGTACAGCGCAACGTCCTTCTCCGGGTTCTCGGACTCGAGGAACAGCAGCTGCGCGACGACCAGGTTCGCCATGTGGTCGTCGATCGGGCCGACGATGAAGATCAGCCGCTCCTTCAGCAGGCGCGAGTAGATGTCATAGGCGCGCTCGCCGCGGGCGGTCTGCTCGACCACCATCGGCACCAGGTTCAATGCACGTTCGCTCATGCCGTTTCTCCGTCGGTTCCGAAGCCGGTGAGCTCCCGGAAGCTCATGGGTCGATCCTCGATCTGCACCCGCTCGAGCACGCGATCGATCGCCTGCTCCTCGAGCACGGCCGACTCCACCTGCCGCATCGCGTCGGCGCTCTGCAGGTATGCCCGGCGCATCTCCTCGGGATTCGGGTAGGCCGCGGCAATCGCCGTGAGGCGCGCCTGCACCCGTGAACGGTCGACCTTGAGGTCCTCGGAGCGGATCAGTTCCCCGAGGATAAGTCCGAGCGCCACCCGGCGGCGCGCCGGTTCCTCGAAGGGCTCGCGCGGGGGGAGCTGCTTCGCATCACGCGCACCCATGCGCTGCAGCATGTCGACCTGCAGCTGCTGAATCTGTTCCTCCACGAGCGTGTGCGGCAGCTCGAGCGGGTGGTCACGATACAGGGCATCGAGGACCTGGCTGCGCAGCCGCGTGCGGACGCGATCCTCGAGCTCGCGCTCGAGTCCCTTGCGCACCTCGCTCCTGAACTGCTCGAGCCCGCCCTCCCTGACGCCGAAGGCCTGGAAGAATTCGTCCCCGAGCGCAGGCAGGCTCTGTTCCTCGACGCGCTTCAGCGTGATCGCAAACTCGGCGCTCTTGCCGGCGAGCGTCTGGCTGGCATGGTCCGCAGGGAAGCCCGCCACGACCGTGCGCTCCTCGCCGGCCGAGGCCCCCGTGAGCGCCTGATCGATCTCGGGCATGATCTGCCCGGCACCGAGGACCACCAGCGCATCGCGGCCCTCACCGCCCGGGAAAGGCTGCCCGTCGATGCGCCCTGCGTAGTCGATGGTGACCCGGTCCGTCGCCTGCGCCGGGCGCGTCACCTCACGGAATTCCGGGCGCTGGCGCCGCATGCTCTCGATCATCGCCTCGACGTCGGCATCCGTGACGGTGGCCACGGGCCGCTCGATGCGGATGCCCTCGAAGGGCTGGAGCCTCACCTCGGGCAGCACTTCGAAGACCGCGGCATATCTGAGGTCCACGCCCGCCTCGACCGCGATCGGCTCGATGCGCGGCCCGGCGGCGGGCTTGAGCTTCTCCTGATTCACGGCTTCCGCAAAACTCGAGCGCATGAGATCGCCGACCACCTCGGCATGGACCTCGCGGCCGAACTGCTTGCGGATGACGGTGAGCGGCGCCTTGCCGGGCCGGAAGCCCTTGAGCTTCGCCGTGCGCGAGAGGTGCTTCAGGCGTTCGTTGACTTCGGTATCCACCTGGCCCGCCGGCACGGCGACCTCGAGGCGGCGTTCCAGACCGCCCGTGGCGGTAATCGAGATCTGCATGTCTTGCGTGTCCTTGGACGATGTCGCTCAGCCGCACGATGGTGCGAAAGGAGAGACTCGAACTCTCACGGGTTACCCCACTGGATCCTAAATCCAGCGCGTCTACCAGTTCCGCCACTTTCGCCCGAACCGGATCAGGGACGCGGGCGGCTGCGCGAGGGGCGCGGATTATAGCGGATCCTGCCGCAGAATCCGGCCGCTTCGCCTCAGCGACGGTTCCGGGAGGGAGTGGTGGGCCGTGTAGGGATCGAACCTACGACCAAGAGATTAAGAGTCTCCTGCTCTACCAGCTGAGCTAACGGCCCTTCCCGAAATGGGGTGGACGATGGGACTCGAACCCACGACGGCCGGGATCACAACCCGGGGCTCTACCAGCTGAGCTACGTCCACCGTCGAACCATCGCCTGATCACACCGCATGGCGCGCGCCCGGCAGGACTCGAACACGCGACCTGCGGCTTAGAAGGCCGCTGCTCTATCCGGCTGAGCTATGGGCGCACAGCTCGAATCGAGTGGTCGGGGCAGAGGGATTCGAACCCCCGACCCTCTGCTCCCAAAGCAGATGCGCTACCAGACTGCGCCATGCCCCGACCCGATGCTCCCCGCAGCATGCCAGAAGCCCCGGACCACGGGGGCGCGCATGATACGTAAAGGCCCGCCACAGCGTCAATTTGCCCCCACGTGCGAGAATATCCCCATGGTAGCGCAGCTCATCGACGGCAAACGCATCGCCGCACAGGTCAAGGCAGAGGTCCGCACCCAGGTCGAGGCGCTGCTCGCACGCGGCGGACGCCGCCCGGGCCTCTCGGTCGTGATGGTGGGCGACGACCCGGCCTCGGCGATCTACGTGCGCAACAAACGCCGCGCCTGCGAGGAATCGGGCATCGTCTCCGTGGCGCACGATCTGCCCCAGTCGACCTCCGAGCTCGAGCTCCTGACGCTGATCGACACCCTGAACCGCGACCCCGCGGTCGACGGCATCCTGGTGCAGCTCCCGCTGCCCGACCACATCCGCCAGTCCGAAGTGATCGAACGGATCGATCCGGGCCGGGATGTGGACGGCTTCCACCCCTACAACGTCGGACGCCTCGCCCAGCGCCATCCCTTCATCCGCCCGTGCACGCCCTACGGGATCATCCGGCTGCTGGACAGCCACGGCATCACGGCCCGGGGACGTCATGCCGTGGTGGTCGGTGCCTCGAACATCGTCGGGCGCCCGATGTCCCTCGAGCTCCTGCTCATGGGCGCCACCACCACCGTGTGCCATCGCTTCACGCGCGAGCTCGAGCACCACGTGCGTCATGCCGAGATCCTCATCGTGGCCGCCGGGAAACCGGGACTGATCCCGGGCGAGTGGATCCGCCCGGGCGCCGTCGTGGTCGATGTCGGCATGAATCGCCTCGGTGACGGCCGGCTCGTCGGCGACGTGCAGTTCGAGTCGGCCCGCGAGCGCGCGGCATGGATCACGCCGGTCCCGGGAGGCGTCGGCCCGATGACCGTCGCCATGCTGATGCGCAATACCCTCGAGGCCGCGCTGCGGCGCGCCTGACGGTCAGGCGCGCCGCCAGACCGTCTGCCCGCCCGGCTTGTCCTCGAGGATCACGCCTGCCTGCGCGAGCTCGTCGCGGACGCGATCGGATTGCGCCCAGTTCTTGGCCTTGCGGGCCGCGGCCCGCGCCTCGATGAGCTCGGCAATGCGCGCATCGGAAATCGCCCCCGGGACGCCCGCCCGAAACCACGCCTCCGGTTCCCGCTGCAGGAGCCCGAGCACGCGGCCGAGTAAGCGGAGCTCCGCGCCTGCAGCCGCGGCGGCCGCCATATCGCCCCGGGCGCGTGCCGAGTTGACCTCGCGCGCGAGCCCCTGGAGCGTCGCCACCGCCTCGGGCGTGTTGAAGTCGTCGTCCATCACCGCCTGGAAGCGCTCCGTGGCCGCACCTTGCGGCGCCGCCTCGTCCGTCGCAGGCAGCGGCAGGTCGCGCAGCGCCGTGTAGAGCCGCCCGAGCGCGGCGTCGGCCTGCCCGAGCTGCCCGGGGGAGTAGCTGATCGGGCCGCGATAATGGCTCGACAGAAAGAAGTACCGCAGCACCTCCGGATCGCGCAGCCTCGCCAGCACATCGCGGATCGTGAAGAAGTTGCCGAGCGACTTCGACATCTTCTCGCTGTCGACATTGACGAAGCCGTTGTGCATCCAGCACTCGACGAACGCTTCTCCCGTGGCCGCACAGGACTGGGCGATCTCGTTCTCGTGATGCGGAAACTTGAGATCCATGCCCCCGCCGTGCAGGTCGAAGTGCGCGCCGAGGAGTGCCGTGGCCATCGCCGAGCACTCGATGTGCCAGCCCGGGCGCCCCGGGCCCCATGGCGAGTCCCACGCCGGCTCGCCGGGCTTCGAGGTCTTCCACAGCACGAAGTCCAGCGGATCGCGCTTGGCCTCGTCGATCTCGACGCGGGCACCGGCGCGCAGGTCCGCGAGACGCTTGCCCGAGAGCCGGCCGTAACCCGGGAAGCTGCTCACCGCATACATGACGTCGCCGTTCGTGGCGACGTAGGCGTAGCCGCCTTCGATGAGGCGGCTCACCATCTCGACGATCGCCGGCAGATACTCCGTGGCGCGCGGCTCGTGATCGGGCCTGAGGATCCCGAGCCGGTCGTAATCCTCGTGCATCGCATCGATGTAGCGCGCGGTGAGCACCTCGATCGGCTCGCCCGCTTCCGCGGCGCGGCGGATGATCTTGTCGTCGATGTCGGTGATGTTGCGCACGTAGGTGACACGGAAGCCCCGCCAGACGAGATAGCGGCGCACCACGTCGAAGGCGATCTTGGAGCGTGCGTGCCCGATGTGGCAGAAGTCGTAGACCGTGTCCCCGCAGACGTACATGCGCACGTGCCCGGGTTCCAGCGGCCGCAGTTCCTCTTTCCGTCCCGTGAGTGAATTATGGATGCGCATCGGTCCTCACGCGAATCGTCCCAGTCTGTGCACGGTCTCGGTCACGGGCAGCGCGCGCAGCAGCGCGGCAAGCTTCGGCCCATGGGTCTGACCCGTCAGCGCGAGGCGCAACGGCCCATAGACGGCCGCGCCCTTGCGCCCCGTCGTCTCGCGCACCGCACGGACGATCGCGCCGAGCTCGCCGCGGCCCGCTTCCGCCGCCGCCGCCGCCGCCGCAAAGAAGTGCGGCCCGGCTTCCGCCACCGCACGCGCCTCCTCCGCCCCGAGGACCGGCGCGGCCCGGAAGATGGTCTCGACCCACGGGCGCGCATCCTCCGGAAACACGACGTTCGGAAGCACGGCCTCGACGAAGGCGGCCACCGCGGCCTCGGGCACATCCCCGGGCAGCACCTGCGCCAGCCACCGGCGGGCATCTTCGGGAGAGAGCCGGTGCACAGCGGCCTTCTGCCAGGCGTGCAGCTGTGCTTCGTCGAAGCGCGCCGGCGCGCGTCCGAGGTGCGCCGGATCGAAGGCGTCTGCCATCGCGACCGGCCCGAGCAGGCCGTGCTCGGGCGTCGAGTGCCCGAGCCGGAAGAGGTAATTGCGGATGGCCACCGGCAGATAGCCCTGCTCGCGCAGCTCCCGCAGGCTCGTGGCACCGTGACGCTTCGAGAGCGGCACACCGTCCGCGCCCAGCAGCAGCGACAGATGGCCGTAGCTCGGGGTCGCGCGGCCGAGCGCCTCGAGCTCGAGCATCTGCCGGGGTGTATTCGCGAGATCATCCTCACCACGCAGAACGTGCGTCACACCCATCGCCGCATCGTCGACTGCATTGCCGAAGAAGAAGGCCGCCGTGCCGTCGGCGCGCCGCACCACGAAGTCGCCGATGTCGTCCGAGAGAAACTCCAGCGGCCCGTGCACGAGGTCAGTGAACCCGATGTGCCGCCCGCCTGGCACGCGAAAGCGCATGCTCGGACGCAGTCCCTGGGCGAGCCGGTTCGCGCGCGCAGGTGCATCGAGCACGCGGCAGGTCCCCGCATAGCGGGGCGCCTGACCCGCAGCCCGCTGTGCCCGCCGTGCCATCTCGAGCTCGACGGGCGTGCAGAAGCAGGGATAGACCACGCCCGCGGCCTCCAGGGCCGCGAAGTCCGCCGCATGGTTCGCACCGCGCTCCGACTGCCGGTAAGGTGCTGAAGGCCCGCCCCGGTCCGGCCCCTCCTCCCAGTCGAGGCCGAGCCAGCGCAGGTCGCGCAGCAGCGCCTCGACGAAGTCTCCGGTCGAGCGGCCGGCATCGGTGTCTTCGACGCGCAGCACGAAGCGTCCGCCACTGCGGCGCGCGAGGAGCCAGTTGAAGAGCGCCGTGCGCGCATTGCCGAGGTGCAGCTCTCCGGTCGGGCTCGGCGCGAAGCGTGTGACGACGGAGGCTGACATGCGGCAATGTTACGGGAAAGGTAAGATTCACACATGGTGCGCACACTCTTCCTCGCCCTCCTCGCCATGCTCCCCGGGGCGCTGGCCCTCGCAGCGGATGACGCACCGCGCGTGCGCGTCACCACGAGCATGGGCGCCTTCGTCATCGAGCTCGATCCGAAGCGCGCGCCGCTCACGGTGGAGAACTTCCTCGGCTACGTGCGCGACGGCCACTACAGCGGCACGCTCTTCCACCGAGTGGTGGCGAACTTCGTGATCCAGGGCGGTGGCGTCGACCGGGAGTACCGCATGAAGCCGCCCCGCGCGCCCGTGCCGAACGAATCGGGCAACGGGCTGCGCAACGTACGCGGTGCGGTCGGGCTCGCGCGCACCGAACGTCCGCACAGCGGCGACGCACAGTTCTACGTCGACGTCGCCGACAACCCGGATCTCGATCCACTGCCGAGCCGCTGGGGCTATGCGGTGTTCGGACACATCGTCGAAGGCATGGAAGTGGTCGATCGCATCAGTGTCGCACCGACCGGCGCGGCCGGCCCCTTCCCCCGGGATGCACCGCTTCGCCCCATCGTGATCGAATCGATCGAGCTGCTCGCTCCTGCGCCGTCCGAGAGCGCGACTCCGTAGCGCGGCGGCTTTGGCGCAGCTGTTCGTCTCGGATCTGCATCTCGATGCGGGAGCTCCCGAGGCCACGCAACAGTTCCTCGGCTTCCTGCGCCGGGAAGCCCGCGACGCCGATGCGCTGTACATCCTCGGGGACCTCTTCGAGAGCTGGATCGGCGACGACGACCCCGAGCCCGGGCGCGAGCGCATCTGTGCGGGCCTGCGCGAGCTCACACGCGCCGTGCCCTGCTTCGTGCTGAGCGGCAACCGCGATTTTCTCCTCGGCGCAGGCTTTGCCGCACGCAGCGGCGCGCGTCTCCTGCCTGATCCCGTCGTCGCCGACCTCGACGGCACGGCGGTGCTGCTCAGTCACGGCGACACGCTGTGCACCGGGGATCACGGCTATCAGGCGCTGCGCTCGATCGTCCGCAGCCCGCGGTGGCAGGCCCGCTTCCTCGCCCTCGGGCTCGAGGCGCGCGCACTGCTCGCCGACCAGGCACGCGCAGGCAGCCGCGCGCACACGGCCCGCGTCGTCCCGCAGATCATGGACGTGGCGCCCGAGGCGGTGCTCGCGGCGCTGCGGGCCACGGGCACGCGCTGGCTGATCCACGGCCACACGCATCGCCCGGGCGTGCATGAGCTCGAGCTCGACGGTGCACGGGCCGTCCGCATCGTGCTCGGCGCCTGGTACGAGCAGGGCAGCGTGCTCGTCTGGGATCGGGGTCGCTACGAGCTGCGCACGCTGCCGCGCTGAGCGCCGGCCGACCCGGCCGCGACATTCTCCCTGTCGCCGAGTCTCGCCAGGGAGTCCTCGATCGCCCGCGTCGCCTCACCGGCGGTCGCAAAGCGATCCTCCGGGCGCTTCGCGAGGAACCTCTCGATGAGCGGCTGGATCGGTGCCAGCACCGGCGGCAGCTTCGGCAGGGGAGCCTTGCGGTGCAGATAGATGATCGCCATCGGATTCCCGGCGACGTAGGGTTTCTCGCCGGCGAGCATCTCGTAACAGATGACCCCGAGGCTGTAGAGATCGCTGCGTTCGTCGATCGGCTCGCCGTGACCCTGCTCGGGGCTCATGTAATGCGGCGTGCCGAAGATCAGGCCCGGGTCGGTGGTCTCGAAGGCCAGTGCCTCGTGCCGGGCCAGACCGAAATCGATGAGCGCGATCGAGCCATCGTCGCGCAGCATGACATTGCCGGGCTTGAGATCGCGGTGCAGCACACCCGCGGAGTGCACGGCATCGAGCGCACGCGCGATCCCGAGAACGAGCGTCAGCGCCTCGCGGACCTCGAATCCGCGGCGCATGCGCCGCCGCAGATCCCCGAGTGGGAAATATTCCATGGCGAGATAGGCATGTTCGTCGGAGATCCCGAGCTCGTACAGCCGCACGATGCCCGGCTGACGGATGCGCTGGATGATCTCGTGCTCCTGCAGGAAACGCTCGAAGGACTGTTCGCCATCCGCGTCGCGCTGCGCCACACTGGTGACCTTGAGTGCCACGAGCGCGCCGGCCCGCTCGCTCTCGGCGAGGTAGAGGCTCGAGGCCGAGCCGGTGGCGAGCTGGCGCACGCGCCGGTAGCCGCCGATCTCCGCCTCACCGAAGCGGCGCGCCATGCGGCCCGCCTCCGAGCCGCGCCAGTGCGCGAGTGCCGCACGCTGGTGCCGCGCGGCGGCCTCGACCGCCGCCACGAGCCGCGCATGCTCGATCCTGGACTGCGCGACCACCTCGATGCCGAGCGCGAGCACCTCAGCCGCCGCCGCGTCATCGGGCCGCTCGCTCAGGAAGATGATCGGGGCAAAGCCTTCGCGACCATGGAGCTCCCGCAACCAGGTGAGTCCGTCGCCGCCCGGCCAGCCGTGTGCGAGCAGCACCGCATCGTAGCCCTGCGCGAGGAACTCAGGCGGCAGCGGGCCGCGTTGCGGCGGATCGTGCACGACGAGATCGATGTCCGGCCAGCTGCAGCTGAGATGCTGGCGGAGGCGCGCTCGCTGGCGGGGGTCGTGTTCGACGAGCAGGAGCCGCATGGTGCCACGTCCTCAGGCGCCCGCGATCCGCGTCACACGCGCAGCCTGCTCAGGCGCGCGGCACGGCCCGCACGGCGCCGTAGCGCCCGGCGCGTCGGTGGCCGCGGGCTGCGTCCGAGCGCTCGAGCTGCAGGCGCGCCAGATACTCGGCCGTCACGTCGCCGGTGACGTACTCGCCCGAAAAGCACGACGTGTCGAACTCCTCGACGCTCGCGTCGTCGTGCCGGCAGGCCGCGACCAGATCGCAGAGATCCTGATAGATCAGCCAGTCGGCGCCGATGATCTGACGCACCTCCTCGATGCTCTTGCCCGCGGCCACGAGTTCGCTCGCCGCGGGCATGTCGATGCCGTAGACATTCGGGTGGCGCACCGGCGGCGCGGCCGAAGCGAAGCAGACCTTCCGCGCGCCTGCCTCGCGGGCCAGCTCGATGATCTGCGCCGAGGTCGTGCCGCGCACGATCGAGTCGTCCACCAGCAGGACGTTCTTGCCGCGGAATTCGAGATCGATCGCATTCAGCTTCGAGCGCACCGATTTCTGCCGCAGCTCCTGGCCCGGCATGATGAAAGTCCGGCCGATGTAGCGGTTCTTGATGAAGCCCTCGCGGTACTTGATGCCGAGGTGCTGGGCCACCTGCAGCGCCGCGGTGCGGCTGGTGTCCGGGATCGGGATGACGACATCGAGGTCGTGCCCGGGGCACTCACGGCGGATCTTCTCGGCGAGCTTGTCGCCCATGCGCATGCGTGCGCGCTGCACCGAGATGTTGTCGATCTTGGAATCCGGCCGCGCAAGATACACGTACTCGAAGATGCACGGCGTGTGGCGCACCGTGCTCACGCACTGATGTGAGTGCACGCGGCCCTGCTCGTCGATGAATACGGCCTCGCCGGGTGCGACGTCACGCATGAACCTGAAGTCCAGCATGTCGAGCGCGACGCTCTCGGAGGCCAGCATCCACTCGGGACCCTTCGCGGTCTCCCGGCAGCCGAGCACCAGCGGCCGGATGCCATTGGGATCGCGAAACCCCAGGATGCCGTGGCCGATCACCATCGCCGTGGCCGCGTATCCGCCACGGCAGCGTCTGTAGACGGCCGCCAGCGCCGCGAACACGTCCGCCGGCGTGACGCGAGGCGTACCGATGCGCTGCAGCTCGGAGGCGAACACGTTCAGCAGGACTTCGGAGTCCGAGTTTGTGTTCAGGTGACGGCGATCCTCGCGTATGAGCACCTCGGCGAGCTCGGCTGCATTGGTGAGATTACCGTTGTGCGCGAGGCAGATGCCGTAGGGCGCGTTGACGTAGAAAGGCTGGGCCTCGGAGGCGCTGTCGGAGCCTGCCGTCGGATAGCGCACGTGACCGAGGCCCACATTGCCCCTGAGCTCGAGCATGTGATGCTGCTGGAAGACATCGCGCACCAGGCCGCCGCCCTTGCGCACGAAGGTCTCTCCCCCACTTGCGGTCACGATACCCGCAGCATCCTGTCCCCGGTGCTGCAGCACGGTGAGTGCATCGTAGATACGCTGGTTGACGGGCGCCGTACCCACCATTCCGACGATGCCGCACATCAGAGCACACCGCCGGCGCGCCGCAGGCGCTCCTCGCCAACCAGGCCCCTGAGCACGTTCGCTGCGCGTTCGGCGGACGGCATCAGCCGCGCACGCTCCCACCAGCCCTCGTGCTGCAGATGCAGCAGCTGCCCGAGGATCACGAGCACACCGACGAGTATGACTCCGCGGAGCATGCCGAATACGAAACCGAAGAACCGGTCGGTGGCGCTGAAGATCGACAGTCGCACGAAGTGGGCGAGCAGGGCCCCGATCACCCCTCCGGCGAGCAGCACCACGACTGCGATGATCGCGCGGGCAGCCCATGGCCGTACTGCAGGTGCCTGCAGGAGACCGCCGAGATGCGGCTCCAGCTGCCCGCCCAGGTGCCAGGCGAGCCACAGCGCCAGGACCCAGGTGATGACGGCGATGATTTCGCGCAGCAGACCCCGCGCGACGCCCACGAGTGCGGACGCGAGCACCACGACGATCAGGACGTAGTCGGCAGCATTCATCGGTGTTCCAATCAGATCGCAGTCATCGCAGCCGGACCGTGACGCGGCTCACCCCGTGGCAGACGCTCATGGCGGTGCGACCACCGTGCCGTCATAGCCGCTCGCCCGCAGGCGGGCGCCGAGGGTCTGGGCGTCGGCGCGCGAGGAGGCGGAGCCTACCCGTACCTTGTAGAGCGCGCGACCCTTTCCCGCAGGCGGCACGATATGGGCCTCGAATCCCTTGCTCCCGAGCTCGCGTAGGAGTCGCTCGGCGTTCGCCTGGCTCGAAAAGCTGCCGATCTGCACCGACCAGCCCCTGCTGGCGCCGCCGACGCGTCCCACCTGCACGGGAGACTCCTCGCGCACGGGCTGCACGGCCTGCCCGCTTTCGGGAGGGGGCGGCGCCGCTGCGGGAGGCGCCTGCACAGGCGCTGCCGGCGCAGGCACCGCCGCCGTCGGGACAGCTTCGCCAGCCGTTGCGACGGGCGGGCTCGTGGCCGTCGGAAGGCGCCGACCCTCGTCCGCGCCGAGCTCGATGGTGTAGGAACGCGTCGGTCCTGCCTCGCTCGCGGCCTCCGGCCGCGGCGCGTGAACGCGACGCGAGCCCGTGAACAGCTCCGGCACCAGAAGAACGACGAGCGCGACCAGCACGACAGCACCCGTCAATCGCTCTCTGACATGGGGTTCCAAGACCGGCTCAGTATAGCCCAAGGGCACCCAGTGCCGGTCCGACGGTGTGAAAGGAGCCGAAGACGACGATGCGATCGCCCGGTCTCGCCCGCGCGCGCGCGGCCTCGAGCGCCGCCGGCACGGACGTCGCAACGGAGGCCGGCAGCCCGGGCGGCAGGCGCTCGCGGAGCTCTGTGGCCGTGAGGCCGCGTGCCCCCTCGAGCGTGCACAGCAGCCATTCGTCGATCTGGCCGGCGAGCGCCCGCACGATCGCGGCGGCGTCCTTGTCACGCAGGATCCCGCACACCCCCAGGCTGCGACCTGATCGCGGCCGCCGGGCGAGGTTGCCCGCAAGCACCCTGGCGGCCGCTTCATTGTGGGCCACGTCCAGGACCCACTCGATCCCATCCACCGCGAGGATCTGGAAGCGTCCCGGCAGGCGCGTCGCCGCGAGTGCGGCGGCCGCGCGTTGCGGCGCGAGACACCGGCGCACGGGCTCGAAGCCTCTGGCCAGGCACTCGAGCGCGGCCAGCGCCGTCGCGGCATTGTCGTACTGCACCTCTCCCGTGAGTCCGGGCGACGGCAGGTCGTCGAGGTCGAGATCCGCACTTCGGTATCGCCAGCCACCGGCGTGCCGCTCATGGCGAAACTCACATCCGGCCGCGAAGACCTGCGCACCGACCTCCCCGGCCACGCTTCGCACGCTGCGTGGCAGTGCGGCACTGCCGAGGACCGCCGGGCGCCCGCGACGGAAGATCCCGGCCTTCTCACGCCCGATCGCCTCCAGCGTCTCGCCGAGCCATTCGCAATGATCGAGGCCGATGGAAGTCACGACGGCAACGTCGGCATCGAGGAGGTTGGTGGCATCCAGCCGGCCACCGAGCCCGACTTCGAGCACGGCCGCCTCGACACCGCGGCGCATGAAGATCTCGAGCGCGGCGAGCGTGCTGTACTCGAAGAAGGTGAGCGACGTGCCATGGCGCGCCGTCTCGATGCGCTCGAACGCAGCAACCAGCTCCGCGTCGCTCACCGTCGCCCCGCCGACCCGCACCCGCTCGTTGTAGCGCAGGAGATGTGGCGATGTGAACGCACCGGTGAGCAGGCCCCCTGAGCCGAGCAGCGCTTCCGTGAAGGCCACCGTCGAACCCTTGCCGTTCGTACCGGCCACCGTGATCACCGGGAAAGGCGGGCGCCCGAGCTGCATGACGCGCGCCACCTGCGCCACGCGCTCGAGCCCGAGGTCGATGCTGCGCGAATGGGTCCGTTCCTGGTACGCCAGCCACTCCGCGAGAGAAGACATCGTGGCAGGGCTGCAGCGCGAGGCCGGATGCCGATTCGACCGGTGCGGCGCGACGGCCTGCTTCCGTGGACGCCGCGTCAGCCGGCGTCCACGGCGGCGCCGGGCGCCCCGAGGAGCAGGCGCAGCAGCGCCCCGATGCGCTCGCGCAGGTCGCGGCGGTCGACGATCAGGTCGAGAGCACCGTGCTCGAGCAGGAACTCGCTGCGCTGGAAGCCCTCCGGCAGCGTCTCGCGCACGGTCTGCTGGATCACACGCGGACCCGCAAACCCGATCAGTGCACGCGGCTCGGCAATGTTCAGGTCGCCGAGCATCGCGAGACTCGCCGACACGCCGCCCGTCGTCGGGTCGGTCAGCACCGAGACGAAGGGCAGACGCTGCTGTGCGAGCCGGGCAAGCGCCGCGGCCGTCTTGGCCATCTGCAGCAGCGAGATGAGCGCCTCCTGCATGCGGGCACCGCCCGTCGCCGAGAAACAGACCAGCGGCGTCTGGTGTGCCACGCAGTGATCGACGGCCCGGCTGAATCGTTCGCCAACCACCGAACCCATCGAGCCGCCGAGAAACTGGAACTCGAACGCGCAGGCGACGATGTCCAGACCCTGCAGCGGCCCGGCCAGCACGATGAGCGCATCTTTCTCGCCGGTGCTCTTCTGCGCAGCGGCGAGCCGGTCACGGTAGCGCTTGCTGTCGCGGAACCTGAGGGGATCCTCGGGCATCACCCCGGCGCCGATCTCGACGTGTTCCCCGGGATCGAGGAAGCGCACCAGTCGCTCGCGCGCACCGATCCGCATGTGGTGGCTGCATTTCGGGCAGACGTAGAGATTGCGTTCGAGCTCGGCACGATAGAGCACCGCGTCGCAGGCGCCGCACTTGATCCACAGGCCCTCCGGCACCGAGCGCGTGCGCCGCTCGGTCTTGATGCGCGAGGGCATGATCTTCTCGAACCAGGACATGCGGTCTCACTCCCCTCCCGGGAGGGGCACGATGATAGCGGATTGGTCCGGTGGGTCGCCCGGCTGATCTTCCGGCAGACCGAAGACGCGTGGATAGGAAACGTGCCAGAGATAGAGGCCCTCTGGCGGCGCCGTGGCCGCATTGCGCGTCCGGTCGCGCGAGGCAAGCACCTCCGCGGCGAACCCGGGCGCGAGATCGCCACGGCCGACGGCAATCAGGAGGCCGGCAATGTTGCGGACCATGTGATGGAGAAAGGCATTGGCGGTGACTTCCATGCACAGCCACTCGCCACGCCGCGAGACCATGACACTCCGGAGCCTGCGCACGGCAGAGTGGGCCTGACACTCGGAGGAGCGGAAGGCACTGAAGTCGTGTTCACCGACGAGCGCCTCGCCGGCCTCCTGCATGCGCTCGTGGTCGAGCGGACGGTGAATCTGGGTGGCACGGCCCGCGGCGAGTGCCGAGCGTACGCCCGCATTGCGGACCACGTAGCGATAGGTGCGCCACTCCGCCGAGTAGCGCGCATGAAAGTGCCCTGGCACTCGTCGGGCCCAGCGCAGGCTGACATCCGGTGGCAGATGCGTGTTTGCCCCCAGGACCCAGCCGCGCATCGGCCGCAGGGCCTGCACGTCGAAGTGCGCGACCTGCCCGAGCGCATGCACGCCCGCATCGGTCCGCCCTGCAGCGACCAGCGCCACGGGCTCCGCGGCCACACGCGCCAATGCCGCCTGCACCGTCTCCTGGATGCTCGCGGCGGCGCGCTGACTCTGCCAGCCCGCGTAGGCCCCACCGTCGTACTCGAGCCCGACGGCGATGCGCATCATGCCGTGACGATCAGCCGGGCAGCGAGTCGACGAGCCGCTGTGCCTCCTGCTTCTGCGACTGCGAGCCTTCCTGCAGCACTTCCTCGAGAATGCTGCGCGCCCCTTCGGGATCACCCATGTCCATGTAGGCTCGGGCGAGATCGAGCTTGGTGCCCACCTCGCTCATGGTGACGGGCTCGAGATCAGGCAGTGCGAGTTCGTCCGCGTCCACGCGCTGGGTGGCCTCATAGGGGCCATCGGCGTGCGCCGTGGCGGCGCCCACGTCGAGATCGAGCGCCGCGCCTGCGCCATTGGGGCCCGACGGATGGGTGGCTTCGAGGCTGCTGAGATCGAGATCCAGGCCGTCCGCCGCCTCGAGCGTGGCGAGACGCGAAGTCTCCGAACCGTCGGCCGCCTTCGGCAGCTGGATGCCCACATCGAGGCCACTCTGGTCGATGAACCACGTGCCGCTGGCACTGGGCTGCTCGGCTCCCGGGGCCGGGGCCTGTCCGGCCGCCGCCATGATCTCGCGCGACCGTTCATCGACCCCTGCGATCAGGGTGGGTGCATCGGCCGCCGGGCTCTCGAGCGTTCCGAGATCGAGCCCGAGGTCGTCCAGGGAGAGCTCCGCCGTCTGATCGGCCACGGGCGACGGACGGGCGCCTTCGAGCTTCTGGCGCAGCGTGGCGTCCTCGCCTCCGCGCAATGCCGGCTGCTCGACCGTCGGCGCCTCACTGCCCTCAGACGCAAACCCCGCGAGGGACACGGTCGGCTCGGGATGCAGCTTCGACGTCATCTGCCGGGTCGTATGCCCACTGGCTTCCGCGCCGCCCATCGAATCGTCGAGCAGAAAGTCGAGTTCTGCGGCTGCACCCGGAACCGCGACCGTCCGTGCCTCGCCCGTCGGATCGCGATCCCCGAGATCGAGATCCACGGCCGAGGGTGCAGCGAGCGGCTCCGCACCCGGCTCGTTGAAGAGGTCGAAGTCGACCCGGTTCTGTCCGCCCTCGAGATTCAGATCGATGCCGGCCGCGGCCGCGCCACTGACGCCCTCATGAGCAAAGAGCGGATCGTCGGGCGCCAGCTGCCGGCCCATGATGACGACCTTCTCCCATTCCCCGGGCAGGGCCTCGGCGCGCGTCTCGGCCAGCTCGCGTGCCGTCTGCAGGAACTGCTCGCGGTTGCCCCAGACGAAGAACACCTCGAGAAGCTTCAACTTCAGGTCGCGACGCTGCGGTTCGCGCGTGCTGGCGATGCGCACGAGGTCGGCCGCCTGGTCATACAGGCCATAGGCCATGTGGAAGTCGGCTTCGGCCAGCGGATCCCCCTGGTCGAGATTGATCGCCGTCTCGCTGCTGAGCGTCTCGTCAGCCGAGACGCTCCTCGCCGCCATCGCCTCGCCGCCCGCCAGTCCCTCGAACACCGGGCGCTCATGCGTCCCGGATTCCTCGACGAGAAAACTCTCCTCGTCGCGAGTGACCGGATGACGGAGGCGAGTCGTATCACGCAGGTCCCGCGCACTCTCCGCCTGCGCGCCCGCCTGATCGGCGGCGAGCCGGCCAAGCTGATCGTCGAACTCGACCTGCCGTCGTTCGCGGAACTTGCGGTAGCCGAAGAGACCGCCGAGCAGAGCGATCAGCAGCACCGGCACGTACCACAGCGCCTTCAGTGCCTCGAGCAGCCCACCGCCACCCTCACCGCCAGCAGGTCCGGTCGCACGCGCGCGGCGCGCCGGGGGCTGCACTGCGGGCTTCGCGGCGACGGCGGTCGCTGGGGCAGCGCCCTCCGGAGCCGGTGCAGCAGCAGGCGGCGGCGCCGAACCCCCCGCAGCTTCCCCAGCCGGGAGCGGTGATGGACGTGTGCCCTGGGCCGCGGCCAGCCTGGCCTGCAGGTCGGCAAGCTCGGTATTGCGGAGCTCGATCAGGCGCCGCGACTCCGACAGTTCGCCCTCGAGACCGCGCACTCGATCGCGCAGACCCTGCAGCTCGCCGGCGTCCGCTGTGGCCGTCGCCGCGCCACTACCAGGCTTGTCACCCGGTGTCACGAGGCGCAGCCGGCCTTCGCCGGCCGATCCGGAAGCCGCTGCGCCACCGCTGCGTTGCCGCCAGGCCTGGTACTGGCGGCGAACCTCGCTCGCCGCCTCCCCAGACTGGATGTTCGCGAGTTCGTCCGCCGCGGGTACGCGCAGGATCGCGCCCGCCCGCAGGCTGTTCATGTCGCCATCGAAGGCGGTCGGGTTCGCCCGGTAGATCCCGACCATGAGACGTGCGGCAGAACCGTTGCCCCCGAGACGTGCGGCAATCGTAGAGAGCGCTTCTCCACGCTGCACCGTGTAGCTGCGGCCACCCGCAGCCGCCGGCGTGCCGGCGGGCGCCGGCTGGCTTGCCGGCTGAGGCTGTGGCGCGCGCTCGATGTCACCCGAGCGCTGGCCTGCGCCAGCTGCCGGCGCCTCGATCGATGACGGCGCGCCCTGGACCGGCGCGTAGACCGGCGGATCGAGCAGCACCGTGTACTCGCGAACCAGCCGGCCCCGGGCCCAGTTGACCTCCACGAGAAGGGTGACGAATGGCTCGGTGATGGCCTCGCCCGAGCGGACCTCGATCACGTCACGACCACCCGTCCGGACGGGCTTCAGTGTGACCGAGTTCAGAAAGGTCGGCCGGTCGAGCCCGTAGCGGGCAAACGTCTCGCGTGACGCCAGTGCGACTGTCATGCCCGACAGTTCTTCAGGCGTGGCACCGAGCAGTTCGATTTCGGCGCGCAGCGGCGCGTTCAGCGAGGAGTCGAGGTGGATGTCGCCGAGCCCGAGGCCCAGTGCCGCAGGCGGAAAAACGACCAAACCCAGCGCCGCGACTCGCAGGACTTTCCCGAACATTTCAGTGTCCCCCGAACGGCCGACGGGGAGAAAATCGGCCGGAAAAACAGGCAGTTGAGACCGGAACTTCTGCTGTGGACTCCGTTGGTCGTGGACTATAGCCTACAAATAGTCCCGCGCCAAAATCTCCGCGATCTGCACACTGTTCGTGGCAGCACCCTTGCGCACGTTGTCGGCGACGATCCACAGGTCGAGACCTCGATCATATGAAATATCGTCGCGTATTCTCCCGACATAAACTGTGTCGCGGTTCGCTGCCTCGGTAGCGGCCGTGGGATACCCGCCGGGCCTGCGCTCATCGAGCACCTCCACGCCCGGGGCGCGGCCAAGCAGCTCGCGCGCCTCATCCGCGCCGAGCTTGCGCCGTGTCTCGATGTGCAGCACTTCCGAATGCCCGTAGAACACGGGTACGCGTACCGTCGTGGCATTCACGCGGATCGTCTCGTCCTCCATGATCTTGCGTGTTTCCCAGACCATTTTCATTTCCTCCTTCGTGTACCCGTTGTCCTGGAACTTGTCGATCTGCGGGACGCAGTTGAAGGCGATCTGCTTGGCGACCACGCGCGGCTCGACAGGACCTTTGCCCGCGAGCAGCTGCGCCGTCTGCGCGGCGAGCTCCTCCACGGCCTCCTTGCCGGCGCCGGAGACAGACTGGTAGGTCGCGACATTGATGCGCTCGATGCCGGCGGCATCGTGCAGCGGCTTCAGCGCCACCACCATCTGGATCGTCGAGCAGTTCGGATTCGCGATGATGCCGCGCTTGCGGTATCGCCCGATGGCGTGAGCGTTCACCTCGGGCACCACGAGCGGAATGTCATCCTCGTAGCGGAACTCGGAGGTGTTGTCGATGACGATGCACCCCGCGGCCGCGGCCTTCGGCGCGAATTCCCGTGACACCTCACTGCCCGCCGAGAAGAGGCCGATGTCGGCCTGCGAGAAGTCGAAGGTGGCGAGGTCGAGCACCGGGTAGCTCTTGCCGCAGAAGGTGACGCTCCTGCCGAGCGAACGGCTGCTCGCCAGCGGATAGAGCTCGGAGACCGGGAAGCGCCGCTCCTCCAGCACCTGGATCATGGCGTCGCCCACGAGCCCCGTCGCCCCGACGACCGCCACCCTGTAACGCTTGCTCATTGATTCACGTCCTCTCGTCTCGTGATGACCGGCGTCGATGCGACGACGTCGGCATTCTGCGCCCGGTGGCGCAGCCAGTGGTCCATCAGAACGATGGCGAGCATCGCCTCGGCAATGGGCGTCGCGCGCAGCCCCACACAGGGGTCGTGCCTCCCGGTGGTGATCACCTCGACCGGCGCGCCGGCCACATCGATGCTGCGGCCGGGTACCTGGATGCTCGAGGTCGGCTTGAGTGTCACGTGCACGACGACATCCTGCCCGGAGGATATTCCGCCGAGCACACCGCCCGCCTGGTTGCCGAGAAAGCCGCCCGGCGCCAGCTCGTCCCGGTGTTCGCTGCCGCGCTGCATCGCCGCCCGTGTGCCCGCTCCGATCTCGACCGCCTTGACCGCGTTGATTCCCATCATGGCATGCGCGATATCGGCATCCAGCCGGTCGAACACCGGTTCACCGAGGCCCGGGGGCACGCCGTGCGCGATCACGGTGATCCGCGCGCCGATCGAATCGCCGGCCTTGCGCAGGCTCCAGATGAGCGCCTCGAGATCCGGCAGGCGACCCGGGTCGGGACAGAAGAACGGATTGTCGTAGGCGCTGGCCGGCGACACGGGCTCGAGCACCAGCGAGCCCACCTGGCTCACGTAGCCCGAGATGGTGATCCCGAGCCGCCGGGCGAGGTACTTGCGGGCGATCGCCCCGGCTGCGACCCGCATGACGGTTTCGCGCGCAGAGGAGCGCCCGCCGCCGCGGTGGTCGCGCCGGCCGTATTTCTGCTGATACGTATAGTCGGCGTGGCCCGGGCGGAAGCGGTCCCGGATCTTCTCGTAATCGCGCGAACGCGCATCGGTGTTCTCGATCATGAGACCGATCGGCGTGCCCGTGGTGCTGCCCTCGAACACGCCCGAGACGATGCGTACCCGATCGGCCTCGCGGCGCTGACTGACGAAGTGCGAAGTGCCCGTGCGGCGACGGTCGACGTCACGCTGCAGGTCGGCTTCGTCGAGCTCGAGCCCCGGCGGGCACCCATCGACGATACAGGCGAGCGCGGGCCCGTGGCTCTCGCCACAAGTGGTCACCGTGAACAGCCTGCCAATCGTGTTTCCCGACATGCAATCACCATCAGAACCAGAATGCCCTGCCCGCGGGGCATCATGCCTTCTTCCTTCCCGCTCCCGGTAGCCTCCGAGCCTCCGCCCTGGGACTCGCCGTCCCGAGCTGCTCTCTGCCCAGCAGGAAGACTCCGCCGCCGCCCCGCTCGAATGCGAGCCACAGAAAAGGCAGTCGTGGAAAGCGCCGCTGCAACGCCCGTTCGCTGTTCCCGACTTCCACGATCAGGATGCCCCGCGGCCTCAGGTGCCGGTATGCCTCAGCGAGAATCACGCTCACGGAGTCGAGACCTTCCGCACCGGCCGCGAGCGCGATGCGCGGCTCGTGGCCGTACTCGCGGGGCAGGCCGGCGAGCTCGCGCTCGGCGACGTAGGGCGGATTGCTGACAATGATATCGTAGGTCGAAGCGCCGAGCGCCGCGAAATGATCGCTTTTCACGAGACGAACCCGCCGGGTCAGCCGGTGGCGCCGGACATTGATGCCGGCGACTTCCAGGGCCGCTTCCGAGATGTCGACTGCGTCGATGCGGGCACGCGGAAATGCCCGCGCGCAGGCGATCGCGATACACCCTGAACCGGTCCCGAGATCGAGCACGCGACGCACCCGCGACGGGGTGATCCATGGAGCGAAGCGCCGCTCGATCAGCTCGGCGATCGGCGAGCGCGGCACGAGGACCCGGTCATCGACGTGGAACGGCAGACCCGCGAAGTACATGGTCTGCGTCAGATAGGCGGCAGGCTGACGCTCGGCGATGCGCCGTGCGAACAGCGCCTCCGCCACCGCGACACGCGCCCGGTCCACGCGACGCCCATAGACTTCAGCGCCCGCCGACCCCGGCAGCCCGAGCGCATGCCAGACGAGTGCCGCCGCCTCGTCCCAGGCATTGTCCGTACCATGGCCGAAGAAAAGCCGCGCGCGCGCGAAGCGCCTTGCGCCGTGCGCGATCAGCTCTCTCACGGTCGGACGCGTGGCAGGCTTCGCCCGGGCACGCATGTGGGATAATTTCCGCGATGCTTTCCGTAACCCGTCCATATCCATCCTGGCTGCCCTGGCTCCTGCTCCTGGCTGGCATCGTCCTTGCCGGTGCACTTGGCGGCGCATTCCTCGCCCGCTCACTCGATCCGCAGCCGCCCCCACTCTCGAACGGTGCGTGGCTGCCGGAGCCACGGCGGATTGCGGACTTTACCCTGACCGACGGACAGGGCCGGGATTTTGGCCTCGCGGAACTCCACGGTCAGGCGAGCCTGCTCTTCTTCGGGTTCACCCGCTGCCCGGACGTCTGTCCGGCAACACTCGCGCAGCTCGCGGCCGTGCAGCGCGCACTGCCCGCCCTGCGCGTGGTGTTCGTGAGCGTTGATCCGCAGCACGACACGCCTGAGGCACTCGGCCACTATGTACGCGCCTTCCATCCCTCGCTGATCGCCGTCACCGGCGCAGCTGAGGCGCGGGAACCGCTCGAGCGCAGCCTCACGACCACCTCGATGCGCGTCGCACTGCCCGACGGCAGCGACACCTACGATCACTCGGCCGCGCTCTATCTGCTCGACCGCGAGGCCCGGTGGGTGGCGTCATTCCGCCCGCCCTTCATGACGGAGCCGCTCGTGGCCGATCTGCGTGCCGCACTCCTCCGGCTGGGCCGGGACGGACGATGAGCTCGACGGAGGCCCCTTCCGCCGCCGCCCGTCTCTTTGCCGCCGTGCAGCACCTGCTGCCCCAGCACGCGGCCTCGGCATTCGTGCGTCGCCTGACGCGCAGTCGCAGCCGGCCCCTGAAGAACCTGCTCATCCGCAGCTTCCTGCGCGGCTACAGGCCGGATCTCCGCGAGGCCCTCGAGCCGGATCCCATGCGCCACGCGAGCTTCAACGAATTCTTCACCCGTGCGCTGCGCACCGGCGCGCGCCCTTTGCCCGCGCAGGCCGCTGCGATCGCCTCGCCCGTCGACGCGACCGTGAGCCAGGCGGGCAGCATCGAGCGTGGTCGACTTCTGCAGGCCAAGGGACGCGACTACACGGTCGAGGCCCTGCTCGCCAGTCGGCCGTGGGCCGAGCGCTTCGCCGGGGGCGCCTTTGTCACGCTGTATCTTGCGCCCAGCGACTACCACCGGATCCACATGCCGCTGACGGGGACGCTGCATGCCGCCTGGTACGTTCCGGGCCGGCTCTTCAGCGTCAATGAGACGACGGCCCGCTGCGTGCCGGGGCTGTTCGCGCGCAATGAGCGTGTCATCTGCATGTTCACGCACCAGGAGCTCGTCTTCGGTCTCGTCCTGGTCGGCGCACTGTTCGTGGGCAGCATGACCACGGTGTGGCACGGGGATGTCACGCCGCGGCGCCCGCGCGAGCCCGGACCGGTCGCCCTCGAGCCGGAAACGGCGGTGCCCCTGCACCTCGAGCGTGGCGCGGAGATGGGCCGCTTCAACATGGGCTCGACTGTGATCCTCCTGCTGCCGGCGGCCTGCAGCGAGTGGTCGGACTCGCTCGTTCCCGGAAGAGCCGTCCGCATGGGCGAAGTGCTCGGCCGGCTCGTCCGGTCCGCGACGGCGCGGGACACACGATGAGTCGCGCGGCAGACGCCGGCGACGAAGTCATCTGGCAACCCGCTGCTTCGCTCGAGAGACTCCGCCTGCGCGCACAGCTCCTCAGTGAGACCAGACGGTTCTTCGCCGCGCGGGGGGTGCTCGAGGTCGAGACGCCCGCGCTGTCGCGCCACGCGGTCACGGACGTGCACCTCGCGGCGGGCGAGGTCGCATTTCCGGGTGACGCGGCGCGCACGCTGTACCTGCACACCTCCCCCGAATATGCGATGAAGCGGCTGCTGGCCGCCGGCAGTGGCGACATCTACCAGATCTGCCACGTGTTCCGCGGAGGCGAGCGCGGGCGCCTGCACAACCCGGAATTCACGCTCATCGAGTGGTACCGCATCGACTGCCCGATGGAAGCGCTGATGACCGAGGTGGCCGAACTCGTCATCCAGCTGCTCGGCACAGCGGCGCACGCCGGCGAGCCCTTGCCGGTCGAGTACCTGAGCTACTGTGAGCTCCTCGAGGACCGGACGAGCCTCGATGTGCTCACCGCGGATCTTCCCGCACTCGCCCGCGCCGCCTGCGGACTCGGCTGTGATCGCCAGCTCGTCGCGCGACTCGGACGCGACGGGATCCTCGATCTCCTGATGGGTGAGCGTGTCGGGCCGACGCTCGGACATGGCCGGCTCACCTTCGTGCACCGCTATCCGGCCTCACAGGCAGCGCTGGCGCGCCTCGATCCCCACGACCCGCGCGTGGCGCTGCGCTTCGAGCTCTACCTCGAGGGCATCGAACTCGCCAACGGCTTCGCGGAGCTGGGCGCCGCGGACGAGCAGCGTGCGCGCTTCGAGGCGGATCGCCGCGAGCGCATGCGGCGGGGACAGCCGGTCCCGGAAATCGACGAGCCGCTGCTCGCCGCGCTCGCCGCGGGGCTCCCCGAGTGTTCGGGCGTGGCCCTCGGTTTCGATCGCCTCGCCATGATCGCCTGCGGAGCCGGGCACCTCGACGAGGTGCTCGCCTTCCCGCTCGAACGCGCCTGAGCGATCTTCGCGGGCCGGGTTCGCTGCAGGCTACTGCCTCGCGCGCGAGATGTACTCACCCGTACGGGTATCGACGCGCACGACTTCGCCTTCGTTGATGAAGAGCGGCACTCTCACGGTCGCACCCGTCTCGAGCTTCGCGGGCTTCTGACCGCCCGTGGCCGTGTCGCCACGCACGCCCGGATCCGTCTCGATCACCTTCAGCTCGATGTGCGGAGGCGGCGTGACCTGAAGCGGCACACCGTTCCACAGCGTGATGATGCAGAGCGTGCCATCCTTCAGCCACTGCGCCGCCTCGCCGACCGCCGCCCTGCCGGCCGTGTGCTGCTCGAAGTTGTCAGGCACCATGAAGTGCCAGAAATCGCCGTCCTGGTAGAGGTATTGCATGTCGACGTCGACGACATCCGCGGCCTCGACCGAATCGCCCGACTTCCAGGTGCGCTCGAGCGTGCGGCCCGTCTTGAGGTTGCGCACGCGCACGCGGTTGAATGCCTGGCCCTTGCCAGGCTTGACCATCTCATTCTCGACGATGACGTAGGGGTCGCCGTCGATGAGAATCTTCAGCCCGGACTTGAACTCGCTCGTGTTGTAGCTGGCCATGCACCCTCACCCATTTCCTTCCCGCAAGACCGGCCCCAGAATGACGACCGGAAAAAAAGGCCGCGTATGATACCGGCAAGCCCGCGCGAACGACAAACGACCCTCCAGCGACGGCCCTCGGTGTGGCAACTCGAGCTCGCCGCGGCCATCACGGATCCTGCCGAGCTGCTGGCCGCCCTTGACCTCGATCGCAGCCTCCTCGCACCTGCCCGTGCCGCGGCGGGGCAGTTCGGCCTGCTCGTCCCGCGTGGATTCCTCGCCCGCATGCGCCGCGGCGACCCGCACGATCCGCTGCTGCGCCAGGTCCTGCCGCTCGGCGCCGAGCTTGCCGAGGTCCCCGGCTTCACGGGAGATCCGCTGCACGAGCACACCGCGCTGCGCGCGCCCGGCCTGCTGCACAAGTACGCGGGCCGCGCCCTGATGGTGACGACGGGCGCCTGCGCCGTGCACTGCCGCTACTGCTTCCGCCGTGAATTCCCCTACGCAGGACAGCAGGCCGATGGCCCGCGCTGGCAGGCGGCCGTGAGAGCGATCGCCGCGGACCCTTCCATCGAAGAGGTCATCCTGAGCGGTGGCGATCCCTGGTGCTCGCCGATGCGCGACTCGCAGCCCTCACCGCGCAGCTCGCAGGTCTCGCACACGTGCAGCGGCTGCGCATCCACACGCGGCTGCCGGTCGTGCTGCCCTCACGCGTCGACGAAGGTCTGCTTGGCTGGCTCGGCACCCTTCCCTGGCCCGCCGTGATCGTTCTGCACACGAACCACCCGCGCGAGATCGACGAGGCCGTCGCACATGCCTGCGCGCGGCTGCGCGGCGCCGGTGCGCTGCTCCTCAACCAGTCGGTGCTGCTCGCCGGGGTGAATGACTCTGCCGGGATCCTGGCTGAGCTCTCGCGCACACTCTTCGGGGTCGGCGTGCTGCCCTACTACCTGCATCTCCTCGACCGCGTGCGTGGAACGGCGCACCTGGAAGTCACCGAGGCCGCCGCCTGCCGTATCGCCGGCGAGCTCGCCGCGCGCCTGCCCGGCTATCTCATGCCCAGGCTGGTGCGCGAGACCGCCGGCGCCGCGGCCAAGCGGCCGATCGCCTTCGAGGTGCCGCAGACTTCGGTGTAAATGTGAGCAGCGGCACGGGCCGTCCTGCCAGGATCCGGTGCTAGACTTTCCCCGATCTGGCCATGACTGCATCCATATTCCTGGAGGAACATTGACCGGCGAGGCTGCGGTCCCGCTCATCGTGCTGAGTCCCAGCCGCGACCCGGTGGAGGCGATCAATGCCGTCCTCAGGCGCGCGGGGCACCCGGTGCACTGTACGTGGCTGCCCGGCGTGCGCGACCTGGCCGATGCCCTGGCACAGATCAACCCCGAGATGCTCGTCTGCGCTCCGGCGAGCGCGGACGATGCGGCGGCCATGGGTGCCATGCGTGACGCGGTCGCGCCCGAAGTGCCGATGCTGTTTCTGCACGAGGCGGTCGATGAGGCGGTGATTGCCGCGGCACTGCGCTGCGGCGCACGCGATGCCGTGTCGCTCGGCAACATCGAGCGGCTGCGCGCCGTCGCCGAGCGTGAGCTGCGGGCCTTCCGGCTCGAGCGGGCACTGAACGGCACGCTGCTCTCGGCGCGCAACTATCGAAACCAGCTGGAAGCCGTACTCGCGCGCTCGAACGATGCCATCGTCCAGGTGCAGGAAGGCATCGTCGTCGACGCCAACCCTGCCTGGCTCGAGCTCTTCGGTATCGAGGAGGGCGGTACCATCACGGGACAGCCGCTGATGGATCTGTTCGAGGACGACTGCCAGCCAGCGCTGAAGGGCGCGCTGGTCGCCTGCCAGCAGGGGCGCTGGAGCGATCACACGCTGAAGACCAGTGCCCGGCTTGCCGACGGCGCGGGCATCGCGCTCGAGTTACTGCTCGCCGCCGGGGAGTTCGACGGCGAGCCATGTGTACGGCTCATCGTCCCGGCCCGGCGGCGCGACGAGCGCCAGCTCGAATCCGAACTCGCCGATGCCCTGCGTCGGGACCCGGGGACGGGACTGCTGCACCGCCGGCCGCTGCTCGAAGCACTCGCGGAGCGCCTCGCGAGCCCCGCACGGGCAGGGGTGCGCTACCTTGCGCTCATCCGGCCAGACAGCTTCGCCGAGGTCGAGCGGCAGGTCGGCGTCGCGGCCAGCGAACAGGTCCTGGCGGAATTTGCCGGGCTGATCAAGGCGCAGCTCGCACCGAGCGACCTGGCAGGACGCTTCGGCGGCGTGAGCTTCCTCCTCCTCCTCGAGCGTGGCAATGAGCGCGACATCGAGGCCTGGAGCGATCAGCTCGTGACCCGGATCCGGCGCCACGTGTTCCGCAGCGGCCAGAAGACGCTCACGCTCGCGTGCACGCTCGGGCTGGCCGTCGTGCCACAGCACGATGCCGACCTGGACGCTGCGATCGCGGATGCCCTCGAGGCCGTACGGCGCGGGCGGCGGGCCGGTGGCGCGCGGGTCTCACGGCTCGATCGCTCGGATGCCGATACCCGGGTGCAGGCCTACGACCGGATCTGGGTGACGCACATCAAGGCGGCGCTGATGGCGAACCGCTTTCGCCTCGTGCAGCAGCCGATCGCCTCGCTGCACGGCGAGGATCAGCAGATGTTCGACGTCCTGGTGCGCATGCTCGACGAGCAGGGCAAGGAAGTGCTTCCCTCGGAGTTCATGCCTGCCGCGGAGCGCAACGACCTGCTGCGCAACATCGACCGCTGGGTCATCGGGGCCTCACTGTCCTTCGCCGCACAGCGCAAGCCGGATGCCTCTTCGTACGCCTGTCGAAGGACAGCCTGCTCGATTCTTCGTTCGTCGCCTGGCTCGATTCGCAGATCAGCGCGAGCAAGGCGCAGCCCGAGCGCATCTGCTTCCAGGTCACGGAGGAGACGGGATCGGCCCATGTGCTGCAGCTCCAGGCGCTCGCCAGGGCGCTGAAGCAGCGAGGCTTCCGCTTCGCGCTCGAACGCTTCGGCAAGGGCCGCGACTCGGTCGAACTCGTCGGCAGCCTGCCGCTCGACTTCATCAAGATCGACGGCGCGCTCGTGCAGGGGCTTTCAGCCGCACCCGATCTGCAGCAGCGGGTACGCGAGCTGGTCGAGGCGGCCACGCGGCGCAACGTGCAGACGATCGCGGAACGGGTCGAGGACGCGAACACCATGGCCGTGCTCTGGCAGCTCGGCGTGCAGTTCATCCAGGGCTACTTCGTGCATACCCCCGAGCAGGTCGTGCTGCGCGCCGAACGCTGAGGAGATCCGCCCTCCGGAGGCGAGCGCCACGCTCACGGATTCGCGGACGTTGCCTCCGCCTCGAGCCTCTCCACGGTGCGCCAGCCACGTGGCAGCACCGCGCCTCGCTGCCCACGCTCGCCGCGATAGTGCCTGAGCTCGGCCCAGTCGAGGCTCATGCGCCGACCGCCCGACCACACGACGAGCCTCGCCCTGGGGGGCACGACGGCGAGCCCGCTCACGATCTCCGCGCGTGCCGCGGCCCGCCTGGCGGGAATGTCGTAAAGCTTGTTGCCTTTCCCGCGGGGCATCTCCGGGACCTCCGCCACCCTGAAGGCAAGGAGCTTGCCTTCGCTGCCGGCGACGCACACGAGCGAATCCGGCGAGACCGCCGGCGCAGGCGGCAGGACCAGCGCGCCCTCTGGCACGCTGAGGACCGTCTTGCCCGCCCGCCGGTCGGTGACCAGCTCCTTCAGACGCACGATGAAGCCGTAGCCGGCATCGGAGGCGACGAGCCAGGTGTCATCCGGTTCACCCATGAGTACGCCCGCGAATTTCGCGCCGTCCGGCGGGTTGAGCCGACCGGAAAGCGGCTCGCCCTGTCCGCGCGCAGAGGGCAGCGTGTGCGCAGGCAGCGCATAGCTGCGGCCGGTGCTGTCGAGGAAGATGGCAAGCTGGAGGCTGCGCCCGCGTGCGGCGGCCTGGAAGGCATCCCCCGTCTTGTAGGAGAGCGACAGCGGATCGATCTCGTGGCCTTTCGCCGCACGCACCCAGCCGCCCGTGGACAACACGACGGTGGTCGGCTCGTTCGGGATCAGGGAGGTCTCGTCGATGGCCTGCGCGGCCTCGCGCTCGACGATCTTCGAGCGGCGGGCATCGCCATATTTTTCGGCATCCGCCTGCAGTTCGCCGGCGACGAGCTTCTTCAGCCTGGCTGCGCTCTTCAGGATCCCTTCGAGCTCGGCCCGCTCGTCGGCGAGCGCCTTCTGCTCCGCGCGGATCTTCATCTCCTCGAGTTTCGCAAGGTGCCGGAGTCTGGTCTCGAGGATCGCTTCGGCCTGTTCCTCCGAGAGGCCGAAGCGCTTCATGAGCACAGGCTTCGGCTCGTCCTCGCGGCGAATGATGCGGATCACCTCATCGAGATTCAGATAGGCGACTAGCAGCCCCTCGAGAATATGGAGGCGGCTGGCGACCCTCTCCAGGCGGTACTGAAGACGGCGCGCCACGGTGCGCGTGCGGAACTCCAGCCATCCGGTGAGCAGGGGCTTCAGACCCATGACCTTCGGGCGCCCGTCCAGGCCGATCACGTTGAGATTGACGCGGTAACTGCGCTCGAGGTCAGTGGTGGCGAACAGATGCGCCATCAGCTGCGCGGTGTCGACGCGATTCGAGCGGGGCACGATCACGAGGCGCACGGGTTCCTCATGCGTCGACTCGTCACGCAGGTCATCGACCATCGGCAGTTTTTTCTGCCGCATCTGCTCGGCAATCTGCTCCTGCACGCGTGCCCCGGAAACCTGGTGCGGCAGCGAGCGGATCACGATCTGTCCGTCCTCCTCGACATAGGTGGCGCGTGCCTTGAAGCTGCCGGTGCCTGTTTCATAGATCCCGGCGAGATCGGCGCGCGGCGAGACGATCTCGGCACCGGTCGGCAGATCCGGACCCTTGACGTGCTTCATGAGCGCACGGGTCGTGGCATCCGGTTCCTCGAGGAGGTGGATGCAGGCCGCCGCCACCTCGCGGAGGTTGTGCGGCGGGATGTCGGTGGCCATGCCGACGGCAATGCCCTGGGTGCCGTTCAGCAGCAGGTTCGGCAGGCGTGCCGGCAGGAACGCGGGCTCTTCCAGGGTGCCGTCGAAGTTGGGCACCCAGTCCACGGTGCCGTCGCCGAGCTCCGCGAGCAGCACCTCGGCATAGCGCGTGAGCTTCGCCTCCGTGTAGCGCATGGCGGCGAAGGATTTCGGGTCGTCCGGCGACCCCCAGTTGCCCTGTCCGTCGACAATCGGGTAGCGATAGGCAAAGCCCTGCGCCATCAGCACCATCGCTTCGTAGCAGGCCGAGTCACCGTGGGGGTGGAACTTGCCGATGACATCGCCCACCGTGCGCGCCGATTTCTTGTGCTTGGAGGCCGCCGAGAGCCCGAGCTCGCTCATCGCGTAGACGATGCGCCGCTGCACGGGCTTCAGTCCGTCGCCGAGCGCCGGGAGCGCACGATCGAGGATCACATACATCGAGTAGTCGAGGTAGGCCTTTTCGGTGAAGGTCCTCAGCGGCTGCCGCTCGACACCCTCGAAGTTCAGCTCCTGGTCCTGCATCAGCCCACCACTTCCGCGAGATTGCCCTTCTCCTCCAGCCACCCGCGCCGGTCGGCGGCGCGCTTCTTCGCGAGCAGCATGTCGAGGAGCTGATCGGTGTCGTCATTGCCGTCCACGGTGAGCTGCACGAGGCGGCGCGTGCGCGGGTCCATGGTGGTTTCGCGCAGCTGGATCGGGTTCATCTCGCCGAGACCCTTGAAGCGCGTGACCGTGGCGCGCGCGCGTGACTTGCCTTCCTCGAGCCTCCGCAGGATTGCGTCACGCTCTCCCGGGTCGAGCGCATAGTGGACGCTCTTGCCCGCATCGATGCGATAGAGCGGCGGCATGGCGACGAACACGTGGCCGTGGGTCACGAGCGGGCGGAAGTGCCGCAGAAAGAGCGCGCACAGCAGCGTCGCGATGTGCTGCCCGTCGGAGTCGGCGTCCGCGAGGATGCACACCTTGTGATAGCGGAGCTGTGCGAGATCGGACGACCCCGGCTCGATGCCGAGCGCCACCGAGATATCGTGCACCTCCTGGCTGCCGGCGATCTGTCCGGGCTCGAGCTCCCAGGTGTTGAGGATCTTGCCGCGCAGCGGCATCACCGCCTGAAAATCCTTGTCGCGTGCCTGCTTGGCCGATCCGCCGGCTGAGTCTCCCTCGACGAGAAACAGCTCCGAGCGCTGAGGCTCCTGGCAGGTGCAGTCGGCCAGCTTGCCGGGCAGCTGCGGCCCGGCGGTGATGCGCTTGCGGACCACGCGCTGCGCGGCCTTGAGCCGCTCCTGGGCGTTCTCGATGGCGAACTGCGCGATACGCTCGCCGGCGTCCGGGTGCTGGTTGAGCCACAGCGCGAGATGATCGCGCACGAAGTTCTCGACCAGCGCCGCGGCGTCGCGCGTGGCGAGCTTCGCCTTCATCTGCCCGGCGAACTGCGGCTCCTGGATCTTGATCGAGAGCACGTAGCTGACCTTGTCCCAGACATCCTCGGGAGCAAGCCTGACGCCGCGCGGCACGAGGTTGCGGAACTCGCAGAACTCGCGCACCGCCTGGGTGCAGCCGGCGCGCAGGCCATTCACGTGCGTGCCACCGTCGACCGTCGGGATCAGGTTCACGTAGCTCTCGCCGAAGGCCTTTTCGCCATGCGGCGTCCAGACGATCGCATAGTGAATGGTATCGGCCTCATGTTCCTGGCTGCCCGTGATCGCCCCGCCCGGCAGATGCTCTGCGCCACCAAGCTCATCCAGCAGATAAGCCCCGAGATCGCCCGCGAAAAACCACTCCTCCCGCTCACCCGTTGCCTCATTGACGAAGCGCGTGCGCAGCCCCGGGCAGAGCACGGCCTTGGCCTTCAGCACGTGCCGGAGCTGCGGCACGGAGAAGCGGTCGGAATCGAAGAACTTCGGATCCGGCCAGAAGCGCACGGTCGTGCCGGTGTTGCGCTGTCCGACGCTGCCGGTGACTTCGAGCTTCGAGCAGATCCTGCCGTCCTTGAAGCTGATGTTGTATTCCTTGCCGCCGCGCCGGATCCAGCACTCGAGATGCTTCGAGAGCGCATTGACCACCGAGACGCCGACCCCGTGCAGGCCACCGGAGAACTTGTAGCTCTGGTGCGTGAATTTTCCGCCCGCGTGCAGGCGCGTGAGGATGAGCTCCACGCCGCTCACCTTCTCCTTCGGATGAAGGTCCACGGGCATGCCGCGCCCGTCGTCGGCCACGGAGAGTGAACCGTCATCGTGCAGCGTGACCGTGATCTCCCTGCAATGCCCGTCGAGCGCTTCATCGACGCTGTTGTCGATGACTTCGTGGGCCAGGTGGTTCGGCCGGCTGGTGTCGGTATACATGCCCGGGCGGCGGCGCACGGGCTCCAGGCCGCTCAGGACCTCGATGTCGGAAGCGGTATAAGACTGCCCCATCGGTCGTCTTGCGTCGTTGAAAAAGGGAGAACCGGCGGCGAAGCGCGCGGGCGAGTCCCCGTGACCCGCTTTCTGATTCTAACAGATCACCTGCGGGCGATTACCGCCAGCCCCGCGCAATTCCGCGCGAATTCAGGCGCTCCGCGCTAGCGCAGATCGGCGAGCAGTGCCTCTCGCGCCGTGGGCGGCACGGGGTCGAGCGCGCAGGTGCAGCGTTCGTGATCGATGCCGACAGCAAGCGCCGCACCGGCGCGCAGCGCCGCGATCATCGGTGCATCGAGCTCGAAACGCAGGAAGTGCACCGAGGAGGTCTTCTCCTCGTTCTCACGCTCGAGATCCTCATCGGCGATGGCGAACACGGCGGCGTGTCCTGCAACGCGCACCCAGCAGCGACTCTCGATGCCCTTGAGCCCGGCGAGCCGCGACGCGCGCTCCCCGGGATCCGGAAATTCGATGAGCAGCGTCACCTTCCAGTTCGTGCCGTCCGGGATCAGGGGATTGTAGGCCGCGAGCTCGTCCTCGATGCCCTCGGGCTCGAAGATGCGCTCCACGCGCAACATCTCCTGGACCTGGTACTGCACGGTGAGCCGGTCCTCGAACAGCCACGTGGTGTGCGGGCCGACAGCGAGCCGCCGCGCACGCTTGTGCTCGAGGACACAGGCGCGGAATGCCGGTCGTTCGCGCGCGTACTGCTCGAGGGACATGAGCTCGCCCGGCGCCAGCCGGCCGCGCGGGACGCTAGAGCCCATACGCCATCCTGAGCAGCCTGAGAGGATGCGTCGGCCGGGGCTGATCGGGGAGCAGGCTCCCGATCTGGTGTCCCGCCATCGGGCAGTCGCTCGAGAAGTACTGCGGCTGTGCCTTCCCGACGCGCTCCGCGACCGGGCGCCCGATCTTCACCGAAGCGGCACGGAACTCCTTCTTCACCGCATAGGTCCCGTCGTGGCCGGAGCAGCGCTCGATCACCTCCACGGTGGTGTCGGGCACGAGTCGCAGCAGATCGCGGGTCTTCAGCCCGATGTTCTGCACGCGCAGGTGGCACGGCACGTGATAGCTCACCTTGCCGAGTCCGTCCCGGAAATCGGTCCGCAGGAGGCCCGCGTCGTGACGCAGCATCAGATACTCGAAGGGATCGAAGATGCGCGCCTTCACGGCCTGCACCGCCGCATCCTCCGGGAACATCAGCGGCAGCTCCTGTTTGAACATGAGAACGCAGGAAGGTATCGGTGCCACGATGTCATAGCCCTGCCTCACCAGACCCTCGAGCTCCGCGATGTTCGCCTCCTTGTATTTCGCCACCGTCGCGAGGTCGCCGAGCTCGAGTTTCGGCATGCCGCAGCACTTCTCACGGCCCACGACATGCACGGGGATACCGTTGTGCTCGAAGACAACCGTCAGGTCCTCCGGCAGGTCCGTTTCATTGCGGTTGCCGTAGCAGGTGACGAACAGCGCCACCTTGCCAGTCGTCGTCGCCGTCGCCCGAGGCTCGCGCACCCGGCCGGCGACGCGGCGCGCCCGCCGTGTGCCGGTTTCGGAGTGGTATTTCGGGACCGGCGCTTCGCGATGGACACCGAGCGTCTTCTCGAGCAGCGCACGGCCCGCCTTCGATGCGTTCACTGCGTTGACGATCTCGGAGACGACGGGGATGCCCGCCAGTGCCCCGACGACCCGGGTCGCCGAGAGCACACGGTCGCGCATGCGCACGGCTCCCGGGCGCCGCGCCTTCACGGCCTTCGCCCGCAGCATGAGGTGCGGGAAATCGACGTTCCAGGGATGCGGCGGCACGTACGGACACTTGGTCATGTAGCACATGTCGCAGAGATAGCAGTGATCCACGACCTCCTGGAAGCGCCGCTTTTCCACGCCGTCGAGCTCGCCCGTGGGCGACTCGTCGATGGCGTCGAAGAGCGTGGGAAAGGCATTGCACAGGTTGAAGCAGCGCCGACAGCCGTGGCAGATTTCGAAGACACGCTCCATCTCCGCCGTGAGCGCGGCCTCGTCATAGAAGGCAGGATTGCGCCAGTCGAGAGGATGACGCGTGGGAGCCTCCAGGCTGCCCTCGCGGTGGCCTGGGATGGTCGTGCTCATGGCAGACTCCGTCTACGGGACCGCAGCCGCCTCAGAGGTTGTCGAGCGCCTTCTGGAATCGGTTGGCGTGCGAGCGCTCTGCCTTCGCCAGCGTCTCGAACCAGTCGGCAATCTCGGTGAAGCCTTCTGTACGCGCCTGCTTCGCCATGCCGGGGTACATGTCCGTGTACTCGTGGGTTTCCCCTGCGATGGCCGCCTTCAGGTTGAGCTTCGTGTCGCCGATCGGCAGGCCCGTCGCCGGATCGCCCACCGCCTCGAGGTATTCCAGATGCCCGTGCGCATGGCCGGTCTCACCCTCGGCGGTCGAGCGGAATACGGCCGAGACGTCGTTGAAGCCCTCGACATCCGCCTTGGCCGCGAAATACAGATAGCGGCGATTCGCCTGCGACTCACCCGCAAACGCGTCCTTCAGATTCTGCTCGGTCTTGCTGCCCTTGAGGTTCATGAAACGACTCCTTCAGGTCGTGATTTAGACTCAGTCCAGAGATACCACCGCAACTCTAGTACCGCCAACGAGGCAAAGCAACTTCGTTTCCTCCAGCCGCGGGCCAGTGTATAACCTCGCGCGACTTCACCGGCTCCCTTGGTGACGGGGCAGACAGTGGCGCGCAGCAAGACCCCTGATTTCGAACAGTCTCTCAGTGAGCTCGAACGCCTCGTCGGGCGCCTCGAGGAAGGCGATCTCCCCCTCGAGGAGGCCATGAGAACGTTCGAACGCGGCGTCGAGCTCACGCGCCGCTGCCAGACCGCACTGCAGGCCGCACAGCAGAAGGTGGAGATTCTGCTCGAGCGCGCCGGGCAACTGGATCCCGAACCCTTCGAGCCCGACTCGTCGGGCGGGCCGGGCAGCAGTACGTCCGACGACGCGCTCGACTGAGCGTTACACGCCCCGCGACGATGACCGCGCTCGCCGAGTGCCTGCAGCGCTACCAGGGACGCATCGAGGGTGTCCTGGAACGGCGGCTCCCGCCGGCAGGGGCCGGCGCAACGACTCGACTGCACGCCGCCATGCGCTACAGCGTCCTCGGTGGCGGCAAGCGTCTGCGGCCCATACTCGTCTATGCCACTGGCGAGGCGTTCGACGCGCCTCTCGAGCGACTCGATGCCGGGGCGGCCGCCGTCGAGCTCATGCACGTCTACAGCCTGGTACACGACGACCTGCCGGCCATGGACGACGACGATCTGCGGCGTGGGCGCCCCACCTGCCATCGTGCCTTCGACGAGGCCACCGCGATCCTCGCAGGCGATGCGCTGCAGGCGCTGGCCTTCGGTGTCATCGCCGACGACGACGCCTCGGGAGTACCGGCAACGGCGCGCCTCGAGATGATCCGCCTGCTGGCGCACGCCTCCGGTACGAGTGGCATGGCGGGAGGCCAGGCGATCGATCTGGAAGCCGTGGGGCGCACGCTGACGGTCGAGGCGCTCGAAGACATGCACCGGCGCAAGACCGGCGCACTCATCGAGGCCAGCATCCTGCTGGGGGCCACCGCCGCCGGCGTCCACGGCGGCCACGAGCTCGACGCGCTGCGGGCGTTCGGGGCCGAGATCGGGCTCGCCTTCCAGATCCAGGACGACATCCTTGATGTCATCGGTGATCCGGCACAGCTCGGAAAGACCACGGGCATGGATGCCTCGCGGCGCAAGCCCACGCACCCGGGCACCCTGGGGCTCGGAGGGGCCAGGGTGCGCGCCGCGGAACTGCGCGAGCGGGCGGTTCTTGCGCTCGCGCCGCTCGGTGCGCGCGCGGCGATGCTCGTCGAGCTCGCCCGGTTCATCGTCGACCGGACGCACTGAACGCATGCGCTTCGGGAGCCGCCCCGGCCCGGTGTAGACTCGCGACCATGGCCGATCGCCAGGACGACTTCCCCCTCCTTTCCCGCATCGACGTGCCCTCGGACCTGCGGCAACTCGCAGAAGGCGAGCTGCCCCAGCTCGCGACCGAGCTGCGGCAGTTCCTGATCAGGAACGTCGCGACGCGCGGCGGGCACTTCGCCGCCGGGCTCGGCGCAGTCGAGCTGACGATCGCGCTCCATTATGTCTACGAGACACCCCACGACCGGCTGGTGTGGGATGTCGGTCATCAGGCCTATCCGCACAAAGTACTCACCGGCCGTCGCGGGCAGCTGCACACGATCAAGCAGCCAGGCGGACTCGCCCCCTTCCCCGCGCGCGCCGAGAGCGAGTTCGACACCTTCGGGGTCGGCCACGCAAGCACATCGATCAGCGCCGCGCTCGGCATGGCCGTGGCAGCCGCGCAGCAGGGCTCGAGCCGCCGGGCGGTCGCGATCATCGGCGATGGCGCCATGACCGGCGGCATGGCCTGGGAAGCGATGCTGCACGCCGGATCCCTGCCGACGGATCTCCTGGTCGTGCTGAACGACAACGACATGTCGATCTCGGAGAACGTGGGGGCGCTGTCGAATTACCTCACACGGGTGCTCTCGAGCCGGGCCTACACGCAGCTGCGCGAGCGCGGCAAGCGCGTCCTCAGCCAGATGCCGACCATACTCGAGCTGGCACGCCGCTCAGAGGAACATCTGAAGGGCATGGTGCTGCCGGGAACGCTGTTCGAAGAGCTGGGGTTCAACTACCACGCGCCGATCGACGGGCACGACGTACTGGCCCTCGTGCGGACGCTGAGGAATCTGCGCACTCTCAGGGGTCCGCAGTTCCTCCACGTCGTCACGCGCAAAGGCAAGGGCTACGCACCGGCCGAAGCCGACCCGATCAAGTGGCACGGCCCGGGCCCCTTCGACCCGGCAAGCGGGACGATCTTCAAGGAGAAGCTCCCGGGGCCCGCTTTTTCGCAGGTCTTCGGGACGTGGCTGTGCGACATGGCCGCGCGCGACACGCGCATCGTGGGCATCACGCCGGCCATGCGCGAGGGCTCCGGCCTCGTGGAGTTCTCGCGCCGCTTCCCCGAGCGATACTACGACGTGGCCATCGCGGAGCAGCATGCGGTCACCTTCGCCGCGGGGCTCGCCTGCGAGGGGCTGCGGCCCGTCGTAGCCATCTACTCCACGTTCCTGCAGCGTGCCTACGACCAGCTGATTCACGACGTCGCGCTGCAGAAGCTGCCCGTGGTCTTCGCCCTGGACCGGGCCGGACTCGTCGGCGGTGACGGTGCCACGCACCAGGGCAGCTTCGACCTGTCCTTCCTGCGCTGCGTGCCGAACATGGTGATCATGGCGCCGGCCGACGAGAACGAGTGCCGCCAGATGCTCTACACGGCAACCACCCTCGACGGCCCCGTGGCGGTGCGCTACCCGCGCGGCAGCGGGCCCGGAGCGCGCATCGCCGAGGAGATGAGCGCGCTGCCGTTCGGCAGGGCCGAACTGCGCCGTGAAGGGCGCAGCGGGCTCGCGCTGCTGGTATTCGGCGTGCTGCTCGATGCGGCCCTCGAGCTCGCGGAACGCTTCGACGCGACCGTGGTCAACATGCGCTTCGTAAAGCCACTCGACGTCGACATGGTGGCGCGGATCGCGGAACGACACGAAGCACTCGTCACGATCGAGGAGAACGCGCTCGCCGGCGGCGCCGGCGCGGCGGTTGCAGAGGCTCTGGCCGGGCGCGGGCTGCTCGTGCCGCAGCTGCTGCTCGGCATCCCTGATCGCTTCATCGAGCACGGGTCCAGGGAAGACTGCCTCGCCGCCGCCGGCCTCGACCGGACCGGGCTCACCACGAGCATCGAACGTTTCTGGGCGACCAGAGTGCGGATGCGGCCGCGGGCAGCGGGAGCCCTGACTTGAACGGGCCTGGCGGGGCCCCTACATTGAGCGGCCTCCCCGAAAAAGGTCCACCTGCCGGAACGCCCATGACTACAGCCATCGCGCCAAAGCCGCAAGCTCTTCCCGTCGAGGACGTGCAGAGCCGCGCGGATACGCGCCGGATCCCGATCAACAAGGTCGGCGTCAAGGAAATCCGCCATCCGGTGCGCGTCAAGGACCGCAGCGCGGGCGAGCAGCACACCGTCGCCACCTTCAACATGTACGTGAACCTGCCCCACGACTTCAAGGGCACGCACATGTCGCGCTTCGTCGAGATCCTGCATCGTGAGCGGGAAATCTCCGTTGAATCCTTCCAGGAGATGCTCGAGGAAATGACCGAACGGCTGGATGCGGACGCCAGTCACATCGAGATGACCTTCCCGTTTTTCGTCATGAAGCGGGCACCGGTGTCAGGCGTCGAGAGTCTGCTCGACTACCGCGCAACACTTGTCGGCGAGCGCTGCCGGGGACGCACGGAGGTGTGGGTCCGCGTCGTGGTGCCTGTCACGAGCCTCTGTCCCTGTTCCAAGAGGATCTCCGAACGCGGGGCGCACAACCAGCGCTCGCACGTCACCATCAGCGCGAAGCTCCGTACGCACATGTGGATCGAGGAACTGATCGACATCGCCGAGTCGGAAGCCTCGTGCGAGCTCTACGGCATCCTCAAGCGGCCTGACGAGAAGTACGTCACCGAGCACGCCTACGACAATCCGAAGTTCGTCGAGGACCTGGTGCGCGACGTGGCGCTGCGGCTGAACGGGGAAGAGCGCGTCGCGGCCTATGTGGTCGAAGCGGAGAACTTCGAGTCCATCCACAACCACTCCGCCTACGCGCTCATCGAGCGCGACAAGGAAGCCGCGCGCTGATCAGGAAACCCGCGCCGGCTGTTCGGCGCTCTGCAGGCGCGCGACGAGGGTCCTCAGGAACACCCGGTTGAACCTGAGCTGGCAGGAGGCCGAGACCTGCTCGAGGAGCGATGAGCTCACTTTGAGCACCGTCACGGGCCCCGCGGCCCGGATGGTGGCGGCACGCTTCGCACCCGGCACGTAGCTCGCCTCACCGAAGCAGTCGCCGTTGCCGAGCCCGCCGACGCGCTGGCCGTGCCGCTCCACGGCGCACTCGCCGGACACGATGATGTAGAAGCGATCGTCCATCTCGCCTTCCCTGACGATCTCCTCTCCGCCTGCGTAGTTCTGCCAGCTGCTCGCACGCAGCACCTCCCAGATCTCGGCATGCGAGAAATCGTGGAAGAATTTCAGCCGGCGCAGGACTCCGAACTGCTCCTGCTGATCGATGCGGGCGTTGCGGTCGCGCAGCTTCTGGTGCACGCGCGTGAGCGCGGCGGCGAGATCCGCTCCGCTCGCGTAGCGCTTCGCGGGATCCTTCTGCAGGGTCGTCGCGACGACGTCCTCGATCTCCTCGGGCACTTCGGCGCGCAGGCTGTGGATCGGTTCGGGCGTCGCGTAGACGATCTGGTGCAGGAGCTTGGTGAGATTACCCGCACGGAAGGGGCGCCGGCCGGTGAGCAGCTCGTAGGTCACCGCACCGAGCGAGTAGAGGTCCGAGCCGTTCGTGAGATCCAGGCTCTGCACCTGCTCGGGCGACATGTAGGACGGGCTCCCGGCAATGCCGTCGATGCGCGAGATGTCGGAATCCGAGACGATCGCGATGCCGAAGTCGATGATGCGCACGTCCGAGTCCTGCGTGAGCATGATGTTCGAGGGCTTGATGTCGCGGTGTATGACGCCGCGCGAGTGCGCATAGTGCAGCGCGCGGGCGCACTTGTAGACGATCTCGACCACGTCGTCGATGCGCAGCAGATTGTCCGGGCGGCAGTACGCAGAGAGCGTGCGCGCGCCATGCACGTGCTCGGTGACGATGTAGCACTGGCCGGATTCCTCCCCCGCGTCGTAGATGGGCAGGATGTGCGGGTGCTGCAGCATCCCGACCATGTGAGCTTCGGAGAGGAACATCTTGCGGGCGATGCGCGCACGCTCCTCGTCGCCGCCCGTGTCCATGTTGTAGACCTTGATGGCGACGTCGCGCCCGTAGTAGGGGTCGTGTGAGAGATAGACCGTGCCGGTGCTGCCGTGGCCCACCTCGTTCACGATCACGTACTTCCCGATCTTGTCGGGAACTCTGCGCCGTCTCGAAGTGGTGGAAGCAGGTTCTGCCATCGCGCCGTCCGTCCCGAGGCGCGCAGAATAAGGACTGGTGGCCGCCGGGGTCTGTGAACCGCTTCCCGGATCGCCCGTGGGTCGCCGCCGCTCAGCCGCTGAAGTGCTCGTAACCGCGATGCGAGAACTCGATCACGCCGCCGCCACGGGTGACGTGCAGGCCCGGCTCGGCGCACAGTGCCCCGATGCGCCGGTAGCCCCATCGCCCGGCGGGAAGCGCAGCGCTCATGGCCGCCATCCGCGCGGGCGGCACGGCGAAGAGCAGCTCATAGTCGTCGCCGCCGGTGAGTGCGAGCCGCCAGGCGCCCTCGGGACCCTGCATGGAACGCAGCGCCGCCGACAAGGGCAGGTCGTCGACTTCGAGTGTCGCACCGCAGCCGCTGGCGGCAGCCAGCTTGCCGAGGTCGCCCGCAAGACCGTCAGAGAGATCGATGCAGGCACTCGCCCAGCCGCACAGCTGCTCACCAAGCGCCACGCGCGGCTCGGGGTAGAGAAAGCGCTCGCGCAGGAAGCGGGTCTCGGCCGTATCGGTCGCGGGCCGGTGCCGCTCGAGCGCAAGCCCGGCGGCCGCATCGCCCGGCGTGCCGCTGACGAAGAGCTCGTCACCGGCCCGGCCGCCCGAACGCCGCAGCGCCCGACCGCGCTCCACCAGGCCGAGCAGCTGTACCGTGATGCACAGCGGTCCCGAGGTCGTGTCGCCCCCGACCAGCGCCACGCCGAAGCGGCGCGCGAGCGCGCCAAAGCCCTGCGCAAATGCAGCCAGCCAGCTCTCGTCGGCCGCCGGCAGCGTCAGCGCGAGCAGTGCCCAGGCGGGGCGTGCACCCATGGCGGCCACGTCACTCAGGTTCACCGCGAGTGCGCGATGCCCGATGGATGCCGGGCTCGAGCCGGACAGGAAATGCGTGCCTTCGACGAGGGTATCGGTGACTGCAACCACCTCGCAGCCGGCGGGACAGGCGAGCACCGCGCCGTCGTCGCCGATGCCGAGCGGCACGTCGGTACGCTGGGCGCCTGCAGCTGCGAAGTAGCGCGCGATCAGGTCGAACTCGGATATCGCCATGCGCGTGATCCCGCCTGCTCAGTGTTCGTGCGGGCGCAGCCTGCGAGCCAGGCGGTCGAGCACCGCATTCACGAACCTGTGCCCGTCGGTGGCGCCGAAGCGCCGGGCGAGCCCCACCGCTTCGCTGATGGCCACCCGCCAGGGGACCTCGGGGCAGGCACCGAGCTCGTGCAGCGCGATCAGCAGCACGGCGTGCTCCACGGGATCGAGCTCGCCCGGCGCGCGGTCCATCGCCTCGGCGAGCACGGCATCCAGCTTCTCGTGCTCGCGGCAGATCGCCTCGAGCAGCTCGCGAAAATACCCGCGGTCTGCCTTCGCCATGTCCTCAGCAGACTCGAACTCCTGCAGCAGATCCTGCCAGGGCGAGCGATTCAGCTGCCAGCGGTACAGCGCCTGCATCGCCAGGCGGCGCGCAACCGAACGTGCATGCAGCGCCGCCCGCGCAGGTCCGCTCCCGCCGCCGGAACTCATCGCGTCGCAGCAAACAGGTTCGCCATCTCGAGCGCCGTCTCCATGGCCTCACCGCCCTTGTCGCCGGCCCCCAGTGCCGCACGCTCGATGGCCTGTTCGACGGTCTCGACCGTCAGCACCCCGAAGGCAACGGGCACGAGTGAATCAAGTGCCGCCTGCATGAGTCCGCGCGCACTCTCTCCAGCCACGTAGTCGAAGTGCGCCGTGTCACCACGGATCACGCAGCCCAGCGCCACGATGGCCGCGTAGCGGCCGCTGGCGGCCAGATGGCGCGCGGCCGCCGGGAGCTCGAAAGCACCCGGAACGCGGATCACAGTGAGGCGCTCCGCCCGCCCGCCGTGTTTCGCCCACGCGCGTTCGGCGCCGCGAACCAGGCTCTTCACGATGAACTCGTTGAAGCGTGCCGCGACGATCGCAACGCGAAGGTCGTGCGCGGCGAGCTGGCCTTCCAGCACGGCCGGGTTGCTCATGGCGGGATGAAACTCCGATGTTGAAGGCAGTATAGCCTCAGTGATCGACGTAGCCCGTGATTTCGAGATCGAAGGCGGATATGCCGTGCATGTGCTTCGGCGCCGACAGGACGCGCATGCGCCGCACGTCGAGATCCTTCAGGATCTGGGCGCCGATCCCGTAGGTGCGCAGCACCTGATCACCGCGCACACGACCCTCGCCTGCAGCCTCACTCACGGCGGGGGCCGCGGAAAGAGACGAGCGGGGCGCGAGCGCCTGCACCTCGTCGATCAGCTCCCGTGGAGACTCCCGGTGGCGGAGCACCACGACCACGCCACTGCGGGCGCTCGAGATGCGCTTCAGCGCCGCGCGCAGCGTCCAGGCATGCGGGTCGCTGCGGATCCCGAGCAGGTCGCGCAGCGTATCGGTGAGATGCACGCGTACCAGCGGCTCTTCCGGACCTCCCATCACCCCATGCACGAGCGCCAGATGCACATCGTGGTGCACATGGTCCTCGTAGGCCAGCAGCCGCAGGGGACCGAACTCGGTTTCCACCCGCTGCTCGGCAATGCGCTCCACCGAGCGTTCGTTGCGCAGCCGGTAGCGCATGAGATCGGCAATGGTGCCCATCTTCAGACCATGCCGGCGCGCGAAGGCCTCGAGCTCCGGGCGGCGCGCCATCGTGCCGTCGTCGCTCATGACCTCGACGATGACGGCGGCAGGCTCGAAGCCTGCGAGCCGCGCCAGGTCGCAGCCGGCCTCCGTGTGACCGGCACGGGTGAGCACGCCGCCTGGCTGCGCCATGATGGGAAAAATATGCCCGGGCTGGCGCAGGTCCTCGGGACGCGCATCGGCGGCTACGGCCGTGCGCACCGTGTGGGCGCGGTCGAAGGCCGAGATCCCCGTGGTCACGCCCTCGGCCGCTTCGATGGAGAGCGTGAAATTCGTGCGACGCTCACGATCCGTGTCGCTCACCATGAGGGGCAGCCGCAGCTGCCGGCAGCGTTCGCGCGTGAGCGTCAGACAGATGAGCCCGCGCCCGTAGCGCGCCATGAAATTGATGTCCTCCGGGCGAACGGTCGCGGCAGGCATCAGCAGATCACCCTCGTTCTCGCGGTTCTCGTCGTCCATGACGACCACCATGCGCCCGGCACGCAGGTCGGCAATGAGGTCCTCCGTGCGGTCCAGTTCGGCTCATGACGGCGCCCCGCCCGCGCTCGCCGAGCAGTCGCTCCACGTAGCGCGCCACCTGGTCGATTTCGAGATTCAACTTCTGCCCCTTTCGCAGACTGCCGAGGGTGGTGACTTCCCGCGTGTGCGGCACGAGATTGACTTCGAAATCCGCTCCCGCCACCTCGTTGACCGTGAGGCTCACACCATCCAGCGCCACGGAGCCCTTGGACGCGAGATAGCGCGCGAGCTTCGCCGGTGCGCGCAGGCGCACCCGCAGCGAACGCGCATCGGGCTCGAGCTCCAGCACCTCGGCGATGCCATCGACATGACCTGACATCAGGTGCCCGCCCAGCGGATCACCCGCCCTCAGGGCCGCCTCCAGGTTCACCGCCGCACCGGGCGTCACCATGCCCAGCGTGGTCAGGCGAGTGTCTCGCGCGACACGTCTGCGGCGAAGCCGTCGGCATCGCAGGCCCTCACCGTGAGACAGACACCCTGGACGCTGATGCTGTCGCCGAGCCGCAGGCGTTCGCGTGGCAGGCGTGCGACATCGATGAGCAGGCGCAGGTCCCCCGCGCGCTCCTCCAGGGCCCGCACGCGCCCGACATCCGTGATGATTCCGGTGAACATCGCTAAGGTTTCTCCGGCTCGAGAACGAGGCGCAGATCCGGCCCGAAGCGCTCGACGCCGGCGATCGTGAATTCCGGTCGCTCGGCCATCGCGCCCATCCCCCGGAGCGTGACGAGCGGCAGCGGGCGTCGCCGCCGAGCAGGCAGGGCGCCAGGTACAGACACCAGTTCGTCGAACAGCCTGCCGCGACCAATGCCCCGGCGAGCGTGGCGCCGGCTTCTATCCACAGTTCGTTGACTTCGCGGGCCGCCAGGCGCTGCAGCACCGCGGCCAGATCCGAGCGCCCTGCCGGCGCATCGAGCGACTCGACCTCGCGCCCGCGCGCCTGGAGCGCTCACGCCGCGTGGCATCCGCCTGTCCGCAGACGACCAGCGTGTCCCCTGCCGGCGATCAGGCGCGCTCCGGCGGCGTGCGGAGTCAGGCATCGAGGACCACGCGCAGCGGCTGGCGCGGCGGCTGTCCAGGCGGCCGCGTCTGTGCGCCGGATCGTCGCCGAGCACGGTGCCCACGCCGGTGAGGACCGCCGAGCTGCGCGCGCGCCAGTAATGCACATCCTGGCGCGCCGCGGCCTCGTGATCCAGCGGCTCTCGCCCGAGGCCAGCGCGGTGCGCCCATCGAGGCTCGCGGCCACCTTCACTCGCACGAAGGGCCGGCCGGTCGCGTGCGGCGCTCAGGTACCCGGGATTGAGCCTGCTTCGGCTTCCTGCAGGAGGCCGCCCTGCACCTCGACGCCCGCGGCCCGCAGCCTGGCGAGACCCGCGCCACACCGCGGATTGGGGTCGTCCACCGCGTAGATGACGCGCGCGACGCCCGCCGCGATCAGCGCCAGGCTGCACGGCGGCGTTCGGCCATGGTGATCACAGGGCTCGAGGTGACGAAGGCCGTTGCCCTGCAGCGCGCCGCCCGGCGCCCCAGCGCGCGGCCTCGGCGTGCGGCCCTCCGGCCCGCTCGTGCCAGCCCTCACCCACGATCCTGCCGTCATTGACCAGCACGCAGCCGACGCGCGGATTCGGATCGGTGGTCGCGAGTCCACGTGGCAGCCAGCTCGAAGGCCCGCGGCATGTCGCCTCTGCGCAGGCCAGAAGGGCGTTCACTTGCGTTCCTTCGGCGCCTCGACGCGCCTGGCAGCAGCGAGAGCTGGTCGCGGCTGGGCGCGCCGGCGGCGCTGCGGACGGATGTGCTCGATCTCCTGCCGGAAGGCGTCGACGTCCTGGAAGCTGCGGTAGACCGATGCAAAACGCACGTAGGCGACCTCATCCAGGTGGTGCAGCTCCTCCATCACGAGCTCGCCCAGCACGCGGGATTCCACCTCGCGCTCGCCCATGCTGCGCAGCCGGCGGCCGATGCGCCACATGGCCTCCTCCACCGCCTCGCGCGCCACCGGGCGCTTCTCCAGCGCCTTCTCCATGCCGGAGCGCAGCTTGGCCTCATCGAAGGGCACGCGGCGCTTGTCGGACTTCACCACCAGCGGCATCACCAGCTCGGCCGTTTCGAAGGTGGTGAAGCGCTCGCCGCAGGAAAGGCATTCGCGGCGACGGCGGATCTGCATGCCCTCGCCTGCCAGCCGCGAGTCGGTAACCTTGGTCTCCTCGTGCCGGCAGAAGGGGCAGTGCATCCGGCCTTACTTGCCGTACACCGGAAACTTCCGGCACAGCGCGGAGACTTCGCCCCGCACCCGCGCGACCGTCGCGTCGGCACCGTTGGCATCGATGATGTCGGCGATCCAGCCGGCCACCTGCGTCATTTCGGCTTCCTTGAAACCGCGCGTCGTGGAGGCCGGCGAGCCGATGCGCAGACCGCTGGTCACGGTGGGCGGCCGCGGATCGTTCGGCACGGCGTTCTTGTTCACGGTGATGTGCGCCTGGCCCAGCGCGGCATCGGCTTCCTTGCCCGTCATCTGCTTGTCGCTGAGGTCGAGCAGGAACAGGTGATTGTCGGTGCCGCCCGAGACCACCTTGTAGCCGCGCCGCTGGAAGGTGCTGGCCATCGCGCGCGCATTGCCGAGGATCTGCGCCTGGTAGTCCTTGAACTCCGGCTGCAGCGCTTCCTTGAAGGCCACCGCCTTGGCGGCGATCACGTGCATCAGCGGGCCGCCCTGCGTCCCGGGAACACCAGCGAATTGAGCTTCTTCGTGATCTCGTCATTGGCGCGCGCCAGGATGATGCCGCCGCGCGGGCCGCGCAGCGTCTTGTGCGTGGTGCTGGTGACCACGTCGGCGAACGGCAGCGGATTGGGCGAGAGGCCGGCGGCCACCAGTCCCGCGATATGCGCCATGTCGACGCGAGGTACGCGCCGACCTGGTCCGCGATGCGGCGGAAGCGCGCGTAGTCCAGGTGCCGCGAATAGGCGGAAAAGCCCGCGATGATCATCCGCGGCTTCTCGGCCAGCGCAACCTGCTCCACCTGGTCGTAATCGATGCGGCCGTCGTCGGCGCGCAGGCCGTACTGCACGGCACGGAAGATCTTGCCGGAGAAATTCACCTTCGAGCCGTGGGTCAGGTGTCCGCCGTGCGCCAGGCTCATGCCGAGGATGGTGTCGCCCGGATTCAGCAGCGCCAGCCAGGCCGCCGCATTGGCCTGGCTGCCGGAGTGCGGCTGCACGTTGGCGTAGTCGGCCCCGAAGAGCCGCTTCGCGCGCTCGATGGCCAGTTGCTCGGCGACATCCACGAACTCGCAACCGCCGTAGTAGCGCTTGCCGGGATAGCCTTCGGCGTACTTGTTGGTGAGCACCGAGCCCTGCGCCTCGAGCACGCGCGGGCTGGCATAGTTTTCCGAGGCGATCAGCTCGATGTGGTCTTCCTGGCGCTGCCGCTCGCCGGCGATGGCGCGGCGAGCTTCGGGGTCGAAGCGGTCGATGGTCATCGGGTCGGAACATCCTGGCATCACTCGGAGAGCCTCAGTCCTGGGGGCGCAATGGTACCCGAAAGGGGCGTTTCTTCAGCGACTGCGAGCACGCCTCGACCACCGCATTCCAGGCTGCGGCGAGGTTGCCGCGATCGTAGCCGCCGCCGCCAGCGCCAGCAGCCGCCCGTGACCGAGGCGTTCGGCCAGCGCGGCCAGGTCCGCCGCCGCCGGCCTGGCTGGCGGCCGGGCTGGCGCAGGTGCGCCAACGGATCGCCCTCCAGGCCATCGGCCCCGCACTGCAGGATGATGAATTGGCCGGTCGGTGGCGTTCGAGGTGCAAATCACCCCGCGGCCAGCACGGCCGCGAAGGCATCATCATCCGCGCCCGGTGGCAGCGGGATATTGAGCTTCAGCCCCTGCCCGCCCCGGCCGGTCTCCGCTCGGCCTTGCCCGTGCCGGGGTAGAGGAAAGTGCCCGTCCTCGTGCAGGTCCGCGAAGATCACACCGGGGTCGGACTCGAAGGCGTAGAACACCCCGTCGCCATGGTGGGCGTCGATGTCGACATAGGCAATCGGCCCGAGCCCGTGACGGCGGCGGAGCAGCTCGATCACCACGCCGATGTCATTGAAGATGCAGAAGCCGGCCGCACCATCGCGCGCCGCGTGATGCAGGCCGGCGATGGGCACGAACGCCCGGCGCACCTGCGCCGCCATCGATGGCCTCGGCCGCCAGCAGCGTCGGCCCCGACCACCGACTGGCCGCCTCGAAGGCACCGCGGTAAGCCGGGCGTGTCGCCACCGTCGAGGCTGCCCTGCCCGGAAACGGACTGCTCGCGCACCAGCTCCACATACCGCGCGGTGTGGAAGCGAGCAGGTCCTCGTCGCCTGCGCCGCGCGGTGGCGCAGGCAGCGCCGCCGGCAGCCCGGGCGCCTCGAACTCTCGCAGGAAGGCTGCATGCCGGTCGGTGCCGAAGGGATGGCCGTCCCGGAAAGCCGTAGCGGCGAGCGCCTCATCGGCCACCACCAGCACATCGCGAGTCCGGACATCCACCGCGCGCTCAGGCCCCGTGGGTGGCGCAGGTGCATTGCGCGGGACTATCACGGGCCCCACGGCGCCTCGCGCGATAATCGCAGCGCTCACCCCTCCGCCAGAGTGCCTGCTGATGGCCCAGTACATCTACACCATGAACCGTGTCTCGAAGGTCGTTCCGCCGAAGCGGGTGATCCTGCGCGACATCAGCCTTTCGTTCTTTCCGGGCGCCAAGATCGGCGTGCTGGGCCTCAACGGCTCGGGCAAGTCCACGCTGCTGAAGATCATGGCCGGCATCGACACGAACATCGATGGCGAGGCCCGGCCGCAGCCGGCATCCGCATCGGCTACCTGCCGCAGGAACCGGAACTCAACGATTCGCACACCGTGCGCCAGGCCGTGATGGACGGCGTCGGCGACGCCTTCAGGCAGGTGGCGCGCTTCAACGAGATCAGCGAGAAATTCGCCGAACCGATGAGCGACGACGAAATGAACGCGCTGCTCGAGGAACAGGCCAAGCTGCAGGACAAGATCGACGCCGCGGGCGGCTGGGAACTGGAGCGCAAGCTCGAGGTCGCCGCCGATGCGCTGCGCCTGCCGGCATGGGACGCGAAGATCGGCAAGCTCTCCGGCGGCGAGAAGCGCCGCGTGGCGCTGTGCCGCCTGCTGCTGTCCGCGCCCGACATGCTGCTGCTCGACGAGCCCACCAACCACCTGGACGCCGAATCCGTGGCCTGGCTCGAGCGCTACCTCGAGGAATACCCGAGCACGGTGGTGGCCGTCACCCACGATCGGTACTTCCTCGACAACGTGGCCGAATGGATCCTCGAGCTCGACCGCGGCCACGGCATTCCCTGGCACGGGAACTACTCCTCCTGGCTGGAACAGAAGGACGCGCGCCTGAAGCAGGAGGAACGCCAGCAGGAAGGCCTGAAGAAGATGCTCGAAAAGGAACTGGAATGGGTGCGCCAGAATCCCAAGGCCCGCCAGGCCAAGAGCAAGGCGCGCATGCAGCGCTACGAAGAGCTGTCCTCGCAGGAATTCCAGAAGCGCAACGAGACCAACGAAATCTATATCCCGCCCGGCGAGCGGCTCGGCGACCTGGTCATCGAGGGCAAGGGGATCTCCAAGGGATTCGGCGACCGGCTGCTGATCGACAACTTCTCGTTCAACCTGCCCCGGGGCGGCATCGTCGGCATCATCGGCCCCAACGGCGCGGGCAAGACCACCCTCTTCCGCATGCTCACCGGCCAGGAAAAGCCCGACAAGGGCGAGATCCGCACCGGCCCGTCGGTGAAGCTGGCCTACGTGGACCAGTCGCGCCAGTCGCTGGATGACAAGAAAACCGTCTGGCAGGAGATCTCCGGCGGCCTCGACCTCATCAAGGTCGGAAACTACGAGACCTCCTCGCGCGGCTACGTCGGGCGGTTCAATTTCAGGGGCACTCAGCAGCAACAGCTGATCGGCGACCTCTCGGGCGGCGAGCGCAACCGCGTGCATCTCGCGAAGGTCCTGAAGAGCGGTGGGAACGTGCTGCTCCTCGACGAGCCCACCAACGATCTCGACGTCGAGACCCTGCGCGCGCTCGAAGAAGCACTGCTCGCCTTCCCGGGCTGCGCCGTGGTGATCTCGCACGATCGGTGGTTTCTCGACCGCATCGCGACGCACATCCTCGCCTTCGAGGGCAATTCGGAAGTCGTGTGGTTCGAGGGCAATTTCCAGGATTACATGGAAGATCTGAAGCGTCGCAGAGGTGATGACGCCGCGCAGCCGCACCGTATCCGCTACAGACCGCTCACACGATAGGAGCGGCGCGAGCCGATCCCCCGGCTCCCACCTTCACTGCGAGCGCACATGGCGATTATGTGAAGAACGCGGGGTGGTCGCGGCCACTCCGGCAGGGTGAGCCTGGATGCGCTAGACTGTCGCCAGGCAGCGACAGAAGAAACTGAAGGCGCAGCAGGCATGTCGGTATACATCGATGCGACGGGCACGCTGCAGCATGACCAGGAAAAGAGCCTGACGGTCACCTGCCCGCACTGCCAGGTGCTCTCACACATCACCCCACTCGCCGTGCCGCGCTTCGGGGAGCTGATCGAGCACAGACCCAAGCACGTGGGCGTCGTCTATCGCTGCGATGCCTGCAACGCACCCGTCTTCCTCCGCTTCGCCGCCAAGATGTACGGCGCGAGCCGCGTGGAGCTCGCTCCGCAGTTCGTGGAGGTCGAACGGGCGCGGGAAAAATTCAGCTTCACCTATCTGCCGGAGGAAGTTGAGCTGCTGTTTCGCGAGGCGCTGATCTGCTTCAGTCATGGCGCCGTCAATGCCTTTGCCTCCATGTGCCGGCGCACGGCGCAAGCCACCTTCACCGACCTCGGGGACGCCGGTCGCCTCAGGCTCTTCGACCAGCTGAACGACGTGCGTGACATGGCGGAGATCGACGCCGAAACCTTCGCGGCCCTCAGGCGCGTCATCTTCGGCGGCGAGGGAGACCCCCGGCCGAACCCGCCGCTGCTCGACGGCTACCAGGCCGGCGTGCTCCTCGAAGTGATGAAGGATCTGCTGCACCAGGCCTATGTCCGCAAAGGCCGGCTGCAGCAGGCGATGACCGTGCGGCGCTTCTTTGCCGAGGAATCCGAGAACCGGATCCGCCCCCTGCCTGCACGCGCGTGACAGAAGCAGACTGACGCGCGAACATCGCGGCGCTCACCGCGCGAGCCGGGCAAACACAGCCCTCATGTCCGCCACCCGGTTCAGATAGCCGCGCACATCATGCGCGCCGCAGCGCTCTCCGGGGCGCAGGCGGAAACCACGGCGCACGAACTCACTGCCGGCACCCGCCCCGCACAGGTGAATCAGCGTGGCAAGCTGATGTTTCTTCTCCAGAGGCGCACGCTCTGCGCCATGGCGTGCGAGCGTACTGGCGACACGGCGGTCGAGATAGGCGGAGGTGAGCTCGATCGAGTGGCTGGGCAGCACGCGGAAGTACAGGCTGTTGAACCAGCACGAGCGAAAGTCGTTCCAGGGCCCGTCCTCGACCACGCGGTGATCATGGATGCAATAGCGCCGCGCCTCCTCGAAGGTGCCATCGGTGAACTGGAACATGCCCACTGCGCTCGAGGCGGGCCGATAGATTTCGAGCGGCGCGGTGGTGAGCTCCCAGCGCCAGTACGTGCGGGCGATCGGGTTGCCCGCGGCTTCCACCTGCGCGAGCGCAGCCAGCAGCTCGGGGGTGATCACCGCAGTGGCATGTGCCCGGAACAGCCCGCCGTAGACGCGCCACGTTTCTTCGGGATTCTTGTACAGCCGCTCGCTCACGGGAAAGAACAGCTCCGTGGGCTTGCGGATCACGTGGTACACGGTATTGACGACCGCCCAGCCGAGGAGCACGGCCGCGAGTGTGAGCGCGAGCGGGGCCCGGGCGAACCACTTCAGCCAGCGACGCCGCAGCCTCCGCTTCGACCCGGACCCCGTGGAGCGCGCAACCCTGCGCGTAGGGCGGGTGCGACGCTCCTTCGCCGGCACGCGCTGCCGCTTTCGAAGCGCCCGCGATTTCAAGCGACAGCGCCCTCGCCCGTCCCGGGGCTGCTTCCGCGGTGTGCGTCTCCTCCGCGCATGATCATGCCGGCTCCGACCGTCCGTATGCAGCACCCTGAACCGGCCAATTCTTGCACCGTGCCCCGTGTGCCGCCAGAGAGGTCGTCGCCGGTCCCGCCGCCGCGCCCGCAGAGATCACTGGCGCGAAGACCCACTCTGGGCAAGCATTGCACCTCATGAGAAGACTACTCGTCCTGCAGCACGTGCCGAGCGAGCCGCTCGGCGTGCTCGACCCGCTGCTGCGCGCAGCGGGTCTGCGCATCCGCTACGTCAACTTCGCGCGCCATCCCGCGGCGCAGGTGGAGATCGCCCGCTACGCAGGCCTCGTCGTGCTCGGCGGCCCCATGAACGTCGATCAGAGCGATCGCCATCCGCACCTGCTCCACGAAATAGAGGTCATCCGCGCCGCACTCGACCGGGGCATTCCAATCCTCGGCATCTGCCTCGGCGCCCAGCTCCTCGCTGCCGCTCTCGGGGCTCGTGTTCATCCGAATCCTGTCCGGGAAATCGGCTGGTATCCGCTCGCCGCTTCAGGCGCCGCGGAAGGCGATCCGCTGTTCCGTCACCTGCACGACCAGTCCCCCGTGTTCCAGTGGCATGCCTATACCTTCACCGAACCGGCGGGCAGCATCCATCTCGCCAGCACCGAGAGCTGTCGCAACCAGGCCTTCCGCTATGGCGACTGCGCGTACGGACTGCAGTTCCACCTCGAGGTGGACCGGCCTCTGATCCAGCGCTGGCTGCGCCAGTCGGGCATGCAGCACGAGCTCGACGCCCTGGGCGGCGAGGCTCATGCCAGACGGGTCGAAGAGCAGACGACGGCGCACCTCGAGCGCTCGCAGGCCATGGCCACGGCACTGTTCGGGAGCTTCATCGAGCGCATCGGCTGGAAGCGGCCTCACCCGCCGCTGCGTTCGCGCTGAACAGGCCCTCTGGCCGGCTCGATGATCTGGCCTGATTCGTCGGCCACCACACGAAATCCGCGATTCCCGAAGAAGAACGTCAGGCGATACCGCCCCGCATCGTCATCGATGCCACGCTCACAGATGCTCGTGATCCGCCCCTCCCGCATGAGGGCTTGCACCTCCGCCGCCCCGATGCCGAGACCCTCGGCGATGACCGTGGCGTCGATACTCAGCGTTCCGTCCTCGATCTCGATTTTCGCCATGCGCAGTGACTCCTTACGTGCGGACGCGGCCAGGCAGGATGGCGATAATATGCCTCATGAGCTCACATGGTGCCTCGAAGCCGTCCGGCCCCCATCCAGGAATGCGGGCTCGTCGCGCAGCGGTGCGTACGCTGGTCCTGGCGTGCCTGACCGCGGCACTCACCCCCACCGCGGCCGTCGCGGCCACCGCGGCGCACCCTGCGCTCGCTCTCGTGGAGCGCAGCACGGCCGCAGCCCGCACCAACCCTGAAGACAGCCGGCGCGATGCGGAGGCGGCACTCGCTCTTCTCGGGTCGCGGCCCGATGCGGACCTCGAGCTCCGTGCCCGATTGCTGCTCTGTGAATACCACTCCGAGCGCAACCGGGCCGCAGCCGAACGTGAAGCCACGATGGCAAGCGCCCTGCTGCCTCATGTGCAGCGCCACGGTCTGCGCGCCGGCGTGCTCGCCTGCCAGGGCGAGATCCTCGAGACGGCCGGCGACAATGCGCGCGCCGAAGCACTTTATGGAGAGGCAGTGGGCGCCGCGACCGCAGCACACGACGACGAGATGCTCGCCGGAGCGCTGTTCCAGCGCGGCTTCGTGCTGGGTCTGCGGGGCGAGTACTCCGCCGGACTCGGCGACCTGCGGCGCGCCGAGTCACTCTACGAAAAAATGGGCATGCCGCAGCATTCTCTGACCGTGCTCAATGGCATCGCCACGCTCTTCAATCGCATGGGCGACTATTCCGAGGCGCGCGAAATCTACGCACGTGCCCTGAAGGCACAGAGCGCCGCCGGTATGCACCGGGAAGTCGCCATCACGGCGCACAACCTGGGACGGGCACACGAGCGGCTCGGCGAGTGGGATGCCGCAAAGCGCGCCTTCGAAGCGACGCTCACCACCAGCCGGGAGCTCGGCTATGCGCGCGGCGAAGCCTATGCGCTGCGTGGGCTCGCGGCTGTCGCCAATGCCACCGGCGATCCCCGCGGCGCCCTGCGAACGCTGGAGCGTGCCACAGAGCTGCAGCACCAGACGACCGACGCCCGGCTGCGTGCCCAGATCCAGCTCGCCCGCGGCACGGCCCTGCATCGCATCGGGCACCTGTCCGACAGCGCCGGTGTGCTCGAGGACGCCCAGAAGATATTCCGGCAGGCCGATTCACTCCGAGGAGCTCGCCGCAACCAGCTCCGAACTGGCCATGGTGCGCGCCGAGATGGGCGACTGGCGTCCCGCCTTCGAACATCTCGCTGAAGCGAAAGCCGTTGCCGAGAAGCTGCTGCGCAATCAGCTCGATCAGCGCTTCGCCACACTCAAGGTGCAGTTCGATACCGCCGCGACCCGGAAGGAGAATGCGCTCCTGCAGCGCGAGAACCGGACGAACGAGAAGGCGCTCGCGCAGAGCCGGCGCGTACGCCAGCTGCAGGCCATCGTGCTCATACTGGCCGCGGCGCTCGTGACGCTGCTCGTATGGCTCGTCCTGCACCAGCGTCGCAGCACACTGCGTCTGCGTGCACTGGCCATGACCGACGAGCTCACGGGAATGCCGAACCGGCGCGCCGCGCTCGGACGCCTCGATGCGCTGCTGCGCGAACCAGCGGGCCTGGACTGCTCGGTGCTGATCGTCGACATCGACCACTTCAAGAGCATCAACGATCACTACGGGCATCCCGCCGGTGACGAGGTGCTGAAGGTCGTCGCGGCGCAACTGCGGAAGGCCGTGCGCGAGCCTGGCTTCTTCGGGCGCCTGGGGGGAGAGGAATTTCTCGTCGTCCTGCCAGACACGCATCAGAAACCCGCACTGGTCACCGCGGAACTCATCCGGGAACGGGTCCGTGCGATCGACACCGCACACTGGTTCCCGGACCGTCGCCGTATCACGGTCAGCGTCGGCGTCGCCGCCTCACGCCCTGATGTCGACACCCCGAGCGGCATGCTGCAGCGCGCAGATGCCGCCCTCTACGCGGCGAAACGTGCCGGCCGGGACTGTGTGCGGGCGGATGTCCCGCCGGACCCGGAGGCGCTCCACGGCACTCCGCTGCCGATGTGAGCGGTGGCTCCGGCGCCGCAACGGGGCACCACGATACCTTCACGCGTAGAGCAGTACGCTGCGGCGTTCCTCGCACCATGCGGCTTCGTCCGCCGATGCGAGGGCCTCGAGGTCGGCAGGCGTGGCGCCCGCGTCGTCCACCCACTCACGCAGCAGCGTGCTTCCGTTGATGAGATCGATGGCGAGCCGATCGCGCTCGTATTCATAGGGAAAGTCGCGCCAGAGGACATCGTCGGGCCGCAGGCGACGCAGGGCCTTGAAGGCGAGCGCCTGCAGGCGCCAGGGTCTGAATGCGTCGTGATCGTAGGCTGCGCCCTCGACGTGGATCTGCACGCCGGCGCAGAGCCGCCCGGCATGCTTGTGGAAGGTGGGTTCGAACCAGCATTCCCGCAGCCGGCAGCCCCCGAGCCACCGCGGCTCGAGCGCCTCCATCTGTGCGAGCAGCGCCCGCGGCTCGAGGTCCGGGGCACCGAAGAGCTCGAGCGGCCGCGTCGTGCCGCGGCCCTCTGAGAGCTCCGTGCCCTCGAGCATCACGGTCCCCGGGTAGCAGCGCGCCATGGACAGGCCAGGCGCGTTCGGGCTCGGGTTGACCCAGCAGCGCTCCCCGAGCGGCCAGCCCCAGCCCGGTGCGCGTGCGGGCTGCCACCCCTCCATGGTCACGACCTGATAGTCGACATCGAGCCGGAACCTCCGCACGAACCAGCGCCCGAGTTCCCCCAGCGTCAGGCCGTGACGCATCGGCAGTGGTCCCGCCCCGACGAAGCTCTCCCAGCCTGCCCGCAGGCTCAGGCCCTCGACCGGCCGACCGACAGGGTTCGGTCGATCCAGCACCCATACGGATTTCCCATGCTTCGCAGCCGCCTCGAGCACGTAGCGCAGCGTGGTGATGAAGGTGTAGATCCGACACCCAAGGTCCTGCAGGTCGACCAGCAGCACATCGAAGCTGTCCATCATCGCACCGGTCGGCCGACGGACCTCGCCATAGAGACTGAATACCGGGATGCCGTGCACCGGATCGACGAAATCGGGCGACTCGATCATGTTGTCCTGCTTGTCGCCGCGCAACCCGTGCTGCGGCCCCAGGGCCGCCGTCACCTGCAGGCTCCCCAGGGTGGCCAGCGCATCGAGCGAGTGAACGAGTCTGCTCGTGACCGACGCCGGGTGCGCGAGCAGCGCAATGCGCCGGCCGGCGAGCGGTGCACGCAGGGTCGGATCTTCGAGCAATCGATCGATGCCGAACCTCATCGCTCGCCTCTCCCCACGCTCACTTCGAGTCGGAATGCCTCAGGATGATGGAAGTCCGGTCCGCCCGCCGGATGCGCGAGCGCCCAGTAGGACAGGCCTCCGTCGATATCCTCGACAACGGCACTCAGCGCAATCTTCACACGGTCCGCCGCCGTGCAGCCGGCCAGGCCGCTGCGCGCAACCTGCGCCACGAGTTCGAACACCTCCGCGTCCCGGCGCACGGTGATCCGCGGCTCCGGCAGCCCGCTCAGGGCCGTCATGCTCTCCCGGTAGCGCACGAAGGAGTAGGCCGCCCACTGGCCCGAGGCCGAGAAATTGAGCTCGCAGTAACCCTCGCCGTCGGCTTTGACGAAGGCTTCCAGACAGGTGTGGCGCCACAGCCCGTCGACCCGGCGCGGTCCGGTCGTCACGGGAAGTACCAGCCTCGCGAGCTCGGCCTCGACGCGATAGGCAAAGGTGATCGCATCGGGCGAAGCGCAGGAGGCGCTGGCATGAATGGAGCGCACTGCGGTGCAGGAGGAGCCGGGATGACGGGTCAGTGCGAGCCAGCTCATGCGGCGACGGCGGCTCACCCGGTGCTCTGCAGTCCATGGGCGATGCCGCTGATGGTCGCCAGGAGTGCGTCGAAGAGCTCATGATCTTCACGCGCGCCCGCACGCCAGCGCCGCAGCAGATCGACCTGCATGAGATGCATGGGGTCGACATAGGGGTTGCGCAGCTGAATGGCACGCTGCAGCGTCGCATCGCCATCGAGCAGCTCCGCGCAGCCCTTGATCCGCAGCACGCCCTCTCGCGCCCGCTGGTACTCCGCCTGCATCGGCCCGAGATAGCGGCGCAGCCCGACCGGGCTGAGTGCCTCATAGTGGCTCGACATCTGCAGGTCCGCGCGCGCCAGCATCGCTTCGACGTCGTCCACCAGGCCGCGCAGGAACGGCCAGCTGGCGTATGCCTCGCGCAGGCGGTCGAGGCCGTGAGTCGAAATCGCCGCATCGAGTCCCGCTCCCGCTCCGTACCAGCCCGGCAGCAGGTGGCGGCTCTGCGTCCAGGCGAACACCCAGAGCACCGCCCGCAGTGCGGTCAGTCCCTGCGCGCCGGGGCGCATCGCGGGGCGCGAACCGATCTGCATGCGTTCGATGACGTCGATCGGCGTCACGGCGCGGAAGTAATCGTAGAACTGCGCATCGTCGTGCACGAGTCCGCGCCACGCGGCGCGACTCGCCTGCGCGATCGTCACCGCGCACCCCAGATGCTCCGGACGCTCAGCACTGGCCCGACCCTGTCGTGATGCGTGCGTGGCGAGCGCCAGTGCATTGAATGCGCGTTCGAGCGTGCGCAGCGCGATGGGCTGCAGGCCATAGTTCTGGGTGACGACGTCACCCTGCTCGGTCAGGCAGAGCGTGCCATTGACCGAGTCGGCCGGCGCACTGCGTGCGAGCGCATCGATGCGCCCGCCGCCCCGGGCGATGCTGCCACCGCGACCCTGGAAGATGACGTGCCGCACCCCGGCCGAACGCAGCACCCCGGCGAGCAGCCGCTGTCCCCGGTAGATGGCGAAGCGTGAGGCGCACAGCCCGACTTCCTTGGTGGTCTCTGAGTAGCCGACCAGCGCACACTGGTACGATCCACGGGACTCGAGATGGCGTCGATAGACCGGATCCGCGAGCAGCGCGCGCATCACCGCGCCCGACTCCTCCAGCGATGCTGCGGATTCGAACATCGGCGCAATGTCGAGGGCCACCTGACCCGACTGCTTGTCGCAGGCTTCCGCCCAGCGCGCGAGCAGCAGGGGCGCCAGCACGTCGTCGGGACCGCAGGCACCCCGCACGATGTAGTAGCCGACGGCCTGCGCGCCGAATCGATGCCGCGCCTGGACGATCGCATCGAACACCGCGAGCGTGCGCCGACCGAGCGCGTCGAGCGCTGCCGTCGGCCCCCGATCGCTCTCGAGTGCGGCTGTGAGCTGCGCAGTGCGCTCCGCCGGCGTGCGCCCGCACCACTGTGCATCGCCGAATCCCTGGGCAATCACCTGGTGATGGACATCGCTGTGCTGACGGACATCGAGTGTGGCGAGGTGAAAACCGAAGGTGGCGATGCGCCTCAGCAGGCGCCTGACCGGGTAGTAGCCGGCATTGAGGCCCTTGTTGGCCTTCAGACTGTCCGCGACGAGCTGTACGTCGCGCTGCAGCTGCGCCGTCGTCTCATAACCCGTGTGCCTGCCGTCATAGGTCGCCCGCAGGCGCTCGGCGATCTGGCCCAGGAAGACGCGATAGGGCATACGGTCGTGGCGCGCGGGCGTGAGCGAGCGGGTGCCGGGCAGGAGCGTCACGTACTGTTCGATGCGCTGCGTGAGGGCCGGCAGGACGCCAGCGCGGCTTGCGCTCTGCGAGAGCTTCTGTGCGAGCTCCTGGCACTCGAGAAAATAGGCGTTGAGGATCACCTGCTGGTGGCGCAGGAGAGTCTCGCGGATGGTCTTCGCGTGCACCTCCGGGTTCACATCCATGTCGCCACCCACCAGCGATCCGAAGCGCACGATGACCGGAATGTCGATCGTCTCCGGCGCCGCACCGTAGAGCCGCTCGAGCGAGAGCGCGATTTCCTCGTAGAACGTCGGCAGGATGCGGTAGAGGATCTCGCTCAGGTAGAAGAGCACGTGCTCGCGCTCGTCTGCCACCGTGAGCCGCTCCCGGGGATGATCCTCGGTCTGCCAGGAGGTCGTGAGCTCGAGGCGCACCCGCTGCCACATGCTGCGTGCCTCACCGGGGGGTGAGTGTCGGGTCGAGCCGCCCGAGGAGCATCTCCGCGATGCGCTGCTGCTTGCGCAGGATCGTGCGGCGCGCAGACTCGGTCGGATGCGCATTGAAGACCGGCTCGATGCGCAGCTCCGCCAGCAGCTGCATGATATCCGCGAGCGAAGCACCCTCGCTCTTGAGCGCCGCGAGTGCATCCGGGATGCCGCCCGGCTGCGGGCGCTCGCTGTCCTGAAGGAAATACTCGCGCCGCCGCCGGATACGGTGGACCTTCTCCGCGAGATTCACGGCCTGGAACCACATCGAAAAGGCGCGCGAGAGATCGCGGGCGACCGCCGGCGCGCGCTCCTGTACCCGCACCGTGAGATCGAGAACCGCTTCCGGATCACCTTCACGTCGCGCGATCGCAGCCGTGCGATCGTGCTCGACGAGCGTGAAGAGCTCCTCGCCGCCCTGTTCGCGCAGCACCTCGCCGACGAGCCCCCCGAGGGCATGCACGTCGGTGCGGAGCGCCTCGTGCCGGGGCGGAAAACGGATTTCGTGCCGATGCATGACTGAAGGAGATCCCCCGCTCGCGCTCACCGGCGCCCTGTCCCGGGCACCAGCGCCGGGCTGGCCGTACGATCGAGGCGCGCGGCGAGCGCCAGCACGCGCTGCGCCTTGCAGACCACCGGGTACTCGACGAGCTGGCCATCGAGGAGCGTTACGGCCGAGCCGGCCGCCTGCGCGGCGTCGAAAGCCGCGAGGATCGCCCGGGCTCGCGCGATCGCCGCGTCGTCCGGCGTGAAGACCTCGTGACAGGGCGCAAGCTGATCGGGATGAATGAGACACTTCCCCTGGAAACCCATGCGCCGCGCGTTGCGCGCCGACTGGCGGAAGCGCTCGAGATCCTGCACCTGGGGCACCACGGTGTCGATCGGAGGCTCGATGCCGGCGAGACGCGAAGCGTGGGCCAGGCGCGCTCGCGCATAGTCGAGCTCGCGCTCCTCATGCGTCCACTCCAGATCGAGATCGAGGTGTAATCGACGCCTCCGAAGAGACGCCGCACGCGTGGACAGGCGGCGGCGATCTCCTCGGCCGCAGAAATCCCGCGCGCAGACTCGATCATCGGCATGAGAGCGACGTGCCCCGCCGGCAGGCCGCGCGCCTCTTCGAGCTCACCCATGAGCACATCGACGGCCCGCAGCTGCGCGGCACCCTCCGTCTTCGGCAGGATCACGCCATCGAGCCAGGGTCCGAGGGTGGCCTCGAGGTCCCCCGCACACCAGGCGGTCTCGAAGGAATTGATGCGCACATAGCCCGCCGCCGTGCGTGGCCGCTGCAGGGCTTCGGCGACTGACGCGCGCGAGGCTTCCTTGGCGGCAGGCGCCACGGCATCCTCGAGATCGAGGATCACTGCATCGGCACCGCAGATGAAAGCCTTCGCCACACGGCGGGCGTGATCACCTGGTGCGAACAGAAAGCTCCGCAGCCCGCTCGGATCGGCTCGTTTCATTGGTGCCCGCTCTCCCGCATGCCCGATCAGCGCTTCGCGCCACGGTAGAATGGCATCACTTTCGGGATGTTGGCCTCGAGCTGCTGAATGCGCGTGTCGGGGAGACGGGTGCGTGCTCAAGAACTCCGCTGGGCCCCGGCTGCCCTCGGTGCTCATCATCTTCTTCCACACGCTCACCGACGCGTTTGGATCATAGCCCGAGCGCGCCATGAGCTCGAGGCCGATCAGATCCGCCTCGGACTCCTGCTCACGGCTGAAGGGCAGCTGGAAGGTCACGGTGGCCACCATGTTCGCCAGATCCACGACGCTCGAGGACACGCCGGTGGCCGCGGCCACACCCGCCAGTGCGAGCTGCTGCGCATAGGCCCGCGAGATGCGCTCGCGGCTGTGCTCCCGCAGCGTATGTGCAATCTTGTGACCGAGCACCGAGGCGAGTTCGTCGTCGCTGAGTTTCAGACGCTCGACGAGCCCTGAATACACCATGATCTTCCCACCCGGCATGGCGTAGGCATTCATGTCCCGGGTAACCTGCACATTGACCTCCCACGGCCAGCCAGGCGCATCCGGGCGGAAGGTTGCCGTATGCGGGATGAGCCGGTGCGCGACGGCCCGCACCCTCGTCACGAGAGCGACGTCCCGGTTGAGCGCGCCCGCAGCCCGTGCCTTCGCGAGCTCCTGCTGATAGGCCTGCGCGGCGCCCTGCTGCACCTCCTGTTCCGACACGAACATGTGCTGCTTGCGCCCGATGCCCACCGCCCCGGGCTGTGTGGTCTCGACGGTGGTGCAGCCGCCGGCGACTCCGGCAACAATCAGGAGGACCGGCAGAAATCTGTGATACATGGTGATCGCCTCTTCGCGACTCGCCCGCGCGGCAGCTGCGCCCCGGCAGCCCGCTGCCAGTCTACAGGTGAAGGCGGCACGAGCACAGGCGATCCCGGGCGTCCGCAAAGACCGCGCCGCCGCGAAGACCCTGCCCGATCAGGAGCCGCCTTTGGTACGCTTCGCCCGGAGCGATTCGCTCCCCGGCCAGAGTGATCCGCCGTTCCAGCGGTGAGCTCCGTGAGAAGTCCGCCGCAATCCGTTCCTGAGGAGTTCCGGCATGTCCACGGTGATCGACAAGACGGTGGATTACGAGTACCCCGAGATCGATTTCGGACTCGACGACGTCCCCGACCTCGAGCCGCGCATGGCACGACTGCTCGCCGAAGGAAAACGCGTCGTGAAGGTGCGCTACATCGGCAAGCCCGCATGGATGCTGCTCGGACACAAAGAGGTCTGGGACGCATTCCTCGACACCGCGCATTATCCCTGCAGCGCGGCGCACCTGCGCCACAGTGAGCCCACGATGGGTCGCAACCTCCTGTGCCTCGACGGCGAGGAGCATCGCATCAAGCGCGCGCTCGTGGCCCCGGCTTTCCAGCCGGCAAGGATACGCGAGTACACGGAGCGCCTGCTTCGGCCGCTCGCCAACCAGCTGATCGACGGCTTTCGCGGCCGCCACGAACTCGACCTGGTCGCAGGGTTCACGCATCGCCTGCCGCTGCAGGTGATCACGCGGCTCCTCGACATCCCGGCCGGGGACGAGCACCGGCTCATCGAATGGATCGACGGGCTCTTCCTCTATCCCTGGAATCCGGAGCTCTCATCCACACACGCCGCGCGGCGCCGCGCGACGACCTGATCTCCATGATCACATCGTCGGAATTCGAAGGCCACCGCCTCACCGACGAGGAAGTGCTTGCCTTCGTGCGGCTGCTCTTCCCGGCCGGCTCCGACACGACCTATCTCGCGCTCGGCAGCATGATGAACCATGTGCTCGGCGACCCGGAGCTGAAGGCTCGCCTGCTTGCCGATCCGGCCCTCGTCCCGAAGGTGGTCGACGAGTGCCTGCGCCTCTACAGCACCACGGCCATGATGCCGCGCTACACCGAGACCGGCATGGACTACGAGGGTGCGCACATCCCGCCAAACTCCTGGGTGATGTTCGGCATCCGCACGGCGAACCGGGATCCCTCCGTGTTCGAGGACCCGGATCGCTTCGACGCCGCCCGCAGCCAGAGGAAGAGCCTCGCCTTCTCGGTCGGCTCGCATGCCTGCCTCGGCATGCACCTCGCACGCGCCGAGATGCAGGTGTCGCTGGAGCTGCTGCTGAAACGCCTGCCAGGACTGCGGCTGCGCGACGGGCGGGTGCCCATGACGCAGGTGAACCTGCGCGGCGTGCGCGCGCTGCCCGTGAGATTCGACGACGTATTGCCGGCGTGAGAGATCCTGCCGATCCCGAATTCACGCCCGCAGCAATGCAGGCGATGGGCGAGCCGGCGCCGGAGGACGGCTCATCGCTCGGACCGCTGCTCGATTCGCTGTTCGAGGACTGGATCCCGCGCTCCTTCAACACGGCGCGTCACGCACCGCGGCAAGGCGACGTTCACAGGTTGCGAGGCCGGCGGCCGCTTCCTCGCGCGCGTGTGCGCGCCGCCCGGCGGTCGCAACCATAATGGTTCCGTTCCGGTAGGAGCATCCCATGGCCACGAACCTCACGCTCAAGAACATCCCCGATGAGGTCTACGAACGGCTGAAGGCCTCGGCGGAAGCGCACCGGCGCAGCCTGAACAGCGAAGCCATCGTCTGTCTCGAAACCATGCTGTTGCCGGGACGGATCAGCCCAGCCGAGCGGCTGGCCCGGGCGCGGGAGCTGCGCCGCATGCCGACCCGAGGGAAGTTCACCGCCGCGGGATCGATGCGCTCAAGCGCACCGGGCGCCCATGATCGTGGTCGACACCAGTGTGATCGCCTACCTGCACCTGCCCGGCGAACACACCACGCGGGCCGAGAGCCTGCTCGAACGCGATCCCGACTGGGCGGCCCCGGTGCTCTGGAGGAGCGAATTTCGCAGCATTCTCGCCGACTACATGAGGCGCCGGCAGCTCGGCTTCGCGCAGGCGTGCGAGCTGCAGGCGGAAGCGGAGAGTCTTCTCGCCGGTGCCGAGCACGAGGTCGAGTCCCGGCGCGTCCTCGAGCTCGTGCGCGACAGCGACTGCTCGGCCTACGACTGCGAATTTGCCGCACTCGCGATGCAGCTCCGCACGGCGCTCGTCACTGCGGACGTGAAGCTCCTGAAGGCCTTCCCGAAGCTCGCCGTGCCGCTGACCTCGCGCTGACTGCTCGAGGGCTGCATCGAGAGCCAGATACCCGACCGTAACCGCGAGCTCGTCGTCTACTGCGCCGTCGGCGGCCGCAGCGCCTTCGCCGTCGAGTCGCTGCGGCAGCTCGGTTATCTGAAGGCCGTCTCCATGGATGGCGGCTTCGAGGCCTGGAAGTCCCTCAGGCTTACCTGGGTGATCGACCCGCTGGCCGCCCGAAGGTGGAAAGCGCCGCGGAGTTCATCCGCCGGCTCAACCCTGACGTGCAGGTGACGCACCTGCCGCTCCGTCTCGATCGCTCCAATGCGCTCGAGCTGCTCGCCGACTGGGATCTCGTCGTCAACGGCTGCGACAATTTCCCGACCCGCTATCTCGTGAACGATGCCTGCTGGTTCGCCGGCAAGCCGCTGTACGGGCGGCTGCTGCTCTTCGATGCGCTCAGCATGGAGTTCCGGGGGATACGGCTCGACCGCAATCCGAACTGCAGCCTGTGCGGCGCGCGGCCTACGGTCACGGCGCTCATCGATTACGAGCAGTTCTGCGCGCAGCGGTAGTGGTCTCAGCGAATGACGACCAGGTGACGTGCCTGCGCGCCCGGCACAGCCCCAACGGGGACGTGCCGATCGAGCGTGGCGAATCGCCCGCGCCGCTCGACGGCAAGTGTGAGCAGATAGACGTCCGTGACGTGTCGGGCGCTGAGTAGGCCGCCAGTCGACGCGCGACTCGGCCAGCAGATCTTGCGTCCGCCGCCCAGAAGGCATGATGTCGATCCGAGGCTGCAAGACGCAGCCGCTCGGCGATCTCTGCCGGGCGCGCGGGTTCGACACGCGGGCTGCGACATGATACGGATACAGCCGATCTGCGTGATCGGGCACGATGCCCACCCGTGCCGGAGTGGGCATCTCAGCCACGCTCACGAGCTGGTGATGGACGTGCGACGCATCGAGCAGCGCAATGAGCACGTTCATCGAGCAGGGCGCGCACGAGTCTCGGCCCGATTGGATCAGATGCCTTCGCGATCGCGAAGATCGTCGATCTGTTCGTTCGTGACGATCTTCCCGCCCGCCGGGAAGGGCCTGAAACCGTACAGAGCCCTAGGCTCCTGCACCGTGGACTCGGAGCGTGCGCCAGTCAATGCGCGGCGCGCGAGCGCCGAGAGCACGTCCCCGGCCGACCGCCCCTCGCGACGCGCAAGCTCCTTCACCGCGGCGAGCACGTCATCTTCGATGTCCAGCGTAGTGCGCATGATTGATGCGCTGATGCTAGCGCATCAGCGCACTTATCACAAGCAGGCCGGTGTCGCTGGACAGCTCGCGGAGCAGCCTTGCACCCGAGCGCCACGGCGACCGCTTCAGCGCCGCACGATGATCTCCGCGAGCCGCTGCACTTCGGCAATCTCCGCCGTCGCAGGCGACAGCAACACCTCGTCGCAGCCGAGCTCCTCGAGCGCATCGAGCCCGGCACGCACGGCCTCCGGGCTGCTCATGCCCATGGTGCCGGCGACCGCCCGTGCGGTGCCCTCGCCGGCGATCTTCAGATAGTCGTAGACATAGCCCTTCAGTTTCGTATCCGCGTCCTTCGGTGCGAGCGAGCACCAGAAGCCGCTCACGATCTCGGGACGATCGATGCGCCCCGCTTCCTGCCAGGCCGTGCGGATCTCCCCGATCCAGTAGCGCACCGGCGCCGGATCGCCGTTCATGGTGAAAGTGTAGACGCCCTGCGCCCAATGCGCGGCGCGCCGGATGCTCTTCGGGCCCATGGCGCCGGCCCCAGACGGCGGCCCGCCCGGCTGCTCGGGACGCGGCCCGACCGGATCGACCCGGGGACAGGCGGCTCGCCCGCCCAGATGCGGCGCATCTCGGCCACCTGCTCGTCGAGCCGCGCGTGACGGCGAGCGAAGGACGCGCCTACGGCCTGGTAGTCCTTCTCGCGTCCGCCGACGCCGACCGTGACGGTCACGCGGCCTGCCGAGAGCACGTCGAGCGTCGCGATCTCCTTCGCGGCCCACACCGCCGAGTGCATGGGCAGCACGTAGAGCGAGGGCGCGATGCGCACGCGCTCGGTGACGGCCGCGGCGGCGGCAAGCGTGATGCGCATGTCCTGGGTGGGGCCGGTGATGCGCTCCCACAGGAGAGCGTCGAGAAGGGCCCCGCGTCGATCGCCCGGGACCAGCCGAGCGTGGTGCCACGATCCTGGCCGGGCTTCATGTAGGGCAGGCAGATGCCGACGCGCAAGATATCCTCCTCGTAAGAGGATTTTAGCCGCTCCGGTCCGTCCTGAGCCGCCCGGCCGTGGTCTTTGAACCGTTCTGCCATTGCCCTCGGTGCGCTGACGGCCGAGACTGCATCGGGTCACGGCTCGAAGGACGGCAGCTCATGCAGAACAGAATTCCCCCGCGCAAGGTGGTCTACGGCGGCGCGATGCTCGACCAGAAGGAAATCGACGCCGTCGTCAAGGTCATGCAGAGAGGCATGGCGATCGGCAAGCAGGTGCAGACTTTCGAGAAGCGCTGCCCGAGGTCCTGGGCCACAAGTACGGCGTGATGGTGAACTCCGGGTCCTCCGCCCTGCTGCTCGCCATGCGCATGCTGAATCTGCCGAGGGCTCGGAGGTGATCACCCCCGTGCTCACCTTCGCACCGACGTCGCCTCCATCGTGCACGCGGCTACGTGCCGGTCCTCGTCGACGTGGGAGCCCGACAGCTACCCAGATCGATCTCCGAGCGCATCGAGCGCATGATCACGCCGAACACAGGCGATGCTGGTGCCGAACCTGGTCGGCGGCATGCCGGACTGGGACCGTCTGCGCGCCCTGGCCGACAAGCACGGCCTGAAGATCATCGAGGACAGCTGCGACACGCTCGGCGGCACGCTGCGCGGCACGCCGACCGGGCAGCGCTCCGACATCAGCGTGACCAGCTTCTCGATCTTCCACATCATCACCTGCCTCGGCAACGGCGGGCTGGTGGCCGTGGTCGACGAGAAGCTCTGGGACTGGGGCCTCATGGCCCGCTGCTGGGGCCGCTCGTCGGAAAAATTCATGCACGGCACGCGCGTGAAGGACAGCGACGGGCGCTTCCTCGAGGACCTCGACGGCATTCCCTACGACGGCATGTTCATCTTCGAGGACGTCGCCTACGGCTTCATCCCGAACGAGGCAGGCGCCGCCTTCGGCCACGAGCAGCTGAACAAGCTCGACATGTTCTGGAAGCTCCGCGACCGCAACTTCCGGAGCCATCTGAAGTTCCTCGCGAAGTACCCGGAGGTCTTCATCCCGCCGCGCCTGCTCGCGGACGTCGAGACCACCTGGATCTGCTGCCCGGTACAGCTGCGGCCCGAGACGGGCTGGAGCCGCCGCTCGCTGCAGCTGCATCTCGAGACCTCCGACATCTCGACGCGCGTGATCTTCTCCGGAAACATCACGCGCCACCCGATGATGAAGGGCGTCACCTGTCGCAAGGACCCGGAGGGCTACCCGCGCGCCGATCAGATCATGGAGCAGGGGCTGATGCTGCCCTGCCATCCCACCATGACCGAGGAGGACTGCGCCTACGTCCACCAGACGATCGAGGACTGGATGGCGAAGCAGCCGGCGCGGGCAAGGGCAGTGGCTGATCACTCCGCGTCGATCATGAACTGAGCGAACAGCACCGCCTCGTCGGCCGGATTCTCAGAAGCATCCGCGACTTCAGCTGCACGATGTGCTCGGCGCGGCCGGCCACGATGGTCCTGCCCTCGCTGATCGCCCGCAACTGCCCCCTGATGACCGAGTAGTAATTGACCCGCTCCGGACTCGTGGGCAGGCGGCAGTGCGGGAGCAGCTCCACCATGCGAAAGGTGATTCCGTTCCTGCCCGGCCGATCCCTCATGGCCCCGGTGACCGTGTCCTCCCTGCCGGAAATGTCGGCCTTCCCCGCAGACGTCCGCCAGATATCGCCCGCCCAGCCGACGACCTTGCCGCTCTCGTCGTGGATTTCGGCCTCGTTGGGTGAGAAGTCGTCGAAGAGGACTCCGGATCTGCCGGCCGGCTTGTCGCTGCTCCGGAACGTTGCCGATACGTAGCGTTTGAACCTGCCGGGCCGGGAGCCCGGCTTCGGAGCCGCTGGGCGCTCGAGCTGCGTCAGGCTGCCACGGTCGGCGTCGATCAGCAGTCCGCCGATGAACGCCGCCTTGTCACCGGACAGATCCCACCCGTGCATGCTGCCCAGCTGCACGAAGGCATCGCCGGGCTGCAAGTGCACCTCGTCGTCGTCGTTGAGCGTCGTGGGAAAGCCTTCGAGGCACACGAACAGATTCAGGGAATCCGTCCTGTGCATCGACATGTGCTTCATCAGGTCCTGCTCGGCCGGGATGTGGTGCGTGCCGATGGTCCTGTGCAGATCCTGGATCATGTCCACGAACAGCTTTCGCCGGGCGGGGGACAGGCTCGGCAGGAGGCGAGCCGTCGGCAGCACGTCGGCCGGATCGATGGTCACGCACCGGAAGACCGAGCCGTTGGCAGGGGCTTCGTGTTCGAAGGGCTCGTTGCCCTGGTCTACCCTGCCGGTCGCCGAATCGCGCGCCGGAGTCTCGGCGAGCTTCCAGATGTCGGCCAGGCGGCTTCGCGTGACGTCCGGATAGTCGTCGATGATGAACTCCGACTTGCCATCCACGTCGGCACAGACGTAGCGCTTGTAGATCCTGAACCGATTCCGGATCTTCCTCACCCTGGGCGCCACGATCCTGTTGCGCAGCACCCCGATACCCTCGATCTCGAGCTCGATGACGTCGCCGATGACCAGCGGCCTGCCGACCTCGATGCCGGAACCGAAGCCCACCGTGCCGTGGCGATCACGTCGCCCGGATAGAGCGTCGTGCCGGTGGAGATGTACTCGATGACGTCCGCGATACTGTAGTAGGCGGAGCCACTGTTGCCCCGGCCTCGCTCTTCGCCGTTGACCCTGACGATCATGACGGCATTGCCGGGATCGAACTCGTCCGGTGTGACCATGCAGGGGCCCATGGCCGTGGCGAAATCCTTGCCGATCGCCGGCCCCAGCCCGATCTCGTTGTGCGATTCTCTCGTCTGGATGAATCTGGCGGAGAAGTCGTTCAGGATCGTGAATCCCCCGACGTGGTCCATGGCGTCCCGGGCATTGATGTTCATGCCCTCCTTGCTGATGTAGAACGCCAGCTCCAGCTCGTAGTCCTTGAACATCTCCCCTTCCGGAAAGGCCACCTCTTCGTCGGTCCCGATCACCGCATTGACGTTCCCCTTGTAGAAGAGCGGCATCTCGTACCACACCTTGGGAGGCTTGAACGAGTCCTCCGGCATCTGTGTGACGTCCTGCCCCAGCAGCATCTGCTGGCCGATCTTCTTGGCATTGATGAAGTGCTGTTCGTAGCACATCGTGTCGCGCAGCGTCAGCGGACGGGGGACCGGGGCCAGCAGCCTGGCCTCGGTGAGCGGCAGGCGGCAGCTTTCAGGCGCCCTCTCGAGGAGCTCCTGCGCCTCGAGTCTCGCGGCGGAGCGGCCGGCCAGGAAAGCGATCATGTTCTCGAAGCAGGCGTTGCCCCGTCCTCGCAGCGCCTCGCTCGCGGCCTGCAGGTCCACGATGCTCTGCCCGCCCGCCCGGATGGCTCCGATTCTCTGACGTTTCCTCTCGTCGCCCGCTCGAACGTAGGTCACCAGTCTCACGGAAACTCCCTCTCACGAGTTCGGCCCGGTCGCCCCCGGCCTGCCTCAGCGCGCCAGCATGCCTCCATTCAGAATCTAGCATTGAACCGGTGGCACACGACAGACGCCGGGCATGCGCGCAGCATCGGTGGCACTGAGCTTTCGTGCCATGGTCCTTGATCCGTCCTGCTCTTGCCGGCGGACCGGCAAAGAGTAAGAGTGTCCTGCAGGCGGCATATCGATCCCCGCGGCATCGCCCGAGGAGGGCTTCATGGAACTACGTCGGCTCGGCCGGACGGATCTGCGTGTCTCGGTCGTCGGACTCGGCTGCAACAGCTTCGGCTGGAAAGCGGATCTCGCGGTCACGCGCTCGATCATCGACCGGGCGATCGCCGGCGGCATCAACTTCCTCGATACCTCCGACAGCTACGGATCTTCCGAGGACCTCATCGGCGAGGTGCTGGGCGAGCGGCGCCGGCAGGTGGTGCTCGCCACCAAGTTCGGCTCGCCGATGGACAGGGAGGGCACGAAGAAAGGCGCCTCGCGCGCCTACATCATCACGGCCGTGGAATCGAGCCTGCAGCGGCTGAAGACCGACTGGATCGATCTCTACCAGCTGCACTACCCCGATCCGGCGACGCCGATCGAGGAGACGCTGCGCGCGCTCGACGATCTCGTGCGAGCGGGCAAGGTGCGCGCCATCGGCTGCTCGAACCTCTCGGCCGCGCAGCTCGAGGAGGCGCAGCAGACTGCAAAGCGCACCGGAATCACGGCCTTCACCAGCACACAGAACGAGTACAGCCTGCTGGTCCGCGGCCTCGAGCGCGAGCTTGCGCCCGTCATCGCGAAGCATGAGCTCGCGCTACTGCCCTATTTCCCGCTCGCCAACGGCGTACTGACCGGCAAGTACCGTCCGGGGCAGCCGGCACCCGCGGGTGCGCGTCTCGCCGATGCGCCGTCGTTCTTCGACAGCTACCGCGAGCCCGCGAAGTGGGAGACTGCGGCACGGCTCGAGCGCTTCGCCGTCGAGCGCGGGCACACGCTCCTCGAGCTCGCCGTCTCCTGGCTCGCAACTCGACCGGGCGTCGCGAGCGTCATCGCAGGCGCGAGCCGGCCGGAGCAGGTCGAGCAGAACGCACGCGCCGCGGGCTGGGCACTCACGCAGGCCGAGCTCGCCGAGATCGACCGGCTCACTCTCGGGCACACGGCCGCGGCGTGAAGACTTTCGACTACGTGATCGCCGGAGGGGGCTCTGCGGGCTGCGTGCTCGCGAGCCGCCTTTCGGCTGATTTGGATGTGAGCGTGCTGCTCGTCGAGGCAGGTGGGCGGGACTGGAGTCCGTTCATCCGCGCCCCGGGCGGGCTGCTCCCGATCATGCTCTCGGGCGCCTTTGCCTGGCGCTACAGCTCCGTGCCCCAGAAGCATCTCGAGAACCGCGTACTCTATCTGCCGCGCGGCAAGGTGCTCGGCGGCGGCTCCTCCATCAACGGCATGGTCTACGACCGCGGCACGGCGCGCGACTTCGACCGTTGGCGCGAAGCCGGCAACGAAGGCTGGTCGTACGCGGACGTGCTCCCTTACTTCCGCCGCGCCGAGAGCTACGAGCCCGGCGCGAATGAGCTCCACGGCGACAGTGGCCCGCTGCACGTGAGCCGCCCGCAGGTGAAGCACCCGCTGGCGCGCGCCTTCGTCGAGGCAGGTGTGCAGGCGGGCTACCCTTACAACGAGGACACGAACGGCGCACGGCGCGACGGCTTCGGCCCGGTCGACGTCACCGTGAGCCGGGGACGACGTTCGAGCACCGCGTCTGCCTATCTGCGCCCGGCACGCTCGCGCCCGAATCTCGCCGTTCTCACGGGCGCACATGTTGCGCGCATTCTCTTCGAGGGGCGCCGGGCCGCAGGGCTCGTCCTGCGCAAGGGCGGTCACGAGCAGACCGTACGCGCCGAACGCGAAGTGATCCTCTCGGCTGGCGCGCTCAACTCGCCACAGCTCCTCATGCTCTCGGGCATCGGCCCGGCCGATCACCTGCGCGAGCACGACATCGCACCGCTCCTCGACCTGCCGGGGGTCGGCCGGAACCTGCAGGATCATCTGGCGATCACGGTCAAGCATCGTTCGCTGCAGCCCATCTCGATGTTCAAGTACTTCAGCCCGCTCCGCGGCGCAGCCGCGCTCGGCCAGTACGCGCTCTTCCGCAAGGGACCGCTCGCCGATCCTGGGCTGGAAGCGGCCGCCTTCGTGAAGTCCGAGCCTGCGCTGCCGGAGCCCGACGTGAAGCTCCTCTTCGTCATGGCGCTCTACCGCAATCATGGTCGCGAGATCATTCCGGATCATGGTTTCTACGCACACATCAACTGCGTGCGTCCCGAGAGTCGCGGCAGCGTGCGCCTTGCCTCGGGCGATCCGGTCGCACCGCCACTCATCGACCAGAATTATCTGGATGATCCCCGCGACCTGCACGTCACACGCCGCGGCATCGAGATCGCCCGCGAGGTCTTCGCCCAGCGCGCCTTCGATCCCTTCCGGGGCGAGGAGCTCGAGCCGGGGCCGGGCGTGGTGAGCGACGCCGACCTCGAGGCCTTCATCCGCGCGAAAGCCGATGCCGACTATCACAGCGTCGGCACGGCGCGCATGGGACGAGATGCGCTCGCCGTGGTCGATGAGCGTCTGCGCGTGCACGGTGTCGAAGGCCTGCGCGTCGTGGACGCCTCCGTCATGCCGCGCATCGTCGGCGCCAATACGAACATGGCGGTCGTCATGATCGCCGAGAAGGCCGCCGACCTGATCCTGGGACGGCCGGCGCCGGCGCGTGCCGAGCTCGCCATAGAGCAGGCCGCATGACGACGATGCAGCACATGAAGGCCGCGATGCAGGCCTATGTCGACGGCCTCAACCGCGGCGACGCCGAAGCCGTGATCGCGCTCTTCGCGGAAGATGCCGCCATCGAGGACCCGATCGGCACACCGCCAAAACACGGACAGGAAATCCGGGACTGGTTCCATCAGGCCGTCGCGATGAAGGCCCGGCTCGCGCTCGCCACGCCGATCCGCGGCTCGCATGGGAATGCGGCGGCCATGGCCTTCACCGTCACGACCGAGTGGGAAGGCAGGCGCGTCGCCACCAGGTCACTCGATGTCTGCACCTTCGATGCCGAGGGCCGCATCACGCGGCTCGAAGGCTACTGGAGCCCGGACGACGTCGAGAGCTGAGAGGAGCCCGCGATGCGAGGCCTGAAGGACAAAGTCGCCGTGATCGCCGGAGGCGGCAGCGGCATCGGTGCCGCGACGACCCGACGCCTGGCCGAGGAAGGCGCGCGGCTCGTGGTCGGGGATCTGTCCGCCGATGCAGCCTGCGCGGTCTCCAGCAGCATCGAAGCGGCGGGCGGGCGGGCCATCGGCCTCCCCTTCGACGTGCGAGACGCCGGCTCCGTCGCGCGGCTCATGCAGACGGCGGTGGAGACTTACGGCCGCCTCGATGCCCTGCACGTCAACGCCGCCGACATGGGCGCCATCCGTGTGGATCCCGATGCGGCCGAAGTGTCCCTCGAGCTCTTCGACCGCACCATCGCCGTGAATCTGCGCGGCCATCTACTGTGCACCCAGCAGGCGCTGCCGCATCTGCTGCGCAGCGGCGGCGGCGCGATCGTCTACACGACCTCCGAGTCGGCCTACATCGGCGAGCCGACCCGCGTCTCCTATGGCATGAGCAAGAGCGGCATCAACGCGCTCATGCGCCACGTCGCTTCCCGCTGGGGACGGGAAGGCCTGCGCGCCAATGCCGTCGCACCGGGCTTCACGCTGACCGAGGAGATCGACCGGCAGCTCGACCCCGGGCTGCGTGCGGAATTCCTCGCCGGCGTGCGCGGCAGGCGTCTGGTTTCGCCGCAGGACGTCGCCGCTGCGGTAGCCTTCCTGCTGTCCGAGGACGCAGCGTCCATCAACGGGCAGGTCATCAGTGTCGATAGCGGGAGGACGATGCGCCCATGACGAACGAGGTCGATCTCATCGCCACCTGCTGGACGATCGCCGGCGACTTCCTGCCGGGCGCCGACCGCACCGCCTGCCCGCTGCCCCTCGGGAAGCGCATCGCGGCTGCGGCTAGCGCAGGCTACACCGGCATCGGCTTCTGGCACGGCGATCTCGTGCATTTCCTCGCGCAGGGTGGCCGCTATCGCGATCTTCGCAAGCTGCTGGAAGTGAACGGCCTGCGGCACATCGAGCTCGAGTACATGGGCGACTGGTTCACCGAGGGCGAACGCCGGCAGCGGGCCGACGCTATGCGGCGAGACCTGTTCGCCGCGGCAGATGCGCTCGGCGCGCGACACATCAAGGTCATGGCCCCTTTCGGCAACGAGGGCTGGCCCCGACAGCAGTTGATCGACGAGTACGGCTCGCTCTGTGCCGAAGCCGCCACCCACGGGCTGCTCATGCCCATCGAGATGATTCCGTTCTCGGATCTGCCGACGCTCGATGCAGTGCTCGACATTGCTGCGGGCGCAGGCGCCGCGAACGGCGGACTCCTGATCGACATCTGGCACGTGGTGCGCTCGGGCGCGAGCTACGAGGACATCCTGCGGGTGCCGGCGCGCTACATCCTCGCCGCCGAGCTCGACGATGCCGAGCTCGCACTGCACGGCGACATGCACGAAGACACCATGCACCATCGCAGGCTCTGCGGAGAGGGCGAGTTCGATGTGCCGGCCTTCATCGATGCCATGACTCGGGCGGGGTACCGCGGGCCCTACGGCGTCGAGATCCTCTCGCGCGAACACCGGCGGCTGCCGGTCGCCGAAGCCGCCCGGCGCAGCTTCGAGACGGCGCGGACGCAGTTCACCGATGGTGCTCGTTGAACGCCCGGACGAGGCACCGCCAGACTGCCGGGTCGCCCTTCTCGGGCTCACCGAAGTAGACCCGCCAGTTGCATAAATTTCGCGGTTCACGCGCTGCGGAGCCGGTAATTACAGCCTGAGCGAGCGCGCGCGGCGATTCTGCGAATCTCACTGTTGGTGAGAGTTGAAGAAGCGGAGATTTCCTTCACCAGAAACCAAAAGACGGTCGCAACGCCGATATGATTTGCGTTGCTACACGACCAACCAAGATCGGGGAGGAGACCGTCTCGATGAAGATTAGCAAGTCCGCCGTTCACTGGAAAGCTCGCGCACTGCCCGAGATCCGCTTCGAGGATCAGCAGCTTACCTCCTTCGCCGGGCTCGTCGTCTTTCAACCACTCTTCGAGCGCTTGGCGCTCAAGAAGCAGCTCGCCGGGTGCTTCGCGCACCTGAAGGTCAGTCCCATCTTTGGGCACGGCGCGATCGTGATGCTGCTGATCGTGCACCTGCTGATCGGCTATCGGCGCTTGTCGGATCTTCGTTTCTACGAAGATGATCCGCTGGTCAAGCGCGTGCTGGGACTCAAGCGCTTGCCGGATGTCGCCACCGTCAGCCGCACGCTCGAGGGCGTGGACCGACAGGCGCTGAGAGCGCAGCGGGAGCTGTCCCGCTCGATCGTGCTCGAACGGCTGAAGCGGCTCGCCCCGGCGCGCGTGACGCTCGACTTCGACGGCTCGGTGCTCGGCACAACGCGCTTTGCCGAGGGCACAGCGGTCGGCTACAACCGCAAGAAGAAGGGCCAGAGAAGTTACTACCCGCTCTTCTGCACCGTGGCGCAGACCGGGCAGGTGCTCGACGTATGGCATCGACCCGGCAACGTCCATGACAGCAACGGCGCACGCCGCTTCTGGCATCGGGCCGATCGAACGACGCGCTTCTTCGCCTGTCGCTGGAAGCCCAAGTGCTGGGACCGTGAGCGGCGCTTCCTCTTCATTCGCACTCGCGAGCCCAGGCAGCGCAAGGAACCGGTGCAACTGAGGCTGTTCGCTCCCTGCGAGTACGGCTTTCAGTTCAAAATGATCCTGACCAACATGTCGCTCTCGGCTCGCAAGGTCCTCGCCCTGCACAACGGCCGCGGTGCCCAGGAAGGAATCTTCGCCGAGCTCAAATCCCAGACTCAGATGGACTACGTCCCCTGCAAGCGACTCGCCGCCAATCAAACGTGGCTCCTCGCGGCCATCATGGCCCACAATCTGAATCGAAAGCTGCAGATGTCGGTCGAGGAGCCCACCCGATCCACCACCGAGCAACGCATGCCGTGGTGGACGTTCGTGCGCCTCGGCACCCGCAGGATGAACCTGATCCAGCGCGCCGGACGACTCACCAGGCCAAACGGGTGTCTGACGCTCACGATGAGCGCCAATCCGGCCGTTCAATCCGAGCTGTTGCATTACCTGAAAGCCCTTGCTGCCTGAGAGAGTCAGCCGGATTTGTGCAATAACCGGGTAGATGAGCACTTCGTCCAGCATGTCGCCGTATTTCTTCTGCAGGAATCCCGGGATCTCCTCGTAGAGCCCTTCGACCGCAAACTCGCTCATCATCTCATCCGAGATCTCCTCGGGCATGCGATCCCACTGGTTGGTACGAGATTTCTCCAGCAGCCGCTCGAAGATGCCCTCCCACTCGTGCGCCTCGAACATCTTCTTGTAGTGGCTCGTCGCCCCATAGAAAGCGATCATCCCGCGCACGCGCCCCGCATCGCATCGAGCTCCCTGCGGTTGCCGCCCATCACCGCCATCACGGGAGCGGTGGTGGTGAAGTCCCTGCGCCTGCGTCCTGCCGCGTCGAGTCCCGCCTGGATATTGTCGATGACGTTCGCTTTCAGCGTCTTCGCGGTGTGGAAGCCATGGCAGTGGAAGCCATCGGCGATTTCACCCGCCATGCGGCAATTCAAGGGGTTGACGGCGCCCACGTAGATCGGCGGCGGGGGCACGTCAATGGGCCCCGGGTTGAACATCGGGGGCAACAGGCTGAACTTGAAGAACTCCCCGTTGAAGCCCAGAGGCTTTTCGCTCAAGTAGTTGCCGGCTCCCATGTACGTGTGGCCTTTCAACTCCTTACCGCTCTGAAAGCACTCCCAGATCGCCTTGATTGCCAGGATGTATTCACGAAGCTTTTCTGCCGGCCGCTCCCACTTCAGCCCGAAGCGCCGCTCGTTGTGCGCCTTCACCTGCGTGCCGAGCCCGAGCACGAAGCGCCCGCGGCTCGCCCGCTGCAGATCCCAGGCGATGTAGGCGAGCACCATGGGGTTGCGGGGAAAGGCGAGTGCCACCTCGGGCCCGAGCTTGATGCGGGAGGTGGAGACTGCGGCGACGGCGAGCTGGAGGAAAGGATTGTGCGTGCGCTCGGAGATGTAGAGCGCATGGAGCCCCAGCTCCTCGATCCGCCGCGCCTGGTCGGCCACATCCTGCAGCGAATCGACGACCAGATTCGTGCTGAGCTTCATGCTTCATAGTCCCCGGGCAGGTAGGTGGTGAACATCTGACCCAGTTCGCCGCCCGCCTTCCGGGGAATCCGGTACCAGGTGCGGATTGCCAGCGATCCGTCCGGCTCGAACCGGTAGGTTTCGATGCTCGGCACCACGGTGGTCCTGCCCTCGGAGGTGATGATGTTGTGCATCGCCCAGGCGACCTCGTTGCCGTTCACCAGGAGGGTTTCCGGCGGGATGTGGAACTTGACGTTCGGCTGGAAGAGGTCGTAGGAATCGACTATGCAGTGCTGGAGGCCGAACTTCTCTGCAGTGCCGGCCGGGTCGAACATGCGTACGCAGTCACTGGCCAGGACGGTCCTGTAGTTGTCGATCCAACCCTGGCGATTGCCTTCCGTCCACAATTTGTCGTAATTCCGTGCCCAGTTCAGCAGTTCCCTTGTCGTCGGATTCGGTGGGGGGCATCTCTGTCTCCCATGGCTCTCTGAAGATGGAACTCAAGATGCTGCCGCCGAGAGCGGCGAGTCAACAGCCGGGAGCGAAATGCGAACAGCGGCGGCGGTAGCCGGCTGAGTTAGAATCAGGTCGGCGGAAGGCCGGCAGGTCAGCAGTGTTCCCCACCGTCCGCAAGGTGTTCGCATCCGGAACGCGGGCTCGGGCAAAGGTCGTCCACTTTCGCGTACTACACATACCATGATCGGTGAGCGGACAGAGATGGCGCAGACCGCAAAGCAAATGATCATGCCCGTGTTGGGCGATCCCTACCTGCTCGATGCCCAGCTGGAGGTTCCGGGCCTCCTCGTGCAGATCCAGCATTGTCGCTGGCCGGTGCTGCACGATGCGAAGCTGCAGTACTCCCGGGACGTGCTCATCCAGACGCTGACTCCGTTGCCGCCCCACAGCATGGCGTGCCTGACGCCCGAGGGTCGACCCGGATGTTTCGTCAAGGTCGGCGATCTGGTGTTCGCTCCGGCCAACATGTCCATGTACTCGCGCGGCGGCGGGGGACCTCAGCGCTGTGTGAGTCTCAGCTACGATCACGGGCGGCTCGAGCATGTCGCCGTCCGGGTCGACCGTTGGGGTCGGTCGCAGCTCGAGCTCTGCCTCGATATCAGGTGTGTGCCAATCCAGCACGCCATGAACTGGCTGGCGCACGAAGCACTGGCCCCCGGCTTTGCGAGCCCCACGCTGGTGGAGTCGCTGGGCAATCTGGTGAGTGTTCAGCTGTCGCGCGTGTTCGCTGCCGTCCGTACGGAGCTGCCGCGGCCCGGCACTCTTCCGGCCTGGCAGCTAAGACGCATCGAGTCCTACATTGCCGAGAGCACGGGTGCACCCCCGAGCGCCTCGGAGCTCGCAGCAGTCTGCGGCCTCAGCCGTCGCCATGCAGGACGCATGTTCAAGCAGACCACGGGCTGCACGCTGCACGAATACGTGGAGGCGGTGAGGTTCGAGCGGGCCCAGCGCCTATTGCGGGAGCAGCGCCTTTCCATCAAGGAGATATCCCATGTGCTGGGGTTCTCCGGGGTGAGCAGCTTCTCCGGTGCATTCACGCGGCTGGCGGGCCTCTCGCCGCGGCGGTACCGGCAGGACGCCCGACGATTGGCCGTGGTCACGGCGCCGCGGCTCCGCAGCCACTGACCGACTGCGCTCGGCAGCGGTCGCGGACGCGCGGGTTTTGACCCGTTCGCGCAACGATGTCCCGTTACCGTAACTCTCGAGTCTAATGCATCGCGTGCCTGCTGCTAACCTCCTGAGCATCGGCCGCGCCGGTGTCGGCCGGCCCTCAACCAGTGGAGCAAGCCACGATGCGTCGAGCACCGATCAGCTTTTTGCTCGCAGCCATCACCGTATTGGCCTTGGCGGAAACGGCCGGGCGCGCATATGCACAGGAACCCGCCGCGCCGAGTTCCGCGAGCCAACTCGGCGAAGTCGTCGTGACCGCCCGTCGGCGCGAAGAGTCCTTGCAGGAGACTCCCGTCGCGGTAACAGCCTTCTCGGGAGCCCAGATCGACCGCCTCAACATTCAGCAAATCGACCGCATCAGTCAGCTCACGCCCAACCTAGCCATCACCGAGCAGACTGCCAGCCTCAGTGCGTCCACCATCCACATCCGTGGCATCGGCGAGCAGAATCCGATTCTCACCTCCGAGTCGGGCGTGGGCCTGTACCTCGACGGAGTCTATGTGGCGCGCACGTCGGGGGCGATTTTCGACCTGGTCGATCTCGAGCGCATCGAGGTGCTGCGAGGTCCGCAGGGCACGCTCTTCGGGCGCAATACCACCGGCGGAGCGATCCAGCTCGTCTCGCGAGCTCCGGCCCGGGAGTTCGGCCTGCAGGGGAAGCTCGGTTACGGCCGCTTCGGTGAGTGGTATGCACGCATGCAGCTCGACACTGGATTGCTCGCGGACGGGCCGCTCCGGGCGAGTCTCGCCTATCTGCATCGCGAGCGAGACGGCTATGTCGATAACACGCTGACGCCCGACGGCCAGGACCCGGGCTCCATTGACACCGACGCGATCCGGGCGACGCTGCGTGGCGACTTCGGCAAGTTTACTGCAAACTATGCATTTGACTACAATGACCGCCGCGGCTCGCCGATGTTCTTTCAGCTCATCGCCGCCACCCCCGACGTCAGAGATTATTTCAGCCGCTCGCCGCTGTTCGGCGGCAGTTCCTTCCTCCTGTCCACGCAGCGCGCAGGAACGGTCCAGCGAACCGAAGCCGCCGTGACTCCGCGCACCGAAAGCGTCTCCCGCATCCAGGGCCATGCCCTGACCCTAGAGCAGGCTTTCACCGAAAACCTCATGGTCAAGTCCATCACCTCCTACCGGGACATGGACGTCGACTTCATATTCGGCCTGTCGGGCAACGGCAGGCTGCGAGGCGTCGTTCTCGATCCGCTCACCTTTGCCGCCTCCATCGACGAGGTGACACCGATCCAGGGATTCCAGAACGACCGCCAGAATCAGTTCTCGCAGGAGCTGCAGCTTCTCGGGCATGGCGCGCGCTGGGACTACGTGCTCGGCGCCTTCTACTTCCGCGAGCACATCGACACGACCTCCAATCAGTTCCTCACCTTCGTGCTCCCGGGCGGACAGGCCGGCATCAATCTGCGGCCGCAGAGCATCTTCTCCGGAAAGTCGGAATCCGTCGCTGTCTTCGGCCAGATCAGCTACCGACCGTCGGTTCTGCAGGATCGCGTAGAGGTCACCGGGGGCGCCCGAATCACCAGGGACCGGAAATCGCTGAACGTGACCGCTCCTGCGCCGGTCTCCGGATCGGACGACTTCGAGCAGGCCTCGTGGCTGGCATCGCTCGATTACAAAGTGACCGATAGTGCCATGATCTATGGCCGGGCCACGACCGGCTATAAGTCGGGTGGGCTAAATCCGGCCGCCGGCTTCCTCAACAGCTACGGCCCTGAGAAAGCTCTGACCCTCGAGCTCGGCCTGAAGTCCGAGTGGCTGGATCGGCGGCTGCGCGCCAATCTGGCGCTGTTCCACACCACTTATGACGACCTCCAAGTGCAGCAGTTCGTCGCAGGGACCGGAGGCTCGCAGAGCCTGTTCGTGAACGCCGGCGAAGCGCGCTACCAAGGGGTCGAGCTGGAGTTCGTCGCACGAGTCCTGGATCGCCTGACCCTGGAGGGCTCGCTCGGCTACACCGATCCCCGGTATGAGAGCTTCGAGTTCCGCGACCCGGCCTCCAATCAACTGCTGAATGTAGCCGGGGAGGCGAAGTTCCCTACCTAGCCAAGGCCAACTTCCATGGCGGAATCGAATATCGCTCTGCCCCAATGTCTTTGGGCGTACTTTCGGCACGGCTCGACTATTCCTATCGGAGCGAGCGTTACTTTAATGCCGTCCCACGGGCGACTCCCTTCCTCGAACAAATCCGGGATCCCGGTCAGCACGATCTCGGCGCCCGAATCACGCTTTCGGAGATCGCCCTGGGAAAGGGCGCAGGCGATCTGGAAGTATCCGTCTGGGGTGCGAACCTGACCGACGAGGATGACGTCAACTCCGGAATCGACTTCGGTGCCCTCGGGTTTGCGGGCGTGTCCTACGTTATGCCGCGGCGGTTCGGGATCGACGTGAAGATGGTTTATCGTTGAGACTTCGAGGAGGCTCGATGAGCGTCTGGCCCGCTAACGTGACGGTCGAGGCGCTCGAAGCGGATGCGATCGCAGCGACCGGGCTCGAGGACTTCGGGGGCACGGAATATCGCGAAGGGCTGAGCGTGCTGCTTGGCGACTATCGTCGGCATGCGCACTTCGACGCCGCGGGCGCCGCCGGCGCGCGCGCTATGCTCATGGGTGTGCTCGTGCAGCGCCTAAAGGCGCAACACTCGCTGCGGCAGACCCGGCGGGCGCGAATCCCGGTACGCCGGCCTTGGCTCATTCTCTCCATGCCACGCAGCGGCACGACCGCGTTGCACCGGCTGCTCGCCGCCGACCCGACCGCCCAGGGGCTCGAGCATTGGCTGGGGCTCTTCCCGCAGCCGCGTCCGCCGGCTGCGACCTGGAGCGCGCACCCTGACTTTCAGGCGACCGCTGCCGCGCTCGCGGGCATGCGCGCTGCGAGCCCGGAGATCTTCGCGCTGCACGCCATGACGGCCGACGAGGTGGACGAGTGCCGGTTGCTCCTCATGCAGAGCTTCGCCAACATGAGCTTCTTCCAGAACGCCGTGGCCCCTGACTATGAGGCCTGGCACTGGCAGTGCGACATGCGAGCCGCCTACGCACGGCACCGCGCGCTCCTCGAGCTCATCGACGGCGGCGCCGGGCGGCGCTGGGTACTAAAGGACCCGAGTCACCTCATGTCCCTCGAGGCGCTGTCCCGCGAGTACCCCGACATGCGCGTGATCTGCACGCGCCGGCCAGCGGAAGTCTTCCTGCCCTCGGTCGCGGCACTGGTCCTTGCGGCGCGGCGCCTGAACGAACCCGAAGCGTCCCCGGAGGAGATCGGCCGCCTGCAGCTTGCGCTCTGGTCGCGCTGCGCTCACGAGCTGCAGGAGTGGCGGGCGGCGCACCCGGAGATTCCCTGGTGCGATGTCGATCACGAGGCACTCAGGCGCGAGCCGCTCGCTGCGATCGGCGCGATCTACGAGGCTTTCGGCGAGCCGCTGGGCGACGAGGCCGCGGCTGCCATCCGTGCGCGCGCCGCGCGACTCGAGGCTGGTGCGAGCACGCAGCAGCTGACGCTCGAGGACTTCGGACTCTCGCGGCGAGCGGTCCGGATCGCTTTCCCCGAGGAGTTCGTCTGAGATGGCCGGGCGACCCGAGGCCTGGCCGCCGCTACAGGGGCGCAAGGCGTTCGTCACAGGCGGCGGACGCGGGATCGGCCGAGCCATCGCCATCGAACTGGCACGACAGGGCTGCGATGTAGCGATCAGCTTCTCCACCCGATCGGCAGAAGCCGAGGAGACTGCCAGGCATGTGCGCGACTGCGGAGTGCACTCGAGCGTGCAGCGCCTGCGCCTCGAGTGTCTGGATGATCATGAGCCTGCCGTGCAGGCGGTGCTGCGCGAGCTCGGCGGCCTCGACATCTACGTCAGCAATGCAGGGCAGGACTTTCGCGGCGCGCCGGTCGCCGAGACCTCGTACGAGGAGCTGCTGCATCTGATGACGGTGAACGCGCTCGCTCCGCACGCGCTCTGCCGGTTGCTGCTGCCGTCGCTGCGCGCGGCAGCACAGTCGCGCGGCCGCGCCGACATCGTGTTACTGTCGAGCATCGCCATTGCGCTCCAGGGTCCGGATTATGCTCCCTACGTCATGAGCAAGATGGCGCTCGAGGGCCTTGCCAGGACCCTCGCACTGGAAGAGCGCGCACATGGATTGCACGTCAATGTCGTCGCGCCTGGGCTCACCGACACCGACATGAGCGCGCGCTTCCTCGGCTCGCAAGTCCCGGGCGATATCCGTAACAGGATCATCGCCGGCCAGGCCTACGGCCATGTCTGCCGCCCTGAGGAAGTTGCCGGGGTGGTCGCCTTCTTCGTCGGACCTGCGGCCTCCTATGTCAACGGCCAGCGCATCTACGTGGATGGCGGCGGACCGCAGCTGTAGTGAGTGCCCGGAACCTGGGCGTAACGCCCGTCCGAGCCTGGAGACCGACATGAGCACCAATTGGAACGATCTGTGGGATCAGCTCTGCGAGCAGCTGCGGGTAACGGGGCAGGACATCCTGCGCGCCGCACCGCCTGATGAGCTCACGCAGGCAGAGGGGCTGCGCTATCTCTCGAGGCTGTTCCGCTATGCAGTAGGGCGGCAGCTCGATCCTCATCTTCCGATGCGGCCTGAGCTCACCTGCGAACGTGTCCGGATCGGCGGCGACAATCCCGACTACCGCTATGTCGGCGCGCCCCTGGACGGCCGCCTGAGCTATCGGCTGCGTGGCCGGATCAATGACGCAGACCGCATCGCTTTCGGCACCTACTCGGGTGGCCTGGGCACCTCCGAAGGACTCAGATGCAGCGGCAGTCTGGACAGTAGCAGCATGACGCTCTCCGATGACGGCGCGTTCGACATCATGCTCTCGTCGGAGCCGCAGAATGGTACCTGGCTGCCGATGTCCCCGAACACCAATACGCTGACCATCCGCGAGACGCTGCTCAGGAGTGGTACTGCCCGCCCCGCCGACTACGACATCGAGTGCCTCACGCCGGCCGCAGACCCGACGTTCATGGACGCCAAGGCCATACGACAAGGTTTCGACCGGTCCCTGCAGTTCGTCTCGGGAACGGTGCGCCAGTTCCTCGGCTGGACGGAGACATTTCGGAAGCGGCCCAACGAGATCCTGCCGCTGCCGCCGGAGCTGCTCGCTGCTGCGCAGGGCGACAAACTGACCGCCTATTTCAACGGATACTACGAGCTGCGCAGCGATCAGGCGCTCGTGGTGAGCTTCACACCTCCGCACTGCGACTACTGGAACCTGCAGGCCTGCAATCACTGGCTGGAATCGATCGATCCTCTGCGCGCGCCGGCGCACTACAACAGCGGGACGGCCGCGTTGCGACGCGACGGATCGGTCGTGGTCGTCATCGCCGCGTCGGACCCCGGGGTGCCGAACTGGATCGATACCGCCGATCATCTGCAGGGCGGTATCGCGATGCGCATCGTCGGTGCCAGCCTCGGCGAACGTGTCGACCCACCTCTCTGTCGCCTCGTTCCTCTGGACGATGTCGCCGCTGCATTCCCGGCGAAATCGCCATGATGTTCCGCGATCAGGTGGTCGTCGTCTCGGGCGTCGGGGCCGGCCTGGGTCAGGCGCTGGTCTCGGCCCTCGTCCGCGAGGGTGCACGCGTCGTGCTGGCCGCTCGCAGCATGGCAATGCTCGAGTCGGTCGCCGGCCGCCTTCCCGAAGCGCAGACACTGTGCATCGCGACCGACATCACCCTTGCGGCCGATTGCCGGCGTCTCGCAAAGCGGACCAGCGAGCGTTTCGGGCGCGTCGATGCGCTTATCAACAACGCCTTTCAGCTCGGCCCGAGGGGCCTGCTGGCGGAGGCCGATCTGAACGAGGACTGGTCCCAGGCGTTCGAAGTAAACGTCAAGGGTTCGGTCCGCATGGTCCAGGCGCTTCTCCCGGCCTTGACGGCGAGCCAAGGCGCGGTGGTCATGGTGAACACCATCGCAGCGCGCTGCCACAAGCCCGGTTTTGCGAGCTATGCAATCTCCAAGGGAGCGTTGCAGACGGCGACGCGAACGCTCGCGATGGAGCTTGCGCCACGCGGGGTGCGCGTCAACGCGGTCATCCCGGGCTATATCGACGGCCCACCGCTGCAGGACGCCTTCGCCGCCATGGCGGAAGCGGAAGGGGTGGCGGCCGAAGACATCCGCCGACGCGTAGCTGACAGTCTCCCTCTGCGCTGCATCCCGACCAGCGAGGACGTGGCGGAGGCAGCGCTATTCCTGGCCAGTCGGCGCGTCCGCGGCATCACGGGCGCCGCGCTGGACATCAATGCCGGCGAGCACGTGCCGCTCTGAGCGCGTATGACGCCGTTGAGTTACCGGGTTTTGGCCCGCTGGATGGCTTGGAGCCGCGTGTGTAGCCATTGGATCTCACGGCTCTCGACGATTCATCTTCGGTTTTCCCTCAGTCGGTTGCTGTAGCCAGACTGACGGCATGAAGAGAGTGGCGCAGACGCCGAGAGGGTCTCCTCAGCGCCGCACGACTTCAACCCTGCGGATTTCTCCTGAAAAGACCGAGGACTCTCCGTAGTCGAGGACCGGGTTGCCGATGTCGCGCCCGACATCGAGCGTTTCGCCGAGACCGGCCGTGAACGTCGCCGTGCGCTCGATGCGGCCGCTCGCGACCTCTCTTCCGTCGACGCTGATGCGCATCAGGCCGCCCCTGCCGGTGCCACCGCCGTCGTAATCGAAGTCATAGCGAACCACCGCCTCGCCGGGTGCGACCGCAGCCGTCGCAGCCACTTCGAAGCTTTGCGTCTGCGTGAAGGCGTGGTGCGCAACCGGACGGCCGTCCTTCAGGTAGAAGCTCCACCCGCCGAACCGGCTGCCTCGTGCGAGCAGTACGCCACTGGCACCGCCTGCCGGCATGACCACCTCGGCAATGATGCTGAAGGACGTTGCGCCCATTGGCGGCGCGACATCGTCGGTCACGCTGACGTTCCTGCCCCAGTAGACGAAGCGGTTTCGCCCCGCTCTCCCGACCTCCTGCGCGGCACGTGCCCGCTCGTATGACTCGCGGTCGTCCAGAGGCAGGACGTGGTTACGCCTGGCTTCGCCCTCGAAGATCGTCTGCAGCTCTTTCAGCTTCTTCGGGTGAGCGGCGGCGACGTCGCGCGACTGGCTGAAGTCCTCGTCGAGGTAATACAGCTCCCAGACGTACTCGTCCGGAGACCCCTTCGGATTGCTCATGACCCAGGGCAGCTTGCGCGGCCTGGTGTTGGCCAGCCAGCCGTCGTGATAGATGGCACGGCTGGCCTGCAGTTCGAAATACTGCGTCATGCGCCGGCCGGGCGCCTCGGGCGCCTCGAAGCTGTACGCCATGCTGATGCCGTCGACGGGTTGCTGGCGGATGCCGTTGACCGTCGTCGGCTGCGGCAGCCCCACTGCCTCGAGAATGGTCGGCGCAATGTCGATGATGTGATGGAATTGGCTGCGCACCCCGCGGCTCCTGATGTGCGACGGCCAGGAGATCACCAGGCCGTTGCGCGTACCGCCCAGATGCGAAGCGATCTTCTTCGTCCACTGGACGGGCGCATTGGTCGCCCAGGCCCAGCCGACCGGATAGTTGCCATAGGTGTCCGGACCACCGAGGCGATCAATGCGCGACAGCACATCGCCCACGCGCTCCGCCGCCCCGTTGGCGTAGGTGCCCATCCAGTTTTCGGCACCGGCGATACCGCCTTCCGCCGAGCCGCCGTTGTCGCCCTCGACGAAGATGACCAGCGTGCTCCGGAGCTCGCCCATGCGTCCGAGCTCGTCGACGAGTCGCCCGAATTGATGGTCCTGGTGCGCGAGCATCGCGGCATAGACTTCCATCATGCGCGCGGCGACGCGCCGCTCGTCTTGGCGGAGACTCTCCCAGGCTGGAATGGCGTCGGGCCGGGGCGTAAGCTGCGTCGTCTCTGGTACCACGCCCATCTTCTTCTGGCGAGCGAGCGTCTCCTCGCGCAGCCGGTCCCAGCCGTGATCGAAGCAGCCGCGGAAACGGGCAATCCATTCGGCGGGCGCCTGGTGCGGAGCGTGTGCCGTGCCGGGCGCCAGATAGATGAAAAAGGGTTTGTCCGGCGCAGCAGCCTTCTGGTTGTGTACCCAGTCGATGGCATCGTCCACCAGTACCTCGTCGAGAATCTTGTCTTTCGGCGGCTCGACGGCGTTCGTTCCGCGGTAGAGCACGGGCGAGAACTGATCCGTTTCGGCGCGGACGAAGCCGTAGAAGTACTCGAAGCCCAAACCCGTCGGCCACTGGTCGAACGGGCCGGCCGCTGAACCGGCACCCGGCTGCACGTTGTGGTGCTTGCCGAACATCGCCGTGTTGTAGCCGTTCTGCTTCAGCACCTCGGCCATCGTGGCGGCGCTCTTCGGCATGACGCCGGAGTAGCCCGGGTAGCCCGTCGCGAGATCGGCGACGCTGCCGCTGCCGACCGCATGGTGATTGCGCCCGGTGAGCAGTGCAGCGCGAGTGGCGGAGCAGATGGCGGTGGTAAGGAAGCCGCCACCATTTCACACTGGTGTCTGTCGATATGCGGTCGGTACGGTCGCCGCGTGGGGGTCCGACGGCGACTACCCACATCGAAACTCCCGTGAACGGTATGCCGGCCGGCCAGGGCCTGTTCACACTACTGCCGAAGTGCTTCGAAAATGAGCGCAGAGTAGGTGGAGCGATGAACGCGAGGTCGAACTTGCCGAAGCGGCTGAAGATTCGGCGAAAACCCTCGAGGCGGCGGAGCCGAATCGCGTTCCGCCACGTGGTGTATGAGTCATGAGTTCCGGTTCGACCGGACTCGTGCTCAGCTGACGACGGCCGACAGCCGGTAGGCCGACGGCGAACGGCCCGACCAGCTCCTGAAGGCGCGCGCGAAGCTCGCCGCGTCGCTGAAGCCAAGTCGCAGCGCAATCTCCCCGAGGGGCAGCAACTGATCGCGTAGCAGGTCGAGCGCCAGTTCGTGACGGCAGCGGTCCTTCAGACCCTGTATCGAAGTGCCCTCTTCTGCCAGCCGGCGCTTGAGCGTCGCCGCGCTGATGCCGAACTGCGCGGCGATCTGCGCAGTCGTAGGCAGCGCGGCTCGGTGCGCGAGAGCGATGCCGAGGATGGTGCGCACGCGCTCAGAGAGCGGCGCGGACTTCGACTGCTCGGTAGTCAGGTCGAAGGGAAAGGTCCTCAGCAGCTCGTCGAACTCGCCGATGCTGCGGACCACGGGTTGGCGCAGGTAGCGGGCCGGGAAGCGGAGATAATTGTCCGACGCCTCGAAGACGATCGGATGGGGCATGAGCCATGCGATCACCGCATCGTCCAGGAGCGGCCGATAGCAGGCCTCGACCGTGAGCGGCTCGAGATCGACGCCGATCAGCCAGCCGAAGAGCCGCGCGTAGGTGGAGAGCCCGGTGAGATCCGAGAGAAAGGCGCTCACGTCGCGCTTCTCGTGAAAGGTGTGCATGCAGAATTCGGCCCGGGATCCGGCGGTGCGGAGCGAGAGTTCGCCCGCCCGTCCGCCGAGCATGGCGCAGAAGTCGGCCGCACGTCCGATCGCCTGCTCGAGCGTCGCGCAGCTGATGAGGCAGTAGCAGAGGAGATCGACTTCCTTCTTGTTCATCGCCGGCCGGCCGGCGCGACGGCTGACGTAGTCCTCGAGCATGGCCACGCAGTCGCGGTAGACGGCACTGAACTGCTCGCGGGAGAGCTGACATTCCCAGGCAGCAGGCGATGCGGCATCAGCACCACGGGCGAAGCCCGCACGCCTCAGGATCGCATCGGCATCGCCGCCGATGTCGCGTACTCTCTGCAGCAGCTCCCGCACGACGGCTACCGATGGCGGCGATGATGTCAGCCGTGCGACGTGTTTGCTCATAGACGCGGAGACATCCTCCCGCGGATCATTGTAGCAGCGAGGCCGCCCGCTTACGGCGTGCCCGCAAACATCGCCAGCTAGCCTCAGGGCTGCTGCAGACGTCGTCGCCCGCGCTCGGCCGCATCGAGCATGAAACCGCGGTCACCGCGCGTCCACAGCACGCTGAGCTTGACGGCGCAAAGCTTCCATCCATCCGCCGTCCGCACGAGATCGTCGGTGTAATAACCACCGATGACGAACCGTCGGCTCGGTTGCTGGTCCTCGAGAAAATGCTCGGCCTGCATATAGACGATGCAGCGGGCCTTGTCGCCCTCGATCCTGACGCGCGGATTGGTCATGCTGTGCTGTGTAGCGTCCAGACCGGCAAAATAGACACGGACGTTCTCAGTCAGGTCGTCGGCCCGAATGCGGTACGGTGGAATCTGGTCCCAGGCCGAGAAATCCATGGCGACCTCCTCGGTGAAGATCGACCGATAGAGCGCCCAGTCTCGGAGGTCCAGGCCGGTTGCGTAGCAGTAGACCGTGTCGGTGATGGCCAGGTAGTCGTCATGCACGATGAGTGCTCCTCGGCCGCGCCTTCTCTCGGTACATCTGCGCCACAAATCTGGAAAAGCCGGGACTGCGCTGCTGCTCGTTGCCACCGTCGCTCGCGGCCAGCTCGAGTCGCGCCTCATAGGCGACCGCCCGGTAGCGGCGGAACAGTGCGGCCGTCGTCATGGCGTGTATTATCACTCTGCCTGCCACACTCGGCACACCCGGGGTAATTGCGATGTCCGGCACTCCTTCGCCCTTCGGTCCCGTGCGCATCGGTCCCATGCAGCTTCGCAACCGCTTCATCAAGTCCGGTGCCAACGAGGGCATGAATGTCGAGGGCGCGCCCTCGAAGGCGCTGGTCAAACACCATCGCGAGCTCGCTGCGGGCGGCGTGGCCCTCACCACCGTGGCCTACGGCGCGGTGAGCGCCCTCGGGCGCACGCTCGGCAATCAGATCTGGATCCGCCGAGAAATCCTGCCGGATCTGCGTGTGCTCACCGATGCCGTGCACGCGGAAGGTGGACGGATCTCCTTCCAGATCACGCATGGTGGCGCCTTCGTCACGGGCGTCAGGGTGAAGGGGCCGACGATGAGCGCCTCCTCCGGGATCAATCAGGCGGGGCTGCTGCAGGGCAACTGGCGCCAGCGCGCCATGAACGAGGCCGACATGGCCCGCGTGACGGGCGAGTTCGTCGAGGCCGCGCGCCTCTGCCGGGAGGCGGGCTTCGATGCCGTCGAGCTCCACATGGGTCATGGCTATCTCCTCAATCAGTTCATCTCGCCGCTCTCGAACAGGCGCCGCGACGGCTACGGCGGCAGCGCCGGGAACCGCGTGCGCTTTCCGGCGCGCGTGCTCTCGGCCGTGAAGGAGGCAGTCGGCAAAGACCTGGCCGTCATCGCCAAGATCAACGTGGCCGACGGTGTGCCCGGAGGCGCGACCGCCGAGGACGGAGCAATCACCGCGCGCGCGCTCGAGGCAGCGGGGGCCGATCTGCTGGTGCTCTCTGCCGGGCGCAACGTCGAGTCCGTCTGGTTCACTTTCGGCAGCCCGATGAACGTCGAGGAAATGTCGCGCGTGCTCCAGGGCAGCTGGCTGCAGCGCACGGCAATCAGGCTGGCGGCGAGGAGCGTGCCGAAGGGGCTTCAGTTCCGCGAGATGTACCTCCTCGAGTATTCACGGCACATCCGCGCGGCCGTGAAGATGCCGCTGGCCTATCTCGGAGGTGTCAAGTCGCTGGCGAATGCGCAGACTGCGATGCAGGAGGGCTTCGACTGCGTCGTGATGGCGCGCGCCCTCATCCACGATACCGGGCTCGTCAACAAGCTGCAGAGCGGTGCGCTCACACAGTCTGGCTGCACAAGCTGCAACGGCTGCGTGGCGTATATCTACGATCCAGCGGGCACGCGCTGCATCCTCAACCCGCCGAACGATCCGGCGCTCAACCGAGTGCGGGCCTCCGCCGCGTGAACGCACGACAGAGTGTCGCTCCGGGACGGCCAGTGGCTCTGCCGAACTGCTGCGTGAATGCTATGGTTTCCCGGAGTGCCCTTCGGGCAGCGCAAACGCCACCACGTAATCGCCGATCGTCGTGCCCATGAACTGGTGACCGCCCGCGGCAATCACCACGTACTGCCTGCCCGTGCGCTCCGAGACGTAGGTCATGGTCGAGGCCTGGCCTCCCGCCGGCAGGCGGCCCTTCCAGAGCTCCCGACCACTCGTGATGTCAAAGGCGCGCAGATAGTTGTCGATCGTCGCGGCGATGAAGATCACGCCGCCCCTGGTCACCGCCGCACCGCCGAGGCTGAAGACCCCGGGGACAGCGATGCCGAGCGGTGCATGGTCGCGCGTGGTACCCAGTGGTCGCTCCCACACGATCTTCCGCGCGTCGAGATCAACCGCGGCGAGCTTGCCCCAGGGCGGCGCCTTGCAGGGAAAGCCGACGGGTGAGAGAAACGGGCCGAACTCGGCCGCATAGGGCGTGCCGAACTGCGGCATCACATTCAGGAAGCCGTGGCCACTGCCGCCTGCCTGCATCTTCTCGGCCTCCGCCCGCGGCACGAGGCGATTAAGCATGGGCATGTAAGAGGCGTTGACGATCATGAGGCGCCGCTCTTCATCGACCGCGACGCTGCCCCAGTCCATGACGCCGAAATTGCCAGGGTATTCGATGGTCGGCGTGACCGAAGGCGGGGTGAAACGCCCCTCGTAACGGCGTTTGCGGAACTCGATCCGGCAGAGAAGCTGATCGAGCTGGGTACCGCCCCACATGTCCGCTTCCGTGAGTCGTGGCGGCGCGAAGCTCGGCATTCCGACTGAGACGGGCTGGGTCGGGGAATAGCGCTCACCCGGCACATCGCCCTTCGGCGCCGCACGCTCCTCGACCGCAGCAAGGGGGCGGCCATCGCGCCGATCGAGGAGGAAGACCTCGCCCTGCTTGGTCGGCTGAATGAGCGCCGGAACGGTCTCTCCCCCGATGGGCAGATCCACCAGCACAGGCTGAGAGCCGACGTCATAGTCCCAGAGATCGTGATGCACGGTCTGAAAGGACCAGCGCAACTCGCCGGTGGCCGCATCGAGTGCCACGACAGAGCTCGAGTAGCGGTCGAACGCCTCCGGCCGCTGCGCACCGTAGTAATCAGGTGTGGCATTGCCCGTTGGAATGTAGACCAGACCGAGCTTCGCATCGGCACTGAAGAGCGTCCAGGCATTCGGCGAGCCGCGCGGGTAGATCTCACCCGGCGCAAGCGGCCCCTTCCCGGCCGGCCGTGCCGCATCCCAGGCCCAGAGCTGCCGGCCCGTGATCGCATCGAAGGCGCGAACCACGCCGGAGGGCTCGTGGGTCGCCACCCCGTCGAGCACGAAGCCGCCGACGATCGCTGCATCACCTACGATGGAGGCCGGCGAGGTCACGTACTGAAACCCTGGTGTGACTTCCCCGAGACCATAGCGAAGGGAGATCTCACCGTTCTGGCCAAAGCTCTGGCAGCGGGCTCCGCTTGCCGCATCCAGAGCGATCATGCGCGCATCGATCGTCGCCACGAGAATGCGCCGCGGACAATCCACCACGGCACCGCGCGCCTCGTGGTAAGCCACGCCGCGGCAGACGGCCATCTTCACTCCCGTGACATCGACCTTGGGATCGTGCCGCCACTTCTCCTTGCCCGTGTCGGCATCGAGGGCCACCACGATGTCCCGCGGCGTGCACACATACAGCGTCTCGCCGATCTTGATCGGCGTCGCTTCGAACATGTAGGCGGATTCGTTACCGGGGTGCGCTCCCGGCAGATCCCCCGTGCGGTACTGCCAGGCGACTTCCAGTCGTTGCACGTTCCCGGGCGTGATCTCGGCAGCCGTCGAATAGCGCGTGCCGGACTCATTCGCGCCGTACGCGCTCCAGTCCGTGCCGGCGTGTCGCGCGCCACCCGTGCCCAGAGCCCGGACAGGCGGCGTACCGGCCCCAGTGACGACACGCCCCTCGCGCCAGCCGAGGGCGAGCACGAAGAGCGTCCCCACCACGATGAGGATCGACGCCGCGTACGCGCGCCGGGTATGCGCATGGAGCCGGATGCCCGGACCCTGCGCCTCGATGAACGCCCGCCGCACCCAGGGCGTCAGCAGATAGATGGAGAGGGCAAGCGGCAGCCCGAGACGCGGCACGAGCTGCCAGAAGTCGAGCCCGACTTCCGCGAGGGCCCAGACCACGGTCCCCGCCAACAGCGCGAGATACACCCAGAGGCCAACGCGCCGCCGGCGCCACAGGAGCACCGCAGCGCCGATCGTGACCAGACCCGCGAGCAGGTAATACCAGGAACCGCCCAACCTCACGAGCCAGGCACCACCCACCGCCAGCCATGCGCCTCCCGCAAACAGAAGTACGCTGAACGCTTTCAATCCGAGCTGCTTCATGGTCATCATCCTATTATCTCAGCGTCAGGCCGCCGTCGTACGTGAAAACCCCTGTGGACGCCCATCGTAGCCAGGTGCGGGCCGCTGCGCTCGGGATGCTGCACACACTCGCAACCGCTGCGTTGCTTGCTGCCTGCACTCGCTCGCCTCCCCCTGCCTCGCCCACGATATCGGAGTCAGGTCCGACGACTTTCATCGGCAGTATGCGCTGCGCCGGGTGCCATGCACACGAAGCGGACGCCTGGCGGGATTCACAGCACCATCACGCGATGCAACCCGCCGACGACATGAGCGTGCTCGGAAATTTCGCGGACAGCCGCTTCACCCTCGCGGGGGTCACGACGCGCTTCACGAAGCGCGAGGGGCACTACTCCGTCACCACCGACGGCCCCGACGGCCGGCTCGCCGACTTCGACGTCAAGTACACCTTCGGCGTGACTCCGCTGCAGCAGTATCTGGTCGAGCTGCCGCGCGGTCACGTGCAGGCGCTGCCGATCGCCTGGGATACGCGGCCTGCCGCGGCTGGCGGCCAGCGCTGGTTCCATCTCTATCCCGGCGAACGCCTGCGTGCCGGCGATCCGCTCCACTGGACGGGATATCAGCAGAACTGGAACTTCATGTGCGCGGACTGTCACGCGACGAATGTCCGCAAGAACTACGACGGACCGACCGACACCTATGCGACCACGTGGTCCGAGCTCGGCGTCGGCTGCGAGGCCTGCCATGGTCCGGGCTCGAAGCATCTCGCCTGGGCGGAAGCTCCCGGACGTGACCCCCGACTCGCCGTGAGCCACGGTCTCGTGCCACAGCTCGACGAACGCCGCGGCACGAGCTGGTCGCGCAAACCGGTATCGGGTCTGCCGGTGCGTAACCGGCCACGCGCGAGCGAACGCGAGATCGAGGTCTGCGGGCGCTGCCACAGCCGCCGCAGCCAGCTCACCGACGACGTCACGGCAGCGGACTCGCTGCACGATGGCTTCCGCGTGGCATTGCTCGAGCCCGGGCTCTACTGGCCCGACGGGCAGATGCGTGACGAAGTGTTCAACTACGGCTCCTTCCTGCAGAGCCGGATGTACGCGCAGGGGGTCACCTGCGGCGACTGCCATGAGCCACACTCCGGGCGGCTGCGCGCCGGGGGCGACGGCGTGTGCCTGCAGTGCCACGAACCGAAGCTCGCCACGCCGGCGCATCACTTCCACCCGGTCGAGTCAGCAGGTGCACGCTGCGCCGCCTGCCACATGCCGACGACGGTCTACATGCAGATCGATGCGCGCCACGATCACGCCTTCAGGATTCCGCGTCCGGATCTTTCCGCGAGTCTCGGTACGCCGAATGCCTGCACGAACTGTCACGGCGATCGCAGCCCGCAGTGGGCGGTCGATGCCATCCGTGCGCACTATCCGCGCCCGAGACGAGGACTGCAGAGCTTCGGAGTGGCCTTCGCCGCTCTCGAGCGCCACGAACCCGGCGCCGCGAGAGACGTCGCCGCAATCGCAAGCGACGCCGGGCAGCCGGCGATCGTACGCGCGAGCGCCCTGGCGCGCCTGACCGGCAATGCGGCGCGGCTCGATCCGGCCACGCTCCTCGCGGCCCTGCGTGATCCGAGTCCGCTGGTGCGACGATCCGCCGCCGCACTGGCGGTCGAACGGCCGCCGGCAACGCTTGCCGATCTGCTGCCGCTCCTGCACGACCCCGCACGCAGCGTACGGCTCGAAGCCGCGTCCGCACTCGCGAGCCTGCCGCCCGGAAGTCTCGGTGCCGCCGAGACGGCAGCGCTGAACGAGGCACTCGGAGAATATTCCGCATCCGAGCGTTTCAATGCGGACCGGCCCGAGTCGCTGGTGAATCTCGGCAGCATCCTCGGCGCGCGCGGCGATCTCGCCGGCGCGCAGCAGGCCTTCGAGGCGGCACGTCGCCGCGACCGTGGGTTTCTCCCCGCCTACATCAATCTGGCCGATGTCTATCGTGCGCACGGTGATGAGCAACGCGCGGAGGAAGTGCTGCGCTCGGCGCTGCCGCTCTCCGGCTCGAGCGGCAGCGCTCATCATGCGCTCGGGCTGTCGCTCGTGCGCCAGAAGCGTCTCGCGGAGGCACTGCCGCTGCTGCGCGAGGCAGCCGCCCGTGAGCCGCAGAATGCGCGCTTTGCCTATGTCTACGCGGTGGCGCTTCAGGAGGCCGGTCGACGCGACGAGGCCATCGCGGTACTGCGCGCAGCCCTGCGGAGACATCCCGACGAAGCGGAGCTCGCTACGGCGCTCGAGACATTCACACGCTCCGGTCGATAGAGAACGATCCTCCGCTGCCGCCAACCGCGATTGCGGCCCCTGACAAGGCGGGCAGACAATGCGTCTACACAAGAACAATCCATCAGCGGAGTCCGACCATGATCACCCGGAGCCTGCCCTCAACCCGTTCCCTGTGGAGCGCCGCCTTCCTCGCCTGCGGGCTGTTCTGCGCCGCAGCGGCGCCCTCGGCGGACAAGATCCGCATCGGCATCGTGATGCCCAAGGCCCAGCTCGGCCAGGGCGCAGGCGGCGCCGACGTCGCCGAGCCGGTACGCCAGACCCTCATCGCCTATCTCAGCGGACCCGCCACCGAACTCGTGCCCCTGCAGGCACGCATTCCCATCCAGGCGAACACCGAGGCCCAGCAGGCGGGCTGCCAGTACGTGCTCTACACCTCGGTAACCCACAAGAAGGGTGGCGGAGGCGCCGGCTTCGGCAGGCTGATGGGTGCCGTCGCGCCCATGGCCGGCATGGTGCCAGGACTCGGTGGGTTGGGCGGCAGCGCCGGCGCCATGGTCGCCTCGCAGGCCGCGGCGGTCGCTGCGAGTGCCGCGGCCCAGGCCCAGGCGCAGCAGGCCCAGGAACAGGCCATGGCGGCGCTCACCAATGCGTCACAGAGCCAGATCAGGAAGGGCGATCAGATCACGCTCGAATACAAGCTGCAGAAGCCAAGCGAAGCCAAGGCAGCGATGGAGAAGACCGGCAAGGCGAAGGCAACGCAGGACGGCGAGGATCTGCTGTCGCCGCTCATCGAGGCAGCCGCGACCGAGGTGCTGACGGCTGCGACGAAGTAGCGCCGCCTTCGGGCGGACCACAGTTCACGGAAGCGGCCCGGCCGGCAATGGAAAGTCACCGAGCTGTGTCGGCCCGGTCTGCGCGACCGCTGGAGCCATGCCATCAAAGGTCACCGGACTCGGCTTGCCGTCGACCTCGATCTTCACCTGGCCATAGTCCGGCGCACGCGTGAAATAGGCTTCCACGGCGTATTTCGATCCGACGGGAATATCGACCAGAAGATCGAGCACCGCTCCAACCGCACCACCGCTCCAGAAGAGCTGCTCGCCGCCACTCCACGCGTTGCCGAAGCCACTCATGGATTGCACACGGACCTGGCCACCGGCGACTTGCACGGCATTCGCCTTCGCCAGCAATTTCGCGAACGCGGCGGCGCTCGTCGGTGATGCGACTCGGGCAGGTGCGCCTGATGCAGCCGGCTGCGATGCTCACGCCCACGCAGAGCGCAGCGGTGGCACGAGTGTACTCCTTCGAGTGTCATCTGCTAGTGTGCCGTCGGCGGCGATCCTGGGAGGGGCGCATGACCGCAGCACCGGTGAGACACGTCACCTCAACGATCAGGGTCATCGCGTCGGATCGCGTACGGTACTTCACTCCAGCGACCCAGTTCTGGATGCTGCAGATCGCCCTCCCCGCAGCGGGGCTCGGTCTCCTGATCGCAGGCCATTCGCTCGGCTGGCCGCGACTGATGAGCACAGGGGTATTCGTGCTCGGCGCGACCGGCGTCGCAGCCGGTGGGGCCTGCATGCTCCTGCGCCGCATCACCTTCGCGCGCCGCGGCTGGGGATTCGAGCTTTGGGTATGGCACGGAACGGCAGCCGTATTCATCGGCGCGGCCTTCGCAGTGCTCGGTAGCGCGCTCGCCGCCACGGCGCTCATGCATCTCGGCGGCACCGAGCTCATGGAGATCGGCGCGCGTTTCCGCGCCAGACCGGGCTTGCTGCTCGTCCCTGTGGGACTCGCGCTCCTGCTCGGCGGCATCGGCGCATTCATCGGATTCCGCAACGCGGGAGAAATGGGTCGTGGTGAGATCTGGAACTTCGTGCTGAGCGTCCCGGATCGCCTCGCGGGAGCGATCCTGATCGTGATCGGCGCAGCCGCTCTGATCGTGGGCCTCTGGGAGATGGGTGCCGAGGCAAGCTTTGATCGATGGGTCGGCGAGAGGATCGCGCACCCCTGATGACACCGACCGCTCTTCGCATGACGCCTCATGTGCCCTCGTGCTGTGGCTGCCCGTTTCCGCAGCGCTCTGGACGGCCACACGGTCAGGGAGGACGCGCCGATGGGCTCTTTCGGCAGCGACTGGAGCCATGACGCTCAGCTCTTCCGGACGGGAGCGACGACCAGCGTCACGCTGGATCCCACGATCGACGTGCCCGTCCCGGGCCCCACGACCATCGTCCTGAGCCACCCGAAGTCGATCCCGGTGCCGGTGACGCCCGCCTTCCCGCCGGATGCCTGGGCAAAGGTGTACCCATTCGGGAATCCGGGTGACAAGTGCCGGACGACGCCGTCCATCTCCGGCTCGCTGCCGCCGCCACCCGGATCGCCCGCAGCCGAAAAGGCTCACGAGCAGTGTCTGCAGAAGGCCTGGACGGCGCACAATTCGAAGATGCAGCTGGCGCAGGATCTGTTCAGGAAATGGACTGCGAAATACACGCAGGGGGCGATGCGATGTCTGAACGCTCATCGTGCCTGCTCTGGCCTCGAACGTCGCTCCGGTGCCACACTGCGGATCGACAACGGCTCAGGTAAAGTGACCCGGATGAGCGCGATCGGCATCACGCCCGACATGATCGACATCGTCAGCCACCTCACCGTGGCGCTGCTGATGCTGGTCACGATGTACCAGTCGGGCTGGTTCCCGGCCGACGGCGAGGACATCGTGCGCATCGACCCGACGTAAGATCGCGCGGACAGCGCCGAGCATCGCCGATGCACATCCTGCTGATCGAAGACGATGCAGAGGCCGCGCGCCACGTCGCGAATGGCCTGCGCGAGAGCGGCTACAGCTGCGAGCTCGCGGCCGACGGGCGCGAGGGGCTGTACCGGGCAACGGAGGGCCGCTACGATCTGATCATCGCCGATCGCATGCTGCCGCAGCTCGACGGGCTCTCGGTGATCGCCACGCTGCGCGAGCGCGGCATCTCCACGCCCGTGCTCATCCTGAGCGCGCTGGGCACCGTGGATGACCGCGTCAGGGGCCTGCGGGCCGGCGGCGACGACTATCTCACCAAGCCGTTTGCCTTCTCGGAGCTGCTTGCGAGAATCGAGGCGCTCCTGCGCCGCCGCCCGACGACCTCCGGGGTGACGCAGCTGCGTGTCGCGGATCTCGAGCTCGATCTTCTCGCGCGTCGGGTGCGCCGCGCTGACCGGGACATCGAGCTCACGGCCAAGGAGTTCCAGCTCCTCGAATTCCTGATGCGCCATGCCGGGCAGGTCGTCACACGCACCATGTTGCTCGAGGGCGTGTGGGACCTGCATTTCGATCCGCAGACCAACCTCATCGACGTACACATGAGCCGGCTGCGCCAGGCGGTCGACCGCGGCTTCGACCCGCCCCTGATCCACACGATCCGGGGAGCCGGGTACACCCTGCGCAACGCGCCATGAGCGCAGCGCTGCAGCCCTTCGGCACTGCGGCCTCACGGCTTGCGCTGGCGTATCTTGCGGTCTTCGTCGCGGGTGTGAGCCTGCTGCTCGGCGTAGGCTATCTGCTGACACAGGGCGAGCTCGAACGCGAGACGGACCTGGTGATCGAGAGCGAGCTTGAAGGCCTGCGCGACGAGTACCAGCTCGATGGCCTGGCCAGCCTGCAAGGCGCACTCCAGCTCCGCAGCGACAGCTGGGGTCGCCTCGGTGCCGTCTACCTGCTCACGGATCCCTCCCTCAAACGCCTGGGGGGCAATCTCACCACGTGGCCCCTCCAGGGGCGGCCGCCCGGGAAATGGGTGGAATTCGCGCTCGTCGCACAGGGCGAGGACGAAGATCTCATCCAGCACCCCGTTCGAGCGGCAACCCACGATCTCGGTGGTGGCTACATGCTGCTCGTGGGCACGGATCTCAACCAGCAGCGGCGGTTCTTCGCGAGGTTCAGGGCAGCCGCACTCTGGGGGATCGGCCTCACGACCCTGCTGGCCGCAGGGATCGGCTATCGCTTCGCCCGACGCATCGGTGCGCGGGTGAGCGGCGTCGCGCAGACCTGCGAGAGCATCGTCGAGGGCGATCTCGCGCGACGTCTGAGTGTCGAGGGCTCTGGCGACGAGTTCGATCAGCTCGCGCACGCGGTCAACCTGATGCTCGATCGCCTCGAGCAGCAGTCCCGCACGCTGCGAGCCACCTTCGACAGCACCGCCCACGATCTGCGTGCACCACTGCACCGGCTGCGCATGCGGCTCGAGGAGATGCTGCGGGCGCCGCCAACGACACCCGAGCGCATCCTGCCCGCGTTGAATGATGTCGATCGGGTGCAACGGACACTGACTGTGCTCATGCAGATCGCACAGGCGACCTCGGGTACGCCACCAACCGAAGCAGCGTCAGTCGATCTCGACGCACTGGCTCGCGAGCTCATCGAGCTCTATGAGCCCGAGGGTCGCGCGCGAGAGCTGCGGATCTCGCTGCGCTCTGCCGGATCGGCGGGCGTACGCGGCAGCCGGCAGCTGCTGGCGCAGCTGCTCGCCAATCTGCTCGAGAATTCGCTGAAATACGTGCCACCGGGCGGCGAAGTGATCGTGTCCGTGAGCCGCGAGAATCAGCGTGTGCGCCTGGTCGTCGCGGACAATGGCCCCGGCATCCCTTCCGCGAACCGCGAACGCATCCTGCAGCCCTTCGAGCGCCTCGACCGTGACGCCAGTCAGCCCGGTTCAGGGCTCGGCCTCAGTCTGGCCGCCGCCGTGGCCCGCCTGCACCGCGGCAGGCTCACCATCGAAGACAACCTGCCGGGCCTGCGCGTGCTCTGCGACTTGCCGGCCGAGAACTGACCGCACACAGACAGCGGCGCCCCGACCCGGAGGCCGGAGCGCCGCATCGTCGCTGCAAGTGCCCGCTTCTGGGACGGGCAGAAAGATCAGGACGTCGCCTTGCCGGCTTCGCAGTCCTTCACGAACTTGTGGCGCTCCTTGCCCTTGAGCTTCCTGGCAGCAGCCTGCTCCCGGCACTGCTTGGCCATTTCCTTGGCTGTCTCATGGCTGGCACCGGAGGCCTCGGCCGCCGACCTGGCGGGCGGTGCAGGCTGCGCGGCGGCCGGCTTGGTGGCCGTGGCAGGCGCAGGAGCCGTCCCGCCGGATGCGGCAAATGCCGCGGTGGAACACAGCAGACCCGCGATTGCGAGCGTGGAGAGAACTTTCATGAGCCGTACCTCGTATGATCTGTGTAGGGTGCGCGCTGCGTCTCAGACAGCGCACGGGCAGTCTAGGCAACCCCGGCTCTCATGAAGATTACGCACCGATTAAGTATTCTTAACCGATGAGCAACCTCGGCACCTGCATCCGATCCGCACTTCAGGACTGGGCCATGGGACAGATGGACGAGTATCGTCCTGCCGCCCTGGAGACAGCGTACGGCCGCGTCCTCGAAGTGGGTTTCGGTACGGCGCGGAATCTCACGCATTACCCGCCGGGCGTGAGCTCGCTGGCGGGCGTCGATCCCCTGCCGGCAGCGAGTGCGCGCGTACAGGCGCGCATGCGCGCCGCGCCGTTCCCGGTCGAGCATCATGCGCTGCGTGCCGACGGCGCACTCCCCTTCGACACCTGCTCCTTCGATACCATCGTGACGACCTGGACGCTGTGCTCGATCCCCGAGCCGCTGCGCGCGCTCGCGGAGATGCGGCGCGTGCTCCGCCCGGGAGGCCGGTTTCTGTTCATCGAGCACGGTCGCAGCGAGCGCCCCGCGACAGCACGCTGGCAGGACCGCCTGAATCCGCTCTGGGTGCGCGTTGCGGGCGGGTGCAACATGAACCGCGCGATCGAATCCCTGGTGCAGGAAGGCGGCTTCGAGCTCACCGCCTGTCGGCGCTTTCTCGGCAAGGGGCCCCGCGTGCTAGCCACGCTCTTCCAGGGAATCGCGCTGCGTCGCGACTGAGAAGCCGGCTCGTCGCACCGAGTCCGTCTTCGCCGACCGCTCTGCGCGGCTATTCGCCCGCGTCCATGATCTCGGGGTGCGCATACGGCGGCACGACCGGCACCGGCAGCCGTTCGCGCCCGTCGAGCGTGTAGACAGGCACGGCGAGGTGGCGCACGTAGTTCAGACTGTGGACGACGAGGCCGGTGCGCTCCGCAGCCGGGAGGTGACAGAGCTCGATCATCGCCTCGGCCATGTACTCCACGGGTTCGCTCGGATACTCGTCGGGAATATAGCGGGCGGCAGACAGGGTGCGGATGGCGGTGCTCGGCGCCACGAGGTTTACGGCGATGCCCTCGTGCTGCAGCTCCGCGGCCAGCCCCTGCGTGAGCCGCGCCAGCGCTGCCTTGACCGCGGCGTAGACACTCGCACCACCATGGATCGAGAACTCATCGTAGGGCTTCAGCGGCCTCTGCGCCGTCACGGAGCCGACGTTCACGATCCACCCGGCACCCTGGGCGCGCATCACCGGAATCGCCGCGCGCGCCAGCCTGAAGGGCACGATGAAGTAATGTCGGAGCGTCCTCCCGAAAGACTCGTCGGACAGCTTTTCGACCGTCGCGTACTCCGCCACACCGGCGTTGTTGACGAGAATGTCCAGGCGCCCGGCGGCCTCCAGCGCACGGGGAATGAGGGATGCGACGTCTGCGTCGCTCTCGATGTCCGCACGCAGTGGGATCGCGCGTCCGCCCGCCTGCGTAATCTGTCCGACGGTTTCAGTCAGCGTCCCCGCATGGTCGACCGGCACCTCGAGGCTGCGGGCCGTGACGATCACGGTTGCCCCGGCACGTGCGAGGCGCTGCGCGCAGGCACGACCGATACCGCGGCTGGCCCCGGTCACGAGCGCGACCTTCCCGGACAGCGAAACAGGCATGTTCCTCACGCGAATGCCACGGACGCGAGCCGCTCACGATCCGCTGGCCGGGGTGCGTCCCTGCGCCCCGGCCCCGCGGGCTTTCAGAACTTCAGACTGATATCGACACCATAGGCACGCGGCTCGCCATACATGGCGACAGGCACGTCACCGAATGCAAAGTGATTCAGGTAGTAGGTCTCGTCTGTCAGGTTCTGCCCCCACACCGCCACCCTCAGGCCTTTGATCCCCGCGACATCCGCGAGTCCGAGGCGGGCGTTGAGCAGGCCATAGGACGGAGCGATGAGTCGCTTGTCTGTGGCGACGCCGAAGAACTTGTCCTGCCAGCCGTAGTTCACGTTCGCTTCCACGACGCCTGCCGGTGTCTCATGCGACTTGTAGTCCGCCGCGACCGTGAAGCTGTTCTTCGGTGCGTGCGTGAACCGGAATCCGGACGTGACATCGTTGCCGCCGAGATCGCGGACTTCCTTGAACTTCGGATTCGTGTATCCGTAGCCGCCACTGAGGATGAAGCCCTCGAACACGAGCGCGGTGACTTCGAGCTCGACACCGCTGGTCTCCGCCTTGCCGGCGTTGATGATGTCGAAGATCCTCGTATTGAGCGGATCGAAGACGTTCGTCTGGATGTCCTTGTAGTCGCTGTAGAACGCCGTCGCGTTCACCCGCAGACGGCGGCCGAGGAGCTCGGAGCGGAAGCCGGCCTCGTAGGAGGTCAGCGTCTCAGGACCGAACCCCCGCGCGAAAGCTGCCGACGAGCTGGCGCTCGGATTGTAGCCGCCCGTCTTGTAGCCCCTGGCAATGCGCGCGAAGACATTGACGTCCTGGCTGAGATCGAACTGCACGCTCCCCGACGGACTGAAGTTGTCGAAGGACTGCGATCCCGAGGAATCGATCGTCACGACCGGCGGTCCGACCGGACGGATGCTCCTCTCGAAGATGCTCGCCTCGCGCTCGTCCTTCGACCACCGCGCCCCCACGGTCACGTGCAGGCGCTGGTCGAGCACCTTCGGCGTCCAGGTGGTCTGGCCGAAGATGGCATAGGCCTTGTTCTTCCAGTCGGGTATGCGCGGATTGATGGTTCCCATCTGGATCGTCTCTTTCACGGCATCACCCGATTCCGTGAAGTAGTAGAGCCCGCCGACATACTTGAGACCGCCATCGAGTGCCTCGCCGATGAGCTGCAGCTCCTCACTGAACTGCCTCTGATCGGTGATGCTGTTGTTGTAGAGCGGCAGGTAGACTCTGGCGGGGCCGGGATTGTAGGCCTGGTGCGTGTTGTCCTGGACCTCGCGATAGCCGGTGACCGAGCGGAGCGTCATGTGCTCCCGGACATCGTAGCTCAGGGTCAGGTTGTGCCCCTGGACGCGGGAAGAACCCGGCCGGAGGGGCGCCGTGCCCGAGCTCCCGCTGTCGGGCCGCGTTCCCGTCGCCGGGTAGATCCCCGCGACCGCAACGAAGGGCGAGGTATCGTAGAGCCACGTCGAGTCGAAGGTGTATCGCCCTTCGAAGATGCCATTCGGCTTCCACAGGACGGCGCCACGGACCCCCTTGCGGTCGATATCCCCGAAGCGCGCCGCGCCCGGACCGGTGTTGGCGACAAAGCCGTCTTTAGTGATGCTGGCGTAGGCCAGATCGAAAGCCAGCGTGTCACCGACCGGAATGTTGAGTGACGTGCGCGACATGAACTGATTGAAGCGCCCGAAGGTAAAACTCTGCTGCCCGCCGAACTTGCCCAGCTCGGGCGCCTTGGTGATGAAGTTGATGGCACCAGCGGTGGCGTTGCGCCCGTAGAGACTGCCCTGCGGGCCGCGCAGCACCTCGACTCGCTCCAGCTCCGCGAGCTGGCTGGCCAGACCCTGACCGCGACTGACGTACACGCCATCGACGTAGATGGCGACGGGTGGATCGCGCGTCTGGTCCGCCGAAGGCTCGCCGATGCCGCGGATCATCGCCCGGACTGTCGCGCCGGTATTGGGGTGCGGCGACACCTGCAGATTCGGCACGACCGTGCCGAGATCCGCGATGGACCCGACCCGCCGCGTCTCCAGTTCCTCGCTGGTGAAGGCCGCGATCGAGATCGGGGTGTTCTGCAGACTCTCCTCACGCTTCTCGGCCGTGACGATGACTTCTGCCAGTCCTGCGCCCGGTTCGGCACCCTGATCGCTCTCGGCAGCCAGCAGCGGCCCGCAGATGAGCGGCATCGAGAGCACGATCCCGAAAACAGTCTGGAGTCGGCCGGCAGGTGCCAGCCAGGACTTTCGATCACGATACATTGACCTTCCCCCTGAATCGATTGACGGTGAAAAGAAGACACCCATGATTCCTCGTCGGGTGTCCGGTGTGGTCAGGATCTGCGGCGCAGCGTACGGAGATAGTTCACGACGTTCCACATGTCCGTTTCGCTGATGAGCCCGTCCCAGCCGGGCATGGCAAGACGAGGCTGCACGCCGTTCTGGATCACGTCGAAGACATCGCCGTCCGCCGTGCCGTAGGTGTAGCTCGCCCGCGTGAGATCGGCCGGCGGCGTGCCGTACTCGCCGATGCCCTTCCCGTGCCCGTCGCCTCGTTCGCCATGGCAGGCGGCACACTTCTCCATGAAGACGGCGCGCCCGGCCGCCACAGACGCGTCGGTGGCAGCCACCGGATTCCTGATCTGTGCGCCCTCGGGCGTGCCGCCGACAGCCGTCACCTGGGCGATCGCCACACCCGTCGCAAGCGCGAGCAGCGTGGAGGCCGCAAGTGTCGCCAGACCGTATCTCGCACACTTCACCGGTGTGTCCTCGAGTCGTCGCGGCGGCATGGCATTCACTTCGCGAGCGGGCTCGGGCGCAGCTGGAGCTTCACGATCTTCGAGCTCGTCCCCGGGCCGCCCTCGATATGCTTCGTCTCCCGCCCATCGTAGCTCGACCAGAGCGCGCGACCCTTCCAGCCCGCCTTCGAGTCGTCGATGCGCCCGTCGAGTCCCCGGGCGAAGAGCCCCAGCGGATACGGCACCCGCAGCGTCACGAACTGCTCGCGCTTCGGCAGGAAGACGAGCAGCGAGTCGGACGCCGTTCCCGGGATGATCGGCACGTCCCTGCCGAGCCCGAGCACGTCGTGCTGGTCGACCCAGGTGAGGTAGTGCCAGTCGGCACTGCCGGTGCTCACACCCTTCATGCGGGGACCGGGCGACGTGAAGAAGGTCCAGCCCTCCGGGCAATGCTGTCCCGTGGCCGTCGGGCCGCTCGTGACCTTGCAGCGCCGCCGGTCGAAGCGCCCGAGCTGTCCGCTCCCGTAGGCCACCCAGGCAACGCCCTCGTGATCGAGATCCACTCCGCGCGGGTTGAAGGCGAGCGGCTTCCCGTCCTTCACCGGTGTCTCGTAGTACTCCACCCGGCAGCTCTCGGGCGGATGTGCGCCGCGCACGAAGCGGATCAGCCCGCCCGGCACGCCTGGTGTCCAGTCCTTGATCCAGTACGTGTAGCGCGCATACCAGACGCTGCCATCGGCCGGGCTCACCCCCATGCCATAGAGGAATCCGGCCAGACGCTGGTCTTTCTTCGGATCGATGGGCTGGCCGGGCTCCGTCCACTCACCGATGCGCCCGTCACCGTTCGTATCGAGCACCATGGGGCACCAGCCGGTCGACGCCTGCGCATCGTGCGTCCGGTCGAAGGCTCGGGTATCGACCCAGCCGATGGCGTTGACATCCCCGCTCAGATAGAGCGTGCGCGCATCGTCCCGCGCGAATTCCAGATGATGCGTCCCGAAGCACGTATCGATGAGCTCGAACTTGCCGCTCGCCGGATCGTAGAGGGACACCTGGCGCAGGCTTCCCTGTGGTTCGGCCAGAGGGAAGAACCGGGCGTAGGGGTTGGCGGGGTCCGTGCAGAAGGACGGGCTCTTCTTCGGATCGCGGAAGGCCGAGGTGATCCAGACCCGGCCACGCTCATCCATCATGGGATTGTGAGGGCTCGAGTTGATGGCGGGATCCCGCGATGGCACAGGGATCTCCGCCGCCACGTCCTTCGACGGATCGATCCACACGAGCTTGTTGCCACCATGTGTCGACACCCCATAGACCGGCCCTCCGGCATTCACGGTCGGCTGGCGCTTGTCGGTGGCGATCTCGTCATGGATCATCGCGCCACCTGCCCAGTCCCAGAGCGTGAGCACGACGTTGCGCTCGAGTCCGGTCGGGCGCGGCGGGACTTGCGCCGGCAGGGCGCCTGCGGCGATGCGATCGGTCCAGTCGGCGAATTCGCGGATACCGCGCGGACCGAACTGGCCCATGAGGCTGCTCATGTAGGGACCGATGGGCCCTTGCGCGATGCGATGGGCCCATGCCTGGATCGAACTGTCGAACCTGCCCAGCGAGCCGGGAATCTCGCGCGTCGCCTTGTTCCCGAGCTGATGGCAAAACATGCACATTTCCTTGACCTGATAGACCCAGTGCGCCTGAGTCGGCATCGCGGCGGAAATGCCGTTGCCCCGGGGTCCCGTCCCGGGAAAGTCGCCGGCCGCCGGGATATTGAGGAGTGACAGCCAGTAGTTCGCCGGGTAGTACTGCGCCGCCGCCTGTGCATCGGGGGCGGTGACGGCATTGAGATCGAGCCGCTCGCCCGGCGTCGCGTTCAGCGGCTTCGAATCGACCAGCCCATAGCCGCGCACCCACACGCGGTAGCCGGCCTTGGGCAGATCGGGCAGGAGATAGCGGCCCCGTTCATCCGTCACCACGATCTTCGCCATCTTCGTGGGCAGATCGGTAGTCTCGGCGATCACCCATACGCCCGCCTCGGGGCCTTTCGACCCCCTGACGACCCCGGCGATGTCGTCGGCATCCATGGCGATGCGCTCGGCCGCCGTCGCTGCACATGGGACGGTCAGCAGCGCCCCGAAAACGAGCATGCCGCGCAATGCCACGGTCACTCTGAGATCCATGCCTTCGCCTCCTCAATCCGCCAGTCGGTAGGCGATGACGTAGTCGCCGATCGTGGTATGCATGTACTGGTGGCCGCCGGCGGCGATCACCACGTACTGCCTCCCGCTCTTCGCCGACACATAGCTCATCGGCGTCGCCTGCCCGCCGGCCGGCAGCCGTCCCTTCCAGAGTTCCCTGCCGCTCGCGAGATCGAAGGCCCGGAGCTCGTTGTCGAGGGCCGCCGCAACGAAGATCAGCCCGCCTCCGGTCACGACCGATCCGCCCTGCGCGAAGGCCCCCGGCACCGCGATGCCGAATGGCGCGTGATCACGGCTCGTGCCCAGCGGACGCTGCCACAGGAGCTTGCGGGCCTTCAGGTCCACGACCGACAGGCGTCCCCAGGGCGGCGCATTGCACGGCACCCCGAGGGGCGACAGAAACGGCCGCGTCGTGCGCACGGCATACGGCGTGCCGGTTTGCGGAGAGATGGCTGCATCGCCCTCGACGGCGATGCGCTCGCCGGGTGGCGCTGCCGCGCGCTCGATGAGCTGCAGCAGGAGCGGCATGTAGGTGGAGTTCACGACCATGAGCTGCCGGACCTCGTCCACCGAGACGCTGCCCCAGTTCATGATCCCGTTGTTACCCGGCCAGGAGAGACTCGCATCCAGCCCCGGTGGCGTGAACTTCCCCTCGTAACGCAGCTTCCGGAACGCGATGCGACACCAGAGCTGATCGAGGGGTGTCGTCCCCCACATGTCCGCTTCCCGGAGCGGTGCAGGCATGAAGCTCGGCATCCCGACGGAGGCCGGTTGCGTCGGCGCGTAGCGCTCGCCCGGCACGTGGCCGGGAGGCACCGCCTGCTCCTCGACCGCCGCGAGCGGCCGCCCGCTGCGCCGATCGAGCAGGAAGACCTCGCCCTGCTTGGTCGGCTGGATGAGGGCCGGCACCGTGCCGCCGCCCGTCGGCAGATCCACGAGCACGGGCTGCGAGGCCACGTCGTAGTCCCAGAGATCGTGATGCACCGTCTGAAAGGCCCAGCGCAGCGTGCCCGTTGCCGCCTCGAGCGCCACCACCGAGCTCGAGTAGCGATCCATCGCGGCCGTGCGCTTTCCGCCGTAGTAATCCGGCGGCGCGTTGCCGGTCGGGACGTAGACCAGACCCAGCGCCTCGTCGGCGCTGAACACACTCCAGGCATTCGGTGAGCCACGCGTGTAGGCGTCGCCCGCGCGCCAGGGACCCGCTTCCGCCGGACGCCCGGCATCCCAGGCCCAGAGCTGCCGCCCCGTGAGAACATCGTAGCCGCGCACGACGCCCGAGGGCTCATCGGTCGACATGTTGTCGAGCACGAAGCCCCCCACCACGGCCACATCCCCGACGATCGTTGGTGGCGAGGTTACGAGGTAATAGCCCGGCGTGATCGGCCCGAGCCCCGCGTGCAGCGATACCTCACCGTCCTGTCCAAAGTCCGGGCAGCGCGCGCCCGTGTCCGCATCGAGCGCGATCAGTCGTCCATCGAGCGTCGCGGTGAGAATCCGCCGCGGGCAATCGGTCACCGTCGTGTGCGCCTCGTACGAGGCGACGCCCCGACAGGCCAGCGTGTACACCCCGGTCGTGTCGATCCGGGGATCGTAACGCCAGCGCTCCTTCCCGGTGTCGGCATCGAGAGCGATGACGAGGTTGTGCGGCGAGCAGAAATACAGCGTCTCACCGACCTTGAGCGGCGTCGCCTCGAACATGTAGCCGGCGCGATTGCCGGGATAGGCCTGCGGCAGGTCTCCCGTCCGGTACGTCCAGGCCACTTCCAGTCGATGCACGTTCTGCGGGGTGATCTCCGTGGCCGGTGCGTAGCGTGTGCCGGCCGCCGTGCGGCCATAGGCGCGCCAGTCATCGCCCGCCGCCCGGACAGGCGGCGACGCTGCCGCCTGGCGCTCCGTGCGCGTCCCGCCCGTGAAGAAGAATGCGATGCCAGCTGCTGCCGCGAGCAGCACCACCACCGTCGCCGCGCGCACGAGGCTGCGCCGAGGCGGTCTGCCCGCTCCCGGTTCGACACGACGACGCATCGCCAGCAGGACGAGGAGCGCGAGCACGAGAGGCAGCCCCAGTCTCGGCGCGAGCAGCCAGAAGGCGAGTCCGACCTCGGCGAGCGCCCAGATCACCGTCGCGCCAAAGGTCGCGAGGTAGATCCAGAACCCGACCCGCCGCCCCCGCCAGATGAGCCCCGCCGAGACGACGGTGGCGAGCCCCGAGAGCAGGTAGTACCACGAACCTCCGAGGCTCACGAGCCTCGCGCCACCGATCGTGAGCGCGGCGCCGATGAGGAGGAGCGCACCCGCGAGCCCCTGCAGTCCGAGCCGACGGATCGTCATGGGTGTCAGTCCGCCTTCGTCTGCGCAAACAGCTGCATGGCATCCGCGGTCGCCGGCGGCGGCAGCCCGTCCAGCACACGCCGGGTTCTCAGCTCCAGCACTCCCCGGAAGAACGCGTCGGTCGGCACGATCCAGAACCGGCTGGCCTCGACGGCCGCGAACACCTCCGCGGCAAAGTCATCGGGCGCCATGCTCTTCTCGACGGCGCCGGCCACGGCATCGTGGAAGTCCCGTTCGCTCCGGCTCCCGAGGTGAATGTGTTCCTCGACCGGGCGCAGGCGGTCGGACTTCCAGATGCCGGTCGAGACCTCCGCGGGGCAGAGGCAGGATGCGGTGACGGACTGCCCCTCGAGTGCGAGCTCGTTGTACAGCGTCTCCGTGAGCACCGCGACTGCGTGCTTGCTCGCCTGGTACGGCCCCATGAACGTGCCGCCCCCGAGCAGCCCGCCCTGCGACGAGGTGTTGACGATGCGCCCCGGTTCGCCCTGCCCGAGCATCCGCGGCACGAAGGCGCGGATCCCGTGGATCACGCCATAGACGTTCACCTCGAAGCTCCAGCGCCAGTCGCGCATCGGCCGCTCCCAGCTCTTGCCGTCGACGAGCACACCGGCGTTGTTGAAGAGCAGATGCACCCGGCCATGCTTCGCGAAGACGTGCGCTGCGAGCGCCTCGACGGCCTGCTCGTCGCGCACGTCCGTGCGACATGTCTCGATCGACTGGCCGCGGGAGCGGACCGTGGCCTCGAGCTGCCGCAGACCCGCTTCGTCCACATCGGCGCCGATCACGTGCATGCCAGCCGCTGCCGCATGCCGCGCGAGCCCGCCGCCGATGCCGCTGCCCGCACCCGTGACCACGCATACCTTGCCGCGCCAGTGGTTCATCGCGTGACGCTCCGTGCTCAGAATTTCACCTTCAGATCGATGCCGTAGCGGCGCGGCTCGGTGAAGTAGAGGCCGCCGAATCCCAGACCGCCGAAGTCGATGCCGTAGCCGACGTTGTCGTGATCGGTGAGGTTGTCGCCCCAGAGTGCCACCTCGAGCGTGCCGTCATGACCCACCGGGATCTGGGAGAGCGCAATCCGCGCGCGGAGGTTCTCCGAACCCGGATCCTTCACCTGCTCGTTGAAGATGTTGATGCGATCGAGCGGATAGAAGTACCGCTCACCCTGCTCGGACCAGTCGAGGCGCGCCGAGACCTGCCCCACGCTGAACGGCCTGAAGACGTATTCCGCGCCGAGGTGCAGGTTCTGCTTGGCAACGGCGGAGAACCGCGCCTGCTTCGCGACATCGGTGATCTGGTCCGTCACCGGGTCGCGGAACAGGTAGCGGTCATACTTCGGGTCCGTGTAGCCGAAGGCCGCATCGACGGTCAGGCCTTCTGCCAGCACCGCCACGACTTCGAGCTCGACACCCTTGAACGTCGCTTCAGCCGCGTTCACGGTGTATCCGACCGAACCTCCGGTTCCCGACTGGAACTGCTGCACCTGCAGATCCTTGTAGTCGGTCTGGAAGACCGAGAGATTGGTGCGCACGCGCCGGTCGAGCCACTCCGCCTTCAGCCCGAGTTCGTAGGCCGTCGCCTTCTCCGGTTTGAAAGCGGCCAGGAAGGGCGAGCGCGGGGAGAAGCCCCCGGCCTTGTAGCCGGTCGACACGCGGGCGAAGCCCATGATGTCGTCGGTGAACTTGTAGTTCGCCGAGGCGAGCCACGAGGTGTTGGTGAAGTCCTTGTCGCCCGGGCTGTTGGGGAACGCCAGATTGAAGAATTTCTTGTTGTCCTGCGTATACCTCAGGCCGCCGGTCAGCTCGAGCCGCCCGCTGAAGGCGCCGGGTCGATAGCTCACCTGGCCGAATCCGGCGATGGATTCCGTCTCACCGCCGAAGGACGACGGGGTCGCGAGGTTCATCCCCGCCAGCCCGCCGGGCAGTACGTAGGTGAAGCGCTGGCGGTTGTACTCGAAGGCGCGCTCATAGAAGTAGAAAGCGCCGAGCACGTAGCTCCACTGCTCGGTCTTGCCGAGCAGCTGCATCTCTTCAGAATACTGGAACTGCCGCTGCGGCGCGTTGTTGCAGTTGTAGGGTCCGTAGAGGTCCTGGACGCTCGGCGCGTAGGTCACGGGGTCCAGCACGACCCCGCGCATCACGCCGTTGCCCGTGAGGCTGCAGATCGTGTTCTGGTAGAAGGAGCGATAGGAGCTGATCGATTTCAGGGTCATCGCATCCGATACGGCGTACTCGAGCGTGAGATTGTGCCCACCGGTCTCGGAGTCGCTGTTGAAGCGCCCGTCGAAGGGCGCCTGCTGGACGGTCTGCAGGTACTTGCTGCTCATGACGAAGGGCGCACCCCCGAAGCCCGGAGAGGCTCCGTAGTAGCGCGCCACATCCGGCGTCGCGGCGACGATCTGGAAGAATACCGGCGAGCCGCTGCGCTCGTTCCAGTCGAAGGTGTAGGACGCCGTGAAGCGCTCGCCGAACTGCCCGTACAGCCCGAGCCAGATGGCGTCGTTGTCAAAGGATCCCGGGCCCTGGTCGCGGGGCGCGAGGGTGTTGTCGACATAACCGTCGCGCTGGCGATGGAGATAGGCGATCGTAGCCTTCACCGGCGAGCCGAAGAGATAGCCTGTATCGACCCGCGTGCGGGTGTACCAGTCGTTGAAGCGCCCGTAGCCGAGCTTCTCCTCGACGCCGAACTGATCGGCCGGCTTCTTCGAGACGAGCTGCACCGCCCCACCCGTGGTGTTGCGCCCGAAGAGCGTCCCCTGGGGACCACGGAGGACTTCGATGCGCTCGAGGTCCACCAGATCGAATACCGCCCCCGCCGTACGCGCGATGTAGACCCCATCGAGATAGAGCCCGACCGCCTGCTCAGCGGTCGCTGCGGGCTCGGTCTGCCCGATGCCGCGGAGCGTGACCGATGTGGCCGTCGTGCTCGAAGTCTGATGCGAAATCGAGAGATTGGGCGTGAGCTCGGCGACCTGGGTGACATCCTGGATGTTGAGCTTGTCGAGCAGCGCGCCCGTGACGGCGGTGACGGAAACAGGCGTCTCCTGGAGCGACTCCTCCTGGCGACGTGCAGTCACCGTGACCTCGGCGAGCTGCCCGGAAGATTCCCGGGCCTCCGTGCCCTCGGCGCCCGCGCCCCATGCAGGTCCGAGCGCACCCGCCGCGATGCAGGCCCCGGCCATGACCATCGAATTGACGTTTCTGGAACTCATCTGTGACCCCTTTGGCGTCCTGGCAGGTAGGTATCGAAAAGCTTCCCCAGCTCGGTACTCTCAGGCGGCGGCACGTCGTAGAAAGTCCGAATGACGACCGAGCCGTCCGGCTCGAAGCGATAAGTCTCAATGCTGCGCAACATCGTGGTGTTCCCGTCCACCGTGAGGTGATTCTCCATCACCCAGGCGACCTCGTTGCCGCAAATGAACACGGTCTCTGGAGGCACATGGAAACGGATCTTCGGCTGAAAGAGATCGAAGGACTTCGCACAGCACATCTCGAACCCCCGCTTCTCCGGCGTGCCCACGGGATCGAGCATGCGGAACTCTCCCGGTCCGACGCTCCGCCAGTTCCGCACCCAGGCTTCCCTGTCGCCTGCGTTCCACAGCGCCACGTAATTCCCGGCCCATTTCTGCAGCTGTTCCCGACTCGGTGTTGGCATGAATCGCTTCCTCGTGATGCGGGCAACCCAGAATCCGTCGTGGTCTGCGCGCCGGGACGCGGCATGTTTCACTCCAGAAGCTCGGCGTAGTCCTCACCGTCGGACGCAACCACGGCAATCGTCGTGTAGGTCTCCACGGTCTGCCCTTCAGGCACCAGGATCTTCACCAGCCGGCCGCTCTCCGGCGCGAACGCCTGCTCGATCGCCTTGGCCGATTCGATCTCCACGACCGGCTCGCCTTCAGCGACGAGGTCGCCCTCGGCCTTGAGCCACTTGAGGATCGTGCCTTCGTTCAGCCCCATCCCCCACTTGGGCAGCACCACCTTGCTGGCCATCGCGTCTGCTCATTTCCTCAGTGTAGGACCTTGTGCACCGCAGCCACGATCTTGTCCCTGTTCGGATAGAGTGGCCGCTCGAGCTTCGGGCTGAAGGGAATCTGCACGTCCGGCGTGGTCACCCGCAGGATGGGTGCCCGCAGTGTCTCGAAGCCTTCTTCCGCGACCGTGGCCGCGATTTCGGCGGCTGCCCCGGCCGTGCGATGGGCGTAGTCGACGACGACGAGCCGCCGGGTCTTCGCCACCGAGGCGAGAATCGTCGCGCGGTCGAGCGGCACGAGGCTGCGCACGTCGACGACCTCGGCCGAGATGCCTTCCTTTGCCAGCTGCTCGGCGGCGGGCAGTGCATGCAGGAGGCAGCCTGCCACTGAAACGATCGTCACATCACTGCCCTCGCGCCGCACCGCGGCCTTGCCGAGCGGCACGAGAAAGTCCGGATCCGTGGAGACGGCCTCCTTCTTCCCCCAGAGATCGTTGTCCTCGAAGACGAGCACCGGATCGTCGTCACGGATCGCGCTCTTGAGCATGCCTTTCATGTCGGAGGGCGTTGCCGGCGCGATGACCTTCAGGCCCGGCACGTTCATGAACATCGGATAAGGGCGATCGGAGTGCTGTGCGGCGTTCGCGCCGTTGTGCCACATGGACATGCGGAAGACGACCGGCACGCGCACCTGGCCGCCGGTCATGAAGCGGATCTTCGCCGCCTGGTTGATGATCTGGTCGCAGGCGAGGTACACGAAGCTGGCGATCGTCAGGTCCACGATCGGCCGCAGGCCCGTGATGGCAGCGCCTATCGCCATCCCCGAGAAACCGAGCTCGGAGATCGGCGCATTCCAGGTGCGCCTGGGATCCAGCTTGCCGAGCACGCCGCTCGCGGAGTAGAGCGCGATGTCCTCGCCGACCAGGATGACGCTGGAGTCGCGTTCCATCTCCTCTTTCTCAGCCTCGAGGATCGCGTTCAGATAGGTGAGCTCGGTCGTGGCCACGCCTGCGGGTCCCTTGCGCTCAGGCCGGATAGCCAATGGGGTTGCTGTAGAGGTAGTCCCAGACACTCGCCGGATCGGGATGCGGGCTCTTGCGGGCAAACTCGACGGCTTCCGCGACCGTCCGCTCGACCGCACTCTCGATTTCCCCGAGCTCGGTTTCACTGTGCCCGGCTTCGAGCAGCCACGCGCGACAGAGCACGAGCGGATCGCGCTCACGCCGGTAGCGTTCGACCTCGTCGGCCTCCCGATAGTGCGACGGGATGAAGACACCGATCGCGTGCTCATCGAAGCGATAGGTCTTCGCCTCGATCAGGCTGGGGCCTTCGCCCCGGCGTGCCCGCTCCACGGCCGCGCTCGTCACGCCGTAGACCTCGTCGAGCGCCTGCCCGTCCACGATCACGCCGGGAACGCCGAAGCCGCCGGCCCGCTTCGCGATGTCCGGCTGCGCATGGGTGGTACTGGCCGGCGTGGTCGCCGCGTAGCCGTTGTTCTCGCAGAAGAAGATCACCGGCAGCTTCCAGATCGCCGCCAGGTTCAGGCATTCATAGAGGACACCCTGGTTCGCGGCCCCGTCGCCGAAGAAGGACAGGCTTACCTGGTCGGTGCCGCGCACGAGGGCACTCAGCCCCGCCCCCGTGGCGAGCGGAATGCCCCCGCCCACGATGGCGGATTCCCCGATGATGCCGACGCTGCGGTCGGCCAGGTGCATCGAGCCGCCGCGGCCTTTGCACACCCCCGTCGCGCGTCCCATGAGCTCAGCCATGAGCGGCGCGAGCCTGGCACCCTTGGCGATCGGGTGGCCGTGGGAGCGGTGCGTGCCGGTGATGGAGTCATCATCCCGCAACGCCATGCAGGCGCCCACGAGCGCCGCTTCCTGTCCGACGCTCGAGTGCACCGCGCCCGGGATCTCGCCGGCGGCGATGCGTCGAGGCAACGCGAGCTCGAAACCCCGGATCGAGAGCATCCGGCGGTAGGCTTCACGGCGCTGATCGGCTCGCAGAGTCATTGGCTGGTCATCAGTGACGATCTGAGACTCGAGGAGCCTATACTTGACACCCGACCGCCGCATCATGCACTTGCTGTATGGCCGAGCCCTTCGCAGCCATTTCCGAGCTCGTCAGGCAGCTCTATGCCGGTGCGGTCGAGGCGCCCCCATGGCAGGGATTCCTGGAGTGTCTGCGGCGCGACACCGGCAGCAAGGCGGCGCTGATCATGCTCTCGCCCCCGGGTTCCCCGACTGTCAATCTACTGAGCGCGGTCGGCGGGCAGCCTGAGGTCAACGGCGCCTACCGCTATGAGCTCTTTGCGCTCGATCCCTTCGTCAATGTGCCGGAGGGTCGGGTCGTCACGCTGCACGAGTACTTCGGTGCGCAGGAGGTCGGGCGCAGCGACTACTACAACCATTTCATGCGCGCGACCTGGGGCGTCGGCTTCGTGCTCTACGCCGATGTACAGACTGCCGCAGGCTATATGGCCTGCGTGCGCCTCTGCCGCGGTGTCGACGCCGAGGACTTCGGGGCGGAGGCCCATCGGCTCCTCGAGGTCCTGGTGCCGCACCTGCGGCAGGCCGTCGAGATCTTCGACCGTGTGCACCACCTGCAGGTGGAGGAAACCGAGCTCAGTCACACCCTGGACGGTCTGGGTGTCGCCAGCTTCCTGCTCGATGCCAGCCAGCAGATCGTCCAGCCCAACAGGGCCGCCGAGGCCCTGTTCGCCTCCGGGCAGGGCCTGGCGGTGCGCAATGGGCGCCTGGGCCTGAGCTGCGCCCAGGCCCAGCAGCAGCTTGCAGGACTCCTTGCGCAGGTGGGTCACCGGCCCGACTTGACGAACGACTCGCGACGGGGACTCCCTGAGGTGATCGTCATTCCGCGCGGATCCGGCGCCCCCCCTCTGGCGGTTGCCGTGCGCATCCTGCACTCACCCGCCGATCTGCGCTCTGGCCATGCGCCCGTGGCTGCCGTCTATGTCAGCATGCCGGAGCCGCACACCATGGTGCCGGCCGCCCTCGTGCGCCAGTTGCTCGGCATCACGCCCGCCGAATCCGAGCTCGCGGCACGGCTCGCCCGTGGGGATACCATCGATGCAGCGGCACACGACCTCGGCGTCACACGCGCGACAGCCCGGACGCAGCTATACTCGATCTTCAGGAAGACGGGCGTACGCCGCCAGTCCGAGCTCGTCTCGCTCATCACGAAGACGGCCGCGCGACTCCCGCGGCAATAGGATCTGCGCATGAGACCCCCCTTCTCCTGGCTCCTTGTGCCGGGACTGCTCATGGCGTTGTGGCCGGCCACGGCCACCAGTCGTGATGCCGACGCGAATGACGGCGCTGCGACGCGCCGTGCGCTCTTCGGCGAGCTGCACCTGCACACCTCTCTTTCGTTCGACGCGGACGGCTTCACCGAAGCGCGTACCGACCCCGACCTCGCCTACCGCTTCGCACGCGGCGAGGCAGTGGAATACCTTGGCCGGAAAGTGCGCCGCGACAGGCCACTCGATTTCATGGCCGTGACGGATCATGCCGAGTTCATGGGCTTCCTCAATCAGCTCGACGACTCCGACAGCGTGCTCTCGAAGAGCGCATTCGGTCGTCAGTACCAGGATGACCGACGCAGCCAGCGGGATCTCGGTGCTTTCAGCGCGAACCTGCTGCGTGCGCTCGCCAACCCCGTCGTCTCGACGGAGCTGCAGGCCGCCAGGGCGGTGCATTCGGCCTGGCAACGCACCATCGATGCCGCCAATGCCAACTATCGTCCGGGAACCTTCACGACGTTCATCGGCTACGAATGGACCTCACACCCAGAGAGTCGTTACAACCTCCATCGCAACGTCATCTTTCACGGAGGAACCGCGCCGCCACCGTTTACCGCGAGCGATTCCCTGCGCCCCGAAGATCTCTGGTCCTATCTCGAGGGCAACCGCGCCCGGGGAGTCGAGGCGCTCGCGATTCCGCACAACGGCAATGCGAGTGACGGCCACATGTTCGCATGGGTCGATAGTGACGGACGTGCCATCGACGGTGAGTACGCACGCCGCCGTGCCGCAAACGAACCACTGAACGAGATCGTGCAGGGCAAGGGGCAGTCGGAGACGATGCCGGCACTCTCGCCCAGCGACGAATTCGCCGGTTTCGAGGTCATGGACCGCCTGGTGCCGCGACTCGACCTCAAGGGCTCACCACCCGGCAGCTATGTGCGTGATGCGCTCGGGCGCGGCCTGCTGATCGCGCAGCGCACAGGAACCAATCCGTTCAAGCTGGGTGCAGTCGGCGGGAGCGACTTCCACAACGGACTGTCCACTTCCGCCGAGAACGCCTTCTTCATGGCCTTCGGATTCGATCCGGATGTGAATCCGCCGGAGCGGGAACAGGCGGAGTGGCTGCTGAAGGAACCGGCTGCGACCGACGTCGGCGTGGACCCGCTGCTGCTGGGATCGAGTGGACTCACGGGTGTCTGGGCCGAACGGAATGACCGCGATGCGATCTACGCCGCACTGCGACGGCGAGAGACCTTTGCGACCTCCGGCACGCGCCTCCAGCTGCGGCTCTTCGCGGGCTGGGATTACCCGGCCGGCCTCACGCGGGGTGTCAACTGGGTCCGGCGTGCCTACGCAGAGGGTGTTGCGATGGGTGGCGACCTGCCACGGCGATCGCAGCGGGCGGGTGCACCGCGCTTCGTCCTCTGGGCACTGAAGGACCCCGATGGCGCCAACCTCGACCGGGCCCAGATCGTCAAAGTCTGGATCCGGGACGCTCAGGCGCATGAGAAAGTCTTCGATGTCATCCTCGGCGGCGAGCACCGCCGCGACGCGGCGACTGGCCGGCCCCTGCCCGTCGGCAACACCGTGGATGTGAGTCGCGCCCGCTACACGAACAGTATCGGCGCGACTGAGCTGCTCGCGGAATGGCGTGACCCGGCCTTCGATGCGGACGAGCCCGCCGTCTACTATTTGCGAGTGCTCGAGATTCCGACGCCGCGCTGGTCCACCATTCTGGCGGCCCGCCATGGGCTTGCGCCACCGAAGAGAAGCCCGGCGACCCTCCAGGAGCGTGGCTGGTCATCCCCCATCTGGTATACGCCTCCGAAGTGAGGCGAATGCCCGGGCGGGACTCGCGACTACCCCGCCAGGAGAACCGACTCCGCCCGCTCGAGCGCATCCGGCCGCCCGTGGAGGACGACGATGTCGCCCTGACGCAGCACGGTGCTGCCCGCGGGCTCGCGCCCAAGGATGCCCTGGCGGCGCACACCCGTGAACGAGACATCGGCTCCGCGGGCGCGTACATCATCGAGCGTGTGGCCCACGGCCCAGGCCCTGGGCGGCAGCACCACTGATCTGACTTCCTCGCGGTACTCCCGCATCTCGCCGGTCGGTCGCGGGTCCTCGCGATGCACCAGTCCGCGGAGCAGGGCATAGCGACTGTCACGGATCTCGCCGATGGTCCGCACGACACGCGACACGGGTACGCCCAGGAGCACCAGCACGTGACAGACGAGCATGAGGCTCGCCTCGAAGGTCTCGGGAATGACTTCCGTGGCTCCGGCTGCACGCAGCTCGGCGAGACGGGCATCGTCCTGCGTACGCACCAGGATGGGTACCTCGCCCCGCAATCGCCGCACGCTGCGCACGATGTCCAGCGCAACACCCGGATTCGAGAAGCTGATGACCACCGCGCTTGCTGCGGCAAGTCCGACGTGCTCCAGCACCTCTTCGTCGGCCGAGTCCCCGAAGATCACCGGATCGCCCGCCTGACGCGCCGCGCGGATCCGGGCCGGATCGAGATCCAGCGCCACGTACTCGAAGCCCTCGGATTCGAGCACGCGTGCGATGTTCTGTCCGACACGCCCGAAACCACAGAGGATCACATGCTCGCGCTGCGCGACAGCGCGTGTCGCCGCGTTCTCGCGCTCGAGTGCGGGACGAGGCGGGCCGCGCGTGCCGAGGATCCAGCGCGCGAGGCGCTTGTTGTTGCCGATGATGAGCGGGCTCAGGACCATCGACAGCACGATCGCGACCAGCAGCGGCTGCAGTACCTCACGCGAGCCCGGAGAAGTCGGCAGCACGAGCGTCAGCAGCGCGATTCCGAACTCCCCGCCGATCGACATGACGAGGCCGGTGCGTACCGCCTTGAAGGTCGAGTCGATGAACACGCGCGCGGCCAGTGCCGCGAGCAGCGCCTTCAGCAGGAGCATGATCCCGAGGAGCATGGAGATGAGAAAGAACTTCTCGACGAGCAGCTCCACGTCGAGCTGCATGCCCACCGAGATGAAGAACAGCCCGAGGAGGATGTCGCGAAAGGGCCGGATCACCGTCTCGACCTGATGCCGATACTCGGTCTCGGCGAGCATCATGCCCGCGAGGAAGGCCCCGAGCGCGAGCGAGAGACCCGCGAGGTGTGAAATCCATGCCGATCCGAGTGCCACGAGCAGCACTGCGAGCGTGAAGGTCTCGCGCAGGCGGCTGTGGGCGATCTCGTGAAAGAGCGGTCGCAGGAGCCAGCGGCCGACAAGCAGTACCGCGGCGACAGCCAGCACGCCGCCCGCCACCGCCACCGCACTCCCCAGGGGCGAGAACTCCTCGCCACCCTGTGCAACGGCCGAGGCAAGCGCGAGAAAAGGCACGAAGGCGAGGTCCTGGAAGAGCACGATGCTGAAGGCGAGCCTTCCGTGCGTGCGATTGAGCTCTGCACGGTCGGCAAGCTGGTGCACGATGAGCGGTGTCGAGGTCATGGCCACCGCTCCGCCCACCACGATCGCCAGGAACCAGGACAACGCCAGAGCATGAGCCAGGAGCGCGACGGTTCCGGCGGTAAGCAGGACCTGCACGGCGCCGAGACCGAACACCTCGCGCCGCATCGCAATCATGCGCGGCAGCGAAAAATCCAGCCCGAGCGTGAACAGCAGGAAGACGATGCCGAGCTCGGCGAGCAGCCGCGTCGTCTCGGTGCCCGAGAAGAGCCCGAGCGCATAGGGGCCGATCGCCATGCCGGCGAATACGTACCCGAGGAGCGTCGGGAGACCCATGCGGCGGGCGAGCGTCACGACCAGCACGGTGGCCGCGAGCAGCAGCAGGGCCTGGGGAAGCGGCTCGTCGATCATCTCGACGGCAGAGCTTAGCTCACGCGGGGAAGAAATCGATCGGCTTCGTCGTGGTGATGGTCTCGACGTCCCGGGCTTCGAAACGGAACAGGCGCACGCGCGCCACGATCTTGCGCTCCAGCTCAGGGTCAGCGAGGTCGCTCGAGACGATGCGGCACATGGTCACTTCGCCGGCTGGCGAGATCGTGAATTCCAGCACCACCTTGCCCTGCAGCTCCGGCCGCTCGCGCTGGGCCCGGCTGTAGAGCGCATAGATCGCACCCTTGTTGCGGTCGAAGACCAGCTCGATCTCCTCGCGACTGCGCCCGGCCTTGCCGCTGTGGGCCGTACGCGTCGCGCCACGCGCGCTTCCGGCAGCGATCCCCGAGGTCACCCGTGTCCCCTCGATGCCGGTCAGCGAGCCCGCGCCCGCCCCAAAGCCACGACTCACGCCCGAGGTGTCGATGCCTGTACTGCCACGCCCCGCGCGTGCGGAAATCAGGGAGCGCTCGGCACGGGCTTCCTCGCCCACCGCCCCCTTGAGGTCCCTGGTCGGCGGCGCCTCGGCCTGCATCATCTGCCTCAGGTCTGCGAGTTCATCGCGGATGCGCGCAAGCCTCTGTTCCGCCTTCTCTCTCGCCCGCTGGCGTGCATCGACCGGAAGCGGCTGTGGCACCGGCTTCGCCTGGGGCCGGGGCTCGACCTTCGGAGGCGGCGGTGGCGGAGGCGGTGGCTGCGGTTTCTGCTCGATCATCACGCGGGCGAGCCGCGGCGGCACGGTCTCGATGGCCTTCGGCTTGCTGAGCGGAATGAAGGGAACGATGATGCCGACCACGGCAAGGAGGGCGAGCGCCGCCCACAGCATCCTGTAGAAGCGCCGGTTCTCCTCGACCGAGGTCTCCCACGGCAGCTCGAAATTTCTGTAATAGGGTCGCAACACGAGGCTGGACTCCCGCGGCTCAGCCGGGCCTCAGGGCGCCGGGCGGGACGGGTTTCTCCTTCTGCAGGACCGCGAGCGAGATGCGCCCGTAGTCGGCGTCCGTGCACGTCGCCATGACCTTCTTCAGTACGTCGTAGGGCAGTGACTTGTCCCCCATGATCGTGATCTCACGCCCGGCGAGATCACGCTCGGCGAGCTCCTGCCCGACCAGCAGCGGGCGCTTCAGGGCATCGCGCAGCGGCGCCACGATCTCGCCCTGCTGGCCGCGCACCTCCGCGATCGTCGCGACGCGCTCGCCCTGCACGAAGAGGTCCTCTCGCGTGATCGTCACCACCACCGACTGGCGCGGCATCGCTTCGGCGATCGACTGGGGCACCTCGACGCCCTTGGTGTTCTGGATGACCTCGACCTCGGTCGAATATACGAGGAGAAACGACACCATGACCGACAGGATGTCGATCATGGGTATGAGGTTCAGCTCCGCCTCGGCACGATGCCGAAGGTGGTGCTCCGCCATGCGCCGGGCCCGATTGGACATGCTCATGAGGAAGATCCTTGCGTCAGCGCCGGCGCGTCGCCGATCGAGATGTCCGGGAAGAGCTCGGCCTGCACGGCATGACTCCCCTGCCGGACTTCGAACACGCGGACCTTGTCCATCACCTGGACGAGGATGTCGTAGGGAATGTCGGGCTCGAGCAGCAGCGTCGCGTCGACCTTCTCGGGAAACTTTGCCTTGACGCGCTGCAGATAGGCACCCAGTCCGTCGAGGTCGTAGCCCGCCGCCGTGCTGGGGAAGGTTGCGAGCGGGCCGGTGTTGCGGTCCGCGACCTGCACCGCACCGTGCCGTACGAGCACCTCCAGCACGAGCCCGGGGGGCGGCTCGCGGAACTCCGCCTGCTGCACCGGCAGCCGGAGCTCGAGGATCACCGTGCGCGAGAACACGGCGGTCATGAGCAGGAAGGTCACGAGCACGGTGAAAATGTCGATCATCGGCACGAGCAGGAGCTCCGCCGGTTTGCGCTTGTGGCGGACGAGTTTCTTGATCTGGCGCGAGCGGCGTCTCATGGCGGGCTCCCTGCGGCGCGGGCGACCCTCAGGCAGCCGCCGGTGCGGGCGCGGGAGACCCCTGACGCTCCGTGATGGCGTTCAGGAACTTGACGGACGCCATCTCGAGGCTGTCGATGACCTCAGTGGTCTTGGTCTGCAGCCAGGCATGGATGAAGAGCAGCGGCACCGCCGTCATCAGGCCGAAAGCCGTGCAGTTCATGGCGACCGAGATGCTCGCCGAGAGCAGATTGGCCTTTTCCGCCGGGTTCACGGTGGCCACCGCCGCGAAGGCGTTGATCAGGCCGATGACGGTGCCGAGGAGGCCGAGCAGCGTCGCCAGGTTCGCGAAGGTCGCGAGATAATGCGTGCGCTTCTCGATCTGTGGCACGACCTCCATGAGGCTTTCCTCCATCGCCTTCTCGATGTCGTCGCGGCGGCGCGCCGTCTGCACGCGCGCGAGACCGTAGTTGAGGATCTGCCCGATGGCCGCGTCTGACTTCGAGGTGACCTGCACGGCCTGGCGGAAATTACCCTGCGAGAGCATGGGCACGACCTCGTTCCAGAGGCTGCGGTTACTCACCGAAACCCGCATGAGATAGATATAGCGTTCGATGGCGATGGCGAGACCCACCACCAGCACGACAGCGATCGGGTACATGAATTCCCCGCCGCCCTGAAAGAACCGAACGATGACGCTCCAGAGCTCCATGATCATTACTCCCCGGCACAAACGCGCATGCGCAAACTGAATGACATTCTGACGAAAAGCTGCGATCTATCTCTCATGTCGAGGTTCCGGTGGGACCGGCTCGTGTGACGGCGGCTCAGCCGCACCACCCTTGTCGGGTCCGGCGTCCGGAGCGCTCCTGGCGGCATCGGGACGCAGCGCCTCGTAATAGCGGGTCTGACGGCGGAACACGTCCCGATCGATCGGCGCAAGGACTTCGTCGAGCAGGCTGTTCAGAGGCCGGCCCGCGAGATCGCCCGGATCGGCACGCTTCCAGGGCACGATGTAGAGCACTTTCGGCAGCTCGCGGTTGCCCGTGATCTGGGTGGGGTCGAGCGCCATGCGATCCAGGACACGCGGCCCTCGCTGAGTCGCAACGCCGGCACCTGCAGCGACCTCGCCGGCGGCAGGCGCGGTCTGGGACTTCGACACGCGCGCCCCGCCGGTCGCCGCATCCGGCACCGCGGCGGGCGGCGACTGCGCGAGGGCCGCTCCGGCCACGCCGACGGCCAGCATCAGGATCACGACTCGCATTCGCATCACTGCTCTCCCGCGGCGGCCGGCGCCGGGCGGCCGAGACGCTGGCGCAAATCGGCGATCCAGCCGTTGAGCTGCCGGTCCTCACCACCGCCGAGCGCCCTGTAACGTTCGAATGACGCAAGCGCGCGCTCCGCATCGCCCAGGTACAGATCGCTCAGGACACCCAGATTACGGTGGGCGGGCGCAAAATCCGGGTCCGCGGCGAGTGCCGCCTCGTAGGCCTCGAGCGCTTCCTTGAACCGGCCCTGCATGCGCAGCAGCACGCCGAGCCGCGTCCAGGACGCCGCGTCCTGGGGCGCCGCCTGCAATGCCTCGCGCAGCGCGAGTTCCGCCTGCGTGGGATCGCCCACCACGTCCTGCAGGAGTTCACTCATGCCATAGCGGCCCGGCTTGAGTTCGGCGAGCGCTGCAAAGCTCTTCTTCACCGACTCGTCGTAGAGACCCTCGCGCGCCCGTGCGGCATTGATCTCGTGTGTCTTGATCGCCTGCTCCTCGAACGGGAAAGCCTGCTCCTCCAGCAACACGTCGTACTGTGCGAGCTCATCGGCTCCCATGCCCTTCGGACGCTCGGAGGCGAGCAGGTCCCGACCGAGCGTGCGGTAGAGCTCTGCCATTTCGTAAACGGCCGCGGTCGTCACCTCGGCGATGCCGTAGTCCGCCGCCGCGCGATAATCCACCAGTGCCGCTTCGAGGGCATTGCGCTTGGCCGCCACGCTCTTCTTCAGAGGCTGCCTGAGGCGGATGGCCCGGAAGGCATCCCGCGGCCCGGCGGCAAGCGCAAGCTGCGATTTCGCGGCGAGGTAGCGAGTGCGGTCGCTGCGCGCGGCACCGGCCCCGCGGTCCGCCTGCACGATCTCGCGCTCCCAGTACTCCTGGCGGTCGCTGCGACCTTCGCGGGCGGCGAGATCGGCGAGGCGCTGGCGCACCTCGATGGCCTCGCCGGCCGGTGCGGGATACCGGGTGATGAACTGCTCGAGCAGCGTCGTCGATTTCGGAAGGTTCCGCGCCTTCTCATAGAGGTCGGCCGCCTTCAGCAACGCCTCGCGCCGCAGCGGCCCCTCCTCTGCAGGCGACGCTGCGATACGCTCGAGCTCGACCGCAGCATCACCCGGGCGTCCCGCTTCGCTGTACGCGACGGCGAGATTGCGGGTGACCTCGGCGGCGAACTCCCCGCCCGGGAAATCGCGGCGATACCCCTCGAGCACTTCGATCGCCCGGCCCCAGTCGCGAAGCTGCACGAGCTGTGCCGCCGCATCGTATTGCGCCGTTGCACGGATCTTCGAACCCGGTGCCAGACGCCCCACACGCAGGAAGTCCTCGATCGCCCCCGTGCCATCGCCCGCCGTCCGCTTCGCCTCGCCCTGACGATACACCGTGGCGGCGATGCGTTCGGTGAGATCGCCCTGCATCGCGTCATCGGGCGCGAGCAGCGCCCGCGCCTCGACGAATGCGGATTCCGCCCTGTCGAAGGCCCCCAGATCGAACTGCGACTGTCCGATGATGGTCCAGGCGATGCGTCTCTTCGCCTGATCGACCGGTGGCTGGCGCGCGAGGATGCGCTCGGAGACCTGCACGGCACGCGGCAGGTCGCCCGCACTGAAGATGTCCTGGGCCGCGCGGGTCAGCGCCACGGCACTCTCAGGGTGCTCCGGGAAGGTCTCCGCGAAGCGCAGCGCGGCATCGACCGAACGGGCATGCCATGCAGCACGCTCGGCGCCGGTGAGCCCCTCCTCGTGCTTCCCGGCGGCCACGAGCGCAGCGTGCGCCGCGCCAGCGGATCGCTCGCTCTTCGGATAGTCGTAGGCAGTGCGTTCGAACTCCGTGGTCGCCTCGGCGTACTGGTGGCTCTCGAAGAGAGTCTCCGCGAGCATCTGGTTTGTCGCCGCTGACCGCGGGTCGTCGGGAAAGAACTGCAGATAGTCGCGGTACCAGCGCGCCGCCTGCTGGTAGTCCTCGATGCGCCTGGAGGCCTGGGCGGTCGCGTGATAGTAGCGGGCCACGTCCATGAGATTGGTCTCGAGCTCCGCCACCACGCTCGCCCACGCGGGCGAGCGCCGGTCGCGGTCCTGCCAGAATGGCGCCGAGAAGCCGTAGTGCTCCACATACTCGCGCTTGCCTTCGAGGACCAGCTGCGCGAACCCTCCCTTGCGACAGGCCTCGATGGCCTGCATCGCAAGACCCGGTGCGAAATCGCTGTTCGGCTGACGGTTCACATAGGCGCGATAGGTGGCCGCGGCATCCTGGTATCGCTGCTTCTCGACGTACAGATCCCCGAGCCGTGCGTAGAGCAGATGCGCATAGGGCATGGGCGGGCGACGCGCCGCGAAGGCGTCGAGCGTCTGAGCGCCGTCGAGATACGAGAAGGTGATGCTCATCGCCCGCAGCGTGTCTTCGACGAGCTCACGATCGGCGCGCGACAGCGTATCCGTGGCGACGAGGCGACCGCGCTCGCGGCGGTCCACCAGCGTCTGATCGAGCACACCGGCGAAAGACTCGAGGCTCTCCTCGTTGAGCGACTGCTTGAACAGCGACCAGCCATGCTTGTAGAGGCTCTGCGCAAAGAAACGCGAGCCGCTGCCCCGCGCGATCACCGCCGCATATGCGCGCTCGGCATCCGCATAGCGCTTTGCGGAGAACAGGATCTCTCCGCGGCGAAACTGCACTTCATCGAGCTGAGGACTTCCGGGATATGCGCCGATGATGCGATCGAGCGTCACGAGTGCCTGTTCGGGCTGACCGGTCGTCTCGTAGGCACGCGCCAGCTGATAGAGCACCTGGTCGTTGCGCGGATAACCTGGGTACGCCGCAAGGAGCGTCGTATAGAGCCGGATGGCCTCGGCACCGGAAAGATCCAGCGCGCTGACCTCCTTTTCCATGCGCTCGAGTTCGCCGGCCTCGAGCTCGAGATCGCCCAGGCGCCGCAGCGCCTCTGCACGCAATCCGGGATCCGTGCGCTGCAGCTCGAGGAAATGCCGGTAGTTCTCCATCGCACGCGTCGCGCTGGCCTCCACCTTGGTGTCCTTACGCACTTCGACGGGGCGGGACTGCAGATCCCGGATCGTCGGCGCCGGCTTCTTCGCCGCACCCCAGACCGCCGGCGCAAGCGTCAGCGCACCGAGCACGAGCACGACGCACATCGATCTCAAGGTGCAGGCTCCGCGACAGCCGGCTCCGCGACAGCCGGCTCCGCGCTGGCCGCGCGATCGTAGACCGAGGCGAGCGCGAAGCGCGCCTGCACCCGGTAGCTTGCGAGCCGCTCTTTCTGTGCTTCGAGTTCCCGGACCGCGAGTGCTTCGAGGTGATCGCCCTGCTTCCGGCGCAACTCCGCCAGTCGCGCCTGGGTCACGGTGAGTCGCGTCCCGAGCGCGGCGATGCGTGCTGCAAACACACCCGTATCCGCGGGCACGCTCATCCTCGCCCGTTCGACACGCACCCATCGGCTCCGCGCTTCGCGTAGCCCGGCATCGAGCTCCCTGAGCTCACTCCCGCTCCGCCACAGGCGCTCCCGGAAATCCGCACGCAACTGCCAGTCGAGCACCCCCTTCACGAGGCGCAGCTTCTCGCGCGCAGCAGCAAGCTCCTCGCCCTCTCCGGCGGCCGCGAGTGCCGCCTCGAGACGGCGGATGCGCTCCCACTGATCGCGCTCGACGGGCGTACCGAGCGCGGCAGCATCGCCCTTCCGGGAGACCGCGCGCAGACGCGACTCGAGGGTCGAGTGCCGCAGCTGCAGTCCGTCCACAGCATGCGATGCGAGGAGTGCGTCGGCCTGCGGCAGCCGTTCAGCATGGGCCCGTGCGCGCGCTTCGAGCATGCTGGCGAAGGCGTCCATGTCTCCGGTCCAGCGCCCCAGCATGCGATCGAGATGGACGAGATCACGGTAGTTCTTCAGGCCCTCCTGGAACTCATGGCTGGCGAGCAGTGCATAGAGGTAGCGCGACTCGGGTGCGTCCGGCACCTCCTTCAGCTGCCAGAACCAGCCGTAACGCATGCCCTCACGTCCGTCGAACAACCGGTCGAGCATCCGTCCGCTGTGGATGGAGCCGATCGAAGCGTCGAGGCGCGCCGTCTCCTCATCGAAGGAACGGATGGCGGTCTCGTAGTACTCAGCCGCCTGTGCATGGGCCTCGAGCTTGCCGAAGGCGTACGGAACTGCGAGATACGATTCCTGAACGGCCGCGTCCAGCAGGTTACGGTCCCGCAGCTCGAGCCAGGGACGCAGTGCCGCACGATATTCGCCGAGCGCGGCATCCGCCCAGCCGGCCGCGAGCAAGGCCTTGTTCGAGAACGGGCCATCGAGGCGCACGCGCTGGAGAGCAAGGCGCGCTTTCGCAGGTTCCTTTGCCTGCAGCCACGCAAAGCCGAGTGCGAGATTTGCCCGGTCACGCAGGTTCACCAGCTCCGGCCGCCTCGTGTTCAGCGTGCCGACGCCAGTCAGGAAGGGATCGGCCTCGCCGAGCCGTCCCGAACGGACGAGAGCAACGCCGAGGTTGTACCGTGCAAAGGCTCCCCAGTCCTCGGGACCCTGCCAGGCGCCCGGCAGTTCGATCGCTTCATCGAAGCGTCCCTGGCGCATCAGCAGGTGGGCGAACAGGAGCTGGCGCTCCGCCTCGAGCGCCCCGGCGAGCCGGCCCTGGACCTGGCGAAGGGCCTGCTCGGCGCGTCCGTCGTAGCCGCGCGCGTACCAGACCTTGGCGAGATAGAACCATGCCCGGTTGCGCACCCCTGCCGGCACGTCGGGCGTGAGAAGTTTCTCGAACAGCGCACCCGCCTCGTTGTGCAGGCCGAGGGAGAGATACAGCCCACCCTGCAGCAGCCGGGCTTCGTAGCGATGGTTCGGCAGCCGTCCCCAGTGATCGTAGGCCTCGAGGCGTGTGAGCGCCTCGAGGTTCTCATCCTGATAGAAGTAGAACAGCACGTCGCCGTAGTGCAGATCACGCACCCGCGTCGCCGGCAGCGTGTCTGATGCGGCCGGCGCGGGCGCCGCCGCCCCCGCACACGGCACGATGCAGCAGGCCGCGATCACGGGCAGGATCGAACGCATGTTCAGGCGCTCACTCCCAGTCCCGGATCTCGAACTCAGGCTGCGCCCGACGCACGCGGTCGTTGATCTTCAGTTCGAGGTACTTGGCGCCGACGGCCTTCTCGAACCTGATGGACGCTCCGCGGCGGTAGTCGCGCTCGTTCGGACCCTTGCCCGTGAAGAAAGCGACCAGTTCGTGGCTCCCGGCCTTGATATTGCCGAGGTACAGCCGGTGCACGCCGCCGCGGTAGAGCGCCTCGACCTCGCGAGGCGTATAGAGATAGTTCGCGATCTCGCGGTCGTCGATGCGCAGCTGCACGCTGTCGAGGGCAAACAGCTCACCCACGTCCATCGAGAGAAACACGGCAAGCTGCGTGTTCGCCGGGAAGAGCAGCTCCTCCTCGAGGGTAAAGAGTTCGCGGTTGAGATCCACGACGTCCTTCTTGAGCGACTGGATCTCCTCGTCGAGCGCGCGGCCCTGCTCGCCAGGGGCGGCCTCCTCGGGCAGGCCCTGGCCTGGCGCAGACGATGATTCGGTGGTGGATGGCGGCATACCCGCGTCTTCCGCCCGGGCGCCCGGCAGGAGGAAGGTCAGCAGCAGGAGCAGCACGATCGGCACGCCATGCCTCGCAGGCCCGCCACAGGTGTGAGGTGCATTCATATCCTGGGTCTCTATTCGTTCAGCAGCTCGCGCAGCTCGCGCGTGTAGAGGGATTCGTCGCCCGCTTCGTAGTCGCGATGCACATGGCGCAGCATGCCACCACGATCGAGGATCGCCACGGTCGGCAGCAACTCGACACGCCAGGCACGGCTCACTGCCTTCGCCGGATCGAGCAGCAGGGGGAACCCGACGCGCTGCGCCCGCGCGAATTCGAGCGCACGCAGCGGATCGTCGTCGACGCCCACCGCGAAGACCTGGAGTCCCGCCGGCCGATAGGTCGTGAAGATGCGGTTCAGGGCGGCCAGCTGCATGCGGCAGGTGTCACAGCGGCTGCCCCAGAAGGCAATCACGACCACCTCGCCGCGATGCTCCGATAGCCGCACGTTGGGTCCCGCCACGGCATGCAGTGCAAAGTCCGGAGGACGGTTCGCGGCCCCGGCGGAAGAGTCCGCCGCGCCCGCCGGGAGGGCGAGCAGTGCCGCGAGCGCGGCAAGTGCGGCGCGCCGGAAGTGCACGGGCTGCGGCATGTCAGAGAGTTCCTGATCCCACGCGTTGCGGCGCGCAACGTCGCATAGCGGGCTTCCGCATGTCAATGAAGTACGTTCACGCGGAGCGGGCGTCGGCAATGGGCGACAGGCCGTACAGGGAGGGGCTTCTACACGATGCGCGCAAACGACGTGAGTGCCTGTTGCAGCTGCGTGCTCCCGAGGCCCTGGCCCGGAAACAGGCTTGCAAACTGACCCTCCCGCCCGTGCAGCGCGAGGTAGTTGAGCACGACGATCTCGACCAGGAGGTTCACGGCATTGGCCCCCGGGTGCGAGGCGGTCTCGACGGAGCCATCCGCGCGGAACCAGCCGATCTGCTGATGACGCGCTGCAGCCAGGCCACCGGGTCCGTCGAGCAGCTGCGGACGCCCGTTCGGGCTGTACACGAGGAAGAACGACGCTGCCGTCGTGCCATTGTCGCTGGCCCACATGAACTTGCCACGGCCGTCGGCGGTATTGTCCACCTGCCCGTTCGCGTTCACCGAACCGTCACTGAACACATAGAGCATCAGCGGCTGGCGCAGCCGGGCCGCATACTCGAGACACGCGCCGATGCACTGCCCGGCGCGGAAATTGCGCAGCTCGCCGGTGGCGCGGCCCTGGCCGTGATAGTCGTAGCCACCCATCGTGATCGTGCCCGCGCCCGCGTAGCCACCGATCACCATTTTCATCACGGCCGCCGTCTTGCGCAGCTCGGAATCGGCGTTGTACTCAGCCTGGCTGAAGATCCCGCTCGTGCCGACGATGTGCGGGTCGAGGTCGGGGTTGAGCGCCGCAGGGCTGCTGAAGCGATCGGCGAGATCGGCGGACTTCACGTAGCCGCACTTCACGAGATCCTCGAGTACCTGACGCCGCCCGACCGGGAAGGAACCACTCACCCGATCGATCTTCCTGTGGCTGATGCGGGCAATCGATTCGAGCACCGCAACGGCATCCGAGGGGTCACTGAAGAGCGTGCCAAGTTCACCCGTGTCCACGAGTCCCGTGACATCGCTTGCCCGGTCCACCTTCGCCGGGCGCACCGCCGGATCGATCATCGTCGCCGGAGCAACGGAGTTTCCGCCCGACTCGGAGTTCTGCGTGCCGATGAGCGTCAGCAGCTCCCCGTCGGCACCTGCCCGGTAGATGCCATACATCGGATTGTGGGGATTGTTGGCCGTGTCGTTCTCGGAGCGTGCCGCAATCACGGCCGCATTGGTGGCGGCACGCGCGGCCGCCGAGGTCTTCGCGAGCATCCCGCGGAGGAAGGCGCCATCGGAATGCCAGGCGGCACCGAAGCTCGTATCGATGAAGTCGTTCGTCGCGCTCCCCGCATTCGGCGCATTGGGCACCATGTCCCCCGGCAGACCGAGCTTCGCGTAGCCCGCGGTCGAGAGGAAGTCGCGCTGTCCGCCCTGCCCGCCGATCAGGATCTCCGAACCCGCCATGCTCGCGCCGCCCGCGAGATCGAAGGCGATGAAGGGCACGAGCCCCGCGCCGGGAAGGATGTTGCACGGTGTGACCTTCATGGCGGCCAGGTCCGGCGAGAGTGCGGCACGCGCCTCGTGCGGGCTGGCGAACAGGCTGAACACCGTCGGCGCGACGACCACCGCTGATCCCGACATGAACCCTCGCGAGAGAAAGTCGCGCCGGCTCACAGGACGCGGGTGACTCGTCGCGTGGCGGATCGGCTCATCGGGCCCGAGCGCGCGTGGGGGCTTCCTGCGGATGATCATCGTGGCAGATCTCCCTGAAAACTATTGCACGATCGTCGCGGCACTGCCGAGCGCAGCCGCGCAGACCGCCTTGGTAACGATCGCGGTACGCCCGGGCGCACTGCCCGCAGCACCCGCCGTCAGGCGCGTGATCAGATCGTCGAGCTCCTGGCGCACGTCGCTCTCGGCGGGCTGCGCCGCAAGGCCCGCCCCGACAGCCCGATTCCAGAGCGGATCGATGAGCAGGTTGCGGTTCGCACTTCCCGACGCGCCGAAAAAGACCGCTGCCTGCGCGCCGAGATCGAGGCCCGGGAAGAATCCGCCACGCAGTCCGGCATCGTCCACGAGTGCCGCGCAGTAGCGGATGGCGAGCTGCGCGATACCCGTCTGCGCCGACGATCCGAAGGTACCGATCTGCTCGATGGCCGGCAGCGTCTGGCGCACCTGCGCAAAGGTCTGCGCCACGGCGGCGTTCGTCACCGGCACGCCCGTGATCTGCGCGAAGCTCGCGTTGATCTCATCGAAGGTGCGCAGGCCCACCTCGGGCTCCGGCGGCGCATCCGGCGGCGTCGCGGGGGCCGGCAGCGGTTCCTCCTCGTAACTCCTGGAGCGACCCCCGATGCGCTCGAAGGTGAGGAAGAACTGGTCGGCGTCCGCGCCCTTCTCCAGGCCGATCACCGTACCCATGCGCGACAGGAGCTGTCCGGAGCCGGGCGAATAGCCGCTTCCGCCCACGCGGAGGTCGAGCGGTACATAGGCCTGGCCCACGCGTACCTCGGTGCCGTTCACGCCGATGCGCAGCCCCTGGATCGCCAGGTCCGCCGGCGCTGCATTCGGATCCAGGCTGATGAACGTGGGTTTCTGGAAGAGATAGCTGTAGCTGTCGTACTGGCTCGCCTCGAACATGACGTAGCTCTGCGGGACGTCGACCAGATGGGCGACGCTGAACAGCAGGAAGTAGCGTTCGCCCACGCCGGCTGCGAAATTCTGCTGAACCTGTGCCGCCGTGAGTGCGCGGTTGTGCACCGCGACCAGCCGCAGCGCCCCCTGCCAGGAACGGTTGCCCGAGGTCTCGTTGCCGAGCACGAGAGCGAAGCTGTCGTCCCAGTCGGCGAGGCTGCCCCCCCCCTGCGGATCACGGTCCCCGGTGTCGTTGCCATTCACGTAGAGCCGCCGGCCGTTCACGGGATCGTAGGTCAGCACGATGTGCTGGAGCGCCGCCTGTGCGTCGCGGTCCTGGGCATTCGTCAGCAGGGATGGCGCACCGCTCGCATCCGTGCGGTTGCTGCGGGCGAGCATCTCGTACTGGAAGGCTCGCTGTGCGAGCGTTGCGTTGCGCGCGCCTGTGCCCCCGGAATAGCTCACGATCCAGGCGTTCGTCTGGACCACATTGGCCGGCGCCGCCCAGGCCTCGAGCGAGAATTCGCCGGTCGACTTGATCATGTCGGCGAGCTTGCGGCTTGCGGCCGTCGGTGCCTGCGCCCGCCCGCCGGCACCCAGATTGATGCCCCAGCCGCCCATCCACTCGACGCTGCCCGACAGCGTGAGATTCGCGGCCGGTTCCACGCCGCTCGTGTCGTAGGCGACCGTGCCGCGCCCGGTCTTGAACTCGTACAGCGCGACCACGGCGGCGTCGTAGCGATTGCCGCCCGCGGCGACCGTGCCGTCGTAGAGCCGAAGCGCCTTGCTGGCAAGGAGGGTCGGATCGACTGCGGTGAGCGGAATGCCCTGGGCGAGGCTCGTGACGGCATTCAGCATGGCACTCGCGGCAGTCGCACAGTCGGCCCAGCAGTTGTGGAACTCATCACGCAGCCGCACGACGAGCCGCGAACGCGAGGGGTCGTCGAGATTGATCTTCTCGCGCACCGCCGCATAGGCTTCGTCGAGATCGCCGCTCGCGAAGAACGGCGACTGCGGCGTCGCGGCGGTCGGCGCGTGGCAGCGCACGCAGTGCTGGCGCACGAGCGGGTACACCGTGCTCTGAAAGAGCGCCGGACTCCGCGGGAAGCTCCGGCTCGCCCCGACATCCACGAGAGCGGGCGCCTGCAGCGGGATGGTGCGGCCGCCGCCGGCGAGAGATCCCGCCCAGTTGCGGATCCACACCGTCATGGTGTCGCCACAGGCCGAGTTCGCCTGCAGCCAGCAGTTGTGGCCACCCGCAACCTTCGCGACGAGTCGCGACTGATCGGGCTGGGTCAGGGAGACGAGCGCGGTCGCTTCCTGATAGGCAAGGTTCACGTCGTCGTTGCGCGCAAAGCGCGGTGCCTGCCCCGTCGCGTTGTGACAGCCGCCGCAGCGGTTACTGGCCTTCACGTTCTCCCAGAGATTGATCTTGAAGGCCTGCACGTCGCCGGTCGCCGGAGCCGGACCGGTGTAGCTGGCGACGGGTGGCGCACTCGTGACCGGGCTCTGAACCGTCGGTGCTCCCCCACCCGAGCACGCAGCGAGCGCACCAGCGAGGAGTACGACCAGGGCGAAGCGGTTTTGAAGATCCATGTGCCGGTGCCTCAGCTGCCCATGCAGTAGACGGCCGTCTCGGCGAACACGCGCCGGAGACTGTACCCGTTGCCCTTGAAGGAGGTGGTGATTGCATCCACCCGCGCACGGTCGGCAGCATTGCCGGGCGCCCGGAAGCACACGGCCTTGAAGACCTTCTCGACCTGGCAGTGCGCAAAGGCCTGGCTCGATGCCAGTTCCCGCCCCATCGACTTCGCGCCGTTGCCGCCCCCCGGGAGACCCGGATCCCAGCCGAGCACACGATTGCGTCCGTGCCGCCAGTAGTTGTCCCAGCGATCGTCGGGCGTGACGTAGCCGGGTCTGAAGTTGTCGGCGTTGTTGAAATACTTCGGCCGCACCATGCCGGAGGTGTACACGAGCCGACTCTGCGTCTTGTCGAAATCGTAGTAGGCAAAAGCCTGCGTCAGCGGATCCATGCCGGTGTGACAGCTGATACAGTTGTTGAGGAAGATGCGGCTGTCCCCGCCCGGCGAGCGCGGCACGTCCTGGCGGATGCGGTCGGCCGGAAGCGATCCGTCCTGCACCTGCTCGAGATCGCGGCACAGGTGATTCATCAGCGTGAAGCGGAACATCGCGCGATTGGTGCCGTCGATGAAGAAGGCCTGCGCCGCGGCCCGTGTCGTGATGAGACCGGCGGTCGCGGCCGGCGGAATGCCGAGCACCGAAGACTGCGTGCCGCGCACGAGTGTCGCCTTGAGATCCACGCCCCGTCTCTCGGCCTGCTCGTAGTGGTCGTTGTTCGTCCCTGCATAGGCCGGCAGCCCGGCTGCATTGCTCGTGTAGAGGATGTCTTCAGAGAGAGCGCCGTCGAAAGGCACGTCGTCGCGCACCATGCCGATCACGGTAGCGGTGTAGTCATTGAGGGGTGCGAAGACGTTCTGCTCGCGGTTGGTCCAGGGTGTCACGAAGTTCTTCAGGGTGACGTTGTAGAAAGCCGGGCTCTGGGTGGCGCGCAGCGCCGCCGCGAGCGCATCGCCGCCCTGGATGTCGGCCTCCATCTGTGCGAGGACGGCCGCCGTCGGCGGAACCCCGGCGATGCGATCGTGGAGGCGCCTGGCCTGGTCGCGCGGGCCGGCTGCGGACGCCGCGGCAACGATCACGCCGAGAGCCGCGCCCGCGGCACGCAGCGACGGTCTCACTGTGCTCATCGTGTTCCTGCCCTCACGTGCGTGACTGCTCATCGCACTGCCAATGTACGCGTTTACCACGTCGCTTCCAGATGTCTCGAAACCGAGACGTCGCGCTGCACCGACAGTTCGCGGCGCCGACGCGCACACGTATGCTTCACCGTGGGAACTGCGACGATGATCACGGCAGCCGGAGTGCCGGAGCAATAACTAGGTGGATGTCGCTGCACGCGTCGTTTCCTTCCGCAGCCGCTGTGGCAGTGGGAGAGGAGAACGTGGCGCGCACGCGGGCGGTGTGACGGCGTCGGCAGATCTGCCGACGCGCACCGTGGTCCTGGCGCCGATGTGCAGCTGCAACCGAGGAGTGGTCGATGAGCGAGCAACCAGATTCCCGACGCCGTGCCGCGGCTGGCCACCTCGCGGTCGCCGCACTGCTCGCCGTCTTCGGCGCGACAGTCGCGGGTTGCAGCGGCGGCGGCGGCGGCGGCGGTGTGAGCATCGGCAGCGGGCAGAAGGCCGATCCGGCAAACGTCGACTTCCCCATCTTCTACGTCAGACGCACGCTGCCGACGCAGGGCGGCCAGCTGCAGCAGGACGACCTCACACAGCTGCGCGACGCCGTGGCGGATGCCGATCTCTACCGGCGCGACCGCGCCGCACCGAGCGCGCCTGAGCGCAATATCACGGCCAGGATCACCGGTGACGGCCTCTATGACATCCGCGACCTCGAAGTCTCGGCCGACGGGAGCAGGCTGCTCTTTGCGATGCGCGGACCGCTCACGCCGAACATGGATGAACGGGATCCGCCCACGTGGAACATCTGGGAATACGACATCGTCGGTGACACTCTGCACCGGGTGATCGCCTCGGACATCCTGGCCGAGGAAGGCCATGACCGGTCTCCTCACTACCTGCCCGACGGCCGGATCCTGTTCTCGTCCACGCGCCAGAAGCAGGCGAAGGCCGTGCTCCTGGACGAGGGCAAGCCCCAGTTCGAGGGGCAGACCGAGGATCGGAGCGAGCCGGCCTTCGTGCTGCACGTGATGAGCGCCGGCGGCGGCAACATCCGCCAGATTTCCTTCAACCCGAGCCACGACATCGATCCCACGGTGCTGCGGAACGGGCGGCTCATGTGGTCACGCTGGGATGCTGCCCCCGGCGGCCGCAACGGCATCCACCTCTACAGCTCGAATCCCGACGGCACGGACCTGCAGCTGCTCTACGGTGCACAGAGCCACGACACCGGCACGAACGGCCAGACCGTGCAGTTCGTCCGCGCGCGTGAGACACAGAACGGCGAGATCCTCGCGCTCATCCGTCCGGTGCGCGACACCGATTTCGGAGGCGATCTCGTCCTCATCGATGCCCGCAGCTACGTCGAAAACCATCAGGCCGTACTCGCGAGCGCAGGCCTGCAGGGACCGGCGCAGAGACGGGCCACGCCGAATGAAGTGCGCACCATCCCCGGGCCTTCCCGCGGCGGTCGCTACGCCTCGGCGTTTCCTCTCTGGGACGGGTCGAACCGTATCCTCGTCAGCTGGAGTCAATGCCGCCTGCTGGACACGAGCGTGACTCCGGCCGTCATCGTGCCCTGCACCGAGGCGCGCCTCGCCGATCCGCAGGCGCAGAGCGCGCCTCCGCTCTACAGCATCTGGATGTTCGACCCGGCGGAGAACACGCTGCAGCCGGTCATGCAGCCCGTGGAGGGCGTCCTGATCACCGATGTCGTGGCCGCCCAGCCGCGCGCACTCCCGACCGTCATTCTGGATCGCACGGCGCCGCTCGACCTCGATCCCGATCTGGTCGCCGAAGGCGTGGGCGTGGTGCACATCCGCAGTGTCTACGACTTCGATGGAACCGATGCCGCGACGCCCGACTATCGCACGCTGGCCGATCCGCGCCAGCGCACGGCCGATCAGCGGCCGGCGCGTTTCGTCCGTATCGAGAAGGCGGTTTCCCTCCCGGACCGCGACGTGCGCCGTGTTGCCGCCTCGGCCTTCGGCGCGAGCGGCGGCTACATGCGCGAGATTCTTGGGTATGCGCCGGTGGAACCCGACGGCTCGGTGAAGCTGAAAGTGCCTGCCGACGTCGCCTTCCAGATATCGGTGCTGGACCGGGACGCGCGGCGTCTCTTCCCGGTGCACCGCGCCTGGCTGCAGGTGCGCGCCGGTGAGGTGGTCAGCTGCAACGGCTGCCACCGACGAGATGACCAGAACCCCACCTCGCACGGACGCAGCGGACTGTTCGAAGCCGTGAACCGCGGAGCAGCCACCGCAGGCCAGCCCTTTCCGAACACGCGGGCGGCGCTCAGCCCCAATGCCGGCGAAACGATGGCGGAAGCGCACGCGCGGATCTCGTGCGCCGACACGACCAGCCGCTGTGCAGCCATGACGCCCTCCGTCAGCGTCGTGTACGAGGACGTCTGGACCGACCCGGTCGCCGCCGGGCGGCCTGCCGATGCGGCATTCGGCTACACGTACGCCGATGGCTCGTTCACCACACCGGCGCCGGCCTCGCGCGACTGTCAGCAGCGCTGGTCGAGCCTCTGTCGCATCACCATCCACTACGAGCAGCACATCCAGCCGCTCTGGGTCAAACCGCGCCAGGTCCTCGACGGGGTGACGGGCGCCGTGCTGCGGGATGACACCTGCACGGTCTGCCACAGCCCGGTCGATCCCGCGAACGGGCAGCCACGCGTGCCGGCGGGGCAACTCGATCTCACCGCCGCGCCCTCGGATGAGCAGCCCCGGCAGATGCGCTCGTTCCGTGAGCTTCTGTTCACCGACAACGAGCAGGAAGTTATGATGGGCGCGCTGCAGGACAGACTGGTCGCCGGTCCGATCGATCCGGTCACGGGCCTGCCCACGCAGGTGACGGTGCCGGTGCCGCCTTCGATGATTGCGGGCAATGCGCGGGGGTCCAGCCGGTTCTTCGCTCGTTTCGCGCCGGGGGGCAGTCACGCGGGACGACTGAGTCCCGCGGAACTTCGGTTGCTGTCCGAGTGGCTGGATATTGGGGCGCAGTATTTCAACGATCCCTTCCTTGCTCCGGTCGACTAGCGCGGTGCACCTCGCATGGCTCGCACTCTGCCTGCTGCTCGCTCCCGCCGTATCCGGCGGTGGCGAACTGCTGCAGGTCTTCGTGAGCGAGCCCTACCTGGAACTGCGCACGGGACCGGGGCGCGGCTATCCCGTCACCCAGGTGGTCGGCCGCGGCGAAAGCGTGGACGTACTCAAGCGGCGTACCGACTGGCTCAAGGTGCGCACCGGGCGCGGGATCGAGGGCTGGGCATCGCAACTCGACATGGTGAAGACGCATCTCGCCGATGGCACGCCTTTCCAGCTCGAGCTCGGCGATCTCGCGGGCTTTACGCGCCATCGCTGGGAGCTCGGGGTCTTCGCCGGCGACTTCGGTGGTGCCACACTGATCTCGGCGTACGGGTCCTTCTCGCTGAACGAGTTCCTGAAAGTCGACCTGTCGCTCTCGCAGTTCCTGGGCGACGCCTCGAACGGCAGGACACTCGATCTCGGGTTCAATCACGTGTTCCTGCCGGAGCGGCGCTGGTCTCCCTTCGTGACGCTCGGCACGGGGCTCATCGACATCGATCCCAAGGGCACACTGCTGCGGCCACAGGAACGCCACGACCAGACGGCCTACGTCGGCACGGGGTTGCGCTTCTATCTTTCACGGCGGTTCTTTGCACGTGCCGAGTACAAGTGGCACGTCGTCTTCACGAGCCGGGATGACAACGAGGAAATCCAGGAATGGAAAGCGGGTTTCGGCTTCTTCTTCTGAGCGGCACGCTCGGCATGCTGCTCGTCTGCAGCGGCTGTGCCTCGGTGCGCGGATGGTTCGATCGCGATGCCGCCTCCCGGCCGGCGGAGAGCACACTGCCGGCGGACCAGGACCTGCCGGAATCATCTTCACCGCGGGTCATCGAGCCCGAAGTCGAGCGCCGCAAGGTGAAAGTGCCGAAGATCGACACCGAGAACGTCGAGCTCGGCGCCTGGTTCGGCGCGCTGTCGATCGAGGATTTCGGCACCAATCCCGTCTACGGCGTGAAGGCCGCCTATCACGTCACCGAGGACTTCTTTCTCCAGGCCGACGTCGGACGCTCGACTGCGGGGCGCACGAGCTTCGAGACGCTCGCGGGCAATGTGCAGCTGCTGAGCGGCGATCAGCGACGCTTCCAGTACTACAGTCTCTCCCTCGGGTACAACTTCCTGCCGGGCGAAGTCTTCCTCGGGCGCAATGTCGCCATGAACAGCTCCTTCTACCTGCTCGGTGGTATCGGCAGCACCAAGTTCGCCGGTGACGACAAATTCACGGTCAACTTCGGTGCCGGCTACCGGGTGCTGCCCACCGACTGGCTGACGATCCACGTGGACGTACAGGATCGGGTATTCGATTCGGATCTGCTCGGCAAGAAGAAACTCACCAGCAACCTCGAAGCGCGAATCGGCGTGACGGTGTTCTTCTGAAGGAGTGAGAGGCGATGCGCGAGCCGAAGATGAACCACGGGCGGCGCCTGGCGCTGCTGGGAGCCGGCGGTCTGGCACTCGGCTGCCTGCTGCCCGCGGGCGCAGCGGAGGGCGAGCGCCGGGCAGCGCCGGATTTCGACCTGCCGGCACGTGGCGGCGGCCGCTTTGCCCTCGCGCAGCACCGCGGCGAAGTCGTGATGATCAACTTCTGGGCAAGCTGGTGCGGCCCCTGCCGCATGGAGATGCCGCTGCTCGAGAGCATCTACCGCAAGTACCGTCCGATGGGCTTCACGCTGGCTGGCGTGAACGTCGAGCCTGATCCGAGGCAGGCGGAGCAGTGGCTCGCGAAGACGGTCTCCGTCTCGTTTCCGGTTGCGTACGACGCCGAGAGCAAGGTGAGCCGGCTCTATGGCATCGCAGGCATGCCGAGCTCCGTGTTCGTCGACCGCAGGGGGCGGCTCCGGCATCTGCACGCCGGCTACAAGCCGGGCGACGAGAATGTCTATCTCGATTACCTCCGTACGCTCATCCGGGAGTGATGCCATGCGCACCGGACTTCCGCTCGTGCTGTGTGCAGCGCTCGCCGCGGCGGGCTGCGCGCCGATCGAGCCGTGGGTGAAACCTTACGAGCGCGAGCATCTCGCCGACCCCATCATGTCTTTCGACCGCAACCCCGTGTCTGCGGCCTATCTCGACCACGTCTTCGAGGCCCGCGAAGGTGCCCGCGGCGCCCGCGGCAGTGCGGGCGGTGGCTGTGGCTGCAACTGAGCGGCGATGAATCGCTCGCATCGCCTCACCCTGCTGCTCGGCCTCCTGGCCGGCGCACGCACCTTTGCCGCAGTGCTGCCCGACGATCGCGCCGATGTGCTGTATCACCGCTACGAAGGTGGCGGCGTGACCATCGATGGTCCCTCGGTGCTGGTGCGCAGGAAGTTCCTCGACAGAGTCTCCGTCTCGGCGGGCTACTACGTCGACATGGTCTCCAGTGCCTCGATCGACGTAAAGCTGGCTGCAAGCCCGTACCGGGAAGATCGCACCCAGTACAGCCTGGGCGTCGATTATCTGCGGGGCAAGTCCACCTACAGCCTCGGCTTCATCGACTCGCGGGAAAGCGATTACATCGCCGACACCGCCATCGCCACGGTGAGCCAGGACCTGTTCGGTGATCTCACCACCATCAGCTTCAGTTACCGGCGCGGCTGGGACCAGGTATGGCGCAACGTCAGGGATCCGGTCACCGGCCACCGCGCACACGATCCAGGCTTCGCCGAGCGGGCCGACCGGCGTGGCTATGCGGTCGATGTCTCCCAGATCCTGACGCGCAACATGATCGTCGGCGCGACCCTCGAGGTCGTCACGGACGAAGGCTATCTGAACAGCCCTTACCGCTCGGTGCGCTATCTCGACCCGGGGAATGCAGGCAGGGGCTTCGGACTCGCGAGGGAGATCTATCCCCACACGCGTACGAGCAATGCCACCGCATTGCGCGCGAAGTATTTCCTGAGCTACCGCGCTGCGCTCGAAGGACGGGGTCGCTTCTACAGTGATACCTGGGGCGTCCGGGCCTGGGAAGCCGAGCTCGGCTACACGCATCCGGCCTGGAAGAAATGGATCTTCGATGCAACGTACCGTTACTACACCCAGCAGGCCGCCGACTTCTACAGTGACCTCCTGCCACGACGCGGCTTCCAGAATTTCCAGGCGCGCGACAAGGAGCTCGCGAGTTTCTCGAGTCACACTTTCGGTCTCGGCGCGAGCTACCAGTTCACCGCGCCGCGCGTGCGCTGGATCGAGCGCAGCACGCTCAACCTGCGCTACAACCACATGATGATCGACTACGACGACTTCCGCGACGCGACGGCGACCGATCCGGCACGCGGCATCCTTCCGGGCGGGGAACCGCTCTACTCGCTCGACGCGGACGTCTTCCAGCTCTTCCTGTCGATCTGGTTCTGAGGCACAGTCGTCCGACGCTTCACGGGGGCGTGAGCCCCCGCGAATAGAGCACCTTCCCCGAGGGCATGACGACCACGGCATCCACGTCGCCGAGGCTCTCGATGAGCGCAAGACCCTCCTCGGGGCCGAGCACGAAGATGCTCTTGGTGAGCGCATCGGTGCGCGTGGCAGTCGGACCGATGATGGTCACCGAGCGCACCTTGCTCGCAGACTTGCCGGTCCTGGGGTCGAGAATGTGGTGGTAACGCACGCCGCCCTCCTCGAAGAACCGCTCGTAATCACCCGATGTGGACATGGCCGCGTCCGTGACCGGCATGCGCAGCACGACCCTGTGTTCATCGTCCGGATGGCGGATGCCGACCACCCACGGCCGCCCCAGACGGTCACCGATGATCCGCGTATCGCCGCCGGCATTCACCATGGCCCGCTCGATGCCGGCCGCCTGCAGCACGGCGATGCCGCGGTCGACCGCGTAACCCTTGCCGATCCCGCCGAGGTCGATCCGGACGTCCGGATGCGTGAAACGTACGGCCGTGCCCGCCGGCTGCAGCTCGATATGCCGATAGTCGATCGCCGGCAGTGCCGCCGCGATCGCCGCATCGTCCGGATGCACGTGCCGCCGGTAATCGTAGAGATAGCCGACACTGGCGTAGGTGATGTCGAAAGCACCGCGGGTGATCCTGGAGTACTCGATCGAGGTGGCAAGCAGGTCGTAGAGCTCCCGCGAGACGGGCACCGGAGTGTGCGCGGCCGCCGCATTGACACGTGCGAGCTCGCTCGTCGGCCTGAAGGTGCTCATGGCCGCATCGATACGGCGAAACTCGGTGAAGACCGCCTCGATCGCCGCCTGCCCGCGCGCACGATCCTCGCTCCAGAGCTCCACTGCGCAGCGCGTGCCCATGATCGCCTGCTCGCCGAAGAGCCACTCGGCGTGCGCGGGCGGTACGCCCGGCATGACAAAGAGGAGACTGGCGCAGAGGGCGCGCCGGACGCGGGCTGGCAGCGTGATCATCGGAGGCATTATCCGCCGAATGTCCCCGCCCGAGAACGTCGCGAAGCGGCGACGGTCCAAAGCCCGGGCGGCGTGAGCTATCCTTGCGCGCCACAGAGGGGGCGCTGCGCCATGGAGCGCAGTGCACCGGGGGATCGCTCATGCACTTGTCTGCCCTGCGTCTGCCGATGTTTTTTCTGATCACCCTGGCGGCCGCCGCCGGCGCCTGCGCGCAGGCGCGCGAGGAAGCCCGGCTCCTGGTGGCCTCCCAGGTCCTCGAGGAGCTGCGCAGCCAGCGCGATCAGATGATTCCCGACCGTCTGCTCGAGCGTGCCTATGGCATCGTCGTCGTGCCGGAGGTCATCAAGGCGGGCCTGATCGTCGGCGGGCGCGCGGGCCGCGGCGTGCTCGTCGTGCGCGATGAGCAGGGTCATTTCAGCAATCCCGTATTCGTGCGCCTCGCAGGCGGCAGCTTCGGCTGGCAGGCCGGCGTCCAGGAGACCGACGTGGTGCTGGTGTTCACCACCCGCCGTGGCGTCGAAGGCATCACCGATGGCAAGCTCACACTCGGTGCAGACGCCTCCGTTGCCGCCGGACCCGTCGGGCGCCAGGCCTCGGCGGCCACCGATGCCAGCTTCTCGGCCGAGGTGTATTCCTATTCGCGCAACCGCGGTCTTTTCGCCGGCGTGGCGCTCGACGGCTCGGCGCTCACGATCGACCGGAAGGCGAACGCGAGCTTCTACGGCAAGCCGCAGGTGGTCGCCTCCGACATCATCGCGGGGACAGTCACGAGCCACTCGGAAATGACACAGCGCTTCCTCAAGGCCGTTGCGACGAGCACGAGCCCGGAGGTTCGCCCGGGCGCAGAAAGCCCGGCCTCGGCGCCGGCAGCGGTCTCTGCACCGCCTGCAGAGAGCACTGAAGCACCCTCGAAGACCCGCAGTTTCCCGATGGAAGACCCCCATCCGGGCAGCGAGCCGAAGCGGTGAATACTCCGGGTTCAGCGGCACGCGACCCCTGATTCGTAGGGCACCCCGCACCCTCCGATCCCGCAGTACCCGCCCGGGTTCTTCGCCAGATATTGCTGGTGGTAGTCCTCGGCGCAGAAGAACTCCCGCACCTCGCGGATCTCGGTCGTAATCTTGCCGCGGCCGGCCCCGGAAAGCTGCGCCTGGTAAACGCGCTTCGAGGCCTCGGCGAGCGCTCCCTGCTCTGCGTCGAGGACGTAGATCGCCGAGCGGTACTGCGTACCGATATCGTTGCCCTGACGCATCCCCTGGGTCGGATCGTGGGACTCCCAGAAGACCCGCAGCAGATCCTCATAAGACACCTGCGCAGGATCGAAGACCACGCGCACCACCTCGGTGTGACCCGTGAGCCCGCTGCAGACTTCCTCATACGTGGGATTCGGCGTGCCGCCACCCGCGTAGCCCACGGCCGTCGAATGGACCCCGGGCAGCCGCCAGAACAGACGCTCCGCACCCCAGAAGCAGCCCATGCCAAATACGGCCTGGCGCAGGCCGGACATGGGCGTCGAGGTCTTCGCGCGAAGCAGAGCCATGACGGCACGACTCCTCGGGAACGGGGAATCGCAGTCTCGCGCCAGACGGGCGCCGGCTCAAGCGGGACCGGCGATGGCTTCCGGCAGACGGTGCCGGTTGCCGCACCGGCCCGGGCTCATTATCCTTGCGAGCACCATGGCCATCGCCCAAGCCCACAATCTCCGCCGGCCGCTGAGCCAGAATCCTCGCCCGTATGGCGTGCGCATCAGCCTCCGCCGAAATGATCCCTTCCGCAACGTGCTCGGACCGGAGTGGAGCCGCACGCACTGGTTCGTCACGGCCGCCGAGCGCGATGCGGCACTCGCCGAGATGAGCCGCGAGCACGAGTACTCGCGCATCGGCGACCGGCCGACGCTGGTCTGCGAGAAAGTCGAGAAGCTCGCGGAGAGCCGCGGCCTCTGAGTCGCAGGCGGCCGCGTCAGAACGTGCGGCCGAGGAACAGGTAGTAGGCTGTCTTGCCTGCGAAATCGAAGCCTGTGCCGAGGTAGACCGGCCCGACGAGCGTATCGAGACCGAGGAACAGGCTCGCACTGCGGCGCGCATGACCAAAGCTCGCATCGCGGCGCCGCTCCCAGACGTCGCCCGTCTCGAGGGACATGCCCGCATAGGTCGGCACGTTCAGGATGCTCGCCTCACCCCGGCTGAGCTTGCGGTAGTAAAGCGCCCGCACGATGCCGAAATGCGGTCCGGCGATCGATGCCGGCGCAATGCCGGAGAGATTCAGGAAGCCGCCGAGCGGATAGAGTGTGCGCACCTCGCGCACGTCATCGTTGAAGCGGGTGCCAAAGGAGCTCCACAGCACTCCCGTGTTGCGCCCCCAGGAATGCGCCAGCAGCCAGTCCACGGTTGCCAGATCCGCGCTCGCGTCGGACCCGAGACCGGTCGACTCACCGCGCCATTCGACCGTGAGGCTCTCGCCCTGGCGCGGGAAGTTCACATTGTCGAGGCGGTCGATGCTCAACCGTACGAAATAACTGCCCGCGTCGAACCTGTCGACCGGGAGGGCAGGATCCCCGAGCCGCACACGCGAGTGCCCCGATTCATAGCGCAGTCCCGTACGCACCTCGCCCCAGTTGCTGAGCTCGCGTCCGAGATCGAGCCCATACGCGATGCTGCGCGTCCGGTATTCTGCAATCCTCTCCTCACCGCGGATCAACGGGGTGTTGCGGACCCGGAAATCGATGCTCGGTGCCACGAACCAGCGCGGCAGGTAGGTGAGCGGAAGGTAGAGCTCGCTCGCGATGCGCGGTGACTCGCCGATCTGGAAGTCCCAGCTCCACTCGCCGCCTCGCGAAGTAAGCTCGCTCAGCAGGATGCGTGCCGCCGCATTGTAGGCTGCGTTGCCCTCGAAATCGTCCTGCAGGTTGAGTCCGAAGCGGATGTAGTTCGGACCCCAGGTGTTGCGCCGTGCACTGAGCACCAGGCCGTAGCGCCCATCCTCGTGCTCCAGCCGGTAATCGAGGTCCTCGACGTTGCCCTGCCCATAGAACTCGCTGATGCGCCGCTCGAGTGCCGCCGGCTCCAGTGGCCGGCCGGCGAACTCACCGAAGGCTTCGTCGAGAAGCTCGCCGTAGCGGCGCGCCCCCGCTGCCACGCGCACATAGTCGATGCGCGGTGGTGGCGCAGCGCGCAGCGCGGCACGCTGCGCAACATAGCGGGCGTACTGCGTCGCGCTGATGGCCAGTGCGCCGAGGCGCGGACCCAGCTCACGCGCAGCCTGCTGGCCGAGACTGATCGCTCGCTCCTCCGCACCGAAGTCGAAGGACGAGAGATCGCCGAGCGCCGGATCGATGACGATGTCGGCGGGCCCGAGAAGCTCGCGCTGGCGCTGCGACTCGCGGCGGATGAGGATCGCGAGCATCTGGTTCGAGATGACGCCCACCGAGTTCAGCTTCGTGCGGGGCAGCAGGTGCTGGCCCACATCGACGACGATCAGCAGATCCACGCCCATGGAACGCGCGGTTTCGACCGGCAGGTTTGCCGACAGCCCGCCATCCACCAGCACCCGTCCGTCGTAGTCGACCGGCGTGAAGACGCCCGGCGCGGACATGCTGGCCCGCATGGCGTCTGCGAGATCCCCGCGGCCGAGCACGACCGGCTCGCCTGTCTCGAGATCGGTGGCGAGGGCACGGAAGGGCGTTGCCAGCGCATCGAAGTCCGACACCGTGTCGACCGGCAGCGTCAGGCGCCTCAGGGCCTGGCTCAGCTTCTGGCCCTGGATCAGGCCACGCGGCAGGAGGAACTTCCGCCCGCGCAGGCCGAGCGGAAAGCGCACGAGGAAATTCCGGTCCTCCTGCTTGCGGCGGAAGGAAAGATCCTCGCGTGGCGGGGTGTCCCGGAAAGCATCCCGCCAGTCGACCGACTGCATGATGTTTTCGATCTCATGGGCCGTGAGGCCGCTCGCGTAGAGCCCGCCCACGATCGCACCCATGCTCGTGCCCGCAATGGCGTCGACCGGTACGCGCAGGTCCTCGAGCACCTTCAGCACCCCGATGTGCGCCATCCCGCGCGCTCCCCCGCCCGAGAGCACGAGCCCGATGCGCGGGCGTGGCGACGCCGCGTCGGGCGACGGAGACGCCGGCATTTCCTGGGCAGCCGCAAGCGTACCCGAGGCGCAGAGCAGAGCCCCCCAGCACAGCCTCAGCACGCGCCTGATATCGCGCAACACCTGCAAAGAATACCAGTCCGCATCGCCGCGCACCGCTCCGGCCCGGGGCGCGCACAGATCCCCGATGATCGACCATCTCGAATTCATCGCCCCGACACCCGATAATTGCCCGCACCATGAAGCCCCTCCGCTCACCCGCCCATCGAATGTCCTCCGGCAGGAGTGCCGGGTAGGCCGGTCGCATGGGAATGGGCCTCATCTTCATCGTCGGCATTGCGCTGCAGGCGATCCTGATCATTCATGCGATCAAGACGGGCCGCAGCTTCATCTGGGTCTGGGTCATCGTGCTGCTGTCCTGGGTCGGCTGCCTCGCCTACATCGGCGCTGAGCTCGTGCCGGGCTGGCTGCGCAGCCGCGGCACGCAGCGTGCGATGCGCAGCGTCCGCCGCACGCTCGATCCCGGACGCGAGCTGCGCCATGCCGAAGACGAGGCGCGCGTCACGGGAAACGTCGCGAGCCGTCAGCGCCTCGCCGAGGCGCTGACAAGGCAGGGCCGCTACGCAGACGCGGCCGATGCCTATCGCCAGGCACTCACCGGTCTCTACGAGCACGATCCCAATCTGATGCTCGGCCTCGCGCAGGCCCAGTTCGGCGGCGGCGACCCCGCAGCAGCCCGCGCGACGCTCGATGCACTGATCCACCACAATCCGGAATTCAAGTCTCCAGAGGGGCACCTGCTCTACGCGCGCGCACTCGAGGACGAGGGGAACGCGGAGAAGGCGCTCGAAGAGTATCGCGTGCTGGCCTCCTACTACCCGGGCGCCGAGGCGCCGGTGCGCTACGCGCGCCTCCCTCGCAGCGCAGGGCCGGACCGATGAGGCGCGTCAGGTGCTGCGCGAGCTCGTCGACCAGGCGAAGCTCGCCCCGGCACACTACCGGCGTGCCCAGAAGGTCTGGCTCGAGGAAGCGGAGCGCGACGTGCGCTGAATCGAAGGCAGATTCAGCCCCGGGGCGGACGCGCCGGGGCCGGCACCTGCTGTGTGATGCAGTGGATGTTGCCGCCACCGAGCAGGATCTCGCGACCCGGTACTCCGACGACCTTCCTCCCGGGAAACAGCCGCCGCAGCCTTACGAGTGCGGTGCGATCGGTGCGCTCATCGAGCAGCGGCACGACCACCCCACCATTGGCGATGTAGAAGTTGACGTAGCTCGCGGCCAGTCGCCGGCCTGCGCGGCGCGGCTGCGTGCCGGTGCGTGACTGCACGCCGCGCGCCTCGCTCGCGGTCATGGTGAGCGGCCCCGGCGAGGGCAGCTTGTGGACCTCGAAGCGGCGGCCGCGTGCATCCCGCGCCGCCATGAGCCGTGCAAGCGCATCGCGCGAGATCATCGCCTGGGCATCGCGCGGATCGTCCGCCCAGGTGAGCGCGATCACGCCCGGACGCACGAAGCAGGCGAGATTGTCGATGTGCCCGTCGGTCTCGTCGTTGCACACGCCCTCGCCGAGCCAGATGACCGTGCGCACGCCAAGATACGCGCACAGCCCCGCCTCGATGTCCGCACGCGCCGCGCCGGGGTTGCGGTTGCCGCGCAGCAAGCACTGCTCGGTCACGAGCGCCGTGCCCTCACCGTCCACGTGGACCGCGCCACCCTCCATCACGAAAGGTGCACGGTAGCGGTCGCAGCCCTCGATCTCGAGCACCTTGCGTGCGACGAGGTCATCCGCGTCCCAGGGGAAGTACAGCCCGCTCTCGAGCCCGCCCCAGGCGTTGAAGCGCCAGTCCACGCCTCGCCGTTCTCCGCGGTCATTGACGACGAAGGTGGGCCCGACGTCGCGCATCCAGGCATCGTTGCTCGATAGCTCGATCACACGCACCGCGGCCGGCAGCTGCGCGCGCGCGAATTCGTACTGCGCAGCGGATGCCCCGACCGAAACCGGCTCGAACTGCGCAATCGCCGCCGCCACGGCACAGAAGGCGCGCTGCGCGCGAACCGCACCCTCGCGCCAGTTGTCGGGGCGCTCGGGCCAGAGCATCCAGCATCCCGCATGCGGCTCGAACTCGGCTGGCATCCGGAAGCCATCCCCGGCGGGCGTCGTCGTGAGCGTGCTGGTCATGGGCGGATTGTAGCCGGGGTTCTACGGAGGGCGGCTCCGGGGAGCCTGTGCTAGCATTCGCGGCCCCACGGAGGAGAGCATACGCAATGGCCACGGCCCCCAGCCTGAAACTCACACCGCCCGCTGACGGCGCCAGGATCTCGATCCGCAACGGCAGGCTCGTCGTGCCGGATAACCCGATCATCCCCTTCATCGAGGGCGACGGCACGGGCCCGGACATCTGGCGGGCGAGCGTACGCGTCATGGATGCCGCGGTCGCCCGGGCCTACGGCGGCAAACGCAGGATCCACTGGCTGGAAGTCTACGCCGGCGAGAAGTCCAACAAGCTCTTCAATTCCTGGCTTCCCGACGAGACCGTGGCCGCCTGCCGCGAGTACCTGGTGTCGATCAAGGGTCCGCTCACCACGCCCGTTGGCGGCGGCATCCGCTCGCTGAACGTGGCGCTGCGCCAGCTCCTCGATCTCTACGTGTGTCTCCGCCCGGTGCGCTGGTTCAAGGGCGTGCCCTCACCGGTCAAGCGCCCCGACCAGGTGGACATGGTGATCTTTCGCGAGAACACCGAGGACATCTACGCGGGCATCGAGTTCGAGAACGGCACGGATGAGGTCCGCAAGTTCCTGGAGCTGTTCAAGCAGAACTTCCCCAAGTCCTACGCCAAGATCCGCTTTCCGGAGAGCTCCGGCATCGGGATCAAGCCCGTCTCGAAGGAAGGCACCGAGCGGCTCTTCCGCGCCACCATCGAGTACGCGATCGCCAACAAGCGCAAGAGCGTGACGATCGTGCACAAGGGCAACATCCAGAAGTTCACCGAAGGCGCCTTCCGCAACTGGTCGTATGCGCTCGCCGAGCGCGAGTTCGGCGACAAGGTGTACACCTGGGAGCAGTGGGAGCGCACCAAGGCAGCCAGGGGCGAGAAGGAAGCCAACGCCGAACAGGATGCGGCGAAGGCGGCCGGCAAGGTCATCGTCAAGGACGCCATCGCCGACATCACGCTCCAGCAGGTGCTCACGCGCCCGAACGAGTTCGACGTGATCGCCACGCTCAACCTCAACGGCGACTACCTCTCGGATGCGCTCGCCGCGCAGGTCGGCGGCATCGGCATCGCCCCGGGCGCCAACATCAACTACGTCACGGGGCACGCGGTGTTCGAGGCCACCCACGGCACGGCACCGAAGTACGCCGGCAAGGACGTCGTGAACCCGGGCTCAGTGCTGCTCTCGGGCGAGATGATGCTGCGCTACATGGGCTGGCTCGAGGCCGCCGACGCCATCATCGCCGCGATGGACCGCACCATCGGCCAGAAGACCGTCACCTACGACTTCGCACGGCTCATGGAAGGCGCCAAGGAAGTGAAGACGAGCGAGTTCGCGGATGCGCTGATCCGCAACCTGTAAGGGCTCGCGTGACGCTCGAGGCAGCGCCGTGAAACGCGCCAGCTTCGAGGCTCTCGTGAAGGCACTGGAGGCCGCCGGCGTACGATATCTCATCGCCGGCGGCCTTGCCGTCGGGGCGCATGGTCATCTGCGATTCACGAACGACGTCGATCTCGTCGTCCAGCTGATCCCGGACAATATCGAGCGCGTCTTTGCCGCCCTCGCCTCGCCCGGCTATCGCCCCGGCATGCCCGTCACCCCTTCCCAGTTCGCGGATCGTGCGCTGCGCGAGGGCTGGGTGCGCAACAAAGGGATGCCGCCATCGATGTGCGCTTCGTCTCCGTTCCGACGCTGATTTGCACGAAGGAGCTGACGGGGCGGGCGCAGGACCGGATCGACATCGAGAATCTGCGACCGAGGTTCGGCGATGGTCGCCGCTCACGAGCCCGGCGAGCGGCAAAACTCGGCCTGCGGCCGCCGATCAAGGTGCCTGCCCGCTGACCCCGAAACTCTGGATCCTCATGTGGCTCGTCATCGCCGAGCCCGCCGGCCCCAGCACCATCAGCGCGCGGAGGTTGCGCCTGTGGAAGAGCTTCACCAGCGCCTCGTCGTGGCGCCCGGTCGCGGCATCCGCGAGCACGAAGCGCTCGAGCTCGGCCTCGCCTTCACGCCAGGAATCCGGACGCCGCCCGAGCAACCGGTGCAGGTCGTCGAGGTCGGCGGCATCGACCGCCGCGCCGATCTCGTCCACCCGGGCCACATGGCGGGCGATGCGAAAAAGCGTGTGCAGCCGGTAGCGGACGAATTCGTCCCCGGTCTCGAGACCGCGCAGGCCCTCCATCAGCAGGCGGTGGGCTGGTGCGGCGCGCGAGGGGCTCGATGCGGGCAGATCCGCCGCCGGCGGCTCGATATCGAGCATCTCGGCCAGCGCCTCGGTGGCGAAGAGATTGGTCTCCCCGCACCAGCGCAGGTTGATCATGAGATCCGACGCGGGTGCCGGATCACGCAGTGCCGCGCTGAAGGCCAGCTGGTTCGCGAGCGCGAACGCGAAATGGTGGCGCCTGATCGCATCCAGATCCACCGGCCGGCCCGTGAGGCCTTCGTAGCGCGCGTAGAGCTCGGTGAACTTGCCATAGCCGATCACCGTATCGCGCAGCCGCCAGCCCGCGAGATCCATCATCGGATCCCCGATGTGCGCGAGCTCGAGATCGAGGAGCGCGACGACGCGCCCGTCGCGGTGATGGAACTGTCCCGAGTCCCAGACGATCGGCGCCTCGCGGCCCTTCGAATCCGGCGGATTGCGATGCAGCCAGCCGAGGCAGAATTCCAGGAAGGGATCCGGATGCTTCTTGGCGGCCCGATAGTTGCGCTCGTAGCGAGCCATGCCGAAAGTGCCGGACTCCCCGGGTCGCCCGGCACGCAGGATGCCGGCCTGGAGAAAGGGCCGCAGGTCGAGGGCATGCAGGCGGGCGAGGATCTGCAGGTAGTCGTCGACCACCGCGCGCCGCTCGGCCTCGTTCGAGCGCTCGAAATCCGGCTGCCCACCGACCCGCTCCATAACGATGGCCGCAGGCTCGTCGATCCAGCCATGAACCTTCGGCACCGGAATACCGTGCTCGTGCAGCAGCGCCTGGAAGCGCATCTCGTGGGCCAGCGGGAAGACAAGCGGCGTATCCGTCCGTTCGCCTCGAATGCAGAGCCCGAGCCGCTCGCCGTCGCGCTCGAGATCGGCGAACCAGACGGGGCGCCAGCGCCCCTGGCGCGCGATGCGGAGGAGCCGGCCGCCCAGGTTGTGCGTCAACCAGGCACCGACCCGTGTCGTGGCACCGTCTCCGACGTCGTCCATGTGGCGAGGATGCTAGCATCGCAGCCCCCGTGCGTCATTGGCCCGACTTCCGACCCGCCCTGCCCCGCATGAACGACGAGTCCCCGAGCCGGCTGTCTGCCGACTGCGCCCGCTACATTGCCGAGGCCTTCGCCGGATACAACGCCGAATTCCGCACCATCACGCGCCGTGCACCGCTGCGCTTCGACGAACGTGACTGGCAGGGCAGCCAGCGCGATGCCGTCGAGCGGATCGAGCTCTACGACCGCTTCGTCAACATGGCCATCGCGGAGCTTCGCCTCAGGCTCGGAGACCGGGCGCTCGACCGTCAGCTCTGGACCGGCATCCGCCGCGACTTCGCCGCCGGGATCGCAGAGCTGCCGGATGCGGAGTTCACGAAGACCTTTTTCAGCTCGATCACCCGGCGGCTCTTCGGCACGGTCGGCGTGGCCCCGGAGGTCGAGTTCGTGGCGACGGATCTCGATCCGCTCGCCCGCGTGACTTCCCATGTCGTCACGACCACGCACCTGAACCGCGGCTCGCTGCAGCTGCTCATCGAGGACCTTCTGGGAGACCTGCGCTTCCGGAGCGCATGGCGCGCCTTCGACAAGAGCGTCGCCCACGTCGTGGCAGAGATCGGCAGGCAGCTCGCGATGAGCAGCGAGCGCCGCCTCGTGCAGCAGATCGAGGTGATACGGCCCATCTTCTATCAGTTCACGCGCGCCTACGTGGTTGCGCGCATCATCGGCCGGGGCTACATGCTGCCCCTGGTGATCGCACTGAAGAACACAGGAAGCGGCATCCTCGTGGATGCGGTGATGCTCACCGAGGGCGACGTCAGCATCGTCTTCGGCTTCACGCGCTCCTACTTCCATGTGGACCTCGACCGTGTGGGCGAAGCGGTCCTGTTCCTGAAGGCACTCCTGCCGAAGAAACCCGTCAGCGAGCTCTTCACAGTCCTCGGGCGCGCAAGGCAGGGCAAGACGGAACGCTATCGCGAGCTCATGCGGCACATGGAGCAGACGAACGACCAGTTCGTGCACGCACCCGGAGAGCGCGGCCTCGTCATGGTGTGCTTCACGCTCCCTTCCTTCGACGTGGTATTCAAGATCATCCGCGACCGCTTCCCCTATCCGAAGAACGTGCTCCGCGAGGAGGTCATCGCCAAGTACGAGTACGTCTTCAAGCACGATCGCGCCGGCCGGCTCGTGGATGCGCAGGAATTCAGGCGCCTGCGCTTCCAGAAGGCGCGCTTCGCACCGGAGCTGCTGGAGGAGCTCCTGGGCGAGACGGCGACCACGGTGCACATCGAGGGCGACGACCTGATCATCGATCACCTGTACATCGAACGGCGCATGGTGCCGCTGAATCTCTTCCTGCGGGCCGGCGCACCCGAGGCGGCCGAGCGCGCCGTGCTCGACTACGGGCAGGCGATCCGCGATCTCGCCTACAGCAACATCTTTGCAGGCGATCTCCTCCTCAAGAACTTCGGGGTCACGCGCCACGGGCGGGTGATCTTCTACGACTACGACGAACTCTGCAGGGTGACGGACTGTCACTTCCGTGACGTGCCGGTGGCGACCAATCCCGAGGACGAGATGCGCGCCGAGAGCTGGTTCTACGTCGGCGACAGCGACGTGTTTCCCGAGACCTTCATGAGTTTTCTCGCCTTCGATGAAGCCCAGAAAGCCGCCTTCCTGCGCGTGCACGGTGAAGTACTGACAGCGGCCTGGTGGCGCCACGTACAGCAGCGCCATCGCGAAGGCGATCTGATGGAAGTACTCCCCTATCATCCGCACCGCGTACGCGTCGCGAGCAGCGCAACGTGAATCGGGTCGTGTCGATCTTCATGGGGTTGCAGCGCTGACGCCTCAGAACCTCCCGCTGCGGAAATCCTCCACCGCCTGGCGCAGCTCCTGTGCCGTGTTCATGACAAAGGGGCCGAGGCGCGCCACCGGCTCACCGAGCGGGCGGCCCGCAACGAGGATCGCCCGGCTGGGCGAAGCGTCGCCGCCCGCGCCCTCCAGCTCGATCCCGGTGCCTCGCCCGAGCACCGCGAGCTCCTGGCGGGAAACCCGTGCGTCCCTGCCAGGGCCCACGTGCATGGCGCCTTCGTAGACGTACACGAAGGACGTGTACGCGTCGGGCACGGCGTGCACGAAGCGCACTCCCGCCCCGAGCTCGAGGTCGAGCCAGGTCGGATCCGTCGCTGGCTGCACGACGGGGCCTCGCACCTCGCCGACCGCGCCCGCAATCACCTTCACCCGCGCCCCTGTTCGCACGGCCACCACCGGAATGCGCTCGGGCCCGAACTCCTGATAGTCGGGCGCCGTCATCTTGTCGCGCGCCGGCAGGTTGATCCACAGCTGGAAGCCGCGCAGGCGCCCGGACTCCTGCTGCGGCATCTCCGAGTGCACGAGGCCGCGGCCGGCGGTCATCCATTGCACCGCTCCGGGCACCAGCAGGCCCTCGTGGCCGTGGTTATCCCGATGGCGCATCCGTCCGTCGAGCATGTAGGTCACGGTCTGGAAGCCGCGGTGCGGGTGATCGGGGAAGCCCGCGATGTAGTCCTGTGGCTCGTCGGTACCGAACTCGTCGAGCAGCAGGAATGGATCAAGATCCGGCAGCTGCGGCTGACCGATGACGCGCTCGAGCTTCACGCCGGCGCCGTCGGAAGTCGGGATGCCACGCACCACACGCGTCACGGTACGCGTGGCCCCTGTCTGTCCACGTGCCTGCATCGATGTCTCTTCTGCCACCGCCGTGCCCGAAGCCCGGGGATTTCCGTGGGCTCAACCGCCGGCCGCGTCGAGCGCGTACGTGACATCCTCGAGCAGATCGTCGGGATCCTCGAGGCCGATCGACAGACGCACCGTCCCGTCGGTGATGCCGGCAGTGCGCCGCTGCTCGGGCGTGAGCTCACGCGAGCCCATCATCTGCGGCGCCATCACGAGCGACTCGGTCGAACCGAGACTCGCGGTGAGCGCGAAGAGCTCGAGCGCCTCGGCGAAGCGCCGCCCCGCCTCGGCGCCGCCGGCCAGATCGAAACTCACGATCGAGCCGAAATCACGCATCTGGCGCGCGGCGAGCGCGTGGCGCGGATGAGTTGCCAGCCCCGGGTAGTGCACACGGGCCACGGCCGGATGTGCAGAGAGGAGCTCCGCGATCTGCATGGCCGTGGCACTCTGCTCACGGTACCGGAGGAAATAGGTCTTGAGCCCGCGCTGGATGAGCCAGGCGGCATGTGGATCGAGCGTGCCGCCGAAGAGCGTGAACTCGCCGCGCAGTTCGCGCACGAGTCCGGCATCGGCAATCAGCGCACCGCCCATGACGTCGCCCGCGCCGGAGGCGAACTTGGTGAGGCTGTGCAGAAAGATGTCGACCGCGAACTCGCCATGCTGGTGCAGCCCGCCGAAGGTGTTGTCCATCACCGCGAGTGCGCCGTGACGGTGCGCCGCAGCCGTGATGGCCTCGACATCGGCGATCTTCGTGATCGGGTTCGTCGGACTCTCGAAGATCACGAGCCGTGTCGGCTGCGCCGCGAGCGCGTGCTCGATGCCCTCCGTGTCCTCGATCGAGAGCAGGTAGGCGTCACGCCGTAGCGGCCGAGCACGCGGCGGATCAGGTGCCGCGTCGGCCCGTAGCTCTCGATGAAGCAGAGGATGTGATCCCCCTGTTTCGTCAGCGCGAGCAGCGCCTGCGCCACCGCTCCGACAACGGAGGCACAGACGATCGCGTCGTCCCGGCCCTGAAGCTCCGCGATCGTCCGCTCGAGCTGCTCCGTCGTCGGATTGGCGGACCGCGAATAGAAGAACCCCGTGCGCTCCCCGCGCAGGTTCCTGAGCGTCTCCTCGACCGAGTCGAACTCGAACTTGACCGTCTGATAGATCGGCGCAACGACGGGCCGGTTATCGGGAGGCAGCCCGACTTCGGGCGGATGGTTGACGCGGCTGCGCTTCTTCATGTCGCCAGCATAAGGCCATTCACGTGAGGATGGGCGAAAAACCGGCCGCATCTACGAGCGGCGTGCCATCCCGTGTCCGCTCGCGGCCAGTGCCGCACCGAGCACACCGGCCTGACCGGCGAAATGCGCCGGGCGCAGTTCCGCCGCCGAGCGCAACAGCGGACCGAACTCCGCGAAGCGCGCGCTCACTGCGCCGCCGAGGATGAACACGTCCGGCCAGAACAGCCGGTGCATCTCCGCAAGGTAGTCGTTCACCCGCTCCACCCAGTGGGCAAAGTCCAGCTTCTCGGCGGTGCGGACGCGCGCGGACGCCCAGTGCTCGGCATCCATCCCGCGCAGCGTCAGATGACCGAGCTCGGTGTTCGGCAGCAGCACGCCGTCGTTGAAGAGTGCCGTACCGATGCCGGTGCCGAAGGTAAGCATGATGACGACGCCCGATGTGTTGCGCCCGGCACCCCAGCGCATTTCGGCGAGACCCGCGGCATCGGCATCGTTCAGCAGGACCACGGGCCGGGCAAGCGCCTCACTCATACGTCGCGCGCCCTCGCACCCGATCCACGCAGGATCGATGTTGGCGGCCGTGCGAACGATGCCGCGCTGGATGACCGAGGGCATCCCGACGCCGACCGGTCCGTCGGCGTCGAGCGTCTTTGCGAGATCTGCGCAGGCCGCGATCACCGCATCCGGTGTCGCAGGCTGCGGTGTCGGCACACTGTGCAGTCCGCCGAGCAGGAGCCCGTCGTCGATGTCGGCGAGGCCTGCCTTGATGGCCGATCCACCAATGTCGAGGCCCGCAAGCACGACTCCCGGCGGCCGGGCGGTCATGTCCGGTCATCCTCCTGCTGCGGCAGCGTTCTGGCTGCGGACAGATGGCGCATCCACAACGTGCCGGCGATGATCCCCAGAGCGACGACACTCACGAGGAGGGTCGCCAGCGCGTTCACGTCCGGGCTCACCCCGAGGCGCACTTTCGAGAATACCACCATCGGCAGCGTGCTCGAACCGGGCCCCGCGACGAACTGCGAGATCACGAGATCGTCCCAGGAGAGCGTGAAGGCCAGGAGCCAGCCTGAAGCGATCGCCGGCAGGATGAGCGGCAGCGTGATGCGGAAGAACACCGTGAGCGGTCGTGCGCCGAGATCCATCGCAGCCTCCTCGAGGGACTCGTCGTGGCCCGCAAGCCGCGACTGGACGATCACCGACACGTAGGCCATGGAGAACGTCACATGTGCGAGCGTAACGGTGAGGATGCCGCGTCCCTGCGGCCAGCCGATCAGCTGCTCGAGGGAGACGAACAGCAGCAGCAGCGACAGGCCCGTGATCACCTCGGGCATCACGAGCGGTGCAGTGGCCAGGCCCGAAAGGAGTGTCCGCCCGCGGAACGGTCCGAAACGCGCAAGCGTCAGCCCCGCGAGCGTACCGAGCACGACCGCACCGCTCGCCGTCATTGCCGCGATGCGCAGCGACACCCAGGCCGCATCGAGCATCTGCTCATTTCCGAAGAGCTCGCGGTACCAGTGAAGCGTGGGCGAGTTGGCCGCATCCCAGACGGTCACCAGGCGCGAGGCGTTGAAGGAGAACACGATCATGGAGACGATCGGCACGTACAGGAACACGAGACCCACCGCAAGTGCGAGTGGCGCGAGCACGCCCCGTTTCACCGTCGTCCTCCGCCGAGCTCGCGGCTCTCGAGACGCTGGAAGATCGTGATCGGCACCACGAGCAGCAGCAGCATGATGATCGCCACTGCGCTCGCCACCGGCCAGTCCCGGTTGGCGAAGAACTCGTCCCACAGCACGCGGCCGATCATCAGCTGATCGGTGCGCCCGAGGAGAGACGGGATCACGAACTCGCCCACTGCCGGAATGAACACCAGGAGCGAACCGGCGACGATCCCCGGGAGCGAAAGCGGCAGCGTAATGCGCAGGAAGGCCGTGCGCGGACGCGCGCCGAGATCCTTCGCCGCCTCGAGCAGCAGCAGATCGTGCTTCTCGAGGTTTGCGTACAGCGGAAGGATCATGAAGGGCAGGTAGGAATAGATGATGCCGACGTACACGGCGAAGTCCGTCTGCATCATCGTGATCGGCTGGTCGATGATACCCAGGGCGAGGAGCGCGTTGTTGATCAGGCCGTTGTTCTTCAGGAGACCGATCCAGGCATAGACCCGCAGCAGGAAGGAGGTCCAGAACGGCAGGATGATGAGCAGCAGGAACAGGCTCCGCCACGCCGGGCTCGAACGGGCAATCGCATACGCCATGGGATAGCCCAGCAGCAGACAGCCGACGGTGGACACCGCGGCGACCTTCAGCGAATAAAGCCAGGAGCTGATGTAAAGATCATCCGTAAAGAGAAAGAGGTAGTTCGCGACGTTCAGGCGAATCGCGAGCGACTGGTTCCCGACCCACTCGATGAGCGGCGCGTAGGGCGGCATGGCCACGAGCACCGAGGAGAAGGAGATCTTCAGGACGAAGAGAAAGGGCACCGCGAAGAACAGCAGCAGCCACAGATAGGGCGCAGCGATCGCCAGCCGCGCACCGTGGCCGCGGCGCGTGCGGCGCCGCCTGTCAGCGCGCGCAGGCATGGCTCCCTTCCCGGCTTCGCCGCTCATCGCGTGAGAACGACCGGGCTCGAGGGATGCCAGGAGAGATACACCTGCTCGTCCCGGCCGATGCGGTCCTCAGGGTGCCGCAGGACGTTCGGGCGCGTGACGCGCACCAGCCGCCCTGAACCGAGACGCACGCGATAGATCGACAGATCACCCATATAGGCGATTTCCTGTACGACACCACGGGCAAGATTCTCGGAACCCTCCGGCCGCTCACGCCCGATGGTCATCTTCTCGGGGCGGATCGCTGCCCACACCGTCGCATCCGGCGCCGAGCTGATGCCGTGGTCGACGTGGATGACGGCATCGAGGTCGGCCGCCCGGATACGCACATGATCAGGCTCATCCTCGATCAACCGGCCCTCGAAGATGTTCACCGAACCGATGAAATCGGCCACGAAGCGCGAGACCGGATATTCG
>JADJHU010000004.1 GCA_016707425.1 Gammaproteobacteria bacterium
GCCGTCTCCGGGACGACCTCATGCCGGGCCCACACCTTCTGGAACATCGTCTCGGGCGCCTTCAACTCGAGCCTCCTGGTGCTGTTCGTGTGCTGCACCGACCGGTTTCAGACAGCCGCCTGGGCGATGTCGCGCACACCAGGCTGTTCCTCACGGGCGCGACCCGGAAGGGACTTCGCGAGCTCGATGCGGTTGATCACTTCGAGAAAGGCCTGCACCGCGGACTCGACGATGTTCGTGCTGACGCTCGAGCCGCGGTAGCTGCGACCGCCGTGCTCGACGTAAACGACCGCCTCACCCTGGGCATCCTCGCCCCCCGAAACGCTGTGCAGATCGAACTTGCGCAGGGCCACCTGGATGCCGGTGGCGGCCTCGATGGCCTTGAAGGCTGCGTCGACTGGCCCGTCGCCCGTGGTGCAGTGTTCGATGACACGCCCGTCCCGATGATGCAGGCGCAACTCGGCCTCAGCCGCAACCCGGTCATCGGAGACCGTGCGCAGCTTCCCGAGCGTCCAGGGCCCGGCCGCATGTCCTTCGAGCCGCAGCACGAGTGCCTCGATGTCGCCGTCGAAGAGTTCCTTCTTCCGGTCGGCCAGCAACTTGAAATCCTCGAAGACCCGGTTGAACTCGATCTCGTCGAGCTCGAAGCCGAGATCCTTCACCCGCTCACGCAGTGCATGCCGGCCGCTGTGTTTGCCGAGGACGAGATGACTGCGCGAGAGCCCGACGTCCTCAGGGCGCATGATCTCGTAGGTCGAGTGGTGCTTCAGCATGCCGTGCTGGTGGATGCCCGATTCGTGCGCGAACGCGTTTTCGCCCACCACGGCCTTGTTGCGCGGGATCGGCATGCCCGTGATGCTCGAGACCAGCCGCGACACCGGGTAGAGCCGTGTGGTCTGCACACCGGTGCGGAGTCCGAAGAAGCCCTCGCGCGTACGCAGTGCCATCACCACTTCTTCGAGCGAGCAGTTGCCGGCGCGCTCGCCGATCCCGTTGATGGTGCACTCGATCTGGCGGGCACCGGCGACGACCGCCGTGAGGCTGTTCGCCACGGCCATGCCGAGATCGTCGTGGCAGTGGACGGACAGGCGGACGCCCTCGATGCCGCGGACATTGCGGCGCAGGTAGCGGAACAGCTCGGCAAACTCATCCGGCACCGTGTAGCCGACCGTGTCGGGGATGTTGACCGTGGTGGCACCGGCCTCGATCACGGCCTCGACGACCTGTGCCACGAACTCGAGCTCGGTGCGAGAGGCGTCTTCGGGAGAAAACTCCACGTCCTCGCAGTGCTCGCGTGCCATGCGCACGCCATCCACCGCGCTGCGCACGATTTCCTCGCGCGCCATGTTGAGCTTGTACTGGCGGTGGATCGCGCTCGTGGCCAGGAAGACGTGGATGCGGCGGCGCTCCGCATCCCGCAGCGCTTTTGCCGCCCGATCGATGTCGTCCCGGTTGCAGCGGGCGAGACCGCAGATGACCGGTCCCTGCACCTCGCGCGCAACCGCATTGACGCTCTCCCAGTCCCCGCGTGAGGCAGCCGGGAAGCCCGCTTCGATCACGTCGACGCCGAGCTCGGCGAGTGCGCGCGCCACGCGCAGTTTCTCCTCACGGGTCATGCTGCAGCCGGGCGACTGTTCGCCATCGCGCAGCGTCGTGTCGAAGATCAGAACCTGACCGGTTTGCGGGGACATGGCGGCTCCTCCTGCCTCGATGGTGTGCCGGGGTCTATGAGCGGCCCTCTTCGAGCCAGGGCATGCGTGCGCGCAGTGCTGCGCCGACCTTTTCGATGGGATGCTTCAGGTCCTGCTTCAGGAGCTTCCGGTAGTTCCGGCCGCCCGAGGCGCTCTCGGCGATCCACTGGCGCGCGAAGCGCCCGTCCTGGATTTCCTTGAGGATGCGGCGCATCTCCTTCTTCGTGCGGTCATTCACGACCCGCGGACCCCGCGTGAGGTCGCCGTACTTGGCGGTGTCGCTGATGAAGCGATGCATCTTCGCCAGACCGCCTTCGTGCAGCAGATCGACAATGAGCTTCAGCTCGTGCAGGCACTCGTAATAGGCGACCTCTGGCTGGTAGCCTGCCTCGACGAGCGTCTCGAAACCTTTCACGACCAGCTCGGTTGCGCCCCCGCAGAGCACGGCCTGCTCGCCGAAGAGGTCCGTCTCGGTTTCCTCGGCGAAGGTCGTCTGGAGCACACCACCACGGGTGCCACCGATGCCGTCGGCATAGGCGAGAGCCTTCGCCCTGGCCTTGCCTGTGGCGTCCCGCGCGACCGCGAGCAGGCAGGGGACGCCCCGGCCCTGGGTGTACTGGCGGCGCACGAGATCACCGGGGCCCTTCGGGGCGATCAGGACGACATCGAGGTCCCTGCGGGGCCGGATCTGCCCGAAGTGCACGTTGAAGCCGTGCGCGAAGAGCAGCGTTGCGCCTTTCTTCAGGCTCGACTGAATCTCGGCGTAGAGCTCCTTCTGCGCCAGATCGGGCGCGAGCATCGCCACGAGATCAGCGTCGCGCGCGGCTTCGGCGGGTACTGCCACGGCGAGCCCGTCGCGACGGGCCTTCTTCCAGCTCGGACCGCCTTTGCGGGCACCCACCACGACGTCATGGCCGCTGTCCTTGAGGTTCAGCGCGTGTGCACGTCCCTGGCTTCCGTAGCCAAGCACGGCAATGCGGGCGCCCCGGAGCGCCTTCCTGTCGACGTCTTTCCGCGAATACAGCTTCATCTTTCGTTTCTCCGGATTTACATCTGTCGCACCACAAAAAAAACCCCGCAGCGGCTCGTCGAGCCGGTGCGGGGTCTGTCTCTTCGCTCGCCCTGTCGGGTTCTACCCGAGTTTCAGGCGCGCGACCCGCACCGGCCGCTTCCCGAGGAGAAGCGGAAGTCCGAGGAGCAGGGCGAGCCTGATGGCGTGCGCGTTCACTGCGTTGAGGACCTGTCGGTGCGTTCGAACCCTATGTGATGGGCTGATAGGATCACATCAGCAAAGGATTTGTCAATGAACCCCTGGCGCCTGCGCGGCGCACACGCATGCGATTTTCGCTAAGCTCCCGTGCACGATTCTGGCGCACCCTCCATGACCACGGCTTTCACGATCCTGCCACCTGCACGCGGCGGCGAGAGCTGTTCGCTCTTCGCCGTCCATCAGGGTGAGATCGAGGCGTGGCTGCAGAGCCAGCCCGCCGCCGTGGCCGCCTGGGTGCGTGCGCACCGATTCCAGGGTGAACGACACCGGCTGCTGACCCCGCCGGCCACGAGTGGTTCGGTCGCAGGCGCGGTCTTCGGCCTGGGCCCCCGAGGCGGGGCTCTGACGGTCTGGGATTTTGCGTCCCTGCCCGGGCGCCTGCCTGCCGGGTCATGGCGCGTGGCGACGCCGCTTCCGGGACGAGAGGCGACGCAGCTCGTACTGGGAGCCCTGCTGGGCAGCTACCAGCTGGACCGCTACCGCGCCACCGCGAGCCCGCCGCGCGCGGAGCTGCACGCGCCCGAGGGCGCCGATCTCTCCGAGGCCTTTGCGGCCGCAGGCGCCTGCAATTTCGCGCGCGAGCTCATCGATACGCCGGCCAATGATCTCGGCCCGGCTGAGCTTGCGCAGGTGGCACGGGAACTCGCCAGCGCACACAGCGGCGCCGAGGTCAGCATCGTCTCGGGTGACGGGTTGCGCGAGGCGGGTTATCCGCTCATCCATGCCGTGGGCATGGCCAGCGTACGCGAGCCCTGCCTCATCGATCTCGCCTGGGGCGACCCGACGGCTCCGCGCGTCACGCTGGCAGGCAAGGGTGTGTGCTTCGACAGCGGGGGGCTGGACATCAAACCCCCGGCGGGCATGCTGATCATGAAGAAGGACATGGGCGGTGCCGCCTGTGCACTGGGGCTCGCCCGGCTGCTGATGGAGCTCCAGAGTCCGATACGTCTGCGCGTCCTGGTGCCTGCCGTTGAAAACAGCGTGAGCGGGCGAGCCTACCGACCGGGCGATGTCTGGCGCTCGCGCAAGGGTCTGACGGTGGAGATCGGCAACACCGACGCTGAGGGGCGCCTGGTGCTTGCAGATGCTCTCGCTGAGGCCGATGCGGAGCGCCCCGACCTGCTCGTGGATCTCGCCACACTCACGGGGGCGGCGCGCACGGCGCTCGGGCCAGAACTGCCGGCCGCATTCGGCAACCGCGAGCAGAGTGTCGCGCAGCTGCTGCGTGCGGGGGAGCTCGAAAGCGACCCCGTGTGGCCGATGCCGCTGTGGGCAGGCTACGAGGAGGAGTTGGGCAGCCGTATCGCCGACCTCAGCAATGTTTCGTCCACGAGCTTTGCCGGATCGATCATCGGAGCGCTCTTCCTGCGCCGCTTCGTGACGGCCAGCCCTGACTGGCTTCATCTCGACCTCTATGCCTGGAATGCGCGCGAACGGCCGGGGCGGCCAGTGGGGGCCGAGGCTCAGTGCGTGCGTGCGCTCTACCGCCTGATTCGCGATCGCTTCGGGTAATCGGATCTTTGCGTGATTGCGCGGACGGGCCTGTGCGGGTGCTAATCTAGGAACAGGATCCCGCCCATGATGTGTCCGGGCCCGCCTGCGCGGGTCGGGCACGGCTGTGCGCCATGCGCTGTCGGCGCGATTCACAGCGGTCTGGGCGGGCACCGGTGACGATCCGGCAATGGCAATGACAACTGGAGAGGAGGTTCGCCGAGGCGGACCGATGAGCACATGAGGAAGACCAGCAGGAAGACGCAGGACGTGCGGCAATACTCGCGACTCGTGGTCGACGGCGTGAAGCAGACGCCCTCGCGTGCGATGCTGCGGGCGGTGGGATTCACCGACGCGGACTTCACCAGGCCACAGGTCGGCATCGCCTCGACCTGGGCCAACGTGACGCCGTGCAACATGCACATCGGGGATCTCGCCCGCGAGGCGGCGGCCGGAGCCGATGCCGCCGGCGGCAAGAGTGTCATCTTCAACACGATCACCGTGTCGGATGGCATTTCGATGGGCTCACCGGGCATGCGCTACTCGCTCGTCTCGCGCGAGGTCATCGCCGATTCGATCGAGACCGTCGTCGGGGCGGAAGGCTTCGATGCGCTCGTGGCAATCGGCGGGTGTGACAAGAACATGCCGGGCTGTGTCATGGCGATTGCGCGGCTCAATCGGCCCGCGGTGTTCGTCTATGGCGGGACAATCTGTCCCGGTGCCCACCATCGCGACATCGTGAGCGTGTTCGAGGCGGTCGGCGCACGGGCGGCAGGGCGCATCGGCGATGCCGAGCTCGCGGAGGTCGAGCGGACAGCCATCCCGGGCGCTGGCAGCTGTGGGGGCATGTACACCGCCAACACCATGGCGTCGGCGATCGAGGCACTCGGCCTGTCTCTCCCGAACAGCTCGGCACAGGAGGCGGTGGGCGAGAGCAAGCGCGCGGATTGCCGCCGTGCGGGGGCGGCCGTCATGAAGCTTGCGGAGGCGGGCATCCGGCCCTCGGACATCCTGACGCGCAAGGCCTTCGAGAACGCGATCAGTGTGGTGATTGCGCTGGGTGGATCGACCAACGCCGTGCTGCACCTGCTGGCCATGGCGCACGCTGCACGAGTGCGCCTTAGGCTCGATGATTTCACCCGCATCGGGCGGCGCGTCCCGGTGCTGGCGGATCTGCGGCCGAGCGGACGCTATCTGATGTCGGAGCTGATCGCGATCGGGGGTATCCAGCCCTTGATGAAGCGGCTGCTGGACGCCGGACTTCTGCACGGGGATTGTCTGACGGTCACGGGCCGCACGCTGGGGGAGAATCTCGCCACGGTCGGGGACTATCCGGCAGACCAGGACATCGTGCGTTCGTTCGCGGACCCGGTGAAGAAGGACAGCCACCTGGTCATCCTGTACGGCAATCTCGCCCCCGAGGGGGCGGTCGCCAAGATCACCGGCAAGGAGGGACTGCGCTTCACCGGCCGCGCACGCGTGTTCGATGGGGAGGAAGCCGCGACGGCAGCGATTCTGGCGGGCCGGGTCAAGGCAGGGGATGTGGTGGTGATCCGCCATGAGGGACCCAGGGGCGGCCCCGGCATGCGCGAGATGCTCTCGCCGACAGGAGCCATCATGGGCCGCGGCCTGGGGGACAAGGTGGCACTCATCACCGACGGACGTTTCTCGGGGGGCAGCCACGGCTTCGTCGTGGGGCACGTTTCGCCGGAGGCGGCGGTTGGCGGACCGATCGGCCTGCTGCGCAATGGCGATCTGCTGACGATCGACGCCGTGACCCGCCGCATCGAGGCCGCGCTCTCCGCGGCGGAGCTGCGCCGCCGCCGTGCCGCCTGGCGCCCGAAGCGGCCGTATGCGACAGCGGGTGTGCTCCACAAGTATGCGCACACGGTCAGCAGCGCTTCACAGGGAGCGATCACTGATGCATGATCCGGCCACGCTGCTTCGTGATTCGCCGCCGATCTCCGCAGTTGTCGAGGCGGTCGGGTGGTTGTCAGTGCGCGGGCCAGCGGTTAGAGTGCGCGAACACCGCAATGATTCTGTGCCGAGCATGCGGTGGCAAGCGGTCGGCCGGAGCCGACGGTGGATCGATAACAGACGGCGTCAGGGGATTCCCGGGTCGCAAGGCGGATCAAGGAGATCATGCGGACACTGACCGCAATCTCACTTGCCCGGTCTTGCCGGGTGCGGGGAAGTTCGATGCTGTACGACGCAAGTCTGCTTTTCTGAATTACTGAAGCGTGCCGACGGAGCTCTATGGCTGCCTACGTTCACGATGCCAACTTCTTCTCGCGCCGGGCGATCGTTCTGGCCGTTGCCTTCGCTCTGCACGTGTTCCTCGCCTGGGCACTGGCGACCGGGCTCGCCAAGCAGGTCATCGAGCTGGTGGCTCCACCCATCGACGCTGACATCGTCGAGCAGGTGGAGAACCCGAACGAGCCCCCCCCGCCGCCTCCACCCGAGATGGAGCGACCGCCGGTCGAGGTGCCACCGCCTGCAGTGTCGATCGACATCCCGATCGAGACGACCACGAGCACGGCACTCACCAATGTGACGGACAAGCCGCGACCGGTCGCGCCACCACCACCCCCTAAGACGGTCCAGAAGGTGCACGCGCGCATCGACCCCAAGCGCTTCCCGAGCAGCGAAGAGTACTATCCTCCCAGCGCCAAGCGTCTGGGGCAGGAAGGCTCGCCGGTCATTCGGGTGTGCGTCGGTCCGGATGGGCGCCTGACCGAGCCGCCGAGCGTCGCTCAGTCATCGGGGACGGCTGCGCTCGATGAGGGTGCGCTCAAGGTTGCCAAGGCTGGCCGCTACATCGCCGGCACCGAGGATGGCAAACCCGTCACTGACTGCCTCACTTTCAAAGTCACCTTCCAGCTCAGGAACTGATTTCCAGCCCGCGGCGGCTTCGCCGCGGTCTTTGTCCACAGAGGAAAACATGGAAAACCAAGCCGCTACCGCTGCTACCCAAGCCGTCGACAATCCCTATGGTCTGCAGGCACTGTGGAGCCAGGGAGACATCGTTTCGCACGCCACGCTGATCATCCTGCTTCTGATGTCCTTTTTCTCCTGGTACATCATCTTCACCAAGCTCTGGGATCAACGTAAGCTGCGCCAGTCCATCATCATCGCCGACAAGCAGTTCTGGACCGCGCCGTCGCTGAAGGATGGTGTCGAGCGCCTGAAGAAGGGCGACGATCTCCGCAACATTGCGGAAGATGGCCTGCGGGCTGCATCGCACCATGATGGCCGGCTCACCGATCGCATCGACCTGCACGAGTGGATCACCATGTCCCTGCAGCGCTCGCTGGATGCCGTGTTCAGCAAGCTCTCCACCGGGATGTCCTTCCTCGCGACGGTCGGCTCGGTGTCGCCCTTCGTCGGACTGTTCGGCACGGTCTGGGGCGTGCTGAATGCGCTGATCGCCATCGGCGTCGCCGGTCAGGCGAGCATCGATCGGGTTGCCGGTCCCGTCGGCGAGGCGCTCATCATGACGGCCATCGGTCTGGCAGTCGCCGTGCCGGCGGTCATGGCCTACAACTGGCTGCTCGGCCGCAACAAGAAGCTGCAGGATGGCCTGCGGGGGTTCTCGGGCGACCTGCATGCCTATCTCGTGAGTGGCGCACGCGTCGGCGAGACCAGCGGGGCGGCGCGGCCGGCGACGGCATCGGCGGCACCTGCCACGGTGCGCAAGTAAGCCCGCAGCTCAACCCCGAGAGGTCAGCTCCATGGCAATGAGTGTCGGGAATGGGGGCGGCGATGAAGCCCCCATGTCGGATATCAACACGACTCCGCTCGTCGACGTGATGCTCGTGCTTCTGATCATCTTCCTGATCACCGTGCCGGTGATCACGAAGACGGTGAAGCTCGAGCTGCCGAAGGCGGTCAATATCCCGACCCAGACCAAACCTGAGAACATCACGGTCGCCGTGGATGAGAAGGGTGGCATCTACTGGAATGGCACTGCGGTGTCGAACCGCGATGAGCTGCTCGAGCGGGTCGTGAAGGCGGCGGTGCTCGTGCCGCAGCCGGAGGTACACATTCGCGGAGACAAGAACGCGCGTTACGAGGCGATCGGGCGTGTGATCTACACCATTCAGCGGGGTGGGATCATCAAGGTGGGCTTCCTCACGGAACCCGATCGCGGCATCCGCGGCGCGCGCTGAGATCGAGGAGAGCATCGAATGTCCATGAGTGTCGGAGGCAAGAGCGACGCGGTGATGCTGGACATCAACACGACGCCGCTCATCGACGTCCTGCTGGTGCTGCTCGTCACGCTGATCGTCACCATTCCGGTGATGACGCATGCGGTCAAGCTGGATATGCCGCGTCCGGATCTGCAGCCGCCGCCACCCCCGGTGCCGCCGGAGGTGATCGATCTCGAGATCGACTTCGATGGCACGGTGGTCTGGAACGGCGTGCCCGTGGCCGACCTGGCCACCCTGGAGGGGTACTTCCGGGCGGAGACCGGCAAGGTGCCTCAACCGGAGATTCACCTGCGACCCGACCGGCGCGCCCGCTACGGGGTGGTCGCCAAGGTGCTGGCGGCCGCGCAGCGGAACCACATGCGCAAGATCGGCTTCGTCAACGTCGCCGAATTCCGGGACTGAGCGGCCGGGCGTTCAGGATTCATTCATCGACAGGCGGAGATCCTTCGCGCACGTGGCGCCCCGCGCGGTGTCACGGCGGCTCGTCGTGAAGGAAGCAAACGCCATGCAGAGGACAGCCAACATGAAGAGATTTCGCGGGATGAGGATCCTTGTCAGTGCCCTGCTGGCTTTGGGCGTGTTCGGTCTCGTGGTGCCGCAGGCGGGGGCGCAGGAGAAGCACCCATCGGTGAGCCGGTCGTTCGCCAAGCCACTGAAGGCCGCGCAGGACGCCATGAACGAAAAGAAATATCCCGAGGCGCTTGCCAAGCTGCGGGACGTTCAGGGGATGTCGGGCGCGACGCCCTACGATCAGTACGTGACCAACGAACTGCTCTACTTCGTGAATGCCAAGCTGGGGGACGAAGCGGCAGCGACGCGTGCCCTCGAAGCGAACCTCGACTCGCCCTACCTTGCACCGGCGGACAAACCCGCCCGGGTCCGTGCGCTCGCACAGCTCAATTACAAGCAGAAGAACTACGCGAAGGCCATCGACTACGGCAATCGGGCGATCAAGGGCGGCTTCGCGGACGCGGACATGATCACCCTCGTCGCGCAGGCGTACTATCTCTCGGGTGACAACAAGGGCACGCGCCGGCTCCTCGAGGACATCGTCGGGGATCAGCTGAAGCGCGGGCAGAAGCCGAGTCAGAACCATCTGCAGCTGATCCTGAGTGCGTGTCTCAAGCTCGAGGATTCGGCCTGCACGACGACTTCACTCGAGCGGCTCGTGCAGTTCTACCCGAAGCCCGAGTACTGGCAGAACCTGACCTACTCCCTGTTCCAGGACAACACGAACAGCGACCGGCAGATGCTGAACGTCTACCGGCTCGCCAATGACGTCGACACGCTCAAGCGCCCCTCCGACTATATGGAGATGGCTCAGCTGGCGATGGAGCAGGGATCGCCCGGGGAGGCACAGGCCGTCCTCGAGAAGGGGCTGGCGAAGAATGTGTTCACCGAGGCGCGCGACGCCGACCGAGCCAAGCGGCTTCTGGAGACGGCCAAGAAGCAGGCCGTGAGCGACCGGGCGGCGCTGCCTGCGATCGAGAAGGACGCCAAGACCGGAGAAGCCAAGGTCCGGCTGGGGCAGGCGTATCTCAGCTACGGGCAGTATGACAAGGCGATCAGTCTGATCGGCGCCGGCATCAAGGATGGAGGGCTCAAGAGCGCGGATGAGGCGAACCTCCTCTATGGCATTGCGCTCTACAAGGCGGGTCGCAACGATGAAGCCGTGAAGGCCTTCAAGGCCGTGCAGACGGATCCGAAGTTCGCGCGCCTCGGCAAGCTCTGGGCGTTGCACGTCAGCTGACGATCCCTCGGGACGCGGATGTGACCGCGTCCTCCGCTCGCTTCGAGGGCCGGGGAAGCAGTTCTCCGGCCCTCGCCGTTTGTGCGCGGTCTCCCGGGAGCCGAATCGGGCTCCGGCACGGGGCTGCCGAGGCGAGCGACCGACCCCGGACGGCCGTGCTTGCTAGAATCGGACCGTACTCGTTGCGTCCCCGTCACGCCGACTCGGGAGCCTGCCGCTCATGAAGGTGTCCGACTTCACCATCATCTCTGTGGGTGTCGTGCTCAATGCACTGGCCCAGCTCGGTCTGAAGGCTGCGACCCGCGGTGTCGGACCGCTCAGGCTCGTTCCGGGGGAGTGGGGCCAGCTGGTCGCGATCCTGGCCGTGCCGGCATTGTGGTGGGCGCTCATCGCGTATGCCGTCAGCGTCGGAGTGTGGATCATCGGACTCTCACGCGTGCCGGTCGGGCAGGCGTATCCGCTGCTCTCCATGGGCTATGCGCTCAATCTCTTCCTCGCCTGGCGACTGATCGGCGAGGTGCCGAACATCCAACGCATCGTCGGCGTGCTGATCATCATCCTGGGAGTGGTTGTGGTGGCGCGCTCATGAAGCCATTCATCCCCTTCACGCGGCCATCGATCGATGAGGAGACCATTGCGGGCGTGGGGGAAGTGCTGCGCTCGGGCTGGATCACCTCCGGGCCGCAGGTCAGCGCCTTTGAAGCCCGGCTGTCCGAGTATTTTGGCGGGCGCCCGGTGCGGGCCTTCAACTCCGGGACCTGCACGATGGAAATCGCGTTGCGCATCGCGGGCATCGGTGTCGGGGACGAAGTCATCACCACACCGCTTTCGTGGGTGGCCACGAGCAATGTCATCCTCGAAGTCGGGGCGCGGCCCGTCTTCGTGGACGTCGATCCGGGCACCCGCAACATCGACCTCGAGCTCGTCGAGGATGCCATCACTCCGGCGACGCGGGCGATCCTCCCTGTGGATCTCGCGGGTCTCCCGGTCGACCGCGAGCGGCTCTACGAGATTGCCCACCGGCATGAGCTGCGGGTGATCGAGGACGCGGCGCAGTCCATGGGAGCGCAGTGGCGGGGGCGGCGCATCGGCTCTTTCGGGGACTTCGTCTCGATCAGCTTCCATCCCAACAAGAACATCACCACCATCGAAGGCGGCTGTCTCGTGATGACTTCGGAAGCCGACGCGAGGCTCGCCGAGCAGTACCGGCTGCAGGGGGTCGTGCGTTCCGGATTCGATGGCATGGACGTCGAGGTGCTCGGCGGAAAGTTCAACCTCACCGACGTCGCCGCACGGGTGGGGCTCGGACAGCTGCCCCACCTGGAAGCCTTCAATGCCCGGCGCCGCGCGCTGGCAGCGGCTTATTTCACCCGGTTCGAAGAGCTCCGGCTGGCCGAGCTGGGTTTGCAACTGCCCGTAGCGGACTTCGAGCAGAGCAACTGGCACATGTTCCAGGTGGTCTTGCCGGAGGCACGCCTGAGAGTCGGGCGTGCGGTCATCATGGAACAGCTCCATGCCTCTGGGATCGGCAGCGGGGTTCACTATCCGCCGATCCATCTGTTCGCTCTCTACCGGAGGATGGGGTATGGCCCGGGGGATCTGCCACGCGCCGAACACATCGGTCGGAACATCCTCACGCTGCCGCTGTTCCCGCAGATGTCGCTCGCGGACGTCGAACGTGTCACCGAAGTCTTTGCGGCCATCCTGAAAGCCAACTGTCAGCCGTGAGCACCTCGGGCTCCGAGATCAGACTCTCCGTCGTCATTCCGGTCTTCAACGAAGAACCGGGCCTTGGGCAGCTCTTCGAGCGGCTGTATGCCGCCCTCGACGCTCTGCGCATCCGCTACGAGGTGATCTTCGTGGACGATGGCAGCAGTGATCGCTCCCCGGCTATCCTGCGTGACCAGTTCGCGAGGCGGCCCGATGTGACGCGCGTGATCCTCCTGGCTCACAATGCGGGCCAGCACATGGCCATCATGGCCGCGTTCACGCGCTCGCGCGGCACATATGTGGTGACGCTCGATGCGGACCTGCAGAACCCGCCGGAGGAAATCTCCCGTGTGCTGGCAGCACTGGACGAAGGTGCCGACTACGTCGGGACGGTGCGCAGGCGCCGACGGGACATCTGGTGGCGGAGGAAGGCTTCGCAGTTCCTCAACCGCGTGCGTGAGAAGACAACCCGGATCTACATCACGGACCAGGGATGCATGCTGCGGGGCTACCACCGGACCGTGGTGGAGGCCATCCGCAGGTGCAACGAAGTGAGCACCTACATTCCTGCGCTGGGTTACGTCTTTGCCCAGCGCCCTGTCGAGATCGACGTCGACCATGCGGAGCGTCTGGCTGGAGAGTCCAAGTACTCGCTCTATCGCCTGGTCCGCCTCAACTTCGACCTGATGACCGGATTTTCGGTCGCACCGCTGCAGGTCTTTTCCATGGCGGGCCTGCTGACCGCGATCGCGTCCCTCGGGTTCGTCGTCCTGCTCGCGGTCCGCCGCCTGGTGGTCGGGGCTGAGGTCGAAGGCGTGTTCACGCTGTTCGCAGTGGCGTTCTTCCTGATCGGCGTGCTGCTGCTGGGGCTGGGCGTGCTCGGTGAATATATTGGCCGCATCTACGAGCAGGTTCGGCAGCGACCGCGCTATACCATCGCTGCGGTGCTGGAGGACGGTGGCGGGATGGAATCCGGTCCGCCCATCGAGTGCGCGCACCGCCGTGAGGGCGCGGAGTGAGCGCGCGCGCCGTCGGTTTCGCGTACGGCGACATGGGGATCCGGTGTCTGTCGACCGTGCTGGACGGGGGCATCGATGTCCCGCTGGTGGTGACCCATGCGGATGATCCGCATGAAGCACGCTGGTTCGGGAGCGTGGCGGACTTCGCGCGCGGCAGAGCCATCGCGGTCGTGACCCCGGAGAATCCGAACACGGCGGACCTTGCGCGTCAGATCGCCGTCCTGACGCCAGCTTTTCTGTTTTCCTTCTACTATCGCCAGATGCTCGGACGAGAGCTGCTCTGCCTTGCATCCCGCGGCGCGCTCAACATGCACGGCTCCCTCCTGCCGAAGTACAGAGGCCGCGCACCCCTGAACTGGGCGATCCTCAGCGGTGAAGCCGAGACGGGCGTGACGCTGCACTACATGGAGGAGCGTCCGGATGCCGGCCCCATCGTCGACAGCGAGGCGGTTCCGATCCTGCCGGACGAGACTGCGATCGATGTGTTCCGGAAAATGACCGAAGCCGCCGTGCTCGTATTGCGTCGCTCTCTGCCCGGTCTCACAGAAGGTACGGCACCCGCGCGCCCGCAGGATCTGACGGCGGGCAGCTATTTTGGGCGCCGGAGCCCCGAAGACGGCATCATCGACTGGAGCCAGACGGCGAGACGCATTCATGATCTGGTGCGTGCCGTGGCACCACCTTATCCCGGCGCGTGGACTGCTTTCGATTCGCACCTTCTGAAGATCACGCGCACCCGCATCGATGCAGGAGAGGCCCGGGGAGTGCCGCCCGGCCACCTGTGCGCGCGCGGCGGCCGGCTGTTCGTGGGCGCAGGCGATCACCAGTTCGTCGAAATCACCGCGCTCGAGGTCGACGGCGCCTCCACGGATCCGGAGGCGTTCGCGCGCCGGTTCGCCGGGCCGCGTGGCGGGCGGCCACTTGCGCTGCATCGGCCGTCCCGGCTGTCGCGACTCTCATGCACCTTGCCCTGAAGGTGGACGTCGACACGTACCGCGGCACGCGCGAGGGTGTGCCGAACCTCCTTCGCCTGCTCGAGCGATTCGGGCTGCGGGCGACGTTTCTCTTCAGTCTGGGGCCGGACCACACGGGACGGGCGCTGCGGCGCGTCTTCCGCCGGGGCTTCCTGACGAAGGTGAGAAGGACTTCTGTCGTGCGCCACTACGGGATCAGGACCCCTGCTGTACGGCACGCTCCTGCCCGGGCCCGACATCGGCCGGCGCTGCCGTGAATGGCTGGTGAGCGTGCGCGATGCAGGGCGAAGTGGGCATTCACTGCTACGACCACATCCGCTGGCAGGACCGCGTCGCCACCGCCGACCCGGTGTGGACCGAGAGGGAGATGCAGCTCGCCGCAGAGCGTTTCGCCGATGTGTTCGGGACCCGCGCACAGGTGCATGGCGCAGCGGGATGGCAGATGAATGCGATGGCGTTCGAACTGACCGAACGCATGGGTTTTCGTTACGCGTCCGACACGCGGGGTTCGGGACCCTTTTTCCCCATTGCGGGTGACCGTATCGTGCGCTGTCCGCAACTGCCGACGACTCTGCCCACGCTCGATGAGCTCATCGGACGCGAGGACGTCATCGGCCCGGACCCGGTCGCGCATCTGCTGGATCTGGCACGCGCTGACCAACCGATGGGCCACGTCTACACCCTGCACGCCGAACTCGAAGGCATGGGCCTGCGCCCGGCGTTTGCGCGGCTGCTGGAAGGGTGGAGGGCACAAGGCTGGACACTGGGTGCCCTCGATGACTATTGCGCCCGACTCGAGGTGGGCCGCCTGCCGGCCTGCAGGGTAGTGGCCGGTCGTGTGGAGGGTCGATCCGGTACGCTCGCACTGCAGGCCGCTCGGGCAGAGGGAGCAGGCGAGTGAACCGGCGCGACCGTGCCGCGAACCCGTCGCGTGCAGTCTCCAGCGGGCATCAGTTCAACAGGGCGCGCGCATCCCGCATGCGGTCACGGTAGAAGTCGAAGGTGCGCCGCAGCGCTTCGTCCATGCCGATGCGGGGCACCCAGTCCAGCTCCGTGCAGGTATTGTCGATCCGGGGCACCCGGTTCTGTACATCCTCGTAGCCCGGGCCGTAGTAATCGGCCGCGCTGACGTCGATCAGCCGTACGCGCTTCGCAGAGTCCGCATATTCCGGATATTTCTCCGCCAGCGCGATCATCGTCTCGGCCAGCTCCCGGACGGTCACGTTGTTGTGCGGGTTGCCGATGTTGTAGATCTTGCCCGTGGCGATCCGATCCTTGTTCTCGATGATCTTCATCAGGGCGTCGATGCCGTCGTCGACGTGCGTGAAGGACCGCTTCTGTGATCCCCCGTCCACCAGCCTGATGGATTCACCACGCACGATATTGCCGAGGAACTGGGTGAGCACCCGCGAGCTGCCTTCCTTCGGGGTATCGATGGAGTCCAGCCCGGGTCCGATCCAGTTGAACGGCCGGAAGAGCGTGAAGTCCAGGTTGCGCTCGTAACCGTAGGCGTAGATCACGCGGTCCATCAGCTGCTTGGAGCAGGCGTATATCCAGCGTTGCTTGCTGATCGGGCCATAGACGAGCTGCGAGTGGGCCGGATCGAAGGCCTCGTCGGGGCTCATGCCGTACACCTCGGAGGTCGAGGGGAATACCAGGCGCTTTCCGTACTGGGCGGCGGCACGAACGATCGGCAGGTTCGCTTCGAAATCCAGCTCGAACACGCGCAGCGGCTCGCGGACATACGTGGCAGGGGTTGCGATGGCCACGAGCGGCAGGATCACGTCGCACTTCTTGATGTGATAGGCGGTCCACTCCCGATTGATCGTGATGTCTCCCTCGAAGAAGCGGAAGCGTCTGTTGTCCATGACGTCCTGCAGACGATCGCAGTTCATGTCCATCCCGTAGACCTCCCAGGGAGTGGCCTGCAGGATGCGGCTGACGAGATGATGGCCGATGAAGCCGTTCACGCCGAGAATCAGGATTTTTTTCATGGGGTGATCGCGATCAGTGAGGGTTCCGCATGCAGGACCCGCATGGGCAGGTTCATCCGGCGCAGGTCTTCGTAGGCGGAGGCATCCACAAATGCGACTGCGTCACCTTCTGTGCGCCACGCGGCGGCGAAGCGCTCGAGGTCCGGGATGAAGAGCATGGGTTCCTGGTTCAGTCCGAATTCCATCTCACCCCGATACCTGACGAGCGTGCATGTCCTGCCGAGATAGAACGGAATCGACTGATGGTAAGAGTTTACACAATAGAGCCGTGTGCGCGCGGTCAGGCGAGGCTGCACGGATGCGATCATCCGCGAAACGCTCTGCCTGGTGGGGAGTTTCTCCACACTTGCCAGGAGCAGCGCGCTGAAGAGCATCGAGCCTGCGGCTGCCACCCATGCCGCGGCGAGCACACGGCCGCGCACGGCCAGTATCGCAGCGAGTGCCGTGGCGAGTGCGACGGCCCATGCAGACGTGATCAGTCCGGTGCGAGCCTGTCCCCCCGATTCCCACAGCGTCGCGGCAATGCCCGGCCAGAGGGCCACGGCGGTTCCCGCGAGCGCGATTAGCAGCCAGAAAGCGGCCGCGGCGGCCAGGCTCCAGGCCAGGGGCCGCGCGGGCAGGCGGGCCAGCAGCCGGCCAGCGAGCAGGGCAAGCGCCGGAAACAGCGGCAGGATGTACGGGATCAGTTTTGACTGGGAGAGGCTGAAGAACAGGAAGACAAACACGACCCAGATCGTCAGCAGCTGGGCGACGCGATCCTGCGTGCGCCAGGATCGCCAGGCGTCCAGGGCCAGCAGTGGCAGGAGCGGCGTCCACGGCAGGAAGCCGGCGAGAAGGAACGGGATGAAGAAGGCGTCGGAGTGATAACGGTCATGGACGCGCGTCAGGAAGCGCGCAAAGTGCTCGTGAATGAAGAAGAACCGCGCGAACTCCGGGTTGTGCTGCGAGACCGCGAGCAACCACGGCCCCGCGATGGCGACCAGTGCGAGCAGACTCCACCAGGGTTTCGATCGCCAGATGAGCTGCCAGTCCCGAGTCACGAGCACATAGATCCCCGCCACGGCGCCAGGAATCAGGATGCCGATGAGACCCTTTGACAGGAAGGCGAGCGCGACGCCCGCGGCCAGCAGTGGCACGGCCTGCCAGGGCGGCGAGGACTCCCTGCGCCGGTCGGTGAGCAGGACGAGACCGCTCAGCGCCATCTGCAGGGTGAAGGTCAGCCCCATGTCGAGCGTCGAGACGTGCGCCAGGACCACATACATCAGCGACCCGGCCTGCACCGCGCCCGCCAGGAGGGCGGTCCGGGACCCATACTGCCGCGCAGCCAGCCAGACGGTCAGCAGGATGCCGAGAAAGCCCGTGAGTGCCGCCCACAGCCGCGCGCTCCACTCGGACGTCCCGAAGAGCTCATAGGTGGCTGCAGTCGCCCAGTACTGCAGGGGCGGTTTTTCGAAGTACTTGATGCCGTTCAGACGCGGCGTGATCCAGTCGCCCGAGCGGGCCATCTCGCGCGGGATCTCTGCATATCGCCCTTCATCGGGCTCGACCAGTCGGTGCGTTCCAAGCGTGCCGAACCACCCCACGAGAAAGACCGCGAGTGACAGCAGGAGCGCTGGGGAGAGTCTTGAAATGGCAGCCAAGATGTCAGCTTCCCTCGGGCGGCATGAGCCCGATTCCGGTGGCATCGGAGGGTAGGACGGGCCCGGCGGGAAAATCAGTCGCAACCACTGCGAACCACCTCAGTCAGAATCTCAGCGCCACGGTGAGGCCGAGCTGTCGCCTGCGCGGTGCCGTGAGCACGAAGGCCCGCGGACTATCGAAGACGCTCGGGAATCCCGGTACCGCGGTCGGGCTCGTCTGGCCACGGCTGTCGATGAAGCGCAGGATGTCCTGCGGAGTGTCGTCATCGGTGAGATTCCGCCCCCAGAGCGTGACCGCCCAGTGTGCACTCGAGGCCCGTGCGCAGATTGAGGTAGCGGCGCGGCCCGGTCTCGATCAGGTTGTCGAGCTGCGCGTACTTGGATCCTTCGTGGGTCAGCTCCCCGCCGACGAACCAGCGCAGGCCCGCGAGCGGGCGTGCATAGCGGGCACCCACGAAGCCCTGGTGTACGGGTGCGCGGGGAAGGCGATGGCCCGCGACGCTCCCGTATTCCGTGTTGTCGAGTGCGCGCAGCTCCGCGCAACCGGCTCTCTCTGCCGGCGGGGGAAGCGGAGAGGTGGCCACGGCAGGGGCGCAGCCCAGGGGGTTGCCGAGGGGTGCGGGCCGGGAATCGAACTGGCGAAACGCCGCAGCCGGGCGGGGACTGTAGAGGTCAGCCTGGTCCTGCAGCGAGAAGGAGCCAATCCGGGCATCGGCCCACGCATAGCCGAGCGAGAACTCCAGACCGGGCGCGAGCACGGCGGCCAGCTCGAGCTCGAGACCGCGCACCTTGCTTCTGCCGATGTTGTCGACGTAGGACTTCGTCGTGACCGTCGAGCCGAAGGTCGCGACGCTGTTCTGCGTGAGCTGCTGGTTGAACAGATCGTTGTGGTAGGCGGCAAGGCTCACGCGCACGCGATCGTTCCAGAGTCTGAATCTCGAGCCGATCTCGTAGCTCTCGACCTCTTCTTCCTCGTAGGCCACGGGGATGCCCAGCGCATTCAGCAGGGGCACGACCTGGCCGGTATTGAACCCGCCGGGCTTGTTACCCTCCGCATACGTCGCGTACAGCATCACGTTCTCCCGCGGTTTGAAGCGCAGCGAGAGCCGCGGCGTCGTGCTGCGAAACGTCCTGTGGAAGTTCTGCACCTGGTCACGCAGGAGTGCCGGCGCGAGGAAGGCGGGATTGACGTCGGGCAATAGCGCGGCGATGTTCGACTGGCCCGTGGCCTGGGCAAGGGTGGGGAACGACGCCGTACGCTGGTCGATCCGGTCTTCGGCGCGTCGCGCATCCAGTGTGGCGGTCCAGCGTGTGCCGAGGTCGAATTCGACCGATCCGAAGAGCGCCCGGTTCTCGACGGTGCGATCCGTCAGAGGTGCCTCACCGGCCGGCACGATGCGGCCGTCCGGATAGATCTTGTCGCTGCGTGTGTCATCGTCGTACCCGCGGAACCACCAGGCCCCCATGAGCCAGCGCAGCCGCCGGTCGCGCGGCGAGAACAGTCGCAGCTCCTGGGAGAAATCGGCACGTTCCTTGCCGTCGATGCGCAGGAAGCTCCCGCCGTTCAGATACTGGCGCAGGAAATCACCGGTTGCATCCGGGGGCAGCGCAACCGCTCCGCTCACGACCTGGGCCGGGTCGGCGAGCCGCAGCGGATCGTATCCGGCGTAGGACGTATCGAAGCCGATGCGGAGCTTCTCTTGACTCCACGCGCTCGCGGTAACCAGCTGCTGGCCACTCGCGAAATTCCAGTGGGCGGTGAGTGCCGCGCGCAGGCGATCACGGTCGACGCCGGAGAATCCAGGCGGAAAGAGGGTTGTATTGGCCGAGAAACCCAGCCGGTCGATGTCCACCGGCTCACCGCAGTAATAGCCGCGTGAGCGCGGTAGCGCGACCGCGTCGCGCAGGTGGCAGTTGTTGTAGGTGTAGTCCTGGAAGGCGAGCGCCGGCTGCCCGTCGTCGTCACGGGCCCAGGTCAGCAGCGCGTCGACCTCGAACTGCTCGTCGGATTGCCACAGGAGCTTGGCGGTCGCACTGTCGCTGCGCTCGGCGCCGAGCCGGTCCCCGGTCAGCGCATTCGTGTACTCGCCCGGGTAATCGTAATGGCGCGTCGCAAGAAGAAAGCGCAGGTTCTCCCGTGCCAGCGGTCCGGTGAGCGAGGCATCGATGTCTGTCTGTCCGTGCTCGCCCAGGCTGGCACTCGCGGCTCCCGTGAGAGTCTCCGACGGGCGCCGGGTGACGTAATTGATCGCGCCCGCGAAGGTGGAGCGGCCGAAGAGGGCGCTCTGCGGTCCACGAATCACCTCGACGCGCTCGAGATTCGCGAGCTCCGTCTGGCCGACGGAGCCTGAGAGATAGACGCCGTCGACAAAGAACGACGCGTTGGGTTCGCCGAGAATGCTCGACTGGCCCCGAATCACCGGCCGCTCGAGGTTCGTGCGGCCGAGGGAGGACGTGTAGGACAGGCCGGGTGCGAGCAGCGCGAGATCTCGGGCGTCATTCACGTGCAGCTCGCGGATCATCGAGGCTCCGAGCGCCGTCACCGACAGAGGTACGTCCTGCAGCGGCTCGCTGTATTTGCGGGCCGTGACGATGACCTCCTGCAGCACAGCACGGTCAGTCGGGACCTCTTCGGCCGCTGCAGTGGACCACACGATTGCCGCGGACGCCGCCCAGCCGAGGAGGTACGCGGAGAAAGCTGGACGCACTTGCGAATCCCCACGATTCTGATGGGCGGCGACCTCGCGCCGCGCGTCGACGTCCAGGCCCGAAAGGAACTTCGGGCTCTGGTCCGCAGTGAGCGCTGCGGCTGCTTACCCGGCGCCGAGCAGGCGTTCGAGCTCGGGCACGACCTGGAAGAGGTCGGCGACGAGGCCGATGTCGGCCACCTCGAAGATGGGCGCCTCGCTGTCCTTGTTGACCGCCACGATGGTGCGGGCGTCCTTGATACCGGTCAGATGCTGGATCGCACCCGAGATACCGAACGCGAGATAGAGCTCCGGCGAAATGATCTTGCCGGTCTGCCCGACCTGCAGCTCGTTGGGCGCATACCCGGCATCGACGGCCGCTCGCGAGGCCCCGACGGCGGCACCGAGTCGGTCGGCCAGACGATAGAGGATCTCGAAATTCTCCGCTGATCCGAGGGCACGACCACCTGAGACGACTTTACTGGCAGTCTGGAGATCCGGTCGATCCGACTTGCCGGCGGAGACGGAAACGAAACGTGTGTGCGTGGGGATCCCGGCTGCCGGAGCCGCAGACTCGACGGCTGCGTTGCCCCCTGCGGGGGCGGCTTCGAAGGAGGCGACGCGCACCGTGCCGACGATCTTGTCGGAGGTCACCTCGACGGTGACGATCGCGTTGCCGGCGTAGACTGGGCGCTTGAAGCGCCGGTCTCCGTCGACCGCCATGATGTCGGAGATCTGGGAGGTGCCGAGCAGCGCGGCCACACGTGGCATGAGGTCACGGCCAAACGTCGTCGACGGCCCGAGCACGTGCGAATAGGGCCCGGCGAGCGCGGCGATCTGGGGGGCGAGCACGGCGGCGAGCGGTTGTGCGTTGGCGGGATTGTCAGTGTGCACGACGCGTGCGACACCCGCGAGCGTCGCGGCCTGCGCGGCCACGGGCGCTCCGTCTGCGGCAAGCACGAGAACCGTGACCTCGGCCTGCGGGATCGCACGGGCACAGGTGACGCACTTTGCGGTCGAGGGATTCAGTCTGCCGCCTGCGTGCTCGGCAATGACGAGTATGCGATTCATCAGAACAGCCCCTTTTTCTTGAGCGCTTCGACGAGTTCCTCAGTGGTCTTGACCATCACCCCTTTCGTGCGCTGCGACGGCGGACCGACCCGTACGATGCGCAGATGCTCGCGCGTGTCGGCGCCGAGGTCGGCGAGCGACAAGGTCTCGAGGGGTTTTTTCTTGGCCTTCATGATGTCGGGCAGCTTCACGTACCGCGGTTCGTTCAGGCGCAGATCAGCGGTGATCACCGCGGGCAGGTCCACATCGAGGGTCTCCAGGCCGGCATCGACCTCACGCGTCACGCGTGCCGTCGCTTCTCCGAGTTCGAGTCTGGAGGCGAATGTGACCTGTGGGCGATCCCAGAGGCTCGCCAGGAGCTGTCCGGTCTGGCCGTTGTCGTCGTCGATGGCCTGTTTGCCGAAGATCACGAGAAAGGGGTTTTCACGCTCGACGAGCTTCAGGAAAGCCCGCGCCACTCCGAGCGGTTCGATCGTGGAGTCGGTCTGCACGTGCAGAGCGCGGTCGGCTCCCATGGCGAGGGCCGTACGCAGCTGCTGCTGGGAATCTGCGGGTCCGATCGATGCCACCACGACTTCGTTCGCCTGGCCGCGCTCGCGGATGCGCAATGCCTCCTCGAGGGCGATTTCGTCGAAGGGATTGACGCTCATCTTCACGCCGTCGAGCGCGACGCCCGTACCGTCGGGTTTCACCCGTACGCGCACGTTGTAGTCCACCACACGCTTGACGCCGACCAGAATTTTCTTCATCGCGCAGCTCTCCTGCATCCGGCGCGGTACCGCGGAGCGCCCCCTGCGGGCCGGCGATCGGCCCGCGAGCCTTCGGGCCCGACCGGAAAGCCGGCAATTATAGCGATGCCGTGGGCCATCCGCACGGCTACGCGAGGGGCGCCCTCCGCGGGCGGTAGCAGTCATCCGCCGCATCGCGATACACCAGACCCGAATGACTCAGGGCCTCGAGGACGCGGTGGGTCGTCGTGCGTGGCAGCCCGATCTCGGCGGCGACCCCAGACACCGCGGCGCCGTCACGCACGTTGAGCACCGTGCGGGCATCGAGACCACGGATGCGTGCACGGATCGCGCGTGTGGATTCCATGCCAGTGTCGGGGCGGCGGCGCGGGCCGCCTGTGCGGGCCGGATGCCCGGGTTCGAGGGCATGCGTCGTTGTCGCCGCGTGGCGGGTGCGGTATAAGCCGGCAACCGCCCATGACTCCCGACGCTCACATCGTACGACCCAGCGACGGGCTGAAGAACGTCCGCTACGAGATCCGTGGCCGCCTCGCGCGCCGGGCGCACGAACTCGCGCGCCTTGGGTACGAGATCGTCTCGCTCAACATCGGCAACCCGGGGCTCTTCGGCTTCCGCACGCCCGAAACCATGCGGCTCGCCATGATCGAGAATCTCGGCGAGAGCGAAGCCTACTGCCATCAGAAGGGCATCTTTCCAGCCCGTGAGGCGGTCGTGATGCAGCAGCAGGCGCGCGGTATCGAGGGGCTGAGTGCCGAGGAGGTCTTCATCGGCAACGGTGTGAGCGAGTTGATCGACCTCGTGCTGCGTGCACTCCTGAACGACGGCGACGAGGTGCTGGTCCCGAGCCCCGACTATCCGCTCTGGACGGCCGCGGTGAATCTCAACCGCGGGCGCGCCGTACATTACCCCTGCCGTCCCGAGAACGGTTTCGTGCCCGACCCGGAAGAGGTGGCAGCCCTCGTCACGCGGCGCACGCGCGCGATCGTCGTGATCAATCCGAACAACCCGACCGGGGCGGTGTACCCGCGGGCCGTGCTCGAGCGGCTGGCACGCCTCGCCGAGGAGCGCAGTCTGGTGGTCTTCAGCGACGAGATCTACGACCAGATCCTGTACGAGGACGCCGAATTCGTGCCGATTGCCACACTGGCGCGCGATACGCTGTGCGCGACACTCTCGGGCCTGTCGAAGGTCTATCGAGCGTGTGGCTATCGGTGCGGCTGGGTCTCGTTCTCCGGCAAGCTGCGAACCGCTGGGGAGTATCTGAGCGGCGTCGAACTGCTCGCTTCGCTGCGATTGTGCAGCAATGTGCCCGCCCAGTGGGCCGTGCAGACCGCCCTCGGCGGCCACCAGAGCATCCGCGAGCTGACGGTGCCGGGCGGCCGGTTGTATGAATCGCGCCGTGCAATCGTCGAGCAGATCGAGGCGAGTGCCTTCCTGCGCCTGCATGCACCGCGGGGTGCCATGTATGCCTTCGTCGAGGTCGATGCCGGGAAGCTGCCCGGCTTCGATGACCAGCAGTTCGGCCTGGACCTGCTCGAGCAGAAGCACGTGCTCGTTGCGCCGGGTGTGAGCTTCAACGTGCCCTACCGCAACCACTTCCGTGTCACCAATCTGCCGGATGCCGCGACGCTCAAGCTGGTCTTCACGCGTATCGAAGAACTGCTGGCCGCCTACGCAAACGGCGCCCAGCCTGGTCAGCATGGCCGGATCGTGGAGCTCCCATCGCGCGCCGGATAGCTTCCTCGAGCGTGCCGGACTCCGCGCAGACTTGACACGCCTTCCGGACGGAGTCCATCAGGCCCTCGCGGCCGGCGAGACACTCGTCGTGCCGTCGCGGCAGCGCGCGAGTGCTGTCCGCCTGGCGCACGCGCGTGCTGCGGTCTCCCGGGGCGAGCGATGCTGGCGGACGCCCCGCATCGTCACCTGGCGGGGCTGGCTCGAGGACGTCGGCGCCACGGCCCTGGCGGCGGAGGGTCTGCGCCTTCTAAGCCCCGCCGCTGAGTGGCTGCTCTGGCGTCGAACACTCGAGGATCTCGCCGGTGACGACACGACGCTGCGGCGCGACGCGCTCGTGGACGCACTGCAGCGCGCTGCGGATCTCGCTGCCGAGTGGAGCATCGCCTCCCGGCGGATCGCGGGTTCGCCGGGGAGCGAGGCAGCGCTGCTGGCGCGCGCCCTGACCCGCTTCCACGGGTACTGCCAGGAGCTGCGGGTGGTCGGCCGGTCGGCTCTGCTGGACCGAATCGCGCGTGCGAGGGCGGCGTTCCCCACAGGCCAGCTCGTCGGTTTTGCCACCGTGACGGCCGGGCAGCGCAGCTGTGCGGCCGCGCGCTTTGACCTCGCGGAGCGACTCGCCCGGGAGGCCGCCCCCGGGCGCACGCACCTCCTGGCTGCAGTGGATGCCGACGATGAGCTTGCGCAGGCGGCAGCCTGGTGCCGGGCGCGGCTGGAGCGCGATCGTGCCCAGCGGTTACTGGTGGTCGTCCCGGACCTGCCCGGCCGGCGTGAGGAGGTCATGCGCTGCTTCAGGCAGACACTGGCTCCGGAGAGCGCAGGAGATCCCACCGGTCAGAGTCTCCCCGGATTGCTTGCGCTCGAAGGCGGCGAGCGCCTCGCGGCGCATCCGCTGGTCGCCTCCGCACTCGAAATCCTCGGGCTGGCTGCATACGAGATGGAATTCCAGCGCGTGAGCGCCTGGCTGCGGTCCACGCATCATGGTGACCTCACGTCGCCACAGCGCGCACAGCTCGATCTCTGGTTGCGGAGCAGGGGGCGCAGCCGCCTCGACCTCGCGGCATTGGTGGCTGAGCTCGCTGGCGCTCCGGAATTCCTGCAACCCGCCGTGAGGCAGTTCGCGGCCGGCTGCGAGGGTGTGCTCACGGCACTCTCGGGGGCTCGTACGGGACTGGCGGGTTGGACCCGGAGGTTCCAGGTCGCACTCGACGCTGCGCGCTGGCCGGGCGTTCGCCCACTCTCCAGTGACGAGCAACAGACTCGTGAGCGCCTCGAGCGGCTGCTGCAGGAGCTTTCCGCGCTGGTCGATCCGGACCGCGCTCTCGGACTCGGGGAGGCGCTGGAGCTGCTGCGGGATCTGGCCGCGCGCGTGAGCTTCCAGCCCGCCAGCGGCGATCCTGCGGTCACGGTCACGGATGCGCTCTGTGATCCGGTCGTGGCGTACGACGGGATCTGGGTGATGGGCCTGCATGCCGAAGCGTGGCCGCCGTCACCGGCGCCCGATCCCTTCGTGCCGGTGGCCGTGCAGCGGGCTGCGGGCATGCCGGCCGCCAGTGTGGGCGGCCAGACCGCGCTGGCACGCCAGCTGCTCGGGCGTTACCGCTGTGCGGCGGAGGATCTCGTGGTGAGCTGGCCACGACAGCTCGAGGAGGCGTACACGCTGCCGAGCGCTCTGCTGCGGGAGATACCGGATGCGCGGCCGTTCCCGGGCGGGTATCCGCTCTTGGCGCTCGCCGGGCGCCTGCGCGCCGGCGCCCGCCGCGAGACCTTCCTCGATGAGACCGGTACCCGCTGGGATGCAGGCGTCCCGCTGCCGGCAGGTACGCGTGCCCTGGAGCTGCAGAGCCTGTGCCCTTTCCGGGCCTATGCAGAACTGCGGCTCGGCGCGGCGCCGGTGCCTGAACCGCGTCACGGGATCGACCCCAGGCTGCGCGGGCAGCTCCTGCATCGTGCACTCGAGGCGTTCTGGCGCGAGCTCGGTGATCAGGCACGGCTGCTCGCCACCGAGGAGCCGACACTCGCTGCGCATATTGAACGTTGCGTGCACGAAGCGGCCGCAGAGACCCTGGTCGATCACCTCAGGGCCGGGCAGGAGCGCCTGGCGCTGCGCGAGGCGCGGCGCGCGGCGCGCCTGCTCGTCGCGCTCTGTACCCTCGAACGGCAGCGTGCACCGTTTCGGGTGCTCGCCACCGAGCGTGCGCTCACCGTCCGCATCGGACAGGCACGGTTGAGCGTGCGCATCGACCGCATCGACGACGTTGCCGGGCTCGGCTGGGCGGTCATCGACTACAAGACGGGGCAGCCCGGACCTCGTGAGTGGCGCGGCGAGCGGCCGACCCACCCGCAGTTACTCGCCTACCGCCAGGCTGTGGGTGACGGAGTGCGCCTGCTCGCCATGGCCTGCATCGGCCGGGAGGAGGTCGCCTTCCGGGGCATTGGCCAGGACGGCGCAGGAATGCGCGGCATCGAAACCGCGGATACGGTGGCGGCCGGGGCGGAACAATCGTGGTTCGAGATCACCCGGGAGTGGTCGCTTGTGCTCGCGCGGCTGGCGGATGCCTTCCTGGCGGGCGAAGCGCAGGTCGATCCGGCGCACCGCGCCTGCGACCATTGTCACCTGCATGCCTTCTGCCGCATCCGGCGGACCGCCATGACCGAGGAGGAAGCCTCAGGCGATGAGTGACGCCCGCGCGACACCCGGCCCGCAGGCACTCGCCGAGGCCGAGGATCAGTACGCACGCGATTGTTCGACAGATCCGGAGCGATCGATTCTGCTGCAGGCACCTGCGGGTTCCGGCAAGACCACGGTGCTCACGGAGCGTTATCTGCGGTTGCTGGCACAGGTGGATGAGCCCGAGGAGATTCTGGCGATCACGTTCACGCGCAAGGCGGCTGCCGAGATGCGGGCGCGTGTGCTGCGGGCACTGGATTCCGGGGGTGCGGGCGAGGCTGCGGACGCGCGACCCCGGAGCGGACTCGCAGCGCGTGCACGGGCACACGCGGCCGCCCGAGACTGGCAGCTCGACCAGAATCCGGGGCGGCTGCGCATCCAGACGATCGACGCGCTCAACCACTGGATCGCCTCACAGCTCCCCGTGACGGGACGTGCGGGGGGGCTCCTCCGCATCAGCGACCGCGCACAGGAGCTCTACCGGATCGCGGCTCGACGGACACTTGCCGATGCCGAGGCCGTCGCCGCGCTGCAGCCGCGGATCGATCTGCTGTTCGAGCGGCTCGACAACGACTACGGTCGCCTCGAACGCCTGCTCGCGGACATGCTGGGGAAGCGAGCCCACTGGTTGCCGAGGCTCTTGCGGGATTCCGCCGTGGCGCTGCCGGAGCGCGTCACGGCCAGCCTCCGGAGCATCGTTGCGCGGCGCATCGACGAGCTTGCCCGACGGCTACCGCGGTCCGTAGTCGTCGAAGGCGCTGAGCTTGCGATGGCGACGGCCCGCCACCGCCGTGCGGCGGGCGACGCGGGGTCGGGGCTGTGGAGGGCCTGGCTCGAGGGTGACGCCGCGCTTGCGCCCGAACCCGGACAGCTGTGGCGCTGGCAGGGGCTCGCCGCCCTTGCGCTGACGAGTGGCGGCGAGTGGCGCCGCGCGTTCACGGTGCGCGAGGGATTCCCTCCGCAGGACCGCGCGCTCAAGGAGCGTGGCAAGCGATGGGTCGAGGACCTCGCGGGAGTCAACGGGGCGCGCGCTGCGCTCGCGGCGATCGTTCTGCTGCCCGAGCCGCGGCTGTCGGCCGACGAGACGGCCTCCCTCGAAGCGCTCGCCGCCGTGCTCACCTTTGCCTGCCAGGAGCTCGAGGTCGTGTTCCAGGACCATGGCCAGGTGGATCATTCGTATATTGCGGCGGCGGCACGCCAGGCGCTCACGGAGGAGGGGGCGCCGAGCGATCTCGCGCTGCGACTCGGCGCACGTCTGCGGCATCTTCTGGTCGATGAGTTCCAGGACACTTCGATCGAACAGCTGGAGCTCCTCGAAGCACTGACCGCCGGCTGGACACCAGGTGATGGCAACAGCGTGCTCGCCGTGGGCGATCCGATGCAGTCGATCTATCTGTTCCGGGAAGCCGAGGTGGGCCTTTTCCTGCGCGCCCGCGAGCGCGGGCTGGGAGAGTTCCCTCTCGAGAAGCTGCGGCTCATGCGCAATTTCCGGTCCGCACCGGGACTCGTCGATTGGGTCAATGCCCACCTTGGGCACGTCTTCCCGCCGGCCGACGACGTGCGCACGAGTGCAGTGCAATACCTGGCGAGTGTCGCCGCGAACGTGGCGGTGGGCGCGGAGCAGGTCGAACTCCACTGCACGCCGGCGGGCAGCCCGGCCGGGGAGGCACGAGTGATCGCGGCGCTGGCGAAGCGACTGCGCGCGGCGTCGGCAGCGGAGAGCATCGCGATCCTCGTGAGCTCGCGCACGCATGCCGCAGCCATCACTGCTGCGCTCGATGCGGCAGGGCTGCCGGTCGCGGGGGTGGATCTCGTAGCGCTCGCGGAAGTCCCCGTGGTCAGGGATCTCACCGCACTCACGCGCGCGCTCGACCACCTGGGCGACCGCAGTGCGTGGCTTGCGATCCTGCGTGCGCCCTGGTGCGGACTCACGCTGGAAGAGCTGCATGCACTGGTCGATGGCGATCGCAACTCGACGATGTGGGAGCTGCTGCAGAGCCCGGGGCGGCTCATGCACCTTGCGAGTGACTCGCGTGTGCGCCTCGAGCGCACACGGGAGGCGCTGGCGAACGCGCTCGAGGCGCGCGACCGCGCACCCCTCGCGGCATGGGTCGAGGCGACATGGCTCGCGCTCGGGGGGCCTGCCGCCTGCGCACGGGACGAGGATCTGGTGCACGCTGACGCCTATTTCAGGGCACTCGGCCGGCGGACGGCCGCGGGCGACTGGCGCGGGGGTGCCGAGCTTGGAGAGCTGCTCGGTGAACTCTACGCGAATAGCCCGGGCGCGCCCCGTGATGCCGTGCAGATCATGACGATCCATGGAGCCAAAGGACTCGAATTCGATCACGTCCTGCTGCCCGGGCTCGGTCGGCGCCTGCGCCAGGATCGCGAGCCACTCATGCGCTGGATCGAACTGCCGCGGGAGTCGGCGGGGAGCGATCTGCTCATTGCGCCCCTGCCGCCACCCGGGAGCCACAATCGTCATCCACTCGGCGAGTTCATCCGTGGCCTGCAGCGCGAGCGTCTGCGCAACGAACAGACTCGCCTCCTGTACGTCGCGGCGACGCGCGCGCGCCGCGGCCTGTATCTCTTCGGGCACCTGCGCTCGCCGGGGCGCGGGGAGAACAACGGCCGCCCGGAGACGGGAACGTTGCTCGAGCTTCTCTGGCCCGCCGTGGCGAAGGCGTTTCCGCAGGCACCGCCGCCGGGGCCCGCAGCTCCACGCGAGCGGCGCAGGGCTCCGCATCTCGAGCGGCTCCCTTCGGGCTGGCGCGCGCCCGACCTCGGCGCGCCACTCGCCCCCGCTGCGCTGCACGTTGCCGGCTACGATCCGGACGCCCTGGGCGTGACGGAAGGGCACACGCAGGGCTCTGGTCTCGAGCTCACGGGCCTGCATGAAGGCGAGCTGGTGAGTGTCCACATCGACCGCACTTTCATCGACGCAAGTGGCGTACGCTGGATCGTCGACGTGTGTAACGCAGTGCCCGGGGCCGGACAGTCGGCGGACGCATTCATCGCCGACGAGGCAGCACGGCGCCACGCGTGGGCCCTGCGCAGTGCCGCACTTGTCCGTCTGCTGGGGCCCGAGCCGGTGCGCGCCGCCTGCTACTTCACGGCCCTCGATCGACTGTGGGAGCTCTCAGAACGTCCCTGAGAGTGAGAATGGCCGGCCCCCGGCGCCATCGGGTGAGCCAAGGATGGCCACGCTGCGCGCCAGCTCGGCGGATGCTTCGGGCCGTGCGGCGACCCGCCCCTCGATGAGGTAGCCTGGTCCGTCCGTGAGGGTCACGGTACCCTGCACGGCGAGTGGCCCACCCGCATCGCGCAGTACCCCGCGCAGCGGACCGGACACAGGGGCGGGCTGTTCGAACTCGAGCTCGTAGCTTCCGAGAGTCCGCGACGGCGAGTCGCCCTCACGCAGATCATGCACCACCAGCCGGCCCGCGAGCGCGTCGATGCGTCTGCCATCGAAGTGCAGGCGGCGCAGCTGTGCGCTGACACGGGCACGCAGTGCCGGCGGCAGCCACGGCGCCAGCTCCGGATCGAGTGGCAGGTCCATGCGCAGCTCGCGGACATCGACGGAGCGACCGAAGAGCGGCACCTCGAAGCGGGTCTCGAGCAGCCCACCCGCCGGATGTGCGCTCGCTGTGCCAGCCAGCCGGCCACGCAGGAGAGATCGCGCGTTCAACCACCACTCAAGGGTTCCGAGTGACGCGCCGCGGGTCGCAACGCCGCCGCAGCGGCCTGCCCAGAGCGTGCCCGAAGGCTCGACGCACTGGATCTCAGCCGATGAGGGAATGAACGCGAGTGCCCACGCCGTGGGCAGCCGCGCCAGGAGAATGGCCAGGAACGCCGCCACCGTGGCGAACGCCATCCAGATGATGCGGGGCATGACAGTTGGCGTGCCTCTCAGGGTCCGTGCAGCACGACGCTCGCGGTCACGAGCCCAGGCTCGCCGGCTGCATCGAATGTCGCGGTTTCGACGCGCACGTTATGGTGCTCGGCGAGGCGTGCCAGCCACGCCATGATGGAATCGAACGAGGCCCGTTCCAGGCGGACGCGCAGCCCGCCATCACCGCTCGGTTCACTGCTCGTGAGGTTCTGACCGAGACCTGCCTCGCGCGCCGTCTGGTCGATCACCACGACGAGCGATTCGCGTCCTCCACCACTCGTTGCGACCGGACCCGCGGCGGCGAGGTCCGGCGCGATACCGCGCATCCAGTCGAGATCCGCACGCTTGCGCTCGATGCGCCCGGTGGCCGCCGCGACGCTGTGCTCGAGCGGCAGCATGACGGCAAGGCACAGGACGAGCAGCGCCGCGACCGCTCCGAAGGTCAACATGCGGCGATCACGCATCGAGAGCTGGCGAAACCAGTCCGCAATCCTCATGATCAGGATCCTGCCGCGCGGATCTGAATGCGGCCCACGTAACCGTTCGGCGCGGCATTGCCCGCGGTGAGCTCCGAGCGCCACCCGGCGGCACGCAGATGCTGATTGAGGCGGTCCACGCTCGCCGCGTCGGGTGCGCTGACTTTGAGATCGAGCGCGCCGCCCGAGTAGCTCAGTGTTTCGAGCCGCGCGTCACCGGCAGCGCCCCGTGCCTGTGCGACGGCCGAGAGCGCGGGAAGCAGCGTCCCCCGGGCGCCAGCATGGCGGACGGCGAGCAGTCGCTGTTCCATTCGCCGGCGCATGTCGCCGACCTGGGCTGTGTCGCCCGGCATTGCCGTTCGAAAGACCTGCCCGATCGCGGCATCGAGCTCCCGTTCGGCGCGTGTCAGGCGCGAGAGCTCCCATGCCCGCCCGGCGACGTGCAGACCGAACAGGGCAACGAGCAGCGCCGCGGCCGCACGCCAGGGACGCCAGCCGGTTGTCCGGTCGATTGCCGGAGCGAAGGCGCCTTGCAGGAGGTTGATCGCGTGCACTGCGGGCAGCTGCTGCGCGAACAGGGGCAGCGGTCCCTCCGTCAGGAGCTGCACCCGGACGGCCGCGAAGTGGCTGCCGAGGGCTTCGATCCCGGCTGCATGGGCTTCCCAGTCCGCCGCCGAGGCATAGACCAGCAAGCCGGGCGCTGGGGCAGCAGCCTCGCCGGTGGCGGCGCTCTCCGGGGCCGGCAGGAGCGCGAGAAGGCTGGAGAAATCCCCGGCGGGGAGGACAATCGGCGTGCGCCCGGGCGCAGCCACCAAGAGCTGTTCGTCCTCGACAAGCATGACGAGCTGTCCGGGATTTGTCGGCAGAAGGCTGCTTTCCGCCCACAGCACAGCCGGGGACAGGCCGGCCGCGGCAAGCGCTGCCAGCCACTCATTCAGCACCGGTTTGCCAACCGCCGCCACGGGTGTAGGTGTGCCCGCAGCCGACACACGCCTCCCCAGGGCGAAATGCAGCTCGTCGATATCGTCGGCGAGCTGCTCCTCGAGGGCAAAGGGCACGACCTGCAGGAGCCTCGAGGCGGAGGTTTTCGCCGGAAGCTCCACGTCAGCGAGCAGGACGTCGCCCGCCGGTGCGAGACCCACGATGCGGCGTCCGGCGCCCAGCGCTGCGGCATCCTCGAGCGCACCGGAACGCACTGGCACGACCAGGCGGCCTCCCTCGTCGGCCACCAGCCAGCTCGCCGACTCGCCCGGTCTGCGCGGCAGCCTCAGCAGCAACGATTCAGTCATGTGGTGGCCTGGAGGTGTTCATTCCAGACCGTACGTTCGCAGGATCGGTCGCACCTGTCCCCCGGCGGTCTGGTCGCGTTGCAGCAGACTGTACAAGGCGAGTTCTGTGGCGCCAATAGTCACGATGCTGGTCAGGCGGAAGTAGTTCGACTGGGTCGAGAGGCGCGCTGCGAGCGCCGTGTACTCCTCCGCAGGGAGCGCCTGCTGCAGGCTCTGCTTCAGCGTGTCGAGCGTGGGAAAGCAGTGCTCGCGGCGCTCGCGGGCCAGACGTTCGGGATCGACGCCATACTCATGGTCCGTGGGATGCAGCGCATCGAGCACTACGCCGGGTGCGCTGCACACGTTGAGCGGCACATCGCGGGGCAGGGCACTGACGTAGGGGGCCAGCTTCAGATAGCGATCACGGCCGAAACCAGGCAGGGCGAGCAACTCCGATACGCTCGTGATGGCCATATTCGGCGCTCGATAGGGTGGATCCTGAGACATGTAGAGGCTGTCCTCGGCGCCGTCCGGCAGATTGGCCTGCGGAGTGTTGTCGATCCAGTCCGCCATCAGACCGGCCCAGCGCGTCTCGAGCCCGAGAGCCTCGAGCAGTCTCCCGAAACGCGCGATGGCCGCCGGGTCGGAGGAGCCGTCGGCCTGCACCAGCGAGTTGAGGTTGAACCGGCCTTCGAGGTCCTCGAGCCGCGCTTCGAGCATGACGCCCGGCGCGATCTCCAGCGGCCCGAAGGGCTGCGCCCAGCGTTCGGCAGGATGATCCTCACGGGAACCACTCTTCAGATCTTCCCGCAGGATCTGCGCGGCGAGCGCTTCAGCGGCCTCTGCGTACAGCAGTCCCTGCTCGGCGGCGAACACCGCACTGCCGCGGCGTGTGCTCATCACGCTGTCAAAGGCGATGGCAGCGGCCATGACCGTCGCGAGCGCCACCAGGATGACGGCCGTGAGGAGCGCGACACCACGCTGGGATCGCGCGCTCACCCCGCGATCTCCACGATGCGCACGATTCGGCCCCAGTCCTCGAGCTCGATCGTGATCTCCACGGCAATCGGTCGCAGGCGCAGCTGCGCGCCCTGTGCCACGGCGCCGCCGAGTGGCGGCCACTGCTCGCGCCAGGCATGTGCCGCGTCCATGAAGCGCAGCTGCACGGCACGTACGCCGCCCAGCAACTCGCGTCGTACCGGTTTCGCGGCGAGCGTCGCGTCGAGCACGCGCCAGTGTTCGCGCACCAGCCGCCCGCCTTCGAAGCGGTAGGCCACTCGCTGCAGCGCGGGTCTCTGCAGGCCGGCCGGGTTGGCCCAGCCTCCGCGCGTGAGGACGGCGAGCTCGGCAGAGCGCGGTTCGGCCCGCAGTGCCGGCTCCACGCCGTTGCCGACCCGGTCGCGCACCGGTCTCGGCACGAGCTGCACGAAGTCCTGTGTCAGCACGCGCATGGCCGTCTGCACTTCGGCCAGGCGCTCCTGGCGCTGGCGCAGTACCTGTCGTTCGCTGCTCGCGTGCTTCATGGCGCCATAACCGATCGCGAACAGCACGGCCATGATGAACAGGGCGACGAGCAGCTCCACCAGCGTGAAGCCGGCAGTGTGCCCGGAGACACGACGGGTGCATTCGCGTGTTCGGTTCATGGGGCAGGCGCGTCCGGAACCGACGCAGCGCTCGCGGCGGGCTCGGCGGGCGGGTTCTGCTGCAACGCCCCCTGATTGCCGTCCCAGTCCGGCTCCGCGCCGCTCGGCGGAGCAAGTGCCGCGCCGTAGGTCCCGCTGACGGTCGCCGTCCACGCACCGTCGTTTTCGCCCGTCCTGGTTTCAGGACTGGCGGGGCGCGCGCTCACTTCCACGCGCAGGACGCCCTCGATCTGCATGGGTTCGACGAGCTGCTGCCACTGCCATGTGCGTCCCGCGAAATCCAGCTTGCCGGTGGTGCGGCCCTTCTCCGGCGGGCGCGCGCGCAGACGGGTTTCACTGAGGTGATTCAGTGCGATCCACTCGGCGAAGGTCCGGTCGCGCAGATGACTGGTGGCACTCGCCGACGAAGAGAGTGCGCCGAGCAGCGCCGCCATGCCGATCGCCACGATCGCAAGTGCCACGAGCACCTCGACCAGTGTGAAGCCCGGCATGCGGCCGTGCATCAGCGCGCCTCGCGGTCGGTGAGCCCGCTCGATTCGAGCGAGCCATCCTCGGTGCTGCGGATGGTGACGTGCAGGGACGTCCCGGTGCGTTCCAGCCGCATCTCGAAGGGCGTGAGATCGCCGTTCGAGAACAGCATGACCTGCGGCGCCGGTTTCTCGGCCGGTGCGGACCCTGTGTGGCTGCGCGGCTCCTGCGGCTTCAACACGACCTCGCGTCCCTCGACCCGGAGCCGCGGCTGCAGGCCCGCAGCGAGTGATCGCTTTCGCAGGGTCCCGTCGCTGTCCACGGCGAGCCACTCCTGGCGGCGCGGGTCAAAGCTCATGAAGCCATAGCCGTTCGGGTCGATATGCAAGCCGTACTCACGCGTCTGGAGTTCGGCCTGTTCGCGCGCGTAGCGCAGCACGGCGAGGAGCCGCTCCGATTCCCGTTCGAGCTCGCGGTCGCGCCCGGCCGCGCCGATCGCGAGCACAGCGCCGGCTGCCAGGACTCCGATGATCACCACGACGACCAGAACCTCCACCAGGGTGAAGGCGGCCGCGCCACGGTGCAGGGAGCGGCGCACGCGCATCGCTCAGTCGTCGAGATTCCAGTTGCCGATGTCGGCGTTCGGACCCTCACCGCCCGGCTGGCCGTCAGCGCCGAGGGAGTAGAGGTCGTACTCGCCCCCGTGCGTGCCTGGAAAGTCGTAATGGTAGTCGTTACCCCAGGGGTCCTTCGTGACCTTGCGGAGGTATCCTCCGGCGCGCCAGTTTCGGATCGTGGGGTCGGTCGGCTGCTGCGCGAGCGCGGCGAGTCCCTGATCGGTGCTCGGGTACTTGAAGTTGTCGAGCCTGAACATCGTCAGTGCCGTCTCGATGGCACGGATGTCCTGCTTTGCCTTGGACACACGGGCATCGTCGATGCGACCCAGGAACTGCGGAACGATCACCGCAGCGAGCAGGCCGATGATGATCACCACGACCATGATTTCGACGAGCGTGAAACCCGAGGCACGGACGGGAGCGTGACCCGCGTGACGGGCAGGCGAAGGAATCTGCATCATAAGATGGTGGCCCGGTGAGGTTGCAGGGCAGAAGCAAATGGGCGCGGATCATAGCAAATGAAGGCAACGCGGCCGTCGGCGTGGTTCTCACGCGTGCGGTTGTCGCTCAACGGCGACGCGGGACACGTGTTGCTCCTCTTCGGACTGTGCCTGCTGCTGGTGGTTCCCGAGCTTGGCGGCGACGCGCTCCGCAACGCGTTGCGCTACGAGCGTGCGGCGGTGGGCGGGGGGGAATGGTGGCGGCTCGTGACAGCGCACCTCGTGCACCTCGATTTGCGGCACACCCTGTTCAATATGCTCGGCCTGGTGCTCATGTGGGTGCTGTTCGCACGTGATTTCGCGCTCTGGCGCTGGATCGCGGTGATCGGCGTGTCAATGGCCACCGTCGATGCAGGCCTCTGGTTCTGCGACCGCTCGATCCAGTGGTATGTGGGCGCGTCCGGTGTGCTGCATGGTGTGATGGTGGCGGGTACGGTCGCGCATCTGCGGCGCCGGGATCGGGATGGGTGGCTGCTGGCGGGCTTCGTGCTCGTCAAGCTCGCATGGGAACAGCTGAACGGCGCGCTGCCGCTCGCTTTGCCCGCCGACGAGGTCGTGGTGAGCGCGCATCTCTATGGGGCGGTCGGCGGACTCCTGGCCGGGCTCGGCCTGCGCTCGCGGCGTGAACCGCTATAATCGCCTTCTTCGAAATCCAACGCGAACGAGTCATCTTCCATGGCGCTGGCACTAGTGTTTCCCGGGCAGGGTTCACAATCGACAGGCATGCTCGCTGCGCTCGCCGCCGTCGAGCCGGTCGTCCGGCACACGTTCGACGAAGCGTCGGGCGTGCTCGGCTACGATCTCTGGGATCTGGTGCAGACCGGCCCGGAAGAGCGCCTGAGTGCCACGGAGGTCACGCAGCCGGCGATGCTCGTGGGCGGTGTCGCGGTGCTGCGCGTCTGGCGTGAGCGTGGTGGACCAGAACCAGCCTTCGTGTGTGGCCACAGCCTCGGCGAGTTCACGGCCCTGGTGTGCGCCGGGGCGCTCGAGTTTCGCGCCGCCGTCGAGCTGGTGCGTTTTCGCGGCCGGGCGATGCAGGAAGCGGTGCCTGCGGGCGTCGGTACGATTGCTGCCGTCCTCGGCCTCGACGACGGCGTGGTCGAGGCAGTCTGCGCGGAAGCGGCCCAGGGCGCCGTCGTCGAGGCCGTGAACTACAACTCACCTGCACAGGTCGTGATCGCGGGCGAGCGCGCCGCGGTTGAACGTGCCCTCGCAGCTGCAAAGGCCCGGGGTGCGAAGCGCGCCGTGCACCTGCCGATGAGCGTGCCTTCGCACAGTAGCCTCATGCGGCCCGCCGCGGTGCGCTTCGCGGAGCGGGTTGCCGGCGTCACCCTGGTTGCGCCGCAGAGCCGGTACTTCAGCGTCGCCGATGCGCGCGAGCATGCGGACCCGGCCGAGATCCGTGCGCTCCTCGTGCGCCTGATCGCGGGCCCCGTGCGCTGGACGGATACCGTGCGAGCGCTCGTGGCAAGCGGCGCCACGCGCCTCTACGAGTGCGGACCAGGCAAGGTGCTCACGGGGCTCAACCGCCGCATCGAGCGTCGCCCCGAAATCGACTGCCGGGCGCTCGAAAGTCCCGCGGATCTCGATGGAGCGCTTGCCGCGCTCGGGAAGGGAGGCTGACGGGCTGAGCGGACAGACAGCCCTGGTCACCGGGGCTTCACGCGGCATCGGCCGCGCCATTGCGGAGGCGCTCGCACGGGCGGGCGCACGGGTCATCGGTACGGCCACGGGCGGGGAGGGGGCCGCGACCGTCACCGCCATGCTGGCGTCGTGCGGAAACAACGGTCGCGGAACCGTGCTCGAGGCCTCGTCGGCCGAATCGATCGATGCGCTGATGGCCGATCTCGAGGCGCGCGGCGAGCAGCCGACGATACTCGTGAACAATGCGGCCATTACACGCGACATGCTCCTGCTGCGCATGAAGGCGGAGGACTGGGATCGCGTCATCCAGACCAATCTGAGCTCGGTCTTTCGTCTGACGAAGGCCTGCCTGCGCAGCATGATGCGTGAGCGCACCGGCCGCATCATCAACATCACCTCGGTCGTCGGTCACATGGGCAATGCGGGGCAGGCAAATTACGCTGCGGCCAAGGCAGGCGTCCTGGGATTCACCAAATCGCTGGCGCGGGAAGTTGCCACGCGTGGCATCACGGTCAATGCCGTGGCGCCGGGCATCATCGACACTGACATGACTCGCGCGCTTTCCGAAGAGCAGCGCCAGGCATTGCAGGCACAGATCCCGGTCGGCCGGCTGGGAAGTCCGCAGGACGTGGCGGCTGCCGTCGTGTTTCTCGCCTCGCCGCAGGCGGGTTACATCACCGGAGAGACGCTGCACGTCAACGGCGGGATGTACATGTCGTGAGCGCCCATGGTGTGGCGTGGGCGCGCCACACAGCGCCACGCCGGGGGCGCAGGCTCCACCTGGGGCAGCGGGTATTTCGCGAACAGGGCACGAGAAGGGCCGAGTGGCGCACGTCAGGGGCCTTCCCCTACAATACCGCCGCCATTCGACTACAAGGACACAATATCAGATGAGCACTGTTGAGCAGCAGGTGAAAGCCATCGTTGCCGAGCAACTGGGAGTCAAGGCCGAGCAGGTCACCTTGGATGCCTCGTTCGTCGACGATCTGGGAGCCGACTCGCTGGATACGGTCGAACTGGTCATGGCCCTTGAAGAGGAATTCGAGATCGAGATTCCGGACGAGGACGCCGAGAAGATCACCAACGTACAGCAGGCGATCGATTACATCAACGAGCGCCGCAAGTCCTGACCCTCTTGAGCAGACGCCGCGTCGTCGTCACCGGCCTGGGGATCGTCTCCCCGGTCGGCAGCACGATCGATTCCGCCTGGGATGCCGTTCGGGAGGGCCGTAGCGGCATCACCCCGATCACGCGCTTCGATGCCACCGCGTTTGCCACGCGCTTTGCGGGCGAGGTGCGGGACTTCGAGGTGGGCCGCTATCTTTCCGCGAAGGAAGCACGGCGCATGGACGCCTTCATGCAGTACGGCATGGGCGCCGGCGTGCAGGCGGTCGAGGACGCAGGGGTCGACTTCGGCGTGATCGATCAGACCCGTTGCGGGACCATCATGGGCTCCGGGATCGGGGGTCTGGAGGGGATCGAGCAGCAGGTCGGCGAATACCTGGCAGCGAACAGTCCGCGCAAGATCTCCCCCTTCTACATCCCGAGCACGATCATCAACATGATCGCCGGGCATCTGTCGATCCGCTACGGCCTGCGCGGACCGAATCTTGCCGTCGTCACGGCGTGTACGACCTCGACGCATGCGCTCGGGCTTGCGGCACGCACCATCCAGTGTGGCGACGCGGATCTCATCATTGCCGGCGGCGCCGAGATGGCGACGACGCCCACGGCTCTCGGCGGCTTCTCGCAGGCCAAGGCGCTCTCCGAGCGCAATGACGCGCCGCAGACGGCCAGTCGGCCCTGGGACCGTGAGCGCGACGGTTTCGTCATGGGCGACGGGGCCGGTGCCCTGGTGCTCGAGGAACTCGAGCATGCCCGTCGCCGTGGTGCACGCATCTATGCTGAGTTCGCCGGGTTCGGCATGAGCGGTGACGCCTACCACATCACGGCGCCACCGGAAGATGGCGCCGGTGCAAGCCTCGCAATGCAGAATGCGTTGCGTGACGCGCAGATGGCGCCCGAAGACGTCCATTACCTGAACGCGCATGCCACGTCGACACCGCTCGGTGACCGGGCGGAGACCCTGGCCATCAAGCATGCCTTCGGCCGGCACGTGCGGGGACTTGCGGTCAGTTCGACGAAATCGATGACCGGGCATCTGCTCGGGGCGGCAGGGGTCGTCGAGGCGATCTTTTGCGTGCTCGCCATCCGCGACCAGGTGGCCCCGCCGACCATCAACTACCAGACGCCCGATCCCGAATGTGACCTCGACTACGTACCGAACGCCGCGCGCCCGATGCGCATCGAGGTCGCCATGTCCAACTCCTTCGGCTTCGGCGGCACGAACGGCACGGTGATCTTCCGCCGTTTCGCCTGACACGGGGCTCGACATGCACCGCGGTCGTGCACTCGAGCAGGAGCTCGGGGTATCGCCCGGGGTGCTGCTGCAGCTCGCCGCGACACGGCCCGAGACGTATCCCGTATTCTTCGAGAGCGCCGTGCACGGCCCGCTCGGAGTGTTCAGCATCCTGGCTGCGCAGCCGCGTGCGGCGCTCTGGGTCGATCGATTCGGACGCCTGGGCGCAACCGGCCTAGGGCTGACGACCCAGAGCTTCCTCGGGGCACTCGAGGCCTGGTGGCAGGCCGAGGGGGGATCCCTCGAGACCGGCCGCTGGCCGTTCGTGGGGGGCTGGGTGGTGTTCCTCGGGTATGAAATGGCGTCCGAGATCGAGCCGCGCCTGGTGCAACCGCCGGGAGGCTTTCCCTGGCGGGCATTCGCCCTGAGGACGCCGGCCGCGCTGGTGCATGAGCTGTCAACCGGCCGGGTCACGGCGGTTGCGGAGCCCGGAGCCGAGCAGACATTCCGGCGCCTGCTGGTGGACGTGAGTGCTGTCGCCGGGGCGCCCTGCGCCGGGAATGTCACGCTTCCCCCGGCGACGATCGAGGAGGAGCCCGCTGAGCTCTTTCTCGAGCGCGTGCGCCGGGCCCTGCGCCACATCGAGGCTGGCGACATCTACCAGGCAAATCTCTCGAGGCGCTGGCGCACACGTCTTGGCCCGGATACCTCGCGCCTGCCGGGGGGGCACACCGCGGCGCTCTACGGGCGGCTGCGGCGGACGAATCCGGCACCCTTTGCCGCGCTCGCGCAGTGGGGAGGTGCGGCGATCCTGAGCTCCTCGCCCGAGCGGCTCCTGAAACTCGAGTCCGGGGAAATCAGTACCCGCCCGATTGCCGGCACCCGCGCGCGCAGCCGCCGCTCGGCCAGCGACAGCGAGGAGGCGGCGCTGCTCATCGGCAATCCCAAGGAGCGCGCCGAGCACGTCATGCTGGTGGATCTCGAGCGCAACGATCTGGGGCGTGTCTGTGTCGCGGGCAGCGTGCAGGTCGAGGAATTCATGCGGGTCGAGAGCTACGAGCACGTGCACCACATCGTGTCCGGCGTGCGCGGGCGGCTGCGTCCCGGTACTTCCCCGATCGACGCGCTGCGGGCGGTCTTCCCTGGCGGCACCATCACGGGCTGCCCGAAATTCCGCTGCATGCAGATCATCGGCGAGCTGGAAGGCGAGGGGCGGGGTCCGTACACGGGGTCCCTCGGCTATCTGGGACTCGACGGCCGGGCTGATTTCAATATCCTGATCCGTACGATGTCGGTGGTGGGTGCAGAGGTGGAGTGGCGAGCCGGGGCAGGAATCGTGGCCGAGTCGCAGCCGGAGCGGGAACTCGAAGAAACGCGCGAAAAGGCGCGCGGACTGCTCCGCGCGCTCGGAGATGAAACGTGAACGGGCAGGCGCAGGCAGCGGGTGCACTCGATGTGCCCGAGCGTGTGCTTGTCGACGGGCGCGAGGTCGGGACGATCGACGCCGTCGACCGCGGGCTCCACTTCGGTGATGGCGTATTCGAGACGCTCGTCTGCAGGCAGGGTGCGGTGCGCTTCCTCGAGCTGCATCTCGAACGGCTGCGGACCGGGTGCCGACGCCTGGGTCTGCCGGCGCCTGATCCTGCGACCCTGCGCACCGAGTTGCGTGCGCTTGCTCTGCCACGTCAGTCGTGCGTGCTGAAGCTGATCCTGACCCGTGGTTCCGCACTGCGCCGGGGCTATGGGGCGACGGGAGCGGAACGGCCGCGGCGGGTGCTCCTGCGCTACGGGCTGGTGTCCGGCACCGATCCCGGCGCCGCACGCGGGGTGCGGGTGCGCATTGCACGCCTGAGGCTCGGGGAGAACCCCGCGCTCGCCGGGCTGAAGCACCTGAACCGCCTCGAGAACGTGCTGGCGCGCAATGAGTGGCACGATGTGCGGATCGCCGAGGCCTTGCTGTTCAGTCACGCGGGTTGGCTCATTTCAGGCACGATGAGCAACGTGTTCCTGGTGAACGAAGGCCGCCTGATGACTCCTCGCGTCGATCGCTGCGGTGTGGCGGGCGTGATGCGCCGCGTGGTGCTGCGGGAGGCATTGCGCTGCGGCCTCGAGGCGAGCGAGGCCGAGCTCGATGCCGCAACGCTTGCCCGGGCGGATGAGGTCTTTCTGACCAATGTCCGCATCGGCATCTGGCCCATCCGGGCGCTCGGAGAGCGCCGCCTCGTGCCCGGCCCGGTGACGCGGCAGCTCCAGGCGCTCGTCGGAGACCTCGATGCGTAGGGCGGTGCTCGCACTGGGAGTGCTCGTGTGCACCGCGCTGGTCGTGATCATCGGATCCCGGCGGTGGGCAGATCAAACACTCGACGAGCGGAGTGCGCAGACCGTCGCGATACGGGTGGTCGTGCCGCCAGGGGCCACTCTGCGCGCCGTGCTCGCAGATCTCGAAGGGAAGGGGGTCCTCCATCGTGCACCGGCGGTGGAGCTTGCGCTCAGGGTGCGTGGCGGCATGCCGTCGATCCGTGCAGGTGAGTATCAGATTCTCCCGCATGCCTCACCGCGCGAAATCCTGGAGCAGCTCGCCGCCGGGCGCGTGATCCTCGAGCAGCTGACGATCGTCGAGGGCTGGACGTTTGCCGACATGCGCCGTGCCCTCGAGGCTCACCCGGGCCTTCGCGCCACGCAGCGTGGCCGCAGCGACGACGAGGTGATGGCGATGCTCGGTCATCCGGGGGAGCATCCGGAGGGACGGTTCCAGCCGGACACCTACCGCTTTGCAGCCGGTACGAGCGACCGGGCGATCCTGGCGCTGGCCTACGATGCGATGGCGAAGGATCTTGCCGCACAATGGCAGGATCGTGCGCCGGATCTGCCGTTGCGCAGTCCCTACGAGGCGCTGATCCTCGCTTCGATCGTCGAGAAGGAAACGGGGCTCGCCGCCGAGCGGCCTCGCATCGCCGGCGTGTTCCTCGAGCGCCTGCGGCGCGGAATGCGTCTCCAGTCCGACCCGACGGTGATCTACGGACTCGGCGACCGTTACGACGGCGACATCCGCAGCCGCGATCTCGTGACGGACACGCCGTACAACACCTACACGCGCACGGGCCTGCCGCCAACGCCGATCGCACTGCCGGGGCGGGATGCGCTGCGCGCCGTGCTGCGGCCCCTGCTGACGGGGGAGCTGTACTTCGTGGCGACTGGCGCAGGCGACGGTTCGCATCACTTCTCGCGCAGCCTGGAAGAACACAATGCCGCCGTGCGACGCTACCTCGCGCGCCTGCGCGCCGGATCACCATGACGCCCGGATCGTTCATCACGCTCGAGGGCATCGAAGGGGCCGGCAAGTCGACCCTTGCGGCAGCACTGACGGTCATGCTGGAGCGTCGAGGCGTCGATATCGTGCGCACGCGCGAACCCGGTGGCACACCACTCGCCGAGCGCGTGCGCGCCGTGGTACTCGAACCTGGCGCCGAAGCCCTGACGCCGGTCGCAGAGATGCTGCTGATGTTCGCTGCACGACGCATTCATCTCGACAATCTGGTGCGGCCTGCACTGGCACGGGGCGCCTGCGTGATCTGCGACCGCTTCACCGATGCCACGCGGGCCTATCAGGGCGCCGGGCGCGGCGTGGCGATGCAGCTCATCGATCACCTCGCCAGTCTTGTGCACGACGGTCTGCAGCCGAGTGCCACGGTGCTGCTCGATCTGCCCGTTGCTGACGGCCTTGCGCGTGCCCGGGCGCGCCGCGGCGAACCCGACCGCTTCGAGGTCGAGGAGACTGCCTTCTTCGAACGGGTGCGCGCATGCTACCTCGAGCTCGCGCACGCCGAACCCGAGCGATTCATCGTGCTCGACGCGCGGCGGCCCCCACAGGAGCTTGCGGACGAGGCTGCGAATGCGCTCCTGGCACGCCTTTCGGGATGACCCGCCGGACCGTGACAGCGCCCACTCCCGTACCCCCCTGGCTCGTGCCCTTCACCGAGCGCCTTCACGACGCCCACGCGGCGGGACGTTTCCCGCATGCGCTCCTCGTGCATGAATCTCCGGGGGCGGGCGGGGAGTGGCTCGCGCGGTGGGCGCTCGCGCTCATGCTGTGCACTCCCCCGACTCGCGGCCCTGCGGGGTGTGCGTCGCATGCGCACGCGTGCAGTCCGGGCAGCACCCGGATTGCCTGTTCGTGCGACCCGAGGAGTCCAGGGAGATCCGCATCGAACAGATCCGCACGCTGATCGGTGAGCTCGCCCTCACGAGCCACGGTGCCGGATGCAAGGGCGCTCTCATCGCTCCTGCCGATGCAATGAATGCCAAGGCCGCAAACGCGCTGCTCAAGATCCTCGAAGAGCCGCCGCCGCGCACACTCCTGCTCCTCGTCACCGCCCAGCCGGCGCGCCTGCCCGCGACCATCCTCAGCCGCTGCCTGCGACTGCGGGTGACCGCGCCGACGAACGAGGTGTGCAGTCGCTGGCTGGCGACGGAGGGAAAGGCGGGGGACTGGGCTGCGGCCATCGAACTGCTCGGGCCGGCTCCGTTTCTTCTCCGTGAGCACGACCCAGCCGAGTTCGCTGGAGTGCGCGACGACGTTGAACATGCGCTGGCCGCAGTGCTCGCCGGTACGCTCGATCCCGGGCAGGCCGCGGAACGGTGGGGCAGGAGCGAGCCCTACGAGCTCCGTCTCCGGTGCATCGAGAACTGGATCACAGATCGCATCCGCCGGGCGCTGATGGCCGGGCCGTCATCGCGCAGAACGCGCAGTGCAGCATACTTGTCAGAATCCGTTTCAGACTTGAATATACGCCATCTCTTCAGGCTGGCCGACGAGGTGCGCGAGCTGCGCACGCTGGTGGATACCCCCATCAATCGGGGGCTGGCGCTCGAGAGACTCTTCTGGCGGATGGTCGCCGCGCATCGCGCGGCAGGCTGAGGGTATCGGAGACTCATGAGAGAGCCGGGATTACGCGGCAGCAACAAGCCGGGACTGCTCACGCTCACCATCAAGGACAAGAGCGCGCTGTACCTCGCGTACATGCCCTTCGTGAAGAACGGAGGCCTGTTCATTCCCACGAACAGCAACTACCGGCTGGGCGATGAAGTCTTCATGCTGCTCAACCTGATGGGCGAGGACGAGAAGTTGCCCGTGGCCGGCCGTGTCATCTGGGTGACGCCCAAGGGCGCGCAGGGCAAGCGCACCACGGGCATCGGCGTGCAGTTCTCCGAACAGGATCGAGGGCAGACACAGAAGAAGATCGAGACCTATCTGGCGGGTGCGCTCTCCGGCGACAAGGCCACGCACACGATGTGACCCGGTATCAGACGACCATCCCGCGATCTATGTGCTTCGGCGCAGCGGCAGACCGGAGCTCGTGATCCCGCCCTTGAGTGCGTAGGCCTCGAAGCCCCGCTCGACTAGGATATAGGCCGCGGCAGAACTGCGCCGGCCGGTGTCGCAGCAGACCACGTACGGTGTCCCGCGATCGAGTGTGGCGAGCTTCAGGCGGATGAAATACAGGGGGATGTTGGCCGAGCCCTCGATCTGCAGATTCTGGAACTCGCTCGGCAGGCGCACATCGAGCCACTTGCCGCCCCGCGCGACCATCTCCTCGGCCTGTCCTGGGTGACCCACTGCAGCAGCGGCTCGTTCATGAGCTCGCGGAAATCGTCCTTGTTGTCTCGCGGGTCACCGCGCGGCGGCCCTTGACGATCGCGTAGAAGTAATCCCCCTCCGCGCCCTGCTTGATGATCACCTCGCCGGCCCGACACTGCACGCGCTGCATGCGCAGGAAGATGGCCTGGATGTTCGCCGGCGGAATGCGCTGAAAGGCCTTGGTCTGCAGCAGCGTCGTCATCCAGTCATCGCCCTCGCTGGCCTGAATTGCGACTGAGGTCCGAGACCTCATACGTTCCGGTCTGGTCCCAGGTGATCATCACGTCGAGCAGTTCGCTGTCGATCGCGAGGTAGTCGACCTGATCGTAGCTGCGGGCGCTGAATTTGCGGGGCTGCCCGGGGCAGAGCGGGTTGCGCGCCTCCGGCGTGCCGCCCTTGATCATGGCCACCGTGCGCTCGTCTTCGCGGATCTCCACCATTCCGGAAACGATCCAGATGGTGCGCTTGTCGGTCTCGCCCTGCTTGAAAAGCAGGCGGCCGGGGCCAGCTGCCGCACCGACACCTTCCGGGCGAGGGCGGCTGGTTTTCCTTCTTCATGCCCCGAGGGGCGCGAAGCCCTTCAGCAGCGCCGCGTCACCGGGCGTTCCTCAGTCATTGGTCAGGCCCGATCGGTGAAAATCGCGGCAAGTCTACGGATTGTCGATGGTAGCAGCGCCGTCCGGTCCCGGGACGCAGTCACGCCATGCGGGCACTCGCGAGCGCGGACCACCCGCTGTCGGGCTGAAAGCGCGGCCCGTAACGTATGCGAACCTCGAGACGCCCAGGTGATGGCGTGATTCCACGCTGGCGGGCATAGCGCGAGCGGCCCGCCACGGAACGGGGCGAAACCTGCGCCCAAGATCACGCCCGCATCGACCAGGTCCTCATCCGCGACCACGTTTTCCCGGAGCACCGCTGCGCACTCGTTCACCAGCGCCAGGACGAGGCGATCGGCCAGGTCCGGCGGCGCGGCGCCCGCGGAGGCCGTCGGCTTCACCGCCTTGCCATCGCGCCATACGTAGAAGCCTTCGCCACTCTTGCGGCCGGTCTTGCCGGCGGACACGAGGGCGCTCAAGGCCGCCTGATCCGGCGCATCACGTCCGAGCTCGGCCGCCAGGATTTCGCCGACATGCCGCGCGACATCCAGGCCGACGACGTCCGCAAGCTCGATCGGGCCCATCGGCATGCCGAAATCGATGGCCGCCGCATCGATCACTGCGAGTGGTATGCCTTCCTGCGCTGCGAGCATCGCCTCGTGCAGATAGGGCATGAGGACGCGATTGACGACGAATCCAGGGGCGCTTCGGCAGACCAGGGGCAGTTTGTCGAGACGGCGTGTGAAGTCGACGGCCGCGGCGACGCATTCCTCCCGGCTCTGCGCCGATCGGATGACCTCGACGAGCGGCAGCTGGGCGACCGGATTGAAGAAGTGCAGCCCGACCAGGCGAGACGGATCGGCCAGCCGCTCCGCGAGTGGCTCGAGCAGGATGCTCGAGGTATTGGTGGCAAGCAGCGCATGCGGGGCTAGGCGCGGCTCGAGCGAGGCGAATAGCGCGCGCTTGGCATCGAGGTTCTCAAAGATTGCCTCGATCACCACATCGGCCTGCGGGACGCCTGCGCCCTCGATGTCGGGGCGCAGGCGGGCGGTGGCTTCCGCAAGCTTCTCCGGGTCCTTCAGGCGCCTGGCAAACAACTCCCGGGCACGAGTGATCGCGGGCTCCACCAGACGGTGCTCTCGATCCTGCAGCGTGACCTCAAAACCGCGCAGCGCGCACCAGGCGGCGATATCGCCACCCATGACACCAGCGCCCACCACGTGAACCCGGCGAAATCCACCCGCCGCACGTCCCCGGCCCTGCGCCTTCAGCCGGTCCTGCAGCAGGAACACCCGCACGAGGTTGCGCGCCGTGTCACTCAGGAACAGCGCAGCGATCGAGCGTGCTTCGGCCTCATAGGCCGCCGCCCCGGACGCGCCATGAGCCGCCCACAGGTCGATCAACGCATAGGGTGCAGGGTAGTGCTCACGACGCACGCGCCGCTGCAGCTGCGCCACGAGCTGCGGCTTGACGAGATTGCGGACGAGGGGCCATGAGAGCGCACGCTGCGCAAGCCCGGGACGGTGAGGCGAGGGCGGGTGGCGAACGATCTCGCGTGCCGCGTCATCGAGCTTCGATGCATCGACGAGCCGATCGACGAGGCCAAGGCGCTGAGCCTGCTGGGCGCGCAGCGGGCGACCGGTGAGCATCATGTCGAGGGCCGCACGGGCACCGATCAGGCGAATGCTGCGGACCGTGCCGCCAAAGCCGGGATGCAGGCCGAGTTGCACCTCGGGCAGCCCGAGCGACAGGCGCGCATCGTTCACTGCCACGCGGTAGCGGCAGGCCAGTGCAAGCTCGAGACCGCCGCCCAGCGCGAAGCCGTGCAGCGCCGCCACGGTGGGGCAGGGCAGTGCTTCAAGCTGTTCGAAGGTGGTCTGACCGGCGCGCACCAGCGCGTAGGCTTCCTCGACAGTGCGCAACGTCGTGAATTCCCGGATGTCGGCGCCGGCGATGAATCCACCCGGTTTGGCCGAACGCACCACGACCCCACGTGGAGGGCGCGCGACGAGCCCGGCGAGGGTTGCCTGCAGCTCGGTGACCACGCTGTTCGAGAGCACATTAGCCGTAGCATCCGGCTTGTCGAGCGTGAGCCACGCGATGTCTTCGTCGTCACGCACCAGAGTCCACGCGGAAATCGGCATGTCGCTCCCTTTCGTCCGCCTCAGGCCGTCTGTCTGTGGATGGGATCGGAGCCGCTCGCCAGTATGTGCGGCGCCGGTTTCGAGACCACCCTGAAATCACATACGAGTGGCCGGTGGTCGGAGAAGCGCACGTTGGGGACGCGAAAGTCCGTGACCTCAATGCTCTCGCCCACGAGAATGAAATCGAGCTCGACGCGCGGCCGACGGGCGGGAAAGGAGGGCAGCCCGGCAGCATTGGCGCTGCGCAGGCCCGTGGCACGCATGAAGAGATAGATCTCGTGCGTTCCCCAAAAGGTGTTGAAGTCGCCCGCGACGATCACGGGCTTCTCGGTGCGCACCACGAGGTCGTGGAGGTAACGCAGCTGATACTGGCGCTGCCGGAATTTGAGCGAGAGATGCACGAGAAAGATGCACAGCTCATCGAGCTCGAGCTCGATGATGAGGCGTTTGATGCCGGTGTCGAAATAGTGGAATCGTTCTCCCGTGACATCCGGGGATGCCAGGAAGGCGTTGGCCTGCTTGCGTACGATGGGTACGAGCTGGTTGATGGAGCCCGTCCCGTACTTGCACTCGTAGGTGGAATAGTGACCGAGCTCGCTGGCAATGAACTCCGCCTGGTTCACCATGCCCGTACGCACTGAGCCGGTGTCGACCTCGATCAGCCCGACGACATCGGGCTGCTCTGCGCTGATGAAGCGCGTGATGGCCTCGAGCACCCGACGGTTGCTGCGCAGATAACCCGCCCCGGGCAGCGGCAGGTGGAAGGCCGGGCCCGTACCGGTTGCATAGCGGATGTTGTAGGTGAGCAGTCGCACGCAGCAGGAATTCCAGTGGGGCGGAGGCGCAACTGCGGAAGTGTATATGGGTGCCGGGACAGGGGGGAGAGATCTGCGTTCCGACAGGCAGAAAGTACAGTAGACTTCCTCAGGGAGGAGTCGCGCCATGTCGCAGCAGAATCCGATCCGCATCTTCGTGACGCATCTCTGGGAGGAGAGCGACGATTATCTGCGCGTCTTCGAGTACCTGGAGAGCGCGCGCAACTTCTTCTACCGGAATCTCAGCCGACCGGACGCGCGCCCCTCAGGCGGGAAGGAAGCCCAGAAAGAACAGCTGCGTGAGCAGATCCGGGCCTGCGAAGTCGTCATCGCGCTGTCGAGCCTGCACCCGCACGATGCCGATCTGCTCGCCTTTCAGGTGCTGTTCGCCAAGGCCAGTGACAAACCGGTCCTGCTGTTGCCGGGATTCGGCTCGGGACAGGCACCGCCGAAGGCCCTTGCAGATCTCAGCGATGCCATCGTCGGGTGGGACGAACGCGGAATCATTGATGCCATCCGGCGCGAGGCGCGCCATGAAGACACGACGCGCTGGGATGTCGTCGAGTTCAAGCTCGACTGACTTCCGCCGAGCTGTGCTCAGGCCTCCGCAGCGTACAGTGGCACGACGGATGCGGTCGCGCGCCCTACGCCGACCGTATGCGGCAGAGCACCAAAGAGGCGCACGATCGAGCAGGCGTGCCGGTCGGCCTCTTCGCTGGACATCTTCCGGATCGTGGCGCGCACGGCATCTTCACCACGAAACTGCGGGCGCTCGCGCGTGAGCGCACGGGCAACGAGCAGGAACTCCTCGCGCAGCTCTCGCGGCAGCTCACTATCGTCGATTCCATCGAGATAGTTCCGATATGCGTCGGTCAGTCGGTCCTTGATCGGGCCCGACCGTACAAGCGACAGCGTCGCATTCTGGAATTTCTCCCACGTTGTGCTCATGCTGGCCTCATCAGCTGAGTGCGCTCCGTTCGCTCTCTGGGAGCGGTCGTGCGCCCTGTGGTTCGAGTGGTTCTCTGCGTGTGTGTGGCGCGCCTGCTCGTTACTGATCAACGAGCTGCGAGGCGAATATAGCGCATGATCTGAGAAAGACAAGCATCAGAGACTGCGCATAATGTGTATTATGTTACATGTAATCAATAGTGCTGCCTGATGATGCAGGCCCATTGTCAGCTCATGCTCCCTCCTTCTTCGGGGCGGAGGCCGATGCTGGGGCGATCGGCTCGGCAGTCGCACCTGGACCCGAGCGCTGTGCCACGGCCAGTCGCGCACGCACGCGTCGGTGACTCGCCTGGCCTCCTTTGCGGCCGGCCTCGGCGGCGAGGCGGCGGTTCTGAGAGAAGCTCCGCTTTTCATCGGGCACGCTCTGCCCGCCCTTGCTCGCGATCTGCCGTTGCCGTTGCGGATCCATCGATGCAAATCCGCGATGCGGTGTGTCTGGTCTTTCCTGGCTCATGACGGGTCTCCTTGACCGCCTTGTTCGATCCATAAACGAGTTGCCAGTATGCGCAGTTCCGCCCAGTGCATTTCGCGCTTCGCCGCCCGAGCAGCGCGGATGGACTGGTGTGCTAGGCTCCGCGACACGGCGACCGTCTGAGCGACCTCCCGACGATCCGCAGCGATTGACCCATGGTGCCCGTAGAATTTGTGCTCTTCGGACTGATGCTCGCCGGTGTGGCTCGCTTTCACGAGCGGGCTCTGGAATGCGCCCTTGCGGGTCTTGCCGCCATCACGGCGTACAAGCTGGCCTTCACGGGTTTCGACGCGGGACCGGGCCTCGCGGGGCTCGTTGCGCATCTGCGCCACGAATGGGTCGTGCTCGTCAATCTGCTGGCCCTGCTGCTCGGATTTGCCGTGCTTGCACGCCACTTCGAGGAGAGCCGTGTGCCGCAGGTTCTTCCCAGAGTCCTGCCTGACGACTGGAAGGGCGGCTTCGTGTTGCTGCTGCTCATATTTGTGCTCTCGAGCTTTCTGGACAACATCGCCGCCGCGATCATCGGCGGCACGATCGCTTCGACAGTGTTTGGTGGGCGCCTGCATGTGGGCTACCTCGCGGCGATCGTCGCTGCGGCCAACGCCGGCGGCGCCGGCAGCGTGATCGGCGACACCACGACCACGATGATGTGGCTCGAGGGAGTTGCCGCCGCAGACGTCCTGCACGCCTACATTGCTGCAGGGGTCGCGCTGCTGGTCTGCGCGGTGCCGGCATCGCTGCAGCAGCAGCGCTTCTCCCCGATCATGGCGGATCCGCCGCCGGCGCTGCGCATCGACTGGTCGCGGGCGGCAGTCGTCGGCTGCATCCTCGCGGCTGCGATCGTCACCAACGTGTTCGTGAATACGCGTGCGCCGGAGCTCGGCGCAAGTTTTCCCTGCATCGGCGCGGCGGTCTGGGCGGCCCTCGTCCTCTGCGCTCCACTGCGCGCACCAGACTGGTCGATGCTTCCCGCAAGCGCGCGTGGTAGCTTTTTCCTGCTCGCTCTGGTGACGGCAGCCTCGATGATGCCGGTCGATCGTCTGCCGGCAGCTTCCTGGGCGGTTGCGCTCGGCCTCGGGTTCATTTCTGCCGTCTTCGACAACATCCCGCTCACGAAGCTCGCGCTCGAACAGGGTGGGTATGACTGGGGCATCGTCGCGTATGCCGTCGGTTTCGGAGGCTCCATGGTGTGGTTCGGTTCGTCGGCGGGCGTCGCGCTCTCCAGTCAGTTTTCACAGGCTCGCTCGATCGCTGCATGGCTGCGGCACGGCTGGCATGTGGCACTCGGTTACGTCGTCGGCTTCCTGGTGCTGCTCGCGGCACTCGGCTGGCGTCCGGTTCCCCTGCCCCGCTGAGGTCGTTGTGACGGTCCCGAGCTCAGTCTGCCGGCGGTGGCAGGTGATCGCCACCGGAGTCCTCATTGCCCTCGCTTCCGCTCTCACGTCGGCAGCACCTGCGGAGCCACCGTCACCCGAGTCCGTCGTGCGCGCATTCAACGCCGCGATCACAGCCCGGAAGCTCGATGAGGCGCTCGACCTCCTCGGGGAGGGAGGCGTGCAGTTCAACCTGCGCGCGGTCCACGGATTCGCGGCCGACACAGGAGCATCGCCTCTGACGAGCGACCTCATCGCGCAGTGGCGAGCCGTGGGGACAGTGCTCTTCGCATCGACCCGCTCGTATCGCCGTGAGGTCCTGGCCGCGACAGCGCACTCGCAGGGCGATCTTGCGATCGTCTGGGCCCAGGTGCGGGCGACCAGTCAGCGTGTCGATGCGATCACGGCTTCGTCGGTGACCTTCGCCGAGGCCTACCTCCTGCAGCGCCGCGGCGATCGCTGGAAGATCATTGGCATGGCGAGCGATCGCCCGACCCGCTGAACCTGCAGCCGTGACTGTGCCGCTCAGGGTACCGAGCGGTCGATGATGAGCTCGCGCAACCCGTCACGACCCACCTCGTAGCGCAGCTGCCCGAAGGGGTCGCCGCTGCCGGCCGCCGGCTGCCCGGAGCGCGAGATCCGTGCCACCACTTCCACGGTCTGTCCTGCAACGAAGCCGCGACCGGGCACCATGGCGTCAGCAGCCGTAAAGGTGACGTCCTGGGGCAATCGGTTCGCGAGCCGTTTGACGGCGAGTGGTGGCCCTGGCGTCTTCGGGTCACGCACAATCACGAAGAGCGGCGCGTGCGCGAGGTCCGCGGCACGGGCCGCGGGCGCGGAAACGAGGCGTACGCGCACGGCGAGCCCGGTGGCCTCCCCGGGCATCATCGCCGTGTTCGCGATCTGCTGGTCGAGCGCCGCGATCTGTCGTTCGAGGGCTGCGCGCAGGGTCTCAGGAGGATCGAGCGCGAGCAGCGCCGCGAAGCGCTCGCGGGCGAGCGCCGGTTCGCCGCGCCGCTCTGCGGCCACGGCCGCGAAGAAGAGCGCCTTGCCGGAGTGGGGTTCGAGCTCGAGCGCGCGCTCGAACAGCCGCCCTGCCCGCCCCGTGAGTTCCGTGTCGTCCTCGAGCGTGAGCGCCTCGGCCAGCCCGGCGATTGCCTCGGCGTTCCTGCCTCCGGCCAGCCGGTCCGCGCGCTGGAAGGCGCGGGACGCAAGTGGATACTGCTCGAGCGCCGTGTAGGAACGCCCGAGCCGTATCCATCCCTGGAGATCGTCCGGTTCACGCTCGAGCTGCTGCACGAGCTGCACGACGGTGCGCTCGGGTCCGGCGCTGCCGGCAGCCTGAGCCTGCCAGGACCAGGCGCTCCAGGTGCCATAGAGCACTGCCCCGCCTCCCGCGAGAAGCACGACCGCAGCGATCGCCGCCCCGCGAGCGGGTGGGCCAGAGCTGCCAGCGCCGCGTCCCGGCCCGCGCCGGAGAAGCGGCACGACGATCAGAACGCTCGCCAGCGCGAGCAGGGCCACGGCACCGGCGAGAAAGCCGCTCACGTATCGTCCGTGCCGTCGAAGCGATCGATCACCTGCGCATCTGCATCGACGAGCTGCGCCCGTTTCCGCAGCACCCGCACTGCCACGACCGCGCCGATGGCAAGCAGCACGAAAGGCGCGAGCCACAACCAGGCTGTGCGCGCATTCATGCGCGGCCGAAAAAGGATGAAATCGCCGTAGCGCGCCACCATGTGATCGCGGATATCCGCGTCGCTCTTGCCTTCGACGAGGAGCGTGCGCACCTCCCGGCGAAGATCGGCGGCCAGTCCGACCTGGGAGTCGGCGATCGACTGGTTCTGGCACTGCATGCAGCGCAGCTCGTGCGTGATGGCCTCATACCGCGCCTGCAGCGCGGCATCGGCGAGTGGCGGAGTGGGATCGATGGCGTGACTCACGCCGGCCAGCATGAGCAGCAGGGCGCCGAGTGACAGTCGCCGCAGCCGGGAATGCGGTTGGGTTTGCATGCGTTCCTCTCCTCAGCCGCCCGGCGCAGCGCGCGTCACGAGGGGCAGGAAATCGCGCTCCCAGATCTCGCGCGTGAGCGCACCGACCTGCTTGCGCACGACACGGCCATCGGGCGCGATGAGGAAGCTCTCTGGAGCGCCATACACGCCCCAGTCGACGGCCACCCGGCCGTCGCGATCCGCAGCCACTGCCGCGTAGGGGTTCCCGAGCTGCGCAAGCCATGCCAGGGCCTGCGCATCGTCATCCTTCCAGTTGAGCCCGACGACGGGCACGACCCCACCCTTCTGGATCGCAAGCAGCGTCTCGTGCTCGGCGCGACACTCCGCGCACCATGTCCCCCAGACGTTGAACAGATGCCATCGGCCCGCGAAATCCCCGCTCTGTACGCGACGCGTACCATCGAAGAGGTCTGGCAGGGTGAACTGCGGGGCAGGCTTGCCGATGAGCGGGGACTCGATCACGCCCTTTTCGGGCGCGCGCCGCAGTCCCACCGCGAGCAGGACCACGAGCAGCGCGAAGAGCCCGAGCGGCAGGAGAAAGCGGTTCATGCCTGCGACGCCGCGACCTCCGTCTGCGTGGGCGCTCCCGCCCTCGTGTCCTCTGCGACCCGTGCGCGGGCCGTGCGGTAGCGTCGATCCGTCGCCGCGAGGAATCCTCCGAGCGCCATGAGGTAGGCGCCGAGCCACACGAAACGGATGAGCGGACGCACCTGCACGCGGATGCTCCACGTGTTGGCGCCGAGATCCTCTCCCAAGGCAGCAAACAGATCGCGGCGCACGCCGGCGTCGATCGATGCCTCGGTCATCACCTGACGCTGCACCCAGTAACGGCGCTTCTCCGGGGTGAGCTCGACGAGCGCGTGCCCATCGCGGGTGACTGTGACCTGGCCGCGCACGCCATCGTAGTTCGGGCCTTCCACCGGTTGCACGCCGCCGAAGCGGAACTCATAGCGGTCGAGCGTCACCGCCTCGCCGGGCTTGAGTCCGACGTCGCGCTCCTGTGAGTACGACTGCACCGCCGTGACGCCGATGACGAAGACGGCAAGGCCGGCATGCGCGACAGTCATGCCGAGCACCGCGCGTGGCAGCATCAGTCCGCGCCGCAGCCGATTGATCGGCTCGACGAGCGAGGAGAGCAGGATCCAGATGCCCAGGGCGAAGCCCGTGAGCGTGAGCCAGCCCGGGCTGCCATAGAACCCGAAACTCACGGCGATCGCGAGCACGAGCGCCAGCACACCCGCTCCCAGCCAGCGCCGGCGGGATGCGCCGAGGCGGCCACGCTTCCAGTTGGCGTGGATGCCCACCGCCAGTAGTGCGAGCAATGGCAGCATCGGCAGCAGGAAGGTCGGTTCGAAATAGGGTGGGCCCACCGACAGGGTCCCCAGTCCGAGTGCATCCGAGACGAGCGGCGCCATCGTGCCGCCGAAGACCACGGCGGCGGCGATCACGAGCAGGATGTTGTTGAAGAGCAGGAAGGATTCGCGCGCACCGAGCTCGAATCCCGCCTGCGAGCCGAGCGCCGGTGCGCGCCAGGCGTAGAGCGCGAGGGCCCCGCCGATCACGGTGATGAGGAATCCGAGAATGAAAATGCCGCGTGCCGGATCGGCGGCAAAGGAGTGCACGGAGACCAGTACCCCCGAGCGCACGAGGAAAGTGCCGAGCAGCGAGAGTGAGAACGCGAGGATCGCCAGCAACAGCGTCCAGCTCTTGAAGAGGCCACGCTTGTCGGTGACTGCAAGTGAGTGAAGCAGTGCCGCGCCGACCAGCCAGGGCATGAACGAGGCATTCTCCACCGGGTCCCAGAACCAGAAGCCTCCCCAGCCAAGCTCATAGTAGGCCCACCAGCTGCCGAGCGAGATGCCGATGGTGAGGAACGCCCAGGCACTGGCCGTCCACGGACGGGCCCAGCGGGCCCAGCTCTGATCGACCCGCCCCTCGAGCATCGCGGCACACGCGAAGGCAAACGCGATCGCGAAGCCGACGTAGCCCGTGTACAGAAGCGGTGGATGCAGGGCGAGTGCGAAATCCTGCAGCAGCGGATTGAGATCACGGCCATCGGGGGCAGCCGGCACGAGTCGCGCGAAGGGATTCGAGGTGGCCAGAGTGAACAGCAGGAAGCCGAAGCTCACGAAGCCGAGCACGCCAAGCACGCGCGCGACGAAGGGCCGCGGGAGACCGCCCGAAGCGAGCGCCACGGCGACCGTCCACACCGAGAGGATGAAGATCCACAGCAGGAGCGAGCCTTCATGCGCGCCCCAGAGGGCGGCGATCCGGTAGAAGAGTGGCAGGGCCGTGTTCGAGTTCTCGGCCACGTACTTCACGGAAAAGTCGTGCGTCACGAATGCGGCGATCAGGGTGCCCATCGCGGCGGCGAGCATCACGAACTGGCCGGCCACCGCCGGCTGCACCGTGGCCATCCAGCGCTCGCGCGCCAGGCTGGCACCCGCAATGCCGAACACGGCCTGCAGGCCTGACAGGAGCAGCGCCAGAATCAGGGCGAAATGTCCGAGCTCCGGGATCATGGCGGGCTCTGTGGCGGAAGGCGTCCGCCGTGTGCCTTCTCGAGGGAGCGCTGCACTTCGGGCGGCATGTAGTTTTCATCGTGCTTGGCGAGCACTTCATCGGCCACGAAGACGCCATCCGTGCCGAGTCGCCCGTGGGCGACCACACCCTGGCCGTCGCGGAACAGGTCCGGCAGGACGCCCGTGTAGCTCACCGGCACCTGGTGTCTGAAGTCGGTGACCACGAAGCGCACTTCGAGGCTGCCCGGTGTGCGCACGACGCTGCCCTTCTCGACCATCCCGCCCAGGCGGAAACGCTCGCCCGTGGGCGCCTGGCCGGAGGTGATCTGGCTGGGATCGAAGAAGAACATGACGTTCTCACGGAACGCCTGAAGCGCGAGCGCCCCGGCCGCTCCCACGCCGATCAGGATGGCGAGCACAAGCACCAGACGTTTCCTGCGGGGTGTCAAGGCGCCTCTCCCCGCGTCGCAATGCGGCGGCGTGCTTCCTCGACCGCGCGGCGACAGGTCCGTCGCGCCCAGGCGATATTGGCGATCACCACCAGAAAGACGATGGCATATGAAGGCCACACATAGGATGCATAGCCGCCCATGGCGAGGAATTCCCTCATGACTGCAGAGCCTCCTTCACCCAGCTCGCCGAACGCTCACGCCGCAGCACCTCGCCGCGCAGGCGGGTCAGCAATACGGCTGCGAAATAGAGCGTAAACCCCGCCAGCATCAGCAACAGCGGCACCACCATCGAAGCCGGCATCGAGGGGCGCCCAAGCTTCATGACGCTCGGGGTCTGGTGCAGCGAATTCCACCACTCCACCGAGTAATGGATGATCGGAACATTCACCAGCCCGACGATCGCCAGCACGGCGCTCGCGCGATCGGCACGCTGCGTATCCTCGAAAGCATCCCTGAGACCCATGTAACCGAGAAACAGAAAGAGCAGGATCAGCTCTGAGGTCAATCGAGGGTCCCACTGCCAGTAAGTTCCCCACATGGGTTTGCCCCAGAGCATGCCCGTCACCAGTGCCGCAAGGGTGAAGGAAGCGCCAATCGGGGCGCAACTCGCGGCGACCGCGTGGGCCACCTTCATGCGCCATATGAGGCCCACGGCCGCGGCACTCCCCATGGTCGTGTATACGAGCAGCGACATCCAGGCGCTCGGTGCGTGCACGTACACGATGCGAAAGCCATCGCCCTGCTGGTAATCCGGCGGAGCGAGCACCAGCCCTCCATAGAGTCCGGCAAGGATGAGCATCGCCGCGGGCCAGCCGAGCCACGGCACCAGGCGCCCGGCAATGCGGTAGACGTGCGGCGGTGAGCCGAGGCGGTGAAACCAGCTCCAGTCCATTTCTACTCCAGGCTGATCCGCACGGCCGCAGCGGCGGCGAAGGGCGCCAGCGTCAGTGCGAGCACAGCGAGCGAACCAAGCAGGTACAGCGGGGCCGCGTAGCTTACCCCGTCGATCGCCAGTTGCGTGGCACGTGCCCCAAAGATGAGCACGGGCATGGCCAGCGGCAAGGTCAGCAGCGACAGCAGTGCTCCGCCACGACGCAGGCCGAGCGTGAGCCCCGCACCGACTGCGCCCACGAGGCTCAGGCTGAGCGATCCGAGCACGAGTGCGGCAACGATCCCGGGCAGTGCCTGGGGAGAGGCCCCGAGCGCGACGGCGGCGAGCGGCGCTGTGAGCGCGAGCGGAATGCCGGTCAGCAGCCAGTGCGAGGCGGTCTTTGCGAGCAGCAACCACGTGAGCGAGTGCCCGGAGAGCACGTACTGTTCGAGTGTGCCGTCCTGCGCGTCATCGCGGAAGAGGAACTCGAGCGCCAGCAGCGAGGACAGCAGCGCCGCGGTCCAGAGCACACCCGGTGCGCTCTGGCGCAGCTGCGACAGTTCCGGCGTCACTGCGAGCGGAAAGAGCGCCGTGACCATCACGAAGAACAGGAGCGGCTGCGCGAGCTGCGCCCGGCGGCGAAACGCGAGACGCAGATCGCGCGCCACCACCAGTTGCGCTGCGCGCAGCGCCGAGACACTCATGAGACCCCAAGCGTCAGATGGGAAAGTCGGGCGGCAGGTACGGCCAGCGCCTGGTGGACGGCCGCGAGCGCCATTCCGCCCTGCTCGACATGGGCCGTAAGCAGTTCGCCGATGAGCGTCTGCCCCTGTGCATCGAGGCTCGTGGTGGGCTCGTCCAGCACCCAGAGCGTTGCGCCGGCGAGCACGAGCATTGCAAGCCCGAGGCGCCTGCACTGGCCGGCCGAGAGTGTGCGCGCGAGTTGCCCTGCGAAGTGACGGGCTCCGACGCGCTCGAGTGCGGAATCGAGCTCCATGCGGCTGGTACTGCGCCGCAGACCCACCGTGAATTCGAGATTCTCGCGCCCGGTCAGATCGGGCTTCAGAGGCACGGCGTGCGGGAGGTAGAACAACTGGGCATGAAAGGGGTCGCGGGCCCGCCTTGCGTCATCCTGACCCCAGCGGATCGTGCCCTCCTCGGGCTCGATGAGGCCACAGAGTGTGCGCAGCAGCGTCGTCTTCCCGGTACCGTTCGCACCGCGGATCTGCAGGCAGATGCCGGCATGCAGCTCGAAGGAAATGCCCCGCAGGACATGGGACTCACCCCGCCAGACGTGCAGACCATCGACCCGAAGACTCGTGGAACTATTCGTTAATTCAGCCACTTATAAGATAATCATAAGGTTAAATCACCGACAGATCAGCCGCTCTGCTGCCGTTCCAGATCGGGCCATCCACGCGCGTGCGGCATTGTAGGCAAGCGCGCAGCGCGCGTCATGGCGAGGAAGTACCGTGAGCTTCGCCCTACAATGCCACGACACCCTGCCCGGGTGGCGAAACAGGTAGACGCAAGGGACTTGAGGCAATTGAGCAGCCGGGTCGGAAACGCCCGGCTGAATGGGGTCAAATTCGGGGGACCAGCAGCACGACAGGGTGGCTGCAATCCCGAGCTAAGCCGCGCTGCAGCGCCTGGGTCTGCTGCACCGGAAAGTGTAGAGACTTGACGGCCCCCGCCTAAACCGCAGCCTGCCGGGCGGCGGCACGGCGAAGAGAAAGTCCAGACCCCAAATGCGCGCATGCGGCGCAGCAACGAAAGTTGTAGTGGGTAAGAAAATCCCTCGGGGGAAACCCCATGCCGGTTCGAGCCCGGCCCCGGGCATTGTCTTTGTGCTGGAACGGATGGGCATCGAATGAGGGGGCCGGGTCCTGTGAGGATCGCGCCCCGGGACGCGATCTCAGCCCCTGGCAAGCTCCCGCCGGATCGCCTCGCCCAGGAGCGGATCGTCCGGGGCGACGTCCGGCGCAAACCGTGCGGCAACCTCCCCCGTGCGACCGATGAGGAACTTCTCGAAGTTCCACAGCACTTCACTCGGTTCGCCGGGTGTGATGCCGTAGTCTGCAAGCTGTGCCCGGAAGCGACTCCCGGGCTTCTCTGTCGCCCGCGGGAAAGCGGCCTGCAGCCACCGATACAGCGGGTGCTGCGACGAACCCTTGACGGAGATCTTCTCGAACATCGGGAACTGCACCCCGAAGCGCCCTGTGCAGAAGGCCGCGATCTCGGAGTTCGATCCGGGCTCCTGGGCCCCAAAGTCGTTGGCCGGGAAACCTGCGATCACGAGACCCGTGGCGCCGTACTGCTCATGGAGCTTCTCCAGCCCTTCGTACTGCGGGGTGAGACCACACGCGGAGGCGACGTTGACGAGCAATAGCACCTTGCCACGATACTCGCCGAGCGTGGCAGCCGTGCCATCGATGCGGCGCAGTGGAATGTCGTAAAGCGCGTGCGCCATGGTGCTGCCTCTCCAGATTGCCTGAACGGAAGGACTGGAGGCGCGGACGGGAGTCGAACCCATCTCCACGGCTTTGCAGGCCGCTGCATGACCGCTCTGCCACCGCGCCACAAACGAAAAGCCCCGGAGGTCACCCGGGGCTCGTGGGAAATCCTGGAGCGGGAAACGAGGCTCGAACTCGCGACCTCAACCTTGGCAAGGTTGCGCTCTACCAACTGAGCTATTCCCGCCCGAGTGCGGGGCGAGATTGTATGAGCAGGCACCCACAAGTCAAGGAACCTCTGGAGGCCCCGGGATACGATCCTTACCCGGCCCGCAGGTCCGGCCAGGCCGCTCGCAGATAGGACACGGCCGACGCCAGTGTGAGTGCCGCCGCGATCACCGTGAGCACGAGTCCGAGGGCGTAGGTGGGCAGGATCCAGAGATCCCAGCGATAGAGCATCATCGACAGCCCCGTGATCTGCACGATGGTCTTGAATTTTCCGAGTCGCGACACGGCCACTTTGCGCCGCTGCCCCACCTCCGCCATCCACTCGCGCAATGCAGAAATGGCGATCTCGCGTCCGATGATCACGGCTGCGGTGAGCACGATCAGCGCACGCGTCCCCTCGAGCGACAGACCCAGTACCGGGCGCACGCCGCGCCCGACCAGCAGCACCAGAGCGACCGCGACGATCAGCTTGTCCGCCACAGGATCGAGGAAGGCGCCGAGCCGCGAGGTCTGCCCGAAGCGACGGGCAAAATACCCGTCGAGCGAGTCGGTGATCCCGGCTACGGCGAACAGGAGCCCGGCCGCGGGGTCGGACCAGTGCCAGGGCAGATAGAAGAGCACGAGGACGAGAGGGATCGCGAAGATCCTCAGCCAGGTGAGTATGTTGGGCAGCGTCCAGATCATCGTGTGCCGGCTCAGGCCCCCGGGTGCAGGTGATCATAGAGCGTTCGCGCAAGGGCTGCGCCGATACCGGCGACCCGCTGGAGATCGGCAACCCCCGCGCGCAACACGCCCTGCAGCCCGCCGAAGTGCAGGAGCAGTGCGCGGCGTCGGGCGGGTCCCAATCCGGGCACCGCCTCCAGGACTGACTCGGTGTGACGGCGGGCCCGGCGGCGGCGGTGACCGGTGATCGCGAAGCGGTGAGCCTCATCGCGGATCCGCTGGATCAGTTGCAGCGCGCGGGACTCCGCACCCGGCATGCGCGGGGAAGACTCCCCGTGGACGAACAGACGCTCCTGTCCCGGGCGCCGGTCGGGGCCCTTCGCGACACCGATGAGGACGAGCTCGCCAAAACCCAGCTTTGCAAGCACGCCGTACACCTCGTTCACCTGACCCCGCCCGCCATCGATCAGCAGGACGTCCGGCGCGGGAAGCTCGCCTGCGCGGATGCGCACATAACGCCGTTCGAGCGCCTGGCGCAGCGCGGCGTAGTCGTCACCCGGGGTGATGCCGCTGATGTTGAACCGGCGATATTCCTTCTTGAGCGGACCCTCGGAGCCGAAGACGACGCAGGAGGCGACCGTACCCTCCCCGCCCGTGTGGCTGATGTCGAAGCACTCGATGCGCCCGGGAGGTTCCGGCAGATCGAGCTCGGCCGTGAGTGCGGCGAGCAGATCGTCGGGACCCGCACCGTGCGCGTGCCGCATGCGCAGCGCCTGATGCGCATTCTCACGCGCAAGCTCCGCCCAGCGGGCAGGCAGGCCGCGCGTCGGGCAGCGCACCCGGACCGCGCGGGCGCTGCGCTCCGTGAGAGCCTCGGACAGCGACTCGGTGTCGCCCGTAGACGGATTCAGGAACACTTCCGGTGGCGGTTCGTGTGTGGCGTAGTACTGCATGACGAATGATGCGAGCGCTTCGGCCGGCTCGGCGAGCACGGCTTTCGGAAAGTAGCTCGTGGTTCCGAGGGCGCGGCCGCTGCGCACGGGCAGGACCGTCACGGCGAAGTCACCGTCACCGGCAATTGCGAGGACATCCGCATCGGAGTCGGTGTCTGAGGTGATGATCTGCCGGGCCTGGATCCGCTTGAACGCCGCAAGCTGGTCACGCACGCGTGCAGCCAGCTCGAAGTCGAGCCGGGCGGCGTGCTGCTCCATGCGCTGCTGCAGCTCTGCGGTCACCTCCTCCCCGCGTCCCTCGAGGAGCTTGATCGCCCCGGCCACGTCGCGTGCGTAGTCATCCGGGGTGATGAGTCCGACGCAGGGCGCCGTGCAGCGCCCGATCTGGTACTGCAGGCACGGGCGACTGCGGTGCGCGAAGAAGCTGTCCCGGCAGTTGCGGATGCGGAAGAGCTTCTGTACGTGGTGCAGCGTCTCCTTGACCGCGCCGGCGCCCGGAAACGGCCCGAAGTAGCGGCCTGGCTGGCTCCGCGACCCGCGGTAGAAGACCATCTTCGGATACTCGTGAGCGGTATCGAGATAGATGTACGGGAAACTCTTGTCGTCGCGCAGCGTGACGTTGTAGCGCGGCCGCAGCTCCTTGATGAGATTGCACTCGAGGAGCAACGCCTCCGGCTCGGAGTGGGTCAGCGTGATTTCAATCGACGCAATCTGCGCCACGAGGGCCCGCACTTTGGGCGAGGTGCTGCCGCGGTGGAAATAGCTCCCGACGCGGTCTCTGAGACTCGCAGCCTTGCCGACGTAGAGGAGCTCTCCGTCGGCACCGTACATGCGATAGACACCGGGGCGGCGCGGCAGGGACGCGACGTACTCGTCAGCTGCGAAAGGCTGTCCCATCTCACATCCCGACGGTGCCGGAACCCGCGGACTCCGCGAGCTCGCATGCGCGACCCAGCACGCTGCGAAACATTTCGGTCGTGAGCCGGCGGGTCTGGGTGTTGTAGCGACTGCAGTGATAGGAATCGAGGAGCCATCGATCGCCCGGGATGGCATGTTCACGGCCGTGTCCGAAGGGCAAGGCGGCACGCCGGATGCCGAGCGCAAGGCAGGCGGCATCGTGCGCAATGCGTCCGAGCGCGACGAGCACATGCAGACCTTCGAGCTGCGTCAGTTCAGCCTGCAGATAGGCGTTGCAGCCGGCAATCTCGCGCGGGAGCGGCTTGTTGGCGGGCGGCGCGCACTTCACGGCGTTCGAAATGCGCACGCCTCGCAGCGCCAGTCCGTCGCCCACCGCCAGGGACTCGGCGCGGTTTGCGAGTCCGAGCTCGCAAAGCGTCGAGTACAGGAGCCGGCCCGCATAATCGCCGGTAAAGGGGCGCCCGGTCCGGTTTGCACCGTGGAAGCCGGGCGCGAGCCCCACGATCAGGATGCGTGGCTGTGCCGCCCCGAAGGCCGGGACCGGCCGGGCGTAGTAGTCAGGGTGCGTGCGCCGTGCGGCTGCGAGATAGCTGGCGAGGCGCGGACAGCGCGTGCAGGCGGCGTCGAAGCCGCCCGGCGGCTGCCACGATTCACTGGTCATCCATGTGGCGGATCACGGCTGCGCCGAATCCCGAGCAGGTCATCAGCGTTGCGCCCGGAAGGAGACGCTGGAGGTCTTCATCGACGCTCGTGCCGGCGGCGAGCGTACGTTTCGGCGCACGGATCCCTTCGCGTATCCGCGCAAGATCATATGTGAGCTCCCTGGCCGCGATGGTATTCGCGATACCCTTGATGACCAGGTCTGCGGCTTCGCGCCAGCCGAGGTAGCGCAGCATCATCTCTGCCGAGAGGATCAGGGACCCAGGGTTGACGCGGTCCTTGCCGGCAAAGCCCGGAGCCGTGCCATGCGTCGCTTCGAAGACGGCGAGTCCGTCACCGATGTTGCCGCCGGGGGCGATTCCGATGCCGCCGACCTGGGCGGCGAGTGCATCCGAGATGTAGTCGCCGTTCAGGTTCAGCGTCGCGATCACGTCGTACTCCTCGGGTCGCAGGAGCACCTGCTGGAGGAAGTTGTCCGCGATCACGTCCTTCACCACGATATCCTTGCCCGAGAGGGGGCTGCGGAAGGTCAGCCATGGCCCGGAGCCGATCTCGGCGGCACCGAACTCCTCTCGCGCAAGCTGGTAGCCCCAGTTGCGGAACGCGCCCTCCGTGTACTTCATGATGTTGCCCTTGTGCACGAGCGTCACGGAGACACGGTCGTTGTCGATCGCGTAGGTCAGGGCCTTGCGGATCAGGCGCTGGCTCCCTTCCTTTGAGACCGGTTTGATGCCGATGCCCGAGCTGGCCGGAAAGCGGATGCCGCGCGCTCCGAGCTCGTTCTGCAGGAAGGCGATCAGCCGATGTACCTCGCGGGACCCTGCGGGGTACTCGATGCCGGCGTAGATGTCCTCGGTGTTCTCACGGAACACCACCATGTCCGTGAGGCTGGCGTCCTGCATGGGGGTCGATACGCCAGGAAAATAGCGGATCGGACGCACGCAGGCGTAGAGGTCGAGGTTCTGGCGCATCGCCACGTTCAGCGAGCGGATGCCCTCGCCGACCGGCGTGGCCAGGGGGCCCTTGATCGAGACCACGAACTCGCGCAGCGCGTGCAGCGTCTCGTCGGGGAACCACTGGCCACAGAGGCGATCGGCTTTGGCGCCCGCGTAGATCTCCATCCACGCGATGCGCCGCTGCCCGCCATAGGCCTTGCTGACCGCGGCGTCCACCACCCTCAGCATCACGGGTGTGACGTCGATGCCGATGCCGTCGCCCTCGATGAAGGGAATGATCGGGCGCTCCGGGACCTCGAGACTGGTGTCGGGGTTGACGCGGATGCGCGCGCCGTCCGCCGGCACGACGATGTGCTCGTATTTCACGCTCGAAGCTTACCCTGCCCTCACGGGGATAAGAAGTGAGCTGCCGGCGAACCGCAGCCTCATCCGTGAGCGAACTGCGCCTCCTCGGTCGAGCCGCGCATCGCCGTGACGGAAGATTGCCCGGCCGTCACGGTCTGAGTCACGTCGTCGAAGTAGCCGGCGCCGACCTCGCGCTGGTGCTTGGTTGCAGTGTAGCCCTCCTTCTCCGCCGCGAACTCCGCCTGCTGGAGTGTCACGTAGGCACTCATCTGCGTGGCCCGGTAGCCGCGCGCCAGCTCGAACATCGAGAAATTGAGCGCATGGAAGCCGGCGAGCGTGATGAACTGGAATTTGTAGCCCATCGCGCCGAGCTCGCGCTGGAAGCGGGCGATGGTCAGGTCGTCGAGCTTCTTCTTCCAGTTGAACGATGGCGAACAGTTGTACGCCAGGAGCTTACCTGGGAAGCGCCGGTGCACGCCCTCCGCGAACTGCCGCGCCTCCTCGAGATCCGGATGTCCGGTTTCGCACCAGAGCATGTCGGCGTAGGGCGCATAGGCGCAGGCGCGTGCGATGGCGAGGTCGAGCCCGCAGCGCACCCGGAAGAAGCCCTCGCCCGTTCGTTCGCCCGGGAGGATGAACGGGCGGTCACGCTCGTCGACGTCGGAGGTGAGAAGGTTCGCCGACTCCGCATCGGTGCGCGCAATGAGAACCGTGGGCACGTCGCAGACATCGGCGGCCAGGCGCGCGGCAATCAGCTTGTTGATCGCCTCCTGCGCGGGAACGAGTACTTTGCCTCCCATGTGTCCGCACTTCTTTGCCGAGGACAGCTGATCCTCGAAGTGGACGCCCGCGGCGCCCGCCTCGATCATCTGTTTCATGAGCTCATAGGCATTGAGCACGCCGCCGAAGCCGGCCTCGGCGTCCGCCACGATCGGCTTGTACCAATCCGTCGAGTCGTCGCCCTCGGCGTGGTGGAGCTCATCGGCACGCCGCAGCGTCGCGTTGATGCGCCGCACGACTGCAGGCACCGAATCGGCCGGGTAGAGCGACTGGTCGGGATACATCTGACCTGCGAGATTCGCATCGCCGGCAACCTGCCAGCCTGACAGATAGATCGCATCGAGGCCCGCCTTGACCTGCTGCATGGCCTGGTTGCCGGTGAGCGCCCCCAACGCATTGACGAAGGGTTTCTCGTTGACGAATCGCCAGAGCTTCTCCGCCGTGAGACGGGCGACCGAGTGCTCGAGATGAACCGTGCCGCGCAGGCGCACGACGTCCGCGGCGCGATAGCCGCGTGTCACGCCCTGCCAGCGTGGCTGTGACTGCCATTCCCTCTCGAGCTCTGCCGCACTCCTCAGATCCATCTGTCCAGACTCCGTTGTTGCGTGAATTCCAGTCGCTTCAGTCCAGGCGACCGTAGGCCGCCAGGGTCAGAAAGCTCGAAAACCGGGGCGTGGCCGTGATGGCATCGAGCAGCTCAGCGGCCTGCTCGTAATTGCCGTGCCCGTATTCCTGCGTGCCGAGACTCGCCCGAAGCGCGCGGCGCGCGTCGCCGAGCATGCTGCGGAAGAGCCCGAGGGTGACGCGGCGCCCGTCCTCGAGAACTCCGCGCGGATGGCGGATCCACTGCCAGATCTGCGCCCGCGAGATCTCTGCCGTCGCCGCATCCTCCATCAGGTTGTGGATCGGCACACAGCCGTTTCCCGAGAGCCAGGCGGCCATGTAGCGCAGGCTCACCTCGATGTTGTTGCGCAGGCCGGCTTCCGTGACGGTGCCGCGTGGCACCTCAAGGAGGTCCCGTGCCGTCACGTGCACGTCCTCCCGCAGGCGATCCAGCTGATTCGGCCTCGTCATCAGGCGGTCGAACACGGCCATCGCGATCGGCACGAGTGCCGGATGCGCGACCCAGGTGCCGTCGTGCCCGTCTCCCGCCTCGCGTTCCTTGTCGGCACGGACCTTCGCGAGTGCCGCTTCGTTTGCCTCCGGATCCCCCTTGATGGGGATCTGTGCCGCCATGCCGCCCATGGCCAGCGCGCCACGCCGGTGGCAGGTGCGGATGCAGAGGAGCGAATAGGAGCGCAGGAAGTGCGTGGTCATGGTGACCTGCGCCCGATCCGGGAGCACGAAATCGGGATGCTGCGAGAACTTCTTGATGAAGCTGAAGATGTAATCCCAGCGGCCGCAGTTGAGTGCCACGATGTACTCGCGCAGCTCATGCAGAATCTCGTCCATTTCGAAGGCGGCGAGGATGGTCTCGATGAGCACTGTGCACTTGATGGTCCCGCGTGCCAGACCGAGGTGAGCCTCGGCCCAGGCGAAGACCTCGGCCCAGAGGCGCGCTTCGAGGTGCCCCTCGAGCTTCGGCAGGTAGAAGTAGGGACCGGTGCCGCGCCGGGCGAGCTCGGCGTGGTTGTGGAAGAGATACAGCCCGAAGTCGAACAGCGCCCCGGGGACTGCGCTCTCGCCGAGCGCGAGGTGCTTCTCGCTGAGGTGCCAGCCACGCGGACGAACCATGAGGACGGCGGTCTGCGCGTTCAGGCGGTACTGCCTGCCGTCGGGTGCGGCGAAGGAGATGGTGCCACGCACCGCGTCGCGCAGGTTCACCTGGCCCTGGACGGCATTCGCCCAGCTCGGTGCGAGAGAGTCCTCGCAGTCGGCCATGAATACCCGTGCTCCCGAGTTGAGCGCATTGATGACCATCTTGCGTTCGGTGGGCCCGGTGATCTCGACCCGCCGATCCTGGAGATCCCCTGGGATCCCGGCGATGCGCCACTCGCTCTCGCGGACGGCGCGGGTGGCGGGCAGGAAATCGGGCAGCTCGCCGGCATCGAGGCGTGCCTGACGGCGCTCGCGTGCCGCGAGCAGCTCGCGCACGCGTGGACCGAAGCGTTCGGCCAGCGCTGCAACGAAGGCGAGCGCTCCGGGGCTCAAAATCTCCTCCCACTCCGGCCGTACAGACGCCAGAAGCGAGAGAGCCGGGACGGGTGTCGGTCGGAGGTCTTGCACGGAGCCAGTCTAGCGCGTATACAGAGCCAAATTCGACAGTAAGAATTTTACACTGTGAAGTTCACATGACAGGACTCCAGCGCCAGGGCCGGCTCCTCGGCTCGAAACTCCGGACGCTGCGCAGACGTCACGGGATGACACTCGATGATCTTTCGGCTCGCTGCGTACAGCTCGATGCCGGGCAGGCGCCGTCTGTGTCGTACCTGAGCATGGTCGAAACCGGCAAGCGCACGCCCTCCTCCGGCACGCTGGGCGTGATTGCCCGCGTCTTCGACAAGGAGCCTCAGTGGTTCCTCGACGGGCACCCGGCGCCCGTACCTGAGGCCGCGGCTCGGGGGGCATCACCGGAGGCTCCGGTGCTCGAGCCTGCCTTCCTCTTCTCCCAGGCCTCGTTGCGCAGCGCCCTGCCGGAGCTCCTCGTGCAGACGGGAACCTCGGGCCCTCAGTTCGCACAGCTGCTCATTCGCGTCTGGCAGGAGACGCACCAGAACGACTTCCCTGACATCGAGCGCGCGGCGGACGCCGCCGGCGGCCGCACGATGCCGCTCGATCTCGCCGCGCTCGTCGGGATCTGCAGGCGCAACGGGCTGCGCATCCGCTGGATCGAGGACGACCGGCGCCGGCTGGATCGTGGTCTGCTGCGCGCGCGCTTCGAGCCGCCGGGAACGCTATTGGTCAGCCGGCGCTTGCGGGCGCGAGAGGAGCGGCTGAAATACGAGCTCGCCTTCTTTCTCGGGCACCGTGTGCTGCATGGCGGGGATGGCGCGATCTCCCCCCGTGTGGGAGACCGCGCACACCCGGCGGATGAGGAAATGGGCGAATCGCCTGCTCTCGGATCACGCGATGTGCTCCACGCCTGGCGCGACTTCGAGTGCAGCTTCTTCGCGGGGGCGCTTCTGCTGCCACGCGGACCGTTCCGGGAGCTGCTCGTGCGCGAGGCGCACCGCATCGATGTCTGCCGCAGGGTGGGCGTGGGTCCTGCAGTCGCCATGCGTCGCATGACGGCGGTGTCCCCGTACCGGCACTGGCATTTCTTCGATGCGTACCCTCCCGGATACCTGCGGACCGTCTATCGGGGCAACCGCATTCCGCTCCCCTGGGGCAATCTCAGCATGGTGCCGGATCCCTGCCCGAACTGGGCGGTCTTCCGGCTGCTGCGTGTCTACGCAGAGCAGGCCGTCGTGCCGGAGCCAACCTCGCAGGTCTCCGTGATGCTGGATGGCGGCCGGCCGCGACTCTTCTGCTGTCATTCCATCATGACGCGGGATGCGGCCGATGCGATGCGTGTGCTGTCGGTGGGAGTGGACCTCGCCCCGGCGCTCGAGGCGCAGGGCCTGGCTGCCGGGGAGATCTCGCAGAAGGTGTGGGACACATGTCAGCACGCCGGCGGCGTGGGGGGCTTGCCGGAGCCCGTGGTCAAAGCGCTCCGGGGGGTGGCCAACGTCCTGAGAATCGCCTGGGTCACCGATGCTCTCGCCGCCCCCGCAAGCATCATTTGCCCGCGCAGTCGCGCCTGCCCGCGTCGGGATCGCTGCGGCTGAGCGGGTTCTAGCTCCGCCGTTCGCGTGCGTGCTCGGCGATCAGCATCGCGAGCTCGAGAGCCTGCTCGGCATTGAGCCGCGGATCGACGGTCGAGCGGTAGGAGCGCGCAAGATCGGCATCCGAGAGGCCGCGGGCACCGCCGGTGCATTCGGTGACGTCGTCACCCGTGAGCTCGATGTGCACGCCTCCGAGCCATGACCCCGACTCCGCATGGATGCGGAAGGCGAGGTCGAGTTCCCTCAGGATGTTTTCGAAGCGGCGGGTCTTGCAGCCGCCGGCCGTGGATTCGGTATTGCCGTGCATGGGATCGCAGATCCACAGCACGGTCTGGCCGGTCTCGCGCACGGCAGCTGGAGCGCGCGCGGCAGCGATTTCTCGATGTCCTTGGCGCCGAAGCGATGGATGAGCGTGAGACGGCCCGGCTGGTTGTTCGGATTCAGCGTGGTGACCAGCCCCTGCAGCCAGCCACTGTCCATCGACGCGCCCACCTTCACGCCGACCGGATTGGAGATGCCGCGGAAGTACTCCACGTGCGCGCCGTCGAGCTGCGCCGTGCGCATGCCGATCCAGGGCATGTGCGTGGAAAGGTTGTACCAGCGGCCCTGCGCGCGGGATGAAGCGCGTCTGCGCCTGCTCGTAGTGCAGGTGCAGCCCCTCGTGGCTTGCGTAGAAGTCGGCCTGCGTGGCCTCGTGGACGGCACGTCCGCTCACACCCTCGAAGAAGTCGAGCGCATCGCCGATCGAGCGAACGATCCGCTGGTAGGCTTCCTGCGCCGGCGAATGCTGCATGAAGCCCAGGTCCCAGTATTCCGGATGATGCAGGTCGGCAAAGCCGCCATCGACCAGCGCGCGCACGAAATTCAGCGTCAGCGCGGCGCGTTCATAGGCGCGCAGCAGCAGCTCCGGATCCGGCGTACGCGCCGCCGGCGTGAATTCGGGCGGTTCATGATGTCGCCCCGGTAGCTCGGCAGGGTCACGCCGCCCTGAGTCTCGCTATCGGCCGAGCGCGGCTTGGCGTACTGACCGGCGATGCGCGCCACGCGGATGACCGGCTTCTTGAACCCATGCAGCAGCACCAGGCTCACCTGCAGAAGGACCTTCAGTCTGCTTGGCGATCCGGTCGGATTCGCACTCGGCAAAGGTCTTGGCGCAGTCACCGCCCTGCAGCAGGAACGCCTCACCCCGCTGCGCGGCCGCGATGCGTGCACGGAGGGCCTCGATCTCCCAGGAGACGACGATCGGCGGGAGCTTCGAGAGCTGGGACACGGCACGTTCGAGTGCCGCCGGGTCGGCATCGGGGTTGCTTGCAGGCTTCGCCTGCGCCTTGCGGCCTGCCAGCTGGCGGGTCCGGGTCGTCGTTTGGGGGATCTCATCCGCCCATCGGATACCTCAGCGCCCGGGCAGCTGCAGTACCACGCGTGCGCCGCCGAGCGGCGAGGTCTCGATTGCCATCGTCCCACCGTAGAGCTCGATCGTGTCGCGCACCATTGCCAGTCCCAGGCCGTGCCCGGGCGCTTTTTCATCCGCACGTGCACCGCGCTTCAGGACCCGTGCCCGATCCTCGGAGGAGATCCCGGGGCCGTCGTCATCCACCATCACTCGCAGCTGCGGCGCGCCTGGCCCGCCGGGTCTGCGAGCGCGGTCACTCGCACGGCGCCCGCGGCCCACTTGCAGGCATTGTCGAGCAGGTTGCCGAGCAGCTCGAGCAGATCACCGCGGTCACCACGGAAACTCGCGCCTGGATCGACGGCGAGCTCGAGTGCGAGATCCTTCGTGCGGTAGACTTTGAGGAGCGCAGCACGCATCCTGCAGGCTGGGCCGCGATCTCGACCGACGCCTGGCCCGATGATCGCCCACCTCCTGCGGCCGCGCGCTTCAGCTGATGCTCCACGATCGCGCTCATGCTGTCGATCTGTGCCTGCAGGTCGCGGGTCTCCCCGCTGCCGATTCCGGCGCGCATGACGGCGAGCGGGGTCTTCAGGCTGTGGGCAAGATTGCCGAGGGTGTCCCGGTAGCGCTGCACGCGCCGCCGCTCGCCATCGAGCAGCGCGTTCAGATTCGTGGCCACCCCCTCGAGCTCGCGCGGCCAGCGTGCATCGAGGCTGTGCGCCTGCTCGCCACGTCCATGATGGATCTGCGCCGCGAGTCGGCGGACCGGAGCAAGCGTCCAGCGCAGCAGCGTCGCGAGTGTTGCCAGCAGCAGCGCCGTGAGTCCGGTAAACCAGCCGAAGAGCCTGCGGCGGAAGCTCCAGAGCTGCTCCTCGTAGGGGCTGCGGCTCGCCGCGACCGAGAACACGTAGGGTCGGGCACCCCCGCTGTCGCCCTCCCAGGAGATCATCCGGCTGGCGATTTCCACCGTCGACCCGTCGGGGAGCGGGCGGCGAAGGAACTGTGTGACACTCGACCGCGGCGCCGGGCCGAAGTCGAGGAAAGTGCCCGCGGCGGACGGTGAGCGCCACAAGGACCTGCCGTCTGCGCCTCGAACTTCTGCATAGAGCCCTGAGCCCGGCGTGTCGAGCCGCGACTCGGCGGCCGGCCGGGCCAGGGTCAGCGCCCCTCCTGTCTCCAGGTCCGCCGCGGCGATGAGCGCGAGCATCTGCGCATTCAGGAGTTCGTGCAGCGAGCGTTCCGCGAGCGTCCGGAAGCTCGCATCCAGCACCGCGATCGTCAGCCCGAAGAACAGCATGAGTGGCATCGATACCGCGAGCAGGAGCCGACGGCTGAGCGAACTCATGGTCGGCGCTCGGGCGTCAGTCCGCAGTGCGTGCGAGAGCGAAGCGGTAGCCGCGGCCGCGGAGCGTTTCGATCGGCTGCAGCCGGTCGTCGGGATCGAGCTTTCGGCGCAGGCGTCCGACGAAGACCTCGATGACATTGCTGTCGCGTTCGAAGTCCTGGTCATAGAGCCGCTCGGTGAGCTCGGTCTTCGAGATCACCTCCCCGGCGCGCAGCATCAGGTGCTCGAGGATCCGGTATTCGAAGCTCGTGAGCTCGACGGGTCGTCCGCCGACGTGCACCGTCTGCGCGCGGGTGTCGAGCACGACGGGGCCACAGGCGAGTCGTGGGCTCGCCCAGCCGCCTGCGCGCCGCAGCAGCGCCTGCAGGCGCGCGATCACTTCTTCGACGTGAAAGGGCTTGGCCACGTAATCGTCGGCACCGGCGTCCAGGCCCTCGACCTTGTCCTGCCAGCGGTCCCGCGCAGTGAGAATGAGAATGGGGAGGCCTTGTTCGCCGCGCGCAGCCGGCGGATGAGCTCCAGGCCCGGGACCTTCGGAAGTCCCAGGTCGACGACGGCGACGTCGATGGGATATTCCGGCCGGCGAACAGCCCCTCCTCGCCGTCAGGCCGCCACATCCACCGTGAAGCCCGCGCCGAGCAGCGCCGTCCTGAGGCTCTCACGCAGGCTCGGTTCGTCCTCGACGATGAGCGCACGCACGATCCCTCTCCCTCTCAGATCGTCCGCCCAGACTGGGCATCGACCCGCACCGTCCATACACGGCCATCCGGGCTCAACAGCCGGAGGACGTAAACGGTGCGGCCCCGGTCCTCGCGTGTCTCCGCCCGCACCACCCGGGCGCCGAACTGGCGCTCCATGCGCTGCGATCGCCTCGTCGAGCGAGAGGCCCGCCGCAAGCGGCCGCGCCAGGACCTGTTCGGGTACTTCGCCGGGTCCCCGCCCGGGCAGGTGTCCGGCATGGGCGCCGCCGCCCGTGAGCAGGGCGGCGGCGAAACAGACAGACAGATGGCGGGCAGCGGAGTGCATCGCGGAACCGATCCTACTGCAATCCCAGGACGACTGACTCACCGGTCATCAATCAGGTTGCACATCCACCCGGACACGGATGCGCTCACCGGGGTCGTAGGGCAGCTGCGTGGCATAGCGCCGGCCGTAGTACTCGTAGGTGACGCGATAGGCGTCGACGCGCTCCTCCCAGCTTTCCACGTAGCGGGTGTCGCACCGCTCGACCGGGTAGCTCCGGGGCTCGGGGTCGTAGCCGCCATAGCGTTCGGGTTCGCGCCCCGCACTGCGCGCGGCGGCATCGTGGCCGATCGCCGCGCCAATGATCGCGCCCGCGACCGTCGCCGCACGCCTCCCGTCACCGCGCCCGATCTGGTTGCCCACGGCCGCGCCGATGACGCTGCCGAGGATCATCTGGCCGGCAGCACCGCGCGGGGGTTCTGCGCGAGGCGCGGGATAGCTTTCCTCATAGCGCGTTTCCACGTAGCACTCGCGGCGCGGCACACTGACGCGCACCCGGCTCACGAGCGGTTCGACATCGATCACTCGCGCATAGTCGTAACCCGGGTCGCGTTCCGCCCTCGCATACCGGTCCCATCCCCGGTGGTTGCCTGCTGCGCTCTGCGCGACCAGCAGCAGTCCAGCGGCCACCACGCCGGTCGTGACTCTCGTGAACATAATCGACCTCCTTCGTCTCTGCCGGCGGGCCGTGACGGATCACGTCCTTCTGCCGACCGTGGCGCCAACTTAGCGGAGGTGCGATGAATGCGTCCTGAACGTCAGATGCGTTCCTCGCGCTTGCTGTCTTCCCACAGTGCGTCCCATTCTCCGGGTGGGAGGTCTTCCAGCTCCCGTCCGCGCGCCACTGCCAGGGCTTCCATCCGGCGGAAGCGCCGCTCGAACTTGCGGTTCGCGGCGCGCAGCGCCGCCTCGGCATCGATTTCCAGGTGGCGCGCGAGGTTTGCCACCGTGAACAGGAGGTCGCCCAGCTCTTCGCGACAGCGTGCGGGCGATTCGCGGGCGGCGATCGCCGCGTCGAGCTCGGCGAGTTCCTCGGCGAGCTTGTCCCGCACGCCGGTGATGTCGGGCCAGTCGAAGCCGACGCGCGCCGCGCGTCGTCCGAGCTTGCCGGCGCGGATGAGCGCCGGCAGCGCCAGCGGGACGTTTGCGAGTACCCCGGATTCGCCAGCGGCCGCACGTTCCGCCGCCTTGGCTGTCTCCCAGGCACGCGATTGCGCGGTCGTGTCGCCGTGCGCCGTGCCACGGAAGACATGCGGGTGGCGCCGCTCGAGCTTGTCGACGATGCTGCGCACGACGTCCGCAAAGCGGAAAAGCAGGCTCTCTTCCGCGATGCGCGCATGGAAGACCACCTGAAACAGCAGATCGCCCAGCTCGTCGACCAGCCGCTTCGGGTCTGCACGCGCAATCGCGTCGGCCACCTCGTAGGCCTCTTCGATGGTGTACGGTGCGACGGACTCGAACGTCTGCTCGCGATCCCATGGACAACCGTCCGTGGGATCCCGGAGCCGCGCCATGATCGCCAGCAGCCGCTCGACTGCGCGTGCCGCCTCGCTCAAGGCGGGGCCTCGAGTGCCACCATCCGATAGAAGGTCAGGAGCATCCCGGCGGTTGCGCCCCAGATATTGCGTCCGCCGAAGGGGATGTCGGTGAGCTCGAGCTCGAGCTCACCGAAGGCGCGACGGCGGCGCACGTGGTTCGCAGGATCGAAGATGTAGGAGAGCGGTACCTCGAATGTCGATTGCACCTCGGTGACATCGAGATCGAGTGAGAATGCGTCGCGTACGAAACCCACGACCGGCGTGACCCGGTAGCCACTCACGATCACGTGATCCGGCAGGTAGCCTGCCACCGTCACGAGCTCGCGCCCGAGCCCGATCTCCTCCTCCGTCTCGCGCAGTGCCGTCGCCAGCGGGTTTGCATCCTGCGCCTCCATGCGCCCGCCCGGAAAGGAGATCTGACCTGCGTGGTTCTTGAGATGTGTGGCACGCTGTGTGAGCAGCACCGTGAGTCCCTCGGGACGCTCGATGAGGGGCACGAGCACGGCGGCCGGCACGAGCCGGGTTGGATAGAATTCGCGCAGCTTCGCGCTCAGCTCCGCGCCGAGTCCGGACACACGCCATTCCTCGATCTCGTGCGCCGGCGCGCTGCCGCCGAGCCGCGCAGTGATTCGCGCATGCCAGTCGATCCGTCCCGCGTCATCGGCTGCCGCACCGGGCCTCATGTCCTTCTGGTCGCTCAGGTCAGCCTCCGCCCTGTCCGCTGTCCGGAAGGCCGCCGCGCGTGAGCGCTAGCGGATCGAGCAAGTGCCCGAGTTGTTCGCCGGCAGTCCGGTGAGCTGCTGCGCGATCTCCCGGATCGGTCGACCTTCTGCGTATGCCTGTTTGGCAATGGCTGCGCCCTTTTCATAGCCGATGACCGGGTTGAGCGCCGTGACCAGGATGGGATTGCGCTCGAGCGCTCCGGCCAGGCGCCCGCCGTTCACCGTAAAGCCGCTGAGCGCGCGGTCTGCCAGCAGGCGCAGCGCACCGGCGAGCAGGCGCAGGCTTTCGAGGAGGTCGTAGGCGATCACCGGCAGCATCACGTTCAGCTGGAAGTTACCCGATGCGCCGGCAATCGTGATGGTGGCGTCGTTGCCGATCACCTGTGCCGCCACCATTGCAGCGGCCTCCGGCACCACCGGGTTGACCTTCCCGGGCATGATGCTGCTGCCCGGCTGCAGTGCCGGAAGCGAAATCTCGCCGAGGCCCGCGAGCGGTCCGCTGTTCATCCAGCGCAGGTCATTGGCGATCTTCATGAGACTCACGGCGAGGACCTTGAGTGCACCGGACAATTCCACGGCGGTATCCTGGCTCGAGAGCGCCTCGAAGTAATTGCTGCTCGGCCCGAAGGGTATCCCTGTGAGCGTTGCGAGTGCCGCACAGAAGGCCGTCCCGAAGCCTGGCGCCGCGTTGATGCCGGTGCCGACGGCCGTGCCGCCCTGCGCAAGGGCGAGCAGACGCGGTTCGACGGCCATGAGCCGTGCACGGCCGTGTTCCATCTGGCTGCGCCACCCGGAGAGCTCCTGCCCAAGGGTCAGGGGCATCGCATCCATGAGATGCGTCCGCCCGGTCTTCACGACCGCCCCCAGCTCGCGCTCCCTCCGGGCAAGGACCTCGATGAGACGGGCGATCGCCGGCAGCAGCTCTTCACGCAGTACGAGCGTGGCACTGAGGTGAATGGCCGTCGGGATCACGTCGTTGCTGCTCTGGCTCATGTTGACGTGATCGTTCGGGTGCACCGGGCGCCCGAGGCGGGCGCTCGCGAGGTGCGCAATCACCTCGTTGGCGTTCATGTTGGTGCTGGTGCCCGAGCCGGTCTGGAACACGTCGAGCGGAAACTGCGAATCGTGGTCACCCTGCGCCACTTCGCCTGCCGCGGCCTCGATCGCGCGTGCCACCTCCGCGTCGAGCAGCCCGAGGCGGGCATTCGTCCCGGCCGCGCAGCGCTTGATCAGCCCCAGCGCCCGGATGAAGGCGCGTGGCATCCGCAGGCCGCTGATCGGGAAATTCCTGCGGGCCCGTTCCGTCTGCGCTCCCCAGAGCGCTTCCGCGGGGACCTCGAGCTCACCCATGCTGTCACGCTCGATGCGGGATGAGGTCATGTCGTGATGACTCCATCGGCCGAAGCCGTGTGAGGACGGGGCGTTCGCGGCCGGACGCGTCCCGGTTTACGCTATGATTTCAGCATCGTACCACTCAGACTCCCCATTCGCCGCATGACTGACCGAGCCATCGATGCACTCTCGCCCGTGGACGGGCGCTACCGCGCGACAGTCGAACCGCTGCGCGAGCTGCTCTCCGAGGCAGGCCTGATCCGCGAGCGTATCCGTATCGAGGCGGAGTGGCTGCTGCATCTCGCGACTCACGCGCCGCAGCTCGTGCGCGACTCATTGCCGCAGCGCCTGCTGGTGCGCGCACGCGAACTGGCCGCGTCGCCGCAACCCGGTGCGGCAGAAGCAGTCAAGGGGATCGAGAGAGCGATCAATCACGACGTGAAGGCGGTCGAGTATTTCGTGCGCGCCGAGCTCGAGGCCTGTGCTGCGACACCGGCTGCGCTCGAGCTGGTGCACTTCGGCTGCACGTCCGAGGACGTCAACAACACGAGCTATGCGCGACTGCTGGCACGTGCACGTGCCATCCTGCTCGAGGTGCTCGATGGGCTGGTGACCTCGCTGGCCGGCGAGGCGCACCGTCACGCCGCACTGGCCATGCTCGCCCGCACGCACGGCCAGCCCGCCAGCCCTACGACGCTCGGCAAGGAGCTGGCCAACGTCGTTGCCCGGCTGCGGCGTGCGAGGCGGCGCTTCGCCGCTGTGGAGATTCTCGGCAAGTGGAACGGTGCGGTCGGCAATTTCAATGCCCATGCGGCGGCGGTGCCGTCGCTCGACTGGCGCGCGATCGGCGCCAGCTTCGTGCGCGCCCTGGGACTGGAACCGAATCCGTACACCACGCAGATCGAGCCGCACGACTGGATCGGCGAATACTGCGATGCCGTCGCGGCGGTAAACGTCGTGCTCCTCGACTTCGCGCGCGATGTGTGGGGCTATGTTGCCCTGGGCTACCTGCGTCAGCGCCCGGTCGCGGGCGAGGTCGGCTCCTCGACCATGCCGCACAAGGTCAATCCGATCGACTTCGAGAACGCCGAAGGCAACCTGGGGGTCGCCAACGCGCTCCTGCGACACTTCGCCGAGAAGCTTCCGGTATCGCGCTGGCAGCGCGATCTCACCGACTCGACCGTGCAGCGCAATCTCGGCGTCGCCCTCGGTCACAGTCTCATCGCCTGGCACTCGGTCGCGCGCGGGCTCGGCAAGCTCGAGCCGGATGACGCACGTCTGGCGGCCGACCTCGAGGGGGCGTGGGAAGTCCTCGGCGAGGCCGTACAGACAGTCCTGCGGGCAGCCGGTGTGCCCGGCGGGTATGAACGGCTGAAGACCTTCACGCGTGGCCGGGCGATCGATGCGGCTGCTCTGGCTCGCTTCGTCGAGTCCCTGCCCCTGCCCGAAGAGGAGCGCGCCCGGCTGCGACGCCTGCGCCCGAGGGATTACATCGGGCTTGCGGCCGTGCTCGCTGCCGAGGTCTGAAGTCCTCGAAAGTGCGAACTGCACCCCGCTTTTTCTTCCCGGCCGGCATTGTCGCCGGAGGAAACGTGACCGGATCGTCGCGGCATGCCCCGCGTGCGTGCATACGATACGCGTGGGCATTCCACGCCAGGCCATCGAACGCGGCTCAGCTGATGAGTTCCGGGGAAATCGCGCCAGATCCGTTGACCGTGCCTGCGGGCGACTCACCCGGAATCCTGACGGTGGTGTCCTCGCTCGAGGAGCTCCGCACGGCCGTGACCACGGTGGCGAGCCGCGCGCAACGACTCATGTCCATCTGCACGCCCGACCTCGAGCCGGAGCTCTACGACCAGCCCGCGTTCCTGGAGATCGTGAAGCGTCTCGTGCTCGCACGCCGCTTCGCGAAGGTGCGCGTGCTGCTCGGGGATTCGACACGACTCCTGCGCGACGGTAACCGCTTCGTCGCAATGGGCCGGCGGCTGACAAGCTGCATCGACATCCGGATCATCCAGACACCGCTTCCGCAGCGTGCCGCCGCCTATCTGATCGCGGACGACCGGGCGATCGTCTATCGTACGCGTTCGGACTGCTGGAACGGGATCGCGGCATTCGACAACCCCGCCGTGGCGCGGGTGCACCTCGCTGAATTCGACGCGGCCTGGGATGCCAATGCCCCCGATCACGGCCTGCGCACGGCATACAGATGAGCACGCGGCTGCGATGAATCTGAAGCCGGACGTCACGGTCGCGGCAGTCGTCGCCCGCAGCGGTCGCTTCCTCTTCGTCGAGGAGGCAATCCATGGGAAGCTGCTCCTCAATCAGCCCGCGGGTCATGTCGAAGAAGGTGAGACCCTCCTCGATGCCGTCGTGCGCGAAGCGCGCGAGGAGTCGGCCTGGCGCTTCGTACCGCGGCATCTGCTCGGTGTCTATCTCTGGCGCAACCCGGCGACCCGCCGCGCCATCCTGCGCTTCGCCTTCACGGGCACCGTCGCGGACCATGATGCCAGCCAGATGCTCGACCGCGGCATCGAGCGTACGGTCTGGCTCGGCCGGGAGCAGCTGCTTGCGAACAGCGGACGCCTGCGCAGCCCGCTGGTGCTGCGCTGCGTGGACGACTACCTGCGAGGCGCACGTCTGCCGCTCGAATCGGTGGCCTGCCTCGATCTCGAGACGGCGCCTGAGGCGCAGGCCATAGCCGTCTGATCCCGACGGCACCCTGCATCCGGGGCGTGCCTATAATCCGCCGATGCGCGTGGTCGTCGCCCTTTCCGGCGGAGTGGATTCCGCCGTTGCGGCGCTCCTGCTGAAGGAGCGTGGCTTTGAGGTGCAGGGCCTCTTCATGAGCAACTGGGAGGAGGACGACGATGCCTACTGCACCGCGGCGCGCGACTTCCAGGATGCCCGCGCGGTGGCTGCCGAGCTCGGCATTCCTCTGCATCGCGTGAGCTTCGCGTCTGAATACCGCGAGCGCGTATTCGCGCACTTCCTCGCAGAGCATCGTGCCGGACGCACCCCCAACCCGGACGTGTTGTGTAATCGGGAGATCAAGTTCGGCGACTGCCTGCGGCATGCCCGCCGCCTCGGTGCCGAGCGTCTGGCAACCGGTCACTATGCGCGCCTCGCAACGGTGCAGGACGGGATCGGTCTCTTCACCGCGCGTGACGAGGACAAGGATCAGACGTACTTCCTGCACGCCGTGCCGCGCCAACAGTTCACTCATGCCCTCTTCCCTCTCGGCGGGCTGCTGAAGGCCGAGGTTCGCGAACACGCGCGCCGCGCGGGACTTCCGGTATTCGACAAGCCCGACAGCACCGGCATCTGCTTCATCGGTGAGCGTCCGTATCGCGAATTCCTCGCCCGTTATCTCGCCGAGAACCCGGGTCCCATCGAAACGCCGGACGGCGTTCGCCTCGGAACACATCGCGGTCTCGCTTTCTATACGCTGGGCCAGCGTGCGGGACTCGAGATCGGCGGGCAGCGCGGCCGCGCCGAGCTCCCGTGGTATGCGGCAGCGAAAGACGCTGCACACAATACTCTGGTGGTCGTCCAGGGCCACGATCACCCACGGCTGTTCACACAGACACTGTGCACAGGGCCAGTGAACTGGCTCGCCCCCCCGGCCGGGGAAGGGGCTCGCGTCACGGTCCGATGCCGCCACCGCCAGGCACGACAACCCGCGCGCGTCGCGCATCTCGGCCCCGACCTGCGCGTGCTCTTCGAGCAACCGCAGCGGGCGGTCACGCCCGGTCAGTACGCGGTGTTCTACGATGGCGAGCGCTGCCTCGGCGGCGCCGTAATCGAGTCGCTGGAGCCCATGAGGGCCGATATAATTCAATATTCTCAGGAGCCGGCACATTCGACGGCTCCTTCCGTGGAGGATGCATGACGGACAGCTTCAAGGCACGCCGGACACTCAAGGTCGGCAATCGCACCTACGAAATCTGCAGCCTCGCGGCCCTGCCGCAGGACAAGGTGCGGCGACTCCCCTACTCGCTCAAGATCCTGCTCGAAAACCTGCTCAGATTCGAGGACGGCGTGAATGTGACGCGCCGCGACATCGAGGCGCTGCTCAACTGGGACCCGAAGGCAGCGCCCGCGCACGAGATTTCCTTCACGCCGGCGCGCGTGATCATGCAGGACTTCACGGGCGTACCCTGCGTGGTCGACCTGGCCGCCATGCGTGAGGCCATCACGCGACTCGGCGGGGATCCGGAGCGCGTCAATCCGCTTGCCCCGGCCGAGCTCGTCATCGATCACTCGGTGCAGGCAGACGACTATGGCAATCCACAGGCCCTGGCCCACAACACGGCAATCGAGTTCGAACGTAACGCCGAGCGCTATGCCTTCCTGCGCTGGGGCCAGACCGCCTTTCGCAACTTCAAGGTCGTGCCACCGAATACCGGGATCGTGCACCAGGTGAATCTCGAGTATCTCGGCCGCGTGGTCTTCGATCTCGAGCTCGAGGGCCGCCACCTGGCCTACCCGGATTCCCTCGTCGGAACCGATTCGCACACCACCATGATCAACGGTCTCGGGGTGCTCGGCTGGGGCGTCGGCGGCATCGAGGCGGAGGCTGCGATGCTCGGCCAGCCGATCTCCATGCTCATCCCCCAGGTGATCGGCGTCCGTCTGAGCGGCAGCCTGCAGGCCGGGGCAACCGCCACGGATCTCGTATTGACCGTCACCGAGATGCTCCGCAGGAAGGGCGTCGTCGACAAGTTCGTCGAGTTCTTCGGTGACGGGCTCGCCAACCTCCCGCTCGCGGATCGCGCCACGATCGGCAACATGTCGCCCGAATTTGGCAGTACGTGTGGGATCTTCCCGGTGGACGAGGAGACACTGCGCTACCTCGCACTCTCGGGCCGGGCACGCGAGCAGCTCGAACTCATCGAGGCTTATGCCCGCGAGCAGGGCCTCTGGCGCCTCCCAGGCCAGGCGGCAGCGGACTACACCGATGTCGTCGAGCTCGACCTTGGAACCGTGGAGCCAAGCCTCGCCGGACCAAAGCGTCCCCAGGATCGGGTGCCTCTGCGCAGTGCGCGCGAAAGCTACCGCAGGCACGCGGCCGTCAGCTCGGCGGAGCGGGCGAAGAAGAACCCGACAGCCACCGGCAAGGCCGTCGTGGAGATGGACGGTCAGCGCTTCGAGTTGCAGGACGGTGCGGTAGTGATTGCCGCGATCACGAGCTGCACCAACACGTCCAACCCCTCCGTGATGCTGGGTGCCGCACTCCTGGCACGCAATGCACACCGGGCAGGCCTCAAGCCGAAGCCGTGGGTGAAGACCACTCTCGCTCCGGGCTCGAGAGTGGTGACGGACTACTACCAAAAGGCCGGTCTCACGAAGGACCTCGAAGCGCTCGGGTTCTACCTCGTGGGCTATGGCTGCACGACGTGCATCGGCAACTCCGGTCCGCTGCGGCCCGAGATCTCCGCGGCCATCAAGGCGGGCGATCTGACGGCCTGCTCGGTGCTCTCGGGCAACCGCAACTTCGAGGGCCGCATCCACCCCGAGGTGAAGATGAACTTCCTCGCCTCGCCGCCGCTGGTCGTCGCCTATGCGCTTGCTGGCACGCTCGACCTCGATCTGACGAAGGAGCCTCTGGGCACCGGGTCGAATGGCCAGCCGGTCTATCTCAGGGACGTCTGGCCGAGTGACCGCGAGGTCGCTGAGACCGTGAAGCGCGCAATCGATTCGGAAATGTACCGCGGGAGCTACGCGTCGGTGTTCCAGGGGGATGCGAACTGGGCGGGCATCAAGGTGCCCGCGGGTAAGGTCTACGCCTGGGACGAAAAGTCCACCTACGTCAAGAATCCGCCTTACTTCGACGGCATGACCATGACGCCGCCGCCGGTGCACGAGATCCGCGGGGCACGCGTGCTGGCGCTGCTGGGCGACTCGGTGACGACCGATCATATTTCTCCGGCTGGCAACATCGCCAGGAGCAGCCCGGCAGCGCGCTATCTGGTCGGGCATGGCGTGGCCCCGGCCGACTTCAACTCCTATGGCTCGCGCCGGGGCAATCACGAGGTGATGATGCGCGGCACCTTCGCCAACATCCGGCTGCACAACCTCCTCGTGCCAGGAGTGGAAGGTGGCGTGACCGTGCACGTGCCGAGTGGCGAGCAGCTGTCGATCTACGACGCGGCCATGCGCTACAAGGCCGAGGGTACGCCGCTCATGATCCTCGCGGGCAAGGAGTATGGGACCGGGTCCTCGCGGGACTGGGCGGCGAAGGGCACGATGCTCCTCGGGGTGAAGGCGGTGATCGCGGAGAGTTTCGAGCGCATCCACCGCTCCAACCTCATCGGTATGGGTATCCTGCCGCTGCAGTTCCTGCCCGATCAGAATGCGGGATCGCTCGGCCTCACGGGTAAGGAGACCTACGAGATCATCGGTCTGGACAATGCCGGGGCTCATGCCGTCAGGGTGAAGGCCGTGGCCGCAGACCACTCCGTGAAGGAATTCCAGGCACGGGTGCGTATCGACACGCCGAAGGAACGCGAGTACTACCGCCACGGCGGCATCCTGCACTATGTGCTCAGGCAGCTTGCCGGCGCCGGGCGCGCGCCCTGATGGCCTCGGGCCTGCGCTGATCGGGGCGCTATCGTCGGGGGCGAAGCCGGAGTCGTGCGAGGTCGACGTCCGCGTGCGCATCGCCATCTTCGATCTCGACGGCACCGTCAGCCGCAGGGACACGTTCCTGCCCTTCGTGCTGTCCTGCGTGCGGGCGCAGCCGAAACGGCTCTGCGGCCTGCTGCGCGTGCCACCCGCCCTTCTGCGCTATGTCTGGCGGCGTGACCGTGGAGAGCTGAAATGTTCAGTGATCCGGAGCGTGCTCGGCGGTCTGACGCGCGCCGAGATGGCTGGGCTCGGCGAACGCTTCGTCGCACGGCTCGTGCCTCGCGGTCTCTTTCCGGCAGCCCTCGACGCCATCGATGGGCACCGCCGCGCAGGGGACCGTCTGGTGCTGCTGTCGGCGAGTCCCGACCTCTACGTGCCGTTCATTGCCCGGCGGCTGGGCTTTGACGAGGCAATCTGTACGGGTGTCCTGTGGCAGATGGAGAGGCTCCATGGCAGCCTCACCACGCCCAACCGCCGGGGCGAGGAAAAGGCGCGGTGCCTGCAGATGCTCCGCGCAGCCCACCCGGGCTGCGAAATCCATGCCTATGGCAACAGCACGGGCGATCTCCCGCATCTCCTCCTTGCTGACGTCGCCACCCTCGTGAATCCGCATGGCGGGTTGCGCAAGCTTGGGACACGCCACGGGGTGCGCTGCGTTGAGTGGCGGTGAATCGCCCGTACGAAGTCATACCGGCGGCTCACGGAGCGCCTTCTCCAAAAACCCAGCGGGGCACTTTCCGCCATCCGGCGAGCAGCTCGCGGTCGAGCGCGCGGTATTCGGGACAGAAGCGTGCCACGCACTGCCAGAAACGCACTCCGTGGTGCATGTGGCGTGTGTGTACCAGCTCATGCACCAGCAGGTAGCGCACGACTTCTGGACGCTGGAACATGAGGCAGCAGTTCAGGCTGATCGTGCCGCGGACCGAGCAGCTGCCCCAGCGGCTGCGCTGGCGTCGTACCGTGAGCCGCGTAGTCGTCGCCACACTCGCCCGCCACTTCCGCCAGCCGGACCCCGAGGTGATCCTGCGCGTGCCGGATCAGCCAGGTGCGCAGCACGCGGCGCAGGTGTTCGCCGTCCTTCAGGTGCCCGCTGACTTCGAGCAGGCCGCCACGCACCCGCGCCTGTCCGGCGCGCCGTGGTGCGCCGGACAGGTGCACACGAAGGGCTTCCCCACTCGCCGCAAGCACCACCTGCTGCGGCGGAAAGGGCTCGGGCGGCGGGGCGGCCCGCCGCGCGGCCTCGCGGCGCCGGGCTATCCACTCGCCGTGCCGTGACACGAAAGCCTCGACCGCACGCGGCGTGGTGCTCCGGGGAACGACGATCTCGACGCGCCCGTCGGCGAACACTTTCGCACTGAGCCGCCGGGCTCGCGCACTCTCGCGCAGCTGCCAGGTGTGGCCGCAGGACGGATCGTCGAAGAGCACCAGTTGCACCATCGCTGACGGACTCCCTCCCGCGGGGATCGCCACCTTGCCTGCCGTAGAATATCGAACCATGCAGCTCGTCGATATCGGCGTCAATCTCTCTCACGACAGCTTCGACGCCGATCGGGACGGCGTGCTGGCACGCGCCCGTGCCGCGGGGGTCGTGCAGATGGTCGTCACGGGATCGAGTGTGGAGAGCTCCCTGAAGGCCTGCGAGCTGGCGCGTGCGCATCCGGGCCGACTCTTCGCAACGGCTGGCGTTCATCCCCATCACGCGGAGGAGCTCGAGCGCGTCGGCGTCGAAGCCCTGCGCGAGCTCGCACAGCGACCTGAGGTGGTGGCTGTCGGTGAATGCGGCCTGGATTATTTCCGCGACTTCTCGCCGCGGGCGGTCCAGCGCACTGCCTTTGCCGGCCAGCTCGCTCTGGCCGCCGAGCTGCACAGGCCGGTCTTCCTCCATCAGCGGGAGGCTCATGCCGATTTCCTCGCGATCCTGCGCGAGTACCGCTCATCGCTCGCGGATGGCGTGGCCCACTGCTTCACGGGTGACCGCAGCGAGCTCGAGGAATACCTCGAACTCGGACTCGCCATCGGCATCACGGGCTGGATCTGCGATGAGCGCCGTGGCACGCACCTCACAGGACTCATGCCGCTCGTGCCGGGTGGACGCCTGATGGTGGAGACCGATGCACCCTATCTCCTGCCGCGCGACCTGCAGCCCAGGCCCGCTACGCGTCGCAACGAGCCGATGCACCTGCCGCACGTGGCTGCGGCCGTCGCAATGGCGCGCCGCGAGCCGCTTGCCGCGTTTGCTGCGGGCAGCACTCAGGCTGCCCGCTCCTTCTTCGGCCTTCCCGATCCGGAGTCTGACCCATGAACCTCCAGAAGCTGAGAGAATTCATCGACTCGACCTGGGAGCGTTCGATCCTTCCGGCACTCATCGACTACGTCCGCATTCCCTGCAAGTCGCCGCTCTTCGAACCTGACTGGGCCGCAAGAGGCCACATGCAGCGTGCCGCCCGGTTGATGGCCGACTGGAGCCGCACGCTGCAGCTGCGCGGGGCACACATCGAGGTGCGCGAGCTGCCGGGCCGCACGCCACTGCTCCTGGTCGACGTGCCTGGAGAGATCGACGACTCCGTGCTCCTCTACGGCCACATGGACAAGCAGCCGGAGTTCACCGGCTGGCTGCCGGGTCTCGGTCCCTGGGAGCCGGTGCTGCGTGACGGGCGACTCTATGGCCGTGGCAGTGCGGACGATGGCTATGCGCTGTTCAGCTCGCTCGCGGCGATCGCCGCACTGCGCGCGCAGGGCATTGCACTGCCCCGCTGCGTCGTGCTCATCGAAGCCTCCGAGGAGAGCGGCAGCATCGATCTGCCCGCACACCTCGAGGCGCTGGGGAACGCGCTCGGCAGCCCGAGCCTCGTGGTGTGCCTGGATGCCGAGAGCGGCAATTACGGGCAGCTCTGGTGCACGACATCGTTGCGCGGGAATCTCGTGGGAACGCTGCGTGTGCGTGTGCTCAGCGAGGGTGTGCACTCGGGCATGGCGACGGGAATCGCACCCTCGCCTTTCCGGATCGTGCAGTCGCTGCTCGCACGGCTCGAGGATCCGTCGAGTGGCGAAGCCATGCTCGGGGAACTGCGGGTGACGATACCACCCGACCGGCGCACGCAGATCGAGGCTGCGGCCGCGGTGCTCGGCAGCTCGGTGGCCGGGAAACTTCCCTGGGTGCATGGAGCCCGGGCAGTGACGGACGATCCGGCTGAGCTTCTCGCCAACAACACCTGGCGTGCCACGGTCGCGATCACCGGAGCCGAAGGGCTCCCAACGCTCGCGTCGGCTGGCAATGTCCTGCTGCCTGAGCTTGCCTTCAAGCTCTCGCTGCGCCTGCCGCCCACCTGCGATGCTTCGCGGGCGGCGGCGGCCGTGAAGCGCGCGCTCGAGACCGGCCCGCCCTACGGAGCGCAGGTGAGCTTCGAGACTGCGGCCGCCACGGCCGGGTGGAATGCGCCCCCTTTTGCGCCCTGGCTGGACGCCGCGATACAGGCCGCCTCGCAGGAGATCTTCGGTCGTGCTGCGGTCCACGTCGGCTGTGGCGGTACGATTCCCTTCATGGCGATGCTCGGGGAGCGCTTTCCGCAGACGCAGTTCCTGATCACGGGTGTGCTCGGACCGCACGCCAACGCGCACGGTCCGAACGAATTCCTGCACCTCGAATATGCCCGGCAGATCACGGCCTGCACGGCCGCCGTGCTGGCGGCTCATGCGGCCCGTCATGGCCGGGACGAGGCGGCGGTCAGCGCAGGCGGGGGTCGAGCCGGCTCGGGGTGACCGCCTGCTTGAGCTGCTGCCACCCGGGTTCGAAGCGCTGCAGCACCTCACCAAGGATCTGGGTATCCGCTGTCGGGAATTCGGCGCCGAGGGAATCGAGCATGAGGGTCCACTTGGGCAGCCCCTTCGGGAAGCGTGCGCGCCGCGTGAAGAGAACCCGCCCCTCGATGGGCACTTCCTCTCCCGTGATGGCCCTGACGGCAGCAACACGATCGTAGAGTGCCGCCTGGGGGTTCACGAAGGTCGACCGGCGCGGTCCGTCCATCACCGTCCATTCGTCCATCTGATCCCCACCGAAGACGTTGTTGGGAATGTCCCGCAGATCGACCACGAGAATCCCGCGCGCCGTGAGGAGCAGAAAATCCACGTGCATGCTGCCGCCATTTCCGTCGGGCACGAGGACGCCACGCAGGTGGTCGAAGCCCGCCGTCGTGACGGCCCGGATCGTGCGGCGCAAGGTGCGCCGACGCCGCCATGCTTTCCAGCCCCAGATGGCGAGCGTAACAGCCGCCAGCACACCCGCAGCAGCCAGGATGAGCATCAGGTCCGCGCGCGGCAGACGGGGCACGGCGCCCGTCATGCGAGTGCGTCGCGCAGTGCGGGGAGATCCGGGTCAATCTCGACGCTGCGCGCCGGCCGCTCGAAGAGCGCCTCGAGCGCGGGCGGCAGCGGGATCCTGCGACCGATCAGCGGCTCGACGATCTCCCGGAACTTCGCCGGATGGGCCGTCGCGACCAGCACCCAGGGCGTGCGCGCCCGCCGGGCTGCGGGCAGGCGCGCGTACGCTTCCGCAGCCGTCGCCGTGTGCGGACACCACCTGCCCGTACCGTTCGAAATCCGTGCGAATGCGCTCCCGGATCGCCTCGTCGTCCACCGACTGCGCCGAGACGGCACCCCGCAACGCTTCAGCGTCCGGATGGAGCGAGCGCAGACGCTCCATGTTGCTCGGATTTCCCACATCCATGGCCGAGGCCAGCGTGGCGATGCTGGGACGTGGTCGCCACTCGCCGCTCGCCAGAAAGTCCGGCACGGTGCGGTTGGCATTGTGAGCGAGCACGATCTCGCCTATCGGGAAGCCACAGTGACGCGCCCAGACGCAGGCGACGGCATTGCCCAGATTGCCACTCGGAATGACGAAGGAAGCGCGCGCCCCCTGTGCACGCTCGACCGCGAGGCTCGACCATGCGTAATAGACCGCCTGAGGCAACAGACGCCCGAGATTGATGCTGTTCGCCGACGTGAGCTGGCGTCGCGCGCAGAGTCCGGGATCGCGAAAGGCCTCCTTGACGAGACGCTGGCAGTCGTCGAACGTGCCCCGCACCCGCAGCGCTCGGACGTTCTCGCCCCAGCAGGTGAGTTGCTGCTCCTGGGTCGGGGACACCAGCCCCTTTGGAAACAGTACCGCGACTTCGATGCCCGGGCGCCGGTGGAACGCTGCGGCCACGGCACCGCCGGTGTCGCCTGACGTCGCGACGAGGATCTCGAGCGGACGGACGGCCCCGGCCCGCAGCCGTGCGAGGCAGGCCGCAAGAAAGCGGGCTCCGAAGTCCTTGAATGCGGCCGTTGGCCCGTGGAAGAGCTCGAGCACGGCCAGACGTCCCTCGCTCCCGACCGACACGAGGGGTGCGGGAAAATCGAAAGCTTCTGCGGCGATCTCCGGCATCGCTCCGGCAAGCACGTCGCCGGCTGCGAAGGGCTCCAGAAAGCCCGTCGCGAGTGCAGCGAGATCGGGGGCGCGGGCAAGCGTCGCCGGCTCAAAGGCCGGCCACTCCGCCGGCACGAACAGCCCGCCGTCGGGTGCGAGCCCCTGTTCGATCGCCTGGGAAAAGCTGCGCTTCAGCTGCGCATCGCGGGTGCTGTGGAAGTTCATGCGGTTTCGATCACGCGTGCGCCCTGCGACTCGACGGGCACGACCCAGTGATCGACCTCGACGCCACCGCGCCCGAACTCGCGGATCATCTCTGAGCACACGCGTTGCGCCTCGTGCTCGAGGCACCACGCGAACATCGTCGGGCCCGCGCCTGAGATCGAGCAGCCGAGCGCGCCCGAGCTGATCGCCGCCGCGCGTACGGCAGCAAAACCCGGGATGAGGGCCTGGCGCTGCGGTTCAATGACCACGTCCTCGAAGCAGGCGCGGATCATGTCCAGATCGTTCGTGTAGCAGCCCGAGATGAACCCCGCGAGATTGGCGGTCTGCCACACGAAATCCGACATCTCGACGCTGCGCTTCAGGATGGCGCGGGCTTCACGTGTCGAGAGCACCATGTGCGGATGCACGATCACGGCGCGCACCTCGCCGGGCACCGGGATCTGCTTGACGCGCGGATGATCGATGCCGACCGTGAGGACGAGCCCCCCGAAGAGCGACGGGGAGATATTGTCCACGTGCAGCGAGCCGCTGGAGACGGCCTCGCCCTGCATCGCGAATTTCAGGAGCTCGAGTTTCGGGCGTGGGCTCCCGAGAAGCGCGTTTGCCGCGACCACCGCGGCGACGGCCGAGGCCGCCGAACCCCCGAGGCCCGAGCCGAGCGGGATGCCCTTGTCGATCTCCAGGTTCAGACCGAAGTCCAGCCCGAGCGCCTCATGCATGGCGAGCAGCGCGCGGCCTGCGGTGTTCTGCGCCGGATCGCGCGGCAGTTCACCCGCAATGCCCCGCACCGCGCTGATGGTCACACCGGGCCTGCGGACGCGCTCGATGCTCACCCGATCACCCACGGCATCCACCGCAAACCCGAGGATATCGAAGCCGATGGCGACGTTGCCCACGGAGCCCGGCGCGAAGGCGCTTGCGCGCCGCACGCTCACAGACGTGCTCCGAGATAGGCCGAGAGGCGCAGCAGATCGGCGAACACGCCTCCGGCGGTCACCTCCGGCCCGGCTCCGGGGCCCTGGACGATCAGCGGATTGTCGCAATAGCGGCTGGTGGCGAAGCGCACCACGTTGTCGGTGAGCGCGATGTTGGCGAAGGCATGGTTCTGCTCCAGCTCGACCACGCCGACGGTCGCCTGTCCGGCGCTGTTCAGCCGGCCCACGTAGCGCAGAACGTGGCCGCGTGCGCGCGCGGCCTCGTAGCGCGCGCGCATCGCATCGTCAAACTGCGGGAGACGCGCAAGGAACTCATCGATCGAGCCTGCCTCGAGCCCCTGCGGGACGAGGCTCTCCACGGCGACATTCCCGAGCTCGAGTGGCAGACCCATCTCACGTCCGAGGATGATGAGCTTGCGCGCCACGTCGGTCCCGGAGAGATCGTCGCGGGGATCCGGCTCCGTGTAACCACGCTGCCTGGCGTCCCGCACGATCTCGGAAAATGGCGTACGTCCGTCGTAGACATTGAAGAGATAGGCAAGCGTGCCCGAGAAGATGCCCTCGATGCTCGTGACTTCGTCGCCCGTCTCCCGCAGGTCGCGCAGCGTCTGGATCACGGGCAAGCCCGCTCCGACCGTGGCCTCGTAGAGGTAGTGCGTGCCCGCGTGACGGCGGGCCTCCTGGAGCGCGCGGTAGAAAGGCAGATCGCTGCTGTTGGCCTTCTTGTTCGGTGTCACGACGTGGATCCCGGCTGCAAGCCACTCATGATAGTGGCGGGCAACGGCCTCGCTCGCCGTGCAGTCGATGATCACGGCATGTGGCAGGTAATCGACGTGCACGTGTTCGGCAAAACGGGCAATGTCGGCGGGGCGGTCGGCGCCTTCGAGAGTCTGTCGCCACGCACCGAGCGCCATCCCCTGGTCTGCCAGGGCCATGTGGCGTGAGGTGAGCAGGGCGCGCAGCCGGAGATCGAGCTTGAATTCGCGCCGCAGCCGCTCGCTCTGCGACGCCAGCTGGTCGAGGAGCACGCTGCCGACGGTGCCCGGTCCGATGAGACCGATCGAGAGCGTATGCGGAGAGAGATAGAAACTCGCGTGCGTCGCCCGCAGAGCCCGAGTGGCCTCGCGTCCCTGCACGACGACCGAAATGTTGCGCTCGGACGCGCCCTGCGCAATGGCACGCACGTTCACACCCGCGTTGCCGAGCGAGTTGAAGACCTTGGCCGATACGCCCGGTGTCCCGGCCATGCCGTCGCCCACCACCGCGAGGATTGCGAGCTCGCGGTCGATCTGCACGTCCTGGATCTGGTTCTCGTCGAGCTCACGCCGGAATGCGGTGCGCACGACGGCAGCCGCCCGCTCCGCCTGCTCCTCCGGGATCGCACAGCAGATTGAGTGCTCCGAGCTTCCCTGGGAAATCAGGATTACCGAGATGCTCTCTTCCCGCAGCGCGCCAAAGAGGCGGTGCGCCGTACCCGGAACACCGATCATGCCGGCGCCCTCGAGGTTCACGAGCGCGACGTGGTCGATGCTCGTGATGCCCTTGATCGGGAGGTTCGAGACGGGGCGGGCACAGATGAGGGTCCCCGGGTTCTCCGGTGCGAAGGTGTTGCGGATCCAGATCGGGATGTTGCGTCCGACTGCCGGTGCCATCGTCTGCGGGTGGATCACCTTCGCGCCGAAGTAGGCGAGCTCCATCGCCTCGCTGTAGGAGAGCGAGTCGATCACCTGCGCGCCGGGCACGCGCCGCGGGTCCGCGGACAGCACCCCGTCCACGTCCGTCCAGATGTGGATCTCGCGGGCCTCGAGCAGCGCCCCGAAGATGGATGCGGAGAAGTCGCTCCCGTTGCGGCCGAGCGTGGTCTGCACGCCGCGTCGATCCGAGGCGATATAGCCCGTGACGATCAGCGTGCCCTCGAAATCGGCGGACACGAGGCCTTCGAGCCGGTGCTGCGATTCCGTCCACTGCACTGCCGGCCCGAGCGCGCCCGACTCCACCACGACGCATTCGCGGGCATCGATCCAGCGGATCTCACCCGGTCGACGGGCGCGTTCTCCGAAGAAGGCCGTGAAGAGCCTCGTGGACCAGATCTCGCCGTAGCCTGCGATCAGGTCGACCACGTTGCGTCCCGCAAAACGCGTCAGCTTTACCGTGTGCAGGACCCCATCGAGATCGTGGCAGTCCCGATCGAAGGCCGCGAGGTAGCGCTGTGCGGTCGCCGGCCGTAGCACCGATCCGGCAATGGCCGCATGGCGGGTACGCAGCTCCGCGATTCCCGCCTTGTAGGCCTCATCGCGCTGCTCGGCGAGTGTCACGAGCCGCAGCAGGGCATCCGTGACGCCGCGGCACGCCGAGAGCACGACAGCCAGCCGGCCGGGCGGCAGCGATTCGAGAATTGCGGCGACGCGGCCGAAGCACTCGGCGTCGGCGACGCTCGAGCCGCCGAACTTGTGAACGATCCAGGGGTTTGCGGGAGCCATCCGGGAGCTCTACGGGGAAAAAAGCCGTGCGACTCTACTGACGCGCAGGGAGCGGTGCAACCGAGCCGATGCGGGAGCGGGCATCCGGCACATCCGGGATGCAGTCCGCGGCGCCGATCCCCTCGTGGGGCGAGGCCTGTCAGAAGCGCCTGCGCTCTCGCGGGGGGCTGGCATAATGGTTGTTCGACAATGGCCTCCTGGATCACCCCTCTTCTGCCGCTTCTCGAGTCCGAGCGTGCCACCGGCACGGCTGCGGCCCTGGCCGTCGTGCTGCGCACCGCCGGTTCCACGTACCGCAAGGCGGGTGCGCTGATGCTCATCACCCGCGGCGGCCGCTACGCAGGTCTGCTCTCCGGGGGTGTCTGGAGTGACCTCGCCGAATACGCTCGCCAGGTCATCGACACCGGAATTCCACGCACCGTGAGCTACGACCTGCGTGATCCTGAAGACCTGCTCTGGGGCCTCGGGGTCGGCTGTGAAGGCGCGATGGACGTGTTGCTCGTTCGCGTTGGCGTGGCGAACGGCTGGGCGCCGCTCGCGGAATTTGCCACGGCCCTCCAGGACCACCGGCCCGCCGCGGCGGCGATCGTGGTCGAATCCCCGGACGTCTCGCTGCCCGCCGGCACGATCGTGCTGCCCGGAGGCGCAGTTCCCGAGGCCGTCCGGCCGGACGGCACGCGCGCCGCCCTCGGGGCGCCCCTCGCGCAACGGCTCGACCGCGCAGGGCTGTCCGATGGACCGCAGTGGCTCCAAGAGGGCGCGTTGCAGGCCTTCGTGATATCGCTGGCGCTCCCGCCGCGCCTGCTGGTGCTCGGAGCCGGTCCCGATGCGGTGCCGCTCGTCGAGTTCGCGGTCCGGCTCGGCTGGAAGGTGACCGTGAACGATCATCGGCCGGTCTATGCGGATCCGCGCCACTTCGCGGGCGCGGCGCGCGTGTCGTGCCTGCGCCCGCAGGAATTTTCTGAAAGCCTGCCACTCGATGAGTTCGAGGCTGCCGTGGTCATGAGTCACCACCTGCCCTCGGATCTCGTGTACCTGCGGGCTCTCGCGGCGAGCCGCGTGGGCTACGTCGGGCTCCTCGGACCTGCAGCGCGGCGCGAGCGCCTCCTGAAGGACCTCGGCACCGAAGCGGAAGCGTTGCGCGCACGGCTGCGTGCACCGGTCGGGCTTGCCCTCGGCGGGCGCACGCCCGAGTCCGTCGCACTGGCGATCGTGGCCGAGGTGCACGCCGTTCTGCACGGAGAGGATGGAGGGCGGTTTCGTGGCGCCCCGGGTGCCGTGCGTACCGAGCCGGGAGCTACGCACTGATTCCGCCTGCGCTCGAGCCGCTGAGCCTGATCGCACTCGCGGCAGTCATGATCGGCACCGGCCTGCTGGCTGGCGTCATTGCCGGTCTGCTCGGCGTGGGCGGCGGCATGGTCATCGTGCCGGCACTCGAGTACCTGCTGCGCTTCGTGGAGGTACCGCCAGCGTGGCGCATGCATGTGGCGGTGGCCACATCGCTGGCGACGATCGTGCCGACCTCGATTGCGTCGTCCCGGGCGCATCATCGGCGTGGCGCCATCGATCTCGATCTGGTACGCAGCTGGGCGGGAGGCATGCTCGCCGGTGGCTTCGCAGGCAGCCTGTTTGCCTCACGCGCGCCGAGCGGACTGCTGAGCGGCATCTTTGGCTGCGTGGCTGCGGCCGCTGCACTCAGGATGGCTCTGCCCTCGCAGGGACGACTGCTTGCGCCGGCGCCTCCCCGGGGAGTGCGCGGCGGGGCGCTGGCGACACTCATCGGCGCGCTGTCTGCGCTGCTCGGCATCGGGGGCGGCACCTTCTCCGTGCCGGTGATGGCGCTCACCGGGCAGCCCATTCACCGCGCCGTCGGGACGGCCGCCGTGTTCGGTCTGCTCATCAGTCTGCCCGGCACAGTCGGCTATCTGCTCGCCGAGCCGCCCGTGCACCTACCCTGGGGCACGGTCGGCTGGGTGAGCCTGACGGGCGTCGCACTCATCGCGCCTGCCACCGTCGTGACCGCTCCACTCGGCGCGCGTCTGGCCCATGGGCTCTCCCGGCGCACACTGTCGATCGTCTTTGCCGGATTTCTGCTGATCGTCGCCGCTCGCATGCTGCATCGGACGTTCGCGCCCTGAGCTGCAGCGGAGACGCTGACCGTCTTCGCGGTACACTTCGCGCGAGTGTGCTACAGAGTCCCCGCGTGGCAGTACCCGAGGTCGTCGCTTGTTCATCAATTTCTGGTATCCGGTGATCCGTTCCGGTGACCTCGGGGCGCAGCGTCGGCGGGTGCCCGTCCTGGCGCACGAGTTCGTCGTGTTCCGGGATGCCACCGGCAGACCGGCGGTGCTGAGCGACCTGCATCCACCGTGGTGGCTCGCTCGGCAGAGGCCGATGCAGGGATGGGTGAGCTGCTGATGCCCGCCGGCCGCGTCATCGCCCAGTGCCGTGAGAAGCCCCGGGACTTCGCTTCCCGCGGCTGGGCGATCGCCCTGGGTCATACCGTGTATGCGATCCCCTCGCCCGCACGCCGGCACTCCATGGCGTGGGTGCCTGAATCTGTCCCGCTCGTGCCGAAGGGCAAGCCCGCTGGAGCGATGAGGATGGCATGAACGAACTACAGTTCCTTCGTAATCAGCTTGGCCTCGAGGATCGACACTTCGAGGACGTACGCCGTGTCTGCGAGGCCGGGATCGCTGCAGGATTCGAGCAGACGCGGCTCGATGAGCTCTGCCGCACGGGCGTACGCTATCTGTGTGTGGTGGGAGAACGCATCGGACAGCGCGAACACGCGCACGTCGCGCTGCTGCGCGCGCGGCTGGCACCCGATGATGCGCCGAGCCGTGGCATCGTCTCGGAACTCGAATCCGCCGCGCGTGCCCGCGGCCTGGTCCTTGCCGCGCTCGCCCGGGCGCTCGAACACCGTCGCGCCGATGAGCTTTCCGCCGTGGAGTTCCTCGCCACCTGCCGTGAGCAGTTTGCGGCGCTCGATGCTCCGCACACGCGCCGCCCGCACATGATCGGCCACCTGCTGGATCGGCACTATCGGATGGCGGACTGGCGCCATGCCGCGCATATCGATGCCGACACGATCCTGGACGAGCGTGAACGCTACGGGCGTGTCCGGGCAAAGCTGCCGCGCAGCCTCGAACTCGGCTCCGGCGGCCCGGCCCGCTGAGGCGCGCATGCCGTGCAGCAGTATCCCGGCACCTCCCCTGCCCTGCACGCCATCGTGCTGGCGGCGGGCGAATCGCGGCGCTTCGGCGCACCGAAGCAGCTCGCGCGCATCGCCGGACAATCGTTGCTCGGGCTCGCAGCCGGACGTGCCGTCGAGCTCTGCGGGTCCGCCGTAACGGTCGTGCTCGGTGCGCGTGCCGCGGAGCTCGCGCCACTGCTGCGTGGCCTGCCGGTCTCGGTCACGGTGAACCCGCTCTGGCGCGAGGGTCTGGGCAGCTCGATCCGCGCAGGTGTCGCGAGCCTGCCCGAGTCCTGTGAGGGTGTCCTGCTCATGCTCGCCGATCAGGCCGCGGTGAGCACCGGCGATCTGCGGCGGCTGGCCGACGCCTGGCGTGGGCAGCCCGGCGGCATCGTGGCCGCCAGCCGGGGTGCGATCGTCGGGGCGCCGGCGGTCTTCCCGCGCGCTCTTTTCCATGCACTCGGCGAGCTGCGCGGAAATCGGGGTGCGCACGAGCTCATCGGGCGTCACCGCGAATGTCTGATGTGCGTCGACATGCCGCATGCGGCGATTGACATCGACACGCCCGCGGATCTGCATGCCTTTGCCCCGAGCGAGTCACCGTCATAGGCAGTGGCTCGACGGTCACAGCCCCATGCGGTCGCGGCGGGGTGCCGAATGCATCTGCACCAGTGCATGACCGCCAAGCGGTACGCGGTTGCGTGCATAGCATCCCTGGGCGAACGTATCGAGGGTCAGCTGGCGCAGCGTCGTCGTGATGAGCCGGTCGATCAGCGGGAAGATCAGGCGACGGCAGTAGTGCACGCGAATGCTGAGGAGGTTTGCCTCCTGGATGGTCTGCTCGGATCGTGGGCCGCTCTCGCGCCGATAGCGGAGATTGTCGTTCGGGATCTGCCGGACGCCTCCCTGCAGGCGCTCGAAGTCCTCGAACGACATGCGGGTGGGATTGAGGATCTCGATCCGCGTGAGATCCGGGCGAAGCACCTCGGCGAGGGCGCGTCCGTAGGCCTCGATGCCGAGGATCGTGAGCCCTGCGCCGCCGTCGCCCGGCCGGTCCTGCGTGAACAGCGGAGCCAGTCCCTTGGCGAGGTATCGCCGCATGGTGCCCACATCGCCGTGATGCAGGGCGCCGGCCCGGGCAGCGAGAAACGTGGCGTGCTTCAGCGAGTGGTGAGCGACGAACAGTGCGCCAAGTTCCAGGATCGCCAGGGTGAGCGGCAGCATCGCGAGCAGCGCGACCAGATAGAACTCCACGGTGGCAGCTCCGGCGGTGCGCCGGGCGGACACGAAGTGTCGGCTCGGCGACCTCATGGTCTCACCTCGGGCGGCAGGAGATCCCTCAGCATCACGGCCACGCGGCCTGCCGAAGGCGGCCTGTCGCCTGTGGCCACAGGACCGGTGAGGGTCGCCGAGGCTTGCAGGCTCTGGTACGCCTGCCCGAGCTGAGCGATGGCCAGGTCGTGCCAGCTTGCGGCGCGTGCAGGCTCCAGCGCGAGCGCGTGCTCGAACGCCAGCTGCGCTGCCGCGAAGCGCCGTGCCCGAAGGTGCAGGATGCCGCGCCGGTGCCAGGCGCCGACATTTCCCGGATCGAGTTCGAGCAGGGCGTCGTAGTGGTGTCCAGCGTCCTCCCAGCGAGACTCTCCAAACGCACCCTCGGCTGCAATCGCCAGGTCGAGGAGCCGGCCAACCCGCGCGAAATCGGCGTTCACAGGAGCATTTTCCGGGCGCGATTCCCGCTCCGGTGGTGACGTGCAGCCCACCGTCACGGCAGCGAAGACCACGAGCGCGTGCAGCGGGTGCTTCATCGGACGTGCAGTGCCTGTCCCGGGGCCAGCCCGAGCCGCACAAGCGTGCCGGCCTGACTCTCGAGCGCGATGCGGGCGCGCCACGTCCACGCGAACCGCCGTCGTGCGATCGTGGCGGCGGGCGTCAGCACTCGACCCGTGCGGTCACAGAAGACGACATCGATCGGTTGCCGCAGACCGAAAGTGTGAATCGCGCAGCACGGTGCAATCCACAGGACCCCGTGTGCGCCGAGGGGGGACCGCCCCAGCAGGCCACGCGCACGCTCCAGAACGCCTTCGCAGACCAGAACCTGGAGCGGCAAGCTCCTTCCATCGCACGACAGACGCGCGCTGCGCATGCTCACATCCCCTGCAGGAGTCGCACTGCGACAGGGAAGCCGAGCACGATGAACGTGCACGGAAAGATGCACAGGATAAGGGGTGCGAGCAGTTTCAGCGGAGCCTCCATGGCGAGTTTCTCGGCACGCGCGAAGCGCTCCTGCGCACGCTGCCCGGCCTGTGCGCGCAGCGTCGGCCCAAGACTGGCCCCACAGCTCTCGGCCTGGATGAGCGCCGCGGTCAGCGCGCTGATCGCCGGCATGTCCAGACGCGCGTCGAGCGCACGCAGGGCATCAGCCCGCGCGCGCCCCGTGCGCACCTCATGCAGCCAGCGCTCGAGTGCGCGACGCAGCGGGCTCGACGGCGCCTTCTCGATGACGATGGCCATGGCAGCCGTGAGGCCGCAGCCGCATTCGACGGCGAGGGTAATGACATCGAGGTACACGGGAAGATCGCGCATGATCGCGCGGCGACGCCGTGCGATCTGATCGCGGAGCCAGAGGGGTCCCCAGGCCGCACCGGCGGCCAGACCGAGTGCAACGGCTGGTCCCGTCGGCATGCCGGTGCCTGCGCTCACGGCGGCACCCAGCGCGGCGGCAAGCACGGGGAAGAGGACGGTGCCTGCCAGCCATTCCTCGGGCATCAGGGCGCGCTCGAGCTCCGCCTGCTGCAGGCGTCGCAGCAGGCGCTCCCGCCAGGCCGGTGGCAATCTCGGCCCGATCAGATGTGCCATCGGGCGCACGAGCGGCCCGCAGAGACGCAGCATCATCGGCGGTCGTTCGCCGTGACGCCACTCCCGGGTGCGCAGGAGCGCCGCAGCATGCGGCACGCCTGACACCGCGCACACGGTGGCGGAGGCAAAGCCGGACGAAATGAGGAGAAGCGACAGATTCACGCCTTACACCTCGATGCGCACGATGCGGCGAATCAGCAGAAACCCCAGTGTCTCAAGGACGATCAGCACGGCGAGCACAGCCCAGCCGCTGCGCGTCGTGAAGAGCGGCCGCATCGCCTCCGGCTCGAGTGCAGTCAGCACCCACAGCAGAAATGCCGGTAGCAAGCCCACGATCACCCCCTGGATCCTGCCCTGCGACGTGAGCGCCCGGATGCGTGCTTCCATGGCGAGTTTGCGGCGCAGGGTCTCGCCGAGCCGCTCGAGGGCCTCGGCAAGGTTGCCGCCGAGCTCACGGGCAATGCGGACCGCCGTCGCGAACAGCGCGACATCGGCGCCCGGGATCCGCTGTGCGAGCTCGGCGAGCGCAAGGTCGAGCGGGACGCCGAGGCGCTGCTTGCGCGCGACCAGCTCGAACTCCTGGCAGAGCGGTCGGGGCTGGCGTGCGGCGAGACCGGCCAGCGCCTGCGGCAGACTCGAGCCGCTGCGCAGCGCAGCGGCGAGGGCCATCAGGGCATCCGGGAGCTGAACCGCAAAGCGCCGGCGGCGTGCGGCCAGCAACCAGCGATAGGCGGTCTGTGGCACGAGCGGCACGGACAGAGCGAGCAGCGCGAGCGCCGTTTTTCCGCTGAGCATTCCGAACACCACGGCGAGGCCCATCATGCCGAGGCTGAGGCGCAGGATGCGCTGCGCCTCGAAGAACACGAACAGATCCGCCAGACGCCGCTCGGCGAGATCCGTGACCGCCCGACCGTAGCGTCTCGCTGAGCGCCCGATGAGAGGGCGCATGCCCGCCGCGAGAAGCAGGAGGCTCGTCGTCAGGCCCGCGGCGATGGCGATCGGTTTCACGGCGTGTGCCCGGGGTGGATCGGTGGGCCGCTGTGAAACGGGGCGACAGAGACCTCCACGCCGTCATGGCGCAGTTCCTCATAGAAGGTCGGTACGCACCCGCAGGCGACGAAGCGTCCGAGGGTCCGGCCCTCGCAGTCGTACCCCTGGCGCTGGAAGGCGAAGAGATCCTGGGTCTGGATCGTGCCGGCCTCCATGCCCGTCACTTCGACGATGCGCGTAATGCGTCGTGCGCCGCACGGAAAGCGGGCCTGCTGCACGATCACGTCGACAGCCGCGGCGATCTGCTCGCGGATCGCCATGACCGGGAGCTCGAAGCCCGCCATGAGAACCATCACCTCCAGCCGTGAGAGCAGATCGCGCGGGGAGTTCGCGTGGGCCGTGGTGAGGGACCCTTCGTGCCCAGTGTTCATTGCCTGAAGCATGTCGAGCGCCTCACCGCCACGGCACTCACCCACGACGATGCGGTCCGGGCGCATGCGCAAAGCGTTGCGTACCAGTTCGCGTATCGACACCTGGCCCCGACCCTCGAGGTTCACGGGACGCGCCTCGAGAGCCACGAGGTTCTCGTGGTGCAGCCGGAGCTCGGCCGCATCCTCGATGGTCACCAGGCGTTCATCTGGCGGAATGAGATTCGAGAGCACGTTGAGCAGTGTCGTCTTGCCGGTGCCCGTTCCACCGGAGACGATGAGGTTCCGCCGCTGCACGACACAGACGCGCAGGAATTCGAGCATCTCGGGACTGAGCGAGCCGCAGCCGATGAGATCCTCCGGCGTGAGCGCCCGGCGCGCGAAGCGCCGGATGGTGATGGCGGGGCCCTTCAACGTCAGCGGAGGAATCACCACGTTGACGCGCGAACCATCTTCAAGGCGTGTGTCCACCATGGGCGAGGATTCGTCGATGCGCCGCCCGGCACTCGCCACGATGCGTTCGATCACGGTCGACAGCGCCCGGGCGCTGCTGAAGGCGACCGGAGTCCGGTGCAGTCGTCCCGCACGCTCGACGAACACGTCGGAGATGCCGTTGACCATCACCTCCGTCACTCCCTCGTCCCTGAGCAGGTTCTCGAGTGGACCGAGGCCCACCGCCTCGTCCAGCACGAACTGGCGGAGTTGCTGCACGTCGAGTTCCGGAGGCCAGGCGCGCGCCGCGAGGATGTCGTCGATCAGACGGGCCGTGAGGGTGCGCAGCTCGGCATCGCTCAGGCGCGTGACATCGTGCCGTCGAAGATCGAGCGCCTCGAGTAACGCCCGATGCACGGGCTCGGCATGGCAGGCGAGCAGCGCGGCGCCGCTGGCCGGCACACCCGGCACCGGGACCGCGGGAGGCCGTGGTGCACCCGCCAGTCCCGGCTCGGGATCCTGCGGGGTTTCGAGCAGGCGCAGCGTGTGCCGCCCGATATGCACCACGTCGCGCCCCGTGAGCGGCCCGTACCGGACGATGCGTTCACCGTTGACCCGTGTGCCTGCGGAAGTTCCCGCATCGAGAAGGAAGTATCCTCCCTGCCGTTCGCGCACGAGCCTTGCGTGCACCGAGGCGACCTGCTCGCCCTCCAGCCGCACGGCACAGCGGCGATGGCGCCCGATCTCATGAAGCATCGCCGAGAGCGCGATGCTCCGCAGCCCCCCGGGCCCATCGACGAGCAGCCGTGCAGCCATCAGTCGAGCACCTGGAGACCGTCGGCCTCGAGCTCGTGCCCGCGTGCCCGAAGGCGCTCCTCGAGTCTTCGCAGTGCGGCGGCATTTGGATCGGGGCCCGCTGCGCCCGCATTCGGCCGTCCACGCACGATCCGGGGCGTGATCAGGACCACGAGTTCGGAATCCTGATCGCGCTTCTGGCGTGAACGGAACAGACCTCCGATCGCGGGCAGGGCGCCAAGCCCCGGAAGCTGCTGCACGTCGTGGCTGCGCGAGCGGTCGACCAGCCCGGCGATGACCAGCGTCTCGCCCTCGTGCAGATTCACCTCCGTGCTCGAGCGGCGCTTCAGGAAGGCCGGGACATTGAGCACGCGCAGACTCGGATCGATCTGGCTGACCTCGGTGTCGATCTGTGCGTAGATCGTGCCGCTCGCGTCGGCAACGGGCTTCACATCCAGGATCACACCGTATTCCTTGTACTCGACATCCGTGCTCCCGAGGCCATCGACCACGGGGATCGGGATCTCGCCGCCCGATACGAAGCGTGCGGCGCCACCGCTGCGACAGCTGAGCGTCGGTTCGGCGAGGATCTGTGCCTCGCCGCGAGTCTCGAGGAGACTGAGGCGCGAGTGGATCGCGCTCGTCATGCCGAAGTAGGCACGGGCCGGGATCCGTCCCGGCGGCAGTGCGCCGGCGATGCTGTCCGTGGCCGGCTCTGGCAGTGGCAGAACGCGGAACAGGCTGTTGCTCGCAACGTCAGCGATGACACCGGCGGCGGGGCCGTTGGCCGAGGTGTCCCAGCGGATGCCCAGATCGCGCACTGCGCTGCGGCGCAGCTCCACCATCTTCACGTCCATGTGAATCATGTCCTCCCAGCCCACTGTGCCGACGAAATCGAGCACGAGCCCGGGGTAGAGCCCTGCCACCGCCGCTGCCCGGCGCCGGTCGGCATCCCGTGCTCCTGACCCCTCGATGACGATGCGTTGCCCAGCGACCCGGGCACTGATCGTCGGGGCGCCACGCAGAAGGTCCTGCACGTCCTCGAGCACACGCGGGAGATCGGTCTCGGAGACACGCACGCCGATGCGGTGATGGCCCCCGCCGCGCAACCAGAGCGACACCGTTGTCGCGCCGGGCTTCTCCGCGAGGAGGAGCAACTGGTCTCCGGGCAGTGCAGTCACGCTGATGACCTGTCCGTTACCGACGGCAACACGCTCGACGGCGACGTCGAGCACGCGCGTGTCGCCCGTGAAGAATTCGAGGGTCTGCGGAAGATCGGCAGCACGGCCGTCGATGATCCCGCAGGCAGCGATGGCCATGACGGCACCCAGCCGGCGCAGCCACGTGCAATCGCGTGTAAGGGCGGCGTTCAAGGCGCCTCCGGTTCTTCGATAAAGCGTCCACGTCCGCCGAGAATGATCTCCACCTTGCGTCCGGGCGGTCGCAAAGCCAGGCGGTGGGACTGAAGTTCCGCACGCGGGAAGAGACTTCGGCCGTCGAGCGGTGCGGTCGCGTGAGGCAGAGAATCCCCCGGATTGCGCAGGACGGCGGTCAGCTCGCCGAGTCGCTGTGCCAGCACGACTCGCTGCGCATCCTCCGGTGAGAGATCGAGGGTGATCGTTACAAACTCCCGGTCAGGTGCCGCAGCGATGTCGCCGGCTCCACGGACAGGCAGCCGATGCGTCGTGCGGCCTGTTGCGCGCACGCGTACCGCCTGAAGCAACGGCTGTACGGAGGTCGCGCGCTCGCCGCCCGGGGTCGCCTCAGCCGAGTACAGCAGATCGATGAGATCGCCGGGGGCGAGCAGGCCCGAGAAGGAGCTCACTTCGTCCACCGGAAAAGTCAGGGCGCGGAAGCCCGCAGGAATGGAGGCCGAGAACAGCGTCGTCGAATCCTCTGCGAGCAAGGCCATCGAGAGGGGTTCTCCCGCACCGACCGCGTACAGCAGCTGTCGGCCTTCGATGCGGGAAAGCTCCGCCGGGGCGACGGCGCTCTTCGTGACGAATCGTGCGGGCACCCGGCGAATCGCGAGCTCGTCGCGCCCGAGGCGGGTCCCCGCGGCCAGATCGGAGCGTGCGACGATCACCGGCTGTGGATCGTAGGCTGCGAGCGCATTGCGCTCGACAGATGCTGCGCGCTCCTCGAGGTAGCGGGATGCGCCCCAGAAGGACACGGCCCCAAGGACGATGGCGGCCGTGAGAACTGCGCCCGGATGTCGCAGCAGGGGAGGCAGGTCAATCATCATGGATACGGCCTCTCACGCGACCGCGACGAGCCAGGCGAAGCTCTCGAGCAGCCGCTCGAAGGCCCGCACCAGACAGACGGCACCGGAACCCTCTGCGCCCACCGGGACGATCAGGACGAGTGCGACGAGTACCGTGCAGACGAGATACTCGACGATGGCCTGACCTTGGCTGCGCAAGCGTCGCCTGCCGTACGAGGCTGCCGTGCTCATGGAAGTGCGCCGCCCTTCACTTCATGATGGATCCAGATCGAGCTGCCGCCAGTGGCACGCTGCACGATGACCGCCAGCCGTTCCGCGCCGCGCACGTAGTGCAGCAGCGCAGAGTCGGGTGCGTCGCCGCTGCGCGCTGCGGGCCTCAGGAGCTGAAAGCCACTGCGCTGTGCAGAGCGCACCACGGACTGCAGCGATGCGGCCGGGCGCTCCGTCGAGCGCGCCAGATACTCCGTCGCTGCACCATCGGCGGCTCCGGACTCGACCGTGCTCAGCAGGCGCACAGGGCGCCGGAGCATGATGGGCGGAGCCGGCGGCCGACGGAGGCGCTGGGAGACATCGCTGACGGCGACGAGAGCCTCACTGCCGCCTGTGGCATCGCCGCGCACCTGTAGCGTCTCGTGGCGGGCGCCCACCTGGTGCCCGAGCACCTGCCAACCCGCAATCTGCTGCTCGGTGAGCGGCCCCGCCTGCGCCCAGGCCCTGCGATACCGGGCCAGCAGCACGCTGGGTGCCTCCGGACTGCGCTGGGTGTGGATCTCGAATGCCACACCGTTCACCCACAGCAGATCGGCGCCGACACCGGGAGAGGCGAGCGCAAAGATACAGAGCACGGTCCCGGTCACGGCCCGCCGTAGCCGGGCCACGCGTGACGCACACGCTGGGGCGAATTTCAGCACGGTGCCCGCCATTGCCCCTGCCCCGCCGTTACATCGGTCAGCAGGCGGTCGGGAGGGACGATCTCTGGATCGATGCGACCGAGACACAGCTGCGCGAATCGCGGCTCGAACAGGGTTGCAGCGGCCCGTCCCGGACGAAGGAGCGCCCTCAGCTCACCGAGCCATGCGCCCACTGCCAGCGAGGCGACGCGCTCCGCCGCGTGTGCAGGTCCCGCGGCATGCCAGTCCTCCGAAAAAAGAGTCGTGCGTTCCCGCAGCAGAAGCGCGGGGGTTCCAGGCGCGGGCACGGGCATGGCCATGGCCGTGAAGTCGACGGCCCGGACTGACACCCGCCCCACCACAAGGCCGCGTTCCGTCAGATCGAGTTCGCCTGGAGCAGCGAGGCTGGCACTGCGCAGTGCCGGAAACAGCACCTGCGTCGTATGCCCGGCGAGGCCGGGGGGAGCCTGGTTCTCAGCAACAACCTCCACATGCTGCGGGCTCGCCAGCAGCCTGCGCTGCCCGGAAAGGTCATGCCACAGCGGGTTGACCTGCATGCCGTCCTGCCGGGTTTCGCGCGCATCCTGTGACCGCAGAGGCGAGGACGCCCGGGTGAAGAAACGCGCCCGGGTCGCGCGCTCAACGGCGACGTCGCCATCCGGCGCCCCGACCGCATGCTCGAACGCCACGTAGCGACTCGCCTGGATAGTCGTCCACTGCAGATCGTCGTATGCGCCCAGGAGCATGGTGCCGGCAAGCAGGGCTGTGAGCGTTCCTGTCGCCACCAGAAACTCGACGAGCGCCTGGCCCCGCGCGTCGTGCTTCGTCGCGTCCGCGGGCATGCTCATGGCAGTGCGGCGAAGGGATCGCCCGTCCCGTTCAGCAGGGCGGCGAGCGCGCGCTCGCGCGCCGGGACAGGTGCGAGACGCACTTGCCAGTACGGGTTGAAGAGACTCGGCAACTCTCTACGCCCGTCGGCACGTGGCTCCGGCCGGGCAAAATAGACCTGCGCTGCGGAAATGGCGTGCAGCGGTTCGCGGGGCAGTACCGAGGAGATTTGTCCGGGTGCGGCACCGGGCACCGCGACCCTGGCGCTGCGGAGCGCCGCATGCGGCAGTTCAGCGACAGGTCCGCTCACGAGGTCGATGACGACCTCGACCGTGCGTTCGTTGCGCTGCGCGGGTTCGACGATGTCCCGTAATGCCGGCAGCCCCGCGTAGCTTCGCGCAGCACGCAGATCACGCAGCGCGATGGCCGAGGTGCGTGGATTGATGCGCCAGCTGTCGCCGTTACGGCCACCCAGCGGTGTTGCGCGGCCATTTTCGGCTCCTCCCCAGCCGACCGGAACACGCTCGCGCATGGAACCGAAAAGGCCGCGACGCGTATGCAGGGCAAGCGTGTCGATCCCGCGCCACGTGTCGAAGCCAATGAGATCGGTGCCGCCGCGCTTGCGAATCCGCGCAACGAGCCCCACGACGGGGGGCGAGGTATCGAAGCCTCGCTCCACGGTGAAGCCATCGAGCGAGCTCTCCACCACGGCCTTCTGGCGCTGCCGGTCGGCCCCCCGGTAAGGCGTCGTGAGCCGCAGCCACGACGCCGCTCCGACCCCCAGCAGCGCCTCCGAGGCGACCGAGAGATGCGCCTGCGGATCGTTGGCCCGGACCGTCTGTTCCGCGAGATCGCGTGCCGCGGAAAACCCGCTGGCATGCACGAGACTCTGGACGCCGGTGAGTGTGCGCTCTGAGAAGCTCGCTGCGGATTCTGCCCCGGTGAGCATCGGCTGGAGCGCGTCGTCCACGGCAACCCAGAGTCGCTCGAGCACACGGGTGGCCTGGCCGAGATACGGTACGAAGCGGCTCACGCCGTCGATGTGGTCGAGCAGCCGGCGCATGTAGGCTGACCACGAGCGCAGGCTGACGGCCTGTGCAATGGTCACCTCGTTGGCGATGACGGCACGGTTGATGTACGCCTCGAGATTGAGGGTGCGCGCTTCCCACGTCGCGGCGCTGTAGGCCGCGGCATCAGCCGTGTTCAGGAGTCGCTGCTTGTGGTTGGCCAGCTGGCCCGCATGGTGTGCGACCAGCATGGCGGCGACGAGAGCCCCCATGATGCCGAGCAGGAATACGAGTGCCTGTCCGCCCTGCCTGCACATCCACCCATCCCTCGCGTCAGGGGTGGTCCCCGCGGGTCGGCGGGGACCACCTCCGGTGGCCCGGTTCAGTTGTCCGTTTCGAAGTTCGCGAGATCCTTGCTCTCGCCGTTGTCGTTGGCGCGCACGCGCGCATCCTGCACGACGCGATTGCGGCTCGCCGGATTCGGATCACCCGACAGCGCTGCGGCGGCAACCGAGGTCTGCCCGCGCACGATGTCGCCGAAGGCGGTGTACACGGCGATGGCGCCGATCGCGATGAGCGCGACGATGATGATGTACTCGGTCATTCCCTGACCGAGCATGCGGCTGCGGGTCGTCGACATCCTGGGCTCCTTCCCTGCTTCGATGAGTGGCAGGCATTGGAGCACCCGTCGCCTGGAAAGGCAGCGGCCAAATCGGGCCTGAGCATGCAGATTGTGCGCGGGCCCTTCAGAGCTCGTTCGTGCGCGTAACTGCACCCTCCGGACCCGCTGCGGGTTGCCCGGCGGGCGTGGCGTCAGTCTGCAGGTGCCGGCTGGGAAATGCGATTCGCACCATGGTGCCGCTCTGCGATCCGACGTGCAGGACCCCCTCGAGCTGACGGGCAAAACCCTCCATGAGAGTGATACCCAGCCCCGCGGTGTGCCCGCCGGGCTCGAGTCCGATGCCGTCATCGCACACGCTGATCGTCGCCTCGGCACCTGCGATCGTCACCCGGATCGCAACGTGTCCGCGATCCCGTCCGGCAAAGGCGTGCTTCAGTGCGTTCGTCACGGCTTCTGTCACCAGGAGCCCGATGGGTACTGCGAGCTGTGCGGTGATGAAGCATCGCGGGCCGCTTACATCGATACGAATCTGCCTCTGCCCCCCGCGTGCAATGCGGAGCAGCTCGGCCGCGAGATCACGCAGAAGCCAGTCGAGATCGATGTGGTCGAGATCATGCGACTCGTAGAGCCGGCGATGTACGAGGGCGAGCGCGTTCACGCGGCCGGCCGCCTCCGCAAGCGCCAGCGAGAGCTGCGGGTCCCGGGCCGCGCGCGCCTGCAGATTGAGCATGCTGATGATGATCTGCAGGTTGTTCTTCACCCGGTGGTGCACTTCCTTCAGGAGGGAGGTCCTCTGATCCAGCGCCCGCTCGAGATCCTTTTGCTGAGCGCTGACCGTCTCGATGAGTTCGTCGATGACCTGCCCGAGCCGGATGATCTCGGGTGCCGAACCGCGCAGATCGCCCACGCGGGCCTCGCGCGACCCGCGGGCGAAAGCAAGCGTGGCGTCGTGCAGCTGCCTCATGCCCCTGAGCACGAACCGGTGCAGCAGGAGCCACAGGGCAGCAGGCATCGCAGTCAGTGCCGCCAGCACCCCCAGGAAAAGCATCGCGAATCCTCGATGGGTCGTGCGCTGGACAGCGTCGCAGATAAACCAGGCGATGGGCACTGCCGTTGCAAGCAGGACGAGGAGCAGTCTCCGCCCCCGCAGCGCCAGCATCACGGCGGGGCCGTCCCCGGAGGCTCCCGGCGACTGCGGTCGCGGCTCTCCGGGGATGCAGTGCCTTCCAGGAGCCGGGTCAGCTGCTCGCGCGCGCGTCCTACGCGGCTCTTGATGGTGCCGACCGCGCAGCCGCAGATGTGCGCCGCCTCCGCGTAGGAAAACCCGCTTGCCGTGACGAGGATCAGCGCCTCGCGCTGATCGGGCGACAGCTGTCCGAGGGCACGGTTGAGGTCACGCAACTGCAGCTCGCCTTCGTGTTCGGGCGGAACGGACGGTTCGGGGAGCGAGCCCTCGCTGTCGACCCGGACCTCGAAGCGGCCGCGCCTGAGCTGGGTGTAGTACTCGTTACGGACGATCGTGAAGAGCCAGGCCTTGAGGTTCGTGCCCGGGGTGAACTGCACGAGATTCGTCAGTGCCCGAACCAGTGCCTCCTGCACGAGGTCATCGGCCCGCGACGGATCCCGGCAGAGCGAGCGCGCGAAGGCTCGCAGCTGAGGCACGAGTTCGACCATCTCTGCGCGGATCGCTGCCAGGGTCACCGCAGTGCTCAATTCGACCCCGCGTCATCGGGCACAGCCGGTACGCCTGCCGCCGATGAGTCCTCTTCGTCGAGCTGTGCCAGGAGCTTCGCGAAGGCCTCAGGCAACGGCTCCTCGGTCACGCGGCGATACAGCTGTCGCAAGCCGTCGCCAATCCAGTCGGCCCGGGCGCCGGGTCCCTCCGCAGCCGCTGTCCGCTCGCGCGCCGCAGCGGGATCCACGGGTCCGTGGGGAGGCTTCGCTGGATTCATCTACCCTGCCCTGTGTTGATATCATTGCACCCGGCTCCCCACGCCGGTTCCCGCGCCAGGCGAAGCCCACGCATGGCCGGACCGCAGGCATCGCCTTCGAACCAAGCATATAGCGATCCCCGGAACGGCTCCAGCGTCGGAACCCAGCGGAACGGTGCATGAGCGTGACAGATCAGGTAGCTCCGCATCTGCCGCTGCTGCGGCGCTACGCACGTGCGCTCACCGGGACGCAGTCGCGTGGCGATGCCTGTGTGCGTGCCGCGCTCGAAGCGCTCCTCGCGCACCCCGGGGCACTGGCCGGCGGCGAGCCCCCGCGCGTGGCACTCTATCGCCTCTTTCATGCGATCTGGTCCGGGGTCGTGCGGCTGGGCGAAGGCGCGCCGGTCACCTCCTCCGGGATCGAGCGCAATGTGCAGGCCCGGCTGCAGCACATGACGCCCCTGTCGCGCCAGGCGCTGCTGCTGACCGCCCTCGAGGGCTTCTCCTGTCGCGAGGCTGCGGTGATTCTCGGGCGACAGGGCAGCGAGGTCGAAGCGCTCGTGGCGGCGGCACGCGATGAGGTGCTCAGGCGGCCCTCGGCCAGAATCCTCATCATTGAAGACGAACCCGTCATCGCGCTCGATCTCGAGTCCATTGTGCGCGGCCTCGGCCATGAAGTGACCTCGGTGGCACGGACGCACAGAGAAGCGATCGCGGCGGCCGAGGCGCATCCGCCAGGACTCGTACTCGCGGATATCCAGCTGGCAGACCGCAGCTCGGGAATCGATGCCGCGCACGACATTGCCGCGGCATTCCCGGTCCCCGTGATCTTCGTGACCGCCTTCCCTGAGCGGCTGCTCACCGGTGAACGCCCGGAACCTGCCTTTCTGATCACCAAGCCCTTTGACCCGGACATCGTGCGGACCGCGATCGGGCAGGCGCTCTTCTTTGGCGAGTGATCCGCCCCGGAGCCTGGCTTCGCCTCCCGGACCGGACGCCGCGGATGTACGCTGCCCCGCAACTCCCGAGTGCCGGCGATGCCGTGCGGATCCGCAATGCATGCGAATTCGAACGACCCGCCGGCGGAACCCGGGGAACTCTGCTGCATTCAGCCCGGGAAGGACACGCGCGCACTGCAGCGAAGGCAAGCGGGTGCGGCAGCATTCACGCGGAGGGGCACCGGTGCGGAGGAACTGAGGATGGAACCGCTGAGGTTCGAGGGAACCGTCCTGCTGGTCGAGGACAGCGCCATCATCGCGCTCGACGCCGAGTGCATGCTTCAGGAGCTGGGCTTCACCGCGGTGGAAGTGGCTGCAACCGGCCGTCAGGCGCTCGAAGCACTGTCGCGCGGCAAGGTGCGCGTTGCCGTCCTCGACGTGAATCTCGGCACCGAGACCAGCACGCCGATCGCGCAGGTGTTGTGCTCCCGCGGGATTCCCTTTGCGATCGCAACGGGTTACGGCAACGTCCGACACATCCCGAAGGAACTCGCCAACCACCCGGTCATCGCCAAGCCCTACACGGCGGCAGGACTCGCCGCGGCCTTGCGCGAGGCCATGAGCCCGTGAGGCCAATGACACTGCGGTCAGGGAACTGTTCGCGGCGCACATGACGGGCCGATCCCGCGCGCCTCTCCTCGTGTGGACGGAGCGGGGCCTTTATTGCCCGCCGGGGGCGTTCCACATCGATCCGGCGGCCGGCGTACCCTGCGCCGTCGTCACGCACGCGCACGGTGATCATCTGCGTCCCGGCAGCGCACGCTATGTCCTCGCCAGTGTCGGGGCGGGTGTGGCGCGGCTGCGTCTTGGCGACAAGGCAGGGCTCGAGACCGTGGAATACGGAGCGGTCACCGGAATCGGCGACACCCGGGTGTCGCTCCATCCCGCGGGTCACATTCTCGGGTCCGCCCAGGTCCGCATCGAGCATGCTGGCGAGGTGTGGGTCGTCTCAGGGGATTTCAAGCGTGCCGCGGATCCGACCTGCCGGCCGTTCGAGCCCATCGAATGCGATGTGTTCGTGAGCGAGGCAACCTTCGCCAGACCCGTCTACCGCTGGCCACCGGGCGTGGAGACCGTGGCCGAGATCGTCCGCTGGTGGCACGCCAATCGCGAGCGGGGGATCACGTCGGTCCTGTTCTGCTATGCCCTTGGCAAGACACAGCGTGTGCTCGCCGAGCTCCTCGCCTTCACATCCGATCCGGTCCATGTACACGAGGCGCTTGCCGGACCGATCCGGGCGTATCGGGACGCGGGCGTACCCATGGTACCCACGCTGCCTGCGCCGTCTGCGTCCGGGCGTCAGCTGGCGGGCGCACTCGTGCTTGCCCCGCCGGGCGCGGCTCGCGGCCGCTGGATGAGACGCTTCGGAGAGGCCTCGACAGGGCTGTGCTCGGGCTGGATGCAGCTGCGCAGCAATCGCAGGCAAAGCGGCCATGACCGTGGTTTCGTGCTCTCCGATCACGCGGACTGGCCGGCTCTGGTCGACACCATTGCCCGGACACGCGCCCCTCGCGTCCTGCTCATGCACGGACACACGGCGACGCTGGTGCGCTTCTTGCGCGAGGAGCGAGGCGTCGATGCTGCGCCCTTGGGGCCGGGCAGCGAATCCGCAGCCTGATGCGCGCCTTCGCCGAGCTCCTCGATGTGCTGGATACGACCCGCTCGGCGGCGGCAAAGCTTGCCGCGATGGCCCGCTTCCTTGTCCTGGCAGCGCCCGCGGATGCGTCCTGGGCCACTTACATTCTCTGCCGGCGGGATCTGACGGCATTCGTCACGCCGATGCAGCTGCGCTCCTGGCTGGGCGAAGCGGCGGCGCTGCCACGCTGGCTGATCGACGAGACGCTCACGGACATCGCCGACCTGAGCGAGAGCATTGCACTGCTGACGGCCTCGACCACCGGTCCTGAAACCCCGGGCGCACACGTGGATGCGAACCTCTCGACCTGGCTCGAAGATCGTCTGCCGATGCTGCGGGCGCTCACGGAGAGCGGGCGGCGCGCACGCATCACGGCCTGGTGGCGGATGCTGCCGTATCGTGAGTGCGTTCTGCTGAACAGACTGCTGATCGGCGAGCTGCGTGCGGATGTCTCCGAGGCTCAGGTCGTGCGTGCGGTGAGCGAGGCGACGTCACGATCGGGCACTGCGATTGCGGACCTTCTCACCGGACCGTGGCAGCCCTCGGAAGCCTTCTGGTGCCGCCTGCAGTCGCAGGAGTCTGATCGGGCCGGAGGGGAACGCTCATGACGGTCAGCGCATCGGGAGACGGACATCCTCGAACAGCGCTGCGACCTCCGCCGGACTGGCCATCCGGTTGGCCCGATCGACCGTGCGCCGGTCGAGATGAGGCGCAAGCCGCTGCAGGAATTCGAGCATATACCGGCGCAGCAGCATGCCCCGCCGAAAGCCCACCCACGTCGTGTGCGTCTTGAAGAGATGGGAGGCATCGATGGCAGTCAGGTCCGCGTCGGCGCGCTCGTCGACCGCCATGCTCGCGACGATGCCCACGCCGAGACCGAGGCGCACATAGGTCTTGATGACATCGGCATCGCGCGCCGTGATCGCCACATCCGGTTCGAGACCTGCGCGCGCGAAGGCGACCTGGAGTGACGACGGGCCGGAGAAGCTGAAGGTATAGGTGATGATCGGATAGGCTGCCAGTGCTCCCAGGCTCGGGCGGTCGAGTGCCGCCAGCGGATGCCCGCGTGGCACTACGAGCGAGCGATGCCAGCGATACCACGGCAGGAGGGTCAGCCCGGGGAAGAGCTGCTCGGAGCCGGTCGCAATGGCGAAATCGATGCGGTCCTGCTCCGCCATCTCCGCAATCTGTTCCGAGGTGCCCTGATGGAGATGGAGACGCACTCCGGGGAAACGGCTGCGGAACTCCCGGATCATCTCCGGCAGCACGTAGCGCGCCTGCGTGTGCGTCGTGCCAATGGCAAGGCTGCCTTTCTCGTCCCCGCGCAGATCCTTCGAGATGTCGCGGATGCCCTGGGCCTCCCGCAGGATGCGCAGTGCGCGCTCGATCACCTGCTGGCCCTCTGGCGTGATACGCGTGAGCGTGCGGCCCTCACGGGCGAAGATCTGGAAACCGAGCTCGTCCTCGAGCAGCTTGATCTGCTTGCTCACGCCCGGCTGGGAGGTATGCAGCTTCTGTGCGGCAGCGGTGATATTGAGACCGTTCTGCGCCACGGCCGCCAGATAGCACAACTAGTGCAGCTTCATGCGGTCGCGCTCCACCCGTGGCGCACGCGCTCCAACGTCGCCATACGGCGCCGCGAAGTGCCCGAAAGACTCCTGGAGGCGGCCAGCTCGCGGCAGGCCTCGGCCGCGCGTGCAATCCGGCTGCAGCGCAGACTGCGCTGCGAACGTCGCAGGTCGAACACGTCGTCCAGTGTGCGCAGCTCCGGGAGCACAGACCAGCCCTGCAGGTCCCCGCGGCGCAGCCCGAGATGCACCGCCGAATGCGGACGCTCGCGCAGAGCGCCGATCCATATCGCGTCCTGCCCGGTGTGCGCGGGAAGACAAAAGCACAGGACGTCGGCCCATGCCGCCGCCGCCAGCTCTTCTCCACAGCCAAACCGGTGCGCAGGAAGCTCCGCTGCGAGAACGTCAGGGCGCCGCGCATACAGCGCAGTCTCGAAGGAAGCAAGCGCAGGAAGAAGCGACGCCGCAAGCCGGCCCGCTCCCGCCACGAGCACGTGCGCTGCCCGCGAAGGCCTGAGCAGCCTCCGCACGAGCGTTCCGTAGGAGCTTCCCCCGATCCCCTGCAGGTGCATCGAACGCACCCGCGCGGCATCGGCGAAGAGTGTGCGGACGATGGCTTCGAGTACGGGGATGGGCGCTGAGCTTGCCTCGTATGCCGCCCAGGAACCTCGCAGCTGGCCGAGAATGTTCGTCTCCCCGGGCACGGCGCTCTCGAGCCCTGTTGCGACCCGCAGCAGGAACTCATACGCAGCTTGCCCGCGGAATACTTCGAAGGCCGTGCCAGCCGCGGGTCGTTCGTCCCCGCTGAAGACGAGCAACTCCCGCTGGCAGGTGCTCACGCGCCAGGGAATTCCCGACCGCCAGGCCGAAGCCGCATCGTCGCGGACGCCGGCGGCCGCGTTCCACACGGTGAGGGTCGACATCATCCGCGGACGCTAACGTGACCCGGCCATGCGAACAATAACGATGTCGTGCGTCCTGATGCACTCTGGTTATGAGGGGGCGACTCATAACTGCCGGGGATCACGACAGAAGGATTCGTTCGTTCCGCAGCGGAATCGGCACTCCTACAGTCGCCCGTCATGGGACAGATCCTTTCGCTCGAATTCGAGCAGCAGATCGCCGCCGTGCGCGAGCTCCTGCGGACGGCAGTGCGTGAGCATGGCCGGGTGGTGTACGCCAACAGTCTGGGTGCCGAGGCAATGGTGCTGACCGATCTCATCGCCACCTTTGTTCCCGAGATCGACATGTTCAGCATCGACACGGGTCGCCTGCCCGATGAGACTCACGCCCTGCTCGCCCGCATCGAGGCGCGTTACGGGCGCCGCATCCGGCTCGTGCATCCGGACGCCCGTGCGCTCGAGGCGCTGCTCGCCGCGCAGGGAACCAACGGCTTCTACGGGTCGCTCGAGGCACGTCTCGGCTGCTGCCAGGTTCGCAAGTTAGAGCCCTTCCGCCGGGCCGTCGCCGGCTATCGAGCATGGGTCACGGGCGTGCGCCGCGAGCAGTCCGCCACGCGCGCCTCCGGGGCAGCGCTCGAGTGGGACGCCGGCCACGGTCTCTACAAGGTGAGCCCGCTCCTCGACTGGACTGAGGGTCAGATCTGGCACTACATCCGGGCGCGTCAGCTGCCCTACAACAGCCTTCACGATCGTCAGTTCCGCAGCATCGGCTGCGCACCCTGCACCCGCGCGGTCGAGCCCGGCGGGGACGGGCGGGCCGGTCGGTGGTGGTGGGAACAGGCAGAATCGCGCGAGTGCGGCCTGCACCCGCGCGTGCGAGCCGCTGCCGTGCGGACCCCCGCGTGAACGCGCAGCATCTGGATTATCTGCCCCTGTTCGTCGATCTCCGCGAGCGTCGCGCCGTCGTCATCGGTGGTGGGCGGGTCGCTGCGCGCAAGGCGGAGCTGCTGCTGCGGGCCCAGGCGGAGGTCACGGTGATCGCCCCGGAGCTCGCGCCGTCGCTGCGCCAGCTGCTCACGGGCGCCGGCGGCAGACGCCTCGTGCACCTGGCCGCGCCTTCGAGGCGGGACAACTCGACGGTGCCGCGCTGGTCGTGGCCGCCACAGACAGCGACGAAGTCAATCGCGCAGTCGCCACGAGTGCCCGCGAGCGCGGCATCATGGTGAATGTGGTGGACGATCCACGGCACTCGAGCTGCGTCATGCCGGCGATCGTCGACCGTTCGCCCGTCGTAGTGGCCATCGGCACGAGCGGCTGCGCTCCTGTCCTGGCGCGCCAGGTGCGGGCGCAGATCGAAGCGCTCCTGCCCGGGCGACTCGGCGAGCTGGCGCGGCTCGCCGGCCAGCTCCGACGCCGCGTCCGGTCGCGGCTGGCCGCGTCGCAGCGGCGCAGCTTCTGGGAGCGGGTCCTGGGTGGCCTCTTCGGCACTCAGGTTCTGGCGGGCCGCGCGGACATGGCACTGAGCACTTTCACGGCCGAACTCGAAACCGCGTGCGCCACGCCGGCGCAGGCCCGCGGCGAGGTGTACCTGATCGGCGCCGGACCTGGCGACGCGGATCTGCTGACGCTGCGCGCACTGCAGGTGCTGCAGTGCGCAGACGTCGTGTTTGCGACCGCCTGGCCCCCGGAAGTGCTCGAGCGCGGGCCCGCCGCGATGCGCAGCTCGTCTACGTGGGCAAGGAGCGCGGAGGGCGCGCGATGACGCAGGCGGAGATCGAGCAACTGATCCTGAGACACACGCGCGCCGGCGGCGTGTCGCACGCCTGAAGGGCGGCGATCCGTTTGTCTTCGGTCGAGGCGGTGAGGAACTGCAGACGCTCGCGGCACACGGCATTCCCTGCACGGTGATACCCGGAATCACGGCCGCCCTCGGTGCCGCGGCCAGCGCCGGTATTCCTCTCACGCACCGGCAGCTTGCCGGATCGGTGACCTTCGTGACAGGCCACTCCGCCGGCGGCGAGGAGCCCGACTGGAGCGCGCTCGCCCGTCCCGGACAGACCGTGGTGTTCTATATGGGCATCGCCCAGCTCGCACACATCACCGGGCGGCTACGTGCGGCGGGAGCGCCCGCGTCGCGGCCCGTGGCGCTCATCGAGCGTGCGACGCTGCCCGGCGAGCGCCAGCTCCACGGCACGCTCGCCGACATCGGCCCGCGCGCAAACGATGCCGCGATCACGCCACCGGCGCTGCTCATCGTCGGCGACGTGGCCGCGCTCGCCGCGAGTGCCATTCCGCCTTCACGGTCGCTGGACGTCCGGCTGCGAAGCGTCGCCTGAGGATCAGCGCCGGCACCGCCCGCCTTCGTGTCATCGCGTTGAGTCACTGTCCAGGGTCAACACCGCGGCACCGGCGAGCACACCGCATCGCAGCCGCTCGAGGGCGAGATTGGCCTCTTCGAGCCGGTGACGCTCGATGGTCGTACGCACGGGTATGCGCGGCGCGAGTGCGAGAAACTCGACGGCATCGCGACGCGTGAGATTGGCCACGGAGCGGATCTGCCGCTCGCCCCAGAGCCAGGCGTAGGGAAAGGCCGGGATGTCGCTCATGTGGATGCCGCCACACACCACCGTGCCGCCCTTGCGCACGGCGCGCAGCGCCGCCGGGACGAGCGTCCCCACCGGAGCGAAGATGATCGCTGCGTCGAGTTCCTGCGGCGGTCGCTCCTCGCTTGCTCCCGCCCAGCTCGCGCCCAGGGACTGCGCCAGATCCTGCGCGGGCCGGTCGCCCGGCCGCGTGAAGGCGAAGACCTCGCGACCCTGGTGGCGAGCCACCTGAATGAGGATGTGCGCCGCAGCACCAATGCCGTAGAGCCCCAGCCGCTCCGCAGGCCCCGCCATACGCAGCGCCCGATAGCCGATCAGCCCGGCACAGAGAAGCGGTGCCGCGTGCGCATCGTCGAGCTCCTGGGGCAGTTCGAAGCAGTAGCGCTGGTCGGCGAGCACGTAGTCCGCATAGCCGCCATCGATGTGGTAGCCCGTGAAGCGCGCCGCATCGCAGAGGTTCTCCTCACCGCGCACACAGAAGGAGCACGTCCCACAGGTGAATCCCAGCCACGGCACCCCGAGACGCGTACCGGATGCAAGCTCGACGCCTGGTCCGCAGGCATCCACGCGGCCGACGATCTCGTGGCCCGGTACGATGGGATGCCGGATCCCCGGGAGTTCGTCGTCGAGCAGGTGCAGGTCGGTGCGGCACACGGCACAGGCCGTGACCCGCAGCCGGACCTGGCCCGCCGCAGGCCGCGGCAGTGGCCGATCCTCGAGTACGAGCGGACCGCCGGGGCGGCGCAGCACCATGGCGCGCATGATCAGCAGCAGCGCTGCGCGCCGCGAGCCCAGCGTCGCTCGATCTCACGGCGCCAGAAGGTCCGCCGGCACTCGACCGGCGCGCCAGGATGGTGGCGGTGGTGATGCGCCAGGTAGCGCTCGTAGGCGTCGTCGCCCGTCAGCTGTCGCAATCCCTGCCAAAGCGTGCGCAGCATGCCGCCCGGGCGGCCCCACCCGCCAGTGCGAAGGCCGCCGGATTCACGGCAACTGAGTGCGGACATAGGGACTCTCCGGATTGCGCGCTGACCGGGGAGCGCCAACCGCTTCCCGGCGCAGGCATCGGTATAGCGTATCAATGACCACCACCCAGACCAGAACCAGGAAGAAAGCGGTCATCCACCCATCCAGCTGCTGGTTGAAGATGAGCTGGGGTGCGATGGCCGCCCGCTCGGGCGGCAGCGCACCGGCGGCGAGCTTCGCCGTCAGTTCACGCGCGGCCGCGAAGAAGCCCACGCCGGGGTCAGCAGCGAAGAGCTTCTGCAGAGAGGCGCTGGTCGTGACCACGACCAGCCATGCGAGCGGCAGGGCGCTCACCCATGCGTAACGCGCGCGCGACGAGCGCACCAGGATCACGGTCACGACGGCGAGTGCAATCGCGGCGAGCAGCTGGTTGGCGATTCCGAAGAGCGGCCAGAGGATGTTGATGCCCCCATTCGGATCGATGACCCCGATGTAGAGGAAGTAACCCCATCCCCCCACGACGAGCAGGCTCGAGAGTACCACCGATGGATACCACGAGGTCCGCCCCAGCGGTGTCCAGAATGCGCCGAGCATGTCCTGCATGATGAAACGCCCGACGCGAGTGCCGGCATCGAGTGTGGTCAGGATGAAGACCGCCTCGAACATGATGGCGAAGTGATACCACGTCGCGAGCAGCCCGTGTCCGAAGGCCGAACCGAAGATGCTCGCCATACCGACGGCGAGCGATGGCGCACCGCCGGTGCGCCCAAAGAGGCTGACTTCGCCGACACTCTCCGCGAGCGCCCGCATCTGCGCGGCGGTCACCGGAAAGCCCCAGGATGTGATGGTGGCAGTGGCCGCGGTCGGGTCGGCGCCAACCACGCCCGCCGCCGTGTTGATGGCAAAGTAGACTCCGGGATCGAGCACCGAGGCTGCCACGAGGGCGAGCACGCCGACGAAGGACTCGGCCGCCATGGCGCCGTAGCCGATGAGCCGTATATCGCTCTCCCGCGCAAGGAGCTTCGGTGTCGTGCCCGAGGCCACGAGCGCGTGAAAACCGGAGATCGCCCCGCAGGCCAGCGTGATGAAGAGAAAGGGGAACAGGTCGCCGCTGAAGATGGGTCCCGTCCCGTCCACGAAGCGCGTGAGCGGCGGCATCTTCACCTCCGGCGAGATCAGCACGATCGCAGTCGCCAGCATCAGCACGACGCCGAGCTTCACGAAGGTCGAGAGGTAGTCGCGCGGCGCGAGCAGCAGCCACACCGGCAGGATCGCAGCCACGAACCCATAGGCAATCACGAAACCCGCGAGTGCGCGGCCGTCCCAGTCGAAGGCCGCGTACAGCGTGGGCCACGAGCCGAGCAGCCCACCCCCGAGCACGCCGAGCAGCAGCAGTGCCACGCCCAGGGCGGTCCCCTCCAGGACGCGGCCCGGGCGGATGCGGCGCAGATACACACCGACCACGAGCGCGATCGGTACCGTCGAAAACACGGTGAAGGTCGACCAGGGACTGTGAGCCATGGCCTTCACCACGACGAGGCCCAGCACACCGATCAGGATCAGGATGATGAGCAGCGTGGCGAGCATCGCGGCTGTACCGCCGGCACGCCCGAGCTCATCGCGCGCCATCTGTCCGAGGCTGCGTCCGTCGCGTCGCGTCGAGCAGAAGAGCACCAGCATGTCCTGCACGCAGCCGCCCAGGACTGCACCGGCCAGGAGCCACAGCGTGCCCGGCAGATAGCCGAACTGCGCCGCGAGCGTGGGGCCGATCAGCGGTCCGGCGCCGGCGATGGCTGCGAAATGGTGGCCGAAGACGATCCAGCGGCTGGTCGGGACGAAGTCGCGGCCGTTTTCAAGCCGCTCGGCCGGAGTCGCGCGGCTCGCATCGAGCGACAGCACGCGCGCTGCGATCCACCCCCCGTAGAACCGGTAGGCGACGAGATAGACGCAGACCGCAGCGACGACGAACCACGCGGCATTGATCGACTCACCCCGGTTGAGGGCAATGCCGCCGAGCGCCGAGGCGCCGAGGAGCGAGATCGCGGTCCAGAGAGCGATGGCGGGCAATCGTTGGGGCACCCACAGATTCTAGCGGGGCCGGTCGCCACCGTGCTCGCCTTCGCTCAGTCCGACGCGAGCCGAGACAGCGCCTCGCGTGCGAGTGCACTCAGACCCGCTCCGCCACGACCGAGATGCGCTAGGATCTCGCGCCGCATCCTCGGATCCCAGAAGCGCCGCAGGTGCGCAGCCACCGCCCGGGCCCCCGCCGCACGATCCGTTTCGCACTCGAAGAAGGTGGCGATGTCGTTGGCCATTGCCACCAGGCGTTCGATTCTCATGCGTGAACGGGGTTCCCGCGGCCCGGATCATGCCCGCCCGCCGTGCCCGCGACCCTTGTGACCTGCACAGCGGTGACCTTGTACTCAGGGCAGTTGGTCGCCCAGTCGGAATTCTCCGTCGTCACGACATTGGTGGCCGATTCAGGGAAGTGGAACGTGGTGTAAACGACCCCCGGTGCGACGCGCTCGGTGACCGTCGCCCGCAACCGCGTTTCGCCCGTCCGGCTGGCCAGGTGCACCCAGTCGCCCTCGCCGACACCCCGGTCCTCGGCATCATGCGGGTGGATCTCGAGCAGATCCTCGTCGTACCAGAGCAGATTCGCGGTGCGACGGGTCTGGGTGCCCACGTTGTACTGCGTGAGCACCCGGCCGGTCGTGAGCAGGAGCGGATAGCGCGCGCTGCTGCGCTCGTTCGTCGCCACGAAGCGTGTGACGCCGAAGCGGCCCCTGCCCCGTACCGGGTGCCCGACATGCAGCGTGGGCGTGCCCTCGGGAGCGCCCTCGTCGCAGGGCCACTGGAGGCTTCCGAGGCGCTCGAGCTTGTCGTAACTCACGCCGCGGAACGTCGGGGTCAGTCGCGCGATCTCGGCCATGATCTCCGAAGGGTGGGCATAGCGCATCGGATGGCCGAGGGCGTTCGCGAGGCGCACCGTCACCTCCCAGTCCGCCAGTCCCGCGAGCGGCTCGATCACCTTGCGCACCCGCGAGATGCGCCGCTCGGCATTCGTGAATGTGCCGTCCTTCTCGAGGAAGGATGATCCAGGCAGGAAGACGTGCGCGTACCTCGAGGTTTCGTTGAGGAAGAGATCCTGCACGATCACGCAGTCCATCGCCTGGAGCGCAGCGGCCACGTGCCGGGCGTTCGGGTCCGACTGCGCGAGATCCTCGCCCTGCACGTAGAGACCCCGGAAGGAACCGTCGAGGGCGGCCTCGAACATGTTCGGGATGCGCAGTCCCGGCTCGGGGTCGAGCACGACCTGCCAGTCCGACTCGAAGATCGCCCGCACTGCGGGATCCGAGACATGACGATAGCCGCTCAGCTCGTGGGGGAAGGACCCCATGTCGCATGCGCCCTGCACGTTGTTCTGGCCACGCAGCGGGCACACACCCACGCCCTCGCGCCCGAGATTGCCCGTTGCCATGGCGAGATTTGCGATGGCCATGACGGTCGTGCTGCCCTGGCTGTGCTCGGTAACGCCGAGGCCATAGCAGATCGTGCCGTTCGGCCCCGCCGCATAGAGCCGCGCGGCAGCACGCACTTCGGCGGCCGGCACGGCCGTCAGCCCGGCCGTCGCCTCGGGGGACTGAGCGGGCTGCGACACGAAGTCACGCCAGCGGACATAGGAGTCTTCCTCGCAGTGAGCGGCCACATAGGCCTCGTCCGTGAGTCCCTCCGTGACGATCACGTGTGCGAGGGCGTTCATTAGCGCGACATTCGTGCCTGGCCGCAGCCGCAGGTGCCACGCCGCACGGAGGTGCGGCGCGTGCACAAGCTCGATCGTCCGCGGATCGATGACGATGAGCCGCGCGCCCCCGCGGATGCGGCGCTTGAGCTGCGCAGCGAACACCGGATGAGCCTCGGTCGGGTTCGCACCGATCACCATGATCACATCTGCCTGCATCACCGAGTCGAAGGTCTGCGTACCTGCAGACTCGCCGAGCGTCTGCTTGAGTCCATAGCCGCTGGGCGAGTGGCAGACGCGCGCACAGGTGTCGACGTTGTTGTTGCCGAGGGCGGCGCGCACGAGCTTCTGCACGAGGAAGGTTTCCTCGTTCGTGCAGCGTGAGGAGGTGATGCCGCCGACGGCGCCGCGGCCGTGGCAGGCCTGGATGCGCTGCAGCGCCTCTGCCGCATGCGCGATCGCCTCGTCCCAGCTCACCTCCCGCCAGGGCTCACCGGTGTGCTTCCGCAGCATCGGTCTCGTGACGCGCTCGGGATGTGTCGCATACCCCCATGCGAAGCGTCCCTTCACACAGGCATGACCGTGATTCGCCTGCCCCGTCCGGTCCGGCACCATGCGCATGAGTTCCCCGTGCCCCGCTTCGGCCACCAGGGAGCAGCCGACGCCACAGTAGGCGCAGGTGGTGGTCACCGAGCGCTCGGGAGGCGCGCAAGCCTGGAGTGTCTTCTCGTGCAGCGCCGCCGTCGGGCAGGACTCGACGCAGGCGCCGCAGGAGACGCACTCCGAAAGCAGGAAGGGCTCAGACTGACCCGCCGCCACCCGCGAGGAGAAACCCCGGTCTTCGATGGTGAGCGCGAAGGTTCCCTGCACTTCTTCACAGGCGCGCACACAGCGCGAGCAGACGATGCAAAGATCAGGATCGAAGCTGAAGTAAGGATTGCTCACATCCCGTCCGCCCCCCCGACGGCTCGCTCCACCGGCGTAGCGCGAGTGGGTGATGCCGTGGGCGGCTGCCTGGGTCTGCAGCTCGCAGTGTCCGTTCGCAGGACAGGGCTCACAGGCCAGGGGATGGTCCGAGACATAGAGCTCGAGCACGCTGCGGCGCAGCTGCATGAGCGCCGCACTGTGCGTGCGGACGCGCATGCCGTCTGCAACCCCGGTGGTGCAGGAGGCCGGATAGCCCTTGTGTCCCTCGATCTCCACCAGGCACAGGCGACAGGATCCGAAGGACTTCAGCGTGTCGGTTGCACAGAGGTTCGGGACGCTCACGCCGGCGAGCGCTGCGGCCCGCATGACCGAGGTGCCGGAAGGGACTTCGACAGACGTGCCATCGATGGACAGCCTGATCGCGGGTGCTGCGGGTGCTGCGGGTGCTGCGGGTGCTGCGGGGGTGCCCAGATCGTGGTAGCCGACGGCGTGCATGGCGGTCTCCCCTCAGCGCGTGCCCCGGAAATCCCCGGGGAAATGACGCAGGGCGCTGCGCACAGGAAAGGGCGTCATGCCCCCGAGCCCACACAGGGATCCGTGTTCCAGCGTGTCACAGAGCTCGGCGAGGAGCGCGAGGTCGCGCTCACGATCGAACCCGCGCCTGATGCGCTCGACCAGCTCCTCACCCCTCACCGAGCCGATGCGACAGGGCGCGCACTTGCCGCAGGATTCGTGTGCGCAGAAGCGCAGCGTCTCGCGCACTCTCTCGACCATGTCCACCGTATCGTCGAACGCGACCACGCCGCCGTGCCCGAGCACTGCGCCCATTGCCGCGAGAGTCTCGTAGTCCAGCGGCGTATCGAACTGCGAGGCAGGCAGGAAAGCCCCGAGCGGGCCGCCGATCTGCACGGCGCGGATGGGGCGTGCGGTGGCGGAACCGCCGCCGTAGTCCTCGAGCAGCTCGCGCACCGTGAGATCGAAGGCACGCTCGATCAGCCCGGGCCGCCGCACGTTGCCACCGAGCTGTATGGGCAGTGTCCCATGCGAGCCTGCGCGCCCGTATCCCCGGTAGAACTCTGCGCCCCGCGCGAGGACCACCGGCACGGTGGCGAGCGTCACGACGTTATTCACCACGGTCGGCGCACCAAAGAGGCCCTTCACGGCGGGCAGGGGTGGGCGCACCTGCACCTCCCCTCGCCGGCCCTCGAGACTCTCGAGCATCGAGGTCTCCTCTCCGCAGACGTAGGCCCCTGCGCCGACGCGGACATCGATGTCGAAGTCCCGGCCGCTGCCCAGCAGGTCTGACCCGAGTCTGCCGGCGCGCCGGAGCACCTCGATGGCCGCCCCGAGACTCCGGCGTGCGTGGGGATATTCCGCACGCAGGTACACGTAACCGCGTGAGGCGCCGACGGTCACCCCGGCAATCGTCATGCCTTCGATGAGTGCAAAGGGATCGCCTTCCATGAGCATGCGATCGGCAAAGGTCCCCGAGTCCCCCTCGTCCGCGTTGCAGACAACATACTTCACCGCCGCCGCCTGCTCGCGCGCCGTGTGCCACTTGACCCCGGCCGGGAAGGCCGCGCCGCCGCGCCCACGAAGCCCCGAGGCCGTGAGCTCCCGCACGGTGGCCTCCGGTCCAAGCTCCAGCGCCCGGTGAAGACCCGCGTACCCGCCCTGCCTCACATAGCTCTCGAGGCTCAGCGGATCCTCGCGGCCCACCCGCCCGAAGGTGAGACGCTGCTGGCTCGCGAGCCAGGGATGCCCCTCGATCGCGCCGAGATGGAGCGCGTGAGGTGCACCCTGCAGGAATCCGGCACGGAAAAGACCGGGCACGTCGACCGCCCGCACCGGGCCGTAGGCGATGCGTCCGCGTCCCGCGTCTACCTCCACGAGCGGCTCGAGCCAGTACAGGCCTCGCGAGCCGTTGCGCACGATGTGCAGCGGCAGGCGCTCGCGGCGTGCCTGGCGCTCGATGGCCGTGACCACATCGTCGGCGCCGAGGGAGAGTGCTCCGGCATCACGCGGCACGTAGACCCGGGGCGTCACTGCCCGGCCCCCCAGGACTCGAGCAGTGCATCGAGATCCTCCCTCGTGACGCGCCCGCGCAGCTCGCCGTCGAGCATCACGGCCGGTGCGCAGGCACAATTGCCGAGGCAGTACACGGGCTCCAGGGAGATCGCGCCGTCGGCGGTGGTCTGGCCGCAGTCGATGCCGAGCGTCGCCAGGGCATGTGCCTCAAGCGCCCGAGCGCCCATCGACTGGCAGGCCTCGCCGCGACAGACGCGCAACACATGACGGCCGGGAGGCGTGCTGCGGAACCAGCGGTAGAAGCTCACGACCCCATGCACCTCCGCGCGCGAGAGGTTCAGCTCACGTGCGATGAGCGGCACGGCCTCGCCGGGGACGAAGCCGAGGGCGTCCTGCACGCCGTGGAGCACCTCGAGCAGCGGTCCCGGCTGGTCCCTCAGGCGGGCCGTGATGGCGAGAACGAGCGCCTGGAGCTCCTGGGGCCTGTGGGTGCTCATCACACCATCGCTCCGGTGCATACACGCTCGCCGTGGGCATATACATTGAAGGCGCCGTCGCGCAGGAAAGCCACCAGCGTCATGCCCGCATCGCGCGCCAGATCGACCGCGAGACTCGAGGGGGCACCGATCGCCGCCACCAGGGGCACGCCGGCCGCAGCAGCCTTCTGCACGAGTTCGAAGCTTGCGCGCCCCGACAGGAGCAGCAGGGAATCCGCGAGCGGCAGCGCATCAGCAGCCAGACGGGCCCCGACGAGCTTGTCGAGCGCATTGTGGCGCCCCACGTCTTCGTAGATCGCCCCGAGGTGCCCCGTGCGATCGAAGAGCCCAACGGCATGCAGCCCGCCGGTCGCGGCAAAGGCGCCCTGCGCTGCCCGCAGCCTTGCCGGCAGCTCGTGCAGCACAGGCACGTCCACGCGCCAGGTCGCCTCGACGCGTCGGACCCGCACCTGGCTCGTGATCGTCCCGGTTGAGGTCTTCCCGCACAGTCCGCAGCTGGAGGTGATGCAGAAGTGGCGCTCGAAGCGTGCCGGATCAAACCGGACATCCGCACGCAGGTCCACGCGCACCACATTGCCGCTCGCGCCACAATGGCGCACGCGGCGGACCTCGCGCCAGTCGCTGATCACGCCTTCGCTGTAGAGAAAGCCGAGCACGAGCTCCGCGTCGTGGCCGGGCGTGCGCATGGTGACGGAGATCGGCTGGTCTGCGCCCTCGTCGCCCGCCCGCCGGATGCGGATCTCGAGAGGCTCTTCTACAGCCACCCTGTCGTCCTGGCGCAGGCGCGCACCCGCACTGACCTTCTCGATCGACACCGGCTGCGTGGCCAGCGCGTCCATCTGTCCTCCATCGGCGGCCTGCCGGTCCCAGGCAGGCCGCAAGACAGCACGCTAACCCGCGCGCGACCGCGAAGTCCACGCCTTCGGCAGGGACTCATGGCGCGACAGCAGCCTGCAGCCGGGGACGTCAGCCGCGCAATCCGGGACGGTCAGGGGATTCCGGGTCAAGCCCCTCGCTCACCGACCGCTTTTGCGGCATATTCACGCCAGTCACAGAGATGCCCATGTCACACGCAAAGTCCGCACCAAGCCAGCCGTCCGCAGCCTCCCGGTCCGAACCCTCTCTGCCCGCCGACGCCGTCTGCTTCCGCCGCGTCGGCGCCAATTACGTCGTCGAAACACGCCGCCGCGGGCTCGACGTCTATCGCGAACCGCTCCTGAACAAAGGCTCGGCCTTCACGCTCGCCGAGCGGCGGGCTCTCGGTCTCGAGGCCCTGTTGCCCGGCACGCCCAAGAGCATGGCGCAGCAGGTACAGCGCGTCCACGCGCAGCTGCGGCTTCGCAGCGCACCGATCGACCAGTATCTCGAGCTGAGTGCACTGCAGGACCGCAACGAGCACCTGTTCTACCGCGTCCTGCGCGATCATCTCGCCGAGCTGATGCCGATCGTCTACACCCCGACGGTTGGCGAGGCCACGCAGCGCTTCAGCGAGCTCTTCCGGCGCGGTCGCGGCGTGTGGCTGAACCCGGGTCACCGGGGTCGCATCCGGGAGGTACTCGCCCAGTCCCTGCGCCCCGACGTGCGGCTGATCGTTGCCACCGACAACGAATCGATACTCGGTATCGGCGACCAGGGGGCCGGCGGCATGGCCATCGCCATCGGCAAGCTGACGCTCTATTGCGCGACTGCGGGGATCCATCCCTCACACACGCTGCCGATCAGCCTGGATGTCGGCACCGACAACCCCGCGCTGCTGGAGTCGCCCGACTACCTGGGCTGGTGTCAGCCGCGGCTGCGCGGCGATGCCTACTTCGACTTCCTCGATGAATTCGTGGCGGCCATCCAGGAGCTGTATCCGCGGGCCCTGCTGCAATGGGAAGACCTGCGCAACGATATCGCGCTGCGCGTCCTCGACCGGTATCACAAGGTCCTGCCTTCGTTCAACGACGACATCGAGGGCACCGGCGCCGTGACCGTCGCCGGTGTGCTGAGTGCGGCGCGCGTCAGCGGTACGCTCATTCGCGACCAGCGATTCGTGATCTTCGGCGGAGGCGCTGCCGGTCTGGGGATTGCCCGGCAGCTGCGGGAACTCCTGGTGGTCGAAGGCTGCCCTCCCGAAGAGGCACGAGCCCGCATCGCGGTGCTCGACAGCCGCGGCCTGATCGCGGAGCACGCGCCCCCGGGCGCGGCCTACAAGCTCGACCTTGCGCTGCCGGCCGCCGCTCTGGCTCATTACAGGCTGGCCGCCGGTGCCGGGCTCGCGGAAGTGGTCGGGCGCTTCCAGCCACATGCCCTGATCGGTACCAGTGGGGTGCCGGGTGCCTTCGCCGAGGATCTGGTGACCGGGCTCTGCCGCGCACATGCGCGACCGCTCATCCTGCCACTCTCGAACCCGACCTCACTCTGTGAGGCGAGTCCGGCCAATCTCCTCCGCTGGAGCCGCGGGCAGGCCATCGTGGCCACCGGCAGCCCTTTCGAGCCGGTGGTCTACGAGGGGCGCACGCGGCCCATCGGGCAGGGCAACAACGTCTTCATCTTCCCCGGCCTCGGACTGGGGGCTATCGCTTCACAGGCCCCGACCGTCACCGCACCGATGTTCTACGCCGCGGCCCGCGCGCTGGCGACCGCAGTGAGCGAGTCCGAGCTCGCAGAGGGGCTGATCTACCCGCGCATCGGGCGGCTGCCGGATGTGGCACAGAGCGTGGCTGCGGAGGTGGCGAAGATCGGCGCGCGCACCACCGGCGTCGACGCCCAGGCCGAACTCCAGAAACTGCGCTGGGAGCCCGCTTATCCGGAGATCCGCGCGGTTGGCTAGTACTGCTGCCGGCCTTGAAGCGGACGTCTTGATGACCGGGCTGAAGGCCACCAGCAAACTGGCGTTTTACCTCTCGAGGATGCGGAGCCGGGGATTCGCCCCGGCACAGGTGCTCGCAGGGACCGGTCTCATGGCCCAGGTCTCGGGCAATGATGAATTGCGCCCACGCCCGGAAGAGTATCGGCAGATCATCCTCAACATGATCGAGCTGACCGGGGACTCCTGCCTCGGCATTGCGCTCGGTCAGGAGTTCAAGATCAGCTACCTGGGCGTGCTCGGCTACGCCGCCCTCAGCGCCTCGACCCTCGAGCAGTCGCGGGACGTATACACCAATTACCGCACACTCAACGAGCACATCTTCACGACCGCCAATCACCTCGAGAAGGGCCGCTGGTTCTCCGAAATCCGCGACACTTTCCTGCTTGGCGGTGTGGTCCGCTTCGCGGTCGAGGAATTCGTCAGTCAGACGATCGAGCTCGCGTCGAGTCTCACGAACCGGTCATTCCCTGTCCTCGAGCTGCATGTGACCTACCCGCAGCCCGCGGATCTCACGCGCTACCAGGCGCGGTTTGCCTGCCCTCTGTACTTCAATCAGCCCCGCAACATCGTCGTCTGGGACATCGAGCGGCTGCGCGATCCGATCAGCCTGGCGAATGAAGGGGTGTTCCGGCTCTGCGAGCAGCAGCTGCGGCTGCTCGCTTCGAAGCGTGAACAGGGCAGGCTCCTTTCGACCCGCATCAGAAATTATCTCGTCAGCAATCCCGGAGAATTTCCGACACTCGAGATGATCGCCGGGCGTCTCCACATGGGCTCGCGAACGCTCCGCCGCCGGCTCGCCAGCGAGGACATCACCTACCAGCAGATCGTCGAGGACACACGCCAGCAGCTCGCAATCCAGTACCTGCAGTACACCTCGCTCACACCGAAGGAGATCGGCTATCTGCTCGGCTACAGCAGCGTCAGCAACTTCCGCCGCGCCTTCAAGGTCTGGACCGGAAAGAAGCTCACCGACTTTCGCAGCGGCCGCGCTGCGGCTGTCAGCCACTGAGCGCCGTGCCGGCGCGTGCGGGCGTCTCTCAGTCTCCGCTGGCGGTCCTGCGCGTCCCGCGCTCCTTGCGCTGGCGCTCAAGTTCCGGCGTGTCCGCCGCGAGTCCGTCTGAGATCAGCGCATCGACCTCGCGCTCGCCGTATCCGAGCTCGGCCAGCAGCTCCCGCGTGTGCTCGCCCTGCATGGGAGGATGCCTGCGCACCTCGCAGGGCGTGCCGTAGAAGCGGATCGGCACGCCCGTTACATCCAGCGTCCCGAGTACCGGGTGGTCGACCGACACGATCATGCGGTTGTGCAGAATCTGCGGATCCTTGACGACATCCTCGACCTCGTTGATCGGCGCCGTGAGCACATCCGCGGCAACGAGCTTCTCGACCAGTTCCTCGCGCGTGAACTGCCGGGTGCGTGCCGCAATCTCCCGGTCGAGTTCGTCCTCGTTGGCGAGCCGCGCATGAATATCGTGGAAGCGCGGATCCTGATCCCAGTCGGTGCCGAGCGCGCGGCAGACCTTGCCGAAGAACTTTTCCCCCGGTGTCGTCATGACCACGTACTTGCCATCGCGCGTGGGGTACACGCCTGATGGTGCGAAGTAGAGGCTGCGATTCCCCGTGCGTTTCGGCCGGTCACCCGTCGTCAGCCAGGTGCCGATGGAGCTCGCCTGTGCATGCATCAGCGTATCGAGGAGCGAGATCTCGATGCGCTGGCCCTGCCCCGTGAGCTCACGCACGCGCAGCGCTGCTAGCGCAGCGTTGCTGACGAGGAGCGAAGTCATCACGTCCACGGCCGGGAAGCCGGTGCGCACCGGCTTCCCTGACGGTTCGCCATTGAGCGTCAGCACCCCTGTGTAGCCTTGGGCGAGGAAGTCGATGCCCGGACGCCCCGCGTAGGGCCCGTCGGGTCCGAACGCCGTGACGCGGATCCAGATGATGTCGGCCTTGTGGGTCTTCACCTGCTCGTAATCGAGCCCCAGTCTGGACAGTGCCGGCTCGCGGATGTTCGTGATCAGGATGTCGGTCGTCCCGGCGAGCCGGCCGAACACCTCGCGCGCCTCGGGACGCTGCAGATCGAGCACGAGATCGCGCTTGCTGCGGTTGAGGCTGAGATAGGGTCCCCGCTCGGTCCCGCGCTTCGGGCCGAGGTGGCGGCTCTCGTCACCATAGTGGGATTCGACCTTGATCACGTCGGCGCCCATGTCGCCCAGGGATGGTGGCCCCGTAGGGGCCGGCGAGCATGGTCGAGAGATCGAGGACGCGCAGGCCCGCGAGCGGACCGTTCTTCAGGGAGGCATTGCTCATGATCAGGCTACCTGTTGCAGCAGCTGCCACAGCCGGCGCGGTGAGGCCGGCGTCTCGCGCACCTCGATGCCGAGCGGCGAGAGCGCGTCGTTGATGGCGCACATGATGGCTGCGGGTGTGGTGTGGATCGCGCCCTCGCCCGTTCCCTTGGCGCCGAGCGGAGATACCGGAGAAGGCGTCACGACGACGGCCTTCCGGCTCGACGGGACCTCGCCGATCGTCGGAATGAGGTAATCGACGAAGGTGGTCACGAGCGGCTGGGCAGACTCGCCGTAGACGTATTCCTCGAAGAGCGCCGCACCGACTCCCTGGGCGACTCCACCCTCGATCTGTCCGTCGACCGTGGCCGGGTTCAGGCGTGTACCGCAATCATCCACGATCCAGTACCCGAGAATGCTCGTCTGGCCGGTCTCGCGGTCCACTTCCACCATCACGAGGTGCGTGGCGTTTGCCGCCGTGAGATAGCTCTTGCAGCGGCCCTGCTCATCCGGCGCGGTGCGTCCCGGAGCGGTCCACACGTAGTTCGCCTCGGGACAGGGTTCCACGTCCGGAGGCAGCAGGTCGCTGCGTGCGAGCATGGTTCCGGCCACCTCAGCAAGGGTCATGCCCACCGCGGGATTCGCCTTGAGGCGCAACCGCCCGTCCATGAGCTCCACCTGCTCCGGCGTGGTCTGCATCAGGTGCGCCACCACCCGGCAGAAGAGGACCTCGAGCTTGCGGCAGGCGCCGAGCACCGCGCCGGTGACCGAGACACCCAGGCGGCTCCCGCCCTGACCGAAGTGCGGCAGCGCCACGTCGCTCGCTGCGGTGGCCACCCGTACCGCATGCATGTCCACACCGAGGTAGTCCGCCGCCACCTGCGCCGCCACGGTGAACTGGCCCTGCCCCTGCAGGTTGAAGCCCACGGCCACGGTGACGTTGCCGAGGATGTCCACAGCGACCTTCACGCCCTCGGGGACTCCCACCCCCGGGACTCCGACGGTCGCGTAGCAGTTCCAGTCGAAGACACCGGGTTCCACCGTGCTGACCACGCCGATGCCGATGAGGCGACCCGCCGCGCGCGCGCGCGCCTGCTCGGCGCGGAGTTTTGCATAGTCGGCGAGTGCCAGGGCCTTGTCGAGCACAACTTCGTACTGACCGCTGTCGTATTCGTTACCACTCGGTACCACATACGGGAATTGCTCGGGTCGGATGTAATTCCGGCGTCGGAGCTCGGCCGGATCCATTCCGAGCTTGCGAGCTGCCATATCGACGAGGGATTCGAGCACGAAGTAGTGGGGCGGTGGCCCGTAGCCGCGAAAGGGGTACGTCGGTGCGCGGTTGGTCGCCACCAGCGTCAGGTCGTAGCGCGCCGCCTCGATGCGGTAGCAGCCCGTGAAGGCGGCCAGCGGCTTGGCCGCGGAGATGGTTCCGTAGCCCTCCGCTCCCGCGCCCTGATCGTCCAGGAGCTTGACCTTGAGTCCGGTGATCGTGCCGTCGGCCCTGACTGCCAGCGCCGCTTCATAGTGACGATCCCATGACTGCCCCCCGCCCGCCAGCAGGTATTCGATGCGATCCTCGATGTACTTGACGGGGCGCCCCTCGGCCTTCCGTGACAGGAGCGCCGCGATATCGGTGCCGCGCGGGCCGCCCTTGCCACCGAAGCCACCGCCCATCGGCTGCGCGATGATGCGGATGCGGTTGGCCGGGAGGCGCAGCGTCGCCGAACGACCGAGCGCCATGAAGCGCGGCACCTGGTAGGACCCGTGGCAGGTGAGCGCATTCCCGGTGAGATCCCACTGGCAGATGCAGCCGAAGGTCTCGGTCGGATTCGCGCCGACCCGGTTCCAGCGGAAGGTATTGCTGACCACATGATCGGCCTCGGCGAACATCCGGTCGACCTCGCCCCAGTCGTAGACGCGACTCTGGATGACGTTGCTGCCCTTCTCCTCGAAGACGAGCGAAGCACCGGGAGTCGTGGCCGCATGAGCATCGGGCACGCAGGGCAAGGGCTCGTACTCCACGCGGATCTGCTCGAGGGCGTCCTCCGCAAGGTAGCGGTTGCAGGCCGCCACGGCCGCGACCGGTTCGCCCACGAAGCGCACCTTGTCCACCGCCATGCTGTAGCTGCCCCAGCCCTCCGGTGCCGTGACCGCAGGGTTGCACCATCGCCGGAGGTCCTCTCCCGTGAGCACCGCGGCGACGCCATCCATAGCCTCTGCTGCGCTCGTGTCGATGCGCAGGATGCGAGCATGCGGATGCGGGCTGCGCAGGATGGCGCAGTGTAGCATCCCGGCCAGCGAGAGATTGTCGATGAACTCGGCCGTGCCCGTCACGAGCCCCGGATCCTCGAGACGCGTGACCTCCTTGCCGACAAAGCGTGGCACGGAGACCGGGAGATCCTCGGGCAGCTTCAGCACCCCGCGCGCCATTACGCCTCCCGCCCCTCGCGCAGCCGCCGCGCCGCAAGCCGCACCGAAGCCAGGATGCTCTGGTAGCCCGTGCATCGGCAGAGGTTGCCGTCGAGTGCCCGTTTGATCTCCTCGTCACTCGGATCCGGGTTCTCGCGCAGCAGCTCCACCGTCGTCATGATGAACCCCGGCGTGCAGAAGCCGCACTGCAGACCATGGGCGTCGACGAAGGCCTGCTGGATCGGGTGCAGCGCGCCGGTCGACGGATCTCGCAGGCTCTCGATCGTGGTCACTTCCGCACCGTCGACCTGGACGGCCAGCGTCAGACAGGAGCGGCCCGAGCGTCCGTCGATCAGCACGGTGCACAGCCCGCAGATGCCGTGCTCGCAACCCACGTGGGTGCCCCCAAGGTGCAGTTCGTGGCGCAGGAAGTCGACGAGGGTGAGCCGGGGTTCGACCCAGCGCTCGTAACGGCGGCCATTGACGGTCACGCAGACTCGTTGTTTGTCAGTCATCGCAATCTCCAGAATCAGACCGCCCGCGAGGCCGCCTCGGCAAGGCAGCGTTTCGCGAGCACCTCGACCAGCTGGCGGCGGTATTCGGACGAGGCATGCACGCAGCTCATCGGCTCCTCGAGATTCCCGGCGCCAGCCGCCGCGGCCCGCGCGAAATTCGCCGCTTCGGGACGCTGCCCCTCGAGAAGTTCTTCCGCCGCCCTCAGACGCACGGCCGTGGCATTGACGCCAAAGGCGGCGAGCCGGACACCCGTGCAGGCGCCGCGCACCAGCCGCAGCGTCGCGGCGACACCCGCGAGTGCGAGATCGCCCTGCCGGCGGGCCATTTCCTGAATCGCCCAGCCCGTGCCGCGAGTCCATGCAGGCAGTCGAACCTCGGTGAGGACCTCGGTCGCCTCGAGGCTGGTCGTCATGTAGGTCACGAAGAAGTCGGCGGCCGGGATGGTCCGCTCGCCGGCCGGACCGACCGCCTTGAGCTCCATGTCGAGCACGAGCGCGACGGCCGGGTACTCCGAGGCAGGATCGGCGTGCGCGAAAGAGCCGCCCACGGTCCCGCGGTTGCGGACCCCGACGTGGCCGACGAGCTCCGTGGCGGCGTGGAAGAGCGGTTGTGTCTCCCGTACGAGGGCCGACTGCTCGGCGGCACGTTTCGGGGTCATCGCCCCGATCGTCAGGGTGCCGCCCTCGGCGCGGATGTAGTCCAGGCTGCGCAGCCGACGCAGGTCCACCAGCACCTCCGGACGCGCGACCCGCATGGCGAGCATCGGCATGAGGCTCTGGCCCCCGGCCAGGATCTTGGCATCGACGCCATCGCTCTCGAAGCGTTGCAGGAGAGTAATCGCCTCCGGAAGTGTCTCCGGGGCGTGATACGCGAATGGCGCGGGCTTCATTGCGGCTTTCCCATCGTTGCACCGATTGTGAAGGGATGCAGAGAGGCCATATTATCGCGATCTGCGACCCGGGCAGGCGGAATCGGATGCGGACGGAGCCGTTTCAATCGGGGTCACGAGGAGGCTTTGGGCGTTCTCTTTGCCGGCTTCAGGCGATAGAGTGGCGCGGGATCTCACTGGAAGGATGGACATGAGCGGTCCGCTACATACACCTCTGTGCGACAAGCTGGACATCGAATATCCGGTCGTCGCCTTCACGCACTGCAAGGACGTGGCCGTCGCGGTCATCAATGCTGGCGGCTTCGCCGTGCTCGGCGAGGCGATGCACATGCCGGACCAGATCGCGGCCGACATCAAGTGGATCCGGGACCGCATCGGTGGCAAGCGCTTCGGCATCGACCTCGTGCTGCCCTCATCCGTGCCCGCCGAAAAGACGGTCGATGAACTCCTCGCCATGATCCCTGCCGGGCACCGGGAATTCGAGCAGAAGATCAAGAAGAAATACAACGTGCCGGATCCGAAGACCGCTCCGGACATCCACCACTGGGGGGGGCTCGACCAGAAACGTGCGCTGCAGCAGCTCGAGGTCGTTTTCGACGAGCGTGTGCCGGTGTTTGCGTCGGGGCTAGGGTCGCCTGCCTTTCTCCTCGAGAGGGCGCACCAGCTCGGCATGCAGGTCTGGGGCCTGGTCGGCAAGCCCCGTCAGGCGAAGAAGCTGATCGGCATCGGCGCCGATGGGGTGATTGCCCAGGGATTCGATGCAGCAGGCCATACCGGCGACATCGGTACCTTTTCGATCGTGCCCCAGGTCGTCGATCTGGCCCGGGGCACCAAGACCTCGGTGCTGGCGGCCGGCGGAGTCACCACGGGCCGTCATCTGGCCGCTGCGCTTGCGCTCGGTGCCGATGGGGTCTGGACGGGGTCGCTCTGGCTCACCTCCCGCGAGTCCGACGTGAACCTGCCCCTCAAGGAGCGCTTGCTGGAGGCCGAGACCGAGGATGCGGTCTGGTCGAACTGTATCTCGGGCTACACCATGCGCACGACGCGCTCGCCCTGGCACGACGAGTGGCTGAGCGCAGAGGCTCCGGACGTGCTCAAGCCGCCCCTGCAGATGATCCTTTCGTCGAACTACATCCAGGGTTCGCTCGACTATCAGCGCAAGGATCTGATGACCGAAGCGGCCGGCCAGGGCATCCATTATGTCAAGGAAATGAAGCCCGCGCGGCAGATCCTCTCGGACATCATCGAGGAAGCACTCGATGTCTTCGACCGCTTCGCCGCCAAGGGTTGAGGAGCCGCCGTTTCGCAGGGGCTTCGATCCCGCGCGACATGGCAGGCGCGCCGAGTGTGACGGGGGGCGGCATGTCCCGGGTACGAAGTTCGCGGGGCGGCAGTTTTTCGAGGGCACTCTGACCGGGGATTACCGGGACTTCGGACCGTATCCGTGGCGCTGGTTTCTGATGACCTCGCTCACGAAGAAGCCGGCGGGATACGGGCATGAAGCGGTCTGGTGCGATGAGAGCAGCCTGACGTTGCTCGATGATGACTGAGGAACAGGACCAGATACGATGCGCATCGTCGTTTGCGTGAAGGAAGTGCTGGATCCCAGCGCAGTGAACAACTATGCCCTCGCCGGCAAGCTCAGGATTGCCGCCGACGGCCGCACCCTCGATGCCGCGGCCGTGCCGCGCCTGATCAACGGCTACGATGAACAGGCGATGGAGGCAGCGCTGCGCATCCGTGATGCAGGCGTTGCGGCTCGCATTTCAGCCGTATCCATCGGTGCGGACACGACGGCCATGCTCAAACACTGCGCAGCGCTGGGTGCCGATGAGGTCGTCGGCATTCACCCGGGCGACGCCGAGCTCGACGGCGCAGCGGTCGCCCACCTGCTCGATGCTTACGTGCGCACGAGTGGCGGCGCAGACCTCGTACTCTGCGGCCGCCAGGCCTCGGACGACGACCAGGGTGTCGTGCCGGTGCTGCTGGCGGAGAGGCTCGGCTCTGCCATTGCGACCCAGGCCAGGGCCGTGGAAGTCAACGGGTCGCGTATCAAGGTCACCCGCGTGACACCCGATGGGGAGGAGGTGGTCGAAGGCGCCCTCCCCGCCGTCGTCACGATCAGCAACGAGCTCGGCACACCACGCTTCCCGACGGCCAAGAGCAAGATGGCGGCGCGCAAGATCGTGCCTGCGGAACTCACACCGGCCGCGCTGGGCGTCACCGCCAGGGACCTCGCCCCCGGCGTCCGGCTGCTCCGCCAGTACGTGCCCGACGTTCAGGGCAACTGCGAGTTTCTCCAGGGCTCGCCCGCCGACGTGGCGCGCGTGCTGCTCGGGAAACTCCGTGCCGAGCAGCTGATCTAGGGCAGCACCAGAACCGCAAATCATGGCCATTGAATTCCAGGAAGCTTTCGAGGTCGGCGCACCGCTCGAGCGCGTCTGGCAGTTCGTACTGAAGCCCGAGAATATCGTCGCCTGCATGCCGGGTGCATCGCTCACCCGTGTCATCGACGACAGGAGCTTCGTCGGGACCGTGAAGCTCAAGATCGGCGCCGTGACGGCCCAGTATCAGGGCACCATTACCTATGCTGAGATCGATGCCGCCCACCATCGCGTCAAGCTTCTCGCCGAGGGCAACGAGCGCGGCGGCGGCACGGTCAGCGGCACGATCCTGACCGAGCTCCGCGCGCAACCCGGCACCACCCGCACCGAAGCGCAGGTGCGCTCGAGCATCGATCTCACAGGACGCATTCTGCAGGTCGGCCGCGGGATGATCGAGGGCGTCTCCGCTCAGATCATCAAGAAATACATTGCCAACGTGCGCGCGATGCTGGAAGCGCCCATGGGGCCGGCCACGACCGGCGCGGGCTCGCCCGGGCCGCAGCCCGCGGCACCCGGCACGGCTGGGGCGGATGCGCCTGCCCACCCCGAGGCCGCAGCAGGCGCAGTGTCCCCACCGGTCGCCAAGGACGACTCCATCAACGTCATGGCCGTCGTGTTCACGGTCATGCGCGAGCGCGTCGCGAGGTTCTTCCGGCGGCTGTTCGGCCGCAGCTGACCGTCAGATTCCGCGAAAGACCGGTTTGCGCTTTTCCATGAAGGCCCTGGTGCCTTCGGCCGCGTCGGCGCTACCGGCGACCAGCACACCATAAGCTCCTTCGTAGTCGAGCTGCTGTTCGAGGCTGTTCGTCTGCGCGAGATAGACGAGCCGACGGCCCATTTCCACTGCCACACTGGCCTTCTGCGCGATGCCGTGTGCGTACTCGAGCGCGGCCTCGAGGTCCTTGCCTTCCGGCACGAGCTCGTCGATCAGACCCAGCTGGCGGCATTCCTCGGCTTTGAAGATGCGGCCGGTCTCGATCATCATGAGCGCGTTGGGCAGGCCGACGACCCGTGGCAGGAACCAGGTGACCCCACAGTCGGGCGGCATCGCGACATTGACGAACACCGCCCCCATCTTCGTCGTGCTGTCGCCGAAGCGCCGGTCGCAGGCGAGCGCAAAGGCGAGGCCGGCGCCGACCGCGTGGCCGTGGATCGCCGCGATCACGGGTTTGTCGACCGCCATAAGCTGGCGCGTCACTTCGAAGAACGGCCCGCCCGGACTGATGCGCTGCTTGCGCGGCATGGGACGCGAAGGATCCGAGGTGCCGGGCATCGGGTTCTCCTGATCGCCCTCGCCGGAGAGCCACTCCACGTCCCCGCCGGCACAGAAGGAGCGCCCTTCGCCGGTGAGCACGAGGGCGCGCACCTCGTCGCGCGTGCGTAGCGACGCCAGTAGCGCGGCGAGTTCCGCGGCCAGAGCCCAGCTCACTGCATTGAGTTTGTCGGGGCGGTTCAGCGTGATGACGCCGACATTGCCCTGCAGCGCAAAGCGGATGTACTTCAACGGTTCTTCTGCCATGACAGGTCTCTGCTCAACGGAATTGCGGGATGATCTCCGAGTCGTACCACTCGATCCACTCGAGGCTTTGCTCGAAGGTCTGGACCTTCGGTGGCATCACCTGCACCGCGGTGGCACCGGCCTTCTTCAGCGCCTCGATCTCGCGCAGCACCGAGTCCCGGTCACCCGAGATCTCCGTCTCGCCGCGCTCGGCGTGGGAATAGTCTTCCACGTTGTAGGCGGTCGTGGTGACCAGGATCTCGAAGCGCGCCGCCTTCTCTTCCCATTCCGGCAGGCTCTTCATGTACTCGATGCAACCGGGGAGATCCGCCGCCGTGACCAGCCAGGGAATCCAGCCGTCGCCGAGCATCACCGCGCGGCGCATCGCAGCCTTGGTATTGCCGCCAATGTAGATGGGTGGATGAGGCTTCTGGCGGGGCTTCGGCTCGAAGACGATGTCCCTGAACTGGACAAACTCGCCCTCGAAGCGCGGGTGATCGGAGGTCCAGACCTCTTTCAGTGCCCGCAGGTACTCATCGGTGATCGCCCCGCGCTTCTCGAAAGGCACGCCAAGGACCTCGAACTCTTTTTCGAGATGGCCGACGGCCGTGCCGAGCGTGAAGCGTCCACCCGCCAGGAACTCCATGGTGGAGATCTGCTTGGCGAGCAGCAGCGGATGCCGGTAGGGCAGAGCGAGGATGTAGGTGAGCATGCGGATGCGCTGCGTCGCCCCGCAGAGCACCGCCGCGGCCGCGATGCCCTCGGCGAAGCGCGAGCCCATGACCGGCGCCATGTCGGTCGGCATGATGATGTGCTCGGGCAGCGTGAGCCAGTCCCAGCTCAGCTGATCAGCCTTGCGCGCGAAGCGCACCACGTCGGCGCCGCTCGACCTGGGCTCCCAGGGCGCCATGGCGGCCGGATAATTGTTCAGGCCGGGGGTGGCCAGGGCAAATCTCATGGTGCAGCCTCTCGTTGATCTCAGTAGATGACCTTGCGCTCGATCAGATCCCGGTAGCGCGCCTCGCTCAGGCCCAGGAGCTCCCGAAACACGTAATCGTTATCCTGACCCATCGAAGGGCCCGGGCACACCTGCGGCGTGCTGCGGCTCATCTTCACATAAGAGCCGTAGATCGTCTCGCGGAAGCCGAGCGGGTGACGAACCTCGATAAAGGTACCGCGCGCGCGATAGTGGGGATCATGCAGGAGATCCGCAACGTTCAGGACCGGGGCCGCAGCCACGCCGTGGCGCTGAAGGTGCTCGGCCAGCTCGCGGTCGTCGAAGGCGGTCGTCCATGCCCCGAGGCGCTCATGCAGTGCGTCGATATGCTCGAGCCGTGCACCAGCGGTCGCGAACGCGGGCTCGCGCATCCACGACGGGCCTTCCATCGCCGCAACCAGCCCCGCCCATTCCTCGTCGGAACTCACGGCGATGCTGATCCAGCGATCCTCGCCCCGGCACCGAAAAACGGCGTGAGGAGCCGCCGCGCGGGTCGGATGCTCGTTGCCGCAGGGCTCAGCCACACGGCCGTTCAGGGTGTAATCCATGAATGCCGGGGCAATCATCTGCATCGCCGCTTCCTGCTGGGAGAACTCCACGTGCTGACCTTCCCCGGTTCGGCGCCGATGGTGCAGCGCCGTCAGCACGCCGAAGGCCCCGAAGATGCCCGCAAAAGGATCGCAGAATGCATTCTCCATCGGCACCGGACCGCCCCCCTTGTAGCCCGTCAGGCTGTCGAGACCCGTGAGCGACGCGAGACTGAGGCCATAGGTACGCACGTCTTTCAGTGGTCCGTCGAGCCCCGCGGCGGGCATGGAAAAGAGGATGATGTCCTGCTTCAGCGCGCGCAGGACATCGTAGCTGAGCCCGAAGCGCTCCATGACGCCCGGGCCGAAGTTCTCCACGACGACATCCGACAGCGCTGCGAGCCGGCCGACGAGTTCGATGGCCTCGGCCTGCCGCAGATCGAGTGTGATGGAACCGTTGCCGGCCCAGGCTGCGTGATTGAACAGGCAGCGATCCGGATCCACGATGCCTTCGGCAAAGGGCGGCAAGGTGCGCAGGAGATCGAACCGCGTGCGGGACTCGACCTTGATGACTTCCGCGCCCAGAAAGGCAAGAGTCTGACCGACGACAGGCCCGGCCCACACCCACCCGAGGTTCAGGACGCGGATGCCGGCCAGTGGCAGGGTCTTCGCGGAAGGGCTCACGCTGGGCATCAGATTATACGCTGTGCTCGCAGGTGCGCCCGTTCACTGGCAGACAGCCCGAGGAGCTCGCCCCAGACCTCGTCATTGTGCTCGCCGAGGAGCGGTGCTGCGCGATTCGGACCGCCGGGGCTCGCGGGCAGTCTGAAGGGTGCACCGAGCGTGCGCACCGGACCGAGCTCGGAGTGATCGATGGTGGCGAAGTAGCCGCGCTCAGCAAGGTGAGGCTGCCTCGCCACTTCCTCGACGGTATAGACGGCAGTGATCGGGCAGCCCTCGGCCTGGCACTTCTCCATGATCTCCATCTTGTCGTGCTGCATCGTCCACTCGCGAATGAACGGGTAGAGGATGTCCGCATTTTCCGCGCGCACCTGTCGATCGTTGAACATCTCGAGGCTGGCCCACTCGGGGTTGCCCATTGCGCGGCACAGACCCTGCCATTGCCCCTGCTCGATCGTCAGCATCCACACGTGGCCGTCGCGGCACGGGAGGATCGTCGCAGGAGCCGCCTGCGACATGCCGACCCCGGTGCGCCGGTCGAAGCGGCCGTCCTGCGCATAGCCCCCGATGTTCTGTCCGCCGATGAAGGTCGCTGCGATCGCCTCGGCACAGGACACATCGACGTGCTGTCCGCCGCCGACGAGGTGGCGGCCGAAGAAGGCGGCAAAGCCCCACGCGGCACCGGCCGCGCCGCCGAAATAATCGGCGGAGAACGTCCCGTGTTCGAGTGGCATCTCACCTGGGCGCCCACAGTAGCGCGAGCCTGCACCCGACAGATGAAAGGCATTGAGATCACAGGCATTCCAGTCGCTGTAGGGTCCGGATTGTCCAAAGGGCGTGATGGATACCATCACGATGTCGGGATTGACGACAGCGACATCCTCGTAGCGAAGCTTCCACGCGCGCGTCCGTGGCGGCAGGTTGTTCTCGATGAGCAGATCGGCCTTCGCCGCCAGGCGCAGGAAGAGTTCTCGTCCCGCCTCCTGTGTGACATCGCACACGACGCCACGCTTGTTCGTGTTGTGAGCGAAGAAGAGTCCGCTCTTCTCGGGATGCGGTTTGTCGCCGGGGAACGGCCCCGCCCGGCGCGCTGCATCACCCCCGGGCAGCTCGACCTTGATGACGTCGGCGCCGTAGTCCGCGAAGAGCTTCGCGCACCAGGGCCCTGAGACCATCTGCCCGAAATCCACGACTCTGACGCCAGACAGCGCCCCACCCCGCCCTGCGACTCCAGACATCCTCGCCTCTCAGGTCCTCTGCATCGGTTCGAACTTTAGCAGCGCTTCGGGCCGGTGCGTCAGATCGCGCACCGCACCCTCGATGCGCAGCGCCCGTCCCACCGCGGCGGCATTGTAGGAATGGCAGGTGCCGTCAGGGAGCTCATCGGTGCTCGCGGGGAACTCCGCGGCCGGAGTGTTGCGCATGCGCCGGCTCTGCGCGACGAAGTAGCCGCGCTGCAGCACCACCGCCGCCTCGTGCTCCATCCCGGAAAGGCTCTCCGAGACCCATGCGTAAAAGCCCCGCATCATTGCGCGTCCGCCAAATGCCGCCGGCGCAATGATCGAGTGCCCGCGGAGGATCTGCCAGTCATGCACCGGCGCGCCATCACACTGCACCTGCGCACGCATCACACCCTCGCGCTCGTCATCCACCACCACCTCGTAGAGCCGCTCGAGCCCGGCATCACGCGCGTGAGCGTGAGCCAGCATGGCCATGTCGAAAAGGTGCGTGCACTGCTCGCCCGGGACGAGTCGCGCGCGCAGCTCCGCTCCTCCCATGTCGAGTCTGATGCCGAGCAGCCGGCGCAGCGGCATCACCGCCCCCGGACAGGTGACGAAGGGATGCCGGATGGGATCCGCCTGCAGATCAATGATTGCCTCGCCGTCGTGCCTCAGTCGCAGCCGGAAGCCATGGTTACTGTCCTCGAGGTCGACGGCTGCCTCGCGGGCATGCACCGACAGGCGCAGCTTCCGCCGAAAGACGCCCGATCCGTAGGCGGGATTCGGCGGGCGCATCAGACCGTGAACGGATCCGGGATGGTTCTGGGCAGGTCGCGGTCGAGCACATCGGCGGCGATGAGCTGCTCGAGGTAGCGGGAGTCCCACCAGTTCAGCTGCAGCTGCTTGGCACGCCGGTAGTAGAGCTGAATGTCATAGTCCAGCGTGAAGCCAATCCCCGTGAACCTGCTGCGCCATGTGCGTGATGTCCCGAAACGCCTTGCAGCAGAACAACTTCGCCATCGGCGCCAGACGCCGGATGTCCTTGCCACGGTCATGCGCCCACGCCGCCTCATAGGCCAGCACCTTCGCCCCTCATCCAGGCGCTCGCATCCGACATGTAGTGCGCCAGCGCCTGAAATGCCCCGGATCGGCTTGCCAAACTGCTGGCGGTCCTTCGAATACCGCACTGTGATCTCCAGCGCCCGGTTCGCCCCCCGGCCGCCCACGCCGCCAGCAGAATGATCCCCCGGTACATCGCCGCTTCCCACGTCCCCCAGCCACTGCCCGCCGCCCCCACCCGCGCACTCGCCGGCACGGCCACCTCCTCGAAGCCCACCCGGTACCGGTGTCGGAGGCCATGGACTTCTGCTGCTCGAACGTGAGCCCTTTGGCACCCACCTCCACGAGGAAGAGATCGACCCCGTCGGCCCTCACCCGTGCGCGCCAGCACCAGCAGCCGCTGCGCCGCCTTCGCATGAAATACGTGGCGCTTCACACCCCTCAGCCTGTACCCATCACCGCTGCGCTTCGCGAGCAGCTGCACGCCCTCGTGACCGTAGCCACCATCGGGCTCGAGCCAGGCAGGCACGATGATCGTCTCGCCGCCGCCAAGTGCCGCCAGCAGCGCCTTCTTCTGCGCCTCGTGCCCCTCCCGATCGCCAGCACGCTCATCACCGCACTGCCAAAGTGCGGCCCCGGGAGCAAGTGCGCGTCCGAACCCCTCGTAGATGACTACACAGCTCAGCAGATCCAGCCCGAGGCCGCCATGCTCCTCCGGCACCAGGATGCCCATGAGCCCGGCCTCGCGCATGCGCCTCCAGAGCGTCCCGGGTACGCCGATGGGATCGTTCTCCATCTGTCGCACCACGTCCACCCCGCTGGCATCCCGGCACAGCGCCTGCGTCGTCTCACGCAGCATCTCCTGCTCTTCTGTGAATTTCAGATCCATAGCGTCCGCCCGTTCAGAAAATGGTATGGGTTTGCAATCAGGAAATCGTCATGGCCGCCACTGCGGCCCCTTGCGCCGCCAGGGGTTGTCTCCGGCGTCAGCCGGCAGCGCGACGCGTGCCTGGCACGAGGTCCTGACCTCGCCGCTCACGCTCACGGCAAGGTCGAGCTCCGCCCAGTCGCAGCCGTTCTCGTCCCGGAGCTTGCGCGCCACCCTGCCGGTGAAAGTCATGAGATCACCCGGAAAGACCGGGCTTTTCATCCGGAATTTCAGGCGCCCAAGACGCGCCCCCGGTCCGGTCCAGTCGGTGATATAGCGTTCGAACCAGGCTGCATTGTTCGGCGTGTTGATGAAGATGTCGCGCACGCCGTTGCGGTTGATGGCGAAATCCTTGTCGTGATGCATCGGGCGCCAGTCGCGACTGGCAAGCGCGCCGAGCACCACGGTGGTCGCCGTGACCGGGAAGCTCAGGGTCGGAAGCTCCTCACCCTCCTGAACCTCGCCGCTCGTCAGGCTGTGCGCAACCGTCACGAGGTCCCCCTGCGATAGCCGAGCGCCGTATAGCTTTCGGTCCCGACCCATTCATCGCGCTGGTTGTAGGTCTCCACGTCGATCGTCCAGAAGCGGCCCCGGCCGAGCTTCGTATCCTTGGGCGGGCTGATGGAACGGATGACCTGACGCGTCGTGAGCGTGTCGCCCGGACGTACCGGCTCGCCGAATGCGGCCTCGTTCTCCGAGATGATGGCCTCGGGCAAGTCGAGCAGCTCCTTGAGATCGAAGTGGCTGCGCAGCGCCAGACGCTCGCCTTCTGCGCCGGGCGACCAGTAATGCGGCCGGAACCAGACGGACATCATGGTCGGCGGAGTCACCGGACCGCCGGCGATTTCCTCGGCCACGGCACGATCCCAGTACACGGGATTACCATTCTGCACCGCAGCACAGGTGTTGTAGACGTAGCCCATCTCGATCGGGAATTCGCTGCGCTCCTCATAGCGAGGCTTGCCGATCAGCGCCTGCACGTGCGGTGGCAGACCCGTTGCGTCGTCTGTCATTCCACCGTTCCTCGCTCACGCAGTGATGCGATCTCCGCGGTACCGAAGCCGGCTTCCTGCAGCACGGCATCGGTGTCGGTCGCCCGGTTCGGACGCAGTTCGTATACGGGTTGCCGGCGCTCGCCGCCGGCCAGAATGGGTCCGAGCTGCTCGAACTCACCGCGCTCGGGGTGGCGCGCGCGCATGAAGGTGTTGCGGGCGCGAAGGTGCCGGTCAGTCGTCACCTCCGGAATATCGAGCACGGGTGCGACACAGGTGTCCGCGCCCGAGAGATGCGTCACCCACTCGTCGCGGGTGCGGGTGGCAAAGCGCTCCCGAAAAGCGCGCTTCATCTCCTCCTGTCTCGTCTCGTCGTATTGTGCGTCACTGAAGCGCTCGAGCCCGAGGAGCCGACAGAGATTGCGGAAGAAGTGAGGCTCGATCGCACCCACCGAGAGGTGCTTCCCGTCGGAGGTCGCGTAGATCCCGTACCACGCATACTTGCCCGTGAGGAGCGCCTCGCCCGCGCGAGTGTCTTCCCCCGTGGCGAGGAACTGATCGATGTAGAGGGCCATGAGGTTCAGCACCCCATCGGCGATCGCCACATCGAGATACGCGCCCTCGCCTGTGCGCGAGCGCCTGAGCAGTGCCGCGATGATTGCCATTGCCGCCTGCATCCCGCCGCCCGCGCTGTCCGCGGCGGTGGCACCCGGCATCGCCGGCCGACCCTCGGCATCGCGGCCGCTGCAGGCGAGAAAGCCGCCGACAGCCAGGTAGTTGAGGTCGTGTCCCGCCCACTGCGAATACGGACCGTCCTGCCCGAAGCCACTCGTGGAGCAGTAGACGATGCCGGCGTTGTGTGCCCTCAGATTCTCATACCCCACGCCGAGGCGCGCCGCCACGCCCGGACGATAGCTCTCGATCACGGCATCGACGCGGCCTGCGAGTCGCGCGATCACCTCGCGGCCCTCAGCACTCTTGAGATCAACACGGATACGGCGTGTGCCACGTCCCGCGCCGTAGGCGTGGAAGACCGGCTCGATCTGCTTGGCGCCCTGGGCTGTCACCGGGGCCACCTTGATGATGTCCATCCCGTAGTCGGCGAGGATGCGCGAGGCCCGGGCCGCCGGGCCGACACTGGCGAGATCGAGAACGGTAAAGCCGCTGAGGAGAGCCATGATGGGCTAGAAATTTCTTGGCAGCCCGTGCTTGCGCGTGGCGATGATGTTCTTCTGCACCTCGGAGGATCCGCCACCCACCGTGTCGATCACCGTGTAGGTGTAGCAGCTCTCCGCACGCCCCTTCAGCGGCGCATCCTCCGTCCCCAGCGCCAGCTGCGCCCCGGGCCCCACGATGTCCATCGTCGCATCCGCCACCCGCCGCGACAGCTCCGTCGCGTACAGCTTGTACCCGATGCCGCCACCGTCGGGGTCTCGTCGCATCCAGCGCCGCATCCACAAACCGTACACCCAGCAGACGCGCCACCTCGCACTCGGTGGCCAGCTGCGCCACCTTCTGGCGGTTCACCGGATCATCCTTCAGCGCCCGGCCATCCCGCTTCGTGTTCTTCACAAAATCACACAGCAGCTCCACACGCCCACGAATCGGCGAAAACGTGAACATCGTGAAACGCTCGATGTCCAGCGCCTCGGCAATGTACTGAAAACCCTTCCCTGCTCCCCCACCCGGTAGTCGTCGTGCACGAATACATTGTCGAAAAATACCGCGTTCGTGCGCCCCCACCCATCGTGTACATCGGGTGAATCGTCAGCCCCGGATCGTCCATGCGCACCAGAAACAGCGAAATCCCATGGTGCTTCGGCGCCTCCGGATCCGTGCGCGCCCCCACCCAGTACCAGTCCGCAAAGTGCGCCGAGGTCGTGAACACCTTCTGCCCGTTCAAAACCCACCCGTCCCCCTTGCGCTCCGCCTTCAGCCGCATCGCCGCAGCGTCCGACCCGGCCGAGGGCTCCGAATACACCACCGCAAACTCAATCTCCGCGTTCAGAATCTTCGGTAAAACTCCTTCTTGAGCTTCTCCGAACCCACCCGGATGAGCGTCTTGCCAATAATCCCCACACTTGCCAATCTGCGGCGCGCACCCACCGAGGAGAGCCTCGTTCAGCAAAACTCGTAAAACCCTTCCCGCCCTGCCACCCACGTCCTTCGGCCACGTGATCCCAAGCCACCCACGCGCCGCAAGCTTCTTCATGAACGCCCGCCGCGGCGGCGTTGTCGCACACCTGCGCCATGTTCTCCCGCGACACGTCCATCACCGCTACATCCCGGTTCGCACGGAGAAACTCGTCCACTTCCCGCAAAAAACGGCGCTCTTCCTCGGAAAATTCGAAGTCCATGTCCGGCCTCGCTGATTACGGTGTTGATGGCAATGGGCGCGCCCTTGCGGCGCTCCCTGATTCTAGCGGCGCAGCCGGCTCTCTGGCGTCCCAGAAGGCCGTGCGGATATGGCCTATAGGATGTCAGAATCGGCCAGCGGTGCAAGCACCACGCTCTGCGCAGGGGAGAACCCTTTCCGAGGGTATCGCTGTGCCAGCAGATGCGCATACGATGGCCGCCGCACTGAACCGCCCGCAGAGGAGGCTGTGATGTCGGAACGTCTTGCACCCTGGGCCGAGTATGTCGAGCTCCTGAAGCCCGCTGGCGAGTTGCGCCAGCTCCTGCTCGATCCCGCAAGCGAGCAGCTTCGTGCCGAGCTCTACCGCCAGTTCCTGATGAATCTCTCGCTCGGCTATTTCATCTATTTCCAGTCGAGTCCCGAGCACCCGGACTGGGCCCCGTTCCTGAATTCCGTCTTCCTGCTGCAGCCGAACCCGGACGACACCTACCTGCTCGCTCCGGTGCGCGCCGAGGGGACCTACCGGATCAGCGGCACACGGGGTACGGTCAGGCTCCTGACCTTCGGTACGGGCTGCAACATGATGGGCATGTCGGCGGCGCCCGGGCGCAATTTCGACTACTTCGACGCCGACGATCTCACACTCGGACCCAAAGGCGAGATCGAGGTCATCCTGAGCGCCGAGCGGCCGGCGCATCACCGCGGCAACTGGTGGCCCCTGCACCGCGAGGCAGAGTTCATCCTCGTGCGCCAGCGTTCCTACGACTGGGGCTGCGAGCAGGATGCGCGGCTCGCTATCGAGAGGCTCGATGCGCAGCCCCTCAAGCCCCGCCAGAGCATCGCGACCATCGACCGCCAGCTGCGGGCACTGCTCGGCGGTTTTGCCGCACAGCTGTCACGCCAGTGGCTGAGCTACCAGAAGCACGCGCGCGACCGTGGCCTCATCAATCGCCTGGAACTCACGGATCTCGGAGGCTCGATCGCCTGCCAGTACTACTGGCAGGGCATCTTCGACGTCGGTCCGAACGAGGCGCTGATCCTGGAGACCGAGCTCCCCGAGAAGCGTCCCTACTGGAACGTGCAGCTGAACGATGAGCTCTGGAATGCCATCGAGTTCGTTTATCGCCAGAGCAGCCTCAATGGCCATCAGGCGAGCGTCGACAGCGACGGGCGTTTCCGGGCCGTCATCGCCCATGAGGATCCGGGCGTACCCAACTGGCTCGACCCGGTCGGCTCCTGCCAGGGCATGCTCATCGGCCGCTGGTATGGCTGCAGCTCGAATCCCATTCCCACCCTGACACGCGTACCACTCGCGGAGCTGCGCCGTCATCTGCCCGCCGACACTCCGGTCATCACGGCCGACGAGCGCGCGACCCGGTTGCGTGCACGGCGCCTCGGCGCACAGCTCAGGAGGCGCTGGTAATGGACTTCCCCGGTGCCGATCAGTTGCGTGAACAGGCCTCGAAGGCAGCCGGCGGGCTTACGGATTTCGGGACCGGCTACGAACAGGGCCTATCGCGGGTTCTCGAGGAGATTCCGCGGCGCGTGCCGGTGAGTGAGCACAACATCCAGCAGCTCACGGGTATCCTCGTCGGCATCTTGGTGGGACGCCTCTACTCCGAGGCGGGCTGGAAGCGCCGGCCCGACTGCCTCAGCCAGCCGATCCGCGCACCGCTCGTGGTGACCGGCATTCCGCGCAGCGGCACCACGGCGCTGCACAAGCTGCTGTCGATGGATCCCCGATTCCAGGGCCTCGAGCAGTGGCTGATCAACACGCCCATGCCGCGCCCGCCGCGGGCGTCCTGGGAGCGGGTTCCCGAATTCCGCGCCGCCGTCGAGAAGCAGAACGCCCTCCTCGATGCCGTGCCCGCGCTGAGGGTGACCCATGAAGTCAATGCCGATGAGGTCGACGAGTGCCTGAACGTGCTCGCGCAGAGCTTCGTCAGCCACTACTTTGCGCACTGCATCGGACTGCCTGATTACGACCGCTGGCTGCTCAGCCAGGACGAGCGCGCGAGCTACCGGCGCTATGCGGACAATCTGCGCCTGATCGGGGCCGATTCGCCGCAGCAGCGCTGGCTCCTCAAGAACCCCGGTACCATCGCGCGCCTCGACGCACTCTTCGAGGTCTTCCCGGACGCCTGCGTCATCCAGACACACCGCGATCCTGCGAAGTGCATCCCCTCGGTATGCGGAGTGGTCTGGCCGGCGCGCAGCTTCTTCAATGCGCGTGAGATCGACCCGGCTACGATTGGCCCGCGCGAGTGCGAGCTGTGGGCCTGGGCGGTCGAACGTGGCGAGCAGCTGCGTGCACAGCATCCCGGCCGCTACATCGACGTCGACTTCCGCGCCTTCCAGCGTGATCCGATGCATGAGGTCGCACGGATCTATGAGCGCATCGGCCTGTCACCGGACGCCGATGCGGAGCGCACCATGCGCCAGTGGCTCGCGGCCAACCCGCAGCACAAGCATGGCCGGCACGAGTACACGCCCGAGCAGTACGGCCTGACCGCCGAGAGCATCCGGCGCCGCTATGCCGGCTACATCGCGCAGCACGGGCTGTGACGAGGGAGGATTCATGAAGGCAGCCGTCTTCCAGGGAATCGGCCGGCCCCTGAGCATCGAGGAACGGCCGGACCCCACACCGGGTCCGGGAGAAGTGCTGATCCGGGTCGGGCGTGCGGGCATCTGTGGCAGCGATCTGCACATGACCTCTGAGCCCGATACGACGATCGTGGCCGGCACGATCATCGGCCACGAGCTCGCCGGTGAGATCGTCGCCCTCGGCGCGGGCGTAACGAGGCTGCGCCTCGGCGATCACGTGGCCCCGATGCCCTTCGTCGGCTGCGGACACTGCGCCGCCTGCGAGGACGGGCGCCCGCACCATTGTGCCCAGACCCGCTTCGACGTGGTCACCGGCTTCGCGCAATACTCCCGCGTGGGTGCCAACGACTGTGTCGTGCTGCCACCCGGACTCACGGATGAAGACGGTGCACTGATCGAACCGCTGGCGGTCGGACTCCAGGGTGTGCGCAAGGCGCGCCTGCGCGTGGGCTGCCGCGCGCTCGTGCTGGGTGCCGGACCGATCGGACTCGCGAGCAGCTTCTGGGCGCGGCGCCTCGGGGCCTCGCGCGTGGCCGTGATGGCAAACTCCCACCGGCGCGAACGCTTTGCACGCGAGATGGGTGCCACGCACTTCATTGCCCAGGGTGAGACGGCCGATCCGGCCGGTGCCATCCGGGATGCGCTCGGCGGGCCGCCCGAGGTCGTCTTCGAAGCCGTCGGCGTCGCCGGCGCCGTCGGCAAGGCCATGGAGTACGTTGCACCGCGCGGCACGATCATCGCCCTCGGCTTCACGACCGAACCGGAGACCTACTCCTGTACGGTGGCGATCATGAAGGAAGTGCGCGTGCTGTTCTCCATGGTCTACGAGCGGCGGGACTTCCAGTACACGGCCGAGGTCATGGCTGCGGGCGACCATGCGCCGCGTGCGATGATCACTGACACGGTATCGCTCGATGCCATGCCATGGCGGTTCGAGGACCTGCGCGGCGCGAACGCCGACTGCAAGGTCATGGTCGCCCCCTGGGGCGCAGGCTGAAGGCACCGCCAGACCCATGGCCTACGTCCAGATCCGCTATGAGTGCCGTGCACCGGCAGGCCTTTCTCCCATGAGTCTCGAGGAGGTCTACGAGACCACGCTGGAGCAGATCGCGTGGATCGACGCGCAGGGCTTTCCTGTCACCGTGAACTTGAGCGAACACCACGGGAGTGAGGACGGCTACCTGCCGAGCCCTTTGACGCTCGCCGCCGCCGCGGCGGCTGTCACGCGGCACGTGCGCCTGCAGGCGAACGTGGTCCTGCCGCTCTGGGATCCCCTGCACATCGCCGAGCAGGCGGCAGTCCTCGACCACATCAGCCGCGGCAGGCTCGAGCTGCTTCTCATGGGTGGCTTCGTGCCGGAGGAGTTCGAGACCTTCGGTGCCGACGCGGCGCGGCGTGGCGAACTCATGGAGGAAGGCGTCCGGGCGCTGCGCCAGGCCTGGACGGGCGAAACCTTCGAGTACCGCGGCCGCCGCTGCCGGATCACACCCCGGCCACTGCAGCGCCCTCACCCGCCGCTCATCATGGGTGCGGCCTCCCCGGCCGCCGCGCGCCGTGCAGCGCGCCTCGGGGACGGTTTCATCGCTGTCCCATGGCTGAACGAACACTATCTCGCCGAGTGCGAGGCCGTGGGGCGTACGCCACGCTACCAGGGGGGGATGCCATTTTCCTATCTCTACGTCTGCGAGGATCCGGATCGCACATGGGAACGCCTGGCGCCGTACTGCCTGTGCGAAACCAACATGTATGCCCGCTGGCAGGCGAGTGCGAGCCAGGGCGGGATGTTCAAACCCGCCACCGACACGGATGCGCTGCGCGCGCTGAAGATCTACCAGCCTGCGACGCCGGCCGAGGTGCTCGCCCGCGCCGCCACGCTGGCGCCGAACGACGGCATCGTGCTGCACCCGCTTATCTCCGGGCTCGACAGGGAGCTCAGCTGGGAAGGGCTGCGGCTCTTCTTCAGCGAGGTGGCGCCGCATCTGGAGATACGGCACCTCTTCTAGCCTTCGATCGGGACTCAGCAAGGACGGGGTATCGCGGGCATCGCCATGTTTCATTGGGATGACGTTCGCTATTTCCTGGCACTGCATCGTGCCGGAACCGTTTCCGGCGCGGCCAGGCGGGTGTCCGTGAGCTACACGACGATCACGCGGCGCATCCATGCCCTCGAGGCGTTCATGGGCGCACCGCTCTTCAAGAAGCAGGGCACGCATTACTCCCTCACGGGCATGGGCCAGGACCTCCTGCCCACGTTCGAGGACATCGAGAGATCCTTCGTCCGACTGGAGGACCGCGCTGCCCGGCCCCGGGCAACGCTTCGCGGAGTCATCCGGATCTCACTGTCCGAATCGATCCTGAGGCTGCTGGCAGGGTCCCTCGCGAGTTTCCGGATGCGGCATTCGGAAATCGTCTGGCAGCTGGATATGACGAACGACTTTGTCGACGTCAGCCGCGGGCTCGCCGACCTCCATGTCTTCCCGCGTCATGGCTCGAAGCGCATCCCGGATCGCTATGAGCGGATATCGCTCGGTCGCTACGGGGTTCGTGCCTACGCCCATCGATCCTATCGCGCCCGCCTGCGCCGCCCATTGCGTGCACAGGATGTCGACTGGATCGCCTGGGATACCTCGCAGATCACCGACGAACTGTCCCGCCGTCCGTCCTCCGGCCTCGAGACCGGGCTGCGGATCGTTGCGGCCGCGTCTTCCGGCACTGCGACACTCGAGCTTGCCCGTGCCGGACTCGGCGCTGCCCTGGCCTGGGATTTCCTCGCGGCCGATGACCCGGAGCTGGTGGCCCTCGAGCTCGCCGAGTTCACGCGGACAGAGGAGATCTGCCTGTATGTGCTCCCTGAAGCGCTGCGACGTCCCCCGATCCGCGCGTTCGCGGACTATGTCGTCCAGAGCCTGAGCGCTACGCGGCCCGGCTAAGCTCCGCGCCCTACCAGCGATAGCTGAAAGTCGCACCATAGGTGCGCGGCTCATGGAAAAACGCCAGAGTCATGCCCGCGAAGGCCCCGGGCCCGAAATCGATGTACGAAGCGGGTTGCTGCTTGTCCAGGACGTTGCGCGACCACAATGCAAACTCACCCGTGCCAGGCCCGCCCACCTGGATCTCCGACAGGGCGAGCCGCAGGTTCAGCAGGCCAAAGCCCTTGACGATCGTGTCGCCAGCGACCTGCCGGGTCGGATCCACCCTCACGATCTGGTACGGGGACTTGTAGTACCAGGACGTATAGCTGTAGTCAGCCAGTCCGCGCCACAGGCCCCAGGAGGTGCGCCCCAGCCGTGCATCTGCCGTCAGATTGAGCGTGTGCTTGGGCGCGTGCGCGAAGGACCGGTTGTCGGCGACATTGGCGACGGGCATCCCGACGGCCGGCGCCTCCAGGAACTCATCGTACTCGCCCTTCAGATAGCCGTAACCCAGCTGTAGCCTGAGCGCATCGATCGGCACCCAGACGCCTTCGAGTTCAAAGCCTTTCGTCGTGGCTTTGCCGGCGTTGCGGATGACCGTCACACTCGGCTGGCCGGTGAACTGCGACACCTGCATATTGCCGATCGTGTTGTGGAAGACTGCAGCGTTGAGCTGGAGCCGCCCGTCGTCGGACCGGAACTTGGCGCCGATCTCGTAGGTCTTCTGGTCCTCGGAGTCATACGGCTTGACCGCCTCGGCGGCGCTGCCGGCCTCGCCGGGGAACCCGCCGCTCTTGAAGCCTTCGGAGTACTTTGCGTACACGTTCAGGCGCTCGCTGATGCGGTAGGCGACCGAGGCCATCGGCGTCGTCGCCGCGAACGAGGCTTCCGCACTGACTTTGGGAATCGGCGCACCCGCCCCGGTGATGGACTTGTAGCGCCAGCCGTTCTTGTCCTCTTCTGTGCGGCGCAGGCCGACCGTCAGCGTGAGCGCATCGGTAGCATGCCAATCGAGCTGCCCGTAGGCGGACTTCGCCTTTGTGCCGAAGCCATACTGAGAACTGTCAGTGCCGAAGAAATAGATGTGGGGGTTGATCGTCTGGCCGTCGTCCTCGTAGTAGTAGAGACCAGCGACATAGTTCAGCTGCTCGGTGGTGCCGACCCACTGCAGCTCCTGGGACTTCTGCTCGAAACCGGAAATCCGCACAGAGGTCGCGATCGTGAGCGGTGTCCCGTCCAGATCGAGCGAGTCGTCGTTCCTGAGGGTACGCCGCGCACTGATGGACTTCAGCTGGTTGTGCTCGTTGACATCCCAGGTGAGGGTGAGCGCATGCCCGTGCAGCTCGAGCTGCTCGTAGCCCGGGAAGTTGGTGCTCACCGTTGTGCGCCAGTCGCGCGACACATAGGCTGCTGCGGCAGCGAACAGCGGCGCCGTCGGCCCCGCGGCCGGCGGATTCAGACGATAGAGCTGGTTGTGAGGCGGAGCCTGGTCCACGCGGGTGTAGTCGAAGTGGTAATCGACAGTGAAGTTGTCCGCAACATCGAGCGCGAGCGCCACGCGCGCCCCGAGCTTGTCGCGGCTGTCGAGCTCGCCGCCACCGGTGAGCTTCACCAGCCCGTCCCGGTCCTCCTTGCGCGCCGCCAGCGACAGTCGGGCAATGCCGAAGCGCGGCAGGTCGAGCGACAGCTTCTCGATGTGCGCACCATAGTTGCCGATCTCGAGGCTTGCCGTGCCCCCGAACTCGCCGCTCGGCTTGCGGGTGATGAAGTTCACGGCACCCGCCATGGTGTTGCGCCCGTAGAGCGTGCCCTGCGGACCACGCAGCACCTCGATGCGATCGAGATCGACAACGTCGAAGACGGAGCCCACTGCCTTCCCGAGATACACCCCGTCGAGGTACATCCCGGTGGTCTGCTCGAAGTACATTGCACCGTTGATGGTGACACCGCCACGGATCGCCACGTGCGAGGTAACATTGCTCGTGGGATAGCGAGTCACTGTGAGATTGGGCGCAATCGACCTGAGGTCCAGCACATCCTCGAGGCCGCGCGCCGCGATCTGCTCGGCCGAGACGGCGCTGATGGCGATCGGCACATCCTGCAGCTTCTCCTCACGCTTCTGGGCGGTCACGATCACCTCGTGGATCGCCGGTTCGTCCGCTTTTTCGGAGACACTCTGCGCGGACGACATCCCCGGGACCAGAACGGCAGTTCCGATACCCACAATGACTGCGCCGCAATGGACGCCATTCGTACGAAGCTTCTGGATCACTCGCATGTCCCGTTCACCTGGTAGCCATGTTCACTTGCAAATCCATGCCGCGGGTTACGCATGCAACCTCTGGCATCTCTCGTCGCCGTCCAAGCTAAGCAGGGTTCCGCCGGGGAGTAAATTCGCAATTTTGCAGCACTCTGCTGCAGGATCGATCACCGGAGACGGCTCCATTCCCGCTGCCTTCGCCGTAATCTGTCCCGTCTGGCGGTCAGTTCCATGGAACTTGCCACGCATCCATCCGACAAGGACTTGCCCGATGAATCGCACCACCACGCTCGCCCTGTCTGCAATCCTCCTGGCTGCAACGGCTGTCGTCGCTGCCGTCCACGCCGCCACGCGAGGCAGCGGCGAGAGACCGGACGATGTCGAGCGCTCGACAGCAGAGATTGCACGCCTGCCCGTGGCCTACGCGTGGGCAGTCGACGGCAAGAACATCGATGACATGATGGACATCTTCGCCGAGAACGCGGTCTACGACCTCTCGGCCTACGGTCATGCCAGCGTCGCGGGGCGAGCAGCCATCCGGGAGCTCTTCCTGCGCTCAGTGTTTCGCGCGGAACAATGCTCCTTCAGCAGCATCTCGAATGTCAGAGTCGAGGTCCATGGTGCAAGGGCGAGCGGTGCCGATTACTTCGTGCACCTGGGCTACCGGGATCCGAGCTATCCCGAAAACACGCGCCACTACGTGGAAGGCCAGCACTTCTACGAGTTCGTCCGGGAGGGCGGCCGATGGAAGATCTCCCGCATGCTCGGTCGCCCGACCTTCGAGACCACCGAGACGTTCGCACCTGAGGGCCTCAGGCACTGCCCGTGAGCGGCGATAGGACGGAAGCGCGGACAGCGCACAGGCGCCGTCAGCCGAGCGCTCCCGCCTTGCGCAGGTCCGCGATCCTCTGTTCGTCATAGTCGAGGACAGTGCGCAGCACCTCCTCAGTGTGCTGGCCGGCCGTCGGTGCCTTCGCAGGGAGCGGCAGCTCCTCTCCGACGAAGCGCACGGGATAGGGGAGCATGTCCGCGCCGTGGCGCTCGTGCGGCATGAGCTGCATCCGCGCCCTGAACTGCGGGTCCTCGGGCAGGTTCTTCGGTGTGTTCACCGGAGCGATCGGCGTGTTCGCCTTGACGCTCAAGGCGAGCCACTCCTGGGTGGTACGGGTGCGGAAGACGTCACGGAGGATGGCGCGCAGCTCGAGATTGCCGCGGGCATGATCGGCGTACTTCGACCCAGGCCATTTTTCGAAGAGATCGGGACGGCCGACGCCCTCGCAGAAGTTCTTCCAGAAGGCCTGTTCGGAGGCCATGAAGAGCACGTGGCCGTCCTTCGACTCGTAGATCTGGTATCGCACGCCCTCGCGCATCCCGGCCGTGGCCACCGGGCGCCGCTGGTAATTGTCGGCCTTGTTGCCGGTCACCACATCCTCGGGGCGGGCATAGGCCAGGTAGCTCTCACTCCGATACCAGTCGAAGGCTGCGGAAGCGTCACTCTGCGCGAGGTCCATGAAGCAGCCCTCGCCTGTCTCGCGCGCGCGCAGCACGCCCGCCAGCACTGTGAGTCCGCCGATCAGGGGCGCCGCAAAGATACCGATGCCCACGTGCTCGGCGATATAGCAGAACCCCTGCTCGTCGTAAGCCGGCGTGACCACACCCGACCAGGTGTCATAGGCGATGCCGTGCGAGGGCATGTCCCGGTACGGCCCGGTCATCCCCCAGCCTGAGACGGTACAGAAGACGATCTTCGGATTGATCTTGCGGAGATCCTCATAGCCCAGCCCGAAGCGGGCGAGTGCCCCCGGTTTGGAGGCCTCGATCACGACATCCGCGCGCTTCACGAGCTCACGATAGACCTCCTGGGCCTCAGGGGTCTTGAGAGCGAGCACCAGGCTCTTCTTGCCACGGTTCAGGTGGTAGTGCATCAGGGAGATGCCCTCGATGATCGGCCATGTCATCTCGCGGATGTAGTCCCCGGCAGGCGTCTCGACCTTAATGACCTCGGCACCGAGATCTGCGAAGGAGGTGGTGATGGCGGCTGGGCCGAGCACGGAGCTCTCGACGACACGCAGGCCGGCGAGCGGGGGACGGGGATGAGTCATGTTGTGCAGTCTCCAGGTGGACGAGGCAGGCATCAGTGGGCCATTACGCCATCTCCGGTCTTCCGGAGCACGCTGCCTGTCGGGTCATTGCTGTGTCATTTCGTGTCAGATGGAGCACGGCGGAGGGGCGCGTGGTCCGGGCCCTCTGTTGCGGCACCACACGAGTCGGCGTATTTTGTCCCAAAGCACCGGGCTGTTGCACTCGTACAGCGAAGAAGGCTGAAAATCGGAAGGGGAGTCGCATGGCGAACAGGTCATGGATCGGAGGATTGGGAGCGGCATTCGTCGTCGTCCTGGGCTCGACACCACTGCCGGCACAGGAGAGTTCCGCCCAGCCCACCCTCGCCGAGGTCATCGTCACCGCTCAGAAGCGCGAGCAGTCGCTGCAGGACGTACCGATCTCGGTGGCCGTCATGGGGGAAGAGCAGCTCGCTGAGCTCGGCATCCGCACACTGAGGGACTTCGCCGGCAACGTGCCGAACCTCTACGTCAACAACTTCAACGGGCGCGCGGACATCGTCCGCCTCTTCATCCGGGGCATCGGCCAGAATGATGTCAGCATCACCCAGGATCCCTCGGTGGCGCTCTATGTCGATGGCATCTACGTCGGCACATCGGCCGGAGCGGCCTTCGAGTCACCGGACATCGAGCGTATCGAGGTGCTGCGCGGCCCGCAGGGTACGCTCTACGGGCGTAACGCCACCGGTGGCGCCGTGAACATCGTTTCACAGAAGCCATCGGTCGGGCACTTCGACGGACGCCTCGAGCTCACGGGTGGAAACTTCGGCTACCAGCGTGCCAGCGGCGTGCTGAACATGCCCCTCGGGGCCCAGGCAGCCCTTCGCATCGCGGTACTCCACGCGACGCGCGACGGCTGGATCGAGAATACCGGGCTCGGCAAGGACTTCGGCGGCCAGAACCGCAATGCCGTTCGGGCAGCACTGCGGTGGCAGCCCCGGGAGCGCTTCGTGGCAGATTACGCCTTCGATCTCTCGAAGTTCCGGGACACGCCGCCTCTGAGCATCGCCGCCAGTGGACCGGGCAGCGGCGTCTATCCGCTCGGCGCGCCCTTCAATCAGCCTGGCCTCGGCATGGTGATCCCGGCCGTCAGCGTGACCTATGCGAACAACCCGCCGCTGGGTGGCCGGCCCGAATCCGTCCGGGCCATGCGCACGGTCGAGGCGAGCGACACCCGGGTGGAGGGTCACGCCCTCACGCTCGAATGGAAGCTGACGGACACGCTCACGCTGCGTTCCCTCACCGGCTATCGCGACGTGCATGCCGATCAGCTCGCCGATTACCACCCGAACGCGCTTGCAAGCATCGTGCTCGCCACCTTCCCGGCCATGATCCCGATCGCGCCGGCGGGCGTCCCGAACTCGGCGATCACCCAGAGTGAACAGGTCATCGATTTCCGCACCTTCTCGCAGGAGCTGCAGGCGCTCGGTGAGACCGGTTTCGCAGGCGGCAGCACACTCGCCTACGTCGGCGGCCTGTACTACTACTCCGATAGCGCTGCGCTCCATGAAGTCTACGGTAACGTGCTCGGGCCACGCGACCCGAACAACTACACCACGATCGATGACGAATCCTACGCGGCATTCGCCGACCTCACGTGGACACCGACGGCCCTCGGCAAGCGGCTGCATCTGACGGTCGGCGGCCGCTATTCGGAGGACAGGCGCAAGGCGTTCCGCGTACAGGAGAACTCCTTCTCCTTCGCTGCTGTTGGCGGGTTCACGGCTGCAAACTGCGTCCGCTTTGCCTCCAACTTCGCCGCGCTCGGGATCCCCTGCGTCCCGAATGGTGCAATCGTCGGAAGCAATTTCAGGCGCAACTTCAGCAATTCGAGCGTCTCCGGCACGATCGCCTTCGATCTCACGCCCGACATCAACGTCTACGCCAAGTACGTGACGGGCTACAAGAGTGGCGGCACTTCACAGCGCTCGGCAAATCCCGTGAAGTTTGGGGAGGGGTTCCAGCCTGAGGAGGTCGTCTCCTATGAGCTCGGCCTGAAGAGCAGCTTTCTCGCCCGCCGGCTCACCCTGAATGCGGCGATCTTCCAGATGAAGATCGATGACTATCAGGCGAGTCTGCAGAGTGGCTTCTCGACTGGAGACCGCGACTTCTACAGTATCAGCGGCAGCAAGATCAAAGGGCTCGAAGCCGAGCTTGCTGCGGCCATCACGAGTGAGCTGCGGCTGCGGGCCAATGCCGGGCTCCTCGACACCACGTTTGGCGAGAGCTTCCACGACGTGCTGCTCGATACGGGACAAATCAAGCGGCAGTTCTTCGTCGAGCCCTTCTCGTACGCACCCAGGGAATCCTTCACCCTCGGCCTCGACTACCAGCGGTCCCTCGCGAGCGACTGGACTCTCGGTGGTTTCGTGAACTACGCCTACCAGAGCGAGATGCACAGCTCGAGCAATGTCAACGACGACCGGATTCTCGGTGCACGCGGGCTACTCGACGCGGGCGTCTCCCTTGCACGGGATCTGGGCAGCGGAAACCTCACGCTGCGGCTATGGGGCCGCAACCTTGCTGACAAGGAGTACGACCTCGGCGACACGGGCTCGTTCAGCTTCGCGGGCGCCGCCGAGACGGTGGAATACGGGGATCCGCGGACCTTCGGGCTGACGATCGACTACCGCTTCTAGCAAGGAGGCGGGGGCGGGGGCGCTCCCGCCCCCGCTCTGAATCACCTGGCAGGCTTCGTCCGCTTCCGGGGCTCGATGCCCGTGAGGCGGGCGAGGTTCAGGCCGAGGATGTTGGCCTTGTCCTGCTCGGTCACCTGCGGGTAGCCCCATTTCTTCCGCAGGTCCTCGGGAATCTCGAGATTGCGGATGTAATCGGTGATGCGCGGCAGGTCGTCGAAGGGCAGATCGAAGCCCATGACGATCTTGTCCGAATTCATCCACTGCAGCGCCGTGCCGATGGCATGGTAACCACGATAAGGGGCACGCTGGTACCAGCCGATGATGCCCGAGATACTCATGTACAGATGCTGGTGCTTGCCACACAGCCCGATGAGGAGCTCGGTATCCGGCCAGCCGGCGTGATAGGCGATCACCCGCAGGTCCGGGAAGGCAATCATCACGTCGTCGAGCTGCCCCACGTGGCAGTGGCTGTTCGGCTGCGGATTCACGTAGCTCATGCCCGTGTGCACCGTGAGCGGCACCTTGAGCTCCTGGGCCTTCTCGTAGAAGGGCCACAGGCGCCGGTCGTTGATCGGGCCCGCATCTTCCGGCTGATAGACCTTGCAGAGCTTCGCCCCCTTCTCCTTCACCAGGTATTCCAGCTCCCAGACTGCGTGCTCGATGCCACGGCGGATCATCGGCCCGACATTGGCCTCGAGATACATCCGTTCCGGATAGGGCTCGATCTGCTGGAGCATGAAGCCATTGGTGGAGAAGGACACCACCCCGCCCGTGATGTCCATCATCGGCTCGCGCAGGCAGAAGGCCACGTCCACATTGGCCCGGTCCATGTGCTTGATGAGCTCACTGGCCAGCGGCTGCGGCCACTCGCTGTCGAGATCCCGCCCGGCCCAGGCCTTGAGCACGCCGTTGACGCTGTCGTGGAACTGCTTCATCCCCGGGTAGTAGGTGATCTCACTCATGGTCTGCAGGTTCATGAAGTGAAACTCGGTCATCGCGACGAAATGGTCCTTGCTCATGCGCTGCGGCTCCTTTCGGTGGGAGGGGTGACGACCGCGGATCAGAATGCCTGGCCCGCCCGCACGCCCCGTCGGGGATCGTACTACACCCGGTCTGCCTCGCCTGTCCACAGGCCGGACGCCGGTCCGGTCAGGCCCGGGCGGTCGCAGCCCGGGGTCACTTCATCATGCTGTCGATCACCTTGCGGTAGCGCGCCCCGTAGGGCGGCCGTGTCCCGAAGAGATCGGCGAGACTGGTTCGCGATTGCACGTAGACCGCCCGTGCATGCGAAAAGCGCCTGAAGCCTTCGCGTCCATGATAGGCGCCCATGCCGCTCGGCCCTACGCCCCCGAAAGGCAGGTCTTCACAGCCCGTATGTGCCGCGATGTCGTTGATCGTCACGCCCCCTGACTGGGTACGGTCGAGCAGTTGCCGCAGCTCGGCGCTTCCGGGCCGGCCGAAGTAGTAGAGCGCCAGCGGGTGGTCGTTGCGATTGATGAACCCGATTGCCTCGTCGATGTGGCGGTACGTGCGGACCGGCAGGAGCGGGCCGAAGATCTCGTTGCACATGATGGGCTGGTCGTCCGGTGGGTTGATCACGAGGCACGGAGCCATCCGCCGCCGCGCGGGATCCGGAAAGCTCTCTCCTGCCGGATTCAGCTCCACGATCTCCACACCTGCTGCCGCGGCCGACTCGCGATAGCCCTGCAGCCGTTCGAAATGGCGTGCGCTGATGATCGATGTGTAGTCCGGGTTGTCCAGGAGCCGCGGGTACATGCGTGCCAGCGCGGCACGCAGCGCCTCCACCACCTCGCGCAGCCGTTCCTCTGGGACGTAGAGATAATCGGGAGCAATACAGATCTGCCCCGCGTTGCTCAGCTTGAAGTCCATGATGCACGTGGCCACCCGGTCGAGCCCGAAGGCCAGATCCCGGCTGATGATCACGGGAGACTTGCCGCCAAGCTCGAGCGTCACCGGCACGAGATGCTCGGCGGCCGCCCGCATGACGTGCCGGGCGATGCCGCCGGCACCGGTGAATACCAGATGATCGAAGGGCAGCCGGGAGAACGCGCCTCCGACGTCCAGACCTCCCGGGAATACCGCGACCTCCTCTTCGCTGAAGTAGCGGGTCGCGAGCTCCGCCAGGAGGGCGGAATTGCGCGGCGTGAACTCCGACGGCTTCACCATGGCCCGGTTCCCGGCAGCCAGGATGTCCGTGAGCGGCGTCGCTGTGAGGTTCAGCGGGAAATTCCACGGCGAGATCACGCCGACGATCCCGAGCGGCTCGTGGCGTACCCAGGCCCGTGCACCCAGGAGTGCAGGCAGGAACGCCACCCTGCGCCGCTCGTCCTTCATCCACGCCCGCAGATGTTTCTTCGTGTACTTGATGCCCGCAATCGGAAAGGCAATCTCGGTCATCGCCGCATTCGCGAGGGAGCGCTGCCCGAAATCGGCGCGGAGTGACTCACAGAGCGCCGTCTCGTTTTCCCGCAGGAGCGCCGCGAGCCGGTCGAGCCGATCGATGCGCGTGCCGTGATCGGCCGGCCCGGACGCGCATTGCGCTGCCCGCTGACGCTCGAGGGTCTCACGCATGCGCGCCGCGACGGCCGGGTCGCTCCCGTGGATGTCGTTCATGACGGGATGCTCCGGTGCGGCTCGCGCGCGGCGCTCCCGTGACGCGCCTCGAGTCCGGCGAGATCGGCCGCGAGGCAGCGATCGAGTAGCGCCACCAGTTCCGCATAGAACGCCATGGGCCGCTGCCGCTCGAGCTTTGCGCGCATCATCGGGATCCAGCGGCCCGGGTGGCGCGCGATGAAATCGCGCCGTCCGAGCTGATAGGACCTCGGATCCTCTCCACGGGCCTCGAGATCGGCTTCGCCGTACGCAAGGACATGCAGGAACTCGAGCTCCGCCGTCACGTGGTCCGGTGTCTCGCCACCCTGCCCGGTGGGAGCGAGCCCGAAGTGGTGATAGAAGCGCAGCACCTCCTCCATCGTTGTCATCTGCGGCTCGACGTGCAGACCGCCGAAGAGCGGGCAGGGTGGCGCGGATGTTCCCGGATCGAAGAGTCGTGTGTATTCGGCGGGCAGTGCTCGGCCGTCTCCCCCGCGTCCCCGAGCGCACGCCAGTCGATCGGGCCCGGAAGCGGCGGATCGAGACGTTCGAGCCACTCCCGCAGGCGTGCCGCGAGCTCACCGGACCGAATCGCCTCCAGGAGCTCTCCGCGCGGATAACCGAAGGCCTCACCGAGCAGGGCATAGAGCGCACTGCGCGCGGCCGTGCCCGAGAGTGGCAACTCACCGCCGCCGTTCACCGCCGGCTCTCGATGACCTGCGACTCGATCGCCGGCACGGGCAGCGGGGTCCGCGACCACCGCAGCATCATCATGCCCTCGACGTGTCCGCGGGTGTCGATCCAGTTGCCGCCACCGGGATTCCCCGCCCCGATGATGATCTTCACCGAGCCATCCGCCTCACGCGCCGCGGTACGGTTGTTGAGATGCGAGCGGTGTGTCGGAAAGGATATCGGCTCGAACCAGTAATTCGTGATGTCCAGGCCCCAGTACGGCACCTCCGCCGGCGAAAACCGCACCTCGAGCGCTTCATTCCCCTTCAGGCGGAAGTGACCGGCGGAGAAGCGGTGCCCGTGGGCATCTCGGGCGAACTCTCGTGCTCCTGAAAGGGCTCGAAGCGGTTCGGCGTGCTCTCACGCATCTTGTCGACGATCGCGGCCCAGATTCCCGCCGAGCGTGCAACATAGCCGGCCGTGCGAGGGCGCAGCCATCACCTGCGCGAGCGTGACGTTCGGTCGTTCGCCGTCGCTGCTCCGTTCACGCATATGGAATGTCGCGCCCACCGTGCGATTCCAGTCATGAGCGTACTGGCGGATGAAGATGCAGCTCGCCTCCGGAGTCGTCCGGATCCAGTTGCCCGGCTGGCGCTCAGGCGAGAGGACGATTTCATAGCGACCTTCCCGATCCACCTTCAGTTCCCGCTCAGTCAGGGCCCCCACCTGTGCGCTGTGCGCATCGAGGCCGATCTTGCCCGCGTAGACGGTGAATTCCATGAAGGGCGCATCGCCCCGCTCGCCGCTCAGAACGTAGGTCCTGCGTCCGTCCAGCATTGCCTGGTAATACCGCGCATCCGAGGTCTCACCCTCTCCGAGCGTGGTGGGCGTCACGAGCGGGTAGACCTCCGGGTGCGCCGGGTCGCCGTACTCGAGCGTCGCCTCGAGCCCCATGCGGATCAGGCGAACGAGCTTGCGCAGTCCTTCCGCCTGCGTGAGGTCGTCGCGCGGTGTCGTCGGTCGTGCGAGCACCGAACCGGCGCCCTTCAGCTGCTCGCAGAATGCTTCCCAGGCCTTGACGCTGGCCGGCGTGTCAGTGCTCATTCTTCGGATACCTTGAAATAGTCCTGGTAGAAGCGGTAACGCTCGCGCTCCCGGGTCCGGTCGAGGCCGAACTGCTCGAGTGTGTAGCGATGCGTACCATGACGGTCGCGTGGATTCTTCGCGATGAAACTGCGCATGCGCTCGAGCGCTACGTCGCTCATCGGAATGCCGAAATGTGCGTAGATACGCTGTGCCATCCCGACCTGGTCTCCGAGGATCTCCGGGAAGTGCATGTCGAAGGCGTTGCGTGCCGCGGGGTGCCCGCTCTCACGGAAGGCCACGCAGCGGCGCATGGCATCCTCCCATGAGCGGCTCCACATCCGCCCGATCTCGAGCCGATCGACTTCATCGCTTCCCATGCTGCAGGCCATGGCCACCAGTGAGCAGTGCGAGGCGATGAGCTTCAGGGGATCACGGTGCGTCATGACGATGCGCGCGTCCGGATAGACCCGGCAGATCGCCTCCAGCCCCCAGTGATAGCCCGTGCTCTTCAGCACCCAGCGATCCCGGGGATTGCGCCACTGCATGTACTGCAGCTGCCGCTTGTGCGTCCGGTAGACGGAAGTCTGGTCGGTGCTTTCGACCCAGCGTTCATAGCTCGGGATGCGAAACTGGTTCGCAAAGATGACGCTCCTGAAATCGAAGGCATTGAGCATCAGGCATTCCTGCGCGAGGCGCGCACCCATCTCGTGCAGGGCCTGGAATTCCGGGATGAGTGTCCGCGACGTGCGCTCGAAATGCTCTTCGCAGATCGCAATGCGCGGATCGGTCTCGCAGGTCGCGCGCTCGGCCGGCGGCGACATGATGTGACACTCCCAGGTCATCGGCACACGGTTCGAGGGGTCCTGTGCCAGAAGATCGTGCATGATGGTCGAACCCGTGCGCGGCAGACCCACCATGAAGAGCGGCTTGACGATCTCGACGTCGAGAATCCCGGGGTTCCGCCTGATGTCGTCCGTCACCCGCAGCCGGTTTTCGAGATGGCGCAGGAGCTCGTTGAAGGCGATGAGGCGGCCGACGGCGTTCAGCCGCGCCTCCTCGTTCAGGCTCGCAAGGAGTCGTTCGAAGCCCTCGCGCCAGTCGGCATCGTCCCCGAAGTCTGCGAGACCGGTGTTGCGGCGCGCAGCCTCGAGCAGCGCATCGGCCGTGAGTTTCACGTCCGGGATCGCCGCGGCATGGGACCCCGTTACAGCGTCACTGTTCATGGCCGCGCTCACGCGACTCGTTCGATTTCGATGCGGGTCGCCCGATCGGTCGACCCCGGACTGAAGAGCGCCGGCATCGGCTGCAGGTGGTAGTAACCGCCCGCGAGCTGCACGGGATTGATGGGGTTCGGGGTCAGCGTCGAGTAACTCTTGCGGTTCCTGAACATGAAGGGCTCCCAGGCGTGGTAACAGGTAGCCTGCCCGGGCCTGTGGGCCGCGGCCACGCGCGCCTGCATCTCCGTCGAGTTGATGTCGTTGAATACCCGCACGCGGTCCCCGTCACGGATGCCGCGCGCCTGTGCGTCCTGGATGCTCATGAAGATCACCGGCTCGCCCCGATTGAGCTGCAGCATGTACTTCTGATCCCGCCAGCTGGCGTGGATCGACCAGCGGGTGTGCCCGCCGGTCATGTAGAGCGGGTAGTTCCCGGCGATGTTCGGCTGGTCCTTGTGCACCGGCAGGCGTTCGCCGAGCTCCTCGTAGAAGGGATGATCGATGCAGAACTGGATGCGCCGAGTGAGCGTCGGCCAGGGCATCTTCTTCTCGGTGTGCCAGAGCCCGGCCGTGATCGTTTCATTCGCCTTCACGTCTGTGGCGTTGCCGATGTTCATGAACGAGTTGTCGCCGAGCGCCGTGAAGCGCTGGAAACCCTTCTGCTTCAGCTTTTGCCAGTCGACGTCCCCGACGTTGGTCGATACGCTCAGGATGAGATCGAGCAGCTTGTCGACATTGTCCTCCGTGTAGCGGCCATCGAAGGTGAACTGGTCATAGACATCGAAGCCGCGCTCGGCGCCATAGCGGTCCCTGAATGTCCTGATGCCGCGTTCCGCCGCGCGGCGCTGGATGGTCTTCAGCAGCAGGCAGTTGATCTCCCAGTCCGACTTGGCCTCGGCGACCGGCTTCGCCGCACGCGTGACGACCTGCGAGAACGGCGACAACGGCGTCGCCCACGTGATGTCGTCCTTCTCGTACCAGGCCGCGACAGGCAGCACGTAGTCGCTGTAGAGCGCCGTATTGCTCATGCGCCAGTCGATGGTGACCATGAGATCGAGCCGGGGCAGGAGCTTCTCGATCATCACGTCATAGCTGCGGAAGCGGCGCAGCACGTTTCCGCCCGACTCCATGAAGATCCGCGGCGGCGTCGAGGGCCGGAGCTGCCAGCCCTTCTCGATGGCCTCGTCCATGTAGGACGCCAGCGGACGTTTCATCGCCGGATCCCACTTCTCGGAGGCGCCGTAGCGCTCCTTGAACCCGCCCTGCTGGTAGAGCCAGAGCAGACTCGGCGGGAACGCGCCATGGCGGAATTCTTCGCGCGCCATGTCGTAGATGGTCATTTCCTTGGTCTGACCGCGCAGCCGGTCGGCAATGAAGCGTGGCGCCATCTTGAGGCCGAGCGCGGCGAGCTGGAGCTTCGGGTTGCCGCGGCCACCGAGATTGGCGATCCCGTCCACACCGTCGATGGAGAGATACGGGAAGGACATGTAGCCGGCGCCCTTGCGACCCATCTGCCCGGCGAGCGCGAAGCACAGGAGCTGCGCGCGTTCCATTTCGACGCCATGGTAATACTTGGAGAAATTCGACTGGGAGATGCACGTCGCCGCGCGGGCTTTCGCCAGATCGCGCGCGAGCTGACGAATGGTCTCCGGATCGACACCGCAGAGGGCACTTGCCTTCTCCGGTTCATACTGCCGCAGATGTTCGCGCAGCTGGGCGAAGACCGGCCGTACCTTGAGCTTTCCCTGACGGGCATCGATCCCGAACTCACCATCGAGCGCCGGATCGAGAGCACCCAGCTCGAGCGTCTTCTTAGAGACTTCGACGGACTTTCGTCCCGCCAGGTCGAAGACATAGAATTGGTCGTCGCGCCCCTCCGGCGCGAGGTCGGAGCCACGCAGGAAGCGGCCGTTGTCGACCCGCGTGAGCAGCGGCAGATCCGTCTGCTCCTGCACGTAACGCTTCCGGTAGAGTCCCTCGGCGATCATCACCTGCGCCATGCCGAGCCCGAGCGCCGCATCGGTCGCCACCTTTACCGGTACCCATTGATCCGCATGAATGGAGGATGCCGAGTAATCGGGCGAGATCGTGATCACCCGCGCCCCGTTGTAGCGCGCCTCAGTGATGAAGTGGGCCTGCGGGATCTGCGTGTAGATCGGATTCCCGCCCCAGATGAGGATCAGGTCCGAATAGAAGAGATCATCCGAGGAGCTGCAGTGCACCATCTTGCCCGTGGTGACACAGAAGCCCGGTCGGTGGTCGCCGATCTCGGTGTTGACATCCAGCACGGGTGTGTCCAGCACGAGCGAGGCGCGCATCATCGCAAAGCCCGCGCCGCCGTTCGTCTGCGCCGTGCCCTGGTCCCACACGATCGAGCTGGGCCCGTCACTCGAGACCATGGCATCGATGAACTTGTCGGCGATGTCGGTGAGCGCCGTATCCCAGCTCACGCGCTGCCATTTGCCTGCGCCGCGTTCGCCGATGCGCTTGAGGGGATGGCGCAGGCGCGCCCCGTCGTACATGCGCTGCGAGTAGCACGCGCCTTTCTGGCAGCCCCGGGGGTTGTAGTCCGGGATCTTCGGGTCGATCGGCTCGTAGGTCCCCGACTGCTCCTCCCGCCAGACGATCCCGTCCTTCACATACACGTTCCAGTTGCAGCCGCGCTGGTACCAGCAGTTCACGAAGTGCGTGCCCTTCGCCACGCTGTCCCAACGCCACTTCGCCCGCCAGATGTCCTCATACCCCTCGTAGGCCACCTGCGGCATCGGCGTGCCGTGCCCGAGTGAAGCGCTCCCGGGCGGCGCGGCGACGCCCCCCTCGTGCCGTGCTCGCCAGCCAAGATACCCGAGCGTGAGCACCACCGCCCCGCCCGCGCCTGTGAGAAACCCCCGCCGCGTCACCTGCATGCCCATGGCCCCTCCCCCTACAGCGTCGCCGGGTCCTTCCTGAAGTCCGGAAAGATGTCATCCGGCCAGCGATACACGATCAGCGTGTCCATCAGCTCCGAGGCCTCCCCGCGCGCCTTCTTCGCCCGCTCCGCCTCGAGCACCCCGAGCACCTCGCGCACCCGCGGCCCAAACAGCCCCTCCAGGTACTCCAGCGGTATCCGCGGCTTCGAGGGATCGGGCTTGCCCGTGGCACTGACCTGCGGCGGCGAGAGCGGCGGTACGTAAAACACATTCGGCCCGGTCCCAAACTCCGCATGCAGCGGCAGCGCCACCTTCCACTGGTGCACGAGCTTGTGAATCGGCCCGCGCTCATCGTCCAGATACCCCACGAAACGCATCCGCCCCGGGCACTGGCGCGCACACGCCGGCGCCACCCCCTGGTCGATGCGCGGAAAACAGAAAATGCACTTCTGCGACACCAGCTGCACGTGGTTGTAGTAAATCCGCTTGTACGGACACGCCTCCATGCAGAAGCGATACCCCTTGCACTGCTGGTCATCGATCAGAACGATCCCGTCCTGCTCGCGCTTGTAGATCGCCCCACGCGGACACGCCTCCAGACACGCCGGGTGCGTGCAGTGATTGCACAACCGCGGAAAATAGAAAAAATGCGAGTTCGGATACTCCCCCGCCCCCTCGTCCTCGTCCCAGTTCGGACCCCAGGAGGGCTTCTCCCCCTTGAAATTGCGCGGCTCAAGGTGACTCGCCGTCCCCTCAAAGAGCACCTCCTTCTGGTTGAACTGCCACGCATCCCCAAACTCCTCCCGACCCGGAATGCGACTCGGCCGCTGGCGCCCATCGGGCGCAAACCCCCCGCCCATCCCCTCCCAGCCCTTCGGCGTCCCCTGCCCAGGCAGCGTGTTCACCACCGTCCACCACATCCCCTCCATGCCCTCTTCCCGCGTCCACTGCGTCTTGCACGCAATCGCACACGTGTGACACCCCAGACACTTGTTCAGGTCAAACACCATCGCCAGCTGGCGCTTCGGGCGCACCACCCCACCGTCAAGCTCCAGTCTCTTCCAACATGGTATGAGCCTGAACGGGGGGCCTTGATTCCAATATGGTTTGAGCCTGAAGCGGCGATTCCAGACCGATCATCACGACATGGTGATCGACATGAACGACGCTTCGCTGACCACCCTGGCGCAGATCCAGGAGTTCCTCGCCGGCACGGCCGATGTGGTCTTTACCTCCACCGCGGACGAGGCGGCCCGCTATCGCTTCATCGCCGGGGTGCTCAGACGCTTCGACTACCCAGGGTTGGCGCGCTCCGAGAAGGGCCTGCTGCGCCGCTACCTGGCGCGCACCACCGGCTACTCACGGCCGCAACTGACCCGACTGATACGACAGCACCGTCAGTACGGGGCCTCCCAGCGCTATGCTGCCCCCACGGCGGGCTTTCGCCGCCGCTACAGCGACGAGGACGTCGCACTGCTGGCGGAGGTCGACAGCCTGCATGGCACGCTCTCCGGCCCCACCACGCGGGTACTGCTCGAGCGGGCGCTGCATCTCTACGGTGATGAGCGCTTCGCGCGCCTGGCGACGATCTCCGTCTCCCACCTCCACAACCTGCGTCAACTCACCGCCTACCGCAGCGTTCGCCGCCACTGGACCAAGACCCGGCCCACGCCCGTGCGCATCGGCCTGCGCAAGCCGCCCCGGCCCGAGGGGCGCCCCGGCTTCATCCGCATCGACTCCGTCCACCAGGGCGATCAGGACGGCTGCAAGGGCCTCCTATCACCTCGACGCGGTCGATTGTCACCCAGTGGCAGCTCCTCGCCACCGCCGAGCGCATCAGCGAGGCCTTACTGCCCGCCCTGCAAAGCCTGCTCGAGGGCTTCCCCTTCCAGATCCTCGGCTTCCACGCCGATAACGGCTCCGAGTACATCAATCACACCGTCGCCAAGCTGCTCAACAAGCTCAACATCGAACTGACCCGCTCCCGGCCCGCCACAGCAACGATAACGCCCTGGTCGAGACCAAAAACGGCGCCGTGGTCCGCAAGCATCTCGGCTACGCCCATATTCCGCAGCGCTTCGCCACCGAGGTCAATGCCTTCTGCGCCGAACACCTCAACCCGTATCTGAACTTCCACCGACCCTGCTTCTTCGCCGTCGAGGCAATCGACGCCAAAGGCAAGATCCGCAAGCACTACCCCGCCGACCAGATCATGACGCCGTGGGACAGGGCTGCGTTCCATCCTGGGGCCGCGCAATACCTCAAGCCCGGCGTCACGCTCAACGCCCTGCAACACCAAGCCAGCCAGATCTCCGATAATGTGGCCGCGCAGCGTCTCAACACCGCTCGCACCAGGCTCTTCCAATCCATCCATCGACGGTCCAGACCCGCCGCCTGATTCAACCCTTACCGGTCAACGTCTCTCGGGCTCATACCTGAATTGGAAAAGACTGCTCCCGCCCAATCCGCGCCGCTTCCGCCTTCCCTTCCGCCATGTGCCTCAAGCCTCCAGCTCCAGCTCCACCCACTCCGGAGAAAACGCCTTCAACCCCGCACGCTCACTCCCCGCCCCGCTCCACACCGCCACCGCCACCCGATACCGCCCACCCACCGCAAAACTCACCGTCTCCGGCCCCGCCCCCTGCGGCGCCAGCACCCGCCGAAATACCACCGACCACCGACCCCCGCATGCACCGCCTGCGTCTCCACCCCACCGCACGCCCCTGCAACCGCGAGGGTCCCAATCCCCTCCGCCACATTCACCCGCGCCGCCTTCCCACGATCCGCTCGCCAGTGCCACAAACTCACCGGCGCCCTCCGCACCATCATCGGCGCCGACTCGCTCAGCGGAAACAACAACGCCGCCGCATCCGCAAACTCATCGTTGTCACGCACCACCGACACCGGCCGCTGCACACTCCCCACTCCAGCCGAAACGCTACCTCCCGACCATCGTGCACCACCTGCAGCCCCGCCGCCCGCGTCTGACCAAACTCCCCGTCCCGCCACTTCCCTGCACACATCGCGGAAGGCTGCAACCCCACAGGCGCCCCCACCAAACCGACCTTGCGCGCCGGAAAACCACTCCACAACACAGACCCGGGATCACCAAACACCACCGGCTCCTGATTCACACGTCTGACCTGCATTGCGTCACCTCGTCGGAATGTAGCTGCGCCGCGCCGCGTCGAGCACATAGATCGGGTCGTCATCCGGTCCCGGTTCGAGACCGAGCTTCTGGAGATCGGTCTTGCGCAGCTTGAAAGTGGAAGTCATGTCCGCCTGGCGCAGGAGGCGCACGAAGAGCGGTATTGCGTACGACGGCAGGCTCGCACTGGCGAGCGCATAGAACGCCTCCGGATCGAAGCGCCTGCCCGGCTTCATCTCGAGGGCCGCCATCCCGGCCCGCCCCTCCTCACCTGGCACCTCCACGCCATAGACAGTGACAGAGTCGAGATCCGGAAGCGCGCCGAGCGCTTCGCTCACCTCCATGGTGGACACGTTCTCACTCTTCCACCGGAAAGTGTCGCCCGTGCGATCCACGAAATAGAAGTAGTCGTCCTCGTCGCGACGGAAGAGATCGCCACTGCGGAACCAGGCATCGCCACCCTGGAACACATTGCGAAGCACCTTGCGTTCCGTGGCTTCCGGATCGGTGTAGCCGTCGAAGCGCCCCGCGCCAATCCCCGGCAGACGCACGATCATGGCAATCAGTTCGCCCACCTCGCCCGGAGCGCATTCGATGAGCATGCCATCTGCATTCCGCACGTAGTCGCCCGCCTCGAGATCATAGCGCACGAGACGTACGTTGCTGCGTTCCCTGAACGGGATTCGCCCGCAGCTGCCAATCCTGCCGTCCAGATTCATAAGGCCGCAGTTGATTTCAGTGCCACCATAGCCCTCGATGAGGTGGGGGACGCCAAAGCGTTCCTGGAAACGCCGCCAGACTTCCGCATTGAGTCCTGCGCCCGACATCATCTTCAGGGGATGGGCGCGATCCTCGGGTCGCGGCGGCTGGTTGACGAGATAGCGGCACATCTCGCCGCTGTACTGGGTGACGGTCACCCCGTGGGACCGCACATCGTCCCAGAACTGACTCGCGCTGAAGCGCGCCCGCAGCACCATCCGGCCGCCGCAGGCAAGCACCTGCGAGAGCAGCGACATGCCCGCTGCCACATGATAGAGGGGCAGCACGCAGTAGAAGACATCGTCCGGCCCATGCCCGAAGAGAGCGGCCCAGCCGTCACCCACGCCAAGCCAGCGCATGTGCGTAATGATCGCGGCCTTCGGGAGACCCGTCGTGCCGGATGTGAACACCAGGCAGAAGGTACTCTCGCCGACGATGCCCGCGCGCAGCGAACGTGGAGGGTTCTCCTCGCCGTTGCCGATCTCCTGCTGCCCGATGCGGCCTGCCTCGTCTACCGCGAAAACCCGCAGGCGTCCGTCCAGTGGAGCGTCGCCCCGCGCGCTTTCGAGCGGCCCCATGCATTCGCTGCCGACGAAGAGCGCACGGCTGCCCGTGCTCGCGCCGACCGCATGCCGGAGCGCCGCCCCAGTGATATGAGTATTGATGAGCGCCGGAACACAGCCGATCTTCGCAAGCCCGAACCAGAGGAACAGAAACTCCGGGCGGTTCTCGAGCATCACGGCCACGGTATCGCCGGGTCCCAGTCCCTGCGCGCGGGCGAAGTGCGCCCAGCGGTTCATGGCACGGTTGGCCGCCCCGTAGCTGATCTCACGCCCCTGCCAGACCAGGAACGGCTGGTCCGGCCGCTCCGCGGCGAGCGCCTCGAAGCGATCCGTGACCGTGCAGTCCTGCTCAGGCGTGTGGCGCAGCGCGGCTGCGGACAGCCGGTCGAGCAGGCGCTGGGTTTCCTCGCGGCTGATCATGTCCCGCGAGTCACATGGATATGCCGCCGCCGCAGACCGGCAGGACCTGACCCGTCACGTAACTCGCCGCCTCGCTCGCAAGAAAGACCACGGGTCCGACGATTTCGTGAGGTTCGGCGACGCGCTTGAGCAGCGTTGTCTGGATCGAGTATTCCATGAAGCCCTGGGTACTGTCCGCAAGATCCTGCAGCATGTCGGTCATGAACGGCCCGGGCGCAATCGCGTTGACGCGAATGCCCTTGGCGCCCACTCCTCGGCCATGCTCCGGCTGAGAGACCGCATCGCTGCCTTGCTCGAGCAGTACATCGAAAGATAGCCGCCTGGCTTGATCGCGCCGAATGTGATCACATTGACGATCGACCCGCCGCCATGCTTTGCCATGCGTTGTGCGACGAGGGTCGCGAGGTGCATCGGGCCCTTGGTGTTCACCTGGAAAAAGCGATCGAACATCGCCTCATCGACGTTCGTGAGGGGCAGCGGATCGTGGGTGATGCCGGCATTGTTGACCAGCACGTCGCAGTGTCCGAAAGCCTCGTAGGCCTGGTTCACGAGCCTCTCGAGATCGGCCCAGCGCCCGATGTCACAGGGCACGACGAGTGCGCGGCACCCCTGCGCCTCGATTTCCCGGGCAACCGCCTCGCCCGAATCCTTCGTGCGGCAGGCCAGCACCACGTCCCCGCCGGCTTCCGCCAGGCCGATGGCGATGGCGCGGCCCAGTCCTCGGTTCGCGCCCGTCACGAGGCACACTTTTCCCGAGAGATCGAACAGGGCGCGGGCCTTCTTCGTCATGCGACTCTCCGCAGGGGCTCTCAGTCGAAAAGGATCAGGCCGCGCGCATTGCGTCCCGCTTCGAGGTCCTCGAAGGCCTTCGGCGCGTCGCCGATGCGATACGTACGCGTGATGAGCCCGTCGAGATCCAGCCGCCCTGCACGGTAGAGTGCGAGCAGGTTCGGCATGTCGACCCGGAAATTGGCGTTGCCGTAGAAGCAGCCCGTGATGCGCTTGGCTTCCCCCGCGATCATCAGTGCATTGAGCTGCATCGATTCGGTGTAGCGGCCGACGCCCACGATGCACACCGACCCGCCACGGCGTGCCGCCGCATAGGCCTGCTCCATCACTGCCGGGCGCCCGGTCATCTCGAAGCTGTGATCGACCCCAAGACCGCCCGTCAGGGCCTTCACGGCAGCCACCGGATCCTCACGTGATTCGATGCAGTCCGTCGCCCCGAAACGCTGCGCGTATTCGAGCTTGTTCCCCGCCAGGTCGACCGCGATGATCTGTCTTGCCCCGACGAGTCGTGCACCCTGAATGGCCGCGAGCCCGACGCCGCCACAACCGAAGACCGCAACCGTCGACCCGGGCTCGACCCGTGCGGTGTTGGCCACGGCACCGACGCCCGTCATCACGGCACACCCGACGAGCGCCGCGGCGGGGAAGGGAATCGTGCGATCGATGGCCACTACGTTCGCCGCCGGGACGACCGCATACTCCGCCAGGCAGCCCAGCTGCGACATGGCGCCCAGTTCCTGGTCTCGCAGTCGCAGCCGGCTCGTGCCGTCCCACATCCTGCCGCCCGGATCGCAATGGATGCAGAGATGAGGCTCCTTGCGCGCGCAGAAGTGGCATACACCACAGGTGGGAACAAAGGACAGCACGACGTGATCGCCCGCCGCCACATTCGTGACGCCCGGACCCACCTCCGTCACGACCCCCGCGCCCTCGTGGCCGAGCACCATGGGGAGCGGCATGGGAACGGTGCCGTTGGCCACCGAGAGGTCTGAGTGGCAGACCCCGGCGGCCTTCATGCGCACCAGCACTTCGCCGGCACGAGGCTGCTCGAGGCTCACGTCTTCGATCGAGAGGCGGTCCAGCTCGAGTGCGACCAGGGCCTTCACTGCACTCCTCCGCGGCACTGCCGTTCACATGGCGATCAATCGATGATCACGCATTGGCCCCGGACGCACCGTACGTACATACCGTCTGGTCAATTCGGACTAGACGCGGACGCCGGAAACCGACCAAGGCAGGTGCAAAGTGGACTGCCGCACTCAGACCACTCGTCGAAGAAGACCGGAGTGGTGCGGACTCGACGTACGCAGCACCGATCCTCTCACATGTACAGAATCACCAGATCGTTGATGGCACTCGGACGGTCATCCTGACCGACCACGTGTACGTTCAGCTCCATCGTCAGCCTCACACCGCTCTTCATCTGCTCGACCGCCCTGACGCGGGACCGCGCGTGAATCCGGCAGCCGGCGGGCACCGGGGTCGGAAAGCGCACGCGATCCGAGCCGTAATTCACCATGCTCCTGAAGCCCGTGAGCTCGTAGTCGAGTGGACTGCGGAGCCGGGCAGTCAGAGAGTGGATCAGCATGCCCTGCGCAATGGTCGTGCCGAAGGGGCTCTCCCGGCGGCAGCGATCCGGGTCCGTGTGAATCCAGTAGTCGTCCCCGGTCAGCTCCGCGAAGCCGTCGATCATCGCCTGCGTGACCTCGAGCTCCGGTGACCAGGGTGAGAAAGTCTCCGAGACGAGTGCCCGCAGCGCGTCGATGTCATGGACATCGATCTGCCGGACTGCGCGTGCCGCGGGCATCGGCGGGGAAGCAGGCCGCGGCGCTGCAGATGCGGTCGCCCCGATCACACCCGGCTGCGCTGCTCCGGCGAGCGTATAGCGCAGCAGTGTGGCCGTGCCCGGCCGGTCATCGAACACCGGGCGTACCCGTTGACCGACCTCGAGTGTGGAGAGGTCGACCCCGACGAGTGTCGTGTTGAGATGAGGCCCTTCGTCGAGTTCCACTACAGCGAGAATCTGCGGCATCTCGTCCGTGAACTCGGGCATCGTGGGGATGCGCGCCACGGTGAAGCTGTAGAGCTTTCCCTCTCCGGCTATTTTTTTCCAGACGAGCTTCCGCGAGGCGCAGACGGGACAGTGCGTCCGCGGAAAGAAGATCCAGTGACCCCGTTCCTCACACTGCTGGAGACGTACCTCGTGGGCCTTCAGGCCCTCCCAGTAGGGAGCCGAGATCGGCGTAGGCTGCGGCAGCGGCTTGTTCCAGGCCATGTCACGCTCCCTGCAGGATCAGAGCACCCTGCTCGCTCATCACCCCACCGGTGCCGGAGACGTAGGCGAGATCATGTTGCTTCAGCTGCCGCGGGCCGCAGCGACCCTGGATCTGCTGCATTGCCTCGATGACCTGCGACATCCCGCCGGCGAAGCCGGCCTGTCCGAAACTGAGCTGGCCGCCGTGCGTATTCATCGGGAAATCCCCTTCGCAGGTGAGGTCGTGTTCGCGCAGGAAACGCATCCCCTCCCCCTTCCCGCAGAAGCCGGCGTCTTCCAGCGTGAGGAGCACGGTGATGGTGTAGCAGTCGTAGATCTGCGCCATGTGCACGTCCGCCGGTTTCAGACCCGCCATCGCGAAGGCCTTCCGCGACGCCCTGCCGATCGGGGTTGTCAGCATGTCGCGCACGTAGGAGGGCGACTTGCTCTGCACGTGCTCACCGCAACCCATGACTCTGACGCCACGCTGGCGACAGCTTCTCGCTCGCCCGGTACCGGTCAGCACGACCGCCGCGCCGCCCGCCACCGGCATCACGATCTCCAGCGTACGCAGCGGCTCGGCCACCATGCGGGAGGCCAGCACATCCTCGACTGTGATCGGCTGCCCGTGGAAGATCGCCTCCGGATTGCGGCCGGCGTTGAAGCGCTGGGCCACCGCGATGCGCGCGATTGCGGCGGCGTCGTAGCCATGCATGGCCGCGTAGCGCTGCGCGATCATGGCGTAGCCCGTGTTCTGCGCCATGTGCCCGTAGGGCAGGTCGAGTTCGGCCTCCGGTGCGCCATAGCGCGTGCTATGACCGCCGAAGCGGCTGGCGCGCACGAATTCCCCCATGTCCTCGTTCGGGGCAAGCGGCGCCATGCGCGCGGGGATCACACAGACCACCGTGTTGCAGAGTCCCATCTCGATCGCCGCAGCTGCACGCCACACCATGCCGACAGCGCTCGCGCCACCGAGATCCACCACCTCCGCATAATCGACGGCAACGCCCAGGTACTCGGCCGCCATCGCGGGCACGAACATCGTTGCCTCGTGAAAGAGCGGGCCCGGCACGATCAGCCCATCCACCTCCGGGAGCTCGAGTCCGGCATCGAGGAGCGCCTGAGCAGCAAGGTCGGCCACCTGCTCCAGATGGAACATGCACGGTGCCGTGGCGTACTTCTCGGGGCGGTACTGCGCAGCACCCACGATGGCCGCGTCTCCACTCAAACCCATGGTTCGCCTCCCCTCTCTAATGGATCTTCTCGACCTCGACCCGGGTCGCCCGATCCGTCGGACCCGGGCCGAACTCGGCCGGCCGTGGCTGAATGTGGAAATACCCACCCGCGAGGCTGATGGGATTGATCGGGCTTGGCGTCACCGTACTGGCGGTCTTTCTGTCCCGGGCCATGAACGGCTCCCAGGCGTGATACACCGTGACCTGTCCGCGCCGCAGTGATGGACTCACCTTGGCCATCAGCTCGGACGACCCGATGTCATTGAACAGACGCACGCTGTCGCCGTCCGAGATGCCGCGATCCGCCGCATCGTCGGTGCCAATGAAGATGACCGGCTGGCCCCGATTCAGCTGCAGCATGTATTTCTGGTCGCGCCAGCTGCCATGGATCGACCAGCGCGTGTGACCGCCGGTCAGCTGCAGCGGGTAGTTCCCGCCGATGCGCGGCGGGTCCTTGTGCACTGGGAGCATCTCCCCGAGCTCTTCATAGAATGGATGGTCGATGCAGAACTGCATGCGCCGTGTCAGGGTCGGCCAGGGCATCTTCTTCTCGGTGTGCCAGAGACCCGCTGTAATGGTCTCGTTCGCCTTCACGTCGGTGGAATTGCCGATGTTTGCATAGGAATTCCCGACCCCTGTGAAGCGCTGAAAGCCCTTCTTCCTCAACTGCTCCCAGTTGACCCCCCCGGTATTCGTGGAGAGCTCCAGCACGAGATCGAGGAAATCCGTGGGGTTCTTCTCCGTATAGCGCCCACCGAAGGTGAACTGGTCGTAGACGTCGAAGGTGCGCGGGTTGCCATGGCGGTCCGCGAATTCGTGCAGCCCCCGCTCCGTGGCACGCCGCTGGATGGTTTTCAGCAGCAGGCAGTAGAACTCCCAGTCCGCCTTGGCCTCTCCCAGCGGCTCGACGGCACGGGTCACGATCTGGGAGAACGGCGCCAGCGGTGTCGCCCAGGTAATGTCATCCTTCTCGTACCAGGCTGCAGCCGGCAGCACGTAGTCGCTGTACAGTCCTGTGGTGCTCATACGCCAGTCGATCGTGACCATCAGGTCGAGCATCGGCAGCAGCTTTTCGGCAATCCTGTCGTAGGCACGCCAGCGCCGCAGCGCATTGCCACCCGCTTCCATGAAGATGCGCGGGCGGCTCGTGCCCTTGAACACCCAGCCCTTCTCGACCGCTTCCTCCATGTACGCCACAGCCGGACGCCTGAGCTGGGAGTCCCACTTCTCCGCATGACCGTAGGTGTCTGCCATGCCGACCTGGTGATAGAGCCAGACCATGCTCGACGCCATGGAGCCCTGGCCATACTCCTTGCGGGCGAGGTCATAGAGGCTCATCTCGGGCGTATAGCCCTTCGCCATGTTCTGCTGCATGAGCGGCGCCATCTGCAGTCCCACCGCCGCAAGGATGGTCTTCGGGTCGTCCTTGCCTGCCGCGACGGCCAGCCCGTCGACGGAGTCCACGGACAGGTAGGCGAAACCCAGGTAGCCCGCACCCTTCCGGCCCATCTGACCGGCGAGTGCGAAGCACAGGATCTGGGCCCGCTCCATTTCGATCGCGTGATAGTACTTGGAGAAATTGGACTGACAGAGGCAAGTGGCGGCGCGTGCCCGTGCAAGCTGGCGCGCCAGCGCACGGATCGTCTCAGGATCGACGCCGCAGATCTTCACTGCCGCCTCGGGAACGTACTGCTTCAGGTGAGCGCGCAGGCGTGCGAATACCGGTGTGACCCTGATCTTGCCGTTGCGGGTCCCGATCTCGAATTCCCCTTCGAGCTCAGGATCGAGCGCACCCAGGGCGAGCGTGTCGTGAGGAGCCAGCACGACCTGCCGACTCTTGCCGTCGAAGATGTAGAAGCGGTCGTCCTGCCCGCCCGCCTGCACCTCGGACTGGCGCAGAAACCGGCCGGTGTCGCTGTGGACCAGGAGCGGAAGGTCCGTCTGCTCGCGAACGAAGCGGCGGTCGTAGATCCCTTCCTCGATCATCACATGAGCCATGGAGAGACCGAGCGCGGCATCGGTGCCGACCCGCACGGGTACCCATTGATCAGCATGAATGGCTGAGGCCGAGTAGTCCGGTGCGATGGTCACGATGCGTGTGCTGTTGTAGCGCGCTTCCATGATGAAGTGCGCGTTCGGAATCTGGGTGTAGACGGGATTCCCGCCCCAGATGAAGATCAGATCGGAGTGGAAGAGATCGTCCATGGAACTGCAGAAGGTCATCGTCCCGAGCGTCACCGCTACGCCCGGGCGATGGTCCCCAGCCTCTGGATTCCAGTCGAGCACGGGCGTGTCGAGGACGAGCGTCGTGCGCGCCTGTGCGAGCCCTGCGCCGCCCCCCGTCACGGCACCCTGGTCCCACATGATGGCGCCCGGTCCGTCACTCATAATGACGTCGATCATCCGGTCGGCAATATCGGTCAGCGCCTCATCCCAGCTCACGCGCTGCCACTTCCCGGCGCCGCGCTCACCGACGCGCTTCAGTGGATGCCGCGCGCGCACCGTCGTACATGCGCTCCGAATAGCATGCGCCCTTATTGCAGCCTCGCGGGTTGTAGTCCGGGATCCTGGGATCGATCTGCTCGTAGATGCCGGCCTGCTCTTCGCGCCAGACGATTCCGTCCTTCACGTAGACGTTCCAGTTACAGCCTCGCTGGTACCAGCAATTGACGAAGTGACTGCCTCGCGAGACGCTGTCCCACGTCCACTTCCTGCGGTAGATGTCCTCGAAGTGCGCGTAGGGCACCGCCGCCACCGCGGGGCGCAGCTCCCTGGCGAGCGCCGGGTCCTTCCAGCTGAGGTGCATGAGCGAGAGGCCGCAGACGCCCCCGACGCTCTTGATGAAACTCCGCCTCGCCATCCTCATGGTCGTGCTCCTCACTGGATCCTGGCGGGATCGACGGGAAAATCGCGGCGCGTTCCCTTCAGGCACCCGCCTGCGTCACGTGTCGTGCTGCAATATAGGCAAAGGTGGTCGCGGGTCCAAGCGTCGATCCGGGTCCGGGGTATGTGCCCGCAATCGCCGAGGCCGAGCAGTTACCGACGGCATAGAGCCCGGGAACCACACCGCCATCCGTCGCCACGACCCGCGCATGGACATCGGTCTTGATCCCGCCGGTCGTACCGAGATCTCCCGGATGGATGGTCATCGCATAGAACGGCGGCGTCTCGACGGGACCGAGCGTGGGGTTGGGCCCCACCGCAGATCGCCATAGAA
>JADJHU010000005.1 GCA_016707425.1 Gammaproteobacteria bacterium
TCGTAGGCGTCGGGTCCAGTGAAAGGTCGTGCCACGTCGGGCCGGAATAGGACTTGATCCCCGCCCGCTCGGCATGGCTGCCCTCCCACACGGCGATGCCGAAGCCCGTGGAGCCCCCGGGCCGGAACCGGGCGACGGCTCCCGGGGCCTGGCTTTCGAGCGCGCGGACAATCACGAGGCTCCAGTGCCCCCCCTGCCACTTCCGCTGGAGCGCAGCGAATCGAGTGCCACGGTGCGCGAGGAGCCGATGCCCTCGGCGACGATCTCGCGAGCACCCGGATCATCGGCACGCCAGTACCAGGCGGTGACAGCGCTCGAGCGCCCCCATGGTGATCAGCGGAGCCTCGGGCGCCGAGGGCAGAAGCACCGCTGCGGCATCGGCGAACCGGTCGTCATCGGTGAGCGTGGCGTTCTCGCTCGGATCGTCCCACTCGAGCCGGAAGGCGAGGTGCACGCCGTCGTGCAGCGCCGAGACGCGCACCTGGCGTGTGGCGCCGACCGGACGCTCACGCCATGCGGCCTGGATGTAGGCCGTCGGCTGCAGTCCGAGCGGCGTGCCTGTGAGCGCCAGACGCGCGCTGTCGCCCCGTTTCCAGAGGGCGCTCCCGGGATCGAGCAGCTGGCTGGGGTCGGCATCAGGGATGTAGCGGGCTCGCATGGGCGGTGGCCTCCTCGTCAGGGACCGGAACGTCTGCGGTGGCGGCGCCGCGGACGTGGCGCCGCAGGCTCGAGTGCCTGGCAGACAAATAATGCGGCGCGGTGCAGCCAGTTCTCGAGCGGGAATTTCGGGTCCGCCATCCAGTGCACGATGGCGACGTTGAGTGCGCCGAGCACCATCTCGCCGAGGAACGCCGCTTCGAAGTCGTGGCGGACCTCGCCCGCCACCTGACCGGCCCGGATGATCGCGGCAAAGGGTTCGTGCACGGGCGAGAGGTAGGGGATGTCTCCGCCCGGACTGGCGCGGCTGCGCATCAGCTCGAGCAGCACCTCGCGTGCCAGCCCGGGTGCAGCGCCCACCTCGGCGGCCACCCGCCCGGCGAAGCCCCGGATGCGTTCCTGCGCCGAGACCGCCCGCGCGAGCTGCTCGCCGACCAGGGCACGCAGGTGCCCGGCGACTTCGCTGGTCATTTCCGCGAGGACGGCGGCCTTGCTCGGGAAGTGCAGAAAGAACGTGGCCTGCGCGACGTCGGCCGCATCGGCGATCTGGGCGACCGTCGTGCCCTCGAACCCCTGGGTAATGAACAACTGCCGCGCGGCTTCATAGATGCGGATGCGCAGCTCGCGCTTCTTGCGCGCACGCCGTCCTTCATCCGCTGTCCGCTGCAGCATCCGGAGGTCTCCCCAGGCACGCACCCGCGCGGCCGGGTGCCGGCATGATCATAGAGTTGACTCCAGTCATGATGCAAGCTCCATGTAAATACGTGCTGGTAAGCTTGCACGGGTGTGAGCGGCGCACGAAGGCCGTGTGCCCCACGAATCCGAGGAAGGCCGATCGATGACACTCAATGCACGCCGTATGCCTCGCTATGCCGTGTTGCTCGCTGCCGTCGCGGGCACGGCCGCAGTGGCCGCTCCAGTGACCTATCGCCTCGACCCCGATCACACCTATCCGAGCTTCGTCGCGGATCACATGGGAGGCCTGTCGAAGTGGCGCGGCAAGTTCAACCATTCCGAGGGGACGGTGGTGCTGGACCCTGAGGCACACACCGGTTCGCTCGAGGTGCGCGTCCAGACCGCCAGCATCGACTTCGGCAACGAGAAGCTGAACGAGCACGCGCGCTCGCCCGACATCTTCGACGCCGAGAAATACCCGGTGGCCACCTACAAGGGAACGCTCGCGAAGTTCCGGGACGGCAAGCCGACGGAGGTGGACGGCACGCTCACACTGAAGGGCGTGACCCGACCTGTCGTGCTGCGGATCGGGAGCTTCATCTGTCGCAAACACCCGATGCATGGCAAGGAGGTCTGTGGTGCCGACGCCTCGGCCACCATCGATCGCGCTGCATTCGGAATCACCTACGGCAAGAGCTTCGGATTCGACATGCAGACCGAACTCGCGATCCAGGTCGAGGCCGTGCGCGCGGATGCCGAGTCCTAGGAAACCCCGGAGCCTGCGGTCGTGCCACAACGTCGATGACCTGAGGGCGCTCGCCCGGCGCCGCCTTCCAGGCCCGATCTTCCACTACATCGACGGTGCTGCGGACGACGAAGTCACTTGTCGGCGCAATACGGCAGCCTTCGACGACTGTGATCTCGTCCCGGACGTGCTCGCGGGCGTCGCCGAGGTCGACATGTCCGTGACGGTCATGGGACAGAAGCTCGCCATGCCGCTCTTCTGTTCCCCGACGGCGCTCCAGCGACTCTTCCACCACGAGGGCGAGCGGGCGGTGGCGCGCGCCGCAGAAAAGTTCGGCACGATGTTCGGCGTGTCGTCGCTCTCGACGGTGAGTCTCGCCGAGATCGGTGCGCTGACGACCACGCCGAAGATGTTCCAGTTCTATTTTCACAAGGATCGCGGGCTGAACGACGCCATGCTCGCCCGTGCGCAGGAGGCGGGCTTTCAGGTGCTCGCACTCACGGTGGATACGATCACCGGTGGCAACCGCGAACGGGATCTGCGCACCGGCTTCACCTCGCCGCCGCGCCTCACGCTCCGGAGCCTGCTGGGATTCGCGGCGCGCCCGGCATGGACGCTCAACTATCTCCTGCGCGAGCCGTTCGCGCTCGCGGAGCTCCAGAGTCACGTGCGGGAGGGATCCCGGGTTTCGATCTCGATCGGGGATTACTTTGCGACGATGCTCGACCAGTCCCTCAGCTGGGCGGATGCGGAGTCGCTGCGCGCGAAATGGCCTGGGCCCTTCTGCCTGAAAGGCGTGATGAGCGTCGCCGACGCGCGCCGCGCCGTCGGGATCGGAGCCAGTGCGATCATGGTCTCGAACCACGGAGGCCGCCAGCTCGACGGGTCACGCGCACCCTTCGACCAGATCGCCGAGATCGCCGATGCCGTCGGCGGGCGCCTCGACATCGTACTCGACGGGGGGATCCGCAGGGGTACGCACGTCCTGAAGGCGCTCGCTGCGGGAGCGAGCGCGTGTTCGGGGGGCCGGATGTATCTCTATGCGCTTGCAGCGGCCGGGCAGCGGGGCGTCGAGCACGCCCTGGGACGGATGCGCAGCGAAATCGAGCGTGGGATGAAGTTGATGGGAGTGCCACGCATCTCGGCGCTGAACCGTTCGATGCTGCGCCATCGCTGAGGCGTGCCGGTCTGCGTCCTGGATCGCTGGCATGGGCATCATTCAGGGGAGATCACCGTGAGCGTGCGAGGCCGCTGGCTGTGGGTGGTGACCTTCGGCGTGGCAATGGGCTGGATGGAGGCTGCGACGGTCTTCTACCTTCGCTCCATGATGGACCGCATCGTGCCGTACCAGCCGAACCCGCTGCCGAAGGTCGCGTCGATGGGCGTCATGAGCTGGGGCGCAGTGGAGCTGTGGCGTGAGGCGGCGACACTGGTGATGCTGCTGGCTGTGGGCTGGCTGGCCGGGCGCACGTGGCGCAGCCGTCTGGCCTGTGCGCTCATTGCCTTTGGCGTGTGGGATATCACGTACTACCTGTTCCTGGTGCCGATGAGCGGCTGGCCGCGGACAGTGCTCGACTGGGATGTGCTGTTCCTCCTGCCGCTGCCGTGGTGGGGGCCGGTGCTCGCACCGATCCTGATCGCGGCACTGATGATCGCAGGTGGCACACTCGTCAGCGGGTTCGATTCACCTGCGCACCCGCTCTGGCCGGGGCGCGCCGCACAGACGCTTTCCGGACTGGGCGTGCTGGTCGCGCTGTTCGTCTTCATGGCCCACCCGATCCACGCGTTGTGGAACGGGCAGCCGCAGGACCTGACCTCGGCGCCGCGGGGGTTCAACTGGCCGCTGTATGCCATCGGCTTGACCCTGATGGCTGCAGCGGTGGTGGACATGGCGCGGCAAGTCGTGTTGCGCCGTCAGCGCCTGTCGGGGGCTCCGTGACGGCCGCCGGTCCTTCGGTTGCCCCGGTCTACCGGCGCGATGACGCCTTCTCCTACCACTGCGGTGCCTGTGGTCGCTGCTGCCACGGCAAGCGCATTCCGCTCGGCCCCTATGACATCCTGCGCCTCGCACGGCACTTCGGCCTGGTGTCCGGCGAGTTCCTGCGCCGCCATGCAGAGCGCGAGGGGCCGTGGCTGCGCACCACCGGGGACGGCGTCTGCGTGTTCCTCGAGGCAGGCCACTGCGCGGTGCACGCGGACCGGCCCCTGGCCTGCCGGGTCTACCCGCTCGGCCGCTGGGTGACGGCAGCCGGTGAGGAAACGTTTCGCGAGTTGCCGCCGCACCCCGAAACGGAAGGCCGATACGGGCGTGACAGTACGGTGGCGGAGTTTCTCCGGCGCCAGGGCGCACCTCCCTACCTCGAGGCGGTCGACCGCTACCAGGCGCTCTTCTACCGGCTGTTCGACGCCCTGCAGGCGGAGTCCCCCGGGAGGCAGGAGCTTGCCGGGGTGGTCCCGGAGATGCTCGGCCAGGCGGCAGGCGAGGGCGAAGATCCCCGTTTCGTGGAGTGGTTGGACGCCGATGGGATGGTCGGACGCTATTGTGAAACGCATCAGCTGCCGGTACCGGAAGCGATCGACAGCGTGGTGGAGATGCACATCCAGGCCATTGACGAGTGGCTGAACTCAACGACAGGAGCACGGCGATGAGCAGACGCAAGGATTCGAGTGACCGAGACCCGGCAGCGGACAGACGCGATCCGGTGCTGCGACTCGCCGTGGCGGCCACGGCGCTCGGCATGACCATGGGGATCGCACCGGCCACCGTCCTCGGTGCCGGTGAGACAGAAGCGGCGGCACCCGCAGCGGCCGCGACGACGGACGGTGCTGCACGCAAACCCGACGCGGTCCACCTCAAGATCACCAGGGAGAGGCAGTCCTCTGGCACGCAGTCGAAGCCGGACGCTGCGATCCACAAGGACTCCAGGCCCGATGCGTGCTGCGTGAAATTTCCCATTCCTGAGAACGAAGCATCCCGATCCGTGGAAGCGAAGCAGCCGGCGGCATCGGGACAGCCCGTCAAGCCGGGCTACGACGTCGCCACGACGAAGAAGTAGCTGTGGCGCCCTGACCGGGGGCCTCGATCGAGGTCCCCGGTCGGCGGTGCGGCAGTGTCAGGACACGACTGCAAGGGAGAGACGGCATGCGCACGGGGTTCGCATTGTTCGCAGCCATGCTGTGTGCCACGGTCGCTCTGACCGGTGGTGACAACGCCGCGACGGAATATTTCCGCCGCCGGACTTCTGCGTCCCTGGCAGAGAAATTCAAGCCCATCGTGCGCAAGGCCATGACCAGGGTGAAGCTCGCGGAAAAATACGAGCAGGTCGCGGGCCAGGCGGCAGGTCCTGGTCTGCTGAAGGGGGACGCCGTTCATCTCGACGCCTATGTCACGGACAAGGCGCTCGACGGCCTGTATCTGATGATCGGCGAGGAGGAAAAGGCGATCCGTGCCAACCCGGTTTCCGCTGCGGGGAAGCTCGCGAGGAAGGTCTTCGGCGCCCTGGGTCGGTAAGCGCGAAGCCGATGACGCCGTTGCTGCGGTGGCGGCAGGAGAGGATCGACGATGAGCGGACAACGCGAGGTGATCGACGTGCATCGCAAGGCGCTGCAGATCAATCTCGACGCGCTGCAGTACGGCACCCTCGCCGAGATCGGGGCCGGCCAGGAGACCGCGCGCTGGTTCTTCCGCGTCGGCGGCGCTGCCGGGACGATCGCCAAGGCGATCTCGGCCTACGACATGAAGTTCAGCGATGCGATCTATGGCCCGTCGCGGCGCTACGTCAGCCGGGAACGCCTGCGCGCGATGCTCGGACACGAGTACGGCCTCGTGATCGAGCGCCTGGATGCCGCCCGTGGCAGCACGACTGCATTCTTTGCCTTCGCCAATACCGTGGCCGCGCGCAGCTACTCGCGCAGGGAGGAAGGCCAGGGGTGGATCGGCATCCGGTTCCAGACCGGACCGCATGCAGCGCCGTCGCAGATCGACATTCATGTGCGTCTGCACGGGACCCAGAGCGTGCAGGACCAGGAGACGCTCGGAATCCTCGGTGTCAATCTCATCTACGGTGCCCTCTATCTGCACCGCGACCCCGTCGGCCTCATGGAGTCGCTGATGGACGGCCTGTATCCCGAGCTCGTGTCGGTGGACATGATCGACTTCAGCGGACCGGCATTCACCGCGGTGGACAACCGGCTGATGGCGCTGCGCCTGGTGCAGAAGGGGTTGACGACGGCGGCGATGTTCACCGCCGAGGGCGCGGCGGTGCATCTCGGCGAGGCGCTGCACGGGAAAGCGGTGCTCATCGAGCGCAGCCGCTTCCATCCTCCGACCAAGCTCAACATGAACCTGCTCGAGTGCGCACGCGCGCAGTTCATGGCGGAGCGCGGGATCAGGGAGGCCGATCTGCTCGTCGTTTCGGAGATGACGCTGCGCAACCTCACTGACGGCGGCGACATCGACGTCGACGATTTCCTGCACCGGACCGAAATCCTGTGTGCACTCGGCAAGAACGTGATGATCTCCACCCGCGGGGAGTACCATCGCCTGGCGGCGGAGCTGTTCCGGTACGCAGCAGCCGGTGGGCGTGGTGATGGGCCTGCCGACGCTGCGCGAGATCTTCGACGAGAAGTACTACGGGGACCTGCCGGGCGGGATCCTGGAGTCGTTCGGCCGGCTGTTCAGATACGATCTGCGGCTGTACGTGGGTCCGTCCCTGGACGCCGACCGGCGGAGACTGATCACCGTCGATGATTTCCAGCCGCCCGCGCGGCTGCGGCACCTGTACGCCTATCTGCATGACAACGGCTGCATCAGAGCCCTGCAGGGTGTGCGTCCGGAGCTTCTGTCGGTGTTCTCCCATGAGGTACTGGCCGCCATGCGTGCTGGCCAGGATGGCTGGGAGGCGCACGTGCCCGGGCTCGTTGCGCAGATGATCCGCGAGCGCCGGCTCTTCGGCTACCAGCCGCGCTGAGCCGGGACGGCCGCAGTGAGCCACTGCCGGCGCGTCCGGATCGGACGCGAGGTCGTGTCAGGGGCGGACGATCCAGATCGATGCGCAATGCCACGTCAGGAACGACCTCATGGACCATGTCGGTCACCGCTGCGCGCCCCGCGCCGTGTTCGACGTGGATCGGCTGACCCTCGTGTCGATGCGATCCATCGAGCCCGGTGAGGCCATCACGTTTTCCCATCCCGGGCCGGAGGTCGAGCTGGCTCAGTCATTCGTTTGCCGGTGTGGACACCCGGACGGCATCGACGTGCCGCCGGGGGAGGGTCGTCCTTGTCGTCGGACCCTGAGCTACCGCGAGCTGCAGCGCTGCGTCGAGGACATGGCCTGCGGGCTCCGTGCGAGGATCGAGCGCCCGGACACCGTAGTGGCCTGCTGCCGCGGACCCGTGCAGAGCTGTACATCGGCCAGCTCGGAATCCTGAAGGCGGGCGGTGCGTTCGCGTGCATCGATCCGGCATTCCCGGACTGGCAGGTCCAGACCGTCCTCGCGTCCTCGGGTGCCGTGGCCGTGCTCACCGACCAGGCCGGTGCCGGGCGACTGCGTGCGCTCGGGACCACCGTGCCGCTCCTCGACATTGTCGATGGTGATGCGAGACCGGGGCCGGCAGGGATGGCAGTGACCGAACCCGCATTGCTCGCGCCCCGACACCTTGCGTATCTCGTGTACACCTCGGGGACGACCGGGCAGCCCAAGGGCGTGATGATCGAACACCGGAGCATCGTCAACCTCGTCGAGGGCGACCTGGCGACGCTCGGCGTGACGCCGCACGACCGGGTGGCGCAGAATTCATCGCCCGCCTACGACTCGTCGATCGAGGAAACGTGGTTCGCCCTGGCCGCCGGTGCCACCCTCGTCGTGATGGACGAGGACGCCGTGCGGCTCGGGCCCGATCTCGTCGCCTGGCTCAGGCGCGAGCGCATCACGATGTTCTGCCCGCCGCCCACGCTGCTGCGCAGCACCGGATGCGTCGACCCTGCTGCGACATTGCCCGAACTGCGCCTCCTGCATCCCGGAGGGGAAGCGCTGGCACCGGACGTCGCGGATCTCTGGGCGCCTGGCCGGCGTCTGGTAAACGACTACGGGCCAACCGAGACGACGGTGACCGCGTGGTCCTCGGTCCCGGGTTCACGCATGTTGCCGACCCCGACCTGCTGTGCTTCGAGGATACGGTGACGGTGAACGGGCTGAACCAGGCGCATACTTTTGAGGATCGTGTGCTGAAGATGGACCACGTCAGGAGCCGGCGGGGAGCGACCGTGGGCCACGGAGCGCTACTGCTGTACGGCGCCGACGTGGGCGAGCGCGCGCTCGTCCTGCCGAACAGCGTGGTCATGAAGCGCGAGCGGCTCCTGCCGGATCTCACCTACGCGGGATGTCCGACGTCGTCGGCCCTGGCGTCTTCCGCGTAGGAGAGCACGTGCTACCGGGAGGCTCACTTGCGGGTAGACTTTCGGGGCGAGCAATCGCCCGTGCCCGGCAGAACGATCCTTCCCCGCCATCTCCGCGGTGGGATGGTGCCCAGGAGAGGACTCGAACCTCCACGGGGGTTACCCGCTAGTACCTGAAACTAGTGCGTCTACCAATTCCGCCACCTGGGCACAGGGGGCGGCGCAATGTACGCAGGGGGCTGGAGGCTGTCAACGTGAGGCGCAGGCGGGGAGAGGCCGGGCGATCGGGAAAACGCGGTGCGGCAGCGGGTTTGCGCCAGCGCGGCGGGCGGCACGGCGCATCGGGTGGCCATCCGCAGTCTGCGCGCCCGGGCGCGACTCGCGCCCGGCAGGGTGCCATCCACGAGGCACGCGTCAGCGCCCACCGTTCCGGCTTCGGTTTTGCGCGCGTCGAGGGTCTCGAGGAGAGCGTCTTTCTCTCGCCGTCGCAGATGAGCGGTCTCGTGCATGGTGACCGGGTGCGTGTCGCGCTCACCCAGGACCGCGCCGGGCGCTGGTCGGGGCGGGTGACGGACGTCCTCGAGCGCGGCGTGTCTGCCTTCCTGGGCACGATTGCGGTGCAGGGCCGCACGGCCTTCGTGCACTCGGCCGACCGGCGTCTGGGTCTGCGCTGTCTTGTGCCGCCGGCAGCGCTGCACGGCGCCCGCGGTGGCGACTGGGTCATCGCCCGCATCACGCGCTACCCGCGCGGCGAGGGCGGTGCGCAGGCGGAAGTCCTCAGGCGACTCGACCCGGACCGGCCGGTCGAACTCGCGACCGAGGCGGCGATCGCCCGGTTCAACCTCCCGCAGGAGTTCAGTGCTGAGGCGCTGCGCGACGCGCGGGCCTTCGGCACCGAGGTCGACCCGGCCGAGGCCGCGCGGCGGCGCGATCTGCGTGCGCTGCCGCTCGTGACCATCGACGGCGAGGATGCGAAGGACTTCGACGATGCGGTGTATGCGGAGCCGCATCCGCAGGGCTTCCGGCTGATCGTGGCCATCGCCGACGTGAGTCACTACGTGCGTCCGGGGACTGCGCTCGACCAGGCGGCACTCGAGCGCGGCACTTCCGTGTACTTTCCTTCGCGGGTCATCCCGATGCTGCCGACCGCGCTCTCGAATCATCTCTGCTCGCTGGAGCCCGCGGTCGACCGGCTCTGCTTCGTGGCCGACATGGTGCTCTCGCACCAGGGTGCGCTGCGTGCGGCAGGCTTCTATCCCGCCGTGATGCGTTCCGCGAAGCGCCTCACCTACACGCTGGCCCAGGCGGCGCTCTTCGAGGGTCGCCCCGCTGCGCGCGGCGAACTCGATGCACTCGCCGAGCCCCTGCGGGCGCTCGTCGAGGTCTACCGCGCGCTGCAGAAGGCACGGCGGCGGCGTGGCGCGCTCGATTTCGACGCGGCCGAGGCCGAGTTCGATCTCGACGACTCGGGACGCGTGCGCGCCATCGACCTGAGGGCGCGCAACGACGCGCATCGCCTCATCGAGGAATGCATGATCATGGCGAACGTGGCCGTGGCCCAGGAGCTCGGCAGCCAGCACGTCGGCACGCTCTACCGCGTGCACGGCCAGCCCGAGGAGCGCAAGCTCGATCAACTCGCGTCCACCCTCGGAGCGCTGGGCATCGCTGCCGAAATCCCGGAAACGATCACCCCGCGCGACCTGCAGCGTGTCACTCAGCGCCTCGGCGAGAGTGCCGAGCGACCTTTCGTCGAATCGCTCATCGTGCGCGCCATGCCCCAGGCGCTCTATCAGCCTGCGAACATCGGCCACTTCGGGCTCGCGCTGAAGGCCTATGCGCACTTCACCTCGCCTATCCGTCGCTACCCGGATCTGGTCGTGCACCGGACGCTGCGCGCGCGGCTCGAGGCGCGCGGTGCAGCCGCCCGGCGCTACGAGGGTGGGGAGCTCGCAGCGCTCGGCGAGAGTCTTTCGAAGCTCGAGAAGCGCGCCGACGAGGCCGATCGCTCTGTGTCGGTCTTCCTCAAGTGCGTGTATCTGCGCGAGCGCATCGGCCAGAGCTTCCGCGGTCTGATCACCTCGGTGGTGGAGTTTGGCTGTTTCGTGCAGCTGCTCGAGGTCGCCGCCGACGGGCTCCTGCACACCGATGCGCTGCGCGACGACGAATACGTGCTGGAGGAGGGCGGGCATGCCTGGGCCGGCCTGCGCACCGGGCGGCGGCTGCGGCTCGGCACGCACGTGGACGTGATCGTCACCGGTGCCAACCCCATCGAGGGCCTGATCGACCTCGAGCTCGCGGGGATCGGGGAATGAGCAGCACGGCGCACGTCTATGGCCTGCACGCAGTGCGCGCGCTGCTGCTGCGCCATCCCGGACGGGTGCTCGCCGTGCGTACGCTCGATACCCGCGGCGATGCACGCATGCAGGAGATCGGGCGCCTTGCGCAGGCCGCCGGGCAGCGCATCGAGCGCTGCGATGCGCGGCGTTTCGCCCAGCTCCTCGGCGCAGTGGCGCACCAGGGCGTGATGGCCGAAGTGCGGCCGCTCGAGCCCTGGAACGAGGACCGGCTGCTGGACGCGCTCGGTGGGGATCCACTGCCGCTGCTGCTCGCTCTCGACGGTGTCCAGGATCCGCACAATCTCGGCGCCTGTCTGCGCACGGCCGACGCGTGCGGCGCGCTCGCGGTGATCGTGCCGAAGGACCGCGCTGCGCAGCTGAACGCCACGGTGCGCAAGGTGGCCGCAGGCGCGGCCGAGAGTACGCCCGTCGTCGCCGTGACGAATCTCGCCCGTACGCTGAAGCTGCTGAAGGAGGCCGGCCTCTGGATCGTGGGCGCAGCGGCCGAGGCTGGCCGCCCGGTGCAGGAAGTGGATTTCCGCGGCCCGGTCGCCATCGTCATGGGCGCGGAGGGTACGGGACTGCGCCCGCTCACCCGCCAGACCTGCGACTTCCTCGTACGGCTGCCGCAGCTCGGGGTCGTCGAGAGTCTGAACGTGTCCGTCGCCACGGGCATGGTCCTCTACGAAGTCCTAAGGCAGCGCCGGCTGCCTGCTGCGTAAGCGATTGATCGGGAAGATGTAGTTGCGGTTGCGGGCTGCTTTCTGTATTCTTCGCGCCCCTTTGACAGGGGTCGCCCGGGCGCAGCCGCGCAGGGCGGCTGCTCCTTGCTGCACCGGCGAGTCGCCTCCGCCAGGCAGCTTTCAGATCCGCAAGGAGGTTCCATGAGGCACTACGAGATCGTGTTCCTGGTCCATCCGGATCAGAGTGAGCAGGTTCCGGCCATGATCGAGCGCTACCGCGGGCTCATCACGGCCGACGGCGGCAAGGTCCATCGCCTCGAGGACTGGGGTCGTCGCCAGCTCACCTTTCCCATTTCCAAGGTCCACAAGGCGCACTACGTCCTCATGAATGTCGAGTGCGACGGCAAGGCACTCGCCGAGCTCACGGGCGCGTTCCGCTTCAGTGATGCGGTGCTGCGCCATCTCGTCATCCACATGGACGAGGCGGTCACCGAGCCCTCGCCGATGGCCAAGGCCGAGGATGAGGACGGCGGCGACCGTCGTCGCGAGCGCAGCGGTACCGATGAACCTCCGGCAGCTGCAGACGACGACGAAGAGACGGCGGGCGCACCAGCGCGCGCCTGAGTCTGGCGATTCACACGAGTACGCACATGGCTGAAAACCGCAAACAGGGTCGATTCTCCCGCCGCAAGAAGTTCTGCCGCTTCACCGCCGAGGGCGTGAAGCACATCGATTACAAGGATCTCGGCACGCTCAAGCAGTACATCACCGAAACGGGCAAGATCGTGCCGAGCCGCATCACGGGCACCAAGTCCTTCTATCAGCGCCAGCTCGCCGCCGCGATCAAGCGCGCGCGCTTCCTGGCGCTGCTGCCTTACACCGATCAGCACTGAGGCCTGAGCGATGGACGTCATTCTCCTGACCAAGGTCGCGAACCTCGGCAACATCGGCGATCGCGTGAACGTGAAGTCCGGCTTCGGGCGCAACTTCCTCCTGCCGCAGGGCAAGGCCACGCTCGCCACTGCCGACAACGTCGCGAAGTTCGAGGCGCGTCGCGCCGAGCTCGAGCGTGCCGCAAGGGAACAACTGACATCGGCGGAGGAACGGGCGGCAGCCATGAAGGAGTTTCGCCTTACCATCCGGACCAAGGCCGGTACGGAGGGCAGGCTCTTCGGATCGATCGGCACGGCCGACATCGCCGAGGCCTGCACCCGCGAGGGTTTCAGGCTCGCCCGCAGCGAGGTGCGCCTGCCGAGCGGACTGCTGCGTACGGTGGGCGAACACTCGGTGACGGTGCACCTGCACGCCGATATCGACGTGACGCTGCCGGTCCTGATCGTCGCGGAAGACTAGGCGCGGGATTCTCGCTGCACACGTGGCGGCTCCCGGCCCCCACATGACGACGCTGAAGGCAAGAAGGGAAACCGCCGCTCTGGAGCCGCGCACCCCTCCGCATTCCGTCGAGGCTGAACAGGCCGTGCTCGGCGGACTGATGCTCGACACCGCAGCCTGGGACCAGGTTGCCGATGCGGTGCGGACCGAAGATTTCTACCGCCCCGATCATCGGCTGGTCTTCGAGGCGATCGGGGCGCTGGCGAGCGAGAGCAAGCCCTGCGATGTGGTCGTCGTTTCGCAGTTTCTCGAACGCAACGGCAGGCTCGAGGATGCGGGTGGGCTGGCTTATCTGGTCCGGCTCGCAAACGACACGCCGACCGCGGCCAATGTGCGCGCCTATGCGGAGATCGTCCGCGAGCGCGCGCTGCTGCGCCGCCTGATCTCGGTCGGCGGCGACATTGCCGCCTCCGTGTTTGCCGGCGAGGGTCAGACGGCGCGCGAGCTGGTCGATCGCGCGGAGCGGGCGGTCTTCGAGATCGCCGAGCAGGGTGCACGCGGTCGCGAAGGGGCGGTGGCGATACGCACCCTCCTGCCCGCAGTCATCGACCGCATCGACGAGTGGCACAACAACCCGAATGCGCTGCGCGGACTCCCGAGTGGCTTTGCGGATTTCGACCGCATCACGGGCGGCATGCGCCCTGGCGATCTCATCATCGTCGCCGGGCGCCCCTCGATGGGCAAGACGACGCTCGCGGTGAACATGGCGGAGTACGTGGCCGTCCATCCGGACTTCAGGGCCTCGGTCGCCGTGTTCAGCATGGAGATGCCATCCGAGCAGGTGATCACGCGCATGCTCTCCTCCATCGGCCACGTGCCGCTCGCAAGCCTGCGCAGCGGCCGCATTTCCGACGAGGACTGGGTGCGCATCACGGGTGCCACCAGCCAGCTCTCCGAGGCACGCATCTTCGTCGACGAGACGGCAGGCCTCACGCCCACGGAGCTGCGCGCGCGTGCGCGGCGCGTGAAGCGCGAGCACGGACTCGACCTGATCGTGGTCGACTACCTGCAGCTGATGCAGGTACCGGGTACCAAGGAAAACCGGGCCACGGAGATTGCGGAGATTTCCCGCAGCCTGAAGGCGCTCGCCAAGGAGCTCTCGGTCCCCGTGATCGCGCTCTCACAGCTCAATCGCAGCGTCGAGCAGCGCCAGGACAAGCGGCCGGTGATGTCGGACCTGCGCGAGAGCGGCGCACTCGAGCAGGACGCCGACATGATCCTTCTCATCTACCGCGAGGAGGTCTACGACAAGAACACGCCGAAAAAGGGCATGGCGGAGATCGATCTCGCCAAGCACCGCAACGGCGAGATCGGCACCTTCGTGCTCACCTTTCAGGGTCCGTATTCGCGCTTCGCGAACTACGCTCCGAACAGCTACGCCGAAGGCATCCTCAAGTGACACGCCTGCTCCGGGCGATCGTCGACACACATGCGCTGCGCTCGAATCTCGTCGTGGTCAGACAGCGTGCGCCGGGAGCGCGTGTGATGGCGGTCGTCAAGGCGAATGCCTACGGACACGGCATCGTGCCGGTGGCGCTGGCACTCGACGGTGCCGATGCCTTCGCGGTCGCGCGCATCGAGGAGGGTATCGCACTGCGGGCGGCCGGCATCAGGCAGCCGATCCTGCTGCTCGAAGGCGCCTTCGGCGATGCGCAGCTCGCCGAGGCCGCTCATCACGATTTCGAGGTCGTCGTGCACGACCCGACGCAGATCGAGGCGCTCGAGCGCTGGCGCGGTCCGCACCGGTTCGTGATCTGGATCAAGATCGATACGGGCATGAACCGACTGGGCTTTCGCTGCGAGGAGTTCGCCCGTGCGCTCGAGCGCGTCTGTACGCTCGAGATTGCGCCGCTCGAGGTACGCGTGCTCACGCACCTCGCGTGCGCGGATGACCTCGAGTCATCGATGACGCGTGAACAGGTGGCGCGCTTCCGGCGATTGACCGGTGCGCTCGGACTCGCGACCAGCATCGGCAACTCAGCCGGGCTGCTGCCCGGGTGTGCGGAAAACCGGGGTGACTGGGTGCGCCCGGGTCTGGCGCTGTATGGTGTGTCACCCTTTCCGGCGGTGCCTGCTGCGGACTTCGGTCTCATCCCGGTGATGACGCTGCAGACCACAGTTCTCGCAACGCGCCGGGTGCCGCGAGGCGAGACGGTCGGGTATGGCGCGACCTGGCGCGCCGAACGCGATTCGCAGATCGCGATCCTGGCGGCAGGCTATGGCGACGGATTGCCGCGCCAGCTCGCGGACGGCACGCCGGTCCTGGTCGCGGGGAAGCGCGTACCGCTCGTCGGGCGCGTCTCCATGGACATGGTTGCGGTCGACGTCACAGGGGTCGACGCCGTCGCGGTCGGCTCACAGGCGGTGCTCTGGGGGCGCGAGCTTGCGGTCGAAGAGGTGGCCGGCTACGCCGGCACCATTCCCTACGAGCTCCTCTGCGGCATCAGCCAGCGCGTGCCCGTCGAGCTCCGCTAAGCCTGAAAGAACCCCATCTTGACGCCTGCGAGCTGGATGACGTCGTTGTCGTGCAGCCGGCGGGCCTGGGCACCGATCGGGCTGCCGTTCACGAGCGGGAAGTCGCCCTCGCGCCCGCTGTCGACGTGCACGATGAAGTAACCCTCCGCGCGGCGCGTGATGGCGGCAACCTGCACGCCCGGGCGTCCGAGCGTCGTGAGTGCTTTGGAGAGCTCGAGCTCGCGTCCGGCGAAAGCCCCCGAAAGCACCTGCAGCCTCGCTTTCTTCAGCACCGCCTCCTTGTCCGCCAGCGCCTTGCGCGCACCGGTGGCGGCGATGCTCTCGCCGGATTTCTCGAGCTGGGCACCGGCCGCACGCAGTTTCTCGAGGGGCCGGTCCGACGGCTGGATGACCATCGTCTTCTCGAATTCGTCCTGCTGCTCGTCGTCTTCGGCGAAGCGCAACTGGTGGTGCCCGACGGTGATGACGTCGCCGTGCTGCAGGGCGTGCTTCTTGATCAGCTTGCCATTGACGTAGGTGCCATTGGTGCTGTTCAGGTCCTCGAGGAAGGAGTCGTTGAGGATATTGATGATCAGCGAATGATGGCCGCTCACCGCCGGATTGTCGATGCGGATGTCGTTGTCCGGCAGCCGCCCGACGGTGTAACGCTCCTTGTTCATGTTGTACTCGGCCATCACCTGGCCGTCGAGGCTCAACACCAATCTAGCCATGAGTCCGCCCCATCTCAGCTGAACCAGCCCAGGATTTTGTCGAACACTCCCTTGCGGGCAGGGAAGGGATCCAGCACGTGCGCCAGCATGACCGACACGTTGTCCCGCCCCCCATTGTCGTTCGTCAATTGAATCAACTGCTTGGCAACAGTTTCAAGATTAGCACCAAAGGTGCTGATCGTTAAGTGAATGTCGTCATTCTCCACCATGTCGGACAGCCCGTCCGAGCACAGCACGTATACATCGCCTTTCTGCACCGGCTCCTCGCGCATCTCGACCTCGACGTTCGCCTCGACGCCCAGGGCGCGCGTGACGTAGTTCTTGTTCGCGGCGCGCTGGGCTTCCTTGGGGGAGTAGAACCCCCTGTCGACCAGTTCCTGCAGCAGCGAATGATCCATCGTCACCTGCTCGAACTTGCCGCTCCGCATCCGGTAGAGGCGCGAATCTCCGACGTGCGCGATGGAGATCCGGTTGTCGAAGAACAATGCGCCGACCACGGTCGTGCCCATCCCTTCGCATTGCGGCTGGGTGCGTGCCGTCTGGAAGATGATCTTGTTGGCGCGGTGGACAGCGTCACGGAGGATGATGCCCGCGCGGGAGAGGCCGGTGGCGTGATCTGCGCTGCGCAGATCCTCCCGCTCCAGTGATTCGCGCACCAGATTGACGATGGTCTTCACCGCAATGCCGCTTGCGACCTCGCCGGCGTTGTAACCGCCCATGCCGTCGGCGAGCACCAGCAGGCCGATATCGGGATCGACGGCAATGGTGTCCTCGTTGTGCTCGCGCACTTTGCCTGTGTCGGTCAGTCCGACGCACTGGAGCTTGTTGCGCAGGCTCACGAGCTGGCTTCGGCGCCCCATTCAGTCGTCCTGGTCGGGTATCTCGGGTGTTTGCCGCCATGTGCCGTGGCTGCCCGGTTGCCGGGGCAGCATTTCGAGGAAACGCGAGTTGTCACGTACATCGCGAACACGACCTGTCAGGCCGCCCGGTCCGGCCCGTCGCAGCATTTCGCATAACCTAACATCGGCGGGATTGAAGTCCGAGTGACCCATCACAGTTCGTATCGACTGCGCGCCAGGCGTCGACGGACCCGAGACCGCGGTCCCGTTGTATGCGTCTCCTCGCGGACCCTTGGCCCCCGTGCATGGTAACCCGCTGTCGCACGGAAGGTGAACGAGGGGCACGCGCATGGCGTGCTAGCATGCCCTGGCTTCTCCCGGAGATTCGACCGAGCCGCCATGCCGCGAGCGAACCCTCTCTTCGTGTGTCGTGTCTGCGGCGGTGAGACCCTGAAGTGGCAGGGACAGTGCCCGCATTACGGCGAATGGAATTCGCTGTCGCCGGCCGCCAGCGGACGCAGGCCGGCCATTGCGGCTGCCGCCTCGGCACTGCATGACGCACCGCCGCCAGAAGCCGCGCGTTTTTCAACCGGCCACACCGAGCTCGACCGCGTGATCGGTGGCGGCATGGTGCCGGGCTCCGTGCTGCTCCTTGGCGGCGACCCGGGCATCGGCAAGTCCACACTTCTGCTCCAGGTCGCCGCGGCGGTGGCCGCGGGCGGACGCGGGGTTGTCTACGCGAGCGGCGAGGAGTCGGTCACACAGGTGGCGTTGCGTGCGCGGCGGCTCGGGCTCGCCGGCGACGGTCTCGTGGCAGCCGCCGAGACCGATCTCGATGCGATCCTCGGGCTCGCCCGCGAGCGCGAGGCGCGGCTGCTCGTCGTCGACTCCATCCAGACCGTGCAGCTCCCGAGCGTGGCGGCGAGCCCGGGCGGCGTGACGCAGCTCAGGGAATGCACGGCGCAGCTCGTGCGCTTCGCGAAGACCGGCGATGTGGCCGTGATGATCGTCGGTCACGTGACCAAGGAAGGGGCGATCGCGGGCCCACGCGTGCTCGAGCATCTGGTCGACACCGTTCTGTACTTCGAGAGCGACACCGGCAGCCGCTTCCGCATCGTGCGGGCCACCAAGAACCGCTTTGGCGCTGTGAACGAGCTCGCTTTCTTCGCGATGTCGGATCAGGGGCTGAAGGAGGTGCGCAACCCGTCGGCCATCTTCCTGGCGCGGGCACCGGAAGCGGCGCCGGGGAGCATCGTGCTCGTGACCCGGGACGGCGGCCGCCCGCTGCTCGTCGAGTTGCAGGCCCTCGTCGACCGTATGCGCCACGGCACGCCTCGCCGGATTGCACAGGGACTCGATGTGAACCGCCTTGCGATGCTGCTCGCGGTGCTCAGCCGTCATGCGGGACTCTCGCTTCAGGAGCACGACGTATTTGCGAACGTGGTCGGTGGCCTTGAGATCGCTGAAACCGCCTGGGATCTGCCGGCGCTCATCGCGCTTGCCTCGAGCCTCAGGGACCAGGTGCTGCCGTCGTCGCTCGTGGCCTTCGGCGAGGTCGGCCTCACCGGCGAGGTGCGCCCTGTGGCCTACGGCGAGGAGCGTTTGCGCGAGGCTCAGAAGCAGGGTTTCCGCACGGCTGTGGTGCCGCGCGACAACGTGCCGCGTAAGCCCGTCGAGGGGCTCGAGATCCGCGGCGTCGCGCGTGTGAGCGAAGCGCTGGAGGCGGCGTTCCGGAAGCCGGGGTGACGCGCGTGCCTGCCGCATCCTGCGTCAGGACATTTCCCGTCTTCGCACTCTCACCGTGCGGATCGAGTTGTCCGCGATCTGCAGGACTTCGAACTCGCAGTCCCCCACATGCAGTGTCGTGCCCGCCTCGGGGATGGTCTCGAGCCGTTCGAGCAGCAGGCCGTTGAGTGTCTTCGGGCCGTCGGTCGGGAGCTGCCACTGGAGGGTGCGGTTGAGCGTGCGGAGGGTGACGCTCGCATTCACGATGTAGACCCCCGGGCTCTCCGGGTTGATGTCCTTGTGGACGATCGTGGCGGGATCGGTGGTGAATTCGCCGACCACTTCCTCCAGGATGTCCTCGAGGGTGACCAAGCCCTCGATGTCACCGTATTCATCGACCACGAAGGCCACGCGCCGCCGATTGCGCTGGAAGTGCGTGAGCTGCGCGGCGAGCGAGGTACCCTCGGGCACGAAATAGGGTTCACGCGCGCGTGCGATCTCGACGAGCCGCTCACGGTCGAGCGTGCCGCGCGCGAGCTCGTGCGCGACGCGCTTCATGTGCAGGAGTCCCACCAGGGTGTCGAGCTCGCCCCGGAAGACGGGCAGGCGCGTATGCGGTGTGCGACGCAGCTGATCGAGGATGTCTTCCCACGAGTCGTCGAGGTCGATGCCGGCGATCTCCTGGCGTGGAATCATGATGTCGTTCACGGTGATGCGCTCGAGATCGAGGATCGAGAGCAGCATCTGCCGGTGACGTGGCGGAATGAGAGGGCTGGCCTCCGCGACCACGGTGCGCAGCTCTTCGGGGCTCAGTGCCTGTGCACCGCGTGTGCCGCGCGCCACGCCGAAGAGGCGCAGGAAGCCGTACGCCGCGCTGTTGGTCACCCACAGTGCGGGTCGTGCGAGGCCGACCAGCACACGGTAGACGTACGATGAACCGAGCGCCACGGATTCTGCGTGGGCCGCGGCATGGATCTTCGGGGCGAGCTCACAGAAGACGATCATCACCACGGTGAGAGCCACCCCTGTGAGCGGCACTGCCATCTCGTGGCCGGAGCGCTGGGCGAGGAGAGTCGCCACCTGCGAGGCGAAGACGCTGGCTGCCGCCAGGATCACCAGGTTCGCGCCGAGCCACTCGTCGGGCTTCTGCAGGAGCTTCTCCAGGGCGCGGGCCCGGCCGTTCCCGGCGGTGGCACGATGGCGGATGCGGTAGCGGTTCACGGAGAGCAGTGCCACCTCGGTGCCGGAGGAGAACGCGATCACGGCGAGCAGCGCGATGAGCGTGACGATGAGCAGTGGAGTCGGAGTCGTTTCCAATTCTTCGGGTCCCTGCGACCGGCGTGAGGCCGTCTCCCGGATAGGATAGGGCATAATCCGGCCCTTGCTCTGCCATGCCCCCGGAATGCCGATGTTCGAGAGTCTCAGTGAGCGCCTGACCCGCACCGTGCAGAATCTGCGCGGCCGAGGGCGTATCAGCGAGGAAAACATCGCCGAGACCCTGCGCGAGGTGCGCATGGCGCTGCTCGAGGCCGATGTTGCACTGCCCGTGGTCAGGAGCCTCATCGAGGCGGTGAAGACCCGGGCGCTGGGCACGGAGGTCGCGACCAGCCTGACGCCGGGACAGGCCTTCATCGGCATCCTCCAGCGCGAGCTCACCGAGCTCATGGGGGGCCGGCCAGCGGGCTTCGCGCTGCGGGCCCAGCCGCCGGTGGTCGTGGTGCTCGCGGGGCTCCAGGGGGCAGGCAAGACCACGACGGCAGCCAAACTCGCCCGCTGGCTGATCGAGAGCGGGGGCAAGCGCGTCCTGTTGGTGAGTACGGATGTGCGCCGCCCGGCGGCCATCCTGCAGCTCGAGCGCCTCGCCGCACAGGTCGGTGCGAGTTTTGCGCCGTCGGACGCCGAACAGCACCCGGAGGACATTGCGCGCGCCGCCCTGGGTGAGGCGCGTCGCGGTGTCTTCGATGTGCTGATCGTGGACACTGCAGGGCGGCTGCACGTCGATGCTGAACTCATGGAAGAAGTGCGGCGCATCGATGCCGCCGTCGGTTCGAGCGAGCGGCTGTTCGTGGTCGACGCCATGGCGGGCCAGGACGCGGTGAACGCGGCGCGTGCCTTCGGCGACGCACTGGATCTGACGGGCGTCATCCTCACCAAGGCGGACGGCGATGCCCGCGGAGGCGCCGCACTCTCCGTACGTCATGTGACCGGGCGTCCGATCCTGTTCGTCGGCGTCGGCGAGAAGCCGGATGCGCTGCAGCCGTTCGATCCCGAGCGCATGGCCTCGCGCATCCTCGGGATGGGCGACGTCATCACGCTCGTCGAGCAGGTGCAGAAACAGGTCGACCAGAAGGAAGCGGAGCGACTCGCGAAGAAGGTCGTCTCGGGACAGGGCTTCAGCATGACCGATCTCAAGGCTCAGCTGCAGCAGCTGCAGCACATGGGCGGGCTCAGCGCACTCGTGGACAAATTGCCCGCCCACCTTGCCCGCCGCAGCCTGCCGGCGGGCCAGGGCGACCGGGAGCTGTGCCGTCAGATCGCCATCATCGACTCCATGACGCGGAAGGAGCGCCGCACGCCCTCCATCATCGACGGCTCTCGCCGGCGTCGCATCGCGCGTGGGGCCGGCGTACAGGTGCAGGACGTGAACCGGCTGATGAAGCAGTTCACTGAGATGCAGCGCATGATGAAGAGCATGAAGGGCGGCAAACTCAGGCGCCTGATGGGCGCCTTCCGCGGGGGACTCCCCCCGGGCTTTCCGGGTGGCTGATCCCCCTTTCGTCAAGCCCCTGATTTGCGTAGAATCCGCGCTCTTTTTGGGCCGGCTCCGGTTGCGGGGTGGCTCGTCAGGATTACCGGGATACTTTGACGCATGGTGACGATTCGTCTGACCCGCCGCGGGGCCAAGAACCAGCCTTACTACCACATGGTCGTGACGGACAGCCGTCGCCGTCAGGGTGGTGCGAGCATCGAGCAAGTCGGATTCTACAATCCGCGCGCTCGTGGCAATGACACGGAGCTGCGGCTCGACCTGCCGCGCATCGACTACTGGCTCGGCCAGGGGGCTCAGCAGTCCGAGCGCGTGCAGGCCCTCATTCGCAGCTACCGCAAGCAGGTTGCCGGCGCCTGAGCGGCTGGTTCGAGCTCGGGCGGCTCGGCAGGCCCTACGGCGTACGAGGCTGGCTCCACGCGCAGTCGTTCGTCGAGCCACCGGAGCGGCTGCTCGATTTTCCGGCATGGCGGCTGACCGACTCGGGTGGTGAGGCGCTCGAACGGCGGCTCATCGAGGGTCGGCGGCACGGCGGCGGGCTGGTGGTGCGACTCGAAGGGGTGGCAACGCCCGAGGAGGCAATGAGCCTCGGCGGCCGGGCGATCGAGGTGCGGCGCGAGGAACTGCCGCCGGCCGGGCCGCGCGAGCACTACCTTGCAGATCTCGTCGGCCTCGAGGTTCGCAACCAGGCGGGTGCACGACTGGGTCGGGTCGATCATTTCGTCGACACTCCGGCAAATGCCGTGATGGTCGTGAAGGGTGAGCGTGAGTACTGGGTGCCGGCCGTGCCGCGTCACCTGCTGGCGGTCGAGCGGAGCGAAGGACGCATCGTGGTGGACTGGCCCGAGGATTTCTGAGCCGGAGAGAGCGTGTGCGCATCGAGGTCGTGACGCTGTTTCCGGAACTGATCCGGGCTGCCTTGGGCTTTGGTGTCATCGGGCGTGCGCTGACACGCGGGCTCGCGGCCGTGGGTACGGAAGATCCGCGGGTACACACGAGCGATGCGCATCGCACGGTGGACGATCGCCCCTACGGCGGCGGACCGGGCATGGTGCTGAAGCCGGGACCGCTCGCGGCCGCCATTGCTGCGGCGCAGGCGCGCCTGCCGGAGGGCAGTCCGCGGATCTGCCTGTCGGCGGCTGGCGAGCGCTTCGGGCAGCGGCACGCACGGGCGCTGGCTGCCCTGCCGGGCTTCGTGCTCGTGGCAGGACGCTATGAGGGTGTGGACGAGCGGGTGCTCGTGACGAGCATCGATCAGGAGCTCTCGATCGGCGACTTCGTACTTTCGGGGGGCGAGATCCCGGCGCTCGCGGTGATCGATGCGGTGGTGAGACTGCTGCCGGGGGTGCTCGGGGACGAGCGGTCGAGCGCCGAGGAGTCGTTCGCGGAGGGCCTTCTGGACTGGCCGCAGTATACGCGGCCTGTAGAATTCGCAGGCTTGGGCGTGCCGGATGTGCTCCTGAGCGGCGACCACGCCGGGATTGCACGCTGGCGCCTGAAGCAGGCACTGGTGCGCACCTGGGAGCGACGACCGGATCTGATCGTGAAGGCGCAGCTCTCGCGCGAGGCGAGCCGCCTGCTGGACGAACATCTCGCGGAGCGCGCAGCAGCGCGCGCCGCGACCATTCGAGGTGAAATATGAACCGGATCATTCAGGACATCGAACAGCGACGCATCACCCGCAAGGTGCCCGATTTCAGGCCCGGCGATACCGTCGTCGTGCAGGTGAAGGTGGTCGAGGGTGACCGCGAGCGCGTGCAGGCCTACGAGGGCGTGGTCATCGCCCGCAGCAACCGTGGCTTCAACTCCTCGTTCACGGTGCGCAAGATCTCGCACGGTGAGGGCGTCGAGCGCACCTTCCAGACCCACAGCCCGGCGATCAGCGACATCACTGTCAAGCGGCGGGGCAGCGTACGGCGGGCCAAGCTCTACTATCTGCGCGAGCTGACCGGCAAGGCAGCTCGCATCGAAGAGAAAGTCTGACGCCATCGCGACGGAGGGCGGCATGCGCTCGATCGGCAAGTTCTTTGCCGGCTTGTGGCACGGGCTCGACGGCCTGCGCCGGTTCCTGCATCTGGTCCTGCTGCTCGTCATCTTCGGCTTCGTCGTTGGCGCGCTCAGAACGTCCATTCCGATCGTGCCGAAGGAAGCGGCCCTCGTCATCCAGCCCGAGGGCGAGATCGTCGAGCAGCTCTCGGGCGATCCGCTCCAGCGTGCCCTGCAGCAGGCCCAGGGCCTCGGGGAGCCGCAGACGCTGCTCTGGGATCTCACCGATGCCATCCGCAGCGCGAGGAACGACACGCGCATCAAGGCGCTCGTGCTCGATGTCGCCCGGCTGACGGGTGCGGGCCAGCCTACGCTGGCGGAGCTGGCCGCGGCGATCCGCGAGTTCCGGAGCTCGGGCAAGAAGGTCATCGCGCGTGGCACGGTGTTCATGCAGGATCAGTACTACCTCGCCGCGCAGGCCGACGAGATCTATCTCGACCCGCTCGGGATGGTGCTGATCGACGGCTATGAACGCTACCGGATGTACCTGAAGGGCGCGCTCGACAAACTGGGCGTCGACGTGAACGTGTTCAAGGTCGGCGCCTACAAGAGCGCCGCCGAAGTCTATACGCGCACCGACATGTCGGTTGAGGACCGCGAAGAGAGTCTTGCGTATCTGAATTCCCTCTGGGCGAGCTATCAGCAGGCCATCGCGCAGGCCCGTGGCCTCCCTCCTGGGGCGCTCGCCCGCTATGTCGACGATCTGGCGGCATCCGTGGCGGCAGCGAAGGGCGATTCCGCGCAGGTTGCGCTCGATGCGAAGCTCGTCACGGACCTGAAGTCTGCACTGGAAGTCGAGCAGGACCTCATGGACCTCGTGGGCGAGAACGGCGAGGGATCCTTCAGCTCGGTATCGCAGAAGGACTATCTGCGCGTGGTGCGTGCCGAAAAGAAGTTGCGCGGCGACGGCAAATCGCTGGTCGGCGTGGTGGTCGCAAGCGGCGAGATCCTCGATGGCGAGCAGCCTCCTGGTGCCGTGGGCGCCGATACGACGGCCCAGCTCGTGCGCAGTGCGCGCCTCGACGACAAGGTCAAGGCGGTGGTGCTGCGCATCGACAGTCCGGGGGGCAGCATGCTGGCTTCCGAGGAGATTCATCGCGAGCTGGAGGTGCTGCGAGAGTCGGGGAAGCCACTGGTCGTCTCGATGGGCGACCTTGCGGCCTCGGGTGGGTACTACATCGCGGCCGGCGCCGACGAGATCTGGGCGAGTCCGGCAACCATCACGGGATCGATCGGGATCTTTGCGGCCATCCCGACCTTTGAGCGCACACTCGGGAAGATCGGAGTGAACGTCGATGGCGTGGGTACCACGGCGCTCTCCGGACAGCTGCGCCTCGACCGGCCACTGGGGGCCGAGGCGCGCACCTTCCTGCAGGCGACGGTGGATCGCGGCTACGAGGTGTTCCTCGGGCGAGTGGCCGAGGGGCGCCACAAGAGCCGTGATCAGGTGAACGAGATCGCGCGCGGCCGTGTCTGGCCCGGAGTCGAGGCGCAGAAGCTCGGCCTGGTCGATCACCTCGGCTCCTTCGACGATGCCGTGAAGGCGGCGGCGAAGCGGGCGAAACTCGCGCACTACGACGTGAATTTCATCGAGCCCGAGCTCAGTTGGGCACAGAGACTCGCGCTGCAGGTGAAGACGGGCATGATCCATGTGTTCTTCCGCGACGCCGGTGCGGAACACACACTGGCACGCGCTCTGCGGCGGCTTGGGCCGCTCGAGCGCGAGCTGGAGCGCTGGAACCGCATGTCGGCGCGGGACAATCTGTACGCGTACTGTTTCTGCGCGGTGCAGTAGCTCCACGCCACAGTCGGCGCGGCGGGAGAGACTTGCGGCAATGATGCCAGGGCGAGGGACGCTGCGAGCATGAAGCCACATTCGCGACTGCACATTCCCCAGCCGCCCTCGCGCCCCGGTCAGCCACCGGACTTCAGCTATCTCGAGCTCTCGGCTGCGGGGGGCGTCCCGCGACCCGATGTCAACGCCCGGGTCCGGGATCTCGACTTTCTCGCGTCCGGCCTGGTGCGCGTGCTCGACGAGCAGCATCAGGCAGTGGGACCATGGCATCCGCACCTCGAGCCTGCGGAGCTGCAGGTCGGGCTCCGCCACATGCTGCTCACACGCATCTACGACGAGCGCATGCAGCGGACGCAGCGCCAGGGACGCATCAGCTTCTACATGCGCTCGCTCGGCGAGGAGGCGGTTTCGGTCGCGCAGGCGATGGCTCTGCGTCCGGGTGACATGCTCTTTCCTTCGTATCGTCAGCAGGGTCTCTACATGGTGCGTGGGCGGCCGCTGGTCGATCTCATGTGTCAGCTGCTTTCGAACACGCGTGACATGTGCCGGGGCCGGCAGCTCCCGGTGATGTATCACTGGGCATCCGGACGGATCTTCTCCATCTCCGGGAATCTCGCCACGCAATTTCCGCAGGCTGTTGGCTGGGCGATGGCCGCCGCGCTGAAGGGCGAGGATGATATTGCGGCAACCTGGATCGGCGAGGGGGCGAGTGCCGAGGCGGATTTCCACCACGGCATGGTCTTCGCCGCCGTGTACCGCGCGCCGGTCATTCTCAACGTGGTGAACAACCAGTGGGCGATCTCGATGTTCCAGGGTTTTGCCGGCGGCGAGAACCGATCCTTCGCCGCGCGTGGGCTGGGCTACGGCGTTGCGGGGTTGCGCGTCGACGGCAACGATTTTCTCGCCGTCTACGGCGCGACCCGATGGGCCGCCGAGCGCGCCCGAACGGGTGCCGGCCCGACGCTCGTCGAGCTGGTGACCTATCGGGGCGCAGCGCATTCCACCAGCGATGATCCGGCGCGCTACCGACCGCGCGACGACTACGAGCGCTGGCCGCTCGGTGATCCGGTCGAGCGACTGAAGAAACACCTGATCGCCCTCGGCGAGTGGTCCGAGGAGCGTCATGCTGCGCTCGTATCCGAGCTCGGGCAGCTTGTCACCACGAGCTGGAAGACCGCCGTGGGCTTCGGGACGCTCACGGACGGCCCGCATCTCGACCCGGATCTGATGTTCGAGGATGTCTTCGAGGAGATGCCCGCGCACCTCGAGCGGCAGCGCGCCGAGCTCGCTGCGGAGCGCCGCGCCGGCGTGGCGGCGGGAAACACCTGAGATCATGGCGCAGATGAACATGATCCAGGCGCTGAATTCAGCGCTCGACCTCATGCTCGAGCGTGATTCGGCCGTGGTCGTCATGGGTGAGGACGTCGGCTACTACGGCGGCGTCTTTCGCGTCACCGACGGGTTGCAGCGCAAGTATGGCGAGCACCGGGTGCTCGATACGCCGATCGCCGAGGGCGGTATCGTGGCCACGGCCATTGGCATGGCCGTGAACGGCCTGAAGCCCGTCGCTGAGGTGCAGTTCGCCGACTACATCTACCCGGCGTACGATCAGATCGTGAGCGAGCTCGCACGCCTGCGATATCGCAGTGCGGGGGAGTTCACCGCGCCAGTGACCATTCGTACGCCCTGTGGGGGCGGCATTCGCGGCGGCCAGACGCATTCGCAGAGTCCTGAGGCGATCTTCGCGCACGTCTCGGGCCTCAAGGTCGTGATGCCCTCGAACCCCTGCGATGCGAAGGGTCTGCTGATCGCTGCGATCGAGGCGCCGGACCCGGTCATCTTCTTCGAGCCGAAGCGGCTCTACAACGGACCCTTCGATGGCGATCCGGACAAACCCGCCGTACCCTGGAGCACGCACCCGAAGGGTGAGGTTCCGGATGCGTACTACCGCGTGCCCCTCGGCAAGGCGGAGGTCGTGCGCCAGGGGGAGCAGATCACGCTCGTCACCTATGGAACGATGGTCCATGTCTGCGAGGCTGCCGCTCGTCGCCTTGGCCTCGACGCAGAGATCATCGACGTGCGCTCGATGGTGCCACTCGACATCGAGACCATCGCCGCGTCGGTGCAGCGCACCGGCCGCTGCGTCGTCGCCCACGAAGCCACCCGCTTCGCGGGCTTTGGCGCCGAGCTTTCGGCGAGCATCCAGGAGCACTGCTTCTGGTCCCTGGAGGCGCCCATCCAGCGCGTCGCGGGCTGGGACACGCCCTATCCCCACGCCTTCGAGTGGGAGTACTTCCCGGGCCAGGTGCGCGTGATGCGTGCCCTCGAGGCCGCGATGGAGGCGCAGTGAGCCGTGTGATCTTCAAGGTGCCGGATCTCGGCGAGGGCACGATCGGGGCAGAGATCATCGCGTGGCACATTGCCCCCGGGGACCTCGTTCAGGAAGACCAGGCACTGGTCGAGCTCATGACGGAGAAGGCCAACGTGGAGGTGCCCTCGCCGGTGAGCGGACGCGTGATATCGCGCCGGGGCGAACCCGGTGAGACCGTCGCGGTGGGCGCCGAGCTCGTGGTGTTCGAGACCGAAGCGGGGACGGCCCCAGGGGCCCCGGAGCCGGAAGTGGCTCCAGCCGCACCGACGGCTGTCGGCACGAAGGCGTCGCCTGCCACCCGGCGCCGGGCGCGCGAGGCGGGCATCGATCTGGGCAGCATCCGCGGCAGCGGACCCGAAGGGCGCATTGTGCCCACCGACCTCACCGGATCTCCTCCGGCGGCGGAGCGGGCACCGGCCGCGCGTGACCGGGCAGGAGTCCGCAGCGGCACGGAGGAGATCCAGATCATCGGTCTGCGCCGCCAGATCGCGCAGCGACTGAGCCAGGCTGCGCGCGAGATCCCGCATTTTTCCCATGTCGAGGAGGTGGACGTCACGGAGCTCGAGTGCCTGCGCCAGCACCTGATCGCCAGGCAGTCACCGCAGGCTGCGCCGCTCAGCTATGTGCCCTTCGTCCTCGCGGCACTCGCACGCGTGCTGACGGACTTCCCGCAGTGCAACGCGACCTACGACGCTGCCCGCGGCGTGCTGGTGCGCCACCGTGCTGTGCATGCGGGTATCGCGGTACAGGGCCCCGATGGGCTAGTCGTGCCGGTCGTGCGTCATGCGGAGTCTCTGCCACTCGAGGAGCTCGCGACCGAGATCGGGCGTCTCGCACAGGCCGTGCGCAACAGGACGGCGCGGCGCGAGGAACTCTCGGGATCGACCATCACGCTGACGAGTCTCGGGAAGCTCGGAGGTCTTGCATCCACGCCCCTGATCAATCCCCCCGAGGTGGCCATCGTCGGCGTCAACAGGGCCGTGGAGCGCCCGGTCGTCCTGCGCGGGACGATTGCCGTTCGTCGTATCATGAACCTGTCATCCTCCTTCGATCACCGTTTCATCGACGGCTACGATGCGGCAGCGATGATCCAGGCGCTCAGGGACCGGCTCGAGCACCCGGCAATGATCTTCCGGGACTGAGAATCGAGGACTGCTGACATGAACGCTGTCACCCAGATGGCCCAGACTGCCCGCCCGGCTTTCGGCACGGTGCTGGCCGAACACATGGCTGTGGCCAGGTGGCACGACGGGGCGTGGAGCGATTGCGAGATTCGTCCGACGGGACCCATCGAGATCCACCCGGCGGCCCACGTGCTGCACTATGGGAGCACCTGCTTCGAGGGCTTCAAGGCCTATCGCTGGAGCGATGGCAGCATCAACGTCTTCCGCATGGACCGGCACATCGAGCGCATGCGCCAGAGCGCGCGCGCGCTCGTCATGCCCGAACCGGGGGCGGAGCAGCTCGCCGGGATGGTGCGTGCGGTGATCGATCGCTGCCGCGCGACTGTCCCCGAGGCACCCGGTGCGCTGTATCTGCGCCCTGTGCTCTTCGGTACGACCGCGAACATCGGGGCGGCGGCGACGCCCAGCAGCGAAGCGACCCTGGTCGTGCTCGCAAGCCCCGTGTGGGATTACTTCGCGGGCGGCGCGAAGCCGCTGCGCATCTTCGTCGATGACGTGAATACGCGGACCGCGTCACACATCGGCATGGTCAAGACGGGCGGCAACTACGCAGCCGCACTCGGACCGACGCTCGCGGCACGTCAGAGGTACGGCGTCGACCAGGTGCTCTTCTGTCCCGGCGGACAGGTGCAGGAGACGGGAGCCGCCAATTTCGTGCTCGTCGGTGAAGGGCAGCTGCTCACGCGCAGTCTCGACCCGAGCTTCCTGCACGGCGTGACGCGGGATTCGCTCCTCAGGCTGGCACGCGACTCGGGCTTCGAGGTCGAAGAGCGGGTCTTCCACGTGGAGGAGATGCTCGAGCGGATACGGGACATGGAGGCTGCGCTCTCCGGCACGGCGGCCGTGCTCGCGGGCGTTGGCACTCTCGTGTACCGCGGCGCGGAACACCGCGTCGGCACGGGCGAGACCGGTCCGATCACCCGGCGGCTGCGTGCGGCACTCGTGGCCATCCAGCAGGGCGAGGCGCCGGACCGCTACGGCTGGTTGACCAGGGTCTGATCGCGCCCGGCCGCAAGTTCTTCCGGCAGGTGTCGCGATGCCTGCCAGAAGAGAATGCTCGCGAGTCCACCGAGCAGCCCCACCACCAGCATCGAGTAGCGGATGGCACCCGGCCCGTGGGCCGCCCCGAACACGTGGTCGTTCAGAGCGCCCACGAGCAGCGGTCCGAGCCCGAGGCCCACGACGTTGACGATGAACAGCAGGATGGCGGCGGCGGTGGCGCGCATGCGCAGCCCGACGAGCCCCTGCACCATGGAGAAGAGTGGACCGACGTACATCGCACCGAGCGCGTAGAAGGGGATGAAGCAGAGGAGCGACTGCGAGGGGGACGACAGCAGCGCGAAGCCGACGAGAAAGGGCAGGGCGATTACCGACTGCAGCGCCGGCAACCGCATGTACCAGCGCACGTCCCGCGCACCCATGCGGTCCGCGAGTCGCCCGCCTGCGAGAGCGCCCGCACAGCCCGCGAGGCCCACGATCCAGCCGAGACTCAGGCCGATGTCCGTCCAGCTCATGGCGTGCACGCGCGCATAGAAGGTCGGTCCCCAGATGATCACGCCGTAGCCGGAGAGAGACTGCACGGCTGAGCCGGTGGCGATCAGCAGGAAGGCACGGCGCCCGAGCAGGAAGCGCAGCACTTCCCTGAAGGGCGCGCTCTCCGCGGCGGGTGCGCGCTGCTCGGAGCTGCCGCGCGGCAGCTCGCGAACTGTGAGCGCCACGAGTGCAGCGAGTGCGATGCCGGGCAGGCCCACGGCGTAGAAGGCGGTTCGCCAGTCGAAGTGCGTGACGAGCCAGCCGCCCGCCAGGAAGGCGATTGCCGAACCCACATACACGCCGCAGGCATAGACGCCGAGTGCCGTTGCGCGCCGCTCTGGCGGGAAGTAATCCGAGATCAGGGAGTGTGCCGGCGGATTGCCCCCAGCCTCGCCGACCCCGACCAGCACGCGCACGACCGCGAGCTCGGCGAAGCTGCGTGCGAGGCCTGAAGCGGCGGTCGCTGCGCTCCAGAGCGTCAGGGAAACGGCGATGATGAGCTTGCGGGAGGCGCGATCCGCCCAGCGTGCAATGGGAATGCCGGCGACCGTATAGAAGATCACGAAGGCGAAGCCAGTGAGAAAGCCCATCGCGGTGTCAGAGACACCGAACTCCTTCTTGATGGGCTCGATGAGCATCGCCAGGATCTGGCGATCGATGAAGCTCACTACATAGACGAGCGAGAGGAGTGCAAGCACATAGCGGGAGTAGCGCCGTGTAACCGGCGGCGGGGACGCCGTGAGCGCGGCGTCCCCGCTTTCGGTGCTCAACTCAGAACTCGTAGATCATGTCCACGCCGACCGAGCGCGGCGGCCCGAACTGGGCGCTGATGAGCCCGAGGTTCGTGGTCGAGAGCCGGTAGACCTCGTCCGAGAGGTTCTTGCCCCAGAGGGCCACGCGGAGGGATCCGACCCCGGCCGGAATGTCGGCCAGCTGCAGGCGGGCATTCCAGACATCGTAGCCAGGCGAGAGGGTATTGGCGATCGGACCAGCGTAGAACTCTGCCTGCTTGCGGTAGTCGACGTTCAGTACGAAGTTGCCGATGGCCGTGTGCGGGAAGGCGTATTCGAGGCCGGCGCCCGCCTGATATCTCGGCGCATTCGGCATGTGCCGCACCGCCGCGAGTTCCACGCCGTTGTCGACGTAGGACTGGTACTCGCCGTCGAGCCAGGAGTAGAAGAGGTTCGCGGTGAGGCCGCGGGCGAGCACCGCGGCGGTCTCGAGCTCCACGCCCTTGATGGTCGCGCTGCCGGCATTCAGCGTGTCGGCGAAGAACGGCGGCGTACGGGCCTGATCCACCTGCAGGTCGGTGTACTTGTTGCGGAAGGCTGCCAGGTTCACGCGCAGGCGCTTCTCGAGGAGGTCGGACTTGACGCCCACCTCCAAGGCCTTGACGTCCTCAGGCTCGAAGCCCGCCCCGAAGTACGCTGGCGTGCTCTGGGTGCTGAAGCCGCCCGCGCGATAGCCGGTGGTGTACTTCGCATAGCCCCGGATGTTGTCCGCGAAGGCGTAGTCGACCGTGACTGCAGGATTGAAGGAGCTGAAGTCCCGATCGCCTACGACCACCGTACCCCGGAGGACCGCCGGACTGAGATCCGTGCGCAGATACGTCTTCGTGGCCTTGCGCGTGTCTTCCGTATAGCGCATCCCGAGTGTGAGGTCGAGGCGGTCGCTGAGCACCGGGGGCGTCCACGTGGCCTGGCCGTAGATGGCCTTCGAGGTGCTCTGGGCAGTGACCAGGAACTCGTCGACGGCTGCACCGCCCGCGAAGCGCGAGGCGAGCTGCTCATGGCTCGCCTCGTCGAAGTAGAACAGGCCCGTGGCGTACTTGATGCGATCGTGGAGCGCGTTGCCGATCAGCTGCAGCTCCTCCGAGAACTGATGCTGCGCTTGCACGTTGTCCTGCGTAAACGCATCGATGTAGTTCATGTTCGTCTGGCTGTCGAGCTCGCGATAGGCGCTGATCGACTTCAGCGTCGCGCCCCCGACATCCCAGGCGACCGTCAGGTTGTGGCCTGAGACCTCCGTGTTGCTCGGGTAGAGGCCGCGCACGCGGTTCGCGGATTCCTGGCGGCCCGCCACCGCGGTCGGCCCATCGACGACCTGATAGAAGTGGTTGCCGAAGATCATCTTCGAGCTGTCGTAGCCGTAGTCGACCGTGAGGTGCTCGAGCGGCTCGTAGCGCAGCGCCACCTTCAGCGCCTCCTTCCTGCGGTCCTCGTTGAAGTTGATCTGGTTCGGCAGCGTGGTGTTGAGGTTGTCCACCCAGCCGTCGTTCTGGGTGCGCATGTAGGAGGCGCGCGCGAAGAGCTTGTCGGTGAGCGGCACGTTGAGCTTCACCCTTCCTGAGCGCAGGTCCCAGCTCCCGGCGGTGAGCTGCGCGCCGAAGGAGAGCCTGTCATCGGGCTTCTGGGTGATGAAATTGATGGCGCCTGCCGTGGTGTTGCGGCCCCAGAGCGTGCCCTGCGGGCCGCGCAGCACCTCGACACGCTCGAGATCGGCAATGTCCGCGGCGAGACCGATGCCGCGTCCGACGGGGACGCCGTCGATGTAGATGCCGGTGGCCATGTCCTTGGTGGTCTGGGTGTTCAGATTGCCCATGCCACGGATGAAGAGATTGGGCACGACACGCGTGCCTGCAAAGGGTGCGAGGTTCAGGGACGGTACCTTGTTCAGAAGGTCCATGACGTTCGTCACACGCTGCGTCTCGAGCTCGCGGGTCGAGAAGGCCGTGATGGCGATCGGGGTCTCCTGCAGGGATTCCTCGCGCTTCTGGGCCGTGACGATGATCTCCTCGATCGTGCCCACCGAGCTTGCCTGGCCCGCCGCCTGTCCCCCGGTCTCCTCTGCCAGAGCAGGCACCCCCGAGAGCGCCAGAACACCTGAGGCGAGAGCCGCCGCCGTGCGCAGCACAGGCTCCCCGGGCCGGAAGCTGGAAATTCTCATGCCGATCTCTCCAATGTTGTTGCTGGAAGGCTACGAAAGCGCGGCGCGGAGACCGGGCCGGGCGTGGGCGCGTAGCTTACAGCCATCTGCGCGGCACTGGGCGGGTTTTGGCGAGGTCTTTGCGAGCCAATGCGTGTCAGCGCGCGTCCTGCCGCGCGCGGCCGGGTGTGGCAAAAAGGAGACGAAAGGGCATCTCAGCGCTGCGGCGTGAAGCTGTGCCCGCCGTCGACGTAGAGGTGCTGGCCCGTGATCCAGGCGCCCTGGTCACTGCACAGGAAGGCCACCATGTGGGCGACGTCCTCGCCCGTGCCCGCACGCCCGAGCGGTACGAAGGTCTTCAGCATGCCAGCCCACATCTCGCCGCGGCCGATGTCGTCGAGCCGGCTCGTGTCGATGATGCCCGGGCACACCGCATTCACGCGGATCTGGTGCCGTCCGAGCTCGGCGGCCATGACCGTCGAGAGGGCGTTGATGGCCGCCTTGGATGCGGCATAGGCGCCGGTCTCGGCGGCGAGCAGGCGCGCGCCGAGGGTCGAGATGTTCACGATGCTGCCGCCGTGGCCCTGGGAGATCATGTGCTGGGCGCAGACCCTCGACATGTAGAACGTGCCGTGCAGATTCGTGTCCACCACGCGATGCCATTCGCTGATGGCCAGTGTCGTGATGGGTACGCGGTCAGTGCCGCGGGTAGCGCCGGCATTGTTCACCAGGACGTCGATGCCCCCGAACTCGCGCGTGACCTGCTCGATGAGGGCATTCACCGCCTCGGCGTTCGAGACGTCGGAGACCACAGGGAGTGCGCGCCGCCCGAGTGCGCGGATCTCCCCGGCGACAGAGTCGATGTCCCGCCAGCCCGCGGCGCGCTCCTCCTCCGGGTAGCGTTCAGGGGGGCGGCCGGTGCCGGTGAGCACCACGTTGCAGCCGGCTTTCGCGAGCGTCACGGCAATGGGACGGCCAATGCTGCGCATGCGGCCCGCGCCCGTGACGATCGCGGTCTTGCCCTCGAGACCGGTCAGAGAGATGGACATGTTTTGTTTCCTACAGGATCAGTGCAACAGGGCGGCGAGTGCGCGCCGGTATTCGGCCACCAGTCCAGGCTCGGTGGCGAGGAGTTCGAAAGCCTGCAGTGCATCCGTCTTGAGCTCGCCCCGCGCTGCCCGGCGATCCGTGCGCATGGCGGCGAACAGGAGCTCGAGTGCCTCACGGCTGCGCCCCCCGAGGAGCCGCTGCGCAACGCGCTGGCGGAGCTCCCCTGCAGCATCACCGGTCTCTGCGGCGCGCAGGCTGGCGAAATGCGCGCAGGCCCGCGCGGCCCTGACGGCCGCCTCGGACTGCAATGCGGGGGCGAGTGCATCCAGCGTGGCGCGTGCTGCGGCAGGATCACCGCCGAGAGCCTGGAGGCGCGCGAGATCGATGCGTGCCGCCGTATTGCCGGGATCCGCCATGCAGACCTCATGCAGGTCATGGAGCGCTCCCTCGGCGTCCCCGGCACGTGCGAGTACAAGGGCCGCGGCGTGGGCCGCGGCTGATACTCGTGGCAGGTGGGGCTCGAGAAATGCCTGCACTGCGGCGAGAGGCTGTGCGCCCGTAAACTCCGCTACGACGGCGCCGTCACGGAAGAGCTTCACGGCGGGGATACTGCGGATGGCGAAGCGCTGCGCGAGGCTGGGCTCCGCATCCGTATCGATTTTCACGATCCGAAGCCTGCCGGTGTGTTCTGCGGCGAGCCGCTCGAGCACCGGGGCGAGCGCCCGGCAGGGCGCACACCAGGAGGCCCAGAAATCGACCAGCACGGGCATCTCAGCGGAGGCCGCGATGACCGCCTGCTCGAAGTCTGCCTGGCCCACCGCACGTATGTCGCTCATGAGGAGCCTAGAATAGCTGCATGGGCGGCGTGACGGCACCCGTCGTCTCGTCCGGCCCGCCTCTGTGCGCGGCTTCAGATCCTGGGCCGGAAGAACCGATGCGGTGAGTCACGGGCGAGCTCGCGTGCGGCGCCGGGTTCGAGCTCCCGCCAGCTGTCGGTGTCGAAGACCATGGTCGCGACTGCGGCGGTGACCAGCTCATCGAGCGAGGGGTTGGCATTGAACTCCCGCATCAGCGTCGTGAGTCCCGGATTGTGACCGACCAGCATCGCGTGCCCGATCATCCGCCCGAGATCCTGCAGCACGATGAGCATCTCCGCGGGAGTCGCGAGATACAGTCTGTCATCCCGCCGCACGCAGTGCATTGCCACGCCGAGTATGCGCGCGACACTCTCCGCGCTCTGGACGGCGCGCACTGCGGGACTCGTGAGGATCAGGTCAGGGATCAGCTGCCGCGAGCGCAGGCGCCCGGAGATGCTGGCGATGTCGGCAAGGCCGCGACGATCCAGCGGGCGTTCGAAATCGGAGGCGGGCTTCGAGTGCTGCCACCCCGCCTGCGCATGGCGCAGGAGAGTGAGCGTTTTCACGGTGCGGCGACGAGCACCCGGCCGCCGTCTTCGCGCACGCCGAAGACGCGAATCGGTTCGTAGGCCGGAGGGGTGAGCGCCTCCCCTGTATCCAGGCAGAAGCGCGCCCCGTGCCGGGGGCAGACGACCTCCGTACCCTCGATCTCGCCGCCGGCGAGCGACTCGCCGTCATGCGTGCAGCAGTCCTCGAAAGCATAGAGCCGTCCGTCGATGCGCGTGACCGTGACGGGCCGCCCGTCGACTTCCCCCGTCAGCCCGCCCCTGGCCTCCAGGTCCGCGACGGTGCCCAGGTCGATCCATTCACTGGTCATGGGTGACTCCTAGTAGAACATGCCCGTCTGCAGGCGGGCTGCCTCGGACATCATCGAATGATTCCATGGCGGGTCGAACACCAGTTCGACGTCCGCCCGCGATACTGTCGGGATGGCTTCGACCTTCTCTTTCACGTCCTGCACCAGGATCTCGCCCATGCCGCAGCCCGGCGCGGTGAGGGTCATCTGGATGCTCACAGTGCGCGTGCCGTCCGTGCCCGCGGCCACGCTGCAGTCGTAGATCAGCCCGAGATCGACGATGTTGATCGGGATCTCCGGGTCGTAGCAGGTGCGCAGCCGCTCCCAGACGAGGCGCTCGATGTCCTGTTCGGTGGCGTTCGGCGGCAGCTCTGAGTGGCGCTCGACTTCCTTGCCGATGGCGTCGGCGTCGGCGCCGGAGAGCCGGAAGAGGTTGCCGTCGATGTACAGCGTGAAACTGCCGCCGAGCGCCTGGGTGATGTAGCCTGTCTGACCGGGTACGAGCTTCACCTCGGCACCGGCCGGGACGATCACGGCCGATACCTCACGCTGGATGACGACGGGTTCGTTCTCGTGCATTCGCATGTTCATTCCGTCGAGACGGGCGCACCCGCGCGCTCGAGCGCCGCGTGTGCAGTGTGCCAGCACAGGCTCGCGCACTTGACGCGAGCCGGATATTCACGGACGCCCCCGAGAGCCGCGAGCTTGCCGAGATCCCTGCCCGGCACATGATCGTGTTCCGTGAGCAGTGCGTGCACCGCCGAGAACAGCGCCTCGAATTCCGCGCGCGTGCGGCCGCGGATGGCCTCCGTCATGAGCGAGGCGGAGGCTACCGAGATCGCGCAGCCCTGGCCCTCGAAGCGCACATCGCCGATGCGGTCACCGTCCATGCGCATGCTGATGTGCAGGCGGTCGCCGCACAGCGGGTTGTGGCCATCTGCCTCGGCATCGGCTGCGTCGAGCCTGCCGAAATTGCGTGGCTGCCGGTTGTGATCGAGGATCACATCGCGATAGAGATCTCGCAGATCCATTCAGCCGAATACCTCGCGAACCTTGTGGAGCGCCGCCACCAGGCGTTCGATGTCATGTGGGTGGTTGTAGCAGGCGAACGAGGCGCGTGCGGTCGCCGGGACGCCGAATCGCTCCATCACCGGCATGGCGCAGTGATGGCCGGTGCGGATCGCGACGCCCTCCATGTCGACGATGGTGCCGATGTCGTGCGGGTGCGTGCCCTCCATGACGAAGGACAGCACCGCGGCCTTGTGCGCCGCCGTGCCGATGAGGCGGACCCCGGGAACGGCCGATACGGCGCGCGTTGCGAGCGCGAGCAGCTGCTGCTCGTGTGCCGCGACGGCCTCGACCCCGAGGCGCTCGAGGTAGTCGAGCGCCGCTCCGAGCCCGATGGCGCCGACGATGTTCGGGGTGCCGGCCTCGAACTTCCAGGGCAGCTCGTTCCACGTGCTGCCTGCGAAACTGACCGTACGGATCATGTCGCCGCCGCCCTGCCACGGGGGCATGTCTGCAAGCAGCGCCTCGCGCCCGTAGAGCACGCCGATGCCGGTGGGTCCGTACACCTTGTGTCCGGAGAAGGCGTAGAAGTCGATGCCGAGGGCGCGTACGTCGATGCGCCCGTGCGGCACGCCCTGGGCACCGTCGACCAGCAGCGGCACGCCGTGCGCGCGGGCGAGCGCGGCGATGCGCCCGATCGGCAGGACGGTGCCGAGGGCATTCGAGACGTGCGCCACCGCGATGAGTCGCGTCTTCGGACCGATGAGCCGCTCGAGGGCGTCGAGGTCGAGCTCGCCCCGGTCGTCGATGGGCGCCACTTTCACAACGGCACCGGTCTGCCCCGCGAGCAGCTGCCAGGGCACGATGTTGGCGTGGTGTTCGAGCCAGGTGATCAGGATCTCGTCGCCCGGGGCGAGGCGCGGCCGTCCCCAGGCCTGCGCGACCAGATTGATCGCCTCGGTCGTGCCTCGCACGAAGACGATCTCCCGCGTGGAGGCCGCGTTGAGGAAGCGCCGCACGCGTTCGCGGGCACCCTCGAACGCCTCGGTCGCGCGCTGGCTCAGAAGATGCACGCCACGATGCACGTTGGCGTGGTCGTGCGTCTCGTAGTGGGCCATGGCGTCGAGCACCGGACGCGGGCGCTGGGAGGATGCGGCGCTGTCGAGGTAGACGAGCGGCCGGCCGTGTACCTGCTGGTCGAGCACGGGGAAGTCACGGCGCACGCGCTCGACGTCGAACGCGGCGCGCGCATGGATCGGGCTGTCCCGGTTCGCCGGTGCGGCGTTCACTGCAGCAGCTCGCGGTCGAGGAGCGGGTCGTGCCTGTGGTCCGCCAGCCGCCGCTCGAGCTGCGCGCGGAGTGACGGAATGGGCAGGCGCGCGATGACGTCCTCGAGGAAGGCCCACTCGAGGAGCGCGCGGGCGACCGCCGGATCGAGACCCCGCGACAGGAGGTAGAACAGCATGGTTTCGTCGAGCTTGCCAGCCGTTGCCCCGTGGCTGCAGCGCACGTCGTCGGTGTAGATCTCGAGTTGCGGGCGCAGGTCGATCTCGGCCTCGCGCCCGGCGAGCAGCCCACGCAGGCTTTGTCGCGTGTCGACGCCCACGGCGCCTGCCTCGACGACGGCGTGACTGTTGCAGGCAACGCGGGCGCGACCCGCGGAGATGCCGCGGAATACATGGCGGGTGCGGGAGGCCCTGCCCCGGTGACGCACGAGCGCGTAGGCGTCGTGGACCTGACTGCCATCGGCCACGCTCACGGCATCGAGAGCGAGCTGCGCATCGGCGCCCTCGAGCAGTACCTCGAGCGAGGAGCGGGCAGACTGGCTCCCGATTGCCACAGACGTGAGGTGGTAGCGTGCGTCTGCGGCGAGACACGCGCGCAGGCTGTCGAGCCAGGTCGTGCGTGGCGAGCAGTCCTGGAGACGGGCGTGCTCGAGCGCGGCGCCGGCACCGACAGTGATGTCGACGGCGGCGTTCACGAGACTTGCCGCAGCGCCGGTACCGAGGTGACGTTCCACGAGCTGCAGGCGCGCGCCCGGCGCGAGCTCGATCCTCAGGCGGGGATACGACGCGCCGACGCTAGCGTCGGCGGTGGCGACTGCGACGATCTCGATGCCGCGCGCGTGCGCCTCTGGCGTCGCCTCGATGCGCAGTGCATCGACTGCGAAGGCCTCGTTGAGCAGCGCGAGTCGCAGTGCCTGCGAGCCGGGTCCGGGGTTCGCAGGCGCGGCTGCCGCATCCCGGGTGACATCGACGCCACCGGTCCGGCCGAGGCGTGCCGAGGCGGTTTCGTGCAGATGACCATCGACCAGGACATAGCGGTCGAAACCCTCGATCGGTGGCGGCAGCGCCAGTTCCGGCACGGTCGGGCGTGGTGCGGCGGCGAAGCTGGCCCGTTCGAGGCTGCGCAGATTCGCGTACTTCCATGCATCGTCGCGCGGAGAGGGCAGGCCGCGCTCGAGCAGCTGTTCGATGGCCTGCCGCCTCTGTGGCGGGGACACGATGCCGGAAGGCAGGCCGTGCGCCACCGCGGCATGCTCGGCTGCGATCCTGGACGTGAGCGTTGCACTCATGCGGCGCTCTCGAGTACCCAGTCGTAGCCGCGGCGCTCGAGTTCGAGGGCGAGCTCGCGTCCGCCACTGCGCGCGATGCGGCCGCGGGCGAGCACGTGCACGCGGTCCGGGATGATGTGATCGAGCAGGCGCTGGTAGTGGGTGATGAGCAGGCACGAGCGCGCCGGTGAACGCAGCGAATTCACCCCTGCCGCCACGATCTTCAGCGCATCGATGTCGAGCCCGGAGTCCGTTTCGTCGAGCACCGCCAGCCGGGGTTCGAGGACCAGCATCTGCAGGATCTCGTTGCGTTTCTTTCGCCGCCCGAGAATCCTTCGTTCACGCCGCGCGAGAGGAAGCTCTCGTCCATGTGCATGAGCTTCATCTTTTCGCGCACCAGTCCCAGGAACTCGAAGGCATCCACTTCGGGCTGCCCCTGGGCCTTGCGGGCCGCGTTCACCGCCGCCTTCAGGAGATATACGTTGTTCACACCCGGAATCTCCACCGGGTACTGGAAGCCGAGAAACATCCCGGCCCGCGCGCGCTCCTCGGGCGGCAGCGCGAGGAGGTCATGGCCTTCGAAGTGCACCCGGCCGCGCTGCACCTCGTAGCCGGGGCGCCCCGCGAGCACATAGCCGAGCGTGCTCTTCCCGGATCCGTTCGGACCCATGATGGCGTGCACCTCCCCTGTCGGCAGGGTGAGGCTCAGGCCTTCGAGCACCTTGCGGCCGCCGACCGCGACGTGCAGATCTTCGATCTCCAGCATGTGAGTCATCGCTCCTCTAGCCGACCGCGCCTTCGAGGCTCACGGCGAGCAGGTTGTTGGCCTCCACGGCGAACTCCATGGGCAGCTCCTTGAAGACGGCCTTGCAGAAGCCGCTAACGATCATGTTGACGGCGTCCTCCTGCGAGATGCCGCGCTGCAGGCAGTAGAAGAGCTGGTCTTCGCTGATCCTGGAGGTGCTCGCCTCGTGCTCCACGGTGGCGGTCGGGTTCTTCACCTCGACGTAGGGGAAGGTGTGCGCACCGCAGCGCGCGCCCATGAGGAGCGAGTCGCACTGCGTGAAATTGCGCGCCCCGTGCGCCCCCGGCAGGATCTTCACGAGGCCGCGATAGGTGCCCTGGCCCTGACCGGCCGAGATGCCCTTCGAGATGATGGTGCTGCGCGTATTCGGGGCGATATGGATCATCTTGGTGCCGGTATCCGCCTGCTGGTGGTTGTTCACGGTCGCCACCGAATAGAACTCGCCGATCGAGCCCTCGCCGCGCAGGACGCAGCTCGGGTATTTCCAGGTGATCGCCGCACCCGTCTCCACCTGTGTCCAGGAAATCCGGGAATTCCGCCCGCGGCAGTCGCCCCGCTTGGTGACGAAGTTGAAGATGCCGCCGCGGCCCTGTTCGTCGCCGGGATACCAGTTCTGCACGGTCGAGTACTTGATATGGGCATCGTCCAGGGCCACGAGCTCCACCACGGCGGCGTGCAGCTGGTTCTCGTCGCGCTTGGGTGCCGAGCAGCCCTCGAGATAGCTCACGTGGCTGCCGGCATCGGCAATGATGAGCGTGCGTTCGAACTGCCCGCTCTTGGCCGCATTGATGCGGAAATAGCTGGAGAGCTCCATCGGGCAGCGCGTGCCTTTGGGCACGTACACGAAGGAGCCATCCGAGAATACGGCGGAGTTGAGCGCTGCGTAGAAGTTGTCGGTATGTGGCACGACGGAGCCGAGATACTGCTCGATGATTTCCGGGTGTGTCTGCACGCCTTCCGAGAACGGACAGAACACCACGCCGGCCCTGGCAAGCCGCTCCCTGAAGGTCGTCGCGACCGATACGCTGTCGAAGATAGCGTCGACTGCGACTCCTGCCAGGCGCGCACGCTCGTGGAGCGGTACGCCGAGCTTCTCGTAGGTGGCCAGCAGTTTCGGGTCGACTTCCTCGAGACTTTTCGGCGCATCCGCGTTGATCTTTGGTGCCGAGTAATAGGAGATCGCCTGATAGTCGATCGGCTCGTAGCGGGCATGCCCCCAGTGCGGCTCGCGCATCGTGAGCCAGTGGCGCAGGGCCTTCAGGCGCCACTCTGTCAGGAAGGAGGGTTCCCTCTTGATGCGCGAGAGCCGGCGGACCACGTCCTCGTCGATCCCCGGGGGGAACGATACCGACTCGATGTCGGTGACGAAGCCGTGCTGATAGGTGCGGCTGACGAGGCTCTCGAGATCGGTACTGGTTTCGGTCATGATCTGCGCACTCACGGCTCAGGCACGCGGGGACACGCGGCCGGTCAGTCTGATCAGCTCACGCTCGAAAGCGGGCATCCGCTGCCGCTGGCCCGAGGCCTCGAGACCGGCGAGCTGGGCGAGCGAGACCTCGTAAAGCGCGCGACGGATGGCGAAATTCACCTGCTGCCAGGCGTCTCCGACGTGACAGCTGCCCTCGATGTCGCAGCGGCCACGGCCGACCGAGCAGTCGGTGAGCGCGAGCGGCCCTTCGAGCGCATCGAGGATCGAAGCGGCGCTGATCTCGGCAGCCGGGCGGGCGAGCTGATAGCCGCCATGCAGCCCGCGCGTGGAGGTGACCAGCCCGGCACGCTGCAGCTGCTTCAGGACCTTGCTCACGGTCGGTGCCGCGACGCGCGTGCGCGCGGCAATCGCCGCAGCCGTGTGCACGCGCTGCGGCTCCTGCGCGAGATTCGCGAGGATCACCGTTGCATAGTCCGTGAGCTTGCTGATGCGCAGCATGGCGTTCCTGGCCAGTTGTCCATAACTAGGACTAGTTTAGTACTGATTGCGGTACAAGGCCAGCCTGCGGCGGTCGATTTGCTATGATGCCTGCCCGTTCCGTGAGGGCCACAGGCCCCGAAGAATTCCCGGAGGATCCACGAGATGAATCGCAGTGAGCTCGAGCGCGTGGCGCGCGGCATGGTCGCCAAAGGCAAAGGCATTCTTGCCGCTGACGAGAGCTCGGGGACGATCAGGAAGCGCTTCGACAGCATACGGGTGGAGTCCACCGAGGAGCTGCGCCGCAGCTACCGGGAGATGCTGTTCACGGCGCCGGGCGCGGCCGGGTCGATCAGCGCGGTCATCTTCTACGACGAGACGCTGCGCCAGAAGACGAAGGACGGCGTGCCGTTCCCGGAATACCTCACGCGGCTCGGCATCATTCCGGGCATCAAGGTCGATGCCGGCGCCAAGCCTCTGGCAGCCCACCCGGGTGAGACGATCACGGAAGGGCTCGACGGGTTGCGCGAGCGGCTGGTCGAGTACCACGGGCTCGGTGCGCGCTTTGCCAAGTGGCGCGCGGTGATCGACATCGGGGACGGTATCCCGAGCCGCTATGGCATCGAGGCGAATGCCGAGGCGCTGGCCCGTTATGCAGCGCTCTGCCAGGAACAGCAGATCGTCCCGATCGTCGAGCCCGAGGTGCTCATGGATGGCGGGCATTCGATCGAGCGCTGCGAGGAGGTGACGAATGCCGTTCTGGAGGCCGTTTTCGACCGACTGTACATGGCGCGCATCCATCTCGAAGGCATGGTCCTCAAGCCCAATATGGTGATCTCCGGCAAGAAGGCCACGAACCGCGCAGCGCCCGAGCAGGTGGCCGAGGCGACGCTTCGCTGCCTGAGACGCCGCGTGCCGGCCGCGGTGCCCGGCATCGCCTTTCTTTCCGGTGGCCAGAGTCCGAGCGAGGCGACGCAGCACCTCGGTCTCATGAACAGGGCCGGGCCGCAGCCCTGGGCGCTCACCTTCAGTTACGGGCGGGCTCTGCAGGAGACGGCACTCAAGGCCTGGGGCGGGGCGCCCGCGAACTTCGGTGCGGGCCAGAAGGCATTCGCCCGGCGTGCGCAGCTCAACGGCCTCGCCGCGGCGGGCCTGTACGAGGCGTCCATGGAGAGCCAGGCCGCCTGAGCGGGTGGCAAGGGCTGCACGGCAAGGCGTGGCTCATCCCGAAGCACCGGCGGTGTCGGCCGCGTCCGATACCGTGGTCGACGTGCGCGACGTGCACTATGGCGTTGCCGGGCGGTCGATCTTCTCCGGGCTCGACCTCACGGTGCGCCGGGGACGCATCACCGCCATCATGGGCCCGAGCGGCACCGGCAAGACCACGCTGCTGCGCCTCATCACCGGACAGATCCAGGCGGGGCGTGGTGAGGTCCGTGTCTGGGGCGAGAATTTCTCCACGCTCGGCCTGCGGGAGATCTATCGTCTCCGTCGACGCATGGGGATGCTCTTCCAGAACGGCGCCCTGCTGACGGATCTGAGCGTCTTCGAAAACGTGGCTTTTCCCGTACGTGCGCACAGCGATCTGCCGGAGTCGCTGCTGCGGCGGCTCGTGCTCATGAAGCTGCAGGCGGTCGGGCTGCGGGGCGCGGCATCGCTGATGCCCACCGAGCTGTCCGGCGGCATGGCGCGGCGTGTGGCACTTGCCCGTGCCATCGTCATGGATCCGGAGCTCCTGATCTACGACGAGCCCTTCGTCGGCCTCGATCCGATCTCGCTCGGCGTCATCCTGCGACTCATCCGGCAGATGAACGAGACGCTCGGCATCACGAGCATCGTCGTCTCCCACGACGTGAAGGAGCTCTCCGCCATTGCGCACGACAGCTACCTGCTCTCGCAGGGCGGCGTCGTCGCATCAGGTTCGCCCATGGAACTCGTGCAGAGCGGCTCCGAGATCGTGCGCCAGTTCATGTCGGGTGCGGCGGATGGTCCGGTGCCATTTCACTATCCGGCAGCCGACTACCGCGAGCAGCTGCTGGCGGAAGGTGGCCGGTGAGCCGCCGGTCGCTCGCGGAGTCCCCGCCGGCGGTGGCGCTGCGGCGCATCGGCGCGGTGGCGCTGTTTCTCGTGCGCATCCTCGGCCAGTGCCTGCCGGCGCTGCGCCAGCCGCAGCTGCTCGTGCGGCAGCTCTACAATGCGGGGGCCCGGTCGCTGGTCATCATCATGCTGAGCGGCCTGTTCGTCGGCATGGTGCTCGGGCTCCAGGGCTTCGATCTGCTGCAGCGCTTCGGCTCCGAGGATGCGCTGGGAGTGGCCGCGGCGCTCAGTCTCCTCAAGGAGCTCGGGCCGGTGGTGACTTCACTCCTCTTCGCCGGTCGTGCCGGTACCGCGCTTACCTCGGAGATCGGCCTCATGCGGGCCACCGACCAGCTGACGGCCATGCAGATGATGGCAGTCGATCCGATGCGTCGCGTGGTGGCACCCCGCTTCCTCGGCGGCGTGATCGCCATGCCATTGCTCGCGGCGATCTTCAGCGGTCTCGGTCTCTTCGGCGCGCATCTGGTCGGCGTGCAGCTGATGGGTGTGGATGCGGGTTCCTTCTGGTCTCAGACCCAGGGGGCGGTCAAGCTCGAGGACGTGTCCGAGGGGATCACCAAGAGCCTCGTGTTCGGCGTGGCCGTGAGCCTGATCGCCGTCTACGAGGGTTATCACGCCACGCCGACCGCGGAGGGCGTCGGGCTTGCCACCACGCGCACGGTGGTGGCCTCGTCAGTGCTGACGCTGCTGCTCGACTACGTGCTCACGGCGATGTTTCTGTAGAGGGGTTTCGATTCATGCGTACCACCCGATCGCTCGAGCTTGGTACCGGGCTCTTCGTGCTGCTCGGCTTCGCGGCGCTGTTCTTTCTCACCACACAGCTGCCGGGCAGCGGACTGAAGCTCGGCCGGGAGTCCGGTTACCTCGTCACGGCGCGCTTCGACAACGTCGGGGATCTCAAGCCCGGCGCACCGGTCAGCATGGCCGGCGTTTCCATCGGGCGTGTGGAGTCGATTGGCTACGACCCCCGCGTCTTCAAGGCCGTGGTCACGATGCGCATTCAGCCGCGGTTCAACGAGATTCCGGATGATAGCGATGCAGCGATCCAGACCCAGGGGCTGCTCGGCGGGAAGTTCATTGGCATTACGCCGGGGGGCTCCGAAACCTATCTGAAGGGCGGGGGTCAGATCGAGTTCACGCAGTCGGCGGTCGTGCTGGAGAATCTGGTGAACAAGTTCTTCGCCAACTTCGCACGCCGTGGCAGCGACGGCGACAAGCCGCCGGCGACCGAAGCGCAGCAGCAGGACGGGAACGGGAGCAAGTGATGGATACGGCACGGAGCATTCTGATCGGTGTATTGCTGGCTTCCGGCGCGGGCTCACAGGCCGCGCTGGCGCAGGCATCCGCGGCGGCAGGCCCCACGGCGGCTCCTGCGAGCGCTGCGGGCCACGGTACGTCTGCGGTGGATGTCAGCGGCCCGGGCGAGCTCATCGAGAGCGCCGCAAACACCATGCTGGCCGAGCTCGATGCCCATCGCGCCGAGTACGGCAAGGAGCCGGCCAAAGTCCAGGCACTCGTCGATCGGGTGCTGCTGCCGCATTTCGACGTGGACCGTGCCGCACGGCTCGTGCTCGGCCGCCACTGGCGTACTGCCTCGCCCGAGCAGCGCAAGCGCTTCATCGACGCCTTCTACAAGTCGCTGGTGGCAACCTACGGCGATGCACTGACGGAGTTCACGGGCGACCGCATCAAGGTCTTTCCGGCGAATGTGGAGGCGGGCGGCGAGCGCGCCACGGTGCGCACCGAGGTCAGGCGCGACGACGGCTCGCGCGTTCCCGTGAACTACAGCCTGCAACGCACGCCTGAAGGCTGGAAGGCATGGGATGTCACGATCGAAGGGATCAGCTACGTGAAGAGTTTTCGCGAAGACTTCGGTGCCGAGATCGACCAGAAGGGCCTCGACGCAGTGATCGCCCGTCTGGAACAGGAAGCTCGCAGCGGGCATGCGCGAAAACCCGCGGCGGCGACCCGCTGAGGAGCCTGCCCGTCGTGCCGGCTGGCGCTGCCTCGCTGCCGCTGCTCGCCATCACCGAACAGGCTGACGGCGTGTTCCGGCTCAGTGGTCCGCTCACGTTCCCCTTCGTGCGTGCGGCCTGCACGGACGGTGTGCGGCGCCTCGCGGCCAGCGCGGCGCCCGTGCTCGAGCTCGATTGTCACGAGGTGGCCGAGGTCGACAGCGCGGGGCTCGCGCTGCTGGTCGAGTGGCTCGCCTGGGCACGCGCTTCCGGACGGCGCATGCGGATCTCCGGAACGCCGCAACACCTGCGCGAGCTCGCGGCGATCAGCGAGGTCGACGGGCTTCTGGCCGACGGCGTATAGGCGCCGCTCTCAGTCGGCCGGCTCGTCCGGCGTCTCGAGGTCGTCGGATGATCCTTCGTCGCTCGCGCCATCGCGGATGAGATAGGCGCGGCGCTGCAGATAGGCGTTGCGCACGAAGGCATAGCGGTCGAAAGCGCGGTTCAGTATCTGCTCGGTGCCCAGCAGGCGGGCGCGCTGGTCGAGGAGTTTCACGCCGCGGAGACTCCAGCGCACCTTGTCCTCCTCAATGTAGTACACGGGGTCTGCCAGCTGATCGACCAGGTCCCCGAAACCGTCGCGCAGCGTCCGCGGACCGAAGACAGGGATGACCAGGTAGGGCCCCGCATGGACGCCCCAGCGCCCGAGCGTCTGACCGAAGTCCTCGTCGTTGCGGTCGAGACCCGCATCCGTGGCCGGGTCCAGCAGCCCGCCGAAACCGAGTGTGGAGTTCAGCAGGAAGCGCCCAAGGTCGTGCGCAGCGGGGCGCGGCTTGCCCTGCAGCAGGTCGCTCAGGAAGACCACCGGCTGCTTGAGATTGCTGAAGAAGTTCGACACCCCGGTGCGCGCGACGCGCGGCACGACCCGCACATAGCCGCGGGCCACCGGTCGCGCGATTGCACGGTCGAGCCTGTCGTTGACTGCGAAGCTCGCCCGGTTGAAGCGTTCGAAGGGATCGCGCGGGTCAGTGTGACGGCCTGCGGTGCTCGCGCAGCCGCAGAGGAGAAGTCCGAGGAACAGCATCGAGAAGGCTGCGGGACGCATGTGGGGGAGAATCCTCGCCGGGTGGTTCGCGGGCAATTCTAGCAGCAGCGGACTCAGCGCCTGTCTGTAGCCGCATCGCGCGCGGCCGGCCGGCGACGGTCGGCTGCGAGAACCTCACGGATCTCGCTCAGGCGGGCACGGAAGCGTTCACGCTGCACGCTCGTCAGATTGGGCGCCGCGAGGGCGAGCTCCAGCTGACTGGTGGCGAGGGGCAGGTCACCGTTGGCGATGTGGTATTCGCTCATGTAGTAGTACGCATCGCCGGTATCGCCGGCGCTGCTGGCGGCGAGCGCTGTCAGGCGGATCTATTCGGGCATGGGCGGGACATTGTTGAAGAGATCCAGCAGCAACTCATGCGCCTCGCGGGCCCGCCCGGCGCTCATGAGCGCCTCGGCATAGCGCACGCTCAGCGGCACGTTGCGCGGGAAGAGCGCGAGTGCGTGCCGGAAGCTCGCGAGCGCAGCGTCCGTACGTCCTGCAGCCAGCAGGGCCTGCCCGAGGGTGGCATGCAGCAGGGTGAGTCCTTCGTGGCCGGCGACGAGGGGCTGCAGGATGGCTGCAGCCGCTGCGCCGTCGCCGGCCCGCAGCCGCACGAGTGCTTCGCCGTAGCGATCGCCCAGCTCCGGATCGCCGCCGCCGCGCTTGCGCCGCGCGGCATAGTAGGGCTCGACATCCGCATCCTCTGCCGCGGCGATCACGCGCAGCCGCTCGCGGGCGAGGGGGAAGGTCTCGCTCTCGGGCTGCGGAGGCCGGCGCACCTGTGCCGCCCGGTTGCGCGACTCCGCGATGCGGTTCGCCGTCACCGGGTGAGTCTGAAAGAATTCAGGGACCTGCTGGCCGCCGAGCCCTGCGTGTCTGCCGAGCGTCTCGAAGAAGTCCGGCATCGCATTCACGTCGAAGCCCGCGGCGGCCAGATAGCCGATGCCGACGCGGTCCGCCTCATACTCGTTGGCGCGTGTGAAATTGATGCGCTGCTGGAGAGCCGTTCCCTGGGCAATCGCGATGCCGGCCTGGGCGGCGTCCGGGGTGCCGGTGGCCGCACCGATCAGGATCGCGGCCAGGATGGCGGCGGCGGAGGCCAGACTCTGGCGCCCCTCGGCGCGGATCGAGCGGGCGATGTGCCGCTGGGTGACGTGGGCCATTTCGTGGGCGAGAACGCTCGCGAGCTCGGACTCGTTCGCTGCGGCGAGCACCAGACCGTGGTTCACGCCGATGAACCCGCCGGGCAGCGCGAACGCATTGATGCTCGGGTCACGCACGAAGAAGAACCGGAACCGGTCCCCGCCTTCCGGGACCTGGGCCGCGAGCCGCGAGCCAAGCGCCTGTAGATACTCGCTCGTCTCGGGGTCGTCGACGAGCCGGCCCTGATCGCGCAGTCCCCGCACGATCATGACACCGACGCGATACTCCTCGCCCTGGCTCAGCACGGCATCGGCCGGATTGCCCATGTCGGGCAGCTCGTTGGCCGACTGGGCAGCCGCCACCGTGGCGGCTGCAGTCAGCACCATGAGGGCGAATGCACGCACAGGTCGATGGAGTGGGTTTCGCGGCAACCCGAGCTTGGACCGCGCAGGAGGCTTCGGGTTCAGCCGGGCGGGCATCGGGCGTCCGCTGCTCAGAGGACCTCCGAGGCGTAGTCCGCGAGGCGTGAACGTTCGCCGCGGGCCAGTGTGATGTGCCCCGAGTGTGCCCAGCCACGGAAGCGGTTCACCACGTAGGTGAGCCCGGAGGTGGTCTCCGTGAGATAGGGCGTATCGATCTGGGCGATGTTCCCGAGGCAGACGAGCTTGGTGCCGGGGCCGGCACGGGTCACGAGCGTCTTCATCTGTTTGGGCGTGAGGTTCTGCGCCTCGTCCAGGATGACGTAGCGGTTGAGGAAGGTGCGACCGCGCATGAAGTTCAGGGAACGGATCTTGATGCGGCTGCGCAGCAGATCATTGGTGGCCGCGCGCCCCCAGTTGCCGCCTTCCTGGCTCTGGGTGAGGACCTCGAGATTGTCCATGAGCGCACCCATCCAGGGTTCCATCTTTTCTTCTTCCGTGCCCGGCAGGAAGCCGATGTCCTCGCCGAGCGGGATGGTCACGCGCGTCACGATGATTTCGGCGAAGCGCTTCGTCTCGAGGGTCTGCATCAGGCCCGCTGCCAGGGTGAGCAGCGTCTTGCCCGTGCCCGCCGCCCCGAGAACCGTGACGAAGTCGATCTCCGGGCGCATGAGCAGATTGAGCGCGAAATTCTGCTCGCGATTGCGGGCCGTGATGCCCCAGACACCGTGGCGCTCGCTGCGGTAGTCGCGCGCCAGCTCCAGGGTGGCGGTGTCGCCGTCGATGGAGCGCACGAAGGCCTCGATGCCCTCGGGGGCCTCCTCATACACGAACTGGTTCGGCTGCCACCGGGTGACCGCGGGGCCATGCACTTCGTACAGGGTGCGTTCGCCGTCCTTCCACGAGCGCATCTCGCGGCCGTGTTTCTCCCAGAAGTCCGGTGGCAGGGCCGTCGCGCCGGTGACGAGGACGTCGGCGTCCTCGATCGTGCGGTCGCTGTAATAATCCTCGGCGTGTACGCCGATGATCGCTGCCTTGATGCGGAGATTGATGTCCTTGGAGACCAGCGTGACCCGTGACTTCGGATACAGCACCTGCAGGGCAAGCGTCTGCGAGAGGATGGCATCGTCGCTGCCATGGCCCGGGAGATAGTCCGGCAGCGCGCCAGAGAGCTGGCGGGTCTGAAAGAACAGCCGGCCTGAGGCCGTGCTTCCGCGGTGGTTGCCGCTCGCGGCGGCCGGCAGCGGCAGGCCACGATCGATCTCCTCCTTGGTGGCGCTGCGCATCAGGTCATCGAGGAAACGGCTCACCTGGCGCACGTTGCGTGAGGCTTCCGAGACACCCTTCTTGTTGGCGTCGAGCTCCTCGAGCACGACCATGGGGAGGTAGATGTCGTGTTCCTGGAAGCGGAAGATCGCGGTGGGGTCGTGCATCAGCACGTTCGTGTCGAGCACGAACAGCCGGTTGGTGCGGGCGCGGTCCGCGAGACTCGCGACCTGGGCGGACTCAGAGAGATTTCGCCGCTTCAAGGACTTCCTCCGCGTGGCCGGCAACCTTCACCTTGCGCCACGCGCGCACGAGTGTGCCGGCCTCGTCGATCAGGAAGGTGCTTCGCTCGATGCCGCGCACCTTCCTGCCGTACATGTTCCTGTCCCGGATGACGTCGAAGAGCCGGCATAGCGTCTCGTCCTCGTCCGACAGCAGCTCGAAGCCGAGGTTCTCCTTCGAGCGGAACTTCTGGTGCGAGGCTGCGCTGTCGCGTGAGATGCCCACGACGCTCACGCCCGCCCGGCGGAACTCGCCGTGCAGATCACGGAAGCTGCGCGCCTCGAGCGTGCAGCCGGAGGTCATGTCTCGCGGGTAGAAGTACAACACGAGCCTGCTGCCGCGTGCGTCAATGAGTTTCCAGGGGCGACCGTCCGCATCGGTGGCCGTGAAGGGCGGAACCCTGCTGCCGACTGCCACTGTGCTCATTCGTCCTCTCCGTCGAGGGCCCCGGCGGGAGGGGTCAGCTCTTGACCGGCTCCAGGATCGCATCGAGATTCAGCGAGTCGCAGAAGTCCATGAATTCCTCGCGCAGATGCGCCACGTGGATGCGGCTCGGCACGTTGACGATCATCTGTACCGCGAACATCTGGGCGCCCGTGTGGGCTGCGGGGTAGGTGCGCGTGGACACTTCGGCGATGTCGATGCCGCGGCTCGAGAAGAAGCCGGAGAGACCCGCGACGATGCCGCTCTGGTCGAGACACACGACGTCGACGGAGTAGGGCAGCATGTCGCCGCGCGCTGCGCGGGGCTCGGTCCGCCTCAGGTGGATACTGAGCCCGGAGGTTTCAGCGAGCTTCTTGAGCTCGGTTTCGAGCTTGGCGAGCGAGTGCCAGTTGCCCGCGACCAGCAGCAGCATCGCGAATTCCGAGCCGAGTGTGGCCATGCGGCTCTCCGAGATGCTGCCGCCACAATCGGAGATGACGCGCGTGAGCTCGTGGACCATGCCGGTCCGGTCGCTGCCGATGGCCGAGACGGCGATGTGCTGCTTCAATTCGGTCTGCCGGTGACGGAAGCACAAGTGTACCGGATGGAGGGGAGATGGGTGCCGGTTTCCAGGCCCTTGTGACGGCGCCTTCGGGAGTGCGGGAGCGGCCGACGTGCTTGCCTCGTGCTCGGGCAAGCCCGTAACATCGCGCGCTCCCTCGAAACGGTGTGCCATGTTATCCGGCAGTCTGGTTGCGCTCGCGACACCCATGGGGCCTGACGGGTCAATCGACGGTCAGGCATGGGCGAGGCTCATCGACTTCCATCTTGCGCACGGGACGAGTGGCATCGTCGTCGGCGGTACCACGGGCGAGTCGGCGACGCTCACCGAGGTGGAGCTGCGCGAGCTCGTGGTCCGGGCGCAGGCGCAGGTCCGTGGTCGCGTCCCCGTGATCGCCGGCGCGGGCACGAGCAGCACGGCCACGACGGTCGAGCGGGTCCGCGCGCTCGGCGAGCTCGGGCCGGATGCGCTTCTCGTCGTCACGCCGGCCTACAATCGCCCGACGCAGGAAGGACTCTTTCGCCATTTCGCAGCGGCTGCAGGCGCTTCGCGGGTACCCCTGATCCTCTACAACGTGCCCTCGAGAACCGCCGTGGATCTGCTTCCGGCAACGGTTGCGCGGCTCGCGCAGCTCTCGCGCATCGTCGCGATCAAGGAGGCCGTGGCACAGACCGATCGTGTGCGCGAGCTCATTGCGGCCACCCCCGCCGGGTTTACGGTGCTGAGTGGCGACGATGCGACGGCCCGGGAGGCGGTGCTCGCCGGGGCACGGGGCGTCATTTCAGTGACGGCCAACGTCGCCCCGCTGGCGATGGCGGACATGATCCGCGCTGCCCTGCGCGGCGAGCGCGAGCACGCCGGGCGCATCGACGTGCAGCTCGCGGCGTTGCACCGGGAACTGTTCATCGAGCCGAATCCCATTCCGGTGAAGTGGGCGCTGCAAGAGATGGGTCTCATCGGGCCGGGGATCCGCCTGCCGCTCACCGAGCTCTCGGCGGCTCACCAGGGTGCAGTGCACAAGGCCATGATACAGGCGGGAGTGAACCCGAAGTGAAACGAAACCATCTTCTGCTGACGCTTGCGATCCTTGCGCCACTCGCGGGCTGCAAGGCACTGCGCAGCAACTGCCATGAACCCGGTGCCTATTCGGGCGCGCGGAGCATTCCACCGCTGGTCGTTCCGCCGGGTCTCGAGGCCCCCGACACCCGGGGTGCGCTGCGGGTTCCGGAGCTCCAGGAGCCCGAGCGTCCGCGCGGGCCGTCGGAGCCCTGTCTCGAGAGTCCGCCCAAACTGAGCGTGCCGCGTACACCCGCGAAACCCGAGGCCTGAGGCTGCTAGACTAGTTGCTTGCCGTTGACCGGAGAGGTGGCCGAGTGGTCGAAGGCGCTGGACTGGAATTCCAGTAACATCTTCACGGGTGTTCGTGGGTTCGAATCCCACCCTCTCCGCCATCATCTGGCGGGGGTCAATGGCGGCCCGCATCGGTTCCTTCGCGACGACCAGTCGTTAACCCCGTCAGGCCCGGAAGGGAGCAGCGGTCGCGGCGATGTCGGGTGCCGGAGATCAAGCTGGTGCGGGTCGCCTCCTTTCCATGGCCTGCGAGACAGGGGCCCCGTGCGGATACACTACGCAGGAAGCCCGAGAGCAACCCGGCTGACTCCATGAGCTATCTGGCACTGGCCCGCAAGTGGCGCCCGAAGCGCTTCACCGAGATGGTCGGGCAGGAGCACGTGCTGCGCGCGCTGACCAACGCCCTCGACAGCGATCGCGTGCACCACGCATACCTGTTTACCGGCACCCGTGGGGTGGGCAAGACGACGATCGCACGCATTCTCTCCAAATGTCTCAACTGCGAGCGTGGTGTCAGCAGCGCACCCTGCGGCGAATGTGCGGCGTGCCGCGAGATCGACGAAGGCCGTTTCGTGGATCTGATCGAGGTGGACGCCGCCTCGCGCACCAAGGTCGAGGAGACGCGCGAGCTGCTCGAGAACGTGCAGTACATGCCCACCCTGGGCCGCTACAAGGTGTACCTCATCGACGAGGTGCACATGCTCACGGCGCATTCCTTCAACGCACTCCTGAAGACGCTCGAAGAGCCTCCGCCACACGTGAAGTTCCTGCTCGCGACCACCGATCCGCAGAAGCTGCCCGCCACGGTCCTGTCGCGCTGCCTGCAGTTCAGCCTCAGGCGACTGCCCGTGGCGCTGATCAGCGAACGTCTGCGCGGGATTCTCGAGGCCGAGGCGATCGAGGCCGAACCGGCGGCCCTGAGGCTCCTGGCCGTTGCCGCTGACGGCAGTCTTCGCGATGCGCTCTCCCTGCTCGATCAGCTGATTGCCTTCGGTGGCGGGCGGGTTGCCGAAGCCGATGCGCGTGCGATGCTCGGGACCATCGACCGCGAGCACGTCGTGCGCATCGCGGAGCTCCTGGCGGCGCAGGACGCGGCGGGACTCATGCAATATGCAGGCTCGCTCGAGCAGTGGGCTCCGGACCATGCGCAGGTGCTCGACGAGCTGGCTGCGCTCCTGCAGCGGGTTGCGCTTTCCCAGGTCGTGCGCGATTACGAGGGCGATGAAACCCATCCGCCCGAGCTGCTGCAGCGGCTCGCGGGTGCGCTGGCTCCCGAAGACGTGCAGCTCTTCTATCAGACCGCGATCATCGGACGACGCGACCTGGCCTGGGCACCGGATGGGCGCACGGGTTTCGAGATGACGCTGCTGCGGATGCTGGCTTTCCGCCCGGCCGTTCAGCCTGCCCCTCCGGCCGGCACGCGAACTGCGACCGGCGCGCCTGCGCCGGGGAGTGCGGCCGCGCCTCCGGCGGGCAGCGGCGGCGCAGCCGGCGCATCGCTCGAGCCGAGTGGCTGGGCCGGGCTTGTGCAGCAGCTCGATCTCCAGGGCGCGGCGCGGCAGCTCGCCGCCAACTGCGCGCTTCTGTCCCGGGAGAAGTCCAGGCTCCGTCTCGCGCTCGAGCCGCGTCACCGCTTCATGCGTACGCGGGCGACCGAAGAGCGTCTCGCCCAGGCGCTCGCACGTCGCCTGGGTGAACCTGTGCGGCTGGAGTTCGAGGTGATCGAAGTGCCGGCGGAAACGCCGGCGCGTGCGGATGAGCGTGCGGCCGCGGCGGAGCTCGATGCGGCGCGCGCATCCTTCGAGCGGGATCCCACGGTGCAGGCGCTCAAGGAGCGGTTTGGCGCGAGTTCCGTGCCCGACTCGGTGCAGCCGGCCAGATAGAGGAGTACGACAGGAGCGAACATGCGAGGCAATTTCGGCGACATGATGAAGCAGGCTCAGGCGCTGCAGGCGAACATGCAGAAGGCCCAGGCCGAGATCGCGTCCCTCGAGGTCGTCGGGGAGGCGGGTGGCGGCATGGTGAAGGTGACCATGACCGGCAAGCACGAGGTGCGGCGCGTGCAGATCGAGCCTGAGGTCATCCGCGGAGAGGATCGGGAAATGCTCGAGGATCTCGTGGCAGCAGCGACCAACGATGCCGTACACAAGGTCGAGGCCAGGTCGCAGGAGAAGATGTCGAGCCTGATGGCGGGGGTGCGTCTGCCGCCGGGCATGAAGCTGCCCTTCTGAGTCCTCGACGCTGTGAAGCATTCCCCCGCACTCGAGCGCCTCATCGATGCGCTGCGCGCGCTTCCGGGCGTGGGACCCAAGACCGCACGGCGCATGGCCTTCCAGCTGCTGCAGGAGGGTCGCGTCGGGGCGCGTGATCTGGCCGGGGCGCTGACGCACGCGCTCGAAACCGTGGGGCGCTGCGGGCGTTGCCGCATGCTCACCGAGGGCGAGCTGTGTTCGATCTGCTCGGCGTCGGGACGGGAGGGCTCACTCCTGTGCGTGGTCGAATCGCCTGCGGACGTGGTGGCCATCGAGCAGTCGGGCAGCTATCGCGGGCGGTATTTCGTGCTGATGGGGCATCTTTCGCCGCTCGATGCGATCGGCCCGGAGCAGCTCGGGATCCGCGAACTCGAGGCGATCCTCGCGCACGGCGAGGTGCGCGAGGTCATCCTCGCGACGAACCCGACCGTCGAGGGCGAGGCGACCGCACACTTCATCGGCGAGCTGGCCGCGAAGCGCGGAATCCGTGCGACGCGCATTGCCCACGGTGTGCCGATCGGTGGCGAGCTCGAGTATGTCGATGGCGGGACGCTCGCCCATGCGCTTGCAGGGCGGCAGGCTGTCTATTGAAGGCGCGCGGCGGTCAGCGTCGTGCCGCAGGGCCCTGTGCGGCGCGCAGCTCATCGTAGAGGTGGCGCAGGCGACGGTAGCTCTCATAGCGTCGCGGGTGCATCGTCGCCCGTTCCGCCGCTTCGCGGACTGCGCAGTCTGGTTCGCGGAGATGGCGACAGTCGAGAAAGCGGCAGCCGGTCGCGAACCGCGCGACGTCCGTGAAGCCCAGTGTCTTCCGATCGAGCCGTTCGATGGCGGGCGCAAAGTCGCGCACGCCGGGCGAATCGATGAGCTGTCCTCCGCCAGCGAGCGGATACAGGCGTGAAGTGGTCGTCGTGTGCCGGCCCCCTCCCTCGCGCAGGAGCTCCCCGGTTTCGACGGCTGCGCCGGGCACGAGGCCCGCCACGAGGGAAGACTTGCCGACGCCCGACTGCCCTGTGAGCGCGGCAGTGTGCCCGGCAAATGCATCCCGCAGCGCATCGAGCCCGGTTCCGTCGCGGGCCGAGGACTCGATGGTCCGGTAGCCACAGCGGGCCAGTGCGGCGAGTTCTGTGTGCCAGCCTGCCGGGATCTCGAGATCGCACTTGTTGAGCACGATCAGCGCCTCGAGCCCGGCCGAGGCGGCTGCGGCGAGATAGCGGTCGACGAGGAAGAAATCCGCCACGGGCCGGGGCGCGATCACCACCGCGAGCAGATCCAGGTTGGCTGCGATGACCTCGCTCTCGCCACGTGCGTTCGTCCGATGGAGTGCGGTCTGCCGCGGCAGACGCTCGAGCACATGCACTTCGTCGTGCCGGTCGTCGCGCCGGCACCGGACGCGGTCTCCGCAGACGAGAGCGAGCCGCCGTCCGAAGGGACGTGCCGGCGTGCTGCAGCCGTCCGCACACACAGTGGCGTGGCGTCCGTGAGAGGCGATCACCTGTGCCGTGAATTCAGTCCCCATGCGCGCGCGCGGAGGTCAGCCTTTGCTAGAATCGAGCTCAACCACCGCGGGCATGCGTTGAACACCGACCGCCTCATCTGGATCGATCTGGAAATGACCGGGCTGGTGCCCGAGCGCGATTGCATCATCGAGATCGCGACCGTCGTGACCGACAGCGATCTGCGCGTGCTCGCCGAGGGCCCGGTCCTCGCCATCCGTCAGCCCGAGGAGGTGCTTGGCGCCATGGACGACTGGAATCAGCGTCAGCATGGCACCTCAGGGCTGCTCGCACGTGTCCGGGCGAGCACGGTCGACTGCGGAGAGGCCGAGCGGCGCACGCTCGAGTTCCTTGCCGGCCAGGTTTCCGCGGGTGTCTCCCCGATGTGCGGCAACAGCATCTGCCAGGACCGGCGCTTCCTGGCCCGCCACATGCCACGCCTCGAGCGCTTCTTTCACTACCGGAATCTGGACGTGAGCACCCTGAAGGAGCTCGCGCGCCGCTAGGCCCCTGGGCTCGTCGGGAGCTTCGCGAAGGAGGGCGCGCATCTCGCCCTCGCTGACATCCACGAGTCGATCCGCGAGCTCGCCTGGTACCGGCAAAATCTGTTCCTGCCGGCCTACGCGGGCACCTGAGACCTGCCTGCGCCGTCCTTCATGACCAGTTCCTCGCAGACGAGGATCGTCATGCGTCGCCGGTCGATGTATCGCGCTTCGATCTCGACCACCGGCCTGCCTGCCTCGCTGGCCGCAAACTCCATCACTTGCTGCCACGCCGCCATGTCCGCGAGCCACATCTCGCCCACGCCGTCCCAGGCCGCATCGCTGCCGTCGCGCCCCTTCGGATGGTGGTTCTGCACGTAGCGAATCACTCCCGGGACGCTTCGTGCCACGGCCGGACCCACTTCCTCGCGGTAGCCTCTCGCGAACTCCTCATGGGTCAGCCCCTCCCGGCGGTGCACCAGAACCAGCACTTTTATCATCTCATCAACCTCCTGTGCGCCCGCTGCCCGTGCGCGTCAGCCGTTGTTCGCCAGGAACAGCCAGGTCTCGACTACGGAGTCCGGGTTGAGAGAGAGGCTCTCGATGCCCTGCTCGACCAGCCACCGCGCGAGATCAGGATGATCGGACGGTCCCTGCCCGCAGATCCCGATGTACTTGCCACGCCTGCGGCAGGCAGAAATTGCCATGGCGAGGAGCGTCTTGACCGCCTCGTCGCGCTCGTCGAACTGCTGCGCCACGAGGCCGGAGTCCCGGTCGAGACCGAGCGTGAGCTGGGTCATGTCGTTCGAGCCGATCGACATGCCGTCGAAGAAATCCAGAAAGCGGTCGGCGAGCAGTGCATTGCCTGGCAGCTCGCACATCATGATCACTTTCAGCCCGTTCTGTCCGCGCCCGAGCCCGTTGGCCGCGAGGAGCTCCGTCACTGCCTGCGCCTCTTTCACCGTGCGCACGAAGGGCACCATGACCTGCACGTTCGTGAGACCCATGTCCTCGCGGACCCGCCGCAGCGCCCGGCACTCGAGCTCGAAGCAAGGACGGAACGTGGCGTCCACATAGCGTGAGGCGCCGCGGAAGCCGAGCATCGGGTTTTCTTCCGACGGCTCATACTGCCGCCCGCCGATCAGGTTGGCGTATTCATTGGACTTGAAGTCAGAGAGCCGCACGATCACGGGTTCGGGTGCGAAGGCGGCGGCGATCTGCGCGATGCCTTCGGAGAGCTTCTCGACGTAGAAGCCGACCGGGTCGGCATAGCCGGCCATCTGGACCCGGATCTGTTCCCTGAGCTCGCGATCCAGGGAGTCGAACTCGAGCAGCGCGCGCGGGTGCACGCCGATCATGCGGTTGATGATGAACTCGAGCCGCGCGAGGCCGACGCCGCGGTTCGGGATGCCGGCAAAATCGAAGGCGCGGTCCGGGTTGCCGACATTCATCATGATCTTCACGGGGATCTCGGGCAGTGCATCGAGCTCGATCTGCCTGCGCTCGAAGTCGAGCTGCCCGTCGTAGACGTGACCGGTGTCGCCCTCGGCGCAGGAAACCGTGACCTGCTGGCCTTCGCGAATGCGCGCGGTGGCGTCACCGCAGCCGACGACCGCCGGGATCCCCAGTTCGCGGGCGATGATCGCCGCGTGACAGGTGCGTCCGCCGCGGTTCGTGACGATCGCGGAGGCGCGTTTCATCACCGGCTCCCAGTCGGGGTCGGTCATGTCGGCCACGAGCACGTCGCCGGACTGCACGCGCGCCATTTCCTCCACGTCCCGAATGATCCTTGCAGGACCCGCGCCGATGCGCTGTCCGATGCTGCGTCCGGTGGCCAGCACCTTAGAGCGGCCCTTGAGCGTGAACCGCTGGATGGTGCGCCCCGCGCGGCTCTGCACCGTCTCGGGTCGCGCCTGCAGGATGAAGAGCTCGCCGGTCGCGCCGTCCTTCCCCCACTCGATGTCCATCGGCTGGCCGTAGTGCTCCTCGATGAGGAGTGCCTGCCGGGCGAGTTCGATCAGATCATCGTCCCGCAGCGAAAAGCGCAGGCGATCGGCAGATGTGACCTCGACGGTGCGCACGCGCTCGGCCGAGTCGGGCTCGCCGTAGATCATTTTCAGCGCCTTGCCGCCGAGGTTGCGCCGAAGGATCGCGTGGCGGCCGGCGCGCAGCGCCGGCTTGTAGAGATAGAACTCGTCCGGATTGACCGCGCCCTGCACCACCGTCTCTCCGAGACCCCACGAGGCGGTGATGAACACCACGTTGCGGAAGCCCGTGTCCGTGTCGAGCGTGAACATCACGCCACTCGAGCCGAGGTCCGAACGTACCATGTGCTGCACGCCCGCCGAGAGGGCCACCTGTTCGTGGTCGAAGCCCTGGTGCACCCGGTAGGCAATCGCCCGGTCGTTGAAGAGCGACGCGAAGACCTCATGCATCGCCCGCAGGATCGACGCCTCGCCGCGCACGTTGAGGAAGGTCTCCTGCTGGCCGGCGAACGATGCCTCCGGCAGGTCCTCGGCGGTTGCCGAGGACCGTACCGCGACGGCAATTTCCTTTCCGGAGCTCATGCCGCGCACAGCCTCGAGTACCGCACGCTCGAGCGCCGGCTGGAAAGGTGTCGAGAGAATCCACTCCCGGATCTGCGCGCCGGTGGCAGCGAGTCTCGCGACGTCATCCACGTCGAGTCCTGCGAGTGCGCCGCGTATGCGGGCGGCGAGGGCATCCTGTTGCAGGAATTCCCGGTAGGCGTGCGCCGTCGTCGCGAAGCCCCCCGGGACCTTTACACCGAGGCGCGTCAGCGCACCGATCATCTCACCGATGGAGGAGTTCTTGCCGCCGACGGTCTCGACGTCGCGCCGCGTGACATGTTCGAAAGGAAGGACGTAGGCGTTCAAGGATGGCTTCCTGGTGGCAACTGGATCCTGCGTGCAGGCGCTTTACCGCACGGGCCGGACACTTGCTCTGCGGGCGCGTCGGTGAAAGACTGGCACGAGGCAATCATGGAACGAGCCGTGGCGCGACGAACCGTTTTCTTCGTTTCCGACCAGACCGGCGTCACCGCGGAAACCATGGGACACAGTCTGCTGACGCAATTCGATGGCCTCGAATTCCGGCCGGTCACTTTGCCATTTGTCTCCAGCCTTGACAAGGCGGCAGAGGCCGTCAGAAAGATCGACCTGGCGGCCGCCGAGTCGGGCGTGCGACCGATCGTCTTCAGCACGCTCGTGCAGGACGATCTGCGAGACGTCATCCGGGGCAGCCAGGCGCTGCTGCTCGATTTCTTCGAGGCCTTCGTGGGACCTCTCGAGCACGAGCTGGCGACGAAGTCGACCCATCGCGCCGGCCGGGCGCACGGCATCGCCGACATCAATGCCTACACCACGCGCATCAATGCCACCAATTTCGCATTGTCCAACGACGACGGCGGAGGACGCGACTACGAACACGCCGATGTGGTGCTGATCGGCGTTTCGCGCTCAGGCAAGACGCCCACCTGCCTGTACCTCGCGCTGCAGTACGGCATCTTCGCGGCGAACTATCCGCTCACGGACGACGATCTGGAGACGGGCCGGCTGCCCAAGCTCCTGCACGCGCATCGCAGGAAGCTGCATGGGCTGACGATCAAGCCGGAGCGGCTCATGCAGATCCGCAACGAACGCCGCCCCGACAGCCGCTATGCCTCGCCGCCGCAGGTCCAGTTCGAGGTGCGCGCGGCCGAGGCGCTGTTCGAGCGCTTCGCGATTCCCTACCTGAATACGACGGAGTGTTCAATCGAGGAGATCGCAAGCCGCATCCTGGATGAGGCGGGGATCGAACGGCGCGTGCGCGCCTGAGCGCGGAGTCATGCAGCATGATTTTTGCGTCTTGCGGGCGGAGAGGGCTGCGTTATATTGAAGCGCATGCTCACAGACGCTCTCGTTCCCGTCAGCTGGCGCACGCGGCCGCGGAGCTTCGTGGCGCTCATGTCTCTCTACGAGAGCAACTACCTGCGCCTCGTGGGGCTCGCCGGGCCGCCCACCGCACTCGAAGGCCGGTATCGCTCGCGGGTGGCAGGTGATTGCGAGCTGTGGCTGGCGGTCGATGAACGGCCGCGCGACACGAGCACACGGAAGCTGCCCTACTGTCTCGCGGACGGCCGGGAGCCGGTCGAGACGCCCGATATGCGCCTGCGTGTCTATCACGACGCACGCCTCGTCGAGGCGCTTGATGCCGCGCGCGATTGTGAGGGCGACATGTCGCGGACGCCCCGGGGCCTGAGCGGGTGCGAGCTCCATCGTCGCTGGGTTCGCAATGTCGCGCTGAACAAATGGCTCGAGTACTGCGTCGAGCGAGGGCATCGTTTCCCGCCGGTCGGGTGATGAGAACCCGGATACCCTTGCCGCTGCTGAAGGCCGCTGCGAGCGAGAGTGCGGAGGCGGAGGGACGCGTTGTCGAGCTGTTCCGCAATCGCGCGGAGCTGAAAAAGGCTCATTCTGCGCTCCAGCATGAGATGCATCGTCTCACCGACCGTCTCAAGCAGCAGGAAGGCGCGACGGCTCGCGTGCAGGAAGCACTGGAGACCCTCGAGAAGCGTCTTGCCTCACCGGAGACGGCCTATCCGGCGCTCGTGTTCTACCAGCTGCGGGGGCTCTGGCAGACCGGGCGGCGGATCGTCGAGCAGCTGGCCGCCGAGCTGGCTCGGCAGTACGAGGAACGTGAACGCAGGCTGCACCTGGCCGAGAACAACCGCCGGCTGTTCGCGCGCCGCGCGGCGCTGCAGGCGCAGCTCCAGGATGCCGAGCGGGAGGCGGCGGACGCGCGTCAGCGGGCAGTGGGGCTCACGGCGCAGCGCGCGCGGCTCACACGCTTCTGGCAGTATTTCCGCCGGCGCTGTGTCGAGCATGCACTTCATGCGGTGGGCGAGGCAGTTGCCGCGGCCGACGGGCGGCTGTCGGCGGCGCGGAGCGCATTCGATACGCTGGCAGATGAGGGCGCCAGGGAGTTCCCCGGGCTCTCGATCGAGGCTCGCCGCTCCATCAACCTCGCGGCGATCGGATGTGCCGAGGTGCTGTGTCAGCGGCTCGCCGGGACACCGCTCGTGGCGCTTGCCAGGGCGGCGGTGTCGTGCCGCGAGGTCACGGACGCCTATGGCGATCGTGCCGAGTGCGAGCGGCTGATGGCTGCGATAGCCGCCGGCCAGCTCGCGCTCGAGCCGCGACCGCAGGTGCCAGGCGAGGTGCGGAAGCGAAGCGATCAGCTCCGGACGGTTGCGCGCTATCGCAGCCAGGAGGATGCCGTGCCGACAGCCGCCTCGCTCGATTCGCGAAAGGACGGCGCGACGGGTGTTCCGAATGTGCTGGCCGAGGATACCTGGGATCTGTTTCGCGTGCTGCTGAGCTGAGCGTGGCCTCAGGAGCTGCGCTTCACCGTCGCCGGCCGGTTGCGGTCGACGGCAGATGGCCCGGCCACCATGTCCGCCATCACCTCGGTGGTCTGTTCCATGACGACATCCGGCAGCGTTGCTGCGTCCAGATCCTCGATGCGTTTCAGGGGTTTCCCGCCCATGGCGGTCCGGCGCGCGTTCTCGCGCTCGAGCCGCTCGCTGTCGAGGCGCGCACGCTCTTCGCGTCTGTCAGCGAGCCTGAGTGACACGGTGCGCTGTCTGCGCAGGGCTTCGCCGGCCTGGATGTCGGCAATCAGCCAGCGATAGTCGGGGTCGTGCGCGGCACGCGCGCCTTCCTCGGAGGCGAGCGTGGCGACCGGAGCGCTCGTCGGGCGCAGCGCGTGATAGGGAACGCCGGCGATCCGGTCCCAGGGGAGCGCGGCCTCGAGAGCGCTCTCTCCGAAGTCTTCGAGACTGATCCGCGAGGGCAGGGGTACGTCGGGCTCGACGCCGCGAAGCTGCGTGCTCTCGCCGGTCACGCGGTAGAACTTCCCGATCGTGACGTGCAGCTGCCCGTTCACCGGCCGCTGTGACCAGCGATCGAGCCGCAGCGAGTTCTGTACGGTGCCCTTTCCGAAGGTACGCTGGCCGATGACGATGCCACGGTGGTAGTCCTGGATCGCGCCGGCGAAGATCTCCGAGGCGGAGGCGCTGAAGCGATCGACCAGGACGCCAAGCGGGCCGCCGTAGGTGGCTCCGGGCTCGGGGTCGTCGAGCACTTCCGTGCGTCCGGTATAGTCCCGCAGCTGCACGACCGGGCCGCGATCGATGAAGAGTCCGGTGAGCGCGGTTGCCTCCGGGAGGAAGCCACCGCCATTGCCACGCAGGTCGAGCACGAGGCCATCGATGCGTTCGGCCTCGAGTTCCCCGAGCAGGCGGCGCACATCGCGCGTCGTGCTGCGGTAGTTCTCGTCGCCCGAGCTCTGGGCATCGATGTCCTGGTAGAAGCTGGGAACGGTGATGACTCCGATCTTCAGCGTGCGGTCGCCGCGCCGGATGGTGCGCACTTCCTTCTGGGCGGCCTGGGCCTCGAGGGTCACCTTGTTGCGGACGAACTCGAGCTGCTTTTCGTTCGAGCCGGGCGCGGCGCCTGCAGGCAGGATCTGCAGCCGGACGGTAGTCCCCGCGTTTCCGCGGATGAGCTGCACGACATCGTCCAGGCGCCAGCCGATCACGTCAGTGAACGGTCCGCTCCTGCCCTGTCCGACGCCGACGATGCGGTCGTTCACGCCGAGCGTACCGGCGGCAGCTGCCGGACCACCTTCGAGCACGTTCATGATGGTCACGTAGTCGTCGATCAGCTGCAGCGAGGCACCGATGCCCTCGTAGTTGAGGCTCATCTGGATGCGGTATTCCTCGCTGTTGCGCGGCGAGAAGTAACTGGAGTGCGGATCGAAGGTGCGGGCGTAACTGTTCAGCAGGTTTTCGAATACCTCGTCCGGGCTGATCTGGTCGATGCGCTTCAGCGCCCGCTCGTAGCGCTTCGAGAGGATGTCGGCGGCGTCCTTCCAGTTCTTCCCCGTGAGCAGGAGAGAGAGAGCGTCATTCTTCACGCGCTTGCGCCAGAGCTCGTTCATCTCCGCCTCGCTGGCAGGCCATGCCGCACCCTTGCGATCGAACTCGAAGGATTCGGCGATCGTGAAGTCGGGCTCCTTCGCGAGGGTCGCGAGCGCGTAGCGCAGGCGCTCGCGGTTGCGCTGCTGGAAGCGCGCGAAGATCACATAGGCCGGCTCGAGCTCGCCGGTGCGGATCATGTCGTCGAAGCGCAGGCGGTAGCCGTCGAACTCATCGATGTCGCGCGCGAGAAAATAGCTGCGTTGCCCGTCGAGGGAGTCGAGATAGCGCCCGAAGACCTGCGCCGAGAATTCGTCGTCGATGGCCGCCCGCAGGTAGTGGGCTTCCTCCAGAATGGAACCCACTCTGCGCGCGACCATGCGCTGGCGTTCCGAAGGCGCGATTGCGCCGGCGGGCAGTGCCTCCGTGCCGGCCGGCGCCCGCGAGGCGCTTCCGGCCGACAGCACGAGCAGCATCAGCGCTGAGGCGGCGAACCAGGTCGCGGGTCTGTGGGCGAGCTTCGGCATGAGCTGGGACTCTTTGGACATACGATCAGGATTCACCTCGTAGAGCGCCTCCGCCTCGCTCTGGTTCCCCGAATGACGGTCACGCTGGGCCGTCACGACCGACGCATCAGCCGCCAGAGGACGCGCCCCGTGAGCAGGAGCGCGTAAGGCCCCATGAACACGATCCAGAACGCCGGTGACCCCGCAAGAAGACCGCGCAGGTAGTCGCCCCAGAGCGCGAACGGGCCGCCATGACCATAGGTGCCCAGGGTGAGCTCCCCGACGCCCCAGATCAGCCAGGGCACGAGGATCAGCCCGGCGCCCAGGGCGGCCAGGAGAAAGGCGAGCTCCCGCCCGATGGGAGATCTCGGCTGCGCGATCGCCGGCGTCGGGCTGGGGCTGCTCATCGCCGGCAATGATAACCTGTCAGTGTGTGCCGCGGCTTTCTGCGGCCCGGGAGGGCAATCGACTTGTCGCAGGAACTTCGCACCGCTGTCGTCGGCGTGGGCTATCTCGGCCGGTTTCACGCGCAGAAATACGCGCAGGCACCGGGCGCGCATCTCGTTGCCGTCGCCGATCCGCACCCGCAGGCCCGTGAGGCGCTCGCGGCGGAGCTCGGGGTACGCGCCGTCGCCAGCCATCGTGAGCTCCTGGGGCATGTGGATGCCGTGAGCGTCGTCACACCGACGCCCCTCCACTACGGGATTGCGCGCGACTTTCTCGAGGCGGGCGCGCATGTCCTCGTCGAGAAACCGGTGACGGCCACGCCCGAGGAGGCGCGCGATCTCGTGCGGATCGCCGCTGCGAACCGGCGCATCCTGCAGGTGGGTCATCTCGAGCGCTTCAATGCTGCGGTCGTGGCAGCCGTGCCGCAGCTCACGGCGCCGCGCTTCATCGAGTGCCACCGGCTGGCGCCTTACCGCGAGCGGGGCACGGACGTCAATGTCGTGCTCGATCTCATGATCCACGACCTCGATCTCGTGCAGACCATCGTCGGGAGTGAGGTCGCCTCGATCGACGCCATCGGGGCGCCGGTGTTCTCGGAGGCCCTGGACATCGCCAATGCGCGCATCCGCTTCGCGAACGGCTGCATTGCGAATGCCACTGCGAGTCGGGTGAGCCTCAAGACCGAGCGCAAGCTGCGGATCTTCCAGGACGATGCCTATCTTTCCATCGATCTGCAGGAGAAGATCCTCACCGTGGTCCGCAAGCGCCCGGAAGGCCCGCAACCGGGCCAGTTGCCCGTCACCATCGAGGAAAACAGCTTCGCACAGGGAGATGCGCTGCAGGCGGAGATCGAGTCCTTCCTGGAGTGCATCCGCACGGGGCGTCCACCGGTCGTGAGCGGGCGCGCCGGGCTGCACGCACTCGAGACGGCCTTGCGCATCACCGGACAGGTGACGGCGCGCGGCGCTTGAAAGCGGCTGCGGGTGACCCCATCCACACGCCCATGAAAGCCAAAGCGCTCGTCCGCTCCGACTCCATCCGTGCCCTGCGCCCGGCGCTGGAGATCGACTTCGTCGCCGATTTCACCTGCCCGTGGTCGTGGCTCAGCAAGCGGCGTCTGGAGCGTGCCCTGGAGAACGTGCAGGGCCTTGGCCGACCCGAGGTCCGGTGGCATGCCTTCCTGGTCGCTCCGCCCTCGGGGGTGGGACCCGCCTGGCGAGACCGTCTCGCGGCGCGCCTGCCGGAAGGGCTCACAGTGGACGAAGCCGAGCAAAGCCTCGTGGACGCGGGCCGGGAGCTGGGCATCCACTTCGCCTTCGGAAGCCTCGGCGAGGTGCCGGGCACGTCCGAGGCGCACCGCCTCGTGAAGCTCGCTGCCCGCGAGGGCCGCCACGTCGAGATCGCGGACACGCTGTTTTCGGCGTGGTTCGAGGCGGGCCGCGACATTGGTTCCAGATCCGTGCTGGCGACGCTCGGCGCCGAGGCGGAGCTGTCGGCACACACCCTGGACCTGTTCCGCTCGACCGAGCAGGGCGCCACGGAGGTCGCGCGCGACGATGAACGTCTGCGGGCTCTGGGCGTCGTGGCGACGCCGAACCTCCTGCTGAACGGGAACGTGCTCGTGACGGGCCCCGCCGATATCGACACCTATCTTCAGGCACTCGATCAGGCTCTGTTCCCGCAACTCGCCGACGCGGATGACGGGCGCGTGCCGACGCTGCACTGAGCGCGCTGGTTTTTCGCGGCAGGAAGGGCTTCATGCAACCACGGCACTTCCAGCACAGCTCACGCCCCGTGACGGTTGCTGCCACACAGTTCGCCTGCGACTGGGACATCGATGCCAATATCGCGCGGGCCGAACGCCTGGTTCGGGACGCAGCGGGCCGCGGTGCACGGATCATCCTGCTGCAGGAGCTGTTCGAGACACCGTATTTCTGCATCGAGCAGGACTCCCGCCATTTTGCGCTCGCGCGCACCCTCGAGGACAGCACCGCGGTGCGCCACTTCCGGTCCATCGCGAGCGAGCTGGGCGTGGTGCTGCCGGTCAGCTTCTTCGAACGTCGCAACATGGCGTTCTTCAACTCGCTGGCGGTGATCGATGCCTCGGGTGAGGTGCTCGGGGTATACCGCAAGTCGCACATCCCGAACGGTCCGGGCTACCAGGAGAAGCACTACTTCAGCCCCGGCGACACCGGGTTCAGGGTATGGGACACCCGCTACGGGCGCATCGGCGTCGGCATCTGCTGGGATCAGTGGTTCCCGGAGAGCGCGCGCATCATGGCGCTCATGGGGGCCGAGCTGATTCTCTATCCGACGGCCATCGGCACCGAACCGCCTCCGGCTCCGCCCGTCAACTCACGTGACCACTGGCAGCGGACCCAGCAGGGCCATGCCGCGGCGAATCTCGTGCCGCTCATCGCCTCGAACCGCTGGGGTCTCGAGCGGTCGATCCAGGATCCCGAGCGGCTCTTCATCCGCTTCTACGGCTCCTCGTTCATCGCCGATCCCATGGGCGCCCGGATCGCCGAGGCGGGCGAGGAGGGCGATGCCGTGCTCACCGCGACGTTCGATCTCGCGGAGCTCGAAGCGCAGCGCCGCAGCTGGTTCGTGTTCCGCGACCGACGGCCGGATCTCTACGGGCTGCTCGGCTCGTTCGACGGGCAGTTGCCACCACGCTGAGGGTCGCGGTCCACGGGCGCGACGGCCCCGGGGTAGAGGCGTCCGAGCAGCGCCACGCCGAGGCGATGCATGATCGGCTGCAGCACCGCGGCAACGTCCGGCGCGGGTTGCGGCGCCGTGGTGCCTGCAGCACGGAAGATCCTCTCGAGGGCTGCGCGCTCGGCGGTGACGCATCCCTCGACGGCTTCGAGCCAGTGTCCCGGGACGCCTGCGGCGACGAAGCCGCCGCGCCCGCGCCCGAAGTGAGCCACTGCGAGATAGCGCAGCAGCGCGGCGGCCACGCGCCCGCAGAGGAATTCCGCGGACCAGCTCACCTCCGTCTGCCCCACGCCACGGGCAAGGTTGTACGCGTGGGTGAGTCCGCCTGCACCGAGCGCGCCGAGCACGCCGCCGATCAGGGCGCCCGCGCCGAAGGTGAGTCCGCCTGCAGCGAGATCCGCGGCGAGCCCGCTGAGCGCGCCCGAGGCGAGGCCGCCGATCATGGTGGCGCGCCCGGTATCGGCGGGGCGTGCGACGCGGTACTCGCCGTCGGGGTGCGCGAGGATCTCGCCTTTCGCCCGTCCCGCAAGGCCGTGAAGCGCGATGAGTTCGTCGGTGGTCTCGCGCACGACCACATCGAGCCGCCGGGCGAGGGCGCGCATCGCCTGCTCGAGCCCGGGCTCGGCAGGAGCCTCGACACCCGTGACGGCCCTGCTGAGCCAGGCCCGCGCGCGCTCAGCGAGGTGACGCCCGGTGAGGGTCTCGCGGTCCGTGGCCGCTGCGGCCAGTTGCCGCGCGAGCAGCACCATCGAGCGCGCGAAGACGTCCAGATTCCGGGTGCTCCAGGCGGCGCGCAGACGGGTGAAAGCAGCATGCTTCTCTGGCGGCAGCAGTGGCTCGATGGCAGCCAGCAGCACGTCTTCCTGCACCCAGCAGCGCGCAAAGGCGTCGAAGGCGAGCACCCCCCGGACCATGGGCCGCCCGGAGAGGACGTTGCGCCACACGGCGGTCTCGGCCCGTTCGGCCTCCTGGGGGCGCGGGAGCCCGAGCTGGTTGAGCAGCACGATCGCGGGCTTGCCGATCCACTCGAGGATCTGCAGCTCGGCATCGACGTAGCCTGCGGCCTGCGGATCCTCGCTGATGTTGGCCACGTAGAGCACCAGATCGCTGTCGTCGCGGACGTGGCGCACGGCCTGCTGGGAGCTCCAGAATGGCCGGTCGGCGAAGCGGTCCCAGACCTGCGAGAGCACCCAGCCGATCGGGTTGGCACTCTGGCGAAGGCGCCTGAGGAGCCGCGCGCTGTCGCCGAAGCCCGGCGTGTCCCAGAGCGCGAGCTCGTCGCCTTCGCGCGTCGTGAGCAGCATGTGGGCTTCGGCTTCTTCTGTGACGTGTGCCTCGTCGCGCACTTCGCCGATGTCACGCCGCAGGAGCGTGCGCGCGAGCGAGGTCTTGCCGACGTTCGTATGCGAGATGAGACTGAGGTTGACGATCATGCGCGGCTGCCCGCGAGCGCACGCCGCAGTGCCTCGGCTGCGGGATGGTCCGCCGGCGGGGATGCAGGCAGGCGTTCGAGGTCTGCGGTGCAGACCGCGAGTCCGTAGCCTGCTGCGAAGCGCACCCAGAGCGCACGCCGCTCGTCGATGCGCGGGGCGAGTGCCGGATCGCCGGCGAGCCGTGCCGCATAGGCGCTCTCATCCACGAGCACGAGCAGCCGCGTGCGGCCGGCGCCCGGAGCCAGGGCCTCGCGCGAGATGACCAGGGCGAGCCCATGGTTCTCGACCTCGGGCGTTGCCGCAAGACTGACGATCAGGATCAGGCAGTCCATCGGGTGGGCCAGCAGCCGCTCGAGCGTCGGCCCGAGGGCCTCCTCTTCCCCATAGCGAAGTGGCGCCTGCCACTCGAGGCGCGAGTCGCGGCCCAGTGCGGTTCGCAGCAGGGTTTCGAGCCCATGCCGCGCGGCCGCCGAGGGTTCACAGGCGACGGGCTGGCCGGCGATGAGGTTGCCGGCCAGGGAGCCTGAGCCGGGCTCGAAGAGGCTGCGCGCGTAGCGATCCAGGGAGTCGGGCGTCGATACGCGCCAGCTGCGGTGCCACAGGCGCAGCGTTTCCATGAGGGCAAGCGCCAGCCGGGGCAGAATGACATACAGCGCCACGGTGGCGGCGGTCAGGTGGATCCAGGGTGCCGCGTCGGCGCCACCGGCCGGTGCGCCCCAGCGCAGCGCCGCCACGGCCTCGCGGCTCGCCGGCAGGGGAATTCCCGTGAGGGCCGCCGCCGGACCGTAGATGAGGCGGATGGCTGCATGCACGCTACGTGGCCCGAGAAACGTGCTCTCCCACCCGGCGTCGTACTGGAGAACGATGCCCCGCAGATAGAGCCCGGCGATGAGGCCGCCCGCCACGGCGGCGGCGGCGAGGTGCAGCAGGCGCCGAATCCGGGCGAGGAGCAGTGGGCGTCCGATCGGGCGCCAGTCGGCCTCGAAGCGGCGCAGTGCCTCGGTGAGCGGGGCGTTGAAGATCGCGGAGTGCGCGAACCAGCGGCTCGCACGCCAGCGCGACAGGCGCGCCAGAAGCGCGGTGAAGGCGTGTGGCGTGCGCTGCGGCGATGACCCGGATGTGCGTCGCGCCGTCGCGATCAGCGCGAGATAGACGAACAGGTTCCACGCCATCAGCCCGGCCAGGGGAAAGGCCAGAATGTTCACGCGGCGCGGAGTGTCCAGCGTCGAGAGCGCGACGCCGAGGAGGATGCCGAGGACCAGCAGTGGCGCGACATAGGCACCCGCACCCTCCAGCACGCCACCGACATGCCGGACGGCCGGGTAGCGGATGGCGAGCAGCCTCAGCAGGCGCCGTGCCCGTGCCGCGAGCTGTGACCGCCCGCCGCGCAAGGCCGCCCGCGTGGCGTCGGCACGATCGGCGAACGGCAGGATTTCACCCGTGCGGTCGCTCTCCTCGATGGCTTTGACGAGCAGGATCGTTCGCAGCGTGCGGGCTCGCATGGTGCGACGATCATACAAAATGTTGCGCCCTGTGCCGGTGGGCTGTCTTCAGGTGAGCGCTGCGAACCTCTGCAGCAGCACCGTCAGCTGGTCGATCTCCTCGTCGTTCAGGGCCGAGCGCAGGTGCGTGCCTGAGGCGGCAATGATGTCGACCGCGGCGGCTTCGATGACCCGGCGTCCACGTGCCGTGAGGCGCGCGGGCTTGCTGCGGCGATCGAGGCCGCTGGTCGAGCGCGTCACCAGACCCCGCGCCTGCAGCTGGCGCAGGACCTTGGTGAGTCCGCCCGAGGTGAGCAGCACGAGCGTGCGGATCTCCGAGGGCGTTCGTTGCCACGGTTGCCCGGAGCGGCGCAGCGTGGCGAGCACGTCGAATTCAGCGGGGTTCAAATCATGGCGGGCCGCGACCGCGGCCAGGCGGCGGGCGGCGAGCGCGTGCGCCCGCTCCAGGGCGACCGCAAAGCCGATCAGGCGCGCATCGCAGGTATCCGGCCAGTTGCGCCGGTGCATCTCGACCGGGTCGAAGGCGGGTGGGGCGGCCTGCGGGGTGCGCGCGGACATGGTTCGCCGGCTCATCGATCCGCATTGTGGCTTGTCGGTGCCGCTGTCGTTTCCTGTCGCGCAGCCGGGACGGCGCGGCCCTCGAGCCACTTGAAGAACAGCGGCACGAAGAGGATCGCGACGGTGGTGGCCGCCAGCATCCCGCCGAGCACGCCGCTCCCCATGGAGCGCCGCGCCGCAGCACCGGGCCCGGTCGCAAACGCGAGCAGCGTGACGCTCAGAATGAACGCGAGCGAGGTCATGATGATCGGCCGGAAGCGCAGGCGGGCGGCCTCAATGGCGGCACTGGCCACATCCATGCCTTCGGCGTGCTTCTGGGCGGCGAACTCCACGATCAGGATCGCGTTCTTGGCGGCGAGTCCGATGAGTACCACGAGCCCGATCTGGAAGTAGATGTCGTTCGGCATTCCGCGCGCGAACACGAAGGCAAGGGCGCCGCCGAGCGCGAAGGGAACGGCCATGATCACCGCGAGCGGCAGGGTCCACTTCTCGTACTGGGCGGCGAGGATGAGGAAGACCATGATCACGCCGAAGGCCAACGCGACGCTGGACGCGGCGGAGCTGCGTTTTTCCTGGAAAGCCTGTCCCGTCCAGGCGATCTGGTAGCCCTCGGGCAGCACGCTTGCCGCGACTTCTTCCACGAGGCGGATGGCGTCGCCCGAGCTCGTGCCAGGCGCGGCGCCTCCCATGATCTTCGCGGCGGCGAAGCCATTGAAGCGCTCCAGCTGCTCGGGACCGACGACATTGTCGACCCTGATCAGTGCCGCGAGCGGAATCATCGCCTGGGTCGTCGCGCTGCGGACGTAGACCTTGCCGAGATCCTCGGGCTTCATGCGGTACTCGGGTTCCGCCTGCACCTGAACGCGGTACACGCGCCCGGCGCGGTTGAAGTCGTTGACATAGAGCGCACCCATGGTGCTCTGCAGGGTCTCGTAGATGCTCGCCAGCGGGATGCCCAGCGTCAGTGCCTTGGCTTCGTCGACCTCTACGAACAGCTGTGGCACGGTCGGGCGATAGAAGGTGTTGATGTCGGCGAGCTCGGGGCGCGCCCGGAGTGCCGCGATGAGGTTCTGCAGCGCCTGGTTCAGGTGCTGGGGATCCGCATCCACGCGGTTCTGCACGTAGAGCTCGAAGCCTCCGACGGAGCCCAGACCAGAGATGGCAGGAGGATTGAAGGTGAGCGCGATGCCGTCGGGCAGCATCATGCCTGCCTTCATGAACTCAGGGATGAGTTCGATCGCGCTGGCCTGGCGTTCGCTCCAGTCTTTCAGATTGAGAAAGATCGTGGCGGCATTCGAGCGGCTGCCCCCGCCGATGAGATCGAGTCCGCCACCCGTGAAGACGTGCGCGACCGCGTCGTTCTTCGAAGCGAGCGCGCGGAAGCGCTCGCTGCTCGCGACGGTGCGCTGCAGCGACGCGCCGTCCGGCAGGGTCAGGACGCTCGCCAGGTAGCCCTGGTCCTCGGGAGGCACGAAGCTGCGCGGCACGACCCGGAAGAGCAGCAGTGCCAGTGCGATGACGCCGACGAAGACGGCCGTACCGAGCCAGGGGTGGTGCAGGACCGTGTCCACCAGCGCCGTGTAACCGCGCGTCAGCTGCCTGAAGGCCAGGTTGAACGGGCGGAAGAGCCGCGATTCGTGAGGCGCGGCTTTCAGGAAGATTGCGCAGAGCGCCGGCGTGAGGGTGAGTGCCACCAGTCCGGAAATCACCACGGAGACGGCGACCGTCACGGCGAACTGCTGGTAGAGCGCGCCGGCCATCCCGCCGAGGAAGGCCACGGGGATGAACACCGCACACAGCACCAGCACGATGGCGACGATGGCGCTCGAGACCTCACGCATGGCCTCCAGTGCGGCCTCGAGGGGCGGCAGCCGCTCCTCGGTCATCAGCCGCTCGACGTTCTCGAGGACGATGATGGCATCGTCGACCACGATGCCGATGGCGAGCACCATGGCGAACAGCGTCAGGGTGTTGAGCGAGAAGCCGAACAGCCACAAGCCGGCAAAGGTGCCGATGAGCGCCACGGGCACGGCGATCATCGGAATCAGGGTGGCGCGCCAACTCTGCAGGAAGAGAAACACGACGGCGGCCACAAGGAATGCGGCCTCCACGAGCGTCTGGATGACTTCGCGGATCGAAGCGGAGATGAAGAGCGTGCTGTCGACGGGCACCACGTAGTGGATGTCAGGCGGGAAGCTCTTCTGCAGTTCGTCGAGGCGGCCGCGCACGAGGCGGGCGACCTCGAGTGCATTGGCACCGGACTGCAGGAAGATTCCCATTCCGGCGAGGGGTTCGCCGTCCTCGGCGGTGCGCACGTCATAGCTCGAGGCACCGAGTTCGATGCGTGCCACGTCCTTCACGCGCAGCACGCCCTCGGGTCCGCCGGCCCGCACGATGATGTCGCCGAACTGCTCGGGCGTCACCAGCCGACCCCTTGCCGTCACGGTATAGACCAGCATCTGGTCGCCCGGCGCCGGCTCCTGGCCGATCTTGCCGGCTGCGTTCTGGGTGTTCTGTGCGCGCACGGCGGCGGCGATGTCGCTGGTCGTCAGTCCGAGCTGCGCCATCCGGTCCGGCTTCAGCCAGATCCGCATGGAGTATTGCATCGAGCCGAACAACTGCACGTCGCCCACACCCTTCAGGCGCTTCAGCTCATCGATGACGTTCAGGCTGGCGTAGTTGGACAGGAACAGCTTGTCGTGAAGGCTGCCTCGCGACTGGAGTGCAACCAGCATCAGCACGTTGCTCGTGCGCTTCATGACCAGCACGCCGTCACGCCGGACTTCCTCGGGCAGGCGTGGCTCGGCCGTGCGCACCCGGTTGGCCACGTCGATCGCCGCCGTATCGACATCGGTGCCGACCTCGAAGGTGGCCGTGATACTGAGCGTGCCGTTACTCTGCGAGGAGGAACTGAAATAGGTCAGCCCCTCGATGCCGTTCAGCTGCTCCTCGATCGGTGCGGCGACGGTGCGGGCCAGCGTCTCCGCCGAGGCGCCGCGGTAGGTGGCGGAGATCACCACCGTCGGCGGCGAGATGTCCGGATATTGGGCGATGGGCAGGACGCGCGAGGCGACGAGCCCGGCAATGACGATGACGATCGAGATGACCGAGGCGAAGATTGGCCGCCGGATGAAGAATCCCGAGAGATTCACGTGTGTCAGCCACGCCCCGAGGCGGAGGGTGTCGCGGATGCAGCGCCTGCGCCTGGCGACTGTGCCTCGGGCGGATGCGGCGCGACTGGCATCCCGGGTCGCAGTTTCAGGAGGTTGTCGACGATCACGCGGTCACCGGCTGCGAGGCCGCCGAGGATCACCCAGTCCCGGCCGCGCCATTCACCGGTCTGCACCGGGCGTGGCGCCGCCTTGCCCTCGGCATCCACCACCATCACCATGTGGCCGTCCTGGCTCTGGAGCACGGCGACCTGGGGTACGAGGAACACGCCGGTGCGCAGCCCGGTCTGCAGCCGCACGCGCACGAACTGACCCGGCAGGAGCTCGCCGCGGGGATTGGCAAACTCGGCGCGCAGCTGGCGCGTGCCGAGCGCCGGATCGATGGTGCTCGCGAGGAAGTTCAGCCGCCCGCGCTCGCCGTACACACGGCCATCGGGCAGTTGCAGTTCCACGCCGGTGATACTCGCCTCGCTCAGCCGCCCGCCCGGAAGCGCTGCGATGTCACTCCCGGACAGGCTGAACAGTACCCAGATGGGATCGACCTGGTAGATCGAGGTGAGGAGGCTGCCGTCGCCCGTGGTGATCAGACTGCCTTCCGATTTCACGGCGCGCCCGGTCATGCCGGCGACCGGTGCGGTCACCGTGGTCCAGGAGAGGTTGAGCTCTGCCTGTCGCAGCGCGGCCGCCGCGATTGCCGCCGCGGCGACGGCATCGTCATAGGCCTTGCGGCTCACGGCCTGGGTCGCGATCAGGTCTTTCAGCCGCTCGGTGTCCCGGGCGGTCTGCTCGGCGCGGGCACGGGCCTCGGCGAGCGCGACGTCGTAGACCGAGCGGTCGATCTGGAACAGCGGCTGTCCGGCCTTGACCCGGTCACCTTCCTGATAGAGGCGCCGGAGGAGGATGCCGCCCACCCGTGCACGCACCTCCGTCTCGCGCGCGCCCTCGGTCTGCGCGACCACCTCGAGTGAGGAGGGGACATCCTGCGGCTGGACCGCGAGCACGGTGACCGGCAACGGGGCCCCCGGGCCCGCCCGCAGGTGTCGACGGTTTCGCGCAGGCCGCCAGGAGCGCCAGGGCGACCGTGGTGAGGAACAGGGCCGGGCGCCCCGGATACGATGAGCCAGGTTTCATGATGGGTCGGGAGATGCGTTCGCGGGGCGCGGTGCCCCGGCGCGCGAGATCGCTTTCCGGGAAGATATCCGGCGGCGATTGTATTGATGCGGTATCTTCCGCGCAAGATATATTCTCTCCTGGGAAGGAGACGAGACGGACGCACACTGGCGGCTGGAGGAACTGTGACGCACGGGAGAAAGCTCATCGAAGTTGCGCTGTGGCCGGCGAGCGGGCAGACGGTTCGCGTGGTCAGCGGGAACAGCCGCACGCTGAAGTTCCGCAGCCGCGGACTCGAGGAGGACTGGGACGCATGAACGCATCGTCCTCCACACCACTGACGCTCTCCGATCCCGACCTGCTGCGCACGCGCTGCCCGATCGGCGGCCAGTGGCTCGACGCCCGTCACGGCGGCCGCTGCGAGGTCCACAATCCGGCCACCGGTGCCTTGCTGGGCACTGTGCCCGACATGGGCGTCGACGAAACGCGCAAGGCCATCGAGGTGGCCCAGGTGGCTTTTCCCGCCTGGGCCCGCAGGACTGCCAAAGAGCGCGCACAGATCCTGCGCCGGCTCTACCAGCTGATGCTCGATCACCAGGAAGACCTTGCGCGGCTGATGACCGCCGAACAGGGCAAGCCGTTGGCAGAGTCGCGCGGCGAGATCGCCTACTCGGCGAGCTTCATCGAGTGGTTCGGCGAGGAAGCCAAGCGCATGTACGGCGACACCATCCCGGGGCACGCGGCTGACCGGCGCATCCTCACCCTGCGCCAGCCGGTGGGCGTGGTGGCGGCCATCACGCCCTGGAATTTTCCGTCCGCCATGCTGGGGCGGAAGCTTGGACCGGCACTCGCCGCGGGCTGCACCATCGTCTGCAAGCCGGCGCTGCAGACACCTTATTCCGCACTGGCGATTGCCGTGCTGGCCGAACGCGCGGGCGTGCCACCGGGGGTCGTCAACATCGTCACCGGGCGGGATGCTGCGGCGATCGGGCGTGAGATGACCGGCAACCCCATGGTGCGCAAGCTGAGCTTCACGGGCTCCACCGCGGTGGGCAAGACGCTCATGGCCCAGTGCGCCGAGGGCATGAAGCGCATCTCGCTCGAGCTCGGTGGTAATGCGCCCTTCATCGTGTTCGAGGACGCCGACCTCGATGCGGCGGTCGAGGGGGCCATCGCGAGCAAGTACCGCAACAGCGGGCAGACCTGCGTCTGTGCCAACCGCCTCTTCGTGCACCACGCCGTGCACGACGTGTTCGCCGCACGACTCATCGAGGCCGTGTCTGCGTTACGCGTGGGCGACGGGCTCGCGGGGCCCACCGACCAGGGGCCCCTGATCGACGCCGCGGCACTGTCCAAGGTGGAAGCGCATATCGAGGACGCGAAAGCACACGGCGCACGTGTGGCCATCGGCGGCCGGCGGCATGCATTGGGCGGCACGTTTTACGAGCCGACGGTGCTGCTGGGCGCAACGCCCGGCATGCGGATCGCGCACGAGGAAACCTTCGGGCCCGTTGCACCCCTGTTCCGCTTCGAGACGGACGAGGAGGTCATCGCACTCGCGAACGCCACCGAGGCCGGGCTCGCGGGCTATTTCTACACGCGTGATCTTCGCCGCGCGTTCCGCATGGCCGAGGCGCTGGAGTGCGGCATCGTCGGGGTCAACACTGGGCTCATCTCCACCGAGGTCGCGCCCTTCGGCGGCGTCAAGCAGTCCGGCATCGGGCGCGAAGGCTCCAGATACGGCCTGCACGATTACACGGAGATCAAGTACATCTGCATCGGGGGCGTTTGAGGGGCGCGTCGGCACTCGGTCCTCCGGGAGCGGCCGGCGCGGCGTGTCTGTGCGTTGGGCGTCTTCTCGTTCATAGGGTCACCTCGCCGCAACCGCGAATGCGCGCAGCCACGGATCGAGATGGGCGATATCAAAGGTTCCAGCCTCGAACATCTGGATGATCTCGGCGTGGATCTGCATCGGTGAGCGCTGCAAGCGCCAGCCATTGCTGCGCAAGAACACATCGGCGGCGGCAAAGGCGAGGCGCTTGTTGCCGTCCACGAACGGGTGGTTGATCGCCAGGCTCTCCAGCAGCGCCGCCGCTTCGGCCACGATGTCCTCGTAATGGCCCGTCTGCGGGCGGAACAACGCAGACTCCAGTGCACCCGGGTCACGCACGCCCGGAGCACCGCCGTAGCGCTGCATCAGCACGGTGTGCATGCCGAGTACATCGGCCACGGTCAGGTAATCGCGCGACACGGCTTACTTGGCCAGTTCGCGGTAGAGGCTGTCGAACTCGTCCAGACTGGATGCAAATGCGGTCATCACGTGGCGGCGAGGGCGTTCCTTCTGCTGCCGGTCGATGTAGTCGCGCAGGGCCTCATCCAGCACCGCCTGGAACTGACGCCCTTGGCTTTCTGCAATCTGGCGCAATGCCGCCAGCACATCGGGCGCAGCCTGGGAGGAAAATTTTTCGCGGGCGGCAGTGGCCATGGCCATCTCCATCATGATTTATCTTGATGTTTCATGATAGAGCAAGATGAGCTCTCATACGACTCTCTAGTGGATGCTTGATCGTTCACTGACACCTTGGTTTGCGTTGAACCAGCGCGGATAAATAATTGATTTCACTATGGTGTTCTCTCTGACTCCCATAGGTCAAACGGGGAAAAGAGATGGCTGTGGAGCGGAAGACGACCATGAACGACCATTTGGGCAATGCGCCACCCGGAGCACGGGTGATCACAGTCAATGACACACCCATTTACACCCATTCCTGGGGCAAGGCGATCCGCCATGCGGCGAATGGTGCCCACATTCACCGCATAAGATGCGGTGAATGATTTGCGCGTGCGGAGATTGCAACCATAATCTCCGCATGAATAGCGGCGACTACAAATACATCTGGCAGGCCAGCGACTGGCCGGCTTGGCGCTTCGACCTGGCGGCACTGGCTGGACCCATGGCCGAGGTCAGTCGTGCCCAAGGTCTCTTGATGGGGCGTCTGGCCGACGTCGGCATGGCCTTACGCGACCATGCGAGCCTCGCGGCGCTCACCGAGGACGTGGTCAAGACCAGTGAGATCGAGGGCGAGCGGCTCAACGTCGAATCCGTGCGCTCGTCCATCGCCCGCAGGCTGAGCGTGGACATCGGCGCGCTCGCTCCGGTCGATCGCCACGTCGAGGGTGTGGTCGAGATGGCACTCGACGCCACAGCCAACTGTCATGCGCTGGTGTCGCGTGAACGTCTGTTCGGCTGGCACGCCGCGCTGTTTCCCACCGGCTACTCTGGTCTTTCCAAGATCAAGGTCGGCGGCTGGCGAGACGATGCCAGTGGGCCGATGCGGGTGGTGTCCGGCCCCATCGCTCGCCAGCGCGTGCATTTCGAGGCGCCGCCCGCCGATCGTTTGGAGTCTGAGACAAGTCGATTCCTGGACTGGCTCAATAGCGCATCAAGCGAACCGCCGCTGCTCAAGGCTGGCCTCGGGCATCTTTGGTTCGTCACCTTGCACCCGTTCGACGATGGCAATGGCCGTATCGCCCGGGCCATCGGCGATCTGCTGCTGGCGCGTGCCGACGGCAGCCCGCAGCGTTTCTACAGTTTGTCGGCGCAGATCCAGCGCGAACGCAAGGCCTACTACGACATCCTGGAGCGGACGCAGAAGCGGTCGATGGACGTCACCGAGTGGCTTGCGTGGTTCCTCGATACCCTCCATCGCGCCGTCGACCAGGCACAGCACATGCTCGATGCCGTGCTGACCAAGGCGCGGTTCTGGCAGCGCTGGGCGACCACGCCATTGAGCGAGCGACAGGTGCAGTTGCTGAACAGGTTGCTCGACGGTTTCGAGGGCAAGCTCACAAGCAGCAAGTGGGCGGCCATTGCCAAGTGTTCACCAGACACGGCGCTGCGCGACATCAACGATCTGCTGACGCGGGGCGTGCTGCGCAAATCGGATGCGGGCGGGCGCAGCACCAGCTACGAGCTGAACGATCTGCCGGAGTAGCTGCGTTCCCGGGAATTGCCTTGGCTCACGCGCGGAACAGCGCCTTCATGGACTCCTGCCAACTCATTCGGAAGGAGACCAAGATGGAAGGTTCCCAAGTTTACGAATGCTTGTGTGGGTAGCTGCGGGTCAAGCGCCCAGAAGTCGCCGTGCCAGCACAGACTGCATGTCCCGGCGCCCATCGACGATCAGGTAGATCACGACCTGGCTGCCCAGGACGCGATAGATCACCCGGTAGGGCTTGAACGACGTCTGACGGTATTCCTTGATGCCCAGCGCCACGAGCTGCTTGGGGTAGCTCCCGCGCTCAGGGAATTGGGCTAGCCCCTCCACGACCTCCGTCAAACGGTCGAGAACGTCGTTGGCTTTGGCCACACTGTCGAACTCGGAGATGTAGTCGTGAATGGACTCCAGGTCCGCCTCTGCGCCTTGGGTGAGCAGAACCTCGTAACGCGTTGGCCTGCCCACCATCAGGCCGTGGTCTGCTTCGCACGCAGGCGCGCCACCACTTCAGCGGCCGGCTTGAGCCGACCGGCCTCGACATCCTGCTGGCCGAGTGCCAAGATTTTTAACAGGGCCAAAGTCTCCTGCGTTTCCTCGAAGGAGGCTACATCCTGCAGCACGGCCTTGGCTTCCCCGTTCTGCGTGATGACCAAGGGTTCCCGCTGTTCGGCCAGGTGGATGAGTACCTCGGCGGCGTTGGCCTTGAGGTAACTGATGGGCTTGACTTGGGATGAGTAGCGCATGGCCTTGTTCCTGAGATCGACCAGGACTGAATATAGTCCTTTATCAGTCTTGTTGCAACCTGCAGTGCAGCTGCGCGCTCAACCATCCAAAACCCACGCGCTCCTGCTCCAGCCTTAGCCTTGGCTGGATCCGATCGAATCGGAGGTCGTCGTAGACAGCCTGCTCGTCGGTGGTGAGCCGCGACAAGTCGTGGCGCGCTGGCTCGGGCTCCTCGCCCCAGTGCGCGCGATGCACTCGCAGGGTCTCCCGGTCCATGAGTAACGACCCCGCGTGCGGAAAATAGCCACGCAGTTGGTCGAGGATGGCGAAACCGTGGGTGTCGATGTCGCCCCAGTAGTGCAGCCGGCATCGATGTAGCCACGCAGCGCGCGCCAGCGCCTCCCAACCGTAGCCAGCGCCGAAAACGACGATTGCCTGCGGCACCTGCGGGAAGGCGAGGAAGTTGGTTTCGTTCTCAGTGATGAAAACGCGCTCCACCGGCAGCGCCAGGTCGGCGAAGCTCGCAGCGTCCAGCGTGACGTCAGACAGGTGCTCGGCGCAGCCCTTGATGAACGCCGGCGACATGTCGATGCTGACAGAGGTGACCTGTTCGGTGTCGCAGCCGCGGCCCTGCAGTTCGGCCGTGAGCTGGGCAATCGAGTCGGCGCCGTGACCCTCGGCAACCGCTACTACGCAGCGGTCGCTCGCATCGGCAGCCAAGCTGATGTAGTCATGTCCGCGCGCCTTGGAGGTCTCGTCGATGGCCAGTTCGTGCACTGCCGACAGGTCCGTCTGGGCGAGGGCCAGATCAACGTAGCGCACACACACACACACACAGCGCGGCGACACGGTGGCGACTCTCGCCGACCAAGCGCCCCGCCGCAGCAAAGGTCATCTGTTGGCACAGCATCAGCACCATGGCCTCAAACAGCAGCGTGAAGCCAGAGAGCTTGGCAGCCCACGGTGGATCGACTTGGCGGACGCTGCCATCGGGCAGCTTGACCCGCGGAACGCGCACTTCCAGGAAGCACTCGTGCTGGAAGAAGTTCAGGTGCCGGTAGCGTTTAGCAACGGTGTCGTGGACCGGGTGCTGGCCATCCACGCCAGCGAGCGCAAAGCGGCTGCCGGCAACGAAATCCACGCGGATGGTGAGCGTCTTGGGCGCCGCATCAAAATCCGCGCCCGTCACCTGCCACGGCGAGGAAACCCCCAGCGCAGCCTCGAACAGCTTGTCTGTCATGCCCTATCCCGTAGTCGTCACTGCACCAAGGTTACCCACTCAGATTTGAAGAGAGGCAAGAATAAAGGGCCCGGAGACTATCCGAGCCCTTGTATGTGGTGGCGGACGGTTGACCGCAGAACTGGGTCCTCGGTCGGCCATTTCGGGCTACTGCAAACGAGTGCGAATTCCCGCGTAAATCACCGCGACAGCAGCTCGACATAGGGCTGGTAGCTGTAGCTCCGGTTCTTCTTCTGCCCGGTCATTTCCGTCACGATACCCAGGTCTTCCAGTACCTTGACGGCGGCAGTGGCGGTCGGAAAGGTGGTTTCCAGTTTTGCCGCACTCGCTCGATGGTGAAGCGCGGCATCATGGGCAGCAACTCGAACAGCCGGTAGCTGGCGGGGCTAGCCTTGGAAGCTTCGAGCAGACGGCGTCGATCCGCCGCGATCAGACTGGCAATGACGATGATGCCGCGCTCGGCGTCACTGGCGGCTGTCACCACGCCTTCGAGAAAGAACGCGACCCAGGACTCCCAGTCGCCCTCGGTGCGGATGATCGAAAGGCGCCGGTAATATTCGGCCTGATGCTGCTTCAGGTAGCCGCTCAGGTACATCAGAGGCTCGGGCAACAGGCGCCAGTGTTCGAGCAGTGCTGCGATCAGCAGGCGCCCAATGCGACCATTGCCGTCGAGGAAGGGGTGGATGGTTTCGAACTGGGCGTGTGCCAGCGCAATCCTGACCAGCGGCGGGAGCGCGCCCGCCTCATCGTGAATGAATTGCTCCAGGTCACCCAGCAGATCTGCCACCCGGTCGGCCGGCGGCGGCACGAAAGCCGCGTTGCCCGGACGGGTGCCGCCAATCCAGTTCTGGGAACGGCGCAGTTCCCCGGGTTGCTTGCCGGCACCGCGCACCCCATCGAGCAGGACACGGTGGGCCTCACATAGCAGGCGCACGCTGATGGGCAGTCCATTGGGGTCGCGCAGGTTGTCCTGTACCAGCCGGAAGGCGCGCAGATAGTTGGTGACTTCCTCGACATCGTCCGTGTTGCTGACGGCGAACCCTGCTTCCTCGTCGAATAGGTCGGTCAAGGTGGCCTGGGTGCCTTCGATTTGCGAGGTGAGCAGGGCCTCCTTGCGGATGGCGCTGTATAGCAGCCAGTCCACGGACGGCACCAGCCCCGACACCCCGGACAGGCGGGCGAGCGCCAGCTCGGCCTGATGATTCAGGTCGGCAAATGCCTCGGGAGCCAGCGGAGGATTGGCGGGCGGCAGCGGATGTGGAACGAAGGCCTGAACCGCTTCGCCCAGCGTCGTCGAGATGGCGTAAGTGCCGGTAGTTCGCTTCATGGTAAAGCTGTCTTTAATGTTACCTCTATTTATTAAAGCATTCTTTAATATCGGCTGCCAGCGTTAAAGCAGCCTTTGATCAGAGGGTTCGCCGCCGGCCTACATCGGCCTGTCAGGATGTCTTGCCGGTCGCCGGGCGGTGCTGCCGCAGAATCGACTTCTTGCGCGGTCGGTCATGGCCACCGCCGCTTCCGCATCACGTACTGCCGGTCTGCCCAGGCAAACTGCAAGAACTCTTTCATGGCTGGCACCTCAGCCGCACCCGCTTGAGCGGTCCGATTGACCGCCCACACGCTGTCGCAAAGCGAGTCAATCACATCGCGTAACGCGGCGATCAAGGTGACCAGCGCGTAGATGGCGTACTTGGCGGCGGTATCCAGTTCCGCGGCTCGAACGCGCAGCGGCGCTACATTCATCCGTTGCTGCTTGAGATCACTCATCAGGCTGGCTGCGGCATCGCCAAACGCAATACCGGCCATCCGTGATTACGCCACTGGATGCACCGCAGGCGTTCAAGGACGAGGCAGTGGCCGAGCGCCGGGAACGGGCCGCCGCCCAGTCCAGCGCGCTCGTGCGCGCCCTCGGGCTTGCGCACCACTGGCAGAACCTGCTCGACGACGGGCGGTTCGCCTCGATGACCGAGATCGCGGCGGTCGAGGGAATGGACCCCGGCCGCGCGAGCCGGATCGCCCGGTTGGCGCACCTCGCCCCCGATGTCATCGAAGCCTGCCTCGCGACCGACAGCGGCGAGATTGCCCTGGAGCATCTGGTTCGCGGGGGTAGCCTGCCGCTGGACTGGGCGACGCAACGGCAGAAGCTGGCGGCCAGACGCTGATCGCCGGCGCGGCCGACACCACCGTCTTCGGAGGGTTCCACTCGGTCCTCCATCGGCCGTGGGCTCCTCTTGGGCAGGGTTTCTGATTGACAACCGGTTGCCAAGACGGGAAACTGGTTGTCATTCATATGTCAAGCGCGAGCCATGCGAACCCAAGCTTCTGATGCCCTGACCGAAGTCATCCTCGCTATCTTTCGGACCAATGGTTTCCTGTTGAGTGCGGGCGACGCCCTGGTCGCCCCTCTAGGGCTAACGAGCGCGCGTTGGCAGGTACTGGGCGCGGTTGCGATGTCCGACAAACCGCTGTCGGCGCCGCAAATTGCCGCCGTCATGGGTACCACCCGACAAGGTTCGCAGAAGCAGATCAACCTGCTAGTCGAGGAAGGGTTGCTCGAGGCGCAGATCAATCCGACCCACAAACGCTCCCCTCTCTTCGTGCTGACCAAGCGAGGACGGAGCACCTACGCCGATCTGGAACGCACCCAGGCGCGATGGGCCAAGCAACTCGCCAAGGGGCTCTCGATCGAGGACCTGGCTGCGACCACGCGCGTGCTGAAACTCGTCTGCGAACGACTTGAATCCTCCTCCAACCCGAGTACCCGACCATGAAACCTCTTGTCCACGCCACGGCCGGTGCGGTCGCCATGCTCTGCATCTTGAGCTTCTGGACCTCGACCGCGATCTCCGAACTGTTTCTGACGCACGACGCGATCGCCACCGTCAAGCAGGCGATCCTTTATGCGATGTGGGTGTTGATCCCGGCGATGGCGATCACGGGTGGCAGCGGGTTCTCGCTCGCCGGCGGGCGCTCGGGGCGTCTCGTCGCGAGCAAGAGCAAGCACATGCGGTTCGTTGCCCTGAATGGTTTGCTGATCATGCTGCCGGCCGCCTTCTTTCTGTCTCGCAAGGCCGCAGCCGGCGAATTCGACACCGTGTTCTACGTGGTGCAGGCAGTGGAACTGCTCGTGGGTGCGGTGCAGCTTGTTCTGATGGGCCTCAATTTCCGCGATGGCCTGAGGCTGGCCGGCCGGCTGCGACCCGCCTGATCCTGAGCAGGACGCCCGGGCCGTGACCTACAACCTGCCCAAGTTCGTGCACATCCTGGGCGCCATTCTGATGGGCGCGGGCTTGGTGGGTGTGTGGATGGCCGACCTGCGCTCGCGGCAGTTGCGGGAGTTGCGTCAGTTCGCCGAGGCCGTGCGCAACATCGCGGTGTCCTACGACGGGCTGGTCGTGCCTGGGGCGGTACTGCTGCTCGCCTCCGGGACCTGGATGATCGTGGAGTTCTACGGCGGATTCGCGTTCCTCGGCATTCCTTGGCTTACGAGCATGGTGGTCCTGTTTCTCGCCGAATTCATCGAGGGCAACACCGTGACCCGTCTTTACTTCATGCGTCTGCGCCGCATGACCCGGCGCGCATTGGAGGAAGGGGGCTTCACCCCGGAACTGGAACGCGAGCGCGGAAAGTTGGTGCCATCCTTCACCCACTTCCTCGACCTGCCCGTGCTCACGTTGATCATCGCCCTGGGAGCGTTGAAACCCGAGTCGTGGACCTTGTTGGTTGCAGGCTCGCTCATCGCCGTCGTGGTGGCTGGCGCGCTGACGTCCTGGATACCTCGCTTGTACCCGTGGGGCAATGAGTGACCCATCGGATTCGACGCGAGCCGCTCAAGAGACGGACAGAGAACAGAGAGAGAAATCGGCGGGTGAAGGCCCTCGGACGGCCGCCAGCGCCGGGGTGCCGCTCAAGAGGCAGGTCCAGGGAACCGCGCCAACACTGGAGGAACGGACGAAAAAAAGCCCAACCGGAAAGGGTTGGGCTTTGGGTAAATGGTGGAGCCGGCGGGAATTGAACCCGCGTCCGCAAGCCCTAGACTTCAGGATCTACGCGCGTAGCTGTCTCTTTGATTCTCGCCGAAACGCTACCCGAGCAGCAGGGAAGACGCCCGACCAGCGACGGTGACTCTTAACGGAACCACCCCGTCGCACGGTGGCCCGCGATCCTGTAAGCGCGTCCCCTGATTCGGTGTCACAGGCACCAGCCGGTCAGAGGTTAGGCGGGATTAAGCCGCCAGAGCGTAGTTGTCGTCGTTGGCAACTAAAGTTTGCAGCAGAGTTTAACGAGGGCCACTGCACCTCGGCACGCCCCTGAAGGTTCGCGACCCACGTCGAAACCGGTCGGCCCCGTCAGGAATGACAATGCTACCTCAGACCGCATCGCGGACAAAGGGTTCCGAGAGAGCAGCGCAGCGCGCCCCTTGCCTCCGGAATTCGGCATACTCGCGCGCCCCGCGCGGCGGCCGACAGGCCGCTCTCGGATATCCGGGGCATTCACGAGGGAGGTTGTAGAGATGCAGATGATGATCCGCACCGCATTTGCAGCGGTCGTGCTGGCAGCCGTGTCGCTCGCGCACGCCGCGTCCGGGTGGGTGGGAAAGGGTGAGGCGGGATTTGTCATGGCACGCGGCAATACGGACACGGACGCGGCCAATGCGAAGCTCGAAATTGCCCGGAAACTGGATCGCTGGAAACACACCTTTGGCCTCGCGGGACTCTATGCGCGTAGCGGTGAGATGACGACCGCGCAGCGCTGGGACACGCGCTGGCAGACAGACTACGACTTCACTGCGCGGCTCTTCGGCTTCGGTGCGGCACGCTACGAGAAGGACCGGTTCAGTGGGTTCGATTACCAGGCCTCGCTTGCGGCAGGCGTTGGTTACCGCCTCATCGACGAGGACGCGACGAAGCTCACTGCGCAGGTGGGCGCCGGTTATCGCGGCTTGCGCGAGGAACTGCTGATCAAGGACCCGCTGGGGCGCGTGGTCGATCGCCTGAAGGGTGACAGCTCGGGCGACGTCATCCTGAATGCGGGTATGAAATTCGAGCATGCCTTCAACGACGCAACGAAGCTGCTCGACAGCCTGCTGGTGGAATCGGGCTCCGACAATACTCAGGTCGTCAACCAGCTGGCCCTGCAGGTCAGAATGACCGATGTCCTGGCGCTCGCGCTTGGCTATGAGATACGCAACAACAGCAACCCGCCGGCCGGGCTCGAGAAGACGGACAAGCTCACCACCGTGAACCTGGTCTACGAGATCAGGTAGGGCCGCGGGCCGAGCGTGCGCCGTGGCGTTCAGCCACGGCGCAGCAGCCGCGCCTGGTCGCGCTGCCAGTCGCGCGTCTTCTCGGCGCTGCGCTTGTCGTGCTGCTTCTTGCCTTTCGCGAGTCCGACACGCAGCTTTGCCCGCCCGTTCTTCCAGTAGAGTTCGAGGGGCACGAGCGTATAGCCGCGCCGCTCGACGGCGCCGAGGAGATGCGCGAGCTCGCTGCGCTTCAGCAGGAGCTTGCGGGTGCGCGCGGGATCGGCCTCGACATGTGTCGAGGCACTCGGCAGCGGCGCGAAGTGTGCGCCGATCAGGAATGCCTCCCCGTTGCGCAGATACACATAGGCTTCCGTCAGCTGCGCGCGCCCGGCGCGCAGAGCCTTGACCTCCCAGCCCTGCAGTGCGAGCCCCGCCTCGTAGCGCTCCTCGATGAAGTAATCGAAGCGCGCCTTGCGGTTTTCCGCGATCAGCGGCGATTTCTCGGCGACTTTGCCCATGGATGCCTTTCGGGTGCGGCGCGCATTGTACCCGGCGTGGTTGTGGGGTCGTCCGTGATCTCCGAGAATGCTTCGGATGCGAGAGACCCATTGCCCGATGCCGGGTGCGCACCCCGTCGATGGTTGAGGCCGGTTGTAAGCGCTGCGTGGTCGTCTGGGCGTTGCACGAACGACAGCGGCAGTGGGCGGTGGAGCTGCCGCTCCGGGCGAGCATCCAGGATGCACTCGAGGCCGCGCGGCGACTGGCGGGCGACGAAGGCGTTCCCTGGGAGACGGCGGAGACGGGGATCTACGGTGAGCCGCACCCGCGCGACAGCGTTCCGCGCGATGGCGATCGCATCGAGCTCTATCGCCCGCTTCCCGTTGACCCGCGTGAAGGGCGGCGCGCCCGCGTGCAGAAGCTGCGCCGCGCGCAGCGACGGTGAATTGCCGTCCCGGGTTCAGACTGTGCGAATTCGTCCGCGCGGCGCGCTGCGGCATTTACGGCTTGTCGCGTGCTCCTGTCTGTGGCCGAATGGCACGAGTGCGCACGCAGCGGTGCGGATCCGATCCGCACGGCTGCGCGAAGCGAGTGAGGAGCAGACATGTCGAGGCTGACCGAGGATCAGATGCGGCAGCTCAGCGGGCTGATGGACGCACGCTGGGACCGCGAGATGAAGGAGATTCGCGGGATCGCGGAGCGCTATCGCGACGAACGCCGCCAGGAGGTGCTCGCCGGGCGGGCTGCCGATCGGCTGGACGAGGCGCTGGCGGAGATTGCGCTGAGCGAGACCTACGCGATCGTCCGGCAGGACATCGAGGACGTGCGTGACATCGCTGCGGCACGCCGCCGCATTGCCGCGGGGACGTACGGGAACTGCACCGACTGCGACGGCGAGATCGCGTACGCACGCCTGCAGGCGTATCCGACGGCGAAGCGCTGCATTCGCTGCCAGGAGGAGCACGAGCGCAGGAAGGCGATGCGGGAAGGGCGCGGCGCACCGTAGTCCGGCGCAGAGCCTGACGCACCCTGCCTCCTTCCAATACTTCTACCAAGGACGCAACGACCATGCGATTGCAGGAAATCATGACCACCGGCGTGCTCACCATCGGACCTGACGAGCGGGCCAGCGATGCCTGGGCGCGGATGGAAGTCGAGCGGATCCGCCATCTCGTCGTAACGGAACGGGGCCGCCTCCTCGGGATTCTCTCGGAGCGCGATCTCGGCGGTGCGAAGGGCGACCCCCTGCGGCAGGGTCGTACCGTCCGGGATCTGATGTCCCAGCGGGTGGTCAGCGCGAAGCCAGGCACGACGCTGCGCCAGGCGGCCAACCTCATGCGTGGGCGCATGATCGGCGCGCTGCCTGTGCTCGAGGATGGCCGGGTGGTCGGTATCGTGACCGCGACCGACGTACTCGAGGAGCTCGGGCGTGGGTCGAGCCGTCCGACGGTTCGTGCGGCTCGGCAGTCGATGCGCCGGCCGCCTGCGAGCGCGCGCCGCGCAGCCGCGCAGCGCACCGCCGGTGCCGCCAAACGGGGAACCCGCGGTGCGACCGCGGGAAGAAGAGCGTGAGGCGCACCGGGAAGCGGGGCGGCCGCAGCAAGACCGCACCCACGGGCAAGGCAAAGACCACGGGCCGCATCACTCCCGCGCTGGGGCGCGATCGGGTACGCCAGCCGGACAGTCGGCGGCGTGCACCGATGCCTGCGCGCGTCGGCCGTGCAACCAAGCGCGTCGCCGGCCGCACGGCCGTCACTTCGATCCCGGCCTACATCAGGTCGACAGGGGCCGGACTACTGGACTCGGCCGACAGGGATTACCTGCGGCGCAAGCTCGGTCGCAGGCTCGGAAAGTTTGCGGAGGTCATCGAACGGGCGAGCGTACGCGTGCAGGACGTGAACGGACCGCGCGGCGGAGTCGACAAGCGCTGCCAGATAAAGGTCGTGCTGAGCGGGCTGCCGAGCGTGATGATCGATGAGCGCCACGAGTCGACCCAGGCCGCGATGGATCGCGCGCTCGCACGCGCCGAGCGGGCCGTGCGCCAGGCCGTGGACCGACGGCGCACGAAACCGCTGAAGCCCCGCACGCGCAGATTGCGCACGGCGGGGTAGCGAGAGCGCTTCGCTGCGAAAGGAGCCGACAATGCCCCTGCAATGGTATCGACGACCACGACTGGTGATCCTCAGTCCGGACAGCCCGGTGCTCGACGCCGCTCGAGCCATCGAGCAGAACCGGATCGGGGCGCTCCTCGTGCAGGACCGGGGGCGGATCGTCGGCATCGTCACGGATCGCGATCTCGCTGTCCGCGTGCTGGGTCGCGCACTCGATCCGCGCACGACGACTGTCGGTGAGATCATGACGCCATCGCCGCTGACGCTCGGCCCTCAGGACAGCCGGGAGGATGCAATCCGGCTCATGCAGGAGTGCAATGTCCGGCGCATCCCGATCGTCGAAGACGGGCGCGTGGTCGGCATCGTGACACTCGACGACCTGCTGCTCGACGAGGCCGCGCCGCTCGAGGAGCTCGCGGCGATTGTGCAGGCACAGCTCGGGGAGGGTGGGCCCGCCGGCAGTGGGCGCTCGCCAGCGAGCCGGCGCAGGCTGGCGCGCGCCGAGGCGACTCTGGGGCGGCTGCTGAGCCAGGTGCGCGCGGATGCGGGGCTGAACGACCCTGAGCAGGTACGCACTGCCCTCGACGTGGTGCTCGGTGCGCTGGTGCGCCGGCTCACGCCCGAAGAGGCGGCCGATCTCGTGGCACAGCTGCCTTCGCTGCTGCAGCCGCAGCTGCGTGCGCTGCCTGCGGGTCCTGACAAGTCCGTCACGCGGGCGTCGATCGAAAGCGAGCTCGCCAGCCGCCTGGGCATGGGTGCCGCTCGTGCGGCAGAGCTCCTTGCTGCCGTTGCGGGCACGATCGCGTTGACCATCAGCCCGGGCCAGGCAGAGGATGTGCGCGGTCAGCTTCCTGCGGAGCTGCGCAGCATCTTCACGGTCCGCGGCGGCGCCGGCTGGATGTTGTAGCGGACGCCGGTCCAGCGCCGCGATACGCGCGGCGAGATCAGGAGGAGGGCGCGGCCATGCCGGCGCCATGGGCTTCGACGGCGTCGGCGCTGCCTGGCCTCGCCGTGGGCGCCGAGGCGGGAGGCGGCAGACCCTGGCGCTCGAAACGGGCCACCTTGTCACCCTCGAAATACACTGTGAGCAGGCGTCGCTCCGGCTTCCCGAGCCGCTTGGTCTTCAGGAAGTAGAGATAATCCCAGCGCTCGCGGTCGAAGGCATCCGGAACCATCGGCGTGCCGAGCAGATAACGGACCTGGCTGCGGGTCATGCCGGTCTGCAGCTGCTCGATTGCCTTGGGATCCAGGTAATTGCCCTGCTGGATGTTCATGCGATACACGCAGGCGCTTGCCGTGCAGGCGAGGGCCGCGACCATCGCCAGACGGGCGGCACGGCGCAGGAAACAGGCGCGGGGGTGATTCATACCGGCTCGTTGCGGGATAATCGGAAATGATAACCGAACATGGGCGGGCTGGAGTGGAAGGCAAGGATCTTCGCAAGGCGGGCCTCAAGGTCACGCTGCCGCGGCTGAAGATACTCGAGATCCTCGAGGGCAATGCCACGCGGCATTTCTCGGCCGAGGATATCTACCGGACGCTGCTGGAGTCGAACGAGGACATCGGGCTCGCGACGGTATATCGCGTGCTCACGCAGTTCGAGGCGGCGGGACTGGTTAAGCGCCATTACTTCGAGGAAGGCACGGCCGTGTTCGAGCTGCACCAGGGCCCGCACCATGATCACATCGTCTGCCTCGACTGCGGCTGGGTCGAGGAGTTCGTGGAGCCCGAGATCGAGAAGCGGCAGACGGTCGTTGCCGGGCGGCTCGGATTCACGATCCGCCATCACTCGCTGATTCTCTACGGCCACTGCCAGCGGGCAAACTGCCCCCACCGCCGGCGCTCCTGATCCCCCGCGCGTCGGCGCTCAGGGCTTCCTGCGTCCCGTCCGCGTGGCCGGTGTCGGGGGTGCGCTGTCCGTATCCGGGGCGCTGCGCGCGCGGCGCAGCATCTCGAGCGCATGTTCCCGCGCCTTGCCGGTCACCTCGATGCCGCCGAGCATGCGTGCGAGCTCTTCGATCCGTCCCTCGGGCGTCAGCTCCGAAATGGTGGTGCGCGTGGAGCGGCCGTCCGTGAGCTTGGCGACGCGCAGGTGATGGTGACCCTGTGAGGCGACCTGTGGGAGGTGCGTGACACAGAGTGCCTGCGCGCGGGCACCGAGTGCGGCGAGCTCACGGCCCACGATCTCGGCAACCGCTCCGCCGATGCCGGCGTCGACCTCGTCGAACACCATGCAGCGCACCTGCTGCCCCGCGCATGAGACCTGCACGGCGAGGGACAGGCGGGCGAGCTCGCCGCCGGAGGCCACTTTGGAGAGCGCTCGCATCGGCTGGCCGGGATTCGCCGTGACGCGGAATTCCACGGCATCGAGTCCGTGCGGTGTGGGTTCTGCGGGTTCGAGCGTGGCGACTTCGATCTGCAGCCGCCCGCCCGTCATGCCGAGCACCTGCATGCGGGCCGTGATCTCTTTCGAAAGTGCTCCGGCAGCGGTCGAGCGTCGTGCGGAGAGCTGCCGCGCCAGGGCGCGGTAGCTCTCGAGGGCTGCCGCCTGGTCGCGGCGCAGGGTGGCGAGATCGGTCTCGACACGTTCGAGTGTGCCGAGGTCGCTCGCAAGTTCCGTGGAGCGCGCGAGCAGGTCGGCGGTGCCGACCCGATGCTTGCGCGCGAGTTCCTCGATGGCAGCGAGCCGGCGCTCCACGTGCTCCTGACGGGCCGTGTCGACTTCCAGGCTCTCGAGGTAGTGCTGCAGCTCACGGGCGGCCTCGCGCACCTGGATACTGGCCTCTTCGATGAATGGCGCCACGACGGCGAGCTTCGGGTCGTGTACGCCGGTCGCTCTGAGTGCCCCGAGTGCGCGGGCGAGGCCGGTATGCACGCTCGCTTCGTCGGACTCGTACAGCTGAGCGAGCGCGGTCTGGGCGGCCTCTGCGAGGCGGCCACGATTGGCGAGGCGCCTGCGCTCCTCGGCGAGTGCTGCAGCCTCACCGGGCTCGAGCTCGAGGGCCTGCAGCTCGCGCACCTGATAGCGCAGGAGCTCGAGGCGGGCCTCCCGGTCTCGGGCCTGGGCTTCGAGCTCGAGGGTGCGCTCGAGGAGCGCCATCCAGCTGCGGTAGGCGATGTCCACCTGTCCGACGAGTCTCTCCAGCCGGCCATAGTCGTCGAGCAGTGCGCGCTGTGCGGCAGTGCGCGTGAGGCTCTGGAATTCGTGCTGGCCATGAATATCGACGAGATGGTTGCCGACCTCGCGCAGCAGCTGCACCGGCACGACCTGGCCGTTGAGATAGCTACGGGAGCGGCCATCACCCGAAACGACCCGGCGGATCGTGAGCTCGTCCTCGGCCGCGACCGATTGCTCCACGAGGAGCTGCCTGAGTTCCCGTGGTGCACCGGTGAGGCTGAACGTGGCCGAGACCTCGGCACGCTCCGCACCGTGCCGGACGCTGTCGGCGCCTGCCCGACCGCCCGCGATGAGCTGCAGGGCATCGACGACGATCGATTTGCCGGCTCCCGTCTCGCCGGTGAGCACCGTCAGCCCGGGGCGAAGCTCGAGTTCCGCTGCATCGATGATCGCGAAGTCGCGAATCTGCAGATGGGTCAGCATGGGGCGGCGGATGTCCTTCCGGGGGTCATCGTGCCGGCGTCGTGCCGCCACGTCCCCAGTGGAGCTTCGAGCGCAGAAGCCGGAAGTAATCGTGCCCGCTCGGGTGCAGAAGAGTGATGTGCTGCGGTGCCGGGCGCACTTCGAGTCGGTCCCCGGCGACGAACTCCGCGAGCACGATGCCGTCGCAGGTCACCTGCCCGCGCGTGTCGGGGCGCTCGATCAGGCGCACGTCGATCGTGGAGCGCCCGGAGACGATGATCGGACGATCCGAGAGCGTGTGCGGGCAGATCGGGGCGAGGACGAGCACGTCGAGGTGGGGCTCGACGATCGGTCCGCCGCAGGAGAGCGCATAGGCGGTCGAACCCGTCGCCGTGGCGACGATGAGCCCGTCGCCGCCGTGGGTGTTCACATAGCGTCCGTCGATCCAGGTCTCGAAATCGATCATGCGACCCGTACCCCACTTCTGGAGCACGACATCGTTGAGTGCGAAGCTCTCGAGGCGTGTGCCATCGGCGTAATGCACGCAGGCGCACAGCAGCGGGCGGCGGTCGACCTCGCAGCGGCCTTCGAGCGCAGCCTCGACGCTGGCGAGCATGTCCTGGGGCAGCACATCCGTGAGGAAGCCGAGCCGGCCGCGGTTGATCCCGAGCAGCGGTGTGCCTCGCTCCGCCACCAGGCGGGCGGCATAGAGCAGCGTCCCATCGCCCCCGATGGCAATGACGAGCTCGGCCCGTTCGACGAGCTCCCGCTCCTCGACCCGCGTGAGGCGGGTGCAAGGTGCGACGAGGCCGAAGTCCTCGGCGACGAGAATTTCGATCCTGTGGCTTTCGAGGCCGGCTACGAGCGCACTCGCGCTCTCCGCGACGCGCGGATCGCTGAGCTTGCCGACCAGCGCGCAGACGCGGGGGCGTGGAGACATGGTCCATCCGCTGGGTACTGCTGCCTTTTGTAGCATGCGGGCGGGCGGCGGCCAACATGAATTGTGGTGTGGAAGGCCCGGAAACGGGGCGGGCTCATTCGCTTGACGCTGTGCGCAGTCGCCGCTAGCGTGGCTCCGTCTCTATGGCAGTCACCATGGCACACGAGGCTCGCGAAGAAGGGCTCAACGAGCGCGCACAGCGCCTCCTGAAGACACTGGTCGAAGCGTATATCCGCGACGGACAGCCGGTGGGGTCCCGGACGCTCTCGCGCGAGTCGGGTCTCGCCCTGAGCTCGGCCACCATCCGTAACGTCATGGCGGATCTCGAGGAGCTGGGCTTCGTCGCCTCGCCGCACACCTCCGCCGGGCGTGTGCCGACCGACAAGGGCTACCGTTTCTTCGTCGATACACTGCTGCGGGTCGAGCCGCTCGACGGGGACGCGGTCACCCGGATGCGGCTCGAGCTGGACTCTCACTCGGATACTTCCAAGACGCTGGCCGCAACGGCCTCTCAGCTCCTGTCGCGCGTCACGCACCTGGCCGGGGTCGTCACCCTGCCTCGCAGCCAGGCGGCGTCGATCACCCAGGTGGAATTCCTGAGACTGTCCGAGAACCGCATCCTCGCGATCCTGGTGTTCGACGGGCGGGAGGTGCAGAACCGCATCATCCAGGTCGGGCGGCATTATTCGTCCGAAGAGCTCAGGCGGGCGGCCAATTTCCTCAACGAGCAGCTCCGCGGCCGGACGGTCACGCAGGCCCGCGGCGAGATCCTTCGCCAGCTGAAGGAGACCCACGAGCACATGAATCAGGTGATGCTCGATGCGATCGCCATGGCACAGCACGCGCTGCGCGACGAGCAGGGCGATGAGCTCGAGTACGTGATGGCGGGCGAGACCAACCTCATGGGTGTCGCCGAGCTCTCGAGCGTGGAGAAGCTGCGGCGGCTCTTCGAGGCCTTCAACGAAAAGCGCGACGTGCTGCATCTTCTGGACCAGAGCCTGCACGCCGACGGTGTGCACATCTTCATCGGCCAGGAATCCGGGTACCGGATTCTCGACGACTGCAGTGTCGTCACGGCACCCTATTCGGCCAACAACGAGATCGTCGGCGTCCTGGGCGTCATCGGCCCGACGCGCATGGCCTATGAGCGGGTCATCCCCATCGTGGACATGACCGCGCGGCTGCTCGGCGCGGCCTTGAATTCCCGCCGCTGATCCCCATTGAATTCATTGCATCCCGGCGACAGGGGATGGGTCTGCCCTGACCCCGCATCAAGTGCTTGTTTTCGGGAGAAATCATGACCGATCAGGACGACCATGACGGGGGCGCCGGCGCAAACGAGGAGACGACCGTGATGCCGGAGACTGCCGCGGAACTCGTCGAACTCGAGCAGCTGAGGCTCAAGCTGGCCGAGGCCGAGGAGCGTTCCCGCAACCACTGGGATCAATACCTGCGGACGGCGGCGGAGTTCGAGAACTACCGCCGCCGCATCCAGCGTGAGCTCGATGCCGCGCGCAGCTTTGCGGTGGAGCGCTTTGCGCAGGAGCTGCTGGGCGTCAAGGACAGTCTCGACCTGGCCGTGCAGAATGCGCCGCGTGCCGATGCAGCGGCGCTGGCGACGGGCCAGGAGGCAACACTCAGTCTCCTCAGCCGGGCCTTCGAGAAGGCCGGCATCAGCGAGATCGATCCGGCGGGCGAACCCTTCGATCCCGCGCGGCATGAAGCGATGCTGGTGCAGCCCTCGGGCACCGCAGCACCGGATTCGGTGCTCACCGTCGTGCAGAAGGGCTATGAGCTGAATGGCAGACTGCTGCGTCCGGCACGGGTGATCGTCGCGGGAGCGCCCGCCGGCTAGCGGGAAGGGAATTGGAATTGCGAGGTGGTGGGTGCAGGCGGGTTGAAAGCGCGCCTGGGGCACCCACTAAGGCGAACAGGACAGCGAATCTGAGCTTCTGGAGTCAACACAATGGCTAAGGTCATCGGCATCGATCTGGGCACCACGAATTCCTGCGTGGCGGTCATCGAAGGCGGCAAGGCCCGCGTCATCGAGAACAGCGAGGGCGATCGCACCACGCCGTCGGTCGTGGCCTTCACCAGGGACAACGAGGTGCTGGTCGGGCAGTCCGCCAAGCGCCAGGCCGTGACCAATCCGCAGAACACCCTGTTCGCGGTCAAGCGCCTCATCGGCCGTCGCTTCGAGGACGAGGTCGTGCAGCGCGACAGCAAGATGGTGCCCTACGGGATCGTCAAGGCCGACAACGGCGATGCCTGGGTCGAGGCCCAGGGCAAGAAGATGGCGCCGCCCGAGGTCTCGGCCCGCGTCCTCATGAAGATGAAGAAGACCGCCGAGGATTATCTCGGCGAGGCCGTCACGGAAGCCGTGATCACGGTCCCGGCCTACTTCAACGATTCCCAGCGGCAGGCCACCAAGGATGCCGGACGGATTGCCGGCCTGAGCGTCAAGCGCATCATCAACGAGCCGACGGCGGCGGCGCTCGCGTATGGTCTGGACAAGGGCGGCGCGGACCGCAAGATCGCCGTCTACGACCTCGGCGGCGGCACCTTCGACATCTCGATCATCGAGATCGCGGAAGTCGATGGCGAGCGCCAGTTCGAGGTGCTCTCCACGAACGGCGACACCTTCCTCGGCGGCGAGGATTTCGACCTGCGCATCATCAACTTCCTCGGGGACGAGTTCCTGAAGGAGTCCGGCGTCGACGTGCGCAAGGATCCGCTGGCGATGCAGCGGCTGAAGGAAGCGGCCGAGAAGGCGAAGATCGAGCTTTCCTCCAGCCAGCAGACGGATATCAACCTGCCGTACATCACGGCGGATGCCTCGGGTCCGAAGCACCTGAACATCAAGCTCACGCGCGCCAAGCTCGAGTCGCTCATCGAGGAGCTCGTCCAGAGGACCATCGGCCCGTGCCGTACGGCGCTCAAGGACGCCGGGCTGTCGGCCTCCGGCATCGCGGAGGTCATCCTGGTCGGCGGCCAGACGCGCATGCCGCTGGTACAGAAGTACGTCAAGGACTTCTTCGGCAAGGAACCGCGCAAGGATGTGAACCCCGACGAGGCCGTCGCCGTGGGTGCGGCCATCCAGGCCGGTGTGCTCGCAGGCGAGGTCAAGGACGTCCTGCTGCTCGACGTCACACCGCTGTCGCTTGGCATCGAGACGCTCGGGGGCGTCACGACGAAGCTCATCGAGAAGAACACCACGATCCCGACCAAGGCGTCGCAGGTGTTCTCGACCGCTGACGACAACCAGACGGCCGTGACGATCCACGTGCTGCAGGGCGAGCGCGATCGGGCAGCCGACAACAAGTCGCTCGGCAAGTTCGATCTCACGGACATTCCTCCGGCGCCGCGCGGCATGCCGCAGGTCGAGGTCACTTTCGACATCGATGCCAACGGCATCCTGAACGTCTCGGCGAAGGACAAGGCCACGGGCAAGGAGCAGAAGATCGTCATCAAGGCCTCGAGCGGCCTGAACGAGGACGAGATCAAGCGCATGGTCCGCGACGCCGAGGCGCATGCCGAGGAAGACAAGCGCTTCCGGGAGCTGGTCGAGGCGCGCAACAAGGCCGACGCGATGGTGCACGCGGTCGAGAAGTCGCTCAAGGATCTCGGCGACAAGGTTTCGGGTGAGGAACGGGCGAAGGTGGAGTCGGCACTCTCGGATCTCAGGACGGTGCTGAAGGGCGACGACAAGGACAAGATCGAGAAGAAGGCCGAGGCACTCGCGCAGGCCTCTGCGGCCATCGCTCAGCAGGCTTATGCACAGCAGACAGGGGCCGGTGCCGGGCCGGGAGCTGCGAGCGGCGAGGGTACCGCGGGGGCTGGCACGGGCGAAGATGTCGTGGATGCCGAATTCGAGGAAGTGAAGGACAAGGATCGCAAGGCGTCCTGAGCCGGGAAGGCTTCGATTCTTCATTGGCCTGCGGGAGGCGCGGGCATAGGGTGTGAATGAGCAAGCGCGATTACTACAAGGTACTCGACGTGGCACGCAGCGCGACCGAGGCCGACATCAAGAAGGCCTATCGGCGGCTTGCGATGAAGTACCACCCGGATCGCAACCCGCACGACAAGGACGCCGAAGAGCGCTTCAAGGAGGCCAAGGAGGCCTATGAGGTGCTTTGCGATGCCCAGAAGCGTGCCGCGTACGATCAATATGGACACGCAGGGCTCGATGCCCGGCGTGCGTCGGCCGGTGCCGGAGGCTTCGGAGCGGAGAGCTTCGGAGACATCTTCGGCGAGGTCTTCGGGGACATCTTCGGCGGCGGCCGGCGAGGGGGCGGACGCTCGCAGGTTTTTCGCGGCGCCGATCTGCGCTATGAGCTCGAGCTCGATCTGAAGGAGGCCGTGCTCGGCCATGCAGTCGAGATCGAGATCCCGAAGCTCGTCGAATGCGAGAGCTGTCACGGTTCGGGCGCGGCGAAAGGCCATGCGCCAGTCACCTGCGATGGCTGTGGTGGCTCCGGGCAGGTGAGAGTCTCCCAGGGCTTCTTCCAGCTGCAGCAGACCTGCCCGCGCTGTCGCGGTGCGGGGCGCATCGTCAGAAACCCCTGCGACAGCTGCCTGGGACAGGGCCGGATCCGACGCACCAGGACACTCTCGGTCAAGGTGCCGGCAGGCGTGGACAACGGGGATCGCATCCGGCTCTCCGGCGAGGGCGAGGCCGGGCGAAACGGCGGGCCGCCGGGCGATCTCTACGTGGAGGTGCGGGTGCGCGAGCATCCCATCTTCGAGCGTGATGGGGAGCACCTGTCCTGCGAGGTGCCGGTGAGCTTCGCGATGGCGGCTCTCGGCGGCACCGTGGAGGTGCCGACGCTCGATGGGCATGTGTCACTGAAGATTCCTGCGGAGACACAGTCCGGTCGGGTCTTCCGGGTGCGCGACAAGGGTGTGCGCCCGGTGCGCGGTGGGTCGCGGGGCGATCTCTTCTGCCGCATCATGGTGGAGACGCCGGTGAATCTCTCGGCCGAGCAGCGTGATCTCATCCGCAGACTCGATGAGTCCCTGCTCTGCGATGCGGCACGGCACAATCCGCGCGAGCGGGGTTTCTTCGACGGTGTCAGGCGTTTCTTCATGGGTGAGCCGCAATGATCCGTGCCGTGCTCGTCGGCGCGGCCGGACGCATGGGGCGGGCGATCACCGTGGCAGCCCAGAGCGAGGGTGGACTGCGTTTTACGGGTGCGGTCGACGCGGCGCGCAGCGCGGCGCTCGGCACCGATCTGGGCGTGCACGCGGGTCTGGCGCCTCTCGGTGTCTCGATCGGCAGCGAACTCGCACCCTTGCTGCCTTGCGCCGATGTCGTCATGGACTTCTCGCAGCCGGCCGTGGTGGGAGAGACGCTTGGCCGCTGTGCAGCGGCACGCGTGCCGCTGCTGGTGGGGACGACCGGCCTCGGTACCGAACAGCTGCTCGCGGCGGAGCAGGCGGCCCGCTCGATCGCGGTACTCATTGCGCCGAACACGAGCCTCGGTGTGACGCTGCTTCTCGAGCTCGTGCGTCGTGCTGCTGCGGCCCTGCCCACGGACTACGACATCGAGATCTTCGAGGCACACCATCGCGAGAAGAAGGACGCCCCCTCGGGGACCGCACTGGCCCTCGGTCGGGCCGCCGCCCAGGGACGCGGCAGGGACTTCGACGATGTCGCCGTCCGTTCGCGCAGTGGCTCCGGCCCTCGCCAGCCGGGGGAGATCGGCTTCGCGGTGCAGCGTGCGGGCGATATCGTGGGGGAACACAGCGTCACCTTCGCGGCGGCCGGCGAGCGGCTGGTGCTGGGGCACGTGGCCACCGACCGGGCGGTCTTCGCGCGCGGGGCTCTGGCAGCTGCCCGCTGGCTCGCCGGGCGGCATGCCGGCCGCTATACGATGGCGGATGTATTATCCAGTTAAAACAACGGCTTAAGGCGCGACCTGGGTCGGTGCCAGCGGGGCCGTGAACACCCATGGGCGGGCCTGACGGCAGGTCCGTGAGTGGGATTCTGGCATGGACACTCCCGGCCCGGGTCCGTAGAATCACTCCCGAATCCGAGATATCGGGTTAGTCCGCGCAAGGCGGGAGGATGTTCGCAAGAACTCCTCCCGCTTTGTGCATCTGCGCCCGGTAAACGGTGTCCGGCTGAGCAGTCTAGGGGAATCTGGAGTGAGCGGACCTGCGGTCCTTGCGCTTGCGGACGGCACGATCTTCCGCGGCCGATCGATCGGCGCCAAAGGCAATAGCACCGGGGAAGTGGTATTCAACACCGCGATGACCGGGTACCAGGAGATCCTGACCGATCCCTCCTACGCCCGCCAGATCGTCACCCTCACCTGTCCACACATCGGCAACACGGGCACGACGCCTGAAGACCTCGAGGCTGCGGCGATCTTCGCCTCGGGCCTCATCGTCCGCGATCTGTCGGCAGCGGCGAGCAGCTGGCGCTGTGCAGAGCCGCTCGGCGAGTTCCTCGAGCGCGGCAAGGTCGTGGCGATTGCCGACATCGATACGCGCCGCCTGACGCGCATCCTGCGCGAGAGGGGGGCTCAGGCCGGCTGCATCATGACCGGCGAGAAGATCGATGAGGCGGCGGCCGTGCGTGCCGCGTGCAGATTTCCCGGACTGAAGGGCATGGATCTCGCGAAGGTCGTGTCTGCGAAGCGCCCGTATCAGTGGAATGAAGGCAGCGTGTGGCAGGACGAGCCGCGCCCCTTCTACCGCGCGCAGCAGCGGCTGCACGTGGTCGCCTACGATTTCGGCATCAAGCGCAACATCCTGCGGCTGCTCGCCGACCATGGGTGCCGCTGCACCGTCGTGCCGGCGCACACGACGGCCGCCGAGGCGCTCGCCCTCGAACCCGACGGCATCTTTCTCTCGAATGGCCCGGGTGATCCGGAGCCCTGCGAGTACGCCATTACCGCGACGCGTGAGCTGCTGGAGGCGGAGCTGCCGGTGTTCGGGATCTGCCTCGGTCACCAGTTCCTCGCCCTGGCCGCCGGGGCCAGGACACTGAAGATGAAGTTCGGCCACCGCGGCGCGAACCATCCGGTTCAGGATCTCGAGAGCGGCCGTGTGTTCATCAGCAGCCAGAACCATGGCTTTGCGGTGGACGAGGCGACGCTGCCGCAGAACGTGAAGGCGACGCATCGCTCGCTCTTCGACGGCACCCTGCAGGGGATCCTGTTCACGGACCGGCCTGCATTCGGCTTCCAGGGGCACCCCGAGGCCAGCCCGGGACCGCACGACATGCAGGCACTCTTCGAACGTTTCACGCGCCTGATGGTGCAGCGGCTCGAGTCGCGACTGCGGGCGCGCAACGGCGCCGTGCGCCGTCCGGCCTGAGCACGCGACCATGCCGAAGCGCACCGATCTGCACAGCATCCTCATCATCGGCGCGGGGCCGATCGTCATTGGCCAGGCCTGCGAGTTCGACTACTCGGGCACGCAGGCGTGCAAGGCGCTGCGGGAGGAGGGCTATCGGGTCATCCTCGTCAACTCCAACCCGGCGACGATCATGACCGATCCCGAGATGGCCGACGCCATCTACATCGAGCCGGTCAACTGGCGCACGATCGCGCGCATCATCGAGAAGGAGAAGCCGGATGCCCTGCTGCCCACCATGGGCGGGCAGACGGCCCTCAACACGGCGCTCGACCTGGTGCGCGAAGGCGTGCTCGAAAAGCATGGCGTGGAGCTCATCGCCGCCTCCCGTCAGGCGATCGACATGGCCGAGGACCGCGAGCTCTTCCGCAACGCGATGCGCGAGATCGGCCTGGAGACCCCGCGCTCGCGCATCGCGCGCACGCTCGAGGAGGCACTCGCCCTGATCGGCGACATCGGCTATCCGGTCGTGATCCGGCCGTCCTTCACCCTCGGCGGCTCGGGAGGGGGCATCGCCTACAACCGCGAGGAGTTCGAGGCGATCGTGGCACGCGGCCTCGATGCCTCGCCGACCCGCGAGGTGCTGCTCGAGGAGTCGGTGATCGGCTGGAAGGAATTCGAGATGGAGGTGGTGCGCGACCGCAAGGACAACTGCATCATCGTCTGCTCGATCGAAAACCTCGACCCGATGGGCGTGCACACGGGGGACTCGATCACCGTCGCGCCCGCGCAGACGCTCACCGACAAGGAATACCAGCGCCTGCGCGACGCCTCCATCTCCGTGCTGCGCAAGATCGGCGTCGATACCGGGGGCTCGAACGTGCAGTTCGCGGTGAACCCGCGGGATGGCAGGGTGCTCATCATCGAGATGAATCCGCGCGTCTCTCGATCCTCGGCGCTCGCATCCAAGGCGACGGGCTTTCCGATCGCGAAGATCGCCGCAAAGCTCGCGGTCGGATATACGCTCGACGAGCTCAGGAACGACATCACGGGGGGGGCGACGCCTGCATCCTTCGAGCCGACCATCGATTACGTGGTGACGAAGATTCCGCGGTTCACCTTCGAGAAGTTTCCCGCGGCCAACGACCGCCTGACCACACAGATGAAGTCCGTCGGCGAGGTCATGGCGATCGGGCGCACCTTCCAGGAGTCGCTGCAGAAGGCGCTGCGTGGCCTCGAGACGGGCCTCGACGGGCTGACTGAGCAGCTGACGCAGCCACCTTCCGAGGACTGGGCCACACAGCTTGCGCATGAGCTGCGGGCCCCGGGCCCGGACCGCCTGCTCTACGTGGCCGATGCCATGCGCGCGGGCTGGACGCTCGAACGCATCCATGAGCTCTCTCACATCGATCCGTGGTTCCTCGCCCAGATTGCCGAACTCGTCGCCGAGGAGCCGCGCGTACGCGCGGGCGGACTCGCAGCACTCGACGCCGTGCGGCTCCGACAGCTCAAGCGTCGTGGATTCTCGGACGCACGCCTCGCGCGCCTCTGTGACACCTCCGAGCATGCCGTGCGTGCGCGCCGTCATGAGCTCGGCATCCGTCCCGTCTACAAGCGTGTGGACACCTGCGCGGCGGAATTCGCCACCTCGACGGCCTATCTGTATTCCACCTACGAGGAGGAGTGCGAGGCGGAACCGGGCAGCCGGCGCAAGATCATGATCCTCGGAGGCGGCCCGAACCGCATCGGGCAGGGCATCGAGTTCGACTACTGCTGCGTGCACGCCGCGCTGCAGCTGCGCGAGGATGGCTTCGAGACGATCATGGTGAACTGCAATCCGGAGACGGTCTCGACGGATTACGACACGTCCGACCGCCTCTACTTCGAGCCGCTGACGCTCGAGGACGTGCTGGAGATCATCGCGAAGGAGAGGCCGGAGGGCGTGATCGTGCAGTACGGCGGGCAGACGCCCCTCAAGCTGAGCCGCGCACTGGAAGCCGCTGGGGCCCCGATCATCGGGACGACGCCGGACTCGATCGACATCGCCGAGGATCGCGAGCGCTTTCAGCGCCTGGTGGCCAGCCTTGGACTCAGGCAGCCGGCGAACGCCACCGCACGCACGGAGGAGCAGGCGGTGCGGCTCGCGCGCGAGGTGGGTTTTCCCCTCGTCGTGCGCCCCTCGTACGTGCTCGGCGGCCGCGCGATGGAGGTCGTGTTCAATGAGGACGACCTGCGCGCCTACATGACCGACGCGGTCAAGGTGTCGAATGACAGTCCCGTGCTGCTCGATCGGTTCCTCGATCTCGCGATAGAGGTCGATGTGGATGCGGTGGCCGATGGCCAGGACGTCCTGATCGGCGGAATCATGGAGCACGTCGAACAGGCCGGCGTGCACTCAGGCGATTCCAGCTGCTCACTGCCGCCGAACAGCCTGTCGGCAGCCCTGCAGGCGGAGCTTGCCGAACAGACCCGCAAGCTCGCGCGCTCCCTCGGTGTGATCGGGCTCATCAACATCCAGTTCGCGATCCAGAATGGCGTGGTGTACATCCTCGAGGTCAACCCGCGTGCGTCACGGACGGCCCCGTTCGTCTCCAAGGCAACGGGTGTGCCGCTCGCCAGGATCGGTGCCCGGGTGATGAGTGGCCGCAGACTGAGGGCACTCGGTACGCTCGAGACGCCCCGTCCACCCTATTTCTCGGTGAAGGAGGCCGTGTTCCCCTTCACCAAGTTCCTGGAAGCCGATCCGATCCTCGGTCCCGAGATGAAATCGACGGGCGAGGTGATGGGCACGGGGCGGACATTCGGCGAGGCCTACGCCAAGGCGCAGGCAGCCTCGGGCGTCACGCTGCCGACCCGGGGCCTGTGCCTCATTTCCGTGCGCGACCGCGACAAGCCGGGTGCGGTGCAGCTCGCCCGCCGTCTCCTCGAGCATGGCTTCGAGCTCGTGGCGACGGACGGAACGGCCCAGGCGCTCACCGAGGCGGGCATTCCCTGCCGGCGGGCGAACAAGGTGCGCGAGGGTCGTCCGCATATCGTCGACATGATCAAGAACGACGAGATCATCCTCATTGTGAACACCACCGAAGGCAAGCAGGCGATACTCGAATCGAACTCCATCCGGCGCGAGGCCGTGCACCGGCGCATCACCTACTACACGACGATTGCGGCGGCCTTCGCGACGTGCGAGGCACTCGAGCATCTCGAGGAAGTGGATGTGAACCGCCTCCAGGATCTGCACCGCGAGGTGCGGAGGTGAAGCGCACGCCCATGACGCTGCGCGGTGCCGAGCAGCTGCGCACCGAGCTCAGGCGTCTGAAGAGCGAGGACCGTCCGCGCGTCATCAAGGCGATCGCCGAGGCGCGGGGTCATGGGGATCTCTCGGAGAATGCCGAGTACCACGCTGCCCGAGAGCAGCAGGGGTTCATCGAGGGGCGTATCGGCGAGCTGGAGACCAAGCTCTCCAACGCGGAGATCATCGACACCGCGAGACTGCCCGACACCGGTCGCGTGGTCTTCGGTACCACGGTCGAGCTCGTGGACGAGGAGGGGGCTCGGCGTACGGTCACCATCGTGGGCGAGGACGAGGCGGACGTCCGCACGGGGAGAGTGTCGATCACCTCGCCGATTGCGCGCGCACTCGTTGGGCGGTCGGAAGGCGACGTCGTGGAAGTTGCAGCGCCTGGGGGCCCACGCTCCTACGAGATCGCGGCCATCCGCTTCGAGAGCGGCTAATTGGCCGGCAGGACGATCTGGGGCGGCTCGGTACGCGCGCGGTAGAGCACGGCGACGTGACCGATGCGCTGCACCAGGCAGGCGCCCGTGCGCTGTGCGAGCTCGGCGAGCATGAGGTCGCGGGCATCACGGTCCGCACCCTGGACCTTCACCTTGATCAGCTCGTGGTCGGTGAGCGCGCGGTCGGTTTCGGCGATGACGCCCGCTCCAAGTCCGGCCTGGCCGATGCGGACCACGGGCTGGAGCGGGTGAGCCAGACCTCGCAGGTGCCGGCGCTGCTTCTCGGTAAGCTTCATGCGCGGATTGTACTTCGTGAGGTCGTGCGGCGCGCGACAGACCCGGGGCTGAGGTCCGCGAGGTGAAGAAGCGGTCCAGGAGCAGCGGGCGGTGGCTGCAGGAGCACTTCAGCGACCCCTTCGTGCAGCGGGCCCGGGCCGAGGGGTGGCGCTCGCGCGCGGTCTACAAGCTCGAGCAGATCGACCAGCGGGAGAAGCTGCTCCGGCCCGGCATGGTGGTGGTGGATCTGGGTGCAGCCCCGGGTGCCTGGAGCCAGTATGCGCAGCGGCGCGTGGGGCACAGGGGCCGCGTCGTCGCGCTGGACATCCTTTCCATGGAAGCGATCGAAGGGGTGGATATCCTCCAGGGAGATTTTCGTGAGCAGGATGTGGTCGATCGCCTGCTCGCGATGCTGCCCGAGCGCGGTGTGGACCTCGTGCTGTGCGACATTGCGCCGAACCTGAGCGGTGTCGATGCGATCGACCAGCCGCGAGCCATGTATCTCTCCGAGCTCGCCCTCGATTTTGCAGCGCGGGTCTTGAAGCCGGGCGGGTCCGCCCTGATCAAAGTCTTCCAGGGTGCGGGCTTCCAGGAGCTCGTGGGCGGGGCGCGGCGGCGTTTCGGCAAGGTCAAGCTCACCAAGCCCGTGGCGTCGCGGGCGCGGAGTGCGGAGCTCTATCTGCTGGCCGCCGACTTCCGATTAGTGTAGGTTGAAGGATTCCTCGCGGAGTCCGTCCAGATGCCAGAGGGCCGCTCTCTTGAATGAGCTGACCAAGAATATCCTGATCTGGGTCGTCATCGTCATGGTGCTGCTGGCCGTGTTCAGCCGCTACATGCCGGCCGTCGGCCAGCCCGAGGAGGTCCGCTACTCCGCCTTTCTCGATGACGTGAAGTCCAGTCGCATCGATTCGGTCGTGCTTCAGGGCGACATGATCTACGGGGTGCGCAAGGACAAGACTGCGTTCAAGGCATTCAATCCGGAGACCGACTATACGGCGCTCATTGGGGCTCTGCAGAAGGCACACGTCGGCATCGAGGGCAAGCCGCCGAAGCAGCCCAATTTCTTTGCGCAGCTGCTGCTGCAGCTCGCGCCCGCGCTCCTCCTGATCCTCGTGTTCGTCTACATGCTGCGCCAGATGCAGGGTTCCGCCGGCGGGCGGGGCGCCATGTCCTTCGGCAAGAGCCGTGCGCGGCTCCTCGGCGAGGACCAGGTCAACGTCACCTTCGCCGATGTCGCGGGCGTCGACGAGGCGAAGCAGGAAGTGGTCGAGATCGTCGACTTCCTGAAGGATCCGGGCAAGTTCCAGAAGCTCGGTGGCAAAATCCCAAAGGGCGTGCTCATGGTGGGTTCGCCGGGCACGGGCAAGACGCTGCTCGCGCGTGCCATCGCCGGTGAGGCACGTGTGCCGTTCTTCACGATCTCGGGCTCGGATTTCGTCGAGATGTTCGTGGGCGTGGGCGCATCGCGTGTGCGTGACATGTTCGAGCAGGCGAAGAAGCACGCTCCCTGCATCATTTTCATCGATGAGATCGACGCAGTCGGTCGCCACCGCGGTGCGGGCCTGGGCGGCGGTCACGACGAGCGCGAGCAGACCCTGAACCAGCTTCTCGTCGAGATGGACGGCTTCGAGGGTAATGAGGGCATCATCGTCATCGCAGCGACCAACCGCCCCGATGTGCTCGATCCGGCACTGCTGCGGCCCGGGCGATTCGACCGGCAGGTCGTCGTGCCACTGCCCGATGTGCGTGGACGCGAGCAGATCCTGCGTGTGCACATGCGCCGTGTGCCGCTCGGCGATGACGTCAAGCCGGCGCTGATCGCGCGCGGCACACCGGGCTTTTCCGGGGCCGACCTGGCGAACCTCGTGAACGAGGCGGCGCTGTTCGCCGCCCGCGCCAACAGACGTGTCGTGGGCATGGACGAGTTCGAGCGGGCGAAGGACAAGATCATGATGGGTACCGAGCGGCGCTCCATGGTCATGACCGAGTCCGAGAAGCGCATGACGGCGTACCACGAGGCCGGCCATGCGATCGTGGGCATCACCGTCCCGGAGCACGATCCCGTCTACAAGGTGACGATCATCCCGCGTGGCCGCGCGCTCGGCGTCACCCAGTTCCTGCCGGAGCAGGACCGCTACAGCCTGTCCAAGCGGCGCATCGAGAGCTCGATCGCCACGCTCTTTGGCGGACGCATTGCCGAGGAGCTGATCTTCGGGGCCGACAGCGTCACGACCGGCGCCTCGAACGACATCGAGCGGGCGACGGAGCTGGCGCGCAACATGGTCACGAAGTGGGGACTGTCCGACCGGCTGGGGCCGCTCACCTACTCGGAGGACCAGGGTGAGGTGTTTCTCGGGCGGAGCGTGACTCAGCACAAGCAGGTCTCCGACGAGACCGCGCATGCCATCGACGAGGAAGTGCGCCGGGTGATCGAGGCGAACTACCAGCGGGCGCGCAACATCCTCGAGACGGGGATCGAGAAGCTGCACGCGATGGCGGACGCGCTCATCAAGTACGAGACGATCAACGATCAGCAGATCCGCGACATCATGTCAGGCAAGCCGCCGCGTCCGCCGAGCGACTGGGACGATTCCGTCCAGAGTCCGCCGACGAAACCGGAGTCCAGGGGCGGTGAACAGCCGGGCTCGTCGCTCGGCAACCCCGCGGGCCAGCATCGCCAGCAGGCCGACTGAGCCGGCCGGGTAGCCCGGGTATGCTGCTGCGTTGCGGCGGACATTCCCTCGACCTTGCGCGGCCCGTGGTCATGGGGGTGCTCAACGTCACCCCCGACTCCTTCTCGGATGGCGGGCGTTTCCTCCGACCCCGCGAGGCGGTGGCCCACGGCATTGCGATGACGGAGGAGGGCGCGGGCATCATCGATGTCGGCGGCGCGTCCACCCGACCGGGCGCCGTGGATGTCGCGCCGGAAGAGGAACTGCGGCGGGTGCTACCGGTGCTCGAGGGGTTGGCCGGGCGGGTCGATGCCGTGCTGTCGATCGATACGAGCCGGCCGGAAGTCATCCGGGCCGCGTGCGCCGCCGGCGCGGGTTTCGTGAATGACATTCGTGCACTGCGCCTTCCCGGAGCGCTGGAAGCGGCGGCGGAAAGCGGCGTGGCGGTCGGCCTGATGCACATGCAGGGCGAGCCACGCACCATGCAGCTCGAGCCGCGCTACCGCGAGGTCGTGACGGAGATCCGCGATTTTCTCGCGGGGCGCCTGCAGGCTTGTGCGAGCGCCGGAATTGCCGCCGATCGTGTCGTGATCGATCCGGGTTTCGGCTTCGGCAAGTCCGTCGAGCACAATCTGCGCCTGCTGCGTGAGCTCGGCGTCTTCCGGGAGCTCGGACGTCCGGTGCTGGTGGGCCTGTCGCGCAAGTCGATGATCGGGCGCCTGCTCGGCCGCGAGGCGGGCGAGCGCCTCTACGGCAGCATTGCGCTTGCGGCGATCGCCGTGCTGAACGGCGCGGCGATCGTGCGCGCTCATGATGTGGCGGCGACGGTGGATGCCGTGCGGATTGCCGCCGAGGTGCGAGGGAGCTGACAGATGGCCAGACGCTATTTCGGGACCGACGGGGTGCGTGGGCGGGTGGGCGCACCCCCGATGACGGTCGACTTCGCGCTCAATCTGGCGAGCGCTGCTGCTCGGGTGCTCGCCCCGGAAGGTGGTGCCGTGCTCATTGGCAAGGATACGCGGCTTTCGGGCTACATGTTCGAAGCGGCCCTCGAGGCGGGCTTCGTTGCCGCAGGTGTCGACGTGCTGCTCAGCGGACCGTTACCGACACCTGGGGTGGCCTATATGACGCGCCGCTTCGGATGTCGCTTCGGCGTGGTCATCAGCGCATCCCACAATCTCTACGATGACAATGGCATCAAGTTCTTCGACGCAAATGGTGCGAAGCTGTCAGACGAGCTCGAGGAACGCATCGAAGCCGAGCTCGCGAGCGGACCGCTGACACGCGAATCGCGCGCCCTCGGCCGTGCCTCGCGCGTGGACAAGTCGCGCACGGAATACCAGAGCTTCTGTGCCTCGACGCTGCCTGCGGGAATCGACCTCGCGGGTCTGAAGATCGTCATCGACTGCGCGAATGGCGCCGGATACAAAGTCGGCCCCCGCATGCTCGCCGATCTTGGAGCCGAGATCGTGCCCATCGGCTGCTCGCCGAACGGGCGCAATATCAACGATGGCTGCGGTTCGACCGCTCCGGAGCTGCTGCAGCTCACGGTCCCGGGTGTGCGTGCGCATGTCGGTATTGCGCTCGACGGCGATGGCGATCGCCTGGTGATGGTCGATCACCTCGGCCGCATCGTCGATGGCGACCAGCTGCTCTACGTCATCGCCCGTGACCGCCACCGGGAAGGGGCGCTGCGCGGGCCGGTCGTCGGCACCCTGATGAGCAATCTCGGCCTGGAGATCGCACTTCGCGAGCTCGGTATCGACTTCCACCGCGCCCACGTCGGGGACCGCTACGTCCTCGCGCAGCTGAAGGAACATGACGGGATCCTCGGCGGCGAGAGCTCGGGGCATCTCCTGTGTCTCGACAAGACCACCACGGGTGATGCTCTCGTGAGCGCGCTGCAGGTGCTCGCTGTCATGCGGCGTACGGGACTCAGTCTCGCCGAGCTCGCCTCCGGCATGTCGAAGTTCCCGCAGGTGCTTCTCAATGTGAAGGTGCGGGAGCGCTTTGATCCTCAAGGTGTGCCCGCTGTGCAGGAGGCCCTGCGTCGCGTCGAGGGCCGGCTTGGCGCCGAGGGGCGTGTGGTATTGCGGGCCTCGGGGACCGAACCCGTCATCCGGGTCATGGTGGAGGGACGGGACGAGTCGGCGACACAGGCCTGTGCCCGTGAGCTGGCCGAGGCGGTGGGTGCGGCCGAGGCGTAGGGGGAGGGGCGCCGCGTTGCGCGGGGCTGCCCCCGCGGCTATGATCGCGCGCCTTTTCGGGAGCCTGTGAATTTGGTGATGCGACGCCCGATCGTTGCCGGAAACTGGAAGATGTATGGGTCGCGCGCGGAGAATGCGCGGCTCATTGCCGATCTGCTCGCAGGCCTGCCGGCACAGCCCGCAGCCGAGTGTGTGGTGTGCCCGCCGTTCGTATATCTGCAGGAGGTGGGGCGGCTGCTGCGCGACTCGGGCGTCGGGCTTGGCGCACAGGACGTCGGTGCCGAGACACAGGGCGCCTATACGGGCGAGGTGTCCGCCGCCATGCTGAAAGACATCGGCTGCACGCAGGTGATCGTCGGGCACTCCGAGCGCCGCGGGCTCTATGGCGAGGGTGACACGCTGATCGCTCGCAAATTCTCAGCGGCGCAGTCGAAGGGCCTCAGGCCGATCCTCTGTGTCGGTGAGCAGCTCGCCGAACGCGAGAGCGGCCGCACGCATGAGGTCGTGGGGGCCCAGCTCGATGCAGTTCTGCAGCTCTGCGGTGCCGGGGCTTTCGGCCAGGCCGTGATCGCCTACGAACCGGTGTGGGCCATCGGCACAGGGCGCAATGCCACGCCTGAGCAGGCCCAGGATGTGCACGCGTTCATCCGCGGGCGGGTCGCTGCGCAGGATGCTAGAATTGCTGCGGCCCTGCGGATCCTGTACGGCGGTAGTGTCAAGGCGGGCAACGCGGCCGAGCTTTTTGCCATGCCCGATGTGGATGGCGGTCTGATCGGCGGTGCTTCGCTGAAGGCCGACGAGTTCCTGGCCATCCTCGGCGCGGCCCGCCGTCGCGATTGACGGAAAGAGCGCATGCATACATTCCTGATGATCGTCCAGGTGTTCTCGTCAGCGGGCATCGTGGCGCTCGTTCTGCTTCAGCGCGGGAAGGGTGCCGATGCGGGTGCCGGTTTCGGTTCTGGAGCGTCGGGCACTGTGTTTGGCGCGCGCGGTGCGCGTACGGCACTGTCGCGGGCGACCGCAGTGCTGGCTGCGGTTTTCATGGTCAACAGTCTGGCGCTGGCATACATGGGAACGAGGCAGGAGGCCGCACCTGCTTCGCGCCTCGATCTCCTGGGCGGAGATCATGCCGGCGACCATACGGGGAGCGCCCCGCCGGCGGGGCAGGAACTGCCAAAGGGTGCTGAAGCGCCCGCGCCCGCAGGGGCTGCGCCGCACGATGGCGCGTCGTCTCCGTCGAACCATTGAGCGCCGGGATGCACCGATCAGGGCGTGTGCAGGTTGATTTCGATCATTGTGCCGACGTGGTGGAATTGGTAGACACACTAGCTTGAGGGGCTAGCGCCGCGAGGCGTGTCGGTTCGAATCCGACCGTCGGCACCAAAACCTTCTGATACAATGCGCGCCGCTTTTTTGCACGGGGGCAGATCCGTGTCGTGCGGCGTCCACGGAGCTGTCCCCCTTTCCTGACGGACATCTGAGTGCGGGTTCGACGCCTTCGAGGACACGCGCATGAAGTTCGACGTGCGCTATTACCTCGTGGCGATCCTTTTCATCGTCTTCGATCTGGAGATCGCCTTCCTCTTCCCGTGGGCGGTGGCGCTCGGTGGCATCGGAGGCTTCGGACTGATTGCCATGGCCATTTTCCTCACGATCCTCACGGTCGGCTTCATCTACGAGTGGAAGAAAGGGGCGCTCGAGTGGGACTAGACGACGCCCCGGGTCTCGAGGGCTTCCAGGAGCGGGGCTTTGCGACGGCGCAGCTCGATGCACTCGTCAACTGGGCGCGCACGGGCTCACTCTGGCCCGTCACCTTCGGGCTGGCCTGCTGCGCCGTCGAGATGATGCACGCGAGCGCCTCGCGCTACGACCTCGACCGCTTCGGCGTCATCTACCGGCCGAGCCCGCGGCAGTCGGACGTCATGATCGTGGCGGGCACGCTGGTCAACAAGATGGCGCCGGCGCTGCGCAAGGTCTACGACCAGATGGCCGAGCCGCGCTGGGTCATCTCGATGGGCTCCTGCGCCAACGGTGGCGGTTATTACCACTATTCTTATTCTGTCGTGCGCGGCTGCGACCGGATCGTACCGGTGGATGTGTACGTGCCGGGCTGCCCGCCTTCGGCCGAGGCGCTGGTCTACGGGATCATCCAGCTTCAGAAGAAGATCGCGCGCACCAGCCCGCTGACGCGCTAGAGGCAAGGGATACGTGAGCGAGAGAATCGAGGCACTGGCCCGGAAGATCGACGCGCGTCTGGCGGGACACCTGCAGCGTGCGCCCTCGCTGGACGGCGAGCTGGCCTATGACGTCGAAGCTCCGGCGCTGCTGGACGTCGCAAGAGATCTGCGGGATTCGCCGGAGCTGCACTTCGACATGCTGATCGACGTAGCCGGCGTGGACTACCTGCTGTACGGCCAGTCCGAGTGGCAGGGATATCCGGCCACGGCCACCGGTTTCGGCCGCGGCGTGATGCGCGACGATGCGCCCGCGACCGGGGAGTCGGGGCGCCGCTTCGGGGTGACCTACCATCTGCTGTCGATCACGCACAACGAGCGCCTGCGGCTGCGCACGCGGTGCGCGAGCAGCGAGGAGCCCATGGTGGATTCGGTCGTGAGTGTCTGGCCGGCAGCCGACTGGTTCGAGCGCGAGGCCTTCGATCTCTTCGGCATCATGTTCCAGGGCCACCCGGACCTGCGGCGTATCCTCACGGATTACGGCTTCATCGGTCATCCGTTCCGCAAGGACTTCCCGCTCATCGGCAATGTCGAGGTGCGCTACGACGCGGAGAAACGCCGGGTCGTCTACGAGCCGGTGAGTATCGTGCCGCGTGTCCAGGTGCCCAGGATCATCCGTGAGGACAACCGCAGCGATCCCGAGCTTGCACGCCGCAGGCCAGGGGAGATGAGCCGGTGAGCGGGAGCGGTGAGGGGTCTGCAATCCACGAGATCCGCAACTTCACGATGAACTTCGGCCCGCAGCATCCGGCTGCGCACGGCGTGCTGCGCCTCATCCTCGAGATGGACGGCGAGGTCATCGTCAAGGCCGATCCGCACGTCGGGCTCCTGCACCGTGGCACGGAGAAGCTTGCGGAGAGCAAGCCCTACAGCCAGTCGATCGGCTACATGGACCGGCTCGACTACGTGTCCATGATGTGCAACGAGCACGCCTACGTGATGGCCATCGAGCAGCTGCTCGGGATCACGCCGCCGGTGCGCGCGCTCTACATCCGTACGATGTTCGACGAGATCACCCGCCTCCTGAACCACCTGATGTGGCTCGGCGCGCACGGCCTCGACATCGGTGCGCTCACCGTCTTCCTGTACTGCTTCCGGTGGCGCGAAGACCTCATGGACATGTACGAGGCAGTCTCCGGCACGCGCATGCATGCCACCTATTACCGCCCCGGCGGCGTGCACCGCGATCTCCCGGAGACCATGCCGAGACACCAGCCCTCCAGGTTCCGCTCGAAGAAGGATCTGGAGCGGCTGAACCAGGGGCGCGAGGGCTCACTGCTCGACTTCGTCGGGCACTTTGCGGAGCGGTTTCCCGCGGGGCTCGACGAGATCGAAGTCCTGCTCACGGACAACCGCATCTGGAAACAGCGCACGGTGAACATCGGCGTGGTGTCGCCGGAACGGGCGATTGCGCTGGGCTTTTCGGGGCCCATGCTGCGCGGTTCAGGCGTGGCCTGGGATCTGCGCAAGAAGCAGCCCTATGCGGTCTACGACCGGGTCGAGTTCGACATTCCGGTCGGTGTGAACGGGGACTGCTACGACCGCTATCTGGTGCGGGTGGCCGAGATGCGCCAGTCCGTGCACATCATCCGCCAGTGCATCGACTGGCTGCGCGTCAACCCGGGGCCCGTCGGTCTCGAAAACTCCAAGGTCCGCCCGCCACGCCGCGAGGTAATGAAACGCGACATGGAGTCCCTGATCCACCACTTCAAGCTCTTCACCGAGGGTTACTGCGTGCCGGAGGGTGAGACCTACGCGGCGGTCGAGGCGCCGAAGGGCGAGCTCGGCGTGTATCTGGTGTCGGACGGCGCCAACAAGCCCTATCGCATGAAGGTGCGCGCTCCGGGGTTCCCGCACCTCGCGGCGCTTGACGAGATGGTGCGCGGTCACATGCTCCCGGACGTGGTGGCGATGATCGGTACACAGGACATCGTTTTCGGGGAGATCGATCGCTGATGAACGCCGAGAGCCCGAAAGCAGGCCTGCTGAGCGAGCATACGCGCCGGGAGATCGATCACTGGGTGGGGAAGTTCCCCGCGGGGCGGCAGCGTTCCGCGGTACTCGCGGCGCTGCGTGCCGTGCAGGAGGAGAACCAGGGTTTTCTGTCTCCGGAGCTCATGGATGCGGTGGCGGAGTACCTGCGCCTGCCGCCGATCCAGGTGTACGAGGTGGCGACCTTCTACTCGATGTTCGAAACCCGTCCCTGCGGGCGACATCATGTGAGCGTCTGCACGAACATCTGCTGCATGCTGCGCGGCGGGGAAGAGATCCTCGCGCACGTCGAGAAGAAGCTCGGGATCAAGGTCGGGGACAGCACGCCCGACGGACGCATCTTCCTCAAGAAGGAAGAGGAATGTCTCGCGGCCTGCACGGGTGCGCCGATGATGATGGTGGACCATGCCTATCATGAGCACCTGACCCCGGAGATCGTGGACCGCATCCTGGACGGGCTGAAATGAGCGCCGCGGACTGGCAGTCGAAGATGAACCTTACGGTGTTCGAGCCGCTGAAGCTCGAACGCTCATGGACGCTCGAAGCCTACCGCAGCATTGGCGGCTACGAGGTCTGGGAGCGCATCCTGCGCGAAAAGACTCCGCGCGAGGAGATCATCGAGCAGGTCAAGGCGTCCGGGCTGCGCGGCCGTGGCGGCGCGGGTTTTCCCGTAGGCGTGAAGTGGGGCTTCATGCCGCGCAGCTCTCCGATCCAGAAGTACGCGGTCTGCAATTCCGACGAGAGCGAGCCGGGCACCTGTCACGATCGCGACATCCTGCGCTACAACCCGCATTCGCTGATCGAGGGCATGGCGATCGGTGGCTACGCGATGGGTGCGACGGTCGGCTACAACTACATCCGTGGCGAGTTCCTCGCCGAGCCGGTGCCGCGTTTCGAAGCGGCGCTCGAGGAGGCCTATGCCGCAGGGCTCCTCGGTCGCAACATCGGCGGCTCCGGCATCGACTTCGAACTCCACACCTTCGTGGGTGCCGGGGCCTACATCTGCGGCGAGGAAACCGCGCTGCTCGAATCGCTCGAAGGCAAGCAGGGCAAGCCGCGCTTCAAGCCGCCGTTCCCGGCTGGCTTCGGCCTCTATGGCGCGCCGACGACGATCAACAACACGCAGAGCTTCGCCTCGGTGCCGACGATCCTGCGCAAGGGCCCACAGTGGTTCGCGGGACTCGGTGTGCCGAATTCCGCGGGCACCGTCATCTTCTCGGTCTCCGGGCACGTGCAGAAGCCCGGCAATTACGAGCTGCCGCTCGGCATTCCCTTCACGGATCTGCTGGAGATCGCCGGCGGTGTGTGGAAGGGCCGGCGTCTCAAGGCCGTGATCCCCGGGGGCTCGTCGGTGCCCGTGGTGCCGGCCGGGACGATGCTGAAGCTGAACATGGATTTCGATTCGCTGCGCGGCGCGGGCAGCGCCGTGGGTTCGGCGGCGGTCATCGTCATGGACGAGACCACGTGCATGGTGAAGGTGCTCGAGCGCCTGTCGCGCTTCTACTACTCCGAGTCGTGCGGCCAGTGCACGCCGTGCCGCGAAGGCACGGGCTGGCTCAGCCGCATGCTGAGGCGGATCCTGGCCGGGCAGGGGAGGCCGCAGGACATCGACCGGCTCGTCGATGTGGCCAACCACATCGAAGGCCACACGATCTGTGCGTTCGGTGACGCGGCGGCGTGGCCGGTACAGAGCTTCATCAAGCACTACCGCCACGAGTTCGAGTACATGATCGAGAACGGCGGTCGCAGCATCGTCGAGGAGCAGCGGCAGGTAGCCTGATGAGCCAGGAATTCGTCAACATCGAGGTCGATGGGGTGCCGCTCAAGGCTCCGAAGGGCGAGATGATCATCCGTGTGACGGATGCCAACGGCTTTTACGTGCCGCGCTTCTGCTACCACGAGAAGCTTTCGGTGGCCGCCAACTGCCGCATGTGTCTCGTGGAGGTCGAGAAAGCCCCGAAGCCGCTGCCGGCCTGCGCGACGCCGGTCGCCGAGGGCATGAAGATCTTCACGAAGTCGGCGAGGGCGGTGGATGCGCAGCAGGCGACGATGGAATTCCTGCTGATCAATCACCCGCTCGACTGCCCGATCTGCGACCAGGGTGGCGAGTGCGAGCTGCAGGACCTTTCGATGGGCTACGGGCGCGACATCGCCCGCTTCGCCGAGAGCAAGCGGGTCGTGAAGGACAAGAACATCGGGCCGCTGATCGCCACGGACATGACCCGATGCATCCACTGCACGCGCTGCATCCGGTTCGGGCAGGAGGTCGCCGGGATCCAGGAGCTCGGTACCACGTCGCGTGGCGACCGCATGACCGTCGGGACCTACATCGAGCGCTCGGTGAATCATGAGCTCTCGGGCAATGTGATCGATCTCTGTCCCGTGGGAGCGCTGATCGACAAGAGTTACCGTTACCGTGCCCGTGGCTGGGAAATGACCGCGCATCCCTCGGTCTCGCCGCACGACGGCATCGGCACCAACATCATGCTGCACGTGCGCCGCGGGCGCGTCATGCGCGTGGTGCCGCGCAGGAATGAGGCGATCAACGAGACCTGGATCGCGGACCGTGATCGCTATGGCTACGAGGGGCTCTACAGCGCAGACCGGCTCAGCGCTCCGGCGATCCGCGAGGGCGGGGGGTGGCGCACGACAGACTGGGAGACCGCCCTCACTGCCGCCGCCGAGGGACTGAAGCGGACCGCCCGCTCGCTCGGCGCACTCGCCAGTGCCACGGCGACCCTCGAAGAGCTCTACCTCGTGCAGCGGCTGGCGCGCGCGCTGGGCTCCCCGCACGTCGATCATCGGCTGCGGCAGCACGACTTCCGCGATGCGGCGGGCGATCCCCTGCATCCGGGGCTCGGCCTCGGGCTTGCGGATGTCGAACAGCTCGACGGGCTGCTCGTGGTGGGCTCGAACCTGCGCCGCGAGCTTCCCCTGCTCGCTCATCGGGTGCGGAAAGCCGTCGTGCGGCATGGCGCCAGGGTCGCTTTCCTCAATCCGGCGAAATTCGATTATCTGTTCCCGGTGGCGGGGTACCTCACGGCGCCCGTGGCCGGTCTGGTCGGCGAGCTTGCGGCCGTGCTGGCCGCTGCCGCGGAGCAGGGCACGCAGCTGCCCGATGCCGTCGCGGAGATCGTGCGTGGCGCCCGCCCGAAGGACGCCCATCGCGAGCTGCTCGCGGCGCTCACCACGGGCAAGCGCCGCGCGATCTGGCTCGGTGCGCTCGCGCTGCGTCATCCCGCATATGCGGATCTGCGTGCCCTCGCGGCCGTGCTCGCGCAGCTGACGGGGGCGACGCTGGGCCTTCTCGCCGAGGGTGGCAATGCGGTCGGTGCGTGGCTCGCGGGCGCAGTGCCGCATCGTGAATCCGGAGGCCGGGCGGTGCCGCAGGTCGGACACAATGCACGGGAGATGCTCGAGCGGCCGCTGGCCGGGTATCTGCTGTTCGGGGCGCTCGAACCCTGGGCGGACTCCTCGTGTGACGCCGCGCTCTCGTCGCTCGGGGCAGCGGACTTCGTCGTGGCGGCGACACCCTATGTGAGCGAGACCCTGCGTCAGGTGGCGCACGTCCTGTTGCCGATCGGCAGCTTCGTGGAGACGTCGGGCACATTCGTGAACCTGGAAGGGCGCTGGCAGAGCTTTACGGGCGCTGCCGCCCCGCCGGGCGAGGCGCGCCCGGGCTGGAAGGTCCTGCGCGTGCTCGGCAATCTCGTCGAGGCACGAGGTTTCGAGTACCAGTCCTCAGAAGATGTGCGCGAGGAGCTGAGACAGCTCTGCGCGGGCGCCGCGGCGGGCGCGCCAGGAGCGACGCACCGTGTCGTTCCGTCATCCGGGGCTCTGCCGGGCGTCGTGGACGTCCCGATGTACCAGACGGACGCCATGCTGCGCCGCGCCTATTCCCTGCAGATGACCGCAGATGGCCGCACGCCGGCCGTGGTGTATTGAGAGGCGCCATGCTGCAGGAACTGACCAACCAGTGGCTCGCGCTGCCGGTCTACGTGCGCTCGACGGCCTGGATCCTCGTGGTCACGGTGGTGCTCATCGTGAGCGTGGCGCTCATGACGCTCTGGGAGCGCAAGATCCTCGGCTGGATCCAGCTGCGACGCGGGCCGAACCGTGTGCGCATCTTCGGGCTGGCTCCGGGACTCGGGCAGCCTTTCGCCAACGTGGTGAAGCTCCTCATCAAGGAGGTCGTCATCCCGTCGAAAGCCAACCCGGTGCTGTTCCGCCTCGCACCGGCCATCGCCCTGATTCCCGCCTTCGCCACCTGGGCGGTCGTCCCGCTGTCGCCCGAACTGGTCATATCCAATATCGATGCCGGGCTCCTGTACGTGATGTCGCTCACCTCCGTGGGCATCTACGGCATCATCCTCGCGGGCTGGGCGGCCAATTCCAAATACGCGTTCCTCGGGGCGATGCGCTCGGCGGCGCAGATGGTGGCCTACGAGATCGCCATGGGTTTTGCGCTCGTCGGTGTGCTCATGGTCGTAGGCAGCCTCAACCTCGGCAAGATCGTGCTGGTCTAGTCTGGAGGTCTTCTTTACTGGAACGTCTTCTGGCTGCTGCCATTCTTCGTCGTGTATCTCATCGCAGGCGTCGCCGAGACCAATCGTGCGCCCTTCGACGTGGCGGAGGGTGAGTCGGAAATCGTGGCCGGCTTCCACGTCGAATATTCGGGTGTCGCCTTCGCGATCTTCTTCCTGGCCGAGTACGCCAACATGATCCTCATCTCGGCGCTGTGCTCGGTGTTCTTCTTCGGCGGATGGCTCAGTCCCTTCGCGGGCCTGCCATCGACGCCGCTCGTCGACATCACCGCGCCGGGCTTCTTCTGGCTGGGCCTGAAGATCTTCTTCTTCCTGTTTCTCTTCCTGTGGTTCCGGGGCACCTTTCCGCGCTACCGCTACGACCAGATCATGCGCCTGGGCTGGAAGGTCCTGATTCCCGTGACCCTCGTGTGGATCGCGGTCGAAGGGGTGCTCGCGCACTTCAGGATCGGCCCCTGGTCCGATCTCTGAGCGGAGTCGACATGGCGAATCCCATCAAGACCTTCATGCTGACGGAGCTTCTCGCCGGCATGGCAGTGACCGCAAAGACACTGTTCCGCCCGAAGGTCACCCTCAACTACCCTGATGAGAAGACTCCGATGTCGCCGCGTTACCGCGGCCTGCACGCGCTGCGCCGCTATGCGAACGGCGAGGAGCGCTGCATTGCCTGCAAGCTCTGTGAGGCGGTCTGCCCGGCACTCGCGATCACCATCGATTCCGATGTCGCGCCCGACGGCACGCGGCGCACGACCCGCTACGACATCGATCTCTTCAAGTGCATCTATTGCGGCTTCTGCGAGGAGGCCTGCCCGGTCGATGCCATCGTGCTCACCCGCATCCACGAGTATCACATGGAGCATCCGGGCGAGAACATCCATTCCAAGGACCGGCTGCTCGCGGTCGGTGAGCGCTACGAGGCGATGATCGCTGCGGACAGAGCGGCGGACGCACCGTATCGCTGAGGCTGCCGGAGAGTTCCCTGTGCTGATTCAGATCCTCTTCTACGGCTTTTCGCTCGTGCTCGTGGCCGCGGCGCTCGGGGTCATCGCTGCGCGCAACCCGGTGCACTCCGTGCTGTCGCTGGTGCTGTGCTTCGTCACCAGCGCAGCGATCTGGCTGCTCTTCGAGGCCGAATTCCTGGCGGTGGTGCTGGTGCTCGTGTACGTGGGCGCCGTGATGGTGCTGTTCCTCTTCGTGGTGATGATGCTGAACGTCGATTTCGAGCAGCTGCGCGGCGGCTTCACGCGCTACGCATGGCTCGGCTGGATTACGGCAGCGGTTGTCATCGTCGAGATCGTGGGCGTCGTGACCGCGAAGCGCCTGGGCGTGGACGTGAGCCGGGGCGCGGCACCTCTGCCCGCCGACTACAGCAACACCGAGGCGCTGGGGCACGTGCTCTACACCGAGTATGTGTACGCCTTCGAGCTCGCCGGGATGCTGCTGCTGGTGGCGATCGTGGCGGCGATCACGCTGACGATGCGGCGCCGCGTCGGCCTCAAGGTCCAGAACGTCTCGAGGCAGGTGTCCGTGAAGCCGGGAGACCGGGTGCGACTCGTGAAGATGCCCGCGGAGAAGCGCCAGTGATCACCCTCGGCCACATGCTCACGCTCTCGGGCGTGCTGTTCGCACTCGCGGTCGCCGGTATCTTCATCAACCGCAAGAACGTGATCCTGCTGCTCATGTGCATCGAGCTGCTTCTGCTCGCGGCGAACTTCAATTTCATCGCCTTCTCGCGCTACCTCGGTGACCTCGATGGGCAGGTGTTCGTGTTCTTCGTGCTGACCGTGGCTGCGGCGGAAGCCGCCATCGGCCTCGCGATCCTCGTGGTGCTGTTCCGCCAGCGCGGCAGCATCAATGTCGAGGATCTGAACGAAATGAAGGGCTAGGGCGGGCCCGGCAGGCGAGCCCCAGGGATCCATGCATACGATGAACGAGAACGTCCTCCTTGCCATAGTGCTGCTGCCGCTCGTGGCCGCCGTGGTCGCCGGGCTCTTCGGACGCGCCATCGGCCGCGCCGGTGCGCACACCATCACGATTGCCGCGGTGGGCGTCTCCTGCGCGCTGTCCTTCTACGTCCTCTGGCAGGTCACGGTCGCCGGGGTGCCCGCCTTCGACGGGCCGGCGTACACCTGGCTCGTGAGCGACGGGGTGCGGATGCAGGTGGGCTTCCTGGTCGACCGGCTGACGGCACTGATGATGGCCGTGGTCACCTTCGTGTCGCTGTGCGTGCACGTCTACACCATCGGCTACATGGCGGAGGACGACGGCTACCAGCGGTTCTTCAGCTACATCTCGCTCTTCACCTTCGCCATGCTCATGCTCGTGATGTCGAACAACTTCATGCAGCTGTACTTCGGCTGGGAAGCGGTGGGCGTGGTGTCCTATCTCCTGATCGGCTTCTGGTACAAGCGCCCGACCGCCATTTTCGCGAACCTCAAGGCATTTCTGGTCAATCGCGTCGGTGACTTCGGATTCGTGCTCGGCATTGCGGGCGTGCTCTACTATGTGGGCTCGCTGGATTTCTCAGATGCCTTCGCAGCGGCACCGGCGCTGGCGCAGGAGAGCTTCCATATCGGGCAGCACGCGGTACCGGCGCTCGCGCTCATCTGCATCTGCCTCTTCGTCGGCGCGATGGGCAAGTCCGCGCAGATGCCGCTGCATGTGTGGCTGCCGGATTCCATGGAGGGCCCGACACCGATTTCGGCACTGATCCACGCGGCGACCATGGTAACGGCCGGCATCTTCATGGTGGCGCGGATGTCACCGCTGTTCGAGCACTCGGAGGTCGCGCTGTCCTTCGTGCTGGTGATCGGGGCGACCACGGCGCTCTTCATGGGCCTGCTGGGCGTGGTGAACAACGACATCAAGCGGGTGGTGGCCTATTCGACGCTCTCGCAGCTCGGCTACATGACCGTGGCCCTCGGCGCATCTGCCTATGGCGCGGCGATCTTCCACCTGATGACGCACGCCTTTTTCAAGGCGCTGCTCTTCCTCGCCGCGGGGTCGGTCATCATCGGCATGCATCACGAGCAGGACATGCGCAGGATGGGCGGGCTGGCGAAATACATGCCGGTCACCGCGGTTACCTGCTGGATCGGCGCGCTCGCACTCGTCGGCACGCCGTTCTTCTCCGGGTTCTACTCGAAGGATGCGATCATCGAGGCGGTGGGGGAGTCTCACCGCTGGGGCGCGACCTACGCTTACTGGTGCGTCCTCATCGGCGTGTTCGTGACGGCCCTGTACACCTTCCGGATGATCTTCCTGACTTTCCACGGCCCTGAGCGCTTCCGGAACGCAGCGCACGCCGGGCACGCGGACGGCGATGCGCAGGAGGAGCCTGACACCGCCAGCGACCACGGCCATCACGGGGAGGCACCGCACGAAACACCCCTCGTGGTCACCGGGCCGCTCGTGGCGCTTGCCATCCCGTCGCTCATCGTGGGTTTCTTCACGGCGGGGCCGGTGCTCTTCGGGTCCTATTTCCAGGAGAGTATCCGCGTCCTCGAAGGAAACGACGTGCTGGGCGAGATCGCCCGGGAGTGGCATGGCCCCGTGGCTTTTGCGCTGCACGGACTGATGGCACCGACCTTCCTGCTCGCGCTCGGTGGAGCGGCGACCGCATGGCTCTTCTTCCTCAGGAGTCCCGCGCTCGCGGACGGGGTGGCCCGCCGGCTCGCTCCCCTGCGCACGCTGCTCGTCAACAAGTACTACTTCGACTGGTTCAACGAGAACGTGATCGCGGCGGGCGCGCGCCTGATCGGCCGCGGCCTGTGGAAGGGCGGCGACCAGGCGGTGATCGATGGCGTGGTGGTCGATGGATCGGCGGCGGCATTCGACCGGATTGCTGCCGCCTCGCGCTTCCGCCTGCAGAGCGGCTATCTCTATTCGTACGCGTTCTGGATGATCATCGGCCTCGCCGCGCTGCTCGGCTGGTTCCTGATCGCCGGCTGAGGAAGGCGTCATGCAAGGTCCCGGGTTGCTGTCCCTGCTCGTGTGGCTGCCGATCGCCGGTGGCATCCTGGTGCTCGCCCTCGGTGAGCAGCGCATCGGCGCGGCGCGCTGGCTGGCACTCGCCGTCTCGCTGGCGACCATGGCGGCTTCAGTCCCTCTCTATACCGGCTTCGATACCACGACGGCTTCCTTCCAGTTCGTCGAGCGCCTGCCCTGGATCACCGCCTTCAAGGCCGAGTACGCGCTTGGCATCGATGGCATTTCGCTGCCGCTGATTCTTCTCACGGCGTTCATGACGATTCCGGTGATCGTGGCCGCCTGGAATGTCGTCAGGGAGCGTCCGGCGCAGTACCTGGCCGCCTTCCTGATCATGGAAGGCCTGATGATCGGGGTGTTCTCGGCACTCGATTCGCTGCTCTTCTATTTCTTCTGGGAGGCGATGCTCATCCCGATGTTCCTCATCATCGGGATCTGGGGCGGGCCGCGCCGGGTCTACGCGACCCTGAAGTTCTTTCTCTACACCTTTCTCGGCTCAGTCTGCATGCTGATCGCGCTGATCTACATGTACGTGCAGGCGGGCGACTATGCGATCGCGAGCTTTCAGCGCCTGCCGCTGACGCTCACTGAGCAGATCTGGATCTTCTTCGCTTTCCTGCTGGCTTTCGCGGTCAAGGTGCCCATGTGGCCCGTGCATACCTGGCTGCCCGATGCGCATGTCGAGGCCCCCACGGGCGGCTCGGTGATCCTCGCTGCCATCATGCTGAAGATGGGTGGCTATGGCTTCCTGCGCTTCAGCCTGCCGATTGCGCCCGATGCCAGCCGCGAGCTCGACTGGCTGATGATCGCGCTGTCTCTGATCGCCGTGGTCTACATCAGCCTGGTGGCGCTTGCCCAGCAGGACATGAAGAAGCTGATTGCCTACTCCTCGGTCGCGCACATGGGCTTCGTGACTCTTGGGACCTTCCTCGCGTTCGATATTGCCGCGGGCACGGGGGCGCTGAAGGGAGCGGCCATGGGGATCGACGGAGCGATGGTGGTGATGATTTCCCACGGTCTCGTGTCGGGAGCGCTGTTCCTCTGCGTGGGCGTGCTCTACGACCACGTACACAGCCGGGAGATTGCCGCCTACGGCGGTGTGATCAACACCATGCCGAAATTTGCCGCGCTGTTCGTGCTCTTCGCGCTCGCGAATACGGGGCTGCCCGGCACGTCGGGCTTCGTCGGCGAGTTTCTCGTGATCCTGGCGAGCTTCAAGGCGAGCTTCTGGTACGCCTTCCTGGTCGCCACGATCCTGATCACAGGGGCGGCCTATACGCTGTGGCTCATCAAGCGTGTGGTGTACGGGCCGGTGGCCAATCAGAACGTGGCCGCACTCACAGACCTGAACGTGCGGGAATTCATCGCGCTGGGGTCGCTTGCCATTCTCGTGCTGGTTCTCGGCGTCTGGCCAGCGCCTCTGCTCGAGGTGATGCAGCCCACTGTGCGCCAGCTTGTCGAGCAGCTCATGATCAGCAAGCTGCCGGGCTGAGAGACGAGGAGACACCAGAGTGCAGCCGACTTTCACATGGTCCGGAGTCGCCCCGGCACTGCCCGAGATCTACCTCGCCGCGGCGATCTGCGTGCTTCTGATGGTCGAGGTCTTTTTCGGTGAGCGGCGTCGCGGACTGACCGGCACGCTCACGCTGCTCGCCATCGCGGGGGGCGCAGCGCTCACCCTGGCCTGCGCACAGGTGGATGCGCGCGTGACGCTCTTCAGCGGCATGTACGTCGCGGATCCGCTCGGCACCGTCCTCAAGCTGTTCGCCTTCCTGTTCCTCGCCCTTGCGCTTCTCTATTCGCGGGCCTATCTCGAGCAGCGCGACATCCTGCGTGGCGAGTTCTACGTGCTGGCGCTGAGCGCGCTCCTCGGGGTGTTTGTCCTCGTGTCGGCGAACAGCCTCCTCAGCGTGTACATCGGCGTCGAGCTCCTCGCACTTTCGGTGTATGCCATGGTGGCCTTCGACCGCACCTCGGGCGTGGCGGCCGAGTCGGCAATGAAGTATTTCGTGCTGGGTGCCATTGCCTCAGGCACGCTGATCTACGGCATGTCGATGGTCTACGGACTGTCCGGGACGCTGCGGCTGGACGATCTCGCCGCGCGGCTCACCGAGGCCCCGAGTCTCGGACTCGTGCTCGGTCTCGTGTTCATCGTCGTGGCGGTCGGTTTCAAGTTCGGTGCCGTGCCCTTCCATATGTGGCTCCCGGATGTTTACCACGGCGCCCCGACGGCCGTGACGCTCTTCATCGCCACGGTGCCGAAGATCGCCTACTTCGCGCTGGCTTTCAGGCTCCTGGCTTACGGCCTCGGCGGCCTCACGGGTTCCTGGACGCAGATGCTTGCGGTGCTCGCGGTGCTGTCGCTCGTCGTCGGAACCGTGATCGCGCTCGCGCAGACCAACATCAAGCGGCTGCTCGCGTACTCCGCGGTCGCCAACGTCGGTTTCCTCCTCCTCGGCTTCGTCGCGGGCACGCCGACCGGTTATGGCGCTGCGCTCTACTACATGCTGGCCTATGTCATCGTGACGCTCGCCGGTTTCGGCGTGGTCGTGGTGGCGAGCCGACGCGGGTTCGAGGCTGACGAGCTGGAGCACTACAAGGGCTTCCATGCGCGCGACCCGATGCTCGCCCTGAGCATGATGGTGGTGATGTTCTCGACCGCGGGTGTCCCGCCCTTCATCGGCTTCTGGGCGAAGCTGCGCATCATCGAAGCCCTCTGGGAGACCGGGCACCTGTGGCTGGTGATCATCGCGGCTGCCGCCTCGGTGGTCGGGCTCTTCTACTACCTGCGCGTCGTGAAGCTCATGTACTTCGATGCCGTGCCTGCGGGACTGCCGGCGACCGAGAAGCGCACCGGAGTGCGCTTCGCCCTTGGCCTGAACGCCCTGGCCGTACTCGCTCTGGGGGTGGTGCCGAACCCGCTGCTCGAGCTCTGCGAGCGCCTGCTGGGCTGACGCAGCGGGCCGGCGCTCGCAGGTAGTTGCATCCGCCGGTCGCTGCGCTAGAATGCGCGCCCCACCGGTTGCGGGGTGGAGCAGTCTGGCAGCTCGTCGGGCTCATAACCCGAAGGTCGCAGGTTCAAATCCTGCCCCCGCTACCATCTGTCCCGTCGGCCCTCAAGAGCACGGCCGGATCGAGGTCGAACTCTGCCCAGAGTCGGCCTTCATCGTCTGGGGACAGGTCGATGTTCCCGCCAAGGCCGTTACGCAGGATGACGCGCGTCTTCAGAGCAGCGCCGATCGCCGTCGAGACCCCCGGCACCTGGCAGCGACAGAGCTCAGCGGCCCTCGGGAGCCGTCCGTCAGATCGAGCGGTGTCAGGGCATTGCCCAAGGGTGAGCCTCCAGGTGAATCTTCGAATTCGATCCTGGATTAAGACCCTGGATTAAGACTTCCGGGGCAACAGCCGTGACGCCGTTGTCATACCGCGGAGTACGCTCCCGACAGGTTCGTTCCGGGCCATGCACGGCTGCTGCCGTGTTTCAGCGTAGGATGGGGTCATGAGGAAACTCGTCAACAGCCCGCCGAGCCCCTGCGGCCGCAAGGTGGTGATTGCCCTGCGGCGGCGTGCAGCTCCCGAAGGAGGTGAGGATCGGGGCGTCCGGACTTACAGTTCGCCGGCCTGTCTCATGCATGAACTCCCGGCTGGCGTGCGGGTGCGGCGTGTTTATGACGCCCCGGCCGCGGACGATGGCGACCGGCTGCTCGTGGACCGGTTCTGGCCTCCGGGCCTCAGTCGCCGAAGCGCGGCGATCGACGAGTGGCTGCGCGAGCTCGCGCCGAGCACTCTGCTGCGCAGATGGTTCGGGCACGACCCGCGGCGCTGGAGTGAGTTTCGCCGCCGCTATCGCGCAGAGCTCGGGGAGCATCGCGCACTGCTCGAGTCGCTGCTGCTGCGTGCGACACGCGAACGTGTCACGCTCCTCACGGCAAGCCGGGAGCCCGAATGCAGCCACGCGGCCGTGCTGCGGGAAATCCTGGACGGCTAGAACATACCGCGGTCGCGCGGCTCATCCGTGTACCTGTCGAAGCCTGGAGTCGAATCTTGCTGTGGATCAAGACGGCACACATCCTGGGGGTCATCAGCTGGCTCGCGGGCGTCTTCTACCTGCCACGCCTGCTGATCAACGCACGTGAAGGCGCCATGAGGGGTGAGAGTATCGAGCGCCTGCAGGGAATGAGTCTCAGGCTCCTGCGGTTCATGACGCTCATGGCGGCCTTTGCCATCGGCTTTGGCCTGTGGCTGTGGCTGGCCTACGACTACACGGGCTACTGGCTGCACGCGAAGCTCGTGCTGGTCGTCGGTCTCGTGGGCTATCACGCCGTCTGCTGGCGATTCGTCCGCCAGCTCGTCGCTGGTCGCCTGGTGCGCTCCCCCCTGTTCCTGAGAATCTTCAACGAGCTCTCGCTGGTCCTGATCGCCCCGATCCTGATCCTGGCAGTGGTCAAGCCATTCTGAACCGATCTGTCCTCAACGGCCTGCAGCATGCAGCCGGGCGATCATGTCTCCCGCCTGGCCCTCCTCCCGGTGCGTGTGCAGAGGGAAATCGGTCGGCAGGTTGAGGGTGGTGAGCAGGCCTCCCCAGCGTTCGGCGAGCTTTGCGCCGATCTCGTCGAGATGTCCGACGGTGGCGAACTCCTCGGCCATCTCGTCCGGTATGCGTTTCACCATGTCGTCCCAGCGGTTCTCGAGCGACAGCGCGTGCAGTTCCTTGCCGAGATCTCCCCAGCCGTGCACTTCGAAGATCGCATGATAGGTGCGGGTCGAGGCATAGAAGGCCACACGGCGCTTGAGGAGCTGGCGCTCCTTCGCGAGCTCCTCGGCATTCGTGCCGGTGACGATGATCGGCGCTCCGATGATCTCGATGTCTGAGACGCTGCGCCCGGCCTTGTGCGCGCCTCTTTCGACCTGCGGCAGAATCACTTCGCGGAGGTAGCGCGCGGTGCAGGCCGGGTGCGCGAACACGCCATCGCCGAGTTCACCGGCGAGCGCCGACATGTAGGGATTGACCGCCGCGAGGTCGATCGGTATCCGCGGATGCTCGATGGGCCCGGCAGTGAAGACGGGGGGTGACAGGGTGTACCGGTAGTGCCTGCCTTCGAAGTAGGTCGGCTTCTCCGGCGTCTGGAAGGTCCTGAAGATCGCCTGCACGCACTGGACATACTCGCGCATCCGCGGCCCGGGTGCCGATGTCCACGGCGTCCCGTAGCGGCGTTCATTGTGGCCTTTGACCTGGGTCCCGAGCCCGAGGCGGAAGCGCCCGTGCGAGAACCGCTGCAGGTCCCAGGCCATCTGTGCCGTCACCATCGGGCTTCGCGGGAAGGCCACGGCGATACCCGTGGCGAGCGTGACGCGCCGCGTATGCTCGGCCGCGACCAGGAGCGGGAAGAACGGATCGTGACCCGCGGTCTCGGATGAGATGATGCCGTCGAAGCCGAGATCCTCGAGCCGCTTCGCAGCGGCTCCGAGCCCGGCGAGCCCCAGTGTCACCTGTTCGCGTGAGAACGAGTAGCCCTCGATGAGGGCGATGCCGACTTTCATGATGCGTCCTCCTGATCGAAGCAGTGCGCCCGCTCAGCCGAGCGCGCGGCGGATTCGTTCGGCGAGCCTGGAACCCGCCGCCTGGTCGAGTGAGTGAGCGGGCCACGAAAGACCGAGGCCCTCGTGGGGGTTCGGCTTCGGAATGACGTGGAAATGCACGTGGAAGACGGCCTGGTGGGCACCGTGCCCGTTGTTCTGGAGCACGTTGTACTCGCGTGTGCCGGTGGCGGCCATCACGGCGCGGCAGATCCGCGGCAGTACGCGTCCGAGTGCGGCGGCCGACTCGTCGGACAGCTGGTCGAGGGTCTCGGCGGGTTCCTTGGGGATGACCAGGGTGTGACCCTGGCTCAGCGGACCGATGTCGAGAAAGGCGAGCACGCGCTCGTCCTCGTACACCTTGTGGGCGGGAATCCCGCCATCGATGATCTTCCGAAAGATGGTGTCTGCCATTGTCCGTGTCTCCGGGCGTGTGCCGCCGCCTATTCTGCCTGTGGTCGCGATCGCAGAGGTACGGTGAGCGCGGGGCGGCTCAGGCCCGGTGCGCGCGCTCGTCCTCGAGCGCCTGCCAGCGGGCGAATTTCTGTTCGAGCTCAGTGGCGACCTCTCCGGCGCGGCGGCGATCGGCCCGGATCTGTTCGGCCCCGCAGCGGTGATACTCAGGGCTCGCCATGCGCGAGTTGAGTGCCTCCTGTTCACGCTCCAGAGCCTCGATCTCTCGTGGCAGTGCCTCGAGCTCCCTTAGCGACCGGAAGCTCATTCTCCGGCGCGTCTCCGGGGCGAACGCCGCGGCGGGCGCGGGTGTCCGCTCGCGGGACGGTGCCGCCGCAGGGGCCGCCCGTGCCCGCTGGGCGGCCCAGTCGGCATATCCGCCGATGTGCTCGCGCCATTGCCCCCCACCCTCATGCGCCAGGACCTGCGTGACGACGCCGTCGAGAAAGCGACGGTCGTGGCTGACCAGGAGCAGTGTGCCGGGGTAGTCCTGCAGCGTCTGTTCCAGGAGCTCCAGAGACTCGATGTCGAGGTCGTTCGTCGGCTCATCGAGCACGAGCAGATTGGCCGGCTGCGCGAAGAGCCGCGCGAGCAGTAACCGGTGGCGCTCACCGCCCGAGAGCATCCGGACCGGGGACTGCGCGCGGCGCGCAGGAAACAGGAAATCGCCGAGATAGCTCACGACATGCCGGCGCTGACCGGCAGTCTCCACCCAGTCGGATCCCGGGCTGATCGTCTCGGCGACCGTGCGCTGCGGGTCGAGCTGTGCGCGCATCTGGTCGAAGTAGGCGATCCGCAGATTGCTCCCGAGCTCCACGCGACCGTCATCCGGGGGCAGGGTGCCGAGGATCAGTCGCAGCAGCGTCGACTTGCCGGCGCCATTCGGACCGATGATCCCGAGGCGATCGCCGCGCTGGATGCGCAGCGACAGCTGTTCGACGACGACACGGTCGCCAAAGCGCTTGCCGATGTCGAAGAGCTCGGCGACGAGGCGCCCGGAGCGCTCACCGCCGTCGAGGCTGAGCCTGAGTGAGCCGGGACGGTCGCGGCGCGCAGCACGTGCCGCCCGAAGCTGCTCCAGGCGCTGCACGCGACCGGCGTTGCGTGTGCGGCGGGCCTCGACGCCCTTTCGGATCCAGGCCTCTTCCTGCGCCCAGAAGCGGTCGAAGTGGCGGCGCGCCGTCTCTTCGGCTGCGAGCTCGCCGGTCTTGCGTGCCTCGTAGGCCGCAAAATTTCCGGGGTAGGAGCGCAGCAGTCCGCGGTCGAGCTCGACGATACGTGTGGTGACCCGATCGAGAAAAGCCCGATCGTGCGTGATGACGATGGTCGCCGGGGACTCGAGCAGCAGGAGTGTTTCGAGCGTCTCGACGGCGCCGATATCCAGGTGGTTGGTCGGTTCGTCGAGCAGCAGCAGATCGGGCTGCTGCGCGAAGGCCTGAGCGAGCACGGCGCGCTTGCGCTCACCTCCCGACAGACCCTGCATGGTCCGATCGGACTCGAGCCCGAAGCGGTGCAGGAATTCCCCGAGACGCGCCGCACGCTGCCAGTACGCAGGATCATCCAGCGCACCGTGGGCGGCGGAGGACCCGGTGGCGCCCGGGATCGGATCACTGCGTGCTGCGAGGCTTTCCCCGAGGGTGGGGGCGAGCGGCAATTCCGGCTCCTGTGCGACGTGAGCGATGCGCAGTCCGTCGCGGCGCTGCAGCTGGCCGGCATCGACCTGAGCGATGCCGGCAAGGATCCCGAGGAGTGTGGATTTCCCGGAGCCGTTGCGTCCGATCAGACCGATCCGCTCGCCCTCCTGGACGCTGAGCTGCGCGCCGTCGAGGAGCGGGTGATCGCCGAAGGCGACGTGGGCATCGTGGAGGGCCAGGAGGGACACCGCTCTATTCTCGCCCACCTCGAGCGCCCACATCGCGTTTGAGCTCGAGCCTCATGTGCCCTACAATTCGCCGCCCTGCGCGGTCCCTCGGACCTGCCGGGTGGAGCGGCCGCAGGGCCGCTTCGAGAAGTTGCTTCCAAGTAGCTGATTTGGAAAGCCCCCCGAGGGGGCTTTGCTTTTTTGGACCCCTGGCCGGGGTCGCATGGGGCGATTCGCCGGGCTTGGCAGACAGCCGGCGAACCGAGGACGTGCATGGGGAAGTGGGCCTCGACGGCCCATTTTCGTTTGTGAAGGGACATACGGTAGCGGTGACTACGAGCCTGCGCGAGCGCCTGATGAGCCTGATCGAGCCGCTTCTGGCGAGCCTCGGGTATGAGCTCGTCGAGCTCGAGTACGTGCCGGGGCGCAGGCAGGGACTGGTGCGGATCTACATCGACCGGCACGAGGGTATCGGACTCGAGGACTGCGAGCGCGCGAGCCACGAGGTGTCGGCGCTGCTCGACACCACCGATCCGGTGCCGGGCGCCTATGCGCTGGAGGTGTCTTCGCCGGGGTTCGAGCGTGTGCTGCGCACACGAGCGCACTTCGAGCGTTTCACGGGCTCGCGGGTGCATGTGGAGCTCGTTGCGCCACGTGCCGGGAGACGCCGCTATACGGGTTCTCTCATGGGCGTCGACGACGACGGCATCCATCTCGAGGTGGACCGGGAGCGCGTGGACATACCGTTCGGGGAGATCGGCCGGGCGCGGTTGCGAGAGGAAGTCGGATGAACAAGGAAATTCTGATGGTGGTCGACGCTGTCTCCAATGAGAAGAGCGTCGAAAAGGAAATCATCTTCGAGGCGCTCGAGGCGGCACTTGCCTCGGCTGCGCGCAGGAAGCACAGCGAAGAATGGGACGTCCGTGTCGCCATCGATCGCAGAACCGGTGACTACGAGACCTTCCGCCGCTGGAAGGTCTTTGCCGACGACTCGAAAGAGCTCGAGGTGCCGGAGCGCGAACTGCGCCTCGAGGATGCGCTGGACCTGGATCCGAAGTCCGTCGTGGGTGGCCATGTCGAGCAGCCCATGGAGTCGGCCGCCTTCGGCCGTATTGCCGCGCAGCAGGCCAAGCAGGTCATCGTGCAGAAGGTGCGCGAGGCGGAGCGTGCCCAGGTCGTGGAAGCCTACAGGGATCGCGTGGGTCAGCTGGTGAGCGGCGTCGTCAAGCGTGTCGACCGCAACGGCCTCACCATCGATCTCGGAGGCAACGCGGAAGGTTTCGTGTCGCGTTCAGACATGATCCCACGCGAGCAGGCCAAGCCGCAGGATCGCATCAAGGCCTTCCTCAGGGAAGTGCGCTCGGAGCCACGAGGACCGCAGCTGTTCCTCACCCGGACCGCACCGGAGTTCCTGATCGAGCTCTTCAAGCTCGAGGTCCCGGAAGTGGGTCAGGGTCTGATCCAGATCCTGGGTGCAGCCCGTGATCCGGGGATCCGTGCGAAGATCGCGGTGCGCTCGAACGAGCCGCGCATCGATCCTGTGGGGGCCTGCGTCGGGATGCGCGGCTCGCGCGTACAGGCGGTGTCGAACGAGATCGCCGGTGAGCGGGTGGACATCATTCCCTACGACGCCAACCCGGCGCAGTTCGTCATCAATGCGATGTCGCCTGCGGAGGTACTGTCCATCGTCGTCGACGAGGACACTCATTCCATGGACATCGCCGTTGCCGAGGAGAAACTGTCCCAGGCCATCGGCCGCGGCGGACAGAACATCCGGCTCGCGAGCCAGCTGACGGGCTGGGATCTCAACGTGATGAGCGAGTCGGATGCGGATGCGAAGAGCGAGACCGAGGCGCGCGAGCTCGTGCAGAACTTCATCCGGCAGCTCGACGTCGACGAGGACGTTGCGACGATCCTCGTGCAGGAGGGGCTGTCCAGTATCGAGGAAGTGGCCTATGTGCCGCAGGCGGAGCTCATGGCGATCGAGGAGTTCGACGAGGACATCGTCCGCGAGCTCAGGAGCCGCGCCCGGGATGTCCTGCTGACGCAGGCGATTGCGAGCGAGGAGAGCCTCGACCAGCGGATGCCTGCGGAGGATCTGCTGCGTCTCGAAGGCATGAAGCCGGATCTCGCGCTCGCGCTCGCGCGCCGTGGCGTCTGCACGCGCGACGATCTGGCCGAGCAGTCGATCGACGAGCTTGCCGACATCGACGGGCTCGCGCCCGACGAAGCCGGCAGGCTCATCATGAAGGCGCGCGAACACTGGTTCGAGGCGGGCCGCTGAGGCGCGGATCGCGGGGGTTAACACGATGGCGGATGTAACCGTATCCCAGTTCGCGCAGGTGCTGAAGG
>JADJHU010000006.1 GCA_016707425.1 Gammaproteobacteria bacterium
CTCGTGAGCCGGCGTCCCGGGGTCGATGCGCGGCGCGTCCGCATCGATGAGCTCGCCGACCAGCCGGTCGGGGTCGCCGGCGAGAAGACGCGTCAGCGGAATCGTGCCGAGGTAGCGATCGTGACGGTCGGCGACGAACAGGCTGTCGGTCCGCTCGGGCAGCTCGCCGCGCATGCATGCAGGTATTCCCAGCACCACCTCGATGGGCGACGCCCGTCGCGTCACCGTGTCGGCGGTGTTCATGAGGCCGCCGGCGCTGTCCTGCGGCCAGGCGAGCACCGCACGCAACCGCTCGCGGTCCTGCTGGTCCATCGATCGCAGCAGCCGCCCCGTGACGGCTTCGGGGAGGTCCGCCACGAAGTCGGCGAGGTCGTCGAGCTCCAGCCCTTCGGCGGCGGCCACCAGTTCCTCGGCGTCCATGCCTTCGATGAGCGAGGAGCGAACCGGCTCGCTGAGCTCGACCAGGACTTCGCCCTCGAGCACCGGATCGACGAATTCCCACGAGCTCGCGCTGTGCCGGTGGCAGGGATTCGAGCAGGAGCGCAACTTCCGCCGGATGGAGTGAATTCACCATGCGATGCGCCGAGCGCAGCGCGCCCTGGCCGAGCGCGGCACGCAGCGTCGCCAGCCGGGCGTCCGTTTCCGGTTTCAGTCTCGGGTTCATCGCAGCACCGGGAGGCCTCCGCGGCCGGCGCGCAGTGTAGCCGCCGTCCCCGGGCGCAGACCAGCGCCGCGCGTTCAGTGCGTCTGTTCGGATGCGTCGGGACGCGCGTCGCGCAGGCTTGTGTGGCGCGCGGTGACCAGCGGATAGCGCTCGGCGAAGCGCTCGGCGAGCCGCTCGACGATGTACACCGAGCGGTGTTGGCCACCGGTACAGCCGATGGCGACGGTGAGGTAGCGTCGTCCGGCGGAATGGATCTCCGGGATGCGCGCCTCCATGAAGCGGGCAATGTCGTCGATGAGAGCCCCGACGCTCGCGTGCAACTCCAGAAAGCGGCGCACCTCGGGGTCTCGCCCGGTGAGACCGCGCAGCGTCGGCTCCCAGTAGGGATTGGGCAGCGCCCGCGCATCGAACACGAAGTCGGCATCGCCCGGGATGCCATGCTTGAAGCCGAAGGACTCGAACTGCAGCGACATGCGGCCCGGATCGCGCATCTCGACACGTTTCTGGATGAGCTCGCGCAGCTCGTGCACGCTCATACGCGAGGTGTCGACCATCAGGTCGGCGGCGTTTGCGATGGGTTCGAGGAGCCGCCGCTCGGCTTCGATCGCCTCGCGCAGGGCGAGGCCGTCGCCACTCAGCGGATGGCGGCGCCGGGTCTCCGCGTAGCGGCGCAGCAGCTCTTCTTCGCCCGCGAGCAGGAAGATCAGCTCGCAGTGGATGCCGCTGCGCCGCAGCTCATCCACGAGCGCCGGAACCGTGGCGATATCCGCCGGCGTGTTGCGTGCATCGAGGCCGAAGGCCGTGCGCTGGTAGGTTTGCCCCTGGCTGCGTACCGTGTGCGAGATGAAGGGCTTCAGGAGGGCGGCCGGCAGATTGTCGATGCAGTAGAAGCCGAGATCCTCCAGCAGGTGCAGCGCGACGCTCTTGCCCGAGCCGGACAACCCGCTGACGAAGATGATGCGCATTGAGAGGCGCCTGCGGCGGCGCCCTGGCTAGGGCTGCGTGATCCGGCGCGCCTCGGCGGCGTGGTGATCGGCGCGCTTCTCCTTGTGCTGGATGACGCGCCGGTCGAGCTTGTCAGCCAGCGCATCGATGGCCGCGTACATGTCGGGCTCGGTTGCATCGGCGTGGATCGTGCCACCGCTGACCGAGAGCGTTGCCTCGGCCTTCTGTCGCAGCTTCTCGACGGTGAGGACGCAGTGGACGTCGATCACGCTGTCGAAGTGGCGCAGGATGCGCTCGAGCTTCTTTTCGACGTAGCCCCTGAGCGCCGGTGTGACCTCGACGTGGTGGCCGGTGACGGTGACTTGCATGGATGGCTTCTCCTGTTGCCGGGTGTCGTTCCTGGTGCGGCATGCTGCTCACTTCGTTGCAGCCCGCCGGCGCTCGTTCGAGGGCGCGATGCCGAGGGCCTCGCGGTACTTGGCGATCGTGCGGCGCGCCACCGGAATCCCCTCCGCAGAGAGGATCTCGGCGATGCGGCTGTCGGGCAGGGGGCTCGACGGATCTTCGTCGCGCACGAGCTTGCGGATCTTGGCACGGATCGCAGTCGAGGAGGTCTCGCTGCCGTCGGCTGCGCCGACGTGGCTCGAGAAGAAGTAGCGCAGCTCGAAGACTCCGCGTGGGGTGTGCATGTACTTGCCGGAGGTCACGCGTGAGATGGTGGACTCGTGCATGCCGATTGCCTCTGCGATGTCCTTGAGGATCATCGGGCGCATCTGCTCCTCGCCATGCTCGAGGAAGGCCGTCTGACGCTCGACGATGGAGCGTGCCACCTTGACGAGAGTCTCGTGGCGGATCTCGAGGCTCCTGAGCAGCCAGCGTGCCTCCTGCAGCTGCGCGCGCATGCCCGCGTGCCCGCTGCCGCCGCGGATGAGGTCCGCATAGCCCTGGTTGAGGCGCACGCGGGGCAGGGTCGCGCCGTTGATCTCGACCGACCAGCCGTGCCCGGTGCGGCGGACGAGCACGTCCGGCACGACATATTCGGCGGCCACGTCGCTCACCACCGAGCCTGGTCGCGGGTGGCACGAGCGAACGAGTGCGACGGCGGCGGCGAGCTCTTCGTCGGTCACGCGCAGCTCGCGGCGCAGGAGCGTGAGCTCCCGGTCCGCGAGCAGTGCGAGATGCTCGCGGGCGATGGCGAGTGCCGTGGCGTACCCCGGGGTGAGCGGATCGAGCTGGAGAAGCTGCAGCTCGAGGCACTCGGCGACCGAACGCGCAGCGATCCCCGGCGGGTCGAGCGCCTGTACGACGGGCAGGACCCGCTCGACCTCGGCGGCTTCGCACTCGATGTCAGGACGCAGGCCCGCAGAGATCTCGTCGAGCGATTCGGTGAGATAGCCATCGTCGTTCACTGCGTCGACGATGGCGCGGGCGATCGCGAGGTCACGTGGCGCGAGGCGCCCGAGCTCGAGCTGGGAGAGCAGGTGTTCCTGGAGCGAGCGGCCCGATTCGTCGGCGAATTCCTGCTGACGATCGTCCTCGGGGCCGCTCCACGGCGCTTCGCCGGGGCCGCCGATGCGGTCGGCCCAGTTGTCCTCGACGACCTCGACTGTCCCGGAGTCGGAGTCCTCGGGTCCGAAGTCGGCGGCGTCCGGCGCCGGACTGGGCGCTTCGAAGCTGCCCGTGGCCGCGAGGTCGTTGTCCTCGACCGGCTCGAGCATGACGTTGCTTTCGAGCAGCTCGCGGATGTGCGCCTGCAGCTCGAGTGCGGGCAGCTGCAGCAGCCGGATGGCCTGCTGCAGCTGCGGGGTCATGGTCAGCTGCTGACCCAGCCTGAGCTGCAGGGAGGGCTTCAGCATGGCGTTTCGATGGCCAAGGTGCGACGGTGATGCGGGGCTTACATACGGAATGATTCTCCCAAGTACACCTCACGGACTTGGGAGTTGGCAAGGATTTCTTCCGAAGATCCGGAGGCGATCACAGTGCCCTGGTTGACGATATATGCGCGCCCGCAGACGCCGAGGGTTTCGCGTACATTGTGATCGGTCACCAGCACGCCGATGCCCTTGGCGCTGAGCTCGTGAACGATGCGCTGGATGTCGAGCACCGAGAGCGGATCGACCCCTGCGAAGGGCTCGTCGAGCAGGATGAAGCGCGGCTCGGCAGCGAGCGCCCGCGCAATCTCCACGCGCCGGCGTTCACCCCCGAGAGCGAGACGCCGAGGCTCCGGGCCACGTGCCCGATGCGCAGCTCCTCGATGAGCTCGGCGAGGCGGCGCTCGCGACCGGCACCATCGAGGTCGGCGCGCGTTTCGAGGATGGCGAGAATGTTCTGTTCCACGGAGAGGCGACGGAACACCGACGGCTCCTGTGGCAGATAGCCGATGCCCAGCTGTGCGCGCCGGTGCATCGGGAGATACGTGAGCTCGGTCGGTCCGAGGGAGATGCGTCCTGCGTCGCAGGGCAGGAGCCCCACGATCATGTAGAAGGCGGTGGTCTTGCCCGCACCGTTGGGTCCGAGGAGTCCCACGACCTCGCCGCTCGTGACCTCGAGCGAGAGGTCGTGCACGACCCGTCGCGAACGATAGCTCTTCGCGAGACCTTCAGCACGCAGCACGGGCGCGGGATTCATGGCTGAGGCGCCTTCGATCCCGCGGGGCTGTGCGGGTGGATCGTGATGCGCACGCGGTCGTTGCCGCCCTGCGTAGCCGCGGCGAGCACGCGCTGCGCGCGGATATCGTAGACGAGTGTCTGGCCGCGGATCTCGCTGCTGCCGTCGGAGAGCCAGGCATCCTGTGTCAGGCGCACTGTGCCGGCGCCGACGTCGTAGTGGATCGAACCGGCGCGTCCGCGCGCCACGGCTGTGCGGTTCCTGAGAGGCTGCTCGAATTCGGCCGGTGAGCCCGTGATCTCCGCGCGGGCAATGGCATTGCCGACGAAGCTCACGACCGCCTCACCGGAGGTCAATCGGCCGCCCTCGGTTTCGATGCGTACGTCGCCACGGAAAGTCCAGCGGCTGTTCTCGAAGTCGAGCCCCGTCGCCTCTGCTTCCCGTGCGGCCACCCGGACGGTGCCCTGCGAGATCACCACGTCACGAAACACGATGGTGCTGGTCTGGTAGTCGAGCTCCGATGAGGCCGCATCGAGGGAGATGGGCTCCGCGCGCACCTGCGGGCCGGCCGCCGCAGCGACCGTGGCGAGTGCCACGGCAATGAGCGCTGCGGCGGCTGCGATGCGCTGCGTCCTCTGTGGTTCAGGGTGTGAAGTGGCCATGTACTTTCGACTCCAGCGACAGCCGATGCGTTCTCAGATCGGCCACGGCGCCCAGCGAGACGAGCCGCTGGCCAGACCAGTCGATCGCTACCGGTGCGCGCGTGACGAGGAGCTCGGCTTCGGTGTCGAAGGCGAGCTGCTCCGTGACGAGGCGCGCGGTTTCCCGCGAGCGCGGGAGCTGACCTGAGGCCACGACCGAGCCATCGAGCTCGATGCGGCGTGCATCCTCGGGCATGCGGCCGCGCCGGGCGGTGAGCGTCCAGTCCGTGCCGGTCTCCGCGCGAAAGGTCATGCGGATATCGGCGAGGGTGATCCTCGCATCCCGCGGCATCTGCTCGATGCGTGCGGCGTGCAGGCGGTAGCGCGGCAGCCCGTCGGGACCGGTCTCGACGATCTCGGCATCGCGCGCCGAGTAGCCTGGCTGCTCGGCGCGTTCCTCCGGCGCTGCCGATACGGGTTGTTGTGCGCTGCGCTGCTGCAGCAGCAGCGATCCGCCGATCAGCGCCAGCGCCAGGAGAATCCCGATGACATGCAGCGGTCTCATCGTCGCGTCTTGCGGCCGGGTGCCGGGGGGGTGCCGAGCAGCAGGTCGCAGACCTCGCGTACGGCTCCCTCTCCGCCACGCAGCCGCGTCACGTGTCTGGCCGCGCGACGTGCCAGGGGGTGCGCATCGGCCACGGCGAAGGCCACGCCCGCGCGCCGCATCACCGGCACGTCAGGCAGATCGTCGCCGACGCAGGCGCACTCCGCGGCAGAGACCCCGAGTGCGGCACGCAGTGCCTCGAAGGCAGCAAGCTTGTCCGCGATACCCTGGAGCACGTGACGGATGCCGAGCTCACGGCAGCGGCGGGACACGGCGGGCGAACGCCGCCCGGAGATCACCGCGACCTCGATGCCTGCCGCCTGTGCGAGCCGGATGCCGTGTCCGTCGCGCACGTGGAAGACCTTCATCTGCTCCCCGCGCGGCCCGAACCATAGGCGCCCGTCGGTGAGTACGCCGTCGACATCGAGCACCAGCAGGCGGATGCGGCCCGGGGAAAGCATGTGCCGTGCGGCCATGACCACTCTCAGACGACGCCCGAGCGCATCAGATCGTGCACGTTGAGCGCGCCGACGAGCCGCCCATCCTCCCCGACCACCGGGAGCGAGGTGATGCGGTGGGTCTCCATGAGGTGCACGGCCTCCGCGGCCAGCTCGAGCGGTCCGATGCGCTTGCCGTGCGGGGTCATGACGTCCTTCATGCGTGTCGTGTGCACGTCGGCCTGGCGGTCGAGGATGCGACGCAGGTCGCCGTCGGTGAAGACACCGAGCACCCGGTCCGCGGCATCGACGATCACCGTCATCCCGAGGCCCTTGCGCGACATCTCCATGAGTCCTTCGGCCAGCGGCGCGTCTGGTGCCGTGCGGGGCACGTCGTGCCCGCGGCGCATGACGTCGCCGACATGCACGAGGAGCCGTCGCCCGAGGCTGCCGCCGGGATGCGAACGTGCGAAGTCCTGGGCAGTGAAGCCGCGTGCCTCGAGGAGCGCCACCGCCAGCGCGTCGCCCATGGCGAGCGTGGCGGTCGTGCTCGCCGTGGGGGCGAGATTCAGCGGGCAGGCTTCCTCGGCGACGCTCACGTCGAGTGCCACGTCGGCGGCGCGGGCGACCGTCGAGCCACGGTTGCCGGTCATGGCGATGAGCGGTACGCCAAGACGCTTGATATGCGGCAGGAGCGTGACGATTTCCGCAGTCTCTCCTGAGCTGGAGACTGCAAGCAGCAGGTCCCCGCGGGTGATCATGCCGATGTCACCATGGCTCGCCTCGGCCGGGTGCAGGAAGAACGACGGGCTGCCCGTGCTCGCGAGCGTCGCGGCGATCTTGCCACCGACGTGCCCGGACTTGCCCATTCCGGTCACCACGATGCGGCCCTGACATGCGAGGCACAGCCGGCAGCCGGCCGCAAAGGCGCTGTCCAGGCGGGAAGCGAGCGCCCTCACTGCAGCCGCCTCGACACCGAGCGCGCGGCGGCCCGCGGCGAGCAGGGTCTCATCCGTCGGATCGGGGAGGGGGCTATGGCAGGACATCGCCTGCGGCATCATACTTCGCACATGGACCCGACCCAAGTCGAAGCGCTGATACGCCGTGGCCTGCCGGGCGCCGAAGTGCGCGTGATGTCCGATGACAACACCCACTTTGCGGCGCTGGTCGTGACCGGGGATTTCGCCGGCAAGCGTTCCATTGCCCGCCACCAGCTCGTCTATCGCAGCCTGGGCGAACTCATGGGGCGTGAGATCCATGCGCTGTCCATCGATGCACTCACCCCCGAGGAGTGGGCGACCCGGCGTGGAGAAGGCGGGACTTGAGGCCGAAGCAGGGCAGTTCCGCCTCCCTGGGGCACTGTTCTCCGCCTGCCCCGTTCCCTGACTGACTGATCTCGCGCAGACGTATCGTGGACAAGCTGCAGATACACGGAGGCGTGCCGCTCGAGGGCGAGGTACGCATCTCCGGTGCCAAGAACGCGACGCTGCCGATCGTGGCGGGGGCGCTGCTGGCCGACGGCCCCGTCGCGGTCTCGAACGTGCCGCATCTGCAGGACGTGACCTCCATGATCGAGCTCCTCGGACGCATGGGTGTCTCGGTCACGATCGACGAGAAGATGCGCATCGAGATCGATCCGGCGACGATCCGCGACTGCACCGCACCCTACGAGCTCGTGAAGACCATGCGTGCCTCGATCCTCGTGCTCGGGCCGCTGCTCGCACGCTTTGGCCAGGCCGATGTCTCGCTGCCGGGAGGCTGCGCGATCGGGGCGCGGCCCGTGAACATCCACGTCGCCGGACTGCAGGCAATGGGTGCCGACATCTTCATCGAGGGCGGCTACATCCGCGCACGCGCATCGCGGCTGCGGGGCGCGCGACTCGTGCTCGAGACCGTCACGGTCACGGGCACCGAGAACCTGCTGATGGCTGCGGTTCTCGCGGACGGACAGACCATCATCGAGAATGCGGCCCGTGAGCCCGAGGTCGTCGATCTGGCGAATTTCCTCATCGCGATGGGCGCGAAGATCCAGGGTGCGGGGACGGACAGGATCGTGGTCGAGGGGGTCGGGCGTCTCTCGGGCACGCACTACGAGGTGCTGCCCGATCGCATCGAGGCGGGTACGTATCTCGTTGCCGGGGCAATCACAGGCGGACGGGTTCGCGTGAAGCATGTGCGCCCGGACCATCTGGACGCGGTGATCGTCAAGCTCGAGGAGGCGGGCGCGCAGGTCGGCGTGGGGGACGGCTGGATCGAGGTGGACATGCGCGGCCGCCGGCCGCGTGCGGTGGATATACGCACGGCCCCGTACCCCGCCTTCCCCACCGACATGCAGGCACAGTTCGCCGCGCTCGACACGATCGCGAGCGGCGTCGGCACGATCACCGAGACGATCTTCGAGAACCGCTTCATGCACATGCTCGAGATGCGACGCATGGGCGCGGAGATCCGGCTGGAAGGGAATACGGCGATCATCAGGGGGGTCGATCACCTGACCGCGGCGCCGGTGATGGCCACCGACCTGCGCGCCTCGGCGAGCCTCGTGCTCGCCGGGCTCGTCGCCGAGGGGCGCACCGACATCGAGCGCATCTACCACATCGACCGTGGTTACGAGGCGATCGAGGAGAAGCTCGCGCTGCTCGGTGCGCGCATCCGCCGCGTGCCGAACTGAGCCGCCCTTCTTCGCCGCATTCAGCTGCGGCGCGGCTGCTCGACGACGCCCGCCACGAGATCGAGCTCGCGCTCGCCACGCAGGACGGCGAGCCGCAGGCGCTGTCCGGGTCGTGCGCCGGCGACGCGTGCGGCGGCATCCTGGGCACTGCGGACGACCGAGCCATCGATTTTCATCAGGAGATCTCCGGGCATGAGGCCCGCGGCCTGTGCCGGGCTGCCGACGTAGAGATTGGCAATCACAACGCCGCCCCGGGCGAGTCCGATCCCGCGGGCCTCGTCGGCCGTGAGGTCCTGCGGCACGATCCCGATCCAGCCGCGCACGACACGCCCGTGTGCGATGATTTCGTGAACCACGCCGCGCACGAGATTGACCGGGATGGCGAAGCCGATGCCCTCGACGCCCGCGTCACGCCCGACGATCGCGGTGTTGATCCCCACGAGCTCGCCCTCGGCGCTCACGAGGGCGCCTCCGGAGTTGCCGAAGTTGATCGACGCATCCGTCTGGATGAAGTTCTCGAAGGTGGCGACGCCGAGCTGGCCGCGCCCCGTGGCGCTCACGATGCCCTGGGTGACGGTCTGCGACAGGCCGAGAGGGTTGCCGATCGCGAGCACGACGTCGCCGACCCGCAGGCGGTCGGAGTGGCCGAGCGGCATCACGGGCAGACCGGTGAGATTGATCTCGAGGACGGCCAGATCGGTATCCGGATCGCGTCCGACGACCTGTGCATCGGCGACCCGCCCGTCCGCGAGCTGGACCCGCACGGTATCGGCTCCGGCGACCACATGATGATTGGTGACGATGTGGCCCGCGCCATCGACGATCACCCCCGATCCGAGGCTGCGTTCGATTCGCTGGCGATAGCGCGGCCAGAGCTCGCCGAAGAGCGGTTCGAGGCCGCTCGCGGGTACGCGCTCCGTGACCACGCGTGCCGTGTAGACATTCACGACCGCCGGGGCGGTGCGCTCGACAGCATCGGCATAGGAAGTCCTGCGCGTCTCGGGCGCTGCTGCCGTCGCAGCCGCGACCGCCGGCGATGCGGCGGGCGCTGCGATCGACGCGGCTGCCGCCTGCGGGCGCAGCAGCTCCGGGCGCGCGAGCACTGCCACGAAGGCGAGCGCCAGCCCACCCACCGCACAGCCTGCCAGGAATCCGAGATATCGACGCATCACGTACAGCGCACCACGCAGCACGTCCTCGCGAGCGCACGGCGCGCCGCTCCTGACGGCAAAATCAGTCGTGTATAATGCGCCGATTCCCGGAGGAGACACCAATCTCCGCGTCAGTGTGGCGCGACCGGGAGTCTGACGGGGAGATCCTGCCGAATGACTGATCCAGGCCACGCCAGCGCGGCAATCGCGGTGGCGCAAGATGTCGACGACAGCCGGCGCCGGTTTCTGACACTCGCCACTGCCGCAACCGGGGCGGTCGGCGTGGTCTTCGCCGCTGTTCCCTTCGTCGCCTCGTGGAAGCCCTCGGAGCGCGCCCGGGCGCTCGGTGCGCCCACCGAGGTGGATCTCGCGCAGATCGAGCCCGGGCAGCTGATCGTCACCAGCTGGCGGAAGCAGCCGATCTACATCGTGCGCCGCACGCCCGAGATGGTCGCCTCGCTTGCGGGCATTGCCGGGCGGCTGAAGGATCCCGAGTCCAGGGCTTCCCGGCAGCCGGCCTACGCAGACAACGTCATGCGCTCGCGCACCGAGGAATTCCTGGTGCTCATCGGCACCTGCACGCACCTCGGCTGCCTGCCAAAGGCACGTTTCACGCCGGGCACGTCAGCCGAACTCGGCGCGAACTGGCCGGGCGGCTTCTTCTGCCCCTGCCATGGTTCGCGCTTCGACATGGCCGGGCGCGTGTTCGACGGCTCTCCGGCTTCGGTCAATCTGGTCGTGCCGCCCTACGCCTTCGCCGGCCAACGCATGCTCGTCATCGGTGTCGATGACGCGAAAGGAGCCGCCTGATGCCTCCGGTAGCCAACAGCCCGGGTGGCGCGTCGCCGCCGAAGCCGGGTTTCATGGGCTGGCTCAACAAGCGCCTGCCGGTGGACGCTTTCGTCCGGTCCCAGCTTCTCGAGTACTTTGCGCCGAAGAATTTCAACATCTGGTACTTCTTCGGCTCGCTGGCACTCCTGGTGCTGGTCATGCAGCTCGTGACCGGCATCTATCTCACGATGTTCTACAAGCCGGGTGAAGCGACCGCCTTCGACTCGGTCGAGTTCATCATGCGTGAGGTCGACTGGGGGTGGCTCATCCGCTACCTGCACTCGACGGGGGCATCGTTTTTCTTTGTGGTCGTCTACCTGCACATGTTCCGCGCCATGCTGTACGGCTCGTACAAGTCGCCGCGTGAGCTCCTGTGGGTGATCGGCATGCTCATCTATCTGGCGCTCATGGCCGAGGCTTTCTTCGGTTACGTGCTGCCCTGGGGGAATATGTCGTTCTGGGGTGCGCAGGTGATCGTGAACCTCTTCGGCACGATCCCGGGCATCGGTCCGGGCCTCGTCGAGTGGATCCGCGGCGACTACGGTATCGCCGATGCCACGCTGAACCGGTTCTTTGCGCTGCACGTCGCTGCCGTGCCGCTGGCGCTGCTGCTGCTGGTGGTGCTGCATCTGGTGGCCCTGCGGCAGACCGGATCGAACAACCCCGACGGGATCGAGATCAAGGAGCACCCGGGTCCCGATGGCAGACCTGTCGACGGAATTCCCTTTCACCCCTATTACACGGTGAAGGACGTCTTCGGCGTTGGCGTGTTCCTCACGATCTTCGCCCTCGTGGTGTTCTTCGCTCCCACGCTCGGTGGGCTGTTCCTCGAGGGTCCGAACTTCGAGCCGGCCAATCCGCTTTCGACTCCCGCGCACATTGCCCCCGTGTGGTACTTCACTCCGTACTACGCGATCCTGCGCGCGGTGCCCGACCAGCGCATGGGTGCGCTGCTGATGGCGCTCTCGGTGGCGGTGTTCCTGTTTCTGCCGTGGCTCGACCGGTCGAAGATCAAGTCGATACGTTATCGACCCCTGCGCTACCGGATTGCGCTCACGCTGTTCGTGATCGCGTTCCTGGTGCTCATGTACCTCGGCCTGCAGCCGGCCGAGGGGGTCTACGTGATCCTGGCACGCATCTTCACGGTCATCTATTTCGCTTTCTTCGTGTTCATGCCGTTCTACACACGCAACGAGCGTGGCCGGCCCGTGCCTTCGAGGGTGACCTATCATGCGCACTGATCTCATGCACGGGCTCAAGGCTCTGCTGATCCTCGGAGCGCTGCTCGCTGCGCCCGGTGGCTTTGCCGCGGGCGCGGCAGGCCCGGGCGCCACCGACTGGCAGAAGTGGACGGCTGGCAACAAGGTCACGGACATTCCGTCTCTCCAGCGCGGTGCTGCGCACTTCGTGAACTACTGCTCGGGCTGCCATTCGCTGAAGTACGTACGGTGGTCGCGCCTGGGTGAGGATCTGCGTATTCCGGAAGGGGAACTGCGCAAGTCCCTCATGCCGGCCGGCACGAAGCCCGCCAGCTACGTGATCAGCAGCATGCCGCGCGCCGATGCCGAGGGCTGGTTCGGGATCGTCCCTCCCGATCTGTCGCTCATCGTGCGCGCGCGCAGCGTGGACTACGTCTACCGGTTTCTGAAGACCTTCTATGTGGACCCGGCCAAACCGCTGACCGGGGTCGACAACCTGACGCTGCCGGGCACGGCCATGCCGCACGTGCTGTCGGATCTCGAAGGATTGAAGCTTGCGGCCTTCCGCAGCGTCGGGGGCGAGGGCGGCGCTCCTGTGAAGCAGTTCGTGAAGTTCGAGACGATCGCCCCGGGCCGGTTGAATGCCGAGCAGTACGACGCATTCGTGCGCGACCTCGTGAACTTCCTCGACTACGCGAGCGAACCGGCGCAGGCCGCACGTCGGAGCCTCGGCATTTGGGTGGTGCTCTTCCTGCTCGTCTTCACGGGGATTTCCTGGTTCCTCTACAAGGAGTACTGGAAGGACGTGCATTGATCCGGCGCTGCCGGCTTCCGGTGCCGGCGCCCTCCGCGTGACGGGTGAGGACGGTCGGACGACGGGCGATGCGACAGAGGAGCGTGCGTGTCGAATCGACGATCCACCATGACGCTGTTCTCCTCGCCGACCGATCCGCAGAGCCATCGGACGCGGATCGTTCTCGCCGAGAAGGGTATCGGCATCGACATCGTGAGTGTCGGGCCCGGGCGCTTTCCGGAGGACCTCCTGGACCTGAATCCCTACCACAGCATGCCGACGCTCGTGGACCGGGACCTCGTGCTGTATGACGCGCGCGTCATCATGGAGTATCTCGACGAGCGCTTTCCCCATCCGCCGCTGATGCCTGTCGATCCCGTGAGCCGGGCGCAGTTCCGCCTGGCCCTGTTCCGGATCGAGCGCGACTGGTATGGACTTGTGCAGCGCATCGAGCAGGAGCCCGACAGGAAGGAGCAGGGGAAGCTCAGGAAGGTCCTGCGCGACACGCTCCTGCAGAGTGCGGAGATCTTCAAGGTGCGGCCGTTCTTTCTGAGCGACGAATTTTCGCTGGTCGATGCGAGCATCGCGCCGATCCTCTGGCGTCTCCCGCACTACGACATCGACCTGCCACCGCAGGCTCAGCCGCTCCTGAAGTATGCGAGCCTCGTGTTCTCCCGGCCCGCCTTCCGTGCGAGCCTCTCGCAGGCCGAACAGGAAATGCGGCTCGCATGAGCCGCGCACGGCATGACGGCTGAACAGCGCAGATCGAAGCGCCCGTATCTCCTGCGGGCGATGCATGAGTGGGTAGTCGACTGCGGGCATACGCCGCATGTGATCGTGGATGCGGAACGCCGCGGCGTCGAGGTCCCCCAGGCCTGCGTGAAGGATGGCAAGGTGGTCCTGAATCTGAGCGCGTCGGCGACGCAGGGCCTGACCCTCGGCAATGAGTGGATCGAGTTTTCTGCGCGCTTCGCGGGCGTCATCCACCACGTGCGCCTGCCGATCGAGGCGATCCTCGGGGTCTACGCGCGTGAGACCGGCGAGGGCATGGTGTTCGCGGAGGAGGATCCCGAACCGCCTCCGGGCCCGACAGTGACCGAGGAGAGCAAGCGGCCACGTCTGAGGGTGGTCAAGTAGGGGCCTTACGCCTCGAAGGCGTGGCGGATCCACTCGACGGCAGGCTCGCGGTCTTCGTGCACCACGAGTACGTCGAAGCGTACGGGCAGCCGCGCGAACTCCCGGTGCCTCTGCAACAGCAGCTGGGTCGTGCGGACGATGCGTGTGCGCTTGTGCGCATCGATACTGGCGGCAGCGCCTCCGTAGTCTTCACGCGAGCGCAGGCGCACCTCGGCGACCACCAGCACGCCACGTTCGCGGGCCACGATGTCGAGCTCGCCACAACGCCGCCGGAAGTTGCGCAGCACGACCTTGCAACCGTGTTCACGGAGGAAGGTCGCGGCCCGCTCCTCGGCCCGCTGGCCGATCAGCCGACGGTCCATGTCGGGGTGCCGGTGGTCAGGTTCCGGGTGCAGCGTCGAGGGAACGGGTCTGCCCACCCTGCAGGCGTGCCCAGTCGAGCTGGCGGCGGACGCGCCCGAGCTCATCGAGGGAGAGACGCCCGGTGAGTCCCTCGAGCTGCAGGCTGGTGGCAGGGCGGGGGACGTTCAGGGCCTCGACCAGCCGGTACGCGTCGTATCCGAAGGCAAAGAGGCGCGTGTGGCGCGGCCCGCCAGCGTCCCACGCGGCCTGCATCTCTGCGCGTACCTGCGCGGCGAGGGCGCCCGTGCCGAGCATCCACGGCATGTCGGGGAACACGAGGCCGTCCATGTCGCTGAGGCCCTGCCCGTCGGGCTCGTAGGCATCGGAGGTGGCGTAGGTCGGGATGTCACCGGCATAGTGAAAGCGAAGCTGCGGGCGCATGAGCCGGGCGACGCTGAAGCTGCCGGGGGCAAAGATGAAGTCGATGTCACTGCGCCGGCGAGGCTCGAAGGAAAGCCGTGTGCCCAGGATTTCCTGGAGCCGGCGGTGGCGTGCCCGACTCTCTGTCAGGCGCAGCATCTGGGTGATCCACTGCGAGTAGTCGCTGCCCTCGGTGGGATAGCTCGTCTGCGCGATCAGTGTGCCACCGCCCGCAAGCAGCTCCTCGCGAAACGCAGCGAGCACCCGGTTGCCCCAATCGCCTTCCGGGATCAGTGCCACGGCGCGCCGCTCGCCGGCAGCGAGCGCTCGCTGCGCGACCTGCCGGGCCTCCTCCTCGGGTGAGAGGGCGAACTGGTAGAACTGCGGCGGCGCTGCGCGTCCCGCCGGCAGGAAGTTGAGTGCAAGCATTGCGGGGCGGTTCCCGCTGAAGTCGGCCGCGGCGCTGACCTCCTCGCGCGTGAGCGGACCGACGATGAACCCTGCGCCGCTCGCAGTCGCCCGCATGACGGCATCGGCAATGCTGATCACGCCCGTATCGTAGATGCGCAGCCGCGGGCGTGCTGCCGCGGGGGCCTCGTAATAGGCCGTGAGAAAGCCATCGCGAATCGCCGCCGCAGGACCCGCCATTCGGCCTGAAACCGGCAGCAGCAGGGCGATATGCGCGGCGGGCTCGAAGCCCTGCTTTCCTGTCGCGGCCTCTTTGCTGAGCAGCTCCTGCCGCACGATGTCGGCAGCCGGGTGGTCCGGGTAGCGGCGGCGCCACGCGTCGACTGCACGCGCTGCGCCGAGTGGATTGCGGGCGGCGATCGCGGCGAGGGGTCCGAGCTCGAGCCAGCCGCGTGCAATCGGATCCTGTGCCCGGACGGGATCGATCTTCATGCCACGCTCGCTTGCCGCGCGGAGCTCATCCAGCAGGCTCGCCCGGGCTGCAGCGCGTTCTGCCAGCGTCGGCAGCACGTGCTCGAGCGCCATGCCTGCACGCACGCCCTCGAGTGGCTGGCCGCCCGCAAAGGCAGCCCGTCGCCTGAGCTCCAGGTAACGAATCCGCTGCGGTCCGGAAGCCGGTTCGGGCAGTGCGGCGAGAGTCTGCCAGGCCTCCGTGTCGCGGCTGCGTGCCAGCAGGACCTCTACGCCGAGGAGCGAACGATCGAGACTCTGCGCCGGCGTGCGTGCTTCGCCGGAGATCTCGTGCAGCACGCGCTCGGTCTCGCCAGGAAGTCGCGCACGCAGCCAGGAGCGGGCGGCGCGATGCGCGAGCTCGATTCGTGTGCTGCCCGCGTTCTCCCGGGCGAGAGCCTCATAGAGACGGGCGGCACCTGCGGCATCGCCCTGACGCTCGAGCTGCTCGGCGCGCTCGGCCGACGGCGGGGCCTCTTGCAAGGGCGCGGGGCTCTGGCAGGCGAGGAGCGCGAAGCTCATGGCGATCGCGGCGAGCGCGACAAGGCGGGCGGAACGCATGGTGTATTGAACCGTCTCCCATTGCCGGGCAGCATGCCCGCGGGATTCGTGGAACGTCGAGGAATTATAGTGCCTGTCGAGCCAGGGCGACTTGATGTGGTCGCAACCCCCATCGGCAATCTGGGAGACCTGTCGCCGCGCGCGCGCGCGACGCTGCTCGAGGCTGACCTGATCGTTGCGGAAGACACGCGCCGCACGGGACAGCTGCTTGCGGCGCTGGGGGAAACGCGGCCGCTCGTGTCGCTGCACGCGCACAATGAGCGCTCGCGCGTCGCCGGACTCCTCGAGCGCCTGCGCGGGGGGGCGCGCATCGCACTCGTCAGCGACGCCGGTACGCCGGTGCTCTCGGATCCCGGCTTCGAGCTGGTGCAGGCTGCGGTGCAGGCGGGGTTTGACGTACGCACGGTGCCCGGTGTATCCGCGATCACTGCTGCACTCAGCATTGCGGCGATTCCTGCGGATCGCTTCTGTTTCGAAGGCTTTCTACCGGCAAAACCGCGCGAGAGGCGAGGGCGGCTGGCGCAGCTCGCGCAGGAGCCCCGTACGCTGGTGTTCTTCGAGGCTCCGCACCGGATCATCGAGAGTCTCACGGACCTTGCCGCAGCCTTCGGATCGGAGCGGCGGGCTGCCGTCGGTCGTGAGCTCACCAAGGTGTTCGAGACCATGTATCGCGGCACCCTGGGCGAGCTCGCTGCGCGTGCATCCTGTGAACCCGACTTTGCGCGCGGCGAGCTGACCCTGGTGGTCCGCGGCGCGGCGGGTGAGGAGCCTGCAGAGGGCGCCTGCGAGCTCGATCGGCTGCTCACGGTGCTCACGAGAGAACTGCCTCCCGCAAAGGCTGCGGCCATTGCCGCCCAGCTCGCCGGCGTGCGGCGAGCCGATGCGTACAGACGTGCGCTCGTTCTCGCAGGACGGAACGATGGGGGCGCGGACGCGTGAGCTTGAGATCGTCGTCATCGCGGCATATCTTGTAACGCAGGAGTCGGCCGGGTGATCGCTGCATTGCGCCCCGAAAGAGGCAAAATGGAGAGGAAAGTCCGGGCTCCGGCGGACGAGGTGCCAGGTAACGCCTGGGGGGCGTGAGCCCACGGAAAGTGCAACAGAGAGCAGACCGCCCAAGCGCCGGCAACGGCGACGGCAAGGGTGAAAGGGTGCGGTAAGAGCGCACCGCGCCGGTGGCAACACACGGCGGCACGGCAAACCCCACCTGGAGCAAGGCCAAATAGGGGAAGCAGCGGTCCCGGGCGCAGGCCCTGGACTGCAGCGCGGTCCGTGCGCGCTTCCGGGTAGGCCGCTCGAGGCCCGTGGTGACACGGGTCCTAGAGGAATGATTGCCCTCGACAGAACCCGGCTTACAGGCCGACTCCATCTTTAGCTTCTGACGTGGTCACGATCCAGGGAGAGGGACCCCCGCGCGCCGATCTGGATGTTGCGCAAGCCGTGGTTTTGCAGATTTCGATCAAGCTTTTATCGCCAAGCCCCTGAAAGCAAAGACAACGCTTTGTAATCTGCATATCCATACAGTGTGATGATCGTCTAAGTTCTTGTGCCAGCGAGGTTTTTTTTCACATAAGCATTGACACCCCAGATGTGGGTTTTTATAGTGGCCGCCGGTGGGAGAAAGTGGGGGGAAATGGGCGCCTCCACGCCCTTAGGCCATGTTTCGCGGCGCAACAAAACTGACTCTCGACGACAAGGGCCGCATGGTGCTGCCGACTCGCTACCGCGAGCGGCTGCGCGAGCGCGGCGAAGGCAGGCTCGTCGTCACGGTGGACCGCGATCAGTGTCTCCTCATCTATCCCCTGCCTGACTGGGAATCGACGGAACGCAGACTCATGGGTCTGCCGTCGTTCAACGCTCAGGCCCGACGGCTGCAGCGCCTCATGGTGGGCTATGCGACCGAACTCGAGCTCGACGGGCACGGCCGCGTGCTGCTGCCGGCGGAGCATCGCGAGTTCGCCAAGCTCGGCCGCAGCGCCATGCTCATCGGTCAGGGCAATCGCTTCGAGCTCTGGGACGAGCAGCGCTGGAATGAGCGCCGTGACGCCTGGCTCGCCACAGAGCAGAGCTCGACCGATCTGCCTTCGGAGCTCGAGTCCCTGGCGCTGTAGCCGGGTTGCGCCGGGACACGCTCCCGGTCGTTGATGGGGAGGCCCGCGGCGCGAGCCGCAAGGTCGCGGAATAGTGCAGAGGCGAGGGTGGACCACGAGTCCGCGGGGACGGGAACTCGGTGGATGAGCATATACCGGTGCTCGTCGATGAAGTGCTCGACGCCCTGGCCCTCGAGGCGGGTGGTTTTTATGTCGATGCGACGTTCGGCCGGGGGGGGCACACTGCGCGCATCCTCGAGGCGCTGGGCCCGCAGGGGCACGTGCTCGCTGTCGATCGCGACCCGGAAGCAATCGCTGCCGGGCGCGCGCGGTTCGCCGGCGAAGTGCGGCTTGCGTTCTGTCACGCGCCGTTTGCCGAGCTTCGTGCGCGCGTGCACGCAGGCGCTGCCGGTCGTGCTTGCCGCGGCGTGCTGTTCGACCTCGGCGTCTCGTCCCCACAGCTCGACAGCGCCGCGCGCGGCTTCAGCTTCCAGAAGGACGGGCCGCTCGACATGCGCATGGACCCGTCACGCGGCGAGCCGGTCTCGGCATGGCTGGCCCGTGCGGGCATCGACGAGATCGCCGCGGTGATCCGGTCGCTTGGCGAGGAGCGATTTGCCCGTCGCATTGCAAGAGCGATCGACGTGGCGCGGCATCGTGCACCCCTGCGGGGTACGGCCGAGCTCGCTGCCCTGGTTGCCCGCGCCGTGCCGACGCGCGAGCCAGGGAAGCATCCCGCGACGCGCACCTTCCAGGCGCTGCGCATGCACGTGAACGACGAGCTCGGCCAGCTGCGCTCCGGGCTCGAGGGAGCCGTCGAGGTGCTCGCGCCGGGCGGGCGGCTTGCGGTCATCAGCTTCCACTCGCTCGAGGATCGCCTGGTCAAGCAGTTCCTGCGCGACCGCTCGGTGGTGAATCCGGCGCTCGCGCAGCTGCCACATCTGCCGGCAGGGGCTGAGCCGCAGCTGCGCCTCGTCGGGCGCAAGCGCCGTCCCACGGCTGCTGAGCTTGCCGCGAACCCGCGGGCGCGCAGCGCCATTCTGCGCGTTGCCGAGAAGCAGGCCTGCGCGCAATGGTGAGAATCACGCGGGGAACGCTCGTGGTCGCGATTGCCGCACTCTGGTTTGCGGTCCTCGGCTCGGCAGCGGGCGCGATCTGGTGCAAGCATCGCTCGCGGGAGCTGTTCATCGAACTCGAGAGGCTGAACGCCCGCCGCGACGATCTCGAGATCGAATGGGGGCAGCTGCAGCTCGAGCAGAGCGCCTGGTCCACCCATGCTTTCGTCGAGCGAGTGGCCGCGACGAAATTGCGCATGCGGATGCCGGCGCCGGGCGAGATCGAGATCCGCGCGCCATGAGAGACAGGCGCAAGGCACCGCGTACCGCCCGCGAGCAGCAACTGCGCTCGTTTCGCCTGCGTGCCTTCGTGATCCTCGGGATGCTCGGCCTCGCCGCGCTGGGCCTCGTCTGGCGTGCCGTGGAGCTGCAGCTCGTCGATCACGGGTTTCTCGTGCGCCAGGGTGATGCGCGTTTCTCGCGGGTCGTCGAGATCCCCGCGCACCGCGGCACGATCACGGACCGGCACGGCGAGCCGCTTGCGGTGAGCACGCCGGTCGACTCGGTGTTCGCGAACCCGAAGGAGCTCGCGCTCGCCACCGATCAGCTGCCGCGGCTCGCGAGGGCTCTGAAGCGCGATCGCCAGGAGCTGACGCGCCGGCTCACGAGCAGCCTCGATCGAGAGTTCCTCTATCTTGCGCGCCACATACAGCCGGGCGAGGCCCAGCACGTGAAATCGCTAGGCGTCCCGGGCGTCTATCTGCTGCGCGAATACCGCCGCTACTACCCCGCCGGCGAAGTCACCGGGCACATGCTCGGCTTCACGAGTATCGACGACGAGGGCCAGGAGGGTCTGGAGCTCGCCTTCGATCACTGGCTGGCCGGCGAGGACGGGGCCAAGCGGGTCATCCAGGATCGCTACGGGCGTGTCGTCCAGGATGTCGAGAGCATCCGTCCTTCACGGCCGGGCGGGGATCTCGCGCTCTCGATCGACCTGCGCATCCAGTACCTGGCATATCGCGAGCTCAAGGGCGCGATCCTCCGCCAGCGCGCCAGGTCGGGATCGGTCGTGGTGCTCGACGTGACCACGGGCGAAGTGCTCGCGATGGTGAACCAGCCTGCCTATAACCCGAATGACCGCGATCAGATCAAGGCGCGGGTCTATCGCAACCGCGCGGCCACGGATATCTTCGAGCCGGGTTCGTCGGTCAAGCCCTTCGTGGTGGCCGCGGCGCTCGCGTCCGGGCGCTACGACGAGCACAGTGTCATCGATACCTCGCCGGGCTTCTACAAGGTGGGTATCAAGATCATCGAGGACAAGCACGACCTCGGTGTGATCGACCTCGCCACCGTGCTTGCGCGCAGCTCCAACGTCGGCATGTCGATGATGGCGCTCAAGCTCGATCCGGAGCAGCTCTGGAGGACGCTCTCGGGCTTCGGGTTCGGGCAGGTGACGACCAGCGGCTACCCCGGAGAATCGGCAGGGCTGCTGACGCATTACTCGCACTGGCGGCCCATCGGCATCGCGACGCTATCCTACGGCTACGGGCTCTCCGTGACACCGCTGCAGCTCGCGCATGCCTACGCGACCATCGGCGCGCTCGGCTTCGGCCGTCCGATCACCTTTCTGCGCGTCGACGAGCCGGTCGAGGGACAGCGGACGCTCGACGAACGTGTCTGCCGCACCCTGATCGGCATGCTCGAATCGGTCGTCACGCCCGCCGGCACGGGGCTGCGCGCCGCCATCCCCGGATACCGGGTGGCCGGCAAGACGGGTACGGCGTGGAAGTCGACGGCCGGCGGTTATTCGACTGATCGCTACATGGCGGTGTTCGGCGGGGTGGCGCCCGCCAGCAATCCCCGGCTCGCCGCAGTCGTGGTGATCGACGAGCCCGGCGCCGGCCTCTACTACGGCGGTGACGTTGCCGCGCCCGTATTTTCGGCGGTGGTCGGCGGGGCACTGCGCCTGCTCGCCATCGCACCCGATGCGCCGGTCGGCAGCCAGCCGCTCCCGCCGCGTCCTCCCGCGCGCCAGACGGTGGCACTGCGATGAGCGCGTCGCACAGCGCGTCTTCGCGCCTGCTTGCCGATGTCGTGGGGGGACTTGCGCAGGTCCCTGAGGACATCCGCGTGAGCGATGTCACGTCCGACAGCCGTGCAGTGCAGCCGGGTTGCCTGTTTCTCGCCTGTCGTGGTCGTCGTACCCACGGTCTGCAGCACGTCCGGGAAGCGCTCGCGCGTGGTGCACGGGCCGTACTGTGGGAGCCGGATCCGGCGGTCGACGCCCAGGATTTCGGCCCGCAGGTATTCGTGTCTGCCGTGCCCGATCTCTCGTTCCGTGCCGGCGAGATTGCCGACCGGTTCTTCGCCGCGCCGTCGGCGGCACTCACCATCGCGGGCATCACCGGCACGAACGGCAAGACGACCTGTGCCTATCTGCTCGCGCAGGCGCTGTCGGCCTGCGACCGGCCGGCGGCCTACGTGGGCACACTCGGCGTCGGGCGGCCAGGCGCACTTGCCGCGGGCACCCATACCACGGCCGATGCCGTGAGTCTTCACCGGCAACTCGCCGGGCTGCGCGCCGGAGGTGCGGCCTGCGTCGCGATGGAAGTGTCGTCACACGCACTCGACCAGGCGCGCACCGCAGGCGTGCGCTTCCACACCGCCGCGTTCACCAACCTCACGCGCGACCATCTCGACTACCACGGCACGATGGCGGACTACGCGGCCGCCAAGGCGCGCCTCTTTGCCCTGCCGGGGCTCGCTGTGCGCGTGATCAATGTGGACGACGATTTCGGCCGCGAGCTCGCTGCGCGCGCCGGTGCGGGGCGCCTGGTCGTGACTTCCCGGTCCGTGCACGAAGCCCCGATGACGGGCGCGCAGCGGGTACTGGGCACCCGGGTGCGCACGACCGCCGGCGGACTGGCACTGGACCTCGATACCAGCTGGGGCGCCGCCTCACTCGAAGTGCCGCTCCTCGGGCAGTTCAACGCAGACAACGTGCTCACCGTGCTGGCGGTGCTGCTCGCCTGGGAGCTGCCACTCGCACGGTCCTGCGCCGCGCTCGCCCGCGTGCAGGCGCCTCCTGGCCGCATGGAGAGTTTCCGGCTGGGCGGGGAGGGTCCGCTCGCCATCGTCGACTACGCCCACAGCCCCGATGCGCTCACCAAGGCGCTCGACGCCGCGCGCGCGCACTGCACGGGGGAACTGTGGGTGGTGTTCGGCTGCGGGGGGGATCGCGATGCGGGCAAGCGCCCACTCATGGGCCGCATCGCGGCCGAGCGTGCCGACCGGATCGTGCTCACCGATGACAACCCGCGTGGTGAAAGCCCGGCAGCGATCGTCAGCCAGATCCTCGAGGGCGTGCGTGCCGCTCGATCGGCGCATCCCGGTGCCGAGATCGTGCACGATCGCGCGGCCGCCATTCGCGGAGCCCTGCAAGGGGCGCGGGCCGGAGACGTCGTCCTGATTGCAGGCAAGGGACACGAGGATTACCAGATCTGCGGGAGCGAGCGCCGGCCGTTCAGCGACCAGGCGATCGTGCGGGGCATGGCGGCGGGACGCGCATGAGGAGAACGCTGTGCGACTTCGCAGCAGCCTGCGGCGGCCGCCTCGTCGGCGCGGACCGAACCTATGCGGGCGTGTCAACCGACACTCGCACGATCGGGCCGGGTGAGCTGTTCATCGCGCTGCGAGGTCCGCGCTTCAATGGAAACGAGTTCCTCGCAGCGGCCCAGGCCGCGGGTGCGGTCGGGGCGGTCGTGGATGGTGAGCAGGCCCTCTCCATTGCCCAGATCGTCGTGCCTGACACGCAGGTTGCGCTCGCCCGCGCGGCGCAGGCCTGGCGCAGGGACTTTCCGCATCCCGTGATCGGCGTTGCCGGCAGCAACGGCAAGACGACGGTCAAGGAGATGATCGCGGCGATTCTGTCGCAGGGCGGCCCCTGTCTCGCAACCCGTGGCAACCTCAACAATCACATCGGTGTGCCGCTGACGCTGCTGCGCCTCGAGCCCGAACACCGCTTCGCGGTGATCGAGATGGGCGCGAACCGCGCCGGAGACGTGGCGGGACTTGTGGCCATCGCACGTCCGGACGTCGGCCTGATCACCAATGCGGGTGCCGAACATCTCGAAGGCTTCGGAAGCCTCGAGGGGGTCGCCCGCGCGGAAGGGGAGATGGTCGCCGGTCTCGAGCCTGCGGCAGTCGCGGTGATCAATGCGGATGATCCCTTCGCACCGCTCTGGAGACAGATGACGCGTGCTTCGGTGCTCAGCTTCGGGCTGGCAGTGGACGCCGACTTCCGGGCTGCGGATCTGCACAGTGAGGTCACGGCTCGCGGCTTTGTCACCCGCTTCATGCTCGTGTCGCCGGCCGGGCGCATCGCCATCGAGCTCGCACTCGCGGGTCGTCACAATGTCGCGAACGCGCTCGCCGCCGCCGCGGCCGCGAGCGCAGCGGGCGCGACGCCCGCGCAGCTTGCCGCCGGCCTCGCTACCATGCGCGCCGTGCCCGGCAGGCTGCAGCTGAAGCTAGCCCAGGCCGGCGCCTGGATCATCGACGACTCGTACAACGCGAACCCTAGCTCGGTGCAGGCGGGCCTCGAGGTGCTCGTGGGTCTCGGGGGACGCCGCTGGCTCGTGCTCGGCGACATGGCCGAACTCGGAAGCTTCGCCGAATCGAGCCATGCGGAAGTCGGTCGCGCGGCGCGTGCGGGCGGCGTCGAGCGACTGCTGGCCACCGGGCCGCTTGCGGCGCTCGCCGCGGAGGCCTTCGGGAGTGGCGGTGAGTGGTATCCCGACGTGCAGGCGCTGACGCGTGCGCTCGAGATCTCGCTCGCACCCGACGTGCGGGTGCTCGTCAAGGGCTCGCGGGTCAACCGGCTCGAGCGCCTCGTCGAGGCGCTGACGGTCACGACCCCTGAACGCGGAGTGTGCTGACGACCATGCTGCTCTGGATCTCGCAACAGCTGACGCCGCACTTCTCCGGCTTCAATGTGTTCTCCTATCTCACGCTGCGCGCGATCCTCGCGACGATGTCGGCACTGCTCATCTCGCTGATCGTGGGTCCACGGATGATCGCGCGGCTCTCGCGCTACCAGATCGGCCAGGTCGTGCGCGAGGACGGCCCGAAGTCGCACCTGCCGAAGGCCGGTACTCCGACGATGGGCGGGGCGCTGATCATCGTGGCGATCCTGGTTGCCACGCTCCTGTGGGCCGATCTCCGCAACCGCTTCGTCTGGATCGTGCTCGGAGTGACGGTGGCTTTCGGGCTCATCGGCTTCTACGACGACTACCTGAAGCTCGTGGTCGGTCATTCCCGCGGCCTGGTGCCGCGCTGGAAGTACTTCTGGCAGTCGGTCGGCGGGCTCGGCGCAGCGGTGACGCTGTATCTCACAGCCCAGGCGCCGACCGAGACCACGCTCTTCGTGCCCTTCGTGAAGAGCGTGGCCGTTCCGCTCGGCGCGGGCGGCTTCATCATGCTCACCTACCTCATGATCGTTGGCATGAGCAACGCGGTGAACCTCACCGACGGGCTCGACGGGCTCGCCGTGATGCCCGCAGCGATGGTGGCGGCGGCGCTCGGTGTCTTCGCCTACGCGAGCGGTAATGCGGTATTCGCCGGTTATCTCACCATTCCCGCCGTGCCGCATGCCGGTGAGCTCCTGATCTTCTGCGCTGCGCTGGTCGGTGCGGGACTGGGATTCCTGTGGTTCAACGCCTACCCCGCACAGATCTTCATGGGAGACGTCGGTGCGCTCGCGCTCGGGGCGGCTCTCGGCGTCATCGCCGTGATCGTGCGCCAGGAGCTCGTGACGCTGGTCATGGGTGGCATCTTCGTGCTCGAGACCGCGTCCGTGATCCTGCAGGTCGCGTCCTTCAAGCTCACGGGCCGCCGCATCTTCCGCATGGCGCCCCTGCACCACCACTTCGAGCTCAAGGGCTGGGCAGAGCCCAAGGTGATCGTGCGCTTCTGGATTCTCTCCCTTCTCCTGACGCTCGCGGGACTCGCGACGCTGAAGCTGCGCTGATGGCGACCACGAGCTCCAGCCCGCGTGCAGTGATCGTCGGCCTGGGCCGCACCGGCGTCTCCTGCGCGCGGCACCTGCTGGGGCGCGGATGGCGGATCGCCGGCACGGACAGCCGCGAGACACCTCCGGGTCTCGGGGCGCTGAGGGAGCTCGCCCCGCAGGCGCAGCTCTGCTGCGGGGGATTCGCCGCGCAGCTCCTCGACGACGCGGCGCTCGTGGTCGCCTCGCCGGGCGTCAGTCTCCACGAGCCCATCTTCATCGAGGCACGTGCGCGCGGCATCGAGATCGCAGGCGACATCGAGCTCTTCGCGCGCGCCGCGCGCGCGCCCGTTGTGGGCATCACCGGGACCAACGGCAAGAGCACCGTTACGACGCTGCTCGGGCGCATGGCGGCGCGCGCCGGCCGTCGCGTGCGTGTCGGCGGCAATCTCGGCGAACCGGCACTCGACCTGCTCGGGGGCACGGACACCGAGCTCTACGTACTGGAGCTTTCGAGCTTCCAGCTCGAGACGATCCGCTCACTCGAGCCGGAAGTCGCGGCCGTGCTCAATGTCTCCCCGGATCATCTGGATCGCTACGCGAGCGTGGCGGACTACGCTGCGGCCAAGGCCCGCCTTCCTGCACGGGCCCGCGCGGTGGTGGTCAACCTCGACGATCCGCTGGTCACCGCCATGCCACACGCAGCCGGCGCCCGGGTGCTGAGCTTTTCGCTGCGTCGTGGGGTGGACGCGGACTACACGGTCGCTGCCGAGGGACCACCCGAGGGCTGGCAGCTCACGCGCCGGGGCGAGCCGCTTGTCGCGCTGCGCGATCTGAGGATCACGGGCCTGCACAACGCGGGCAATGCCCTCGCCGCGCTCGCGCTCGGCGAGGCTCTCGGCCTGCCGCCTGCTCCCCTGCTCGAGGAGCTGCGCGAATTCCCGGGTCTCGCGCATCGGGCGCAATGGGTGGCCGAGGTGCGTGGTGTGCGCTACGTGAACGACTCCAAGGGAACCAATGTCGGTGCCACGCTCGCCGCTGTCGCGGGGTTCCCGGAGCCGCTCGTGATCATCGCCGGAGGCGCCGGCAAGGGTCAGGATTTCTCGCCTCTGGCACCGGCATTCCGCGGCCACGTGCGCCGAGCGGTGCTCATCGGCCACGATGCGCCGGCGATCGCGCGCGTGCTCGAGGGCGTCTGCGAGCTCGAGCTGTGCACCACACTCGATGAGGCAGTGCGCGCAGCCGCGCGTGCTGCGCGGGCGGGCGACACCGTACTGCTGTCGCCGGCCTGCGCGAGCCTCGACATGTTCCGCGACTACGAGCACCGCGGTGCGGCGTTCAGCGCCGCCGTCCGGGAGCTCGCCGCATGAGCACGCTCGCGCTGCCACTCGAACGGGCGGGCCGGCGCGACGCGCTGCGTCTCGACTGGATGGTGATCGCACTCGTGCTCGCCATCGTGCTCCTCGGTCTCGTGATGGTGACCTCGGCGTCGATTTCCATCGCAAGCCGCGAGAGCGGCGAGGCCTTCATCTACCTGTACCGCCAGCTCGTGCTCGCGGCGACCGGTCTTGTCTGTGCAGCCCTGGTCTTCTGCGTCCGCACGGACCTGCTCGAGCGCATCAGCGGCCCGCTCGCCGTCGCGGCCGGTGCGCTGCTGCTGCTCGTGCTCCTTCCGGGCATCGGGCACGAGGTGAATGGCAGTCGCCGGTGGATCCGGCTCGCGGGGTTCAACTTCCAGGTTTCCGAGCTTGCGCGCGTGCTGGTCCTGATCTACGTGGCGAGCTACGCAGTACGTCGCGAAGCGGAGCTGCGCACGACCTTCCTCGGACTCCTGCAGCCGCTCGGCGTACTCGGCCTGTTCGCCGGGCTGCTGGTCGTCGAGCCCGACTTCGGCGCCGCCTGCGTGCTGTTCGTCAGCGGCTTCGGTGTGCTCTTCCTCGCCGGTGCACGGCTGCGCTACGTGCTCGTGCTGACCGTCGGTGCGCTCGGCATCGGGGCGCTCATTGCCGTCAATTCGGCCTATCGCCTGCGCCGACTCACGGGCTTCCTCGATCCCTGGGCCGACCCCTTCGATACCGGATTCCAGCTCACGCAGTCGCTGATCGCGATCGGGCGTGGCCAGTGGTTTGGCGTAGGTCTCGGCGGAAGTGTGCAGAAGCTGTTCTACCTTCCCGAGGCACACACTGATTTTCTGTTCGCCGTGCTGGCCGAGGAACTGGGACTCTTCGGCGTGCTGCTCACGATGGGATTGTTTCTCGCGCTGGTGTGGAGGGTGTTCACGATCGCGCGCCTCGCGGCCGAGGCAGGTCTGAAGTTCCAGGCGTGGCTGGCGACAGGTTTCGCGCTGTGGCTCGGCACGCAGGTGCTCATCAACATCGGCGTCAACATGGGCGTGCTGCCGACCAAGGGTCTGACGCTGCCGCTGATGAGCTACGGACGCTCGAGCCTGATCGTGACGCTCGCGTGGACAGGGCTCGTGCTGCGTGTCTACCACGAGGCGACCCGGCAGGTGCGCAGCCCGACGGCCATGCGGGAAAGCCCCAAGGGGCGCAGTCCATGAGTGACCGACCCGTGCTCATCATGGCCGGTGGCACGGGCGGGCACGTGTTTCCCGCGCTTGCGCTTGCACGCCTGCTGCGCGAGCGCGCGATCGGCGTGGTGTGGCTCGGAACCCGCCGCGGGCTTGAAGCACGCATCGTGCCGGCGGAACGCATCCCGATCGAGTGGCTCGCGGTGGGTGGACTCCGCGGCAAGGGTGCGCTCACCCTGCTTGCGGCGCCCTTTCGTCTGGCGCTGGCGCTTGCACAGGCGCTGCGCGTGATGTGGCGCCATCGGCCGCGGGCGGTCGTCGGCCTGGGTGGCTTCGTCACCGGTCCCGGGGGCGTGGCGGCCTGGCTCACACGCCGTCCGCTGCTGATCCACGAGCAGAATGCGATTGCCGGTTTCACGAACCGGCGTCTCGCGCCGCTCGCCACCGAGGTGCTAGAGGCCTTTCCGGGAAGTTTCGGGCCCGGACGGCGCGCGCGTGCGATAGGCAATCCCGTGCGCCGGGAAATCGCGCTCACTCCGCCGCCTGCCGAACGCTTCGCCCGGAGGGCGGGTCCCGTCCGTGTGCTCGTGGTCGGCGGCAGCCAGGGTGCAGCGCGCCTGAATGCAGTCGTGCCGTTCGCTCTCGCGCGTGTGGCCGGGCGCATCCCTCTCGAGGTGCGTCATCAGGCCGGCGAGCGCGGGTTCGAGGCTGCGCGCGAGAGCTACGAGCGTGCCCACATGCCTGCGGAGGTGCTGCCGTTCATCGACGACATGGCCGGCGCCTACGGCTGGGCGGATCTCGTGATCTGCCGCTCGGGGGCACTCACGATCTCAGAGCTGGCCGCCGTCGGCGTGGCTGCGATTCTCGTCCCCTTTCCCGCGGCCGTGGACGATCACCAGACCCACAATGCCCGTTACCTCGTCGAGGCCGGCGCCGGTGTGCTCCTGCCCGAGCAGGATCTCGACGCGGAACGGCTGGCCGCGGAACTCGTGCCCTTGTGCGCCGATCGCGCACGACTGTCCGTCATGGCCGAGCGTGCGCGGCGCCTCGCGCGCCCGCAGGCAGCCGAGGAGCTGCTCGCCGCCACGCTTGCCATCTCGGGCGATGCCGGTCGCGCGACGCACGCCGGAGGCCTCGCATGAACGACCGCATGCGGCGCATCCACACCATCCACTTCGTCGGCATCGGCGGCAGCGGCATGGGCGGCATCGCCGAGGTGCTCCTGAACCTGGGCTATGCCGTGCAGGGTTCGGACCTGAAGCCGAACGCCATCACCGCGCGACTCGCGAAACTCGGCGCCCGCATCGCCTTCGGGCATGCGCCCGGGCATGTCGAGGGCGCCGACGTGGTGGTCGTCTCGAGCGCTGTGTCGCCCGCCAATCCGGAGGTCGTGCAGGCGCTCGAGCGGCGCATCCCGGTCGTGCCGCGCGCCGAGATGCTCGGTGAGCTCATGCGCTTCCGGCATGCGATCGCCGTGGCCGGGACGCATGGCAAGACGACGACCACGAGCCTCATCGCCAGCGTTCTCGCCGAGGGCGGCCTGGACCCGACCTTCGTCATCGGCGGGCGCCTGAAGAGCGCCGACAGCAACGCGCGACTCGGTGCGGGTCGCTATCTCGTCGCGGAGGCGGACGAGAGCGACGCCTCGTTCATGCGCCTGCAGCCGATGATCGCCATCGTCACGAACATCGACAACGATCATCTCGCCACCCACGAAGGCGACTTCGAGCGGCTCAAGCAGAGTTTCGTCGATTTCCTCCACAACCTGCCCTTCTATGGACTCGCGGTGCTGTGCGCGGACGATGAGCATGTCGTCAGCATCCTGCCGCGCATCGGGCGGCCCGTCGTCACCTATGGTCTCTCGGAAACGGCCGACGTACGTGCCGTGCGCATTCGCCGCGAGGGACTGCAGTCGGGCTTCGAGGTGCAGCGGCCCGGATACGCCGAGCCCCTCGCCGTTACGGTGAACCTGCCGGGTACCCACAATGTGCGCAACGCGCTCGCTGCGATTGCGGTGGCCACGGAGCTCGGCATCGATGATGCAGCGATCCGGCGGGCGCTCGCGCAGTTCCAGGGCATCGACCGGCGGCTGCAGCACATTGCCGAGATCGATCTGCCCGGCGGACGGGTCACGCTCGTGGACGACTATGGTCACCATCCGACCGAGATCGCAGCGACGCTCGAGGCCGTCCGTCAGGGCTATCCGGAGCGCAGGATCGTGCTTGCCTTCCAGCCCCACCGCTACACGCGCACGCGCGATCTGCTCGACGATTTCGCACGGGTACTCTCGACGGCCGACGCACTGCTGGTCACCGAGGTCTATGCGGCGGGCGAAGCGCCCATCGTCGGGGCCGACGGCCGCGCCATCTGTCGCGCGGTGCGCAGCCGGGGACACGTGGAACCGGTGTTCGTCGAGCGGGTGGAGGATCTCGGCCAGGCGCTGCGCGACGTGCTGCATGGGGGCGATGTGCTCATCACCATGGGCGCGGGCCACATCGGGACGATCGCACACGCCCTGCCTGCCGGACTCGCCGGCGCCCTTGCACCGGAAGGCACGCCGTGACGTTCGCCGTGGCCGCCGGGTTCCTGCCGCGCATACGCCATGAGGAGCCGATGAGCCGGCATACGTCGTGGCGTGTCGGCGGACCCGCGGAGCTGTTTTTCACGCCGAGTGATCGCGCCGATCTCGCCGCCTTTCTCACGCAGCTGCCCGGGGAGGTGCCGCTCCACTGGGTCGGGCTCGGCAGCAATCTCCTGGTGCGTGACGGCGGCCTGCGTGGCGTTGTCATCTCAACGCGCGGAGCGCTCGAGCGGCTGGAGCGCGAGGGCGAGACGGGCGTGTATGCGGAGGCGGGTGTGCCCTGCGCGCGGCTGGCACGTCGCTGCGTCAGGTGGAGCCTCGGTCCTGCTGCGTTCTTCGGGGGCATCCCGGGATCGGTCGGTGGCGCGCTCACGATGAATGCCGGCGCGCACGGCGGTGAGACCTGGCGCCACGTCGTCGAGGTGGAAACGATCGACCGCCGTGGCATCGAGCACCGCCGGAGTGCCGCGGAATATTCGGTCGGCTACCGGCGCGTGGTGGGTCCGGTGACGGGCGAATGGTTCCTGGCCGCGCGGTTCCGCTTCGAAGCCCGACCCGAAGCGAGTGACCGCGAGATCCGCGAGCTCCTCGAGCGGCGCGCGGCCAGTCAGCCGATCGGAGAGTGGAGCTGCGGATCGGTGTTCACCAATCCGCCCGGAGATTTCGCCGCACGTCTCATCGAGGCGAGCGGCCTGAAGGGTCATCGTATCGGAGATGCGTCGGTGTCGGAGAAGCACGCGAATTTCATCGTCAATCACGGTCAGGCGAGCGCGGCTGTGCTCGAGGAGCTGATCCGCTTCGTGCAGGAGACGGTCGCGCGCCGCCAGGGCGTGCGGCTCGAGACCGAGGTGCGCATCATCGGGGAGGCGCTGCGGTGAGACTGCGTCACGACCCTGAATCATCACGGCGTGCTGCCGCGGCAGGCGAATTCGGCCGCGTGGCCGTGCTCCTCGGCGGTTCGTCGAGCGAGCGCGAGATCTCGCTCCTCAGCGGTCGCGCCGTGCTCGCGGCGCTCGCGCGTCGTGGGGTCGACGCACGGCCGTTCGATCCCGCGGAGCGTCCGCTCGCCGAGCTCGCTTCGGCCGGCTTCGCGCGAGCCTGGATTGCGCTGCACGGCCCGGGCGGTGAGGACGGGACGCTGCAGGGCGCGCTCGAATGCCTCGGCGTTCCCTATACGGGCAGTGGCGTGCTCGGCTCGGCCATTTGCATGGACAAAGTGCGCACCAAGCGCCTGACGCAGGCGGTGGGCGTGCCGACCGCGGACTTTCTCGTTCTGCACGGCCCGCAGGACTTCGAGCAGGCGCTCGAGCGGCTGGGTCTGCCGATGATCGTGAAGCCGGCCACCCAGGGCTCGAGCGTCGGCATGACGCGCGTGGAGCGTGCAGCGGATCTGCCGGCGGCCTACGCCGCCGCAGCCGGCCATGACCGCAGCGTCTTTGCCGAGCCCTGGATCACGGGCGGCGAGTACACGGTGGGGATTCTCAAGGACCGGGCACTGCCTTCGATCCGCATCGAGACGCCGAAGATCTTCTATGACTACGAAGCCAAGTATCTGCGCGACGACACGCGCTATCTCTGCCCCTCCGGACTCTCGCGTCCGGCCGAGCAGCACCTCGCGAGTCTCGCGCTCGCAGCCTTCGAGGCAGCAGGGGCCAGTGGCTGGGGCCGTGTCGATTTCATGATGGATGGCGCGGGTCGCCCGCTGCTTCTGGAGATCAACACCGTGCCCGGCATGACTGATCACAGTCTGGTGCCGATGGCGGCACGTGCCGTGCAGATCGACTTCGACGAGCTTGTCTGGCAGGTGCTCAAGACGAACTTCACGCGCGCGCCCCTCGGCGCAGGACGAGGCTGAGCATGGCGCCCCGCAATCGCCGCAAGCCGCGCGAGCGCCGCTGGCGTCTGCCGGCGATCGACTGGCGGCGTGCCGCAGTGACGCTCGGTGCCGTGGCGGCCGTCGTGGCCAGCGGCGGCGGCATCGTCTGGGCGCTCGATCAGCCGATCGAGAGGATCACGGTCGTCGGGCGCTTCCAGCGCGTCGCGGCGCTGGACGTCGAGCAGGCGGTCAGGCAGCGGATCCAGCGCGCCGGCCTCGTGGGTGTCGACCTCGCGGGTGTGCGTCGCGCGGTGGCCCAGCTGCCATGGGTGGACACGGCGAGCGTGCAGCGCGAGTGGCCTCACGGACTGCGCGTCAACGTGGTCGAGCAGGTGGCCGCAGCGCGCTGGGGCGGCAATGGGCTCCTGAACGTGCGTGGCGAGCTCTTCCTGAGCGAGGCGCGGCACATCCCGCCGGAGTTGCCGAAGCTCTCAGGGCCGCGGGGCACCGAGTCCGCGGTGGCGCAGCGTTATCTCGCCGTGCAGGGCCGGCTCGTGGAGGCCGGGATGCGGCTGACGGCCGTGCGGCTCGACGATCGCGGCGCCTGGGAATTCGATCTGGACAACGGTGTGACGGTGCGTTTCGGCCGCCGTGATTTCGATCAGCGCTTCGAGCGCTTCTGCACGGCGGCACTGAAGCTCGTCGGGGAACGGGCGACCGACATCGTCCACGTGGACATGCGCTACACGAACGGCTTCGCCATCGGCTGGCGGGGAGGCGGCACGCGCGTTGCCGCGCGGGCAGGTGAGGAGAGCGACGGTGATGCCTAAGCGACCCGAGAGAAACCTCATCGTGGGCCTCGACATCGGGACCTCGAAGGTCGTGGCCCTGGTCGCCGAGGTGGGTGCCGACGCTTCGATCGAGGTCATCGGCCTCGGCTCGCAGCCCTCGCGTGGCCTGAAGAAAGGCGTGGTGGTCAACATCGAATCCACCGTGCAGTCCATACAGCGCGCCGTCGAGGAGGCCGAGCTCATGGCTGGCTGCGAGATCCGCTCGGTCTACGCGGGCATCGCGGGCAGTCACGTGAGGAGCCTGAACTCTCACGGCATCGTCGCGATCCGCGACCGCGAGGTCAGCCACTCGGATGTCGAGGAAGTGATCCGCGCGGCCAGGGCCGTGGCGATTCCCGCTGACCAGAAGATCCTGCACGTCCTGCCGCAGGAATTCATCATCGACGGGCAGGAAGGCATTCGCGACCCGATCGGCATGTCCGGCGTGCGCCTCGAGGCCAAGGTGCACATCGTCACCGGTGCCGACAGCGCGGCCCAGAACATCGAGAAATGCATCGAGAAGTGCGGTCTCACGGTCGACGACGTGGTCCTCGAACAGCTCGCGTCGAGCTTCGCGGTGCTCACCGATGACGAGAAAGAGCTCGGTGTGTGCATCGTCGACATCGGCGGGGGCACCACCGACATCGCGGTGTTCTCGCAGGGCGCGATCCGCCACACGGCCGTCATTCCGATTGCCGGCGACCAGGTGACCAACGACATCGCGGTCTCCATGCGCACGCCGACGCAGTATGCCGAGGACATCAAGCTGCGCTACGCCTGCGCGCTCTCGCAGCTCGCCAATCCCGACGAGAGCATCGAGGTGCCGAGCGTCGGCGACCGTCCGGCACGACGCCTGGCCCGCCAGACGCTGGCCGAGGTGGTCGAGCCGCGCTACGAGGAGCTGTTCGCGCTCGTGCGCGAGGAGCTGCGCAGGAGCGGTTTCGAGGAAACGATCGCTGCCGGGATTGTGCTCACCGGTGGCAGCGCCCGCATGGAGGGTGCCATCGAGCTCGCCGAAGAAGTGTTCCACGTGCCCGTGCGCCTCGGCCTGCCGCAGTCGGTGCAGGGTCTCGCCGACGTGGTGCGCAACCCGGTCTATTCGACAGGCGTGGGGCTGCTGCTCTATGCGCGCGACAACACCTTCGGCGGCACATCCCGGCGCTCGCTCGGCGGCAATGCGCGGGGCGCGCTCGAGCGCATGAAGCGCTGGTTCCAGGGCAATTTCTGAAGCTGACAGCTGACAGACGAGACGAAGAAGACGTTTGACCAACCACTTGACCATTCCCGAGGAGCGACTGACATGTTCGAACTGATGGACGCATACAGCCAGAGTGCCGTGATCAAGGTGCTCGGCGTCGGAGGCGGCGGCGGCAACGCCGTGTCGCACATGGTGGCGAGCGGCATCGAAGGTGTGGAATTCATCTGCATCAATACCGATGCGCAGGCACTCAAGCACTCGAAGGTGAAGACGGCGCTGCAGATCGGCTGCAACATCACCAAGGGTCTCGGGGCGGGGGCTGATCCCGAGATGGGGCGCCAGGCGGCCATGGAGGACCGCGATCGGGTGATCGAGCTGATCGAGGGCTGCGACATGCTGTTCATCACGGCGGGCATGGGCGGCGGCACGGGCACGGGCGCAGCCCCGGTCGTGGCGCAGATCGCCAAGGAGCTCGGCATCCTCACGGTCGCGGTGGTCACGCGTCCCTTCGAGATGGAGGGCAGCAAGCGCTCCCTCGTGGCTGACCACGGCATTGCCGAACTCTCGAAGTACGTCGACTCCCTGATCACGATTCCGAACCAGAAGCTGCTCACGGTACTCGGTCCGCAGACGACACTGCTCGACGCCTTCAAGGCCGCAAACGACGTGCTGCAGGGTGCGGTACAGGGCATCTCCGAGCTCATCACGCGCCCGGGCCTCATCAACGTCGACTTCGCCGACGTGCGCACGGTGATGGCCGAGACCGGCATGGCGATGATGGGCTCCGGCGTCGCGAGTGGCGAGAAGCGTGCGCGCGAGGCCGCGGAGATGGCGGTTTCCTCGCCGCTCCTCGAGGATGTGAACCTCGCCGGTGCTCACGGCATTCTCGTGAACGTCACGGCCGGCATGGATCTCTCGATCGGGGAATTCCAGGAAGTCGGCAACGTGGTGAAGCAGTTCGCCTCCGAGGATGCGACCGTCGTGGTCGGAACGGTGATCGATCCCGAGCTTTCGAGTCAGGTCCGCGTGACCGTCGTGGCGACGGGGCTCGGCCGCCCGGCCGTGCAGAGCATGCGTCCGGTCCAGCCACTGAGGGAGGCCGGCCGGCCGCAGGCGGAGGCGCCGCAGATCCGGATGGTGCGTCCGCGGACGCCACTGTCCGGCAGCGACTACGCGCAGCTCGATACGCCGACGATCAAGCGCCAGCAGCAGCGAGCCGTGGGCGACGGCCTGCGACCGAGTGTCGACGATCCGGAGGATCTGCTGGATATTCCCGCCTTCCTGCGCCGGCAGGCGGACTAACCGCGCTCCTGGGGCCTGTGGTACCGTAACGCGCCTCGCGGGCAAGATGCGTTATCACGCCGGACTCCGGAGATCGGGAAAGCCCCGGTCTCCGGAGCGCCGCCGGTTCTCCGCGACGGAGCCAATGGTCGGACAGAGAACACTCAAGAACTCGATCCGTGCGACGGGGGTCGGCCTGCACACGGGCAAGAAGGTGCTCATGACGCTGAGGCCGGCCGCTGCCGATTCGGGCATCGTCTTTCGGCGCGTCGATCTGCCCGAGCCCGTGGAGATTCCCGCACACGCCGAGAACGTGGGTGAAACCACGCTGGGTACGACGCTCGTGGCGCACGGCGTCCGGGTTGGCACCGTCGAGCACCTGCTGTCGGCCTTCGCGGGCCTCGGGATCGACAACGCGCTCGTGGAAGTGAGCGCTCCCGAGGTGCCCATCATGGACGGGAGCGCGGGTCCGTTCGTGTTCCTGCTGCAGTCGGCGGGTATTGCGGAGCAGAAGGCGGCCAAGCGCTTCGTGCGCATCAGGAAGAAGGTGCGCGTCGAGGACGGCGACAAGTGGGCCGAGTTCCTGCCCTTCGCCGGCTTCAAGGTGAACTTCGAGATCGAATTCAATCATCCGATCTTCAGACGGCGCTCGCAGCGCGCCTCGATGGACTTTTCCACGACGTCCTTCCTCAAGGAAGTGAGCCGCGCGCGCACCTTCGGTTTCATGCGCGACATCGAGTACCTCCGGTCGCACAATCTGGCGCTCGGCGGCAATCTCGACAATGCCATCGTGCTTGACGACTCCCGGGTCCTGAACGAGGACGGGTTACGCTACGAGGACGAATTCGTGAAACACAAGATCCTCGACGCCATCGGGGATCTCTACCTGCTCGGTCACAGCCTGATCGGCGAATTCAGCGGCTACAAGTCCGGCCACGCGCTCAACAACGCGTTGTTGCGGGCGCTGCTCGCCGAGACGTCCGCCTGGGAGGAAGTCGTCTTCGAGAAGGCTTCCGATGCGCCGATCTCTTACGTACAGGCTCAGGCGCTGCCCGCGGACTGAGAGACTAGCCATCGCCCCGGGTCCGGCGGGCGCCTGGCGCCGTGGGCAGCACCTTCACCCTGACTGCGCGCAATTCCGGCAGTGCGACGCGCAGCGTCGCCTCGTGCTCGATGAGGACATAACGCAGCCGGGCGCACCAGGCTGCGGATTCCGTAAAGACCGTCAGGATGCCGCCACTCACGACAACGCCCGTAATATGTTCGCTGAGCGGCTCTGGCAGGCACGCGGTGAGACCCCGCCGCCACCGCTCCTGCTCGTCCGCACGCGCCAGGGCGTCCGCGAAGAGCCCGCCCGGCTTCTTCAGCAGCTCCCCGATGGTCCGGGCTGCGCCACTGCGCGGGCGCTGCGACGCTGGCCGTGTGAGACTCTTTTTCTTGAACCGCGGGGAGTTATTCGGCATAGTCCGACTGCTGCTCTTGGGCAAACCCGTCGAAAGGCGGGGACGCAAAGCCACCGGTCTAAAGCGAGGCGCTATGACAGCGGGGTTGCCAGCAGGGCGCAAGCCCTTTGAAGAACCATACGGCAAGACGAGCCTGCCGGTACATGCCGCGGGGGCGCGGCCGATCACCTGCCTGTTCGAGCCCTGTCACCCGGAGGAGCGAGCCGGATGAATGTCATCGTCTTTCTGCGACGGGCGGGTCGCGCGCACCAGATCGATTTCGCACGACCGCTGACATTCATCGTCACTGCGGCTGCGGCACTGGGCGTGCTGGGAACGGCATTCGCGTTCGGGTTGCAGCTCGGGCGGCAGAGTGGCGGGCACCTCCCGGGCGACATCACGGGCTGGAGCCGAACCATGGCCGATCAGCGCGCCGAGGTCGGTCGCCTGAAGACCCAGCTCCAGGATCGCATCGACGCCCTGGCGTTGCGGGTGGGAGGGCTCGATGCCCAACTGCTCCGTCTCGACGCGCTCGGCAAGCGCCTGACCCAGATGGCGAACATCGATGGCCGGGAGTTCAATTTCGATGCCCCGCCGCCGACCGGAGGCCCGGAGGAGGAAGGCGGCAGGAGCGCCGAGGTGCCGGACCTCACGGCGCTCATCGGCCGCGTCGAGGACCGGATCGACCTGCGTGGGGCGCAGCTCGCCGCGCTCGAGAACGTGATTCTGGCCCGTGAGCTCAGCCAGCAGATCCAGCCCGAAGGCCGCCCCTTGCGCACGGGGTTCATCTCGTCGCATTTCGGGGATCGTCAGGATCCCTTCACCGGGCATGAGGCCTTTCACCGCGGGGTCGACTTCGCGGGCCAGGTGGGTTCGCAGGTGATTGCCGTGGCCACGGGCATCGTGACCTGGGCCGGCTGGCGCGCGGGTTACGGCGAGCTGATCGAGATCGCGCATGGCAACGGGTATGTCACGCGCTACGGCCACAATCAGAAGAATCTCGTTACGGTCGGGCAGACCGTGACGCGCGGCGAACCGATTGCCGTCATTGGTTCGACCGGTCGGTCGACCGGCCCGCACGTGCACTTCGAGGTGCTGCGTGAGGGGCGCCAGGTCGATCCGCTTTCCTTCATCGGGCGCTGAACGCACCGGGGCCTGCGTACGGCCGCACCCGTGTGCGGCGCAGAACCCTTTTTGCCCGGCTCGCTCTATCCCTTAGAATAGCGCGCCCGCGATCCGGGCCGGGCTCGCCAAGCCGTTGTCGGATCGGGAATTTTCCGCAGAGGATTCATCAGTGCTGCAACTCCTGACCCGCGTTTTCGGCAGTCGCAATGACCGCCAGCTGCGGCAGTTCGATCGCATCGTTCGCTCAGCCAACGACCTGGAGTCCACGATCCAGGCGATGAACGATGAGCAGCTGCGTGCGCAGACCGACGCGTTTCGCGCCCGCCTGCGCTCGGGGACGAAGCTGGAGGAGCTCGTTCCGGAGGCTTTCGCCGTGGTGCGCGAGGCGGCGCGGCGCACTCTGCGCATGCGGCACTTCGACGTGCAGCTGGTCGGTGGGATGGCGCTGCACGAAGGCCGCATTGCCGAGATGCGTACCGGCGAGGGCAAGACACTGGTCGCGACGCTGCCCGCGTATCTGAATGCGCTCACCGGCGAGGGTGTGCACATCGTCACGGTGAACGAGTATCTGGCGCAGCGCGATGCGGACTGGATGGCTCCCGTCTACCGCTTTCTCGGCATGAGCGTCGGGGTGATCCGCAACTCGCAGGCGAGTGCCGAGAAGCGCGAGGCTTATGCCTGCGACATCACCTACGGTACGAACAACGAATTCGGTTTCGACTACCTGCGCGACAATCTGGCGTTCCGGCTCGAGGATCGCGTGCAGCGCCCCCTCGCCTACGCCATCGTCGACGAGGTGGACTCGATCCTCATCGACGAGGCGCGCACGCCACTCATCATCTCGGGGCCGGCCGAGGAGAGCACCGAGCTCTACCTGGGCGTCAACCAGCTCGTGCCACGGCTCACACGCCAGAAAGAGAAAGACGGCCCCGGCGACTTCTCGGTAGACGAGAAGCAGAAGCAGGTGCACATCACGGAGGAAGGTCACGAGCACGTCGAGCAGCTGATGCTGCAGGCGGCCCTCCTGCGCGAGGGCGAGAGTCTCTATGACGCGGCGAACATCCGCCTCATGCATCACCTGAACGCCGCACTGCGCGCGCACGCGATCTACAAGCGTGACGTGGAGTACATCGTGCGCAACGGTGAGGTGATCATCGTCGACGAATTCACCGGCCGCACGATGCCGGGGCGGCGCTGGTCGGACGGCCTGCATCAGGCGATCGAGGCCAAGGAAGGGGTGCGGGTGCGCGAGGAGAACCAGACCGTCGCCTCGATCACCTTCCAGAACTACTTCCGCCTCTACAAGAAGCTGGCGGGCATGACGGGCACGGCCGATACCGAAGCGCCGGAATTCCTGCAGATCTACGGCCTCGAGGTCGTGGTGATTCCCACCCACAAGCCGATGGTCCGCAGGGACATGCCGGATCTCGTGTATCTCACGCAGGACGACAAGTTCAGGGCGATCATCGAGGACATCCAGGACTGCGCGCAGCGCCAGCAGCCGGTGCTCGTGGGCACGACCTCCATCGAGACTTCCGAGTTTCTCTCGGGGCTGCTGCAGAAGGATGGCATCGCGCACCAGGTGCTGAATGCCAAGCAGCACGAGCGCGAGGCGCAGATCGTGGCGCAGGCGGGACGCCCGGGCACGGTGACGATCGCCACCAACATGGCGGGGCGCGGAACGGACATCGTGCTCGGCGGGAATCTCGAGGTCGAGCTCAACGCCGCGGTGGGGGCTGCGGGGGGAACGCTCGACGAGGTCGGACGCGAGCGCATCCGCCAGGACTGGCAGGCACGCCACGACCAGGTGCTCGCCGCCGGCGGCCTGCACATCATCGGCACGGAACGCCACGAATCCCGCCGCATCGACAACCAGCTGCGCGGTCGCTCGGGTCGTCAGGGCGATCCGGGTTCGAGCCGCTTCTATCTGTCGATGGAAGACAATCTGATGCGGATCTTCGGCGATCCGAACTTCACCAAGCGGCTGCTCTCGATGGCCGGGATGAAGCAGGGCGAGGTGATCGAGAGCGGCATGCTCACGCGGCGCATCGAGAAGGCGCAGCGCAAGGTCGAATCCCACAACTTCGACATCCGCAAGCAGCTGCTGCTCTTCGACGACGTCGCGAACGACCAGCGCAAGGTCATCTATCAGCAGCGTAACGAGATCATGGGCAAGGAGGAGGTCGCGGACGCGATCCGCGGCATCCGCGAGGATGCTCTCGAATCGCTCATGGACCAGTTCCTGCCGAAGCAGGCGGCCGTCGCGGACTGGGATCTCTCGGGACTTGCCGCGGCGGTGCTGCGCGACTTCGGCGTGCACGTCGGGCCGAAGGCCTGGCTCGAGAGCGAGCCTGAGCTCGAGGAGGCCGCTTTCCGCCGGCGTGTGGTCGAAGCCGTCGAGAGCGAATACGAGGCCAAGGTGACGCGCGTGGGCGCACCCATCATGCGCCATGTCGAGAAGGACGTGATGCTGAAGACGCTCGACCAGCACTGGCGCGAGCACCTCGGGGCCATGGACTACCTGCGCCAGGGCATCCACCTGCGCGGATATGCGCAGAAGGACTACCGCTTCGAGTACAAGCGTGAGGCCTTCGAGCTCTTCGCCGCGATGCTGGAGCGCGTGAAGCACGACACCGTGTCGATCCTCTCCAAGGTCGAAGTGCGTACGCAGGAGGAGCTCGAGCGTGAGGAGGAGGCGCGTCGCCAGCGCCTCCTGCGGGCGCTGCAGACGCAGCACGCCGAGGCACAGTCACTGCTCGGCGCCGCAGAGTCGCGGGAGATCGACGGCGCGCCGGTCGAAGCGGCGACGGCACCGGCGGGTTCCCGGGCGCGTACGGGTTTCCCGGCGTCGGGTCCGGTTCCTCCGGTCGAACCCCAGGGGACTTTCGTGCGCGGTGACCGGAAGGTCGGGCGCAACGAACCGTGCCCCTGTGGCTCGGGCAGGAAATTCAAGCACTGCCACGGCGCGATCGCCGACGTGCGGTGAAGACGCACATCCGTGTGGTGGCCGCAGCCCTGTTCGATCCGGAGGGGCGGGTGCTGATTGCGCAGCGTCCTGCCGGACGGCACATGGCAGGTCGCTGGGAGTTCCCCGGCGGGAAGCTCGAGGAGGGCGAATCGCAGCGCGCAGCACTCGACCGTGAGCTTGCAGAGGAGCTCGGCGTCGAGGTCGAGGACGCCCGCCACCTCATGACGCTCGCCCACGAATACCCGGACCGCGCGGTCGAGCTCTCGCTGTGGCGCGTCATGCGCAGTGCGGGACAGCCCCGCGCACTCGACGGGCAGCGCCTGAAGTGGGTGCACCCTGAACGACTCGGCACCGAGGATATCCTCGAGGCTGACCGACCCTTCATCGATGCCTTGCGCGGCGAGGCGATCGGCTCGACCCCGGACTGATTTTCCGAGACAGGCAGGCACTCATGGCACAGGATCCGACTCTTCCCGATATTTCCATCGACCGCAATGCGCTCTACCGCGAGGAGGTCTTCAGCGATCGCCGTGCGGGCACCATACGCGTGATGACACCCGTCGACGCCACCGGCAGGCCCGATGCAGCGCGAGCGGTGCTGTATTCCGGACAGACGCAGCTCCTCACGCCTGCCGGCATCCTGCCGCTCGCCTTCGACATCGAGGCGAAGTCGCTCGAAGAGGCGATCGTGAAGTTCCCCGAGGCGGTCAAGGCGGCACTCGAGCAGGCGATCGACGAGGCCCGTGAGATGCGCCGCGAAGCCGCTTCGCGCATCGTGGTGCCTGAAGTCGGCGCGGCGGGCGGCATCGGACCGGGGCCCGGTGCCGGCGGCGGGAAGATCAAGTTCCCATGACGGGGCTCTGCGGCGCAGCGGGTCTCGCGACGGCCGGCTGCGTCGTGGTCGTGCTTGCGGCGTGCGTGGGGATCTCTCCGGGCGGCCGTGGTGGGGCTGATGACGTGCGGACCCATGCCCGCCTGCCGTCAGCCAGCGAAGTGGCGTCAGGACTCGACACTCCAGGTGCAGGGCCGCTCGTGTACCCCGCCACCGCGCGAGTCGATGTGCGGGACGACTACCACGGTACGATCGTCGCCGATCCCTATCGCTGGCTGGAGGACCTCGACTCCCCCGAGGTGCGCGCCTGGGTGGGTGCCGAGAATGGATTCGCCGAGCCGCTGCTCGCGGCGATTCCCCAGCGGTCGTGGATCGTCAGACGGCTCACCGAGCTCTGGCGCCATGAGCATTACGGCCTGCGCTCCAAGCCCGTGCCGATCGAGGCCGGCGGGAGGCTCTTCTACGCGCAGGGCGATGGCCGACAGGACCAGAGCGTGCTCTACGTGGCGGATTCGCCGGAGTCGCCCGGACGTGTGCTCGTCGACCCGAACGTGCTCAGCCCGGATGCCACGATCGCACTGGCGGATTTCGAACCCAGTCCCGACGGGCGCGTGATCGCCTACGCGCTCTCCGACGGCGGCACGGACTGGCAGATCTGGCGCTTCCGCCGCGTCGCCGATGGTCGTGATCTCGGTGACGAGATCGTGCGCACGCGATTCTGGGGTTTGTCCTGGGCGCACGACGGCTCGGGCGTGTACTACAGCCGCTACGGTGAACGTCCCGATGGGCGCGGTGACGACACGAGTCAGCCGAAGATTTACTTCCATCGGCTCGGCACGCCGCAGGGGCGCGATCGCCTGGTCTATGAGGTGCGCGGACATCCGACGCGCGTGCCCCGGGCCGAGGTGAGCGACGACGGGCGGTGGCTCGTCGTCACGCTCTACGACGGAGGCTTTCGCAACGGGGTCGACCTGATCGATCTGCAGGCCGCTGCCGCGGCGCCCACGACACTCTTCGGCGCCTGGGATGCGCTCTATGCCTTCGTTGGCGCCGCCGGCGACGAGCTGTTTTTCAGCACGACGCGCGATGCGCCGCTCGGCCGCGTCATTGCGGTCGATGCGCGCTACCCGGAGCCTGCACGCTGGCGGACGGTCGTGCCGCAGAGCGATGTGGCACTCGAGGAAGCGAACTACGTCGGCGGGAGGCTCATCGTCCGCTACACGAAGGATGCACGCGCGCTCGCGCGGCTCTACGGGCGGGATGGCCGCCCGCTCGGCGAGGTGCCTGCGCCCGGTGCCGGCCAGCTTGCAGGCTTCGCCGGCCGCGGCGACCAGCCTGAGACGTTCTTCACCTATACGGACTACCTCACGCCCACTGCGCTCTACCGCTACGACGTGCGCAGCAACTACTCGCAGCTCTACCGCCGGCCCGATCTGGCTGCTTCGACCGACGCCTACGTGACCGAGCGGATCTTCTACGCCAGCAAGGACGGCACGCGCGTGCCCATGTCCATCACGCACCGGCGCGACATGCCGCGCGATGGCAACCGGCCCGTGCTGCTCTACGGCTACGGCGGCTTCGCGATCCCGCTCCTGCCGGAATTCCGCCCGCAGGTGCTCGCATGGCTCGAGATGGGAGGCGTCTATGCCGAGGCCAATCTGCGTGGCGGGGGCGAGTATGGCGAGGCCTGGCATGAGGCCGGCGTGCTCGCGCGCAGGCAGAACGTATTCGACGATTTCATCGCGGCGGCCGAGTACCTGATCCGCGAGGGCTATACGCGCCCCGCGCGTCTCGCCATCCACGGGCGCAGCAATGGGGGTCTCCTGGTGGGTGCGGCGCTCACGCAACGCCCCGCGCTCTTTGGCGTGGCGCTGCCCGTGGTCGGCGTCCTCGACGTGCTCCGCTACCACAGGGGCAACGCGAATGCCCGGCAGTGGTCCACCGAGTACGGACTGAGCGAGAACCCGGCGGATTTTCGCGCGCAGTACGCCTATTCGCCCCTGCACAACGTGCGCGACGGCGCCTGTTATCCGCCGACACTCGTCACCACGGCGGATCACGATGATCGCGTCGCACCCTGGCACAGCTACAAGTTCGCCGCCGCGCTGCAGCACGCACAGGCTTGCCCGCGACCGATCCTGATCCGTGTCGAGACACGCCCCGGCCACGGGGCCGGCAAGCCGCGTTCGATGCAGATCGAGGATTTCGCAGACCAGTGGGCCTTCGCCGCGCAGCAGCTCGGCATGCGCGTGCCGGAGTGAGCCCCCGCGCGCTCAGCACCGTTCGAGCGCGTAGATGGCTTCCATCGTGTCCGTGACACCGCGCTGCGCGAAGCGCGCGGCATCCGGTGGCGCGCGGCGTTCGAGCAGCCCGATGCGGTGCTGCGCGCCGTAGAGCGCACGCACCTCGGATTCATGGACACTGAATGGCGGACCGGCCATCCGGCTCTGGTCATATTCGAGCGTCACCAGCAGGGTGCGGGTTCCCGCCGTAGTGAGTCCGGTGAGATGAGCGGCGTAGGCGGTGCGCAGCCCGGGCGGGAGTGCGACCAGCGCCGCCCGGTCGAAGACCGCGGCGACCTCGCCGAGCGTACCCCGATCGAGATCGAACACGTCCCCGCAGAGCAGCTCGAGCGTGCCACATCGATGGCGCGTGAACCGCCCCGCTGGCTCGCTGACGGCCTCGAGCCCGGCTTCCTCGAAGAATGCGCGCACCGCAAGCCCGGCCAGCTCGACGCCGATCACCCGGTGACCCTGTGCAGCGAGCCAGTGCAGATCGGGACTCTTGCCGGCCAGCGGTACGAACACGCGCGCACCGCGCGCGAGTCCGAGCGAGGGCCAGTGGCGCACGAGGCCCGCATGCGGCTGTGACTGGTGGAAACCCGTCTCGCCCCGCGCCCAGCGCTCGAGCCAGAAATCAGGATCCATCGTCGTCTGCCAGACTGTCGCCGGCGCGCGCGGGCAGTGACGTGCCGTCCGGTGCGACATGCGCAGGCTCACTGCCCGGGATGGCGCGCTCTTCCGAGAGCCAGGCGCCCAGATCGATCAGGCGGCAACGCTCGCTACAGAAGGGTCGCCAGGAGGAGGCGGCCGACCATGCCGTCTCCCGGCCGCAGGTGGGGCAGCTGACGGCGAGGGGGGGCAAGCGTCCGCGCTTTCAGCTGCAGCAGGTCAGCTCGAAGGCGACATCGCCCTCGGCCTGCGCGGGGCGCTCGTCGAGCCCCTTCCAGGTGAGAAAGCGCACATTGCAGCGCAGGTGGCTGCCGCTGATCTCCGGGTAGAGCCTCTCGCTGCCGGGCAGCACGATGCGCAGCAGCTGGACCGGCGTCTCGCGGTCGAAGGTGACGTGATACACGCCACCGCGTGCCGTCTCGGAGCGGGTGCGTCCGTTCTGGCGCGTGAGCCACAGCACCTCCGCGACTGCATCGCAAAGCGGGCGCAGGCGGGTCAGCCACTCGTTGAAGGTGCGCATGCGCTGCTCGTCCGGGAGGTTCAGCCAGAAGTAGTAATCGGGCAGGTCGAACTCGCAGGTGCCGCCGGGAATCGCACTGCGGTGACGGATGGCGCTCAGGAAGTCCGAGTCCTTGAGCGACTGCACATAGCCGGGACCCGTCGTGACCAGATCCGTGCGCAGGCGCGTCAGGTTCGTGGTGACGGCGTTCAGCCGGCCGGTATCGACACCGGGCTTGCTCTGGAATTCGTTCAGGGTGGCCAGGTGGCGTTCGAGCTCCTTCATGACGTCGGCACGCGTGTCGCTGCGCACCACGATGGCAAGCATGTCGATCAGGCTCGCGACGGCCGCGGCTGCCCCAGGCGTTCGTCGACTCGTTGTGGTGCACGGCCTGGTTGTAGAGGAAATCCAGCCGCAGGAAAGTGCGCATGCGCTCGTTGAGCGGCTGCTCGAAGACGAGCGGGCGCACGCTCGTGAGCACCTCCGCCGGTGTGGCCTCCTGGTTCATCGCCCTATTCTGCGGCACATGATCGCCGCGCGAAACCGGGGCGGCGCTATTTCTGCCCCCCAGCCGCGCGTGTCGCGGCCAGCCCGAGGTAGCGGGCGTGCAGCTGCTCCACCGCATCGCGAAGCGCGGACAGCTCCCCCTCGTTCGAGATCACGTCGTCGGCGGCCGCGAGCCGCCGGGCGCGAGTCGCCTGGGCTGCCAGGATCGCCTCGGCCTGCGCGCGTGTTGCACCATCGCGTGCCTGCACGCGGCGCAGCTGCAGCTCCTCGCTGCAGTCCACGACCAGCACCCGGTCGAGGCCGGCGCGCGCGTTCGTCTCGACGAGCAGCGGGATGGCAATGATCTGGTAGGGGCCGCCGGCTGCGGCCGAACGTCGATCCATTTCCTCGCGGATCGCCGGATGCGTCAGCCGCTCGAGTGCGGCGCGGGCCGCCGGGTCCGCGAAGACGATGTCGCGCAGGCGTCGCCGGTCGAGCGAACCATCTGCCGCCAGCACCTCGGGACCGAAGCGTCCGACGATGTGGTCGAGCAGGGGTTCCCCCGGGGCGACCACCGCACGCGCGATCTCGTCGGTGTCGATGACCGGCACGCCGAGTGCGGCGAAGAGTGCGGCAACCGCCGACTTGCCGCTCGCGATGCCGCCCGTGAGACCGACCCGAAAGGCCCGCGTGGATGCGCCTGGCTTCGTGCCGGCCACAGCGTCAGTGCAGCCCGGAGAGGCCGAGGTAGCGGTCGACGATCTCGCGACCGAAGAGCAGCACGATCCAGCCCGCGGCTGCGAGGAAGGGGCCGAAGGGAATCGGTGTGCTGCGGTCGCGGCCCTGCAGGATGATCATCGCGATCCCGGTCACGGCCCCGACCGCTGCGGCGCCGAGCACGATCGGCAGGAGCATCTGCCAGCCGAGCCAGGCGCCGAGTGCAGCGAGCAGCTTGAAGTCCCCGTAGCCCATGCCCTCCTTGCCCGTCAGGAGCCGGAACACATGGTAGACGCTCCAGAGGCTGAGATAGCCCCGCGGCCGCCTTCGGTGACACTCGAGCGCATCCACCGGTACGGTAGAGATCACCGGCACCGAGCCACTGAGGCTCACGAGGAGTCCCAGCCAGAGGAGCGGCAGGGTCAGATCGTCGGGCAACAGCTGGTGGTCGAGGTCGATGAAGGCGAGGGCCACGAGAAACCAGGTGAGGACGAGCCCGGCGAGCGCCGGCCAGCCATAGCCGAACTTCCAGGCCACTGCCGCCGAGAGGCACGCGGTGAGGAGCTCCACCAGGGGGTAACGGGCGCCGATCGGAGCACCACAGGAGGCGCAGCGACCGCGGAGCAGGAGCCAGCTCAGGACCGGGATGTTGTGGATCGCCCGGATCGGCGTCTTGCAGGCCCGGCAGGTCGAGCGTGGGCGGACGAGATCGAATCGTTCGGCGGGTGCGGCCGGCGTGCCACCCTCCAGTTCCTCGGCCTGCCGGCGCCACTGGCGGTCGAGCATCACCGGCATGCGGTAGATGACCACGTTCAGGAAGCTGCCGACGAGCAGCCCCAGGATGAACACCGCCCCGGCGAAGAGCGCCGGTGTGGTCGCGAGCGAGGCGAGGATCAGACGACCGAGCCCAGCTTGAAGATCGGCAGGTACATGGCGACCACCAGGCCGCCGACCAGCACCCCGAGGATGGCCATGATCAGTGGTTCGAGGAGGCTCGACATGCTGTCCACGGCGTTGTCCACGTCCTGCTCGAAGAAGGTGGCGACCTTGCCCGACATCTCATCGAGTGCGCCCGACTCCTCGCCCACGGCGATCATCTGGATCACCATGTTCGGGAAGAGTCCCGTCCCCTCCATGGCCCGCTGCAGGCGCTGCCCCGTGGCCACCTCGTCCTTAATCTGGAGGGTCGCCTTCTCGTACACCGAGTTGCCCGTCGCCCCGGCCACTGAGACGAGCGCCTCGACCAGCGGCACGCCGGCCGCGAACATGGTGGAGAGCGTCCGGGCGAAGCGGGCCACTGCGGCCTTGTTCAGGATCGGGCCGATGATCGGCAGCCGGAGCATGATGCGGTCCAGCAGGTCGCGCATCGCCCGCGAGCGCTTCTTGAAGTAGACGAAGGCGTAGCCGGCTGCACCGGCCGCCAGTGCCAGGAAGATGCCCTGGGACTGCACGAACTTCGACAGGTTGATGACGAACTGCGTGAAGGCCGGCAGGTCCGCGCCAAAGCCCTTGAAGAGCGACTCGAACTGCGGAATCACGAATACCAGCAGGATGATGGTCACGATCACGGCGACCGCGAGCACCGCGGCCGGATAGAAGAGTGCCTTCTTGACCTTCTTCTTGAGTGCCTCGGTCTTCTCCTTGTAGGTCGCGATCTTGTCGAGCAGCGATTCGAGCGCACCGGCCTGCTCGCCGGCCTCGACCAGGTTCACGAACAGGTCGTCGAAATACAGCGGCCGCTTGGCCAGCGCCTCGTGCAGCGAGATGCCGCCTTCCACGTCGGCCTTGATGTCGAGGATCAGCTTCTGCATCGAGGGCTTCTCGTGTCCGTTGCCCACGATCTCGAAAGACTGGACGAGGGGAATGCCGGCGGCGAGCATGGTCGCGAGCTGACGGCTGAAGATCGCGATGTCCTCAGGCCTGACCTTGCCTCCCGTCTTGAACGCGGCCGACTGCCTGCGCACGCGCTGCGGTACGATCCCCTGGCGGCGGAGATCCGCCCGCAGGGCCTGCTCATCCGGGGCGAGACTTCGGCCCTTCACGCGCTGGCCGCGCTTGTCCATGCCCACCCAGGCGAAGGGAATGTCGCGCCTGACTGTCCTGGCGGTTGCTGTCGCTGCCTGTGCCATGTCTTACCGTCCCTCAGCGTCTCAGTCGATCGTGACGCTGTTGATTTCCTCGATGCTGGTCACGCCCTGTCTGATCTTCTCGAGGCCCGAGCGGCGCAGATCCCAGACCCCCGCCTCGCGCGCGGCATCGGCGATCTCGATGGCGCTGCCGCCGGCCATGATGATGCGGCCAATGTTCTCCGTCACGGGCAGGACCTGATAGATGCCGACCCGGCCCTTGTAGCCTTCGGTGCAGTTCGCGCAGCCCTTGGGTCCGTAGACCTTGATGCCCGCCGCGACGTCGGCCTCCGCAAAGCCCTCTTTGCGCAGGGCCTCGGCCGGGACGTCGAACAGTGTCTTGCACTGCGAGCACAGCCGGCGTGCGAGCCGCTGGGCAATGATCAGGCTCACCGAGGTGGCGATCGCGTAGGGCTTGACGCCCATGTCCACGAGGCGCGTGAGGGTTTGTGGTGCGTCGTTGGTGTGCAGCGTCGAGAGCACGAGGTGCCCGGTCTGCGCTGCCTTGATGGCGATCTCGGCGGTCTCGAGGTCGCGGACTTCGCCCACCATCACGACGTCCGGGTCCTGGCGGAGAAACGCGCGCAGTGCCGCGGCGAACGTCAGGCCGACCTTCGGGTTCACATTGACCTGGTTGACACCGGGCAGGTTGATTTCCGCCGGGTCCTCGGCGGTCGAGATGTTCGTGTCCTCACGGTTGAGGATGTTGAGCCCCGTGTAGAGCGAGACGGTCTTGCCGCTGCCCGTGGGCCCCGTGACCAGGATCATGCCCTGCGGCTTGGCGAGGTACTTGAGGTAGAGCTCTTTCTGGAACGGCTCGTAGCCGAGCGCATCGATGCCAAGCATCGCCTGGGAGGGATCCAGGATGCGCAGCACGATTTTCTCGCCGAAGAGAGTCGGGCAGGTGCTGACGCGGAAGTCGATGGCCCGCGTCTTCGAGAGTCGCATCTTGATGCGGCCGTCCTGCGGGACCCGCCGCTCGGCGATGTCGAGGCGCGACATGACCTTCAGGCGCGCGGAGAGTTTCGGTGCGAGCGCCACCGGCGGCTGTGCGATCTCCCGCAGCACGCCGTCCATGCGGAAGCGCACGCGGTAGGTCCTTTCGTAGGGTTCGAAGTGGATGTCGGAAGCGCCCTTGCGGATCGCGTCCAGCATCAGCTTGTTGACGAAGCGCACGATCGGTGCATCTTCGATGTCATCGCGCGCGACGGCATCGTCGAGTTCTTCTTCGCCGCCAGAGATCTCGAGCCCCTCGAGATCGACGCCCTCGTCGCCGCCCAGGTCCGGCATCTGGGTGTCGGTCTGCTCGATTGCCTTGTCGATGGCCGCCTGGAGCTTGTCGTCCTCGACGACCACGGTGTCCACGGTCATCCCGGTCGCGAACTTGATCTCGTCCACGGCGTGCAGGCTGGTGGGATCAGCCACCGCGAGGAAGAGCCTCCGGCCGCGACGGAACACCGGCAGCACGCGGTGCTTGCCCAGGAGCTTGTCAGTGACGAGCCGGACCGTGTCGAGATCGAGCTGCACACAGTCGAGATCGAGCAGCGGCACGCCGAACTCGGAGGCCGCGGCGATCGCGATGTCACGCGCCTGGGCTGCGCCGCTCGAGACCAGCTGCGTGACGACGTTGCTCTTGCGCTCCCGGGCGGCGCTCAGCGCGTCCAGCATCGTGGGCTCGTCCACGAGTCCGTCCTGGACGAGCCGCTGCGGCAGCCCGCCAAGGCCTGAGTGCGGCGAGCCGCCGAATGCCAGGGAAGCGTTATCGTTCATTCGGGCGTAACAAGCTGGGAGCGACCTTGAGACATAGTCTACCGGACCCCGGACGGGCGATCAGCGCAATTGTCAAATATCGCTAGATGCTGGCACAGGGGCCGCTGCGCACTGCGTGATTCGGCTCCCAGAAAAGACGAAGCCCCTCGCGGGGAGGGGCTTCGCCGGATCATCAGGTCTGACCTGGATTGCCGGGATCAGGTACGGCAATCGTTCGGCAGGTACTTGTTGGCAACGGTCGTCGCATCAGCCGGCGGCGCTGTGCCCAGACCGCCCGGTGCCGCGCGTCGGCCACAGACCCACACCAGGTCGCCATTGACGTTGAGACCCGGGCGGAGAGACAGGATCTGACCCGCGAGGTTCGCCGCGTTCGCCTGGTTGCCGTAGGTGATGTCGATGCGGCCGGTGTTCTGCACCGCGATCTGCGTCACGTACTTGCCCGACTTGTCGGTGACGGCGCCGATGCCGAGATCCGTAATCGCCGTGGGCCACGTGCCGCGGTTCGCGCGGAACTCGGCAATGCCCGCTTTGAGATCGCTGGCGAGGTTCAGCCCCTCGGTGACCTGCGAGCGGATCGTGTAGTCCTGATACGCCGGGATCGCGATCGCGGCGAGGATGCCGATGATCGCCACGACGATCATCAGTTCGATGAGGGTGAAACCCTTCTGGACGGCTTTCATTGAGTGAACTCCTTGGAGGCTGAAATCTGGTATGCAATCGATGCGGCGAGGAGCGCCGGCACCGGGGAGTCTGCAATGGTCGTGCCAGGTGAGCGCAATGTGCCTAAGTCACGGATCCGCAAAGAGTTGGCGCGCCGCCTGGCGCGTGTGACGATGCCCCGGACGGAACTGTCGCTGAGCGCCGACGTCGGTTTGCGTCATTTCCTGACGCGCTACGTCACCTGCTCCGCAGCGCCCCAGGCGAGGTGCCCGATCCTCTGCACCGAGGATCTGCAGGATGGGCTCCCGATCGACCGGCGGACCGTCGGCAACCCCTGCGCTACTCGATCCCGAGCTTCCTGATCCGGTAGCGCAGCGCCCGGAACGATACGCCGAGGAGCTTCGCTGCTGCGGTCTTGTTGTAGCGGGTCTGCTCGAGTGCACGCACGATCGCGTCGCGCTCCGTGTTCTCGAGGCGGTTGACGAGCCCGGCCCCGGCCGCGTCGGCCGGAGCGGCGCCGGCGTTCGCGCCCGCGGTCGCCTCCGGCAAGTGGAAGCCGCTGCGCAGCCTGATGTGCGCGGGTTCGATCGCCCTGCCCGTGCAGAGCGTGAGCGCCCGCTCGAGCACGTTCTCGAGCTCACGCACGTTGCCGGGGAAAGGATAGTGCTGCAGGGCCTGCATCGCCGCTGGCCCGATCTCCGGGGGCTCGAGGCGTGCGCGATACGCGAGGCGCGCGAGGATCGTGGTGGCGAGCACGGGAATGTCCTCCACCCGCTCGCGCAGGGAAGGCACGCGCAGCTCGATGACATTGATCCGGTAGTAGAGGTCCTCGCGGAAGCGGCCCTCGGCCACCAGCTCCGCGAGATGGCGATGCGTGGCCGAGAGCACGCGCACGTCTGCGGGCTCCTCGCGCGCCTCGCCGATGGGGCGCACGGTCTTCTCCTGGATCACACGCAGCAGCTTCACCTGCATGTGCAGGGGAAGATCGGCGACCTCGTCCAGGAAGAGTGTGCCGCCCTCGGCCGACTGCACCAGGCCCTTCTTGTCGGCAATCGCACCGGTGAAGCTGCCGCGGCGGTGGCCGAAGAACTCGCTTTCCATGAGTTCGGTCGGGATGGCTCCGCAGTTCACGGGAACGAAGGGGCCGTCGGTCCGCGGCCCGGAGTCGTGAATGAGGCGGGCAACCAGCTCCTTCCCGGTGCCGGACTCCCCCGAGATGTGCACGGGTGCCTGGCTGCGGGCGACGCGTGCGATCATCTCGCGCAGCTCCCGCATGGCAGCCGATTCCCCCAACAGGCGCGGGGCATGGCTGCTCGTTTCGCCGCCGCTGCGCCCGGCGAGGCGGATGGCGCTCGAGACGAGCTTCCGCAGATTGCCGAGGTCGAGCGGCTTGGACACGAAGTCGAAGGCCCCCACCTTGAGGGCGCGTACGGCGGATTCCACATTGCCGTGGGCCGTGATCACTGCGCAGGGCACCTTGGCGTGATGGCGCTGGATCCATTCGACCAGATCGAGCCCGTCGCCATCCGGCAGACGCATGTCGGTAAGGCAGAGATCGAAATGCTGGCTGTCGAGCAGCCGCTGTGCCGTGGCGACATCGGCCGCGGAGCGTGTCTCGAGGTTCATGCGCTCGAGAGTCAGACTCACCAGTTCGACGAGGTCGGGCTCGTCGTCCACGACGAGAACGGTGGGTTTGGGCATGGGGCGCACTCTATCCTGCGGCCGCGCGGTGCCGAGATCGATGGATCACAGTTCCCAGCGCCGGGGGTCCGCGAACACGAGGCGAAAGAGGCTGCCGCCACCGGCACCGGGCTCGTAGAGCAGGGTGGCGCCGTTCGCCTGTGCGAGTTCGCGCGCGAGGAACAGGCCGAGTCCCGTGCCACCCCGCACACCGGTGAAGAATGGCTCGAAGATCCGCTCCGCCAGTTCCGGCGGAATGCCCTCTCCCGGATCGGTCACCTCGACGCAGGGTCGACCATGCGGGGCGAGCCGGGCCGCGCGGAGCGCCACCACGCCCTCGGGCGCTCCGTGCAGACCATGTCTCACGGCGTTCTCGCAGAGGTTCCAGAGTACCTGGCGCAGCTGCCCGGGGTCGACGCTGACTTCGAGTCCGTCGGTGGGTACATCGAGGGTCAGGCGCCCGGGCGGCCACTGCATCGTCTGGCAGAACTCCTCCCGGAAATCGCCGAGCCAGGGTCCGAGCTCGAGACGCTCGAGGTGCGACGGCTCCCGCCGCGACATCTGCAGGATATTGTCGATGATGCCGCTCACCCGGTCGGCATTCGAGCGGATGATGGCGGTGAGCCGCCGGTCGTCGGGTCCGAGGGCCGCAGACTCGGCGAGGAGCTGGCTCGCGTGGCTCATCGCGCCGACGGGGTTGCGGATCTCGTGGGCAATGCTCGCCGAGAGGCGCCCCAGGGAGGCGAGCTTCGACTGCTGCACTTTCCCGGCGAGCAGCGCCGTGTCTTCGAGGAACACCAGCACAGGCCCCGGCCTGTCGTTGCCGAGAGAGGCAAAATGCGGCTGGATCAGCCGCGCCCCGTCCGCGCCAGTGAAGCTGCGGGTGGCATCCGGTGGAGCGCCCGGACTCTGGCGCCACAGCGACAGCAGGTAAAGCAGCTTCGGCGACGCCTCGCCGAGCAGTGAGCCGGTGCGGATCGGGCGCGCGCTGAGCATCTGCGCGGCCGATTCGTTGATGAGGCGGATGCGGTCCTCGGGATCGATCACGAGAATACTCTCACGCAGGTGCTGCACGATGTACTGCGAGAGCTCCGCGAGATCGGCGAGATCGACCTCCTGGCGCTCGACCAGCGCCTCACTCTCGCGGAGGCGGCTGGCGACGGGCCAGACGAGCAGCACCACGAGGAACACCACGACGCCAAGTACCCCCGCAGCCGGGTAGTCGGTCGCGGACGCCATGTGCTGCAGGTGCGCGGCCACCTGCTGCGTGAGCAGCGCCAGAGCCCCGAGTGCCGCGAGCAGGAAGGCGTCGCGGCCGCCGACGAGCAGCGCGATGGCGCCCACGGGCACGACGAGGAGAATGCCGAGCCCGCTGCCGACGCCGCCGCTCGCGTAGGTGAGGAGGGCGACGGCGAGCGCATCGATCCCCACGTGCGTGAAGGCGCGCGCGCGCAGGCCCGGCGAGGCGAGGCGCTGTGCGAGCACGAGCCCGACGCCGAGCGAGAAGTACACCACGCAGCTGCCGACGAACAGCCGGGGCGCGCTGCTGCCGACGGCGGACGTCGGCCCGGTCGCGTAGTGCAGCACGAGCAGCAGCAGCGACACGAGCAGGCGATAGAGATTGACGAGCCCGATGAGCCGTCGGGCGAGGTCGCCTGGGGCGGTGATCGGGGCGGGAACGGCGGCGGACATGGGCTCCTAATCTAGCATCCGGAGCATCGCGGCACTGTGCGCTGGCCTCGCGCGGCGCTTTGCGCCAGAATTCGCGCTTTCCGCGCGAACCCCAAGGCATCCATGAATCTGCACGAATATCAGGCGAAGGAGGTCTTTCGCTCCTTCGGCATACCCGTACCGGCCGGACAGGTCGCCGCCACGCCCGAAGAGGCTGCGGCGGCTGCGCAGGCACTCGGCGGTGCTCTCTGGGTCGTCAAGGCCCAGGTCCACGCCGGTGGACGCGGCAAGGCGGGGGGCGTCAGGCTGGCGCGCGATCCCGAGGCCGTGCGTGCTGCGGCCAGCGAGATGCTCGGCCGGCGGCTGGTCACGAAGCAGACCGGTGCCGAGGGCCTGCCGATCGGCAAGGTCTACGTCGAGACCGGGTCCGAGATCGCCCGTGAGATCTATCTCTCGCTCACGCTGAACCGTGAGCGGGGGCGCATCGCCATCATCGCTTCGGCGGCGGGCGGCATGGACATCGAGGAAGTCGCCGCGAAGACGCCCGAGAAGATCCTCCGCGCCGACGTGCACCCGGCGGCGGGTCTGCAGCCCTACCAGTGCCGCCGCATCGGCTTCGGCCTGGGTCTCGAGGCGGGCCAGATCGGCGAATTCCAGAAGATCCTCATGGCGCTCTACCGCCTGTATCTCGAGCGGGACGCCAGTCTCCTCGAGGTGAATCCGCTGATCGTCACGAAGGACGGACGCCTGCTGGCGCTCGATGCCAAGATCAACATCGATGCCAATGCGCTCTTCCGCCAGAAGGAGATGGCGGTTTACCGTGATCCGGACCAGGAAGACCCGACGGAGCGCGAGGCGAGCGAGCACGACCTCAACTATGTCTCGCTCGACGGTGACATCGCCTGCATGGTGAACGGCGCAGGCCTCGCCATGGCGACCATGGATCTCATCAAGCTGCACGGCGGTGCGCCGGCCAACTTCCTCGACGTCGGGGGCGGGGCGACGAGCGAGCGCGTGAGCGCGGCCTTCCGCCTCATCCTCTCGAACCCGAAGGTGCGGGCGATCCTCGTGAACATCTTCGGCGGCATCGTGCGCTGCGACCTGATCGCCGAGGGCGTGATCGATGCCGTGCGCAACGTCGGCGTCGGTGTGCCGGTGGTCGTGCGCCTGGAGGGCACGAACGCGGACCGGGCGCGCGACATGCTTGCGCAGAGCGGTCTCGCGATCATGGCCGCGACCGATCTCACGGACGCGGCGAAGAAGGTGATTGCCTCGGCGAAGGGTGGAAAGACAGCATGAGCATTCTGGTCAATCGCAAGACACAGGTCATCTATCAGGGTTTCACAGGCAAGCAGGGCACCTTCCACTCCGAGGGGTGCCTGGCTTACGGCACCCAGCTCGTCGGGGGCGTGACGCCGGGGCGCAGCGGCGGGAAGCATCTCGGGCTTCCGGTGTTCGACACCGTGCATGACGCCGTGCGCGAGACAGGCGCCACGGCCAGCATGATCTACGTGCCGGCGGCCTACGCGGCCGATGCCATCCTCGAGGCGGCTGACGGCGGCATCGAGCTCGTCGTGTGCATCACCGAGGGCATTCCGGTGAACGACATGGTGAAGGTGAGGGCAGCGCTCGCCTCGACGGGCGTGCGGCTCATCGGCCCGAACTGCCCGGGCATCATCACGCCCGGTGAGTGCAAGATCGGCATCATGCCGGGCTTCATCCACAAGAAGGGCCGCGTCGGCATCGTCTCGCGCTCGGGCACGCTCACCTACGAGGCCGTGTTCCAGACGACGAATACCGGACTCGGGCAGAGCACCTGCGTGGGCATCGGGGGCGATCCGGTGCGCGGCATGAATTTCATCGACGTGATCGAGCTCTTCGAGCGCGACCCCGGCACCGAAGGCATCATCATGGTGGGCGAGATCGGCGGCAGCGACGAAGAGGCGGCGGCCGACTACATCCGCCGTTTCGTCACGAAGCCCGTGGTGGCCTACATCGCCGGCGTGACTGCGCCGCCGGGCAAGCGCATGGGGCATGCCGGCGCCGTGATCTCCGGTGGCAAGGGGCACCGCGGCCGACAAGTACCGCGCGCTCGACCAGGCCGGCGTGCGCACGGTGAAATCGCCCGCCGAGCTCGGTACGGCGATGGCGGAGCTCCTCAGGCATCGTCGTGCCGCGGCGGCGCGCCGGGCTGCACGTCGCCGGACCGCGCCGGCGGCCCTCGCGCCCCGCAAGCCTGCACCGCGCCGGAAACCTGCGGCGCCTGCGGCGCGTACTGCCGTGCGCTCCGGCGCGGCAAAGGCGAAACCTGCGCGCCGCGCGGCGGGCACGGCGCAGCGCAAGGCACGTACCGCACGTACCGCACGCACCGCGCGTGTGACGCGCCCGGCGAGCCGTCGCGCGCGCGCTGCCCGCCGCTGAGGGCGGGCGGCGCGTGGCCGCCACGCTGCGACTCGCGCTCGCGCAGATCGATCTGCTGGTCGGTGACATCGACGGCAATGTCGCGCGCGTGCTCGGATCGGCGGCACGGGCGGTCGGGACGGACGCGGCGGATCTCATCGTCTTCCCCGAGCTCACGCTCTCCGGCTATCCCCCCGAGGATCTGCTCTTTCATCGCGGGTTCCGGCTGAAGATCCATGCGGGGCTCGAGCGGCTGAGGGCAGTGGGTGCCGGTCCGGGGTTGATCGTCGGCTACCCCGAGTACAGTGGTAGCGAGATCCACAATTCCGCGGCGCTGCTCGACGGCGGCGTGATCCGCGCGAACCATCGCAAGAGCTGCCTGCCGAATTACCGCGTCTTCGATGAGAAGCGCTACTTCCACGCCGGGACGCAGCCCACGGTGGTCGACTTCCGGGGCTTCCGGCTGGGGCTCCTCATCTGCGAGGACGTGTGGGAGGCCGAGCCCGCACGGCTGGCCAGCGCTGACGGGGCGGAGCTGCTGATCGTCATCAATGCCTCGCCCTTCGAGATGGGCAAGCAGGCGCAGCGCGAGAGCATCGTGCGGCGCCGCGCCGTGGAGGCCGGTCTGCCCTGCGTGTATGTGAATCTCTTCGGCGGGCAGGACGAACTGGTGTTCGACGGCCGCTCCTTCGTGATGGATGCGTCGGGCCGTGTCGTGATGCGTGCCCCCGGCTTCGAGGAGGGCATCTTCCCCGTCGAATTCGGACGTGCATCCGGCGGACGCGTCGTGCCGCACCCCGGAGCGATCGCCCCCGAGCCCCTGGAGGTGGAGAGCGTCTACCGGGCGCTGGTGGTCGGTGTACGTGATTACGTCGACAAGCACGGGTTCCCGGGCGTCGTGCTCGGACTGTCCGGCGGCATCGATTCGGCGCTGGTGCTGGCGATCGCAGTCGATGCGCTCGGCCCCGGGCGGGTGCATGCGGTGATGATGCCCTCGCGCTTCACTTCGCAGATGAGCCTCGACGATGCTGCCGGGGAGGCGCGCCGGCTGGGCGTGCGCTACAGCGTCATTCCGATCGAAGGCATGTTCGAGGCGACGCTCGCTGCGCTCGCCGGGGAATTTGCGGGGCGCGCGCCCGATGCCACGGAAGAGAACATCCAGTCGCGCTGCCGCATGCAGATTCTCATGGGGATCTCGAACAAGACGGGGCGGATGCTGCTCACGACCGGCAACAAGAGCGAGATGGCCGTGGGCTACGCCACACTCTACGGGGACATGGCCGGGGGCTTTGCGCCGATCAAGGACTGCAGCAAACTGCTCGTCTACCGGCTGGCGGAGCACCGCAACGCGCTCGGGCACGTGATTCCGCAGCGGGTGATCGACCGGGCCCCTTCCGCGGAGCTGCGCGCCGGTCAGAAGGACACCGACTCCCTGCCGCCCTACGAGGTGCTCGATCCGATCCTCGAGGCCTTCATCGAAGAAGACCTCGCGGTGGATGAGATCGTCGCGCGCGGCTTCGACCGTGTCACCGTCGGGCGTGTGCTCGAACTCGTCCGGCGAAACGAATACAAGCGGCGGCAGACGCCACCCGGCGTGCGGGTCTCGCGGCGCGCCTTCGGGCGGGACTGGCGCTACCCGATCACCAACGGCTACGGACGCTGAGGCGCGGGACCGGCACTCACCACGGCCAGTACCAGTGGCGGCGGGTCTCGCGCCCGGGCGGCGGCTGATCGTGGAAGTTCGCCTGGTAGACCTCGCGTGTCTGCGCCGCGAGCGGCCCGAGATCGAGCCGGTCGTAGGCTGCGATGAGGATTTCGAGCGCTTCCTGCACCGCCGGCGCGCCGTCGTACTGCTCGATGGTCTGACGTGCCCGGCGCGCCGCCGCGACGTACGCGCCGCGCTTGAGGTAATAGCGCGCCACATAGACATCGTAGTCGGCGAGGCGGTTGCGCAGATAGATCATGCGGCGCCTGGCGTCGTGGGCATACTCGCTCTTCGGGAACCGCTCGACGACGGTGCGGAAGGCGTTGAAGGCCTTGAGTGCCGTCTGCGGCGGGCGCTCGCTCAGGTTGACACGGAAGAACCGCTCGAGGGCATTCGGCGTGCGCTCGAATTCCACGAGGCCCTTGATGTACCAGGCGTAGTCGATGCGCGGGTGGGTCGGGTTCTCGCGGATGAACTGATCGGCGGCATCGAGCGCCGATTCGGTCTCGCGGTTGCGGTAATAGGCGTAGATGAGATCGAGCCGCGACTGGCGTGCCTGCTCGGAGAAGGGAAAGCGAGCGGCGAGCGCCTCGTAGAGCTTGATGGCGTTGTCGTAGTCCTGGCTGTCGAGGTTGTGCCGGGCGCGCTCGTAGAGGATCTCCGGATTGGAGAGCTTCGCGTCCAGGTTGTGGCTGCTCCGGCAGCCTGTGAGCACGGCGAGCGCGAGCCATAGCACGAGAAGGCCGTGGCGTGGCAGGCTGAGTGCAGACATGCGGGAGAAGCCTCGTTTGCGGAAGCGTGACAGTATAGCGAATCCTCTTCTGGCCACTCGGACTCGACGCTGATGGAGGAGTTCCGGACTCACAGTCTCGAGCTGCCCGCGGCGGAGGCCGGTTCGCGGCTCGATCAGGCGCTCGCGCGGCTTCTGCCGCAGTACTCGCGCGCCCGCATCCAGAGCTGGATCGAAGCCGGGGCCGTGCGTGTCGACGGGCACGCGCCCCGTGCGCGCGACCGGGTGCTGGGTGGCGAACGCGTGGTGCTCGAGGCGCGCTTCGAGGTGCGCGACGGGGTGGAGCCACAGAGCCTGCCGCTCACCGTGATCTTCGAGGACCCCGCGCTGCTCGTGATCGACAAGCCTGCAGGGCTCGTCGTGCACCCCGGGGCCGGGGTGCGCGACCGCACACTGCAGAATGCCCTGCTGGCCCGGGAACCGGCTCTCGCCCGTGTGCCTCGGGCCGGCATCGTGCACCGGCTGGACAAGGACACGAGCGGGCTCTTGCTCGTGGCACGCACGCCGGAAGTGCACACGGTGCTCGTGGCACAGCTCGCCGCGCGCGCGATCGGGCGTGAATACCTTGCGGTCTGCAGCGGGGTGATGACTGGCGGGGGCACGATCGACCGGCCGATCGGGCGCCACCTGGGTCTGCGCACACGCATGGCGGTGCGCGCGGGCGGCCGTGAGGCGGTGACGCACTACCGCGTCGTGCAGCGCTTCCGTGCCCACACGCTCGTGCGCGTGTCGCTCGGAACCGGCCGCACGCACCAGATCCGCGTGCATCTCGCGCATGCGGGTTACCCGGTGGTGGGGGATCCGGTCTATGGCGGGCGCCGGCGCCTGCCGCGCGGCGCGAGCGCGCCACTTGTCGAACTGCTCCAGGCCTTTCCGCGGCAGGCGCTGCACGCTGCACGGCTCACACTCGCCCACCCTCTGGACGGCCGGGCGCTGGTCGTCGAGTCGTCCCTGCCGGCGGACATACAGGCGCTGGTGGCGGCGCTCGAACGGGATCGTCAGGAGAAGCAGTGAGCGCACCCGCCTGGCTCACGCCCGACTGGCCCGCGCCTCCGGGCGTGCGTGCGGCCTGCACGCTGCGCACGGGCGGCGTGAGCGCTGCGCCCTGGGATTCGCTCAACCTCGCCACGCATGTCGGGGACGATGCGGCCGCGGTCGCCGAGAATCGCCGGCGTGTGCGTGCGGCGCTTGCGTTGCCCGCGGAGCCGCTCTGGCTCGAACAGGTCCATGGTGCGACCGTCTGTCAGCCCTCGCCGCTGTCCGGTTCGCGGCCGCTGTGCGCCGATTCGATCGTCGTGCGCGCGCGGGGACAGGTCTGCGCCATCCAGGTCGCGGACTGTCTGCCGGTGATCTTCGCCACGCGTGACGGATCGGCTGTGGCGGCTGCGCATGCCGGCTGGCGCGGGCTCGCCAGCGGTGTCCTCGAGGCCACGGTTCGCGCGCTCGGCTGTCCGGGTGGCGAGCTCCTTGCCTGGCTCGGGCCGGCGATCGGGCCGGCGCACTTCGAGGTCGGCGACGAGGTGCGGGCCGCCTTCGTCGCCTGGGACTCGCAGGCCGCTACGGCCTTTGCAGCCAACGATCGCGGGCGCTGGCAGTGCGATCTCGGTGCGCTCGCGCGCCAGCGGCTCGCGCGACTCGGCATCCGGGCGGTGAGTGGCGGGCACTGGTGCACCTATGCGGATGCAGCCCGCTTCTTCTCCTTCCGCCGCGACGGGCGCTGCGGGCGCATGGCCGCGCTCGTTTGGCTCGAATCCGCGGGCTGAGTGACCGGCCGGTCGATGCGCGGCTGCGTGCTAGGATGCCCGCCTTCGGTGGCGGGGGGCGCGGGGATCTCGTGAGCACCTTGGCATGGATCGTCGCGCTGACCGCCCTCGGCGGGCTTGCGAGTGCGGCCGTTGCGGCGCTGTTTCTGCTGCTTCCGGATGGTGCGCGGGCGCGGCTGTTGCCACACCTCGTGAGCTTTGCGACCGGCACGCTCCTCGGCGCGGCGCTGCTCGCCCTCCTGCCGCACGCCATCGCGGGGGTGGCGGACGGGGACGGACACGGAATCGGGATCGCGCTGGTGGCTGGCATCGGGTTTTTCTTCGCGCTCGAGAAGCTCGTGCTCTGGCGTCACTGCCATGCGGATCACTGGGACGGTGAGGCGCCCGGCGAGCACCATCGCGCGCACGCTTCGGCGATGCTGATCCTGGTCGGCGACAGCATCCACAACGCGCTCGACGGGGTGCTGATCGCCGCGGCCTTCCTGACCGACCTGCGCCTCGGGATCGTCACGGCCATTGCCACCATGACCCACGAGATCCCGCAGGAAGTCGGCGACTTCGCGATCCTGCTGCACGCCGGAATGTCGCGGGCCCGGGCGCTCGCCTGGAATCTCGGCACGAGCCTGACCTCGGTCCTCGGTGGCGTGCTGGCCTGGTTCGCCCTGAAGACCTCCCTCCAGGCGCTGCCCTATGCGCTCGCCGTGGCGGCCGCATGCTTCCTCTACGTGGCCGTGGCCGACCTGATCCCGGGTCTGCACCGCCGCGTGGGCGCAGGTGCGAGCCTCGCGCAGATCGGGCTGATCGCGGCAGGCATCGCCCTGATGGCCTTCGCTGAAGGCCACGCGCACTGAGCCTGCCCATCCGGCACCCTTGAAACGGCTCAGCCGGGCCCAAAATCGGGCAAACACGGCTTCACCAGCGGGGCAGTTTCATGCGGATGGACAAGCTCACGACCAAGTTCCAGACGGCGCTCGCCGATGCCCAGTCGCTCGCAGTCGGTCGGGACAACCAGTTCCTGGAGCCGGCTCATGTCCTGCTCGCGCTCCTCGACCAGCAGGGCGGCACGGTGCGGCCCCTCCTCACGAAGGCGGGTGCCAATGTCGCGAAGCTTCGCACCGAGCTCGGGCAGGCAATCGAGCGGCTGCCCAAGGTCGAAGGGACGCCCGGCGAGGTCCATGTCTCGAACGATCTCGGACGGCTCCTGAATGTCACCGACAAGCTCGCGCAGGGCCGTGGCGACCAGTTCGTCTCGAGCGAGCTCTTCGTGCTCGCGGCCTTCGAGGACCGCGGCACGCTGGCGAAGCTCCTCAAGGACTGCGGTGCGCAGCGCGCCGCGATCGAGAAGGCCATCGACGAGGTGCGCGGGGGCGAGAGCGTGCAGGACGCGGGTGCCGAGGAGCAGCGCGGGGCGCTCGAGAAGTTCACCATCGATCTCACGAAGCGCGCGAGCGACGGCAAGCTCGACCCGGTCATCGGCCGCGACGACGAGATCCGCCGCACCATCCAGGTGCTGCAGCGGCGCACCAAGAACAATCCGGTGCTGATCGGCGAACCGGGCGTCGGCAAGACTGCCATCGTCGAGGGTCTCGCGCAGCGCATCATCAACGGCGAGGTGCCCGAGGGTCTGAAGGGCAAACGTATGCTTGCCCTCGACATGGGCGCGCTCATCGCCGGGGCCAAGTTCCGCGGCGAGTTCGAGGAGCGCCTGAAAGGCGTGCTCAACGACCTCGCCAAGCAGGAGGGCCAGGTCATCCTCTTCGTCGACGAGCTGCACACCATGGTCGGTGCCGGCAAGGCCGAGGGTGCCATGGACGCGGGCAATATGCTCAAGCCGGCGCTCGCGCGCGGCGAGCTGCACTGCGTCGGTGCCACGACGCTCGACGAGTACCGCAAGTACATCGAGAAGGACGCGGCCCTCGAGCGCCGCTTCCAGAAGGTGCTGGTGAACGAGCCGTCGGTGGAAGACACCATCGCGATTCTCCGCGGACTCCAGGAGCGCTACGAGATCCACCACCAGGTCGAGATCACCGATCCGGCGATCGTGGCCGCGGCGACGCTCTCGCACCGCTACATCACCGACCGCCAGCTCCCCGACAAGGCGATCGACCTCATCGACGAGGCTGCCGCGCGCATCCGCATGGAGATCGACTCCAAGCCCGAGCCGCTCGATCGCCTCGAGCGGCGCATCATCCAGCTGAAGATCGAGCAGGAGGCGCTCAGGAAGGAAACGGACGAGGCTTCGAAGAAGCGCCTCGCGACACTGCAGGAGAGTCTGCGCACGCTCGAAAAGGAATACGCCGACCTCGAGGAAGTCTGGAAGGCGGAGAAGGCGCAGCTCCAGGGTGCCGCACACATCAAGGAGGATCTCGAGCGTTCCAAGCTCGAGCTGGACGCCGCGCGGCGCGCGGGCGACCTCGGCCGGATGGCCGAGCTGCAGTACGGCAGGATTCCCGAGCTCGAGAAGCGTCTTGCCCAGGCGCAGGCTGCGGAAGTACAGGAGACGCAGCTCGTTCGCAACAAGGTCACGGACGAAGAGATTGCCGAAGTCGTCTCCAAGTGGACCGGGATTCCGGTCTCGAAGATGCTCGAGGGCGAGAAGGAAAAACTCCTGCGCATGGAGGAGGCGCTTTCGCGGCGCGTCGTCGGGCAGGGGGAGGCGGTGCGCATCGTCTCGAACGCCATCCGCCGCTCGCGTGCGGGGCTTGCGGATCCGCGCCGCCCGAATGGCTCGTTCCTGTTCCTCGGACCGACGGGCGTCGGCAAGACCGAGCTCTGCAAGGCGCTTGCGGAGTTCCTCTTCGACACCGAGGACGCGATGGTGCGCATCGACATGTCGGAGTTCATGGAGAAGCACTCGGTGGCCCGCCTGATCGGCGCGCCGCCGGGGTATGTCGGCTACGAGGAAGGCGGCTATCTCACGGAGGCCGTGCGTCGCCGGCCCTACGCGGTGATCCTGCTCGACGAGGTCGAGAAGGCACATCCCGACGTCTTCAATGTCCTGCTGCAGGTGCTCGACGACGGTCGGCTCACCGACGGGCAGGGGCGCACGGTGGACTTCCGCAATACCGTGCTCATCATGACTTCGAACCTCGGCTCGCAGGTGATCCAGGAGTACGCGGGTGAGGGCCAGTACGCGCGCATGAAGACGGCTGTGATGGAGGTCGTGCAGCAGAGCTTCCGGCCGGAGTTCATCAACCGCATCGACGACATCGTGGTCTTCCATCCGCTGGGCGTCGAGCAGATCCGGGCAATCGTCGACATTCAGCTGGGCCTGCTGCGCAGGCGGCTCCTCGAGCGCGACATCGAACTCGCACTCGACGACGACGCGCGCCAGCTCCTCGGCGAGGCGGGCTTCGACCCGGTCTACGGCGCACGGCCGCTGAAGCGTGCGATCCAGCAGCAGGTCGAGAACCCCCTGGCGCAGGCACTGCTCCAGGGCCGCTTCGGGCCGGGCGATCGTGTGCAGGTCACGGTGGGCGGTGCGCAGCTGCGCTTCGAGAAGACCGCGCGCGACGCGGTCTGAGGACAGGGTTTCCCGGCCCGCTCAGATGAGTGAACCTGCCCCCGGCAACCCGGCGGACCTCCCGGACGACAGCGTGATCGAGCGCTATGATGCGCAGGCCGGGAGTGGCTGCTGCGCGGTCGGACGCTCGCCCTGGCGGCCCCTTCCGTGATCGTGCCCGAGGAGACGAACTGCCTGCTCGATGCATGCCACCCGGATTTCGGGCGACTTGAGATTTCCGACCCCGTGCCGTTCACTTTCGACGAGCGGCTGTGGTCCAGCTGACAGGGAACCGAGGATCATGCCTTTCTACGAATACGAATGTGCGAGCTGCAAGTACTACCTCGAGGTCATGCAGAAGATCTCGGATGCGCCACTGCGCAAATGCCCGTCCTGCGGCCGCAATACGCTGAAGAAACTCGTTTCGGCGCCGGTCTTCCGCCTGAAGGGCTCCGGCTGGTACGAGACGGACTTCAAGTCCGAGAAGGAAGGCCAGCGCAATCTCGTGGCGGCCGAGAAGAACGAGTCCGCCGCGAGCGAGACCCCGAAGACGGAGGACAAGGCCACCGCGAGCAAGCCGGCTGCAGAGAGCAAGCCGGCCGCGGAGAGCGGGGCTCCCGCGAGCCGGTCTGCACTACGGCGCAAGACGGCGGCTCCCGGCCCGGCGCGCGCCAAGACACGCCGCAAGACCTCCGGCGGCCGCGCACGGGGCAGAACCGCGCGTCGCTGAGAAGCCGTGCGGCGAGGCGCATTCGCGCGGCTTGCCGACCCCCGGGGCGGCCCTTAACATGCCCGCCCCTATGCGTTCCCACTACTGCGGAGAGGTCGACGAGCAACTCGTCGGCCAGACGGTCACGGTCGCCGGCTGGGTGCACCGCCGCCGCGATCATGGCGGTGTGATCTTCATCGATCTGCGCGATCGCGACGGGCTGCTGCAGCTCGTGTTCGATCCGGATGCCGCAGAAGTCTTCGCGTCCGCCGAGAAGTTGCGCAATGAATACGTGATCCGCGTGACGGGACGGGTCCGCGAGCGGCCGGCGGGCACGGCGAACGCGAACCTGGCCTCCGGTCGCGTCGAGGTGCTCGCGCAGCAGCTCGAAGTCCTGAACCGCTCCGAGCCGCTGCCCTTCCAGCTCGACGAGGCGGTGAACGAGGAGCTGCGTCTGCGCTATCGCTACCTGGACCTGCGCCGCGACGTGATGACCCGCCGGCTGCGGCTGCGGCACAGCGTGACGAAGTCGATGCGCGCCTTCCTCGACGGGCAGGGCTTCGTCGATCTCGAGACGCCGATGCTCACCAAGGCGACACCCGAGGGTGCGCGCGACTATCTCGTGCCGAGCCGCACGCATCCGGGCAAGTTCTTTGCGCTGCCGCAATCGCCGCAGATCTTCAAGCAGCTGCTGATGATCGCGGGCTTCGACCGCTACTACCAGATCGTGCGCTGCTTCCGGGACGAGGATCTGCGCGCCGACCGCCAGCCCGAGTTCACGCAGCTCGATATCGAGACTTCCTTCCTCGGGCAGGAAGCGATCATGCGCCTGATGGAGTCACTGATCCGCGCCGTGTTCGCCGAGGCGATCGGCGCTGCACTGCCCGAGCCCTTCCCGCGCCTGAGTTACGCCGAGGCGATGCGCCGCTATGGTTCGGACAAGCCCGATCTGCGTATCGCCCTCGAGCTCGTCGACGTGGTCGACCTCGTGCGGGACTGCGACTTCAAGGTCTTCGCCGGACCGGCGAAGGATCCGAAGGGCCGGGTTGCCGCACTGCGCGTGCCGGGCGGGGCGGCCATGCCCCGCTCACAGATCGACGAGTACACCGCCCATGTGGCGCGCTACGGGGCGCGCGGCCTCGCCTACATCAAGGTCAACGAGAGCGCCCGCGGCCGTGAGGGCCTGCAGTCGCCGATCATCAAGTTCCTGTCCGATGCGGCGATCGCCGGTATCCTCGAGTGCACGGGTGCCCGCGATGGCGATCTCGTGTTCTTCGGCGCCGACAGCGCGAAAGTCGTGAACGATGCGCTCGGAGCGCTGCGGCTCAGGGTTGGCCAGGACCTGAAGATGGTCGAACCGGGCTGGCGGCCACTGTGGGTGGTCGACTTTCCCATGTTCGACTGGGACGCCGGCGAGAAGCGCTGGGTGGCGATGCACCATCCCTTCACCGCGCCGCAGGACGACGATCCGGCGGCGCTGCGTGCCAGTCCCGGGACCGCTCTGGCGCGGGCCTACGACATGGTGCTGAACGGTTCCGAGATCGGCGGCGGCTCGGTGCGCATCCATCGCGAGGCCATGCAGTCGACGGTGTTCGAGCTTCTCGGCATCGAGCCCGGGGAAGCACAGAAGAAGTTCGGCTTCCTGCTCGATGCGCTGAAGTACGGTGCGCCGCCGCACGGCGGCATTGCCTTCGGCCTCGATCGGCTGACGATGCTCATGGCGGGCGCCGACAGCATCCGCGACGTCATCGCCTTCCCGAAGACGCAGACCGCGGCTGATCCGCTCAGCGAGGCGCCGACGGAGGTGAGCGAGGCGCAGCTGCGGGAGCTGCACATCCGGGTGCGCACGCCGCCGCCGGCCTGAGCCGACGCCCGTCGCGCGCGCAGCAGGGACTTTGCGGCGCCGATCGGCATCATGGTTCCTGCATGAGCGCGGCAACCGTCATCTATGTTCACGGCCTCTGGGTGACCGGTGGCGAGGGGCTGCTGCTGCGCCGGCGCCTCGAGCATGACTTCGGGATGGAAACGCATCCCTACCACTACCCGTCGGTGAGCGCCACGATGCGCGAGTGCGTGGAGGGACTGGAGGCGCTCATCGCTTCGCTCGCACCGAGCCGCCTGCATCTCGTCGGGCACAGCCTCGGCGGCCTCGTGATCTACCGTCTGCTGGAGCGCAGGGGGGAGCTGCCGCCCGGGCGCGCAGTGTTCCTGGGTACGCCCGCAGCCGGCAGCCGCGTCGCAGCGGCCGTCGGGCGCATTGCCTGGCTCGCGCCGTTCGTCGGTCGCTGCGTCGCCGAGGAGCTCGTTCAGCCGCAGGAGCGGCGCTGGGTGTTCGCGCGTGAGCTCGGTGTCATTGCCGGCACCGAGCCCTATGGCCTCGGACGTTTCTTCGCGGGCTTCGCCGAGGAGGACTTCGACGGCACGGTGGCGGTGCGCGAGACGCAGCTTCCGGGACTCACGGCACACCTGACGCTGCCCGTGAGTCACATGGGGATGCTGCTCTCGGCGCGCGTGGCGCACGAGACGGGCAGTTTCCTCGAACAGGGGTGTTTCGACGCTCAGTCGCGCGCCGACAGCTTCTCGCGCAGCCGGTAGACGAGCTCGAGCGCTGCGCGCGGTGACAGGGCGTCGGCGTCGACGGCTGCGAGCTCGGCCTCGATTGCGCTGATGGGCGCGCCCGCCCGCGGTGCGGGGGACGGCGCGAACAGCGGCAGTTCCGCTTGCACTGCGGCGGGGCCGGCTGTGGGGCTGCGGCGCCCGTCCCGTTCGGCCTCCAGGGCTTCGAGGCGCGCGCGCGCCTCCCCGATCACCTCGCGCGGCACGCCGGCAAGGGCGGCGACCTGCAGGCCGTAGCTGCGATTGGCGGGCCCGTCCTTCACCGCATGCAGGAACACGAGCTGCTCGCCGTGCTCGGTGGCGTCCAGATGCACATTGGCGCAACCCTCTGCCTCGCGGGGCAGCGCCGTGAGCTCGAAGTAGTGCGTGGCGAAGAGCGCAAAGCAGCCGATCCTGCACGCCAGGTAGCGCGCCGTCGCCCAGGCGAGCGACAACCCGTCGAAGGTGCTCGTGCCCCGTCCGATCTCGTCCATGAGCACGAGGCTGCGGGCGGTGGCGCTGTGCAGGATATTGGCTGTCTCGGTCATCTCAACCATGAAGGTCGAGCGGCCGCCGGCGAGATCATCCGCCGCACCGATGCGGGTGAAGATGCGGTCGAGCGGCCCGATGCGCGCGGCGGCGGCAGGCACGAAGCTGCCGATGTACGCGAGGATCGCGATGAGCGCGGTCTGGCGCATGTAGGTGGACTTGCCGCCCATGTTCGGGCCGGTGATGACCAGCATGCGTCGCCCGGCGTGCAGCTCGAGGTCGTTCGGCACGAAGGGCTGGCCGGCGAGGCGCTCGACCACGGGATGGCGGCCGCCGCTGATCGAGAGCACGGGCTCCTCGACGAACTCGGGACGCACCCATTCGAGCGCTGCCGCCCGCCCGGCGAGGCTCGCGAGCGCATCGATCTGCGCGAGTGCGGCAGCCGTCGCCTGCAGCGACGTGACCTGCGCGCCGAGCGCAGTCAGGATCTCCTCGTAGAGCTCGCGCTCGCGGGCGAGGGATTTCTCGCGTGCCCCGAGCACGCGGTCCTCGAAGCCCTTGAGCTCTGCCGTGATGAAGCGTTCGGCGGATTTCACCGTCTGGCGGCGGATGTAGTCCTTCGGCACGTGTTCCGCCTGGCTGCGCGCGATCTCGATGAAGAAGCCCTGCACGCGGTTGAAGCCGAGGCGCAGGCTGGCGATGCCCGTGCGCTCGCGCTCGCGCCGCTCGAGATCGACCAGGAATTCGTCGGTGTGGGTGCTGATGCGGCGCAGTTCGTCCAGCGCAGTGTCGAAGCCGGGGGCCATCACGTCGCCGTCGCGCAGGAAGTGACTTGGTTCGGCGGCGATCGCCCGCTCCAGGAGGGCGTGTGTCTCATCGTGCCCGGAGAGCGGCATGCCGAGCTCGCCGAGGAGGGGTGAGTCGATGTGTTCCAGGGCGATGCGCACCGGCGGGAGCGCTGCCAGGCCGGCGCGCAGCTGCACGAGATCCCGCGGGCGCGCGCTGCGCAGGGCCACGCGGCCGAGCACGCGTTCGAGGTCGCCCACTGCGCGCAGGGCGGTGCGCAGTTCCTCGAAGCGCCGCGCGTCGAGCAGTGCCTCGATTGCCTGCTGGCGTCGCCGCAGGGTGCCGTGGTCCGGTGAGCGGCCGGTTCAGCCAGCGGCGCAGTTGCCGGGAGCCCATGGCCGTCATGCAGGTGTCGAGCAGGGCGAGCAGCGTCGCCTCGGGCCGGCCCGAGAGGCTGGTGTCGAGCTCGAGGTTGCGCCGGGTGGCCGCATCGAGCAGCAGCGCGTCGCTGCGTTCCTCGACGTGCAGTGCGCGGATGTGGGGCAGTGCCGTCTTCTGCGTGTCGCGCACGTACTGCAGCAGTCCGCCTGCCGCGGCGATGCCGAGCGGCAGCACATCCACGCCGAAGCCACGCAGGTCGAGCGTGCCGAGCTGGTCGGTCAGGAGACGCGAGGCACTCGAGAGCTCGAAGTGCCAGGCAGGTCTCGTGCGTGCCACTTCGGCTGCGGCACCGGCGAGCGCCGAGATCTGGTCCTCCGGCACCAGCAGCTCTGCGGGCTTCAGGCGCTCGAGTTCGGCAGCGAGTGCGGCGGCGCCTTCCGCCTCGAGCACCGAGAAGCGCCCGGAACCGAGATCGAGCCAGGCGAGTCCGAAGCGTGTGCGCTCCCGGACGAGTGCGGCGAGCAAGGTCTCGCAGCGTGCCTCGAGGAGTGCATCCTCGGTGACGGTGCCGGGCGTGACGACGCGCACGACCTGGCGCTCCACAGGACCCTTCGATCTGGCCGGGTCGCCGAGCTGCTCGCAGATGGCGACCGATTCGCCGCGCCGCACGAGGCGGGCGAGATAGGTCTCGACGCTGTGCACGGGCACGCCGGCCATCGGGATCGGCTGGCCGGCGGACTGGCCGCGGGAGGTGAGCGCGATGTCGAGGAGGCCGGCTGCGCGCCGAGCATCGTCATGGAAGAGCTCGTAGAAGTCCCCCATGCGGTAGAAGAGCAGTACGTCGGGGTACTGTGCCTTGATGCGCAGGTACTGCTGCATCATGGGCGTGTGGGTGGAGAGCTCGGCAGCCGGCATCGGCGAAGTCTACATTCTGCGATCCACAGCCTGCAGCCGGAAGCCGGTAGACTGGATCCCATGACAGGTGACCCGGTGTTGCTGGAGCTTGCGGAGCGCGTCGGGCGCAGGCTCGCGGCATCCGGTTGCCGGCTGGTGACTGCGGAATCCTGCACGGGCGGCTGGATCGCCAAGACGCTCACGGATGTCGCCGGCAGCTCACAGTGGTTCGAATGCGGCTTCGTCACTTATTCCAACCGGGCGAAGAGGCGTGATCTGGGCGTAGCGGAAGAGACACTCGACCGTCACGGTGCAGTGAGCGAGGCCACAGTACGCGAGATGGCTCAGGGCGCCCTGATGCGCAGCGGTGCGCAGGTGGCGGTGGCGGTCAGCGGCATCGCGGGCCCGGACGGCGGGCTGCCGGGCAAGCCGGTCGGCACGGTGTGGTTCGCCACGGCCCGGCGCCACGACAGTGTCGTCGACACCGAAGCGCAGGCACGGCGCTTCGAGGGCGACCGCGAGACCGTGCGGCGCCGGTCCGTCGAACACGCGCTTGCGCTCGTCGCGGCTCTGCCCGTGGAGCCTGGTGTACGGGGCGGAGCGTGAGGCTCTTCTTCGCGCTCTGGCCGGATGCGGGCGAGCGCGCCGCGCTCGATGCGGCCACGCGCGCGGCGCTGCATGCCACACGTGGCCGGGCGATTCCCCGGGAGAACCTGCACGTGACACTGGCCTTCCTCGGCTCTGTCCCGGAGGATCGCGTGGCCGGGCTGCGCGCGGTGGCTCTGAGTGTCCGGATCGCACCCTTCGTGCTCGTACTCGAACGCCTGGCGCATTTCGCGCGTGCACGTGTGCTCGCGGCGATGCCGGCCGGGGAGCCCGCGGCATTGCTGGCGCTGACCGCGCAGCTGCGCGAGCGACTGGGGGCAGCGGGTTTCCCGACCGATCCCAGGCCGTTCCGTGCGCATCTCACACTGGCCCGTGAGGTGGCGCAGCCTCTGGAGGACCAGCACATGACAGCGGTCGCACTGCGATGCGCGTCCTTCGCGCTCGTCGAGAGCCGTACGGAGCGCACGGGTGCGCTGTACAGTGTGATCGACGCCTGGCCACTGGATGACGCCAAAAACACTTGAATAACCGCTGAAAGCCACGCGTTTTGGTGGCCCTGCGGGATGCGCTTTGTGAGAGAATTGGGCCACGCATTCCCGAGGTTTCCACGATGGACGAAAATCGCAAGAAGGCGCTCGCCGCCGCGCTCGGACAGATCGAAAAGCAGTTCGGCAAAGGCTCCGTCATGCGCCTCGGTGATGCCTCGGCCGCCTACGACGTCGAGGCTGTCTCCACGGGTTCGCTCGGACTGGACATCGCGCTCGGCATCGGCGGCCTGCCGCGCGGGCGCGTCGTGGAGATCTACGGACCCGAGGCCTCGGGCAAGACCACGCTCACGCTGCAGGTGGTGGCCGAGGTGCAGAAGATGGGCGGCACGGCCGCCTTCGTCGATGCCGAGCACGCACTCGATCCGGTCTATGCCGGGAAGCTCGGCGTAAACGTCAACGATCTGCTCGTCTCCCAGCCGGATACCGGTGAACAAGCCCTCGAGATCACCGACATGCTCGTGCGCTCGGGTGCCGTCGACCTCGTCGTGGTCGACTCCGTTGCAGCACTGACGCCCAAAGCCGAGATCGAAGGCGAGATGGGCGATGCGCAAATCGGCCTGCAGGCGCGCCTCATGTCGCAAGCGCTGCGCAAGCTCACCGGCAACATCAAGCGCTCGAACACCATCGTCATCTTCATCAACCAGATCCGCATGAAGATCGGCGTGATGTTCGGCAACCCCGAGACCACCACCGGCGGCAATGCGCTCAAGTTCTACGCCTCGGTGCGCCTCGACATCCGCCGCATCGGCGCGATCAAGAGCGGCGAGGAAGTCGTCGGCAACATGACGCGCGTCAAGGTCGTCAAGAACAAGGTCTCGCCGCCCTTCAGGGAAGCGGAATTCGAGATCATGTACGGACAGGGGATCTCGCGTGCCGGCGAGCTCATCGAGCTCGGCAGCACGCACGGCATCATCGAGAAGTCGGGCAGCTGGTACAGCTACAAGGGCGAGCGCATCGGGCAGGGCAAGGACAATACCCGCGAGTTCCTCAAGTCGCACCCGGACATCGCGGCCGATATCGAAGCCCAGATCCGCGCGAAGCTCATGCCAGCCCGGCGCAGCGGCAGCGGCGAGCAGGCGGCCGACAGCGCCTGAGCGGCGCAGCGTGCGCAAGCGCGGCGCGAGCGGTCCCGACCCGGAGCGCGCCCGGGATCCGCAGGCGGCGCGCGGTGCCGGGGTGAAGCTCCTTGCCCGCCGCGATTACGCAAGCGGCGAGCTGCGCGCGAAACTCGAGGGCCAGGGCTATGCGCCGGAGGCGGTCGCGTCGGCACTCGCGGAGCTCACTGAGACGCGCGCCCTGGACGATGCGCGCTATGCCGCCAATTTCGTGAGCTACCACGCGAGCCGTGGCCAGGGACCAGTGAGGATTGCCCGCGAGCTTCGTGAATGTGGGATCCCGGCAGGGCTCATCGACGAGACGCTTGCCGCGGGGCCGGATTTCCTCGCATTGGCGCGGGAGCTGCGAGGCAGGCGCTTCGGGCCCGCCGCCCCGCACACCTGGGTCGAGAAGGCCCGGCAAGCGCGATTTTTGCAGTACAGAGGCTTTTCGTCGGATCATATCCGTGCGGCCCTTGGCGCCGATTTCGATCGGGACGACGAAGCTTGAATAAACCGCCTCAGCTGAGCGCGGCGGAAGTCCGCCGTGCCTTCCTGGAATTCTTCCGCGAGCGTGGCCACACGGTCGTGCCCTCGAGCCCGCTCATCCCGGGCAACGACCCGACACTGCTCTTCACCAACGCCGGCATGGTGCAGTTCAAGGACGTCTTTCTCGGCAAGGAGCGACGCGATTACGTGCGCGCGGCCTCGAGCCAGCGCTGCGTGCGTGCGGGCGGCAAGCACAACGATCTCGAGAACGTGGGCTACACCGCGCGCCACCACACCTTCTTCGAGATGCTCGGCAACTTCTCCTTCGGCGACTACTTCAAGCGCGAGGCCATCCGCTACGCCTGGGAGTTCATCACCGGCACGCTGAGGCTCGACCCCGAGCGTCTCTGGGTGACGGTGTTCCGCGAGGACGACGAGGCGGCGCGCCTCTGGGTCGAGGAGGCCGGTGTGCGCTCCGAGCGCGTGGTTCGTCTCGGCGAAAAATCCAACTTCTGGGCGATGGGCGATACGGGGCCCTGTGGTCCCTGCAGCGAGATCTTCTACGACCACGGGCCGGGGATTCCGGGCGGTCCGCCGGGCTCGCCCGAGGAGGACGGCGATCGCTTCGTGGAGATCTGGAACCTGGTCTTCATGCAGTACGAACGCGGCAGTGACGGCTCGCTCACGCCGCTGCCAAAGCCCTCGGTGGACACGGGCGCCGGGCTCGAGCGCCTGTCGGCCGTCATGCAGGGCGTACATTCCAACTACGACATCGATCTCTTCCGCAGTCTCATGCAGGCGGCCGCTGTGCTTGCGGGCACGACAGACTCGGGCAATGCGAGCCTGCGGGTCATCGCCGATCACATCCGCGCCTGCACCTTCCTGATCATCGACGGCGTCACACCGTCGAACGAGGGCCGCGGCTACGTGCTCCGCCGCATCATCCGCCGTGCCATCCGCCACGGCTACAAGCTCGGCATCCAGGAGACGTTCTTCTGGAAGCTCGTGGCTCCCCTCGAGGCCGAGATGGGTGCGGCGTATCCGGAGCTCCGCAAGGGGCGCTCGCTCGCCGAGCGCGTGCTTCGCCAGGAAGAAGACCGCTTTGCCGAGACGCTCGCCACGGGCATGGCGCTCCTCGAGGGCGCGATCGGCCGGCTGGGCCCGGCACGCGTCATCGACGGCGAGACGGTCTTCCGCCTCTACGATACCTACGGCTTTCCGGTCGACCTCACGGCCGATGTCGCGCGCGAACGCGGGCTCGAGATCGACAGGGACGGCTTCGAGGCGGCCATGCAGGCGCAGCGCGAGCGGGCGCGTGCAGCCAGCCGCTTCGGCGTGGATCTGCGCGCCGGTACGCAGATCGAGGCCCGGACGGCCTTTTCGGGCTACGAGGGCCTGGAGGGTGAGGGCGCGGTGGTCGCGCTCCTGAAGGGCGGCCAGCCGGTCGCGCAACTCGGGGCCGGGGAGACCGGTGAGGTCATCCTCGACACGACGCCCTTCTACGCCGAATCCGGCGGGCAGGTGGGCGACACGGGCGAGCTCTCCGGGCCGGGCGTGCGCTTCCTCGTCGAGGACACCCTGAAGCGTGGGGCCGCCCACTCGCACGCCGGCCGCCTCGCGGAGGGCACCATCCAGACCGGGGACCGGCTGGGCGCGCGCGTCGATCATGGGCGCCGCCAGGCGATTCGCCTCAATCACTCGGCGACGCACCTGCTGCATGCGGCCCTGCGGCGCGTGCTCGGTACGCATGTGCAGCAGAAAGGGTCACTCGTCGCGCCCGACCGGCTGCGCTTCGACTTCTCGCACTTCCAGGCGCTCACACCTGCGGAACTGCTCGAGATCGAGCGCCTCGTGAACGCGGAGATCCGCCGCAATACTGCGGCAGACGTGCAGGTGATGGACTACGAACGTGCCGTCGCCAGCGGGGCGATGGCCCTCTTCGGCGAGAAGTACGAGTCGCGCGTGCGGGTACTGCGCTTCGGGGATTTTTCCACCGAGCTCTGCGGCGGCACTCATGTGGTGCGTACGGGCGACATCGGCAGTTTCCGCATCGTGAGTGAAGGCGGTGTCGCCGCCGGTGTGCGGCGGATCGAAGCGCTCACGGGAGAGGGTGCGCTCGAGTACGCCGAGCAGGGCGAGGCGCGGCTGCGGGAGCTTGCGACACTCCTGCGCGGCTCGCGCGAAGAGATTGCCGACAAGGTGCGGGAGGCGCTCGATCGGATCCGCCAGCTCGAGAAGGAGAACCGGACGCTCAGGGATCGCCTCGCCTCTGGGCAGGGCACCGATCTCGCTTCAGGTGCGATCGATCTGGGTGGCGTGAAGGTGGTGGCGACCCGGCTCGAAGGCGCGGACGCGGGTGCACTGCGCAATGCCGTCGATCAGCTGAAGGCAAGACTCGGCTCGGCGGTGATCGTGCTGGCGTCGGTGGAAAGCGCAGGCAAGATCGTCCTGGTCGCGGGCGTCACGAAGGACCAGACTGCGCGCGTCAAGGCCGGGGAACTCGTCGGCGCGGTGGCGGCGCTCGTCGGCGGGCGCGGCGGCGGGCGACCGGATTTCGCGCAGGCAGGCGGCAGCGATCCCGGTGCACTGCCTCAGGCACTCGCGAGCGTCGAGCCTTTCGTGCGTGCACGGCTGGCCGGTGAGCCGGTCAGCCCGGAAGGAAGCTCTCGAGGAAGCGTTGGCGTCCCACCTGGAACGCGTGCATCATGAGCACGGTGTGGAGCGGTCCGGGCGCGTAGAGCGGCACCACGGAAGGGACGGCCAAGAACCTATGCTCATCCTGACTCGTCGGGTCGGTGAGACCGTCATGATCGGCAGCGAGGTGACGGTCACTGTGCTTGGGGTGAAAGGTAACCAGGTCCGCATCGGCATCAATGCGCCGAAGGACGTGGCGGTGCATCGCGAGGAGATCTTCGATCGCATCCGGCGCGAGCAGGACGGCGAGCCGGAGACCACCGACGAACCTCAGCCACCTTGATGCGAACGCTGGCGATGCGCCTTTATTTTCGCGGACCCCGTCGGTATCATGGCGCCCCCGCGTGGGGGCGAGAGGCTCAAGCCGTCTCGTAAGTGCCTGATCAGCTTGCCTTTTTGAAGATTCCGGAGAGATGGCCGAGTGGTCGAAGGCGCACCCCTGCTAAGGGTGTAAGGGTCAAAAGCCCTTCGAGGGTTCGAATCCCTCTCTCTCCGCCAATTACCTGTTTCAGACCGCATCAAGCCGTCTCGGAAAACACCATAAATGCCCTGAATCATAGGATTTAGAGCGCTCAGGGTGTTTCATAAGCTCTCGGTATGTCTCAACCCGGTGTGGGTACCAGATAGGGGTATCGCGCCGAAGCCGTGGGAGATACCCCCAGATGTTGACGGATACCCAGATTCGCAATGCCCGGTCTTCGGGCACCCCTTTCAAACTGTTCGATGCGCGGGGCCTTTACCTGCACGTGATGCCCAACGGAGGGAGGTACTGGCGCTTCAAGTACCGCTTCTGCGGCAAGGAAAAGGTGCTGGCCCTCGGTGTCTACCCGGACGTGCCGCTCGCCCGGGCACGGACCCGTCACCAGGCGGCCAGGGAGATGCTTGCCCAGGGCAGTGATCCGGCAGCGGCGAAGCGGACGACTGCCACGACCTTCGAGAGCGCGGCGCGGGCGTGGTACCGGCACTGGATGATCGGGAGGAACGCGCGGCACGCCACCTATGTCCTTCGGCGGTTGGAAGCGGACGTGTTTCCACAGATTGGCGCCAGGCCCCTCTCGGAGCTTTCGGCCTCCACGTTCCGGGAAGTGGTCCAGAAGATCGAGCGGCGCGGAGCGGTGGACATCGCCAAGCGCGTCTTGCAGACCTGCGGCCAAGTCATGCGTCACGCCGTCGCCCATGATCTGGTGAGTCGCAATCCTGTTGGGGAGATCAAGCCATCCGACGTGCTTCAACCGCGCAAGCGGCGCAACTATCCCCGTGTCGGTGTCGGCGAGCTGCCGGATCTGCTGCGTGCGATTGATGGGTATGTAGGCGGTGAGCACACCCGACTTGCGCTGCAGCTCATGTCCCTGACATTCGTTCGAACATCAGAATTGATTGGTGCTCGTTGGTCCGAGTTCGATTTCGACGAACTGCGTTGGGACATTCCCGCCGAGCGCATGAAGATGAGAACGCCGCACGTCGTGCCATTGAGCACGCAGGCCAAGGCCGTTCTGGAGAAGCTCAAAGCGATCTCCTTCGACCGTGAGCTGGTATTCCCCGGCGACGTGAATCCGGCCAAGCCGATGAGCAACAACACGCTGCTGTTCGCGCTGTATCGGATGGGTTATCGAAGCCGGATGACTGGTCACGGGTTCCGGGGTGTTGCCTCGACGATCCTGCACGAGCAGGGCTGGCCCCATGAACACATCGAACTGCAACTGGCGCATCAGGCGCGCAACGCCGTGAGCGCCGCTTACAACCATGCGCTGTACCTGGAGCCAAGGGCCAGGATGATGCAGGCGTGGGCTGATCATCTGGACAAGTTGCGGCAGCAGAAGACGGGCGAAAGTTGCAGGTTGGCAGCGTGATGGCAACGATCGGCAGAAAGGGGCCGCTATGCCGCGTATTTGCGGGGGCGGCCCCGTTTGCGCGGCGGCTCTTGGGCTGTATGGTCGGGAGTCATGCAGGGTTGGGCGGGACGAATTTGCCGGTGGATGCGCGCTTCCAGAACCGTCTCGGGGGCTCTGTAGCCCTCCGGGTCGGCGATCCATGCTTGCAGCGCGGTGCAGGGCCACCCGCAAGCCCGTCCGCCTAAGTGCACGGGTGGCGGGAAACGGCGCGCCGCAATGCGCCGGTACAGCGTCGGGCGGCTCAGGCCTGTGATGCGCAGAACATCGGGCAAGCGATAGAAGGCCGGCGTGGGCAGTGTGCTGTACTGGTCGGTATTTGCAGTGTTGAGCATGGGCCAGCAGTGGTAGGTTGGTCGGAGTTCACGGACGCGCGCGCCCAGCAGCTGCGCGACGATGTGGTTTGCCACACGTTCTGCATGTCGAGGTGATTTCCAGCGGAAGACAAACTTGGCGGGGTCGCCTCTGGTGACAGGTTCTGGTTTCAGAACGATCATCAGATTCAATCGTCATATTCCGCGCCAGCCAGTCGAGCACGTCGGCGCGATGCCAACCAACGGGCTTACCGCAGTGAGTGCGCCGCTTCGGGAATTGTCCGATGGCCGATAGGCCCAACAGCAGCCAGAGGGGACGGCGAGTCAGGCGCGATATTTCGCTGGCGCTGAGAATCGCGCGCAGATCGGGAAGTGGTTCGTTGATCCATCGATGTAGGCGAAGTGTTTGTGCTGTTCGCGAGATGTCGATGTGATCTTCTGGGGTCGGTCGAGTGTCCATCTGATTGCCTCATCGGGGCGAGTTGATGGAGCAAAGAATGCTCAGACCGAGCGCGAAAAGCAGCGCACGGATTCAGGGAATACATAGGGTAAACGCTACGTGAATTCGTGACGCGCGCAGAATGCTTCGTGGGTTTTCAGGGGAACTACCCGAGAAACTCCAAGCTCGCAGCTACTGTGCTACCTCGAACTGATGCGACCGAGAACTGCGGTGAGTTGTTCGTGGTCAGTCGCGCGCTTTACGGCCGATCGCTGACCAAGGTTGATGAGTTTGCGACGCACGCCCGGTAGTTCCGCAGCGTGTGGGAGCCCGATGAGACTGAAGTCGGGTGCTTCGCGCTCGATGGATTCGAGGAACGCGCGCGAGGGTGCATCAAGCAATTCGTCGATCCGTTTCAGGAGTCGCTCGCGGACATTCAGCAACGACGCGGTGGTGACCGGTTCGGCGGTCATGCCCTGGAAATTCGCTATGAAAGTCTGCGCGAAATCGCGAGGTTCCTGCGGCGCGAGCATTTCTGCAGCAGGCTTCGAACTGCAGGTGAGATACACGAGGAACGTTCGCCACAGACGTTCATCGAGTCGGCCTTCATCGAGAAGCGGCTGTAGGTCGAACAGATCACGGGGGTGCTGGCGTGAAAGGGCCGCCGAGAGTTTGCCGGCGTAGAGGTCCGCGAAGTCGAGCACCTGGATTTCCGCGAATCCGAAGTTCTGCTCAACGCCCGGGCGTACACGCATGGTCCGGACAGGGTGGACCGTGCCCCGCATCACCGGCGTTGTCTCGATCTGCACGCGCGAGCGGTTGCGGCTTGCGATCAGGCGGTGGACGCCTGCCACTTCGGTTCCGCTGGCCTGTACCTGCAGCCGAAGCGGTCCGGACCGCAGTCGCTCGCCGATGGCTTCCAGCGCTGCGGAGATGTCGCGCACGTCGCTCGCGAAGTCCCCGACGGGGAGCCAGGTCAGATCGATATCGACGGAGAGGCGCGGCAGATCGCGCTCGAAGAGGTTGATCGCCGTGCCACCCTTCAGCGCAAAGTGCTTCTCCTCGGCCAGTGTCGGCAGAATCTCGACCAGCAGCTTCACGCGCTCGGCGTAGCGGCTATCCCAGTTGTTCATCGAGATCGGCCGGCAGCGTGATCTGATACTTGGTGTTCAGCTTGCCATCCGGGACGAGGACGCGCTTGCCGCTGCCAAGGTCCACGTCCTGCAAGCTCACATGCGCGAGCCACGCATGACGATGCCGTTCGGCGAGGGCGAGGAACAGGCGCTTTGCCTTGACGCTGCCGCAGTGCTGCAGCAATGCGCCAACGAGCTGCGGCCGGAGTGTGGCGAGTCCCGGCATCAGGGCATTCACCTCGTTCACCAGCGCGCGGTCTGGTGGTTCGTCACACAGTTCGAGAATTGCCCGCTCGGGAGTGGAGAAGACGACGCCGGCCGCGCTCGTGTCGTCCGTCGCGCGTTCGAACCCCTGTGCAGCCAGGGTCGCATCGAGCGTGTCAGTGCCGAAGGAGAGCGCCGGCCAGTTGAACGGTCCTTTGCCGCAAGCCTGCACGCGTTCGCGCAGCGGCAGCTTGCTCGCCCAGGCCGGCAGCTTCGCCGGGCCATACAGGGTCAGGGTCGCGGGCTCCCCCAGGCGCAGGTAGTGTTCATGGCCCCCTCGGGCCAGCGCGAATCGGCCGCCCACGTGGAGGGGCAGCTGCTCCAGGCGCTGCAGGGCACGCAGGAGCCCTTCCCAAGTCAGTTTGCCGCCCTTGCGGAGGTAGACTCCACGCGTGGGCGACTGCAGCCAGCCGCTCGCCATGTAGCGGGCAAGGAGGTTGCCAGGGTACCCGTGGGCACGCAGCCACCGGCTGGAGACCAGGGTCGTGTCCCCGAGGGTCTCCAGAAGACGGTTTAGCTTTTCGTTTTTTGAGTCACCCATGGTGACTAAAATAGACATTCCGTAAACCATTGACAAGTCTGGGTTTATGGAATGTGATTTATAGTCACTAATGGTGACTATTTCGTGCGGTATCCGACCCGGGAGGCAGGCATGGCGCAGATTCATCCCGCCTTGAGCACTTCGGCCCGAATGGCCTGGAAAGTCGTGTCGTTCCCGCTGATTGCCGGCCTGCTGCTGCTGAAGCCGGTCGTAGACGCCATTTGTGCCTTTGTGCTGGTTTTCGGTCTGGTGGCGGCCATCGCCTTCGAGATTTCCGCCGTGGGTCCGCGCTTCCCATTCCTGCAGATCGCCGGCATGGCGCTGGGATTCGGGCTGTTTGCCGCCGTGTATCACCTTGCGCTGATGCTGCTCATCAGGGACTAGCAGAGCGCCGTCCTCGGCAACCCGAACAGACTTCGCGTCGCCGCGCCCATTTGTCGATCAGCATGGCACTTTGGCAGTGAAGGCATCGGAACAGCTCGATGTCCTCGGAACTGGCCACGCCCCGTGCCAGCAGCGCGGCCTGGTCGAACTCCATGTCCGAGGACGGCTCCCACTCACGGAAGATTTCGTAGGCGGTGCACAGCTGCTCGCCGTTCTCAAGCCCCGGCTGAAGATCCCACGGCTTCCCATGCGAATGGGAACGCTGACACAGCGCCTGATGAATGCTGGTGAAGACAGTCGCATGGCTGAGCCGCACTGAGGAGCGGAAGAAGGGCTGGAAGGAAGTCGGCGCCGGCCCGCGAAATCCGTCGCCGGCATCGGGAAGCCAGCGTCGCTTGAGCGTGATGAGCCGGTCCGGCGTGAGCCCGCTCCAGTCGCAGGCGGTTTGCGCACGGGCGCCGTGCGACAAGAGCCGCAAGCCCAATTGAATCCGTCGGTAGTAGCGGTCGAACCGCGCGTCGCCGCTGGTGGTGTCCATAGGTCAGCCTGCTGAAGTTTCTACCACAAATGCCCCAGATACCTGAGGGCGTCTGCGCCGTGATGGCTCCCAACAATGCCACTTTGCGTGGGAGATCTGGCGACGGTGCGCACGATAGATTCTGGAGACGGGCAGGGCGAAGATGGTCAGCAGCTCTCGCAACACTGATGGAAGGGCGCCCGGTCGATCGGCCTGGCCCACCAACTGAACCAGCAGTTCATCGAACTGTGCTGGGAGCTTTCGTTCGACGGCGCGACTGACCATCCGTTCCCGGTCATCGCCTCGCACCGGGACCTCTGGCGTCACCTCGATCCGCTCGCCCGCCAGCGCCTGTCGCGCTTTCCGTTCGTGATCGTCGATCTGAGGTTTGGCGACGTGGCGTGGTGGCGAATGGCCGGTGGCAACGGCGGGCATGCCCGCACCCACGTCAATGGCGCCGCGCCCACGACACGCTGGGACGGACTTGCGCTCGAGACCCTGATGTTCGGCTGGCAGGTGGCCCGCGAGGATCGCAGCGTGGCCTCGATGCTCTTTGCGATGCCCCCGCCTGTGGCTGACTGCATCGCCGTCCTGACCATGCAGCAGGTGCGTGCACTTGCCGTCGAGGGCGCGAAATCCCTGCGCCTGCGCTGGGACAACCACCCGCGCTTGTGGCGCAATCTCCTGCTGGCAGCCCGCGAGCCGGACGATGCTGCACTGGAGGCGCTCCGACGCGAGGCGAAGCTGCATTTCTGCGGAGAGCTGATCCATGCCCAACCTGGGGGCCGCGCCCCCATCCCGTTGACTGCCGGGAATAGGATGGGTGCTGCGCAGGAGGAATGACAATAGAGTTTCTGGCCGAAACCTAAGGTTTCGTGGGGTTTCGGGTGGATTTCCCCGGAAACCTGTACTGCTTGGCCGGTCGGCGTGCGTGATTCGATGGCCTCTCCAGGGGAAGGAGGGGATGACTCGTGGACCAGCGCACCCAGTCTTGCCGAGGTAACAGTCGGATCGCCCGCATCGCCGCCGCATGGGCACTTCTCACGCCCGGCGCCGCCTTCGCGCAGGCATCTCCGTTCGACACTGGCGCCAATTCACTGGTGAACTTTGCCCTGACGATCGCGACGCCCGTCGCGGTGCTGATCGTCATTGCGCTGGCCATCGCGGCCGCCGTGGGCCGGATCTCCTGGGGTTGGGTCATCGGTGCGTTGATCGGTATCGCGGCGATCTTCGGAGCACCGCAGATCGTGGCCTGGATTCGGACGTTGTTCGGCGTGTAAGGGGTATTGGCCGTGGAACCGCGCAATGCCGGGGTCACTGCCGATCCGCTCTTTGTCGGCGTCACGCGCCCGCCGATGCGCTTCGGCGTGACGTACGCGGCGCTGCTGCTCAACGCGGCCTTCACGATGGAGGTGTTCCTCCTGACGAAGAACCTGCTGGTGCTGGTGATGCTGCTGCCGGTACACGGCATCTGCATGCTGCTGTGCGCGCGGGACGCCCGCTACTTTGACCTGCTGCTGATGTGGGCAAAGACGCGGCTTCTCGCGTACTTCAGCAGCATCCGATTCTGGAAGGGCGCGAGCTACAGCCCCTTGCTGCTCGACTTGCCGGATCGTCACGGCCGTCGCAAGGCCATCGCGACGGTGCGGCTCACATGAAGCGCGCCACTGCCCTGAGGCGCGAGCTGCCGGCGGCATTCCGCATTCCGTATCGCGTGCAGCTCTCGCCGCATGTCGTACGGACGGAGGCTGGCGACTACGTCCAGGTGTTTCGGCTCGACGGCGCAAGCTTCGAGACCGCCGACGATGAGGTACTGAACAACTGGCACGAGCGGCTGAATGTGCTGTGGCGAAACATCGCCGCGTCGAATGTCGCGCTGTGGATGCATATCATCCGTCGGCGCGAGCGGGTCGGTCAGGAAGTGCCGACAACGCGGCGGCGGAAGAGTTCGCCGAGCGGCTCGCCACCCGCTACCAGGCACGGTTGTCCACAGAGACCCTGATGGTCAATGAGCTGTACCTGTCGGTCGCCTACCGGCCGATTGCCGGCGCGGCTCCGAATCTGGTGGCGCGCCTGCTCAGCGCCAAGGCAGGAGAAGTCCGGCTCGCGGAGCACACCGATGCGCTGGATGCCTGCGAGAAGCTTTCGCAGACGGTGGGGTCCTCACTCGCCCGCTACGATCCCGAGCGTCTCAGCGTGTATGAGTCCGGCGGCCGGTTGTACTCCCGTGCGCTGGAGTTCTTCGGACACCTGGTGAATGCGGACCTGTCGCCCGTGCCGCTGCCCACGGCACCGATTGACGAGGTGCTCGCGACCACACGGATCATCTTCGGCAGCGAGACTATCGAGTACCGCCTGCCCACCCAGACGCGCTTCGGCGCGATGCTTGGCATCAAGGAGTACGCCTCGCCGACGACGGTCGGCATGTACAACGTGCTGCTGTCGGCGCCGTTCGAGTTCGTGCTGACGCAGTCGTTCGCGTTCCTGACGAAGGCGGCGGGGCAGGGCCTGCTGCAGCGGCAGTACAACCAGATGGCCAATGCCGGCGACTTCGCGGTGAGCCAGGCCGAGCAGCTGAAGGACGCGCTGGATGACCTGACCTCCAATGACTTCGTGATGGGCGATCATCACTTCACGCTGCAGGTGCTGACGCCACTGGTGGATCGCAAGGGCGGCAATTCCAACGAGCAGCGTCTGAAGTCACTGAATGACGACGTGGCGCTGGCGCGAGCGATCCTGGCCGACACCGGCATGACGACCGCGCGCGAGGATCTGGCGCTGGAGGCGGCATTCTGGGCGCAGCTGCCGGCCTGCTTCCCGATGCGGCCGCGCAAGGCGCCGATCACGTCGCGAAACTTCTGCGCGATGGCGCCGCTGCACAACTTCCCCGCCGGCCGCCCGACCGGCAATCACTGGGGCGACGCGCTGGCGCTCCTCGTCACCAGTGCCCGTTCTCCCTACCACTTCTCGCTTCACGCGAGCGATCCGCACGATCCGGACGGCGGCAGCCGCAAGGACACCGGGCACACGTTCATCTGCGGCCCGACAGGCTCAGGAAAGTCCGTGCTGATCGGCTTTCTCGTGACCCTGCTCGCCCGGCAGGGCGTGACGCAGGTGATCTTCGACAAGGACCGTGGCCTCGACATCCTGACGCGGGCACTGGGTGGCACCTATCTGCCGCTCCGGAATGGCGTGCCGACCGGGTTCAATCCGCTGCAGCTCCCGCCGACGGCCGAGACCATCGAGTTCCTGAAGGTCTGGCTGCGTGCGCTGGTGCGCGGCACCGTCCCGCTGACGATCCGGGAGGAGGGCGATCTCGACGCCGCACTGATGGGGACTCTTGCGCTGGAGCCCTCGGCGCGCCGGCTGTCGCGGCTGATCGAGTTCACCGATGCCACACGTGCCGAGGGCGTCCACATGCGGCTTGCCCGGTGGTGTGAGAGCACGCAGGGCCACTACGCCTGGGTGTTCGACAACGCCGAGGACTCGATGGTCGGGCAGCTTGCCCAGGCCAGCCTGTTTGGCGTCGACGTCACCGAGTTCCTCGACAACGCGCTGACGCGCGCGCCGGTGACGCTCTACCTGTTCCACGTCATCCGTCAGTTGCTCGATGGTCGCAAGTTCGTCTGCTGGATGGACGAGTTCTGGAAGCTGCTGTCCGATCCGTCCTTCGAGGGCTTCGCCAAGGACGGCCCCAAGACCTGGCGCAAGCTCAACGGCGTGATGTGCCTTGCGACGCAGAGCGCCAGCGACGTGCTCGACAGCCCAATCAGCCGCACGATCATCGAGCAGACGCCGACCAAGATCCTGTTCCCGAATCCGGATGCCAATGCAGCCGAGTACATCGATGGGTTCGGCCTGTCGGAGCGGGAATTCAAGCTCATCAAGGAGCAGATCGAGCCCGGCTCGCGGCAGTTCCTCATCAAGCAGGGCCACTACTCCGTGGTCTGCCAGCTCGATCTCAAGGGGTTCGACGCAGAGTTGAAAGTCATCTCGGGTCGCGCCAGCACGGTCGAGGAGCTGCAACGGCTCATCGCGCGTACCGGTCCCGACCCGCGGCACTGGCTGTCCTCATTCCTCACACCGGAGAAGTCATCGTGAAAGCATCCAACGTTCTTGTCGGCGCTGTGGCCTGTCTCCTGTGCGCGTCGGTCGGGCACGCGGCGATGCCCGTGATCGACATTCGCGCCATTGTGCAGATGGCCCAGCAGCTGCAGGTCCTGCAGAACCAGTTGACCACGGCCCGCAACCAGCTCACCCAGGCGCAGCAGCAGTTCCAGTCGCTGACGGGGCAGCGCGGCATGGAGCAGCTGCTCTCGGGGGTTACGCGAAACTACCTGCCCGCAGACTGGGCGACGCTCGAAGCCACGCTGCGCGGCGCACAGGCCAGCTATGCGGCGCTCTCGGCGGAGATGCAGGCCGCGCTCCGGCAGGTCACGGTGCTGACCCCGGCGCAGACGGCGCGGATGTCGCCGGAGCAGGTCGAGCAGCTCGAAGCGGCGCGCCGTTCCGTGGCTTTGCTTCAGGCCACCAGTCGCGAAGCCCTGCAGGCCAGCAGCCAGCGCTTCGCATCCCTGCAGGGCCTGATCGACGCCATCCCCCGGGCCACGGATGCCAAGGCGGTCCTTGATCTGCAGGCGAGGATCGGCGCCGAGCAGGCCATGCTCCAGAACGAGCACACGAAGCTGATGGTGCTCAACCAGGCGGCGGAGGCCGAGCAGCGCGCCCAGGAGCAGCGGGCGCGGGAACTGGCGATCAGCAACTTCGGCTCGCTGCGCCGCCTGCCTGCCGTCGGCCTGAATCCGTAGGCCGCCATGTCGCGCGGCATGCTCGTGCTGATCCTCCTGGCGACGCTCGTCGGCGCGGCGGTGTCCTGCGCCCCGGGACCGCCGGTGGCCGAGCACACCGTTTCCGACTACCGCGCCGATGCGACGCTGCGGCGAGAGGTCTTTGCACGGTGCCTGAACGATCCGGGCGGGCTCGGCCAGACCCCGGACTGCGTGAACGCACGGGAGGCCGAGCGGCTGGAAAGCCACGGCTCGCTGCGTGACCAGGCGCCGGTGGGCCTCGATCCCAGCGGGAGGCGGTGAGGCATGGGCTTCTTCGGCGAGTTCAACGCGTGGCTGACCGGCATCCTGAACGCGTACATCGGGCAGACCCTCGCCGTGATCGCCGGCATCCTCGAGCCGGTCATCGTCACGCTCGGCGTGCTCTACGTCATCGTGTGGGGTTACCTGCAGCTGACCGGCAGGATCGAGGAGCCGTTCGTCGAGGGAGCGAAGCGGCTTTTGACGCTTGGTGTGGTCCTCGGGCTGTCGCTGCAGCTGTGGCTCTACAACGACGTGTTCGTCGATACGTTCTTCAATGCGCCCACGGAACTGGCGGCGTCGATCATTGCCGCGCGCAATCCCGGTGGGCCGGCGTTCCAGCCGGTGGCGGTCGTCGATGAGATCTTCTTCGATGGGGACGATGCCGCCTCGCTGCTGATGGAGAAGGGCGAGATCTTCGGGCGGGACATCGTCTTCTACTTCGGCGCACTGGCGATCTATCTGATCGTCGGGCTCACCGCCGTCTACACCATGTTCCTGCTCGCAATGAGCCGCATTGCGCTGGCCGTGCTGCTTGCCATGGGGCCGATCTTCCTCGCGCTGCTGTTCTTCGACTCCAGCAAGCGGTTCTTCGAGGCCTGGCTTGCGCAGCTCAGCAACTACGCATTCCTCGCCATCCTGACGATTCTGGTCGCGGCGCTGATGTTGCAGGTGATCTCCACGGCTGCGGAGTCGGCCGTGGCGGCCGGCGGCGGCATCGGGATCGCCAATGCACTGCAGGTGTGCGCAGCCGCGGCGCTCACGTTCCTGATCATGCGGCAGGTTCCGTCGATGGCGCAGGGCATGGCGAGCGGCATCGCGCTGTCGGGCTTCGGTGCGGTCGGCAACCTGCTGCGCATGGGTTTGGGTGTGGGCCGCTCCGGTGCCGGGAAGATCGGCGAGTTCTCCCGGGGCGCATTCCTGGATCAGGACAAGAGCCGCTGGGACAGCATGACCCGCAAGGCAGGTCAGCGGCTGATCGGTGCCCGCATGGCCCGCGAGAAGCGGCCGCGCCAGAACACACTGAAGTACGGGTGATCGCCATGCCAAGGATCAAGGCAACCGTCGCGCTCCTGCTTGCCGCTGTCATGGCAGGACTCGTGAGTGGATGCAGCACGCAGGCGCGGCGCGTGGACTGCGACGGCCGGTTGCGACCGATCAACGCACCCGCGCCGGTGAGCGCGCCGGCCGCAGTCAATCCGGCAAGAGAGCAGACCCCATGAAGCGCGATGCCGCCCTGCAGGCGTACTTCGCGGAGGCCGCGTCCTGGGACGCGGATCGTGTGGCGGCCAGCGAGCGCAGTGTGCGCACGGCCTGGCGCGTGGCGGTCGGCGCCTGCGTGCTCGCGGTGGCGGCGATCTTCGCGCTGGTATTGCTGATGCCACTGAAGCGTGTGGACCCGTTCGTGATCCGCGTCGACAACGCAACGGGCATCGTGGACGTGGTGCCCGTGTTCGCCGGCCAGGCGGCCATGCCGGAGGTGGTGACCCGATATTTCCTCGACCACTACCTGACCGTGTGCGAGCGCTTCAACTTCTCGACGGCCGAGAGCGACTACGAGGAGTGTTCGAGCTTCCACGGGCCGGCGCGCCATCAGGAATGGATGACGCTGTGGGACCGGAGCAATCCGGAGTCGCCGCTGAACCGCCACAAGGACGGCTCCAGCGTGCGCGTGCAGGTCAGCTCGATCACGTTCTTCAAGCGCGGCAGTGGAACGGAGGATCTGGCACAGGTCCGGTATGTGAAGTCGCTGCGCACGGGCAACGGCAACGAGCAGCGCAGCTCCTGGATCGCGACGATCCAGTACGTCTATGGAGCGCCGTCCGAAGGACCCGCGGATGCGCCGCTGGAATCCACTGGGATTCAAGATCGTTGATATCCGGACCGAGGCGGAGGCCACGCAGCCGGAGCCGGCGAGTCCGCCGACCGCCACGGCCGCGACCGCCGGGAGCAAGCCGTGAAGTCAAGCGCATCCTGGCTGGTGTGATGGTGTTGTCGGGCCTGTTGCTGGGCTCGGCGGGGCAGGCCGAGACGGTTCCGGTGCGCGGGCAGGTGGATGCGCGCGTGCGCACCGCCGCCTACAACCCCGATCAGGTCTACAAGCTCTACGGCTTCGTCGGCTATGCGGTGGAACTCATCTTCGAGGACGGCGAGCGGTTCGCGGGGACCGGCGGCGGCGATCTGGAGGGCGTGACCGTGGATGCGCATGGCAGCTCGGTGCTGCTGAAGCCGCGCGCAGCCATCGTATCCACGAATCTTGTTGTCTTCACCGACCGGCGCGCGTATCGCTTCGACTACACCGTCTCCGCGCGTACCCCGAACCGGCTGTCCGATGAGGTCATGTATGCCGTGCGGTTCACCTATCCCTCGGTGCGAGGCGCTACCGGTGAAGACCTGCAGGCGAAAGTCGACCGGGATCTCGCCGCCGCGGATGCCGCGCGGCCTCGCAACCGCGACTACTGGTACTGCGGCAACCGCACTCTGCAGCCGGTGGCGACCTCCGACGATGGCGTGCATACGCGGATCACGTTCGGCGACCGCTCCGAGATCCCGGCGATCTTCGTGCGCAATGAAGACGGGTCCGAATCCCTGCTGAATTTCTCGATGGATGCCGGTGATGTGGTGATCCATCGCGTGGCGTCGAGGTTCGTGCTGCGGCGGGGCAAGCTGACCGGTTGCATCGTCAACAAGGGATATGCGGGCGCGGGGCTGCGCCTTGATTCCGGGACGGTGTCGCCACAGATCGAGCGCGATGTGAAGGGGGCGCGGCCATGAGCCTGCTCGATCGCTTCCGGACACCGCCCGCCGAAGCGTCGCCGGATTCGGCAGCCGGTGAGGCCGGGGTGGAAGGCGAGCGTGCCGCGAGTGCTGTCCAACGGCCGCCGTCGTTGCAGTCGAGGGTCAGCAATCTGCTGGCCTTCGGGCTCATGGCAACAATCGGCATGGGGCTGCTCGGCTGGTACTACGGCAAGGTCATGACCTCACGCACCGCTGCGCGGACCGCAGCGGAATCCTCGGCCAGGAGCAAGGCGGAGGGGGAGATCAACCTGCGCCCGCTCGGGCGGGTGGACCCACCGGCGCTCATCCAGAGCGTGCTGGGCGACGCCCCCGAGGAGCCTCCTCCGGAGGACATCCCCGAAGCCTGGCTGCGACCGGCGGAAGATCCACCGGCCACCCGGACGCCCGGCTACGCGCCGCCTGTCCAGGAGCCGCGGGATCTGCGGCTCGAAAGGCAGTTGTCGGGACGGGCGTTCGTCACCAGTGCGGACCGGACTGCCACGGCCGTGGACGCCGAGGCCGTCGGAGCGTCGGCGGCGAGGGCGCTGCGCCCGCCGGCGATCTCGATGCGCTGCTGCGCCCGAGCGTGACGCCGGCCGCCCAGGCCCAGGTCCTGCCGACCCGGCGGATGCTGCTGCCCAAGGGCGCGTTCCTCGACTGCACGCTGGAGACGGCGCTCGACTCGACCTTGCCGGGGATGACGACCTGCATCCTGGCGACCGATGCGTTCAGCGCGGACGGGAGCGTCGTGCTGCTGGAACGGGGCACCAAGCTCGTTGGGGAGACCCGGGGACAGGTCAGGCAGGGTTCGGCGCGGGTCTATGTCCTGTGGACCGAGGCACGCACCTCCAAGGGCGTTGTCGTGCCGCTGGCCTCGCCGGGCACGGACGAGCTCGGGCGGGCGGGTCTGCCGGGCCGCGTCGACCGTCACTTCATGGAGCGGTTTGGCGCAGCGATCCTCGTGAGCGTGATCGACGGTGCCATCCAGGCGGAGGTGGCCTCGCAGCGCGGCAACGGTTCGACGGTCGTCGTGGACCCGTCCGGGTCGCGGGACATCATGACCGAGATCCTGCGCTCGACGATCAATATCCCTCCGACCGTCGTGAAGCCGCAGGGGGATCGCATCCAGGTGCTGGTGGCGCGGGATCTGGACTTCCGGAGCGTGTATGAGCTTCGACCCGCCAGCCGTTAGGCCGGTCCTCGTACCGGACCCGATCGCTTCGGTGGCGTCGGCGGGTTTCACGCGGCCGCCCGCCGTCGTGGAATCCTCGGCGCTTGATCTCACGCTGCGTGCATTGCGTCCGATCCTCACTGACCGCGAAGTCACCGAGATCTGCATCAACCGTCCCGGCGAGGCCTACATCGAGACGCGCGCCGGCTGGCGCTGCGTGCCGCTCGCGTTCGCGACGTTCGAGTGGTGCAGCTCGCTCGCGAAGCTGGTGGCCAATTCCACGCGGCAGCGCGTCGATGCCGAATCCCCGCTGCTGTCGGCCGCCTTGCCCGGCGGCGAGCGCATCCAGATCGTCCTGCCGCCTGCGACGACCCCCGGCACGGTCGCCATCACGATCCGGCGGCCGGCCGATGAAGTGTGGACGCTCGAGGAGCTGGAGCAGCGCGGCCTGTTTCGCACCACGCGCCGGGCGGCGACGGGGCCGGATGAGACGGAAGCGGCGCTGCTGCAACTGCTGGAGGCCCGGGACTACCAGGCGTTCCTGCGACTGGCCGTCGAGCGCCGCCGGAACATCCTCGTGTCCGGTCCCACGGGATCCGGCAAGACGACGTTCACCAAGGCGTTGATCCGCGAGATTCCAGCCGACGAGCGACTGATCACCATCGAGGACGCCAAGGAGCTGGTACTCGACCACCACGACAACCACGTGCGGCTCTTCTACTCGAAGGATGATCAGGGTCTGGCGCGCGTCACTCCAAAGCAGCTGCTGGAGAGCTGCCTGCGCATGAAGCCCGATCGCATCCTGCTTGCGGAGCTGCGCGGGGAGGAGGCGTTCGACTATCTGCGCAACGTCAACTCCGGCCACCCCGGCTCCATCACCAGCATCCATGCCGCAAGCGCGGAACTGGCGTTCGAGCAACTGGTGCTGCTGGTGAAGCAAAGTCGCGCCGGCCAGGAGCTGGCGCGCGAGGAGATCAAGCACCTGCTGTATCTGCTGATCGACGTGGTCGTGCAGTTCGGCGTTGAGCACCGGCAACGTTGCATTCAGGAAATCTGGTATGACCCCGGTCGCAAGCACCGCACGCTGGCGGCCGCGCGTTAGGAATCGCTGGGTCGCGCTGGCATGCAAGGCTCTCCTGTTGCTGGCGGGAGTCGTGCTCGCCGCGCAGTACCTGGCCGGATTCCTGTTCCTGCAGTGGGTACATGGTGACCCGAAGACGGCGACGCCCCTGACGGTCGCGCGCTACGGCTTCTACTTCGGTGAGCGCGCGGACATCCGCCGCAAACTGTGGGTCAGCTCCGGTGCAGGGCTTGCACTCGTCATGTTTCCGGTGATTCTCGCGCTGCGGCCCCGCGCGAGGCCGTTGCACGGCAGTGCCCGGTTCTCGACGCGCGGGGAGGCGCGACAGGCCGGACTCTTTTCGCCGGTCGGCATCATCCTGGCCCGCGTCGGCCGGCGGCTGCTGCGGCTGCCGGGACAGCAGGGCGTGGCGGTGATTGCCCGCTCGCGCAGCGGCAAAGGCGCGGGCATCGTGATCCCGAACCTGTTCGAGTGGCCGGACTCGCTGATCTGCGTGGACCCGAAGCACGAGAACTACACGATCACCGCAGGCCATCGCGCCCGTAGCGGCCATGCGGTCTACCTGTTCGCCCCGTTCTCCGAAACCCGCAACACGGCCCGCTGGAATCCGCTCGGCTACATCCCCGAGGATCCGGCGCTGCGCATCAATGGCCTGCAGCGTATCGCCGACATGCTCTACCAGGAGGCGCCGGGGGTTGATCCGTTCTGGTCCGCCTCGGCGCGCACGCTGTTCTTGGGTATAGGGCTCTACGTGTTCGAGACGCCGAGCCTGCCGAAGACGATCGGCGAGATCCTGCGACAAGGTATGGCCTCGGACGACGAGGGCTTTGGGGCCCACTGGAAGCGGCTGATCGAGGGGCGCGGCAGCGGCAAGTATCCGCTGTCGCCCGAGTGCGTTCGGGCGCTGTGTGATGTGATCGACCTTGCGCCGGTCACGGCCTCCAGCATCCGCAAGACCTTCACGTCGCGGCTGGACCTTTGGTTGAACCCGATCCTCGACTGGGCGACCTCGGCCAACGATTTCGACCTTCGGGAGCTGCGCTCCAAGCGGATCAGCATCTATGTCGGGGTCCTGCCGGAGGACCTGCACCGCCTGCGGCCGGTGCTCTCGCTGTTCTTCCAGCAGGCGATTGCGTTGCAGACGCGCCAGTTACCCGAGCACAACCCGGCGCTCGTCTATCAGGTGATGTTCCTGCTCGATGAGTTCACCTCCCTCGGGCGCATTCCGATCATTGCCGAGGCCATCGGATTGATGGGCGGATACAACATACGGGTGGTGCTCGTTATCCAGGCGCGATCCCAGTTGCGTGAGGTTTATGGGCAAAATGCCGCGGAAACCATCCTCAGAAATCTGGCGGCCCGCGTAGTATTTGGTGCTGACGAGTACAGCGATGCACGCGAGATTTCCGAGGAGCTGGGGACGATCACGGTGAAGGCCCAATCCGTTTCCAAACCGGGTTTCGACCTGTTCGGCAGGTCACACCGTCCGCCGAACGTCAGTGTCAGCGAGCAGCGCCGGTCGCTGATGCTCCCGCAGGAGGTGCAGGCGATGCGTGCCGATCAGGCCATCGTGTTCTACGAGGGTATCCGCCCGATCCGCTGCACCAAGATCCGCTACTTCCGGGAGCGTCGTTTCAAGCGCCTCATGGGCCCGCCGCCCCGGTACGCGGCGCCCGGCATGAAGGCGTCGCCGCCGCCCGCGCCGGTCAGCCCGGCCCAACGCAGATTCCGCAGGCGAGGGCAGGCTCCATCAGCATCGAGCCCGCGCCCAGCCGCCGCGTCCGCCGCGCCGCAGGAGCCGACGCGCAACGCCGCAGGACATCGAACGCATGGACGAGCTGAAACTGGAGGACTTCGACGTCGATCTGAGCAAGGTGGAGATGCCACGGAAAGCCGAAGGCGAGCGATTGTCAAAGCAGGAGCTCGACACCGCTGTCGAATCCTTTCTCTCTGCGCTACAGGAGCGCTAGGACCGATCCATGGCCAAGACGCCTTCCCGTTCCTCCGGTTCTCCCTCGGACAGCAAGCGCGGCCGGGCAGGCCGCAAGTCGCCGCATCCGGTCGCGCCGCCGACAGTACCTGCCGCCGGCACCAAAGAGGGCGACAACTTCATCCAGCTGACGCCTACCGAAGGGGCCGGGCGCCGCGCAGAACACCATCAGCCTGCCCACGAAATCGGGACGCGAGCAGGAAGACGACAGGAACCGCAAGGAAGGGCGGGGTCAGCGGCGGCGCAGCCCAGGCGACAAAAGAGGCCCCGCGCCAGCTGCGTGTGCCGGATTCCGTGCAGGAGCGGTTCATCCAGATCGGCAACAAGTTCCATTTCCCGGACGGGACCGAGGCGTTCACCCATGACAGCAATCGCCTGACCACGCGTTCGGAGAACTCCGTCGTGATCCAGAGCATGGTGGCCATCGCTCGTGAGAACGGCAAAGGTCCCGTCACCGTGGGCGGCACGGAGTTCTTCAAGAAGGAGGCCTGGTTCGCCGCCAGCCTCGCGGGCCTGGAGGTCCGCGGCTATCAGCCCACTGATTTCGAGCGTGAGCGTCTGGCGCGCGCGCTCGCCGCGCGGCGTCCAGGGCGCCAGGAGACGCCCGCGCGGCCGCCCAGCCAGCCCCGGAAGAGGACCGGCCCCGAAAGCGCCGGCGAGGCTCGCGCTGGCGAATCCCGCCCGCCAGCCAGCGACCTGATAGTGGGCCGGCTGGTCGACCATGGTGCTGCGCCCTATGGCCACGACCCGAAGCAGGCAATGTCCTATTTCCTGCGCGTGGAGACCGCGCGCGGTGATCGCGAGATCTGGGGCGTGGACCTGGAACGTGCCTTTCGCCAGTCCCTCAGCACGCCGGGCATTGGTGACGAGATCGGCGTGCGTGCCATCGGCCGGCAGGCCGTCACCGTGCTCGCGCCGAAACTCGACGCCCAGGGTCGGGAGACCGGACCGGCGCCGCTCGAGACCCATCGCAACCAGTGGATCGTCGAGCGCAAAGACTTCCTCGATGAGCGGCAGCGCATGGCCGAAGTGCTGAGGAACACGCAGCTGCCTGCTGCCGATGGCATCCGTCGCCATCCTGAGCTGGAAGGCTCGTACATGCAGCTGCAGATGGGACGCGCATTGGCCGAACAGCAGTTCCGCGACAAGGCGCAGCGCGAGCAGTTTGTAGATCACCTGCGCGCGCATATCGCCCAACGCGTCGAGTTTGGGCAACCGCTCGATCCGGTCATGCTGCGTGGTGAGGAGCGCACCGCGGAGCCGCGCAGCCCGGATCGTGACTACCACCCGACACGGTGAGAGTGACGTGGGCGACCGGCACTCAGCAGGTCCGCCGCCGCGAGGCCGTCGGGGCGAAATCATCACTGGCCGGCTTCAGGAACACGGCAAGGCCAACTACCAGTTTGCGCCCGATGGCAGTCCGTCCTACTACCTGAAGCTGCTCACCAGCCACGGACCGGAGACCCTGTGGGGTACCGACCTGGAGCGCGCGATCCTGCGCTCCGCGTCCCAACCGAAGATCAGCTCAATGGTCGGTGTCCAGCGAGTGGGATCAGAACCCGTGACGATTCCGGCGCGTGACGGTGAGCGCAAAACGGAGCAGCAGCGCACGTTCTATCGTGCTCGCTGGAGAGTGGAAGGCATCGCGTACCTTGCTCGATCCATGCAGAGTGCCGAGCGCCAGGTGAAGGCGCGGCTCGAAGACAAGCGGGCCATGGCCGAACGCCCCGAATTGCGAAGCGCGTTCATCAGCCTTCACGTGGCTCAGGAGTACGCGGAGAGGAACATTCGAGATCAACGGGACCGGGAGCTGTTCGTGGCGCGCGTCAAGGCGGTGATGGCGGCCTCGGTCGTCGGCGGCAAGCCAGTACCAGAGCCGCGGATCGTGAATCCGGGCTCGCCGCGCGCCACCCGCGCCAAAGATCGCGACGAGCTCCGCGCGGGGGCCGGCTATGCGATTCCCGCCGGAGCCTGGCGCGCATCCTCCTCGATCACGGGGCCGGCATGGTCGCCCCACTGCACTCTGGCGTGCTTGCCGTTGCCCTTGCGCAGTAACTTGCGGTCGATCATCCGTGCCTCGAACTCGAAACCCTCGCTGATCTTCACGACGAGAAGCTTGTTGAAGTTTCCGGCGCGCTTGACCTGGATGACTTCGTTCAGTTTCTCGGGCGAGATGGTCTTGACCTCGATCCAGTCGTTCCCGATCCGGCCGTCCGAGCCCGGCGTTCCAGGTCGGTGGCGAACGACGCCGAACTTGATCTCGGCGTACAGCTCGCCGAGTTCGCCCCAGATCTGAAGGTATCGTCCGGTCTCCTGCTTGTAGGCCTCGGCGAGTGAGACCATGTCATGGAAGATCTTGACGACCTCAAGATTGGCATTGGGAAATTCGCCGCGCAGCTCCTGATCTACGAGCTGACCGTTGATCCAGTTCCAACTGATCCACTCGCCGTCGTCGTAGATGCCCTCCGAAAAGTCCCGGAGCGGTTGGCCCGTCATCGCGCAGCGCATGTCGATCTCCATGGCAGATCCAAACTGCCGTCTCATTCGTCCCTGGCGCAATTGTGAGGGACGGAACCGGGAAAGGAGAGGGCGGGGTTACCTGACTGCGCAGCCTGTCACGCCGTGCTCGGCGTCAAGGACGGGCGCGCGACGCGCCCGCCGCCTGCGGCGGTCTGGCGATCCTTGACCCCTCCGCGCGCCGTGATCCCCGAGGCGCGGGCAATCCCGCCCAAGAGTTCGGAGAGATTCCATGAATGCTTCCATGTCCACGTTGGTACGGGTTGAGGCGCAGCCGGTTCCTGACCACGCCCGTATGGTCACGCTGCCGCGGCACTTTGGCATGCACATGCTTCGCGTCGAAGGGCGCATCTACGACTTCATGTCGGAGCTGTGCGCCGCCTACGACGGTGGAATTTGGCAGTTCCACGAACTCAGCAACGGTGGCTTCTACATGAGCCCGCCGGAAGGTGAGTATGAGATCGCCGTTGACGGCAACGGCTACCGCAGTCGAATGAGCGCCGATGCCGCGGGACTGACGGCCTGCTTGTTCGCCTTCAGCCATCTCTCGTTCGAGTACACGAGCGACGTGTTCAGCCGGCACTACCACTGGCTCCTCGAGTATGCGGGACATCATCCGGAGGCAGAGCGGATCGTCGCGGCCATCGACTGATGGCGGTGTGGCGCGCTGGTCTGGCCGTCGGGGCCAGCGCGTCCATTCAAAGGAAGAAGCCAGAGGGCGGGATTGTCTGTGTGCGGCGAGCCTATCACGATGTGCTCGCCGCCTGCGGCGGTCTGACGATCCTTGACCGCTGCGCGCGTCGTGATGGTGGAAACGCGGGGCAATCCCGCCCCAGACCAGATCGAGGATCACATCATGAACGCCGTTTCCAACTCGCTGACGTTCTCCACCGTGTCCAGTGCCTTCACGGGGTCGCTGTCGCTCGACGCGCTGCGGGCCAGGGTGCCTGCCGTGTTCGCGCCAGCGGCCCACCAGCGCCTGAGTCCGAAGTACACCTTCATCCCCACCGAGCGCGTGCTGTCGGGGTTGATGAGCGCCGGGTTTGTGCCGGTCGATGCGCGCCAGGCGATCTCGCGGCGTGGCAGTCCGGTGCATGCGCGGCACATCCTGCGGTTGCGTCGTCGCTACGAAACCGTCCAGCTGCGGGACAGCATCCCGGAGATCGTCTTCCTCAACAGCCACGATGGCAGCAGCGCCTATCAGCTGCGCATGGGGTTGTTCCGGGTCGTCTGCACCAACGGAATGATCGTCTCGCGTGGTGCCTTCCCGGCCTACTGCGTGTCCCATCGCGGTGACGTCGTGGATGAGGTTGTCGCCGCTGCACTCAATATCGCGGAGCGCTTCGAGTTGCTGGCCGGTCAGGTCGAGCGCATGGAGCATCGACAGCTGCTCACGGATGAGCAGCACGATTTCGCGGGTCGGGCATTGGCGTTGCGGTTCGAAGACGCGGCGTCGGCCGGCATGCAGCCGTCCGCGTTGCTGGCGGTGCGGCGCGTGGATGATGCGGGCGCCGACCTGTGGAGCGTGCTGAACCGGGCGCAGGAGAACCTGATGCGTGGCGGCCTCAGCCGGCGGTCGGCGTCGGGCCGACTGACCCGCACACGTCGCATCAGTTCGATTCGCGAGGACGTGCGGATCAACAGCGGCCTGTGGGATCTGGCGTCCGGGCTGCTTTCGGCGTGATGGATTCGGGAGGGAGCGCCGCTTCGGTGCTCTCTCTCTTTTCTTGTCCCGCCGGAAAGCAGGAACGAGAAGGAGAAAGCGGGATTGCCTGGAGGGGCTTTCAGCGTAACACGCCGTGCTCGCCGTCAAGGACGACCGCGGGGACGCGGTCGCCGCCTGCGGCGGTCTTCGATCCTTGACCGCTCCGCGCGCCGTGTTGGGAAGCGCCCAGCAGGCAATCCCGCCTGCGCAGTCTGGAGACTTCCCATGACCACACGGCAGCGCATCGTTCGTTCCCTCAACACTCGTTCATCCTCCGGAGCCATTGGCGTCGCCGAGGCGAAGTTCAGCACAGGATGGTCCTCGGCGACCGGCACGCTCATCAGTGACGACACCCTCGTCGAAACGGCCCTGAAGCTCGTCTCGACGAAGCTGGTGCGGGGCGACCGGCTGGAGAGCCCGAGAGCCACTCGGCAGTACCTGAGCCTGCGGTTCGCCAGCCTGGAGCACGAGGTCTTCTGCTGCCTGTGGCTCGACAACCGACACCGCGTGATTGCCTGCGACGAGCTGTTCCGCGGGACCATCGACGGTGCCAGCGTCCACCCCCGTGAGGTGGTCAAGCGGGCCCTGGCGCACAACGCCGCGGCGGTCATCCTGGCGCACAACCACCCGTCCGGCGTGGCCGAGCCGAGCCAGGCCGATGAGCTGATCACGCATCGTCTGAAGGATGCCCTGGCCATCGTGGACATCCGCGTTCTGGACCACCTGATCGTGGCGGGCGACCAGGTGGTGTCGCTCGCGGAACGCGGGGTGCTGTAGCCGGTCGAGCGGGAGGGGCGGCGGTTGTCGCCCTCCCTGCTGTTGATTGCGTTCTGAAGTGGTGAGGTCGGCGAGGGCAGAGAGGCGGGCGGAGGCGGGCGACGGGCGACTGCGGGGCGCAGATTTGCTGCGAGGTTAGGGGGTCATTTCGCTTGAAACGCAGGATAGCCTGCGGCTTAGCGTTGGGACACATTGTGACCCATGAGTTGTACGGAAGTCGTCAAGGCGCGCGTGACTGTAGAGACGAAGCGAGAGATCGCAGAGGCTGCAGCGCGTGAAAATCTGACCGAGTCGGCCTGGCTGAAACGCCTGCTCATCCGGGAGATGCGGGCGGCTCGCGATCCGGCCAGGACTCAGCCTGCGCCGCGGCGCGGCGAGGCAGCGCGGCGACGTGGCGGACACCGTGGCGGGCCCTGCGAGCGCCCAATCCTGATCCGGCTGCGGACCGAGGATCGCCTGCTGCTGGGCGCGCGATCAGAGGCTCGTGGGATGCGCCCGGCGACCTATGTCGCGGTCCTCACCCGTAGCCACCTCCGGCACCTGGCACCGCTGCCGAAGGACGAATTGCTGGCGCTCCGGCGCAGCATCGGCGAGCTGGCAGCCATCGGCCGGAACCTCAATCAGATCGCCAAGGCAGCCAATGACGGCGGACGCGTTCCGGGTTCGGCGCGCGAGGAGTTCCGGGCAATGCTCAGGGTCTGCGAGGCGCTGCGGGACAACACCAAGGGGCTGCTGAAGGCGAACCTCACGAGCTGGGAGAGCGGGCATGGCGAAGACGTTTAGCCTCCCCAAGGAGGAGCCACTGCTGAACATCGCCAGCTACGCGCGGGGAGGCCCGCGGGCGGCAGACCGGCTCACACCATCGCAGATCGAGCACATCCGCCTGACCGTCAACCGCGCGCCGGAGGCGGTCGTGAAGGTCCTGCCGAGGAGCAGCAACGACTTGAAGGCCGTCGGCAAGCACCTCGACTACATCGGTCGGCGGGGAAACCTGGAGCTGGAGGGCGACGACGGAGAGCGGCTGCAGGGACGCGTCGCAGATGCGTTGCTGGAGGACTGGGATCTCGACGTTGATGACGTGAGACGGCAAGGGAGTCTCACCGCGGCGAGCAAACGGACTCCCCGAAGCTGGTCCTCAAACTGATGTTCTCGATGCCACCCGGCACGCCGCCGCAGAAGGTGCTCTCCGCGGTACGCAACTTCGCGCGCGAGGAGTTCTACGGCCAGCATCGCTACGCGATGGTGCTGCACACCGACGAGCCGCACCCGCATGTGCATCTGGTCCTCAAGGCCGTGAGCGAGCAGGGCGTGCGGCTCAACATCAAGAAGGCGACCCTGCGGCACTGGCGGTCGCAGTTCGCGAGTCACCTACGGGTGCAGGGGGTAGCGGCCAATGCCACCGAGCGTGCGGTTCGCGGAGAAAGTCGCAGTGCCAAGAAGGATGGCATCTACCGGGCGAGTCTGGCGGAGATTCTTCCACATACGCGCCCAAGTGAGCTGTCGCCAAGAATTTGGGTTCCAGCGTTGGTGGGCAGCGGAATCTGGCATCACGCGTTGCTGGAGACGGGAGAAGCGTACGATTTCAGCTCGGATGGCGGTCCGTGGTAGAGAGGCTCGTGGCGCAGGGCGACCGGAGGGTTAGCGGCCGTGTGATTCCAGTTCTCCGGTGACATGCCACGGCCACTGACCGATCCGGGAATGGGTGATACGAGGCTGCTGTTCAGGTCCATACCGGGCAACAGGAGGCAAGAACGCGATGAGTCCGCGTATCGCGACGCTATGGAACCAACGCTGGGAATTGCGTCAGGCCGACTTTGCGACGGTAGCTTCGGAGAACCGTTCAGGGCGGCCGCAATCAATCTGAACCGCATCCTCGATGTCTTCATCGCTGGTCGAAAACCCTAAGCTGAAATCGGATCGACGACTCAGCGTCGTCACCGGATATCCCGATGGCGCGAAGCACATGAGAGGAGCCGGGATACCGGCAATACAGGCCGAGCCGGTCAGGAGCTGCAAAGACGGTTGCATGACGTTCAGCGCGTCTTGTGCTGCGAAACCGTGAAAGCAAACATTCGCGTTACCGGGATGCCGCTTCTCCGGGGAGGGCCATTGACGGTACCACGGCGATTTACGCAGTGTTTCCACAAAATGATCTCGCCGCGCATGCAGGCTTTACGGCACGCGCCTCAAGCGCTTGATCGGATATGAGCCACTCGGCGGCGGCCCCATGCCTACGCATAGAGGCAAGAAGTGTTCCAGACCTCCAGCCCATTTGCTGACCCGCCCATGGATGAGGGTTCGATCAGCTCCTGAAAGTCGCGGCGGACAAAGGACGCCAATGCCAGAGTGGACCGCCCATCTTGTGAGGCCAGAAAGGCTCATGAGGTCATTCACGGGCGAGGTCTGCATAGAGCATCGCCATCGGCGCTTGCGCAGCGTCGGTGTGGAATACGGCACCCGCCTATGTGCCACTTGCGCGAGGGCTGTCGCCTGGTCGTTCCGCCTCGTTATTGACGGTCATGACTGAAACGGCGAGCACCGTTTCATCAGGGCGTCCTCAAGGCAAGCGACGGACACTCGCCCTTTAGCGTCTACCGGCAGCAGACAATCCGGTAGCCATATCTGTCCTTCAGAAAATCGGCGGCAGCAAGGACGCTCTTATGCTCGATGGACAAGTATGCGGTCCCGCCGCTTCTCGGCACGTCGGCCCGCAAGACCTAGGAGCGCTAGGTTATTT
>JADJHU010000007.1 GCA_016707425.1 Gammaproteobacteria bacterium
TGCTTGTTCGCCTTCAGCCATCTCTCGTTCGAGTACACGAGCGACGTGTTCAGCCGGCACTACCACTGGCTCCTCGAGTATGCGGGACATCATCCGGAGGCAGAGCGGATCGTCGCGGCCATCGACTGATGGCGGTGTGGCGCGCTGGTCTGGCCGTCGGGTCAGCGCGCCCATTCAAAGGAAGAAGCCAGAGGGCGGGATTGTCTGTGTGCGGCGAGCCTATCACGACGTGCTCGCCGCCTGCGGCGGTCTGACGATCCTTGACCGCTGCGCGCGTCGTGATGGTGGAAACGCGGGGCAATCCCGCCCCAGACCAGATCGAGGATCACATCATGAACGCCGTTTCCAACTCGCTGACGTTCTCCACCGTGTCCAGTGCCTTCACGGGGTCGCTGTCGCTCGACGCGCTGCGGGCCAGGGTGCCTGCCGTGTTCGCGCCAGCGGCCCCACCAGCACCTGAGTCGAAGTACGCCTTCATCCCCACCGAAGCGCATGCTGTCGGGGTTGATGAGCGCCTGGTTTGTGCCGGTCGATGCGCGCCAGGCGATCTCGCGGCGTGGCAGTCCGGTGCATGCGCGGCACATCCTGCGGTTGCGTCGTCGCTACGAAACCGTCCAGCTGCGGGACAGCATCCCGGAGATCGTCTTCCTCAACAGCCACGATGGCAGCAGCGCCTATCAGCTGCGCATGGGGTTGTTCCGGGTCGTCTGCACCAACGGAATGATCGTCTCGCGTGGTGCCTTCCCGGCCTACTGCGTGTCCCATCGCGGTGACGTCGTGGATGAGGTTGTCGCCGCTGCACTCAATATCGCGGAGCGCTTCGAGTTGCTGGCCGGTCAGGTCGAGCGCATGGAGCATCGACAGCTGCTCACGGATGAGCAGCACGATTTCGCGGGTCGGGCATTGGCGTTGCGGTTCGAAGACGCGGCGTCGGCCGGCATGCGGCCGTCCGCGTTGCTGGCGGTGCAGCGCGTGGATGATGCGGGCGCCGACCTGTGGGCGTGCTGAACCGGGCGCAGGAGAACCTGATGCGTGGCAGCCTCAGCCGGCGGTCGGCGTCGGGCCGACGGCCCGCACACGTCGCATCAGTTCGATTCGCGAGGACGTGCGGATCAACGGCGGCCTGTAGGGATCTGGCGTCCGGGCTGCTTTCGGCGTGATGGATTCGGGAGGGAGCGCCGCTTCGGTGCTCTCTCTCTTTTCTTGTCCCGCCGGGACCGGGAGACGAGAGAAAGAAAGCGGGATTGCCTGGAGGGCTTTCAGCGTAACACGCCGTGCTCGCCGTCAAGGACGACCGCCAGGACGCAGTCGCCACCTGCGGCGGTCTTCGCTCCATGACCGCTCCGCGCGCCGTGTTGGGAAGCGACCGGTAGGCAATCCCGCCTGCGCAGTCTCGAGACTTCCCATGACCACACGGCAGCGCATCGTTCGTTCCCTCAACCCTCGTTCATCCTCCGGAGCCGTGGCGTCGCCGAGGCGAAGTTCAGCACTGGATGGTCCTCGGCGACCGGCACGCTCATCAGTGACGACACCCTCGTCGAAACGGCCCCTCAAGCTCGTCTCGACGAAGCTGGTGCGGGGCGACCGGCTGGAAAGCCCGAGAGCCACTCGGCAGTACCTGAGCCTGCGGTTCGCCAGCCTGGAGCACGAGGTCTTCTGCTGCCTGTGGCTCGACAACCGACACCGCGTGATTGCCTGCGACGAGCTGTTCCGCGGGACCATCGACGGTGCCAGCGTCCACCCCGTGAGGTGGTCAAGCAGGCCCTGTCGCAGAACGCGCAGCGGTCATCCTGGCGCACAACCATCCGTCCGGTGTGGCCGAGCCCAGCCAGGCGGATGAGTTGATCACGCATCGTCTGAAGGATGCCCTGGCCATCGTGGACATCCGGGTTCTGGACCACCTGATCGTGGCCGGCGACCAGGTGGTGTCGCTCGCTGAGCGAGGGGTCCTGTAGTCCGGTCGAGCGGGGAGAGGCGGCGGTTGTCGCTCCTCCCTGCTGTTGATTGCGTTCTGAAGTGGTGAGGTCGGCGGCGCAGAGCGGAAGGCGTGGAGGCGGCGACGGAGCGACTTCGGGGCCCGGATTCGCGGCGAGGTTAGGGGGTCATTTCGCTTGAAACGCAGGATAGCCTGCGGCTTAGCGTTGGGACACATTGTGACCCATGAGTTGTACGGAAGTCGTCAAGGCGCGCGTGACTGCGGAGACGAAGCGAGAGATCGCGGAGGCGGCTGCGCGTGAGATGTTGACCGAGTCGGCCTGGCTGAAGCGCCTGCTTCTCCGGGAGATGCGAGCGGCTCGTGATCCGGCCAGGACTCAGTCTGTGCCGCGTCGCGGCGATGGCGTGCGGCGTCACGGTGGACACCGTGGCGGACCCTGTGAGCGCCCAATCCTGATTCGGCTGCGGACTGAGGATCGCTTGCTGCTGGACGCGCGATCAGAGGCTCGTGGGATGCGCCCGGCGACCTATGTCGCGGTCCTGACCCGAAGCCACCTGCGCCGGTTGGCACCGCTGCCGAAGGAAGAATTGCTGGCGCTCCGGCGCAGCATCGGCGAGCTGGCGGCAATCGGTCGAAACCTCAACCAGATCGCCAAGGCAGCCAATGATGGAGGGCGATTTCCCGGCTCAGCACGCGAGGAGTTCCGGGCGATGCTCAAGGTCTGTGAGGCGCTGCGGGACAACACGAAGGGGCTGCTGAAGGCAAACGTCACCAGCTGGGAGAGCGGGCATGGCGAAGACATTTAGGCTCCCGAAGGGGGAGCCGCTGCTTAACATCGCGAGCTACGCTCGGGGCGGGCCGCGGGCGGCAGACCGGCTGACGCCGTCGCAGATCGAGCAGATCCGCCTGACCGTCAACCGCGCGCCTGAGGCCGTCGTGAAGGTACTGCCCCGAAGCAGCAACGACCTTAAGGCCGTCGGCAAGCACATCGACTACATCGGTCGGCGGGGGAACCTGGAACTGGAGGGCGATGACGGAGAGCGGCTGCAGGGACGCGTCGCAGATGCGTTGCTGGAGGACTGGGATCTCGACGTTGATGACGTGAGACGGCAAGGGAGTCTCACCGCGGCGAGCAAACGGACTCCCCCGAAGCTGGTCCACAAACTGATGTTCTTGATGCCGCCGGGCACGCCGCCGCAGAAGGTGCTCTCGGCGGTGCGCAACTTCGTGCGAGAAGAGTTCTATGGACAGCATCGTTACGCGATGGTGCTGCACCGATGAACCGCACCCGCATGTGCATCTGGTCCTCAAGGCCGTAAGCGAGCAGGGCGTGCGGCTCAATATCAAGAAGGCGACGCTACGGCATTGGCGGTCGCAGTTCGCGAGTCACCTGCGCATGCTCGGTGTGGCGGCCAATGCTACTGAACGCGCAGTTCGTGGTGAGAATCGAAGCGCGATGAAGGATGGCATCTACCGGGCGAGTCTGCGCGGAGATTCTTCCTACATACGCGCCCAAGTGGAGGCTGTCGCCAAAGAATTGGGTTCCAGCGGTAGTGGGCAGCCGGAATCTGGCATGCGCACGTTGCTGGAGACGAGGCGTGCGATTCAGCTCGGATGGCGGTCCGTGGTAGAGAGGCTCGTGGCGCAGGGCGACCGGAGGTTAGCGGCCGATGTGATTCAGTTCTCCGGTGACATGCCACGGCCACTGACCGATCGGGAATGGGTGATACGAGGGCTGCTGGTTCAGGTCCATACCAGGCAACAGGAGGCAAGAACGCGATGAGTCCGCGTATCGCGACTATGGAACCAACGCTAGGAATTGCGTCAGGCCGACTTTGCGACGGTAGCTTCGGAGAGCCGTTCAAGGGCGGCCGCAATCAGTGCGACCGCATCCTCGATGTCTTCATCGCTGGTCGAAAACCCTAAGCTGAATCGGATCGACGACTCAGCGTCGTCACCGGATATCCCGATGGCGCGAAGCACATGAGAGGGAGCCGGGATACCCGACGTACAGGCCGAGCCGGTCGAGGCTGCCAAAGACGGTTGCATGACGTTCAGAACGTCTTGTGCTGCGAAGCCGTGAAAGCAAACATTCGCGTTACCGGGATGCCGCTTCTCGGGGGAGGGGCCATTGACGGTGATGCCCCACGGCGATTTACGCAGTGTTTCCACAAAATGATCTCGCCGCGCATGCAGTACAGCACGCGCCTCAAGCGCTTGATCGGATATGAGCCACTCGGCGGCGGCCCCCATGCCTACGCATAGAGGCAAGGGAGTGTTCCAGACCTCAGCCCATTTTGCTGACCGCCCCCATGGATGAGGGGTTCGATCAGCTCCTGAAAGTCGCGGCGGACAAAAAGGACGCCAATGCCAGGTGGACCGCCCATCTTGTGAGCCGAAAGGCTCATGAGGTCGATTTCACGGGCGAGGGTCTGCATAGGCATCGCCATCGGCGCTTGCGCAGCGTCGGTGTGGAATACGGCACCCACCCTATGTGCCACTTGCGCGAGAGACGCAATGTCCTGAATCGTTCCAATCTCGTTATTGACGGTCATGACTGAAACGGCGAGCACCGTTTCATCCAGGGCGTCCTCAAGGCAAGCGACGGACACTCGCCCTTCAGCGTCTACCGGCAGCAATTCAATCCGGTAGCCATATCTGTCCTTCAGAAAATCGGCGGCAGCAAGGACGCTCTTATGCTCGATAGCGCTGACAAGTATGCGGTCGCGCCGCTTCTCGGCACGTCGGCCCGCAAGACCTAGGAGCGCTAGGTTATTTGCCTCCGTTGCCCCAGACGTGAAGATAATCTCGTCCGTCTCGGCTCCGATCAGCGCCGCGATCTGTGCGGCCGAATCCGTAACCGTGCGCGAACTTTCCCAGCCGACGGTGTGATCTGCCGCGTGCGGGTTGCCGAACCTTTCCCGGAAAAACGGGAGCATTCTCTGCAAAATCCGTTCATCCACAGGCGAGGTGGCTTGATGGTCGAGATAGATCGTTCTTCTACTTCTCATTCAAAATCATTGGTGTAGATTCGTTCTGCTCGGGTTCCGGGCTGAGCCGGTGAGGTCAAGAATCTGGGGGAAGTCTCCAGCGCTCGATTGACCATATCATACGCCTCCTTTAGAGTCTAACTGGAGGCTGCATCCAGTAGCCCGGGGAACTCATCATCATGTCGCGCGGTCCGCTCTATCAGAACGACTATTCCCCTCAATTTTCAGGTCACGAGACCTTTCCCCTCCGATATGGATGGCTGAAGAAGGTCTACGATCGCGTTGCCGAAACCGAGAGCGACGCCAACAACCGCACCGCCTGTTGGGATGACGACGCCATCGCACGCTTTGGCGTCGGCAAGAACATGGTCGGGTCCATGCGCCATTGGGCGAAGGCTGCGGGCATCACTGAGGAGCCGTCCGCCAACTCCGTGCGGACCACCGAGCTTGGCCGCAAATTGTTCGGCGTGGGCGGACTCGATCCGTATATGGAGCACCCCGCCACGCTATGGCTGATTCATTGGCAGCTCGCTGCCCGGCCTGAGAAGACCACATGGTTCTGGGCGTTCAGTCACTACCCCGCCATCATGTTCGAGCGCGACAAGCTCATAAAGCATCTTGAACGCCTCGCGAAAGATCGGAATTGGTCACGGGTGGCCCACTCGACCGTAAGCAGCGATGTGGCCTGCTTTATCCGCACCTATGTCGCGCGTCAGCCTTCCGGAAAGGTCGGGCATGACGATGCCCTCGAATCGCCACTTACCGAGTTGGGCCTCATCAAGGCCATTGGCAAGAAGGATGGGTTTCGCTTTGTTCGAGGCCCCAAATCCACGCTCGGCAATGGCGTGTTCATTTACGCGCTCCTCGATTTTTGGTCCCGTTACGCGAAGACCGCGACGCTCTCTTTCGAAGCAATCGCGCATGCCCCGGGTTCGCCGGGCCGCGTATTCGCTTTCGACGAGAACGATGTGGCGGGGCGTCTTGCCCTTCTCGATGATGTTACGGATGGGGCGCTCCGATGGTCGGAAACGGCGGGCCTCAAGCAGGTCGTGCGCAACATTGAACTTGATGACACAACGAAACTGCTTTACGTGCCCGCTGACTATGGCGCGCTCACCGCACAAGAGGCCGCCTGATGTCCCTCAGCGAACATGTAAGAATTGCCCGCCGCTTTCAGCGCTCCATAAGGATCGACGCCGATCTTGGTAAAGAGTCGGCGCTTGAAGGTTTCGTCTGTCCGCAATCCTCTGCCGATGTGCTGACGACGCTGGCTCGCCATGTTTCCGAAACCGGACAAGGCGCGTTTACGTGGACAGGCCCCTACGGCAGCGGAAAATCGAGCCTTGTCATCGCTCTTAGCGCATTGCTGAACGGCAACCCGGCTTTGCAGAAGGAGGCTTCACGCATCTTCGGAAAGCCCCTCACTAAGACGATGTGGGAGGCGCTGCCGACCGGAAGCAAAGGATGGAGGGTCGTTCCTGTTGTCGGCCGGCGCGATACGCCGGTCAACATTATCGGCGAAGCTATCCGTGAGTCTGGCATCGTTACGCGGACACCGCGCGGGGGATGGAATGAACGCAGCCTGATCGCTGCACTCACCGAAGCGGCGGCTGAGCGCCCGAAAGTTCATGGCGGCCTGATCCTTTTTATCGACGAGATGGGCAAGCTGCTCGAAGCCGCAGCACAGGATGGCTCGGACATCTACATCCTTCAGGAGCTAGCCGAAGCGGCTTCGCGCAGTAACGGCCGACTGATCGTCGTCGGCATACTGCATCAAGCGTTCGAGGAGTACGCGCATCGCCTATCGCACGAGATGCGCGACGAGTGGGCAAAGGTCCAAGGGCGTTTCGTCGATCTTGTCGTTGATACCGCAGGCGAAGAGCAAATCGACCTGATTGCCCGCGCGATTGAAAGCGATCACCATCCGCGAGAACCGGCAAAGCTTGCCGTACTTGTTGCGAAGCATGCGCGGCGCGACCGAGGCGCTGCCGATGTTTCACGCTTTTCGGCGATGCTCGAATCGTGCTGGCCGCTGCACCCTGTTGTCGCGTGTCTGCTCGGCCCGATCTCACGGCGGCGCTTCGGGCAGAACCAACGCAGTATCTTCGGCTTCCTGAACTCATCCGAGCCGAACGGCTTTCAGGATTTCCTTGAACATGCCGGCAATAAGGAACTCTTTGGCCCTGAGCGCCTTTGGGACTATTTGCGCACGAACCTTGAGCCCTCCATTCTGGCTTCCCCGGACGGGCACCGCTGGGCGTTGGCCGCTGAAGCCCTTGAGCGCTGTGAGGCGATTGGCGGCGGACCTCTGCATCTCAAACTGCTGAAGACCATCGGGGTCATCGACCTGTTTAAGGAGCGGTCTGGTCTGGTTGCGAGCTTTGAGCTTCTGTGCTCGTGCTACCCCGATACCTCCCCGAAAGAGATCAAGGACACTCTGGCCAAACTTGACGAATGGTCCTTCACGATCTTCAAGAAGTTCTTGAACGCCTATGCCATCTTCGCCGGGAGTGACTTCGACATCGAAAAGGCTGTGCGGGCCGCACTCGAAGACATTGACGCGGTGGACTTCAAGCAGCTTAAGGACCTCGCCGGGCTTCAGCCGATCCTTGCCAAGCGGCACTACCACGAAACCGGCGCTATGCGCTGGTTCGATGTCGCCATGGTTCCTGTCAGCAGCGTGATCGACCATGCTTCTCATTTCAACCCCGAGAACGGGGCGATTGGTCAGTTCTTGCTTGCGATCCCGACAGACAACGAAAGCGAAGAGGAAGCGCATGAACTGTGCCGCAAGGCCGCGCGGCATAGCGACTCGTGGGACATCGTGGTCGGTATCTCAAAGCGGTCTTGGGCTATCATTCCGCTTGCCCGAGAATTGTTTGCTCTGGAAAGCGTCAGCAACAACCATCCTGAGCTTGCCGGCGATTCAGTTGCCCGGCGGGAAGTCTATGCGCGTCTCGCCGCTCTTCAGTCACTTGTCGAGATGGAGTTGCACAAGGCATTCGATACGGCGCTTTGGTTCCGCAAGAACTATCAGCCAAAGAAGTTACGACAGGCTGACCTCAACGGGATTGCTTCTGACCTGGCCGACCGCCGCTATGAGCAGTCGCCCCGCCTCCATAACGAGCTTCTTAATCGCTTTAAGCCATCAAGTAACGCTATCGCGGCACAGAACACGTTGCTGCGGAACATGGTTCTTAAAGAAGGCGAAGCGCGCCTGGGAATCGAGGGGTTCCCGGCAGAAGGTGGCTTGTTTGCCTCGATTCTTGAATCCACTGACCTCTATCGGAAGAAGGGGGATGCCTGGCGTTTTGCTGCTCCGCCATCGGGTGAGGCCGACACATCGCGGCTGTCCCCAATTTGGGATGCCGCCTTTAAGCATGTGCGTCAACACGCTAATCGCACGATTGCTATCTCCGAGCTGTTCGATCTCTGGCGTCAACCGCCGTTCGGTGTGAAAGATGGCTTGATGCCCATTCTGTCTGTTGCCTTTATTCTCTCGCACCGAGACCGCCTCGCGGTCTATCGCGAGGGGATATTCCGTGCACGGTTCGATGATGTCGATGTCGAGTATCTCGCCAAAGACCCGTCCTACATTCAGCTTCGTTGGATGGACTTGAGCGATCTTTCACGCGGTCTTCTGTCCGGTATGGCGGAGATCGTCCGCGATCTTGACCGCAATAACACGCTCGTTCATTTGGAACCCATCGACGTAGCCCGTGGCCTCGTCGCGATCTACGACCAGCTACCCGAATGGACGAAGCGCACGATGCGGCTTTCAGCGAATGCCGTGCGAGTCCGCGATCTCTTCAAGCGCGCCAAGGACCCGAACAAGTTCCTGTTTGATGACATTCCGGCCACCTTGGGCGAAGACCTCGCCAACGGTGATGCGAAGAAGCTTGCCCGCATCGTGGCCAGTGTACGAGACGGCCTTGAGGAGCTGGTCAACGCCTATCCCTCGATGCTGCATCGCTTGCGGGACATCATGCTCGCGGAATTGCAGGTTCCTAATGCCGCGCCGCAGTCCTTGGCCGAGCTGCGGGCACGGGCCGATAACATTCGGGAGCTGTCCGGGGATTTCAGGCTCGAAGCGTTTGCTGGACGCCTCTCCCAATTCGACGGCCAGGACGGCAACTTCGAGGGGGTCGCCAGTCTTGCCGCGAACAAGCCTCCTCGCGACTGGGTTGATCCAGACCTCGATCAATCCGCCATCGAAATTGCCGATCTAGCGCAACGCTTCCTGCGCGCGGAGACCTATGCCAGGGTCAAGGGCCGCCCGGACAAACGGCAGGCCATGGCGGTTGTCATCGGTATGAATGGCCGCCCCACGCCAATGCTTGAAGAGTTCGCCGTCGCGGAGTCCGACCGTGCCGAAGTCAACAATCTTATCGAGCGCGTGACGCTCGCGCTTGATGAGTCCGACACGAAGCGGCGCAGCCTCATTCTCGCGGCGCTCGCCGAGTTGAGCACCCGCTATATGCGAGCGCCGGAGGTTCCGGCCAAGAATGGAAAGGGGCGCGCGGCATCTTGACGAACTCGAAGAGTGGGCCGGTTAAGCATGTTCTGGGGCTCTCGGGCGGGCGCGATAGCGCGGCGCTCGCGGTGTACATGCGCCAGCACCACCCTGAACTCGACATCGAGTATTTCTTTACGGATACCGGCAAAGAGCTGCCTGAAGTTTATGAGTATCTCGGGCGGCTAGAGGGATTCCTCGGGCGACAGATACTGCGGCTCAACCCAGACCGTGACTTTGATTTCTGGCTCAAGCAGTACAACGATTTCCTGCCATCTCCTCAGACCCGCTGGTGTACGCGGCAGCTTAAGCTGCGGCCTTTTGAACGCTGGCTCCGTCCGATCCTCGAAGCCGGCACGACGATATACAGCTACGTCGCCATCAGAGGGGACGAGGAGTACCGCGAAGGCTATGCATCCAAACATGAAAGACTAATCGTCAAGCTTCCGTTCAAAGACGCGGGAATCGACAAGGCCGGTGTGTTGGACATTCTGGATTCCGCCGGTCTGGGCCTCCCGAAATACTATTCATGGAGAACCCGCAGCGGCTGCACGTTCTGCTTCTTCCAGCAAAAAATTGAGTGGGTACGCCTCCGGGAGGAGCACCCGGAATCATTTGAAGAAGCCAAAGCCTACGAGAAGGATGCCGTCGAACATGGCTCTCCCTTCACCTGGAGTCAGGGAGAGTCGCTGATCGAGCTTGAGCGCCCCGAGCGCATTGAGCAGATTAAGCGTGACCATGTCGAAAAGGTCGTGCGTGCACGCTCCAAATCTATCGCGAACCCGCTTCGGCCGGATTGCGAGCCTCTCGATATTGATGACATCTATGGTAAGGCTAAGGTGTGCCTCACCTGCCACAAGTGAATCTTCTATTGAGCGGCTAAAGCCTCTTCTAGTCCTTTTAGGAACTCATCGCCAGTCTTTGGGCGCTTATCTCGGCAATGAAGAAGAGCCTGCTCCATCACAGGGAACAGCTTGCGTGGTCCCGCCCAATCCGTTTCTTTCAGAATGCCCGTGGGATGGCGACCGTTAACGACATACCAAAAAACCGACGCAAGTTGGAAGACATCCGAATCCTCCGATATGGCTTCGTCAATGCCGAGGCGTCTATTCTGTGCTTCCGGCGACAGCCAGAACTTCGGTCCCATATTTATGCCGAGCGGGGCGACATCTTCCTCGCCGGGTGCAACGAGACTGCATAGCCCATAGTCGCCAAGTAGCCATCTCTCGCCAGCTACAAATATATTCTCCGGCTTGATATCTCGATGAACCGCGCTCTTGTGAAGTTCCGCGAGGGCTGTTGCTAGGCCGCGAAACTGGCCAGCATATCGCTCATACGAGATGGGGCGCTCGCTTCGCACAAGGTCATCAAGATTGCAGTCAGCAAGTTCCATAATTAGAAAGCGAAGTTTCCCAGACACTCCCGACGGCCCCGTGCGCTTGGCCTTCACCACACCACTGCCGTAGTATTTTGGAAAGTGATTGCCCCCAACAGCCTTTAGAAGGTCGATTTCACGGGTAAAGCGTTTCTTGCTGGAGCGGCTGAAGTTCAGAAGAAACTTGATCGCTCGCGGCTCGTCGCTTCCACGGTCGCGGCATCTGAAGACTGCCGCATTTCCTCCTCGCGCAATCCATTCCTCAAGATCATAGATTCTGCCATCTTCTCCACGAATTTCCGAAGACAAGGTATAGGCCTTGCCTTGACGAAGCTCATCTGGATCGAAGTACACATGGCTCATGGCGTCTTGGGCCGCACTACATGCATATAGTCCGCGTGTCCCTCGATACATGCGGCATGGGCCCAGGTGGCATTACTGACTTGGAAAGCGCTGAGGTCTCGTCGCCATGCCAGCACGCAACCATCGAATTGGCTGCGGATCTCAAGATTGCACTGCGGGCACTCAAAGACCGGGTCTGGACACATCCCGGACGGCTCAATAGAAAGCCCGTCCATAACGGCATAGTAGATAGTGGTTGCGGGTTCATCGGGCGGCGCTGCTCGATAGGTGCCGCGAAGGAAGGCGCTAAGAAAATCCTGCCGCCACTTGCGGCTTGCGTGGGAGTTTGCCTGCGATACGCACTTAATGGCGTATTCGCTGAGAATTGGAATATCGCCTTCAGGACGGATGTTGTAATCCAAGATGTCGAAGTCTTCCTGGAGGGCGTCAATATTCTTGTCTCGTAAGGACAAGCCCTCACTGGCAAACTCGCTCACGGCAAGAAAAAGAGAATAGAAGTCCGCTTTTTGCTTGAAGCGGGTTTCGTCGATGGCTTTCTCGCCCCCAAACAGTAGGGCAATCTCATCCAATGTTGAGGTATAGATCTGCTCTATCTTCTTGCGATCTTCCTTTGGCCACTTAACAAGAGACTTATAGTAATCATCTAGAGACTTCTTTTTGTCTTGCGCGCCCGCCAAAAGACCGGCGAGCAATTCAGAGATATACTCCACATCGGCATAACGGCGTCGATTCGCTGCCGTAAATATCCCACAGCTTTCTAGAAATGCGTGATTTGCGAGTTCTTCTGAAGCATTCAAGAAGTCCCCGGGGAAATCTGCTCTGCGAAGCTCTTGCTTCGTGAGTGCAACTGTATACTTGTTGACTCGCGAGTAGACTTCTCTCGTTTCCTGATCCGTGGGGTTTATCGCTTCGTTGAAGTCGATCTGATACGAAAGAATCTGATTCTGCGTTTCTTCATCGAGCTGAGAGAAGGTCTTGCCCTTATGCGGGCCTTCATATGGATCGTCGAGAGGGAACTTGTCAGCCAAGTAATCAAGTATCGCGGTCGTGCGTTGTTGACCGTCGATCACGACGCGGTAGGTGTGAGTTTTCTGAAGGCGGTTGGCGAGGAATATTTTCGGCATCGGTATGCCGCGCAATATCGTGTCGATCAGCATGTTCCGCGCAGCCTGACTCCACACTTCTTGCCTTTGAAAGGCGGGCTGAAGCTCCAAGAGTTTATTGGAATGCCAATCGCGTAGATCGGATATCGGATGCGGGCTGCTGTTCCACTTCGCCATCGTTATGAAGCCTTATTCCTGTATATCGGCAATTGTCACGCCGCTTGCTTCCGGCGAAGCAGGTTGTCGATGGAGTCTGAGAGATTCCAGATGGGTTCGGCATCTCCGTCCTTGAGCATCTCAAGAACTTTTGGAAGTCCGGCTACGGCAAGCCCGCTGAAGAGCGCCATCATCTTTCGTGGTTCAGAGACGACCTGGATGTCCCCGGTACGGCCGATAGCAACAAGCATAAGTGCGTGAACCCGCCAGGGATCGCTGCTGAAGATGGAGCCGTCGATGATCTTGCGTGTCTCATACTGACTGATATTTTCGGGCTCAAGGTCGAGTCGAGCGGCGACACACACGGCCATAAACCAAAGATCAACCATGCGCGGAAACGGGCTTTGGTCTATTACGGCACTGCCGCCGGTCTGCGAATAGCGGCTGAAGGCTTCATGAAACTGGGCCGGCACATGGATGTCGATAGCTTGGAAGGGATTGAAGTATCGGTCTGCCATGTTGCCTCCTACGACGCCATTTCAATCTGGGTATCTGAGTCCGCGCGGCGCTGGCATAGCGGACACTCGCTTCTATGGTTACAGCCGCAACGCAAGACCTTGCGCTCGCTGACGCCCGGATCATTCACCAACATTCTGGGGTAGTGCGCAGGATTGGTCAGCGTGACGACCGTGCCGGCGGCCTCGTCGATGATCTCCTCGCATCCCGCAATCTCGTCGTGCGTTAGAAACAAGATGAGCTGGGCGCTTTCACGGATAGCAGTCTTGAGGAGCGAGCGCTTTACGAATCCGCTTGTCATGCCGAGCGGCGTATCAATGACGTTCGGAGCTTCAACCTCACTCACTTTGGTCAGTGCAAGAATGAAAGCTAGGGTTAATGCCCGGCGGGACGCGCCGTTCAAATCACGATCTGGGTTCAAAGTCCGGTCATTCGGGCCATAGACCTTGATGTCGAACTCCGAGCTGATCTCGGCCCGCCGAATGATCGCGCCTTGCTCAGGGTCGGCGCCAATCATCTCTAGGAAGATGCGGTTCATCAGTCCGCTGACCTTGCGCAGCTCTTCCTTCGTTATCCGGTCATAGGCTTTCTGGAGAACGCGGGACACGTCCTGCGTAACCTCCAACTCCGCAAGCATCCGTGCGCCTTTCTTTTGCTCCCGCAGAAGGCGTTCGAGTTCGCCCTTCAGTTGATCGCGTTCGGTGCGCAGGCCGTGGAGCTGTGTTTCAATGGAGGAGCGGCGCGATAGATGGCGGTCGCGTTGGTCGTTGTACTGACGGCGCGTCTCGCGCAATCCCTGCACGTCGGTATCGGGTAGAGAATCCAGCTCCAGTTCGAGGGCGCGGAACTTCCGTCCAGCGTCATCGCGCAGGGTCTTGAGGCCGTCGCGGCGCTCAACAACCTTTTTATAGTCATCCAGCCAGGCGCTTCCATCGGACTCGAACGGTTTGGAGCCGAAATAGAGTTCAGTGACAATCTCCTGAATCTCGTCGGCCCGCAGGCTATCGTCGATCAGCTTCTGAATATGTGTCCGGCGATGCTCGCAACCGGGATCGTCCGAGGCCAACGACTCGCCGCAGATACAGAGTTCGGCGGCAAGACGATTCTGGAGAACGGGGATCGTGGTATTGGGGATTTTCCCTTGATCGTGGAGTTCTTCCAGCTTGCCGAACGCGCGCTTGAGAACAGGCGCAAGTAGGTCAGTTGCAAGCGCCTTGCTGCAGGATTTCCCCGATGGGGACCGGCTGATTTCGCGAGTTGGGGACCACCATGAAAAGGTCACCGACGGAGCCGTAAACGACGATTCTTAGGCATCCTTTCGCTTGCTAACAAGTTTTCGGGCTTTGACCGCGGTAGCTCTCGCCGGTGATGTTCAGGACCAGTGCGGAGTGTTCCAGGCGGTCGCGGATGGCGTCGGCGATGACCGGATCGGCGATCACCTCGCTCCAGTGATCGAGCGGCGTGTGTGGTGAACAGAGTGGACTTGTCGATGGATCGCTCCTCGAGCAGCTCGCACAGATCCTGGGCCTCGGTCGCCGAGTTTTCGCAGTCCGAAGTCATCGATGACGACGAGCTCGGGCCTGGCGAGCTTGTCGCGGTAACGCAGGTAGTGCCGCTGGAGCGGGCCAGTGCCAGATTCTCGAGCCAGGTGGTGAGCGTCATGTACAGCACCGACATGCCGCAGGCGCAGGCATGGAGCCCGGTGGCCTGGGCGATGAACGTCTTGCCGACGCCGGTGGGTCCGATCAGCAGCACGGGTCTGGCATCGTGCAGCCACTGCAGGCCGTAGAGTTCCTTGATCTGTGCTTTGCTGATGGAGCGGCTGGCGGTGAAGTCGATGTCCTCGAACGCCGGGCGCAGGGTGAACTTCGCGGCCTTGATGCGATACCCGGTCTTGCGCTCCTGCCGGTAGTCGGCTTCGGCCTGCAGCAGGGTATCGAGCAGTTCGCTGTAGCTGGTCTTCTCGCGCGTGGCGTCGTGCAGGGCTTTGTCGACGGCGCCGAGCATGCCGAGCAGTTTCATCTCGGCCATCAGGTTTTTTTGGCGATCGCGGTACTCATAGGTCCAAGGTCTCCTGGGTTGAGGTGGGCGGAACGGAAGTAGCGTCATCGTGGCGCGGGCGTAGCGGAGCAGGGATTGCCGGGGCGGCGCACGATCTCGCGTCCGGCCGGCGGCGAGACGGCCTGTTTGCGGGCCTGCTCGAGCAGCGCCTGGAAGTACGTCAGGCGGTATTTGTTGTAGCGCCGCATGCTCGCGATGGCCGCCGCGATGCGTTCGCTGGCGAGCTCGTGGCCGCTGCGGTGGATTTCCTTGGTGCAGCGGCTGACGAACCCCTGGCAGCGGCGGATGTTGCCGAACACGTCGGCGTTGAACAGCTCCACGAACAACCGGTTCAGCTCCGGGTGGATGAAGGGACTGCGACAGCAATTTCTGCGGGGTGGCCTCGTAGCAGGCCTGGGACGGGCGGAAGTGCGCGTCGATCTTGATCCGCCGGCCATTGCGATGGCGGCTGCGCGGATGGATCGCCAGGCGTTCGAGCCGCAGGAAGATCTCGACCTGGTTCCCGGTGAGCTTGATCCGCAGCTTCTTGTGCCGGTGGATGTGCGGGGCGCTGTAGTAGTCGCCCTCGACATAGACGTAGCAGTCAGCGTGCAGCTTGGCCTCCTTCCACTCCCCCACAGTCCACGTCACCGATCGGCAGCGGCTTGAGGGCGGCCTTCTCGACCGTCTCATAGCGCTCGCGGCGCGAGACGCCGAAGCGCGAGTGACGTCGCTCGTTGATGTGTCGATGCACTCGGCCAACGCCGTGTTGATCTCGCTGATCGAGGTGAAGCGCCGGCGCCGTAGCGGAAGCGCACATACCGCATGAGGATTTTGACCAGTCCCTCTGCGATCGCCTTGTCCCTGGGGTGGTCGGGCCGCGCCGGCACCACGGCCGTGGCGTAATCGGCGGCCAGCTGTGCATAGGCAGGGTTCAGGTCCGGGTCATACAGGTGGCACTTGAGTACGCCCTGCTTCAGGCAATCGGGCACGGTCACGTGCGGGACGCCGCCGTAATAGGCATACATCCGCCGGTGACTGGCCAGCCAGTTGCGGCTCTTCATGTCCTCGGCCGCCCAGGCAAAGAGCAGCTGGCTGAAGCCGAGCCCGGCGACAAACACCCAGGCCTTGCGGATCTCGCCGGTCGGCACATTGGATCCACGCGATCGGATCGCCGGCGTAGTCGACCTCGACACGCTCGCCGGGCTCGAACTCGCGCGCCGTGACCGAGGCTTCCCGGTACTGCGGAACTTGCGGTAGAACTGCTTCCAGAAGTTCGGGTACGTGGTCAGCTGCCGGGCACGCTCTTCCCACAGGAACTTCAGCGGATGACCCAGGCCCAGATCGTGGATCAGCGTCGGCCAGTCGATCTGCGACATCCACAACGGATCGGGCGGCGACTCGGCGCGTCCGGTGAGCGGCGCTCGCCGTCGCGTACCTCGCGGACCGTGCGCCGCGAACAGCCCAGGGCGCGGGCAATCTCGCGCAGGCTGCGGCCCTCGGCCAGCCGCCGCCGGATCTCCTCGTACCGATGCACCGTCATGCTGCGAAGCCCCATGCTGCCGTCTCCTGCGTGGTTACCCACGCAGGGTGCGACAGCCAGGCCCGGCACGCCGGCCACGACGACCGCGACAGCCTCCGAACACCAGCACTGAACGCCAATCTGAACATCCGCGGACCACTCCATCCATGGCTCGCAGGTGGTCCCCAACTGAGGAAATCGGGTGGTCCCCATCACAGGAAATCGGGTGGGTCAATCCGAGGAAATCGTGCACCTTGCCTCGAAAGAGCTGAGAGTGCTCTTTGTTCGCGGCCACGATCTGATCGTCGAGTTGCTTGATCTCTCGCTTGGCATGTTCGAGGTCTCTGCGCAGCTTCTCTTTATCGCCTTTCTGCAATGCGGAAGCGATCTTGCGGTCCGTCTCTTCGACTTTTCCTTCGAATGCCTCGAACTGTTGCTTCGCATCCTCAAGGTCCGTTTCGAGCTTCGCAGCGGTCTTGTCGATGTCTTCGAGGCGGGACGCAACGGCTTTCAACTCGTTGCTTGCGTCGCCCTGTTTGGCTTTACGGTTAACATCCGCTGCCGCCTTCTGGACATGCTTCATCGCTTGCTCAATGACGCCGAGCCCGAGCAGAGAACGGATCGCCCGCTGGACGCGGTCGCGCTTCGTGGATTGCGCCACGTCGGCTTCAATAAAGCTTAGAGCCCGGTCTCCGTCGGTAAAAAATACTTCTCGCAGTTCCGGCGGTAGTTCTTCGTTGATAAAGGAGTCCGGTGACTCAATCGGCGAAGCCCCTGTGTCGTTCAGGGCAAACAGACGTACGGTCGAGGGTGTGCGCCGCCCGGTCGCATCAACCTCTTCATACGCCGCGCGCACAATGCGGTATCGGCGGCGGGTTTCGTGCAGGACGCCGCCTGTCTGGCGGTGGGTTGTGAGTTCAAACTCGACGGTGGCTGTAATCGGCACGCGCCGCCCGTCTGCCTCGCCATCCCAGTCTATTGGATGCAAGCGGAAACCTTCCCCCTTGCCTGGCAAAGCGCTGTCTCCATATAGCGCCCACTGAAGCGCATGAAGGATGGTCGTCTTGCCGGATTCGTTAGCGGCACGGATGACCGTTAGCTTCTTCTTGTCATCTATAGAGAATCGAAGCTCAAGATCGCGCAAGAGGCGGAAATTCTGAAATTCTGCGCGAAGCAGCTTCATGCATCCTCTCCCGTGTCATGGCCGAGTTGTCCCGCCAGAAAGCGGGCTGCGGCTCCGCACTTGTCATTGATTTTCTGCTGAATGTTCAGTGCTGCGAGACGATGATCCCGTTCGTATTTGAGGATGTCGGTGATGACCTCCTGGATTTCCTCATGATACCCAGGGCAGCGCTCCTGAATACCGGCGCATTCTTCAAGGATGATCGAGATGATCTTCTTGTCGTTCAGGGGCATATCAGCTCTCCGGGTCCAAATAGACGGCATCCACCATCTTGTCGATCATCGCTAGCGGTCCGTCGGGGCGTCCCGCATTCCGTGCCAGACGTGCGAACTCCTGCGCGCGCCGCAGCTCACCGCGAACCAGTGCACGCGCTTCAGGGTCGAGCCCTTCTTCCATGCCGGGGGGAAGAGCCAGCAAGTCGTGAATTATGCTATAGGTTTTCCCTATAGCGCTGCATGTTCTGAGCAGCCGTCCCCGGCGTTGAATCCACTGCCTCTCCACCGTAGTGCTGGCCAGAATGAATGCCCTGGATATTTGCGGAATATTGACGCCTTCGTCGAGGACGCGTTTGGCAGTTAGGACCTGAATCTCCCCGTCTTGAAACGACCGGATAATCTGCTTTGTTCTGGCGCGGTCGGCCGTCTCTTCCGCTGTGAGCTGATGAAACAGGATGCTCCTGCGGCCTAATAGCCGGTTCACTTCGTCGAGCTGTTCCGGCCCTTTGTCGGAGGCGTAGACCAGAGTGTGCTTGAGGGTCCCCGCATTCTCTTTGTCGAGCAGGGATGCGAGCATCGAGACTTTGCCGGAAGCCGTCTCTAGCAGCGCCCGTCGGTCGCGGAAGAGTTTCGCAAGGAAGGGTTCTGGTTTGCCGTTTTCCGATCGCCATGCGTTCTGCTTGATTTTTCCCGTGAGGTCGAACCACTCATCCATCTCGGTCCCTGACAGATAGACCGGATGAACGTAGTAGTCATACTCGACGAGGCATTTCCCAATAGCCTCTTCGAGCGTGAAACGGAAGCGCACAGGCCCGAAGAAGGCCAGCAGCGCCTCGGTGCCTTCTTCATCATATTGACGGATTGGTGTTGCCGACAGCGCAAGCCGGTGTTCGAAAAACTCCGGCGGGTCAGCAATGAAGGAGGCTCGCCCAAGGTTGTGAGCTTCGTCGGCAATCAGAAGGCGTTCACATTCGAAGCGCTTGAGTGCGTCGGCGAACTCTGGCGTGCAAAGCGTGTCGTGACTAACCACCACAGCTTCGACATCGGAGAGGCCCGTGCGTAGCCGCCTGCTGAGCTTCTGCAATTCGCTTGCACGCTTGGCGGCTCCGCCGACGGTTGTCAAGTTGACAGGGGTCACGCCGAACGGTGACATTTCCTCGCACCACTGCTCCACAAGCGGCACATAAGGTGCTGCGACAACGATGAGGAGGGGCTTGTGTTGCTGATAGAGCCGATGCGCTGCGATCATTGACGTAATCGTCTTGCCCGATCCCGTCGCCATTTCTAGAACGCCTCTGTAGCCGCCATCGCACCACGCAGAAACCGCGTCGCCCTGGTGTCTGAAAGGGCCGTCCGCATATCGTAAGGATAGCGGGACTGCGAAAGACGTTTTTGAAAGCTGGATATCCGGCTTTGAGATTGCTTCCTCAGCAGGAGCGTTGGCCCGCGTGAACAAGGCGGCTAGATCATCTTCGCCGGGCGGTGTTTCCGATCCGTAGGTCTTGAGCAGGCGCTGCTTTACGGCATCGGGCATGCCAATAACAAGGCAATTGTCTTCCTTGTTGTCCCAGAGCCGTGAGAACTGATAAGTCAGCTTATCTGCGATGTAACACTGATTGGGGTCTTGCCATGACTTTGAGATTGCGATCTGCTCGACGTTCTTGCGAATACCTGCGTATGTAACGTTGCTTGAGCCGTGCGCTGCGACCACATCCTCGCCGGCCTGAAACAGCCAGATCTTCGGATGGAAAAGCGCGTCTCTCATGAGTGCAACTTTGATCTCGATCCGTCCGGTGCGCAGGAGCCACGAAAGGCACTTTAGGGTGTGTTGCTGAAGCAAGTCTTCCGTGACGATCAACTCTTCAAGCGCGGCGTTGGCGATTTCTTCAGCCGACCTTATCCCTTTCTCTATTGCTTCCTGATCAGCAGGACGGATGTATGGGCTGACGAGCAGCCGGAAGCTCTCGGTCGATGCGTTGATATAGGTGGCAAGGCCAGGGGCAAGGGCGGCGAGCACTTCGCTTGAGAAGAAGCCGACCATGCAATCGACCCGCGAGGCGTTCTTGAACCCAGGGATCAGGACCTCTTCGGCAAGGGGTTCTGCCGGAAGAAAGTAAAGTGGACGAACGGATTCCAAGGCCCGTAAGTCAGGGTCGCCATGCGAGCTTTTCTTATTTCCCATGGCGGCCGATTCGCTTCTCACCCGGCGTTCCGTTTCCGGCCGTCTGTCAGCGATCCTTCTGATGCCTTTAGAGGAAGACTGCTTTCCGGGCTCGCACGGTAACGGGCAATGAACTCAGAGATGGCACGCCGGATCATCCAGGCGGCCGACAGGTCAAGGGATGCTGCGAGCTGGCTCAGCTCGGCATAATCGGCTTCATCTAGCGTCACCGACAGGCGCACACCACTCTTATGGCTTTTTGTCTTGGCCAGAGATATTCTCCTCAGAACTGCATCAGTTTTACACCATTTGGCCGTGGATCCAACGCCAAAGTGGTGCAGCTAGCACCCCGTTGGCTCAGGCAATAGACCCCTTCGATCCTCCGTCTAGGTCAATTGCCCTGGGGGTGTCCTTGCGTGGGGCGATGGTCTCTCGCCATCTATCGCCGACCGTCTTCTGTAAGCGGAATGTATTGACGGTCAATCTGACGGTAAATCGGTATGACTCTTCACGAGAAGGTTAGTGTGCACAGCCACTTAGATGGGCTTGCGACAATTGAGTGGGTACTGTCTACGACCCGGCGCTGACGCATTTCTGTGCCGAGATTCGGCGTGCTGGCAGACAGTACCCTTCTCCTGCCTGCGCATTTCGACCTGGAGATCCAGCGCAACTGGTGATGCGCAGCGTTCTAGCAGCCTGTCGGACAGACGTTGTCAGAGGAGAAGTCGGGGACGATACAGCGCGCTGAATTCATGCCGCCCCGATGAAGATGCGGGGGAGAAAGTGCTCGGTCAAAGGGGGGGCTCTATACCCTCACTTGGGGGGCGATTGGGCTATAATCTCACCCGGTGCCGAGAGTTGTCCGATGCCGGCTTGGTGCGGTCAATTTCTCAGTCAGTTCTCTTGGGGGTATTTCTTGGGGTACCGAAATTCGGTGTCCGAGAGAACTTTTGGAGAATCAGTAGGTTGGGGAGCGGTGTGGATGCCTCTCTCCCAGCTTCTGGCTGGCCGGTTTCTGCGCGCCCGTAGCTCAGTTGGATAGAGTACCTGGCTACGAACCAGGGGGTCGGGAGTTCGAATCTCTCCGGGCGCGCCAACTCATCAAGCACTTACAAACATCGGTGCACCGACCGTAGTGAAAACGTAGCGTTCGCTGCTGCGTTTTCGGCCGGCGGGGCGGATGCGCTCGGCGACGAAGCTCAACTTCTCCGGCGCCAGGTGTGCCTCAGGTCGTGAAAGCGGAAATCCTCGATGCCGGACTTACCTGCAGGGATGGTTTGAACTTCCTATCCGCGGGACTGCATCTTCTTCAACGATGCGTTACGCGAGATGCTAGCGAAGCTTGCTGATTGCGGCGTCGAACTTGTCGGCGACACTTTGCGCCCAGCCGGAAACTTCCGGATTGGCGATTGCTGCGCCGCAATCAGACAATGCTCCCTCAACATCTCCAGGTGCTGCTTCTTCCAGGGCGCCTTCTGCGATGTGGTCGCAATTGCTTCTTCTGCAATCCGGTTGTCGCATTGAGACAATTGACTCAGGATCCGCCCGTATGGACTAAGCACCCACAGGCGCGGCCCTACATAATGCTTTTCCTTGTACTCATGGCGCTTCCCGAGCACCGTGTAGAGCGACAGCCTAACTTCCGTGTAAGGCGACACCCAGATTTACGCATCTTCGGGTCGGCCGAGTAGCCTCGTCCGCCATCGCAGCGATGGCGGAGGCGGACGTGGCGAGCACCGATCTGGAGATCCGCATGACCATCAAGACGCTGGCCACCAAGGGGATGCCGAAGCGGCGCATTGCGCGCGAGCTGTCGCTCAGCGAAGGGACTGTCCGTTATCACCTGCGCCGCCTCGCCGACGGAGCGAGCGACGGCCGCGCTCGTCAGCAGCGCCGGGCGGGCGCGTATCGCGCGGCGATCGATCACTGGCTCGCGCAGCACGGGCGGCACCGGTCAACGTCGCCGCGCTGCACGACTGGCTCGTGGCTGAGCACGGTTACCCGGGCAGCCTGCGCTCGGTGCAGCGCTTCGTGGGCGATGTCTATCCGCGTCCACCGCGGCGCGCCCGGCGGCGCGTGGAGACGCCGCCCGGAGCCCAGGCACAGGTCGACTGGGCGCAGTTCCCGGGCCTGATCGTCGCCGGCCGCGAGCAGACCCTGCACGCCTTCCACATGGTGCTGTCGCACTCGCGCTTCGACGCGATCGTGTGGATGACCAGCGAGGACCAGCTGTCCTGGCTGTCCGGGCACAACGGCGCGTTCACGCGCCTCGGTGGCATCCCGGCCGTCGTTCGCGTCGACAACACCAAGACCGCCGTCGTACACGGCGCCGGCGCCTGGGGCGAGCTCAACGCCAGCTACCGGGCCTACGCTCGTGCCGTGCGCTTCCACATCGACCCCTGCGCCCCGTACAGCCCCGAGCACAAGGGCAAGGTCGAACGCGCTGTCCGCACCCAGCGCTTCGGGCCGGTCCCGGCCGAGCGGGCCTGGGACAGCGTGGAAGAGCTGCAGGTGCGCACTGACGCGGAGGTCGAGCACTCGGCCCGCCGGCGGCGCTGCCCGGCGACCGGCACCTCGGTGTGGGAGGCCTGGCACGCCGAGCGCGAGCGGCTCGCGCCGCTGCCGATCCTGCCCGTGCCGTTCGATCACGTCGCCACCCGTCGCGTGGCCGGCGACGCGCTGGTCGCCTTCGAGGGTCACCAGTACTCGGTCCCGTTCGCCAACCTCGCCGCACGGTCGAGGTACGCGGTGGCGCCGGACGCGTGCAGGTGATCGCCGATCGGTGTGTCGTGGCCGACCATCCGCGCCACACCGCCGAGCGCCTGGTGATCGATCCGCGCCACTACGACGGTCCGGCCACGCCCACGGTGGCACCACCAACGCCCCTCGGTCGACTCGGTCGGCGCCTGCAGGAGCTGGCGATGATGCCCGTCGAGCGTCGTCCGCTCGACCTGCATGCCGCGCTCGCGGAGGCCGCCCGATGAGCCGCCGCAAGCTCGACATCGACCACACCCGCGAGCGGCTGCTCGCCTTGGGGATGCCCTACGCCGCCGAGCAGCTCGAGCACCTGCTGTCCGACTCCGTCAAGCACAGCACTGCCCCGCATGCGTTCCTCGAGCAGATGCTCGAGATCGAGTACCAGGCTCGCGAGGCACGCCGCACGCGCACGGCACTGCGCCTCTCCAACCTCCCGCCCGGCCAGACGCTCGCCGACTTCGACTTTGCATTCCAGCCAGCGATCGGGCGTTCGCGCATCGAGACCCTCGCCACCTGCGCGTTCATCCGGGCCGCCGAGACCGTATTGATCCAAGGACCGCCCGGCGTCGGCAAGAGCCATCTGGCCGTCGGTCTCGGCGTCAAAGGCATCGAGCACGGCTTCTCCGCGCAGTTCTACCGCTTCGACGAGCTGAAGATCGCGCTCAAGACCGATGCTCACTTGCCGCCCGCACGCCTGCGCCGTCGCAAGTACCTCTCCACCAGTCTGCTCATCATCGACGAGCTCGGCTTCGAACCGATGAGCCGCGAGGAGGCCAGCCTGTTCTTCCGACTGGTCGCCTACCGCTACGGCCGCGGCTCGATCCTGATCACCACCAACAAGAGCGTGCGCGAATGGACTGAGCTGCTCGCCGGCGACGAGGCGCTCACCACCGCCATCCTCGACCGCCTGCTGCATAAGGCGCACGTACTCAACATCAAGGGGAGGAGCTACCGACTCCAGAGACCTCGAGCACACCCTCGGAACCGTGCGTTCCTGAACCCATTAACCCCGACCCGGGTGCGTAAAGGTACATGTCGCCCTAACGCGTGAAACTGGGTGTCGCTTGACACCGTGACAGCGATCATGTCGCAGAGCGACCCCGGCGGATACAAGACCTTGTTCTTCAGTCCGAGTTTTTCGCACGAATCGACCGTCAGGTCTGAAGAAAGCCCCCAGGTCATCGTGCGTCCCTCCACGGCACACTGCACCCAATAGGGAGTATCCATTCTGCGGTTGCTGGCTGGTCCATTGCCATACCGCTCAAGGTACTCCTGTTGCACCACTCCCTTGCAGTCCGATTCTTCGACCAGCATCGCCGGCGGAAGATTGAGATCACGCTGAAGTGCCCGCAAAGTGCTGAATCGCTCCGCCACGGACCCCTTGAGCAGCTTTTCGTTCGTCGGCCACATGGATCCGTTGCTGTTCCAGGAGGCATAAGTGCACGAGTCGCTGCTGCCTCGAGCGCACTTGTCTGCGCCCAACTCATTCCACAGGTAATCGTCGAGCGAACCGGGAGAGCACGCCCATGCCAGGCCACGGGCCTTGTCGATATCGCGCCAGGGCTGCCAATCGCCCTTATGCTTGGGTTCTGCCGCGCGAACGATGCCCCGCTTGTCTTCCTTCCTTTCGATTGGAGGGCATTTCTCGCACTGACTCTGTGAAGCGCGAGCGGCCTGTTCGACCAGATCCTGGTTGACCGAGTTTCTTGCCAATAGTCTGTGAGGCAGGGTTCGATAGCTGCTCGACTCTGGGGGTCGTCGATGCCTGTTCAAGAATGCGCGGGCATCGCGTGAATTGCAATGATGGGAAACCGGGAAGGATTGCGGCGGACTCGACGGCAGCATCTGGCTTCCCGTTCGCGCTCTTGCGAAATCCCGGGAGCAGGTACATGCGTTTAGCGGCTGCCCAGAAGGTTGGATCGCCCGGTGGATTTCATCGCGGATGCAATCGCAACGAAGTGTTCCTGTTCGCTGTGGTCGATCGATCCTCAGTTGCTGCATGCGCAGGGCGTTCCTCGCGGCTTCTGCGGCTATTGATACGCTTGCGGAGCATCGGCGCATCTCCGGCATTTTCCAGGTGCGCGTCCCGTGCCCGGTGCCTGGTGCGACCGCCACTATCTGCGCGCGATCTGGCTTCACTCCATGGCCGCTCGCAAAAGATGGTTATGGGGAGCAGGCTTTGCGGCGATCAGTGCAGCCACGGTGCTGCTCCAGCTCTGACGGACGCACGATGGGCACATTTGCAGTTGCCGTGCGGGCAGTAATCGAGAATCTCGAAAGTTCCGGATTCGAGATACTCGAGGCGGTGTTCGATGCTTCGCACACGCCGCATGTGGTGGCGGAGCGGAACGACAGGCTGCAATTCGTGCTGGTGCAGGGCATCGAGGGTCCGTACCTGGCGGACTTCAGCGAGGAGACCCACTACGCGAGGATGCTGGCATTGGTCGAGGCGATCACATGGCATCCCAAGGGCGCTGAGGTCGGAAGGCTCGCGCAAGCCAATCAGGGTGACGCCAGGCTGGCGATCGTCGGGCTGCTGTGGGTAGAGCCGACGGAGCAGGGTGCTGAACCGGCCTTCATGGCCAAGGTCTTTCCCTACCGGACTATCGATCCTACCGGTCATATCTTTGCAATGGGGGATTACGGATGAAGCCAGTAATCATAATTCTGTGGGTGTTTGTGCTCAGCGTGTTCGTCAGCGCCGGCGTGGATGCGCAAGTCTGCGATGCGAGTTGCCAGCGGCAGAGGGATTCTGAGTCAGCGGCGGCCCGTCGCGCGCAGGAAATCGAGCGCGCGAACAGGGGCGCCTCCCAAAGTCAGGGTCAGGCGCAGCCGTGGGGCTCGATACAGCAGTCGGCGCCCCGGCCGGTGGACCAGCCGGTGCAGCGGGTGCCGCTGGACGACGCCGAGCGCAAGCGCCAGGTTGATGCTCTCGCTTTGGAGCGGGCCCAGGTCGAAGGCAGTCTGCGGGCCCAGGAAGAGTCAGTGTCGGCGTGGGACCGCGAGTTCGCCCGCGCCGATCGGTTACCTTCGGAGCGCAGTCAAAACGCCTACCTCACCATGGTTAACTACGGCGGGCGCTTCGATACGCCGCTGCGTATCGGTCTGCACACCTGGGAGCAGGCCCTGGAGGCCGGCTTCGTCAACGGCTCCACAGTGCCCGACCGACGCCTGGCAAACGAGGCCGTGGTCACGTTGACTCGGGACGCCGCCAACCTCGGTCCCAGCACTGTGCGTGCGCTGGCTGACATCGTGGCCAAGTATCCGAACGAGATAGATTTCCCGATTTACGAAAAAGCCTTGCGTGCCGTCACGATCACGCTGCGGCCCGAGTACAAGCCTCACGTAAGCTATCCCTACGACGTGACGGGGCGGCGCATGCTCATCGAAGAACTCGTGCGCCAACGCAGGCCCCAAGTTGCGCTGCAGCGCAATCGTGCTGATCCAATGATTGCGGCAGTCGAGCGCAGTGCTCAGTCCTGGTACCAGCGCGGGCTTGCGGCAGAGAGGAACGACGATTACCTCGGGGCGCTCGAAGCCTATACCAAGGCCATCGATACTGATCGTGCCCAGATGTCCTTGTGGGAGGGGCTGGTTGAATTCCTGGACACGAACCGTACGCAGGCCGCGGCGGCGGGTGCCGCTCGAAAGATGATCGCCAAGCGCGCGTTCGACCCCTGGGGATATTGGCGGCTGGGTACCGCGCTGGGTGCGCTGGGCCGGAAGGATGAGGCGATCCAGGCCTTCGAAGAAGCCGTGTACCGCGGGCAGGGGAACACCTTCCTCACGTCGATTGTCGATACCTACGACAAGTACCGACACTCGATCGGGCTCGCGAACGCGCCTGTTGCCGAGAGCGTCAAGCGCCGTAACGATCGCGTGCGGAGGGTTGCCGGTACCGCACAGCAGCAAGAGGTGCGCATTGCGGACCTCGTAGCGGAGGCAAAGCTGCTTGCGTCGGGAGGACAGCACGAGGAGTCCGCCAGCAAGTGGCGCGAAGCGCTGTCCTATGCTCCCGACCGCGCGGACCTGCACGAAGCGCTCGCCAGAATATTGGACGATAACTACGATTCCGCTACAGATGCGGAGGCGCTGTTCGCGATTCGCGAGGCGATCCGGCTGAACCCTGCTGTGGCAAGCTCTCACCAACTGCTGGGCCGCATGCTGGCGATCAAAGGTAGTTACCTGGAAGCCACTGCAGCCTATAGCGAGGCGATCCGAATCGAGGCAACCCCTGAACGCCTCGTTTCGCTCGGGAGCGCCCAGTTTGGCGCCGGCAATCTGGAAGCGGGCATTGGGTCGTATCGCAAGGCAATCGCGATGGAGCCAAAGACCGCCTCAATTCATGCTGATCTGGCCAGTAGACTTGCCAGCGCCGGTCGCCGGCAGGACGCGCTTCAGGAGTACGAGCGGGCGCTGGAAATCCTGCCGAACTTCGGCCCTTGGCTGCGCAGCTACAATGAACTGCGAGCGGCTGCAGGTCAGCCGTAGAACCGCGCTCCCCTGGGAACAGAAGCAGGTGGTCGCGCGTGCCGCGAGTTACGATGCAGGCTCGACACTCAGGCGCCGCCTGGATCGGCTTGTTCTGTACGCTACACGGAGGTGCCTTCCGACGGTCTTCTCGACGAGTTGGTCACTTCAGGGCGCGCCGCTCGTCCCATCGGTGCGCTGGCGTGCGAGCTTGGTCAGGTTCGCAGGTGGGGGAGCTGTCGACTGAAGCGGCGGGGATCTGCGGCTCCGGAGGGGTTACTGGTCGCGAGGTTTGCCGCGCAGGGCCTGGTGAACGCCGACCCGGGTCCCCGGGGCTGCCTGCATAAGCCCGGTTACAGGAACTGGACTTACCTGCGGGGATGGTTTGAACTTCCGCTCCGCGGGAGCAGACCACTATCTGGTCGCCCATGCACTGGCGGGCGGTCTCATGCCGCGGTGACGCAAGAGAAGCCGTCGCTTTCGCCGAATCAGATCAAGATCCCGGATGCATGCGCTGGGCTGGGAGTCCGATTCATGGCTGCGCGCCCTCGGAATGCGGCTCGCCATTGAGCCCAGCGCCCGCTGACTCCGAGCCTCCTGGGCGCTCCTGCTACGTTCCAGCGCGATTCGTAGCAATTTGCAGCCGTCGAACCAGGTGCACCGGGCAGCCGTAGGTCTTTCCTGTGCCTGCCCTTGCAAGCGGACCCACGGCACAGCATTCTGCAGGCAGTCTCCTGCCGCATGGAACAATGATGGAATTCCAGGACCTGACGTACGAGAAGTCGAACCATATCGCGCTCATCACCCTGAACCAGCCTGAGAAGATGAACGCCATGACGGGGCGGATGCTCGCGTCCTTCACCCGGGCCGTCGAGCAGGCGCGTCATGACGACGATGTGCGCGTGCTCGTGCTCACCGGCGCTGGGCAGGGCTTCTGCTCCGGAGCGGATACCGAGATGCTGATTGCCATCGCCCTGGGCAAACCGATTCCGGGGGCCGTCGAGCAGCACAGCTGGCGCAAGAACCTCGAGCCCGTCGGCTGGTTCGGGGTCGAAGTGAGCCAGTTCGAGAAGCCGACGATCGCCGCGATCAACGGCTCGGCCGTGGGTGGAGGCTTCGCGCTCGCCATGGCCTGCGACCTGCGCATCATCGCCAATGATGCGAAGTTCGGCATGGCCTCGACGCATCGCTACGCACTGCCGCCGGAAGCCGGCATTACCTACACGCTGCCGCGCATCGTCGGGCTCACCCGCGCGCTCGAGCTCCTGCTCACCGGCGATCTCGTGGACGGCGTCGAAGCCGAGCGCATGGGGCTCGTGAACCGGGCCGTGCCGCGCGAGCAGGTGCTCGAGGCCTCGATGGCGCTTGCGGCGAAGATCGCGGGCAACGGACCGATCGGCATGGCGCTCACCAAGCAGCTCGTCTACCGCGGGCTGCACGAGGAGAGTATTGCTACGCAGGTCGAGCGCGAGGATGCGGCACTCGCACGTGGCTTCCGGACCCAGGACTTCGTGGAAGGCGCGACGGCCTGGTGGGTGGACAAGCGCAAGCCGGTCTTCAAGGGCAGATGAACGCGCCGGATCCGGCGCGGTGCAGCAGTTATCGCGGCTTCGTGCCGATGACGCCTTGATCTGCGAGTTGCGCGAGCTCCGCGGCGGTCAGCCCCAGACGCTCGGTGAGGACCTCTGCGGTGTGCTCACCGAGGAGGGGCGGCGCGCGCCGGAAAACCGTACTGATGCCCGCGATGTGCAGCGGAATGCGCCGGTAGGGATGCGTGCCGGTCACCGGCCGGGAGAGCTCCTGGAAGAGTCCGAAGTGCTGGAGCGCCCCGTCCTCGGGCAGCCGTCCGCCCTTCGTGACCCGGCAGGCCATGATGCCGCGTGCCTGAAGCCGCGCTTCCAGCGTGAGGAGCGGCTGGTCCGCGACCCGTGTCGCGATCGCCTCGTCGAGCGCGGCTTCGTGCGCCTTGCGGGCCACTGCCGTGGCGAAACGTGGATCCTGCGCAAGCGACGCCGCACCCAGCTCATCCGCGAGTGCCACGAATTCCTCGTCCGTGGCGACGGCGATCGACAGCCATTCCTCAGGTCCGGCGACCCGGTAAGTATTGTGCGGAGCCATCCACTCGTGGCGGTTGGCCCGCGCCTCGAATACGGGTACGCCGTGCTGCACCGCGATGTACTCCGGCCCGAAGAGCGCATCCACGGTCTCGCACTGCGGCACCTGCACGGACATGCCTCGCCCGGTGCGCTCGCGCTCGCGGAGCGCGAGCTCGATCGCGGCCGCCGCGAGCGTGCCGGACATGGGATCGCAGAAGCCGCTCGGGATCTTCGGGACGCCACCGGGGTAGCCCGTCATCGAGGCGCAGCTCGCGAGCTGCTCGAAGGCGACGCCATAGCCTGCATAGTCGCCCCAGGGTCCGTCCGGCCCGTAGCCCGGCATGGTCACGATCACGAGGCGTGGATTGACCGCGTGCAGCGCGTCGTCGCCCAGGCCGAGCCCTGGCATCACCCGGTTCGAGAAATTGCTGATGACGATGTCGGCATCGCGGGCGAGGCGCAGGAAGATGTCGCGGCCGGCTGGCGTCTGCAGATCGAGCGTGATGCCGCGCCGCTCGCTGTTGGTATCGTTCCACAGTGGCCCTTTTTCCCAGCATTGCGGGACCCTGGGGTCGACGATGGTGTAGCGGAAGGCATCCGGGCGACGGCTCGACTCGATCTTGATGACTTCGGCGCCCAGCGTGCCAAGGAGCAGTGTGGCGTAAGGGCCGGCCCAGAAGTGTGAGAGATCGAGGATGCGGATGCCCGCGAAGGGCTGGGGTTGTGTCTGCGCTGCGGCGGTCGCCGGGTGGGGCCCCCAGTGCGGCGCGGTGTCCTCGACGAGTGGCCCGGGTCTCGCGGCTTCGGCGCCGCCGAGGAGATAGGAGATGCGCGGCGTCTTGACCGCCCTGCCTGCGACCTCCGTCTTGCTGAAGAAGCCGCGTGCGGCGAGCTGCTCGTCCTCCAGTCGCTCGGCGATGGAGCGGATCGGGGCGGCCGTCACGCCATGGCGCTGGGCCGCCGCCATCAGCTCGGTGCGCGTCATCGACATCAGCACGGGTTTGACACGCTTCCAGAGCTCGACTGCGTGCTCCATGCGGTAACTCATTTCACGTCCGCCCGGTTCGTTCAGCACGTCCCCGATGCCCAACATGCCGCACATGCCTTCCCAGTGCTTCGGGGTGAGCGGCGAGCAGCCGAACCAGCCATCCTTGCAGGGCAGGACCCCGCTGAGCGGCCACGCGTCGGCCTCGTCCGGGGCGCCCCAGAAGGGGCGCTCAACGCCGGTCATGCTGCGCACGAGCCAGGGCGAGACCAGCATCGAGGCGGCGACACCTTGCATGGAGATTTCCGCGAACTGGCGCCCGCCGTGCAGCCGCTCGGCGCGGAGGAGCACGAGCCCGGCGAAGAAGGCGAGCGCACCGCTCACGCGATAGCTCAGATCGAAGCTCGGGCGGATCGGCTCGCGGCCCGGTGACTGCAGGCTGTCCATCCAGCCGCCACGGGCCATCACACCGAGATCGGAGGCGCGGTAGGCCCCGAGCGGTCCGTCGACCGCGAAGGGGGAGACGAGAGCCACGTTCGCACGCGCTTTCGCCCAGCTTCGCAAGGCGGTCGGTGCGAGCCCGAGCACGGCTTCGGCGAGCGAGGGCTCAATGAGGACGAGATCGGCCGCCTCGCAGAGCGCACGAGCTTCCTCAGGCGGGAGGCGTACGGCCCGTTTGCCGCGTCCGAGCCAGTCCCAGGCTGCGCTGCGGCGCTCGCCGCAGGCTTCATAGTGCGGCGCCAGCCCTCGAAGCGGCGAGCCCGCGGGCGGCTCCAGGATGACGACCTCGGCACCCCAGCCGACGAAGTGCCGCGCAGCCTCTGCCGCCGCACCGATGGCCGAGATCTCGACGATCCGAAGCTTGCCCAGCATGCCCATGGTGATAACGTCCTAACCACCCTTCTCAGGCAGGGCGACGGAGAGCTCGAGCACGTCGCGACCCTCTTCACGCTCGAGATTGATCTGGATCGCGTCGGGATCCACGTTCACGTACCTGCGGATGACCTCGAGCAGCTCGCGACGCAGCAGCGGCAGGAAGTCGGGGCCGCCGCGGGTACTGCGCTCCTGCGCGACGATGATGCGCAGGCGCTCCTTGGCGACCTGCGCGGAGGAGGGTGGGCGGCGAAACAGAGCCAGCAGTCCCATGTCAGCTCCCGAACATGCGGGCGAAGAAGCCCTTCTTCGGTTCGTCGACGAAACGCAGTGGCAGCTCCTCACCGAGGAGCCGGCCGACAGCGTCCTCGTAGGCATGCGAGGCGATGCTCTCTGCATTCAGGATGACGGGTGAGCCGGCGTTGGACGCGGACAGCACATCCGCGGATTCCGGTACGACGCCCAGCACCTCGAGGCCGAGGATTTCGCGGACGTCGGCGACGCTCAGCATCTCGCCCGCGGCCACACGCCGCGGGCTGTAGCGGGTCAGCAGCAGATGCTCCTGGACGCCGCCATTGCCCTGCTCTGCACGCAGGGTCTTGCTTGCCAGGAGACCGAGGATGCGGTCCGAGTCGCGCACCGAGGACACCTCGGGATTGACCACCACGATCGCCCGGTCTGCAAAATACATCGCCAGGTACGCGCCCTTCTCGATGCCTGCGGGCGAGTCGCAGATGATGTAGTCGAAACCGTCGGCCGTGAGCTCGTCGAGCACGCGGCGGACGCCCTCCACCGAAAGCGCTTCCTTGTCGCGGGTCTGGGAGGCGGCGAGCACGAAGAGATTGTCGAGACGCTTGTCCTTGATGAGCGCCTGTCTGAGTGTGCAGTCGCCCTGGATGACGTTCACGAAGTCGTACACCACACGCCGCTCGCAACCCATGATGAGGTCGAGATTGCGCAGGCCGATGTCGAAGTCGATGACCGCGACGCGCTTGCCTCGGCGCGCAAGTCCGGCAGCGAGGCTCGCTGCGGTGGTCGTCTTGCCGACTCCGCCCTTGCCTGAAGTCACAACGATGATTTCGGTCAACTGTGGATCTCCTTCAAAATATGTCAGGACGGCCTCAGCCGCCGAGGCGCGCGACATTCAGTGCGTCGCCATCGAGCCACGCCTGCACCGGCTGGCCGGCGAGCTCCCCGGGGATGGTCTCGAACACGCGGAACACGCCGGCGATCGACACGAGCTCGGCGTGGAAGGTCAGGCAGAAGATGCGTGCAGCGGTTTCACCGCGGGCACCGGCCATGGCGCGGCCCCGCAGGGCGCCATAGACGTGGACGCAGCCATCGGCCATCACTTCGGCGCCAGCCCCGACGGTGGCGGTGACCACCAGGTCGTGCTGACGGGCGTAGACGCGCTGCCCGGAGCGTACGGGCTGCTGATGCACCAGCGCGGCCGCGCTGGTGCCCGCTGCGGCCGCGGGCTGGCCCGTGGGCACCTGCGTGGGGGCCGGAGGCTTCTTCGGGACCCGGAAGGCGGGCAGGATCGGCAGTGCGAGTGCCCGGGCCAGGCCGGCAATGGCGTCCGTGCCCGAGGTCAGACCCACGACCAGCATGCCCGCACGCCGCACGGCGTCCAGCACGGTGCGCATCTCGGCGATCTCGGGCTCTCTCTCCAGCATGGTGAGATCGACGCACACCGCCGTGCGCTCGAAGAATCCGGGCGGCGCGCTCGCGATGCGCCCGGTCAGTTCGTCGACGCAGGCGGCCGGATCGGTTGTGCGCAGGCGCAGCTGCGCCAGGCCCACCTGGCCGAAGCGGATCTCCAGTGCCGGTTCGTGCGTCGCCTCTGCTGGTCTGCTCATCGCTCTCGGTCAGCCTCCGCGGGACTGCGCAGTGTACTGGGCACGCTCGTGTGTTGGGAGGTCCGGTCGCATGCACGTACGGGGGCAGCGCCGCACGCTGCTGAAACCCGGGCGCGGGGCGGCGAACGCGAGTAAGCTGCGCGCAGGCTCGTGACTATTCTCTTCTGCCCGTCCCCGAGCGGGCAGTGCCACTTCGGTGCACTGCCCGGTTGAGGTCTGCCATCACAGAACCGTCTCCGAACCGTCAGGCAGGAATCGTCCTGTCGCCCATTTCTTCTTCCATGTGAGCAAACTCCAGTGACCAAGTTGTTCGTAGGCAATCTGCCTTTCACCGCCACCGAGGATTCCGTTCGTGCGCTCTTCGCCGAGCATGGCACGGTCGAGACGATCGCCCTGATCAACGACCGCGATACGGGTCGGCCAAGGGGCTTCGGCTTCGTCGAGATGTCCAACGCCGATGCCTCGCGCGCCATGCAGGCGCTCGATGGCAAGGATTTTGGCGGGCGTGCGCTGAAAGTGAACGAAGCCCAGGCGCGTGAGCGCTCGGGCGGGGGCGGGGGTGGGGGTGGCCGCGGCCCGCGCCGCTACTGATGACACCTGCAGGCACTCCGGGCCGCGTCCGTGCGGTCCGGAGTGCTGTGCCCGTTGCATTCGGGAGACCCGATGGCAAGCGTCGACATCAAGAACATGGCGCTCTTCTGCGATTTCGAGAATATCGCGCTCGGAGTGCGCGACGCGAAGTACGCACAGTTTGACATCGACAAGGTGCTCGAGCGACTGCTGCTGAAGGGCAGCATCGTCGTGAAGAAGGCCTATTGCGACTGGGAGCGCTATAAGGAGTTCAAGGCGGGGATGCACGAGGCATCGTTTGAGCTCATCGAGATCCCGCACGTGCGCCAGTCTGGCAAGAATTCGGCGGATATCCGCATGGTCGTCGACGCGCTGGACCTCTGCTACACGAAGGCGCACGTCGACACCTTTGTCGTCATCAGCGGAGACTCGGATTTCTCGCCACTCGTGAGCAAGCTGCGCGAGAACGCAAAGCACGTGATCGGGGTCGGGGTCAAGAACTCGACCTCAGACCTCCTCATCGGCAACTGCGACGAGTTCATCTATTACGACGATCTGGTGCGCGAGCAGGAAGCCAAGCGCCGCGCGCGCCGCAAGCACGCCGCAAAGCCGGCTGTCGCGGCGGAGGAAGGCGTCGGCGCTGCGGCGGCACGCAAGGGCGACGGCACTGGCAGGCCCTCCGAGGGGCGTGCCGAGGGGCGCAGTGAGGCAGAGCGCCGCCAGGAGGCACTCGATCTCGTGGTGGAGACGGTCCAGGCGCTCGCGGCCGAACGCGGCGAGGAGGGCAAGGTCTGGGGTTCGATGATCAAGCAGACGCTCAAGCGCCGCATGCCAGGGTTCAGCGAGTCCTATTACGGCTTCGATTCCTTCGGCGACCTGCTGCAGGAGGCGGAGGTGCGCAAGCTCCTGCTGCTCGAGCGCGATGAAAAGTCCGGTGGGCACGTGGTGCGGCTGCCGCGGTAGGGTAGCGGATCGGCGAGAAGGTGATGCACGGAGGGGACCGGATCGCGGAGGCACTCGTTGCCGAGGGCGTGCGCTTCCTCTTCACGCTCTGTGGCGGGCACATCTCCCCGATTCTCACCGGCGCAAAGGCGCGCGGCCTGCGCGTGGTCGACGTGCGCCACGAGGCCACGGCGGTATTTGCGGCGGACGCCGTGGCACGCCTCACGGGCGTCCCCGGGGTGGCGGCCGTGACCGCCGGTCCGGGACTCACCAATACGCTCACCGCAGTGAAGAACGCGCAGCTCGCGCAGTCACCCGTGGTGCTTCTGGGCGGAGCGGCGCCCACGATGCTCCAGGGTCGCGGCGCGCTCCAGGACATCGCCCAGCTCCCGCTCATTGCGCCTCACGTCAAGCATGCCCGTTCGGTGCGCCGCGTGCGCGAGCTCGCACCCGCAATCCACGATGCATTCCGCATTGCACGCCAGGGCGTGCCGGGTCCGGTGTTCCTTGAGTGCCCGCTCGACGTGCTCTATCCGGAGGCCGCGGCCCGCGAGTGGTTCCTCGCGGGTGCGGGCAAGGGCGGGGGACTCGCGGCACGGGCGCGACGCCGCTATCTCGAGCGATACGTCGAGCGCATGTTTGCATCCGGAGGCGGACGCCCGGTGCCCCGGCCCTCGGCCGTCGCGCTGCCGCGCCCCGCACCGGCAGCCGTCAGGCGCGCCGCGCGGATGCTCGGACAGAGCCGGCACCCGGTGCTGCTCGTCGGCAGCCAGGCTCTTGCGCTCGCCGCCGACGCGCCGCGCATCGCAGCCGCCGTCGCCCGCCTCGGCATACCTGTCTACCTCTCAGGGATGGGGCGCGGTCTCCTCGGGCGCGAGCATCCCCTGCAGTTGCGTCATCAGCGCCGTCAGGCGCTGCGTGAGGCCGATTGCGTGATCCTCGCCGGCGTGCCGAGCGACTTCCGGCTGGACTACGGCGGACACGTGCGTACCGACGCCAGACTGATCGCGGCGAACCGCAGCCGGCGCGAAGCGCGCATGAACCGCAGACCCGATCTGCTCGTCGCAGGCGATGCCGGAGAATTCCTCTGCAGTCTCTCGGCGCTGCTCGCGGGCAGTGCCGCGCGCCCCGAGTGGGTGGCGCAGCTGCGCTCGCGTGACGCCGAGCGCGAGCATGACATCGAGAGGCGCGCAGTCCGTGGCGGCGAGCGTGTCAACCCGCTCGCACTGCATCGCGCGATCGAGCGCACCGCAGGCGAGAACGCCGTGTTCGTGGCCGACGGGGGGGATTTCGTCGCCACCGCCTCCTACGTGCTGCACCCGCGAGGCCCGCTCTCGTGGCTCGATCCCGGAGTGTTCGGCACCCTGGGTGTCGGTGCGGGCTTTGCGCTCGGCGCGAAGCTCTGCCGGCCAACATCCGAAGTGTGGCTCATCCTCGGTGATGGCGCGAGTGGCTACGGGCTCGTGGAGTTCGACACCTTCGTGCGCCACGGGGTCCCGGTGATTGCAGTGGTCGGCAATGATGGCGCCTGGACGCAGATCGCACGCGAGCAGACGAAGGCGCTCGGTGACGACGTGGCGACCGTGCTGGGACCTGTGCGCTACGACGAGGTGGCGCGCGGCTTCGGCGCGCGCGGCCTGCGACTCGAGAGCGACGCGGCGATCGGGGCCGTCCTCTCGGAAGCTCGGGCGGCTGCAGCGGCAGGCACGCCCGTGCTCGTCAACGCGATGCTCGATCGCAGCGACTTCCGCGAGGGCTCGATCTCGATGTGACCCGATCCCGGGCTCACCCGGTTGCGGTCGGGGTCGGGGTCGGCGTGGCGAGTGGCGGCGTGACGGTCACCTGCGCCGGGCGCTCATCGGTCTTCAGTGCGGCAGCCTCCGCCTGCGTCGTCATCACGATGATGCTGATGCGGCGGTTCGTGGGGCTCTCCGCGTTCGACTTGTCGAACAGGACCGTGGAGGACAGTCCGACGACGCGCGCGACCCGCGTGGCATCGAGGCCGCCCGCGATGAGCGCACGCCGCGCGGCATTGGCACGATCGACAGAGAGCTCCCAGTTTCCGTAATCGCGGCGGCCGCCACCCCAGGGCCGGGCATCGGTGTGACCCGTCAGGCTCAGGCGATTCGGTACGGTGTTCAGATAGCCCGCGAGCTCGTGCAGGATGAGATCCGTGTAGTCCTTGAGTCTCGAGCTGCCCAGATCGAACATCGGCCGGTTCTGCTCGTCGACGATCTGGATCCGCAGCCCCTCGGGCGTGATGTCCAGCAGCAGCTGGTCCTTGAATGGCGCGAGGGCCTGGCTGCGGGCGATGGCCTCGCGCAGGTCCTGCATCAGCGATTCGAGCTTCTCCCGTTCGGCCTGCTCGGCGAGGCGGCGTGCGTCCTCGCCGGCAGGCGGCACCGCCGTCTCCGGCTTCGGGTTCTCCACCGAGACGAGTCTCGGCGCGTCGAGTCCTCCGCGCAGATCGATCGGGCTCGTGCTCGCACCGCCCGGTCCCATGTGTCCGGGCGCCGGCTTCACGCTCTTGCCTGGTTCCATGCTCGGATTCTTGAAATAGTCGAAGATCGCCGCGCGCTGGTCCTTGGAGACGGAGGCTACGAGCCACATGACGAGAAAGAACGCCATCATGGCTGTCACGAAGTCCGCGTAGGCCACCTTCCACGCACCGCCGTGGTGCGCGGCCGTGCCTTGCCTGCGGCGCCTGACGATGATGATCGGGCGCGGGTCGGCCTGCGGTTCCTCCGCCAGGGCCGGCGCGTTCATGCCTTGCCCTTGAGATGCGCCTCGAGATCGCCGAAGGTGGGTCGGACCTGGGTGAAGAGCAGCTTGCGTGCGAACTCCACGGCAATCTGTGGCGGATAGCCGCGGACGCTTGCCACGAGCGCCATCTTCACCACCTCGAAGGCCTTGCCCTCCTCCTGCGCGCGGTGCTCCATCGCCGTGGCGAGCGGACCAACGAAGCCGTAGGCCACGAGGATGCCGAGGAAGGTGCCGACGAGTGCGGCCGCGACCTTGTGGCCGATGGTGGCCGTATCGGCGCCTTCGATCGCGGCCATCGTGTTCACGATGCCCAGCACGGCGGCGACAATGCCGAAGCCCGGCAGCGCATCCGACATCCGCTGCATGGCGTGCGCGGGTTCCTCGGTCTCCTTGTGGTGGGTCTCGAGCTCGTACTCGAGCAGGCTCTCGAGCTCGTGGGGGTCGAGGCTGCCGCCGATCATGAGCCGCAGGCAGTCGGTGATGAATTCCATCATGTGGTGATCGGCGAGGATGCGCGGGTACCTGGAGAAGATCTCGCTCGCGGCGGGATCGTCCACATCCTTTTCGATCGCGAGCATGCCTGCCTTGCGCGCCTTGACGAGCAGGTCGTAGATCAGTTTCAGGAGGTCGACATAGTCCTCACGCCGGTAGCGCGGTCCTTTCAGGAGGGCCAGCACGTTTGCGCCGGCCGCCTTGACCACCTTTGGCGGGTTGCTCGTGACGAAGGCGCCGACGGCGGCGCCGCAGATGATCACGATCTCGGTGGGATGCCAAAGCAGCAGCAGGCTGCCGCCCGAGCCGAGAAAGCCCCCGAGCACGCTGAGGATGACGACGACGGAACCGATGATGATGAACAAGCGCGCTACGACCCACTGCCCCGGACGCCTGTCGGTCCAGGATTGCTATCGGCAGGCGACGGCAACTCTTGAGAGGCGCCTGCCCGTGGCGATACCGTTTCCCGGGGCGCACGGATGCTGCAAACTGTGCGCTGCGTCCGCGCAGCGCAGCCGGGAGACCACCGGGAGGAGGATGGATGGGAACGAGGAAGCGTCGCTTCCCTTCGCGGGCGACTCGCGACGAGGCCGAAGAGGCTGTTCGTACGCTGCTCCGCTGGGCGGGCGACGACCCGACGCGCGAGGGGCTGCGGGACACCCCGAAGCGCGTGGCGAGCGCCTACAGGGACTGGCTGTCCGGATATGCGGTGGATCCGCACGATTTTCTGCGCCGCACCTTCGAGGATGTCGGCGGCTACGATGGGATGGTCGTCCTGCGTGACATTGCCTTCGAATCGCGGTGCGAGCACCACATCGCGCCGATCATCGGGCGCGCGCACGTGGGCTATCTGCCCGCCGACAGGGTCGTCGGCATCAGCAAGCTCGCCCGCGTGGTCGACGGTTATTCGCGGCGCCTCCAGGTGCAGGAGAAGCTCACTGCGCAGATCGCGGCCTGCATCAGCGATGTCCTGAAGCCGCGCGGCGTGGGCGTGGTCATCGATGCGGTGCACGAGTGCATGACGACTCGCGGGGTGCACAAGCGCGGCGTGTCCATGATCACCAGCTGCATGACGGGCGTGTTCCGGGACGATGCGCGTACGAGAGCGGAGTTCCTGGAATTCATCGGCATCCACGGAGCCCGCGGCCTCTGAGTGCGCACCAGGGGAGCGACCGCCCCGGCGGGCGTCACGCCGGGGGCGCGAGACTGCGGGGCCGGCGACAGGTCATGCGATAGAGCCCGGGCAGTATCAGGAGGGTGAGGACCGTCGAGGAGACGATGCCCCCGATGACCACGGTGGCGAGCGGGCGCTGGACCTCGGCGCCGGTGCCCGTGTTCAGCGCCATCGGCAGGAAGCCGAGGGCGGCGACCAGCGCGACCATCAGGATGGGCCGCAGGCGCAGCATCGCCCCTTCACGGATGGCCGCTTCGATGTCAGCGCCATTGGCCAGGCGATCGCGAATCGCGGAGACCATGACGACGCCTGTGAGCACGGCGACGCCCGAAAGCGTGATGAAGCCGACGCCCGCGGTGATGGACAGAGGGATGTCGCGCAACCAGAGCGAGATCACTCCACCGGTGAGCGCGAGCGGCACTCCGCTGAACACGAGCGCAGCATCCCGGGCGGAACCGAAGGTCATCAGCAGGAGGGCAAAGATCATCACCAGTGTCATCGGCACGAGCAGCGTGAGGCGCGCGGTTGCCGACTGCAGCTGCTCGAAGGTGCCGCCGTAGGCGATCCAGTAGCCGGGGGGCAGGCTCACCTGCTGCCCGATCCGCTGCCGCGCTTCGGCCACGAAGCCACCGAGATCCCGCCCCCGGACGTTGACGGACACCACCAGGCGGCGTTTGCCATTTTCGCGGCTGATCTGGTTGGGTCCGGGAGCGAGAGCCAGGCGTGCCACTTCGCCGAGGGGCACGTAACCGCCCTGCGGCAGGGTCACCGGCAGGCGCTGCAGCGCATCCAGGTCGTTGCGCAGGGGTTCCGGCAGGCGCACGACCAGCGCGAAGCGCTGGTCCCCCTCGAACAGTTGTCCGGCCTCCTGGCCGCTGATGGCTGCAGCAAGGACGCCCTGGATGTCGGCGATGTTCAGGCCGTAGCGGGCGAGAGCGAGGCGGTCGGGATCGATCGAGAGCACGGGCAGGCCCGCGGCCTGCTCGACCTTCACGCCTTCGGCGCCGGGTACGCCGCCGAGCACCCTGGCGATCGCGTTGCCGGTGCTCAGCAGCTGACCCATGTCGTCGCCATAGATCTTGATGCCGAGATCGGAGCGTACGCCGGAGATCAGCTCGTTGAAGCGCAGCTGGATCGGCTGACTGATCTCGAAGGCATGGCCTGGTACGGATTCGAGCTGCGTCTCGATCTCTCTGGCGACCTGTGCCCGGGGCTTCTTCGGATCCGGCCAGTCCCTGCGGTCTCTGAGCATCACGTAGCCATCCGAGACATTCGGCGGCATCGGGTCGGTCGCCACCTCGGCCGTGCCGACACGGGAGAAATAGGTAGCGACTTCCGGAATCGTCCTGACCGCGCGTTCGAGCTGGAACTGCATCTCGAGCGACTGCGTCAGGCTCGTGCCGGGAATGCGCAACGCCTGCACGGCGAGGTCTCCCTCGTCCAGACTCGGGACGAACTCGGAGCCCAGTCTGGACGCCAGCCACGCACACGAGACCACGAGCACGACCGCGCCACCCAGAAATGGCAGACGCCGGCGCAGCGCCGTCTCCAGCACGGACTCATAGAAGCGTCTCGCGTAACGTACTAGTGCGTTCTCCTTCTCTTCGATTCTTCCGCTCAGCAAGAGCGCGACGGCGGCCGGAACGAAGGTCAGAGACAGCGCGAGTGCTGCGAGCAGCGCCATGATGACTGCGAGAGCCATCGGCCGGAACATCTTGCCTTCCACTCCGGTGAGCGCGAGGATCGGGAGATTCACCAGCACGACGACGAGCACGCTGATGAGACTCGGCGTGAATACTTCGCGTGTCGCCCTGAACACCGTGTGCAGGCGCTCCTCGAGATCGAGCAGTCGACCCAGGTGATGCTGGCGTTCCCCGAGCCTCAGGATGCAGTTCTCCACGATGATCACGGCACCGTCGACGATCAGTCCGAAATCGAGCGCGCCCAGGCTCATAAGGTTGGCGCTGACTCCGCTTTCCACCATGCCCGTCACGAGCATGAGCATCGACAGCGGGATCACGGCTGCCGTGAGAAGCGCCGCACGCACGTGACCGAGCGTGAGCAGCAGCACGGCCACCACCAGGACGGCGCCCTCGAGGAGGTTTTTCTGAACCGTGGACATGGTCTTCTCCACGAGTACCGTGCGGTCGTAGACCGGGTCAGCGACGACGCCACCGGGCAGCGTCCGGTTGATCTCGGCGAGCTTCGCCGCGACGGCTCTCGACACCGTCCGGCTGTTGCCGCCCATGAGCATCACTGCCGTGCCCAGGATGGTCTCTGCGCCGTCGCGGGTGGCGGCCCCGGTGCGCAGCTGCTTGCCGTAGGCAACGTCGGCGACGTCCCGGATGGCGATCGGCATCTCCCCGCGATGCGCGACGATGATGCGCTCGATGCCCGGAATATCCGCCACCTGGCCGGGTGAACGGACCAGATACTGCTCACCATTCCTTTCGATGTAGCCTGCGCCGACGCTGGTGTTGTTCTTCTCCAGTGCTCTGACGACATCCTCGAAGGTCAGGCCAAAGGCCAGGAGGCGCACCGGATCCGGGGTGATGTGAAACTGCTTTTCGTATCCGCCGATGGTGTTGACTTCGGTGACCCCGGGCACCTGTCGTAGCTGCGGTCGGATCACCCAGTCCTGCAGTGTGCGCAGCGCCACGGCATCGTAGGGTCGCCCATCCGGCTGGCGCGCGCCCTTGCCGGCACTGACGGTGTAGAGAAAGATCTCGCCGAGGCCGGTGGCAATCGGCCCCATTTCCGGCTCGACGCCCGGGGGCAGCTGGGACCGCGTGAGCTGCAGGCGTTCGTTGATGAGATTGCGCGCGAAGAAGACGTCCGTGCCATCCTGGAACACGACCGTGACCTGTGAGAGTCCGTAGCGTGACAGGGAGCGCGTGTATTCGACGTGCGGCAGGCCGGCGATCGTGGTCTCGACCGGGAAGGTGATGCGCTGTTCGACCTCGAGCGGCGAATACCCTGGAGCCTGCGTGTTGATCTGCACCTGGACGTTGGTGATGTCGGGCACCGCATCGATCGGCAGGCGCTGGTAGCTCCAGACACCGATGCCGGCGACGACGGCCACCAGGAAGAGCACGACCCAGCGGCGAGCGAGGGAAAACTGCAGAAGGGCATCGATCACGGCGTGCTCCTTCAGTTCTCGTGTGCCGCTTCGCCGCGGGCGAGCTCGGCTTTCAGGATGAAACTGTTCGCTGCGGCATAGCGTGCGCCGCGCTGGAGGCCGGACACGACCTCGGTGAGCCCGCTGTCTCGTCGGCCGAGGACCACTCTGGCAGGGGCGAATCCGTCCCCGGACTTCACGAACACCACCGGGTGTCCTTCGAGGGTCTGCAGCGCGTCGTTACGAATGGCCACGGCGGCGTGCGCTTCGGCCAGCGTGATTTCGGCGCTTACATACAGGCCGGGCGCCCAGCTGCGATCGCTGTTGTCGAGGAGCACGCGCGCCGTCAGGGTCTGGCTGGCGGCCTGGCCGATGGCGGCGACGTACACGATCCTGCCGTTTGCGCTCGAACCGGAGTCGGGGATCTTCACCTGGACCGTCTGCCCGACGTGTACTTTCGCGATATCGCGGGGGAAGATCGACAGCTCCACCCACACTGTCGAGAGATCTGCCACGGTAAAGAGCGCGCGATCCCCGGAATACTCACCGGGATTGATCCTGCGCTGAATGACCACGCCCGAGAGCGGTGCGGCCACGGGGTAGGTGCGCAGACTCTCGTTGCTCTCCACGGTCGCGAGCGTTTCTCCTGCGCGCACGGCGTCCCCGACGCGTCGCGTCACGCTGCGCACCAGACCGGGGTAGCGCGCGGTGACTTCGCGCACCCGCTCGGCATTCACCGCGACCGTGCCGTAGAGCACGAGCGTCTCGCGGACTTGTGCCGGCCCTGCCACCTCGACCGTGATGCCGCTGGCGCGGATCTGGGCCTCGGTGAGTGCGACACGGTTCGCTGCATGAGCCTGTCCGTCCGCGGCGCTTTGCGTCGCCGGGGGCGATGCGACCGGCATCGGTTGTGCCTCACGCCTGCCGCAGCCTGTCAGTGCGGCCGGCAGTGTCGCGAGCAGTGTCACGATCAGGTTCTGCGTCTTCATGGCGCCCTCCGCGGCGGAGTGGGCTGCAGGGGTTCGCCGGTCAGGCGTTCGATCTCCGCCTGCAGCGTGCAGGCCCTGGCAGCGGCCTCGATGAGCGCCCGCTGAGTATCGATATAGGCGCGCTGTCCGTCGACGAGCTCCAGATAGCTGTAGCGTCCACGCTCATACGCATACTCGGTTTGCGTGCGTGCCCGTTCCATCTGTGGCAGTACGTCATGCTGCAGGATCCGTGCTTCGTCGATGGCATGCAGCAGCTCGTGGTACAGCTCGAGGAGCTGCGCCTGCGCCTCGACGAAGGCCGCGCGGCTCTCCGCATCGACCTGCCCGCGCGCCGCGCGTGCTTCGGCCATGGCGGGTGCCGCCTGGCGCGAGGCGAACAGAGGCACGGTCACGCCAAGAACCAGTGCCTGCTCGTCCGTACCCTGCAGGCGGCGCGCGCCGAGGGAGAGCTCGATGTCCGGTCTGCGTTCTGCCTCGGCCAGCCGGATCTCCGCGTCGCGCAGCCGGGCTGCGGTGGCGAAGCGCAGGAAGTCGGGATTGCCGTGGAGCCGCCTGAGCAGTTCCTCGAAGGGGATGGGATCGGCGAGTGCGTAGAGGTCTGCGCTCACGGGGCCGAACGCGGGCGCGGTGTCACCCCACATCGCGGCAAGCCTGGTGCGTGACGACGTGAGCTCATGCTCGGCATGCTGCTGGTCGATGCGCGCGCGTGAGGGCGGCTCGCGCGCGAATCAGCTCTACCTCGGGAGACTTGCCGGCCTGCACCCGGCGTGTCACTCCCTCGACGGTGGTCTGCACGAGCGCTGTTGCGCTGCGGGTGAGGGCAAGCTGCGCCTGGTCGGAGGCGACGTGGATGAAGCGCCGCGTGACCTCGGCCAGCACGTCGAGCTGTGCGGCTTGCTGCTCGACGGAAACATCCTCGCGCTCGTAGGCGGCCACAGTGATCCGGCGGTTGCGCTTGTCGCCGAGCTCGACGACCTGCGACAGCGCCAGCGTGACCTCGGCGCTGCCGAGACCGCGCAGTGCCCCCGTGCCCAGGACGTTCTCCGCGGTCAGGGTCAGCGCCGGGGCCGGTCGCAACTCCGCGCGCCGGAGGCGTGCATCCCGTGCGCTGAGTCTGAAGCTGAAGTTCGCGAGCCCCGGATTGCCTTTCAAGGCCGATTCGAGCGCCTCACGAAGCGTCAGCGAGGGGAGCGTGCCCGGATTCGCTGGCGAGACTGGCGAAGCGCCGGTGGACGGATCCTGTGCATGAACCTCTGGTAGCGCAGGAACCGTAAGGAGCAGGCACGCGGCGAGGCCGCGCGTGAGAAATGAAGACACGACGGTCTCCCACGGCAGAAGGGATCGCGCCCGCACGCGGGCGCGACGACGATCAGGCGACGACTGTGGGAGTCAGGCGGGCGGGCCGCGCTTGGGAGGCAGGAGCGTGCGACCGGCCGGAACGGGTGGCTCGACGTCGATGAAGGGACCGGAGAGCAGTCCCGGAAGACGTGCGCCCGGCACCTGCCAGGGCGGTGCCACAGGGGCGCCGGACGTGCCGAATTTGACGACCTTGGCCAGCGCATGGTCGGCCAGCCTGACGTCGACATCATGGTGTCCCTGGGAGACGCCGTGCGGATGGAGGTCCTGCGTTCTGTCGAAAACGTGAACCGAACCGCGCGGGCCCTGCCCGTCCAGGCACAGGTGCAGGTGCGCGCTCCCGGAGCTGGCATTCAGGAACGCCAGCCCGAACAGCCCGAGCACACATCGCCGGAGGAACGTCATGCGTGGCAAGGGTAGCGCCTTCTGCGCGCGACAGGCAATGCGTCAGGCCGAGAGCGCCTCGCTCCGTGCGGCACGCTTGCGCTCGTGCTCCTTCAGGAGTCTCTTGCGGATGCGGATCGAGCGCGGTGTCACCTCGACGAGCTCGTCGTCGGCGATGAACTCCACGGCATATTCGAGGGTGAGCGGGATGGGCGGCGTGAGCAGGATCGCGTCATCCTTGCCCGCGGCACGGATGTTGGTGAGCTTCTTTTCGCGGATGGGGTTCACCACGAGATCGTTCTCGCGACTGTGGATGCCGATGATCATGCCCTCGTAGAGCATCTCGCCGGGCGAGACGAACAGCCTTCCCCGCTCCTGCAGGTACCAGAGCGCATAGGCCACGGCCTCGCCCTGCTCGTTGCTGATGAGCACGCCGTTTCTGCGCTCGGGAATGTCGCCTTTCGCGGGGCCGTAGCCGTCGAAGACGTGGCTGATGAGTCCCGTGCCGCGGGTGAGCGTCATGAACTCGCCCTGAAAACCGATCAGTCCGCGGGCCGGCACGCGATACTCGAGACGCACGCGTCCGCGGCCGTCGATGTTCATGTCGAGGAGCTCGGCGCGCCGTGTACCGAGGGCTTCCATCACGCTGCCCTGATGGCCTTCCTCGATGTCCACGGTCAGTGCCTCGTAGGGCTCGTGCAGCACACCGTCAATGGTCTTTACGAGCACCTGCGGCTTGCCAACCGCGAGCTCGTAGCCTTCACGACGCATGTTTTCGATGAGGATGGTCAGGTGCAGCTCGCCGCGGCCCGACACGCGGAACACATCGGCTTCGGCGGTTTCCTCGACGCGCAGCGCCACATTTCCCTGGAGCTCCCTCAGGAGGCGCTCGCGGATCTGGCGGCTGGTCACGAACTTGCCCTCGCGCCCGGCAAGCGGCGAGGTGTTGACCTGGAAGTTCATGACCAGCGTCGGTTCATCGACACTGATCGGCGGCAGGCCCTCGGGCGCGACAGGGTCGCAGAGCGTGACGCCGATGTTGACGCCTTCGACGCCCGTCACGGCGACGATGTCCCCGGCGTGCGCTTCGCCGACGGCGCGGCGCTCGAGGCCCTCGAAGGTGAGCACCTGACCGATCTTCGCGCTGCCGCGGTCGGCGCTGCCGTGACGGAGCGCGACATTCTGGCCAGCGCGCAGTGTGCCGCGATGGATGCGGCCGATGCCGATGCGGCCGACATAGGAGTTGTAGTCGATGGTCGAGATCTGCAGCTGCAGGGGCGCCTGCGCGTCGCAGGGCGGCTCCGGGACGTGCTGCAGCACCGCCTCGAAGAGTGCGCTCATGTCGCTGCGGCGCTCCGTGGCATCCGTGCTCGCCCAGCCCTGGAGTGCCGAGGCGTAGATCACCGGGAAGTCGAGCTGCTCGTCGGTGGCACCTAGTTTGTCGAACAGCTCGAAGGTCTGGTCGATCACCCAGCCCGGGCGGGCGCCGGGGCGGTCGATCTTGTTGACCACCACGATGGCCTTCAGGCCGAGCCCGAGCGCCTTGCGGGTGACGAAGCGGGTCTGGGGCATCGGCCCCTCGACCGCATCCACCAGCAGCAGCACGCCATCGACCATCGAGAGCACACGCTCGACTTCGCCACCGAAGTCCGCATGCCCGGGCGTGTCGACGATGTTGATGCGCGTTCCGCCGTACTCGATCGCGCAGTTCTTGGCGAGGATGGTGATGCCGCGCTCGCGCTCGAGGTCGTTCGAGTCCATGACCCGCTCCACCACCTTCTCATGGGCGGCAAAGGTGCCAGACTGTTTCAGCAGGCAGTCGACGAGCGTCGTCTTGCCGTGATCGACATGGGCGATGATGGCGATGTTGCGGATCGGGCGCTGCATGGCGGGAGCCGCTGGCGTGGCGGCCGGGGCGGAAAAGGGCGCGCAGAGTAGCAGAAAAGCGGGCGCCTCACCGCATCGCGGCCGGCTGGAGCATCAAATCGGGGGGGTGCCCCGGCGCCTCGCCGGCCGCCTGGCCGGCCGCGGGCGGTGCGCCTGCAGCATCGCTGAACTGCAGGGCCGCGAGCCGCGCGTAGAGTGGATCGCGCGCGAGGAGCTCGGCGTGGGTGCCGATTGCCTCGATGCGGCCCCCGTCCATGACGACGATGCGGTCGGCCTTGAGGACGGTCGCAAGGCGGTGCGCGATGATGATCGTCGTCCGATGCTCCATCAGCCGCTCGAGGGCCAGCTGGACGAGTCGCTCGCTCCCGGCATCGAGCGAGCTCGTGGCCTCGTCGAGCAGCAGTATCGGCGGATCCTTGAGAATGGCACGTGCGATGGCGATGCGCTGGCGCTGTCCGCCCGAGAGGCGCGTGCCGCGCTCGCCGAGGAAGGTGTCGTAGCCTTCCGGGAGGGCGCGGATGAACTCATCGGCGGCGGCCGTGCGCGCTGCCGCCTCGATCTCCGCATCGCTCGCGCCCACGCGCCCGTAACCGATGTTCTCGCGTGCCGTGGTGCCGAAGAGCACGGTGTCCTGGGGTACGAGCCCGATGCGCGAGCGCACCTCATCGGGACGCGCGCGCGCAATGTCGACATCGTCGATCAGCACGCGACCGCTCTGCGGATCGTAGAAGCGCAGCAGCAGCTGGAAGGTCGTGCTCTTGCCGGCGCCCGAGGGTCCGACGAAGGCGATCGTCTCGCCCGGCCGGATCTCGAGCGTGAAGTCGTCGAGCGCCAGGCTGTCCGGGCGGGACGGGTACCGGAAGGACACGCGCTCGAAGCGGATGCGCCCGCGGCCCGGTGAGGGCAGGGCGAGCGGCTCGGGCGGTGCCACGATCGCGGGTTCCGAGTGCTCGAGCTCGACCAGGCGCTCCATCGCACCGGCTGCGCGCTGCACCTCGCTCCACATTTCGCTGAGCGATGCCGCGGCCGTGCCGACGTATACCGCATACAGCAGGAACTGCCCGAGCTGCCCCGCCGTCATCTCGCCGGCGAGCACGGCGTGCGCGCCGATCCAGAGCACGAGGGTGATCGCTCCGAAGACCAGCATGGTGGCAAGGGCAGTCAGCACCGCACGCACCAGCGTACGGCGCACTGCCACGCGAAACGAGACCTCCACCGCATCCGTGAAGCGCTGGCTGTGCAGAGCCTCGAGCGTGAAGGCCTGTACGGTCTGGATGGCGTTCAACGTCTCGCCGGCGAGGCCGCTCGTATCGGCCACGCGGTCCTGCGAGGCGCGCGAGAGCCTGCGCAGTTTCCGGCCGAGCACGATGAGCGGCACGATGACGACGGGCATTGCCACCAGGATGATGGCCGTGAGCTTGACGCTCGTGACCGCGAGCATCACGAGGGAGCCCACGAGACTGATCGCCGAGCGCAGCGTGATCGAAAGGCCGACGCCCGCGATCGACTGCACGAGCGTGGTGTCGGCGGTCAGGCGGGAGAGCACCTCACCCGTGCGCGTCACCTCGAAGAAGGCCGGATCCATGCGGATGACCCGCCGGTACACGGCTTCACGGATATCGGCGACGACGCGTTCGCCGAGCCAGGTGACGATGTAGAAGCGCAGCGCGGCAAAAATGCCGAAGACAAAGGCTGCCGCGAGGAAGACGAGGAAGTAGCGGTTGATGGTTGCCGCACTGCCCGCAGTCATGCCGCGATCGATCAGATCCTTGAGGGCGAGAGGCAGCGCGAGCATCGCCGCCGCGGCCACGAGGAGGGCGCCCATCGCGGCGGCGATGACGCCACGGTAGGGCCGCAGGTGCGGCAGCAGCGCACGCAGCGGCCTGAGCGATCTCGCCCTGGGTCGGTCGGTGGGTGCTGCTTCCGCCATGATCGGCGCATTATCGCCGATCGGCGCGGGTCGCGCTCCGGTTGCGTACGTGATAAACGGTGCGGTGCCCGCGACATGGCGTCTGCAGGAGGGTCGAATCGTGCACCGGAGGGTCCCTGCCGAGGCTCCCATCGTGATCGCTCACCGCGGGGCGAGTGGCTATCTGCCCGAGCACACGCTGGCGGCGTACTTCGTTGCTGTGGAACAGGGGGCCGACTACATCGAGCCGGATCTCGTCATGACCCGCGACGGCGTGCCGGTCGTGCGTCATGAGAACGAGATCGGTGGTACGACGGACGTCGCCACGCATGCGGAGTTTGCGGATCGGCGCCGTCACGAGATGATCGACGGTGTGGCCGTCGAGGGCTGGTTCGTCGAGGACTTCACGCTCGCCGAGCTCAAGTGTCTGCGCGCCCGCGAGCGGCTGCCGGAACTGCGCCCGGGCAGCGCACGCTTCGATGGCCATTTCGAGGTGCCGACCTTCGGGGAGGTGCTCGGGCTGGTGCGTGCGCTCGATGCCGGGCGCGCGGCCGCCGCCGCCGCGCGCGGCCTGCCGGTACCGGCGCGCATCGGGGTGTATCCGGAGACCAAGCATCCGACTCACTTCGCCCGCCTCGGCCTGGCGATGGAGGCGACCGTGCTCCAGGCACTCCGGTGCGCCGGCTATCGTGACGCACAGGATCCTGTCTTCATCCAGTCCTTCGAACTCGGCAACCTGCGCGAGCTGCGTTCACGCACGGAGATGCGTCTCATCCAGCTGCTTGCCGCGGAGGGTGCGCCCTGGGACCTGGCTGTGGCGGGCGATCCGCGCACCTTTGCGGACCTCCTGCGGCGCGACGGTCTGAGGGAGATCGCCACTTATGCCGACGGCATCGGGGTCGCCAGGGAGCTCGTCCTGCCGCGCGATGCCGCGGGGGCGCTCGGGACGGCGACCTCTCTCGTGACCTTGGCGCATGAGGCGGGCCTGCAGGTGCACGTGTGGACGCTGCGTGCCGAGAACGCCTTCCTGCCCTCGGACCGGCGCCTCGGTGCGGAGCCATCGACACCCGGCGATCTGGCCGGGGAGGTCTGCGCCTTTCTCGATGCTGGCGTGGATGGCTTTTTCACGGATCACCCTCTCCTCGGCGTGCGGGCGCGCGACCGGTGGCTCGAGCGGCGATAATGTGCCGGTGAAGCTCCGCCATGTCGCCCTCGTCGCCTGTGCGACGGCGCTGCTCGCGATGCTGCTCGTGGAGTTGCGGCTGCCCGCGTCGCGTCTCTTCGGCGTGCTCGAGGATGCCGCGCACGGTCCGCTCTTCGGCATCATTGCCTGCATCGCGCTGTCGCTGCTGCGCGACCACAGGCGCAGCACGCTCCTGCGAACCCCGGTGCAGTACCTTCTGGCCGCGGCAATCTGTCTCGCACTCGGGCTCGCCACGGAACTCGCCCAGCTGCTCGGGACGCGCCATGCGTCGTTCGGAGACTTCGTGAACGACGCACTCGGCACGCTCGGGGGCCTGTCCGTCTACGCGCTTTTCGATGCACGCGTGCCGCGCTCGCCCCGCGCGCTGCGCATCACGCTTGCCGGCGTTGCGGCCGGGATGGTACTGCTGTTCACCGTACCGATTCTCTGGGCGACGGCAGCCTACGCGCATCGCAACGCGCAGTTCCCTGTGCTGATCGACGGCGGCTCGCGTCTCGACCTTTTCTTCCTCGCGCCTCTCGGGACGACCATCGGGCGTGCCCCGGCAGGTACGGTGCGTATCGAGTTCCGGGCCCAGGCCTGGCCTGGCGTGCTGCTCGTGGAACCGCGCCGCAACTGGACACGCTACCGCACGCTGGTCGTCGATCTCGAGAACCCGAACGATGCCGTCCTGCCGATCGGGTTGCGGGTGCACGACCGTACGCACAACTCGGCGTACTCGGATCGCTTCAACCAGGAGTTCGCGCTGGCGCCGCACACCCGTTCGGCCCTCCGTGTGTCGCTCGCCGCCATCGAGTCGGCGCCCCGGGGCCGGCGCCTCGATCTGCAGCGCATTGCCGGGGTGGCTGTTTTCCGGTTGCGATCCGATGCCCCGCAGGTGCTGCTGCTGCATTCGATCCGGCTCGAGTGAACTCCGTTGTCCCAGGGGAGCGGCGCAGCAGGCCACTCGGCTACAATGGAAGGCATGAGTCAGCTCGCTGATACCTTTGATTCCGCCTTTACCAAGGCGGTCGACCTCGGCAACAGGCTCGCGGACAAGGACAAGGAGGCGGATCTCTGGGATATCGCCGACGGTCTGCTCGCGGGTGCGATCCAGTACTGGCTGTATTCCCGCCAGCCTTGCGGAGATGCGCGCTGCCAGGACTGCATGCCGATCAGCACGGCGGAGGGCCGCATGGCCGAGCTCAAGCGGCTCGTCGAGCAGCTCTCCACCGAGAGCGAGTACTTCCACACTCCGACGGATTCCAACGCCGGACGGGCGTGAGGCTGGCTGCAGTGCCGGCGCGGATTTGCCCGCATGGGGTGTCTTGCTAGAATGCGCGGCCTTTCGTGCTTCCTGGCACCCCCGGGAGATCCAGAACCTTGAGCAGCCAAGCTTCCACTGCGCCATCTGCCGCGCCTGTCCGTACCGAGGTGGTCATCATCGGCGCCGGGCCTGCGGGGCTGTTCCAGGTCTTCGAGCTTGGTCTCCTTGGCATCGGTGCGCAGGTCGTCGATTCCCTGGCGGGTCCCGGCGGGCAGTGCACGGAGCTTTACCCCGACAAGCCCATCTATGACATCCCGGCGCTGCCCGTGTGCAGCGCGCAGGAGCTCGTCGACCGGCTGATGACGCAGATCAAGCCCTTCGGCGCGAAGTTTCACTTCGGGCAGGAAGTGACGGAATGCCGGCGACGACCCGATGGGCGTTTCCATCTGCGCACCTCGGCAGGCGCGGTCTTCGATGCGGGTGCCGTGGTCATCGCAGCAGGGGTGGGATCCTTCCAGCCGCGCCGCATCGGACTCGAGGACGCCGAGGCTCACGAGGGCACGAGCATCCACTATCGCGTCAGGAACGCAACCGACTTTCACGACAAGCGTCTGGTGATCTTCGGCGGAGGCGACAGCGCACTCGACTGGGTGCTCGAGCTCGCGCCGCGGGCGCGCTCTCTCGTGCTGGTCCATCGCCGCAGTGTATTCCGCGCGGCGCCTGCATCCGTGGCGCGCATGCAGGAACTGTGTGCGGCGGAGCGCATGCGCTACATCGAAGGACTTGCCGATTCGCTCGTGCTCGACGGCGGGCGGCTCGCGGGGGTGAGGGTGAAGGGCGCCGACGGTGAGGTGCACACGCTTCCCGCAGACCATCTGCTTGCTTTCTTCGGCCTGCATCCGAAACTCGGGCCCATCGCCGGGTGGGGTCTGGAGCTGGAGCGCAAGGCGCTCAAGGTCGACACAGAGAAGTTTCAGACGAGCGTTCCGGGCATCTTTGCCATTGGCGACATCAACAGCTATCCCGGCAAGAAGAAGCTCATCCTCTCGGGATTCCACGAGGCAGCGCTGGCTGCTTTCGGCATCCAGCAGTATCTTTACCCCGAGAAGCGACAGTTCCTTCAGTACACCACGACGAGTCCGGCGATGCAGAAGCGCCTCGGCGTCGCCTGAAGCCGGGCGCGTGGTTCCTGCCGCCGGAGACCCCGGTGGCCGCTGCCTGGACGTAACTTCGCCCCTTGGGGCGATCAGGAGTGCAAGATGACGACGATTCGCAAGACTTTCCTCTCCACTGCACTGCTCGGCATCGCCATGGCTTCATTCGGAGCCACGCCGGCTGCCGCACCGGCGCCTGCGGCCGGCAAGGTGTGCAAGCTCGAGATCACGGCCAACGACCTGATCCAGTACGACAAGAAAGAGCTCCACGTCGCCGGCGACTGCGCGACGGTCGAGCTCACCCTGAAGCATGCGGGCAAGCTGCCCATACAGTCGATGGGGCACAACTGGGTCCTGACGAAGACCGCGGATGTCAGCGCCGTCGCGAGCGCCGGGATGGCGGCGGGCCTGAAGAACGACCACGTCCCTGCGAACGATCAGCGGGTCATCGCCCACACGAAGCTGATCGGTGGTGGCGAGACGACGCGGGTGACCTTCCCGACGTCGAAGCTGCAGAAGGGTGGCGACTACACCTATTTCTGCTCCTTCCCCGGCCACAATGCCATCATGCGGGGCAAGCTGGTCTTCGGTTGAACCCCCGATCCGTGTCGGGCTCCCTCTCCCCGGGTCGCGGGGAGAGGGGCAGCTTCGGAGAAACGTGGATACCAGCGTTGCGGATCTTCTGAGGCAGTTCGAGCTCGAGCGGCTCGAGGTCAATCTGTTTCGCGGCGAGAGCCGTGACATCGGCAGTCCCCAGGTCTTCGGCGGGCAGGTGCTCGGGCAGGCGCTCATGGCCGCGTATGCGACGGTCGAGGGGCGTGTGGTGCATTCCCTGCATGCGTACTTTCTGCGTCGCGGGGACTTCAATGCGCCGATCGTCTACCACGTCGATCGTGGCCGCGACGGTGGCAGCATCTCCGCCCGCCGGGTGGTGGCCGTCCAGCACGGCGAGCAGATCTTCAATCTTGCCGCCTCGTTTCAGTGTGAGCTGCCCGGGCTCGAGCATCAGAGCACGATGCCGCAGGTGCCGCCCCCGGAGGAACTCGCCGACTCGAGACAGCTCGACCCCGAGGTGCTCGCCCGCCTCCCGGAGAAGCTGCGGCGCGTCGCGTTCCTGAGCGCACCCTTCGAGTTCCGACCGGTCGAGCAGATCGATTTCCTGCGCCCGACCCGCATGGCACCGGTGCAGCATCTGTGGCTTCGAGCCCGCAGTGCAGTGCCCGACAACGATGCGCTGCACCGTTGCCTGCTCGCTTACGTCTCGGACTTCAATCTGCTCGGCACGAGCACGCTGCCGCACGGCATGGCGTGGCTGTCGGGGGAGGTCCGGCTCGCGAGCATCGATCACGCAATGTGGTTCCATCGCGCGCCGCGTGTGGATGACTGGCTGCTCTACGCGATGGACAGCCCGAGTGCTTCGGGCGCGCGCGGCTTCTCGCGCGGCAGTATCTTCACGCGCGACGGGCGATTGATCGCGAGCGTTGCGCAGGAAGGCATGATTCGCGTCGTCACGCGCCCGGCTGGATGACAGCCGCGCGCACGCGCGGAAAGTGCGCAGCGGCGAGGACGAAGACCCATACCACGAGCACGAAGGGCAGCGTCAGTGCCGGAATCCCGAGCGGCTCGAGGGCAGCCGAGATCGCTGCGAATGCGACTGCCGTGGCGATGGTTGCGACTGCACCGTACGCCAGGGAGTGCGCTCCGGGCCTCAAGAACACGCTCCAGAGTGCGATTGCCGTCAGAACGCTGTTGAATCCGAACGCACCCGCGCGGATCGCGGGTTCCGCCGCGCCCATGCCCCAGGCGACGACCAGCCCGGTCAGTGAGCCGAGCAGCGCGGCTGCACAGGCGCGCCGGGAGCTCACGAGGAGTCCCAGGGCGAAGAGGATGCCGGTGACGACGCTTCCCTGGAAGCAGACCTGGGCGATGCCGTTGAAGAGCCCCTGGGCGACCGTCGATGCGGTCACGATGCCTTCGACGGTGGCGGATGCCGGCAGTCCCGCTGTGGGCAGGAGATGGGTGGAGTGCAGCCGGCCGAAACGGGCGATCGCCAGAAAGAAGCACATTGACGTGAGCACGAACGGCGCCGTCAGGACCGGAATCTGCCAGAACTGCAGGAGGCGGAGCATGGCGGCCATGACGATGCTCGAGCAGAGGCTGGCGAAGACGACGCAGGTCCAGGTCAGGGCGTCCGGCTCGAGGAAGTAGAGCAGCGCGATGGCGACGAGGGCACCGTTGAAGCCGAACATGCCGGCGCGCACCCGTGAGCGATCGGCGCCGAGCACCATGGCGGTTGCGGTGCTCACGGCGGCGCCAGCGAGGGCACCCAGCCCGAACAGCGTCGAGTTGCAGAAGATCCCGATCAGAAACAGGAGGCCGGTCCAGCTGTTGTTCTGCAGCATGACCTGTCCGATCCCGCGGAGGACCGAATCCGGGAATTCCAGGATCGCAGGCAGAGGTGCGCCGTCTGCACTGAGGAGGCCCGAGGACGATATCTTCATGGGTGCAACCGCTCCCGAACTCTCGTGACTTGCGTGAGCCGTGCGGCGCTCGGGTGGCTCAGGCTGAATGCAGGACCTTGCCCGGATTCAGGATGCCCTGTGGATCGAGGGCTGCCTTGAGGAGGTGCATGAGCGCCAGTTTTGGCTGCGAGGCGTAGCGCTCGAGCTCGTCGACCTTCAGCCGCCCGATGCCGTGCTCGGCACTGAAGCTGCCGCCGAAATCGTGCACCAGGTCGTGGATCGTGCGTCTGACGTCGGCCTCGCGGGCGAGGAAGCGCTCGCGGCTGGCTCCCGGGGCCTGGTTCAGGTTGAAGTGCAGATTGCCATCGCCGACGTGCCCGTAGGCGATGAGCCGGCCTTCCTGGAATTGTGCGCCGAGCCATATCGAGGCCCGGGCCACGAACTCGGCCAGCCGGGAGACCGGCAGGGAGATGTCGTGCTTGAGGCTGGCGCCATCCCGGCGCTGTGCCTCGGGGATCGACTCCCGCAACCGCCAGAAGGCCGTCCCCTGGTGGGCATTGCGGGCAAGTGCGGCATCGAGGACCAGGCCGGACTCGAGGGCGCCCGCCAGGGCTTCTTCGAGGAATTCGTCGAGGGGCTCGGCCGCACGCGGGCTCGCGAGCTCGCAGAGCACATACCAGTCGTGCGGTGCTTCGAGGGGATCGACGACGCCCGGGATGTGCTTCACGGTGAGTTCGACCGCGAGGCGTGGCACGAGCTCGAACGAAGTCACCCGGTCGCCCGTCGCGTCGCGCAGCCGTGCGAGCAGGGCGACGGCCGCCGCCACATCGCGTACGGCGATGAAGGCCGTGGCGACCGCGCGCGGGAGGGGCAGGAGTTTGAGACTTGCCGCCGTGATGATGCCGAGCGTGCCCTCGGCACCGAGGAACAGGTCGTCGAGATCGTAACCCGTGTTGTCCTTGCGGAGTCCCGGAAGGCTCGAGAGCACGCGCCCGTCGGCGAGCACGACCTCCAGTCCGAGCACCTGGTCGCGCGCCATCCCGTAGCGCAGGACGTTCGTTCCGCCGGCATTGGTCGAGAGATTGCCGCCGATCTGGCAGCTGCCTTCCGACCCGAGGCTGAGTGGAAAAAAGCGCTCCGCGGCCTCGGCGGCCCGCTGCACCTCGACGAGGAGGCAGCCGGCCTCGGCGATGAGCGAATAATCGGACGCCTCGACGGAGCGGATGCGGTTCAGGCGCTCGAGCGAGAGCACGACCTGGCGGCCGGACTCGTCGGGCACCGCTCCGCCGCAATAGCTCGTATTGCCGCCCTGGGGCACGACCCCGATGCGTCGCTCGTTGCAGAAGGCGAGCACCCGGGAGACCGCCCCGACACTGCGCGGCGTCACCACTGCGAGTGCTGCGCCCCGGTAGAGCGCACGATGGTCGACGAGGTAGCGCTCGGTCCCTGGGCCCGTGACGCAGTCCTGCTCGCCGACCACGGCGCCGAGCGCCGCGGTGAGTGCCTGGCTGTTGCCCCCGCTCATCGATGCCTGCCCGTGAGAGCTGGGCCGGGCCGCGCGAACCGGTCGCTGAACGCTCAGGCGAGACCCTGGGCCCGGCGCAGTGCAGCGATGCGTTCATCGAGCGGGGGGTGACTCATGAAGGCTCGCTTGAGCCCCTGGGCCACGCTCCCCGAGATGCCGAAGCCCGCGAGCTGCGCAGGCAGCGCGTTGGCGTGGTCGCTGCCGCTCTGCGCAGCCTTCAGCCGCTCGAGAGCCGCGATCATCGCGCCTGCACCGGCGAGATGCGCACCGCCCGAGTCCGCCCGGAATTCGCGCTGTCGTGAGAACCACATGACGATCATGCTGGCGAGGATGCCGAGCACGAACTGGGTGACGAGCACGGTGACGAAGTATGCGGCGCCGCGGCCGTCCTCGTTGCGAAAGACCGCCCGGTCGATGACGTTGCCGATGATCCGCGACAGGAAGATCACGAATGTGTTCACCACGCCCTGGATGAGCGTGAGCGTCACCATGTCGCCGTTGGCGACATGGCTGACTTCGTGGCCCAGTACGGCTTCGACTTCCTTGCGGTCCATGCGCTGCAGGAGGCCTGTGCTCACGGCGACGAGTGCCGCGTCGCGCCGCGCACCCGTGGCGAAGGCGTTCGGGTCGGGCGAGTCGAAGATTCCGACCTCGGGCATGCCGATGCCGGCCGTCTGCGCCTGGGCGCGCACCGTGCTGACCAGCCACTCTTCCGACGCGTTGGCAGGCCGGTCGATGACGCGCACGCCCATCATGCGTTTCGCCGTCCACTTGGACATGGCCAGCGAGATGAGTGCACCGCCGAAACCGAAGAGCGCCGCGAAGACGAGCAGGCCGCCCATGCCCTGTCCCTGGGCGGCGAGATACTGATCGATCCCGAGCACGCGCGCGACCACCGACAGGATGAACACCACCGCAAGGTTGGTTGCGAGGAACAGCAGGATGCGTTTCATGAAGGTCTGTTCTCCAAGTGCTTCGGCGTGCGCACTGTATCGACTGTGACCGCTGGATGCCACGGTGGGGGTGCATCCGCCCGAATTCAAGCCGCCCGGGACCGGCCGGGAGGCTCAGCTGAGCGCAACGCCCAGCAGCCGGCCCACCAGGAAGCTCAGGAGCCCGGCGCCACCGCCGATGGCCACCATGCGCAGTGCCCCGCGCCAGGCTCCCCGGCCGGTGAAGAGCGACAGGGCGAGCCCGACTCCGCAGAGCGCAAGCAGGGTGAGTGCGGCCACCGCCACGATGGCGCGTGCCGCCGGGACGCCTGCCAGGAGCGGGGCGAGCGGGATCGCGGCGCCGACCGCGAAGGCGCCGAACGAGAAGGCGGCGGCGCCGAACGGCGAGCCGAGGTCATCCGGGTTCAGGCCGAGCTCCTCGCGCGCCATGGTATCGAGCGCGTGCGCCGGGTCCGCGAGCAGAGTGCGACTCATCTCGCGGGCGCGCCCGAGGGGAACGCCACGTGCTTCGTAGATCAGCGCCAGTTCTTCGATTTCTTCTTCGGGATATTCGGCGAGCTCCCGGCGTTCGAGCCCGATCTGGTACTCGTACAGATCGCGCTGCGAGCGCACGGACACGTACTCACCGGCGGCCATCGACAGCGCGCCCGCCAGCAGGCCTGCTGCCCCGGTCAGCATGACGTACTCGCCCGAGGAGCCTGCACCTGCCACGCCCATGACCAGGCTTGCATTCGACACCAGCCCGTCGTTGATCCCGAAGACCGCAGCGCGCAGGTTGCCGCCGGCCGCGCGCTGATGCCTCCGGGTGACCTCGGCGACCGAGGTCGGCATCGGGTGCCCGGAAGCAGGCACCGGAGGGCCATAGACGGAGAGGCCCCGCAGCTTCATCGCGGCCAGCACCGGGCGCAGCCGACGAGCGCCGAAGCCCGCCACGAGCAGCGCCACGACCCGTGCACGCAGGCGGGGCACGAACACGCGACGGGACTCTGGTGCCGCGGCCTGCCAGAGCCCGGCCTGTGCCTCGGCCGCTTCCGCGAGCTTCGTGAAGAGTCGGACGCGCGCCGAATCATGCTCGGCGGCGGCGACCCGCCGGTAGAGCCACGCCGATTCCTTCTCGTGGAACCAGCTGTCGGGCGCGGCGCTCATCGGGCGTGCGTCCGCTTCAGGCGGATCTCGCGTCACGCTCAGTATCGGTCGCGGTCGTCGTCGTCGTCTTCTTCTTCCCAGTCGTCATCGTCGTCGTCATCGTCATCGTCTTCCCAGTCGTCGTCATCGTCTTCTTCTTCGTCTTCATCTTCATCCCCGGACTCGGACCAGCCCTCGGGTTCTTCCGTCCGTTCGAGGTCCATTTCGTGCCACGCTTCGAGATCGATCTCCTCGATTTCGCCATCGAGATATTCGATTTCGATCAGCTCGGAATCCTCGTCGACCGAAAGCACACGGAAGGACTCGTCCTCTTCGAGGTTCTCGTACCACTGGCCCTTGACGGGCTCGTAATCCCTGCTCACCGTGATTGTCCTGGACTTGCTGCCGATGACCTGTAGCGGTGAGTTTAAGACTGTCCGTCACGGGGAGGCAACGAGCCGGGGCTGGACGAACTCCTGTCGGCCGCCGGCCCTTCAGGAGGCGCGTCCGCATCATCGAGAATGGAGCGGCTGTGCCGCTCGAGATCGTCGAACTGCCCCGCGTCCACCGCCCAGAACAGTGCCCACACGGCGGCGCCGATGAGGAGGAGGCTGATCGGCACCAGAACGAAGATGATGCTCATGCCGCAGCGGCTCTCGCGGGTGCAACCACCGTGCGCCGGCCCGCGGCGTCGTTCCTGGCACCCTGCGCGAGGCGCTGCGCATTGAGTACGACGAGGAGCGAGCTCGCCGACATGCCGATGGCAGCCAGCCATGGCGGGATGAGGTCGAGCGCAGCGAGCGGCACGGCCGAGAAGTTGTAGACGAGTGACCAGACGAGGTTCTGGCGGATTACTCTCAGCGCTTCGCGCGCAGTGCGCACGCCATCGGCGAGCGCATCGAGCGAGTCGTTCAGCAGCAGGAGATCGGCCGCGGATTGCGCGACCGCCGAACCCTGGCCCATGGCGCAGGAGACGCTGGCAGCGGCCAGCACGGGACCATCGTTGACGCCGTCGCCGATCATGAGCACGCGGCGGCCGCTGCGCTGGAGTTCCTGCACCAGGACGATCTTCCCGGCCGGATCGAGCCGGCTCTGCGCCCGCTCGATTCCGAGTGCCGTGGCAACGCGTGCCACGGCCTCGCTGCGGTCGCCGCTGGCGATCACGGGTTCGAGCCCGAGCGAGCGCAGCGTCCCGAGTGCGCGGGCCGCCTCGGGCCGCAGCTCGTCCCCGACCTCGAAGCTGGCGACGACGCCTGCCTCGCTGCCGAGACAGAGCGCATCGTCAGGCGGCGTGGTTCGGGCGAGCCCGGCGACGAACTCGGCGGACCCGAGCCGCCAGAGACGGCCATCGACCCGGCCCTCGATGCCACGGCCCGGCACCTCACGCACTCCGACGGCGGTGACGGCGGCATCCGCATGGGGTGAGAAGGCGATCGCCAGCGGGTGGTTCGAGGAACGCTCGAGGGCGGCAGCGAGCGCGAGCGCCGTACGCGGCTCGAGCCCCGCCAGTGACCGGACCGCGGTGACGCAGGGTGAGCCCGAGGTGAGGGTGCCGGTCTTGTCGAGCACGACCGTATCGGCGCGTGCGAGCCGTTCAATCGCATCGGCGCGCGTCACGAGGAGCCCGATACGCGCCAGACGCGTGGTGGCAGCGGCGACGGCCGCGGGCGTGGCAAGGGACAGCGCGCACGGACAGGTGACGACGAGGACGGCCAGTGTCGCCGGGAAGGCGCGTGCGGGGTCCACGGCGACCCAGGCGAGTGCGACACCCGCAGCGAGCACCAGGAGGACGACGACGAACCACGAGGCTGCCCGGTCGGCGAGACGCGCGAGCCGCGGCCGCTCACGCTGCGCGCGCTCGAGCAGCGCGATGATCGAGGCGAGCGTCGAGCCGGCAACGTCCCGCGACGCCCGCACGACGATGGCATCGCTCGCATTCACGGCGCCGCCGGGTAGGTGCTCGCCAGCCTGTCGCCGCAGGGGCCGGGATTCCCCCGTCACGAGCGATTCGTCCACGAGTGCGCTGCCCTCTGCGAGTACGGCGTCCACGGGAATCACGGCGCCGCGGGGGATCGACAGCTGGTCGCCCACGCCGATCTGCTGCAGGGGGACGCGCTCGGTGCCACCATCGGGGCGCAGCCGGGTCACCTGTGCGGGGAGGCTGTGTGCGAGCGCCTCGCTGGTGGAGAGGCTGCGCTGGCGCACGGTCATCTCGATGTAGCGGCCGGTGCCGAGGAAAAATACGAACATCGTGATCGAGTCGTAATAGGTCAGCCCTGTGCCGCGCAGGGGTGTTGAAGACGCTCGCGCCATAGGCCAGTGCGAGCGCGAGGGCAACGGGCACGTCCATGCCCGGCGCGCGGCGGCGCAGGTCGTGCCATGCGCCGCGGAAGAACGGCCAGCCCGAGTAGAACAGGACCGGGGTGGCGATGAGCATCCCGATGTAGCGCAGATAGCTCTCGATCGCCGGGTCCATGTCGCCGGGAGGGGCCATGTACACCCCCCACATGTACATCATGGCCTGCATGCTGCCGACGCCGGCGAGCCCGATGCGTTTGAGAGCGGTACGTCGCTCGAGCCGGAATGCGGACTCTGCCGCTTCGCCTGCGAGCGGCTGGGGCCGGAAACCTGCGCGCCCCACCGTATCGAGTATTTTCTGAAGGTCCGTGTGCGCAACCTGCCAGTCTACGGTCACACGGGAGGTGGCGACGTTGACGTGCACGCCGCCGATTCCTCCCAGGGCCGAGACCGCACGTTCGATCGAGCGCGCGCAGGCGGCGCAGCGTATGCCTTCGGCCGCGAAGACCGCACGAGCCCGGCCGTCGGCCGTGCGGGTCCAGAGCGCGTGGGCTGTCGCCGGGCGCGCGCCGGGGCGTGGCGTCGTTTCCTCGCTGCCGGCCTTTCCGACGGCCATCTGCTTCCCCCGATTGCCCACCTCGTCGCTGCACCGCACAGGGATCGTTCGCCGCCGCGGGGCAATCACGTATAGTGGGAAGTCTAGCAGTACTCCCTTTCACGCATGGCCGTCCCTTCTCCCGTCCCCGCCGAGAATCCGCTCACCGGCGCCCGTCGCATCGTCGTCAAGGTCGGCTCCGCCCTGCTCGTCGATCCCGGCTCCGGGAGCCTCGAGCGTGCCTGGCTCGAGACACTCGTCGAGGATCTGGTGCGGCTGCGCCGCCGCGGGCAGGAGGTGCTGCTCGTCTCCTCGGGGGCGATCGCGCTCGGACGTCGCCAGCTCGGACTCGCGCGTGGCGCCCTGCGCCTCGAGGAGAGCCAGGCCGCAGCCGCAGTCGGGCAGATCGGTCTCGCGCACGCCTACAAGGAACTGCTCGGAGCCCATGAGATCACCGTCGCGCAGGTCCTGCTGACTCTCGAGGACAGCGAGCGTCGCCGCCGCTATCTCAATGCGCGCGAGACGCTGAACGAGCTGCTCGCGCTCGGTGTCCTGCCGGTGATCAACGAGAACGACACCGTGGCGACTGCGGAGATCCGCTATGGCGACAACGACCGGCTTGCCGCCCGCGTCGCGCAGATGGCGGGCGCCGATTGCCTCGTGCTGCTCTCGGATGTGGAAGGCCTCTTCACGGCGGATCCGAACCGGCACACCAGCGCCCGCTTCATCGCTCGCGTGGAGGAGGTGACGAGCGAGATCGAGGCCATGGCTGGCGGCTCGGCTTCGGCGGTCGGCTCCGGCGGCATGACCACGAAGATCGCTGCGGCGAGGATCGCCGTGGCCGCAGGGTGCCATATGTGCATCGCTGCGGGCCATCACCCGCATCCGGTGCGACGCATCGAGGAAGGTGCGCGCTGCACCTGGTTCGTGCCCCATGCCACCCCGGTTGCTGCCCGCAAGCAGTGGATCGCGGGGACGCTGCGCCCCACAGGGGCGCTCACCGTCGACGACGGTGCGCTGCGCGCGCTGCTCGCCGGCAAGAGTCTGCTGCCGGCCGGCGTGGTACGCGCAGCAGGGCATTTCGAGCGCGGCGATACGGTGAGTGTGCTGGCGCTCTCGGGTGCGGAGATCGCCCGCGGCATCGTGGCCTATTCCGACGGCGATACCGCCCGCATCATGGGCCGGCGCAGTGTGGAGATTGCCGGTATCCTCGGCTTCCGTGGCCGTGACGAGATGATCCACCGCGATGACCTCGTGATCCTGCGCGGCGAGCGGTCCGATGCGAGCGTGGAGCTCGCCCCGTGAACAGCCGGAGCCCGGCTCCCGGGACCACGATGGCAGCCGACGAAATCGCGCGCGTGATGAGCGACATCGGAGGGGCGGCGCGCGCGGCTGCCCCGAGGCTCGCGCTCTCGACGGGTGCCGAGCGCAATGCCGCGCTCCTCGCTGCGGCACGCGCGCTCCGCGAGCGTCGCAGCGGGATCCTCGAAGCGAATGCCCGCGACATGCGGGCTGCGCAGGATCGCAACCTGACGGCGGCACTCCTCGACCGCCTGCGTCTCGACGACAGGCGCGTCGAGGCGATGGCCCGCGGGCTCGAGGAAATCGCGGCGCTTGCGGATCCGCTGGGAACGGTCAGTGCCGAGTGGACACGGCCGAACGGGTTGCACATCCAGCGCGTGCGCGTGCCGCTCGGCGTGATCGGCATCATCTACGAGAGCCGCCCGAACGTCACGGCGGACGCGGGGGCGCTGTGCCTGAAGTCCGGCAATCCCGTGATCCTGCGCGGCGGCTCGGAGAGCCGCGAGTCGAGCGCGGCGATCCACGAGTGCCTGCTCGCCGGGCTCGAAGCCGCGGGTCTCCCTGCGGCGGCAATCCAGCTCGTGCCGACGGCCGATCGTGCGGCGGTCGGCCAGATGCTCTCCGGGATGACCGGCCTGATCGACGTGGTCGTGCCCCGTGGCGGACGAAGCCTCGTCGAGCGTGTGCAGGCCGAGGCGCGCGTGCCCGTGATCGGGCATCTCGAGGGCAACTGCCACGTCTACGTCGACCGTGATGCGGACCTCGCGATGGCGCGCTCGATCGTGCTGAACGCCAAGATGCGCCGCACGGGTATCTGCGGGGCTGCCGAGACGCTGCTCGTCGATCGCGGCTGCATTGCGACGCACCTCGGCCCGCTCGTGGCCGACCTCATCGCGGCAGGCTGTGAGGTGCGGGGCGACGCGGACGTGCAGCGTGTGGATCCGCGCGTCCGGCCGGCGACCGAGGAAGACTGGCGTACGGAGTACCTCGATGCGGTGATCGCGGTGCGCGTGGTTGCGGGCGTGGACGAGGCGATCGAGCACATCGGACGCTACGGTTCCGCGCACACCGAGTCGATCGTCACCCGGAACGCCCGGACTGCCGATCGCTTTCTCGGGCGCGTGGACAGCGCCATCGTGCTGCACAACGCCTCGACGCAGTTCGCGGATGGTGGCGAGTTCGGCATGGGCGCGGAGATCGGCATCTCGACCGACCGGTTCCACGCCCGCGGCCCGGTGGGCGTGGAGCAGCTGACCAGCTACAAGTACGTGGTGCGCGGCAGCGGGCAGGTGCGGCCCTGAGGGCGGCGTGGACTGAGGACCGCAACCGTCTACGGTGCTGCGCGCCTGCGGTCAGTGTCTGCTGTTAGCCCGAAAATTCCGCCCCGCAGCGAATAGACCCTCACGATGCCGCGGGCGCGCAGCTCGCGGGCTGCGGCCAGGCTGCGGGCACCGTGTGCGCAGACGAGCAGGTGCCGCTCCGCCAGCGGCAGCTCCCGGGTGCGCTCGAGCAGCATCCCGAGCGGGAGATGTCGCGAGCGCAGGGCGGGTGTCGGGCGCTGTGCGAGCTCGGTCGGCTCGCGGATGTCGATGACGCCGTAGCCGGCAGCGAGGGCTTCGTCGAGCGAGGCGAAGCTGAGCTCGAGCTCCCCCGGGGCTTCTTCGCCGGCCGGTGCAGATGCGACAGGCAGGCGCTGGCAGGCGTTGCCACGGCACTCCGCCGTGCGGTGCAGGCGGACGCGCGAGCTCGTGAGCCGCAGCAGATCGATGACCAGCAGTTCGTCCTCGAGCCGGCCCGGGAGGTCGAGGAGGATCTTCAGTGCCTCCAGGGCCTGCAGGCTGCCGAAGACGCCAGGTACGGGTCCCAGCACACCCGCCTCGGCGCAGTTGCCGACAAGACCGTCGCGCGTGGCCTGCGGCCAGATGCAGCGCAGGCAGGCGCTTGCACGTTGCGGGTCGACGACCTGGATCTGGCCCTCGTACTGATAGACGCTCGCGAGCACCAGAGGGATGCCGAGCGTCTGGGCGAGATCGTTCAGCAGGAACTTCGTGGCGAAGTTGTCGGTGCAGTCCACGATCAGGTCATGGCCGCGCAGGAGTGTGGGGCCGTTGCCGGCGTCGAGGCGCAGCGCGTGCACGTCGAGGTGCAGCTCCGGATTGAGCGCTCGCAGGCGTGCGGCGGCGAGCTCGGCCTTGAGTGCGCCGACGTCGGCGAGTGCATAGAGCGTCTGGCGATGCAGATTGGACGCGTCGAGCCGGTCGGCATCGATGATGCCGAGCCGCCCGACGCCGGCGCCTGCGAGATACCCGAGGACCGGCACGCCGAGGCCGCCGGCACCGACGACCGCGACGCTTGCGGCCGCGAGGCGCGCCTGTCCGGCGGCACCCACCTCGCGCAATACCATCTGCCGCGAATAATCCGGCCGTGCGGTCTCTCCGGGTCGTGCGTGGGCGTGATCGTGCTCGTCCTCCCGCGCAGCGACGTGGGTTTCGCCTGCTGCCGCACAGCGCTCGCAGTTCACCCAGCCCGAATCGCCGCTCACGTAGTGTTCTTTTTTCCAGATCGGAACGCGGTGCTTGACCTCGTCGATGATGTAGCGACAGGCACGGAAGGCCTCGTCGCGATGCGGGGCGCTCACGCCCACCCACACTGCCATGTCACCGATCGCGAGCGAGCCGACGCGATGCACGCAGAGGGCGTTCTCGATGCTGAAGCGCTGTCGTGCTTCCTCGACGATGCGTTCTCCCTCGCCGATGCCGAGCCGTTCGAAGGCTTCGTACTCGAGCCTCGTGACGCGCTTGCCGTCGCTGTGGTCGCGCACCCAGCCTTCGAACGCCGCATAGCCGCCACAGCTCGGGTCGCTGAGCTCGGCACGCAGCTGCGTGGGCTCTACTGGCGCACCGGTGAAGCGGAAGCGGCTCATCCGCCCGCGACCGGAGGGATGAAGACGATCTCGTCGCCCGCGGACAGAGGCTGCGACCAGTCGCCAAACTCACCGTTGACCGCGACCCGCAGCATCTCGGTGGGCAGGGTGAAGCCGTGGCGCGTCCGCAGCTGCTCGTAGAGCTCGCGCGGCGTGGCGGCCTCGGTGTCGAGCCGCTCGTCGCTGCGGCGGGCCTGCTCGCGCAGCAGTGCGTAGTACTGGATGCGCACCGGTTTCACCGTCGGTGCGTCCTGCGATGCGATCGAGCTCATGGCTGCGCCATACTCCTCAGGGGTGTTGACGTTGTCCAGCGCACGCGGATCGGGGAGCTCGATGAGCTCGACACCCGGCGTCTGGATCAGGAACTTTCGGGGGCAACTCCTGCCACCGGCGACGAAGCCTTTGAGCGGTTCGCGGCTCGCCGGTTCCCAGATCGCGCACAGCGGCTCGGGCAGCCGGTCGTGGGCGCTGCGATAGGCGGTTGCGAGGCGACCCGCGGCTGCGTCCCGGACCCTCTTCAGCGTCTCGAGCGTCCCCGCATCGAGAAACGGCAGGTCGCAGGCCAGTACGAGCCAGGCCGCCTCCGGGTGTCTTGCCTGTGCGGCGAGGATGCCCGCAGCCGGCCCGAGCCCTGCGTGCTGGTCGACGATCTGCTCGAAGTGAGCCCGTACCGGGTCGTCGCGCTGATCGGCGCGCACCGAGACGAAGGTGCGCTCGACGAGCGGCGCGAGCAGTTCCGCGGCCCGCTCGAGCTGGCTTCGGCCATGGTAGGCGAGCCCGGCCTTGTCCTGGCGCATGCGCGTGCTGCGCCCGCCCGCGAGGACGAGTCCGTACAGGGGGGTGTTCATGGGGCGAATTCTACGCCTTGCGGCGGAAGTCGCGTTTGCCGCCCGTTTTTTCCACGAGCCGGATGCCCACGATCTCGATGTCGTGCGAGAGAGCCTTGCACATGTCGTAGATCGTGAGCGCGGCGACCGTGGCACCCGCAAGCGCCTCCATTTCGACGCCGGTCCTGTGGTGCACGGCCACGCGGCAGTGCACGCGGATTTCGCTGCCCGCCGATTCGATGTCGATCGAGCAGTGCTCGAGGCCGAGCGGGTGGCAGAACGGAATGAGCTCGTGCGTCCGCTTGGCACCCATGACACCGGCGATGATCGCCGTATCGAAGACCGGACCTTTGCGGGTGCGGTGGCCCGTACGGCGAAGCTCGGTGGCGACCGCGCGCGGCAGCTTCAACCGCGCCTCCGCGATGGCGACCCGGAGTGTCGCGTCCTTCCCGGCGACGTCGACCATTGCCGGACGGTTCGCGGGATCCAGATGGGTGAGGCGCGGCGCCGGCCGGCGCGCGCGGGTCGGGCTGCGGGGCATGTCTCTCAGCCGCCGATGTAGTACATCTCGACCTTCTGCGCGACGGCGGCCTGGGCGCGCAGCTTCGCCCGCAGTTCGCTGTAGCGGTCGGCGCGGCCGCTCCACACGGCGTGCAGCAGCCCGAGAAGTTCGTCGTCACTCGCCCCCGCGCGCAGCGGGCCGCGGAGGTCCGCTCCGTGTGTGGCGAAGAGACAGGTGTAGAGTGAACCGTCCGATGACAGGCGTGCGCGCGAGCAGTCTCCGCAGAAGGGCTGGCTCACCGAGGAAATGAAGCCGATTTCGCCCTGGCCGTCGACGAAGGCGTAGCGTTCGGCCACTTCGCCGCGATAATTGCGCTCGCGCGGCTCGAGCGCCCAGCGCGCACCGATGCGCTGCACGAGCTCGTACGACGGGACCACGAGCTCCGGTTGCCAGTGGTTGCGGTTCCCGACATCCATGTATTCGATGAAGCGCACGATGATGCCGGTGCCGCGGAAGCGCTCGACGAGATCGAGGACGGTGTGATCGTTGATGCCGCGCTGGACGACGACATTCACCTTGATGGGGGTGAGGCCTGCCCGGCGTGCGTGCTCGATGCCGTCGAGCACGTCAGCCACGCTCCCGGAGCCACCGCTCATGCGGGTGAAGACCTCGGGATCCAGGCTGTCGAGACTCACTGTCACCCGGGAGAGTCCGGCGGCCTCGAGCTCGACTGCGTACTTCCCGAGCAGTGCACCGTTGGTCGTGAGCGCCACGTCTTCGATGCCCTCGATCGAGGTGAGATCCCCGATCAGCTCGGAGACATTGGGTCGCAGCAGCGGCTCACCGCCCGTGATCCGCAGTTTCCGCACCCCGAGGCGGACAAAGAGCCGCGCGAGCCGCACCAGTTCCTCGAAGGATAGACGCTCCTGGGATTTCAGGAAGCGATAATCGTCGTGATAGGTCTCGCGCGGCATGCAGTAGGTGCAGCGGAAATTGCAGCGGTCCATCACGGAGATGCGCAGGTCGCGCAGCGGTCGACCGAGCGTGTCGCGCAGCTCGCGGGAAGGCTTGAGCGGAAGGACGTTCGTGGCGGCCATGGCGACCTTTGTGTTTACCACCGGTAGAGCCTCGTGACAAACCCCCTGGGATGCTCGCCAGTTCCCGGCGGTAGCTCCACGAAGCCGTCCGTGCCGACGAGGCTCGTGAAGTCACCGGAGCCGTTGGTCGGGGCAGGTACGGCCCAGCTTCGGCCCCACTCGTCGCCTTCGATGCGCACCGGCATGAAGGTGGCGAGCGAGGCCGCGGCGCGCACAGGGGCGCCGAGCGCGATGCGTTCCGGTGCCGACGGCGCCCGGCCCATGGCGGCCTGGAGTGCCGGTACCACATAGCGCGCCAGACACACGAGCGTGGAGACCGGGTTGCCCGGGAGCGCAAAGACGGTCGCGCCCGACGGGGCCGTGCCGAACCAGAGGGGCTTGCCTGGGCGCTGCGCGATCTTGTGGAAGATCGTGCGTACGCCGAGCTCCTGAAGTATCTGCGGGACGAGGTCGAGTCGGCCCGCCGAGACCCCGCCACTCAGGACCAGGACGTCGTGCGTGTCGAGATGGAACTTCAGGCGCTGCTTCAACTCTGACGCGTCGTCGATGACGTGATCGTCGGCGACGCGCCCGAAGCCTCTCTTGCGCAGTGCTGCCACCAGCCCGTAGGCGTTGGAGCGACGCACCTGGTGCGCCAGGATCGGTTCGCCGGGCTCGACGAGCTCCGTGCCGGTCGAGATCACCGCAATGGCCGGCTGGATGCTGACGCGGATCCGGTTCATCCCGGCCGATGCGGCGACCGCGATTTCCGGGGCGTTCAGGCAGGTGCCGCTCGTCAGGAGCAGCGTGCCCTGGCGACAGTCGCTGCCGCGCCGGTGCACGTTCTGCCAGGGTGCGACCGTGAGGCCGGTCTCGAGCTCGGCGATCCCGTCCCGCACCGTCAGCCGCTCCACCGGCACCACGGCGTCGCAGCCCAGCGCCAGCATGGCGCCGGTCATGATCTCGATGCACTGCTCAGGAGCTGCCAGCGACAGCGGCGCATCGCCAGCCGCCTGCATGGCCTGGATGCGAAAGCGCCTCGTGCCCGCACGCACAGCGTGCGAGTCGAGTGCGATTCCGTCCATCGCCACGCGATCGAAGGGAGGCTGATCGCGCTCGGCATAGACGTTTTCCCGCAGCACCGCGCCCGCGCACTGCAGCAGTGGCAGCGATTCGATCGGCAGGCAGGGCAGGTGCTCGCCGATCAGGCGGTCCGCTTCGGCAGGCGTCAGCATGGGTGCAGCCACACGGGGGTCTTCCGTGACGCCCGGATCAATGCGGCCTCAGCCCTTCTTGGCGTTCTTTGCCTTGAAGACACGGATCTGCTCGTTCAGGCGCGCCGCCACCGCCTCGAGCTCGTCGATGGCCGCATTGTGTTTCTGCACCTGCATGTGCTCGAGCTCCTTCTTGCGTGCCTCCGAGAGCTTCTCTCCGTCTTTGGTGATCGCACCGTCGTATTCGAGCTTGATGCAGGAGAGATAGGACTCCATTTCCTTGTTGTACGATTCGACCGCCTTCTTCGCAGCAACCATCTGCTCCGTGGTCGCCGTGTTGCCGTCGGGGATGGACTCGGGTGCCTTCGGGTAGGAGCAGGCAGCCTGCACGGGTCCGGCGGCCAGGGCGGCAAGCAGGAGGGCGGGAGCGAGCGCTTTCATGGGGAAATCCTTCTGGTGTGGGGCGTCGGTAACGCCTGCTTCTTATCATAATTATCGCGGATCGCGAGTGATACCCGAGGTGGGCTTCGCACCGGCGACTTCGCAGGCTGAGATGCGATAATCTGCCCGCCGCCGCGCCCGTAGCTCAGCTGGATAGAGCATCAGGCTTCGAACCTGAGGGTCGGGAGTTCGAATCTCTCCGGGCGCGCCAACTCGGTGCGGGGCTTCAGAAGCTGTGCCGGGTCGTCACGAGGACCTGCATGCCGCTGATCGAGGGGTCGCCGTCGAGCGGGAACGCGAGATCGATGTGCAGCACGTTGCCGCTGGCCGAGCGGGCATTGCCGAGCCGCAGCCCGACGCCGATGTCCTTGAGCACGCCGAGTGAGGGCGAGGCCACCGGATCGCGCCCCCAGCTGCGCCCCACGTCAGCGAATGCCGCACCGCCGACGTTGAAGAGCCGGAAGGGATACCAGTTGGAGAACCAGCGCTGCTCGACCGTGACGAGCCAACGGCCCTCGCCGGCCTGGTAGCGCAGAGGATAGCCGCGCAGCCCGTTGTCGCCGCCGAGCAGGATCTGCTGATCTGCATCGATGCGTCTGCCGGCCTCGAGCTCTGCCGTTGCGAAGAGCAGGCGGCGTTCCGACCGGCGGAAGTAGTAGCGCGTCGAGGCATTCAGGCGTCCGTTGACCACCTCGCCGTGTTCGAGTCGCCCGCGCACGCCCGCTTCGAACAGCACGGTCTGTCGCGGGCTCGCATCGAGACCCTTCGCGAGGCCCGCGCCCAGGATCAGTGCCCCCCGGTCTGCGCCGAAAGCCGGCGCGGCCCAGCCCAGCGAGGCCTGGAAGCGCCAGCCGAGATTGAAGTCCTCGGTGCGCTCGATCTGGTCGCGGTTGCGCGCGGTCACGAATCCATCCTGCACGCGCTCGTAGGAGATCCAGGGGTACACGAGCCGGCGGTCCGGGGGTGCGGGTGAGGTGGCATCGGGCAAGGCATCGAACCGCTCGTCGTCATAGCTCATGCCGATGCGCCAGCGTCCGACCCAGCCGTCCTGCAGCCCCCCCGACCACCCGCCGTAGACGGAGGCCGTGCGCGCGGCAGTGTGGAAGCTGCGCACGGTCCGCCCGAGGTCATACTGCGAGTCGGTGCGGATGTCGTCCTCGACCGAGAACCCGCCGGCACGGCGCGTGTCCAGTGCGTAGAAGGGATGATCGAGATCGAACATCCGGTCATGGCCGTCACTGTTCTCATCGAACTGCGTCGAGACGCCCCACCAGCTGCCAAACAGCTGGCGATCACGGTAGATGAATGACGTCGAGTCGCGATCGATGCCGGACTTCGCGGCGACGCTGAGCTCGCTGCCGAGCCCCAGGAGATTGAGTTCTTCGAGCTCGAAGCCGGAGGTGTTGCGGCCCCCGCTTCGCCCGAAGCGGATGCTGGGCGTGAGCGTCCATACGTCGCGCGTGCGGACCTCGATGTCGACCTTGCCGTCGTGGGCGGCGATCGGGCGGATCTGGGCATCGTAGAGGTAGCGCGTCGAGCGCAGGATTCGTTCCGATTCAGCAAGCGCCTGCGGTGAGTAGGGCGCTCCCGGGGAAAACAGGAGTTGCGACTCGATGGTCGAGGGGCGCGTCATGATGTGCAGGCGATTGGCCAGACGTGAGAGCGTGGAGTCGTCCTGGGGATTGGCACGATCGAAGACGTCACCTGGCTCGATGAGGACGCGGTCGATACGCGCGCCCGCGGCCTCGAGCTCCGCATCCGACGGCACGCCGGGTGGACGAGGCAGGCGCTGCGGTGCCGTGCGTGCATTGACGCTCGGCAGGAGTCCGGCATGGCCACCGGGTGCAGCGAGGGAAACCGCCATCAGCCCGGCGATCGCCAGCGCGGCTGGTGTCGCCGCGGGCTCACCAGCCACGGCGGCAGCTCGCCAGGAGATCCTGCTGCCGCTGGTAGGCCGCATTGCGCAGCCGCAGTGCGGCGAGCACCGTGTGATAGATGTCATCGTGACTCGCAGGCGCTGTGGCGCGCTTGCGGAGACACGCGGAGTCGAGGCCCGCGCGCTGGCGATAGCCCGATGACATCCACATGAGCAGCGGCACATGGGTCTGCTCGTCGGGTGCCATGAAATACGGCGCTGCATGGAGATACAGGCCGTTCTCGCCGAGCGACTCGCCGTGATCCGAGACGTAGATCAGCAGGCTGTCGAACTCGCTCTCGAATGCCTTCAGGAGCTCGATCTGCCGGGCGAGGTTATGGTCGGTGTAGAGGATCGTGTTGTCATAGGCGTTGACCACGGCCTGGCGCTCGCAGCGTCCGAGCTCGGGCGAGCGGCAGGTCGGAGCGAAGGTCTCGAAAGCGGGCGGATAGCGCTCGGCGTAAGCGGGGCCATGACTGCCGGCCTGATGGAAGACGATCAGCGTATCGCGGCGCAGCCCGCGCAGTTCGCCTTCCAGGCCCTGGAGCATCACCTCATCGAAGCAGAGTTCGCCCGCGCACAGACCGCCGCGCGGGTGTTCGCGGTAATCGACGTGACGCACGCGGTCGCAGACGTGCTTGCACCCGGAGTTGTTGTCGCGCCACTCGACGTCCACACCACCCCGCGCGAGCGTGTCGAGGAGCTGCGTCTGGTAGCGGGCCTCTTCCGCATCGAAGCGCTCGCGCCCCAGATGCGAGAACATGCAGGGCAGCGACAGCGCCGTGGATGTTCCGCAGGAACGGGCCTTGCTGAAGTACACCACGCCCGGTTCGTGGCTCAGCCTCGGGTTGGTGGGCCGCTCGTAGCCACCAAGCTCGAAACTCGCCGCCCGCGCGGTTTCACCGACGACGAGGAACACGAGCAGCGGTTTCGTTCCCGTTCCACCGGCCACCCGCTGGACGGGACCCTCGATGTCGCGGAGGGTGCGAGTCCCCGACGCATCCGCGAGCGCAAGGTGCACCGAGCCGTAGATCACATTGACCGGGTTCACGAGGTAGCGCAGCGGCTTGTGCTCGCGCAGGAAGGCGGCCAGATGTGCCGAGAAGCCCAGAGCGAGCGCAGCCACGAACGCCAGGCCACCCGCGAATGCGAGCCCGCCCGTCCCGAGGCGCTGCCGCCAGGACTCTTCAGGCAGCCGGACACGCGCCAGAAAGGTGGCCGGCAGGGCACCCAGGAGCAGGAACCAGGCGAACAGCCGGCCGCTCAGCAGCCCTGCGGTCTCGGCGGCATCCGTCTGGAAGACGTTGCGCAGCATGTCCTTGTCGAAGTAGACCCCGTAGGCGTCGCTGAAATAGGCGACGATGGCCGCCACGAGGCAGAGGAGCGCAGCCAGGAACGCCGGCAGCCGCCGCCCGGGCGCGAGCAGCAGCAGTAGCGCATGCACGACGATCAGGATGAGCGCGAGCGCCACAAGGAAGAGGAGATCCTTCGCCGCGGGTTCGCCGAGGGTGGCGAACGTCTCCTGCCAGAAACGCAGGTTGTAGCCCGCGATCAGCACGGTGGCGAAAGCCAGCACGAAGCGCAGCCGCGACGCGCCCAGCCAGGCGCGCAGGCCGGCATCGAGGCGCCTGAGAGCGGCCCACGGGCCTCCTCGGTCCGCTGTGTCAGCGGCCCTGGGGTGGGGAGGACAGGGCCCGGTCCCGGTGGTCGAACCGGTTGTGACGTTCACCGCACGTTGGACGCGACATGCCTCCGAAATCTATCGTACGGGGTCGCGGACGCTGCGCGGCCTCGGACGTCGATCTGGCGGTGGCGGAGGGTCGGGATGGTGGACATAACGCAATGCACGGGTGACGGTCGTCGCAGCCTCACGATACACGGCTTCCCGCTGGCCGGGGATCCATGTGAGTGTTTCCGAAGGTGGAGCCTGGAGGAGGCACGCAATGGATACTGTCACGATCGCGGCGGCACGCGATTCCCTGTGGTCGCATCTCGGCCCGATGCTGCTTCTTGCATTCGTGCTCGTCACCGTGACTGTCGTTGCCCTCAGGCGTCTGCGCACGGGCCGCGACCGCCGGCACGCCGACGCCCGCAGCTGAGGCGCATCCTCCCGGCCGCACGCCATCCACACGGCTGGGTGACGTGCATGGAGCTGTTCTCATGATGGCCGATCGCCGGTCATCCCGCCAGCTCTCGATCCGCACCTGGCTCGTGCTCGGTGCGCTCAGCGTGCTCGTGGTCTTCCTGATCGGCAACGTGCTCGCCCAGCGCGGCACACGTCTGGCCGTCCAGAGCGTGAGCCGGCTGGAGCGTCGCTTCGAGCCTCTGGCCCGCATCGCACGGGATCTCGAAGACGCCATCGTCGCCTACGACCATGCCGTCTCGAGCTACGTCAAGCTCGAGAGCGACGACAATGCAGCTGCAATGGCCGTGGCCGGGGCGCAGCTCGAAGTCGCCGTCGCAGAATACCGCCGCATTGCCGGGCCTGCGGCGCCCCATGGTGCGCCGGCCAGTCTGGTCGCGGGGATCGCCGTGCTGCAGCGCGACGGTGAAGCGCTGGCTGGTGCGCAGAAGGCCCGTAGCCAGCTGGTTGCCGCCTACTGGAGCGCACTCGGGAAACTGCGCAATCGGTTTGCGCGCACAGCGACCACCGGGCTGGACGCAGACGGCAGCGTCGTGGTTGCGCGCAGGTCGCTCGCCGAACTTGCGCGGGCTGCTGCGGCCCTGGGGGATGCCGCCGCTGCACAGTTCACCGGCGCGTCGCCCCGCGCGGCGGCGGAGGCGGCCAGACGCGAGGACGCTTTCCGCGCCATCCTTCGCGTGCACCTCGCGGAGCTGCGCCGCTCGCCGGGGGCTGTGTGGCTGGAGCTCCTGACCGAGGATCTTGCAGCGCTCATCGAGGCGCGGCGGATGGTCGCGCGCCTCGATTCGGATCTCGAACCGCAGCGGCTCGCGCTGGCAGCCCGTGTCATGACGCTGCGTGGCGATGTGCGGCGCAGCCTGCAGGAGCCGGCGTGGGATGCTCTGGCCGAGTCGGCACGCCATGCGCGTGTGACGGCCGAAGCAGCGAGCCGGACCATCGCCGTGGTGAGCGTTGCGGTTCTGGCACTCGTGCTGCTGCTGTGGGTTGCCGCCGTTCGTGGTGTCACAGGCCCGGTGAGGCGGCTCATCGAGGGCACGCGGCGGCTTGCGACCGGGGCGCTCGGCACGCGTGTTGCGCGAGGCGGCGTGAGTGAGCTCGATGAGCTCGCCCGGTCGTTCAACGAGATGGCTGCGAGGCTGGCCGAGTCCGAGCGCGCCGTGCGCAGCCATCAGGCGGAGCTCGAGCGCCGCGTCCACGAACGCACCCGCCAGCTCCAGCACCTGGCCCATCACGACCCGCTCACCGAGCTGCCGAATCGTCGCGAGCTCTTCTCGCATCTCGGGCGCGTCCTGCCCCGGGCCCGTCACACGGAGTCCGGGCTGGCCGTGCTGTTCATCGATCTCGACAACTTCAAGACCATCAACGACAGCCTCGGACACGAATTCGGCGATCGCGTCCTGCGCGAGATCGGCCGGCGTCTGTGCAGCGTCGCGTCCGGCTCGGATTTCGTCGGACGTCTCGGGGGCGATGAATTCACCGTCGTTCTCAATGGTCTGGCTTCGACCGCGGAGATGCAGCAGCGGGTGGCGGCGCTCATCACGGCCTTCCAGCGACCCCTCGAAGTCGAACACCGCGAACTCATGATCGGCGTCAGCATCGGTGTGGCGCTGTGTCCCGATCATGGTGAGGACGCCGAGTCGCTGCTCCGGGCCGCTGACTCCGCGCTCTTTCGCGCCAAGGAGCTCGGCCGCAATCGCTGGTGCGTCTACAGCCCGGAGCTGTTCACCGCGGCATCGGAGCGATTCCAGACCGAGCAGTCGCTGCGGCGCGCCATCGACGCTGGCGAATTCACGCTGCACTATCAGCCCGAGGTATCGCTCACGACGCGCGAGGCGACCGTGGTGGAGGCACTGCTGCGCTGGCGGCTGGCCAGTGGCCGGCTTGCGACCGCCGGTGAGTTCCTGGGGGTTGCCGAACACGCCGGGCTCATGCTGGATCTGGGCGACTGGACGCTCTCGCAGGCCGTGGCGGCGGTGCGCGACTGGCGCCAGCAGGGCTGGCCGGGTGCGCGCGTCGCGGTGAACGCGTCATCGCAGCAGTTCCTCCGCAGTGATTTCGTTGCCTCGATCGAGCGGGCATTGCGCACGACATCCATGCCGGCCGGGTGCCTCGAGCTCGAGCTGACAGAGACCGCCCTCCAGACGGGTGCGGTCACCGTCGAGGCGCTGCAGGAACTGCGCCGGCTGGGCGTGTCGATCGCGCTGGACGATTTCGGCGCGGGCTTCTCCTCGCTCGGTTCGATCGAGCGACTGCCACTCACCCGCGTGAAGCTCGATCGTTCCCTGATTGCCGGCGTCGACTCCAACTCCCGCTCGGCGGCGATCACCCGCTCGATCGTGAGCCTGTGCCGGGGACTCGGCCTGCAGGTCACGGCTGAGGGGGTGGAGCGCCCGACGCAGCTCGAGTTCCTTGCCGGGTGCGGCGATGTGCACGTGCAGGGCTATCTCGTCGCGCGGCCCGAGGCGGCCGAGCGCATCGTGGAGCTGGTGCGTGGCACGCGCGCGCAGCTCGCCATGCTCGGGTCGCAGACCGTCGCGTCTTCTGGTGACGACAGCGGGCGGCTCGTGACACTGCGCCCGAGACGCTCCTAGCGCAGACCGCCTGGTCCCGCCGGCGCCGGTTCGCAGGAAAGCTGCGTGTCTCCCGCTTCGAGCGCGATGCGGCCGTCACCTCCTGCGAGCTCCATCGAGCTCGCAACAATGGTGTTTCCCGGCTGGCGGTAGAGCGTGAGCCAGATCTGGCGCCTGAGCTGAGGCGGGTCTCCAAACGGAAGCAGGCCACGAAGCAGCTCCACCTGCTCCCCGCCGCCCCCGTCCTGCCGGATCCAGCTGCGTCCTCCGCGGTCGTGCAGCGAAAAAGTCCGTGTGGCGGGCCGGCCGCGCGCAGCCAGGACCGCCGAGCAGTCGAACCGGCGCGCCTTGAAGAAGCGAGTATGGGTCTGATCACGACGGCCCGCCTCGAGGATCCAGAGCTCGTCCGGATCGAGCAGCCACTCGAGCTCGAGGCGGCGCTTCTGGGAGGGGCCCTCCGGCGCGGCCGCACAGCCGCCTTCACCGGCGATGCCACGCAGCTGCGCTCCGTAGCGGCGCCAGAGCAGGATGCAGTCGGCGACGTCGTGCGGATCGAGGGCGAGCCTGCTCCAGAGTGCCGGCCGGGTGAGCACGGATCTGAGCTTCCTGGCATCGAGCAGACGCCTGCTGCGCAGCTCCACGGCGCGCTGGGCGTCGTCGATCGTCAGCACGTAGAGGAGCGGCTCACCGACGAGCACACCCTCCGGGCCGCCGCTGCGCAACTCGCTGTAGAACACGATCGGTGCGAGCTGGGGTGCCTCGATCCGGCCAAAGACCCGATACCAGTCCCCGTGCTCGCCTTCGGGCATGGCGCCGAGCCGCCGTTCGAGATAGACCTGCGGGTAGGTGGAATATTCTCCCGGAAGCCACGCCGCGAGATCGCGTGCGACGCGTTCGAGCTCGGCGTGACTGTTGGTGGCCGCTGCCGTCGCGCTCGCCAGTGAGAGGAGCATGCAGCCGACGGCTCCCGTGATGCGCCCGATCATGTCTCGTCCCCCTGTCAGAAGATTCCCAGCGCGAGGCCTTGTGCCATGGCGGCGCCGAGTTCGCGGCAGCGTCCGAGCGCGTCGTCCGTCACCTCGCCGCGGACGATGAGCGCCGGCGCAATGGGCTTCCAGCGATACCCGGTCGCGATGCGCTCGACCGAGGCAACGGTGCCTGAACCATCGTTGCCCGCGCTCACGTAGAGCGCGTAGGGCAGCCCTTCGGTGCGTCCCTCCACGGGGTAGAAGGTGCGGTCGAAGAAGTCCTTGACCGCGCCCGACATGTAGCCGAAGTGCTCAGGCGTGCCGATCAGCAATCCCTCGGCCCAGAGAAGATCCTCGGCACCCGTCGTGAGTGCCGCCTTCGAGCGCAGCTCGATGTCGTCACCCGCCTGGCCGACGCCCTCAACCACCGCGCGCGTCAGCGCCTCGGTGCGCCCGCCGGAGTGGCCGCCGAAGATGAGCAACAGATGCTTCATGGCGCCAAGGATAACGCCTGCGAGGCCACGGGAGCCGCGGCTATCCGCGGGCAGCTCTTTCCGATAGATTCGTCCGCAGACGAACAACGGGCGGAGCGTCGACCATGCGAGCGTTGCCATTCCCTGGCCGTTTCTGGCCGATGATGATCCTGCTGGGCGGGCTGGCCTGGAGCAGCCTCGCGCAGGCGATACCTGCCTTCGCCCGCCAGTACCAGATGAGCTGCAGCCTCTGTCACTCGGCCTTCCCCCGGCTCAGCGCTTTTGGCGAGACCTTCCGGGACGACATGAACATGCGCCTGCCGAACTGGAAGGAGGCGTCGACCACCGATACCAAGGACGACAGGCTGGTGCTGCCGGCATCGCTGCCCCTCGCCCTGCGTGCCCAGGCCTTCGTGCAGGGTCGCGACAGTGAGGAGATCGATCCGCTGACCGGGCCGACGGGCAAGCGCTCGAGCTTCGATTTCCAGGCGCCGTATCTCATCAAGCTGCTGGCGGCGGCACCTCTCTCCGAGCACATCTCCTTCTATTTCTACGGGATCTTCGCCGAGAAGGGCCAGAATGGCTCGGTCGTCATCGAGGATGCCTGGTTCCGGCACGATGATGTCTTCGGCAGCGGCATCGGGATGCAGTTCGGCCAGTTCCAGATTTCCGATCTGATGTTCCCGCGCGAGACGCGCCTGACATTCCAGGACTTCCAGCTCTATCGCATGGCGGGCGTGACCTATGAGCGCGGCGTGGTGTTTGGGCGTGATGTCGGGCGGCTGCAGCTCGACCTCGGTGCTGTGAATGGCAACGGCATCAATGCCAATGTCAACATCAACAGCCCCGGATACCGTCGTCCTGATCGCATGTTCGACAACGACGATCGCAAGTCCGTGTTCGGCCGGCTCGGTGCGGCGCTGGGCCCGGTCTCGGCGGGGCTGTTCGGCCTGTCCGGGAGCCAGCGCAGTGCCGCCGGCGCGGCCGGTCAGAACTCGGGCAGCCGTGATACCGACAGGGTGATCTACGGCGTGGATTTCTCCGGGCGGATCGGCGCGAAGACCTCGTGGTTCGCGCAGGCGCTGTGGAACCGGTGGGACGGATTCCTCGATGCGGATCCAGGGCGCAACCTGCGCTGGTTCGGCGCCTTTGCGGGCGTCGACTACGTCCGCAACGATCGCTGGGCGTATTCGCTGCTCTACAATCACAACGATGCGGGTGATTTCGAGGGCACCAGGACGATTTTCGAAGGTATCAGCATGCGTACGCTCACGCTTGCTGCATCGTACTACTTCATGCGCAACGTGAAGGGTGTGATCGAGTTGAATGCCGATTTCCTGAAGAAGGACCGGGATGCCGATTTCGTCGGCCATGAGACCCGGGAGAACTACATCGTGATCGGCTTCGACGCCGCCTTCTGAGGCGGCCGTGAGCTTCGAGTTTGGCGGTGTCTTCGAACCCGGGCGCTGTGTGCATGTCGCACCCGGGGTGCGGCGGCTCGTGGCGCCGAACGCCTCGCTCTTCACGGGTCCGGGCACGAACACCTATCTGCTGGGCGACCCCGTGACCGCGGTGATCGATCCCGGACCGGCGGATGCCGCACACCTCGCGGCGCTTGGTGCGGCTGCACCGGCACCGGCGATGCTTTTCACCACCCATACTCACCCCGATCACTCGCCGGCGGCGAAGCCGCTGGCGGAGGCGACCGGCGCGCGGCTCATCGGCCGTCGACCACCCGCTGACGGGCGTCAGGATCTGAGCTTTGCGCCGGTGCACGAGCCGCAGCGCGATGAGCGCTTCGCGCTGCCCGGTGGCGATCTCGTGGTGCGCGCGATCGACACGCCGGGTCATGCGTCGAACCATGTCTGTTACCTGCTCGAGAACTGTGGCCTGCTGTTCGCGGGGGACCACGTGCTCGATGGTGTCACGCCGGTGATTCTCGCTCCCGACGGCGACATGGGCGCCTATCTGGATTCGCTGCGTCGGCTCCTCGGCTATCCGCTGCGCGCGATCGCGCCCGGGCACGGGCGGCTTCTCGCCGAGCCACAGCGTGTCATCGAGGGGGTGATCGCGCATCGCGAGCAGCGCGAGGCCAAGGTCGTCGCTGCGCTCGCCGCATTACACGGCGCGGACGAGGCGGCGCTCCTTGCCTGGGTCTATGACGACGTCCCCGTCGTACTGCATCGTCTGGCGCGCTTCTCGCTCGAGGCGCACCTGATCAAGCTTGCTGCCGAGCACCGGGCCCACCGGGAGGGCGATCGCTGGCATGCAGTCTGAGCGTCCGCCCGGCCCGGGAGGCGCTCGCGGCCGTCGCCGCCTGACGGTGGCACTTGCACGGCTTCGTGTGGAACGCAACGGTCGTCGCGTCCTGGAGGATGTGAGCTGGAGCATCCGACCCGGACAGCGCTGGGTGCTGCTCGGTGCCAACGGTGCGGGCAAGACGCAGTTCCTGAAGCTCGTCGCCGGCACCGTCTGGCCGGTGCCGCGGTCCGGCTCGCGACGCCGCTATCGCTGGCGTGGCCAGATCTTCGACACGCCCGAAGGCGTGCGCGAGGAAATCGCGTATCTCGGCCCCGAGCGCCAGGACCGGTATCAGCGCCACGGCTGGAATCACACCGTCGAGGCCGTGGTCTGGACAGGCCGGGCTCGTACCGATATTCCCCTGGACGGCCCCGATGCGCCCGCCCGCAGGCAGATCACGCAGCTGCTCGTGCGGCTGGGCCTTGGCGGCGTCGCCACGCGGCGCTTCCTGACGCTCTCCCAGGGCGAGCGGCGCCTCGTATTGCTCGCGCGGGCGCTCGCGTCGCGGCCGCAGCTCCTGCTGCTCGACGAACCTTTCGACGGTCTCGATGCGCCGCGGCGTGAGCAGTTCCTGAGGTGGCTCGAGCGCAGTGCGGCATCGGCGATGCCGTGGGTGCTGGCGACGCACCGCGCTGAAGACGTCCCGCGCGCCGCGACACACCTGCTGGTGCTCGCACACGGGCGCGTCAGCTATCGGGGGCCCCTGCGCCGGCGCCGCCTCGCACGCTGGTTCGCTGCCGCGCAGGACCACGCACCACCGGCCCACGTGCATCGCGCGGGGCTGCGGGACGTCTCCACACGCGAGCCCCTCGTAAGGCTGTGCAAGGCACGCGTGTATCACGACGGGCATCCTGCGCTCGCGGGGATCGAGCTCGCGATACGGCCCGGAGACTGCTGGATCGTCCACGGAGCCAATGGGGCGGGCAAGACGACATTCCTGCGCACGCTCTACGGGGATTACGGCGTGGCGCACGGTGGCGTCCTCGAGCGCCACGGTGTCGAGCCAGGCACGCCGCTTGCGGATTTCCAGCGCCGCGTGGGTCTGGTGGCGCCGCACCTGCATGCCGATCAGCCGCGCGCGCAGAGTGTGCTGGAGACCGTCGTCTCCGGCAGGCATGCGAGCATCGGTCTCGAGCGCCGCGCGAGCCGGGCGGAGCTCGCGCGCGGGCGGCGCACGCTGGCGCTCTTCGGAATCGCCGGGCTTGCCCGCCGCGCCGTTGGTGATCTCTCCTACGGGCAGCTGCGCCGGGTGCTCTTCGCGCGCGCATGGATGAGCCGCCCGCGGCTCCTGCTGCTCGACGAACCCTTCGCGGGTCTCGATCCCGCGACTCGCCGGGTGCTGCAGGAGCGGCTCGGGAGGCTGGTCGCGCGCGGCCTCGCGGTGGTGCTGGCGACCCATGACCGCGCGGACTGGCTGGGTTGCACCACGCACGAGCTCGAGCTCGTGCGGGGGCGGCCGCGCTACTGCGGCAGGCTGCGCCGCCCTCGGGGAGACGCTTCAGGTGGCCACTGCGCTCATACCGCTCGCGGTACGGCCCGTAAACCGGCCCGTAGAGGGTCCAGTGCTCGTCGACGACTTCCCCCGAGGGACCGACCAGCACCCGCCAGTTCCTGACGTGGCGTGGCCAGTCGGGATGACGTCCGGGTACGCCGAGGGCGACGTAGCAGTTGTAGCGCTTCGCGCACGCCGATCCCGGCCGTTTCCCGGCCAGGCGCATCGATCGCGAGTTGGCCGTACTGCGCGCGCGTCCCAGGCTCCCGGGGCAAGTCCGCCCGAATTGGAATCCGGAGGGCCGGCTCGCCGATAATGGATCGCGCGATCGCCACGCGGGACGTGGCACGGGTTTCCAATGAATCGATCGACGCTGCAGCCCTTTGCACCCGGGGACGTGTTTGTCGGCGCCACGGTGCTCGACGATCCGGCCGACGATCACGCCGGACGCGGCCGCATTCTCCAGTACGACGCGAGTCTCGCGCCGAAGGGCATTCTGTGGCTCGAGGACACCACGCACCTCGTGGGCGGGCTGAGCTTCGATGCGCGCGGGCGCCTCTGGGCCTTCGACTGGCAGTCCTTCGCCGTGTGCGCGGTGCACCCGGACGGGCGGGTGGAGCGGCGTGACTTCGGCGCGCGGCCCTATTCGAACGTCAGCTTCGCGCGAGACGGCACGCTCTATCTGGGTGAGCACGTGGCAGGCGACACCATCCGTCCGGAGATCGAGGCGCGCCTCGAGACGACGCTGCCGCACATGCCGGGCACGCAGCGCTTCGGTGACGGCCATGTCTGGCATTTTCGCGACGACGGCACTTTCATCAAGGAATATGCGACGCAGACCCACGGCGGCCTCGCCGGCTTTCTCGGCGTGACGCACGCGGTGCTCTCGCCCGATGAATCGATCCTGTGCTACTGCTCGGAGACCGGTCCGCGCCTGATGCGCTACGACCTGAAGCATGACCGGCAGCTGCCTGACCTGCAGAGCTTCCCCGATGGGCAGCGTGAGATGTTCTTCGGGCTGTGCCCTGGACCGGGCGGTGTCCTCTATGCGCTGCGTGGATCGCGCCTCGACGCGATCGCGGCAACGGGTACGACGGTGCGCACGATTCCGCTGCCGGGCTCCGGGTGGGCGACGATCGCTCTCGCTCCCGACGGTCGCACGGCCTGTGTCGGTAACTTCTTCACGGGCGAGCTCGGTCGCATCGATCTCGACTCCGGCGCACGTCTTGCGACCGTCCAGACCGGCGCTGCCCGCTCGCTCGCGGGCCTTGCCATCTTCGCGGCCGTTCCCGTCCGCAAAAGGGTGTTGCCGAGGAAGAAGGCGCAGGGAAGGCGGCGTGCGGTGCAGAAGCGGACACCACGGAACGCGCGAGCGCCCGGGAAGCCGCGAGGGAAGAAGAAGGCCTCTCCACGCAAGGCGCGCCGCGGCCGGCGGCCCGGCCGGAGGGCGCTGCGAGGATGATCTACGTCCTCGACGGGATGCGCCCCGTGCTCGGCGATGGCAGCTATATCGCTCCGGGCGCGCGGGTGATCGGGCAGGTGCGGCTCGGGCGAGGTGCGAGTGTCTGGTTCAACGCCGTGCTGCGCGGCGATACCGACTGGATTACCGTGGGCGAGGGGACGAACGTGCAGGACGGCACGGTGGTCCACGTGAATGCCGGGGAGCCGGTCCACATCGGACGCGGCGTCACGATCGGACACCTGGCGCTCGTGCACGCCTGCACGATCGGTGACGAGACCCTGATCGCCAACGGCGCGATGGTCCTGGACGGTGCACGGGTCGGGCGCGGGTGCGTGATCGCCGCTCGTGCGCTCGTGGTGCCGGGCAGCGAGATCCCTGACGGCTCGGTGGTGATGGGAGCGCCCGCGAAGATCGTGCGCAGCACGGAGGCGCGGGATGCGGACCGCATCCGTCGCACGGCCGAGAGCTACCGTGCGCGCGCGCAGCTCTACCGGCGTGGCCTCGAAGCCCAGGGGTGCGATCCCTGATGTGCCGTGATCTTCGGCGATGGCTCCGATGAGCCGCAGCACCTCCGTCACGGCCGCCGCGGCCACGAGCTTCCTGGGCCACGCTCCGCGCTGGTATGCGCTTGCCGTGGTGGGACTCCTCGCGTTCAACGTGCCCCTGTACGGGCTGGCGGGGCCGGTCACGACAGCCTGGGTCATCCTGGCGGAGTTCATCTTCACACTGGCGATGGCGCTGAAGTGCCATCCGCTCGCGCCCGCGGGTCTGGTCGCCCTCGAGGCTGTGCTCCTCGGGCTCGCGACGCCCGAACAGGTCTATCGCGAAACGCTGCACGGTTTCCCCGTCATCCTGCTGCTCGTCTTCATGGTCACCGCCATCTATTTCATGCGGGAGCTGCTGCTCGACCTGTTTTCCCGGGTGCTCACGCGCGTGCGCTCACCGGTGCTGCTCGCCTTCCTGTTCTGCGCAGTCGCCGCGCTTCTCTCGGCGTTTCTCGATGCCCTGACGGTGCTTGCGGTGATCATCACGGTGGCGGCGGGCTTCTACCGGGTGTACTTCCGCGTGGCGGCCGGACTCGCCGGGGCGAACGACGGGGAGGTCGAAGGGGAGAGCGGAATACCGCCCGAGCGCCTGCCCGAGCTCGGGCGCTTCCGGGCCGCGCTTCGCGGACTCCTCATGCATGCCGCCGTCGGTACGGCTCTCGGCGGGGTCTGCACGCTCGTCGGGGAACCGCAGAACCTGCTCATCGGGCACGCGATGGGCTGGGACTTTCGGGCGTTCTTTGCGGCCATGGCGCCGGTGTCCATGCCGGTACTCGGTGCAGGGCTCTTCACCTGCGTGGTGCTCGAGCGCTTGCGCTGGTTCGGTTTCGGCGAGCCGATCCCTGCAGGCGTCCGGCGGGTGCTCGTGGAATTCGAGCGCACCGAGGCGGCCCGGCGCACGCCGCGCGACCGCTGGCGTCTGTTCGTGCAGGGGCTCTGCGCGCTCGTGCTGGTGGCTGCGCTCGCGCTGCACGTGGCCGAGGTCGGGCTCATCGGGCTGATGGTCGTCGTGCTGCTCGCGGCCCTCGATGGCATCAGCGAGGAGCATCGGCTCGCGGAGGGCTTCAAAGCGGCGATGCCTTTCACGGCGCTCTTGGTGGTGTTCTTCGCGATCGTCGCCGTCATCGATGCCCAGAGCCTCTTCACGCCCGTGCTCGGGCAGGTGCTCGCCCTGAGCGGGCGCGCACAGCTTGGCGCCCTGTACCTGGTGAACGGCATTCTCTCCGCGGTCAGCGACAACGTATTCGTCGCCACGATCTATCTGGCGGAGGTGCAGCGTGCCTTCGAGGCGGGAACCGTCACGCGCGGGCAGTTCGAGGCACTGGCCGTCGCGATCAATACGGGCACCAACATCCCGAGCGTGGCGACGCCGAACGGGCAGGCCGCTTTCCTGTTCCTGCTGACCTCCTCGGTCGCACCCCTGATCGGCCTGTCCTACGGGCGCATGGTGTGGATGGCGCTGCCGTATTTCGTCGTGATGACGCTCGTGGGGCTGGTGAGCGTGATGACGCTGACCGGTTGAGCGCGGCGGCCCGCCCGGACTTCCTGACGGCGAAGCTTGCCTGCCTCGGCGTGCTTCCGGGTAAGATGGGGCTTTCTGGCGTGGGGTGGCCCGCACGAGGGCCTGAGATGCAGGTGCGCCTGCGAACCCGTTGAACCTGATCCGGTTAGTACCGGCGTAGGGAGCACGCGATGCCGAGACCGTTTTTTCCGGTGTTTGTCCTGCTGCTCGCCGCAGCGCCCGCATCCGCGGGCGAGCCGGGAGCGCTCGACGAAGTCGTCGTCACTGCGAGCCTGCGGCGCCAGCCGCTCGACGAGATGCCGGCCAGTATCAGCGTGCTGGGGGCTGAGACGCTCGAACTCGCCGGGCTGCAGCACTTCCAGGACGTGATGCACCTCGTGCCGAACCTCAACTGGGCGGCCGGCACGGCGCGTCCGCGCTATCTGCAGCTGCGCGGCATCGGTGAGCTCGAACAGTACCAGGGCGCACCGAATCCTTCCGTGGGTTTCCTGATCGACGACATCGATTTCTCTGGCATCGGCATGCCCGCGACGTCCTTCGATGTGGAACAGATCGAGGTGCTGCGGGGCCCGCAGGGCAGTGCCTATGGCGCGAATGCACTTGCGGGGCTGGTAAGCGTGCGCACGCGCGCCCCATCCTTCGAGCGCGAGCTGCGTGCAGAGGCGAGCCTTGGAGACTACGACACGCGCAGTGCCGGTCTCGCCCTCGGCGGGCCCCTGGGTTCGTCGCAGCGTGCGGCCTGGCGTCTTGCCGCCCAGAACTTCCGCAGCGACGGCTTTCGCCGCAACGTCTTTCTCGGGCGCGACGATACCAACGGCTTCGATGAGACCACGGCACGGGCGAAGCTGCGACTGCTGCCGGTGGCCGACCTCACGGTCGATCTCACGGCGATGTATGCCGACATCGACGACGGCTACGACGCGTTTTCAATCGACAATTCGCGCATCACGCGTTCGGATCATCCGGGGCGCGACGCGCAGCGCTCTGGCGGCTTTGCGGCGCGCATCGTCTGGGATGCGACGCCCGGCCTCGAGCTGCGCAGCATCACCACGGCGGCGGACTCCGATATCGTGTACGCCTTCGACGGCGACTGGGGCAATGATCGCGACTGGGGCATCTTCGCGCCCTATGACTACACATCGCAGTTCCTGCGTGAGCGCCGCACGCTGAGCCAGGACCTGCGCGCCTCCTCGGTGCCGGGTGCTGCCTTCGGCGGCCATGCCGACTGGCTCGCCGGGCTCTACGCGCTGCGTGCCCGGGAGACGAACGATCAGGTCGATCGCTACAACGGCGAAATGGTACGCGCGCTCGTGAGCCGTTACGAGGCGACGAACCTGGCGGCGTACGGGCAGCTCGACCTGCATCCGGGCCCGCGGCTGACGCTCACGGGCGGGCTGCGCATCGAGCGGCGGCAGGCGCGCTATGCGGACACCGACGATAGTCGCTTCGATCCCACGGAAACCATGTCCGGCGGGCAGCTGGTGCTCCGCTGGGAGCGAACACCGGACACCAGCGTGTATGGCAGTGTCTCGCGCGGCTACAAGGCAGGCGGATTCAACATCGGACCGCTGATCCCGGTCGAGCGCCGTGAATTCGGTGCCGAGACCCTGCTGAGCCTCGAGCTCGGGGCGACCCTGCGCCGGCTGGGCGGGCGTTTCGAGACACGGTCTGCCGTCTTCTTCATGCGCCGGACGGACCAGCAGGTGAGCACTTCCTTCCAGCTCGATGCGGGCGATCCGCTCTCCTATGTCTTTCTGACCGACAATGCCGCGCGCGGGGAAAACTACGGGCTCGAAAGCAGCGCGCGGCTGGCGCTCACCGGGCGCCTGAGCCTCGATGCCTCCCTCGGACTGCTCCGGACGCGCTATCTCGGCTATCACTTCGGCGATCGCAACCTCGACGGGCGTGAACAGGCGCACGCGCCGGATTACCAGTACACGCTGGGCGTGCAGTACCGGCATCCGCGCGGCTGGCTCGCGCGCCTCGATGTCCACGGCAGCGACGGCTTCTACTTCGATGCGAGTAATGATGAGCGTGCCCCGGCTTTCACGCTGGTCAACCTGAAACTCGGCTACGCGACATCCCGCTGGACGGCTTACGCGTGGGCACGCAATCTTTTCGATGCGAACTACGCGATGCGCGGTTTCTTCTTCGGGGTGGAGCCTCCGGATTTTCCGAGTCGCCGCTACGTACAGTCCGGCGACCCGCGCCAGCTCGGCGTGACCATC
>JADJHU010000008.1 GCA_016707425.1 Gammaproteobacteria bacterium
GGCTCGCGAGCGCCTCGGGCAGCTCCTCGTAGCGGCCGCTCACCAGAAACTCATCGAGCACGTGATCGGGAAGCGCTGCCGCCATCTCCTTCCAGCGCCCCTCGCGCGTGAGGGCCAGCAGGCGCTCGCCCACCTCCTTCCAGCCGAAGAGCTCGAGACTCGGCCAGTAGGCGGGAGTGGAAAAGACGAAGGCCAGCGTGGCCCGAAAGCGCTCCCGCTCGGCGGCCACGGTCTTCGCATCGGCGCCTGTCGCCACGAGCTCATTGGCGCAGATCAGCGGTCTGCCGAGCGCAGGATTGCGCCTGGCAGCACCGGCTGTCACGTGCGGCAGGATCGCCTCACGCAGATAGCGCGTCGAGGTGTTGGTCGGGTGGGTGTGCAGTCCGTCGGCCACCTCGCCGACGGTCTCGAGCATCTTCGGTCCCACGGCTCCCATCATGATCGGCACATCGGGGGCTTCGATCGGCCCCGGGTTGAAGAACGGCTGCAGACGCGTGAACCGGTAATACTCGCCGACGAAATTCAGCGGCTCACGCGGACTGCGAAAGCTGCGGAAAATGGCCCGCAAGGCACCAACGTACTCCTTCATGCCCCTGGCCGGCGGCAGCCAGCGCGCCGAATAGCGGTCCTGGACGTTCTGCCTCACCTGTGTGCCCAGCCCGAGCTCGAAGCGCCCGTGCGACATCTTCTGCAGATCCCAAGCGGCGAGCGCCACGTTCATCGGGCTTCGCGGGAACGCCACCAGGACCGAGATCCCGACCCGGATGCGCGAGGTCGCAGCGAGCGCCAGTGCCGCGAGCACGAAGCCATCGTGCACCGCGTCGGGGACGAACAGGCCGTCGTAGCCCATTGCCTCGACACGCTGCGCATAGGCACCGATGCCCTCGGGACCCAGGTTTTCCGGTGTACCTGCAAAGATCTCGAACATGCTGACCTCTATGGCGGCAGGATCCTGAGTTCCTGGTAACGCCGCACATACTTGCGGCACATCTCGAGCGTATCGACGCAGCCATGGAAACCCGCCTGGCGCAGCTTGATGGTGCTGACCAGACCCCAGCGCAGGGGGTTGCCCGCAGGTGCCTCCCCGCCGGTGTTGCTCATTTCCATCGAACCGCCGAAGAGTGCCGCCACGTCTTCCGGGGCCCTGAGTCCGTGGCGATGGACCATCTCGCGCCAGAGTCCGGCCATGCCGCGGACTTCCTGGACCACATCCAGTCGCCGCGGGGCACCGAGTGGCATGCGGAAGCACTCGGCCACGACCGGGAAGCGCTCGCGCTGAGCGACCACATCGCCGTTCGCGATGTTGAAGATCTCATTGCGGGCAGCCGGCGAATCCGCGCCCCACGCGAGGGCTTCGGCAATGAGGTCCGCGTCGGTCGCTTCACTCGCGAGCGTCACCCCGGCGGGAACGGGCAGATCGAGCCCGGCTTCGCGGCGCAACGCCGCAAACAGCGGCAGCAGGAGAAATGCATTCATGGGTGAACCGATGGCGGCGCCCGCGATGCCGACCGGGCGCCACACCGTCCAGGTCCAGGTCTGTCCCTGCTGCCTGCCCCAGATGTAATCCTCCTGCTCATGATAGAAATTGGGGTGCGGCACGCGCGGCAGGCTCTCGCGCATCGGCACCGGGGCATCGAGCTGCGGCAGGTGACAGCCGTAGGCCTTGGCCCCATGCACGAGCGCCACGTGCTGGAGGTTCCGGGACGCGGCCGAGAGCGGTTCGAAGAGGTTGCGCAGCATCGCGGCATTCTTCGCGATCTGCACCGGATCCGACCAGCCGCCGTAGATGTCCTCCAGCTTCTCGCTGAGGGCCGCGTAGATCACATGCGTCACATCCCTCATCTCCCCGAAGGCATTTCCACAGGCCCTGGGATCCGAGAGATCGACGGAAACATGCTGTACCCGGCCGGGCATATCGAGGGGCGGACGGCGCGAGACCGCCACCACCTGCCAGTCGCCGCGCGATGCGAAGAGACGAACCGCGGAACTGCCGACCAGACCCGAGGCACCTGCAATGACGACTTTCTTCTTCATCGATGACCCTGCTGCAAGGAATCAGCGCCCGCCGTCCACGCGGACGTCGATGCCGTTGACGAAGCCTGCCGCCGGATCAGCCAGGAAAGCAACGGCATGGGCGACATCTTCCGGCTGGCCGACGGGGCGACCCTGTGCCGCCGACCAGCGGGCAATCTCGTTCCAGTCACCCTCGACGCCGGCCGCTTCAGCCTGCTGGCGCGCCCAGCGCTCCACGTTTTCGGTCCGGATCGTACCGGGACTGACGCTGTTCACGGTGATGCCCGTGTTGACCAGCGCAAGGCACAGCGAGCGCGTGAGATTGCGGATGGCGACCTTCGCACCCTGATAGTCCGGGATGAGCACCATCGGTCGGTCGACCACCGCGCTCGACATCTGGATCAACCGTCCCCAGCGCCGCTCGCGCATGTCCGGGACGAAGGCGTGGATCAGGCGCACCATCGAGGCGAGATTCGAATCGTAGGTCCGCACCCAGTCCTCGGGTGTCGCGTCGAACCAGGCGGCTGAACCCCCGCCGGCGCTCTCGCCACCCGCGTTGTTGACGAGAATGTCAACATGCCCGACCGCGTCGCGCACCTGCTGGATGACCGCCGTGGCATCCGCGTCCGACGCCAGGCTGCCGAGAGCAATGTGCGCCCGCCCGCCCGCCATCCCGATTCCCCTTGCCACCGCATGCGTGCGCTCGACATGACGGCCGTGCACCACCACGACCGCGCCCTGGGCGGCCAGCCGCTGCGCAATGGCCGCACCAATCCCCGCGCTCGCCCCGGTCACCAGGGCATGTCTGCCGAGGAAAATCTGGTCCATCATCCGGGCCTCCGGCGTGAATCGGCGCGACCACCGTCGTCAACCGATAATATCTACACTGGATGCAATGAGGTGAACAGTCGCCCCGGCGGCGGTTACGCCGCTGCGACAGCATGGGAGCTCGAGATGTCGCTTTTGGCCCCGCGCCGCCGGCCAGGTGGCCGTAACGCTGCCGTCCGGCTCGGCGTTGCCCGTGCCGTGCTTGCCTTCCTGGAAGAAGGCTCCACGGATTTCGGTGTCTCCGAGGTGGCGGCGCGCGCCGGGGTCCATCGCACGACCGTCCATCGACGATGGCCGACGCGGGCCGCACTGCTCGGCGAGGCACTCGCCCTGCGCTACAGCGCCGTCACCGTGCCGATGACCGGCAGCTTTGCTGCCGACCTGAGAGCGCTCGCCCACGCGATGGCGCGCTACCTGGCCGAACCGGCACAGAGAACCGTGCACGGCATGGCTCTGGCCGCAGGTGGGACGGGCTTCACCGATCTCCTGCGCTCGTACTGGCTGCCCCTGCGGCGGCGCATGGTCCTTCTGGTGCGCTCGGGGATCGCGAGCGGTCAGTTGCGCCCGGATACGGACGTCGACGCCCTCATCCAGCTGCTGCTCGGACCCCTCGTGATGAACCTGCTGTTCACGCGCGCCGCGGCCACGCCCCGGCACGTCGATATCATCACGGATGCGGTGCTGCGCGCCTTCCTGCGAAACGAGGCGCCAGCTTCTGCGCGGCCCAGCCGCCGCCCATGACGATGACGGCCATGAAGAGGATGCCGAGCACGAGCCCCGCGAAAGCGCCCTCGAGATCGGCATGTGCCTGCACCGCCGGGATGGTGCCCACGGTGAGGAACAGCATCGTCGCCGCATTGATCGCGATCGGCAGCCAGCCCATCACCTGGCAGTAGATCGCGACGAGGACTGCCCCGATCGCGATTGCCCAACCCGAACCGCCAAGCATCGGCGGCAGTCCGTACATCGCATAGGCGAGCGAAAGCCCGAGCAGCGAGCCGACGATCGCCGGTAGCAACTTCTCCCGCTGCAGGTGCTCGACTGCGCCCCAATACAGAACGATGGGCACGCAGCCGGCCTGCATGGCAGACTACCATCGGGAGGCTCGCCGATGGAATTGCACCTGGTGTTCGAGCTCAGATCGCCCGCCGGCACGACACCTCATCGCGAGCTCTATCCTGCGATGCTGGATATCAGCGCCTGGGCGGATGAAGCCGGCTTCGCCTGTGTGAATTTCGGCGAGCACCACGTCTCAGAAAGCGGCTACAACCCTTCGCCGCTCGTTACCTGTGCTGCAGTCGCCGGGCGCACGATGCGCGTGAGGATGCGCCCGAACGTGCTGCTCGCGCCGCTCTACGATCCCCTGAAACTCGCCGAAGATTCCGCGGTGCTCTCGCTCGCCTCCGGCGGGCGCTTCGAGCTCGCGCTCGGCGGCGGCTACCGGCCGAGCGAGTTCGCGATGTTCGAGCGGCGGCTGGAGGATCGCTGGGCGGCCATCGGCGAGGTGGTGCAGGTGCTGCGGCATGCCTGGACAGGCGAGCCGTTCCGGTACCGGGACCGCACGGTCTTCGTGCGCCCGGTGCCTGACCCACCGCCGCGGATCGTACTGGGCGGCGCGTCGCCTGCCGCCGCACGGCGCGCCGCGCGCATTGCCGATGGATTTTCCGTCCCCCACGACGCTCGGCTGTGGAAGCCTTATCGTGAAACGTGCCTCACACTCGGGAAGCCCGATCCCGGCCCTGCGAAAGCTCTTGGCCCGGTGTTTCTCTGGATCGCCGAGGACGTCGAGGCGGCCTGGAAGATGCTCATGCCGTACGTGCTCAGCCAGATGGATGAATACGGCCGGTTCACGACTGAAGGTCACGGCGAGGCGCGGGGCCCCTACCGCGGCCAAGCCGATGCCGCTGCGGCGCGCGCCAACCCCGCCTATCAGGTCCTCACGCCCGGGCAGGCGATCACGCTCGGCAAGTCCCTCGGCCCTTCGGGGCTGCTGCTGTTCAATCCACTGATGGGCGGCATTCCGCCCCATGAGGCGTGGCGGATGCTGCGGTTGTTCGAGTCCGGGGTCCAACCCTTTCTGCCGGATCAGGACATCTGCACGATCTCGAGCAGCCGCCCTTCGGGATCCGCACCGAAGGCGACCCGAACACGGGCACCGCCCTCGTCGTGAATCTTTGGGCTCTCGACCACCTTGCCTCCGGCCTTCTGCAGCCGCACAAGCGTTTCGTCCAGGTTCCCGACGATGAAGCCCACGATGGTGTCGCTCTCCCTGAGTGGCGGACGCTCGAGGAAGTTGAACAGTACCAGCACCGGCTCGCTCGCCATGTCACCGCTGATCGAGAGGATGATCTCTTCGATGGGCTCGGCATTCACGCTGCTCCTGACGCGCTGCAACTCACGCATGCCGAACACGGTCTCGTAGAACGCGGCTAGCCCGTCCAGGTTCTTGGTGATGACCTTGGTGAAGGAAAAGCGGCTCGTCGGAGTCGATGTGCTGTCACTCACGATGATAAGTCCTCAGGTTTGACGGAAGAATGCGTTCGGTCCCGCGGACCGCGCAGCGCGCGATCTGCTCGGAGGGCTTGCGCTGATAGATGTCGTGCTCGCCGACCAGCACGAGGTTCGGACACTTGATCCGCTTCAGCCCCGCAGTCCTCGGGTCGTGATCGGCGCAGAACTGGCGGGCAAACTCGGCGCAGAGCCTCGGGTTGTTGACCGCGAAAATCTCCTCCACCTGGCGCCAGCATCGCTCGGGATCTGGATTGAAATTGAATCGATTCAGAAAAGGCGAGAGCTGGTGACGGTCGATGTTCTCGCGCAGTCGCACGACCATGTCGTGGAAGTCCCGGTGCGACTCGAGCAGCCCCGCGTTGTAGCCGGCCACCGAGATCACGTCCGGATCGGGAGGAACGGGCCGATCGTCCCACTCCAGGCCGTCGCGTGAGTCAGCAGGTGAAAGCGCTTCAGACCAAGCTGGTCGGCCAAGCCACTGATGTCCTCGACGACCGACTCGGCGGTGTAGCTCGGGCGAGCGCCTTCGGGCACGCTGCGCCCGTGACCACGCATGTCCATGTCGATCACCCGGTACCCCGCTGCGGCGAGTGCGCCCGACACGCCGGTGCGCGACCAGTAGCTGCCGTTCTCGATGAACCCGTGCATCGTGATGATGGGCTCACCGGAGCCCAAGTCGTCGAAGAAGACTTTTGCGTCGGGTCGATTCAGGTAAGGCATCGGGGATACTCCTCAGGGGATGAGCAGCACCCGCCCGAAGCCGCGATCCTTCGATTCGGCATAAGTGTGAGCGGCCACCGCATCCTTCAGTGGAAAGGCCCGATCGATCGGCATCGAGAGCTCGACGCGCGCGGTGGCTGCCAGCAACTCGCGGATCATCGCATCTGTGCGGGGAATGCCGAGCACGTCGCCGAAGACAAGCCCGATCACGCTTAGCCGCTGGACGAGGATGTCGACGGCATCAATCAGAGTGGGCTCGCGCGCTGCGACGCCGACGATGATCAGCCGGCCGGAGGTCGCCATGGAGGTCACCGTCGCCTTCATCGCGTTGCCGCCTGCCATATCGAGCGTCACGTGAGCGCCCGTGCCGCCGGTCAGGCGACGGACCTCGGCCGCAAAGTCCGGCGTGGTCCGGTAATTGATGCCCGCATCCAGCCCGAACTCGCGCAGCTTCCCGAGGCGCACATCGCTCCCTGCCGTGCCGATGACAAAGGCGCCGGCCCGCCTGGCGAGCTGCACGGCCGCGACCCCTACGCCGCCGGCCGCACCCTGGATGAGCACGTTCTGCCCGGCACGCAGCTGTCCTGCTTCGAACAGGCATTCGTGAGCGGTGCCGAAGGCGGCCGGAATACCGGCAGCGGTGCGCACGTCCAGGCCCGGCGGGAGCGGCCAGCAGTGCACCTTCTTGACCGCACGAAGCGCGGCGTGCGAACCCGACTGGCCGAAAGTCACGACCTTCTGACCGACGCGAAAACCCGCCACTTCTGCGCCGAGCTCCAGGATTTCTCCCGCCGCGGAATAGCCCACGATGTGCGGCCAGATCACATTCGGAAAGGACTGCCGGTGCAGCAAATCCCCGCCTTCCACGCTGATCGCCTCCACACGGATCAGGATCTCGTCGGCGCCGCAGTGCGGGTCCGGCACCTCCTAAGCGCAGCGACCTTCGGGCCGCCTGGTGGGTAGACCGCCTTCATCCGTGATCTTCCTGCCAAGGCCGGTTCGGCGTGTTGTTTAATTATCGCTCAATTTATTGTGAACCGGGTTTGCCGGCAATCGGTAGTGCCCCTGAGCCGAGGAGAACTCATCCGTGCCACTTCCGTCACCTGCCAAAGGCAAGGTGCGATCGCACTCATTACGCCAAACCTCCCCCGAGAAGCTCAACGCGATGAACTCGCAGCTCCTGGCCGACCTCCGGGCCGCTTACGGGGAGCTCGAGCACGACGATGGAGTGCTCGTGGGCGTGGTCGCCGCCAAGGGTCGTACCTTCTGCGCCGGCCACGACATCCGCGTGCAGAGCTCACCGTGGCCGCCGAGTCCGCAATCTTCGAAATCACGGAAGTGCGCCTGGCCCAGATGTATGGCTGGGAGTCGGGTCGCGAGCTCGGCCTCGCGCGCACCGCCAGCATGGAGATCGCCTTCTGGTTTCTGCTCTCCGGCCACCACGCATCATCCGCTATCACCGTCAACGCCGGCGCATAATGCAGCCGCCCGTCCCGAACGACGTGCAGAAGCTCTTCAAGGAGCTGTATCAGGCGGCGTGCAGCTCGGCGGACTTCACCGAAGGCGATCGCGCCTTCCTCGAGAGGCGCAAGGCCGAGTTCAGCATGCCTGCGAAGGCGCGGGCCGATGGCGGGCGTGGTAGTTCTACAGATGCCTGAGCCGGCTCGCGCAGTCGACCTGGCATCGGTGCTGCGCACCCTCCTGCACGAGGGCAAAGGTGGGCTTCGACGGCAGGCACCTGCGCGCTCATTCCATATCAACGCGCAGGCGGGTCAGCCGGATGGCGCTGATGCGCCACTCGCCGCCCCGCTTCTCATAGCGCTCGTGATAGTGGCCGTAGCCGTGCAGCCGGCGCCAGGGCATGTTCGAGCTCTCGGGAGCCCAGAGCTTGTCCTCCATCGCCCAGATGCCCGTGGCGGTCGTTTCGGAAATGATCTCGATCTCCGGCATGTGACCGTGATGCACGGTGATCAGCGGCTCGAGTGTCGGCGCCAGCCCCGCGACGAAGCGCGCGGCACCCTCGATGAGCAGGCTCTCGTTTCTCGGCTGGGTTCCTTCCCGGAAGTCCGTGATCACATCGGGTGTGAACACCGCCTCGAACCCAGCCCAATCCTTGGCGTCCATGCAGCGGAAGTAGCGCGCCTTCAGCCGCTCGATCTCGCGGATGGCGATCAGTCGCGCCGTGGCATCCATCACGGCGCCCCTGCCGCGTTCATCCCCGGCACCGCAGGATCTCTCATGTGCATGTGCCACACTGCATCGCGACGCACGATCCGCCAGCCCTCTTCTTTCGACACGTCGGTGCATTGAAAAGCTGCCGCTTTACCCAGCTCCCGCGCGAGGGCTTCGCCCTCATCGATCAGCATGTCGGCGATGACGACCCGCGTGCCGCCGGTGATGATGGCGATCCTGGTCTGCAATCGGGCCAACTCTACCCTCCATCTGTCTGGTGACACGGTTCGGTCGTCAGGCTGCCTCTTTGCGCGGCGTCGAAACTATAGCGCGCCACGGCCGATGCTGCTGTCGCAAGCGTGCCTCGGAATGCAATGATCGACTGAGCGACGAGGGGAACCCGCTGCGTGTTGACCCAAGCCAGGAGTGTGAGGGTACTGGAGCGGAAGTAACCTCTGAAGTCGCATGGCAGGTTGCCGCCATCAATCGAGCCGTCCTTGAGGCAGCCGCCAAACGCTTCCTGGACGATGGTTATGCTGCCACCTCGATGGAGGCCGTCGCCGCGGCAGCCCCCGCGGGGCCCATAGCCGGTCGCGTTACCCATGTCTAGTACGATCGAGCGCTTGCCACGGTTGAGGGCGTTGAACCAGGGGTTCATGCCGGCTGCCATGCCGGGATGCGCAATGCCGCGCAGAGGATCCCCGCCCCGGGATTCAGGCTTCATGGCCGTCGCCCCCAGTCCGCCAGCAGCGGGATCTGGAGCATGCTCACAATTAACGTAACACTAAGATAACACATCTGGTATACAGGCGGACAGGGGGATTCAGCGGGTAGTTCCGCCCCTCTTGCATCGATGGACGCGTAAGCGCAACAACTTTCCAGTCAATCGACGAGGGGACTTATGACGCAATCAAATCGGTTTGGGGCGGCATCGCGCAAGCCGTGGATCAGAGCCGCGATCGCTCTGGCGATTGGCCTGCCAGGTGTGGGAGCTCAGGCCCAGGAAACCGCCCCTGCGACCCCGGAGGTCGACCGCCTCGAAGAGGTCGTCGTCACGGCCAATCGCCGCGAGGAACTCATCCAGTCGGTGCCCGTGGCGATCACAGCCTTCAACAGCGAGAAGCTCCGCGAGCAGAACATCGGCAGCGCCGCGGACATCCTCGGCAAAGTCCCGTCCCTGTTCGTGTCCTCGGAGGGCACGCAGCGAAGCGCCGAGGTGGTGACCATCCGTGGTCAGGGTCAGACCTATCTCGCCTCCGTCGGCGTGGCGAACTACTTCGCCGAGGTGCCGCTCATCCAGGGCGGCATCACCGCCCACCAGGGCGGCCCGGGTACGTTCTTCGATCTCGAGTCGCTTCAGGTGCTCCGCGGCCCCCAGGGCACGCTCTTCGGGCGCAACACCGGGCGGTGCAGTGCTGCTCGTGCCCAAGAAGCCGACTAATGAGCTCGAGGGCTACGTGCAGGCCCAGCTCGGCAACTACAGCGACCAGGAGTACGAGGGCGCACTCAACGTGCCGCTGATCGGGGATCGGCTGCTGGTGCGCGCTGCCTTCAAGCACGTCGAACGCAAGGGCTTCACCAGGGACGTGGGCCCAGCCGCCTTCGGCTTCAGCGACGTGTGCGTGCCGAGTGCTTTCGGGTGCTTCGGGCCACGCGGGGCGGGCTTTGCCGGCAAGGACTACGACGACAAGAACTACTGGCACGGGCGCGTCGGCATCACTTTCCGACCGAGCGAGCGCGTCGAGAACTATCTGCTCGGCTATGCCGGGAAGTCGCACGACAACGGCACGGGCTTCGTGATCGATGGCATCAACCCGGGCTTCCCCGTCGCCCCCGGCGTGTCGATTGCGCCGAACGTGGCGACGATCTCTGCCAACCTCGCCTATCTCTGCCCGCAGAACCCGCTGCTCTGCTTCAACGACCCGACGGGCATGGCACTCCTCAACCCGGCGATCGCCCAGCAGGTGCTCGCCCGCCAGCAGCAGCTCGGCCCGCGGCGCGTGGCGATGAACATGGATCAGTTCACGCGTCTCGAAGCCTGGGGCATGATCGACACCTTCAGCTTCCAGCTCAGCGACACGCTCACCCTGCGCAACATCGTGAGCTACCAGCGCATGAAGCAGGACTATGTCTGGGACCTCGACGGCTCGATTCTCCCGGCCCTCTCGCAGATGCTCTCGGTCGTTGAGCCGGGCAACCCCTTCGGCACGGTCGGCGAGCAAGCCTCCATCACCGATTCGAGCCAGGTGACCGAGGAGCTGCAGTTCCAAGGTGACACGCTCGACGGGAAGCTCAGCTTCGTCTTCGGCGGCTATTACTCAAACTCCAAGCCCGAGGGGCTCGAGGCAACCGGCTCGTTCAACGGTGCGCAGCTGGATCTCAGCGGCTTCCGTGACATCGAGAACCGCAGCGTCGCCGCCTACAGCCAGTCGACGTTGGATCTGGGGGTCCTGACGCCCGCGCTCGAGAAGCTGAGCTTCACGGCGGGTCTCCGCTACACGAAGGATCGCATCACCGGATCGCGCTATGCGAGCAGCTACCATGCAATCCCCTTGGTCATGGGGCTCGAACGCGAGTACTCGGCCACGACCTGGACGGCCGGGCTCGACTACCAGGCGAGCGACGATGTGCTGCTCTATGGCAAGGCCACGCGCGGCTACAAGGCGGGCGGGTTCAACTACGCCGCACCTCGTCCGTCTGCGCTGACCTATAAGCCGGAGTTCGTCACGAGCTACGAGCTCGGGGCGAAGACGGATTTCCGCCTCGGCGCCATGCCCGCCCGCTTCAACATCAACGCCTACTACCTCGACTACGAGGACCTGCAGCGCACCGCGGGTGACAATTACCCGAACGTGCGGGGGGATGGCAGCTGCCCGAACACCACCTGCCTCGATCAGGGCGCGATCATCTTCAACGCCAAGGGCGCCCGGATCCAGGGCGTGGAGATCGAGACGACCATCCAGCCGACCAAGAATCTCCATCTCTCGCTCGGCTACGCCTGGACGAATGCCAAGTACACCGATTACATGCTCGCCGTCTCGCCCGACCCGCTGGTGCGCAGGATCGACAGCTGCCAGGGACCGGTCGCCGTGCCCTTCCCCGGGCAGCCGGCCACGGCGATCGACCTTTCCTGCGCGCCCTTCCAGAACACACCGGAGAACATGTTCAACGTCAACGCCCGCTACACGCTGCCGCTCGGCGAGGCCGGCTTGCTCGCCTTCGGCGCGGCGTATGCGTGGATCGACAAGGTCTGGCACGGCGCCACGATGACGCCGAATGACGATCCGCTGGGCTGGACGGACTCCTACGGTCTGCTCAACCTCTCGATCGCCTGGAGCGGAATCTTCGGCTCGAAGCTCGATGCGAGAATCTGGGGCACGAACGTCACCGACGAGACCTATCGGTCCTTCGCCTACACGGGATACAGTACCTCAACCGGTTTCGTCAACTCGGTCTACGGCGAGCCGCGCATGTACGGCCTGTCGCTGCGCTACAGCTTCGGGAAGTAGTGAGAACCGAAAGGTGTCCCTGAAGGTCCATGTTCAGAAGATCTGGCCTGCGCCTGACAGGGACGCCTTCCTTGGGCCGTCGGTGGCCATCGTCTACGACGCACAGATTGCGCTGATGCGCTCACCATTCCCGTGGTCAGCCTCACCGAGAGTGCGATGCTGGTCGCCTGCACGCTCGGTCGGCGCTTCGGCGTCATCACCATGGATATGCCCTCAGTGGTGTTCGTCGAGCGCTGTCTCGAGTCCTACCGGCTCGAGGATCGGGCGATCCGCCACAGGCCGGTGCGCTCGCCGGGATTCTGCGAGGAGACCACGCGCTGGTTCTCCGACCCGCAATACCTGAGATCGAAGGTCATCCCGCGCTTCGAGGAAGTCGCACGCGGCATAATCGAGGATGGCGCCGAGGTGATCGTCACCGCCTGCGGCAATCACGCCGCATTCCCGATCCATGGCCACTCGCGCATCGGCGGGCCCGATGTTCCCGTGGTCGAAGGGTTCGTCGCCGCCACGCACATGGCGGCCATGCTCGGGAACATGCGCCGTGCTTTCGGCCTCTCGACGAGCAAGCAGCGCAGCTACGAGGGGGCGACCTCAGATCGTAGCGGAGACGCTCCCCGGTCGTCGGCGGGCAGCACCCGCCTGAGCATGCGCCAGGCACGCCCTCGCACTGCCGGCATGCCAGCGATGCGCTATGCTGAAGCCCCTCGGTCGGCCGGTCCAGGTCATACTCTCCATGAAGAGCAGCTCCACCACACTCCGAGCCAAGCCTCCCGCTCTGCGCCGACGACCGCTCGGTCAGCGCAAGCGCGGCCGCCCGGCGCGCATCTCGCGCGAGGCGATCATCGCAACTTCCATGGAGATCCTGGCCACCACCTACGTGGACGACTTCATGGTGAAGACGGTGGCGGAGCGGCTCGGCACGGTGCCGATGGCCATCTACAACTACTTCGCCAGCCGGGAAGAGCTCCTGGAGGCGGTGGCCGACGAGGTGTGTCTCGCGTTCAAGCCCCCGAAACCAAAAGAAGACTGGCGCGAGACCCTCCTCGCCTGGCTCTGGGCGCTCAAGCGCCATGCGGATCGCCATCCGGTCATCCACAACGTCATCGGGATCGACGGGCACGTCTCGGCCGGCTGGTTTCGCATCGTCGCCCCGATCGTCAGGCTCCTCTCCGACATCGGGCTGCGCGAGAAGAAGCTCGCACTGGCTGCCTACCTGTTCATGTCCGGCGCCGCTTCGATGATCTACATCGAGGCGGCCAGCGCGGCCACCCGAAAGTCGATGTCCTTTGCGCACTTCGAGCGCCTGAGCCCCGACGAGCAGCAGATGATGATCGCGCACGGCAGCTACGTGGCCGAGCTCACGGAGAAGGACGTGCTCGATGCCGGTTTCGCGCAGCTGATCAGGGGCATCGAGCTGTTTCTCTGATGTCCTGACCAGGCGGCGGGCGGAGTCAGTAGATCCCGCCGATGCCCCCGTCGTGGAAGAGGCAGGCGCCGGTGACGAAGCGCGCCTCCTCCGATGCGAGATAGACGAAGGCGTGCGCCGTGTCCTCGGGCTCGCTCGTCGTGCCGAGCGGGCTCATGGACGCAAGCGCCGCTTCAGCCTCTTCGGTGCTCTTCCAGAGACCGTGCGCGACATAGTCCTCGAGGCCTTCCCGGATCAGCGGCGTCATCGTGACCCCTGGATGGATGGAATTGACGCGGATCTTCTTCGGGCCGAGCTCCTTCGCCGCGCACAGCGTGAGCATCCGCGCGGCGGCCTTCGAGACGTGATAGCCGATGTTGTTGGCATTCGGCATGTAGGAGGCCATCGAGGCGTTGTTGACGATCGCCCCGCCTCCCGGATGACGGGCAACGGCCGCTTCCAGCAGCGGCGCGCAGGTCCTGATGCCGAGAAAGAGCGCATCGTGATTGACCGCCATCACCTTGCGCAGATCCCCGAGCGAGGTGTCGAGAATCCCGCCGTGGATCGCGATGCCGGCGTTGTTCACCAGCACATCCAGCCCGCCGAAATCGGCAGCCGTTTCATCGACCAGCCGCCGCCACGCCGCCTCGTCGGTCGCATCGTGGGCCACGAGCCGGAAGCGCCCAGGGCCGTATTTCGCGGCAAGCCGCTCGGTGATCGCCCCGGCCTGATCGGTGCGCACATCGGTGCCGATCACGGCGCGCGCCCCCTCCCGCAGGAAAGCCTCGCAGACGGCGAGCCCGATGTTGCCGGGGCGGCCGGCGCCCGTGACGATCGCAATCTTGTCCTTCAGACGGTTCATTGTCCTCTCCGCGGTCGCTCGCGCCTGCTACCGCTGCTGGTATAAACTTAGCATGAAGCTTAATGACGTGGACGCGAGGTCAGGTTCCATGGATAGCTACAGGATGTTCATCGACGGCGAGCTCGTCGACGCCATCGGCGGCGAGAGCATGCAGGTCGTCGACCCGGGCACGGCCGAAGCCTTTGCGCAGGTCCCGCGCTGCGACGAGCAAGACGTCGACGCTGCCGTCTCGGCCGCGCGCCGCGCTTTCGACTCCGGCGTGTGGAGCGGCATGTCGCCGAGCGACCGCGCGGACATCCTGTTCCAGTTCGCGGATCTGCTGGAAGCGAATTCCGCCCGCTTCGCCATGGGCGACAGCCGCTGCATGGGCGCACCTGTGGGCTGGGCGGCCGGGGGTATCTGGGTGGCCTGCAATACCCTGCGCAACCTGGCCTGGTACGCGGCCCACAAGTTCCCCTGGGAAGAGGAGCTGCAGCACTCCGGCTCGATCTTCGCCTGGGGCGAGAACGTCATCCGGCGCGAGCCGATCGGCGTCTGCGCCGCCATCACGCCCTGGAACGTGCCCGGCACCATGGCGCTGTGGAAGATCGCGCATGCGCTCGTCACCGGCAACACGCTGGTGCTCAAGCCCGCTTCGTCCACGCCTCTCTCGGCCCTGATGATCGCCGAACTCGCGAATCAGGCGGGCATCCCGAAGGGCGTGCTGAACGTCATCACGGGTCCCGGCGGAAGCGTCGGCGATGCCCTGTGTGCACATCCCGGCATCGACAAGATTTCGCTCACCGGCAGCGCCGAAGTCGGCCGGCAGACCATGGCGCGTGCCGCCCAGGGTCTCAAGCACGTCACGCTGGAGCTCGGCGGCAAGTCGGCCAACATCGTTCTCGAGGATGCCGATCTCGACGTGGCGGTGGACGGCGCCATCGCCGGTAACTTCCAGAACGGCGGCCAGATCTGCATCTCGGGTTCGCGCCTGCTGCTCTCCCGCACGATTCACGATCGGTTCATCGAGCGCCTCACCCGGCGCATCGCCGGGCTGCAGGTGGGCTACCAGCTGCTGCCCGAGACGAAGATGGGGCCGTTGTCCAGCAGGAAGCAGCGGGAAACGGTCGAGCGCTATGTCGAAATCGGCAAGGCCGAAGGCGCAAAGGTCGCCTGCGGCGGGCATCGTCTCACCGGGCCGCAGTACGGCCAGGGCTATTACTACGCGCCGACGATTCTCACCGGCGTGACCAACGGCATGCGCGTGGCGCGCGAGGAAATCTTCGGCCCGGTGCTGGTGGTGATCCCCTTCGATAGCGAGGAAGAAGCCATCGCCATCGCCAACGACAGCGAATACGGGCTGGCCGGCTCCATCTATTCCACCGACACCAGGCGCGCGCGCCAGATCGCGAACCAGATCCGCACCGGCATCCTGTCGATCAACGACATCGCGCTGCTGTCCGACTACGTGCCCTTCGGCGGCTACAAGTCGAGCGGCATCGGCCGTGAGTTCGGCGAGGAGGGCCTGAAGAGCTACACCCAGGTGAAGTCGATCTACACCTCGAACGAAGGCAGTGCCAATCGCGGCACCTTCGGCGCGGTGCTCGCCTATCCCAAGGGAGAGAGTTTTATCCATACGGCGCCGACGAAGATCGTCTGCGGCCCGAAGTCGCTCGCCGGCCTCGACAGCGAGCTGCGCATGCTGGGCGCCCGGCGTGCGGTGATCATCACCGATCCGGGCGTGCGCGCCGCAGGACTCGTGGACCGCGCCGTGCGTGCCGCGGGCGAACGCTGCGTCGGGGTCTTCGACGGCGTGGTGCCCGATCCGACCTACGAGTGCGCCCAGGCAGCGGTCGACTACTGCCGCAGCGTCGGTGCCGACAGTCTCGTCAGCCTCGGCGGCGGCAGCTCCATCGACTGCGCGAAGCTCGCGCTGGTGGCGCTCACCAATGACTGCACGGCGCTGCAGGGCATGAACCTGATGCGCCTCGAAGGACCGCAGTTGCCGCACATCGCGATCCCCACGACGCACGGCACCGGCAGCGAGGCGACCATGGCGGGGGTGATCACCAACAGCCGCCTGCACCGCAAGTTCTTCCTCTGCGACGTAGCCCTGTATCCGCGCACCGCCATTCTCGACCCCACGCTGGTGCTCGGCCTGCCGAAATCCATGACCATCGGTACCGGCATGGACGCGCTGACGCATGCCATCGAAAGCGTCGTGAACCCGAGCGGCAATCCGATCAGCGTCGCCGCCGGCCTGCAGTCGATCCGCATGATCCGCGACAACCTGGCCAAGGTGGTCGAGAGCGGTCAGGACCTCGCCGCGCGCCAGAACATGCTGGTGGCCTCCACGCTGGCCGGCATCGCGCTGGGGCCCGGCCTCGGCATCGCGCACTGCTTCGCACACACCATCGGCACACTTTTCGGCGTGCATCATGGCACCGGTTGCGGCATCGCGCTGCCTGCGGCCATGCGCTTCAACCGTGACTACGCCACCGCGAAGCTCGCAGAGGTGGCGACCGCCATGGGCGTGGACACGCATGGGATGAGCGAAGCCGAGGCAGCCGGTGCAGCGGCCGATGCGGTCGAGACGCTCATGAAGCGCATCGGTCAGCCGTTGCGCGTCTCGGAGATCGTTCCCGAAGAGAAGCTCATGGCGAGCTTCGAGCAGATCGTGGCGGGCACGATGAGCGATCCGAGCACCATGTTCAATCCTCGACCGGTCATCGACCCGGCGGCCGTGGTGGCATTCATCCAGAGCGCGATCTGAGGCGGCCTTCAGCCGGCCACGTCCAGGAAGTCCTTGAACCCCGAAGGCGCGTGCGGGCCGAAGATCAGCTGCTCCATGATCCCGACGCCTTCGCGCACCTTGCCATTGCTCTCGACCATGCGCGCCTTGCAGCAGGCTTCCACGTGGTTGAACTGGAAGTCGCTCTCGTTGATACCACTGAGCTCGAGCGCCTCGTAGCCGAGGGCTGCGGGCCCCTTGTACACGCCGTGGCCCCAGTCGGGGTGAAAGTAGCCCAGGCCCATCATGTAGAACTGCAGCGGCTGGAACTCGAGCGCGATCTCCACGCGCCGCCCGTCTTCACAGAGCAGCTCCACCGCCGCGCTCGTCGCATGGCGCGTGCCGCGCCGCAAGCGCCGGGTGACTTTCCCCGACTGCACGTGCACCGGCTCGCCGCCGCCGACCGGCAGCAGCGCCCCATGGCTCATCCAGGGCTTGCCCTGCGCGTCCTCGAAGGTGCCGTAACTCACCGCGAGATCCTCGAAGTTCAGCTGCACCCAGAGAAAATAGGTCTGGAACTCGAAGGCCGGCAGGATCGGCTGGGCGTCGGGGGCACCGAGGATCCGCACGCCCCAGGAGCGATCGCGCGTGCCGAAGCAGCGCTCGGGCGCGACCTCGATGCGCCGGCCCGCGATCTCGATCCAGCCGGAGTAGCTGCCGTGCTGCGTGAGGCGCGTGCAGTCCATGACCGTGCGCCCGCCCTGGCGCATGAGCTGGCGCGGCTCCTCGAGGGCGCGCACCCGGGCACGGAAGACCAGGTCGGCGCGGATGCCGTGCTCGGGGTCCTCCACCACGAAGCGCAGCGTCTCGAGCGGCTCCACGATCTCGAGGCGGATGGGACCTGCCCGGGTGTCGAGGCGCTCGAAGTCGAGCACGCGGCTGGCGTGCACGTTGTGCTGCACGCCTGCGACGCTGACGCAGAAGGAAGCATCGATGAGATTCGCGGCCGGGTAGATGCCCATCCCGAGCGCGAAGAAGAGATCGAGATCCTTCGAATAGCCGTTGAAGAAATACCGCTCGTAGAAGCGCCGGTCCGAGCCCACGTACAGGATGGGCCCGGGTGTCTGGTGCAGCGGATAGTCGTCGCCCTTGGTCAGCATGCTTCCAGGCTCCCTTCTGGTTTCTGTCTCACGCAAAGAAGCCGGCATGCCCAAGGGGCTGGGCATCCGGCCAGCTACCGTAGAGCGGCAGCAGTTCCTGCGGCGGGGAGAGCCCTTCCCACTCCGCAACGAACTCATCATAGCGCCTGCCGCGCGCCAGGCGTGCCCGGCGCTCCGCATCGCGCAGCGCCTGCGTGCCGGCCTCGTCGACAGCGAAGGTCTCCGGATCGTAGGCGACGCGGTAGAGCTGCTTCGCGGCCCAGTGGGAACAGACGCCGACGCGCAGGTCCTTCATGACCGCTTCGGGCTCGCGCTCCAGCACATCGCCCCAGCCCCCGCCGCTCGCACCCCTCGCGGCAAAGCCATCCCCTTCCTGCATGGGCGAGAAGGGGAATGTCTGGCCGAGCGGCAGGGTGACCTGCTGTCCTTCCTGCGTGCTCGCCATCTCCTGAATGCTCAATGGCGGCTGAAACGCCGGATTCCGCAGCGGCAGCCGGCCGCCGTTGCGCACCACCACGCCGGGTCCGCAGCCAGCCGCATAGCCGCCGAAGATGCCGGTGGAGATGGGAAAGCTGTGCGGCGTCGCCATGATGTTGGCATACAGCATGGGCGTGTCGTGGACATACACTCCGCAGGAGGCTGCCGCGCCCCCCCGATGCTTGCCGGGCCCCGCCTGATCCTGCGTGAGCCGCCGGAAGCCCCAGAGGAAGGGGTGCTGCATCTCGTCGTGCTCGACGTCCAGGCTGTCCGCCGTCATGCTGACCTGGACCCCCATCGAATCCACACCGTCCTCATGCGGCCGCGCGCCGCCGCCCGAGGAGTTGTACATGCTGATCGCGAATCCCGTCGTCGTGCGCCGGTACTGATCCAGGCCCGCATAGGCGTACAGAGAGCCGATCCAGCCCACCGGCAGCGACACAAGTTCGCGCCGGGTCGCATAGCCCGCGCGGGCCAGGCACTGCACGAAGCCGGCCGACATCATCATCATCATGTTGGCGCCACCCATCACGGCGGCCTCCGGGCTCGGATTGAGCACCGTGCCCTCGGGCGGCGGCACGATGGTCACGGCGTCGAAGAGGCCTGAACTGCAGGGCAGCCCCGGCACCAAATAGCCCGGCAGCATGGCGTTGATGGCAGCACGGACCGCATGAGTCGGCGTGTTCCCGGCCGATGCGGGCGCCTGAGGGGAGCAGCCGCTCAGATCCACCGTGAGGGTGTCGCCCTGCTTGACGATCGTGATCACCAGACGTATCAGGCCGAGCTGCTTGTTGCCGGCGCTGTCGAGGAACATGACCTGCCGGTACGTGCCGTCGAGCATCTCGGCAAAGGCGGCCCGCGTCGCGTCGGCAGCCGCTTCGAGCGCCTTGCGCATCACACCATCGATGAAGCCGGCTCCCTTGTCCTGATACAGGGGCAGTAGCCGCTCCTTCGCCCGCAGACAGGCCGCGCAACGGGCCTGGATGTCGTTCTCGAGCATGCGATGGTTTCGCACCATGTTGCAGAACATCGCCATGACGTCGGCCTTGATCCGGTCGTTCTCGGCGATCCTGATCGGCGGCGTCTTCAGCCCCTCGTCGTAGCGGCTACGGATGTTCTCCACACCGCCTGGATCGGTTTCGCCGATCTCCTGGTTGTGGCCTGCGGCCACCACCCAGCAGACGAGCTCCTCGTCGTGGAACACCGGCATCAAGACGATCAGGTCGGGGGCGTGAATGCCGCCGAGTTGCGGCTCGTTGGCGAAGAAGATATCCCCGGGCCGCACGCCGACGCTCGGATCGCTGGCGTAGTTCTTCATGATGTACTTGATCGGAATCTGCCCGGTAACCGAGTGCACATAGGTACCGGGCGCCCCGATCGCCAGATCCCCTGCGGCCGTGTAGATGCCGAAGGCGCAGTCCCCCGACTGGATGGCCTCGGAGATCGCGGTCTTGACCATCACCGCCTTGGCCTCTTCGGCAATCAGCTCGAGCTTCATCGAGTAGACGCTGAAGTCCGCCGGGCCGAGCGCCGCGATACCCTGCTCCTCGCGCGTGGTCCGCGGCTCGATGCGGTAGCGCTGCAGGATGTCCCGATCCACCTTCACAGGTAAGTCCTTTCGAAGAACTGCGTCTTCTTGCCGGTGCGCTCGAAGCTGTTCGGCGCAAGCCAGGTGATTGCCGGCGTCACGCGCAGCTGCGCACGCATCGCTTCCAGGAGCTCCGACTCCAGCCGCGCGAGCGCCTCACCGGCGATCCCCTCGCCGTGCTCGATCTTGAGCTTGAGCGGCGGGGTCACCCGCGGTGGGGCTCGTCGAGCACGATGCGGAACTCGCCGGTCACGCGCGGGTAGAAGGCGGCAATGACGTTGTCGAGGGCTCCCGGGTAGACGATCGTGCCCTTCACCTTCAGCATGTCGTCCGTGCGCCCGACAATCCTGTAGCGGAAGCCGCTCCGGCCGCAGGGACAGGGACTCAGGGTCACCTCCATGATGTCGCCGAGGCTGTTGCGGATACCGCCCATCGAGCCATCCCCGATGATGGTCGAGACGCAGGCCTCGCCCCGCGCGCCGTCCTCGAGCGGGATCAGCTCGTCCGTACCGGGATCCACGAGCTCGATGATCGAGCCGTCCACGCGCACGTTGTGCATGCCCTGGTATTCGTGCCAGTCGCAGGAGCCGCCTCCTGCGCCGCCGATGTCGAAGAGCCGCGCGCCATAGGCCGATTCGATCTTGCGGCGCACCTCGGGGAGCCCCGCGCCCGGCTCGCCGCCGGCCACGATGATCCGGATGCCGAGGCTCGCAACGCTCTTCCCGATGAGCTTCGGGGCCGCCTCGATCAGGTGCTCCGCGTAGGAGGGCGTGCAGAAGAGCACGCGCGGCTCGAAGGTGAGCGCGATCTTCAGGAGCCGCTGCGCCCCGGCTTCCGCGCCGACCGGAATCGGACAGGCCCCCATCGCGGATGCGGCCATCACGAGCGGCACGCCGCCGACGAACATGCTGAGCCCAAAGCCGTGGAGAATGCGGTCGCCGGGGCGAATCCCTGCGCGCCAGAAGATGCGCGCGAAGGTTTCGTTGTTGATCTCCATGCCCGCGGGCGTAAAGGGATAGGGCGTGGGCTCCCCCGTCGTGCCGCTGGTCGCGGCCAGGAGTCGCAGCTGATCCAGGGGCGCCGCGACCATCTGGTACATGGACTCCACGGTGCCGTATTTCTCGGCATCCTCCCGCAGGTCCTGCTTGCGGCAGGGCGGCAGCACCTTCGCCAGATCCTCGAGGCGGCGGATGTCGGAGGGCTGCGCGCCGTAGCGCTCCATGCGGCGGCGCCAGAAGGGCGCACCTTCGTAGAGGAGCGCGAGATGCCGCCGCAGGCGGTAGAGCTGGAGCTCGCGCATCTGCGGCGAGTCGAGAAAGGGCTCGACCTCCATGTTCCAGTAGGGGCGGCTCGCGTCGAGGTGGCTGACGCTCATCGGCAGACTCCCCTTCGACCGCTCAAGGCTGCCTGCGGCGGAACTTCGCCCAATCGGGCTTTCTCTTCTCGAGGAAAGCCTCCAGACCCTCCTGCAGCTCGGCCGAGGAGCCGCCCGCCAGGTAGAAGTCCGGGCAGACCTCGCCGAAGGTGTTCGTGTCGCGCATCAGATCGATGTCGCGTTCGAAGGTGGCCTTGGCGAGCCGGAGACTGTTCGGGCTCTTGTCGAGGAGCGTATCGCACCAGCGGTCCACCTCGGCATCAAGCTCGGCGTAGGGCACCACCGCATTCACGAGCCCCCAGTCGAGCATCTGTGCGGCGCTGTAGCGCTTGCACGCGTACCACATCTCACGCGCCCGCTTGTGGCCGATGATACGCGCGAGGTAGTTCACCGGGAAACCGCCGATCGGGCTGCCGACGTTCGCGCCGTTCTGGCCGAACTTCGCATGATCCGCCGCGATGGTGAGATCGCAGTGATAGGCGATGTGATGCCCCATGCCGATGCAGTAGCCGTTCACCCGCGCGATGATGGGCTTGAGGCAGGTGCGGATCGCCTGGTGCACGTCCTGGTAGATCTTGAGTTTCTCTGGGCTTTCGGTGCGCCCCTGGGCGATGTCGCCGCCGGCACAGAAGGACTTCTCGCCCGCGCCCGTGAGCACCACCACACCGACGCTGCGGTCGAGATGACTGTCGAGCAGCGCCCGCACCACCGACTGCACGGTCTCGTGCCGCCAGGCGTTGAGCACTTCCTGGCGATCGACGGTGACGCGGCTCACGCCCGGTTTCACGTTCTTTTCGTAGTGGACGTCCGGCAGCTCGTTGCGGCCATCCGGCAGCAAGGTGACGCCGAACTTCGACAGATCCTGGGAAACCGACATGCTGTGCTCCTCTGTTACACCGGCTCGATGACGCCGTTGCCATGGCGATCGACGGACATCGTGCGATCCGCCGGTACGAGAATCGTGGTGTCTGCGGCCCGCACGACGGCAGGACCGGCGATGACGTTGCCGGCGCGGAGCCTGGCCGCGTCGTAGATGCGCGTCGCGGCGTGCTGGCCGGTTTCCGTCCAGTAGGCCTCGCGAGTACTGCACAGGGCATCAGAGGCATCGGCGCGACCCTTCGGAATCTCCGGGAGCGCGGGCTTCGGCAGGGGCACGCGTGCCATGAGGTGGATGGTCTCCACCTCCACCCTGCCCTCCGGGAAGTAGCTCATCTTCGAGTAGCGCCGCGCGTGCTCGGCCTCGAACTCCTTCAGGATCGCCTCGATATCGGCATCGCACCTGAGCCGCAGATGTGGCGAGCGGGTGCGCGTCTGGTGGAACTGCCCGGCGAAGCGCATGTCGAGCTCGAGGGTGAAGAGGATCTGCCGGGGCGGGAAGCCCTCGGAGACCACGTCCCGCTCGGCCTCGCGCACGAGGGCGTCGACGACGCCGTTGAAGGCGGCGCGGCCGTCCGCATCGAGGCATGCGCCCGTCGCGAGATCCTTCAGGGTGCAGTGGGCCGAGCGCTGGTAGATGTGGCTCAGATCCATGGTCGTGCCCGACATCGCGCAGAAGACGCTCGAGTACGGGAAGGTATAGCAGACCATGTCGGGCGAGATGGCCCGCGAGAAGTCCACGCAGTGCAGCGGCCCCGCCCCACCGTTGGCGAATACGGAGAATTTGCGGATGTCGAGGCCCTTGAGCAGCAGATCCTTGGCGATGACGCCGCCCATGGTGGCATCGATGGTGCGCCGGATCGCCGCCGCCGCCTCGATCACATCCATCCCCAGAGGCTCTGCAATGCGGCGGCGGATGGCCCGCTCGGCGAGGCTCTGGTCGAGGCGCATCCGCCCGCCGAGGAAGGTGTCCGGATCGAGATAGCCGAGCACGACGTCGGCATCGGTGACCGTGGGCTCCCGGCCTCCCATACCGTAGGCGGCCGGGCCGGGATTGGAGCTCGCACTCCGCGGGCCGACCTCGAGGCGATTGCCCATGGCCGGATTCAGCCAGGCGATCGACCCGCCACCGGCACCGATGGACTTCACCTCGATGATCGGTTGCTCGGTGAGCCAGCGATCGATCACGGGCTCTTCGGCAAAGTAGCGCACCTCCCCGCCGCTGACCGGCGCGAAGTCGAAGCTCGTCCCCCCCATGTCGGTGACGATGATGTCCTCGACTCCGGAGAGCGAGCCCACATAGGCGCTGCCGAAGAGCCCCGCGACCGGGCCCGCGCCGAAGGTGTCGAGCGCTCGCGTGCGCGAAGCCTTCGCCGTGCCGCCGACGTTGCTCACGATCTGCAGCGGGCGCCGGTGCCCGGCCTGGCGAAGATCGTAGCTGAGCTGCGCGAACTGATCCTTGAGCTCCCACTGCAGGAAGGCATTCAAGGTCGTCGCATTCAGGCGCGGGTACTCGTGCCAGATCGGCGCGACCTCCGAGGAGAGGTACACCGGCATGCCGCCGAGGTTCACGTCGGGGTAGATCTCCTCGATGAGCTCGCGTACGGCCTGCTCGTGTACCGGGTTCACATGCGCCCAGAGCAGGCACACCACGAAGCCTTCCGCCCCCTGGTCGACGAGATGATGGACCTTCCTGCGCAGGTCCTCGGGATCGATGGGCGTGATCACCCTGCCGGCGTAGTCGATGCGCTCGCGCACGCCGACCGTCATCTCGATGGGGATCAGCGGCTCGGGCCTGCGCGCCTTGGCGAGCCCCTTGATGTCGAGGAGATTGAGCCCGTGCACCCACTGCTGGGAGCGGCCGATGAGGTTGATGTGCTCGTTGCCGAGCGTGGTGATGAGCCCCAGGCGCGGGCCGCGGCGCTCGATGAGGGCGTTCAGGGCCTTGGTCGTGGAGTAGCGGACCACGTCGCACTGGCGGACGAGCTCGGCAAACCCCAGGCCGATCTTTTCCGCCGCCAACCCGATCGCCTCGCGGAAACACACCGAGAGATCGTGGTGCGTGGTCGGCGCCTTGGCGCTGATCTGCCGGCCGTCGAACTGGAGAAAGCAGTCCGTGAAGGTGCCGCCTACGTCGATGTCGACGCTGTTGCGATGGGCGCTCATTGCCCGCTGCCTCGGCCTGCGGCGAAGCGGCGCTTCAGGCTCGCGAGATCGAGTCTCGTGTCATGGGTGATCGGGTGCCCGGGCGGCAGGTACTCCACCTCCACGAGCGTCGCGCAGCCGGGGCAGTAGAACTCCACGATCCGGCACCACTTCGGATCGGGCGCGAAGTCGGAGCCGTGGATCTCGCGAGGATCGCGGGCTGCGACCAGGCAGCCCTTCTTGTAGTTCTCCTCGCCGGGGCCGAGATCGTGCCCGCAGTTGACGCACTCCCAGCGCTCCGTATCCAGGTCGATGTTCAGGTATTCGGCCACCCTGAGCTTGCTCATGCCTTCGTCTCCAGATGGAAGTCGCCGCTCCCGGCGCTCGAGCGACCAGCCGGGAGGCACGGCGATGGTCTGATCGTCGCTCACGACGAGTGCCGGGCCTGCGATCTGCTGGCCGCAGGCGACCGACGATGCCGCATGGATCGCCGTCGGCACGGGGCCGCCGCCCCAGTCCACGGCACGCTCGCGCGGGGTAACTCCTTCGCCTGAGGCCGCGGCGGGCGGTGCGCGATGTCCCTCCTCCCCTGTCCGGCCCGAAGGAACGACAGTCGTCAGCACGAGCAGCGCATTCCCGCTCGGCTTCGCGGCCGAAACGGCCTCGTCCAGCACGGCGTGGAGCGCTCGGCCTGCCTCGGGCAGCCGGATGCCCTCGCGTCGCCAGAACGCTTCACCCGTTTCCTGATTCACGGCTTCGAGCTTCGCGAGTGCGGCTTCGACCGGAAAACCCTCCGCCCTGACGTCGCGTGCGGCGGCGTCGAGGGCCTGATCCAGGCTCCTCGCAGGCGATTCGCCGTCCAGGGAAACGGGATAGAGATGCTGGACGTCGAGCTTGCTCACGCCGAGGGCGCTGAACACCGAGGACAACGCGGGCACCACGACGTGGCCGATGCCCACGAGGCCGGCGACCGATGCGGCATGCAGGGGCCCACCGCCGCCGTAGGCCACGAGCGTCGCGCCTTCCGGCGCCTCGCCGCGCCGGCGCAGGACGCGTGCGATTCCCGCAGCGATGCCCTTTTCCATGGTGCGCCGCATGCGCCGTGCGAGCTCGGTGGCCTCCACCCTGAGCTCGCGCGCGAGATCCTCGAGCACCTGCCGCGAGAGCTCCGGGCGGAGCGCGAGCCGTCCGCCGTGGAAGCCGCCGGGATCGAGAAAGCCGAGGACGAGGTTGGCATCGGTGATCGTCGCCTGCTCGCCGCCCCGGTCGAAGCAGGCGGGTCCGGGATGTGCGCCGGCGCTCTGCAGCCCGAGCCGCAGCTCGCTGCCACTCGCCGAGGCGATCGTGCCGCCGCCATAGGGCAGCGCGTCCACGGCGACCGAGGGCACGTGAACGCGCAGGCCTTCGAGATCCCTCGACCAGGCCACCGCGAGCGAGCGCGAATCCGCGACACTGACATCCGAGCTCGTACCGCCGATGTCGAGCGTCACCACGAGGCCGCTCGCCGCACGCAAAGTATCTGCCAGCGTCGCCGCCCCCGAGACGCCTGCGGCAGGACCCGAGTTGTGGGTGTGGATGGCGAGCGTCTTGGCCGAGCGCGCCAGTCCCGCATGACCGTCCACCAGGAGCAGAGGACATCTCATGCCGCGGCGACGCAGCTTTTCCTCGGCCGGATAGACGCTGCGGGCGAGATAGTCGTGCACGAGAGCGTTCAGGACGATGGTGTTGGTGCGCGCCGGCACGCCGGGCAGCGCACTGACGTCGCTCGCGAGGAAGACCCGCACCGAGCCGACGTAGTAGGTCGGATAGAGACTGCGCACGATGTTGCGCACCGCCCGCTCGGCGGACGCATCTTGCCAGGAGCCTTCCAGGCTCACAGCGATGACGCGGGCGCCGCGGTCGAGCAGCGTCTCGATCGCGCCCGCTACCGCGGCCGCTTCGAGAGGCTCGCGAACGCCCAGGACGAGATCGGGACTCACATAGCCCGCATCGATGAGCTCGGGCCTCGCGCCCTCGGACACCAGCAGGCCCACGCGGGGCCCGCGCCGCTCGATGATGGCATTGGTCACGATGGTGGAGGAGAAACGGAAGACCGTCGTCTCGGCGAGCATCTGCTCGACGGAGAGACCCAGTGATTCGGCACCGGCCTCCACGCATTCCAGCATCCCCACGGTCAGATCGTGAGGCGTGCTGAAGGTCTTGACGCCGCGCGCCTCGCCGTCGCGCAGGAATACGCCATCGGTGAAGGTGCCCCCGGTGTCGATGTTGATGGTGACCGCCATGCCGACTTCACTTCCTTCCGTCAGTCCGGATCCGGCGTGCAAGGCGCCGCAGCCACTCCGCGTCCGCTGCCCGAGGGGGCATCTGCCACGAGCTGGTGACGATGGTCGCCGCAGGGAGCGCGGCGTCCGACGTCGCCGGCGCCACGGGCACACCACACGCAACGGGTCCGTCAGCGCCGGCATCGAGGCCATCGAAACCGGCATCGACGGCGAAGATCGCGTCCGGCGGGCCCAGGACGAGCGTGCGGCTGCCGAAGTGGGCGGCGAGCTTCGCCATGGCCCGGAAGCTGCCTTCCGTCCCGGGATCGGGCTCGGCCTCGCGCACCATCAGCACGTCGCAGCCCGACTCGAGGACCGCGCGCGCCAGGTCCTCGAAGGCATCGGCCCGATCATCGCGGTCACTCAGGCCGCGCAGCACTCCGAGCTCGACGGGACCGGGAATCACGGCTGCGACATCGAACTCCCGGGATGTCGCGGCCAGTCGGTCCAGCGCCTCGAGGGCCGCGCTCTTCCCGGCCGTGACGGGAAGGTGCAGGACGTCGGCTTCGACGAGCTGGCGGGCCGCCGTCAGCGCCCTGACCAGCGTGCTGGCCGAGGCGATCCGATCCAGCGCCGTCCCCTCGCGCTCGGCTGCCATGTCCCACAGATACGGGGCGAACACCTGGCGCGGCGCCTGGCCGGGCGAGCGCCCGAGCCAGCACGCCCGGTGTCCGACGGCGAGCGCCGGAACGAGCTCCGTCGGTCGTGTGCATGGCGGTCAATCTCGTACAGACGCCGCCTCGACGGAATGGCCGATTCGATCAATAATCGCTACGCAACGACTCAGCATGAAGCGATCTGCCGCCAATCTGCTCGCGCGGGAGCTGATCGCAAAGCTCACCGAGCTCGATCTCGATCCGGAGAGCGTGCTGGCGGAAGCCGGCCTTCGCGATCTCCTCCCCGCGCTTCGCCGGGGCGAGATGCCATCGCTCTCCCGATCGGAGCTCGCCGCGCTCTACCGCGCCTGCATGAGAGCCTTCGAGGCCGATGCGAGCCGCCGGGCGGGCCGCCCGACCATGGGCGAAGAGGAGATGGATCTCCTCTGCTACTGCATCATCACCTGCCCGACGCTCCGGGAAGCCATCGAGCGCTCCGCGCGCTTTCTCACGGCGATCTACCGGGCCGTCGGGCGGCCCGACGCCCACATGCATCTCTGCGAGACGGGCAGCACGGCGGAGCTCTATCTTCGCTCGGGTGAGGCGAGAAACGTCGTCAGTGCGCTGCTCTCGGATCTCGCCGCCGCAACGCTGTTTCTGAAGCTCTTCGGCTGGCTGATCGGTGAGGAGATCGAGCTCCTGGAGGCCAGCGTCTGCCACGAGCAGCTGCTGAGCGACGAGGCCATCGCGGAGCTCTTCCCGCACCCCTTGGTGTTCGGCCGCAAGGACCTCTGGCGCGACAGCGAGATCCGGCTCACTTTCGCGAGTGGTTACCTCCAGCGGCCCGTGGTGCGCAGCGCCGCGGATCTCGAGGACCTGCTGCGCCTCTCACTCCTCGACCGGATGACGGCGCTCACGCCCGGGGCACTGCTCTCCGACACCGTGAGGACGATCTTCAACCGGGCGCTCGCCCGTGGACTGCCCCTGCCGTCGACCAAGCGCGTAGCCGTGCTCTGCAACATGAGCGGCGCAACGCTGCGCCGGCATCTCGCCCAGCAGGCGACGTCCATCCGAAGGATCCGTGAAGAGTGCCTGCGGCGCTCGGCTTTCCAGCTGCTGCGCCATTCGGACGTGCCGCTCGGCGACATCGCCTCTAGGCTCGGCTTCAGCGATGTGCCCTCCTTCCATCGGGCCTTCCGGCGCTGGACCCGCACCTCGCCTTCGGCCTACCGCAGGAGCGCGGACTCCCTCAGCCGATGAACGCCCGGAAGGCGTCCCAAGGTACATCCGATTCGTAGAGCGCTGCCTCGTCCATGGAATCGCATGGAATGGTGTAGCGTGCGACGTCCATCGCCTCTGCGACGTGCGCGCGCGCCTCCTCGATCGTGAGGTCCTTGTTGGTGCCGCGATAGCCCTGGCTCACCCCGACGAAGACGCGCGCGAAGCCGCCGCCGCCGACGCTGAACATCTCGCCGTTGCAGGGCGACTCGGCGTGGGCAAGCAGTGCCACGACCGGGGCGACGGCCTTCGGCGGAAAATCTCGCTCCATCAGCGCATGAATCTGCTCGCCCATGAGCACCGTCATGCGGCTGCCGGCAATCGGCATGATGCAGTTGACGCGGATGTTCTTCTTCTGGGCGGCCGCTGCGGAGGCAAGCCCGCGGGTGATGCCCCACACCGCACCCTTAGCCGCCGGGTAGCCGACGCCCGACCCCATCCCGAAGAACGAGCCGGAGGCGACGTTGACGATGCGCCCGTAGTTGCTCTCCCACAGGTGCTTCCAAGCCGCGCGGCACATGTAGAAGGTGCCACCCGCAGCCACCCCCGTATCGGTGGCCCACTGTTCGTCGGTAACGTTCCAGAGCGGTCCGGCGCTGCTGACGATGCCAGCGTTGTTCACGAGGATGTCCACCCGGCCCCAGGCCTCCAGCGCCTGGCGTACGATCGCTTCCGCACCCGCAGCACTCGCAACGCTCTCGCCGCTGGCCAGGGCCGTGCCGCCGGCCGCGCGGATCTCCTCGGCGGACGCTTCCGCATAGCGAGCGTCTGCACCCTTGCCCGAGAAGTCGCCCCCGAGATCGTTCACCAGCACTTTGGCGCCGCGCCGCGCAAGCAGCATTGCGTAGGCCTTGCCCAAGCCGCCGCCCGCGCCCGTCACGATGGCTACCTGGCCGTCGAATCGCAGCTCGTGCACGGGTCGTGCTCCTGGTAGCTCTTTACTAGCTGCCTCGGAGTCTCGGCGGACCATCAGTCGCAGGGAATTGCCGAGGCGATCAATGATCGCTACTAAAGCGCTCATGAGCGCCTCCCCCGACTCGCCAGGAGTTCCCTCTCCGGCGGGAGCCGACGCGGCTCGCCGGGAGTATCGTCGCGCGCGTCAGCGCTCGACGAGTTGCCTCTGCAGATCTGCGCGCTCCGCTGCTCCGACGCCGAGCGCACCCTCGAGGTAGCTGTCGATCGTGCCGTGCTCACGCTCGATCCCGTGGAATGCGGCCTGCAGATAGTCCACATCGGCAGCAAGCAGCGCGCGGCGGGCCTCGGGCGCCAGATCCGAGAGCGTCTCCCAGGTACCGCCCAGCCCGAGCGCGTTGCCACGCTGGCGGGCGAGGACGTCCTCGAGATCCACCGCCCGGTTCGTGAGCATGTAGTCCTCGTAGATCGCGTCGCGATCCACGCCGAGGGCACTCAGCACGAGCGCCGCCGCGACACCCGTGCGGTCCTTGCCCGCCGAACAGTGAAAGACGAGCGGCACTTCGCCAGCCGAGAGTGCGGCAAAGAGTCCCTGCAGCCGCGAACCCAGCCACCGGTGCATGCCCCCATAGAGCACGATCATCGCATCGCGCAGCTCCGCCGCACTCGGTGTGCGGCCTCGCGGCCAGAAATCCCAGGCTGCCGAGGCGTGATCGGCGGGATCGTCGAGGTGACGAACATCGACTCCCGTATCCGGCCAGCGGGTCGGTGCATGCCGTCGTTCGCTCTCGCGACGCAGATCCCAGATCGTGCGCACGCCGAGCGCGGTCAGGCGTGGCGCCGTCGCTGCGTCGAGCCGGCTCAGGCCACCGGAGCGGAACAGCCGGCCGAAGCGCACCTGTCCGCCGCCGGCGCAGACGTAGCCCCCCAGATCCCGAAAATTGCAAGCTCCCTCGAGCGCGAGGACGCGCTCTGTCTCGCCGGTCGTTGCCATGTCCGAGCGTATGCTCACTGCAGGTCTGCTCCCCGGGCAGGTGGAATCACATAGCCCGCGAGCGGGCCGCGCCCGTCGAGAGTATGCACGATCGCGCCCAGCTCGCGGAGGAGGTCCAGGCTGAGCAGGATCCGCCCGGAAAGACGCCCCGGCGGGTGCGAACAGAGCTCGAGCGTCGCTTCGGCCATCGCCTCGACCGGCTCCAGGTACGCCGCTGCATCGATCACGCCCAGTTCGACAGCACCCTCGCTCGCCACCGCCTCGACGGGAGCCACCGTGTTGACGGCAATGCTGTCAGCCGCAAGCTCCGCCGCCAGCCCCGTCGTCAGACGTTCGAGAGCTGCCTTGCTCGCCCCATAGACCGAGGGACCCACCTCGGCGTTGAATCTGAAGTAACGGCCGCTCCGATCGTAGGGCGCAGGGGCCGGGTGACTGGATGTGGCGCTCGAGAGATTCACGATCCACCCCGCCCCCCGCTCGCGCATGCGCGGCACGCACTGCTGGATGAGCTCGAGCGGCGCGTGGACGTTTACCTCGAAGCACAGGCGTGCGTGCCTCGCCGCCTGCGTGTGCGCCGGCTCGAAGCGCGACCAGGCCGCGTTATTGACGAGAATATCCACACCTCCGAAGCGCTCTAGGGTCTCGGGCACGATGCGAGATCGGTCTCCGGGTTCCGCGAGGTTCGCTCCGATGCAGTGGCACTCGCCGCCGAGCAGCCGGATGCGACCGGCCGTCTCCTCAAGCGAACCAGGCAGCTTGCTGCTGCCGGTCTCTACTGAGCGGGCCACGAGCGTCACGCGGGCACCCTCGGCGGCAAGACGCACGGCGATCGCGGCGCCGATGCCGCGGCTCGCGCCCGTGACGATCGCCACCTTGTTCTCGAGCTTTCGGGTCATCGAGGGTCTCCGATGAGTGTCAGTGCTGACGATAGCGTCGCTGCACGTGTTCCTGGCGGATGGCGATTGCGTGGCGCCGTTCCTCAGGCGTAATCGTCCGCGTGCCCGCCGGCAGATGCTGGAGCACCTCGGCGAGCTTCACTTTCTTCGCCGTCGCCCAGGGCCATTTCTCCTTTTCCTTCGGCTTCTCGGAATAGGCCCAGCGCACCGAGAGATAGCCTTCCGCGTGTCCGGTGGTATCGAGCCAGTTGGCCACACCGGGATCGCGATGCGCGATCACGTAGCGCAGCACGTTGTCCGGATCGCGATGCGCCTGCAGGGCATTCAGGCTGCTCTGGTGATTGGCGAAGTCGAGCGACTCGCCCCAGAGATTGCCGAGGTGAAAGCCGATGTACTCGGACTCGACGGGCTGGTGGAGCTCGGCGATCAGCGCTTCGTCCGGGGCGAGCTCGAATACCCCGCCGCAGTAGATATTGGTGGGCATGCCGCCAGCAGTCGCGAGCGAGGCTGCATTGGGCTTGTTGAAGTCGTTGCGCGGCATGAAGCGCTGACCGTCGCCGTTCATGTCGCCGTAGGCCTCGAGAGTCACGGCGTAGAACGCGTTCCAGAAATACACCTGGTTGCGGGTGAAGCGTCCGGCGTCTTCCATCTGCTTCGCCGCCTGCTCCGGCGTGTAGGCGGTCGCCGGCGCGCCGAGCCGGTCATTGCGATAGATGAAGAGGTCCAGGAGATCCTCGTGCTCCCAGTCGCCGAAGAGCTCGCGCAGCACGACGAACTCGGCGACGTACTCACGCTCGGCGGTCTCGCCATGTTCGTTGGTGCGCTTCTTCAGGGCGCGCGTGCGCATGAAGTTGCCTCGATAGCCTTCGGGCCGCTCGGGCGCCAGCAGGATCTCGAAGGTGCCGTCCTCATTCACCTGGAGATCGCTCGAATCCAGCACGTCGCAGTTCGCGCGGCTGCCCGGCTTCATCTCGTCGAGTCTGCCCGTATCGCCCGAGTAGCCGCTCGGCGTCTGGAAGATCACATAGTGCGGCGCCTTCGGCGCCCGCTTGACGGGGGACTCGCCGCGCCAGTGGCGCGTGTCGCCGGTGCACCCCTTGATGGTGTAGCTGTAGTTGCCGTCGATGGGTGCCGTCAGGTAGATCGCATCGGCATTGTCGATCGTCGAGCGGTTCAGGGGCTGGATCACCCGCACGAAGTACGGAAACTCGGGCGTAGGTCCGAGCGTCCGCGAGAGCGAGCCATAGAGAAAGCCGAGCACATAGCGGTAGCCTTCTGCGAGATTGCGCGGAGACGCGGGCGGTGGCCAGCGCTTCGGGTCGTCGATGCCGTCGCGGGCTTCCTGGAGCTGGGCGATCAGCCGGTCCCAGGCGGCGCGCAGCTCGCGGGCCGCAGCCTCCGTATCCGTGTTGGTCTTCATGCCTGCTTTCTCTCCTCGGATTCCCAGCCGAAGCGCTCGAAAAGTGGGGCGAGCCGGGCGCGGATCTCCCGATCGTCGAGCCCGAACTCCGCCAGGCTGTAGCGATGCTCGGTCTCGTGGCCGCGCGCGCGCTCCTGCTCGCGCTGCAAGGCCGCGCGGAACTGATCGGTCATCTCGAGTCTGAGCTCGGCGTAGGCGCGCTCGATGGTGCGCCTCGGCTCGGCGACGAGCTCACGGTAGTCGACCGTGGCCACCGGGGCCTTCGGGTGGCGGGCCAGGGCCTCGAGCGGATAGAGATAAGTCTCGTAGGAGAGATCGATCATCACGCGCGAGGATTCGGCGATCTTCCCGGCGTCCACGTTGCCCTGGTGCTTCCAGCTCACGTGCAGGAGCTTCAGCAGACTCGGGATCGTTTCGTAGGGGTTTCGATAGAGCACCACGAACCGCGCATCGGGGAAGGCTTCCAGGAGCGACTCCACCCGCCCGCACCAGGTGGGGTTCTTGCTCAGGTGAATCCGGTCGCCGCCGTTGAGATAGAGCTGGCGACGCACGCACTCGCGATAGAAGCGCATCATCCGCCGCCGTGTGCGCGCCGGGCGCCGATCGAGATGGAAGAAATCGAGATCGCCCATCACGGGGAGTTTCGTGCTCCAGAATCCGGAGGCGCAGGAGTCGAAGTAGATGAGATCGTCCTCCTCCGGCACGTTCAGGCCCATCTTGTGGATCTGCTTCATCGCCCCGAACTTGCGCTCCTCCCAGGCGGCGAGCCGCCGCTCCAGGCGGCCGCCGAGCACACGGGCATCGAGCCAGGCGAGGCCATGCACGAGCGTCTTCTCGAGGAGCGAGGGCAGTCGCAGCTCCCAGTACCTGAAGGCACTCATGCGCTCGTCCATGCACATGAGCCGATGAGCCAGCGTCGTGCCGCTGCGGGCATGGCCGATCACGAACACCGGCGCCCGGACCTTCACCCGCCAGAGGCCAGGAAAGAGAATGCCGTCGAGGACGAAGCACACCGAATGCACGAGCGCCCTGAGCGGAATCGCCACCAGCAGCAGCCGCATCAGGCCGCGGCGCTGACGCCGGCTCGGCACGGCGGCAGCCAGCCGGATGAGCCTGAGCCAGTTGGCAAAGTCGAAGTAATAGAGCATGGGTGAGTATCGGATCAGAAATGATTACCGTCCGGCCGGCGCAAGTCATCGTCAGGATTGAGTAGACTTCCCCCTCCATGCGGGCAGGTCAACCGCCATCCGGGGGGCGCGAGCTCTCGCTCGATGAATTCGGCGAGCTGCTGAGCCGCATCTACTGTGCGCCGGTGGAACCGCGCGGCTGGCTCCATTGCCTCGAGGCACTGCGGGCCCACTTCACGGCGCGCACCGTCACCCTGTTCATCCGTCTGGCCAGCGACTCCGACCCGGGCCTGATGCTCACCGCCGCGAAAGCCTTCCCGAACGAGCTCAGGGCCGGGCCCAGCCGCGTGGCGGCGGGCAGCCCGCTGACGGCGCTGCCCCCGGACCGGGTCACGATTCATCCCGACGGGACGCCGGACGACGAGTGGCGCGCCAGCGCCTTCTATCGCGAGCAGTGCCGGCCCTTCGGCATGTTTCACTTCATGGGAGCCAACATCCGGGTACGTGCCGATGCGGTCTACCCCTTCTGGCTCGGGCGCAGCGAGAAGGATGGTCCCTTCGGCGACGGCGACCGAGCCGCCTGCGCAAGCCTCCTGCCACATCTGCGCCGCGCGCTGGAGCTGCAGCTCGGCCTCGAGCGGGATCGATCCCTGGGAAGGCTCCACGGTCAGGCGGTCGCGGACCTGATGATCGGCATCATCGTCCTTGGCGACCGTGGCAGGGTGTGCGAGCGCAACGCGGTTGCCGACGGGATCCTGCGGCTGAGGGACGGCCTGCGGCTGGCCGGCGACCGCCTCGAGGCCGCGTCCCCGCGCGACGATGCGCGACTGCAGCAGATGATCCGCGAGCAGCTCACCGGAGAATCGCGGTCCATCGTTCCCGCGGCCATCTCCGTCGGGCGCCCGTCGGGCCGGAGCAGCTGGAGTGTGCTCGCGCAGCCCATTGGGCGTGACGAGTGGAGCGGCGTCGATCAGCCCGCCGTCGCACTCTTCGTGCGCGATGTCGAAGGCAGCACCAACCCGCATGCCGAGCTCGTCCAGCAGCTCTTCGAGCTCACGCAGCGCGAGGCCCTGCTGGCGATTCACCTGGCCAACGGAGTGCCCATCGAGGACGCCGCCCACACCCTCGGCATACAACTCACGACCGCCCGCGCGCACCTGCGCGCGATCTTCTGAAGATCGGCGTGCGCCGTCAGACCGAGCCGTGCGCATCATTCTCAACAGCGTTGCACTCCTCGGAAGATCCGACCGGCACTCCGCCTGACCGTCAGCGGGCCAGCCCTACCCAGCGGCGGAAGTTGCGTCCGGCGATGTCCGCGCGCTCGCCCTCCGTGAGCGGCAGCGTCGCGAGCGCTTCCAGACCTTTCAGCGTCTGGGTGAGCTGGTATTCTCCGCCCGCTGGGGTCTTGTCGGGATGCAGCACCTCGTTCAGCGGGAAGTTGCTGCCGTAGAGGATGCGATCGGTACCGATCCGGCGCAGATGCGCCACCATGTCCTCAGGCCGTATGTGCCCCTCCGCCACCTCCGGCAGCCTGAGCGACAGGTCGCCGCAGACGTTCGTATACCTGCGGGCGAGCTCGAGGAACTCCGCATCCGTCCCCTTGCTGAACTCCCGCCCGTGGCCGATGTGCGAGAAGATCATGCGCAGCTTCGGGAACGCGGCCAGCGCCTCGCCGCAGTGCGCCGGGCGGTTCAGGCCCGGTGCCCACTCCGCCGTGACCATCTGGATGGGAATCTCGCGGCTCTGGAGGTAGTCGTAGAGCGGCCAGAGGCGCCGGTCGTTCGCGAGGAGCCGGAGATCGGGGAACTGGGTCTTCACGCCTCTTGCACCGCCACGCATCGTGCGCTCGACCTCGTCCAGCATCGCCTGCTCGTCCATCACCACGGGATCGATGCCGCAGAAGCAGCTGAAGCCCGGGTTCTCGCGCACGGTGCGCAGCGCCCAGTCGTTGTTGTCGCGGATGCGCCGCGCGACACGCGCGCGCAGCTCGCGATCACCGCTCGCCCGCCCGGCCGGGTCGTCCGGCAGCACGTACTGGCCGTCGCGGTAATAGGCGCCCGACCATGTCCACATCACGATGTGCATGTGGCGCACACCCGTGCGCTCCTGCACGTCGAGCGCCTGCTCGAGGGTACCGAGCGCGGCCGGATTCATCGGCCCGCTCATGAAGGGCCCGCGCATGAGGTAGTAGTCGTAGAGCTCGCGCGCCTGGGCCGCGGAGGTGAGCACGTGCACGTGGGCATCGATGACTTCGACCGAGCGGGTAAAGTCGCGGATGTCCATCTCACTTGCCTCCTTCGACGTGAGCAAGGGCCTTCGGGCGGATCGCGCTCACGGGCGGGCGGTTCGTGGTGAGCGAGATGCCGCCGTCCGAGATCACCGCCTGCCCGGTCACGTAGGACGAGAGCTTCGAGGCCAGAAACACCGTCACCCCGCCCGTCTCGAGCACGTCGCCCAGCCGTTGCAGCGGCGTGGCCGCGGCGGAAGCCCGCAGAAAACCTGCCATCGGTCCATCGCTGTCCAGCGTCGCCTGGATCTGCTCGGTGACATGCGTCCCGGGCACGAGACAGTTGACGCGGATGCCGTAAGGGGCGAGCTCGAGGGCCATGGTCCTGGTGAGATGAATGACGCCGGCCTTGGCGGCTCCGTAGGCCGCGATACTGGGCGCGCCCACTACGCCGCTCGTGGAACTGACATTGATGATGCGCCCTTCGACGCCGCGCTCGACCATCGAGACCGCTGCGGCCTGGCTGCAGAAGAGCGTGGTCTTGAGATCGAGCGCGAAGACCGCGTCCCACTGCTCTTCCGTGAAATCCAGCACCGAGCCGTAGGCGAGCGGATTGCCGACGTTGTTCACGGCGACATCGAGCCCGCCGAGCCCGGCACACACGCGCCCCACCATCGCCCTGACCTCGTCCCGCCGGCGCACATCGGCGCGGATGAACAGTGCCTTGCGATCGAGGGCGCGGATCTCCTCGACCGTACTCACGCCGGCCTCCTCGTTGATGTCGGCGATCGCGACATGACAGCCCGCGCGCGCCAGCTGCAGCGCCGAGCCCCGGCCGACGCCTGTGGCACCTCCGGTGACGAGTGCCACCTGATCGACCAGTCCGAGAAGACCGGGAGAGACCAGAAAGCTGCTCATGTCGGGATCCCCAGCTCCGCGAGCACCGTATCGTCGAGGGGAACGTACCGCCGCTGCTCGTGACTCAGTGCATAGAGCGGATCTGTCACGACGCGCCGATCGAAGCCTTGGGCGCGCAGATCGACTTTCCGGAGCTTGAAGTTCGCCGTGAACTGCGCCTGCGTGGCCACGCGCACGAAGAGCGGCACGGCATAGTGCGGCAGCTGCGCGGTGGCGACCGCATACATCCGGGCGGGATCGAACTCCTGGCCGGGCTTCATGACGACGGCGGCCATGCCGGCCTGGCCCCCGTGGCCCGGGACCTTGACGCCGTAAACGTTCAGGATCTCGATTTCCGGGTACGCGGCCGAGAGCTGCTGGGTCACTTCCGTTGTAGAAACATTCTCCGCCTTCCAGCGGAAGGTGTCGCCGATGCGATCCATGAAATAGAAGTAATCCTCCGCATCCTTGCGGAACAGATCGCCGCTGCGCCACCAGCGATCCCCCGGTTCGAAGCAGTCAGCGAGGATCTTCTTCTGCGTCTCCTCGGCGTCGGTGTAGCCCTCGAAGGGCGAGACGATCGTACCGTCGGCCTTCGAGATCTGGCAGATGATCTCGCCGACCTCGTCCACGGCGCACTCGATCATGCGTCCCCGGGCATCCCGCGGATGGCTCTCGGTCTCGGGATCGAAGCGCACGAGCCGCAGATGCGAGCGCTCGGGATACGGGATCCGCCCGCAGGAGCCGGGGCGATTGTCGTAATTGGTCATGTTGCCGTTCGACTCGGTCGCGCCCCAGCCCTCGAAAATGCGGATCTGGGAGCCGAAGCGCCGCGTGAACTGCTGCCACACGTCGATGCCCATGCCGGAGCCGAGCATGACCCTGAGCGTGTGCTGGCGCTCCCCCGGCTGCTCGGGGGTGTTCGTGAGATAGCGGCAGACCTCGCCCACGTACTGGAACACGGTAACGTTGTATTTCCTCACGTCCTCCCAGAAGCGGCTGGTGCTGAACTTGCGGCGCACGACGGTCGTGCCGCCCGTGGCGATTGCCGTCGAATAGAGCGACATCAGCGCCGCGCCGTGAAAGAGCGGCAGCACGCAATAGAAGACGTCGTCGGGCCCGAGCTCGGCCGCCGTCTTCCAGCCGATGCCGATGCCGAGGAAGCGCCGATGGCCGACGCGCGCGGCCTTCGGCAGCCCCGTGGTCCCGGAGGTGAAGATGAGGAAGCAGGGATCCTCCGAGCGGATTCTCTGCCTGTGGCTCGCAGCATCGGCGAGCGGCGTGAGCTTCGCGAGCCTCGGGTTGATGTCCGCGAGACCCACGGGGAGCGCCGGCAGCGGCCTGGCTCCGTCGGGGACCACGAACACCTCGAGGCCACTGCCTGGCACCGCGGTCTCGAGCAGCTGCTCGAGGCATTCCGCTCCGATCAGGAGCACGCGCGAACCGGTCTTGCTGATGGCGTGCTCGAGGGCGTGCTTGCGCGCCTGGGTGTTGACGAGGGCGGCTGTGACGCCGATCTTGGCGAGCGCCATCCAGGCCGCGAAGAACTCCGGGCGGTTCTCGACCATTACGGCCGCCGTCTCACCAGCCAGGAGTCCGAGCTCGAGAGCGAGCGTGGCGTAGCGCGCTGCGAGCGCATCGAGCTCGCGGAAGCTGAGCTTCCGATCCTCGTAAATCAGGCACGTGCGCTCGGGCTGGCGCTCCACGAGCGCCTCGAAGGCGTCCATCACCGTCCAGTTCGGACGCGGCAGAGGCACGGCGACCGCCGCGTAGAAGCGGTTGATCTTCGCCTGGGTCTCCTCGCGGGAGACCGTCGTCTGCTGTCCGCCCGAGCCTTGCTGTAGCTGCGCATTCATCTGATCGACGCCTCGCATCCAATCATCGCGGTTAATAGCATTCGTAGCTGAAATCTACACCGTAGGTGTGGCCTCCTCGCCATGCATGTCGCTGGACTCGAGCTCGGGCGTGCGTAGCACAGGTTCTCGCAGACACATGACATGGCGCGGTCGAAATGCGCTCCATCCGGCTGCTTCGACGGCATGGTGTCATGAGCGGCCGAGAGAGTCCCCCTCCTCGGACGGGAGCCGCCAGCGCCGAAAGGGAGCCCTTCGGCTCGCGCCAGTGCCGATCGCCACCTTGCCTTCCAGTCTCTTTGTACTGGCGACGGACATGAATCCTCCGGTCGAGACTATGCCGTGGCGAGGATCAGGCCGCTCGTCGGCACGCCCGTGCCGGCCGTGACCAGCACGTGCTCGACACCCTTAACCTGGTTCACGGAAGTCCCGCGCACCTGACGCACGCCTTCGGCGATGCCGTTGACGCCGTGGACATAGGCCTCGCCGATGAGACCGCCGTGGGTGTTTATGGGCAGCCGCCCGCCGAGCCCGATGTGGCCGTCCTTCACGAAGTCCTTCGCCTCACCGCGATCGCAGAAGCCGTAGGCCTCGAGCTGCATGAGCACGAAGGGCGTGAAGGCGTCGTAGATCACGGCGGTCTGGATGTCGGCAGGTCCGACGCCGGCCATGGCGTAGAGCTGCTTCGCCACGAGACGCGCGTCGGAGAAGGCCAGGATGTCGGGCCGGTAGAAACTCGTCGTATTCATCTGGTCGTCGCAGGCGCCCTGCGCAGCACCATGGATCAGCACGGGCTTCTGCTTCAGATGCCGCGCCCGCTCTGCACGCGTCACCACGATCGCCACGGCGCCATCGGACTCCTGACAGCAGTCGAGGAGCCGCAAGGGTTCCACGATCCAGCGCGAGGCCTGGTGATCGGCCAGCGTGATCGGCTTGCCGTGGAACCAGGCCTTCGGGTTGTTGGCGGCATGGCGGCGGCAGGTCACGGACACGCGGCCGAAGTCCTCGGACGTTGCGCCATAGGCATGCATGTAGCGCCGCGCCACCATCGCCACCCAGGAAGCGGGCGTCGCGAGCCCGAAGGGCACGGTCCAGCCCCAGGTGGCGAGCGCCGCGGAAGGCAGCGGCGGTGGCAGGAAGGATTCGCCGAAGCGATACTGCGAGCGCTCGTTGAAGGCGCGGTAGCAGACCACCACGTCCGCGACCCCGCTGTGCACGGCCATCGCCGCCTGGTGAACCGGTCCGCAGCAGCCCCCGCCGCCGTAGTCGATGCGGCTGAAGAACTTCAGCTCGCGCCCCCCGATGTTGCGGAAGATCTCGATCTCGGGGTTGTTGTCCATCGTGAAGGTGGACAGGCCGTCGACATCGCTCGGCTCGAGGCCCGCATCCTCGAGTGCCTCCGTGATCGCCTCGACGGCGAGCTGCAGCTCGCTCCTGCCCGAGTCCTTGGAGAATTCCGTGGCGCCGATCCCGACGATCGCCGCCTGGTCCTTCAACGGATGAGTCATGCGGCACCCTCGGCTACTTCTGCTTGTCCTTGGCGATCTGCACCACGTTCTCGGCGTTCAGCGTCGCGAACAGGCGCTTGGTCTCGGCGCTCTGATGGGCCAGCAGATGCGTGTGGTGATGAGCCTGCAGAAAGGCTCTGAAACCCATCATGTCGAGCCCGCGATTGAGCGATTTCTTGGTCATCCTGATGGCGAAGGGCGGCGCCTTGGCGATGCGGTTGGCCATTGCGAGCGTCTCCTCCTCGAGCCGCTCGCGCGGCACCACTCGATTGACCATGCCGGCCATGAGCCCGTCGCGGGCCGAGATGCGCTCGCCCGTGAAGAGCATCTCCTTCGCCTTGCGGAAGCCGAGCACCCAGGGGGCGATCATGACCTCGGAACCCGTGGTGGCCACCGTATGCACCACGGGATCGCCGAAGAACGCATCTTCGGACGCTACCATCAGATCACACATGTTGGCGACCATGAAGGCGCCGGCTACGCATGCTCCCTGCACCTGCGCGATCGTGGGCTTCGGCAGGTCGTAGATGCGCATGCAGTAGTCCATGTAGTACTCGGTCTCGTAGGCCTCCCAGCTCTCGGGGGACATATCCTGATCCGCGCTGTCGGATCCGCCCGCGTTCTCCTGCAGATCGTGACCGGCCGAGAAGTGCTTGCCCTTGCCGCCGAGGATCACCACCCGTACGTCCTTGTCGGCACCGGCGCGGGTGACCGCGTGGTCGAGCTCCTTGAGGAGGCCGAGGTTCTGCGAATTGCTCTTCTCGGGGCGGTTGTGACAGATGCGCGCGACCGGCCCCAGCTGCTCGTAGGTGATGTACTGATATTGCATTTTCGGTTCTCCTGAATCCCGTCTTCGCTCACACGAGCGCGGATGCGGCGACGCTCCGCGCCCAGCGATAATCGCCCTTGCCTGCCGGCGAGCGCTGCATGGTGTCCACGAACACCACGTCCTTCGGCACCTTGAAGCCGGCCAGATGCTCGCGGCAGTGGGTGCGCAGCGCGCCTGCGTCCACGGTCACGCCGGGCCTGCGCGCCACGACGGCCACCACCTTGTTGCTCCAGCGCGGATCGGGCAGGCCGACGACGAGGCAGTCGAGCACCGCAGGATGCCGGCGTACGACTTCCTCCACTTCCTCGACGAAGACCTTTTCGCCGCCGGTGTTGATGCAGTTCGAACCGCGGCCGAAGACCACGATCGCGCCGTCCTCCTCCAGACGCGCGATGTCGCCCGTGAGCACCCATCGTTGACCCTCGAAGTCGATGAAGGTTTCGGCGGTCTTCTGCGGATCTCCCAGATAGCCGATCGGCACGAGGCCCGTGCGGGCGAGAATGCCATGCTCGCCCGGTGCAGCGACTCGCTTGCCCTCCGCCAGCACCTTCAGTTGCGGGCTCGGCGGGAGCTTCAGCAGCCCTGCGGTCGTGGGCTGGCTGCCCGGGCTGAACGTGCCCGCTTCGGAAGAGCCGGCGCCGTCGACGATCACCAGGCGGGGCAGGATCTCCTGGAGACCTTTCTTGACGTGGGCCGAGAAGAGCGCCCCGCCATTGGCGAAGGCCATCAGATTCGAAAGGTCCCAGCGGCCCGGGCAGGCGCGCAGCGCATCGAGGATCGGCACCGCCATGGCATCGCCCACGATCGAGATGCTGTGGATCTTCTCCCGGACGAGCAGATCGAGGATGTGCTCGACGTCGAAGTGATGCCGCTCGGACAGGAAGACCGTGTGACCTGCGAAGAGCCCTATCAGCGCAGCCCAAAGCGCCGAGCCGTGCATGAGCGGCGCAACCGGCATGCTGCGAAGCGGGAAGCCCGCGCGGGCGCGCTCACGGAGCTGTTCAGGCGCATGAATGGGGCCGAGTTCGGGGTTCATCGCGCCGCCGCCACCGAGCGCGCTGAAGAAATACGCCTTGTGCGGCCACATGACGCCTTTCGGCTTGCCGGTGGTACCACCTGTATACAGCACGGAGATGTCATCGTCGCTGCGCGCGATGTGATCCGCACCGCCCGGCGCAGTGGCGAGCGCCGTGCGATAGGCCGTCTCCCCGGCGAGAGCCGTCGCATCGCCGCCGACGCGCACGATGAGTTTCAGCCCCGGCGCGGCATCGCGCGCTTCCTCTACGCTGGCCGCGAGCTCCGCGCTGTAGAAGAGCGCTTTCAGCCCCGAGTTCCCGTAGAGGTAACGGAGCTCGTCGGCGACATATCGGTAGTTGATGTTGACCGGCGCGGCCTTGACCTTGCAGGCGGCGAGAAAGGCCTCGAGGTATTCGATGCCGTTGTAGAGCTGGAGCCCGACGGTGTCGCCCTCGCCTATGCCCTGCCCGTGCAGCCAGCTCGCGAGGCGGCTCACGCGATCCGCGAGCTGCCGGTAGCTCAGGCGGGTGGCGCCCATGATCACGGCTTCGCGATCGGGCACGGCCTCGGCGACGATGTCGAAGAGATCGGCGAGGTTGAAAGTGCGAGAGGTCGTCATGGGCATCACAGTGCGACGAGCGCGGGCTGCGCGGCGATGACGGCGCCGAGCGCCGCGGCCGCCTCGCTGCTGGAGGTGACGGCCAGCTCGTTCTGCTTCGCCGCCACGGCGTAGCGCCACAGCGGATATCCGCGATCGTGGCCGACGCCGCCGTGCACGTGCTGGCAGGAGGCGAGCACCCTGTGTCCGACATCGCCCGCGAGCATCTTCGCGGCCATCACGTCCGCCACCGCATCATTCTGGGCGGCGAGCAGCGAGGCGACATGACGGCTCATGAGCTGCAAGGCCATCGAATCGATATAGGCGTCCGCCATGCGCTGGCTCACGGCCTGGAAGGTCCCCACCTTGACGCCGAAGGCCTCGTGCTCGGAGACGTAGGCGGTCGTCAGCTTGATCGCCTCCTCGACCACGCCGCTCTGGATCGCACAGCTCCCGGCGATCAGGCGCTGGCGCAGCCACCCGAGGAGCATCGCATCACCGAGCTTCAAAGCCTGCGCGCCCTCGAGCGTCAGCTGTCCCATGGGGGACTGGTCCGTGCCGAGCTGTCCCTCGATGCGCACGCTCGGCTGCCGGGCAGGCACGAGGTAGAGATTCCAGCCACCGCCCGCGCGCGCGGGCAGGAGAAAGGCCTCCGATTCCGGCGCATAGGGCACTGCCGAAACCGTGCCCGTGAGGCGCCCGCTCGCCTCCTGCAGGCCGTTGCCGCGATCGGTGCGCGCGCTCGCCGCGAGCCAGCCTTCGGCGACTATGAATCGGCGAAGCTCCTCGAGCGCACCTGCACGCTGCAGGGTCTGCAGCGCGATGCCGTGAGTCAGCAGCGGCACGGCAGCGACCGTCCTGCCCGCCTGCTCGAGCACGAGACAGGCCTCGCCAAACCCCAGGCCCGTGCCGCCGTGCTCGGCATCGATCCCGATGGTCGTGATGCCCGCCTCTTTCAGCGCCACCCACAGCTCCCGATCCACGCGCAGGCCGCTCTCCTCGAGCTTCAGCAGCCGCTCGGGTGTGCTGAAATCCCGCAGCATCGATTCGGCGAGATCGCAAAGCTCGCGCTCGGTCTCCTGCAATCCGAAATCCATCGTTCAGGCTCTCTTGACGCGCGGCAGGCCCAGACCCATCTGGGCCACCATGTCGCGCATGACTTCGTTGGTGCCGCCGGCAAATCCGTAGACCGGCACCGTCCGGTAGAGCACATCCAGCATGCCCTCGAGCGGCACGCCCGGCGAGCCGCGGCGCAGCGTCGCATCGGGCCCGAGGACTTCCAGCATCTGGCGGAAGACGCTGAGGAAAGTCTCATAGCCCAGGATCTTGATGGCCGAGGCCTCCGCTGCCGTGAGCGTGCCCTGCGCGATGCCCCAGGCCTGCCTGCGGCAGGCGAGATTGAGCGTCTTCAGCGCCGCGTAGATGCGCGCCATGTTCATCTGCACCCAGGGCTGATCGACGAGCCGTGCCCCGTCGCGGGTCTCGTGCACGTGCTCCAGCACCTTGCTGTACACCAGATTCGCGATGCCGGGGTTCATCAGCGCGAGGCGCTCGCGGTTGAGCTGGCTGGTGATGACCGCCCAGCCGCCGTTCTCCAGGCCGATGAGATTCCGTGCCGGCACGCGCACCTGGTCGTAGAAGGTCTGGTTGGTGTGGCCGTCGGCGACGGTGTGGATCGGGGCGTGGGAGAAGCCCGGCAGAGTTCGTCGGCACGAGGATCAGCGACAGACCCTTGTGGCGCGCGTGTGCATCGTCGTGCGCCGTGCGCACCGCGAGCCAGATGTAGTCCGCGAAGTGCCCCAACGAGGTGAAGACCTTGGCGCCGTTGATGACGTACTCGTCGCCCTGGCGCTCGGCACGGGTCTTGAGGGCCGCGAGATCGGTGCCGGCGCCAGGCTCTGTGTAGCCGATGGCGATGACCACCTCGCCGCCGAGGATCTTTGGCAGGAGCTCTCTGCGCACCTCGGGCGAACCGAATTCGGCGATCGCCGGGCCCATGGACTCCGAAGTGAGGTACGGGAAGGGGAAGCCTGAGCGCGTCACCTCCTCGATGAAGATGTACTGCTCGATGGGGCCATGGCCCTTGCCGCCGAGCTCCACCGGCCAGCCTAAGCCGATCAGCCCGTCACTGCCCATCTTCCGCAGCGCCTTGCGGAAGAGCGGGCCGCCGCCTTCGTTGCCGTAGGTGTTGACGAGCTCGTGCCTGAGTTCCGGCGTCATGAGCTCGCTCATGTAACGCCGCAGGTACTGGCGCAGCTCTTCCTGCTCTGCCGTGAATGCCGTTTGCATCCGCCCTCACGCTCCGAGGCACCGCCGAGCCGATGCCGGGGGGCGGCGCAAATTTCCTGATTGATCAAAATATATTAGCAGAGCACTGCCGGCCGGGCGATACGCGTGACTTTTCGTCAGTCGACGAAGTGCTCGGCGGCGGCACGCTGGCGCGGCGCGAGGTCTGCACGGCACTCCTCGGCCGAGGCATGAACGGCGTCGACAGGTCATCGCCACCTCGGCGACGGCGATCTTGCGCACCGAGGGCATCGGCGTCGAGTTGCGCTCCGTCCAGCGGCCCTGCACAACCCCTATCGGATAGCCTGCGGCGTCGAGCCAATTGGGCACGCCCGGATCCTTTGCCGAGACCACGATGCGGAGCTTCCAATCTGCATCCACGCATCACTGCGCGCCGTTCAGGCTGCTGTGGTTGTTGTACGCGTCGGTGGTCTCGAACATGTCGTTGGTGAGGATCAGCGACGATTAGCCACAGCTCTTCGGGTACTCCGACTCGATGAGCAGCGCCTCGTCGCCCTGTCAAGCGACACCCAGTTTCACGCGTTAGGGCGACATGTACCTTTACGCACCCGGGTCGGGGTTAATGGGTTCAGGAACGCACGGTTCCGAGGGTGTGCTCGAGGTCTCTGAGTCGGTAGCTCCTCCCCTTGATGTTGAGTACGTGCGCCTTATGCAGCAGGCGGTCGAGGATGGCGGTGGTGAGCGCCTCGTCGCCGGCGAGCAGCTCGGTCCATTCGCGCACGCTCTTGTTGGTGGTGATCAGGATCGAGCCGCGGCCGTAGCGGTAGGCGACCAGTCGGAAGAACAGGCTGGCCTCCTCGCGGCTCATCGGTTCGAAGCCGAGCTCGTCGATGATGAGCAGACTGGTGGAGAGGTACTTGCGACGGCGCAGGCGTGCGGGCGGCAAGTGAGCATCGGTCTTGAGCGCGATCTTCAGCTCGTCGAAGCGGTAGAACTGCGCGGAGAAGCCGTGCTCGATGCCTTTGACGCCGAGACCGACGGCCAGATGGCTCTTGCCGACGCCGGGCGGTCCTTGGATCAATACGGTCTCGGCGGCCCGGATGAACGCGCAGGTGGCGAGGGTCTCGATGCGCGAACGCCCGATCGCTGGCTGGAATGCAAAGTCGAAGTCGGCGAGCGTCTGGCCGGGCGGGAGGTTGAGATGCGCAGTGCCGTGCGCGTGCAACGTGCCTCGCGAGCCTGGTACTCGATCTCGAGCATCTGCTCGAGGAACGCATGCGGGGCAGTGCTGTGCTTGACGGAGTCGGACAGCAGGTGCTCGAGCTGCTCGGCGGCGTAGGGCATCCCCAAGGCGAGCAGCCGCTCGCGGGTGTGGTCGATGTCGAGCTTGCGGCGGCTCATCGGGCGGCCTCCGCGAGCGCGGCATACAGGTCGAGCGGACGACGCTCGACGGGCATCATCGCCAGCTCCTGCAGGCGCCGACCGAGTCGACCGAGGGGCGTTGGTGGTGCCACCGTGGGCGTGGCCGGACCGTCGTAGTGGCGCGGATCGATCACCAGGCGCTCGGCGGTGTGGCGCGGATGGTCGGCCACGACACACCGATCGGCGATCACCTGCACGCGTCCGGCGCCACCGCGTACCTCGACCGTGCGGCCGAGGTTGGCGAACGGGACCGAGTACTGGTGACCCTCGAAGGCGACCAGCGCGTCGCCGGCCACGCGACGGGTGGCGACGTGATCGAACGGCACGGGCAGGATCGGCAGCGGCGCGAGCCGCTCGCGCTCGGCGTGCCAGGCCTCCCACACCGAGGTGCCGGTCGCCGGGCAGCGCCGCCGGCGGGCCGAGTGCTCGACCTCCGCGTCAGTGCGCACCTGCAGCTCTTCCACGCTGTCCCAGGCCCGCTCGGCCGGGACCGGCCGAAGCGCTGGGTGCGGACAGCGCGTTCGACCTTGCCCTTGTGCTCGGGGCTGTACGGGGCGCAGGGGTCGATGTGGAAGCGCACGGCACGAGCGTAGGCCCGGTAGCTGGCGTTGAGCTCGCCCCAGGCGCCGGCGCCGTGTACGACGGCGGTCTTGGTGTTGTCGACGCGAACGACGGCCGGGATGCCACCGAGGCGCGTGAACGCGCCGTTGTGCCCGGACAGCCAGGACAGCTGGTCCTCGCTGGTCATCCACACGATCGCGTCGAAGCGCGAGTGCGACAGCACCATGTGGAAGGCGTGCAGGGTCTGCTCGCGGCCGGCGACGATCAGGCCCGGGAACTGCGCCCAGTCGACCTGTGCCTGGCTCCGGGCGGCGTCTCCACGCGCCGCCGGGCGCGCCGCGGTGGACGCGGATAGACATCGCCCACGAAGCGCTGCACCGAGCGCAGGCTGCCCGGGTAACCGTGCTCAGCCACGAGCCAGTCGTGCAGCGCGGCGACGTTGACCGGTGCCGCCCCATGCTGCGCGAGCCAGTGATCGATCGCCGCGCGATACGCGCCCGCCCGGCGCTGCTGACGAGCGCGGCCGTCGCTCGCTCCGTCGGCGAGGCGGCGCAGGTGATAACGGACAGTCCCTTCGCTGAGCGACAGCTCGCGCGCAATGCGCCGCTTCGGCATCCCTTGGTGGCCAGCGTCTTGATGGTCATGCGGATCTCCAGATCGGTGCTCGCCACGTCCGCCTCCGCCATCGCTGCGATGGCGGACGAGGCTACTCGGCCGACCCGAAGATGCGTAAATCTGGGTGTCGCCTTACACGGAAGTTAGGCTGTCGCTCTACACGCCCTTCAGCGCACAGGCGCCCTCGTAGTAGAACTGGCCAAACAGGCCGCCGAAGGTCGCAACGACATCCCACATCTTGAACCTGTTGACGTAGCCGCCCACACCCAGCTACTCGACATGATCGACGAGAAAGAGCGCCGTGTGGCTGGTGGCGGCAGCGAGCTCGCGGAGACGTTGCTCGAGGCCGACGTCTGCCGGGCGCGGCCGCGTTGCCGGCGCATCGACCCGCTCGATCGAGATCGTCGGGTCGTGCCCCCTCCGACCAGTCGTAGGCGACCTGGCGGAGCAGGAGCTTCGTGCCGGCAGGATCGAGCTGTCACCAGTCGCCGACATGACCCTTCGGCCTGCCAGCGCTCGGGAGCACCTCGAAGTTGCCGTCCCTGTCCTTCTTCAGCGTGTTGAGATCGCATTAGGTCGTCGCGCGGATGCCGCCGTCCATGGCGGGCGGCGCGAACGTGTCGATCCTCGCGATGCGCAACGCCCCTGCGCGCGCGCAGCCGGTAGCGGCCGCCCGGCGTGATCTGAGCGGTGCGATAGATGATGTCGGCGATCGACTGAAAGACGTTGAACACGAGGTTGAGCGCGGGCCGGAGCATCGGGTGATCGCCGTCTGGCCCGATCGCCTGCTGCACCTGGGACGCGAGCTCGTGCAGGCCATCGACGAAGGCGTCCCAGGCCGGCACCAATGGGCCGACCTGAGGCTTTGGGGGACGGCGCGGCCCGAGCCGCGATTGACAGAGCCGCAGTGGCGGCAGCGCCAATGACGGTGGTCTTCGAACCACGCATGAACATACTCCCTGTCGATCTCAGACCTTACGTCGCTCCGGCTTGACGAGCTTCAGCGTTAGACCGAAGGTATCCTCAGGATCGAAATGCGCACAGCGTCTGGAGTCGGCCTCATCGCCCCGACCCGTCAGATGCAGGCCTGCCGCCCCCGCCTTCGCGCGGCTACCAGAACGAATCCGCCGCCTTCAGTCCATGCCTGTCGCTGCCGCCGGTGATGACCGGCTGCCAGTTGCCCCAGCCGCGCCCGCCGCCGACGGGATCGGTGACCCGCACGACTGTGTCGCGGATCTGGTGCAGGCGCCGGGCGTTCTCGGGTGTCGTGCAGTCGGCAATGCGCTCGCCATCGACATGCAGTTCGCCCCGCCAGCCGCCGTGGTGGTGACCGTCGAAGCCGAAATACAGGCCCGCGCCGAGATGGAAGCCCGTATCGGAAAGCACCTCGACTTCCAGCGGACGCGCGGAGCCATCGGCCATGCGGCAGTGGAGCCGCCCGCCCAGCAGGCGCCGATTGCGCGGGCCGTAGCGGAGCTCCGGCTCGATGTCCACGATGCACTCGATGCGCCCGTCGGGGTGCTCCACGGCCGCCATCACAGTCTTGTGACGGGTGGTCGCCAATTCCACGATCGCGCAGTTCAGGAACAGTGCATAGTGCGAGCCATCGGGCCGCTCGAGATAGATCGGGCTCCAGACGAACTCGTAGTTGCCGCCGCCGAGACCATCGCCCAGCGGCTCGGCATCTGCGAGCGGCTGACCGACGCCGTAGCGCACGCCCCAGGAGTGATCGCGTGTGCAAACCCATGTGTCGGGCCGGATCTCGGTGCGTACGCCGTCGACCTCGATCCAGCCCGAGGCCACACCCGTCTGGTGAAAGCGCGCGAGCTCGGCCGAGATCCGATAGCCGTGGCGGATGTGCGTGCGGTCCTCGAAGCGCGCGGGCACACGCCCCTCGAAGAGGCAATCGAAGGCGATCGGCTGCACGTCGTTGCGCTCGAGAACGAAGCGCACCTTCTTCAGCGGCTCGACGACCTCGTAGCGCACGGGGCCGATCACCGTGCGGTTCGGCTCCGGGGACAGGCGGCGGCTCGCGCGCACCGTGATCTGCTCCTTGCCGCGTGAGATACCGGCGTAGCAGTCCATGACGTTGCGGTTCGTGTACTTGCCGAGACCGAAACCGAGCTGCAGGCTCCCGTCGCGCGCCATGGCCATAGCGCAGACCTTCTCCGTCCACGAGGGATCGCTGGTCCCGACGCAGGCAAAGGAATCGATGGTCTGGTGGCAGAACTGCTCATCGGCCTCGGTCAGTTGACCAATCGGGTTGCTGGAGGGACTCACGTTGCTCATGCAAGCAGCTCCTCGATGAGCTTGCGGCCAAAGAGATAGTCGTTCGTGTCGGCCGAGCTTTCCCACTCGCCGAAGCGGATGCGTCGCTGGGAAATCCGGATCTCCACCAGCGTCTGCTGCAGCAACGCATAGGCAATGTACCAGTCGATGTCGCGCAGCCGCGTTCCGGTCAGGCGCTCGTAGGCCGCCACGACCTCGTCGCGGCGCAGGAAGCCCGGCATCGCATCCAGGCCCGCCATCCTGGCGGCGATGTGGCGGAAGTACTGGTGGAAGAAGATCAGATAGCCGACGTCGAACTCGCGGGGCACCAGGGCGGCCTTTTCCCAGTCGAGCACGGCCGTCGGCTGGAAGTCGCGCCACAGGATGTTCGCCGGGCGCGCATCGCCCCAGCACACGACGGGCTCGCCTTCGTGCTCGGGCCAGTGGCGCTCGAGCCATGCGAAGAGTGCCTCGGCGAGCGGAAAGCGCAGGCCGCTGCGGCCCCATTCGTAATAGGCCCGCTCGCGCGCGAAATGCCGCCGCAGCGGGCTCTCCCCCGGATGCTCGAGCTGCAGGAACGCCGTCTCCGCCGGCGTCGCCTCGACACCGTGCACACCGGCGAGCACGTTGATGAGCTGCTGCTGCACGAGCGCCTGCTGCGCGGGGCTCGCCTCGTACAGCCAGCCGCCGAAGACATAGGGCGGATTGTCGGGGACCATCTCGCCGTCGATGCGCTCCATGACGAAGAACGGCACGCCGAGAGGCTCGGCGCTGCGCTCGTGCCACAGGACGCGCGGCACCGGCACCCTGCTCCGCTCGCCGACGAGGCGCATCACGCCGACCTGCAGATCGAAGTCGTAGCTCGGAAAGAGCGGGAAGGCGTCCGCTGGCGGCGGCAGGCGCGCCACGAAACCCCCCGTGCACTCGACCCCGCCCCCGCTCCAGCTCAGGTCGAAGAGCAGCGTCTCGCTCGACATCCCGGCCTTGCCCGGGCGTGTCAGGGACGAGAGCTTCGGTCGCGCCGCAGGCCCCAGGGTGCGCGTGAACCACTCCGTCAGACGCTGACCGAGATCGTCGGCATCCCGCGTCGTGGTGCGCGGCTCAACATCCAGTCCGGATTTCTCTGAAGTCATCCGGTGATTATGCCTCGCCGGCGAGCGCCGTCACCCGCCGCAGCTCCGACTCGAGGAAACGCTCGAGCAAGCGTGTGAGCTCGAGAAAGAAGCGCATCGGTTGCGCCGCGGCGAGCGCCCGGCGCATGAGCGGCAGCCAGGCCAGGGGGTGGCGGACGAGAAAATCGCGCTGCGCGCGCCGCAGGCCCGTGAGGCTCTCCTCATCGCTCCCCGCCTGCACCTCCTGGAAGCTCAGGAAGTGCAGGAACTCGAGCTCCGTCGTGAGGTGATCGGGCTGCTCGCGGCGCTCGTCCGAGAGCGCGAGACCGAAGAACTCGTAGAAGCGCAGCAGCTCCTCGAGCGCCTGCAGATCGCCGCCGCCCCCGTAGTGCCCGCCGTGGAGCGGGCAGACCGGGCCGGCTTCGCCTGCATCGAAGAGTCGCGTGAACTCCACCTGCAAGGCATCGTCGTCCGGCCCCGCATCGCGCAGCGCTGCCCAGTCGGCGTCTGCCACGAGCGCCGGGTCGACGGCACCGAGCATCTGGCGCAGCGCCTCGGCGAGCGCCCCGTCGCGGATGACTTCGAGTGCCTCGCGGTCCGGATACTCGAAGGCGGTTGCGAAGCTCCGATAAAGCATGCTCCGCAGCGCTGCCGTCACGCCACGTGCTTCCTGAAATCCACCTTGGTGTCCCGGTCGTTCTGGCCTACCTCGTACCAGCCGATCTCGTTGACGATATGCCCGTGCTTGCCTGCGAGCTGCGTCACTTTGATGGGGCTCGGACAGATCGAGTCGTTATCCCGGCCATCGACGAATTGGGTGCTCAGCCAGGCATGATAGATGTGCACCTGCCCCGGGCGGATACCGGGGGTGAGCTTCGCGCGCACGAGAAAGTAGCCGAGGTCGTTGTGGACGGCCGTGTAATCGTGATCGGCCACACCGCGTGCGCGTGCATCGTCCGGGTTCACGAAGATCACGGGCTCGCCGCGCTGCAGGCGCAGCAGGATGTCGAGATCACGCCAGGCGCTGTGGATGCTCCAGCGCGTGTGCCCACAGGTGAGCGTCAGCGGATAGCGGCCGCCGGCCCTTGGCGGCTCCTTGTGCACGGGGAGTTCTTCGCCCACCTCGAGGAAGATGGAGTGATCGAGGTAGAACTGCTGGCGCCCGGTGCTGGTCGGCCAAGGTCGCTTGCGAATCGACATATCCAGGAAGGCCACGAGCGGCTCGTCGACCTTGTAGTCCTCGGTCGTGCCGCACCACATCTTGCCGAGCTGGCTGACGCCGGTGTAGCGGGCTACGCCCTTGTTCGCTCGTAGAGCCTCGAGCGTAATGCCTTTCGTGGCCGGCGAGAGCTCGAGGATCAGGCGCAGGATCTTCTCGGGGTCCAGGCGCCCCTTGTCGCTGTAGCGCTCATGGGTACGCGTGAGGTCATAGGGCCTGCCACGGTAGCCCTTCACGGTCGTCACGCCGCGGCGCCTGGCCTCCGCCGAGACGCGCTCGGCGAGCAGCGCCAGGATGCCCCAGTCCGACTTCGATTCGCCGAGCGGCTCGACGACCTTGTCGCCGAGATGGAAGTACGGCGGATAAGCCACCGAGTACTTCACGCCCAGCTTTTCGTACGGCGCCGCCGTCGGCAGCAGGATGTCGGAGTGGCGCGCCGTGTCGTCCATGCGCAGCGTCAGGTCGACGATCAGGCGCGCGTTCCTGAAGCGCGTCTGGGCGAGCCGCCCACCCATCCGGCTGTTCCGGAAGGGATTGCCGAACATGTTGAAGATGATCTCGGGGCTCGAGAGCTCGGACCCCGGATGGTTGTGGACGTCGCCGCGGGCGAGCGCCTCTTTCAGGAACTGCTCCGGGCTGCGCGGCAGCGTCGGGTCGTTGTAGGCTGGATTGAGCTGCTCGCTGCGCGTGCCGGCGTCCTGCAGGCGCATCATCGAGCCGGAGATGTAGGTCGGGCTCGCTGCCTGCTGCTGGCCCATCTGGGTGAGCGCGCCCCAGATGCCCGCCTGATCGTCGGCCTTCAGATCGCAGACGTTCTCCACGAAGGCCGAGAGGATCTTCCCGTCGAGTTCGAAGAAGGTCATCTCCTGCCAGCCGCCGCCCGGACGGCCGTTGTTGCCGGTGAGCGCAGCCATCAGGATCTGGGCACGCGCCACGAGATCGCCGTGCAAGATTTTCGCGCACGCCGCCCCGGAGTAGATGATGGCGGACCTGGCTTGCGCGAACTCGCGGGCGAAGCGACGGATCACCTTCGCATGCACGCCCGTGATTTTCGCGGCGCGCTCCGCGTCGTAATCGGCGAGCCTGTCCCGCAGAATCGAGAAGCTGCTGCGTAACGCGACGGTCTTGCCGGAGAGCAGCCTGGCCTCGGCGCCCGTCGGCTCAAGCGCCGGGTGCTCGCCGGGCTGGAGCTTCAGCGTCCGCTTGTCCTTGTCGTAGCCGGCGGAACTCGCCGACCAGACGATCTCCCGCTTCTTCTCGTCCCACCAGCCGAAGCACTCAGGCCGCCCACCCTCCACCACATCCGTCTCGCGCAGGAACTGACGGGTGTCGCTGCGCACGAGCAGTGGCAGATCGGTCTGCTCGATGACGTAGGGCACGTCATGCAGACCCTCGTCGATGATCACCTTGCAGGCGCCGAGCGCGAGCGCGGCATCGGTGCCCGGCCGCGGCGAGATCCACAGATCGGTGTGAATGGCGCTCGGGCTGAAATCCGGGGTGATGGAGACGATCTTCGCGCCCCGATAGCGCCTCGGTGATGAAGTGCGCATCCGGAATGCGTGTGGAAATCGGGTTGCCGAACCAGTTGACGAAATAGTCCGTGCGGAACCAGTCGTCGGACGAGCCCCCCGGCACAGGGTTGCCCAAGGTTGCGGTGGCGCCTGTCATCAGGTCGCCGACGCTGGCGAAGTTCTCGGTAATCGGAATGCCGAGCTGAGTGAAGAAGCGCACCATCGCAATCCAGCTCGGGCCGAAGTCGGCGTTGTTGCCGTTCTCGACGTAGGCGCCGGCGCCGCCCCGGGTCGAGAGCGTCGTCACGAGCTCGCGAGCTATCTCATCGAGCGCCTCGTCCCAGGAAATACGCTTCCAGCGATTCTCGCCGCGGGCGCCGACGCGCCTCAGCGGATAGCGCAGGCGCGAGGCACTGCGGTAGAGCGCGCTCGCCGATGCCCCTTTCTGGCAGCCGCGCGGGCTGTAGTCGGGAACGCTCGGGTTCGTCTGGGTGTAGGGCGCGCTCTGCTCCTCGCGCCAGACGATGCCGTCCTTGACGTACAGGCTCCAGGCGCAGCCGCCGCTCGCGCAGTTGGTGCAGGTGTGGGTGCCGATGCCGATCTGGTCCCAGCTCCACCTCTCGCGATAGACGTCGCGGTAGTCCCGGTAAGCCTTCGCGGCTTTAGCGACGCCCTCGGCGCCGAGAGCCGGACGCAGCAGCGATAGATCGAGCGTGAGGGCGGCTGCACCGGCAGCCGCTCCACGCAGGAAATCTCGTCGATTGGTGCGAAGCGGGAAGAGTTTCACTGTGCCTCTCCTCAGCTCTTCTTGCGCCAGTGGATCACGGAGACCGCCTCCGGCGAGCGATCGAAGCCGCCGAACATGTTCTTCCACTCATAGGCGATCAGCAGGTCCATGAGCTCGGACGCACCCGTCGTGCGTTTCTTCTCGCGCTCGGCCTTCAGCGTGACGAGGGCGTCGAGCGCCTTCGGACCGAAGAGGCTCACCAGGTACTCGTCCGGGATGCGCGGCTTCGACTCGTCGATGTCGCCGTCTGCGCCGTAGCTCACCGGCCCGACCGGCGGCACGTAGAAGACGTTCGGTTCAGTGCCGTACTCCGGGTGCAGGGGCAGCGCCACTTTCCACTTGTCCACCAGCTTGTAGATCGGCGCCGCTTCATCGTCGCGATAGCCCACGAAGCGCACACGCCCCGGGCACTGGCGGGCGCAGGCCGGCGCCACGCCCTGCTCGATGCGTGGGAAGCAGAAGATGCACTTCTGGGCCACTTTCTTCTGGTGGTTGAAGTACATCTTCTTGTAGGGACAGGCAGACTGGCAGAAGCGATAGCCACGGCAACGGTCTTCGTTCACCGTGACGATGCCGTCTTCCTCGCGCTTCTCGACCGCCCCGCGCGGACAGGCCTCCACGCAGGCCGGATGCGTGCAGTGGTTGCAGATGCGTGGCATGTAGAAGTGAAAGGAGTTCGGGTACTTCCCGCCGCCTTCGTCTTCCTCCCAGTTCGGGCCCCAGTCTGGGCTGCCGCCCTTGATCCCGAGGTGCGAAGCGTCGCCCTGGCCGCCGTAGTAGCTCCCCTCGTGGTCGAACTTCCAGGCTTCGCCGAACTCCGCTCGCCTCGGCAGCCGGCCGGGCTGCGCTTCGCCTTCGCGGAAGCCCCCGCCCATCTGCTCCCAGTCACGCGGTGTGCCACGGCCGGGCATGGTGTTGACCGTGTTCCACCACATGTACTCCATGCCCTCGTCGCGGGTCCAGAGCTGCTTGCAGGCCACGGTGCAGGTGTGACACCCGAGACACTTGTTCAGGTCCATCACCATGGCCAGTTGACGCTTGCCCATGCCGTACTCCGCCCCTCAAGCCTTGCGATCCACGACGAGCTCGTGCCAGCCGCTCAGCGGCCCAAGCGCGATCGCCTTGATGCCGGCACGCTCGCCGTGGCTGCCCTCCCAAACCGCCACACTGAAGCTCGCGGCAGCACCCGCCTCGAGCTGCGCCACCGCGCCTGCGCTCCTTGCACGCAAGGAGCGGCCGATCACCACGGCCCAGCCACCATTGTCGTGGCGGCCTCGGGCGTGCACCTGATCACGATCCACGGTCTGCGTGGTTCCCAAGCCCTCGGCCGTCACCTGCCTCCCGCGGCCGTCTTCATCGGCACGCCAGTACCAGGCGTTCACCGGCAGGCCCGGTGCGCCCATGGTCATCAGGGGCGCACCTGGGCTGCCCGGAAAGAGGATCGCTGCAGCATCGGGGAAGCCCACGTCGTCCTGGCCATCTGCGCCAGTGTCCACCGAGGCGTCCTGCCAGGCGAGCCGGAAGGCGAGCTCGCTGCCATTGTGCAGCGCCGAGACCGAGACCTGCTTCACCGCGCCGATCCGGCCGTCGGGAAACTCCGCGCGCACCGCTGCGGTCGGCTGGAGTGCCGACGGGGTGCCGGTGAGCCCGATCACCTGGGCGGGGGCCTTGCGCCAGGCGGGCGCCTGCGCATCGAGCAATCCTTGCAAGGGGACGCCGGGGACGAAACCTGCCTTCACGACTGCGGACTCCTCCGTCACGGTACGTTATTAGATTATCAGTAAGAATATTATCCTGGCAATGCGCCTCTGCTCATGCCGCGGGCGAGTTCAGCGCGCACACGGGCGCTTCGGGTGGATAGAGCGCCGGCCCGCCGAGGTCATAGGCCGCGTTGAGCGTGCGGATGAACAGTGGATCGTGGAGTGGATCGACGGGCGTGGCGATCTCGATTCCCCTGGAGCGCACGTCCGCGATCAGGGTGTCGAAGACTCTCTCGTAGCTCAGATCGTCGGTTCCATCCATGTTCTTCCTGAGCTCGGCGTAGTCCTCGAAGACCTCGGCCGACCAGTGCACGAGGAAGCGCAGTTCGTCGGTCGAGTGGCGGGCGATGACCTTGCCGCGCGTGCTGAGCAGCCAGTGATCGCGGCTCGCGGGGTCGCCACCGAATGCCGTGTCGAAGTCGAGCCCCGCAGGATAGCGGTGCGCGAGCGGCCCATTCGCTTCCCCTCGATGCATCATCATCTCGTTCTGCACCACGACGCCGCGGTTGTAGATCGGCGGCTGCAGGCGCTTCGGCGCGGCCAGCGGGCCGTCTGGCCAGTAGGTGAAGCCGCTCGTCGGGCAGTGGGAGAACCAGGTGATCACCTGCGCCATCTTGATCAGATAGTCGCGGAACAGGCCCGACTTGCCCATGACGCTGCACAGCCAGGTGGGCGAGTTCTCGTAGCGGATGCCGCGAAAGCTCGGTGTGTCGAGATGGCCAGGGTCGGTGTTCGCGGCCGGGCCGTTGATGTTGAAGAGCATCATCTGCGGCTTGGCGTACCTCGCGTTCCAGTAGGACTTCGCGTAGCCGAGGAAAGTCTCGTTGTAGAAAATGTCGCCGATCCCGGGATGGAGACAGGTCGAGTAGTTCGCGAGGAAGCCGCGGAAGGTCGCCGTCAGGAAGAGACCCAGGGAGGGCTTCACGCCCTCGGGCAGGCTCCCCGACATGGTCGCGATCAGTTCCTCGGCCGAGACGAAATGCTGGGCGATGATCAGCTTCCAAGGCCCCTCGTGGCGCACGATGTCGAGGAGTCGCCCGCGCTGATCGTCGGTGTAGACGTTGCCGATCTCGCGGCGGTGACACCGGGCAAAGGATGCGGGAAAGCTCTTCCCTGCGAGCCTGGTTCATCGGATTGTCGCGCCCCCGTCCACGCTGATCACCTGGCCGTTGATCCATGCGGCGTCGTCCGAGAGCAGGTGTACCACGGTCGCGGCGATGTCGTCCGGGGCGCCGAGGCGCGTGCTGCGGGTATGTGCCAGCGCCGCCTTCTTCACTTCCTCGGGCATGGTCTTCAGATTGTTCTCGGTGAGCACGAGCCCCGGGGCCACCGCATTGGCGCGGATCCCCTTCCTGCCCCAGCGGGATGCCACGTGGCGCATCAGCGCATTGACGCCGGCCTTGGCCATCGCATAGCAGGGCCGCTCGGGCTCGCCGATGAAGGCCGCTCCCGAGGTCGTGTAGACGATCGCCCCGCCTCCCCGGCGCAGCATCTGCGGGATCGCCAGCCGGGTGCAGAGCAGATGCCCGCGCAGATTCACGGCGATGGTGCGGTCGAAGACCTCGAGGGCGACCTCGACGGCATTGGAGTCCTGGAAAATCACCTGGAGATCGGCTGCATTCACGTGCATCAGGTCCAGGCCCCCGAAGCGGCTGACGCTGCCGCCCCCACCACGCGGCGACGGCCGACTCCTCGCTGATGTCGAAGCCCATGCCCACCGCCTGGCCTCCGGAGGCCGTGATCTCCCGGGCAATGGCTTCGGCATTGCCGGCATCGAGATCGCCGATAACCACCGCCGCACCTTCGGCGGCGAGCCGCCGCGCGGTCGCGCCCCCGATACCTCCGCCGCCGGCAACGACGGCGACCTTGCCGCTCAGCTTGCCCATCGGTGCAGTCTCCTCGAGATTTCCCACGAGCATTACCTTATCATGCATAGATTGCTCATATTAATTATGCAGCGACTCCGCTGCGCGGGTATCCGCGGTGAGGAACTCCGATGGCCGCGCCCGCAAGGAACGAGCCTCCCGAAATACCAGTCACGCCCCCGGCGCCGCGCCTCAGGCCGCTCGGCCAGCGCAAGCGTGGCCGCCCGGCGCGCATCTCGCGCGAGGCAATCATCGCAACCTCCATGGGGATCCTGACCACCACCGATGTCGACGACTTCATGGTGAAGACGGTGGCCGAGCGGCTCGGCACCGTGCCGATGGCCATCTACAACTACTTCGCCAGCCGCGAAGAGCTCCTGGAGGCGGTGGCCGATGAGGTGTGTCTCGCCTTCAGGCCCCCGAAGCAGAAAGAGGACTGGCGGGAGACACTGCTCGCCTGGCTCTGGGCGCTCAAGCGCCATGCCGACCGCCATCCGGTCATCCACAACGTCATCGGCATCGATGGGCACGTCTCGGCCGGGTGGTTTCGCATCGTCGCGCCCATCGTCAAGCTCCTCGCCGACATCGGGCTGCGCGAAAAGAAGCTCGCGCTGACTGTCTATCTGTTCGTGTCGCGGGCCGTGGCCATGATCCGGGTCGAGGCCGCCGGTCGCTCCGGCACGACGCCGCGCTCCTTCGCACACCTGGGGCGTCTGAAGCCCGACGAGCAACGGCTGATCGTGTCGCTCGGCCCGCCCATGGCCGCACTCACGGAGAAGCAGATCCTCGATACGATCTTTCGCCAGCTGATCGGGAGCGTCGAGCAACAGCTGTCCGCGGCCGACCCCGTGACGCACCCGTGACGGCGCGCTACCATTCGTGAGTCATGGAAAAACTCATCTATGCCTTCTGGGGCGGCGGAGAGCCGGCCGAGGTCCTCCGCCGGCGCGTCGTGCAGGAGCTGCAGCCGCAGCTCACGGAGCTCGGGGTCGAGCGCCTGCAGATGAACGTGGCCGACATCGATCTCACGGGTGCCATCGAGCACATGCACTTCAGGACGGGTGCCGATCCGAAACCGGACGGCATCGTGAGCTTCTGGCTCACGAGCGCATACCGGCGTGCTCCGGCCGAGGCGCTGCTCGCGAAGAGCTTCCGGCGTCTCGCCGGCTATGTGGTGGCCGAGTCGACGATCCTGAGGAATGTGGAGCATCCCGCGAAAGCGGGTGAGCGCACCTGGGGCTTCACCCAGGTGAGTTTCCTCAAGGTGGCGGCACGCCTATCCTTCGACGAGTGGCGGCGCATCTGGTTCGAACGACACACGAAGGTCGGCATCGACACACAGGCCAATTTCCGCTACGTCCAGAACGTCGTCGTCATGCCGCTCACCACGGATGCGCCCGCGTGGCGCGGCATCGTCGAGGAAGGCTTCCCCGCGGAAGTCGTGCGCGATCTGCGGGTCTTCTATGACGCGGTCGACGATGAACCGAAGTTCCAGCGCAACCTCGGCCTCATGATGGAAAGCTGCGGGCGCTTCCTCGATCCAGACGGCGTGGACGTGATTGCCACGAGCGAGTACATCCTGCACGCGCAGCACGAACCCGTGCTTTGAGATTGCGGACGCACGAGTTGCCCGCAGGGCTTCATCCGGCCTGCCTGGTCCCGAGCATCTGTTCGAGCTGGGCGGCAATCTTCGCGTACTCCCAGTAGGCCTTGAGCGAGACGATCCTGCCGCGCGCATCGACGCGATAGACGACGACGAGCTCAGTCGCGATCGCTGCGCCGTTCGGCATGCGATTGACGAACGTCGCGACATTCGCACACTCATCGCCCGCCGGGTAGGACTCGCGGATCTTCGTCTCGAGCTGCCCGGGAGCAATCGCCATGTCCCAGAAGCGCGCGATCGCCTCCTTGCCGCGATGTCCGAGCCCGGACGGATCGAGCGGTGAAACGCCCACCGGGTCCTGGATCACCGCATCGTCGGCGAAGAGCTCGAGCCAGGCCGTCTTGTTCTTCGCCCTGACGGCGGCGAGCGATTCGGCTCCGGCCTGCTGGGCACGGTTCGTGAACTTGCCTGCTTCCATCGATGTCACTCCAGTATGCGATGACCGAGGCGGCGCCGCAGCTCCGCCTTGTCGATCTTGCCGTTGGCATTGCGCGCGAAAGGCGCGCTCTCGAGAATCACGCGTGCGGGCACCTTGTAATCGGCGAGCTGCGCGCGCACATGGCGGCGCACTTCCTCTTCGCCGAGGACATGATTGGGGTGCGGGACGAGCACCGCCACGAGCCTCTCGCCCAGGCGCTCGTCGGGCACCCCGAGTGCCGCGGCCTCGAATACACCTGCATGCTCCGAGAGCACCCGCTCGACCTCGGCGCAGTAGATGTTCTCGCCGCCGGAGATGACCATGTTCTTCTTGCGATCGACGATGTAGATGCGGCCCTCCGCATCCAGATAGCCGACATCACCGGTCCTGAGCCAGCCACTCTCGAACACGGCGGCATTCGCCTCCGGATTGTTCCAGTAGCCGATCATGTTGCTCGGACTGCGCACCCAGATTTCACCCGGTTCTCCGACCGGCTGGTCACGGCCCTCCGCGTTCACGATGCGCAGCTCGCTCGTGGGAGCGGCTTTCCCCGAGGCACGCGGATTGGCCAGGTAGTCCGCGCCGATGCCCATGGTGACGACACCATTGGTCTCCGTCTGACCCCACCCGCCGCCGAGGAGGCACTGCGGAAAGGCGCTCGCCATCGCGCGCAGCAGGTTCTGCGGCGTGGCCTGCCCCCCGCCGGCGAGCGAGACGAGCGAGCTCAGGTCGTAGCGCTCACGTCCCGGCGCATTCACCAGGTCCCACAGCATCGTCGGCGCACCGGAGACGGTCGTGATGCGCTCCTGCTGGATGAGCTCGAGCGCGCGCCCGACGTCCCAGCGGCGCATGATCACGATCCTGCCACCGCGGAGGAGGCCAGCGAGGAGAATGGTGTGCACGCCGCTCGTGTGAAAGAGCGGATAAACCAGCAGCTGGCACGGCTGTGGCTGATGCGCAGCGAGCGCGGCGAGATCGATGCCCTTCTGCGCCGCGATCTGCGCGCCGAGAATCGCGCCCGAGAGCTGGGTATTCCAGAGCGCCGTGATCGCCCCGCGATGCGACAGCACAGCCCCTTTGGCGCGCCCCGTCGTGCCCGAGGTGAAGAGAATCATCGCGGCGTCATCCGTGTCCACGGGCACGAACGGCAGTACGAGGCCACGATGCGCGGAGCACAGGGCGTCGAAAGACGACGGCGCAACACCCTCCGCGTCGCTCGTCACGATCATCGGGATGTCGAGCCCGGATTCGCGCACGCTCTGCGCGCGCGTCGGATCGGCGATCAGCAACTCGCAGCTCGTCGACTCGAGTGCATGAGCGATCTCCGCCGCCGACCCGCGGCTGTTGACGAGCACCGTCACGGCGCCAAGCGAGCTCGCAGCCAGAAAGCTCAGGATCCACTCCGGACAGTTGCGCATGGCGATCGCCACGCGCGTTCCTCGACCGACGCCGTGGCGCGTCGCGAGCTCCCGTGCGAGTGAGGCCGCGCGCTCGAATGCCTCGGCATAGGCCAGGCGCTGTCCCTCGTAGACGAGAAAGGGCCGCGTCGCGAACTGGCGGGCCGCTGCATAGACGTCACCGAGGTGCCGGGGAGCACGCCTGTAGACGCGGCAGGGCACGCCGCGCACCGGTTCGATGGTGATCTCGAAGGGCGTACCCGGAGCCGTCAGAGCCGCGAGCGGATCCGTGGCAGAAGCGGATGCAGCGACGTTCATTTGCCGGACATCATACGGATTCATTCGTCCGCGAGCGAGCCGGGAACTTCGACTTCAGACCGCGGGATTCCCAAGCTCCGCGCGCAGCAGCGAGAGCGTTCCGAGGTCCTGCGCGGCAGCGGTGGTGCGCTCGATGGCGCGCAGGCCGATCCGAAGCGGCTGCATGCGGCCGCCGACCGCGGCCGTCGCGGTCGCCGACACCCATGAGGCGAGCGCCAGCAGCCGGTAGTCGCGCCAGGTTTCCTCGAAGGGCGGCACGGCGACACCCCCCGCGGCCAGTCCCGCGCGATAACGCTCGAGCAGTGCACGCTCCTCGCGCCGGCGCAGCTCCGGTGCGATGGAATTGCAGAGGAAGTACGCGACATCCCGCAAGCCCGGCCCGTGTGCGACGCATGCCCAGTCGAGGAATCCCGGCCGGTCGCCGTTGCAACGGTCGCGGAAGAGGTTCCCCAGGTGGCAGTCGCCGTGGATGAGCGTGTGTGGCCCGCGGTCCATGAGCTCGTTGCAGACCTCCATGTGTGCCACATAGAGCTCCCCGAGCTGCGCGAACTCCCGGGACGCCTCGTCACGAAAAGTCTCGAGCCCGACCTGCACGAGCCGGCGACCCCAGTCGTTGCGCATCGACGGCCCCACCCAGGGGCTGCGCGCCGCGAAGCGCAGCGGCCAGTCGTGAAAATGCGCGTGCAGTCGCGCAAGCTCGTCCATGAGCATGCGGACGTAGTCGAGAATTGCCGGATCGCTTCCGCGTGGAAAATCGCAGCCCGAACCCGCGAGATCCTCGAGCAGAATCAGATACCCGGACGGTTCCGTTCCCCAGCCTGACCAGTATGCCCGCGGCACACGCACCGGGGCTCCGGGCGCGAGACCCGCGTAGAAGCGCGCCTCCCGTCGCCCCATGTCGGTCGAGCTGACCATGCGTGCCTGCACGGCATCGGGCGGAGGCAGCTTCGCAAAGAGCCGCCCAGGACGCTGCACGCCCCCACCCCAGACGACACGCAGCAGTGCTCGGCCCGTGGTACCGCTGTGGCGCTCGAGGACCTCGACGGACTCGACCGGCACGTCGAGTACGCGCGCGAGCCATCCGGCAGTGATCGCCTCTGGCGTCGCCGGCAGCGCGTTCACCTGCGGTTCAGTCATGGAGTGATTGTATTCGTGCATGCACTCCCCGCGTGACACGATTGGACCCGGATGCGCCAATTTTGAAAGAATCGCGCCTGCGGGACCACGAACTGCGCGGGAGATACACCATGTCTGAACCGTTGAATGAACAGCGCACCGATGCCGGGCGGATGATCGACGAGGGACGCCGCCGCTTCCTCCGGGCCACGGCGGGTATCGCGACCGTGTCGGCCCTGGGCCCTGCCGGGCACGCACGGGCCGCGACCCTGTCCTCGAGCGACTACTCGCGTCACGACGCCGTCGGGCTCGCCGAGCTCGTACGCAAGCGCCAGGTGAGCCCCGCGGAGCTGCTGGAGGCCGCAATCGCGCGCACCGAGGCCGTCAATCCGGCACTCAACGCCGTGGTCCTGAAGCACTACGAGCTCGCACGCGAGGCAATACGCGCAGGCCTTCCGGCGGGCCCCCTCATGGGCGTGCCGATGCTCCTGAAGGACCTGGGCGTACAGCTCCGGGGAACGGTCACGACCAACGGCTCGGTCTTCTTCCGCGATGCCATGGCAGACTATGACAGTACGATCGTCAGCCGCTACCGGGCCGCGGGCCTCGTGATCTTCGGCAAGACGGCGAGCCCCGAACTCGGCCAGACCGCCACCACGGAATCGAAGCTCTGGGGCCTGACACGCAACCCCTGGAACCGGGAGTACAGCACGGGCGGCTCCTCCGGAGGCGCGGCGGCGGCCGTCGCTGCGGGCATCCTGCCTGCGGCGCACGCGAGCGACGGTGGCGGCTCGATCCGCATCCCGTCGACCCACTGCGGGCTCTTCGGGCTCAAGCCCAGTCGCGGGCGCGTGCCCTACGGTCCGAAGTCCATCGAGAGCTGGATGGGCCTCTCGACGATGCACGCCATCACCCGCTCGGTGCGTGACTCCGCAGTGCTGCTCGATGTGGTGCAGGGGCCCGAGCCGGGCAGCCGCATCGTGCCGCCGCAGCCCGCCCCCTCCTACGCTGCACAGCTGCGCAAGGCACCGAAGCGGCTGCGCATCGCGCTCTGGGAGACGAATCCCTTCGGTCGCCCCGTACACGAAGACTGCAGAGCGGCACTCGCGCATGCAGCCAGGCTCTGCGAATCGCTCGGTCATCACGTCGAGCCCGCGGCTCCCGACATCCCGGTGATGGAAGCCTTTGCGGCTCTCGGCACGATGACGGGCACGGGCACGCTCGTGACGATCCGCGACCGTGAGAAAGCGCTCGGTCGCGCCGTCACGGAGCAGGATCTCGAGCGCGTCACCTGGCACAACATCCAGGAAGCCAGAAACTACGACGCCGAGCGGCTCTACCGGGCGCGTGCGAGCTTCGATCACGTCGGCCGCATTCTCGATGAGTTCCTCACGCGTCACGACGTCATCCTGTCGCCGGTCACCGCCACCGTCTCCCCGAAGCTCGGGGAACTCTCCCTCGATCAGCCGTTCGAACGGTTCATGCAGGTCGCAATCGATGCCAGCCCGTTCACCGCGCCCTACAATATGAGTGGCCACCCGGCCATGTCGGTGCCCCTGTACTGGAATGCGCAGAACCTGCCGATCGGCTCGCAGTTTGCGGGGCGCTTCGGTGATGAACTCACGCTCCTGCAGCTCGCCGCGCAGCTCGAGGCCGCCGCACCCTGGGCCGGGCGCCGACCGCCCGACGCATGATTCCTGTCGGAGCCCGCACGCTTCGTGTTCCAATTCAGATGACTGGAGATCCCGAATGAAGACCGCACACTCACTGGCATCGCTCCTGATCGCGGGTCTGTGCGCCGCAAGCCTGAGTGGCTGCGGCAACAGCAAGTCTCCGCCGCACGACGCGTCCAATACCGATGCCGCCGCGACACCACCTCCGGCGCAGCTCGCCTCACCTCCGGACTCGCAGGCCGCACCGGTGGTCGATGCGAATGCCGCCGAGCATGAACGCGAACAGGCACTGCAGGCACGCGAGGACGCACTCGCCAAGCGGGAGGCCGAGCTCGCAAGCCGTCAGGCGGCAGCACCGAAGAGTGTCTCCACCCCCCGCAAGTCGAGCACGAGCGCCTCGAGCCCGGGTTCGCGGAGTCCGGCTGCCACGGCAAGCACGGCGCCGCCTTCGGCTCCGGCTCACGTGCCTGCGCGGCCGATCGTCGTGCCCGCCGGCACGCCTCTCCCGGTGACGCTGAGCAGCGAGGTCTCCACCCGCACCGCTGCGGTCGGCGATCGCATCGAGGCACACCTCGCCTCGGACCTGGTGATCGATGGCCGGCGAGCGGTCCCTGCAGGCGCAGTCGTGCGTGGATCGGTGACCCAGGTCCTCTCCGGAAGCCACCACATCGGTGGGATACCGACGCTCGCACTGGCCTTCGACACCCTGGAAGTCCGCAGCGGCGTGTCCGTGCCGATCCATGGCGCAGTAACCGAGCAGGGCAAGAGCGAGACTGCGCGCGATACCGCCAAGATCGTCGGCGGCGCCGTCGCGGGGGCCGTCATCGGTCACCAGATGGACGGCCGCAAGGGGAAGGTCATCGGCGGCATCGTAGGCGGCGCGGCCGGTGCCATCGCCGCGCAGAAGACCGGCGGCGACATCGACCTGCCCGCGGGCACAGCTCTCACGATCACGCTGGATACTTCGTTCGAAGTCACACGCTGATGAAGCGGCTGCGCGGACGGGTCGCGCTCATCACGGGCGCGGGCGCCGGCATCGGCAGGGGCATCGCCCGCCGCTTCGCGGCTGAAGGTGCGTCGCTCGTGCTCGCGGAGTACAACGCGGGCACCGGCGCGCAGGTGGCCGAGGAAGTGCGCCGCGAGTTCGGCGTGGCTGCAGAGTTCGTGCACGCCGACGTCAGCCGTCGCGCGGATGTCGGGAAGATGGTGCAGAGCGCGCTCGACCGCTTCGGCCGGGTCGACATCCTCGTGAACAATGCCTGGAGCCGGCGGCAGGGCGGTTTCGGGGCCGCGAGGGTCGAGAAGCAGTTGGACGAGGATCTCGATCATGCCTGGCGCTTGGGCGCAATGTCGGCGCTCTGGGCGATGCAGGCCGTATTTCCCCCGATGCGTGACCGGCGCTGGGGACGCATCGTGAATCTCTGCTCGCTGAACGGGGTCAACGCCCATCCCTTCACGGTCGACTACAATATGGCCAAGGAAGCGCTGCGCACGCTCACGCGCACGGCCGCGCGCGAATGGGCACCGTACCAGATCTGCTGCAACGTGATCTGCCCGGGCGCGGCAACCGAAGCGTACAGGCAATTCGCCGAGGCGAACCCGGAGAACGCCGCCGCCCTGCTCAAGCTCAATCCCATGGGCCGGATGGGGGATCCCGAAAGCGACATTGGCAGCGTGGCGCTCTTCCTGGCGAGCGAGGACTGCCGCTACCTGACCGGGAACACACTGTTCGTCGACGGTGGCAGCCACATCAACGGCGCCCCCTGGTCCCCGCAGCTCCCGGAGTCCTGAGCCCACCGCGTGGGCCCGCGGCCTGTCAGCGCTTGACCGACGCGCCGCCATCCACGTACAGGATCTGTCCGGTGATGAAGGACGCGCGGCCCGAGGCCAGAAACACCACGGCCTCCGCGATCTCCTCCGGTTCGCCAAGGCGGCCCAGCGCGGCCGCGGCATTGAGCTCCCGGGCGCGCTCCGGATAGGCCTCGACGTACTGCGCCACCCCGGGCGTCCGGATCGCCCCGGGCGCGACTGCATTGATCCGGATGCCGTGCTTCGCGTACTCGACGGCCGTGCTCTGCGTGAGCACATTGACCCCGCCCTTGGCAGCGGCATAGGGCGTGTTGAAGGGATGGCCGTGCTGCGCCGCGCGCGAGGAGATGTTGACGATCGCCCCGCCTCCGCCGGCCGCGATCATCGCCTTGACCTCATGCTTCATGCACAACCAGGTGTTCGTCAGGCAGTAGGCGATCGTCTGCTCGAAGTTCTCGTGCGTGAATTCGTGGATCGGTCCCTGCCCACGGCTCAATGCCGCATTGTTGCAGGCGATGTCGATCCTGCCGAAGCGCCCGCACACCGTTGCGATCGCCGCTTCCACTTCTCCTTCGACCGCCACGTCGGCGCTCACCACCAGCGCCTCGCCACCGCGCTCGCGTACCAGCCTGGCGGTCTCCTCGCCGGTCTCCGCCTCACGTTCGAGGATGCCCACGCGCGCCCCTTCACGCACCATGGCCAGCACGATCGCACGGCCGATCCCGCGGCCGCCGCCCGTCACCAGGGCCACCTTACCCGTGAGAAGCCCGGAAGATCCGTTCATCGCCTGTCCTCCCATGATCGATGCGCACAGCATAACGCGCCCTGGACCGGCCTTGACGGATCAGGCCGGGCGGCGCATCGTCCCCCGTACCGAAATGAAGACCTTGGGCTTCATCCCGCGCCGCGCCGACATCACGCGTGCTGCGTTTCGTGAGCACTACGAGACGCAGCACGCGCCGCTCGCGCTGCGCCATATCCGGGTGTTCGCGAAGTATGTGCGCAATCACGTCGTGCACGCCCTGCCCCGGGAGCCCGGTTTCGACTGTCTCCCGGAGTTCTGGTTCGACACACCCGAGGCCACCGCGACGATCGGCGCCTGGCTCGCCTCGCCTGCTGGGGAGGTGCTGCGCCAGGACGAAGCCCGATTCATGGACCGCGCTCGCATCGCCTCCTGCACAGTGCGCGAACGGCTGCTCTTCGGGCCGGAACGCACCGTCGAGTCAGGCGTCACGCGCAAGCTCGGTCTGGCCCTCACCCGCGGTGCCTCGGGCGCACCGCCCGAATTCGAGGCCCGGGTGACGGACTTCGCCGTAAGCGTCCGCCGCCGCAACGAGGGCTCGATCCTGCGCATCTCCCTCGACCTGCCCCTCGATCCCCTGCAGGCGGCTTTGCCTCTGCATGCGCTGATTTCCCTCTGGCCCCGAACGCCGGATGCAACCCTCGACATCCCGCCATGCGATGCGGCGCTCGGCACCCTCACCGTGCTGACACTCGACGCCGTCGAGACGCCACCCCGTGCACTGCGGGACTGACCGGAGGTCTTCCCCGAGCACAGCGGATCGTTCGCTGACTTGACCAACGCCGGTCTGGCGCCCGCGCCTCGGTGACAGTAACCTACGCGCCCACGCGCCTCGGCATCAGGCAGGCGTCTACAAGCGAAAGGACGAGGGTACATGACTTCGGCAAGAGAGCGTCTCGCGATGCAAGGCATCGGCTTCACGGCGATCGGGATGGCCATGGCGTCCATGGCGACAGCGCAGGAGCCCCCCGCGAGCGCCGGCATCCAGGAGGTGATCGTCACCGCCGAACGGCGCGAAGCCAGTCTGCAGGACACTCCGATCGCGATCACGGCCATGGACGCCGCAACGCTCATCGATCGCGGCATCACGGACTTCGAGGGCGTGATCAAGGCCACCCCGAGCATGTCCTTCACACCCTATCCCTCGACTGCGAACACATTCACCGTCTACATGCGCGGCTCCGGAGTGCAGGACGCCGGGCAGATCACGATCGATACCGCCATCGGGCTCTACCAGGACGGCTTCTACATTTCTCGCGGACAGATGACCACCTTCGACCTCGCCGACATCGAGCGCGTCGAGGTGCTGCGGGGCCCGCAGGGCACGCTGTACGGACGCAACACCACCGGCGGTGCGGTGAACCTCATCAGCAGGAAGCCATCGGGTGAGTTCGGCTTCAAGCAGGAGCTCGGCTTCGGCAGCGAGGGCCGCATCCGCAGCCTGAGCGTCATCGATCTGCCGAAGTGGAACGGGCTGTCCGCCAAGCTCTCCTTCCTCAAGCGACAGCAGGACGGCTATGTAAAGAACCTGGGATCGAGCCACGATTTCGGGGAGGAGGATCAGACGGCGGGGCGCGTCGCGCTGCGCTGGGATACCGGGGCGCCCTTCACGGTGGATTACTTCTATGAACGGGGAGATCTGGACTCGACGCCGCTCTACTACACCAACGCGGCGCTCATCGGACTGATTCCCGGTTACCACGAGAGCGGTCATCCCGAGACCCGGAGCTATCGTGCGATCGACCTGCCGATCAGCCCCGGAGACTTCGAGAGCCACGGCCTCACGCTCGCGTGGAAGGCGAGTGACACGCTCACGCTGAAGTCCCTCACGGGCTATCGCGACCTGAGCGTGGCCTATCACCAGGATTACGCCGAGACCTTCTTCGTCGGTTTCCGCAGCCTCGACGACATCCGCTCGCATCAGTTCTCGCAGGAGCTGCAGGCGGTGGGCAGTCTCCTCGACGGGCGCATCGACTATGTCGCCGGCCTCTACTATTTCAAGGAGGCCGGACGGCATTACCAGAATGCGGTCATCACGAACGCGCTCCCGGGATCTGCGCCCCTGCTCCTGGACAAGAACCGCTACGTGGAAATGGAGTCGAAGTCGCAGGCAGCCTACGCGCAGCTCACGTGGACGCCACCGGTTCTGGACGACCGGCTCGCGCTCACCTTCGGCGCGCGTTACACGCAGGACGATCGTTCAGCGACACGACGGATCCTGAACACATACTTCGGGTACCCGATCGGGGTGGAGCCGGCGCCCGGGATGGTCAACTCCAACGACCTGAAGTCGAACCGCGTCAACCCGTCCTTCACGGCGAATTTCGCCTGGACGGGCGACATCAGCACCTACCTGCGGGTGGCCACAGGCTACAAGGCGGGTGGCTCGAGCGAATCCGTGGACGTCGGACAGTTTGGCATCACCTTCCGTCCGGAAGACGTCACGGTGTATGAGCTGGGACTCAAGTCCTATCTGCTCGACCGGCACCTGCGCCTGAACGCCGCGGCATTCATGAGCAAGTATGAAGACATGCAGCTGTTCTTCAATTCGAATCCTGGCGATCTCTCGGTGGTGCTCGGATTGAATGCCGGCAAGGCCACCATGTCGGGCCTCGAGCTCGAAGCGCTCTGGCAGCCGGTGGATGCGCTGAGCTTCACGCTGGAGTACAGCTGGCTCGATGCGAAGTACGATGAGGTGCTGGCTCCCGCCGGCACGATCTTCGATCCGGCTGTCAATCCGGCTTCCCCCTATCGGGTGGGCCAGAACGTGAAGGGCCTGTTCTCCACGGGTTATGCGCCAAAGAACTCGATCAATCTCGGCACGAACTGGACCTTCCTGAAACGCGGCCACAGCGAGCTCACCGCGATCCTCAACTATCGCTGGGAAGACCGGGTCTTCCACGGCTCTGGAGCCGGGCCGGATGTCCCGAACCGCGACAAGGTATCGCGACCGGCCGTCGGGTTGCTCGACGGTCGCCTCTCCTGGAAGACCGAACTGCCGAAGGAAGCCCGGCTGCGCGTCGACCTGTGGGGGAAGAATCTGACCGACAAGGCGTGGCCGCTCTACGTCATTCTCTCCGGCAGCCCGGTCCCCGTGCGTGATCCGCTGAGCGGCGTCGTCTCACCGGCGGGCTACGGCACGCCACCGATGGCCTGGGCGGAGCGACGCACCTATGGCGTGAATCTGGTGTACGAGTTCTGATGATCAAGGCACTGCAGCGGGTCTTCGCGCTGCTGCTGGCAGTGATCGGCCTGGCGCTCGCCCTCGGCGGCGCCAGGCTGCTGCTGCTGGGCGGCTCGGCCTACTACGTCGTCACGGGCCTGCTGCTCGCCGCAAGTGCAATCCTCCTGTGGCGCGGCCAGAAGAGCGGCCTGTACCTCTACGGCGCGATCCTGATCGGCACGCTTGCCTGGGCGATCTGGGAAGCAGGCTTCGATGCCTGGGCGCTGATGCCACGCCTGGGACTGCTGCTCGCCCTTGGCGCCTGGTTGCTGCTGCCCCTCGCGCGACGCGGGCTGACGCCGCGCGCGGTGGACCCTCTGCCCGCACGCCGGGCGCGCGGGGCCCCGCTCCTGCTCATCGGCTCGGCGGCCCTGGCCGTGGTGGCGGGCGGGGCACTGCACCGCGCGGATTCCACGCTTCAGGCGGACCCCATCTATCAGGCGGGTACGCGGCCGGCGCGCAGTGCCGCTGACACGCCGTCCGCGTCACGAGCAGACACCGGCGAGTGGCTGCATTACGGTGGCAATCCGGGCGGCACGCGCTTCAGTCCGGCCACGCAGATCACGACGGCCAATGTCCGCGAGCTGCAGGTCGCATGGACCTACCGAACGGGGCCCTCGCCACCCGGGTACGTCACGTTCGAAGCCACTCCGCTCAAGGTCGGCAACGCACTCTATCTGTGCACGGGCTACAACGACGTCATCGCACTGGACGCCGACTCCGGTCGCGAGCTCTGGCGTCATCGCACCCAGGTCAACCGGGCCGACGTGTTCGCCTTCACCTGCCGCGGTGTCGGTTATTACCGGGTCCCCGGCGCGACAGGCGCCTGCGCCGAGCGCATCTACACCAACACCGTGGACGCGCGCCTCATCGCCCTGGATGCGCATGACGGTGCGCCGTGCGTCGACTTCGGGGACCACGGAGAGGTCTCGCTGCTGACGGGCATGGGCGAGGTCATTCGTGGCTATTACTACGTCACGTCCGCACCGACCGTCGTACACGGCCGGATCGTGCTCGGGGGCTGGGTGACCGACGGTCAGTACTGGGGCGAGCCATCGGGCGTGATCCGTGCCTTCGATGCCGCCACCGGACGTCTGGCATGGGCCTTCGACATGGGCCGCCCGGACCGGCAGGGAGAACCCCCTCCAGGCGAGCAGTACACACGCGCGACCCCCAACTCCTGGGCACCGATGAGCGCCGACGAAGAGCTCGGCCTCGTCTATGCGCCGACCGGCAACGCGACGCCCGACTACTATGGTGCACAACGCCGCAGTTTCGACGATCAATACTCCTCGTCGGTCGTGGCGCTCGACGCCCAGACCGGCAGGGTACGCTGGTCCTTCCAGACGGTGCACCACGACATCTGGGACTACGACGTCGCATCGCAACCGACCCTCGTCGATCTGCCCACTGCGCAAGGTGTGCGCAAAGCACTTCTGCAGCCGACCAAGCGTGGCGAGGTCTTCGTCCTCGACCGGACGACCGGCGAGCCGATCATGCCGGTCGAGGAGCGGCCTGTCCCCCAGAGCGGCGCCGCTGCGAGCGAGCGCCTCTCGAAAACCCAGCCCTATTCCGTCGGCATGCCCTCGTTCCGCGGCCCTGATCTCACGGAACGAAGCATGTGGGGTCTGACGCCACTCGACCAGCTCTGGTGCCGCATCCGCTTCCGGGAGGCGCGCTACGGAGGTCCGCTCACGCCGATCGGCCAGCAGTGGACCCTCATGTTTCCGGGTTTCTTCGGTGGTCACAACTGGGGTGGCGTCACCGTCGATCCGGACCGGCACATCATGGTGGCAACCTCCAACCGGATGGCGAACTACGATCGCCTCCTGACACGTGAGGAAGTCGCAGCGCGCGGCCTGAAGGCCCGACGCCCCGGGAGCACCGAGTTCGTGGGCGGTGCCGTCCCGCAGGAGAACACGCCTTACGGCGCCGATGTACACGTATTCTTCTCGCCGCTCGAAGTCCCCTGCCAGCAGCCGCCCTATGGATTTCTCTCCGCGGTGGATCTCCTGACGGGCGAACTGGTCTGGCATCAGCCCCTCGGTACGACGCAGGACATCGGACCACTCGGGATGCGACTCGGGCTGAAGCTGCCGTTCGGCCCGCCCAGTGCAGGCGGTGCCATCACGACGGGGAGCGGCCTGACCTTCGTTGCAGCCTCGCAGGATGCCTATCTGCGCGCCTTCGACACCGGCAGCGGGAGACTGCTCTGGGAAGGTCGCCTGCCAGCCGGGGGCCAGGCGACTCCCATGACCTACACGTCGGCCAGCGGTCGACAGATGGTGGTCATCGCGGCGGGCGGCATGGGATCGTTCAAGACCCGGATGGGCGACTACGTCGTGGCCTTCGCCCTGCCCGGCACACCTCGATGACCGGGCTCTCGCCATTCACCCGCCAATATGGTCCGTGGGCACTGATCGCCGGGGGCTCGGAGGGCATCGGCCGCAGCTTCGCCCACCAGCTCGCCGCGCGCGGCCTGCACCTGATCCTGATCGGGCGCCGCACCGGAACACTCGAGGCCGCGGCGAACGACATCCGGGAACGCTTCGATGTGCAGGTCAGCACGCACGCCGAGGATCTCACGGCCCCCGATCTGGATGCGCGCCTCGAGGCACTCGTCGCAGCCCGCGAAGTGGGCCTGATGGTTTATAACGCCGGTGCAACCCACGGTGCCGGCCTGCTGCACGACACGCCGCTCGAAGAGGCGCTCGCACTCGTGCGCCTGAACTGCGTCGGGCCGCTGACGCTCGTGTACCAGCTCGGTTCACGGATGCGGGCGCGCGGTCGGGGCGGCATCATCCTCCTGTCTTCCATGTCGGCACTCGCAGGCAGTGGCTATGTCGCGACCTACGCGGCCACCAAGGCCTTCGACCGGATCCTGGCCGAAGGCCTGTGGTGGGAGCTCGGTGCCTTCGGGGTCGACGTGCTGGGCCTCCTGGCGGGCGCGACCGAAACGCCCGCGATGGCGCGCTCCACGATCCGTTACGACCGCTCAGGGACAGCCGCTGGCCAGGCCGCCATGCAGAAACTCAGCATCGTGCCGATGGACCCGGACGACGTCGCACGCGAAGCGCTCGAGCATCTGGGGCACGGACCGATCTGGATTGCGGGTGAAAAGAACCGTGCCACCGCCGAGCGCCTGGCCCGCACGCCGCGCGAGGAAGCCATCACGCTGATGAGCGAAGCCAGCGCGAAGCTCCACGGCCTGACACCGCCCAAACGCTCCGGCGGTTGACAGCGCCGGCGAAGCGGCAGCGGGTATCAGACGATGTTCCGAGTCTGGCTGGCGCTCGACATGAATCTGCCTCTTGCGGAGATCGGCGCGCAGGCACGCCGCGCCGAGGCACTCGGCTGCGACGTCGTGACGCTTGCCGACGTCGCCTGCGACGCCTTCCTCGGTGCGCAGGCGGCGATCCAGACAACCGAACGCGTGCAGATCGCCACGAGCGGGCTCGTCTGTTTCGCCCGCAGTCCGATGGTCACGGCGGTCGCCTCCTGGAATCTGGCCGCGCTTTCCCGCGGGCGTTTTCGCCTCGGGCTGAGCTCGCTCGTCCCCTCGATGCTGGTCGGAAAGTACAGCGTTCCCTGGCAGCCGGCCGCCGCACGGATGCGCGAATACCTCGGCTCTTTGAGGGCCATTTATGATTCCTGGCAGGACAGCATACCCCTGCGTTTCGAGGGTCAGTATTATCGTCTGAACCGGCAGAACTGGTGGACCCGGCCGGCGCCGATCGAGCACCCGGATATTCGGATCCATCTCGGCGCCATCGGGCCGCACATGAGCACAGTGGCTGGCGAGTGCGCGCGCGGACTGCTCACTCACCCGACGAACTCGGCGTCGCGCTACATCCGCGAGGTGATGCTCGATCGCATCGGGATGGGCATGCAGCGGGCCGGTCGCACCCGGCAGGATTTCGAGCTCGTGGTGGCCCCCCTGTGCGCCACCGGCGACACCGCGACCGAGGTCAGTGCACAGCGTGAAAAGCACCGTGAGATTCTGGCAACCAATCTTTCGACGCCGCAGTACTGGCCCACGCTCGAGCTCCATGGGTGGCGCGCGACGGGCGAACGCCTCCGCGAACTGTGGCGCGAGGGGCATGTGGACCTGATGGCAGCGCAGATCAATGACGAGATGCTGGAGGTGCTCATGCCCTCTGCTCCCTGGACGCGCCTGGCACGCGTGCTGCGCGAGCGATTCGAGGGACTGGCCCAGGGCATCTGTCTGCCCCTGCCCGTCGATGCGAAACACGATGCGACCCTTGGGCGCGTCATTCGGGAATTGCAGGAGTAGCGAGCAGTGATCGAACTGGGAGACATCGCGGCAGACCGGCAGAAGCTCCGCGGGCAGTGGCGGCGTCTGGGTTATCACGAGAACCGCTCGATTCCGCAGCGGCTGCTCGAGGGCGCCCGCCGGCACCCCGAAGTCGAGTCGATCTACTACGCCGAGAAACGCCCGCGGCACACCACCAACCGCGGGCTCTACGAGCACAGCCTGCGCATCGCGGCGGGTCTGCAGAAGCTCGGCGTGGGCCGGGGCGACGTGGTGGCCGTGCAGCTGCCCACCTGGTACGAGACCACGGTGCTCTATCTTGCGCTCATGCACCTGGGCGCGATCGTGCTGCCGATCGTGAGCATCTACGGGCCGGCGGAGGTGGAGTTCATCCTGCGCCAGTCGAAGGCCAGGCTCTATTTCAGCCCTGCAAGGTGGCGCAAGGTCGACTATCTCGCACGCCACGCGGGTTTCCGCTCTCTTCCCGACCTGCGCGACATCGTCATCGTCGGCGATGGTGCCCCGGCGGGTGCGCAGACCTGGGAACGTCTGGAGGCGGCCGGAACGAGTGACTTCGATCCGGTGGCGAGCGACCCGGATGCGGTGAGTCTGCTGATGTACACCTCGGGCACGACCTCGGCGCCCAAGGGCGTGCAGCACACCCACCACAGCCTCCTGCGCGAGTGGGGCCGTCCCAGCTACCGCAATCGCGGGCTCTATCTCGCCAACCTGCCGGCGGGCCATTACACCGGCTACAGCTACATGTTCCGTCCGTCGATCTACGGTGCGCCGATGGTCTTCCTCGATCAGTGGGACGCGCAGTTCGCCGCCGAGCTCGTGCAGCGCCACCAGGTCAAGGCGGGCGGCGGCACGCCGATCTTTCTCTTCTCGCTCATCGAGATGGCGCAGAAGCACGGCTTCGATATTTCCTCACTCGAATCCTTCAGCCTCGGTGGCCAGGGGATGACGCCGGCGCTCGTGCAGCTGGCCGACAGTCACGGCTTCCCCGGCGCACGGGTTTACGGCTCTACCGAGCACCCGACGGTCACGGGCTTCGAGCCGGAGCTGCCCTTCGAGAAGCGCGCTTATACCGATGGCAGGCTCGACGAGGGGAACGAAGTGCGCATCGTGGACGACGAGGGTCGCGACGTGCCGCTCGGGCGCGAGGGGGAGGTCCTCACGCGGGGGCCGGAGATGTTCGTCGGCTACCTCGATGCCGAACTCGACCGTGACAGCTTTGCGCCCGGCGGCTGGATGAAGTCCGGGGACATCGGCAGGCTCGATGCGGAAGGGTTCCTCACGATCACCGACCGCAAGAAGGACATCATCATCCGCGGCGGGGAGAACATCTCCTCGGTCGAGGTGGAGGAGACGCTGGCGCGCCATCCGGCCGTGCGCGCGGCGGCGGCGGTGGCGATGCCCGACCGGACCTATGGGGAGAAGGTCTGCGTGTGCGTGGAGCTGCACCCGGGGCAGACGCTGACGATGGAACAGGTCCGGGAGCACTTCGTGAAGGCCGGGCTGGCGAAGCAGAAGACCCCGGAGCGCCTCGAGATCCTGCCCGAGCTGCCACGCAACGCGTCGGGCAAGATCAAGAAGTTCGAGCTGCGGGCCCAGGTGCGTGCGGCGGTGGAAGGCGAGCAGCAGCAATGATCAAGGCCATCGCGCTCCTCAAGGCCCGAAGCGATCTCCCGCGTGAGGAGTTCATGCGCTACTACGAGACACGCCACGTGCCGCTCGTACGCAGTCTCCTGCCCGAGACGCTCGAGTACCGCCGCAACTACATCCAGCTCGAAGGTGCCTACATCTACGAAGGCGCGAGCCCACCGGATTTCGATGTGATCACGGAGATGTGGTACGCAGACCGTCCGAGCTACGAGCGCATGATGGCCATCGCCACCCGTCCGGAGATTGCACAGCGCATTGCCGAGGACGAACTGAACTTTCTCGACCGCAGCCGAACGCGCATGTTCCTGGTCGAGGAACGCGGTGCACCCTGATTCCAGCCGCGAGCATCCCGCCACGATGATAGCCTTTCGGGAGATCGCCTCAGGTCTGCAGATGCCGGAAGGGCCCATCGCGCTGACCGACGGCAGTGTCCTGGTCGTCGAGATCCTCGGCGGCTGCGCCTCACGCGCATCGGCCCGGACGGCTCCAAGCGACGCGTCGCGGAGCTCGGCGGCGGGCCGAATGGCGCGGCCATGGGCCCGGATGGTGCCTGCTACGTCTGCAACAACGGCGGCTCCGCCTGGATCGAGCACGACGGCATGCGCATGCCGATTGCGGAAGCCCCGCCGAACGCAGGACCCGGCTCCATCCAGCGTGTCGATCCGGAGACTGGCCGGAATGAAACCCTGTACACCGAGATCGGCCGCCGCGCCCTGCGCGCACCGAACGATCTCGTCTTCGATGCCCACGGCGGATTCTGGTTCACTGATTACGGCAAGGTGCACGAGCGCGTGCGCGATCGCGGTGCCGTATGCTACGCGCGCGCCGACGGCAGCCTGATCGAGGAAGTCATCGCGCCGCTCGACAGCCCGAACGGCATCGGCCTGTCGGCCGACGGGCGCTCACTCTACGTGGCAGAGACCTATACCGGGCAGATCCTGCGCTTTGAGATCGAGAGCCCGGGTCGCATCCGCCACACCGCGGGCACGACGGCCGCCACTGCCGGAACCGTCATCGGCCGGGCCGGACGGTCACGATACCCTGACAGCCTGGCGGTCGACAGCGGGGGTTACGTGTGCGTCGCGACCGCGGGGCTCGGCGGCATCCTGGTGGTCGCTGCGGACGGCACGTCGAGCGAGCAACTCGATCTGCCCGATCCGCTCACTTCCAATCTCTGCTTCGGCGGGCCGGCACGGCGAACCGCCTATGTCACGCTCGGCCTCTCCGGGCGCCTCATCGCCTGCGAGTGGCCACGTCCCGGGCTCGCCCTGAATTTCAACCGATAACGGGCTTGTCGCCACATCGGATCGCGGCCCCCGGTGAGCCGCTACGCCGCCTCGTGGAAGCCCACGAGATCCCGGATCGGCACCACGCGCCCACGGCCCGGGAACACCTGTGGCAGCGCGCTCTCGGGTACGCCGAGATGATCACGCAGCACGCCGGCAAATAGCGCGCGCACATCCATCGTCGGGCGAAGATCGCGCCCGTCCCGCCGCGCCGACGGCGCGAGCCCGGGCCAGTCGGCCAGTACGCGCCCTCCACGGACGGCGCCGCCGAGCATCAGCGCCGCTGCGCCGGTTCCATGATCAGTACCCCGCGTCCCGTTCACGGCGACCGTGCGCCCGAACTCCGTGCACACGAGCACGATCGTCCGGGACCACGCCGGTCCGAGCCCCTCCTTCAGTGCCAGCAGCGCGCCGTCGAGGCCACGCAGACGTGATGCGAGCACGCCCTGTGCGGCCCCCTCGCTCGCGTGCGTGTCCCAGCCCGTGGCATCCATCACCGCGATGCGCGGACCGGCGGGTGCCGCAAGCATTCTGCCCGCGGCCCGCGCGACGACCCGAAGCTGCATGGCGTTTTTCCCCGGCGCACGCATCATGCCGCCGGCATCGGCAAGGGCATCGATGCGCATCGCCTCATCGAGCCGCGCGGCGAGCAGTGAGTCGTTCGAATACAGATCCCTCAGGCGCGCGATCAGATCCGGCTCGACCTCCGGCAGGACGGACGACGACCACGACGCCACCTCCACCGGGCCACGCAGCACCAGCGGCACATTCTGGCCAATGGCCAGACCGCCTAGCCTGGCTTCGTGCGGAGCCGGCCCGAGCGAAACCAGTGCCCGGTTCAGCCAGCCCACCGCCGCGCCGGAGGGTCGATCACCCCCACTCTCGAGGACGTTCTGGCCGTCGAAGTGCGAGCGGTCACGGTACGGTGTGGCAAGGGCATGCGCAGCCAGCAACTCCCCCGAGCCGTATAGTGCGTGGATGCCCGCAAGCGCCGGATGCAGGCCAAAGATGCTGTGCAGTGGCAGCGCCGAACCCTCACTGCCGTCCGGGCGCGCGAGCGCAAGAACCTCGCGCGCCTCGACGTAGTCCGGATCGCCCCACGGCGGCACGAGACTCAGTCCATCGACAGCGCCACGCAGGATCACGAGCACGAAGCGGCGGTCCCCGCCGGTTGCAGCGAGACTCACGCGCGGCAGCCAGACTCCGGCAGCCAGTGACGCTGCGCTGCCGAGTCCTGACACCAGAAACTGCCGCCGCGTCGTCATGCTCACCTCCTCTGGAACTCGGGGCTCATCAGCAGCATCGTAATGCCCTGCGGGACGCTGTCCGCACGCGCCAGCGCGGTTCTCAGCGCTTCCCCGGCCAGCGGCCCGAGCGCAACGTCCAGCGTCGCCAGCACGTCGCGCGAATCCCCGAGTCGCTGTGCAAGTGCGACGCTCCATTCAATGCGCTTCATCAGCGCGTCGGCGCCATCCCAGTCCTGCGAGCGATCCGGCCAGCCTGCCGGCGATCCTGGTCGATACGTCGGCTGCCCAAGCATCTGGAACGGTGCGATCAGGGCTCTCGGTTCATGCGGCAGTACATCCAGTGCACGCAGAGCGCCGTAGATGAAATCCTGCGGTGCGAGATACTTGGACGCCTGCGGCACCCATGCTTCCTCTGCCGCAACGAGTTCCTCGTAGACACTCGACAGGCGGCCTCCACTTCGCAGATAGGTCGCCGATAGACGCTGCACCAGTGCAGCCGGCGGGTCGTCAGCGACGAAGTGGCGCGCGAGCTTCGCTGCCAGGTGACGTGCGGTTGCAGGACGGCGCGCAAGTTCTTCCATGACGGCACGGCCCTGCTCGAACCCGTCCTGGTTGAACCGTCGCCCGAGCAACGTCTTTGCGCCCGGTTCATGCAGCATCGGCCGAAACCGGAACGCGCCAGGATCACCCGGCGACGACCGGTCCTCTCGCCCACCGATCGACCAGCCCGAGATCACCTTCGCGAAGGTCGTCACGTCCTGCTGGCTGTAGCCGCCGTCGCCGCCGAGCGTATGAAGCTCGAGGATCTCACGCGCAAGATTTTCGTTGATGCCAGGCTGCCCCCGCCGCGCAGCCTTCGCACGGTTCGCTTCGAGGCCAGGGAGTCCGGGCCGATCGAGCGCGCATTATCGAGGTACATGATCATCGCCGGATGTGTCTCGACGGCGAGCAGCAGATCGAGGAAGCGCCCCGTGACATTCGGCCGAATCGCTTCATTCTCCAGCGCACCGGCAAGGCCGAGGCACACGGGTTTGTCGACGGAAACGGCAAAATGGTTCGTCCAGAAGTGGACCAGTCGCTCGCGAAACGGCTGCGCGGTGGTCAGTGCGATGCGCGTGCGCGCCGCCACCTGCGAGATGTGGAACGGCATGATCTGGGCGCGCACGCCGTCGCCACCATTTTTCAGGCTGCTTGCACCCTCGCTGCGTGCGCGCGACACACGCCGCGCGCGGACCAGACTCTGGTAGGTGGCAAGTATTGCCGCACCGGATTCCAGGCCGCCGATGTCCACAGGTGGCGAGTAAGGGGTTCGCACCTGCGAAAGAAGCCAGTCACGCGGATCACCTGCCGCCGCTGCAAGCTCACCTGGCCGCGCTCCGAGGCCGAATCGGCGCACCGCAATTGCGCCAGCCAGCTCTGAAGGCCGCCCGTCACGCATCGCCTCACCTCTTCCTCTCAACGCTCGGAGTGCTCGCGATGCTCTTCGTGTCGCTCCTCGCCGACGTGTCGCTGATGCGCACCGCCCTCTGGCGCCTTGGACTTCACCTCGTTCTGACGCTGCTCCACTCGTCCGGCGCGCACCGCCTCTGGACGAAGCTCGGGCCTCTCACGCGCCTCCTCCCGGCGCTGCACCTGAGCGGCAGTCGGAGCGACATGCGCTTCACTCGCGGCCGCGCGCTCCCCAGCGTTGAGCTGCCTTCGGGTGCCGTCCGGCCCTCCGCTATATGAGACGCGAGGCATGCGCGTGCCTTTATAAGTGTTGTTGATCGTCACGTTGTTCACGACGGTCTCGTGATACACGTTACGGACATTGGTTACATTCACGTTCGTCACGGCAGTGTTGTAGTGGAACACTCCTCTGGCCCAGCGCCCGCCGGCATAGCCGGACCCGAAGTAGCCATCACCATAATTGATGCCACCGTAATACCCGACACGAGCGCCCCAGTAGCCTTCATGGAAGACATAGCGCCCGTCCGCGACGAAGGACCAGTACCCTGGCGTCCACAGTAGCCCCGCCCTCGGCGGCAACACCCACAGGCCGGGCACCCAGTAGTACCCGACTGCCGCATGACTCCAGTACCCCGGAATCCACAGATACCCTTCGGCCGGGCATGGCGGCTGCTCCTGAAACGGAATCCGGGGGGGCGCCTCACGGATGACAACAGATGCGCTGACCGATGTGCGTACGGCAGGGTCGGCAGCACAGCCGCCCAGCAGAGACAGCGTGGGAATCGCGAGGACGACCGGCCAAAGGCGTTGCGCTTTCACGTGCAGAGGACCTCGCGCAGACACGACTACATCGTGTGACTGCACGATGAGGAGCAGAGTTCCACGCGGCGTTTGCGCGCGCCACCGCTGATCGTTGGGTATCCGCTCAGCGCCCGCGGAAGTTCGGCTTGCGCTTCTCCGCGAAGGCACGCGGACCTTCGCGTGCATCCTCCGAACGAAGCACCCTCTCCGCCATCGTCTTCTCGAGCACGAAAGCCGGCTCGAGGTTCAGCACCCGCACGGCGATTTCCTTGGCCGTGCGCACCGCGAGCGGGCCGTTCTGGCAGATGCGCTCCGCCCAGGCCATCGCCTCCTCCATCAGCCGCTCTCCCGGCACGACGGCGTTCACCAGGCCGACCTCACGTGCGCGCTCGGCGGTGATGTTCTGGCCCATGAGCAGCAGCTCCATGGCCACGGCCCAGGGGATCTGCTGCGGCAGGCGCACGTGACTGCCACCCGCGGGGATCACGCCCACCTTGACCTCGGCCAGGCCGAAGCTCGCGCTCTCGGCGGCAATGCGGATGTCGGTGCCCAGAAGGAACTCCAGTCCGCCCGCGATGCACAGTCCGTTGACCGCCCCGATGATGGGCTTGTAGATGTGGTGGAAAGGGCGCTTCTGCGGATCGGCGTAGCCCATCGAGTCGCCGGCGGCGACCGCGGGCAGTGCGTCCTTGAGGTCCATGCCGGCGCAGAATGCGCGCGGGCCCGTACCGGTGAGCACGGCTACCCAGAGATCGGGGTCGCCGTTGAAGTCGTCAAAGGCCGCATCCATGCCGAAGAGCATCTCCTTCGTGATGGCATTCATCGCCTCGGGGCGATTGAAGCTCATCACGGCGATGCGCCCGCGTTTCTCGTAGGTGAATGTAGTCGGCAGTTGTAGTGTCATGTTTGTCCGTCCTTCGTTTCAATCCTGCTTCTTTTCCGGTGGGTGCTGTGCTTCGTATTCCCGGAGCAACTCACGCTGCGCCCTGGCCTCACGCTCGCGGATGGCCCAGAACTCCGCCTTGCGCTTGGCCACGAAGGCGGCCCCGCCTTCCTTGCCCTCGGGCATGTCGAACCAGTCCGGATACATGGACGCAGATGTGATGCCGGGTTCGCGATAGCCGTCCATCTCCTGGTCGAAGGCCGCCTTCAGCACCTCGAGGCAGCCCGGGCTCTTGCCGAGAAGCTCCTCGCACCACTGGTCCACCTCGCCTTCGAGGCGCTCGAGCGGCACCACGGTGTTCACGAGACCCATCTGCAGGGCCTGCTGCGCATCGTACTTGCGGCACAGCATCCACATTTCCCGCGCCTTCTTGGCCCCGACGACCTTGGTGAGGTAGGGCACGAAGAAGCCATCCGCCGGCGAGGAGACGCGCGGGCCCGCCTGCCCGAACACGGCGTTGTCCGCCGCGATCGTGAAGTCGCAGCAGTACGCCATGTGATTGTGTCCGGCGATGCAGTAACCCTGGACCTGCGCAATGATGGGCTTGCGTGAGATGCGCATCAGACGATTGTGCGGATACCGGTTGTAGAAGGCCTCGCGCAGCCCCCAGCGCTCCCAGTCGACGTCGCCACCTGCCCCGAAGTGCTTACCCCGGGCGGCCACCACAAGCACGCCGATCGAGGGATCGTGGTTCCCGTCGTAGAAGGCGCGGAACATCTCGTCGACCGTGGCGAGCGTCAGCGTATTCATCTTCTCCGGCTTGTTGAGCGTGATGCGAGCCACCCCGCCACGCAGCGTCTCGTGATGCTTCTTCTCGTAGGCGATCTCCCTGAAACCCTCGAGGCCTTCGCCCTTCACGGCGGTCCAGTCTGTCCAGCTCATGTCTCGGTTCTCATTCGATGGGGCCAGGCGCTTATGATAGCGGCTGTGACCCTCGTTCGAGCGCCCCGGGGGGACGGTTTCCAGACAAGGCCGCTCAGGGCACACAGGGAGAACCCGCATGCGTTTCGGATTTCATCTTTTCATGGTCGACCCGGCGGAGCACCAGGCCGTGGCACGCACGGCCGATGAGTGCGGCTGGGACAGCATCCAGGTGGCCGATGCGCCTTTCTTCCCCGAGAAGACCGCAGTTCCCTATCCCTACACCCCGGATGGCTCGCGCTTCTGGCCGCTCGACATCCCGGTGCTCGACCCCTGGGTCGCGATCACTGCCATGGCCACGGTCACGAAGCGCCTGCGCTTCCTGCCCTCGGTGCTGCGGCTCGCCATCCGCCAGCCGCTGCTGGAGGCCAAGAGTTTCTTCTCGGTGGCCGCGGTCGCCAACGAACGCGTGGCCCTCGGTGTCGGGCTCGCCTGGATGCCCGAGGAGTTCAAGTGGCTGCACGTGGACATGAAGACCCGCGGAGCGCGTCAGGACGAGGCCATCCAGATCATCCGGCTCCTGATGAAGGGCGGCATGCAGGAGTTCCACGGCAGGCACTTCGACTTCGAGCGCCTCACGATGGCGCCCGTGCCGAAAAAGCCGCTCAAGATCTACGTCGGGGGCACGACGCCGCCCGCGCTCAGGCGTGCCGCACGCCTCGGTGATGGCTGGGTGAGCGTCATCCACGACAAAGACCAGGTGCCCGCCGTCATCGATGAGCTCAACCGCTACCGCCGCGAGTACGGCCGCGAGAAGGAGCCCTTCGACATCATGATGCACTGCCCGGACGCCCAGAGCCTCGACGACATCCGCCGTCTGGAGGATCTGGGCGTCACGGACCTCCAGGTCACGCCCTGGAGTGCACCGGGCATCCTCGCCGAGATGGGTGTCGGCACCATCATGCAGCAGCAGCCGCCTCTTGCAGTGAAGCAGGAGGCCATCCGCCGCTACGCCGACAGCGTCATCGCCCGCCTCAGATGATCAGCCCGATGTTGGCTCCGTGCCGCGTCGCCTCCGCAAGGCGGCGCGGCACCCAGGCCCCGCCCGCGAGGTAGGTTTCCATCTTTCCGCCTTCGGCCTTGAGCTGGTTGTAGAGCTGCGGCTGCGGTACAGAGCCGTAGACCAGGACCACGCTGTCGAAGCCCTCGACCCGGTAGGTCTTGCCACCCCAGGAGGAAACGAACTCGAGCGCACCCCCCTGCACGGCCGAGAGCATCACGTTCAGATGGATCTTCACCCCGCAGTCCTCCATGCGCTTCAGCATCATGCCGATCGAATAGCGCTGGATCTCCGCACCGAGATGCACGGACTTGTGGAAGACCTCGACCTCCTTGCCCTTCGAAGCGAGATACTCGGCCACGCAGGGCGTCTGGTAGTAGTCCTCCTGAGAGACGACGGCCACGCGTTTCCCGGTCGACGCCTTGCCAAGCATGACGTCCCAGCCCTGCACCACATGGGGTGAGTCCAGACCCGGCACGTCATCAGGCACGCGCGGCACCGAACCGGTCGCGATCACGACCGTCTCCGGCGAAAGCGCCTTGATCGCAGCGATGTCTGCCCGGGTCTCCAGCCGTACGTCGACACCGAGCCGGGCGAGCTCGTTCTCCTCGAAATAGACCTGATCCTCGAACGAATCGCGCCCCGGCGCTTTCATCGCGATCAGAAGCTGGCCCCCGACCCGCTTGCCCTCCTCGAGCAGCGTGACCTTGTGGCCGCGCATGGCCGCGATGCGCGCAGCCTCGCAGCCTGCTGCCCCGCCGCCCACGACCACGACCCGCTTCGCCCTCTGAGCCGGCTTGTATTCCGCCTTCCAGCGCAGCTCCTGTCCGATGACCGGGTTGATCGAACAGAGCGGCGTGTAGGGCAGCGTCATGGGCTCCGCGGCTTCGTCGATGCAGCGTGTGCACGCGATGCAGCGGCGGATCTCGCTCAGGCGGCCCTCCTGAGCCTTGTTGGCAAACTCAGGATCGGCGATCCCGGCACGGACCATGCCGACGAGATCGCAGTAGCCGCCCTTCAGCAGTTCTTCCGCGAGCACGGGGTCGTTGATGCGCCCCGTGAAGAGCACGGCGACCTTCCGCTCGAGCGTGGAGAGATCTTCGCGCGCCGCCTTGCCGAAATCGCGGAACGCTCCGTTCGGGTAGTAGGACGAGGGCACATAGGACGGAGCACCCCAGCAATGGCCGACGTCGAGGTCCACGAAATCGAGGAGCCCGGTCTCCCCGATGTAGTAGAGCATCTCGCGCAGCTCCATGTTGTCATAGCCACCCTTGCGCGACTCCTGGCCGTTGACCCGAATGCCGACAGCCATCGAGTCGCCCACCACCTTGCGGATGCGCTTCAGCGCCTCGACGACGAAGCGAATCCGCTCCTTCGGGCCGCCGCCCCAGCGATCCGTGCGCCGGTTGGTCGCCGGGGAGAGAAAGCTGTAGCCGACCGTCTCATGGGCGCAGTGGATTTCGACGCCGTCCGAGCCGGAGTCCTTAGCAACCTTTGCCGCCCTGGCATAGGTGTCGAAGAGGAACTCGATCTCCTGCTCACCGAGCATGTGAGGCGTATGATCCTGCGCGCCGATCACGGGCACGCTCGATGGCGACCAGCAGGCATTGAGATGGGTCAGCTGCGCGATCACCACGGACCCGCAGTCGTGCACCTCGTCCACGAACTTCTTCCAGCTCTCGCCGAAGGCCGGATTCTGGTAGGCGGCAAAGCGCGAGCTGAAGCCCCCACGCAGCGAGACCTCGTCGAAAGATCCCGCAGGCATCGGCACGTCGAGCAACCAGGTTTCGCCGCCGATCCAGCCCGTTCCCCCGCGCGCCTTGGCGCCGTGATGGGCGATGAAGTGCTCGTCGATCAGTCCCGGGGTCATCGACGAATTGATGGTGTTGGTGGTCTCGCAGATACGGTTCGGCACCCGCATCGGCCCCACCTGCAGGGGAGAGAACAGATGCTCGAAATGCACGGTGCTCATCAGGCAGGCCCTGTCGGTGTGAGATAGACGATGGCGAAGGGTCGGGTGGTCTGTTTCTGGAAATATCCCCAGGCAGGAAACACCTTGTCGAGCTTTGGCCACAGCGCCTTTCGCTCGGCCTCCGTGGCATCGCGGGCCACCGCGGTCATCTTCCTGTGATCCAGTTGCACCCAGCACTTCGGACTGGCCTTGAGGTTGAGATACCAGGCCGGATGCTCGTCATAGCCGGCGAGCGACCCCACGACCACCATGCTCTCGCCTTCCTGCAGGAAAACGAGCGGCGTGGCCCGCTTCTGACCGGACTTGCGCCCCGTTACCGTCAGCAGCAGGGTCGGCAGCCCCGAGGGCGAGCCCTTGCCCGAGGCCCAGCCGTCAGGATTCGCGAGGAAGCGTTCCACGTCCGCCTTGGCGTCTCCACGGATGCGCTCCAGCGATGCGGTCGCATCCTTCAGCCACTGGAACTCCTGCTCGGTCATGCTGTCCGGCTTCACCATCTTGTCGCGATTCGTGCTCGCCATGTTCTGCCCTCTGGTCGAATGATCGTCAGTTGTTCTCTGGATCGCAGGTTACCGCATCGGGTGTCCGTGCCATACACTCATGGAATGGCACCCTTCGCCTTCAACGCCTCGATTTCCTCCCACTCGTAACCGAGCAGCTCCATCATCAGGATCTCGGTGTCCTGGCCAAGCTGCGGCCCGAGTGTGCGGACCTCGCCGGGAGTCTTCGAGAGCGTCACCGGGAGGCCGCGGATGTCCACCTCCCGCTGCACTTCTTCACACCAGGCCTTCATGAAGTAACGATTCTGCCAGGCCTGCTCATCGCGGATCACGTCTGCGAAGTCGTTGATTGGGCTCGCAACCAGCCCTTCGGCGCCGAGCGCTGTCATGAGCTGGAGGTGGTCGCGCTTCGAGGTGGCCGCCTCGATCGCCCCGATCAGTGCACGACAGTCGCGCCTGCGGCCCTCTGTCGAAGCAAAGCGTGCATCGACTGCGAGCGAGGGCTCACCGAGCGCACGGCACAGCGCTGCAAAGCGCGCGTCTTCGTTCGGCTCGCAGAGATAGACCCACTTGCCCTGCGTCGGGTAGAGATTCCACAGCGGATTCTCGACATCACGGCGCGAATGCTGCAGGGCGCTCTCCCTGTGGCCTGCCAGAAAGGCCTGCAGGTAGGGGGCCGCGAGATACAGCTGGGCACCATACAGTGACGCATCCAGACTCTGGCCCCTTCCCGTCCGTCGTCGCTGGTAGAGCGCAAGCGCGATGCCCAGCGCCGACATGATGCCTCCATAGGCATCCCCTGAACCCATCCCGAGGTAGATCGGTGGCTGCCCGGGTTCACCGAGGCGCGCCATGATGCCGGTGAGCGCCTGCACGGTCATGTCGAAAGACGGCTTCGAAACGCCGCCGAAGCGCCCATAGCCGGTATTGGTCGCATAGATCAGGCGCGGATTCACACCCGCGAGTTTTTCGTATCCCAGGTTCCACGCACTCAGCACCTCGGGCGCGAGGTTCGACAGGAAGACGTCCGACTTCTCCACGAGGCGGTAGAGGATCGCCTGCCCTTCGGGCTTCCTGAGGTCGATGGCGATGCTTTTCTTGTTGCGGTTGATCACCAGGAAGTACTGGTTCCAGTCCCCGATCTCGAGCGACTTGATGCTGCGTACGCCACGGGCCTGATCGCCGCCCTGCGGACGCTCAACCTTGACGACTTCAGCACCGAAATCGGCAAGGTATTGCGCAGACACCGGTCCCTGGAACCAGACGGTGAGATCGATGACCCGGATGCCTTCCAGTGCTCTTGCCAAGCTGCCTCCTCCCTGTCAGGCGATGATGCCCTGGGAGGCGAGCTCGCTGATCGCCTCCTCGCTCTGGCCGAGCAGTTCCCCAAGAACCTGCGCGCTGTGCTGGCCCCGGCACGGAGCGAGCCGCACGAGCCGTGCGGGGCTCTCGCTCATATAGATCGGGAAACCAAGGCTCTGCACGCGTCCGAAGCTCGGGTGATCGAGCTCGATGACATAACGGTTGGCCCGCAGCTGCGGATCCCTGGCCGGGTAGTCGAACTGTTCGATGATGTCCGCAGACATCTGCTTTTCCATGAACACGGTCCGCCAGTGACTCGAGGGCTGGCGCTGGAAGCGCTCCTCGAGTTCGCGGATGAGCTCGAGCCTGTGGATGGCAGTGCGCTTCTCGTGAGTGTCGAAGCGCGGATCGTCACGAGCAATCCCCAGCGCCTCCGAGAATGCGGGCCACCAGCGATCCGTATCCGGCATGGTGAGCGTCACCCAGCGTCCGTCGGCGCTTGGGTAGAGCGAACCTGACATGGGGTTCGAGACATCGAGTCGCGAGATCGGATTCAGCAGCCGCTCACCCGAGCCGATGGCGAGAAAAGCCTGGATGTCGAGCGCGGCCCCGTACATGTTGGCACCGAAGAGCGAGACATCCACCTCCTGTCCCTCACCTGTTTCCTGGCGATGCAGCAGCGCGGTGATCACCCCGAAAGCGAGCATCACCGCCGAGTGCATGGCACCGGCCCCGGTGTAGACCGGTGGCTGTCCGGGCTGCGGCAGGATCGGCATCATCCCGGTGCGCGCGGCGGCCAGTTCGTCGATCGCCGGCAGATCCGCATCCGGTCCGACAGGACCAAAGCCCGAGATGCGGGCAAAGATCACATCCGGGCGCACCGCGGACACCGACGCGTGGTCGAGGCCGAGTGCTGCGAGTTCGCCGCGCTCCCAGTCCGTGACGACCACGTCCATGCGCCCCAGGAGCTCGCGCAGGAGGGCCCGCCCGCGCGCCGCATGCACGTCGAGCGCGACGCTCTCCTTGTTGCGGTGGATGAGATCGGCTTCGTGGTTCCACGATGCGCCGGCCGCACTCGCCGCCTCAGCCCGTTCGGCGGAGGGCAACTCGAGGCGGATCACCCGGGCGCCGAAGTCGGCGAGGAACATCGCCGAGAGGCCCCCGAAGAACCGGCGGGTCAGATCGAGAACAATAAGATCATCTAGTGCGCGAGTCATGCTGGGTGCTCAGTTCGCCCGGGGCCGGCCCCCCGCAAATTCAGGCGCGGGGCCTCAGGCGTCAGTGCTTCTTCGGCGTCAGGACGAAGACCGGAAAACGCCGGTCGGTTCGCTGCTGGAATACCTCCCAGAGCGGCATGATCTTCACGAGGCTCGGCCAGATGGCCGCCCGCTCCGGCTCGGTGAGCAGCTGCACCTGCGCCTCCCACTTCTGGTCCTGGACCTGCACCCAGGCCTGGTTGTTGCTCCTGAGGTTCAGCGCCCACCCGGGATCGCCCCCGGCGCCGGCGAGCGATCCCACGATGATGTGTTTGTTGCCCTGCTGCACGAAGTTCAGGGCCGTAGTCACCCGCTTGCCGCTCTTGCGACCGATCGTCGTGATAAGCAGGCAGGGCAGCGGCGCAAGCTCCTGCCGGTAGCCCTCCTTGCCGCCCGTCGCCAGATAGGTCTCGACATGCGCCTTCGCATCGGCGCGAATGCGGTCCAGGGACTCGACGCGCTCGAGCGTCGCCCGCCAGTCTGCCTCGGAGATCCAGTCCGGCTTCTCGAGCTCACTCAGAGGCTTTACATAGGTCATGGCACACTCCTCCGCAATCCCACGCAGGACCTGCGCGCTGGATCTGAATCCTCACCCATGGTGATGATAACTGTTCCCGCGCCCATTGGGCTGCAGGGCAAGTGCCCGGTCGGGCTCCGGGCGCGATGTGTTCCCGACACGCTCACAACAGCTTCGCAAGCCGGCGACGCCAGGGAGCCGCGCCGCCCTGGGCAAACTCGATTTCCTTGGCCTTGCGGGTCCAGAGATGCAGATCCGTCTCCCACATGAAACCCATGCCACCGAAAACCTGATGTGCCGTCAGGCAGGTGCGCACGAAGGACTCACTGCTGGCGCAGCGCGCCACAGCCACCTTGCACTCCGCCGATTCCCCACTGTGAAGCTCGGTGACCGCCTCCCAGGCTGCGAGTCGAGCCGTTTCGGCATCCGCCCAGGCATCGGCCAGCATGTGTTGCACGGCCTGGAAGCTGCCGACCAGGCGCCCGAACTGGTGACGCTCACGGACATGGGCAATGGCCATCTCGAGCACCCGTTGTGTGCCGCCCGCCGCCGCCATGGAAAGGAAGGCTGCGCTGCGCTGGAGCATGGTCCGGAGATGCGGCGCTGCGTCGAGATCATTACCGAGGACCTGCTCGTGCTCGACCGCAACGCCATGGAACCGCACCTCGTAGAGATGAGGGTGCGCGAGCGAGCGCAGGCGTACGAGCTCGACACCCGGCGCCGCTGGCGACAACGCCAGGAGCCGCACGCCGCCCCGCTCCCGCGCGACCACGAGCAGCAGATCGGCGTCCGCCGCACACTCGACGAAAAGTTTGCGACCGTTCAGCCTGAAACCTGCGCCCTGCGGCTCGAGATGCGTCTCGAGGCGCGGCGGATCAGGGTCGGCGGGACTTTCGAGGAGCGCCAGACTGACCTGCAGCTCTCCTCGGGCGAGCGCCGGGATCCAGCATCGCTTCTGGGCCTCACTGCCTGCGTCCTGGATCAGCGCACCGCAGCTCACCACACAGTCGATGAACCGCGTGGGATCGCAGGCGCGGCCGAGCTCCTCCACCACGACCGCAAGTGTGGCGGCGTCCACGGTCAGCCCGCCGCTGGCCTCCTCGAAAGGCAGCGCAAGCCAGCCCTGGGCCGCCATGCCCGCCCAGAGCGCCGCGGCCTCTCCGGGCTCGCCTTCGCGCACGCGCCGCACGAGGGCTGGCGGGCATTCGCGACTCAGGAAGCGTCGTGCCGCGTCCTGTACCTGGGACTGTTCCTGAGTGAGCTCGAGATCCATGACGTGCGTGCGGATGCGCCAGAGCCCTCAGGCCCTTGGCAGCCCGAGCCCACGCTGGGCGATGATATCGCGCTGGATCTCGTTCGTGCCGCCACCGAAGCGCATCATGGGCGCCAGCAGCCACGCACCCACCAGCCGGCCCTCCATGGGAGCATGGGGCGAACCATATTCGAGTTGTCCGCAGGATCCCAGGATCTTCATGCCCTCCTCAGTCAGCCTCTGTTCGAGCTCCGAGGCCAGCACTTTCTGCGCAGACGCCTCCGCCGTCGGCACCTTGCCCTGATCCACCATCCAGGCCGACCTGAAACACAGGAGCCGCAGGCGCTCGATCGCGATGTGCAGATTCACCAGCCGCTCCTGCACCACCGGATCCTCGAGCAGCGCACGTCCGTCGCGCCTGAGATCCCGGCAGCACGCCAGAAGCTCGTCGAAGTTGCGCCGCAGGCGCGCGTACTTGCCCATGAAGATGCGCTCGAAGTCGAGCGCAACGGCCACGGTATAGAAGCCGCTGTTCGGCGCGCCGACCATTGCGCTGGCCGGGACACGCACGTGATCGAGGAAGACCTCGTTCGTGCGGATCGCACCCATGGTATAGAGCGGCCGGACCGTCACCCCCGGACTCTCCAGAGGCAGGATGAACACCGAAAGACCTTTATGGCGGGGCAGATCCGGGTCCGTACGTGCCAGCAGCCAGATGTGCGAGCAGTAGTGCGCACCGGTCGTGAACACCTTCTGCCCGGTGATCACGTACTCCCCGCCCTCGCGCTCCGCACGGGTAATGAGGCTTGCCAGGTCCGAGCCTGCTCCCGGTTCGGTGTAGCCAAGGCAGATCTCGAGTTCGCCGCGCAGGATGCGCGGCAGGTACGCCTGCTTCTGCGCCTCGGACGCAACCTTCATGAGCGTCATGGCGAGGGACGTGATGGTGAGCCCACCATAGTGGATATCGCGCAGATCGAGCTCGTCATAGAAGATCATCTGCTCGATCATGCTCTTGCCCTGTCCTCCGTACTCCTTCGGCCAGCCGATGCCGAGCCAGCCCTGCGCGCCGAGGACCCGAAGAAACGCCTTCGCGAGCGGCCCGGGCGTATGCGCCGACGTGGCGATTTCCTGGCGCAGTGCCGCGCTTACGTGCTCATCGAGGAAGCGCCTGATTTCCTCGCGAAACCGCTCCTGCTCCGGCGTGAAGCGGAAATCCATCCTCAGCTCTCCTGTCCGACAGGCAGCAGGTGCGCGCGGCCCCGGGTGGCGAACGAATCCTCGAGCGCAGCCATGTCGTGTCCAGTGAGCGGGCGATACGGACCGCTGCGCTCCCGGCGCCACCACACGGGATCGGTGCAGCGCCAGCCGCTGCGACTGAGCTCGCGCTTCAGCACCTTGTTCGTGGCGGTGACCGGCAGCCGCGGGCAAAGGCGTACGAAGCGCGGCAGCCATTTCGAGCCCAGGTCCTCCTGGCTCTCGAGGAAGCGGCCAAACTCCTCCGGGTCGACTTGCCTCCCCGACACGATCTCGAGCGCCACCATGAGCTGATCCCCGACGGCGGCATCCGGCACGGCATACGCAGCCACCGCGGTCACGGCCGGGTGGCGAGCCAGGACCTGCTCGATCTGGATGACCGAGAGGTTCTCCCCGTCCACCCGCAGCCACTCGGAATCGCGGCCGGCAAAATAGAAGAAGCCGCGTTCATCGCGATAAGCAAGGTCTCCGCTCCAGTACGCTCCCTCACGAATGCGACGCTGCCGCGCTTCCGGATTACGCCAGTACCCTTCGAACAGCGCTTCGCCCTCGAGATTCACGAGCTCACCGATCGCCTGCTCACCATTCTGCAGGACGCCATGGGCATCGAAGCGCGCACGCGGACATTCCTGACCGGTCTCCGGATTCATGACCCGGATGCTTTCGCTCGCGCCCACACCGATCGAGCCGCGCGGTGTCTCCGGCGTACGCAGGATGGTGATGCAGCCCTCCGAGGATCCGTAGTTGTCATACACCTCGCAGCCGAAGCGCCGCGTGAAGTCGGCGATGTCCACGTCCGCTGCCTCGCTGCCGAAGGCGCTGCGCAGCGGGTTGTCCGCATCGTCCGGTCCCTCAGGAGTCGCGAGAATGTAGGCCAGCGGCTTGCCGACGTAGCAGAAGTGCGTGACGCCGTAGCGCCGGACATCCGGCAGGAAGCCCGAGGCCGAAAAGCGCCGGCGCAGGACCACCCTTGCGCGGGCCACGAGCGGCGGCAGCAACCCCATGAGCAGTCCGCTCGAATGGAACAGCGGCATGGGGACGTAGAACACCTCGGCCTCAGTAATCCCCTGCCGCTCGACCAGCATGCGGGCGTTGCGCAGGGCGCGTCCGTGGCTGTAGATCACTGCCTTGGGTGCCCCGCTCGTCCCGGACGTGAAGATCAGAAAGCACCGGTCGTCGGGCGCGACAGAGACTTCAGGTGCGCTCGCGTCGCACGTCTCGAGCAGCGCATCGTAGCCCGGAGCCCCGACATCGAGGACCCGCCTGACGCACGCGTCAGTCACAGTACCCAGTGCATCTCGATGGCGCGATTCGGTGACGAGGATCCGGCAGTCGGTATGCGCGACATCCCGTGCGAGATCCGTGCCCCGGCGCGTAGCATTGAGCGCCACGAACGTCGCGCCCGCAAGCGCACAGGCGCCGACCCAGAAGACGAATTCCGGAACGTTGTCCAGGAGCACGCCGACGTGCAGCGGTCCCGGCTGTCGCTCACGCAAAAGGCAGTGCGCGCGCCTCGCACAGGCCTCGGCGAGCTCGCCATAGCTCCAGCGATCCTCCTCGAAGTCGAGTGCCGGACGCGGGTCACCGGGCTCGATGCGGAACACGTCGGCAACGGTCTCCACGGTCCCCCTCCCGCTCAGGTCAGCGCGCGCGCCGGCAACAGCACCGTGGCGCTCGCGGGTACGAGCCGTTCGCCCTTCGCATTCTCCTCCCAGACTTCGAGGTCGACAGCCGGACGGCCGTCCATGCTGTGCTTCTTCAGCACCCGGCCCTTCAGCGTCAGCGGCTCGCCGGGGAAGGCCATGCCCCGGTTGGAATACGCGAACTTCTTCAGAAAGCCCTTCGGGCCCATCCAGGCCGTGACGAAAGCCGAAAGCTGCGCGCCCTGCAGCGGCCCGTGCACCAGGATCGTCGGCAGCCGCTCGGTCTGTGCGTATTTCTCGTCATAGTGAATGCGGTGGGCGTTCCGCGTGACGGCGCTGTAGAGAAACATCTGCGTCGTGCCCACCGACCGGGTGGCCGTGGGCAGTTCCATGCCCTCGGTCACGTCCTCGTAGTAGCGCTGTTCGCTCATCCGGGGTCTCCCGTACGCCGCTCAGCGGCAGATGATCGTGTTGACTTCCACCGCAACCTTCTCACCATGCTGATTGCAGTAAGTTCCTTCGATCCGCACGAACACCGAAGGTCCGCTGGCACCACGTCGCTCGACGATGTCCAGGACCCTGTACTGCCGCGTCAGCACATCTCCCGGGCGCAGCTCGCGGAACCACTCGATCTCGAGGCCCCCGAACAGTTTTCGCTTGAGCGTCACGGGCGGAAAGATCACGCCGCGGTGTTCCAGGGCGGTACCGTCCTCCGAGAGCTCGTGCAGGGGCCGGTCGATGTCGAAGGGGATGGAGACGAACATCGGTGGCGCACTCACGCCCCCGGGCGTTGCCAGGTCGAGCCAGCGCGGATCGAGATCATCCACGGCGTAGCAGTAGCGCCGGATCTCCTCGGCGGTGACCGGATAACCCGTAACCGCCTCCCCCGTGCGCCCGACATAGGCGAGCACCTCGGGTGTGAGCGCCGACACCTCGGGCAGCGGCGCCTGCCGCGCGCCTCCCTCCGCCCTGGCGTCGCTGCGCAGGCTTTCGTCAGCCGGCTGAAAACGCAGCAGCATCGTCCTGCCGTCCGCCTGCTTCTCGAAGACCGGTGCCAGACGCATCCCGATGCGGATGTCTTCGTCCCGCAGGTTCACGAGGGTGCTCGTGAGTTTCGGGCCCTCGTCGAGCTCGACCACGGCGAGCCGCTGAGGCACCTCATCGGCAAACAGCGGATGCGTCGGCCGGCGTGCGATGGTGTACGTATACAGTGTGCCCGTGCCGGCCACCTCCCGCCAATCGAGCTCGGGTGAGAGGCATGCCGGGCAGCACGTGCGTGGGTAATAGAACACGGTCGAGCAGGCTCGGCATTGCTGAAGCCTGAGCTTGCCCTCGGCGAGAGCGTTCCAGAATGGACGCGTCGCGGGTGTGGGCACGGGAACCGGCTTCTTCATGATCAGGCTCCCTGCAGGATGAGCACGGCCTGCTCACTCATGATGCCGCCATTGCCGGTCACGAGCGCCGTATCGCAGGCGCGCACCTGATTCGCCCCGGCGCGACCCATGATCTGGCGCGTGGCATCGATCACGTGATGCATGCCGCCGGCCATGCCGGTCTGGCCGAAGGACAGCTGTCCACCCCAGGTATTGCAGGGGAAATCGCCCCTGCAGCTGAGATCATGCTCCAGAACGAAGCGCGCGCCCTCGCCCTTCGCACAGAAACCGGCATCCTCGAGCGTCATCAGCACGGTGATCGTGTAGCAGTCGTAGATCGACACCATGTCGAGATCATCATGGCGGACGCCGGCCATCGCGATTGCGCGCCGCGCTGCTTCGGCAATCGGCGTCCTGAGCAGGTCGGCCGCGTAGGTGGGAGTCTTGAAGGCCAGGCGCTCCCCGAAGCCCCTGACCCACACTGGGCGCTTCCTCAGCCGGCCGGCCCGCTCCCTGCCCGCCAGGACCACGGCCGCGCCGCCCGCAACGGGCATGACGATCTCGAGCATATGGATGGGATCGGAGATCATCGGGCTCGCGAGCACATCTTCGATGGTGATCGGCTTGCCATGAAAGAGCGCATCCGGATTCCCGCACGCACTCGTGCGCTGGTCCACCGCGATCTTGGCGAGTGCGCGCGGATCGTAGCCGTAACGTGAAGCGTAGCGATTGGCGATCTGCGCGTAACCGCAGTTCTGCGCCACATTGCCGTAAGGAATGTCGAACTCGGCCTGTGGCGAGCCGTATTCCGCGCTCGAGGCGCCGAAGGGGAACGGGTGCGGCTTCGGCTCGGGCGGTGACGGCAGCGGTCCTCCCGGGAACGCGCACACCACGACGTCTGCAGCACCGAGCTCGATGGCCGCGGCAGCCCGCCATACTGCGCCTGCGGCGCTCGCGCCGCCGAGATCGATACTCTCGGCAAAACCCAGTTCGAGTCCCATGTACTCGGCAAGTGTCGCCGGTCCGAACATCCCGGACTCGGCGATCGACGAGGTCACGATACCGTCGACCTCGCGCTTGTCGATTCCCGCATCCGCGAGCGCCAGGCGCGTGAGCTGCGCCCACTGCTCGATACTGGTGAGCGGAGGGCCGGAGGGCTTCTTCTCCGGCTTCAGCTCGACATAACCGACGACCGCCGCCTCGCCTCTCAGTCCCATGATCTCTCCCGGGAATGCCCGAGCACCAAGACTTCCGTACCGCCTGCCTTGAGAAAACTACCCATGACCCCGTCTGTCAAGCGTGCCGGCGGAATCCGCTCAGAGCACGCTACGGTAACGGATCGGTGCGGCGGAGCAATGAAAGGAAGCGATACGATGGGTCGTCCGCATCCGGCCGGCCGGGATTCGAGGCAGCCGCCGACCGTGCCCAGCTCATGCTGTTGAACGGTCGCTCATCAACCCAGTCCAGGGCGAGCCCGCGGCGCAGGAAGCGCCATTCGCCATCACGGCGCTCGTATCGATCCAGATATCGCCCGCCAATGATGACTTCGCGCTGTTCGGGAGGATGAGTGCGGTGATAGGCCACCGTATAGATCTCGCCCTCCGCGAAGTCGCCTTCGACCGCGAACAGCGCATTGCTGATGCTGTGCACCGTCGCCTCGTAGCGCGCAAGGATCGATGGCAGCCACTCGACAAACTGCTGCGCGGTGCCGCGGAAGAGCCGGCCGTGATCGTCGATGGCATCGTGGTGGTACAGGCTGCGCACCAGCCCATAGTCACGCCGGTCGATCGCACGGCAATAGCGCAGCACGAGCTCATGGAGCGCGAACTTGTCGAGTGCAATCTGCCACATTTCAGATGTGGCCGATGACATCGCCGCCCCGGTACCCGTCCGGACTGCTCCGCTGCTGATCGGTGCAACGACCCTGCTCCCGGGGATCTGGATCCTCCCCGGGAGCAGGCTCAGGTCGTTCCGCCCTTCGGCTCAAAACTCGTAGACGAGATTGATTCCGTAGGAGCGACGCTCTGCCCAGGCGATCGGTGCCACATTCATGCCGGCTGGCGTCACGACCGTCGTGAGAGGATCCCGCACCGGCAGGGGTGCCCCCATGCCGATGACATAGAGTGGCCACTTCTGGTCGGTGACGTTCTTGCTCCAGAGATCGATGCGCCCGCGGCTCTCCTTGCCGAATTCCATCTGCCAGGACAGGCGCGCATCGAGCAGGCCGAAAGCCGGTCGCGATGCCCGGACATGATCCGGCACGCCCGGCCCGGCTCCTCCCGTGTGGTAGGTACGATCCGACCAGCGATAATCCAGGATGGCCGTCAGGTCGCTCTTCGCGAACTTCAGGAAGGTCCAGTTCGTGCTCGCGTCCACACTGTGCCTCGGGGCATAGCCGAACGAGAACAGGTCCTTGACGTTCTGCCCGACCCGGTAGGGTGAAGCCGAATTGACCGCTGGATCGAAGATCGTGCCGGCGGGCGCCCGCACCTCGTCGTACTTCGGGTCCAGATAGGTGTAGTTGATGGTAAAGCTCAGGTCGTCCGTGGGCTGCCACAGGCTCTCGATCTCCAGACCCTTGATCGACGCCTTGCCGGCGTTAATGGCCGGCAGGACCGACATGTCAGATGGGTTGGTCGGGAAGAAGAGCTGCATGTCCTTGTACTTGCTGTCGAAGACTGCCACGTTCAGGCGCACGTGCCGGTCGAAGAGATAGGACTTGAGCCCGAGCTCATACAACTCCACGTTCTCGGGCTTGAAGGTGAGCCCGAACTGCCCGACGTCTACCGACTCGCTCGAGCCACCTGCCTTGTAGCCGGTCGCCACGCGCAGATACGTGCTGATGTCCTTCGTCCAGGAGAAATTCGCGGTGAAGGACGGGTTGAAGCGGCTCGATTCCACGTTATTGGAATTGATAAGGCCCGGCGCCGGCTCCACGCCGATCGGGTAGCCAAAGTAGGTATTCATGATCCGCCGGTCGGCCGAACGCTGGTCCTTCGTGTAGCGCGCACCGAAGGTGAGCGCGAGCCGGTCCTCGAGAACCGGGGGCTTCCAGGTGAGCTGTGCGAACGCCGCCTTCGACTTCGACTCCATTTCGACGAAGCGGTTCTTGTCGAGCAGCAGCGCAGGGAAGCCAGGAACGTTCGTGATGACGGTGTGCTGGTAATGCCGCCCGGCCTCCTTGAAGTAGTAGAGCCCGGCGACGTAGTCGATGCGCCCGTCGAGGAGACTCCCCACTGCCTGCAGCTCCTGCGAGAACTGGTGGGACTGGATGTCGTCCGTGCTCCGGAAGCCGACGAAGAACGTCTCCGCGTAATCCTGGAAATAGATCGTGTCGATGTCGCGATAGCCGGTGAGGGACTTGAGCGTGAGCGCGTCGTTCACCGCCCACGAGAGCGTGAGGCCCTGACCCTCGAACTTGCCCTTGCTCTCGGGCAGGTCGATCGGGCGATAGCTGTGGGACTCGGGCTTTCCCTGATCCACATAGCCGGGGATGAGCCCGACCAGTGCGGCATTCACGTAGTACGCAGGCGTCGAGTTCAGGTCGCCGCGCTCGTAAAAATAGTCGGCCGTCAGCGGCGCACCGTTGTCCCAGCGCAGCGCCACCCGTCCGGCGGTCTGGTCGTCCTCGCCGAAATCGTGGCTCGGCCCCATGCTCTTCACGTAGCCGTTCTGCTGGCGCTTGAGGAAGGAGAGCTTCGCCGACAGCCCGCCCCACTTCGGCAGGTCGAGCACGCTGAGACCGCGGAAGCGGCCTTCGCTGCCGAAACCCACCTCCTGCCGGAAGCCGAACTCACCGGAAGGCTTCCTGCTGATCAGGTTCACCGCACCGCCCGTGGTGTTGCGGCCGTACAGAGTGCCCTGGGGACCTCTCAGTACTTCGACCCGCTCGATGTCGGCGAGGTCGAAGGTCACGAGCTGCGCGCGCGAGATGTAGAAACCATCCTGATACAGTCCCACCGCAGTGTCGATGGTGATCTGCCCGGGGTCCTGCACGCCGGAACCGCGCATGAAGAGCGCGAGTGTGTTCGAGCTTGGGTTGTAGGGCGTGAAGGACATGCTCGGGGAGGACCTCACCACACCCTCCAGATCGGTGATGCCGCGATCCGCAAGGACTCCGGCGTCCATCACCGAGAGGGCAATCGGGGTGTCCTGCAGCGTGCTCTCGCGGCGTTCCGCGGTGACGACGACCTCCTGGATCGCCCCTGCGGATTCCTGCTGCTGCGCACGCACCTCCGATCCGTAAGTCAGAAGCACTGCACCTGCTGCAAAAAGCATCGGGTGCGCCAGGGGAATCGCTCTCGTAGACATCGTCGGTTTCTCCAGTTAACGCTCGACTCGCTGCTTGATCAGTACCGTGCTTCGGAATCGGCAGGCGGGCAGCGCGCAGCCGCAATTCCTCTGATGATAAGCTGTTGCGCACACACCACAGTCTGAATCCGGCGGCACTGACTCAGGCGCGATGATAGCCGCCTCGTCGCCCTGAGGTCCACTCCGCTCTGCCGCCATCAGGGCGTGCGTTTTCTGCCACGAACTCCAGCGCGGGCGCCGCCACTCAAGCGCTGGTCGCTACGGCCTCGAGCCCCGGGCCACCCAGGATGTGTTTCTGTTCAACCCGGAACATCCGCACACTCGAAGTGTCGACAAACTTGGCTTCGTCATCCCGCATCGGCCTGCCCGCCTCGCTGACATAGAAGTCGAGCAGCGCTTGCCACGAAGCAAGATCCGCGACCCACATTTCGTCCAGCCCATCGAGGTAAGGCGCCGCCGCACCCGGGGCAGCCAGGCAGTGATCCTGCACGTAGCCTGTGAACCACGGCAGCATGCGGACACAGAGCGGACCATGAATGTCCTCCCAGTGCCTCGAGAACTGTTGGTGCGTCGTGCCTCGCCTCCTCTTCAGCAGAGCGATGACCTTGATGCCACCGGAAGGCTTCACCATGAATTTCTGATCGACCGGGATCACCGCCGTCGCAGATGTGTCCAGGAACTGATCTTCCTCATCGCGCAGCGTCCGGGCCGCATCACCCAGGAAGTAATCCGACATGGCCTGCAGCGACTGCCAGTCGTCCAGATACAGTTCACTCAGCCCGTCCACCGCGGGCTCGCCTGCTCCTTCGAGCCCCACGGCATGATCCTGGATGTAGCCCCTCAGCCAGGGCCGAAGCACCTTCCCGGCGCGCGACCCGGACTCGAGCCAGCGCCGGGAAAACTCCTCGCGCGTCAGGCCAGCCTTCCTTTTCAGGAGCACCATCAGCTTGATCATCATTCCTCTCCTTTCCGGCGGCGCACGGGTCACGTTGCTGTTCAACGCTTGACAGCGCAATGCTCAGCACGCATGTTTCGCGCCGAACCAACGGCTGCAACACTGGCCCGACCAGGAGACGTGCTCAATGAGTTTTCCGCGTACGAAACCGATCCCGCCCACACATCACGACATCCTGACCGACCGGCCCGTCGGCCACATTGCCACTATCCGCCCCGACGGCCGCCTCTCCGTGAATCCAGTGAGCCTGATGTGGGACGGAACGCATGTCCGCGTCAGCACGGTGAAGTCGCGGCAGAAATACCGCAACCTCGTGCACGACCCGCGCGTGGCGATTTCCATCCCTCATCGCAACAACCCGAACCGCTACGTCGAGCTCCGGGGCATCGCGGAACTCACCGATGATCCGGACCGGTCGTTCATCAATTCCGTCGCCCGGCACTACATGGGTGTCGAGGTCTACCCGTTCGATACGCCCGGCGCCGAGCGCGTCACCATCACCATTCACGCCGAACAGGTCTCGGCGAACGTCATGCCTCTGGCCGACAATCCGCCATCCGCTCCCGACCGCACCGGCTGAGCGGGCGGGACGGCCCGGATTCCGATCCGGTCAGAACGCCCGCGGTGCACCGGGCAGTGCCTCGACGACCAGCTCGGCGATATCGAACACCTTGCGCTGCTCCGTCTGCCTGGCTGCACTCGACGTCAGCATCAGCAGGCAGAATGGACACGCCGTCGCCACACGGTCCGCGCCGGTCGCCAGAGCCTCTTCGGCGCGCACATCGCCGATGCGTGCTTTGCCGCCCTCCTTGTCCCAGTACCTGGCGCCCCCTGAGCCGCAGCAGAAGCTGTCCTTGCGGTTACGCGGCATCTCCAGCAGTTCTCCCACGGCAGAGACCACGCTGCGGCTCTCGTCGACCAGGTCGTTGTGCCGCGCGTGGTAGCAGGGGTCGTGGAAGGTGATCTTCTGCATGGCACGGCGCTCGGGCTGCAGTCTTCCCTCCTTGATGAGCCGGTCGATCAGCACCGAATGCGGGATGGTTTCCCACGTCCCGCCGAACTGCGGGTAGTAGCGGTCGAAGCTGTTGAAACAGTGGGCACACATGGTAATGACCCTGTGGACCTGGCGCTCCTGAAGGGCCGCGATGTTGTCAGTGGCCGTCTCCACGAACAGCAGCTCGTTGCCCATCGTCTTGGCTGGATCGCCCGTGCAGCGATGCTCGCCGAGGATGCCCCAGGACACGCCAGCCGCGTTCAGGAGGGTCACCATGGCGCGCGCCACGGATTGCGCACGCTCCTCGAAGGTCACGGCGCAGCCGAGCCACAGGAGATACTCGGTCCTCCCGGGTTCGAACACCGGCACCTCGAGACCCTTGCGCCAGTCGTCCGGATTCGCTGCCGTACCCACGAAGGGGTGCCCGCGCGATTCGAGATTGCGATTGGCTGCGGCGAGCATCTCCGGCATGTCGGAACGATCCATGACGAAATGACGCCGGAACTCGAGGATCGCCTCCGCGGGTTTATTGCTCACCGGGCACTGTTCGATACACGCGCCGCAGGTCGTGCAGTCGAAAACCGCCTCCTTCGTGATCGCATCGATGAGGGAGGCATCCTCGAACCGCCTCTCAGCCTGATACCCGGCGCAGGTGACCATGACCTTCTTCGGCGAGAGCGCCTTGCCCGTCTGGGTTGCCGGACAGACTTCGCTGCATCGCCCGCACCAGGTGCAGGCTGAAAAGTCCAGACGGAGACCCGGCAGGAGATCGGCGAGCTTTGCGGCGCCGAGCACGAGCTCCCTGCCTTCGTCCTCCGGCGCGTCGAAGTCGATGGGTCGCAGATTGATGCCGGAGCGACGGTTGGCCAGTGCCGCATTGGCGGGCCCGAGCAGCATGTGCGACATCGGTGTCCAGGCAATGAGGGCAATGAAGCTGAGTCCGGCGAGACCGTGGACCCACCAGAAGAACAGGTTGCCCCCGGTGAGGAGCCGGGGCGGCCACCCGGCAAGGGCAGCGGCGACGGTACGTCCGAGGAATTCGCCCGTACTGCCGGCGCCAGGATCCGTCAGACGGAAGGCCTCGGCAACGAAGCCGAGCAGCACGACCGCCAGCAGCAGCACCTCCATCGGCAGGAAGGCACGGCGGGAACCGCCGGCCGTGATGCGCTCCGGGGGTATCAAACGCCGCACGAGGAGAATGGCAATGCCCGCCAGCATCATGAGACCCGCGAGCTCACGCCCGAGCTCCATGAAAAAGAAGCCAAAGCGCCCCTGGTAGGTATCGATGCCGAAGATCGCAAGTCCGACGACCGTGTGACCCGCGATCTCCACGAGCGCCCCGAAGAACAGCAGGCCATGCGCAAGGCCGGCGAGAGGGCGCTTGAAGAGGCGACTCGTCAGGAGTCCGCGCAGGCCGAAAGTGCGCCAGTTCATCCCTGAGAGCAGGCGGGGCAACCAGAATGCTGCATCTCCCTGACCGCCCTCAGTGACCCGCGCCCACTGGCGGCGCAGACCGACGACAAGGCTCGCGAGTGCCGCCGGTAGCAGTACGGCGAGCAGCACGTAATTGACCGGAGCGATGACGTAGCTCGACATGGCCGGGCCGCGGCGCCGGTACCGCTCAGCGCTTCAGGATCGCCGCCGTGGCGTTGCCGCCGAGTCCGTTGGTCTGGGCAAGCCCGAGCTTCGCGCCAGGCACCTGGCGCGCGCCGGACTCGCCGCGCAGCTGCCAGGTGAGCTCGCAGATCTGGAACACACCCATCGCGGTCGTCGCCTCCCCGAAAGACACGAACCCGCCGGAAGGATTGACGGGCATGCGCCCCGTCGGCAGCGTCTCCCCGGCCGCGTGCAGGCGCTCGGCCTCACCCGGCTGGCACAGGCCCCACTCTTCCGGGAAGGCGAGCTCGTAGTAGCAGGTGTTGTCCTGCAGCTCGACGAAGCTCAGATCGCGCGGGCCGACGCCCGCGGCCTCGAACGCACGCGTGACCGCGGCATACACCTCGGTGTGCCGGCTCGGGCCGTTCGGCACCGGCACGGCGAGGCTGCGCGGCAGAGCATCGTCGAAGCCGATGGTCGCCACGGCACTCGAGGCCACCAGCACGGGCTGGCGCGTGAGCTGCCGGGCGCGCTTCGCCGAACAGATCACCGCGGCTGCAGCACCGTTCGAGACCGGGCAGATTTCGAAGAGCCGCAGCGGGTTGCTCACGTAGGGCGATTTCAGCACGTCCTCGAGGCTGACTTCCTTCTGGAAGCGCGCATAGGGGTTGCCGACCGAGCACTTGCGCGCCTTGACGGTCACCCGTGCCATCTGTTCTTCCGTCGTGCCATAGTCGTGCATGCGCCGGCGGGCAAGCGTCGCCCAGAAGGACGGTCCCGGCATGCCGACGCAGCGCTGGCGCAGGAATTCCGGATCCGTGGCTTCCTCGACACCGGAGGTCTGGATCATGCCCTTGGGCATCACCTCTCCGCCAACCACCAGCACCATGTCGTAGACCCCACCCGCCACGAGCGAATAGCCCACGTTGAAGGCATTTCCACCCGCTGCACAGCCCGCTGAGAGGTTGTACACGGGGATGCCGGTCGAACCCATCTCTTCGACCACGTCGTTGCCGTTCAGACCCCAACCCTTGCCGCCCGAGAAGCGGGAGCTGGCCGCCGAGACGGCCTGGATGTCCCGCCACGAGACACCCGCGTCCTTGAGCGCCCGCTCGACCGCGATGCGACAGAGCTCAGTCACCGACTTGTTGCCAACGACATCGTCGCCCGTCTTGCCGAAGCGATGGAGTCCCACACCCACTACTGCCACGTCCTGCATGCCGTGTTCTCCTCGCCTCAGATCCGCTTGAACTTCCAGGTGGAATACGCCTGCCCGTCTTCGTGATACAGCGTGTCGATCACGAGTGTCACGGGCGCCCCGACGCTCGCCTGGTCAAGCCCGTCGACCATCTGTCCGACGATCCGCAACCCCTCGTCGAGGTCGACGACGGCGATGACATAAGGCTTGAAGGGCTTGTCGTGCTTGTGCGGAGGCGGCGGCGCGAAGTCGGCCACGGAGTAGCTCCAGATCGTGCCGCGCCCGCCGAAGCTCGCATCCACGAGCCGGGATTCGCTGCACCGCGGGTTGTGGCAGCGGGTGACCTTCGGAAAATAAGGCGTATTGCAGGTCGAGCAGCGCGTCCCGAGCAGCCGCGCACCGTTGTCGTCGGTGAACAGCCCCGGAACGCAGGCTTTGCCATGTTCGCTCACTGGTGAGTCTCCATTCAGGCTTCAGACGGCTCAGGCTTTCGCAGCCTTGATGAGCTCCGGCACCACCTCGAGGGCGTCAGCGACGATGCCGTAGCGTGCGTAGCGGTAGATCGAAGCGTCGCGATCCTTGTTGATCGCCACGATGACCCTGGCTGCAGAGCAGCCGGCCATGTGCTGGCTTGCGCCGGAAATGCCGATCGCGACGTAGAGCGCGGGTCGCGTGATCTTGCCGGTGAGCCCCACCTGGCGCGAGGACTCGATCCAGCCGTCATCGACGATCGCACGCGAGCCGCCCCACATGCCACCGAGCGCATCGGCAAGCTGCTTGACGAGCTCGAAGCTCTGGGCACTGCCGAGGCCGCGGCCGCCCGCGACGATGACCTCGGCATCCTCGAGTCTCGGGCCTTCCGTGCGCGGCGCAGAGGTCACGGTGAAGCGTTCCTCGACTTGCGTGAGATCGACGGCGACCGCGCGCCGCTCCGGACGCGTGGGTACAGCCGCCGCCTGCGCCGTGATGCCCGTGGTGACGATGCCGATGACGTTCACCGGAGCGGACAGTGCATAGACGACATTGGTGTCACCGCCAAAGGCCGTTGCGCTGACCTGGAGTCCCTGGTCCGCCGTGGTGACCGCGAAGGCGTTCATCGTGACCGGCACTCGGAGTCGTCCGGCGAGGCGCGGGGCAATCAGGCGCGCGCCCGCGGTCTGGTTGAAAAGGAGGGTCCGCGGCTGGACCTGCTGGCAGTACTGCGCGAGTGCGGCGACGACGGTATCGGGCGCCCCGGCGTCGAGTCGCGGGTCGCTGATGACATCGAGACCCGTCACCCCGTGCCGGCCGGCAAGGGCGTCGGCCTCGGGCACAGCCGCCCCGGCCACGACCCAGCGCAGCGCCATTCCGCTCTCGACGCTCAGACGGTGCGCGAGCGTGAGCGCCTCTGCGGTGCCGCCCTCGATACTCCTGCCCCAGCTGCACAGAACGATGCTCATGAACCCTGTCCTCGTCGACGAATCGCCGCGGGCCCGGCTGGCCGTGTGCCAGCACCCGCACCTCCACCTGCAAGTCTAGTCGCCTGCATGCGAGCGCCCCCGCCGTCAGCGATTCAGACACGGCCTATGCCATTTCATAGCCGGCCAAAGGCCATGGCCACCGCACACCCGTGCACGTCGCGACAGGATTGGGCATTATGCGTCCCGCACGGCACATGACGCACCATGACATGATACGCGTGTGGCGCCGTGCGTCCCAGGTAATCCAATGACAGGAGCAGCGATGAGAAGCCTGAAGGCTGGCACGCGCCTCAAGAGCGCGGCGTGCGATACCGAGGTCATGGTGGTGCGGGCAGTCCCGGCCGAGGTCACCCTGGCCTGTGGCGGGGCAGAGATGACCGCCATGGATGCGCAGCGTGCGGCCGGCGCCGCCCCGGACGCCGCACTTGCGGGCGGTACCATCGTCGGCAAGCGCTACGTCGACGCGGCGGACCGCTTCGAGCTGCTGTGCACGAAAGCCGGCAAGGGCACGCTCACCATCGACGGCCAGCCGCTCCTCGTGAAGCAGGCCAAGGCCCTGCCCTCCTCCGACTAGCCGAGCGCCGTCCCATGAATCTCGTGATGGTTCTGGAGATGGCCGCTGAGTGCCATCGCGAGCGCACGGCAGTAAGCTCGGGCTCCGGTCGCCTCAGCTACGGCGAGCTCCTCGAGGCCGCGCAGACCGCGGCCGCAGACATCCGCGCGAGCGGTTGCCGCTATGTCGCGGTGCTCGACATCAACAGCCTGGCCGTGCCGATCGCGGTCTTCGCCGCTGCCTACGCTGGCCTGCCTTACGTGCCGCTGAATTACCGGCTCACACGCCCCGAGCTCGCGGAACTGCTCGCGCGCATCGATCCAGCCTATCTGATCGGCGAGGAGACCAAGCTGCGCAGCTTCGCCGTGCCCTCCACGACGCGCATCGTGGATCGCGCGCATTTCCTGGAGCTTGCCCGCCGGCCGCCAGCAGAGTCCGCCCAGGCTTCCGGCGACGCCGATGACATTGCCATTCAGCTCTTTACGAGTGGCACCACCGGCAAGCCGAAGGCTGCGGTGCTGCGCCACGAGAACCTCATGTCGTATATCCTGGGCACCGTCGAATTCGGCGCTGCCGCCGAGGACGACGCCGTGCTCATCTCCGTGCCGCCGTATCACATTGCCGGGATCTCTGCGGTACTCAGCTCCACCTATGCCTGCCGCCGCATGGTGCAACTGCCGAACTTCGATGCCGCGGGCTGGCTCGCCCACTGCCGCACGGAGGGCGTCAGCAATGCCTTCCTGGTGCCAACGATGCTCTCGCGCATCGTCGACCACCTCGAGGCCACGGGCACGGCCCCCGAGCTTCCGCAGCTGCGGGCCATCGCCTACGGCGGGGGGAAGATGCCGCACTCGGTGATCGAACGGGCGATGCAGCTCCTTCCCGGCGTCGATTTCACCAACGCCTACGGGCTCACGGAGACGAGTTCCACGATCTGTCTGCTCGATCCAGGCGATCATCGCGCGGCGGCGGAGAGCACCGACCCGCTCGTGCGTCGCCGGCTGGGCTCGGTCGGGCGACCGATCAATGGCATCGAGCTCGAGATCAGGGACGACGACGGCCACGTGCTCGGACCCGACCAGACGGGCGACGTCTACGTGCGCGGGGCGCAGGTCTCGGGGGAATACCTCGGCGCAGGCAGCACGCTCGTCGCGGGCGGGTGGTTCCCCACACGGGACAGGGGGCATCTCGATGCGGGGGGCTACCTCTACCTCGAGGGTCGTGCCGACGATGTGATCGTCCGGGGCGGTGAGAATATCTCGCCGGGCGAGATCGAAGACGTCCTGGCGGAACACCCGGCCGTGGCGGACGTGGCCGTGGTGGCGATCCCCGACGAGCAGTGGGGCGAGGCCGTCGGGGCTGCCGTAGTGCTGAAGGACTCCGCGCAAGCCACCGCCGAAGCGCTCCAGGATTGGGTGAAGCAGCGCCTGCGCTCGTCGCGCGTACCGGCTGCGATCCAGTTCCGCGACGACCTGCCTTACAATGAAATGGGCAAGCTTCTGCGGCGTGTCATCAAGCAGGAGCTCCAGGACGGGCAGGCGGCGACGAAAACCCGGACGCGCTGATCCGACCTTCGGCAGCGCCGTTCGCCGGGCGATCGGAGGATTCATGAGCGACGAACGTGTCTACAAGACGGTCCACATCACAGGTTCATCGAAGATCAGCTCCGAGGATGCGGTGCGCACGGCAATCCAGAAGGCTGCCCGCACGGTCCACAATCTGCGCTGGTTCAGGGTGACCGACACGCGCGGCCATATCGAGGGTGACCGGATTGCGCACTGGCAGGTCACCATCGAGCTCGGATTCACGCTCGAGTAGCAAGTACCCTCCGCGAGAAGCCCGCGCCCGCGCGGGCCCTCCCGGGAGGTCAGGGCATCAGGGTTTGCGGGCACGCCGCCGGGCGGGCGGGCGCAGCGTGTTGAGGTAGCGCCGGAAATCGCCCCCGAGCGCCGGGTGTGCGAGCGCAAGCTCAACGGTTGCCTGCAGATAGCCCAGCTTGTTCCCACAGTCGAAGCGCTTGCCCGTGAAGCGGTAGGCATAGACCGCCTCCTCACGCATGAGACGCGCAATACCGTCGGTCAGCTGAATCTCGCCGCCGGCACCCCGGCCGATATGCTCAAGGTGCTCAAAGATCGAGGGGGTCAGAATGTAGCGCCCGACCACAGCGAGGTTCGAAGGCGCATCGGCCGGCTTGGGCTTCTCGACGATGCTGCGGACCCGACTGGTATGCGAGCGGTCCGACTCGACCTCGACGATGCCGTACTTGTCCGTATCCCGGCGCGGCACGATCTCGACGCCAAGGATGCTGGCACGCTTGGCGTCGTAGATCTCGGCCATCTGCTTGAGACACGGGATGCTGCCCTGGATGAGATCGTCGGCAAGGTGCACGAAGAACGGCTCCGACCCGACGGCCGGCAGCGCACACAGCACCGCATGTCCGAGCCCGAGGGGAGCGGGCTGGCGGATATAGATGCAGGAGGCGTAGGGAGGCAGGACACTGCGGATCTGGCGTGCGAGCTCGGTCTTGCCCTGGGACTCGAGGATGTGCTCCAGCTCATGGTCGCTGTCGAAATGATCCTCGATCGCACGCTTGGAAGCGCCAGTGATGAAGACCAGTCGCCGCGCTCCCGCGGCCAGCGCCTCCTCGACCGCATACTGGATGAGAGGCTTGTCGACGACCGGCAGCATCTCCTTCGGGCTGGCCTTGGTCGCAGGCAGGAAGCGGGTGCCACGGCCCGCGACCGGAAACACTGCAGTCTGGATCAGAGATCTCGGACTCATGGGCAGCCACCTCGCCATCGCGATTCCAGCAGGAAGGTGGCTTAAGGTAGCCGAAAGGAACCGGCGAAGTCAGACGCCGATCACCGATTCGGAAACGGGTGCGCAGCGGATCCGCCGCTGCACACCCTCATGGCCATGATAGTCAGCGCGCCGGGTGCGGCGCCGCCGCCCGGGGTGCCGCCGCAGCCGCCTTCGGGGTCGTGACGCGCAGATTGGCGCGGTTGTCCTCGATGACCTTGCGGCCAATGCCTCTGACCAGTCCGAGCTCATCGATCGATCGAAAGGGGCCGTGCTGCTTGCGATAGGCAATGATCGCGTCGGCCCGTACCGCGCCGACGCCCGAAAGCTCGCGCGCCAGCGTGGGAGCATCGGCCGTGTTGATGTCGACCGGGCCGGCCGGGGCGGCCAGCGGCAGGCAGCAGAGCAGAGCAGCCAAGGGTAAAAGGGTACGCATGAATCGCCTCCTTGCGTGGTGGGTGAGTGCAGTGCGGCCAGCTCCGGCCGTCCGGGCCAGACTAGGGAATGGCCACCTCCGGCACCACATGCATTTCCGGGCCATTCACCCGGAATCGCGACTCACCTCACCGCCCTCGCCCGGCCGGCTAATCCCGGATTGGCCTGTCCGCTCCGTCATTCACTCGAGCCCTCAGGTCCTTGCCGGGCTTGAAATGCGGAACGTACTTCCCGGAAAGCGCCACGGCTTCGCCGGTCTTTGGGTTGCGGCCCTGGCGCGGTGGACGGAAGTGCAGCGCAAAGCTGCCGAAGCCTCGGATCTCGATGCGCTCGCCACTGGAGAGCGCATCGGACATGATTTCCAGGATCTGCTTGAGTGCGAGCTCGACATCCTTGGCAGGCAGGTGCTTTTGCCTGGCCGTGATGATCTCGATCAGCTCCGATTTCGTCATGCGTCGCCCCTCGCACTCCGTTCGGAAGACGGTCCGGGCTGCAGCACCATGCCTGCCCGGACCTCTCCCCGAGTCATCGCTGCCGGACGATCAGCCGCGGTCGCCGATCTGCTCCTTGAGCAGATCGCCCAGGCTCGTACCTGTCGGCACCTGCTCGGAGCGGTAGCTCTGCACGGCTTCGGCTTCTTCGTGTGCCTCTTTCGCCTTGATCGACAGCGAGATTGTCCGGGACTTGCGGTCGACGCCCGTGAACTTGGCTTCGACCTCTTCGCCGGCCTTGAGCACCGTGCGTGCATCCTCGATGCGGTCGCGCCCGAGCTCGGATGCACGCAGCTGGCCCTCGATGCCGTTGCCGAGGTCGATCACTGCTCCGCGCGCGTCAACCTCCTTGACGGTGCCGCGTACGATGCTGCCCTTCGGGTTCTCGGCGATCCATGACGAGAAGGGATCGCGCGCCAGTTGCTTCACGCCCAGGGAGATGCGCTCGCGCTCGGGATCGATGGACAGCACCATCGCCTCGAGCTGCTGGCCCTTCTGGTAGTTGCGCACGGCCTCTTCGCCAGGCTGATCCCAGGAAATATCCGAGAGGTGCACGAGGCCATCGATGCCACCCGGAAGCCCGATGAAGACGCCGAAGTCCGTGATCGACTTGATCTGGCCGGCGACCCGGTCACCGCGGTTGTAGTTCTCGGCGAACTCCTTCCAGGGGTTCGCCTTGCACTGCTTGAGGCCGAGTGAAATGCGCCGGCGCTCCTCGTCGACGTCGAGCACCATGACCTCGACTTCCTGACCCGTGTGAACGACCTTGGCCGGGCTGACATTCTTGTTGGTCCAGTCCATCTCGGAGACGTGTACCAGACCCTCGACGCCATCCTCGATCTCGACGAAGGCGCCATAGTCGGCGATGTTCGTGATCTTGCCGAACACGCGCGTGTTCGGCGGGTAGCGTCGGGCGATGTTCTCCCACGGATCCGCACCCAACTGCTTCAGGCCGAGCGACACGCGCGAACGCTCGCGGTCGAACTTCAGAATGCGCACATCGATCTCGTCGCCGACCTTCACGACCTCGGAGGGATGCTTGACGCGCTTCCAGGCCATGTCGGTGATGTGCAGGAGTCCGTCGATGCCGCCGAGATCGACGAATGCCCCGTAATCGGTCAGGTTCTTGACGGTGCCGCGTACCGCCGCACCTTCCTGCAGATTCTCCATGAGCGCGCTGCGTTCCGCCGAGAACTCCTGCTCGACGACCGCCCGCCGCGACACGACGACATTGTTGCGCTTCTGGTCGAGCTTGATGACCTTGAACTCGAGTGCCTTGCCCTCGAGATACGCCGTGTCACGCACCGGGCGCACATCCACCAGCGACCCAGGCAGGAACGCGCGCACGTTCTCGATCTCGACGGTGAACCCGCCCTTCACGCGCCCCGTGATGACGCCAGTGACGATCTCGGAGTTGTTGAACGCGGCCTCGAGGCGCGTCCAGGTCCTCGCGCGCTTGGCCTTCTCCCGTGACAGCCGTGTCTCGCCGGTGCCATCCTCGACGGCATCCAGTGCCACTTCGACTTCGTCACCTGCCTTGACCTCCATCTCGCCCCGTTCGTTCCTGAACTGGTCGACGGAAATCACGGCCTCCGACTTGAGGCCCACGTTGACGATGACGACGTCGTCGGTCACGCCGACGACGAGCCCGGTGAGGATCATTCCCGGGCGAATGCGCTGATTGGCGAGGCTCTGTTCGAAGAGCTGGGCGAAAGTTTCGGTCATGTATCCTGCTTGCACGGGCTCTTGTGCCGTGTCGTTGTACCCCGATCGCCGTCCTGCGATCGCAGGGAAATCCACACATGCCGCCGCGTCCTGCGACGGCCACCATCACACTCGGTCACTGCCCTGCGCGCCGCTGCGATTCAGCGCCAGAGCCGGCGCTCACGCCCGAGCATCAATACCCGCCCCACGACCTGATCGATACTCGAGCCCGTCGAGTCGACGATGTGCGCGTCTGAGGCGGGTTCGAGCGGCGCGATCGGGCGGGTCGAGTCTCGCTCGTCCCGCTCGGCTATCTCCCGCGAAAGGGTCGCAAGGTTAGCAGACACCCCCTTGTCTTTCAACTGCTTATGACGCCTGAGGGCCCGCTCGGCGGCACTTGCGGTGAGAAAGATCTTGAGTTCCGCTTCAGGGAAAACCACGGTCCCCATATCCCGGCCGTCCGCCACGAGGCCAGGAGGTCTCGCAAAGGCGCGCTGACGCGCAAAGAGTGCCTCACGCACGCCGGGCCAGGCTGCCACGCGCGAGGCACCCCGGCTGCAGTCCTCTGACCGGATGGCATCGGTGGCATCCCGCCCGTCGAGCAGCACACGCTCCCCCCCACCGGAATCGGTGCCGAAAGTCACGTCCATGGAACGCGCCAGCGCAGCGTGCGCGTCGCGGTCCCCGAAGCCCAGTCCGGCGCGTGCCCCCGCAAGTGCCACGAGCCGGTAGAGCGCACCGCTGTCGAGCAGATGCCAGCCCGCGTGCCTGGCGACCAGCCGGCTGACCGTGCCCTTGCCCGAGCCGCTCGGACCGTCGATGGTCACGACCGGCACGGGGCTCACGATCCACCCGGCGCGTCGATCTGCAGACCTGCAGCGCGGGCCAGTGCGACGAAGTCCGGAAAGGACGTGGCAACATTGGCCACGTCCCGGATTTCGATCCGGGCCCGGGCGCGCAGACTCGCCACGGCGAAAGACATTGCGATGCGATGATCCCCGTGGGCGTGCACCGTGCCACCCTGAAATGCTCCGCCCCAGATTCGCATCCCGTCCGGGAGGAGCTCGTTGCGAATACCCAGACGTGTGAGTCCCTCGGCCATCACCGCCAGCCGGTCGCTCTCCTTCACACGCAGCTCGCCGGCGCCGCGCACGACGCTCTCACCGGACGCCGCCGCCGCGGCAATAAAGAAGATCGGGAATTCATCGATTGCGAGCGGCACGAGTCGCTCGGGCACTTCGATACCCCGCAGATGGCTCGCTCGTACTTCGATGTCGGCCACCGGTTCCGGCCCCGGGTCCCCGAGGGGATGCACCTGGATGTCGGCACCCATCGCTGAGAGCATCTCGAGGAGTCCCGTACGCGTGGGATTGATGCCCACGCGACGCAGCGTGAGCCCCCTCTCAGCGCCGAGGCAGCCCGCCACGAGAAAGAACGCCGCAGACGAGAAATCACCCGGGACCTCGATGTGCGTACCTCTGAGCCGCTGTCCGCCCGAGATCGCAACAGCGGTACCCTCGCGGCGGAGCCGCGCCCCGAAGCCTTCCAGCATCCGCTCGGTGTGATCGCGCGTCGGCGCCGGCTCGGCGATTGCCGTGGTCCCGATCGCCCGCAGCCCGGCCAGCAGCACGGCCGACTTCACCTGGGCGCTCGCCATCGGCATGTGGAAGTCGATGCCGTGGAGCGCCCGCCCGCCGCGCACCTCGACGGGTGGCAGGCCGGCGCGCGTATGAATCTCCGCTCCCATGCGTCGCAGCGGCTCGGCCACCCGCTCCATGGGCCGGCGCATCAGCGAGCGGTCTCCGATCAACGTCGAATCGAAGCGCTGCGGTGCCAGCAGTCCCATGAAGAGCCGCATCGCCGTGCCCGCGTTGCCCAGGTCGAGCGGAGCCCCCGGCGGTTCGAGTCCCTCAGAACCCGCACCCTGCACGATGACACGCGTCGGCGCCGGCCGCTCGATCCGCACGCCGAGCGCGCGCAGCGCAGCGAGCGTCGCCAGACAGTCCTCGCTCGCCAGGAACCCCTCGATGGACGTCTCCCCCTCGGCGATGCCGCCGAGCATGAGCGCCCGGTGCGAGATCGACTTGTCCCCCGGTATCGTGACCGTTCCACCCACCTCACGCGCGGGCGTCACGTACCAGCGCTGCTCCGGCGCCGCCGTACTCATGGGATGCAGGACCGCAGCGCAGCCGGCAGCTCGCGCAGCAGCCGTGTGTTCTGTTCCGGCGTGCCGATGGTGATCCGCAAGTGCTCGGGCAGTTCATACCCGGCAAGCGGCCGGACGATGAGGCCACGGCGCAGCAACGCGTCATAGACACCGGCCGCATGACCGACACGCACGAGGAGGAAATTGCCCGCCGACGGAGTCACCTCGAGCCCGAGCCGCTGCAGTCCCGCGGCCAGGGTCTCACGCCCGCTGCACGCGAGTTCCACGACCCGTACCAGGTGATCCCGGTCCTGAAGCGCCGCCGTAGCCCCTGCGAGCGCAACGGCATTGACATTGAAGGGCTGGCGCAGGCGATTGAGCACGTCGGCCACCCCCGGGATGGCTCACGCTGTAGCCCACGCGCAGGCCCGCAAGCCCGTAAGCCTTCGAGAAGGTGCGCAGGACCACGAGATTGGGGTGGGCTGCGAGCCACTCGATGCCATCCTGGCAGCCCACCGCCCGTGCATAGTCGTAATACGCTTCGTCGAGCACCACCAGCGTCGACGAGGGCACGGCTTCGATGAACTGCCTGAGCGCCTCGGATCCCTCCCACGTGCCGGTCGGATTGTTGGGGTTGGCGATGAACACCAGTCGCGTGCGCTCGTTGACCGCGCGCGCCATCGCCTCGAGATCGTGCCCGAAAGGCATGGCGTCGGCGCAGGAGCGGGCCGGGACGCAGCGACCCGTCGCTCCAGTCGCCTGCACGACGAGCGGGTAGATCGCGAAGCAGTACTGCGAGTAGACGGCCTCGCAGCCGGGCGCCAGGAAGGCCTCGGCGAGCAGGACCAGCAGATCGTTCGATCCGTTGCCGAGCGTGAACGCCTCCACGCCGACGCCGTGGTGGCGCGCCAGTGCGGTCTTCAGGTCATGCCCGCTCCCGTCCGGATAGACCCATGCTTCTCCAAGGGCCTCATGCATGGCTCTCACGGCAAGCGGGCTGGGGCCGATCGGGTTCTCGTTCGAGGCGAGCTTGACGATGTCACGGATGCCGAGCTCACGCTCGAGCTCGCTGATCGGCTTGCCGGGCACGTAAGGCGCGAGCCCGCGCACCGCCGCACTCGCCCAGCGTTCCGGGTGGGCGCCGCTCATTGACCGGCCGCCCACGCTCACTGCACGGCGCGCGGATAGGAGCCGAGCACGCGACACAGTGAGGCTCGCTTCTCCAGTGCAGCGATTGCCTTCGCGATGCGCGCTTCGCGGATGTGCCCTTCGATATCGATGAAGAAAACATAGTCCCACTTGCGCCGGTGCGACGGCCGGGACTCGATGCGCGTCATGCTGATGCCGTGCCTGGCGAGCGGCTCGAGCAGCCGGTAGAGGGCCCCGGGTGCATCCGTGTGGGAGATCGACACCAGGAGCGTCGTGCGATCGGCACCGCTCGGCTCGAAGAATCTCCGCCCGAGCACGAGGAAGCGGGTCGTGTTGTCCTGCCGGTCCTCGATCTGCGCCGCGAGGATTTTCAGCCCGTAGACCTCCGCCGCCGTATCTCCCGCGATCGCCGCCGTCCCGCGTTCGTCGCGGGCACGGCGCGCGGCCTCGGCATTGCTCGCCACGGGCATCCGCTCGACGTCCGGCAGATGTTCGTCGAGCCAGCCGCGACACTGCGCGAGTGACTGCTGATGGGTGCAGACCCTTTCGATACGCGCCAGGTCATTCATGCGCCCCATCAGGAACTGGTGGATGCGCAGTTCCACCTCGCCGCAGATCTTCAGCGGCGAAGTGACCAGCCGGTCGAGCGTGTGGTTGACCGTGCCCTCCGTCGAGTTTTCGATCGGCACGACACCGAAGTCCGCTGTGCCCGCTTCCACCTCGTGGAACACCTCCTCGATCGAGGCCAGCGCCAGTGCCCGCACGGAGTGTCCGAAGTGCTTGAGCACCGCGTTCTGCGTGAAGGTGCCCTCAGGGCCCAGAAAGCCCACCTTGAGCGGCTCCTGCTGGGCGAGGCAGGCGGACATGATTTCGCGGAAAAGCCTGACGATCTCCTCGTCGCGCAGTGGCCCCTCGTTGCGCTCGAGCGCCATGCGCAGCACCTGCGCCTCGCGCTCCGGGCGGTAGAAGTCGACCGTGTGTCCGTCGGCGTGCTTGGAGATGCCGACCGTCTGCGCGAGCCGTGCGCGCTCATTGATCAGGGCGTGGATCTGTGCGTCCACCGCATCGATGCGCCGGCGGATGTCTTCCAGCGGCGGCGTGCCCGGCTTCCGGGACCGCACCTGCCGCGGAGTCCGCGCCCTGCCAGTCTGGCCCCGAGCCACGATCCCTCTTCGCTCTCAGACGATGCGCGCCGAGAGCACGCCTTCGATGCCGCGCACACAGGCCAGGAGCGTGTCGCCGACCTCACCCTCGGCATCGATGAGGGTATACGCATATTCGCCGCGCGACTTGTTCAGAAGGTCTGCAATGTTGAGCTTCGCATCGGCGAGGCAGGTCGAGATCTGTCCGACCATGTTCGGCACGTTGCGGTTCGCGATGGCCAGACGCGTCGCCCCGGACGCCCGCGGCAGCACGGCCTCGGGGAAGTTCACGCAATTGCGGATGTTGCCCGTCTCGAGGAATTCGCGCAGGGTCTCCGCGACCATCACCGCACAGTTCTCCTCCGCCTCCCCGGTCGAAGCGCCGAGGTGCGGCAGGGTGACGACCCTCGGGTGATCCTTGAGCGCGTTCTTGGGGAAATCGCACACGTAGGCATGGACCCGACCTTCGTCCAGGGCCTGCAGGATCGCGCGATCCTCGACGATCGGTGCACGGGCGAAATTCAGGATGACGCTGCCACGCTTCATGAGGCGGAGCCGGTTGTCGTTCACGAGTCCGCGTGTCTCGTCGGTGATCGGGACGTGCACCGATACGACGTCTGCGCGCGCGAACAGGTCGTCGAGGGAGAGCGCCTGCTCGACGCTCGAGGACAGCTGCCAGGCGCGGCGAACGGTGATCTGCGGGTCGTAACCGAGCACCTTCATGCCGAGCCCGAGCGCCGAGTTCGCCACCTCGACACCGATCGCACCGAGTCCGACGACGCCCAGAGTGCGTCCCGGCAGCTCGAAGCCGACGAAGTTTTTCTTTCCCTTCTCAACTGCCGCGTCGATCGCCGCGTCGTCGCCGGTGAGCGAGCGGGCGAAACTCCAGGCCTGACAGATGTTGCGCGCAGCGAGGAACAGGCTCGCCAGCACGAGCTCCTTCACCGCATTGGCATTCGCACCGGGAGCATTGAAGACCGGACGCCCCGCTGCAAGCGCCGCCACGGGGATGTTGTTGACCCCGGCACCTGCGCGCCCGACGGCCAGGACGCTCTCGGGAACCGCCATGGCGTGCATGTCCGCCGATCGCACCAGGATGCCATGGGGATGGCCGATCTCGGATGCGATCTCGTACTGGTCGCGGGGCAGTCTCTCGAGACCGCGCACGCTGATGTTGTTGAGAGTCAGGATGCGAAAACGCGTTGCCATGCGGAAGTTATCCGTGTCGCCTCTGGAAATCGGTCATGAAGGCCACGAGCGCCTCGACGCCCGCCGGGGGCATGGCGTTGTAGATGCTCGCGCGCATGCCGCCAACCGAGCGGTGCCCCTCGAGGTTCGTCAGACCCGCAGCGCCTGCCTCGGCGAGAAAGGTCTTCTCGAGTGCAGGATCCGGAACGGTGAAGGGTACGTTCATCCACGAACGGCCGGGCTTCGCCACCGGATTGGCATACCAGCCGGACTCGTCGATGGCGCGGTAGAGGCGCACGGCCTTGGCACGGTTTCGCTCGGCCATCGCCCCGAGCCCACCCTGGCGCTTGAGCCACTTGAAGACCAGCCCTGCGATGTACCACGCGAAGGTCGGCGGCGTGTTCAGCATCGAGCCGTCATCGGCCATGGCCTTGTAATCCCAGACGAGCGGCGTACCGGCCCGCGCCCGCCCGATCAGGTCCTCACGCACGATCACGACGCAGAGTCCCGAGGGTCCGATGTTCTTCTGCGCACCCGCATAGATCAGACCGTACTTCGACACGTCGATCGGACGCGACAGAATGGTCGAGGACATGTCCGCCACCAGGGGCACGCCGCGCGTCTCGGGCACATAGGGGAACTCCACACCGCCGATGGTCTCGTTCGGCGTGTAGTGCACGTAGGCGGCACCGGGGGTGAGTCTCAGGCCCTCCGCGGCAGGCACGGTGGAGTAATTCGAGTCGCCCTCGTCCGCTGCGACATTCACCCTGAGGAACCGCTTGGCCTCGCCGATCGCCTTCTTCGACCAGGCGCCGGTGTTGACGTAATCCGCCGTGGCTTCCGGACCCGCCAGGTTCATGGGAATGGCCGCGAACTGGGCGCTGGCGCCACCCTGCAGGAAAAGCACCTTGTAGTTCGCCGGAATGGCCAGCAGCTCGCGCAGGTCCGTCTCGGCGTCCCGGGCAAGCGCCACGAAGGCCTTGCTGCGGTGGCTGATCTCCATGACGGACATGCCACCGCCGCGCCAGTCGGTCATCTCATCGCGAGCCTGTTCCAGCACTTCGAGGGGCAACGTTGCCGGCCCCGCAGCGAAATTGAATACGCGCACGAGCTACCTGTCAGTTGATTGCTTCAGGAAAGATCGGATTTTATCAATTGCCTGCCTGGGAGTCCGGACTTTCGTCGCCCGTGACGCCCTCGTCCCCGGCCTCCTCGTCGCCGAGACTCTCGATGCGCTCCACACCCATGAGCCGCTCTCCCTCGGCCAGTCTCATCAGCCGCACGCCCTGGGTGTTGCGGCCGACCACCGAGATTTCCCGCACGGGCGTACGCACCAGCGTACCCGTGGAGCTGACAAGCATGAGCTCCTGCTCCGGCGTCACCTGCAGTGCCGCAACCATCGCGCCATTGCGCTCCGAAGTCTGGAGCGCGATGACCCCCTGGCCTCCGCGGCCATGCCGGGGGAATTCCTCGAGCGGGGTGAGTTTGCCGTAGCCATTCTCGGACGCCGTGAGGATGCAGCCCTCCTTCACCACGATGAGCGCGATCACCTGCGGCTCGCAATCCTCGCCATCACCGAGCTTCACGCCGCGCACGCCTGCGGCCTCCCGGCCCATGGGGCGCACTTCCTCCTCCGCGAAACGAACCGCCTTGCCACCGCTCGTACAGAGGATGATCTCACGCTGTCCGTCAGTGAGCGCGCAGCCGACCAGCCGGTCGTCTTCACGGAGATCGACCGCGATGATCCCGCTGGCGCGCGGGCGCGAAAAGGCGGTGAGCGGCGTTTTCTTCACCGTGCCGCGGCTGGTCGCCATGAACACGAAGTGCTCCTCGTCGAACTGCTTGATCGGCAGCACCGCGTTGATCTTCTCGCCCGCCTCGAGCGGGAGGAGATTCACCATGGGCCTGCCGCGTGCCCCACGCCCCGCCTGCGGCAGCTCATAGACCTTCAGCCAGTAGAGTTTGCCCCGGTTCGAGAAGCACAGCAGCGTGTCGTGGGTGTGTGCGACGAAGAGTTTCTCGACGAAATCTTCGTCCTTCACGCCAGTGGCCGTCCTGCCACGCCCGCCGCGCCGCTGCGTCTGGTACTCGGCCACGGGCTGCGACTTGGCGTAGCCCGCGTGCGAGAGGGTCACGACCACGTCCTGCGGTTCGATCAGGTCCTCGGTGGTGAGGTCGAAATGATCGCGATTGATCTCGGTGCGTCGCGCATCACCGTAGGTCTCCCGCACCTCGGCGAGCTCGGCGCGCACGACCTGCGTAAGCCGCTCGGGGCGCGCCAGGATGTCGAGGAAATCCACGATCTGCACGAGCAGCTCCCGATACTCGGCGATGATCCGGTCCTGCTGGAGTCCCGTGAGCCTGTGCAGGCGCATGTCAAGGATCGCCTGTGCCTGCGCATCGGAGAGGCGATAGCCGGCGTCGGTCAGCCCGGATTCCCCGCCGATCGCCCGCGGGCGCGTAGAAACCGCACCGGCGCGCGCCAGCAGCTCCGGCACGATGCCTGCCGGCCAGACACGGGCGAGCAGCCGCGTGCGCGCCTCCGGCGGAGAGGGCGAGGCCTTGATGAGGGCAATGACTTCGTCGATGTTGGCAAGCGCGACCGCCAGTCCCTCGAGGAGGTGTGCGCGCTCGCGTGCCCGTGCGAGATCGTGGATCGTGCGGCGCGTCACCACCTCGCGTCGGTGGCGCAGGAAGGCCTCCAGCATCTCCCGCAGGGAGAGGAGCTTCGGCTGTCCGTCGACCAGCGCCACCATGTTCATGCCGAACACCGTTTCCATCGGCGTCTGCGCGAACAGGTTGTTCAGCACGACATCGGCGTTCTCTCCGCGACGGAGCTCGATCACGATGCGCATGCCGTCCTTGTCGGACTCATCGCGCAGCCCGTCGCCGGCGATGCCCTCGAGCTGCTTGTCCCGCACCAGGTCGGCAATGCGCTCGATCAGGCGCGCCTTGTTCACCTGGTAGGGCAGCTCCGTGACGATGATCGCCTGGCGCTCGCCCCGCCCGACATCCTCGAAGTGCGCGCGTGCCCGCATCGAGAGGCGTCCGCGGCCCGTTCGATAGGCCGTGGCGATCTCCTGGGCACCGTTGATGATCCCGGCGGTGGGGAAATCCGGCCCGGGCACGTGCTGCATGAGCCCGTGCAGCGTGATGTCCGGATCGTCCAGCAGGGCCATGCAGGCGTCGACGACCTCGGCAAGATTGTGCGGCGGGATATTGGTGGCCATTCCCACGGCAATGCCGGCCGAGCCGTTGACCAGCAGGTTCGGGATGCGCGTCGGCAGCACCGAGGGCTCGGTTTCCGACTCGTCGTAGTTGGGTACGAAATCGACGGTTTCGCGCTCGATATCGGCCAGCAGCTCGTGCGCGATACGTGCCATGCGCACTTCCGTGTAGCGCATGGCCGCTGGCATGTCGCCATCCACAGAGCCGAAATTACCCTGTCCGTCCACCAGCATGTAGCGCATGGAGAAGGGCTGCGCCATGCGTACGATCGTGTCGTAGACGGCCGTATCGCCGTGCGGGTGGTACTTGCCGATCACGTCGCCGACGACGCGCGCCGACTTCTTGTATGGCTTGTTCCAGTCGTTGCCGAGTTCACGCATCGCATAGAGCACCCGGCGATGCACCGGCTTCAGCCCGTCGCGCACGTCGGGCAGCGCCCGCCCCACGATGACGCTCATGGCATAGTCGAGATACGACTGCCGCATCTCGTCCTCGAGATTGACGGGCAGGACTTCGCGGGCGATTTCGCTCATCGGCGTCGCTGTGGAAGGGGGCTTCACGCTCAGATTAAACGCAAATTCTAGCACACTCGTCCGGCGGCTCCGGCCTGCCGGCGCCCCGTGCCGAACCCGCCGCACGCCGCGATGCAACGCCCCGGCTATACTCGCGGCCGCCTCACGCAGGCCACCCGCAGAACTCCCAGCATGCAGCCCGTCGATCTCGTTCTCGAAGCCCGCTGGATCGTGCCGATCGAAGCGGCCGGACAGGTGCTCGAACGCCATGCGATCGTGGTCGATGCCGGACGCATCATCGACATCTCCCCGATCGAGACCGTTGCCGCAAAGTATCTGCCGGCCGAGCATCTGCAGCGGTCCGGGCATGCGCTGCTGCCCGGCTTCGTGAACGCCCACACCCACGCGGCAAGCTCGCTGCTCCGTGGCGTGCCTGCGGGGAACCTGCCGACGTCCCGCGGTCGTCCGCGGGGCCGGGCGCTCGACTGCGCCTGGCAGAATGCGGACTTCGTGCGTGAGGGCACGCGCCTAGCGGTGGCCGAGATGCTGCGAGCGGGGATCACGAGCTTCGCAGACATGTACTGCTTTCCTGAGGAAGTGATCCGCGTCGCCGCGACCGCGCGCATCCGCGCGGTCGTCGGCCTGCCCGTGGCGGACACCCCGAGCGCCTGGGCGCAAACCGTCACCGGGTATCTCGACAAGGCGGAGGAACTCTGGGATGGTCATCGCTCCAGTTCCTGGACGCGGCTGTACTTCGCGCCACACGGACCATGGTCGATGGAGCGGGCAACGCTGGAACGCGTGCGCCGCGTGGCCGATCAGCTCGATGCGCCGATTGCGATGCACGTGAGCGGAACCCGGCACGACCTCGAACGAGCCCGCGCGCGACACGGCCGGCGTCCGCTCGCATTGCTGGCCGAGCTCGGGTTCCTGCGCCCCGGTTTCACCGCCATACACGTGGTCCAGCAGGATCCCGGTGAACCGGGACTGCTGGCCCGTCACGGCGTGACAGTCGTGCAATGTCCACAATCCGGCCTGCGACTCGGCACGGGCATCGGCCCGGTCAGCGAGCTGCTCAGCGCGGGCGTCGACGTTGCCCTTGGCACCGATGGACCGGGAGACACCGGTGCGCTCGACATGCTCGCGGAGACGCGGATGGCTTCCCTGCTCGCCTCGCAGCACGCCGAAGGCGGCACGCCACTCTCAGCCGCGGCGGCGCTGCGCCTCGCGACGCTCGCCGGCGCACGCGCGCTCGGACTCGACGATCTGGTGGGCTCGCTCGAACCCGGGAAGGCGGCCGACATGGTGTGCATCGACCTGTCGTCGCTGGCCTGCCAGCCCGTAGCCTCGCCGCTCGAGGCAATCGTCTTCGCGGCAACCCGCGAGGCCGTGAGCGATGTCTGGGTCGCCGGCCGTCCCGTGGTAACCGGCCATCGACTGCTGGGCTTCGACGAAGCCGAGCTTTTGCGGCGATGGCGCAGACCGCCGCGGCCCGTGCGCGCGACATCGGCGGCGGCGGCGAAGCGTGAGCACGCGCGACCGCGCTGCACGCGCCGTTCTCTTCGATCTCGACGGCACGCTGCTCGACACGGCACCCGACATGGGTGCCGCCCTGAATGCGCTGCGCATGGAGACCGGGCTGGAGCCGCTCGCACCCGCCACCATCCGCCCTCATGTGTCGCACGGCTCTGCCGCCCTCATCCAGCTCGCCTTCGGTGAGCGGCACGTGAGAGAGCTCGACGGGCTGCGCGCGCGCTTTCTTGATCTCTACCGTGCGCGGCTCGCCTGCGACACCCGCCTGTTCGCCGGCGGCGAGTGGACGCTGACGGAGCTCGAGCGTCGGGGTCTGCCCTGGGGCGTCGTCACCAACAAGCCCGGGTGGCTCGCGGAGCCGCTGCTCGAAGCGCTCGGTCTCGCACACCGCGCCGGCTGCGTCATCGCAGGAGACACACTCCCTGAGCGCAAGCCTCACCCGCGTCCCCTGCTGCTCGGGGCCGAACGCCTCGCGACGCATCCCTCCCACTGCGTCTACGTGGGCGACGCCGAGCGCGACATGGTTGCGGCGCGGGCGGCCGGCATGGTCGCGCTGGTGGCCGGTTTCGGCTACATCGGGGACTGGGAGGGCGCAGAGCGCTGGCCGCAGGATGGCTGGTTGCACACGCCCGAGGATCTCATCGCGTGGCTCGAGTCGGCGCCGCCATTGCCACCCGCATGAACGGACGACCCCACGACACACCAACCGGCCTGCCACCCGGATCGGTGCGCTGGTACGTGTGGCTCTATGCGCCACCAGAGGCGCGCGCCTTCACCGCCGCACTTTTCGCGATCGAGCGGGAAATCACCGCCAGCGCCCGGCCAGGCCTCGACCATGGTGTCGCTCATGCCCGGCTCGACTGGTGGCAGGGGGAATGCGAACGCATCGCAGCAGGCCGACCCGTCCACCCGCTGGCGCGCACGCTCGTGACCCCGCCGACGAGCGCGGGTCAGAGCCCCGACCTCAGTGGCCTGCTCGAGAACGCGCGCTGGGATCTCGCCAGCGCCGCATTCGAGACTCGCTCTGAACTGGATGCCTACTGCCAGCGCTGGGCGAACAGCATCGCACTCGCACTCGCACCGCCGACCGCAGGACCGGGTGCGGCAGCCTTCCCTTGCAGGCGTGGCGCCGCCCTGCGCGAGACCGAGCTGCTCGTGCACCTCGCATCCGAGGCACGCCTCGGGCGGTTGCGCCTGCCGCTCGACGAACTCGAGCGCCTGCAGGTCGACCCCCAGTCGGCCGCCCACCCACCGTGGCCCACGCCTCTGACGGCACTGCTACATCAACGCTACGAAGCGCTCCATGGCATCCTTGCCAACCGGGATCCGCTACGCGATCACGCGCAGCCGCGCCCCGCTCTGCGAACCATGGAAGTCTGGTGCAGCCTCACTGCCCGACTGGCGGCCCGTGCACTTCAGGCACTTCCCGAACCGGCACCCGAACGCGCCCGCGACCGCTTTACCGACGCTCTGGTCGCCTGGCGCGCCGCGCGGCGCATGCCGCTGATCGACAGTGAACGACGAGGACCGCCATCTTGAACGCCACAGACTCCCATGCACTCGATCCACGCCGGCATGTCCCAGGGCCGGGCGAGCTTGCCGGGCGGGTGGTCGCGGTCACCGGCGCAGGCGATGGCATCGGTCGCGCGGTCGCGCGAGCCTGTGCGCTGCACGGCGCGACCGTGATCCTGATCGGGCGCACAGTGCGCAAGCTCGAGACCGTATGCCACGAGATCGAGACGACGGACGCACCGCAACCCCTGATCGCACCCCTCGATCTCGAGACGGCTCTGGCCGGAGACTACGACCGGCTGGCCGATGCGGTCCTCGAGCGCTTCGGGCGCCTCGATGGCCTGCTGCACAACGCCGGCATCCTGGGCACTCTGACGCCCATCGAGCACTACGACGTGCCGACATGGTGTCGAGTCCTGCACGTGAACGTCACGGCGGCCTTTGCGCTCACGCAGGTGCTCCTGCCTGCGATCCGGGCCTCCCAGGATGCATCGATCCTCTTCACGACGAGCGGCGTCGGGCGCCGCGGGCGCGCCTACTGGGGCGCCTATGCCGTCTCGAAATTCGCCATCGAAGGGCTGACCCAGGTGCTTGCTGCGGAGCTCGAGGCGGGCGGGCGCGTCCGCGTGAATGCCATCAATCCGGGCCGGGCGCGCACGTGGATGCGCCGCCAGGCCTACCCTTCAGAGAATCTCGAGAGCCTGCCCCTGCCGGAAGCCCTCACCGCGCCCTACCTCTGCCTGCTGGGGCCGGCGAGCCGCGGCGTGACAGGCGCGAGCTTCGACTGCCAGTTGTAACGGACGATCCCGCCCCACGCGCTGGCTGCTCTGCAGCCGGACCGGGTGCCACGCCCGACAGAAGCGCTGCAACCTCGGCTGGCAGCAGCTCGCGGAACTGGCCTCGGGGAAGGCTACGCTCCAGAACGAGACTTCCGAGACGCGTACGCAGCACGCGGCTCACGAAGATCCCCTGGCGCTCGAAGAGCTGCCGCAGCTTCCGGCCGGTGGTGCCGCGTGCCTCGACGCTGTACCAGCGGTTCATGCCCTCTCCGCCTACGGGCTCGCAGCGCAGGATCTCCAGGCGCTCACCACTGTCGAGCTCTCCCTCGAGCAGCCGTGCGAGACGGCTCTCATCGAACTCCCCCCGCACGCGCACGCTGAACGCGCTCGTGAGCGCACCCACCGCCCGCTGCAGCTGCGCCGCGAGCTCACCATCAGAGCTCAGCAGTTCGAGGCCGCCGTCACCGCGCGGCATCGGACTCACGGCGGTGAAACGCCGGCCGGCGCGCCGCGGCAGCCGCTCGGCAACGGACCCCCGCGGCACGCGGGGCCCGGTCGCCCGGTCTTCGGATGGCGGAAGGTCACCCTCCTGCCCATGGAGCGGATCGCCCGGGGATCGGTGACAGAGATAGACGGCCCGCCCGATGTGTCCGGGCCGGCGCAGCAGACGCCCGTCGAGCTGAATACGATCGCTCGCCCCCACACGCATGCCGAGCGTCGCCGGCGCGCCGTTTACCATCAGGCGCCCGGCGCGGATCCATGATTCGATCTGGCGGCGCGAACCGAATCCCAGGCGCGCGAGCGATTTCTGCAGGCGCTCAGGCGGTAACAGGCCCGACATGAGTGCGGCGCGCCTCAGTCGTCGGCGGCCCGCGCGGCCACGAGACTCGCGGCCGCATCGGGACCGGTCTGGGCTTCCTCGTCCTCGGCGCTCTCGTCCTCGCTCATGGTTTCGCCCCCCGCGGCTCCGTCCGGGGCGACATCCACCGGGACTTCGGGCAGCGGTGCCGATGACAGCGCCTCTCCCTCGGCCGGAAGGCTCAGTTGCGGATCGATGTCCGTCATCATTCGCAGTTCGGCGAGGGGCGGCAGCTCATCGAGGGTCCGCAGTCCGAAGTAGTCCAGGAATTCGCGTGTGGTGCCGAGGAGTTCCGGGTGACCCGGCACGTCGCGGTGGCCCACGACACGCACCCAGCCTCGTTCGAGCAGCGTGCGCAGGATGTTCGGATTCACCGCCACGCCACGCACGGCCTCGATCTCGGCACGCGTGATCGGCTGGCGGTATGCAATCAATGCCAGCGTCTCGAGCAATGCGCGTGAATAGCGCTGCGGGCGCTCGGACCAGAGGCGCGAGACTTCGCCTGCGTACTCACGGCGGATCTGCACGCGCCAGCCGCTCGCCGTCTCCTTGAGCTCGAGCCCACGATCCTGGTATTCCGTGGCCAGGGCCGCCAGCACACCATGGATCTCCGCCAGTTCAGGACGATCGTGCGGCACGAAGAGCTCCAGGAGCTCCCCCACGGCGACGGGTCTCCCCGCCGCAAGCATCGCCGCCTCGATGACGTTGCGCACGAAACGATCGCTCATGGCTCTGCCTCGGTCTCAGTCGCACCATCCGCGGGCGACGGAACTTCCCGATCGCCGTCCGCAACGAGCCGCAGACCGCGATGCGGTGCGGCCGCACGCACGTGGAGCGGCGCGTAGGCCTCAGTCTGCACGATCTCCAGCAACCCCTCGCGCACCAGCTCCAGTATGGCGACGAAGGTCACCGTCACACCCATGCGCCCCTCCTCCGGGCGGAACAGGCGCGTGAACTCCAGGAAGCTCGTACGCCCGAGGGCGGCCAGGATCGTCGTCATCCTCTCGCGCACCGACAGGCGTTCACGCTGCACCTGATGATGCGCGAACATCTCGGCGCGCGTCACCACTTCCCTGAACGCGGACAGCATCTCCTGCAGCGTGACCTGCGGCGGCAGACGCACCACGCGGCGCTCCGTGAGCTCGGCGCCCGCAGCGAACACATCGCGCTCGAGCCGCTCCAGCCGATCCACGCTCTCTGCCGCCTGCTTGAAGCGCTCGTATTCCTGCAGGCGGCGCACGAGCTCCGCCCGCGGATCCTCCTCGCTCGCGGCAGACACCTCCTGCGAGCGCGGCAGGAGCATGCGCGACTTGATCTCCGCCAGCGTGGCAGCCATCACCAGGTACTCGCCGGCGAGCTCCAGCTGCAGGTCCTGCATCACCTCGATGTAGCGCATGTACTGGCGCGTGATATTGGCGATCGGGATGTCGAGGATGTCGAGGTTCTGGCGGCGGATCAGATACAGGAGCAGATCGAGCGGTCCCTCGAAGGCCTCGAGGATGACCTCGAGCGCCTGTGGCGGTATGTACAGGTCCCGTGGCAGCTGCGTGACGGGCTCACCGTGCACGATCGCGAAGGGCATCTCCACCTGCCGCGACGCCTGCTCACTACCCTCCTCTGCCGCATCGCGACGGGATGCCACCACCTTGAGATCGGGCTTCACGGGTCCGTCAATCCGTGCGCAGGTGCATGGCGCGACGCACCTCGTCCATGGTCGTGCGCGCGGCGTCGCGCGCCTTCTCGCTGCCTTCTGCGAGAATCGTGCGTATGAGCTCCCCGTTCTCGACGAACTCCTGTGCGCGCCGGCGCATCGCCGTCACTTCCGCCACCACGCGCTCGATCAGCGGCTTCTTGCAGTCCAGACAGCCGATGCTCGCGGTACGACAGCCGTTCGCGGCCCACGCCTGCGTCGCCTCATCCGAGTAGATGCGATGCAGATCGAAAACCGGGCACTTGTCCGGGTCGCCCGGATCCGTCCGCCGCACGCGTGCCGGGTCAGTCTGCATCGTCCGGAGCTTCTGCGCGACGCTGTCCGGGTCCTCGCGCAGCCCTATGGTGTTGCCGTAGGACTTCGACATCTTGCGCCCGTCCGTGCCCGGGACGCGCGGAGCCTTCGTGAGCAGGACCTGCGGCTCGGGGAGGATGGCGACGCTCGAGCCCTCCAGATACCCGAGCAGCCGTTCGCGATCGGCCACCGTGATGTGCGTGTGGCTCCGGATCATTTCCCGGGCGCGCTCGAGGGCCGCCGCATCCCCGGACTCCTGGAACTGGCGGCGCAGCTGCCGGTACAGCGTGGCATTGCGCCCGCCGAGACTCTTGATGGCCCGTTCCGCCTTGGACTCGAATTCGGGTTCCTGGCCACAGAGGTGATTGAAGCGCCGTGCGATCTCCCGCGTGATCTCGACATGCGCCACCTGGTCCTCGCCGACCGGCACGTAGGTCGGCCGATAGATCAGGATGTCTGCACTCTGCAGCAGCGGATAACCGAGAAAGCCATAGGTCGCGAGGTCCTTCTCGCGCAGCTGCTGCTGCTGGTCCTTGTAGGTCGGTACGCGCTCGAGCCAGGAAACCGGTGTGATCATGGAGAGCAACAGGTGCAGCTCGGCATGCTCGATCACCTGCGACTGCACGAAGATCGTCGCCACACCCGGGTTCAGTCCGGCAGCCAGCCAGTCGATCACCATCTCGTGCGTGTTGACAGGCAGGCGCGAGGTGTCGGCATAGTCGGTCGTGAGCGCGTGCCAGTCTGCGACGAAAAAATAGCACTCGTACTGATACTGCAGATCCACCCAGCTCTTGAGTGCCCCGTGGTAGTTGCCGAGGTGCAGCTGCCCCGTCGGGCGCATGCCGGAGAGCACGCGCTTGCCCTGGAGACTGGCGCTCATGCGGCCGCAGACGGCATCGGATTCGGCGCGGAGAGTCGGAGGCGATGCGGCTCGATCGGCATGATGAGTGAATTATACCCGAGCCTCGGCCGTCACCCCGAGGCGCGACAGGCTGCCCTTGCCGGCGCGCACGATGGCCGGCGGCGTGACGGCGAGATCGACCACAGTGGTCGGCTCGATGCCGCAGTGACCGCCGTCGAGGATCGCGTCGAGCGCCTGATCGAGGCGCGCGCGGATCTCCTCGCCGTCCGTGAGCGGCAGCGAACTGCCCGGCAGGAGCAGAGTCGAGCTCATCAGCGGCTCGCCCAGCTCGGCGAGCAGCATCTGCGGAACCGGGTGGTCGGGGACACGGATCCCTATGGTACGTCGCCGCTCGTGCTGCAGGCGCCGTGGCGTCTCGCGCGTCGCCGGCAGCAGAAAAGTGTACGGTCCCGGCGTGCAGGCCTTGAGCAGCCGGAATTGACGCGTATCGAGCCGTGCGAAGCGGGCGACCTCCGTCAGGTCGCGGCACACGAGCGTGAAATGGTGATGCCGATCAGTCTGGCGGATGCGCCGCACGCGTTCGAGAGCCGACTTGTTGCCGATCTGACAGCCGAGTGCATAGCACGAGTCCGTCGGGTAGGCGATCACGCCACCCTCACGGACGACCTCCACCGCCAGACGGATCAGCCGTGGCTGCGGATTTCGGGGGTGAATCTCGAGGTACTGGCTCACAGTGCAGAATGCTTCGGGTAGCGGCATGATCGAGGCTTTCCGGTATCATACCCGGCCTTTTCCCTCCGGCTGGACATCCTGACGGCATGCAGACGCTGCTCGAACTTGCGCCACTCGCCGCCTTTCTCGCCGCCTACTACGCGGCCAACCTGTACGTCGCGACGGCCACCCTGATGGCTGCGATGCTGCTCGTGCTGGCGATCGATTACGCGCGCGAGCGGCGCATCCCGCCGCTGCACGGCCTGTCGGCCGTGCTGGTGCTGGCTTTCGGGACGGCGACGCTCCTCCTGCACGACCAGCAGTTCATTCAGTGGAAGCCGACGGTCTTCTTCTGGTTGCTGGCCGTGGCGTTCCTCGCGAGCCGGTGGGTCGGCAAGCGACCTCTGGTGCAGCAGTTCATGGAGATTGCCCTCGGCCAGAGTCTCACCGTCCCTGCAACGCTGTGGCAGCGCCTGAATCTGCTCTGGGCGGGCTTCTACGTGCTGCTGGGTGGTGCCAATCTTGCTGTGGTCCGGCATGCGAGCCTGCAGTCCTGGGTGAACTTCAAGGTCTTCGGACTGACGCTTGCGACGGTCGCCTTCGTGGCGGCGCAGGTCGTGTGGCTCACGCGACGCGGCTCGCTCGCCCCGGAGCCTGGCCGGTGAATTCGAGTCGTGTGGCACTCATCCGCGAGCTTCTGGCGCGCGAGTTCGAACCGGTCGAGCTCGACGTCATCGACGACAGCGCGGCACACATCGGACACCCGGGCGCAGCCTCGGGAGCCGGGCACTTCCGCGTGCGCATCGTCTCCACGCGCTTTGCCGGCCTCGCTCCGCTGGCGCGGCACCGACTCGTGAATTCCTGCCTTGCTGCACTCATGCCGCGCGAAATCCACGCGCTCTCGATCGATGCATATGCTCCGTAGATTTATCGTTAGTTAATCAATCCAACATGGTGAATTTCATGACTATTTTGTCAAGGCCCGTGGTACTCATCGCAACCCTGCTCGCGCTCGCCGCGTGCAAGCAGGGCGCCACGGCGGATGGCGGCGCCCGTGCGGCTGCGAAAGGCGGCGCCGCGGTTGCCACGGTCAATGGCCAGCCCATCACGCAAGACGCCTACGACTTCTACGTTCGGTCTGCGACAGGCAAGCCGGCCACAGAGCTGTCGGGTGAGCAGCGCGAACTCCTCCTCGACAACCTGGTGCGCGCGGAGGTGATGGCCCAGGCGGCGGAAAAAGAAGGCCTCGCGCGCCAGTCGGAGACGGCAAGCGCCCTCCAGCTCGCACGCCTCGAGGTCCTGCAGCAGGCCGCCCGCCAGAAATATCTCGAGGGCAAGACGCCGACGGAAGCGGAGTTGCGCGCCGAGTACGAAACCCAGGTGGCGGCCATGCCCTCACAGGAATACAAGGCGAGCCACATCCTCGTCGCAACCGAGGACTACGCCAGGCGCATCATCGAGAAGCTCGACAAGGGCGCAAGTTTCGCCGAGCTCGCGAAACACGACTCCATGGACGGCTCCAAAGAACAGGGCGGAGACCTCGGCTGGTTCACCCCTGATCGCATGGTCCCGCCGTTCGCCAAGGCCGTCACCGCGCTCCGCAAGGGCGAATATACGCATACGCCGGTGCAGACGCAGTTTGGCTGGCACGTCATCCGGCTCGAGGACACACGCGACGTGTCCGCCCCGCCCTTCGACTCCGTGAAGGATCGGCTCGTCCAGATCGTGCTGCAGAAGAAATTCAAGAGCTACTCGGATGAGCTGCTGAAGAGCGCCAAAGTGGAGAAAAAGCTGGGGCCCGTACCTGCGGCAGCGGCACCACCGCCTGGCAGTGGTACGGCTGTGCCGACCCCGCCCGCCTCCTAGCGGAGCGTTCGCGCGGGCAGGCGCCCGGTACGCAAGAGCTCGAGCAGCTGCGGCTCGTCGAGCGTTGCAATGCCGAGTGCCTGCGCGCGCTGCAGCTTCGAACCCGGGTCGGCACCGACGACCAGATAGCCGGTCTTGCCGGAGAGGCTGCCTGACACCTTCGCACCCAGGGCTCTCAGCCGTTCCTCGACCTCCTCACGCGTCATGGCCGCGAGCGTGCCGGTCATGACAAAGGTGCTGCCTGCAAGCGGCTTCGTGGCAGGCACGCTCTCCTGCGGCGCCCAGTGCACCCCACGGGCCCGCAGCTCGCCGATGATCTGCTGATTCACCGGGTCGGCGAAGAACTCCCTGATGCTGAGCGCAATCACGGGCCCGACGTTGGGGGTGCGCTGTACATGCTCGATGTCGGCGGCAGCGAGCGCCTCGAGCGTCCCGAACTCGGAGGCCAGCGCGAGTGCCGTCACCTCGCCCACATCCGGGATGCCCAGGGCAAAGAGAAAACGTGGCAGCGTCGTGGACCTGCTTCGATCGATCGCCTCCAGGAGATTGCGAGCTGACTTCTCGCCCATGCGTTCCAGGCCGGCGAGCTCTTCGGCCGAGAGAGCGTAGAGATCGGCCGGGGTGGCCACGAGCCCGCGGGCCACGAGCTGTCCGAGGAGCTGCTCGCCCAGTCCGTCGATGTCCATGGCGCGTCGACTGGCGAAATGCCGGAGCCACTCGCGGTTCTGCGCTGCGCACCGCCTCCGTCCGCTGCAGCGCGCGACGGCATCCTGTGCCTCCCGCATGACAGGCGAACCGCAGACCGGACAGCGCGCCGGCAGCCCCACACGGATGGCGTCCGCGGGACGCCGCTCCGGCACGACCCGCACGATCTCCGGGATGACGTCGCCTGCGCGCCGAATGACGACCGTGTCGCCGATGCGCACATCCTTCCGCTCGATCTCGTCCATGTTGTGCAGCGTCGCATTGCTGACCGTGACGCCGCCCACGAATACCGGCTCCAGCCTGGCCACCGGCGTGAGTGCACCGGTGCGCCCGACCTGGAACTCCACCCCGCGAACGACGGTGCGCGCCTCGTCCGCCGGAAACTTGTGCGCCAGTGCCCAGCGCGGCGCGCGCACGGCGCTCCCGAGTCGATCCTGGTCGGCGCGGCGATCCACCTTGTAGACGACGCCATCGATCTGATAGGGCAGCGAGGCGCGACGCGCGCCGATGCGGCGGAAGTACTCGAGACAGCCCTCGACGCCGCGGACAATACTCGCCTCGGGGCACACCCGCAGGCCCCAGGAGCGCAGCTGCGCGAGCAGCGCGCTCTGGCGCTCTGGAGGGGTACTGCCCTCGATCTCGCCCAGTCCATAGAAGAACACCTCCAGCGGTCGCGCCGCGGTAATACGCGGATCGAGCTGGCGCAGACTCCCCGCAGCGGCATTGCGCGGATTCGCAAAGGTCTTCTCGCCACGCGCGCGCGCTTCGGCATTCAGGCGCTCGAAGCCTGCGCGTGGCATGAACACCTCACCACGCGCTTCGAGCAGCGCGGGAACGTCTCCGCGCAGGACGAGCGGCACCGATCGCACGGTGCGCACGTTCGCGGTCACGTCCTCGCCGCGAACGCCGTCGCCGCGGGTCGCCGCGCGCGCATAGCGCCCCCGCTCATAGATCACGGTGACCGCGAGCCCGTCGAGCTTGGGCTCGACGGCATACTCGATGTCACCCTGGACTTTCAGCCGGTCGCGGGTCCGAAGATCGAACTCGCGTACGTCTTCCTCGGAGAACGCATTCTCGAGCGACAGCATCGGCAGGCGGTGCACGATCTGCCCGAAGGCATCTGCTGGCCGCGCGCCGATCCGCTGTGTCGGCGAATCTGGAGCCACGAGCTCCGGATGGTCCGCCTCGAGCGCCCCGAGCTCGGCGAACAGCCGGTCCCACTCGGCGTCGGTGATTTCCGGATCATCCAGGACGTAGTAGCGGTAGTTGTGGTGCTCGATGAGGCGGCGGAGCTCTTCGGCGCGCGCAGCGGCTCTCGCTCTCAAGAGGTCCGACCCTCGTCGGCGGCATTCGGCGCCATCACCTCCGCGGCGAGCGCGGCAAGACGATCGGGCTCGAGTGGCTGGCCACGATCGTCCTGCAGCACGCCCCCGAGCCGGTCGGCGAGCTCCCGCGCTGTCGCAGCCAGTCGCTGGATCGTTTGCGCAGGCTCGAGCGGACCCGGCAGGACCGCGAACACACTCAGACCCGCATAGCGCTGCGCATCCATGGATGCCGGATCGAAGTCGCCCGGTTTCGTGAGGCTCGCAACGCTGAAGATCACCCGCCCGTCGGGAGCGGGAAAATGAAAGATTCCGAAGCGGCCGTGCACGAGTCCGGCGGCGGCGAGCGCCTGCCGTACGAGCCGCCCGGAGTAGCGGGCGCCGGGTCCGGCGACGAGACGCACACCGACCAGTCGCCGCTCGCCTTCCGCTGGCCACTCCACAACGACCTCAGTGGGGCGCTCAGGCGAGCGGGGCGCCGCTTCGGCGCCATCGCGCCCCTCTTCCGGGCCGGCCTGGCGGGCGTCGGGCGCGGAACCCTGATCCGAGTCGAGATCCCCGATCACGATGAGCGGCGGCTCGTGCGTGCGGATCTCGGGAAGCGTCAGCTGCTCATCGCGAGGTGTGGCGCGCATCTCCTGCAACGGCTCTCCAGGCAGCGTCGCGCTGTGCCGCCCGACCTCGTCGCGAGGCAGGCGCCGGCTTCGGCGTCGCTCCCACCAGACCAGCACGGCAAGAAACAGGATTCCGAGCAGCAGCAGCGTCGAGCGAAGCTCCGGCATGTTCGTGCCCCGGGGGTCCTACACGGCAGCCAGCCGTACGGCTTCCTCGACATCCACACTCACGAGCCGCGAGACGCCCGGCTCGCTCATGGTGACACCGAGCAGCTGCGAGGCGAGCTCCATGGTGGTCTTGTTGTGCGTAATGAAGATGAACTGCACCCGCTGCGACATCTCGCGCACGATGTCGCAGAAGCGCCCGACGTTGTGATCGTCCAGTGGCGCATCCACCTCGTCGAGCAGACAGAAGGGAGCCGGGTTCAGGTCGAAGATCGAGAACACGAGCGCGACCGCAGTGAGCGCCTTCTCGCCGCCCGACAGCAGATGGATCGTGCTGTTGCGCTTGCCAGGCGGACGTGCCATGACGGCCACCCCGGCGTCGAGCGGGTCCTCGCCAACCAGCTCGAGATAGGCGTGCCCGCCCCCGAAGAGCCGGGGGAACTTGTCCTTGAGCCCCTGATTGATGCGCTCGAAGGTGTCCTCGAAGCGCGCCCGCGTCTCCTTGTCGATCCGCTTCATCGCCTGCTCGAGCGTGCCGAGTGCATCCGTCAGGTCAGAGAACTGCCGGTCGAGATACTCCTTGCGCTTCGTCTGCTCTTCGAGCTCGCCGATGGCGGCGAGGTTCACCTGACCCAGGCGTTCGAGATCGGCGCGCGTCGCCCCCAGAGCCTCCTCCCATCCCGCCGCGGTCGCGTCGGGAGCGAGCTCGCGCGCCAGTTCGGCGAGATCGAAGGCGGTCGCTGCGAACTGTTCGACGAGCGCCTCGCGCCGCACGCGCGTCTCCTGGGCAGCAAGCCGTGCCACCTCCATCGCCTCACGTGCAGTGCTCACGTTCCGCTCGGAGACCATGCGCCGTTCATCGAGTGCACGAAGCTCCGCTTCGGCGCTCTCGAGCGCCTGCCGTGCAGCCGCCAGCCCGCTCTCGACCTCGAGGCGACGCGCGAGGAAGTCCGCGAGCTGCGTCTCGAGCTCATGGATCGGCCGATCGGCGCCCGCGAGTTCGCGCTCCAGGTCACCGATGCGCACGGCGAGCTGCGCGGACTGCTCGCGGGCGCGGTCGAGCCCCATGCTGACCGATCGTTCACTCGAGCGCCGCGACTCGAGCTTCACGAGCAGATCGCGCGCCACATGCTGCGCCGCCTGCGCCCGCGAGCGCGCGTCGGCAAGTTCCTGACGGCGCTCCTCGCGCTGCGCTTCCATGTCCGGGCGGCGGCGATCGAGCGCATCGAGCGCGGCCAGTCCCCCATCGAGCTCGTCATGCGCGACCCGCAACGCCGCCTGCGTCGCCTCGATCTCATGCGCCACCTCGCCCGCCTCCTCAGCGAGCCGCTCACGCCGCCGGGCCGCCTCCTGCGCGCGGGCGCGCAGCCCTTCCAGCTGCCTGAGAAGATCCGCGTGTTCGCGGTGCATTCCCTGGATGCGATGCTGGATCTGGTCGCGCTCACGCTCGGCGCCGAGCAGCGCCTCCCGCAGGGCCGCGAGGCGCCCCTCGAGCTCCCCGACGCCTGCCTCGGCTGCGAGAGACGCACCGCGCAAAGTCTTCAGACGGTGCTCCCGCTCGATGACACCCGCGTGCTGATCCGCACCGCGATTGACCCGCAGCCACGAACGCCCGAGCCATTCGCCTTCGCGCGTGATGACGGATTCGCCGGCACCGAGAGAACGACGCATCTGCAGTGCATCGGCGAGCGAACCGGCGGTACGCACCATGGAAAGCAGCGCACGCATGGGAGCCGGTCCCTGCACGAACGCGGCGAGCGATCCGCGGGGCACGTCTCCCGGGTCCGCATCGCTGCGCTCGACCAGCGCCACGCGCCCTCCACCGAGCCCGTCGAGCGTGGCGGAGAGCTCATCGAGCCCGTCGACGCACACCGCCTCGAGATAGTCGCCGAGCGCGGTCTCGACGGCCCGCTCCCACCCCCCACTCACGTCCAGGGTCTCGGCGATGCGCGGTCGCTCCGCGAGCCCGCTCGTGGCGAGCCATTCGCCGGCCCGACCCGCAGCGCGCCCAAGAGCCGCGTTCTGCAGCGCTTCGAGCGACAGCAGCTCGGCGCGTACCCGCTCCCGCTCACCCCGCGCCAGCTCGAGCTGCCGCTCGGCAGCGAGCTGTGCGCCACGCACGTCCTGTACCTGCCCGAGCGCTGCACTCAGGGCATTCGCAAGCTCGTCGCCCGCCTGCCGGGCGGCTGCCTCCCGGTCGATGAGCGCTGCGAGCGGCACCTCGGCATTCTGGGCCGCGAGTGCATCGCGCTCGATCCCGAGGCGATCGGACTGACTCGTGAGGCGCCGCAACTGGTTCTCGAGCTGCTCGATGCGCGCACGTTCCACCTGGGTGGTCTGATGTGCCGCACCGAGCTCGCGATTGAACTCCTCCCACGCCTGCTGCCAGATGCTTACGGCCTTCTCCGCGTCAGCCTGTGCCTCGACGGCCGCGACCTCTGCCTGCTGTGCGCCGGCAAGCTCCGGTTCTAGACGAGCGATCTCGGCGTGCGCTTCCGCCAGCATGCGCCCATCCCGTTCGATGTGCGCACCGACGTCGGCCGCTCCCACCCGCGCCTGGGCGAGATCGCCCCGCTGGCGCTCACGCAGCTCGCGCGCATGCAGGAGGGTCTGCTCGGTGCGGCTGATGTCGGCGCCGATCGAATAGTGGCGGCCCTGGACAAGGCTCAGCGTCTCGCCCTGCTCGGTGTGGAAACCGCGCTGCTTCTCGATGGCTGCCTCCGCAGCCCGCTGGTCGGCAAGTGCCTCCTGCATCGCGAGCTCGCGCATCCGCACCGCGCCATCCTGCACCTCGGCGCTCGAGTCGAGATCACGCAGCTTCAGCGCCAGGAGCTCGGCCGACAGCCGCCGCTCGCGCTCCTTGCACACCTGATGACGCCTCGCCGTGACCGCCTGGCGCTGCAGGTGACGGATCTGCTTCTCGACTTCGTCGCGAAGGTCCTGCAGGCGCTCGAGGTTCTCGCGTGTATCGGCGATGCGCGATTCGGTCTCGCGTCGACGCTCCTTGTAGCGCGAGATCCCTGCGGCCTCCTCGACGAAGGCCCGCATGTCGTCGGCCTTCGCCTCAATAACGCGCAAAATCATGCCCTGCTCGATGATCGCGTAGCTGCGCGAGCCGAGCCCGGTGCCGAGGAACAGCTGCGTGATGTCCCGGCGCCGGCACCGCGTGCCATTCAGAAAGTAGGCCGAACTGCCATCCCGCGACACCACGCGCTTCAGCGAAACCTCGTTGTAGCCGGCGTAGGCGCCACCGATCTTGCCATCGGAGTTGTCGAAGAGGAGCTCGACCGAGGCCATGCCGACGGGCTTCCGGGCACTCGAGCCGTTGAAGATCACGTCGGTCATCGAGTCGCCGCGCAGGTGTTTCGCGGACAGCTCGCCCATCACCCAGCGCACGGCGTCGATGACGTTCGACTTGCCGCAGCCATTCGGACCAACCACTCCGGTC
>JADJHU010000009.1 GCA_016707425.1 Gammaproteobacteria bacterium
GGCATCGCGTTGCTGACGACGAGCATCTGGGCGACGGCGGGGGCCATGCTGCCCGCGCCGCCAGGCACCTTGTAGCCCTTCTTGTCCCAGGGCTGCACGGCATCGCCGGATTCGAGGATCCAGCGCTTCGCTTCGCTCAGGAGCTGGTTTGCAGGCACGACGGCGTGGATCAGCCCGATCTCGAGCGCCTTCTGGGGTGTGAGTGTCTGGCCTTCCATCACGACCGGCATCGCGGCCTGGATTCCGATCAGGCGGGGGACGCGCTGCGTGCCGCCGGCTCCGGGCAGGAGCCCCACCTGCACTTCCGGAAGTCCGAGCACGATGCCCCGGGCGTCGGACACGATGCGCCGATGGCAGGCGAGCGCGATCTCGGTGCCCCCCCCCATGGCGGCACCGTTGATGGCGCAGACGAAGGGTTTGCCGCAGGTCTCCATGCGGCGCAGCACGCGCGAGAACGAGGTGTTCTGCTCCAGCTGCTGCGCGACGGGGATATCCTGCTGGCGGTCGAGCACCGCCTCCATCTCCTTCAGGTCGGCCCCCGCAACGAAGATCGGCTTGCCGGAGGTGACGACGGCGCCCCTGATGGCAGCCGTACCCGCGACCTGTTCGATTGCGGCGGACAGCTCGTCCATGAACTTCTGGTCGATGACGTTGACCGGGTTGTCGCGCCGGTCGATCAGCAGCGTGGCGATGCCCTCGGCATCGACCGAGACGTCGATGATCTCACTCATGGGGATTTCCTTCCGATGGCGGACCGAGCGCCTCCACGAGCTCGATGATGGTGGCCGTGCCCATGCCGGCTGCTTCACACAGTGTCACGAGACCCGTGGGAACTTCGCGCCGCTCCATCTCGTCGAGGAGTGTCCCGAGGATCATCGCACCGGTGGCGCCGAGCGGGTGACCCATGGCAATCGCACCACCGTTCACGTTGATCCTTCCGTGCGGAATGTCGAGGCGCTGCATCAAGCACAGCACTGCAGAAGAAAACGCCTCGTTCATTTCCCAGAGTCCGATGTCGCCTGCCTTCATGCCTGCCTTCGCGAGAGCCTTCTGCGCAGCAAAACTCGGCGCATCGAGCATCACCGTGGGCTCGGAACCCACGGTGGCGACCGCGCGGATGCGCGCCCTGGGCTCGAGCCCGCAGCGCCTGCCGGCGTCGCGCGAGCCGATGAGCACTGCTGCGGCACCGTCGACGATTCCGGAGCTGTTGCCGGCGTGATGGACGTGCTCGATCGCCTCGAGCTGCGGGTAACGCTGCAGCGCCACGCCGTCGAAGCCGTATTTCTGCCCGAGCTCGGTGAAGGCGGGCTTGAGCGATGCCAGCGATTCGAGCGTGGTCTCGGGGCGGACAGTCTCGTCCCGCGTCAGGACCGGGAGCCCGAGCACATCGCACACGGGGATGACGGAGCGTGCAAACCAGCCCTCGTCCCAGGCCCGTGCGGCGCGTCTCTGGCTCTCCACCGCGTAGGCGTCGCATTGCTCGCGGCTGAAGCCGCAGAGCGTCGCGAGGAGATCGGCAGCGACGCCCTGCATGACGAAGCCGACCACGGGAGCCACCTGCGGGTCGAGTGCCATCGCGCCACCATCCGACCCCATGGGTACGCGCGACATACTCTCCACACCACCGCCCACGGCGAGGTCCACCTGGCCTGCGCCGACCCTGGCAGCCGCGAAGTTGACGGCCTCGAGCCCCGAGCCACAGTAGCGGTTGAGCTGCACGCCGGGCACACCCTGGTCGTAGCCGGCCACGAGCGCAGCGATGCGCGCGATGTTGCCTCCCTGCTCGCCGACCGGGCCCACGCAGCCGAGGAGCACGTCCTCGACGAGCGCAGTATCGAGCCGATTGCGGTCCCGGATCGCGCCGAGCACCTGCGCGGCAAGCTGCACGGGCGTGATCTCGTGGAGCCCGCCGTCCGCCTTGCCCCGGCCGCGTGGTGTGCGCACGTGATCGAAGATGTATACCTCGGTCATGGCGGTCCTTTTCCTGCTCAGGGTGTGAGCTTGGATTCGAGGAAGCCTTCGAGCCACTGCGGATAGGGCGGCACCGTGCCCCATTCCCGGCGCGGCTCGGTCGCCGGCGCCCGGAATACCGTGCGTACGTGGCTGAATTCCACGAAGCCCTCACGCCCGTGATAGTGACCCATGCCGGATTCACCCACGCCGCCGAAGGGCGCATCGAGCATCCCGGGGTGCATCATGGTGTCGTTGAGGGTGACGCCACCCGAGAGCGTGTGCCCGAGCACGTAGTCCTGCTCCTGCGCATCCTCGCCGAAATAGTAGAGCGCGAGCGGATGCGGCCGGGTGTTGACGTCGGCCACCGCATCCTCGATGCGATCGTAGGTCTTGACCACCATCGCCGGTCCGAAGATCTCCTGTTTCATGATCTCGGCGTCCTTCCCGGGATTGAGCGCGACGCGCAGGCCGCGGCGGCGATTTGCAGTGTCGTCACTGCGTACCGCTTCCGAGATCGTCTCGATGCGCACGCCCTTCGCGGCGGCATCGGCCAGGTAGCCCTCGACCCGCGCGAGATGTTTCGGGTTGACGACCGCCGTGACATCGCGGTTCTCGCGGATCGAGGGGAACATCTCCTCGTAGCTCGCCTTGAGCGCCCCCATGAACTCGTCGAGTTTCTCCCTCGGCACGTAGGTGACGTCCGGGTTGACGCACAGCTGGCCGGCGTTCGTCGCCTTGGCGAGCGCGATGCGCCAGGCGGTGAGTTTCAGGTCGGCGCTGCGGCCAATGAGCGTCGGGGACTTTCCGCCGAGTTCGAGCGTCACCGGCACGAGGTTCCCGGCGGCGTTGCGCATGACTGAGCGCGCGACGGAGGTACTGCCCGTGAATACGAGGTGATCGAAGGGCTGGGCCGTGAAGGCCTGGGCGACGTCCGGCCCGCCGGTGATCACACCCACCTCCAGCGGATCGATGCTCTCGCCGACGATCCTGGCGACCACTTCCGCAGTACGCGGTGTGACTTCGGAGGGTTTCAGGATGGCGCGGTTTCCGGCCGCAAGCACGTAGGCGAGCGGCGCAAACAGCGTGAAGAGCGGTGCATTCCAGGTGCCGAGAATGCCGACCGAGCCCTTGGGCTGATACTGCACCCAGGCCTCTGCTCCGAGCTGATCGTAGGGCGGGAAGGGCTGGCGCTTCTCCGGCTGCATCCACTCGCCGAGTTTCTCGCGCGCGTGCTTCAGCGAGGCGAGCGAGCCGCCGATGTCGTTCATCAGCGAGAAAGCCCGCGAACGGCCGCCGAAGTCGGCGTCCATGGCATCCGTGAGGGCACGGTTGTGCTTCACGAGAAGATCGATCACGCGCTGGATGCGCGCGATGCGCGTATCCCTGCTCACGGGGCCTTCCGCGATGAAGGCCGCCTTCTGGCGGGCGAGGAGCGCGGCCGTGGTGGTCGCGGCGTCCTTCGGCGCGCTCCGGGCCGCAACGGGGTGCACAGTCTTCTCCAGTCCGGTGAATCGCAGCAGCGTCGTCTTTCCGGGCGCGACATCGTCGAAGACCGGTTTCAGGCGCATGCCCACCCGGATCTCATGCTCCTCGAGTCCGACGAGTGTCGTGTTGATGTGCGGACCCTCGTCGAAGGCCACGACGGCGAGCTTCTGCGGGGATTCATCCGAGAATTCCGGCAGCGTCGGGATGCGGGCGACGGTGTAGGTCACGAGCGTTCCGGTGCCCGGGATGGTCTTCCAGGCAAGATCCTTCGAGAAGCACGCCGGACAGTGCAGGCGCGGAAAGAAGATCCAATGGCTGCACGCGCGGCACTGCTGGATGTCGACGCGATGCGCCGCCAGCGCCTCCCAGAAGGGCTTCGACACATCGGTCGGGTGGGGCAGTGGCTTGCTGGTCATGATCACGCTCCCTGCAGGATCAGTGCGGTCTGTTCGCTCATCACGCCGCCGGTCCCGGAGACGTAGGCGAGGTCGTGCTTCTTCAGCTGGCGCGCCCCGCAGCGCCCCTGGATCTGGTGCACCGCCTCGATGATCTGCGAGGTGCCGCCTGCGGCGCCCGCCTGGCCGAAGCCGAGCTGTCCGCCATGGGTGTTCATCGGAAAATCGCCCTTGTAGGTGAGGTCGTGCCCGAGGACGAACTGCATGCCGCGGCCCTTCTCGCAGAAGCCTGCATCCTCGAGCGTGAGCAGCACTGTGATGGTGTAGCAGTCGTAGATCTGCGCCATGTGCATGTCGGCGGGCCTGAAGCCGGACATCTCGAACGCTTTCCTGGATGCCGGGCCGATCGGCGTCTGCAGCATGTCTTCCGCATAGGTCGGCGATTTGCTGTGGATGTGTTCGCCAAAACCGCGGATCAGCGCGGGGCGGTGGCGGCAGCCGCGCGCGAGCTCCTGCCGGGCGACGATGAAGGCAGCGCCACCGGCCAGCGGCATGACGATCTCGAGCACACGCAGCGGATCGGCGACCATGCGGCTCGCGAGCACGTCCTCGATGGTCAGGGGTTTGCCGTAGAAGACCGCGTCCGGGTTGGCGCAGGCATTCGTGCGCTGGTCCACGACGATCTTGGCCATCGCGCGCGGGTCGTAGCCGTACTTTGCCGCATAGCGCTGGGCGATCATCGCGTAGCCCGTGTTCTGCGCCATGTGTCCGTAGGGGAGGTCGAATTCGGCTTCCGGCGCGCCGAACACGGTGCTGTGTCCACCGTAGCGCATCGCTGCGGCCATGGCGGCGGGATCGACGTTCGGACCCATCGGTGCGACGCGCATGGGCATGACGCACAGGACGGCCTCGCAGAGACCGAGCTCGATGGCCGCGGCCGCACGAAAAGCCATGCCGACCGAACTCGCACCGCCGAGGTCGATGACCTCGCCGAAGTTGAGTCGCAGGCCGAGGTGCTCCCCGACCATCGCCGGAACGAACTGCCTCGCTTCGTTGAAATAGCAGCCGGGCACGACCAGGCCGTCGAGGCTCCGGGCGGCAAGCCCGGCATCCTCGAGCGCCAGCCGTGCGAGATCGGCAATCTGGTCCAGCGTGAAGGCCTGCGGCGCGGTCGCGTATTTTTCCGGCTTGTACTGAGCGCAGCCGACGATGGCTGCGGCACCCTTCAGTCCCATGGCTGTGATCCTCTGCGGGGTGTGATGCGACGGCCGAAGCGTAACCGAAGCGGCGACGCCGGCCCATGGCTTCGAGGCCGGGGATAGGATGCCGAATTCCTGGACTGCGGTCTACGTTCTGGCGGTGGCGCTCCGGATCAGGTCCACGGCCTTCTCGGCGATCATCACGGTCGGCGCATGGGTGTTGCCCGAGGTGAGGAGCGGCATCACCGAGGCATCGATCACGCGCAGGCCCTCGACGCCACGCACCCGCAGCTGCGGATCGACCACGGCGGTTTCGTCACTGCCCATCCGGCATGTGCCGACCGGATGGTAGAGCGTCTGTGGCCGTGAGCGGCAGTAGGCGTTCATCTCTTCGGGCCGGGTCGTGAGGTCCGGGGGCGGGACGGTGCGCGACTCGACCAGTGCGGCGAGCGGCGGCTGGGCGACGACGCGCTCGGCCCATTCGATGCCGCGGCGCGTCAGCTCGAGGTCCCGTTCGTCGCGGAAGAAGCCGGTGTCGATGCGCGGGGGTACGGCTGCAGAGGCGGCCGCGAGGCGCACGGACCCGCGCGAAGCGGGCCGCATGGCGCAGACTGCGAAGGTCATGCCGGGATGACGGTCGATCTTCTGGGCTTCGCCGCGCAGCTCGGCATCGACGTCGCCGCTCACCGGCAGCGCGTGGTACTGGAGGTCCGGGCGCCCGACACCCGGCGTGCTGCGGATGAACGCGCCGACGTGCGCCGTGGCGAGGGTCATGGTGCCCGTGCGGGTGGCGGCATACTTCAGGACCTCGCGCAGGAGTCCCCAGCCGCGCAGCTTCGGGTTGAGGCTTGCCGCGCCTGGCCGCAGACGCCACGACAGGACGATACCGGCATGGTCCTGCAGATTGGCCCCGACCTCCGGGCGATCCACGAGGCACTCGATGCCGAGCTCGGCCAGGTGCTGGCCGGGACCGATCCCCGAGACCATGAGCAGCTGGGGGCTGCCATAGGTGCCGGTGGCGAGCAGGACTTCGGCGTGGGCGCGTGCCTGCATCCGCCGGCCGCCCTGGGTGTACTCAACGCCCACGGCGCGGTGATCCGAGAACAGGATCCTCGCAGCCTGTGCGTTCGTCAGGATCCGGAGATTGGGGCGCCGGCGCGCGGGGTCCAGATAGGCGCGGGCTGCCGACCAGCGGCGTCCGCCTTTCACCTGGCACTGATAGAAGCCCACACCTTCCTGCCGCGCGCCGTTGAAATCGCGGTTGCGCGGAATGCCCGCGGCGACGAAGGCCTCGATGATCGCATCGCTGACCGGGTTGCTGAGCGGAATGTCGCCAGCGTACAGCGGGCCACCCGAGGCATGCCATTCGTCGTGCAGATCGACCTGGTCCTCCAGTCTGAGGAAATAGGGCAGCACTTCGTCGAAGTTCCAGCCGGTCGCACCTGCAGCGGCCCACGCGTCGTAGTCGGCATGCTGACCGCGGATGTAGACGAGCCCGTTGATGGACGAGGAGCCGCCGAGCACGCGGCCGCGGGGCAGTCTGTGGCGGCGCCCACCGGCCCCGGGGTCGGGCTCACTGAGGTAGCCCCAGGAGAGCCTCGGGTGATACATCGCCTTGCCGTAGCCGATCGGCATGTCGACGAGCGCGGTCTCGTGCGAGCCCCCGGCCTCGAGCAGGAGGACGCGCTGGTCGGGGCGCTCGGAAAGACGGCTGGCGAGGACGCAGCCTGCGGAGCCGGCGCCGACGACGATGTAATCGAAGGGTTCCATCGTTGTCCTCCCCGTGGAGCGGGCGAGTTTATGATGTGCCGTGCCGTATCGAAAGATGGATTGGAGTCCACGATGAGCGAAGAGAAGGTCCTCTCCCGGACTGAGGGGCGTGTCCTGCATGTCATGATCAACCGCCCGGCGAGCATGAACGCGCTGGATGCGGACGCCCACTTTGCACTGGCCGCGGCCTTCGACCGTTTCGCCGCTGATGATGCGCTCTGGGTCGCGGTGATTCGCGGCGCGGGTGACAGGGCCTTCTCCGCCGGTGGCGACATCAAGGCGATGAACGCTGCGGCCCACGGCGGTCCCGCCTATCGCGTGCCGGAGAGCGGCTACGCCGGGCTCACCAGCCGCTTCGATCTCGACAAGCCCGTGATCGCCGCAGTCAACGGACTTGCACTCGGCGGCGGCTTCGAGATCGCGCTCGCCGCCGACATCGTGATTGCCGCCGGACATGCGGTCTTCGGACAACCCGAGCCGCTCATCGGTACGGTGGCCTATGCCGGCGGTATGCACCGCCTGGCGCGCCAGGTCGGACTGAAGCGCGCCATGCAGCTCCTGCTCGGCGCCGAGCCTATCGACGCGCGCACGGCACTCGAGTGGGGCCTCGTCAATGAAGTCGTGCCGCCCGCCGAGCTCGATGCGGCCGTCGAGCGCTGGGTGACGCGGCTCCTGAAATGCGCGCCGCTCGCGCTGCGAGCGACCAAGCAGTGCGTACGGCGTGGTCTGGATCTCGATCTGGAAGCCGCGATCGCCGCGCAGGAGACCGGCGCCTATCCGGCGCTCGAGGCCATGCGGCACAGCGCCGACGTCCTCGAGGGCATCGCCGCCTTTGCCGGGAAGCGCGCACCGCAGTGGCAGGGGAGATGAGCATGTCCGGAGGTACGATCGGGCCGCTCCTGGCCGCCGATGAGGGCTTCAATCACCAGATCGTCGAGACCTTCGCGAGCGTTGCGCAGAGCGACTACTCCTGGGCGGAGAAGGTCTGCGCCATGGCTGCCGCGCGCGATGGCTCGCTGCAGATCGACTTCGGCTTCGGCAAGTATGTGAACCGCAACGTCGTCGACGGCTATGGCGGCGTGTCACGCGGCGTCGAGCAGTGGAACGTGCGTGCCAGCCGGGAGCTTTCGCGTGCGCCGGATACGATCGACGTCGGTCCCCTGCGCTACGAGATCCTCGAGCCGCTGCGCAGGATCCGCGTGGTGCTCGAAAAGAACGACGCGCAGCCGATCGCCTTCGACGTGGTGCTCGAGGGCATCGTGCCCTGTTTCACCGAGGAGCGCGAGGACCGACGTGGCATCACCGGCTACCGCCGCACGGCCGACCAGATCCGCTATCACCAGACCGGCACGGCGCGCGGGTGGGTCGAAGTCGCGGGCGAGCGCACGGAGATTACTCCCGGGAACTGGATCATGACGCGTGATCACTCCTGGGGTCTGCGCCCCGGCGTCGGGCAGCCCGTGGCCGACGTCGCGCCCGAGCCCATGGAATCCGGGCACATGCGGGTACTCGCCATCTGGAATCCCCTGTTCTTCGAACGCGCGGACGGCAGCACCTGCGCCTTCCATCAGTATTATCTGTATTACGGCGCCCAGGGCCACGAGCTGAAGCGTATGCAGGGTGGCTTCGAGCATGCGAACGGGCGGCGCGAGCCGCTCGCCGCGATCGATCCCGTACTGCGTTTCGATCCGCGCAACCGGCGGTTCCTCGAAGGCGAATTCCGCCTGCAGATGGCCGATGGCAGCCGGCGCGTGCTGAGCGCCCGCGCGATGGGTGACACGGGCTTTCACCTTGGCGGCGGGCTCTATCACGGCTTCGACGGCAAGTTCCATGGCCAGTACCGGAGCCCGCTGCACGTGGAAGGCGAGTACTTCGCGGATTGTTCGACCGCGGAATCTGTCAAGCGGCTGAACCAGTTTCGCGACTGTGTGGTGCAGGTGCACGATGAGCACACCGGCGCCACGGGCTGGGGCAACTGTCAGACCTTCATCGCGGGGGCCTGGCCGGAGATGGGACTGGTGGAGGGGTGATGATGGAGCTGCCCGATTTCTTCGAACGCGCACCCGTGGTGCGCACGCGCGATCCACTGGCTGCGCTGCTTGGCGCGAGCCGCGACGGCCTGCTCGAGTATCGCTATGCCGATGCGGTGCGGCTCGCGGGGCACTCGTGTCCGACTGTGGCGGGTGCGTTCCTCATGGGACGCGCGGCGCTCGCGGCGCTCTATCCTGACGGCCCCGCGGAGCGCGGCGGCATTGCTGTACGCATGCCCGCACCCGAAGACCACGGCACCACCGGCGTCGTCGCCCAGGTGCTGACACTGCTTACCGGGGCCGCGGCCGGGAACGGTTTTCACGGCATCGGCGGGCATCACATCCGCAAAGGCCTGCTGCGCTTCGCCGGACAGCCCGAGGGCGAAGGCATCGTCTTCCGGCGCACCGACACGGGCGCGGCGGTGCAGGTGGAACTCGACGTGTCGCCTGTGCCCGGTGACCCGCGGCAGCGCGAGCGGCTGATGGCGATCCTGCAGGATCGCGCCGAGGAGTCGGTGCGCGCCGCCTTCGCCGCTGCGTGGCAGGATCGGGTGCGACGGCTGCTGCTCGAGTTCGCCGACGATCCGCGCGTGATTCAGGTGACGCCTTCGTCGTAGAACCGACCGGGCGCTCTCGGCACGTGCCGCGGGTCCTCAGGCGAAGGGCAGGCCCTGCTCCTGCGCGACGATGCGCAGCAGCGCCGCGCCGCCGTTGTTCAGGTCCATGCGCATTTCGCGCGGCACCATGCCGCGCTCCGCATAGAGATGTCCGAGGCGCGCCATGATGAGCGCGAACTTGAAGGCCCCGAGCACTTCGTAGTACGGGAGGTGACGTGCCGGGCGCCCCGAAGTCTTTTCCCAGTGCGCTACCGACTCGGCACGCGGTGGAAAGCCGGGCAGGCGGGGCACGCCGTAGCCCTCGGAGAGTGCACGGTCGAGTGTGATGTACCAGGCGAGATCGTCCACGGGATCGCCGAGACGCGCCATCTCCCAGTCGAGGAGTCCCGTGCAGCGTTCTCCCTCGAAGAGCATGTTGCCGATCTTGGAGTCGCCCCAGCAGAGGCCGACGACCTCCTCTTGCGGGCGGCTCGCTTCCAGCCATTCGAGCGCCCGGCGCAGGTGCGGGTAAGGTTCGGACTGCGCTTCCACCCAGCCGAGAAAGCGCCGCTGCCCGGTGAGTTGTTCGTCGAGATGGCTCTGGCGGGGGCCGCGGCGGTCGAGAAAGCTGAAGCCGAGCGCCTGCCAGTCGAGGCGGGCGATGCGGGCGATGGTCTCGAGACCGGCGAGCCACAGCGTGCGCTGCGCCGCAGGCGCCATCTCGTGCAGCCAGCCCTCCAGGTGATAGAGGGGATTCTCCATCACGACACGGCCCGGCAGGCGCTCCATGAGGTAGAACGGCACGCCCAGGGGGCTGTCGGCGCCTGCATAGCCGAAGAGCTTCGGCACCGGCACATCGGTGCCGGCCAGGTGCTCCATGCAGCGGTACTGGAGCGAGAGATCGTATTCCGGGAAGAGGCCCGCGGCGCTCGGCTGCAGACGCAGCACGAGTGCGTGGCGCTCCTCCGCGCCGTTGCGCTTCCAGACAAGATCGATCATCCACGTCTCGTTCGAGTAGCCTTGGCCCGGTGGCTCGACCTTCGGAAAGCGGATGTCACGTGCTTCCGGGTGGCGCGCGCCGAGCCACGCGGTGAGCCGGTCGATCATCGACCCGATATCGGTGTGGCCGGTATTCGTATGCATGGTATGAAGATTAACTGCATGCAGGAGGTGGGGACAGATGCACACGATGATGCCTGATCCGTACGGGCTGCAGGCGCTGCTGTCGCGGCAGCGCCGCGCGTTCCAGCAGCACCTGCCGGTGCCGGCGGCCGTGCGCCGTGACCGGCTGCGCCGGGCCGCAGGACTGCTCATCGCCAGCCGCGACCGGCTCTGCGAGGCCATGAACGCGGATTTCGGCTGCCGGCCGCGACTCATGTCCCTGACCACGGACATCGCCGTGGCCGTCCGCAGCCTGCAGGATGCGGCCCGCCACGTGGCACGCTGGATGAAGCCGCAGCGGCGCGAGTTGCCCTTCCCCCTCGGCATGCTGGGCTGCCGCGGCCACGTGGAATTCCAGCCCAAGGGGGTCGTCGGCATCGTCGCGCCCTGGAACTACCCGGTCAATCTGGTCTTCGTGCCGCTCGCAGGCGTGCTCGCCGCCGGCAACCGGGCCATGATCAAGACTTCCGAGCTCGCACCGGCGACCGGTGAGGTCTGCCGAGAGCTCATTGCCGCGGAGTTCGACGGGAGCGAGGTGGCGGTCGTCACGGGCGATGCAACGGTCGCCGAGGCCTTCACGCGCCTGCCCTTCGATCATCTGCTCTTCACCGGCAGCACGCAGATCGGGCGCGCGGTCATGCGGGCGGCCGCAGAACATCTCGTCCCCGTGACACTCGAGCTCGGTGGCAAGTGCCCGGTGATCGTCGGGCGCAGCGCCGACGGGACCCGCGTGGCCAGGGCGGTCGCCCAGCACAAGCTCATGAATGCGGGGCAGACCTGTCTTGCGCCGGATTATGTCTTCCTGCCCCGTGAGCGCGCGGATGCACTCGTTGCCGACATCGTCCGTGAGGCTGCAGCCATGTATCCGCGGATCGTGGACAACCCGGACTACACGGCGGTGATCGATGCGCGCCACTACACCCGTCTCGCGGGATACCTGGAAGACGCAAGGGCGCTCGGCGCACACGTGACGCTGGTCAATCCCGCGGGTGACGCAAGCGAGAAGCTTGAAGGCGAATGCAAGCTCCCGCTCGCCATCGTGCGCGGCGCGAGCGACGCCATGCGCGTGATGCAGCAGGAGATCTTCGGTCCGGTGCTGCCAGTGCTCGAGTACGATTCCATCGACGAGGCGATCGCCCATGTGAATGCTCACGAGCGACCGCTCGCGCTCTACTACTTCGGACACGATGCGGCCGAGGAACGCCGCGTGCTCGATCGCACGCACTCGGGCGGCGTGACCGTCAACGAAATGACCTTCCACTGCGGTGCCGAGGATCTGCCCTTCGGCGGCGTCGGTGCCTCCGGCATGGGCGCCTATCATGGCGTGCATGGTTTCCGCGAGTTCAGCCACGCGCGCGCCGTGTACCGGCAGAGCAGGGTGGATGTCTCGGCGCTCGGCGGCATGCGGCCACCCTACGGTGACAGGCTGAAGAAGACCATCGAGCGCCAGCTGCGCGTGAAGGTGTGACTGCGCGTCCCCGATTTGATGCAACAACGTGGAGACTCCGATGCTGCGAAGTCTGGTGTTTCTCGTCGCCTGTCTGGCCCTGACCATCGATGCTGCGCCGGCCGCCGAAAACCCCGTGCGCAAGGCGAATCAGGAGGTGAGGCATCCGAACGTGCTCCTGATTCTCGCCGACGACATCGGCTACTGGAACGTGAGTGCCTACAGCCAGGGCATGATGGTGCCGACGCCCGGCATCGACCGCATTGCGCGCGAAGGTCTGCTCTTCACCGATCATTATGCCGAGCCTTCCTGCACGGCCGGTCGCGCAGCGTATCTCACGGGGCAGTATCCGATCCGCACGGGGCTCACCACGGTGGGCCTGCCGCACTCGCCGGTCGGTCATGACAGACGCGATCCGTCGATCGCGGAAGTGCTGAAGACCCAGGGGTATCGCACGGGCTACTTCGGCAAGAGCCACCTCGGAGATCGTGACGAGCACATCCCCACGGCCCATGGCTTCGACGAATTCTTCGGGGATCTCTATCATCTCAATTCGGAAGAAGAGCCGGAACAGCTCGACTATCCGAAAGATCCGGAGTTCCGCAGGAAGTACGGTCCCCGTGGCGTCATCGAATCCACGGCGGGCAGTCCGGTGCGGGAAGCGGGTCCGCTCACTGCGAAGCGCATGGAGACGTTCGACGAGGAGATCACCGCCCACAGCATCGACTTCATGAGACGTGCCGTGCGCGCGGGTGAGCCGTTCTTCGTATCGCACAACCCGACACGCAACCACATCTACCTGCATTTCCGGCCTGGAAATGCCTCTCTTGCGGCCGGTTTCTCGAGTGAGGAGGACAGTTTCGGCAGTGGCATGGTAGAGCTCGATCGCTACGTCGGGCGGCTGCTGAGGGAGCTCGATGACCTGGGCATCGCGAAGAACACCATCGTGATCTTCACCTCCGACAACGGGCCGATGTATCAGTGGTGGCCGCAGGGCGGCACGTCACCGTTCCGCGGCGGCAAAGCCTCCACCTGGGAGGGCGGGGTGCGTGTGCCGATGCTGGTGCGCTGGCCGGGCCACATCGAGGCCGGCCGCGTCTCGAACGACATCCAGAGCCACCTCGATCTCTTCACCACGATTGCGGCCGCAGCGGGGCGGCCCAGCGTGGCGGAGGAGCTCAGGATCTCACACCACGTCCACATCGATGGCGTCAACAATCTCGGGCACTGGCTCGGACGCGCGCCTTCGGCGCGCACCTCGTATCTCTACTACAACGAGAGTGTGCTCTCGGCCGTACGCATTGGGCCGTGGAAGGGGCACTTCCGCGTGCGCGACGATTTCTTCGACTACTCGAAGCCCGCGAGCCTGCTGTTCAATCTGCGCATGGATCCCTTCGAGCAGCATGACGGCATGGCCTCGCATCAGCTCGCCATGCGCAAGGCGTGGTTCGGCGGACTCATGCAGGACATTCTGCAGCAGCACATGGCGAGCCTGCGGGAGTTTCCGCCGCGCCAGGCGCCGGGCAGCCTCGTGCCGCGTGAGGGGACGAGGCAGGTTCCCGCGGCTGTGCAATGATCGATGAATGACTCTTCAGAAGCAGGAGGGGCTGGCGATGAAGATCACGGGCAAGTTTGCGTTGACCTCTGAGGAGATCGATGCGCTTTTGAGGGAGGCGAAGATCATTCGGGTGGCCACGCAGGGTCCGGGAGCGCGGATCAATCTGACGGCGCTGTGGTTCTGCTGGGTGGGGGGCAAGGTCTATGCCTTCACGCGCGGGCAGAAGGTGGAGAACCTGAGGCACAACCCCGTGTGCACGGCGATGGTGGATCGCAACGAACGCTACCCGGAGCTCCAGGGCGTGATGCTGGAGGGGCGGGCGAGGGTGCTCGAGGATGCGGCGGCGGAGGCGGCCGACGAGCATCTGGATCCGGTGGTGCGCGATGCCATCGGGGCGAAGTACGCCGAGGGAGGCTTTGGCAGCCGCGCCAGCACGCGCAATGCCAGCACGGCGATGGGGAAGAACTGGCGCTGGATGGTGTTGACCCCGGAACGCGCCTTCAGCTGGGACAACACGAAGCTCCCGAAGCGTCCACCGAAGGCGTGAGTGGCAGGGACGCACACATGAACGGGACGAGGGCTTTCGGGGCGCAGTCGACGGGCACGGAGGTGCTGGTCGGGGTGGACCTCAGGGGCAAGGTGGCCGTGGTGACAGGCGCCTCAGGCGGCATTGGCGAGGAGACGGCGCGCGCACTGGCCGCGGCGGGCGCTCGTGTCGTGATCGCGGCGCGCAACCGCGGGAAGGCGCAAGCCGCGATGGGGCGCATCCTGGCGTCGAACGCCGCAGCCCTGCTCGAGTTCGAGACCCTCGAGCTCGATTCCCTCGAGAGCGTTCGGGCGTGCGCACAGCGGTTACTGGCGCGCCATCCCACGATTCATCTGCTTATCAACAACGCTGGCGTCATGGCCTCGCCGCTCGCGCGCACGGCGGAGGCTTCGAGTCGCAGCTCGCGAGCAACCACCTGGGGCATTTTCTCCTGACGGGGCTGCTGCTGCCGGCACTGCGCCGCGGGGCCCCGAGTCGCGTGGTGGTCTTGAGCTCGATCGGGCACCGGGTCTGTGCGGTCGATCTCCAGGATCTGAACTTCGAGCGCCGGGCGTATAGCCCATGGATCGCCTACGGGCAGTCGAAGACGGCGAATGTGCTCTTTGTCGTGGAGCTGGAGCGGCGTTTCGGGGGTGAGGGGATCCACGCCTATGCGGTGCACCCCGGAGCGATCCCGACCGAGCTCGACCGGCACCTGAGCCCGGAGGAGCTGGCTGCGGTCGATGCGCACTCCCCGGGAGGGAAACTCCAGCGCAAGTCCGTCGCGCAGGGGCGGCGACCACGCTCTATGCGGCCACGGCCCCTGAGCTCGAGGGCCGGGGCGGGGTGTATCTGGAGGACTGTCACGTGGCGGTGGTCAATGACAGCCGCGGCTCGGCCGAGGGGGTGAAGGCCTATGCGCTCGACCCTGAGGCGGCACTCGGGTTGTGGCGGGCTTCGGAGCAGATGGTGGGCGAGCGATTTGGAACGGCAGCGGTGTCAGGGGAGGGACCGATGAGCTACCAATTCATTCTCACCGAGCAGCGCGGGCGCGTGGCGATCGTGAAGCTCAACCGCCCCGAGCGGCTGAATGCCTTGAGCTATCCGCTGGTCTATGAGCTCTATGATGCCTTCGAGCGCTTCAACGCGGACCCGAGCGTCGGGGTGATCATCCTCACGGGCGAGGGACGTGCGTTTTGCGCCGGCCTTGATGTGCAGGAGTGGCAGAACCCGGAGCCTCCGGCCTCAGGGGAGCCGATGAACTACCGCTCGCAGCTCAGGTGGCTCGAGATGATGCGCCGCTCCAAGCCCGTGGTGGTGGCGGTGAACGGGCTGGCGGTGGGCGGCGGGATCACGGTGATCCTCTCCTGCGATCTGCGCATCGCCTCCGATCAGGCGCAGTTCGAGGAGCGCTCAGTGCACCTTGCCGAAGAGATCGCGGCGCATCCGACGTCATCGCTTCTGGCGACCAAGCAGCTTGTCTGGGACAACATGTGCGAACCGGATGGCGAGAAGGTGCTGCGGCGCGAGACGGAGGTGGAGGAGCGGCTGATGAAGGGCCCGGATTTCGCGGAAGCCACGCGTGCCTTCATCGAGAAGCGTCCGCCGCGGTTCAACACCTGAGAGGGCCCCGAAAGCCATGAGTCGTTCTGCTCCGTACGGCTGTGCGGGCAGCGGGCGCACGATGTAGCTCACCCGAAGGCCGCATGCCTTCTCAGTTCATGAGAAGGTGTGTTAGCTTGAAACCAAAATCGTCGCGGGGATGCAACATGGCCGGGCACAATCTCGCCAGGTTCAACGAGATCGTCAACACGATTTACTCCAGCCGTGCGGAGATCCCCCGATGGAGCTCTTTCCTGCGAAATCTCAAGGAAGCAACAGGATCCGTGTCGGCCTACATGGCCTTCGGCGACGAGGTCTCCTGGCATGAGCGCGCCCACTTTCTTGAAAGCGCCAGCAACCGCGCGGTGAGTGACGGACAGGACCACTCCGACTATCTGCGACTGAGCCCGTTTACGCCATTACCGCAGGGCCAGGTTGCGACGATGAGTGAGTTGCTCAGGAAGGGGGAGTCGGTCCACCCTGATTTCTTCTCTCACGTGATTCGACCAGCCGGAATTGGCGACATCATCGGAGTGAATTTTGCCCGCCACGGGAAGCAGGTCGCCACTCTTCGTTTGGGGCGGATGCAGGCGGCCGGCCGCTACTCGAGGCGGGACAAAGATCTGTGTGCCTTGATGCTTCCTCACCTGCAGCGCGTGTGTGCGGAGAGCGCTGGTATGAACAATGCGCCGGAGTGGCAGCCGATACTGTTTGACGCGGTGCACTGGCTGGGTGTGGGGGTCGTGCTGATCGATGCCTGCCGACAGATCATCGATGCCAGCGACCTTGCGTTCGAGCTCATGGCCAACTATCGGCACCTGTTCTGTGCCGGCAGGGCCGGTCTGCACTTCCGAAGTCTTACGCATGAAGAAGTCTTCGGAAGGGCTGTGAGTCGAGTACTCGGTGGTAGCGAGAGCCAGGCGCTGCGCGTGGCGGGCGGTGATCACAGAGGCGGACTGGACTTCGTGTGCGTCAGGGCACCACAGAGTGTCTGGGGTGCACCGCAACGCCGCGTGGTCGTATTCGTGAGTCACCACCGCCAGCCCAGACCAGTGGCGGTTGGAACACTGCGCGGGCTGTTTGGTCTGAGTCGTGCTGAGGCGCAGGTGGCGCTCGGCCTGGCTGCCGGCCTTTCGATCTCACAAATTGGTGAGAGAGACTCCATTTCCCGGAACACGGTCTACAGCCACCTGAAGTCTGCATTCGACAAGGTCGGTGTCAGCCAGCAATCGGCGCTCGTGAGCTGCGTACTTCGAAGCATTGCGGTGCTTGGCCGGGAATGATTTTCCGGGTACCGGGTTCGCCTGGCGGATCCGGGACCACGAATCACCAATCTTGGTGTAGTGGCGGGTGCCGGTGACTCGTAGTCTGCGCGGGAAAGTCCGGAACTCGGGTCCCGGACACCTGAAGAGGGAGCGCGAGTCATGTTTATTCGTTTCGGCGGTCGCGGTTCACAATGGACTGTTGCAGCGCTAGCTGTTTTGGCAGTGGCCGGAATGGCGAATGCGCAGGAGCGAGACGGAGGTCAGGGCCTCGAGGAGATCATCGTTACGGCGCAGAAGCGCGAGGAGTCGCTCCACGACACGCCAATCTCCATTGTTGCATTCTCCGCGAACCAGCTCGCGGATCGTGGCATCAGCAGCCTCGAGGGGCTGCAGGCCGACGTACCGTCACTCAATCTGTCGCCTCATCCGCAAAGCACCACAACGGTAAGGGCATTCATCCGCGGCATTGGTATCGTCAACGACCAGATCAGCTACGACCCGAGCGTGGCGATCTATCTCGACGGTGTGTACGTTGCCCGTTTCCAGGGCCTCGCGTCTGAGGTCGCTGAGATCGATCGCATCGAAGTGCTGCGTGGCCCCCAGGGCTCGCTCTACGGCCGTAACTCGACCGGTGGCGCAATCAACTTCATCACGAAGGCACCGCAGCTCGGCGACTTCGGCTTTCGCCAGGATCTTTCTGTGGGCAATTACAACCTGCTGCGCGCGCGCACGCGCGTCAACATTCCGGTGGGTGATTCTCTTGCAGCGGAGCTTTCCTTTCTGCGGGTCAGCAAGAACGGCTTTGTCCGCAATATTGGCACCGGAGTGAGCCGCTACGGAGACGAAGATCGTTATGCGTATCGTGCTGCGCTGCTCTGGCGACCGCGCGAGCATCTCGATTTCCGGTATACGTACGATCGCTCAGAACTGGATGATACGCCGGGATTTATTGCGCGCGTGCCGATGTATCCGGTCGAGGGTGAACGACCGGACCACGGACCCGCCTCCGAGAGTAATCTGCAGGCAAATCATGGCGTGGGCCAGGGCCATAATCTGACTGCGACTCTGGAGCTGAGTGAAGCTCTCACCCTGCGCTCCATCACGGCCTACCGCGACCTCGACAGCTGGACAGAGCGACGCTACCACCCTGGTGTGTTGGCACCTCCGCCATTGAACTGGAGCGTCGTCGACATCTTCCAGCGTCAGTTCTCCGAGGAGGTGCAGGCAATCGGGTCTGCTCTCGACGCACGACTTCAGTATGTGGCCGGCCTGTACTGGTTTGACGAGAGCGCGACCAGCGACGAGGTGAACCGGCGGCCCCTGGTCCCGGATCGTACTGATCGACACCTGACTGCGACGAACAGGGCATTTGCGGTGTACGCGCAGGGAACCTACACGCCGCTGGCGCTCGAGAAGCGGTTGCATCTGACGGCAGGTGCGCGCTGGTCCCGCGATGAACGTGAAGCGGGAAAGTACAGCGTGACGACGCCAGGTAGTGGCGTACCTCGACCGCCAGATGTCGGACAGGCCAGCCGCACCTTCAGCGATTTCAGCCCGAGTGCCGTTGCAGCATTCGACGTTACGGGCGATCTGAACGTCTATGCAAAGATCGCGACGGGCTACAAGACAGGCGGCTTCAACCTGTTTGCGAGCTCAATCGCACGCTTCGCACAGGGGTTTGGTCCGGAATCTGTCACCAGCTATGAGCTCGGCCTGAAGTCGAACTGGCTCGACAGGCGCCTCAGAGTGAATGCCGCGCTCTTTACGGCCGACTACAAGGACATTCAATTGTCGGTGTCGTCGGATCCGAGCAACATCTCGATCACGGACGTACTCAATGCAGGCAGGGCATCCGTCGACGGGCTGGAGCTCGATGTAATGGCCCGCCCGATACCTGCCCTGAATCTTTCGCTCGCTTACGCGTGGCTTCGTGGTGGCTATGATCGCGTCGTTGATTCCACGGGTCGCGATATCACCAGTCTTTACGGGTTCGTAGAAGTCCCAAAACACAAACTCTCGACAACCCTGGAGTACACTTTTCCGCAGACGCGGTTTGGTGTGCCGAGCGCGATGCTCACCTATTCATACCAGGCGAAGCGGATTGCCTCTACATCCTGCAAGGCATGCATCATCGGAGGGTACGGTCTGCTCGACGCGCGCCTGACGCTTGCTGATCTTCCCGCGGGCAGAGGCAAGCTGCGCTTCTCGCTGTGGGGGCGGAATCTGACCAACGAGGATTATTACACGATGTACCTCATGGTCCTTGTGCCATCGGCGGTCTTCGGCGATCCCCGCAGCTATGGCGCAGACCTGTCGTACGTGTTCTGACGGCTCGATACGGTATGGACAGAGTGCGCGAGGAGATCTCTTTCGCAGAGCGATATGGACCCTGGGCACTGATCGCCGGGGGCTCGGAGGGCATTGGCCGCAGCTTCGCTCTGCAGCTCGCGGCCCGTGGCCTGGACCTGATCCTGGTGGCACGGCGCGCAGAGGCACTCGAGGCAACCGCGCGCGAGATCCGCGAGCGCTTCGGCATACAGGTCAGCACCCATGCCGAAGACCTTACAGGCCCTGATCTCGATCGTCGGCTGGAGGTGCTCGTTGCCGGGCGTGATGTCGGGCTGTTGATCTACAACGCCGGTGCAATCCACGGAGCCGGGCTGATGCACGACAGGCCGCTTGATGATGCGCTCACGCTCACGCGCCTGAACTGCACAGGCCCGCTGACACTGGTGCACGTGCTGGGCGGGCGCATGAGAACACGTGGTCGAGGCGGGATCATACTGGTGTCCTCCATGTCCGCATTCGGCGGCGTGGGCCATACTGCCGTGTACGCTGCAAGCAAGGCCTTCGAGCGGATCCTGGCCGAAGGCCTGTGGTGGGAGCTCGGTGCCTTCGGCGTCGATGTGCAGGGCCTCGTCGCCGGAGCGACTGCGACGCCGGCGATGGTCCGATCGAACGCCAGATTCGAGCGAGCGCGTTCCGCGAGTGGCCACCCGGCGCTGCACGAGCATGGCATTCAACCGATGGACCCGGACGACGTCGCGCGTGAGGCGCTCGAGCACCTGGGTCAGGGTCCCATCTGCATCGCCGGGGAGGTCAATCGTGCGATTGCTGCGCAGATGCTCCATGCTCCGCGGGAGGAAGTCATTCGTCGGATGAGTGAGACCAGTGCTCAACTCTATGGGCTGGCCCTTCCCCCGAAATACAGGGGGTAATGACTCCCATCCGTTCCGCCCTGTGAGGACTTATCAATGAGCTTTCGCGTATGGGGTTCGCTGGACATGAGGTTGCCCCTCGCGGAGGTCAGTGCCCAGGCACGCCGTGCCGAGACACTCGGCTGCGACGTCGTGATGCTGGCAGACGTGGCCTTCGATGCCTTCCTCGGCGCGCAGGCAGCGATTCTTGCAACGAAGCAGGTCCAGGTGGCGACCAGCGGCCTCGTCTGCTTTGCCCGCAGCCCCATGGTCACGGCAGTGGCTTCCTGGAATCTCGCTGCACTCTCGGGCGGGCGTTTTCGTCTTGGCCTCAGTGCGCTCGTGCCGCCGATGCTCGTGGGCAAGTACAGCGTCTCCTGGCATCCGCCGGCGCCCCGCATGCGTGAATACATCGGTGCGCTCAAGGCGATTCATGACTCATGGCAGACCGACGTCCCGTTGCGCTACGAGGGTCAGTATTACCGACTCAACCGGCAGAACTGGTGGACCCGACCGGCACCGATCGAGCACCCGGACATCCCGATCCACCTCGGGGCCATCGGTCCGCACATGTGTGTGGTGGCAGGGGAGTGCGCGCGAGGTTTGCTGACGCACCCGACGAACGTGGGGCCGCGCTATGTACGCGAAGTTGTCATCCCGCAGGTCGCCAAGGGCGCGCAGCGTGCAGGTCGGTCGACGGAGGACTTTGAGCTCGTCGTGACTCCCCAGTATGCAACGGGTACGACAGCGTCGGAGATCGCCGCGCAGCGCGAGCGGTGCCGGGGCCTGCTCGCTACGCTCCTCTCGACCCCGCAATACTGGCCGACGCTCGAACTCTATGGGTGGAGGGCAACGGGTGAGCGCCTTCTCGGACTCTGGCGCGAGGGGCGACAGGACCTGATGCCAGCGGAGCTTACCGAAGAAATGCTCGATGTTTTGGTTGTGACGGCGCCCTACGATCGATTGGCGCAGGCACTGAAGGACCGCTTCGGGAACATCGCCCGTGGAATGTGCATACGCTTGCCTCCTGATTCTGCGAACGATGCGACCCTTGGGCGCGTCATTCGGGAATTGCAGGAGTAGCGAGCAGTGATCGAACTGGCAGACATCGCGGCAGACCGGCAGAAGCTCCGCGGCGAGTGGCGGCGTCTGGGTTATCACGAGAACCGCTCGATTCCGCAGCGGCTGCTCGAGGGCGCCCGCCGGCACCCCGAAGTCGAGTCGATCTACTACGCCGAGAAACGCCCGCGGCACACCACCAACCGCGGGCTCTACGAGCACAGCCTGCGCATCGCGGCGGGTCTGCAGAAGCTCGGCGTGGGCCGGGGCGACGTGGTGGCCGTGCAGCTGCCCACCTGGTACGAGACCACGGTGCTCTATCTTGCGCTCATGCACCTGGGCGCGATCGTGCTGCCGATCGTGAGCATCTACGGGCCGGCGGAGGTGGAGTTCATCCTGCGCCAGTCGAAGGCCAGGCTCTATTTCAGCCCTGCAAAGTGGCGCAAGGTCGACTATCTCGCACGCCACGCGGGTTTCCGCTCTCTTCCCGACCTGCGCGACATCGTCATCGTCGGCGATGGTGCCCCGGCGGGTGCGCAGACCTGGGAACGTCTGGAGGCGGCCGGAACGAGTGACTTCGATCCGGTGGCGAGCGACCCGGATGCGGTGAGTCTGCTGATGTACACCTCGGGCACGACCTCGGCGCCCAAGGGCGTGCAGCACACCCACCACAGCCTCCTGCGCGAGTGGGGCCGTCCCAGCTACCGCAATCGCGGACTCTATCTCACGAGCCTGCCGGCGGGCCACTATACGGGGTATGGTCATACGCATCGACCTTCGATTTATGGAATCTCGGCGATCTTTCTCGACCAGTGGGATGCGCAGTTCGCCGCCGAGCTCGTGCAGCGCCACAAGGTGAAGGCCAGTGGCGGCACCCCGATCTTTCTCTTCTCGCTCATCGAGATGGCCCAGAAGCACGGTTTCGATATCTCTTCGCTCCAGTCCTTCGGTCTTGGCGGCCAGGGGATGACGCCGGCGCTCGTGCAGCTGGCCGACAGTCACGGCTTCCCCGGCGCGCGGGTTTACGGCTCTACCGAGCACCCGACGGTCACGGGCTTCGAGCCGGAGCTGCCCTTCGAGAAGCGCGCTTATACCGATGGCAGGCTCGACGAGGGAACGAAGTGCGCATCGTGGACGACGAGGGTCGCGACGTGCCGCTCGGGCGCGAGGGGGAGGTCCTCACGCGGGGGCCGGAGATGTTCGTCGGCTACCTCGATGCCGAACTCGACCGTGACAGCTTTGCGCCCGGCGGCTGGATGAAGTCCGGGGACATCGGCAGGCTCGATGCGGAAGGGTTCCTCACGATCACCGACCGCAAGAAGGACATCATCATCCGCGGCGGGGAGAACATCTCCTCTGTCGAGGTGGAGGAGACGCTGGCGCGCCATCCGGCCGTGCGCGCGGCGGCGGCGGTGGCGATGCCCGACCGGACCTATGGGGAGAAGGTCTGCGTGTGCGTGGAGCTGCACCCGGGGCAGACGCTGACGATGGAACAGGTCCGGGAGCACTTCGTGAAGGCCGGGCTGGCGAAGCAGAAGACCCCGGAGCGCCTCGAGATCCTGCCCGAGCTGCCACGCAACGCGTCGGGCAAGATCAAGAAGTTCGAGCTGCGGGCCCAGGTGCGTGCGAAAGGGGAGAACGCCTCGGATGTCTGAACCGGAACGCGTCAACGTACACGCGCGTACGCGCACCGATGCGCAACGAGCTGTCTTCTACGGCTGGATCATCGTGGGCATGGGCTTTGTGCTCCAGGGCCTCGGGACGGGGACCACCCAGTACCTCATCGGAGTCTTCACGCTGCCCTTCGCCAGCGAATTCCACGCGTCGCGCGCCGCCGTGCTCCTGTACACGCAGGGGATACTCTCCATCGTCGGTGCCGTGTCGGGTCCGATGATCGGCATCCTCATGCAGCGATACTCCCTGCGGACGATGCTGCTGCTTGCGATCTGTTCGATAGGACTCGGTTTCATCGTTCTGTCTCGCGCGACGGAGCTCTGGCACGTTGCTGTGGCTTATGCCGCTTTCCTGTCCCTGGGTGTCGGCACCATCACGCTCGGCACGGCGAGTCTCGCAACGAACTGGTTCAGTCTCGCACGGGGTCGTGCACTCGGGCTGATGTCCGCTGGCACATCCGGGTTTGGATTCGTCCTGCCGCCACTCGTCACGTTCTGGATTGGAGAGTATGGCTGGCGGTCGGCCTGGCTGATCCTCGCCGGCATCGTGCTCGCAGCATTGCCGGTCACGCTGTGGGTCGTCGTGGACAGACCCGAACTGCGCGGGTTGCATCCCGACGGAGCGCCCGCGGCGCCTGACGAGGCCAGGCCGCTCGCTTCCGGGCCGGATGCTGCGTGGACGCTTCGTGACGTGCTGAGCTCACGGGTGTTCTGGACCATTGCCCTGACCATCAGCCTCTGCATCGGCATGGGAGTCGCCATCCTGGCCAATATGATTCCCTTCGCGGTCGACAAGGGCAGCAGCCCCGAGAAGGCGGCCTATCTGACATCAGCGATCGCCGCGTTCGCACTGCTGGGGAAGATCGCGTTCGGGTTTCTCGCAGACCGGATTGGCCAGAGGCTGCTCATCTGGATACCTGCTGCACTGCTCGCGGCCGCCTGTGTGATGATCGGCATCGAGCCGACGTACGCTGTGCTCTTCGCGGGGAGTATCGCAGTCGGGCTGAGTTTTGGTGCTCTCACGCCTGCGTGGAGCCTGCTCGTGGCTCTCAACTTCGGGCGAAAGGCATTCAGTCTCGTGATGGGCGCCACGCTGCCGATCATGGCGCTGGCCGTGGCGGTGAGCGTGCCGATGGCCGGCCATGTTCGTGACCTGACGGGAAGTTATGAGACCCTGTGGTGGGGGTTCCTCGTGATTCTGGGAGTGGTTGCCATCATCGCGCGCCCGCTGGGCGCAGACCGCTAGTTCGGCCCAGGGGGAGCGCCGCGGTCCGCAGCCCACTGTCCTATGACAGTGAGGCTGCGATCCTCGCAGGCGCTCTCGCTCGAGAGTGGCGCGTGCAGCCACTCGCGGTAGAACACATCGAGGTCGGGCAGGGCATCGAAGACGACCGGATAACCGAAAGGCACGGTCTCGACCTTCAGCAGTGTTGCGCACCCCGGGCAGATGTATTCGCGCACCTCGCAGAGCCGTGGGTCGGGCGCGGAGCGGCCGGGCCAGATCTCCTGCAGGCTTGCCTCGCCGTCGCGCACGAGCACGAGCGAGTGCAGCTTCCAGTTGCAGCGCCAGTCGCCGAATTCCTGGCCGCAGTCACACTTCACGATTCGCTCGGTGCCCTTCTCCACGACGTAGAGATGATCACCGAGCGGCATGAGAATCCGTTCCGCCCATGCAACGCGCGTCTGCAGGACTTCGAGCAGGCGCTGGAAGCGGTCGTCGTCCTTTGGCGTGCTGACGATCGCCTTGACCTGCGGCCACGGCAGCCGCCCGTCGATGAGATCGGCAAGGTCTTCGCGCGAAAGAGGCATTACGGCACCTCCGGCTGCCAGCTGGCAGGGAGCGCCCAGAAGTCCCGGAACTCCTGCGCGAAGGATTCGCTCAGTTTCATGCTGCTCGCGTACATCTCGCTGATCAGCGGGTCGAACTCGCGCGCGGCGAGCTGACGGCTTCGCCCGACCCAGAACTCGCGCGCGGGTACGGCGCGGGCGAGTCGTTCGGCACGTTTCTCCCTTCGCCGTCGTGCGCTCGCGTCCTCGTCAATCTGCCAGCTCTGCATGCGCGTGTCGAAGCGGGCCTCGGCGCCGTAGAGGCGCGCGGCGATCTCGGCCGTGATCAGCCCGTTGTCGAGATCGCGGCAGATCGCTTCGAGCTCGCGCTCGAGGGGGTCGCCGAAGCCGCCCGGGGCGCCGTGGGCATCGATGGTGATGTCGCCGTTCGCGAGCGCGAAGGGCTCGGGGACGTGGTGCGGATGCGAGATGCGGGCCTCGATGAGCCGCGCATAGTCGGGATCGGCCGGAGACCCAAGCTCATGCACCAAGGGGCGGCGCTCGGCGATGAGTTGTGCCACGTTCGTGTCGTGCAGCACGGCGCGGATGAGCTTGCCGCCAGGATAGCCGCCGCTCAGTCCCAGATTCGGGAGGATGCCATAGGTGCCGCCGGAGACGAGCGCCGAGCCCACGATCTCACGGCCGCCATGGATCAGATTCATGATGGGCATGCACAGACCGGAGCGATACCTGCCCGCGCCCGCGGAGTACGGATCGAGCCGGTGCGAGAGATCGAGATGCGGCACGAAGGCCTCCCAGATCTCGGCGTTGCCGCGATCGACCTCGGGGGTGGGCAGCAGCGCACCCGGATCGAGTCCGTCGCGCACGGCACTCGCCGCGGAGCCGATGGTGCCTGTGCAGGCGGCGAGCAGTGGGCGGCGCTGGCCGTACTGGTCGTAACCCACCATGGCAATCGAGTAGGCTGAGCGGAAGCCGAGCATCTCCTCGCGGAAACCGCGCATGAAGTACGTCTGGCTGAGCGTCGCCATCCAGGCACTGAAAGTCTCGATAGTCGTCGCCCAGGTGTTCGCCTGGGCCAGCGGCCGCGTGTCGCCGGGATTGAAGACCGTGCCGCGCGGCAGCTCGAGCTCGAAGGGCAGGAGCGAGCCCAGATTCGCCCGCCCGTCCCAGGACAGCGTCTGCACGATGCCGATGGCGAGGCACCCCCACATCCCCGAAGGCGTTGCATTGAAGCTGTGCCAGCCCCATTCGCCCGCGCCCTCGAAATCGAGCACGACGCGCCCCGATGCGTCGATGCGCGTTTCCATGGGAGCGAGACGGATCACATCGCGCTTCGCCGGCAACCAGGACGTGGGCTGCTGTGCCATGTAGTACTCGAAGGAGATGACGTTGCGATAGCGGCCCGGCACGGTGCGCTGGCGCAGCCGCGCGAGCTGGTTGCGCCGCTCTTCCTCGATGAGTTCGCAGGTGGCGGTACGGAACCACTCGAGCCCGCATTCACCGATGAGCTTCTCGACTTCGCGGCGCACGTGGAGGTTGGCGGCTATCGCGCCTTTGCGATCGAGCAGGAACATGTCGGCCATGTCGAAGCTCATCTCGCACTTCGTCACGATGTCGTGCCGGAGCTGATCGTGCGAGCCGACCTTCTCGCCGGCAAAGCGCACACCGTCGGTGGCGCGCTCGACGTTGGGTACGGGCATGCAGCCCGGGCTCACCGCGCCGATGTCCATCTCCATGATTACCGTGCACACCCAGGCGACGAGCTCGCCTTCCCGGAAGACGGGCAGGATGTCGTAGACATCCGCCGGATGCATCCCGGCGACGCTGCACTCGTTGAACCAGAAGAGATCGCCCGGCGCGATGCCGACTTTCTCCTCCCAGTCGTGCTCGATCATCCACTGGATTGCCTCGCCCATGGGGCGCGAGTGGGCTTGGATGCCGGTGGACTGCGCGATGTTGTGACCCTCGGGCGTGTAGAGACCGATGGCGAGTTCGGCGACCTCGCGCACATAGGGCGAGCCCGAGATCATCTTGGTGGTTTCGCGTCCGGCGATCAGCGCCGCAAGCAGCCGCGAGTGGAAGAGCTCGGCTGCAATGGGGTCGCTGCGCAGCAGCCGCGGCTCCGTGATTCCCGCGTAGCAGCCCGTGGCTGCATAGGCCTGCCGGCTCTCCGCCAGCTTCTCTTTCAGTGTTTTCTTCATCGCAGCCACAACACCGAGAGTTCGTCCATCTCCACCGAACGCCCCGCCGGTACGAAGAACGTGGTGGCGGGCGCCTCGATCACCGCCGTGCCGTCCAGGCGATTGCCGGGCTGGAGAGCGTCCATGTCGTAGAGCGTCGCCGTCTGCCATCGTCCATCGTAATAGACCTGACGTGCGCCCTTGATCGCTGCGGCTGCCGGCGTCGCACTGCCGAGCGCACGGCGCAGGAGCTTCGGCTTCACCTTCGGCAGGCTCGCCTCCATCCCGAGCTCGAGGATCTGGAAGCCCGCGCGTTCGTGCTTCGCGACGCCGGCGTAGATGCGCTCATAGTGCCGCTCGAAGGCTTCCAGCAGGCGATCGAGGTCGCACGTGCTCCCGATGCTCGTCACCGGCGAGCGGATCTCGAGATCCTCCATCTGCATGCCGTAGCGCACGTAGGCGAGCGGGCTGTAGGCCGCCGCCGCGGCATCCAGTCCTTCGGCGGCAAAATCCTCGTGCGCCTGAGTCCTGAGCTCCTGCCAGATGGCATTGATCTGCGCGCCCATGGTCGTCTTCCATGCGTCGTCCGCGCCGTGTGGAATGGTCACGGTGGTGGACTTCTGGTAGCGATGCACGATGTCCACGGCAGCTGCCCCGAAGGCCGAGAACCCGGCCGCCCAGGGCACGGTGGCGATGCCGGCGAAGGGCAGCCCTTCGGTGTAGAGCGCCATCAGCAGGGGGCCGGCGCCGCCGTAGGCGAGCAGGCGATAGTCGGCGGGCGAGAAGCCGCGCATGCTGAGCGTCGTGCGCAGCTGCTCGCGCATGGTGCTCGAGATGAGCCTCAGCACGCCCTCGGCGAGATAGTATGGGTCGACGTCGAGCACCCGCGCGCAGCGCTCGTCGAGCGCCCGAAGCGCCTTCGCGACATTCAGCTCGAGCTTGCCGCCAAGGTAGTTGGCTGGATTGAGGAGGCCGGTGATGAGCGCGCAGTCCATCACCGTCGGTGTCTCGTTGCCCCGGTCGTAGGAGACGGGCCCGGGGTCGGCACCGGCACTCTCCGGACCGATCGCGATGCGCCGTGTCACCGGATCCACCGTCACATACATGCCCATGCCGGCGGCAATGGTGTCCATGACGAGTGTCGGCAGATTGAAGATGCGCCGCGTGATCGCTACCTCACGCTGCACCAGCGGCTCGCCGCCCATGATGAGGCCGACATCGAAGCTCGTGCCGCCCATGTCGGCGCAGAGCCAGTTATCGACGCCGAGCTCCTGTGCGAGGTAGCGTGCGCCGAGCAGTCCGCCGATCGGCCCAGAGAAGGCCGATTCGTGCAGTCTGGGGTAGCGGATGCTGGCGAGCCCGCCGTGGGCAAGCACGACCTGCAGGGGATGGCGGAAGCCCCGCGTCTGCAGTGCCCGCTCGATGCCGTGATACTGCTCGCGGCAGGGTTCCACGGCATAGGCGTGCAGCACCACGGTGTTCAGGCGTCCGTGCTCGCGCGCGATCGGTGCGAGGTGCTGGGAGAGATGGATCGTGACCTCGCGCCCGCGCTCGCGCATGACGTCATGCGCGATCTCTGCGACCCGCAGTTCGTGCGCGGGGTTGAGGTAGGAGAACATCAGGCAGACGGCAATGGCGTCCACCTGTGCGTCGAGCAGCTCTTCGACGGCGCGGCGCACCTCGTGCTCGTAGAGCGGAATCGCCTCGCGCCCGAAGCAGTCGATGCGCCCGCTTACGCCCTTGACCAGCCGCCGCGGTACGAGCGGCGGCGGGTAGTGGTGCGCCGCGTGATGGAGCGTGTCGGGATACGAGAGACCCACCCAGCTCTGGCTCGTGCGCTGATAAAGAAAAATGTCCTCATCACCGCGGCGGGTGATCACGCCGACGCGCCGGCCGGTGCCGGTGAGCAGCGTGTTGAGCATCGCGGTGCCGGCGTATACGCAGGCTCTCACGCCTGCGAGCGCATCAGGCGCGTCCGCATCGAAATCGCTTCGCCATTGCGCGAGCGCATCGCGCAGCGACTCCAGGTAGCCCAGGCTCTGATCGTGAGGCGTGGTTGAGGCCTTGCCGATGCTGAAGCGCCCCTCCGCATCCACCACAATGACATCAGTCATCGTCCCGCCGGCGTCGCAGGCGATGATCTGCGCGCCGCACGCAGCCCCAGGCGTCATGCGCGGGCCGTCACGCGGCGCCGTGCGCGCGGCTCGACGGACGCAAGGACCAGGCGGGCGGCGACCGTCAGATCCGCGAGCACGGACTCGACGCTTGCCCGTCCCGCCGTCATGTTGACCAGGGAGGAGAAAAACACATGGCTCAGCACCATGCTGACGGCCTCCAGGTCGACTTCACCGGCCGCGGGTCCGAGACCGGTCTCGAGGTAACCGGCGACCAGCGCCGCGAGCTCACGCTGAGTGGCGCCCACCCCGAGGTCCGGGGACACCATCGACTGCACGTGGGCCTCGATCAGCAGGGCGTCGCGCCGCACGGCCTCCATCACCCAGCGCAACGTGCCCACGGCGCGCTCGCAGGGGTGCGGCCGACAGGCGGGTGGCGGCGCAACTCGGCCATGCGCTCCTGGCCCCATTGCACGACCGCCTCCCCGAGCACGTGATCCTTGGAGCCGAAGTAGTGATAGAACGTGGCGCGGGCCACGCCCGTGCGCTCGCAGAGCGCCGAGATCGTGACGGCCTGATAGCCGCCCTCGCTCGCGAGCGAGCGCGCAGCCGCGATCAACTGGGTGCGGCGGTCTGCCTGCGCGGCGTTGAGGCGGCGGCCGAGCGCCACGGTGGGCGATTGTGCAGCAGATGCCATGTAGACTGCAGTCTAGTCATGAGTTCAGACTGCTGTCAATGCCACCCCGGACCCGCAGCTGCCGCGGGCCCGGGGCGCCGGCGGGCCCTCAGCGGCAGGCGGGATTACGCAACTGCGTTGCGGAATTGATCACCTCGCTCGACTCGAAGACCGGATGGCCCTGCATCCAGGAAATCTTCCACGCGCCGTTTTCCTTCACGAACTTGTAGTAGTGCTGCCCCTCGGAGTATTTCCGCAGGTTCGTGTAGTAGCCATAGTGCATGAAGTAGTCGCCGCCGCTCGCGTACTTTCCGGCGATGTCCACGGCGAAATTCGTGATGCTGCTGAAAGAGCATTTCTCGACGGGGAAGACGCCGTAGAGGAACACGTTTCTGATCGCGGCCTTGCCGACGGCGGGCGGGAGGCTGTATGCGCTCAGGTCGTACTGGGCGTCCTCGCTGAAGATGCTCATCATGCTGTCGATGTCCTTCGAATCGACCGCCCACGCATAGGTCGTCAGGAGCCGCCCGATCTCCATCTGATCATGATCGTACTGGTGCTTCTGGACGGCGCCCAGGAAACTCTGCCCGAGACCGAGCAAGCCGGATCCGGTCGGTGCGGGGCCGGGAGTGGCGGCGAGTGCGCCCGTCCCGAGAGCCAGAGACGCAGCGGCCACGAATGCAGTCATTCCACGACGAATACTCATGATGATCCCCTCTTGTTGACAGGCCTGAGGCCCGTTTCTGTTGGTCGGTCGCATCGAATATGCGCCCGGGCCGCGAGGACGGTCAACCGCCTGGCGCACCCCGCCGGAACGGCTTGAACATAATGTCAAGTCAACCTGCCTGACCATCTGGCGTGCTGCATTGCGCAGCCGGCTCGGGTCATGAGTGACTGGCTCTGAGTTGCCTCGCCAGTCAATCGGGTCATGGCATAATATGTCTACATGAATTGGGACAGCACGGTCGAGGTCCTGGTAGTCGGCTCCGGAAACGGCGGTCTCACGGCTGCGCTTACGTGCCACGAGCTCGGGACGAAGAACGTCCTCGTCATCGAGAAGAGCGCGCGCTTTGGCGGCCTGAGCGCGCGGGGTGGCGGCGGACTCTGGGTGCCGTGCAACCACTACGCACTGGCGGCGGGTGCGCAGGATTCGCTCGAGGACGCGGCCACTTATCTCCAGCACACACTGCCGGCCGACGCCGAGTGGGATCGGGTCGACGCCTATCTTCGCGCGGGCCCCGAGATGGTGCGATTCCTCCACGATCGCATCGGCGCGCGGTACATGTCGCGCGGTGAATACCCGGACTACTTCACGACCGAGCCCGGCGCCCGGCTGGGACATCGCCTGCTCGAGCCCGAACCCTTCATGCTGGACGAACTCGGCGACGAGGCTGCCCATCTCGAGCCGGGCCATCCGCAGATGGCGCTCTTCGGCCTGATTCCCATCACCCAGCACGAGGCGCACGAACTCGTCGGCGAGCGGCGCAATGCGCTCGTTCTGAGTCTGCTGCGCGAATACCTCACGGATTTTCCGTGGCGCCTGAAGTCCTTCCGCGCGCGACGCCTCGCCTGCGGCAGTGCGGGAATCGCCCGTCTGCGGCTGGCGATGATGCGACGGAGCATGCCGCTCTGGCGCAACACCGGACTCGTCGAGCTGCTTACCGAGGGCGGTCGCGTGCAGGGCGCGATCGTCGAGCGCGAGGGACGGCGACTCGCCATCCGCGCGGAGCGTGGCGTCGTGCTTGCCACGGGGGGCTTCGACAGGAACCAGCAGATGCGTGAACAGTATCTGCCGAAGCCGACCGATGCACGCTGGAGCGCGGGCGTGGATACCGACCAGGGCGATGGTATTCGTGCCGGCCTTGCTCTGGGGGCGGCGCTCGGGCGCATGAATGGCGCGTGGTGGTGCTCGACCTACTGCGTGCCCGGCGAGGCGATCCCGCGGCTTGCGATCATCGACAAGTGTTCGCCCGGATCCTGCGTCGTGAATCGCCACGGGCGGCGTGTGGGCAACGAGTCGCAGAACTACATGAGTTACATCCTGCACGCGTTTGCGACGCACTCCGACGCGAACCCTTCCGCGCCGTCCTGGATGATCTTCGACGCGACATTCAGGCGGAAATACCTGGTCGGTCCGCTGTTCAATTCGCGCCTGCGGCCGGACTTCCTCCTGCCGCGCCGCTGGTACGACGAGGGCCTGCTCGCGCGGGCGAACTCCATTTCCGAGCTGGCCCGCCAGCTGGGCATCGATGTCGCCGGACTCACGGATACCGTGACGCGCATGAACGACTATGCCCGCACCGGCAGGGATCTCGAATTCGGTCGCGGCGATTCCGCCTACGATCGCTACTACGGCGATCCGACCGTCAGTCCGAATCCGTGCCTGGCGCCGATCGAAAAGCCGCCCTTCTATGCCATCCGCATGGAGCTCGGTGACTTCGGCACGCACGGTGGCCTGAGGACGGACGGCGCGGCGCGCGTCGTGCGGGACTCGGGCGAGACGATTCCGGGGCTCTATGCCGTCGGCAATACCAGCGCGGCGCTGCTGCCCACCTATCCAGGTCCCGGCTCGACCATCGGTCCCGCGATGGTCTTCGGCTATCTGGCCGCACGCGACATCACACAGGAGAATCCCGCATGAGCAACCTCGAAGACCGTATCGCCATCCGCGACCTCGTGGAACGCTGGAGCGATGGCACGAACAATTACGACTGGGCAGCGCTCGAAGAGCTCTTCACGGAAGACGCGATCTGGGATGTGGGCGAGCCCCTAAGCTTCAAGGTGCAGGGTGCGCGGCAGATCGTGGCCCTGCTGCGCGAGAAGATGCAGCCTGCGCAGTACGTGGTGCAGACGCCGCATGCGATCGTCGTGAAAGTGCAGGGCAACGCAGGGACCGCCCGCTCCACCATCCACGAGGTCTGTCGCTTCGCCGATGGCACGGGACTCGAGATGATGGGCACCTATTTCGACGAAGTGGTGAAGGACGCTCGCGGCTGGCGCTTCCGGCGGCGCAACTATCGCTGCACCCTCCTCAACCCGCAGCCGCCCGCGGGGAACGTGTTCCGCACTTTCGACAGGTAGCCGCGCCGCCGATGAAATTCTATTTTTCAGTGGGCATGCTGCCGCCGGAGCAGTACCTGCCGCTGGCGAAGGCCGCGGAAGAGGCTGGTTTCTTCGGTGCAGCCGTGCCCGAGAGCATCTTCTATCCGCGGGAGACCGCGAGCGAATATCCCTATCACGAGGGCCGGGAATTCCTCGAGGACAAACCCTTCCAGCAGCCTCTCATCGCCATCGCCGCGATGGCCGCAGTCACGGCAAGGCTGCACTTCTCCACCTTCGTGCTGAAGATGTCCGCACATCACCCGCTGCACATCGCAAAGCAGGTGTTCTCGATCGACGCCTTCGCGCCCGGGCGGGTCACCCTCGGCGTCGGCATCAGCCCCTGGTACGAGGACCTGCTGTACTGCGGCGTACCCTGGGAGGGCCGCGGCGAGCGCCTCGACGAGAGCATCGAAGTCGTGAACGGCCTGCAGAGTGGCGCGTACTTCGCCTACGAAGGCCGGCACTTCCGCTTCAGGGACCTGAAGATGTGCCCGGTACCGAAGAAGCGCATCGACATCATCGTAGGCGGACATGCAAAGCCGGCGCTGAGGCGTGCGGCACGCCTCGGCGACGGCTGGGTGTCCGCCAACGTCTCCGTCGAGCAGCTGCGCGGCTTTCTCCACGAGCTGCGCGAGCTGCGCCGCGAGCTCGGCACCGAGGGAAGGCCGTTCCGCGTCCAGACGATGCTGAGCGACGTGCCGGTGTTCTCGCCCGAGGGCTACCGTGCGGTGCACGAGGAGCTCGGCGTCGGGGAATTCATCGTTTCACCGTGGGGGGTGTACGACATGCAGGACATGACACTCGGGACGAGACTGGACCTGCTGCGGCGCTTCGGGGAGGAAGTCATCGCGAAGCAGCAGGCGGCGCGGTAGGCCGTCATGGCGAGAAGCAGCATTCGTGCACAGGATCTCGAGCGTTTCAGCAGGACCAACATCGGCCAGCCGCTGACGGAGATTGCCAAGGATTTCCAGAGGCGTGCGCTGGCGAGGTTCGCCGGGCACGGCCACAAGGGTCTGCAGCCGGCGCATACGGCCGTCATCACGAATCTCGGGCTCGAGGGGACGAGACTGACCGATCTCGCCCGTCGTGCCGCCATGACCAAGCAGGGGATGGGGCAGCTCGTCGACGAACTCGAGCATCTGGGCTACGTGGAGCGAACGCCCGATCCCACGGACAATCGTGCGAAGATCGTGCGCTTCACGCGGCGGGGTCGCCGCCTGATGTCCCACGGCATCGAGCTCGGCGAGGCGATCCAGGGCGAGTATGCACGCCTGATCGGCCGCCGGCACCTGAAGACGCTGCGCGACACCCTCGAAGACCTGGCGCACGCACTTCGCGAGAGTGCTGCGCCGCCGCGCCCGGCCCGCACCCGACGGCGTTCAGGAGTCTAGCCGCGCCGCATGGCGGTGCACGCTGACCGGCACCGCACTCATGCGCGGGATGCCGCTGTGCGGGTCGAAATCCCGGTCCACGGGAATCAGTCGCCCGATGTTGCTGCCAGCAGTGCGCGCGAGCGCCGCCTCATCTCCTCCGGGCAGATCGCCGAAGGCGTGGGTCATGGAAACGAGCCCCCGCCTGAGCCCCGGGTCGGCCTCGGCAATACCGAGGATGGTGCCGTAGTCCGAACGGATCTCGATGAGCTCACCCGGTGCTACAGTGAGTGCGGCGAGGTCGTCGGGGTGCATGAAGGCCGGATTGTGACGCGACTTGCGCACGAGGAGGGGGAAGCTGCGGCCGAAGGAGTTGTAGACGTCGGGCAGGCGCCTGGGCACGAGGCGGTACGCATGATCAGCCGTGATCGCTTCTGTCTCGCTGGCGACTTCGCGGAGCTCCGTGAGCATTGCGGCGTTCGCGAGATCGAGTCGTGCCCCGCAGGCGGGATCCTTCGGCTGTACGGTGACGGCCTCCTCGCCGAACACATGGCCGTGAGCGTGGGTCTTCACCTGCGCGAGCGGCACGCGCGAACCGCGGGTGAGAACCTCGAGCAGCTCGTCGGTCGTCGGCTGCCGCTGCATGTCGAGCTGCACGGGCTCTGCGGCGCTCCCTGACGAGATCCACGGATATGCGGGCGCGAGCGAGAGCGCCAGTCCCATGCGCCGGGCCAGGCCGTGGAAGAGCTCCCAGTCCTCGATCACGTCCGCACTGGCCGGCGGGTCGATGAGCTGCGGCGCGTACTGCGCATACGGTGACTCGTAGCCCATGCCATAGGCGTAGGTCGACAGCGTCTCGATGGGCAGTGTGAGTCCCGGCTGCTCGAGCGAGAGTCGCGGCGCGATCACGTAGTGTGCGAGCTTCGAGGTGGCCGACATCTCGGGGTCCACGGTCACCAGCAGCTCGAGCCGCTGCATGGCCGCGAGCGTCTTCTGTTGGTCGGGCCAGGCGGCCACCGGGTTGCCACCGACGCAGATGAGAGCGCGCACCTGCCCCGCGCCCTCGAGCAGGATCTCCTCGGGCAGCGCGGCCGTCGGCAATCCTGCAGCGGTATTGGTGAAACCCCGCACCCGCAGCCGCTCGCCGAAGCCCCAGCCCGGACCCGGTGCGACGGGCTGGGCCCGCGGCAGGAATGCAGGGGTGAGGACGCCGGGGTTGGGCACGCGCTCGCCCGCGCGAAGCCAGCGCCCGCAGATCGTGTTCAGGCAGAGGAGGAGATACTCGCTCAGTGTGCCGCGCGGCGCCATGTTCGGTCCGGTGCCCGCCACTGCGAAACCCCGCGGCCCTGCCGCGAAGATGCGCGCCGCGCGGACGAGCAGGTCTGCGGGCACGTCGGCACGCTGCGCGACGAGCTCGGGCGTGAAGGGGTCGACGGCACGGGCGAGCTCCTCGAGCCCCTGGGCATTCTCGGCGGCGAAGCGCCGGTCGAGCCGCTCTTCCTGCAGGATCACGCGCAGCATGCCTGCGATGATGGCCGGATCCTCGCCCGGGCGGCACTGCAGGTGCACGGTGGCGAGGCGTGCCGACTCGGTGCGCCTGGGATCGACGACGATCAGCTGCAGTCCACGCCGTACGGCCGCGTGCAGCTGCCCGGCGCCGTTGTTCGGCGGTGCCCCGATCGAGCGCGACACGGGGGGATTGGCTCCCACGATCATCCAGGTGTCGGCCCCCGCGAAGGTCTGCGGACCGGCAGCCCATCGACCATGCAAGGCCATGGCGATGCCCTTGCCGGGTTTGTCGATCGTGGCCGGCACGAAGCGCATCGGCGAGTCGATGGCGTTCATCCAGGCCATCGCCATGGGTGTCGCAAGCGGATACATGAACGCGTAGGTGCCCGCATAGAGGGCGATGGACCGTGGGCCGTGACGCTCCAGGAGCCCGGCCAGCGTCGTGGCGATCTCGTCGAGAGCCTGCTCGTGGGCGACAGGAGCGTGTGTGCCGTCTGCGCCGCGTTTCATCGAGTGCAGGAGCCGTCCCGCGTGACGGTGCTGCTCCGGCAGCGTGCGGCCCTTGGGGCAGATGTACCCACCGTAGAGCGGGTTGTCGCGGTCGCCGGCCGCGGCGACGACCTGCCCGTCGGAGACTTCGACGAGGATGCCGCAGTGAGCGGCACAGACGCGGCAAATCGTTGGACGCATTTCGGCCATCTGGAACTTCCGGGGCGCTGTGACCGGGGAGAGCCTATCGCAACGCCGTCTCGTACTGCACTCATGAAACGACTTGTTGCGGCAACGCGACAGAATTGCGCGCCGCCGGCTGCTCCGCTAAGCTGCGGTAATTCCCTGCGTTGAGGAGCTTTTTGGATGTCGACCATGCGCATTCGGTTTGCGATCGCCACAGCCATTGCTGCTGCGGCCCCCGCCTTCGTACAGGCCCAGCAGAGCAGTGAGCCTGCCATCGAGGAAGTGATCGTCACGGCGCAGAAGCGCGAAGAGAAACTGCAGGACGTGCCGATCGCCATCACCGCCATCTCGAGCGAGCAGCTCACGACGCGCGGCATCAACAACATGCTCGACCTGCAGTCGGTGACGCCGAACCTCCAGGTCAGCAAGTACCCGAACAGCAACGTCGTCTCCCAGGTGTCGATCCGTGGCGGTGTCACGGTGAATGGCGCGATGTACTGGGAGCCCAGCACTGCGATGTACCTCGATGGCGTGTACCTCGGCAAGGCCGTGGGCTCGGTCTTCGACATCGTGGATCTCGAGCGCATCGAGGTGCTGCGTGGCCCGCAGGGCACGCTCTATGGACGCAATGCGATGGCCGGTGCGGTGAATTTCATCACCCGCAAGCCCTCGGGCGAGTTCAGCGGCTCGGCGAGCCTCGAACTCGGCAACTACGGCGCACATGTCGAAAAGGTCTCGCTCGATCTGCCGCGCTGGGGTATCGCGCGACTGTCGGTGGCGGCACGCAAGGAAGACCGCGACGGCTTCGTGAAGCTCACCCAGGGTGGCGAGCTCGACAGCCGTGACCAGCTCGGTGCGCGAGTGGCGCTCGGACTGGATTTCACCGACCACTTCGTGGCCGAGTACGTGTTCGACTACACCCATATCCATCAGGCACCGATGAACAGCCAGATCTACAGGGTGAAGCCGCCGACGTCCGGTCCGACCGCCCCGCTGTTCAGCGCCGCGGCGGCCTATGCCTCACGCGACCGACTCGGACTGGTGAGCACCAACTATCCGGGCTACGAGCAGCTCGATCTCCACGGGCATGCATTGACACTCACTTTGGACCTCAATGAGCGAAACCAGCTGAAGTCGATCAGTTCGCGCCGCACGCTGCGCAATGACGACTCGGTGGACTTCGATGGCACTCCGCTCGGCATCATGACGTCGAACCGCATTTCGACCTTCGAGCAGAAGTCCCAGGAGCTGCAGTGGGTGGGCAATAGCCAGCGGCTGAACTACGTCGCGGGTCTGTACTACTACGAGGATGACGGCCAGACGATCAATCCGCACATCTTCTTCTTCGGCACCGACAGCTCCCAGTATGGCTTTGGGGCCAAGGCGAAATCCGCCTACGGACAGGCGGACTGGCACGCCACTGACGCGTTGACTCTGACGGCTGGGCTGCGGTACACGAAAGAAGACCGGACTGGCTGGCGCTTCAAGAGCGTCACCGGTGCCGGCTCGGCTATTCCAAGGGTCTCTGGTGACGCGTCGTTTTCGGCGACTACGCCATTGGCTACTATTGCCTACAAGATCAACGAAAGCCTGAACGTATACGCAAAGTACTCGGAGGGCTTCAAGAGCGGGAGCCTGCAGGGCGAGGCACCCTCGGTGGCCGAGGCATTGACCCCGTTCAAGCCGGAGAAGCAGAAGACCTACGAAATCGGCGGGAAATTCAGTTCCAGCGACGGCCGTATACAGCTGAACGGAGCGGTCTTCTACAACGACATCACTGACATGCAGGTGAGCCAGTTCACAGGGCTGCCGGGCCTGTCCGTGATCCGTAACGCTGGCGCCGCCACGACCAAGGGCTTCGAGCTCGAAGGCGTGTGGCGGCCGACCGATGCGCTGCGACTCCAGGCGAGCTACGGGTACTTGGATGGCAAATACGACGAGTTCATGGAGGCGCCTGCTCCGAGTCAGCCGATCACCAATGTGGCGAGCAACCGCTCTTTCCCACATGCGCCCGAGAGCACACTCAGCCTGCTGATCGACGCGCGTCTGGCACAGACTCGATCGGGTCGGTTGCACCTGGTCGCAGACTACAGCTACACCTCGAGCCTGTATGCCTATGCGTACCAGATCGAGACCGTGGATCCGACCCGCGCAACGGCGGGTACCACCAAGGTTGACGGCTACGGACTCCTCAACCTGCGCCTGGGTCTCGACGAGATTCCGTTCGGTGGCCCGGGTCGCGCGGATCTCGCACTCTGGGTGCGCAATGCCACGAACGAGCAGCTGCCGGTCAATTTTGTCGATCTTGGACCGGGCTTCTTCGCGGACTACGTGGTGTCCTACTACCAGAACCCGCGCACCTATGGCGCGACCTTCAGCTATCGCTGGTAGCAGCACAGGCGTGAACCGGATCGGCACGACACTCACCGCGGCACTCCTGGCTGCGGTGAGTGTCGTCGCCACGGCGGATCCGGTGGCCAGTGCGCATCGCCGGGACGCCACGGAAACCGGTGGCGACGCTGAAGCGGCAGCGGCGGCGAAACGTGGCATCGAGGCGATGAGTGCGCTGCAGACCCGCCTCGCGGGACGGCTCATGGCGGAGATGGCACGAGGCGGCCCGGTGGCCGCCGTCGGGGTGTGTCGCGACGAAGCCCAGCAGCTCACCGCCTCCGTGTCGGCGGAGCTGGGTGTCGAGATCGGGCGGACCAGTCACCGGCTGCGCAATCCCCTCAATGTGGCCCGGCCCTGGGTGGTACCGCTGCTGCCCGCCTATGCAGGCCGGCGAGCAGAGGATGCGGGAATGCGGATCGTCGATCTCGGCGACCGTGTGGGCGTAGTCAAGCCGCTGGCGACGCAGCCGCTCTGTCTGAACTGTCATGGCGACCGCGATGCCATGGCGCCTGAAATCCGCGAGATGATCGCGAAGGCCTATCCGTCGGACGAGGCCACGGGCTTCGCGCTCGGCGAGGTTCGTGGCCTGATCTGGGCGGAAGTCCCGAAGGCGGGACTCGGTGGGAACGATTAGCGCCTGCTGCGCTTCCGGATCGCATCCCGATAGACCGCCGCCCGCATGAGCAGCATCGCGGTGATCGGCGCGGTCACCACGACGAACAGCGTGATCAGCAGCTCATGAGCGACGGGCCGCCCGAGCATCGCTGAAGACACCAGCATCGAAGTGACCAGCACGCATCCGCTTCCGAGTGTCGTACCGATCGTGGGTGCGTGCATGCGCGACGGGAAGTCACGCAGACGCACGAGTCCCAGGGCGCCGATCATGGCGAGCAGCCCACCGGCAACCAGCAGCAGCGTGCCCGGCACCGTGACCCAGAGTGGCAGCCCGGGTGTCGTCATGGCTCGATCACCTCGCCGCGCAACAGGAATTTCGCCAGCGCAACGGTGCCGACGAAACCGAAGAGCGCGATCAGGAGTGCTGTGCCGAAGTAGACCAAGGAGCCGGAGCGGATGCCGAGCATCAGGAGCGTGAGCATGCCGTTCATGTAAATCGCGTCGAAAGCCAGTACGCGATCCTGCGCAGCGGGGCCGCGCAGCAGGCGCACGAGCGCGAGCAGGATCGCGAGTGCGAAGCAGAGCGATGCGAACCACGCAGCGCCCTGGAATATGGCGTTCACTCGAAGATCCTGATGAGCGGCTGCTCATAGCGTGTCTTGATGAGGTGGATCCACCCGATCCCGTCGCGCAGATCGAGCACGTGCAGCGTGAGAGAGTGTCCGTCGGGTGCGAGACCCACCCACACAGTGCCGGGTGTCGCGGTGATGATCGTGGCGAGCGCTGCGAGCCCGTGGGGATCACGGAGCTCGAGCGGAATGTCCAGGAAGCCTGCATGCACAGGCCGGTTTCCCACCAGTCCGAGGACGATGCGCGCGACATTGAAGCTGGAACGCGTGATGTCCGTGAGGACCATGAGCAGCAGGCCGGGCACGGTGCGCATCCTCCGCAGCCGGGGTCGCAGAGGGCGCAGCGCCGAGGTGGTCCGCGCGAGCGCAAGCGCGAGCAGTGCGGCGAATGCGATCTGCCCGAGTGCAAGCGTCTGATTGAGCAGCAGCCACGAGGCGGCGAGCGCGGTCGTGAGCACGGGAGGGGGGCTGCTCGAGGGCTTCTTCACGGCGCAGGAGTCCCCGGCCGGTCGCTGCCGGTCTTCTCGGGGAGGATGGCGCGGATGTAGGTCTGTGGCTCGTGCAGGGACCGCGCGGCAGACTCGAGATAATTCATGACCGGGCCGGGGTGTGCCGCGAGTGCGAAGCAGAAGATCACCAGCGCTGCGACCGGCGCCGCTTCGAGGAGCCGCAGGCGTGGTGTCGCGCGCTCCGTGACAGCCCAGAAGATCCCGGAGCCCATGCGTGTCAGGGCGACGAGCCCGGCGAGGCCGGCCGCGATCACCGACGCGATCAGCAACCAGGTCGAGATGGCACCCGGTGCTGCATTGAGCGCCGTGGACAGCAGCATGAACTTGGCGACGAATCCCGGCAGGGGTGGCAGTCCGGTGACCAGCAACACGCAGCACACGAACACGAGACCGAGGAAAGCCATGGGCGCGGGGATGGCGACGCCCACCTCGTCCCCAGTGTCGTAGGCATCAGGCTCGCGGATGCCATAGGCGACGTAGGGCGGCGAAGGCATCGCCACCGGCCGCGCGTGCTGCGTATCGTGGGGTCGCATGCGGGCAGTCATTCCGGCGAGCATGAAGAAGATCCCCGAAGCCAGCGCAGAGGTGATGAGATAGAAGAGAGCCGGTGCCGTCAGCGCCTCGATCCCGAGGCCGAAGGCAGCGAGCAGAATGCCGGTCGAAACGATCACGGAGTGGCTGATGAGCCGCACGAGTCGCTGCGCGCCGAGCATGCCGTTCATGCCGGCCGCCAGCGTCGCGAGCCCGATGCCGAAGAGCGCAGTCTGGAGTGTCGAGGCCGCGGCCTCGTTCAGGCTCAGCAGTGTGCCCAGGCGCAGGAGTGCATAGATACCCACCTTCGTCAGCATGACGAAGACGGCGGCGACCGGTTCGATTGCGGCCGAATAGGTGTCCGGGAGCCAGAAATTCAGCGGCCAGCTCGCAGCCTTGACCAGAAAAGCGACACCCAGGATCGCCGCACCCGTATCGAACAGGATGCGCGCCGGGCCGCTCAGCAGCCCTGCATGTACCGTCAGATCCGCCATGTTGAGCGTGCCCGTGACGCCGTAGATCAGCGCGACCCCGGTCAGGAAGAGCAGCGACGCGGCAAGATTCACGGCGATGTAGTGCAGGCCGGCGCGGACGCGAACCGTGCCTGCCCCACGAAGCACCAGGCCATAGGAGGCCGCCAGCAGCACCTCGAAGAACACGAAGAGGTTGAAGAGATCCCCGGTCAGGAACGCACCATTCAGGCCCATCGCCAGGAACTGCAGCAGGGCGTGAAAGGGCTGTCCGGGCCGGTCCCAGCGGGCGATCGAATAGACGAGCACCGAGAGGGCGATCGTCGCGCTGAGTGCGACCATGATGGCAGCGAGCCGGTCGACGACCAGCACGATGCCGAACGGAGGCGGCCATCCTCCGATCCTGTACACCGCGGTGTCTGCGGGCCAGGCCTGCGATGTGGCATCAGAGGTCAGATAGAGGAGTCCTGCGGCCGCGGCGAACTGCACGAGCATCGAGATCACCGCGAGCGTCAGGCGTGCGGCCCGGTGCGATTCCGGGAGCAGCAGCAGGGCTGCACCCGCCGTCAGCGGCACGACGATCGGCAGGATCGGCAGATGCTGCAGCCACAGGTTCATGCGTCTGACTCCCGGCCATCGACGTGGTCGGTGCCGGTCAGCCCGCGCAGCGCGAGCAGCACCACGAGGAACAGCGCCGTGGTGGCAAAGCCGATGACGATCGCGGTCAGGACCAGCGCCTGTGGCACTGGATCCGCATAGAGACTCAGGTCGGCGGCGGGCGTACGGCCGTCGAGGATGGGCGCCCTGTGTCGTGCGAGCCGACCCATGCCGAACACGAAGAGATTGGTGGCTTGAGACAGCAGCACGAACCCCATGAGCACCTGGAAAGTGCGCGGCCTCAGCACCAGCCACACGCCGGACGCACTCAGCACTCCCACCGCCAGTGCAAACACCACCTCCATCAGAGTGCCGCTCCGTCCACCGCTCCGGGCAGCTCGCGCCGCGGGCTCCGCAGCGACTGGTGAGCGAGCGCGACCAGCATGAGCAGGGCCGCACCGACGACGAGCAGGTAGACGCCGAGATCGAACAGCAGCACGCTGGACAGATGCACGGTGCCGATGAGAGGCGCATGCAGCTCGAGCACCTGTGCCGTGAGGAAAGGCCGTGCGGCAAACCAGGCAGCGAGGCCTGCCGCCACGGCGGCCAGCAGGCCGAGGGCGATCCAGACCTGCGGGTGGATCCGCAGCCGCGATTCCACCCACAGCGCGCCACCGACCATGTACTGGACGATCATCGCCGTCGCCAGGATCAGCCCGCCGACGAAGCCGCCGCCGGGCGCATCGTGACCGCGCAGCAGGAAGTAGACGGAGACAAGTGCAGCCAGCGGCAGGAGCAGGCGTCCCAGCACCGCCGGGATCTTCAGGTCGCCTTCGGGCAGCAGGGCTCGAGGGTCGGCATGCGCACCGCCGCCGATGAGCCCTTCGCGCTGCGCACGCGGGACATCGATGCTCTCGGCTGCGGGACGGAAGCGGCGCAGCAGCGCATAGACGACCAGCGCCACGATGCCGACGACCGTGATCTCGCCGAGCGTGTCGAAGGCGCGGAAGTCGACCAGGATGACATTCACGACATTGCGGCCACCGGCGGGCTCGAGTGCGTTCTGGAGGAAGAACGGACCGAGTCGCGAAGCTCCCGGGCGGGTCAGCATCGCGAAGGCCAGTGCGGCCATGCCCACGCCGATGGCAATGGCGAAGGCCGCATCGCGGCTGCGCCGCAGGCGGGCGCGCAGTGTGTGGCGGAGTGGTTCCTGGAACTGGATGCGCCGCGGCAGCCAGCGCAGCCCGAGCAGGATGAGCACGGTCGTGATGACTTCCACCGTGAGCTGCGTGAGAGCGAGATCGGGCGCAGAGAACCAGGCAAAGGTCAGAGATGTGACCAGTCCGACACAGCCGACCATGATGAGTGCCATGAGGCGATGGAACTTCGCCTGCACGGCGGCACCGACGGCACAGATGGCACCGGCCAGCCATAGCATGGCGAACGTGGGATCGAGAGGCGTGAGTGGCGCGTCACCGAAAGCCAGCCCGCCCCGCCACAGTGGCAGCAGGGCGGCAACGGCGGCCGCGCCCACGATGAGCAGCAGCTGCACCTGCAGGCGCTGCGAGAAAGCGGTGCGCACGAAGCGCCTGGCGCCGCGGAAGATCGTGACGTTCAGCACGTCGAAACCGCGCTTGCCGCTCAGGCGCGAAATCAGCGGCGTTCGCCGCAGCGCGCGACCGCGGACGTACAGCACCACGTAGAGCGCGGTCCCGCCTGCGAGCGCCACGAAGCTCATCAGGAGCGATGCCGTAAATCCGTGCCAGATGGCCAGCCTGTAGTCCGGCAACCGGTCGCCGAGCAGTGCGTGTGCGGCGATCGCGAGGGCGCCGCCCACCGTCCGTTCGGGAAGCATGCCGATGAGGAGACACCCGAGGACCAGCAGCGCACTCGGCAGCAGCATCCCGCGCGTCGGCTCCCTGGGTGTGCGCGGCAATGCCGTCGCAGGCGGTCCGAAGAACACCTGATGAATGAAGCGCAGTGAATAGGCCACGCTGAAGACCCCGGCGAGCCCTGCCAGGGCCGGCAGCGCAATACCGAGTCCGCCCGTGCCGCCGGCCTGGAGCGACTCGGTGAAAAACATCTCCTTCGAAAGAAATCCGTTCAGCAGCGGCACGCCCGCCATGGCACCGGCGGCGACGAAAGCCACGGTGGCGGTGAGCGGCATCGCGTGCCGGAGCCCGCTCAGGCGGCTGAGGTCGCGCGTGCCGGTTTCGTGATCGACGATTCCGGTTGCCATGAAGAGCGATGCCTTGAAGGTCGCATGGTTCATCATGTGGAACACGGCAGCGATGAGCGCCAGTTCGCTGTTCATGCCGAGCAGCATCGTGATGAGCCCGAGGTGGCTCACGGTGGAGTAGGCGAGCACGGCTTTCATGTCCCGCTGAAAGGTTGCCGAGGCCGCGCCGAGGAGCAGTGACGCGGCCCCTCCGCCGCAGATCAGCCAGAACCAGAGCTCGGTGCCCGCCAGCGCCGGCCACAGGCGCGCGAGCAGGAACACGCCCGCCTTGACCATCGTTGCCGAGTGCAGGTACGCAGACACCGGGGTCGGTGCCGCCATGGCATGCGGCAGCCAGAAGTGGAATGGAAATTGTGCGCTCTTGGTCAGCACGGCAGCGGCCAGCAGCACGAGCATTGCCGGGTACCAGCGGTGGGCGCGGATGAGGTCGCCTGCCGCCAGCACGTCGTCGAGGCTGTAGCTGCCGACGATCTGGCCGAGCATCAGCACCGCGAGCAGGAGACTCAGGCCGCCACCGCCCGTCACGATGGCGGCCATGCGCGCGCCATGGCGTGCCTCCGGCCGGTGATACCAGTAGGCGATCAGCATGAAGGAGGTGATGCTGGTCAGCTCCCAGAACACCACCAGCTGGATCAGATTGCCGGAGAGCACGATGCCGAGCATCGAGCCCATGAAGGCCATGAGGAAGGAGAAAAAGCGCGGTACCGGATCGCGCGGTGACATGTAGTAGCGTGCGTACAGCACGACGAGTGCGCCCATGACGCTCACGAGGAGCGTAAAGAGCCACGCATAGCCGTCCATGCGCAGATACAGTTCGAGACCTGCCTGTGGGAGCCAGGGGATCGACAGGCGGACGACGTGTCCAGCGGCGATTTCCGGGAACAGGCTCGCTGCCAGTGCGGCACAGCCGGTCGCGACGATTCCTGCGAGCCACGCTTCTGCGTTGCGCGCACTGGCGGGCAGGCACGCGGCGCAGAGGCTGCCGAGGAAGGGCAGCAGGACGATCAGCGCCAGCGTCATCGCGGATTGCACGGAGGCATGTCAGTCATGCTCCGTGCATGGTATCTCACGCGGCCTGGCGCGGCGCCGCGCTGCCGCCGTATTTGCTCAGGCGATCTTGAGGAGTGTCCTCGCGAGCTGTACGCCGTCCTTGGCCTGAGCGCCCCAGCCGTCGGCGCCTTCGCCCATGGCCCAGGTCTCGGAGGTGACTGCGCCCCCGACGATGACCGGGTACTTCTCACGCACCTTCATTTCCCTCAGGAGGCTGAGCAGCTCGGTGAACTTCTCCATGGCGGGCGCGAAGACCACCGAGACTGCGATCATGTCCGCACCGGCCTTCTCGGCGGCCTGGTAGAAGTCCCAGGGGCTGTTCTTCTCGCCGATGTCGATGACCTCGAAGCCTGCGATCGAGAGCAGGGTGCTGACCAGGTTCTTGCCGATGTTGTGCTGGCTGAGCATGGTGCCGAGGACGATCTTCTTGTCGATCTTCTTGCTCTCACCCTTCGGGAAGGCGGCCTAGATCATCGGGATGCAGGCCTTGGCGGTCACACCGGCGCGCACGAGATCGAGGACGATGGCCTTTCTCGCAGCGAAGCGGTCCCCGACGTCGCTGAGGCCGTCCATGACGCCCTGTTCGAGCACGGCCATGGGATCGTGCCCGGCGGCGAGGAGCTGCCGGGTCATCTCGGCTGCCTCCTGTGCCTTCGTGGCGCTCACCAGTTGCCGCAGGTCTGTAATCGTCGCCATGTCTGTTCTCCTTAGGCTTCCCAGGTCGGATAGTCGAGACCGAGATCCCTGAAGATCCGCGTGAATTTCCGGTAGTGTGCGAGGAGCTCGGGCTTGGGGTTCAGCGTCTGCATGTCGTAGAAGGAGCTGAACGGCAGGTTCATCTGTGCGGGATCAGGTTTCGCACCCGAGATTCTCTTCCTGATCTTCCTGATGATCTCGGCGCCCTCGTGCGGCGTGAGTCGGCTCGCGGCCCGTGTGATCTCGCCAGCCCAGCGTGACTCGATACCAGTGTGCCCTTGCCCGCCCGCCAGCCACAGGCCTTCCATGCCGGAGATGCAGGCGCTGATGCAGGCGATTGCCGTGGCGTACCAGGCATCGTCACTCATCACCACGGGAATGCCGCCGCTGCCGAAGGTAATCCACGGGAGTTTCAGGTTGCGCTCCGCGGCGAGAGCCGCCGCCGAGTTGCACCAGAAGATGTCGTTCCCGCAATACGTGCCATCGATCGTCACCGACATGGCCTGGGTCACGGCACCGCCGGAGTAGGCGAGCATGGCGAGCGTATGGGCGATGATTTCCATGGCGGCCTGCTCGGGGCCGGTCAGATAGGCGTACATCGCCGGGCAGGAGCTCATCCAGGGTTCCAGCCCCTGCTGCTCGGCGAAGAAGGCGAGGTTCAGGCGATCGTAGTCGATGCGCATGTCCTGCAGGATCTGCACCGGCAGCGTGCAGTTGTGCCGGTCGTAGAGTCCGGAGGCGAAGGTGCTCATCAGCGTCATCGGCGTCGTGGCGCTCATGGGGATGCCGAACCAGAGGCCGGGCTTTCCGGCCCACATCGCCGCCTCGTGCATCACGCGCGCCTCTGTAAGGCAGACGAAGGTCGATGAGGGCGTGTCGGCGACGTTCTTCAGCTTGTCGACCGCATAGAGAGGCACGGGAATCACCCCGTCGCAGGTCGCCTCCTGCATCACCGAGCGGGCGTAGTATTTGTACGTTTCCAGGTCGACCCCGAGTGAGCCCGCAGGGAAAAAGGTATACGGATGCTGCGCGTCGCCGGGTGCGCGCGGTCTGATGGTGATGGCCTGACGGTCGCGGCCGATCGTGACCTCGTGGCGTGCGGAGCTGACAGCCTGGTCGATCTCCTGCTCAGTGAACCTGACGATGCGCCTGGTGCTTTTGCAGTAGAGGCCGACCTCGAGGAGCAGCGCCCTGCCCGCCTCGAAGACGGCGTCAGCCATGGCCGGGTCGGTCATGACCGGCTCCGCGGGGTCCCACTCGAGCCGGTACTTCGCCTGGAGGCTGGCCAGTGCGTTCGGAAAGAGCTCGGTCTCGAAGGTCTCTTCCGGCATCACCGGCCCGGTGACCGACCGATGAATCACTTCCCAGAGCAGCTTGCTCATCTCGAACCTCCCTCGGGATTGTGGCTTGCGGAAACTGCGCGCCCTCAGCCCTGCACGTAACACTCTCCGGTTCGGATGGCGCGCATCAGCGCGGCGCATTCCTGCCCTACATAGCGGATGTGTTGTGGCAGGAGCCAGGGCATGACGTCGACGATGTACCAGGAGAGGTCTTCCGGATCGCTGAAAGCTTCCTCCCAGAAGATCGCGCTCGCATCGTGATCGAGCAGCATGGCCCTCGCCTGGCCCCCGTCGTTGCCGAAGAGAAAGATGCCTGCGGGATCGACCTGCAGCGGCAGGGGGCGCTTGAAGAATTCCGCCAGCACGCCCCAGGCGCGCTCCCAGTCGCGATCGTCCAGATGACCGGAGTGGATGACGAACACGGATGCACCGGTCGCGAGTCCGGCACGCTCGGCCGCGCGATGCTGGAAGCGCACTAGAGCCATGGCCTCCAGTGGCCAGTCGGTGTAGATGTCGGCGCGATCGAGCACGAATGAGCCGAGGAGCTTGCCATCGAGCACGTTGAACGTCGCCGAGAGCAGTCCGGGCGCAGGCGCCCGCCCGCGCGCGCCCTCCGCGCCGAAGGTCATCGTCGCGCCGGCAATGGCAGCCGGGGCGTCCTGCGCTTCGAAGCGGCTGAAATGGCGCTCGAAGTCTTCGCGGGTAAAGTCAAAGAAGTCCGGAAAGTCCTCCTCGGTCGAGGCGGGATCGATCGTCACGACGGCATTCAGTGCCTCGGCGACTCGCGCACCCGCGGACTCTTTTTCGGTGCCGATCCGCAGAACCAGGTTGAGGAGCTGCAGCCAGGCATCGCCCACGCTGCTGCTGAAAATCGGAAACGTCGTCGCTCGCGACGAGAAGATCTTGCGCTCACGCGGCGCCGGAGCGTGCAGCGCCTGCGGTTCCCGGACACTTGGCAGTATGGGCAGCTCGGGGATCGCTCGGGCGATGTCGGCCAGAGGCTGGCCGCGCCGGTCCAGGAGCCGGATGCTCCTGCGAAGCGTGTCCAGGCTCGCAGCATCCAGCTCTGCCGAGAGGACGCCGCGAGGACCCGGCAGCCTGCCGTGCTCGTCGAGCCCCTCCCGCCACAGGGCAAGCAAGGCTTCTCCTGCGGGCTCCAGCTCGTCCCCGCACAGCACGAGGTGCCGGACCTCGGGGCGGAGCAGCAGTGCCCGCAGCAGCGCCTCGAGCTCCGCGCGCGAGGCGAGCGAGGCGACGAAGCAGATCCGCTCCGGACCGGGTCGGTGCTCGATCGGGCCGGGCTCGGTGAAGTTTCCGCAGACAGCGACGTCACCCGGGGATTGCAGCGATTGCCGTTCCATGCCGATTCTCCCTTCAGGGCGTGGCAATACAGAACGCACGCAGGAACTGGCGTTCGAGCCGATCGAGAATCACCTCGTGGGGCGTCGTCATGCCCCTCTCGACCCAGAGCTTGAGCTCCACCTGTTTGAGCGCGAGCATCTTGCGGACCAGCAGCTCCGGGTCCTCGTTCACGTAGAGTCCTTCGGCGATGCCACGCACGAACAGCTCGCGGGGAATCGAAGCGCCCTCGTTCCAGAGGTCATCCCGGCCGGCCGAAGAGGCGAAGGGTCCCGACCAGGCGACGTCGTCGCGGCAGCACAGGCGCAGGAAGTCGGGTCGGTCGAGAAAGTACTGCGCGCCGTGCCTCAGGACGGCCACATGGCTTGCGAGAGTGTCGCGGTGTGCATCGCGGGCCGTGCGAATGCAGGCGAAGAACTCACGCATCCGGGTCTGGTGGATCTCCGAGAAGATCGACTCCTTGCCGTCGATCGCCTCGTAGAGCGTGCCGAGCGAGATCCCCGCTTCGGCCGCAATCTCCTGCATGCGGGCACGAGCCGTGCCCTTTGCTGCGAACAGCCGTTCCGCGGCTTCGGTAATGGCCTGCCGGTAGACGGACTTGCGCTCTTCGTTGACGCGCAGCCGCAGGGCATGGGCCTTGGGCGGTCGCCCCTTGCTTTTGCGTGCCGCGTGACTTGTCATCGCGGCGATTCTTGAATAATAGAACCGCCATACCAATAAGTAGAAATACGGGCTGCCCGGAGCTCCGGATCCCGGGCGTCCCCGGGGTCTGCCGGCGAGCCTTCGTTACGACCGGCGCTCGACACCCGCTTCCGAGGCGAGGCTCGCCGCCTTGTCGGTCTTCTCCCAGCTGAACTCGGGCTCTGAGCGCCCGAAGTGCCCGTAGGCTGCGGTCTTCCGGTAGATGGGGCGCAGGAGATCGAGCATCTGGACGATGCCCTTCGGGCGCAGGTCGAAATGTGCCGCGACCAGCTGTTCCAGACGTTCATCCGGGATCGCCCCGGTGCCGAAGGTCGTGACCATGATGCTCGTCGGCCGCGCCACTCCGATGGCGTAGGAGACCTGGATCTGGCAGCGCTCGGCGAGTCCGGCAGCCACGATGTTTTTCGCGACATAGCGTGCGGCATAGGCGGCCGAGCGGTCGACCTTGGAAGGATCCTTTCCCGAGAAGGCCCCGCCGCCGTGCGGTGCAGCGCCGCCGTACGTATCCACGATGATCTTTCTGCCCGTGAGCCCGCAGTCGCCCTGGGGCCCGCCCACCACGAAGCGTCCCGTCGGATTCACCAGATAGCGGATCCCGCGACCGAGCAGGGCCGCCGGCAGCACGGGCTTCACGATTTCCTCGATCACCGCTTCCGACAGTTCCCTGTGCCCGATTTCCGGCGCGTGCTGCGTGGAGAGCACGACAGTCTCGATCTCGCGCGGGCGTCCGTCCACGTACCGCACGGTCACCTGGCTTTTGGCATCGGGCCTGAGCCACGGAAGCCGGCCGCTCTTGCGCAGCGCCGCCTGACGCTCGACCAGGCGGTGCGCGAGATGAATCGGGAGGGGCATGAGCTCAGGGGTCTCCGAGCAGGCATAACCGAACATGAGCCCCTGGTCCCCCGCACCCTGCTCGAGATCGAGCCCGCGCCCTTCATCCACGCCTTGGGCGATGTCGGGGGACTGCCTGTCGTAGGCGACCAGCACGGAGCAGCCACGGTAATCGATCCCGTAGTCGGTGTTGTCATAGCCGATGTCGCGGATCGTCTCACGAGCCACGGTCTGGTAGTCCACGACCGCCCGGGACGTGATTTCGCCCGCGAGTACCACGAGACCCGTATTGCAGAGTGTCTCGGCAGCCACTCTCGAATGAGGATCCTGGGCGAGGATTGCATCGAGGATCGCATCCGAGATCTGGTCGGCCACCTTGTCCGGATGGCCCTCGGAGACGGATTCGGAAGTGAAGAGATGACTGTGGCTCATAGGATCGATTCCAGTGGGTCAGGAGCCGCCTGTTCAGCGCGGCGGTTGGTAGGGAGCTTTGCGGGCAGTGCAGTGCACGAGGGCGCAGCCACGGCACTGCTCGAGTGGCGCGGCAATGTGGCCATCGTCCGTCAGTCCGACGATCGACAGCAGGGATTTCTCCGGGCGCATCATGAGTTGGGCATTCAGCTGCACCGGCACCCGCTCGTGTTCCAGAGTCGCGAACAGAGCGGCGATGTCGCCGATGTTCCATCCCGTGTAGCCTGGCGCATAACGGGTGGTGGTCCCGAGACCGCGTCTGCGGGCCTCGTCGCAGGTACGCCGGATCAGCTCCTCGGTGAGCGCGTGCACCGCAACGGTGGCCGCAGCGTCCAGAGACATCGCCTCCGGCATCTGGTTGTCATTCACCAGACGATGGATCTCGCGCGACACCGCATCGCCGAGCGTGGTCACGAACAATCGCAGCACGCGTGCCCTGCGCAGGAGCTTTGCGAGCCTGCGGCTGGTGAGCTCGAGCCCGCCTGTGAGCCCGATTCCGTCAGCGCGGACCGCATGCACCCCGAAGTCGCGCCACGCGCCCCAGGGTTCACAGAGCCCCGGAAGGCGGGCGAGTTCGTGAAGGCAGATCTCCCGGATGGGCTCGCTCATGCGTTCAGGCGAGGGGTAGCCGATCAGCCGGCTCACCTCGCTGAATTCCGCGGAGAGGGTGGCACCGTGCAGCAGGTTGTCCATGTCGAGCCGGCCTGCGCGTTCAGTCCGTGGCCGCTCGCGGTGCCCAGCCTGTCTCGGTCGACGGAAAGCGGTCCTCGGCATGCGGCAGCTGCGTGGCGGCGACGAAGGCGTCGTTGAAGCCGCGTGCTGTCGAGAGCTCGAGATACTCGATCCGGCGCGCCAGCGATCCGGCTTCCTCGCGGACTGCGACGTTCAGCAGCGCCATGCGCGCGCCGTCGCCGGCAGCGTTGCCGATCGCGGTGACATTCCCGAGGCCGCAATCGGGGAACAAGCCGATGGCGAGTGCACGCTCGAGGTCGATGACGCTGCCAAAGGCACCCGCGAGCACGACGCGGTCGGGGCGCTCTGCACCGAAACGATCGAGGAGCAGCCGACTGCCCGCGTAGAGGGCTGCCTTTGCGAGCTGGATGGCACGCACGTCGGCCTGGGTGAGGGTGATGTCCTCCCCGATTGCCGTCTGTTCGGCCCAGGCGATGACGAACTCCCACATGCCGTCGACATTCTGGCGCAGGCGCCGACAGGGGCGCTCGGAGTACAGGCGCCCGGTGCTGTCGATGAGGCCCGCCCGGAAGAGCTCGGCGACGGCTTCCAGCACCGCGGAGCCGCACAGGCCGCGCGCGCTGATCTCCCCGGGTTGCAGCCGGTCGCTCCAGCGCGGCAGGCCGATCGTGCGAAAGCGCACTTCGTGCGTCGCCGGATCGACGCGGACTTTCTCGATCGCTCCTCGTGCGGCGCGCATCCCGAAGCGGATGTTCGCCCCCTCGAGCGCAGGTCCCGTGGGGCAGGAGGCCGAGAGCAGTCGGTGGCGGTTGCCGAGCACCAGCTCGCCATTCGTGCCGATGTCGATGAGCAGTGTGAGTGTGTCGGATTCATGTGGGGCGGCAGCAAGGACGGCCGCGACGTTGTCCGCACCGACGAAACCCGCTTCGATCGGCAGCAGATGCACGTTTGCCGACGGCAGCACCGGAATGCCGAGCTCCCGTGCCTTCACGTCCAGCGAACGGCTGATCGTGGGACAGAAGGGGACGACCCCGAGGGAGTGCACGTCGAGGCCGAGGAGGATGTGGTGCATGACCGTGTTCGCGACCACCACAACTTCGACGACATCCTCGGGCCGCGCACCGACCGCGAGCGTGGCGTCGCGTGCGAGCTCGCCGATGGCCTCTGCGACGGCCCGCTGCATCGCAGCGAGTTGCCCGGGAGGCTTCGTGCTGGCGATACGGTTCATGATGTCCGCGCCCCAGCGAATCTGGGGGTTGTGGGCCGAGGACTGGCTGACGACCTCGCCACTGTCCAGGTCGCAGAGCAGTGCGCCGAGGGTCGTCGTGCCGAGATCGATGGCGAGACCGAGCGCGCGCTCCCTGAAACCCGGCTCGAAGCGGATGACCTCCCGGCCCTGCCACACGGTGACCGTCAGGCGCCCGCGTTCAGTGCGCAGGGCCTCCGCAAGCGAGCGCAGCGCGACCGGATCCACGGTGAGCGCGACATCGAGGCCGAAGCGGGTGCACAGTTCGTCGTGCAGCCGGTCCCAGTCGCCGCGCGGTTCGCCGACCGAGGCGGGCACCAGCTCGACGAAGTACTTGTGGACCGCAGGCGCAAGTGCGCAGGCGCGCTCGCCGGCGCGCTTGCGCACGATCGGCCGTCCGACGCGGCTGTCCTCGGGCACAAAGACCACGAGCTCGCCTTCGATGCGCGCCTGACAGGAGAAGCGCTCCTGAATGCCCAGTCTGCCGCTGGTGCGCGCACGCAGCTCGGCGTCGCAGAGCGGTGAGACGTGGGCGCCGGACGACTGCGTGCCATGCTCAGCGGCCTCCTCGGCCTCGAGCACCCGGACCCGGCAGCGGCAGCAGGACGCCCGACCACCGCAGAGCGACTCGATTTCCAGGCCGAGTGCGCTCGCCGCCTCACGCAGAGGCGTGCCACGCGGAACCTCACCGCGCAGGCCGGCGGGAAGGAAGCAGATCGTGAAATGTTCGGTCATTGTACCTGCCGACCTGGATCAAGCCGTCTTGCGGAGATCGTCGAGCAGGTTAAGCAGGCGCGACTCGGTCATCGATCCATGGATGCTGCTGTCGATGCGCACGTTCGGCCCCTGCGCGCACTTCCCGAAGCAGTAGAAGGGTTCGAGCCGCATCAGGCGGTCGGGCGTCGTCTGGAAGAAGTCGAGTGACAGGGCGCGTCTGGCTGCACCGGCGAGTGCTCCCGCGCCCCGCGCAGTGCAGTTCCTGCCCAGGCAGATGGCGATGCGATGACGGCCTGCCGGAGTGAAGGAGAATGCAGGGTTCGTTGCGATGAGCTCGAAGACTTCCGGGCGTTCGACCTTTGCCGTGGCAGCCAGCAGCGGCACCACGTGGGGCGGGATGTAGCCGAGTGCCTGCTGCACCGCACAGGTGAGCTCCCGCAGCCCTGCGCCGTCGCGCAATCTGGCGAGCGCGACTCCCGCGGCTTCATGCTCGGCGTTTCGTGCCTCGTCCCGTGTCACGTGCGCGGCACCCGGTTGATATACGAGCCGTAGAGACTCGGATATGAAATATACCTCGTGGCGCGGCAGCGTCAACCGCGGAGTGTGCACGCGGCCGCACGACAGAAAAAAAAGGCAGCGCATTCCCCACGGGAATGCGCTGCCGTCACCCGTCCCGGCGTCGGGAGGCGTCGACTCAGAAGGCGACGATGAAATCGATGCCGACGCTGCGTGGTTCCCCGTAGACGCTGGTGGCGAAGCCCATGGCACCGAAGTCGATGCCGTGCACGCGGTATTCCTCATCCGTGAGGTTCTTGCCCCAGAGTGATACGGACGCCGTCCCGCCGCCCAGCTTGAGCTCGGACAGCGTGACGCGGGCATCGAGAAGACCGCGACTGGCGGCGGCGATCGCCTCGGTGAGCGGTGTTCCGACGACCGTCGGGTAGAAGATCACACGCCCGCGGTAGTTGTATTCGAGCCGTGTCGAGAGCTGGCCGATGTCGAAGCGCGGCAGATCGTACTGGAGTGCTGCGTCCGCGGTGAGCTTCGGCGCATAGGTGAAGAAGGCGGACCGGGCGACGTCCACGATCTGGTTCGTCACGGGATCGAGGATCAGGAACTCCTTGTACTTGCGGTCGATGTAACCCACGGACCCCGAGAGTGTCAGGCCTTTCGCGAGGACGGCTTCGATTTCCGCCTCCAGGCCCTTGTATTCAGCCTTGCCCGCATTGACGGTCACGCTGGTTGCGCCCTGGCTCCCGGCCTGGAACTGATCGACCTGCATGTCCTTGTGATCGACATAGAAGGCCGCGGCGTTCAGCCGCAGGCGCCGGTCGAGCAGCTCGGACTTGAGCCCGAGCTCGAAGGACGTGACGTCCTCCGGCTCAAAGGCGCCACTCGCGGCGCGCGCGTTGAAGCCGCCCGCCTTGTAGCCCGTGGCGACGCGGCCGTAGGTCATGATCCGGTCGCTGACCTTGAAATCGAGCGTGGCCGACCAGTTGAACTTGCTGAACCCGTGCTCCAGGTTGCGCGGGAAGATGGCGCGCTGCTCGAGCTTCTTGTCGTCTTTCGTATAGCGCATGCCACCGGTGAAGCTCAGGCGATCCGTGAAGTCGTAGGTCGCCTGGCCGAAGATGGCCTTGGATTCCGACTCGTGATCGAAATCGAGCAGCGTGCTGAGCGGCACGGCGACTCCGAGCGACTGGATCACGATGGTGGGGAACTGCGGGTTCCTCTCGTGGCTGCGCTCCTTGAAGTAGAACAGGCCCGCGACGTAGTCGAGGCGGTCGCTCACCTTGCCGATCAGGTTGAATTCCTGGCTGATCTGGTGCTGGCGGCGGAAGTTGGTCGAGGTGAAGAGGCTGATGCGCTGCACGCCGGTCGGGATGAACGCGGTATAGGGCGGCGGCGCCAGCAGCAGCGGGCTCGCGGTCGCGCCGCGGAGTCCGGCCTGCCCGTCCATTTCGTCGCCCCGGTCGACGTTGCGCCAGCTGCGGTAACCGGTGAGCGAGCGCAGCGTGGTATTGGCACCGAGATCGAGCTCCATGGTGAGCGTGTGGCCCGTGACCTTGTCGGTGAGCAGGCCGCCATCGTCGAGGCGCAGCTTGCCGAGCCGCCGGGTCGAGTAGACCGGGGCGCTGCCGCTGAGTGCAGGCGAGTTGTTGAGATAGGCCAGGACATCCGGTCTGAAGACCGTGGCCTGCTCCGCAGCCGCATAGCTCTGGCGATAGTTGTAGTCGAAGGCGTAATCGGCCCGGAAGGGGCCCTTGCGGTCGAAGCCTACCGCAAGACGCGCGGCATCCACCCTGAGGGCGCCCGGGTCGCGATCCGCCGGTGCGTTGAGATCGTCGACATAGCCGTCCTGCTCGCGGTGCACGTAGGAGAGCCTGGCCCGCACACCACTCTCGCCCCACTGCCCGGTGTCGAAGGTGGTGCGGGTCTGCCACTGGTTCCAGCTGCCGTAGGTCAGCTTCTCCTTGAAGCCGAGCTCGTTCGCCGGTTTCGTCGTGATGAAGTTCACGGCTCCGCCGATAGTGTTGCGCCCGTAGAGCGTGCCCTGCGGCCCGCGCAGCACCTCGATACGCTCGAGGTCGACGAGATCGAAGACCGCGCCGGTCTGGCGGCCCAGGACCACGCCGTCGACATAGATGCTGACTGACGCATCGTTCGTCAGGACCGGTTCCCCCGACCCGATGCCACGGATGTAGACGGTGGTATTGGTGGTCGAGGTGGGCGAGGTGGTCACCACGAGGTTCGGCGCGATCGCGGTGAGCGTGCTCACATCCGTGGTCCCGCGCTGCTCGATGGTCTCCGCTGTGATGGCGCTGACGGCCAGCGGCGTCTCCTGCAGGCTCTCCTCGCGCTTCTGCGCCGTGACGACGACCTCCTGGAGCCGGCCCGCCCCCTCTGCCGCCCCGGATTGAGCATCGGAGCCCTGGGCAAAGACCGGCTGCAGCAGGCCACAGGCTGCGAATCCGCCACAGAGTATCCTCACAACATCAATCATCTTCATGAACGTCTCTCCTCGTTCGCCGATGGTTCATGGACTTTGCAATACGGTCTGCATCACTCATCCGGACAGGTGACAGGCCGCGACCCTCCCGGCCCGGGCCCAGCCTGCCGGTTCGCTGCCGCGAATGCCTGTGATCCGTCGCGGGGGTGGCGGCCGGCGAGCGCAGGTGGTGTACGCCGAACAGGGCGGCCTCGATGAACGGGCGCACGTCCTTCGGTCTCACAGGCTGATTGGTGAAGCACACGCGCGTCATGATCGGCCCGACGATCAGATCGGCCGCTGCCTCGAGATCGAGATCGGGCGGCAGCTCACCGCGCGCGGTGGCGCGCCTCAGAACCCCGAGGAGTGCCTGCCGGCGTTCCTGGTTCATGGGTACGAGCAGCTTCGAAAGCTCGGGATCGTGAAGGCACTCCGCGGCGAGGATCGGCAGCACGCGCGCCAGCGGGGTCGTCTCGAGGATGTGCACGAAGCTGCGCATCAGGAGCGTCAGATCCTCCAGGACGCTGCCCGTATCGGGCGCCACGAGCTCAGGCAGTTGCGAGAAGGACTCGATGACCAGCGGCGCCTTCGATGCCCAGCGGCGATAGATGGTGGCCTTGCCGACGCCCGCCACGGCTGCAACCTCGCCGACCGTGAGGCGCTGGTAACCGTACTCGGCGAGCAGCCTCAGGGTCGTATCGAGAATGGCGCGATGGGCCTCAGGGCTGCGTGGGCGACCGCGCGGCGCGCTCGCGGCATGCCGGGACTTCCGTCGGGCCGGGCTTCCCGCCTTCCCCGCCGGGGCTGAGCCATGACTGGTGACCTTGCGAGTCCTCATGCTCCTGAACGCTAACACAGCTCGTACGCTGAACGAGGCATCCCCGATCGTGGCCACTCTGCCGGGCGCCGATCCCCCCTGCGCCGGCATCGGCGTTGACCGCCTGCTCGGCTGCTGCGTATATTACAAACCGAGACGCGCCGTTTCGCAACAACAGTTTGAGGCCCGGTAGCGGGCCCGACGTCGTGGAAGGGTGACCCGTGCATTTCTGGCAGTCCATTTTCCTGTGCGAAAGCGAGCAGATCTTCGAGGTCACGCGCCTCTGCGAGCAGCTGGGTTTCGAAGGCGTCCTGGTTTCGGATCATCTCGTTCACCCTGAGTCCCAGAGTTCCACCTACCTCTATTCCGCGGATGGCAAGCCGCCGTCGTTCACCGAGGGCACGGCGTGGCCCGAATCCTGGTCACTCGCTGCGGCGCTCGCTGCACAGAACCCGACGCTGCGCTTCTGTACCAACGTCTACATCCTGCCGCTGCGCCATCCCGTCGAGGTGGCGAGAGCGACCTCGAGCGTGGCGTACTTCTGCGGGGGCCGGCTGTTGCTCGGGGCGGGGGCGGGCTGGATGAAGGAGGAGTTCGACATCCTCGGCGTCGACTGGGAGTCGCGCGGCCGGCGCTATGACGAGTGCATCGAGGTGATCCGCAAGCTCTACACCGGCCGGTACGTCGAACACCACGGAGAGTTCTTCGATTTTCCGCGCATCATGCTGAACCCGGTGCCGGCCGAGCCCGTGCCGATCCTGATCGGTGGCACCAGCGGACCGGCGCTGCGCCGCGCCGCGCGAACCGGCGACGGCTGGCTCGGACCCGGCCAGACGCTGGACGCAGCGCTCGGAACACTTGCGGAGCTCAGGCGGCTGCGTGCCGGGTATGGAACGCTGAATCGACCGTTCAACACGATCGTGCCTCTCTACGGCGAGAAGATCACGCCGGAGGTGCTCAGCCGCCTGGAAGATGCCGGGGCCACGGGCATCGTGAGCCTGCCTTTCGCATTCACCCTCGGTCCGGGAACCAGTCTGGCGGAGAAGCGCGCCTACCTCGAGGACTATGCGGAGAATGTCATGCGGAAGTTCACCGGCAAGCGCGCCACCTGAACCAGGGGAGTCAGCATGAATCTCGATGAGCTCAAGGCCGCCTATCCCGATCTCTCTTTCGAGGAGGTCGGACCCGACGAGTCCTGGGACGAGGACGCCTCGGGCTTCTGTTTCGTGATCGAAGCAAACATCCACGCGAAGAAGGGGCGTGCCACGGTCATGGTGGACGATCTTCCGCGCGTGGCGTTCACCGGCAGTACGGTGGGAATCCGCAAGATGCTGGTGCAGTGGGATCTGAGTCGTTCACATCTCGCCTACCTTGCCTATGAGCTCGGGCGGGCGGAGATGGCGATCCGCCACGGTCTACCCTTTCAGCAGGAGTGATGTGCCATGTCTGTGACACCGAAAGAGATTTTTGAGGCGGTCTGGAAGCTGCAGAAGAAGAAGGCCTACGACCTGGTACAGCAGGGTCTGGCCGAGGGCGTCGACCCGGTCGCGATGCTGAAGGAAGGCGTGATCGCCGGACTCCAGGAGGTCGGGCGGCGCTTCGGGGCAGGAGAGTACTTCCTCGCCGAGCTCGTGATGAGCGGCAAGGTGGCCGAGCCCTGCATCGAACTGATCAACCCGCACCTGCCGCCGAATACCGGAGGGCCACAGGGCAGGGTGGTGATCGGAGCCGTGACGGGCGATCTGCACACCATCGGCTATGGACTGGTGACCACGCAGCTCGAGCTCAACGGCTTCGAGGTGCACAAGCTCGGTATCGACCTGCCGAGCATGCACTTCATCGAGAAGGCGAAGGAGCACAAGGCCGAGATCATCGGGCTCTCGGCTTTTCTCGTGACCACGATCCCGTACTGCAAGGAGGTCGTGGGGTATCTCGAGGACATGGGGCTTCGCGACAAGTACAAGGTGATCATCGGCGGCACGGAGTGCACGGCGGACAAGGCCGATGCGATGGATGTCGATGGCTGGGCACTGAATGCAGTGGCCTCGGTGCCGCTGTGCAAGCACATCTGCGGCAAGCCGGTGGATGAAGCCGAGCTGGCGCGTGCGCGCACCCACGATCACACCTGGTGGTACAACAGCCGCCGCATCAAGGGAGTCGCGGCATGATCCCGACCATCGAATTCCAGCACCGCGCCTCGCGCGGTCCGGTGACGGCGGTCGACGACTTCGATCTCGAGCTCGCCTTCAAGGTGCGCGAGCTCGTCGCCGAGTACGAGATCAAATACGACCCCGGGCAGCTGGTGGTCGACGATCGCACGGCGGATGCCATCTTCGAGGCGGCCGTGAAGCATCTCTCGGAGATCGGGCTCTATTTCCAGAGCACCGGGCGGGTGATCAAGTACGATGAGCAGGAGATCCGCCAGGTCGCGCGCGAGTCACAGCAGAACCCGGCCTGCGTGAATCTCGGCAAGGGCGTCGAGCGCATGCAGCTGCGCTATCGGCGCGGATCTGACACCTGGGCACCGACGAATTACGCCGGTCCGGCGGGTGTGGCGGAGAAGGACTGGTTCATTCCCTACGTCCAGTCCTTCGCGCAGGAACCCTCGGTCAGGGGCTTCGGGATCGTTCCCGGGCTCGCAAAGCTCGACAACCTCGATCCGAAGGCGGGTCAGCTCTCCGAGGTGACGGTCGCGCTCTGGGAGCAGGAGGCGCTGCGGGAAGCGCTGAAGCGCGCCGGGCGGCTCGACATGAACCTGGGACTGCTGTGCACCGCGAGCACGCCCTCAGGCACGATGGCGGTGATGGCCTCTGGCTATCGGGATTCCTTCAACACCCAGATCGGCATCCACATCATGCCGGAGCAGAAGCTCAGCTGGAATCCGCTGCTGCTCTCGCAGTACTGCGAGCTCACCGGCATCGAGCCCTGGCAGAGCGCCATGTCCTGCATCGGCGGCCTCTGCCGCGATGCGGCCGATGTGGCGGTGGTGATGCTCGCCAATGCGCTCGGACAACTCTCCTATGCCAAGGCCGGGTCGATGAGCTATTTCCCGAGTCACCTGGACGGCACCTGGGCGACGCGCGCCTCGCACTGGGCCTTCAGCGGCGCAGGTCGCGCTGCGGAGCGCCATCTGGGTCTTGCGATTGGCACGTCGATTTCCGGCATCGACAAGGCCTGGCGTACGCCGCTCACGCTCTGGCAGTCCGCAGGCGTCGTCGTCACGTCGGTAGCGAGTGGACTTTCGTATGCGTGGATTGCAGGCCATACCGGCCTCGAGGCGCGCCTGATCGGCCAGATGATGAACGGCTGTGCGGGCATGCCGGCAGACCGGGCGAACGAGCTCGCACAGAAGATCATGAGGAAGGTCGACGAGCTGCTGCCGAAGCAGGGGAAGCAACTGCCTTTTTACGAGGCCTATGACGTGAATACCGTCAAGCCGCGTCCGGCGTACGAGAAGGCCATGATGCAGACGTGCGACGAGCTCGCGGCGATCGGCATGCCCTTCAGGAGTAGTGCGGTAGTCGTAGGAGGATGGGTCGTGGCAGGCAAGCCCGGTCTGACGGTCATCCTGAGCGAGCTGGATACGCTGATCCGCCCCGAGGAGGAGCGGCGCGTGCTGGATTTCGCTCGTCAAGTGGAGGACGCTGGCTGGTACGGCGTTCACATCATCGATCACGTCGTGATGGGCCCGGGCTCCGCGCGCAACGGCCTGCCGGAGAATCCGCGAGCTTTTCGCTGGGTGGGCAATCAGCGCCCGGACCAGCACATGCCGAGCCAGATCGTGATGATGTCCGCCATCGCGGCCGTCACCTCGCGCATCCGGCTGATGGCGACGGCCACCCTGGCGCCTCTGCGCCCGCCGCTGCTCAACGCCAAGCAGTGGGCCACCCTCGACCTGATTTCCGGCGGGCGCCTGACGCTGACGCCGATCGGCGGCTGGCAGGACGAGGAGTACGAAGCCATGGGCGTGCCGTTTGCCGAGCGCGGCGGGCGCCTCGACGAACAGCTCGAAATCATGCATCTCGCCTGGCGCGAGACCCCGATCAGCTACCACGGGCGCTACTACCGCTTCGAGAACGTCTACGTGAACCCGAAGCCGGCTCAGGCGGGCGGGCCTGAAATCATCATCGGCGGCGACCGCCTGAGCGCGCGGGTGATCGCGCGCATCGTCAGGTACGGCAAGGGCTATACGCTGACGAGTGAGCCCGATCCGCAGGATCTTGCCCGGCTGGCGCAGGCCATGGAGCAGGCCGGACGCGCGATGAGGGATCTCAGGACGAGCGGCCTGATCTTTCCGGTGTTCCCCGATGCGCTGCGACCGGCGGATCTGGCCCGAAGCATCGAGGCCAGTGTGCCTCCGCTCGTGGCGGCGGGCGTCCACACGATTACGGTCAAACCGTCGCAGTTCATTGATGATCCCACAGAGATGCCGCGCTTCCTGAAGGAATGCGGGCGTCTCGTGATGGCATACTGTTAGACAGGCTTTCGGAGAGCGTCAACCTCAAAGAGACGCGCGCAGAGCGACAGGGGGCATCGGCATGAAAGTGGGCATCGTTCACATCGCCACCAGCTATACGGCCGATCCCGCGGACTTTGCCCGCAAGGCCGAGGAAGTGGGTTTCGAGTCCGTGTGGGTCGGTGAGCACACGGTCGTGCCCGTCTCGTTCATGGCGCGCTATCCGACGACCTCCGACGGCAGCCCGCCCGGATTCGTGGCTCATGTCTGCGATCCGATGGTCAGCCTGATGCGCGCAGCCTCGGCCACGAGCAGGATCAGGCTCGGCACGGCGGTCTGCCTCGTGCCTGAGCACAATCTCTTCGCGCTCACGAAGCAGGTCGCTACCCTGGACCACTACTCCGGCGGCCGGGTGCTCTTCGGTGTGGGCGTGGGCTGGTTGAAGGAGGAGGGCGAGATTGCCGGCAACTGGCCCTCGCGCTACATGCTCCTCGGCGAGATGATCCGGGCGATGAAGGAACTCTGGACGAAAGACACCGCCGAGTTCCACGGTCAGCTCATCGATTTTCCGCCCTCGATCAGCATGCCGCATCCGAAGCAGAAGCCGCACCCGCCGGTGCTCATCGGTGGGGGCGTGGCGAACCTCGATCGTGTGGTCGCGTACGGTGATGGTTGGTGTCCCGGCTTTCTGCCGCCCGCGGAGCTGCGGCAGCAACTGGCCGATCTGCGCGGGCGCATGATTCGTGCCGGTCGCGACTACGGGACACTCGATATCTCGGTGATGGTGGGCGTCAGCGAACGCAGCGATATCCCGGCGATGCTGGCACAGTACGAAGCCGCAGGTGCGCATCGCGTCGTACTCTGCGTGAACAAGCCAGGCACCCCAGATGAGTTCACTGATTTCCGGCTCGTCCCGCCAGGCGAGTCGGATGGGCTTCTGGAACAACTCGGCGAGCGCATTTTCCGATAAGGACCGAGGCAGCGAATCTACCCGTTCCGAGCCACGCTGCCCTGATCACGAGCGGCGTCAGCCGCGAGTCGAGAGCAGACGCGTCACGGTCGCGTCTTTCGTCTGCCAGAGCGTGTTCAGCCAGGCATGCACGCGCGCACGGAAGGCGCGATCGCTCTCATAGTCCCCGCCGAGGAGCTCGGCGGGGATCGGTAGCTCGCGCACGTGCACGCGTACTTCCGGGATGCGGTCGGCGAGCACGTCGCCGACGCCCGGCCGCCCCTCGGGATAGGCGATCGTGACGTCCAGGATGGAGTGCAGGGCATCGCCCATGACATCGAGCACAAAGGCCATGGCGCCTGCCCGCGGCTTCAGCAGGTGGGTGAACGGTGAAGCCTGGCGCGCATGCTTCTCAGGCGTGAAGCGGGTGCCTTCCAGGAAATTGGTCAGTGACACCGGCTGGTCGCGGAACCTGCGGCAGGCGCGTCGTGTCGCTTCGATATCGCGGCCGGCGAGCTCGGGGCGGCGCTTCAGTTTTTCGCGTGAATAGCGCTTCATGAACGGGAATTCGAGCGCCCACCAGGCGAGTCCGAGCAGCGGGACCCAGAAGAGCTCGCTCTTCAGGAAGAAGCGCAGCATGGGAATGCGCCGGTTGAAGATCGCCTGCAATACGGGGATGTCCGTCCAGCTCTGATGGTTGGCGAGCACGAGATAGTGCCCGTCTGGCCGCAGTGTCTCAGGCAGCTCCACCACGAACCGCGTACGCATCATGGCGCGGACCATGAAGGTGTTGACATCGATCCAGCTCGCGGCGATGCGAGCCAGCAGCCGGTCGCAGCCGCGCCGGATGGGACGCAGGGGCAAAAGTGCCTTGAAGAGCGCCACGACGAACAATGGCAGGACGTGCACCACCGTGCTTGCCACGGCCATTGAGATCGCGAGCGGCGCGCGCAGCCAGGTGGGCAGGGGGCTGCGTCTCACGGTTTCCGGCATTCCCTGTGGAGATCCTCCGGGTGAGTCCGCAGGCGTTCGACCAGGAAGCGTTCCTGGGGCTTCTCGGATGCGGTCTTTGGAATCTCGTCCACGAGCTGAAGATAACTCGGGACGAAATTCGGCTCCAGCCCCGCGCGGCAGCGGGCGAACAGGATTCCGGGATCGAAGCACGTGCGATCCACGGGCACGACTGTGGCGACCACGTCCCGCTCTCCGGGTGCGCCGGAGCTTGCGGGGATGCCATAGACGAATACGTCGTCGACCTGGGGATCCTCGGCAATCACCCGCTCGACGAAGCTCGGGTCGATGAAGTCGCCGTTGCGGCGGATGCCGCCGCCCTTGCGGCAGTCGAAGTAGAACCAGCCGTCGGCATCGCGATGACCCATGTCGCCGCTGCGGTTCCAGCCATGCTGGATCTTGTTCTTCGACGCCTCCGCGTTGCCGAAGTACTCGACGCCCGGGTCGCCGTCGCCGCCCTGGGGGCGGCCGCAGATCTCGCCGACCACGCCGGGCGGGCACTCGTGGCCCTCCTCGTCCAGGATCTTCATGTCGAAGCCTGGGATGGGCTTGCCGAAGGAGCCGATCGGGCCCTCGCCGGGACGCCTGATCGCCATGCCGCAGCCGTCGTTCGCACCGTAGATCTCGAGGATCTGCACGCCGAAGCGCTTCTCGAAGGGTTCCCAGATCGCGGCCGGCGTGCCGCCGCTGATGATCATGCGCACGGGGTTGTCGGCGTCGTTGGCCCGTGGTGGCTCGCTGAAGATTGCGGTGGCCATGCCGCCCAGCATCGAGAAGGAGGTCGCCCCGTAGCGGCGGCAGACGTCCCAGAGTCTGGACTTCGTGAAGCGGCGGCTGATGATCGCCCGGTGGCCCGCAAACAGCGCGGGCAGCAATGCTGTCGTCTGGGCGTTGGTATGCGTGAAGGAAAGTCCCGTGTACGGACGCTCGTCAGGCTGGTAGCCGAAGAGCTGGCCGACCCAGCCCGTGCCGCCCGCCCGCTGGACGCTGCCCACCACGCCCTTCGGGTCGCCGGTCGTGCCTGAGGTATAGACGATCTGCAGCGGATCGGTGAGCTCGACGTGCGTCGCCTCGACTGTCACCACCGGACCCGCGAGCACGTTGCGGAGTGAGTCCGCGTGGTGGAGGTCGGCGGGCGCACAGGCGCCATCCTCTCGCGTCTCGAGTGCCAGCACCCAGGCGAGCGCGGGACACCGGGCACGCACGGCCAGGACGGCGCCGAGCGCGTAATCGGCGGCGATGATGCCGCGGCTGCCCGAATTCCCGATCAGGAAGGCGAGCTTCTCGCCGCGGGTCCGCGGGTCGATGGGCACGAACACCGCACCGAGGAGCGAGGCCGCGATCATGGCCTCCACGAACTCCGGGTGATTGCGCATCATGATCGCGAAGCGGTCGCCCTTCTGCAGCCCTTTCCGCTTCAGATGCGCGGCGATCCGGTGTGCGTTATCGCGCAGCGCGCGGTAGGTGCGTACTTCGTCCGGTGTGGCGCCGCCGTCGAGACTGTAGTGCTCGAAGGTGAGCACATCATGATCCGGACGCCGCTCGGCGCGCGTCTCGATGGCATCCGAGAGGCGCAGATCGTTGCGCTCGCTCATCCGCGTACCAGCACCGTGATGTTCATTGCCGCGACCTCGTTGCCGATGCTGCCGCCGCCGTTGTGTGCGAGCCCGACGCGCGCGCCCTCCACCTGGCGCCGCCCGGCGCGGCCCTGCAGCTGCAACGTGAGCTCCATGATCTGGGCGACGCCCGTCGCGCCGACGGGATGACCTTTGCGCAGCAGCCCACCCGAGGTGTTCACCGGGATCCGCCCACCGAGCTGCGTGTCACCGTCCTCGATGAGCTTCAGGCAGTCTTCCGGCTTCGCGAGCCCGAGATGCTCGTAGGTGATGAGCTCGGTGACCGCCGAGGAGTCGTGCAGCTCCACGCAGTTCAGATCCTTCGGTCCGAGCCCCGCTTCTTCGTAGGCCTCGCGGATGCTGATGGAAGTCACGTTCTCGGGCGCACCATCGGGGTGCTCGAACCATGAATGCACCACGGTCGAGGCCACATGCACGGGCCTGGCGAGTCCCATCTGGCGCGCCTTGCGCTCGCTCACCACCACGACGGCCGCTCCGCCATCGCCCAGCGGGCAGATCATCGGTCGTGTCAGCGGGTCGACCACGACGGGCTGTGCCAGCACTTCCTCGGGAGTCATTGCCTCGCGGAACTGCGCGTTCGGATTGAGGCTCCCATGAAGGGAGTTCTTGGCGGTGACCAGTGCGAAGTGCCTGAGCGTCGAGCCGTGCTTCGCCATATGCTCGCGCGCGAGCACGCCGTAGAAGTCCGCGAACATCGAGCGACGCGTGCCGGAACCTGCCGACTGTCCGGCCGAGTGCTCGGCGATGAAGCGGTCGCGCTCCTCGATGTCCACGGCGCCGCCGAAGGCGGCATAGCTCACCGCCTTGTCGGGGTGATAGAGCTTTTCGAAGCCCACGGCGAGGACGACGTCGTAGTAGCCTGCCGAGACCATCATGCACGCCTGATTGAAGGCGGTCGCGCTGCTGCCGCAGGCATTCTCGATGTTGATGATCGGTACCCTGCCGAGGCCGATGCCGCGCAGTGCCACCTGGCCGCGGATGGACTCCTGGCCGGTGACGAGGCCGGCTGCACAGTTGCCGACGTACGCGGCCTGGATGTCGCCGAGCGGGAGGCCTGCGTCCTTTACGGCCGCGAGTGTCGCCTCGCCCGCCAGCCACTTCAGGCTCCTGTCGAGGTGTTTTCCGAAGGGCGTCATGCCGACGCCGGCAATCACGGCCTTGACGCGCATGCGCGGTACCTTCCTGCGTTCAGATCATGCCACTGCGCGGCAGGCTGTATCTGCGGCGCAGTGCCTCGACTTCTTCGTCGCGACCCGGCAGCGGCGCCTGGTGTTGCAGCATGCGGCTCTGTTCGAGTTCCTTCACCACCTTGTCGGCGCGCGGGAAGGGATTCGCGAGCGAGTTGAGATGAAAGAGCTGCTCGAAGGGCAGTCGCGGACGCTGGCCTCCGGCCTCTCTGCTCTCGGCCGGGTAGCCGACGGTCTGTACCACGACGATGCGGCAGCTCTCGGGGAAGCCGAAGGCCTTTTCCACTTTCTTCCAGTTGGCCGAGCCCTGGCAGCAGACTCCGAGCCCCTGCTCGATCGCGACGAGAGTCGCCTGGGCCACGGCCTGGCCGAGATCCATGTCGACCATGCCGGGCAGCTTCAGGCCTTCGCGCTGTCTGGTGAACAGCGGCACGAGCGTGCGTTCGAGCTCCTCGAAGCGGCCCTCTCCGTAGCCGAGCGCGCCGACCTGCACGAGCTCGCGCAACCGCTGGCCAGCGTCGTTCATGGCATCGAGCTCGATGTACCAGAGGATCACGACGGGCGCCTGCTGGATCTGGAAGCCGCCGACGGGCGAGGGCAGGGAGGCGATCTGCTCGGGTGTGGCCGTGGCGCGCTGCACGACGAGGGCGCGCGCGGCATTGTTGTTGCCGAAGTGCGAGGCGAGGCGTGCAGCCTCGAGCATCTTCTGGATCTTCCCGATCTCCACGGGCCGGTCCGGATCCAGGTACCGGAATGACCGGCGGGTGCCGATCGCCTCCTGCAGTTCCATCGTTCGTGCTCCTCGTCTCTCGGTTGGAGTCTACAGGCGCGCGGCGGCCATGAGACTGAGCATGCCGTTCTCGCCGTCCTCGATGAGCGAGGCGCGGGCGTCGCGAAAGATCTTTTCCACAGGATACTCGCGCGTGAGGCCGTTGCCGCCAAGCACCTGGATCGCCTCGCTCGCCACCTCGAAGGCCATCTGGGTGCAGAAGACCTTGGAACTGGTGGCGTACTGGAAGGGGACGCCGCCGGGTCGAACGGCCGCGGCAATGGCAACGCGCCGGGCGTGCGAGCGGGCGACCTCGACCTTCTGGAACATGTTGAAGAGCCGCATCTTCACGGCCTGGTGCTCGACGATCGGACGGCCTCCCTGGACACGCTGCTTCGCGTATTCGAGCGCATGGTCGTAGGCGGCCCGTGCGACGCCGACGAACTGCTGACCCATATGCACATTCGCATTGCCGAGGTAATTCTCCCAGATGAAAGGATAGGCCTCGGGTCCCTCGGCAATCACGAAGCGGCGCGGCACGAGCACTTCGTCGAAGAAGATCTCGCCCTGGTTGAGCGATCGCTGACCGAGTTTCTCGAGAGGCTTTCCACGCGTGATGCCGGGAAGATCCAGGGGCATGAGCAGCACGACACCATCGGAGAGCCCGGCCTTCGAGTCCTCGAAGACTGCGAGGATGATGCCCGAGCCGGCAATGGTGCCGCAGGACACCCATGCGGCCTTCTGGCCGTTGAGGATGTAGTCCTCGCCGCTGCGGCGCGCCCGCAGGGAGGGCTTGATGCGGGCATCACGGTAGGCGGGTTCAGTGAAACCGATGTGATCACTGCCGTGGTTCGGCTCGGTGACCGCGAGACAGCCGATCTCGTCGCGCGCGCCGAAGAACTCCGCGAGATCGGGTCGCCCGAAGCTCTGAGCGACGACGGGCGTGATGTTGTACAGGCCGCAGGTGATCATCAGCCCGACGTCACCCCACGCGAGCTCTTCGAGCACCAGGCCGTGCAGCAGTGCCTTCTGCCGCACCGTCAGATCGCTGTCCGCGAACTGCGCCGCACCGCCGAAGCCGAGCCCCCTGTACTGGCGCAGGACATCCCGCAGCGGAGAATCGCGGGCGGCGACTTCCTCGGCGGACATCCGGTCGAGCCTGGCCCCGACCGGACGCAGTACTTCGCGTGCGAACTGCCTGCATCGATCCCGGATCGCGAGCATCTCGTCGGTGAGGTCTGTGTCCAGGTCGAAGTCGCTCATGGGGCGTCCCCTCGGTGACGTCAGGCGGTCTATTCCAGCATCAATTGACCGTATGGTCAATTGATTGGGGCCGGCCGCCCGGGACGCTTCCGCCCCGGCGCCCCCACCCGGGGGGCGGAAAAGAAATCCCCCGTCAGCAGACGCTGGAAGGTGCGCAGCACCGTCGCGAATTCCCGCTCGTCCCGCAGCGAATCGTAGGACGATCCCAGGCCGGCGATGCACGCCTGCAATACCCTGACTGCGGCCTCGATATCGAGAGTCGGTGCAAGCTCCCGGCGCTGCCGGGCTCGCAGGAGCAGTCTCCGGAAGAATCTCGGGAAGGCCGTGCCCTCGGATTCGTCGAGCCAGTCGAGATCGTGATTACGCGCGATCTCACTGGTCGACGCTGAGGCGAAGCGTATGAGTCCGGGGCGTCGGCGGGACAGCTCGATGACTTTCTCGAGTCCCAGGCTGAGCTGCACGGCACTGCTGGCTTCCGGAGCATCGAGGCACGCCTGGTGATAGGCACCGATCAGCGCCGTGGTCACGTCGCTCAGAGCGGCCCGATAAAGCGCCGCCTTGGAGTCGAAGTAGTGATAGAGGAGCGCGCTCGTCACGCCAGCCTGCCGGGCGATCGCCCGGTTGGTGGCCTCGGCGAAGCCGCGGGCGGCGAAGCACAGGACCGCGGCGTCGATGATCCGCTGGCGCGTGATCGCGCCGTCGGCATCTGCCGGTCGGCCGGGGCGCCGTCTCGGTGGACGATTCATGGTGCGGGCGTCTCCCGGGGCTCAGCGCAGGGCGGAGCCAGCGTCCACACTGATGACCTGGCCGTTGATCCACGCGCCGTCGTCAGCGCGCAGGTAAACGACGGCTGCGGCGGCTGCAATTGATTAAACGACCAATTATCGGTCCAGTCAACGCGAAGGATGTGGGCATGCCGGGTCCGACCCCGGATGGCGTGCCCGGGATCGTGGACGGCGACCGCGCTGCACGGCAGCAGCGCCTGCTGCCTCGTCGTGCAGTTCGACGCCGGCCGCCGGATCGTTTACCTTACCGGGCACTGGAACATCTGGTGGGCAGGCCGGTTTCTCTCCGGTCGGCTCGGCCCGAGGAATGACGCATCCTGGCGGGATGGTACGTACCGGGAACATGCAGAGGACGCTCAGATGACTCGATCGATCCAGATCATGGGGGCACTGCTCGCGCTCGCCTTCAGCGGCAATGGCCTTGCTGCTTCCGAGACCCAGACCTACTCAGACGATGAAGTCGTCAAGGAGGCGAACGAGTTCTTCGCAACCGGCGCGCGTGAGCTCGGCCAGGTGCTGGAGAAGGTCCTCAAGGAGAAGGGACACCCCGTCGCCATCATCCGTGGCGAGGAGGCCGGTGGTGCCATCGGAGTCGGCCTGCGGTATGGCCACGGCGAGCTCACCTTCAAGAGTGGCGGCGCGCAGAAGATCTTTTGGCAGGGCCCTTCCATCGGCTTCGACCTGGGCGGCAACGCGGTGAAGGTCTTTGCGCTGGTTTACGACCTGCCTTCGGCGGATGCCCTGTTCAAGCGCTTTCCGGGCGTCGATGGCAGCCTGTACTTCATCGGGGGCTTCGGCGTGAACTACGTGCAGCGCGACTCCACGGTGATCGCGCCCGTGCGCTTCGGCGTCGGCTGGCGCCAGGGCCTGAACCTGGGCTATATGAACTTCTCCCGCAAGAAGCGCTTCAACCCCTTCTGATCCCGCCCCCCGGGGAAGGGCAGGCATTGTGCATGGCAGACATGATTGACCTGGCCGCCCCGGAAGACAGCGTGCGGTCGCCCGCTGCGCAAGTGCGCAGGTTGCCCCGCTCCGTGGAGTGGGCGAGCGCCTGTGCGGAGCGCGCGCCGCGAGTGCGGGGCCCGTTTCCCGGTCCCCGTTCGCTCGCGCTGCGCGCGCGCTGCCTGGCGGGCGAGTTCGGCTCGTACCCCTGGGTCGACCGGGTGCCGGTTGCGTTCGAAACCGGGCAGGGCGTCACGCTCACCGATGCCGACGACAATGTCTACATCGATCTGACGCACGGCCACCTCGGCGCAGCCCTCGGGCATGCGAATCCCGAGGTGATCGAGGCCGTGCATCGCCAGCTCGGCAGGCTCAGTCATGTGCGCAACCAGCCTTCCGGGATTCGCGCCGAGCTGCAGGAGACGCTTGCCGGCATCACGCCGGGCGATCTCAACCTGATGGCGTTCTACAGCAGCGGCACGGAAGCAGCCGAAGGGGCGATGCGCGTTGCGCGTGCCGTCACGGGTGGGCATGAGTTCGTCTCGTTCTATGGCGATTACCACGGGCGCACGACGGGCGCGATCGGCACGTCCATCGGCTCGCGGATGACCGGCCCGCGCCCCGGCGGCTTCATCAGCGTTCCGAACGCATACTGCCATCGCTGTGAGTTCGGTCTGCAGCCCTCGAGCTGCGGTCTTCACTGCCTCGATTTCGCGGAGCGCGCCATCCACATGAACAGCCATGGCGCGCTGGCCGGCATCGTGGCCGAGCCGATCACGAATGCCAGTGGTGCGCGGGTCTTTCCGGACGGATATCTTCGCGGCCTGCGCGACATCGCCGACCGGACCGGCGCGCTCCTGATCTTCGACGAACATGCGACGGGCCTGGGCCGCACGGGGCGGATGTGGGGCGGTGACCATGAGGGCGTGGTCCCGGATGTGATCTATTTCGGCAAGTATCTCGGCAATGGCTATCCGGTCACGGTCGTTGCGACCCGCGAGGCGTATCGCGAGGTCCTCGCACCGGAGCGCCAGGGCAGTACGCATGGCGGGCAGCCGCTCGCCTGTGCGGCCGCGCTCGCATCGGTCCAGATCCTGCTGCGGGACAATCTTGCCGAGCACGCGCGCCTGACAGGCGATAAATGCCTCGCCTACATGCAGGGCGTGGCCGGGAGACACGCCATCGTCGGTATCGGGCAGGGCAGAGGGCTGCAGCTCGGCTACGAGTTCGTCGACCCGAAGACCGGTGTGCCTTCATCCGAGGTGGTCGATGCAGTTTACAAGGCTGCAATGGCGCGCGGCATCGTGACGTCTCCGGTGGGCCCGACATTGCGGGTGTCGCCGATGATGGTGACGTCTGAAGCGGTGGCGCTGAAGGCGCTGAGGATTCTGGAGGAGGCCATTGCCGAGGTCGGGAGCCGACTTGCCTGAGTCCCCGGGCGACATGGATTTCCTCGTCTCGCCGAGCGAGCGGATCGGCGAGTACGCTGCGCCCCTGACGGACTGGTTCGCGTCGAAGCTTGCGCCGGCGCACGATGTGCGGGTTGCCGCGGTGTCCAGCCCGACGACCAACGGCGGATCGAGTACCACCCTGTTCGTGACGGTGGAGCTGCGTGAAGGCGAGCCCACGGCTCGTGAATTCGTGGTCCGGCTCAAGCCCGTTTCCTACAGGCTCTTTCTGAGGGACAACTTCGAGGCGCAGTTCCACCTTCTGAAGCACCTGGCGGAGCACACGGATGTGCCCGTGCCGAAGGTCCACTTCCTCGAACCCGATCCGGCGATCCTGGGCGCGCCATTCATGGTGATGGACCGGGTCGTGGGCGACGTTCCCCCGGACTATCCGCCATTTCACGCCAGGGGTTTCCTCTACGATGCGTCACTGGATCAGCGCCGCCGGCTCTGGGACAGCGCGCTGCAGACGATGGCCCGTGTTGCGCGGGTCGATGTGGAGCGCCTTCCGCAGATCGTCGAGCGGCGGGAAGGTGAGAGCGGACCGGAAGAAAACCTGCGCCACTGGACCGACATGCTTGCCTGGGTGTGCGGGAAGGAACCGCCGCCACTGCTCGAGGCGACTGCCGCCTGGCTCCGGAGGCACATGCCGAAGGGACTGCACACGGGCCTTTCGTGGGGCGATGCGCGTGTCGGCAACATGATCTTCCGGGACTGGCAGTGTGTGGCCGCCATTGACTGGGAGACGATCACGCTGGCCGGTCCGGAGCTCGATCTCGCGCACTGGCTCCTGATGGATGATTTCTGGTCAAAGTACCTGGGCTTCGAGCCTCTGGCCGGCCTGCCTTCGAGGGACGAAACGATCCGGCGATGGGAAGACCTGACCGGATTCAGAGCGCAACACCTGGACTGGCACGAAGTGCTGGCCGCATGGCGGCTGTGCATCATCTACGAGCGGGTCTGCCAGCTGAAGGGTGCCGCTGCAGGGCTTCGGGATGAAACCGGCGATACGCTCGGCATCCACCAGCTGCGCGAGACTTTCGATCGACACGGCGTCGATCCGCTTCACTGACCGGCGAAGAACAAAAAAGCCGCCCGACCCTTCCGGACCGGGCGGCTTGATCCAGGGCGGCTATGCGTGCAGCCGCTCTACCACTTGTACTCGGCCGTCACCGCATAGGTCCGTGGCTCACGCCAGTTGACGTTGCGGAACATGCCGAAGTCGATGCCGCCCAGCTGATTGTCTTCGTTCGTGAGGTTGCGGCCCCAGAGCGAGAGGTTCAGCGTGCCGGTACCGGCGGGAACTCCCGCGAGCAGGAGGCGCGCGTTCAGGTTTCTCTGCGCAGGGATGGCGTCCGTGTCCGCCCAGTACTGCCCGCCGATGTTCGCCGCCGTGCGCGACTCGTTGACGGCGTAGAGGTAGGTGCTCGCCGTGTAGGTGTAGTCGAGGAGCGCGCGGAGCTCGCCCCAGCTGCCGCGCGCCAGCCGCCCGTCCAGATTCAGGTTGACGGTGTGCTCGGGTGCGAAGGGCGGGAGCCGGTTCGATGCCGTATCGACGACGCGCGTGCCGTCGGTCCGGCACATGTTTCCGAAACCGGGAATCGTCGCGCAGACGATCGGGTTGTCGGGATACTTGTCGTACTTGGCATCGAGATAGCCGTAGCCGAGCTGCACCTGCCAGCCGTCGGCGATCAGCAGGATGCCTTCGATCTCCACGCCCCGGTACGTAGACTCACCTGCGTTCACCACCAGCGACTGGGTCGTGCCCGGCAGGAGCTGCGTCAGCTGCTGGTCGGTGATGTCGGTGTTGTAGACCGAGACGTTCAGGCGTGCACGGCCGTCGAGCAGCGTGGACTTCATGCCCACCTCGGTGGATACCGAAGTCTGCGGCTGGAAGGGCTTGACGACCCGCGGATCGGCCACCTCCGAGCTGAAGCCGCCGCTCTGGAAGCCCTTGGAGATGCGGGCGTAGAAGTTCAGGTTCTCGTTCGGCTTGAAGGAGATCGCCCCCATCGGCGTCGTGCCGCTGAAGTCGGCGCTGTAGGGCGTGAAGGGCAGCGTCCCGCTCGCGGTATCGGAGAGGAAGGGTCCACCGAAGCCGGTGGTGAGATAGCGGTGGGTCCAGCCGCTCTTCTCCTCCTTCGTGTAACGCACGCCGAGCGTCGCAGTCCACTGGTCCGTGATGCGGTAGTCGCCTTGCGCGAAGCCCGCCTTCGCGCGTGTGCTCGAGGTGTATTCCGAACGCTGGGTGGGTTGCCCGAACAGCGTGAACAGCTGGTTCCCGGTCGACAGACCATCGTCCTTGAAGTAGTAGAGGCCGACGACGTAGTTGAAGCGGTCACGGTTGCCGATCCACTGCAGCTCGTGGGAATCCTGCTGATACTGCGTGTGCCGGTTGTAATAGGTGGTCATGCCCCAGAACGCCGGGAAGGGAGCTGCGAGTCCGGTTGCGGTCGCCGCCAGCGGCGTCCCGTCCAGATCCTGCCGGTCCTCGTAGCTCAGGAGGCGCCGTGCCCCGATGTACTTGACCTCGTCCCGATCGCCCACCTGCCAGCTCAGCGTGAGCGAGTGCGCGTTGGTTTTCGCATCTTCGGAAATGGGTCCGCTGCCATTGGTGCTGACCTTGTCCGGGCGCGAGGTGCGCACGTAAGGGGTGAGTGCGTTCTGGATCGCGGTGGTGAGCTGCAGGGCCGCGGCTCCACCGAACGACGGTGCGAAGGCCGGGCCGAGGACCGTCGGGAAGGTTCCGCTCCAGCCACTCGTTGCCAGGAGGCTCGTGGGATTCGGCGTGTTGTGTGCGCTCGAGTAGTCGAAGTTGTAGACGGCACGGAAGCGGTCCGTGAAGTCGAGCTTCACGGCGGCGCGTGCCGCGTTGGAATCGACGGCGCCCAGGTCGGGCCCCGTGAGATTCTCCGCCCAGCCGTCACGCTGTTCCTTGCGCGCACCGAGGCTGACGCTCGCGATGCCGAAGCGTGGCAGGTCGACGTTGGCCTTGATCACGCGGTGATCGAAATTGCCTGCCTCGACGCCGACGCTGCCCGGAACTTGCCTGAGGCTGACGCGTGATGAAGTTGATGGCGCCGCCTCCGTGTTTCTCCCGAAGAGCGTGCCCTGGGGTCCGCGCAGCACTTCGACCCGCTCGATGTCGACCACATCGAAGACGCTGCCCTGGGATTTGCCGAGGTAGACACCGTCTAGATAGAGGCCGACTCTCGGATCGAACCAGATCGCCGGCTGTCCGGCCACGCTGCCGCGGATGCTGACCGTGGAAATCAGGCGGGCACCCTGGTTCGGACGAACCATCACGTTGGGTGCCATGGCGTTCAGTGTTTCGACGCTGTTCACGCCGCGCTGCTGGAGCTGCTCGCTGGTCATGGCCGTGATCGAGATCGGCACATCCTGCAGCTTCTCCTCGCGCTTCTGCGCGGTGACCACCACTTCCTGGAGCACCGTGCCCGATGGGGCGCTCTCCTGCGCCCGCGTCGCCTGCGGGAGCCATGCGGCGCAGACCGCGGCCGCAACACTGAGCACGCCGATTCGACGATCTATCTTCATCGTTTTTCCCCTGTGCAGTCGAAACAACAAATGCAGCTTTGCGATCCCGGTTGCCCGGATGCGCGATGAGACTCAGGCTAGACTCACAGGAAATACAGGATTCGTCAACAAAGGCTTGACTCCGCGCCCTATGGCGGTCGATGTGGCGAAAGTACAACGGACCGGGTTCCGCTCGGGCATTCCCCCGGTCGCGGCGCGCCGGTGCGGCCGGCGCTGCTAGGATGTGCCGATGCCATCCGAAGGACCGGGCCCGGCGAGCACGGCGCTCGAGCAGCATGCCGACCGGGCCCTGCAGGCCATCGGCGAGCACGAGCCGGCGGCGCGAGCCCTGGCGACCGCATCCGCTGAGCTGCGCCAGTCGGTACACCGTGTGCTGGCCTGCAGCGACTTCGTCGCGCGGTCCTGCGCACGCGATGCGTCGCTGCTGCCGGCGCTGCTTGCCGCGGATGTGCCTGGGCGCGAGCGCTCGCGTGCGGATTTTTCTGCAGCGGCGCATGAGCTGGCGGAGGCCGTCCCGGCGTCGGCCGGGGCGGATTCGAGTGCAGTCGAGACGGCCTTCATGGCCGCGCTGCGGCGCTGGCGGCGCAGAGAGATGGTCCGCATCGCCTGGCGGGATCTGGCGGGCTGGGCACCCCTCGAACAGACACTGGCCGAGCTTTCAGCCTTCGCCGACGCTGCCGTGCAGTGCGCGTGCGCGTTCGCGGACCGCGAACTGCGGGCGCTCTACGGGACCCCGCGCTCGCCGGGCGGCAGCGAGCAGCAGCTCGTCGTCCTCGCCATGGGCAAGCTCGGGGGCGAGGAGCTCAATTTCTCGTCCGACATCGATCTCGTGTTCCTTTTTCCGGAGCACGGCGAGACCGATGGCCACCGCGCGATTGCCAACGAGGAGTACTTCGTGCGCCTCGGACAACGGCTCACACGACTGCTGGCGGCACCGACCGAGGAGGGCATCGTCTTCCGCGTGGATCTTCGCCTGCGCCCCTTCGGCGACAGCGGACCGCTCGTCGCGAGCTTCGCCTCCTTCGAGGACTACCTGCAGCGTCACGGGCGTGACTGGGAGCGATATGCCTACGTGAAGGCGCGCGCGATCACGGGTGCCGAGCTCTACGCCGGGCTCTATGCCGACACGGTGCGTCCCTTCGTCTACCGGCGCTATCTCGATTTCGGCGTGTTCGAATCCCTGCGCGAGATGAAGGCCCTCATTGAACGCGAGGTCGAGCGCCGCGACCTGGCCGATCATCTGAAGCTCGGCCCCGGGGGGATCCGCGAGATCGAGTTCATCGTGCAGGCGCACCAGATCATCCGGGGCGGCCAGGATCGGCGCCTGCAGACGCCCGCGCTCCTGCGCGCCCTGCCGCTGCTCGGGGGTCGCAAACTCCTTCCGGAAGACGCGGTCGCGGAGCTGCGCGCCGCCTACGGGTTCCTGCGACGGCTCGAGAACCGCCTGCAGATGCTCGCCGACGAGCAGACCCATACGCTGCCGGACGACGAGCTGGCGCGCGAACGGCTGGCTCTCGCCATGCAGATGCCTGGCTGGCCGGCACTCCTCGGCGAGCTCGATATGCACCGCCAGCGCGTGCAGCACCACTTCCACGCAGTCATCTTCAGCGCCTCGGCCTCGGACGGCCAGGGCGGCGAGGCGCAGCCGGGCGCCGAGCTCGGACGTCTCTGGGAGGCTCAGGCCGAGCCCGCGGCACTTGCCGACGCCCTGCGTGACTGCGGTGTGGCGGAGGCCGGGGAGGTGGCCCGCATGCTTGCGGATCTGCGTGATTCGAGCTTCGTGCGCCGCCTGGACGAGCGCGGGGCGCGACGCCTGCGAGCGTTGCTCCCCCGCCTGATCCTCGAGGCCGGGGCGGCTCGTGACCCGCTCGCGCTGCTGCGGCGGATTCTGCGCATCCTCGAGGCCATCGGCCAGCGCAGCACGTACTTCGCGCTGCTGCGCGACAGCGCCGCCGCGCGCCGGCGGCTCGTGGAGCTCTGCGGCTACGGGGATTTCCTCGCTGCACAGATCGCCTCGCATCCGCTGCTCCTCGACGAACTGCTGGACGAGCGGACGTTCTCCGGGCTGCCCGACCGCGCGCAGCTCGCTGCGGAGCTGCAGCTGCGGGTCGAGCAGGTGCCCGAGGACGACCCCGAGCGCCAGGTCGAGACGCTGTGCCACTTCCAGCGTGCCGCGGTCTTTCGCGTGGCAGTCGCCGATCTCACGGGACGCCTGCCGCTCATGCGGGTGAGCGACCGGCTGACCGAGATCGCCGAGCTCATTGTCGGGCAGGCCATGACGCTCGCCTGGCAGCAGATCACCGGGCAGTTCGGCGTTCCCATGTGCGGCAGTGGTGCGGCACGGCGCGCGGTGCGTGTCTGCGCAGTCGGTTACGGCAAGCTCGGCGGCATCGAGCTTGGTTATACCTCGGACCTCGATCTGGTCTTTCTGCACGACTCGCTGGGCGAGTCCCAGGAGACCGAGGCGTCGAGGCCGCTCGACAACCAGCTGTTCTTCGTGCGCCTGGCCCAGCGCATCGTTCACCTGCTGACGATGCATTCAGCCGCCGGGCGGCTCTACGAGGTGGACGTGCGCCTGCGTCCGGGCGGCAAGGGCGGCATGCTCGTCACCAATATCGGTGCCTTCCGCGAGTATCAGCGCAGCGAGGCGTGGACCTGGGAGCACCAGGCTCTGCTGCACGCGCGCGCGGTCGCAGGCTCGGAGGAACTCTGCGCGGAGTTCGAGCGGCAGCGTCTCGAGGTCCTGAGCCATGACGTACGTCGCGCGACGCTCCGTGAGGAGGTGCGCACCATGCGCGAGCGCATGCGTCGCGAGCTCTCACGCGCGCAGCCGGGGCAGTTCGACGTCAAGCAGGACGCCGGCGGGATCGCGGACATCGAATTCCTCGCGCAGTACTGGGCGCTGCGCTGGGCGGCGAGCCACCCGCCGGTCGCGATGTTCTCCGACACGATCCGTGAGCTCGAGTCGGTGGCCTCGGCGGACCTCGTGCCCCAGGCGACGGTCGATGTGCTGACCGGAGCCTACCGCCGCTATCGCGAATGCCTGCACCACCGCTCGCTGGAGGGTGCCGGGCCGGTCGTTGCGGCCGCGGAGTTCGCAGCCGAGCGGGCATCTGTCACGACGATCTGGGAAGCGACGTTCGGGCAGTAGGGCAGGCATGCGGAGCCTGCGTATAATCCGTCCATCATGAATGCCCAGCCCCTGCTGTTGCCCAACGCGCAGACCGAGTACGAAGTCACCGTGGAGGATCTGCCGCTCTCCTGTCCGATGCCGCAGATGTCCCTGTGGAATTCCCACCCCCGCGTCTATCTTGCGATCGAGCAGACAGGTTCTGCCAAGTGCTCCTACTGCGGCGCCGAATACACGCTGAGGCGCTGAGCCTCCAGTCCCGGACCGTGAGGCGTCTGTCATTTGCGGCCCTCGTGGCCCTCGCAGCCCCAGGGCTTGCGCAGCCGGCTCCCGCTCCGGCAGGCGAGCCCGTCTCCCCGGCTGTCGTGCGTCGTACGACGCTCGTGGTCAACGACATCGATGCGTCGATCCGCTTCTATCGCGACGTGCTCGGCTTCTCGCCACGACTCGACAACCGCGGCCGGGTGGCGGCCTCGAGCCTGCCGAGTGGGCTGTCGCCGGGTTCGCCGAGCCGCTTCGTGCTCATGCAGGGACCGGATCCCTGGCTCGGGGCGCTCGGGCTCCTGCAGTACGGCCCCGCGAAGCCCCTGCCGGCGCCGGCACCGGCGCTGCACCCGGGCGATGTCGTGCTCACGATCGAGACTCACGAAGTCGAGGCAGTCTTCGGACGCATGCAGGCGTCCGGGGTGCGAGTGCTGCGCGCACCGGAGACGAGCGAGCTCCCCGGCCCGGATGGTCGCAGGTGGACCACCACGTTCATGTTTGCCTACGATCCGGACGGCCGGCTGCTCGAGGTCAGCTCACGCCAGCCCGAGGCCGCGAAACCGGCTCAGGAGCCGGTGCCGTAGGGTCTGTAGGACTTTTCCTCGACGAGTGTCGAGCCGAGTTTCTGGTTGATGCGCTTCTTGATCGCGGCGCGCTCGTCGTTCGTGACGTACACGGCGCGTGCGAGCTCGATGAAGCGGGCATCGAAGCTCGCGGCGCGTTCCTGGTCGCGGATGTGGTCCTCGATGTCCCAGAGCGCTGCATTGACGCGCGTCAGATCTGCTTCCTCCGCCCCGAGGTCCACGCTCGGGTCCACGGCCTCACGCCAGGTGCGCTCGAGCAGCGTGAGCTCGTGGCGGACGTTATGCAGCTTGGCCTCGTCGTGCATGCGTCCGGACTTGATGCGCAGGATGGTGATCTTGTCCAGCAGCTCACCGGGCGAGACCGGCACGAGGATGTCTTTCATGCCCGCCATCCTAGCAGCTCGCGCATGGCGGCTCGCGTGAGCCCAGAAGCTCGTCGAGCTTCGCGGTCACGTCGCTGATTCCGATCAGATCCATGACGCCCGGTTCCTCGATCTTCATGGTCCAGGGAGGGTCGCCGGATAGGCGACCGCGCAAGCGCCTTGCAGCCTCCGGGTAGGCATTCACGCACCAGCGCTGCGAGAGATACGGCCCGCTGCGCGCCGGGTTCGTGGCGGCGTACAGCCCGATGACCGGTGTGCCGACCATGGTGGCCATGTGTGCCGGACCCGAGTCGGGAGACAGGAGTGCCGTGGCGCGGGCGAGCAGTGCCAGCAGCTGCGGCAGGGTGTCGCGACCGATCTGGTTGACGAGCGCTGCCTGCGCGGCGCGCTCGATGGCGGTACCCATCTCACGCTCGAGTGGGCTCGGGCCTCCGCAGAGCACGACCCGCATGCCATGGCGGCTGGCGGCGTGATCGGCGACGGCAGCGTAGCGCGCCGCGCTCCAGTTGCGCAGGCGGTGGCTCGAGCAGGGGCTGACGAGGAGTGTCGGCTGCGCATCCGGGATGATGTGCCGGGCATAGTCCTGTGCCTCGGCGGGCAGGGGGAGATCCCAGCGCAGGTCGCGCCCGTACACGCCGCAGGCCTCGGCAAACCCGAAGAAGCTGTCGAGGACGTGCTCGCGGGCGCGTGGCGCAATGCGGGCATTCGTGAACAGCCACTGGAGCTCGCGGGCGCGTGCGCGATCGAAGCCCAGGCGTATCCGTGCGGGGACGCATGCCGCCACCATGCTTGCGCGCAGGCTGAGCTGCAGGTGCAGCAGCAGGTCGAACGGCCTGCCGCGAGTGGCCGCCCGCAGCGTGCGCAGCGCCGCCCAGCCTGCGCGCTTGTCGACGGTGATAAACTCGACGTCCGGAAGCAGACTCATCAGCTTCGCTTCCGTCTTGCCGATGACCCAGGTGAAGCGCGTCGCGGGCCACGCGCGCTGCAGCGTGCGCAGCAGGGGGACGACGTGACACGTATCGCCGATCGCCGAGAGGCGCAGCACACATACGCTGGCGGGCGGGGCGGAGAGGAGGGGCATGGGCTCGGGCTGGCAGGGCTCTCGCGATGACCGGTACATCCCTCGGCCCGGAAGTGAAGCACCTCACCGCAGTCGGGGGCGCGATGCTATACGACGCTTCCCGCGCCGGCAATTTCCGACCCGAGTGGTTCGAACCCGCGTTCTGGCGAACACATGCAGCGATCACCGGCGAGGTCACGGGGCGGGGCCGTACGTACTTTCTGCGTGAGGGGAAGGACGAGCTCGTGCTGCGTCACTACCGGCGGGGCGGGCTGGTCGCGCTCGCACTGGGCGATCGCTACTGGTTCGAGAGTGAGGCGCGCACGCGGCCCTTTGCGGAGTGGCAGCTCACCTATCATCTGCATCGCGCGGGCCTGCCCGTTGCGGCGCCGGTCGCCGCGCGATACCAGCGCGAGGGTCGCTGGTATCGCGGCGATCTCCTCACGGAGCGCCTGCCCGGCGCCCTGTCGCTGAGCGCGCGTCTCGCGACGGGCGTGCTGCCGATCGCATCCTGGGTCGCCATCGGCCGCTGCATCCGTCGTTTCCACGCGGCGGGCGTCTGTCACGCCGACCTGAATGCGCACAACATCCTGCTCGACGAAGCCGGCGGTGTGTACCTGATCGACTTCGACCGCGGTTCGCTGCGGCGGCCGGGTCTCTGGCGCGATGCGAATCTCGCGCGCCTGTATCGTTCGCTCGACAAAATCACCGATGCGCTGCCCCCGGCGCGTGTGAGCGAGGCAGACTGGCACTCGCTGCTCGCCGGCTATCGCGAGGGGGGCTGATGCGGGCGCTGTACACCGTGTTCGCCTGGCTGCTCGCGCCGGTCCTGCTCGCGGTGATCCTCTGGCGGGGTCTGCGCGACCGCGGCTACTGGCACAGGCTCGGCGAGCGCTTCGGCTTCGGGGAAGCCTGCGGCGAGGGCTCGATCTGGGTGCATGCCGTGTCCGTCGGCGAGGTGCAGGCGGCTGCACCGCTGGTGCGGGCACTCGCCGGACGCGCCGGCAGTCCCAGACTCGTGCTCACGACTGCGACCCCCACGGGAGCCGACTGTGCGCGGGCACTCCTGGGCGAGCGCGTGCACGTGCGCTACAGCCCCTTCGATCTCCCGGGGTCGGTGCGGCGCTTCTGCGCGCGCGTCCAGCCGCGCATCGGGATCATCCTCGAGACCGAGCTCTGGCCGAATCTGTACCGCGAATGCGGGCGTCGCCGCGTGCCGCTCGTGCTGGCGAGCGCGCGGCTCTCGCCGCGGTCTCATGGACGCTATCGCCTGCTCGCGCGCCTCTTCCGCGGGATCCTCACCCGGGGCGTCGTCATTGCTGCGCAGAGTCCTGGGGATGCGGAGCGTTTCCGCTCGATCGGCGCACCGGCGGAATGCATCCACGTCACGGGCAACATCAAGTTCGACCTCACTCTGCCGCCCGACCTCGAAACACGAGCCCGCGAGCTTCGCGTCCGCTACGGCGGAGATCGCCCTGTGTGGATCGCCGGGAGCACTCACGGTGGAGAGGAGGAAATCGTGCTCGAGGCGCACGCCGCTGTGCGGCGCACCTTGCCCGAGGCCCTGCTCGTGCTCGTGCCACGGCATCCACCGCGCTTCGCCGAGGTGGCCGCACTCCTTGCGCGGCGTGAGCTGCGCTTCGTGACCCGCGCATCGGGTCGCGAGCTTCCGCCGGAGGCGGAGGTGCTGCTCGTGGACACGCTCGGTGAGCTCGTGTCCTTCTATGGCGCGGCGGACGTGGCCTTCGTCGGCGGCAGCCTCGTGCCCATCGGCGGGCACAATCTGCTCGAACCGGCGGCGCTCGGTCTGCCCGTGCTCACCGGCCCGCATGTCTTCAATGGCGAAGAGATCGCGCGGCTGCTGCTGGCCGGCGGCGCGGCCCGCACGGTGCGTGGTGCCGGGGAGCTTGCGACGGCGGTGGTCGGCCTGCTGAAGGATCCGGGCGAGCGCCGCCGCATGGGCGCCCTCGGGCGCGAGGCCGTCGGGCGAAATCGCGGGGCCCTCGAGCGGGTGCTCGCGCTGATCGATCCACTGCTGAGCGCGGCTTGCGAGGCGCGCCCAGCACCGGCGGCCCGGCTAGGGTTGCGGCGGTGAGCTCGCCGGGGGGGGGGGGTCAGCGCCGGTGCCTGCTCCTGCAGCCAGCCGTTCACCTGGTCGAGGGTCGCCACATCGAGCGTGCCGGCCGCGAGCTTCAGGCGCAGCACGTTGAGGATATAGTCGTAGCGGCTGCGGGCGTAGTTGGTCTGCGCCTGCACGAGCGTGCGGCGCGCGTCGAGCACGTCGACGGCCGTACGGGTGCCGACGTCATAACCCGCTTCAGTCGCCTTGAGCGCCGTCACGCTCGATTCCAGCGCCTGGCGCAGCGCCTGCACGCGCGCGATTTCACTGTTCACGCCGAGGTAGGCGTCGCGCGCCTGGCGCTCTGTCTCGCGCGAGATGCGTTCGAGGCGCTCGCGGGCGGCGATCCAGCGGAACTGCGACTCGCGCACCCGGGACTGCGCGAGTCCGCCGCTGAAGATCGGTACGCTGAGCTGCAGTGCGATGGAATCGCTGTCCGAGTTGTTGATGAACTCGCTGCGGCTGCCGCCCGCGAACCCGATCGGCCCCTTGATGTCGGTGTTCGAGCGGCTCGCCACCAGATCCAGCGTCGGCAGGTGCCCTCCGAAGGCCGCACGCACGTCGTCACGCGCGATGTCGGCGGCCAGGCGCGTCGAGACGAGCCGCAGGTTCTGACGCATCGACGCCTCGACCCACTGCTCCGCGTTCGCAGGTTCAGGCGTCATGAGAGGCATGGTGTCGACGGGTCTCGCGAGCTGCCGGTACCTTTCGTCCGTGAACTCGCGCAGGAGCTCCTCGGACGTGGCGTGCTGCCGTTTCGCGGCAATCAGGGCCGCGGCACCGCTGTCGCGGGCGGCCTTCGCCTCCTGCACGTCGGTGATGGCGATCAGCCCCACCTCGAAGCGCTTCTCGGCCTGTTCGAGCTGGCGGGAGATGGCTTCCACGGCCGCCTGCTGCGCCTCGACGTTGTCCTGGGCGGCCAGGACGTCGAAGTAGCGTTCGGCCACCCGCAGGATGAGGCTCTGCTGCGCCGTCGAGTAATCGGCCTCCGCCTGCGCGACCTGTCGGCCCGAGCGACGCAGCGTCACCCAGTCGCGCCACGAGAACACGCTCTGGCGCAGGTCCACGCTCCAGCTCCGGGTCTTCGGTTTGCTGTTGGTCGTGCCGCCGAAGACCATGAGCTGGCCGTTGATTTCCTGGGGTTGCTGGATGAAGGAGTCCGACTCGGCATTCTGCCGGGTCGCCGAGGCACCGATCTGCGGCAGCAGCGCGGCGAGCGCCTGCGGGCGGGCTTCGCGGGTTGCGCGCCGGGTGGCCTCCGCTTCGCGGATGAGGGGGTCGGCCTGGAGCGCCCGCTGGTACACCGTGAGCAGATCCTCGCCCATCGCAGGACCGACGAGCAGCAGCGAGCAGGCGGCAAGGAGCGCCGTGCGTTTCATAAATACCCCGGGAATCAGCTGCTTGCGCAGCGTCTGGCGGTGGCGGATGCCACGGGTTTGGGATGTGATCACGGGCGCCGGGACTTCAGAAGCTGAAAGGCGCGGGGCGCGGAGCGTTCACCAGGGCGTCGATGACCGTCTGGAACAGCACCTCTCTGCTGAAGGTCTGCGCCACCGTGCGGCGTATCAGCCATGCCTGCATGAGAGGTGGCTCGCCGACCACGACGAACAGCCGGCCGCCGGGCTTGAGGGCGCGTTCGAAGCGCTCGTCGTAGATCGGCAGTGAGCCGGTCACCGCGATGGCGTCGTACTTCGATTCCTCACCCAGCGTCATGGCATCGGTGCTGAGCAGTTCGGCATTCGTGATGCCGAGGCTGCGCAGATTGGCGAGCGCCGTGGCGGTCAGGTCGGGGAAGATCTCGAGCGCGCGCACGCTGCCGCCGAGTCTTGCCAGGCAGGCCGTGACGAAGCCCGTTCCCGCACCGACCTCGAGGACCCGGTCCCCCGACCCGAGCTCCAGGGCCTGCAGCAGCCGCCCGACGAGCATCGAGCGCAGCATGTGCTGGCCGTGGGCCAGCGGGATCTCGGTGTCGACGAAGGCGAGCTCGCGATAGGGTTCGGGCACGAAACGCTCCCGGGGCACGGTCCGCAGTGTGTCGAGCACGCGCTCGTCGAGCACGTCCCACGCGCGGACCTGCTGTGAAACCATCTGTTCGCGCGCGAATTCGGTCTGCATGATGTCGGCGCACTCCCATTCAGCCCGGGCCGCCCGGAAAAGGGCGCTCACGTTACGGTTTTTCGCGCTGACTGCCAAGTCATGACAGGTCATGCGAATGGCCTGCATATGGTGAAATCGGGCGTGTGGCGCGGCGCGTCTCGGGTATGCTCCGTCCCAGTCCGCAAGAAGAATTTTAACGGGAGGTCGGGCCTGATGCGGCAATCCCGGAAAACGAGCGAGGCCTGGAAGATCTCATGTCCCTGATCGGGATGGTGGCGCTCCTGCTGGGGCTGACGGCGCTCCTTCTGCTTGTGCTGTACCTGCTGCAACGCCGTGAGCTGCGCGCGGTGGGCGAGCTGTCGCGGCAGGTGCAGCGCATCGCCATTGGTGGCCGCCTCGGCGGCCGCGTCGACGCGAACGTCGATCAGCCCGAGATCGCCGCGCTCGGCACAGCCGTCAATCACCTCATCGCCCGTGTCGCGGGCGCGGTCCGGGAATCCACGGCCCCTCACCTCTTCACCGAGCTCGGTGACCGCATCCACGAGGTCGTGCTCATCCATCGCCAGGCCATCCTGTACGCCAACCGCCAGTTCGCCACACTGGTGGGTGTCGAGCGGTCCGATCTGGCAGGGCGGCGACTCGAGGAGATCGTGGCGCCGGAATATGCAGAGCTCGTGGGCGACAACATCCGCCGGCGGCTCGCGGGCGAGCCCGCCGCCGAGCGCTACGAGATCGAGGTGGTCGGGCTCCAGGGGCAGTTGAGCCGCCTGGAGATCAGCTCGACGGTCATGGACTACGAGGGTGGGCCCGTGCTGCTCATGACGGGCGTCGAGGTCGTTCCCACCCAGACGCTGCATGCACTGCGGCTGGCCGGACCCGCGGGCGGCCCGGCCCCGCCTGCGCCGCCCGCCGCCGAACCGCGGCGGGCGCTGGAGGCACTGACCGAGGCGATCTTCACGACCGACGCGGAAGGGTGCATCGTCTACCTGAACCCGGCGGCCGAGCGGCTGACGGGCACGACACTCTCACAGGTGCAGGGGCGGCATTTCGAGGACCTGGTCGGGCTCTTCGACGAAGTCGACCGGCGCGCCCTCGGCGACCCGATCCGCCAGACGCTCGCGAGCGGCGCTCCGGTGGCGCTCGGGCGCCGTGCGCTGCTCCTCTCGCGTACGGGTGGCGGCGAGCGCTCGATCGAGCTCTCGGCTTCGCCGCTGCGCGCCGAAGGGGGTGAGCTGGTCGGGACGGTCGCCTTGCTGCACGACGTCACGGAGCTGCGCGGCCTCGCGCGCCAGATGTCCTATCAGGCGACTCACGACGCGCTCACCGGGCTCGTCAACCGCGGGGAATTCGAACGCCGCCTCGACGAGGCGCTCACCCAGGCGCGCGGCGGCGACGGCACGCACGTGCTCTGCTATCTCGATCTCGACCGCTTCAAGGTGGTCAACGACACGAGCGGACATCTCGCCGGCGACAGTATGCTCCGGGAGGTGGCGAGGCTGCTGCGCGACGCGGTCCGCGACTCCGACACCGTCGGGCGGCTTGGAGGCGACGAGTTCGGGATGCTGCTCGTCGGCTGCCCGCTGGACAAGGCCCGGCAGATCGCCGACGACGTATGTCGCACCGTCGCCGACTATCGCTTCGTGTGGAAGGACCGGCTCTTCAACATCGGCGTGAGCATCGGGCTGGTCGAGCTCTCGCGCGAGAGCGGCACGCTCGATGAGGTCCTCTCTGCGGCCGACTCGGCCTGCTACGTCGCCAAGAAGCAGGGCTCCGGCCACGTCTCGGTGTATTCGGCTCGCGACGAGGCGCTCGCGCGCCACTCGGGTGAGATCCAGTGGCTGCAGAAGCTGCAGTCGGCGCTGCGTGAGGACCGCTTCGAGCTCTTTCACCAGCCGATCGTGCCGGCCTACGGCACAGACGGCGAAGGGCCGGCGATGGAGGTCCTCGTGCGTCTGCGCGACGAGAGCGGCTCGGAGCTCGCGCCCGCGGAGTTCCTGCGCGCGGCGGAGCGCTACCGGCTGATGGGGCATATCGATCGCTGGGTCGTGCAGACCGCGCTCACTGCGCTCGGGCGCGGTGCGATCCAGCTGCCGCCCTCGCGCAGCCTCGCGATCAATCTCTCCGGCCAGACACTCGGCGATACGCAGTTCCTGGAGTTCGTGGTCGAGTGCTTCGACCGCACGGGCGTCGCCCCGGCGCAGATCTGCTTCGAGATCTCGGAGGCCGCGGCGGTGGCGAACATGGACCACGCGCGCCGTTTCGTCGGCGTGCTGCACGGCATGGGTTGCCAGTTCGCGCTCGATGACTTCGGCTCGGGCGTGGGTTCGTTCTCGAACCTCCGCAACCTGCCGATGGACTATCTCAAGATCGACGGCACCTTCATGCGGAATCTCGCCCGCGATGCGGTCAGCCAGGCCATGGTCACGGCGATGATCCGGCTCGCGCGCACACTGAATTTCAAGGTGATTGCCGAGCAGGTCGAGGACGCCTCGGCCCTCGAGGCGGCGCGTCGCATGGGTGTCGACTACCTGCAGGGTTACGCGATTGCTCGCCCGCAGCGGCTCGCGCTGGCGGCGTGATGCCAGGCGCCGCAGGCTGCGCGGGCTATTCTGCGGGTTCGAAGGTCAGCGCGAGACCGTTCGTGCAATAGCGCTGACCCGTGGGCGCGGGCCCGTCCGGAAAGAGATGGCCGAGGTGCCCGCCGCACGTGGCGCAGTGCACTTCCGTGCGGCGCATGCCATGGCCCAGGTCCTCGGAGGTGGCCACTGCGCCTTCGAGCGCGTCGCAGAAGCTTGGCCAGCCCGTACCGCTGTCGAACTTCGTCGCGGCATCGAACAGGGGTGTCGCGCAGCCTGCGCAGCGGAAGACGCCGCGGCGCTTCTCCCGGTTGAGCGGGCTCGTGCCGGGGCGCTCGGTGCCGCGCTGGCGCAGCACCTGGTACTGCCCGGGCGACAGTCGGCGTCGCCATTGCTCGTCTGACTGATCCATGGTGGGCTCCTCGGTGGCAGGGCTGGTGTCCGCAGGCCGGACATGTTAAGTAATTGCGGCAACCCCGTGCCCGGGGGCGGTGGCCGCTTCGAGGCCGGGCGACGAAAACGATAGCCGGCCCGCAACAGGGGGCTCGAACAGCATGCAGATCGCACGACTCTGGCGCGCCCATGTGTGCGCCGGCTGCCCGCCGGAGGCGCGGGAGCTGCAGATCGCAGGGACCGATGCGCCGATCCTCGACGCTGAAATCACGGCCTGCATCAGTGCCTATCTCACACAGACCCTTACTGTGGATGCGCGCATCGAGCGCCGCCTCCGTGAGGTGTGCGACGCCCTGCAGCATGCCCACCCCGACCTCGAGCCTTCCGCGGCGGCGTATTGCGCGCGGCTTGGCCAGCTCGTCAGTGCCGTGCTGACCGAAACCGGCGCCGGCCGCGCCTGAGGAGACCCGTATGAGCAACGACGAACTCGCACAGCTGCGCCGCGACATCCAGATCCTCAAGGACATCGAGGAAATCCAGCGCATGAAACATGGCTATTTCCGCTGTGTCGACACTGGCAACATCGCGGAAATCGCCCCCATGCTGCACGACGATGTGGACGTGCATTTCATCGGTGGTACCTACGAGTGGAACCTGAAGGGGAAGCAGGCCTATCTCGACGCCATGACGCAGAGCTTCAATCCGCAGGTCGTGGCCCAGCACAACGGCCATAGCCCGGAGATCCACATCCTGAGCGAGACCGAGGCGACGGGCTTCTGGTACCTCTACGACAACTTCTGGAACCTCGCGGAGGGGCGTTACACCTATGGCACGGCGCTCTACAAGGATCGCTATGTCAGGGAGCGCGGCCGCTGGCTCATCCGGCGCACCGTTTACCGACGCATCTATGAAGTCGTCGAGCCGATGCCCAGGGATAAGGTCCCGAACTTCACTTACCGCTGGCTTGCCGATCCGAACGCCCGCATCCCGGACTGAAGAAGGGCGGATGACGGCATCCGTAGGTGCCGGCCCGTCGGGTTTTTTTACAGCGCCGCTGCCGCAACGGGGCCTGGGATTTCCAAGTCATTGGCAGGCTTGAATATTATGGCGATGGCCCGGGGCTTGCTCTATCTCTCGCAGCCAGTGACTGATCGACAACGAGAGGACTGAATGATGCTCACCCGACTTCGACTCACCCTTGCCGTGCTGACCCTCGCCGCCTCGGGTGTTGCACATGCCGCCCTGATCAATCTGGGCAGTGTCACCGCCCCGCAGACGGTCGGTTTCGGCAACTCCTGGACGATTGCGCCAGCCGTCTTCGCGGACGAGTTCCGCTTCGATCTGACGAACGGTGCGGATGTCTCCGGTCTCATCGTCGAGCGCGACTGGCTGTTCGGCGGTACGGACGTGCGCCTGCTGTCGCTGGCGTCGAACAACTATCTGGCCTTTGATCTGACGCCGGCGACCTTCAACTTCTCCGGCCTCACCGCGGGCACCTATTCGCTGTTCGTGTCCGGCACGGCTTCGGGCATCTTTACCGGCTACCGGGGCACGATGAACTTCACGCCCTCGCAGACCTCGACCAGTGTGCCAGAGCCCGGCACGCTTGCCCTGCTCGGTCTTGGCCTCGTGGGTCTTGGCCTCGCGCGACGCCGCGTACACGCCTGATCGCAGCCTCCTGATATCCGCCTGATTCAGAGCGGCCGCAGCGAAAGCTGCGGCCGCTCTGCGTTTCCGCCCCGGCATCCCGGGGCGGCGTGCGCCGCGGGTTTGCGCTGCCCAAGAGAAAAGCCCCCGTTCGGGGGCTTTTCCGGGCGCCCGAATCTGCTCGCGGGCAGCGGGTGGTGGGGCGGGCGCGAGCTCCGCGCCGTCAGAGCAGCGGCACGAGCAGCAGTGCCACGATGTTGATGATCTTGATGAGCGGGTTGATCGCCGGGCCCGCGGTGTCCTTGTAGGGATCGCCCACGGTATCGCCGGTGACCGCGGCCTTGTGGCTGTCCGAGCCCTTACCGCCGAAGTTGCCCTCCTCGATGTACTTCTTCGCGTTGTCCCAGGCGCCACCGCCCGTGCACATCGAGATGGCCACGAAGAGGCCCGTGACGATCGTGCCGATCAGGAGCCCGCCAAGAGCCCGGATGCCCGCACCTTCGCCCATCAGTGCCTCGATGCCGAAGGCGACGACCACGGGCACCAGGATCGGCAGCAGCGAGGGCACGACCATCTCCTTGATGGCTGCGCGTGTCAGGAGATCCACCGCCTTTGAGTAATCGGGCTTGGCCTTGCCCTCCATGATGCCCTTGATCTCGCGGAACTGCCGGCGTACCTCCGTCACGACCGCGCCGGCCGCCCGGCCGACCGCTTCCATTGCCATCGCTCCGAAGAGATAGGGCACGAGGCCGCCGATGAAGAGGCCGATGATGACGGCCGGATCGGAGAGCGAGAAGTCGACCATCGCCCGGCCCGTGGAAGCGAGATGGGTCTCGAGGTTGTGCGTGTAGTCGGCGAACAGCACGAGTGCGGCGAGACCCGCCGAGCCGATCGCGTAGCCCTTGGTTACGGCCTTGGTGGTGTTGCCGACCGCGTCCAGGGGATCGGTGATATCGCGCACCTGCTTCGGCAGGCCGGACATCTCGGCGATGCCGCCGGCGTTGTCGGTGATCGGGCCGTAGGCGTCGAGCGCCACGATCATGCCGGCCATCGAGAGCATGGCGGTCGCCGCGATCGCGATGCCGTAGAGGCCCTCGAGGGCGAAGGCACCCCAGATTGCGAGGCACACGGCGATCACGGGGAGCGCGGTCGACTTCATCGACACGCCGAGACCCGCAATGATGTTGGTTGCGTGACCGGTCTGCGAGGCGGCGGCCACCTTGCGCACGGGAGAGTATTCCGTCGCGGTGTAGTACTCGGTGATGATGATCATCGCCGCCGTGAGCGCAAGCCCGATCAGCGCGCAGCCGAAGAGCCCGCCGAGGCGCTCCGGAAGGAGCGCCTGGGTGATGAACCAGAACGCCACCGCCGCAATCACGCCCGAGACGATCACGCCCTTGTAGAGGGCGTTCATGATCTTGCCGCCTTCGCGCGTGCTCACGAAGAAGGTGCCGACGATCGAGGCGACGATCGAGGCCGCACCGAGCGCCAGCGGATAGATGACCGCTGAGACACCTGCCTCCTGCAGCATCAGGCCGCCGAGCAGCATGGTGGCGACGATGGTCACGGCATAGGTCTCGAAGAGGTCGGCGGCCATGCCGGCGCAGTCGCCCACGTTGTCACCGACGTTGTCGGCGATCACCGCGGGGTTGCGCGGGTCGTCCTCGGGGATGCCCGCCTCCACCTTGCCCACGAGGTCCGCGCCGACGTCGGCGCCCTTGGTGAAGATGCCGCCGCCGAGTCGCGCGAAGATCGAGATGAGCGAGCCGCCGAAGGCGAGACCGACGAGGGCATGCAGCGCACCGTCGCTGCCGATGCGCGGCTCGAGGGCCATGTAGTAGCCGGCGACGCCCAGGAGGCCGAGGCCGACCACGAGCATGCCGGTGATCGCACCGCCCCGGAAGGCCACCTGCAGCGCCGCGTTCAGGCCGCTGTTGGCCGCCTGCGCCGTGCGCACGTTGGCCCGCACGGAGATGTTCATGCCGATGAAGCCGGCAAGCCCCGAGAGAATGGCGCCGACCACGAAGCCGCCCGCGGTGGGCGCCCCGAGGAACACGGCGAGCAGCACGGCCAGCACGATGCCGACCAGTCCGATGGTCGTGTACTGGCGGCTGAGATAGGCCTTGGCGCCCGCCTGCACGGCCGCAGCGATCTCCTGCATGCGCGCATTGCCCGCCGGCAGCCGCAGGATCGACATCATCGAGAATACGCCGTACAGCACTGCGATCACGCCGGCCGCAATGGCCAGCCACAGCCACGAAGTGGCATCCATCTGGAGTTCTCCCGGATTCAGCGAGTTGTAGTGTTGATCGGGCGCACGCGCACCCGGCCTCCCCCGAGGGGCGCGGCACTATATCATGCGCTGCGCACCCGCGAATCGGGCGCGGAGCGGGTGCAGGACTGCGGTGAGCAGCCGCATATCGATGCCGTTACACTCGCCCGGCTATCACGACTGCCGGAATTCTCTCCATGCCTTCTATCCTGCGGCTGCGTCGGTCTGCCCTGGCCGCAATCGTCTGCGCACTCGCGGTGCTCTGGGTCTCGCTGGCAGCGGCGGGCGTCCGAGATGATCCACTGATCGCCGCGGCCTCGGACCTCCGCTTCGCCCTCGAGGAGATCGCCGCGCGCTTCGAGCGTGAAACCGGGCAGGGGGTCCGCCTGACCTTCGGCTCCTCGGGGAGCTTTGCGCGCCAGATCGAGCAGGGCGCGGGTTTCGAGATGTTTCTCTCGGCCGACGAGGAACTGGTCTTCCGCCTTGCGGACAAGGGGCTCACCAAAGACCGGGGTGCGCTCTATGCGATCGGCCGCCTCGCGCTCGTGGTGCCCGCGGGCTCGCCCGTGAGCCCGAGTGGGGACCTCACCGGGCTGCGCGCGGCACTGGCGGCGCATCGGGTGAAGCGCTTCGCGATCGCCAACCCCGAGCACGCACCCTATGGCCGCGCGGCCGAGGAGGCGCTGCGCCACGCGGGGCTCTGGGAGCCGTTGCGACCCCATCTGGTCTTCGGCGAGAACGTCAGTCAGGCCGCGCAGTTCGCGGTTGCGGACGGCAGCCAGGGCGGGCTCATCGCCGGCTCGCTGGCGCTCGCACCGTCGATGCAGGGACGCGGGCGCTTTGCGCTCGTTCCTGCGAGCTGGCACCGGCCACTACGCCAGCGCATGGTGCTGCTGCGGGACGCCACGCCGGCGGCCGGGCGCTTCCATGCCTACGTGCTGTCCGATGCGGGGCGTGAGATCATGAAACGTTACGGCTTCGAGCTGCCGGCCGGGTAGCCGGGCGCGCTTCACCGGAGACCGCGATGGACTGGACTGCATTCCGGCTGTCCATTGAGCTCGGTGTGGTGACGCTCCTGGGTCTCGTGCCGCCCGCCATCGTTGCCGGGCGGGCGCTCGCGTATGGCCGCTTCCGCGGCAAGGGCTTTGTCGAGGCGCTCGTCGCCCTGCCTTTGCTGTTGCCGCCCACGGTGGTCGGCTTCTACCTGCTGGTCCTCTTCGGCCGTCACGGGCCCCTCGGACAGGCTTTCGAAGCGATCAGCGGCCAGGGACTCGCCTTCTCCTTCGAGGGGCTGGTCCTGGCCTGCATCGTCGTCAACATCCCCTTTGCCGTGCAGCCGGTGCAGCGGGCCTTCGAATCGATCCCGCGCGAGGTGCGCGAGGCCGCTGCCGTGAGCGGGATGAGCCCGCTGCGGGCCTTCATGGCCGTCGAGCTGCCGCTCGCCTGGCCCGGGATCGTCTCGGCGCTCGTGCTCACCTTCGCGCACACGCTGGGTGAGTTCGGCGTCGTGCTGATGGTGGGCGGCTCGATTCCCGGAGAGACGCGCACGATTGCCATCGCCATCTACGATCGGGTACAGGCCTTCGACGATCGCTCGGCGGGCCTGATGGCGGCGACGCTGCTCGTGCTCTCGGTCGCGGCGCTCGGGGCCACCAATACGCTCGCGACCCGCATCGGGCGACGACATGACGGCTAGCGGATCCGGGGGCGAGGGACTCGCGGTCACGCTGCGCCAGCAGCGACCCATGCCGCTCGATCTGGCCTTCGACTGCGCGCCCGGGGAGGTGGTGGCGCTCTTCGGACCCTCCGGCAGCGGCAAGACGACCACGCTGCGTGCCATCGCGGGGCTGCATCGACCGGAGCATGGACGCATCCGCTGTGGCTCCGAGCTCTGGCTCGACGTGGAGCAGGGCGTCGAGGTCCCGCCGCACCGGCGGGCGGTGGGCATGGTCTTCCAGGACTACGCGCTCTTCCCGCATATGACGGTGCTCGGCAACGTGCTCGCCGCCATGGGTCATCGCCCGCGGCGCGAGCGCGAGATGCGTGCGCGGGAGCTGCTCGCGCTCGTGCATCTGGAGGAGCATGCCGGACGGCGCCCGGGCGGACTCTCCGGCGGGCAGCGCCAGCGCGTCGCCGTGGCGCGCGCACTGGCGCACGATCCTGCGGCGCTGCTCCTCGATGAGCCCTTCGCCGCCGTGGATCGTGCAATGCGGGTCGGGCTCTATGGGGAGCTCGAGTCGCTGCGCCGGTCGGTGCGGGCGCCGATCGTGCTCGTCACACACGACTTCGACGAAGTGGCCCGGCTCGCCGACCGCATCGTACTCCTCGAGCGGGGACGGCTGGTCGTACAGGGTCCGGTGACCGAAATCACGAACCGCATGGATCTGACGCACTTCGGCATGCAATACGATCCGGGCAGTCTCCTCGATGCACGCATCGAGGCGCACGACGTGGAGCGGCAGCTCACGCGGCTCGTCTTCGACGGCGGCGTGCTCTGGGCCCCGCTGCTCGACGCACCGGCGGACTTGCGGCTGCGCATCCGCATCGCCGCCCGCGAGGTGTCGCTCGCGCGCCGTGCTCCGGAGGAGATCAGCCTGCACAATGTGCTGTCGGCGACCGTGAGCACGATCACGCCGGCCGCTGACCCGGCGCTCGTGCTCGTCGGCCTGCAGACCGGCGGGGCCCGCCTGCTCGCGCAGGTCACGCGTGACGCGGTCTCGCGCCTCGCCATCGCGCCCGGGACGCCCCTGTTCGCTCTCATCAAATCCGTGGCCGTGCTGCGGCCGGGATCAGGCCTGCACACATGACGATCGAGCAGGCGCTCGCCTTCGCCATCGTCGCCGGTGTGATCGCCCTGCTGGTCTCGGGGCGGGTGCGCTACGATCTGGCGGGCGCCGTGGCACTGCTCGCCTCGGTCGCGGCCGGCATCGTCCGCCCCGAGGATGCGTTTCGTGGCCTGAGCGACGATATCGTCATCATCGTGGGCTCGGCGCTCGTGGTGAGCGCGGCCATCACGCGTTCCGGGATCATCGAGCGGCTGATCCGCCCGATCACTCCCTACATGAAGATCACCGAGCTGCAGATCGCCGTGCTCGTGACCCTCGTCGCGCTCCTTTCGGCCTTCATGAAGAACATCGGCGCACTCGCCATGTTCATGCCCATTGCCTTCCAGGTTGCACGCCGCACCGGCAGACCCGTCTCGCGTCTCCTCATGCCGCTCGCCTTCGGCTCGCTGCTGGGCGGGCTGATGACGCTGATCGGCACCTCGCCGAACGTCATCGTCTCGCGTCTGCGCGAGGATATCGTCGGCCGGCCTTTCGCCATGTTCGACTTCCTGCCCGTCGGTCTGTGGATCACGGCGGCGGGCGTCGTCTTTCTCGTCATCGGCTGGCGCCTGCTGCCGCAGCGGCGACCGGCGGGAGGTGACGCCTTCTCCATCGAGGACTACCAGACCGAGGTGCGCGTGTCGGCGGATTCGCGATTCGTCGGCCGCACCGTCGCCGATCTCGAGCGGCTTGCCGCGGGCGAGGTGGAGGTGCTCACGATCATCCGCGAGCGCTTCCGTCGTTACGTGCCGGTACCCGACTGGGAACTGCTGGCCGGCGACATCCTCGTGCTGCGCAGCGACGCCCACGTCATGTATCGCCTGGTCGCGGAAGCCCGTCTCGAGCTCGTGCACGACAAGGAGCTCGAGGTCGCCGAGGGGCGTGCGCGGGAGGTGAGCGTCGTCGAGGCGGTGATTGCGCCCGGTTCAGCAATGATCGGCCGGACGGTCGAGGAGCTCGACCTTCGCCACCGCTTCGATGTGAATCTTCTCGCGGTCGGGCGACGCGGTCAGCGCATCGTGCAGCGCCTGCGGCGCGTGCGTTTCCAGGCGGGTGACCTGCTCGTGCTGCGCGGCCACACTGATGTGCTCGGCGAGCGCATCGCCGCGCTCGGCTGCCTGCCGCTCGCCGAGCGCAGGCTCAGACTCGGAGACCGGCCGCGCGCCTGGCTCCCGGTGCTGATTCTCGCCGGCGCCATGACGCTCGTCGGCACCGGCCTCGTCGCCGTCCAGATCGCCTTCTTCGGTGCGGCGGTGGCGGTCCTGCTGGTGGGAGCGCTGCGCCTCGATGAGGCCTACGCCGCAGTGGACTGGCCCGTGCTCGCGCTTCTCGCCGCGCTCATCCCCGTGAGCGACTCCCTGCGCACGACCGGAGCCACCGATCTCATTGCCGGCTGGCTCTCGATGGTTGCGGTGCACCTTTCACCCGGCGGCGCCGTGGCGATGCTGCTCGTGGCGGCGATGGCGGTGACGCCATTCATGAACAACGCGGCCACGGTGCTCGTGATGGCGCCGATCGGCGCGAGTCTCGCGCAGCGTCTGGGACTGCAGCCCGACCCTTTCCTGATGGCCGTGGCGGTCGGTGCGGCCTGCGATTTCCTCACGCCGATCGGTCATCAGTGCAATACGCTGGTGATGGGTCCCGGCGGCTACCGCTTCGGGGATTACTGGCGCCTCGGGCTGCCACTGTCGCTGCTCGTGATCGGCCTCGGCACCTGGGCGATCCTCCGCTACTGGCCGCCGGGCTGAGGGAGGCGGGACTCCGCCTGCACGCGGCGTGAGACCTCGGCGAGCGTGAGCCACCCGGTCACGCGGCCCGCGGCGTTGACGACCGGGAGGCGTCGGATGCTGCGCGAACCCAGGAGATCCATGACCGCCTCGAGGGGGTCTTCCTCGCGGCAGCAGTAGACGGGCCTGGACATCACCTCGCTGACGCGCACGCGCGAGCTGTCGAGACCCCGGGCCACGACGCGATAGAGGATGTCGCGATCGGTGACGATGCCCTCCAGGTCCTCGGGCGTTCCGACGGGCAGGGCGCCCACGTCGAGCTCTCCCATCAGCTCCGCCGCTTCCTGCACCGTTGCCCCGGAGGCGATGAATTCCACTTCCCGGCTCATCACCTCCGCGGCGCGCAACTCACACCTCGAAGGGGGTGGCCAGCCGCCGCTTCACGGGTACACCGCGGATCTGCACGTACTCGGGCAAGCCGTTGCGATAGGGCGGATAGTCCTCGCCCGCGATGAGCGGCTCGAGGTAGCGCCGGCAGGGTCCAGTGATGCCGAAACCGTCCTCGGTGATGAACTCGCGTGGCACCTTCTTCTCGAGATTGGCGACCTCGGCGAGCGGTACCGAGCCGATCATCCAGCGATAGGGGCGCGATGAGCGGCGCACGATGGTCGGCATCACGGCATTGTGACCGGCGAGCGCCAGTTCGACGGCAGCCTTGCCGACCGCGTAGGCCTGCTGGACGTCGACCTTCGAGGCGATGTGCCGCGCCGCGCGCTGCAGGTAGTCGGCCACGGCCCAGTGGAACTTGTAGCCGAGCGCGTCGCGGACCATGTTGGCGACCAGCGGCCCCACGCCTCCAAGCTGAGTGTGCCCGAAGGCGTCTTTCGTGCCCGCGTCGGCGAGGAAGCGCCCGTCCGCCGTGGCCGTGCCTTCCGAGACCACGATCACGCAGTAGCCGTAGTCGCTCACGCACTGGCGTACCTTGGCCAGGAATCGCTCCTGTTCGAAGGGGATCTCGGGGAAGAGGATGATGTGCGGGGGGTCGCCGGCCCGCCGCCCTGCGAGCCCGCCGGCCGCAGCGATCCAGCCCGCGTGCCGGCCCATCACCTCGAGCACGAAGACCTTCGTCGAGGTGCGCGCCATCGAGGCGACGTCGAGCGCGGCCTCGCGTGTCGAGACGGCCACGTATTTGGCCACCGAGCCGAAGCCGGGGCAGCAGTCAGTGTGCGGCAGGTCGTTGTCGACCGTCTTCGGGATGCCGATGCAGGTGAGCGGATAGCCGAGAGATTCGCCGACCTGGGACACCTTGAGCGCGGTGTCCATGGAGTCGTTGCCCCCGTTGTAGAAGAAGTAGCCGATGTCGTGCGCACGGAAGACTTCGATCAGCCGTTCGTACTCGGCGCGGTTCTTCTCGAGGCTCTTCAGCTTGAAGCGTGCGGAGCCGAAGGCACCGCCCGGGGTGTGGCGCAGTCCCTTGATGGTCGCACGGCTCTCCCGGCCGGCGTCGATGAGATCCTCGGTGAGTGCGCCGATGATGCCGTCGCGCCCCGCATAGACTCGGCCGATGCGCCGCGAGTTGCGCAGGGCCGTCTCGATCACGCCGGCGGCCGACGCATTGATCACGGCGGTGACCCCGCCCGACTGGGCATAGAAAGCATTCTTCTTCGGGAGGCCTTTCTTCGCAGGCATGGCGGCGGGTCCCTTTTGGCCGGAGGAGGGCCCGGAGTATCGCACCACTCCGCGGGGATCCGCGTGGTTTGACCTCGCTATGGAGGATCGGTAACGTGCCGGGCTTTCACCCGGAACAGCGGTACTCGGCAATCATGCGCATCGTCTTCCTGGGCGCGCCCGGATCGGGCAAGGGAACCCAGGCCCAGCGTCTCGTCCAGCGCCTCGGTATTCCGCAGATCTCCACCGGCGATCTGCTGCGGGCAGCAGTTGCGAGGGGCACGCCACTCGGCCTTGCCGCCCGGGCCATCATGGAGGCCGGCAGGCTCGTGGACGATGCCACGATGCTCGGGATCATCCGGGAGCGGCTTGCCGAGCCCGACGCGCGTCCGGGCTTCATCCTCGATGGTTTTCCGCGCACGCTCGCGCAGGCCGGGGGGCTCGCAGAGCTGCTCGTTTCGCTCGGCACGCCGCTCGATGCGGTCGTGCTCTTCGATGTGGACTACGGCGAGCTCGTGCGGCGGATCGCCGGGCGGCGCAACTGCCCGCGCTGCGGGGGCGTGTTCAACGTGCACAAGGATTCCCTGGGCAGTCCGCCGCGTTGCCCCGTCTGCGAGGATCATCCGCTGCTCCTCCAGCGCCCGGACGACAATGAAGCCACCGTCGAGCGCCGCCTGGCCGTGTATGACGAGCAGACACGGCCGCTCGTCGAGTACTACCGGATGCGCGGCCTGCTGCGGACGATCCACGCGGAAGGCACGGTCGAGCAGGTCACCGGCGAGCTCGACACGGCGCTTGGGCTGGGGGCGAAACGGCGTGTGAGGCGCAAGGCTCGCAGAAAGACGGCGCCTGCGGGACGCGGGCGTGCCGGCCGCACGGCTCCCGCGAAGAAGAAAACCAGGGCGAAGAAGAAGGCCTCGAGCCGGCGCAGCACCCGTGTGGCGGGCGCGAAGCGCAAGACCACTGCGGGGCGCAGCGGCCGTTCAGGGCGGACGCAGCGCTCGGGAGGCCGTGCGCGCCGCCGTCGCTGAGTCGTGTGAGCGGCGGCCATTCCGGCGGGGGGTTACAGTGCCTGGCGGAGGCGCGCGCCCAGCAGCTCGCGCCGCCAGCCGCGGAGTACTCTAGGGCTTCCGGTACCCTCGGCGAGTTGCTCGAGGTCGCGTCGCGTTGCGAGCACTTCGGCGCTCAGGCTGAGTTCCTGCGCGACCGTCTGCACGATGCCCGAGAGCCTCTTCAGGCGCGCCAGCTGCGCTGCGTCCGGCCGTTCCCGTCGCGGCAGGGGCGGGGCGGGATCCGGCAGGCCGGCGGCCTGGATCAGATCGAGGATCTCGGCCCCGCTGTGCTTCACGAAAGCGGCGGGCAGCTCGGGAATGGCCTCGAGCCCTGCGGGGGTGCGCGGCAGCCGGATCAGGATCTCCCGCAATGCGCTGTCGTCGAGGATCCAGCCACGCGGGCGATTGCGTTCGATGGCACGACGTTCACGCCACGCCGCCATGCGGCGCCCGAGCTCACGGCGTTCGGGGCCGAGCGCCTGCAGGCCCTTCATGCGCAGGTGCGCCTCTTCGGGGTCCGGCGGGAAGCTGCGTGCGGTGGCCAGTGAGGCGAGTTCCTCGTCGAGCCATGCGGTGCGATGCAGCCGCTCGAGGCGCTCGCGCAGGACTTCGCGCAGCGGCAGCAGGTGGCGCACGTCATCGAGTGCGTACTCGATCTGTTCGGGCCGCAGCGGGCGGCGCGACCAGTCCGCGCGCGTGTGGGCCTTCTCGAGGGTGACGTCGAGCAGCTGGCGTACGAGTTCGGCATAGCCGATCTGGGCAGGGAACCCGGCGAGCGCGGCGGCCACCTGCGTGTCGAAGACCGGCGCAACGGGGCCGAATACCGGTTCGAGGACCTCGAGGTCCTGGCGTGCCGCGTGCAGCACCTTGACGGGCCGCGCTTCGCGCAGCAGCTCCGCGACGGGCGCGAGACTTCCGAGCGCGAGCGGATCAATGCAGGCCGCATGGCCCGGCGCGGACGCCTGCAGGAGGCAGAGCTCGGCACGGTAGGTGCGCTCGCGCATGAACTCGGTATCGAGACCGATGGCCTCGTGCTCCGCGAGCGACGCGGCCAGCGCCTCGAGATCGGCCGGGCGGGTGATGGTGTGGGGCAACTCGGGCACGGGTTACAATCTTCGCAGAAACATGGAAGCCTGTCCCTTTCGGCCGAGAGACCGCAATTGAGCGAGCTTGTGCGGATCTTCGTGCAGATCACGCTGCTGCGCCTCGGACCGCAGGATCTGCCTGCTTCAGGCGTGTTGCTGGCTGCGACTGTTCTGGCCTACTTTGTCGTCAATGCAGCGGTCAGCAGCGTCCTGCCGCCGCTCCCCGGCCGCTGGCTGCCGCACCTGCTCGTGGACATCGGCTTCACGCTCGTCTGGTATCTGCTGCTGCTGCGTGTCATGCGAAGACGCGAGCGTTTCCTGCAGACGACGACCGCGGTGTTCGGCTACCAGACGCTGCTTGCCCCCGTCTGGATCGGTTCGGCCTGGCTCATCCGGCACTTCCAGGGCGACCCCACGCTGCTCTTCTTCGCCTCCCTGCTCGGGATCGCGATGCTCGTGTGGATACTCGCAGTGAACGGCTGCATCCTGCGCGCTGCTCTCGAGTGGCCGCTCGGCGGGTGCATCGCACTCGTGCTGCTGCAGACCGCGATCGGCCAGGTACTGCTCGTCACACTCTTTCCGCCTCCGGTCACGGCGAGCTGATGCACGTTCACATTCTCGGCATCTGCGGCACCTTCATGGGTGGCATTGCGGCGATCGCCAAAGCCGCCGGTCATCGCGTCACGGGGTCCGACCGCAGCGTCTATCCGCCCATGAGCACACAGCTCGAGGCCCTGGGCATCGGCGTCGTCGAGGGCTTCGACGCCGGGCAGCTCGACCCGGTGCCCGACGTCGTGGTGGTGGGCAACGTGATGACCCGAGGCCAGCCCGTCGTCGAGGCGCTGCTCGAACGCGGGCTGCGGTATGTCTCCGGTCCCGAGTGGCTCGCGCGCGAGGTGCTCGAGAAGCGCTGGGTGCTCGCGGTGGCGGGCACGCACGGCAAGACGACCACGAGCTCGCTGCTCGCCTGGATCCTCGAGCATGCCGGTCACGCGCCCGGATTTCTCATCGGCGGTGTGCCGGGGAATTTCGGGATGAGCGCGCGGCTGGGTGCAACCCCTTTCTTTGTCATCGAGGCCGATGAGTACGACACGGCCTTCTTCGACAAGCGCGCCAAGTTCGTGCACTACCGCCCGCGCACGGTGGTGCTGAACAACCTCGAGTACGACCACGCGGACATCTATCCCGACCTCGGCTCGATCCAGCGGCAGTTCCATCATCTGGTGCGCACCGTGCCGGGCGGCGGGCGTATCGTCTGGAATGCTGCGGACGGGCATCTGCGCGAGACACTCGCCATGGGTTGCTGGACGCCGCGCGAGGGCTTCGCGCCCGGGTCGGAGCAGGGTGTCCCCGATGCACTGTGGGGCGCACGGCTCTCTTCTGCCGACGGCTCGAGCTTCGAGGTGCTCGAAGGAGGCCGGCCGGTGGCGCGTGTCGAGTGGCCGCTGATCGGCAACCACAACATCGCGAATGCACTTGCGGCCATCGCCGCCGCCCGGCACGCCGGAGTGTCGCCGGCCCGCGCCGCGGACGCGCTCGCGCGTTTCGAAGGCATCCGCCGCCGCCTCGAGTTGCGCGGCGAGGCCGGCGGCGTGCGCGTGTACGACGACTTCGCGCACCATCCCACGGCCATTGCCACGACGCTCGACGGCCTGCGCCGCCGCGTCGGGAAGGCACGCATCGTGGCCGTGCTCGAGCCGCGCTCGAATACCATGCGCCTCGGTGTGCACCGTGAGGCGCTCGCGGCTTCGCTCGCCGCGGCCGATGAGGTCTGGCTGTACGCCGGAGCGGATCTCGGCTGGGATGCAGCCGCGAGCCTCAGCAGCCTCGGCAGCCGGGCCCATTGCCGCGGGGATGTCGCAGTGCTCGCGACCGATCTCGCGCAGAGCGTCCGGCCGGGCGATCACGTGCTGGTCATGTCGAACGGCTCTTTCGGGGGTCTGCACGAACGGCTGCTTGCGGCGCTGCGAACCCGATAGTAACGGTGGAGCACGACGCCGATGACGATCGTCCAGGCGAACAGGAGCCAGCCGACGACGCCGTCGAAGCGGCTGAGCAGGAAGGCGAGCGGGTGTGAGTCGTCGCGCGTCGAAGTCTCGCGCAGGAAGGTGATCACCCACACCCAGCCGGCGTGCAGGCCGATGCACGCGGCGATGTTGCCGGTGAGTCGGCGGATTGCCCCGAGCAGCACGCCCACGGCTGCGAGACAGAGGAAGGCATCGGCGATGGCGAGCGGTGCAGCGAAGGTCTGGAGCGTTCCGGCGACGAGATCGAGCCCGCTCCAGCCGCTCACCTGGCCTGGCGGGATCCGATAGCGCGCAAAGAAATGGATGGCCGAGTAGACGAGCGCGGTGAGCACGATGGCGAGCCGCGCGCCCGACTCGCGTGCGATCGCCGTGAACATCGCGCCGCGCAGGAAGCTCTCTTCGATGAAGGCCACGGCGAGGCCGCTCGCCAGTCCCTGCGCAGTGAGCCTCGCCAGCGTCGGTGCGTCGAGTACGACGTCCGGCTTCAGATCGCGCAGGTCGAGGAGCACCATTGCGCCCACGACCGGGAGCATCAGCGTCACGCCGAGGGCGAGTCCGAGCGCGAGCTCCATAAGGAAGCGGCACCGCGGCAGCCCGTAACCGAGGCTCGTACGATCGGCGACGCCCAGCCGACGGGCCATGACCACGAAGCCCGCCAGGAGCGTGAGCATGCCGATGCGGTTCGCTACTCGGTGGAACGGGAGCGCGCCGCCGAGCAAGGCCCAGGCCGGGTAGGTGAGCAGCGTCATGCCCGCAAAGCCGAGGGCGATCAGCAGGAGGAACCAGAGGAAGGCACGCATCGTCCGGTCCCTGGCCTGGTGTCCGGGCCGTCAGGCGACCGAGCAGGCCGATCGCGGGGAACCCGAGGCGCAGGCTTCCACCCACGTGACTCGGGTCAGGATCGATCCGTCTTCGCGCAGCTCGAGCGTCCGGTAGGCGGGCGGGCGGGCGTCGATCGCAAAATCGTCTGCCCCCGGCAGGAACTGGGCGCAGGTCGAGGGCGTGGCCAGAAGCCGCACGCCCTTGCGCAGCTGCTCGAAGCTCTGGTGCACATGTCCCCAGACGACGGCACGCAGCGGGCGATGACGGTCGAGGATCTCGAAGAGGTCACCCGGGTTTTCGAGTCCCACGCGGTCGAGCCAGCGACTCGACATGCTGACGGGGTGATGATGCAGACAGACGAGCGCATGGAGATCGGGCGCTCCGGCGAGCGCCGTGTCGAGCCGCTGCAGCTCGCCCGGGGCGAGACGCCCCCCCGCGGCGCCGGGTCTCGTGCTGTCGAGGAGCACGATGCGCCATGCGCCGAGGTCGATCGTGCCACCGAGGCGAAAAGGCTCGCCGGCCAGTGCCTGGCGCATGATCGCGGGCTCGTCGTGATTTCCCGGCAGGCACAGGACTGGCCTGCCGAGTCCCATGAAGCAGCGACGGAAGTGGGGATAGCCGCCCGGATCGTCCTGCACGAGATCGCCGGTGACCAGCCAGGCGTCCGGCGGTGGCTCATGCGTGGTGGCGTGCGCGAGCACCCGCTGGAGTGCGGGCAGGGTCTCGATGCCGCGTACGGCGCCGCGGGTGTCGCCGAAGAGATGCGGATCGGTGACCTGGATGAGGCGGAGAGGCATGCCTGGGGATCCGGAGTGAAGGCTGCATCTTATCAGGGCGATTCCGCGGTTCGAGTGAACTGAGTCATGTGCGGGCCGCGTGTGTCGTGGCGCCGTGACGCATCCTGCTGAGCATCCAGCCATAATGTGACCGTGGCCACGTCGTGTGGTTCTGCCCGAGGCGCGAGCTGCCGTCTGCGATGCCCGACATTTACCCATATCCCGGCGGACGTCGCGCGCAGCCGTGAGCCGCGCCTGTCGCCTGTGTGGCTCGACCGGAACCGTGCCGCTCGATGTGCTCGCTCCGGAGGAGCTCGAACGCGAGTACCGCCGGCAGTGCGGCGTGCGCATCATCTTGCCCGTGCAGCCGATCGAGTACCGGTGCTGCGACCAGTGCGGGCTGCGTTTCTTCGAGCCCGCGGAGCCGGGGGACGATGCCTTCTATGCCGCGCTCGGGCGGCTTCCCTGGTATTACCAGGATGAGAAGCACGAGTTCGCGCTCGCCGCGCGACGCATCGGGCCCGGGCACGACGTGCTCGAGATCGGCGCCGGCCGTGGCGCCTTTGCGTGCGGGCTGCGTGCGCGCAGTTACTGCGGGCTGGAGCTGAGCACGGCTGCCATCGCGACGGCGCACGCCAGCGGCCTCACACTGCTGCGTGAGACCGTGGAAGAACACGCGGCGCGCAGACCGGCGGGCTATGACGTGGTGTGCTCGTTCCAGGTGCTCGAGCATGTGCACGATCCACGCGGCTTTCTCGAGGCCGCCTCGTGCTGTCTGCGCCGGGGCGGCCACCTCGTCGTGTCGGTCCCGGCGGAGGACTCCTTCATGGGCGCCGACCGCTTCGATGTGCTCAACATGCCGCCGCACCACCTTACGCGCTGGACCGATCGCGCACTCGCCGCCGTGGCGGGGCTCGTCGGCCTCGAGCTCATCGACGTCACGCACGAGCCGCTTGCCCCGGGGCACGCCCGCCTCTATGCACGCGTCGCCGCTCAGTCGGGCTTTGCGGCGCTGCGCGGGTGGGCGCCGCGTCTGCTCGATGCCCGGCTGACATCGCCCCTGGCGGCCGGCTGCGTGTGGCTGCACGCGAGTCTCATCCGGCGCACGCTGCGCTTCCGCCGCCGGCGTCCTGCGGGGCACACGGTCGTGGCCGTGTACGGAAAGCCCTGACGGGTCGGCGGAGCGCCGTGGGCGAGGCTATGGGTGCGGTCCGCTGGCCGACGCCGTCAGCCAGCCGAGCACCGTGCCGGCCGGGTCGGGATCGAGCCGTGCCGCTGTTTCGGCTGCCGCGGCGGCCCCGATGGCCTCGAGTTGTGTCCGCTGCTCCCAGGTGAACTCGAGCGTGGCGGCGAGCGCTTCCGCCGTGCGCTCGGGCAGCAGCCAGCCTGTGCGTCCCGGGGCGATCCAGTCCGGGATGCCGCCCACCGCGCTTGCGATCACGGGCCGGCCGAGAAGCATGGCCTCCTGGATCGCGAGGGGCACGCCTTCGGCGATCGAGGGCAGCACCAGAAGCTGCCGGCTGCGCCAGAACCCGGCGATATCTGCAACGAAGCCCAGGAAGCGGACGCGTCCGCCAAGTCCGAGCGCCTGTACCTGGTTTTCGAGTGCTGCGCGCTCGGGCCCCGTGCCGCAGATGTCGAGCGACCAGTCCCGCGTGCGCCACGGCGCAGTGCCGAGCACATCGAGAAGCAGGTCGAGGCCCTTGATGCGCTCGAGGCGGGCGACCGCCGCGAGGCGGAGTGCCTGACCCGCAGGCCACGGCAGCGGCTGGCCCGCCTGGACACGCAGCGGATTCTGGAAGACCCGGGCCCCGGGCAGCGAGATGCCGAGATCGAGTTCGGTACGCCGTGCCAGTCCGCGACTCAGGAACGCCGGCACTGCAGCGTTGCAGAAGATCCGGCGCGCGCGCTCCTGCCGTACGGCGCGGCGCGGTGGTGCCTGCTCGCAATGACAGAGGAGCACGTAGCGTCTGCCCGGGACGGCCTGCCACAGTGCGTCGAACTCGATCGACCTTGCGAGATCGTAGGTGCCTCCCTGGCTCACGCACACCGCGTCGGTGCGAATTCGCGCAGTGGCGCGAAGGCGTCTACCAGCGGCATGAGCACCCGGGAGCGACGCAGCAGGCGGCTGCGCGGGCGCCGGGCGATGCCGATGCCGGAGTCCGCAAGTGCCTGCAGCGGCGCCGCTTGCGGAGTCCAGGCATAGACGCTCGCGAGGACGTCATGGCCCGCCGCCCGTGCGCGGCGCGCCGTCTCGGCCCAGAGCTCCTCGCAGGCCGCCCAGGGTACGCTGGCCATTCCCGTGACGAAGGCCAGTCTCACCGCGGCTTCTCGAACACGGCGATCGTGCCGAGGTAGAGCGCGGTCTCGAGCGTGACCATGCGCCGCAGCCACCGCAGCTGCAGTGCACCGAGGAGCAGGCGACGCACGAGTGTCACGGGCAGCGCGAGGGGAGCGAGCCACGGCCGCTGCGGTGGCGTCTTCGGGCGGGTCAGGGCGAGCACCGTGCCGAGCACATCGTAGCCATCGCCGAGGCGCGCGATCTCGATGGGCCGGAGTCCGGCGCCGCGCCCATGGAAGTCCAGTGCCCAACTCGTCGGGCGGTGGAAGTCGCTCGGCTCTTCGTGCGGAAGCCAGATGTGCGGCGCCGTCACGAGGAGCCGCCCGCCGGGGGCCAGCAGCCTTTCGAGATTGCCGAAGGCCTCGGGCCACCGGGGAACGTGTTCGAGCACCTCGGTGCAGAGCACGAAGTCGAAGGGTGCGCGCGCCAGGAGCGCCGGCGGCAGCGGCTCGTCGATGGCGCCCAGGACCTCGACGCTGCCGGCGGGGTTCTGGTGCACGTCGAATCCCGTGTAGAGGAAACCGAGCTGTTCGAGCTGGCGGCGAAAGGGCTGGCCGCCGCAGCCGACGTCCAGGCAGCGGCCCGGCGCCAGCGGAGCGGCGTCGCGCGCGAGCCGCGCGTCGATCGCCTCGGCGAGCAGCGGCACGATCCAGCGCTCGGCACGTCGCCGCGGCACGTAATGCTCGCGCCGGTGCACCTCGGGTGGGCGCCAGCGCATGAGGTCCTCCTCAGCCATGGCACGCCTCACGCGCGAGCTCGGCGAGATGCTGGTCGATTCCGGACTCGCAGCGCGTGAGTCGCAGCCTGCGCGTCTCCTGCATGAGCTCGAAGTTGGGGTTCCTGCCCTCGCGACGGCGCGTGGGGTGGTGGATGTGCAGCGCGAGGGCCTGGAAGCGCAGGTCGCGCCGTCGTATGCCGCAGTGATAGAGGCGCGAGGCGAGTTCGCCGTCCTCGTAGCCCCAGCCGCTCATGCGCTCGTTGAAGCCGTTCACCCGCAGCAGATCCGTGCGCCACAGGCCCTGATTGCAGCTGCGGATGCTGCGCTCCCCCGTGTGCGGTCGCGAGAGCAGGCGTCCGAGCATCCGGCTGCGCCACAGGTGGCGCCGCCGCGTGATGTCGGACGAGAAGAGGCTGACCCACGTCAGGCGCTCCGTGAGGATGCGCCGCGCCGTGTCCGGACCGCTCAGCGCGCGGACGCCCTGGGCCCAGTATCCGGGTCGGGCCGCGGCACGATGATCGGCCACGAAGCAGGGGTGCAGGAGCATGTCCCCGTCGACGAGCACGACGTAGTCGCCGCTGGCGGCGGCGATGGCACGATTGCGGATACGCCCCACCCGGAATCCGCGATCCTCCTGCCAGACGTGACGCAGCGGGAAGGGCAGGCGCCGCGTCCACGCAGAGACGAGCTCGGCCGTGTCGGCGCGCGAGCCATCGTCGGCGATCAATACTTCGTCGGGCGGCTCGACCTGCCGGGCCACGCTCTCGAGCACGAGGTCCAGCGCTTCCTTCCAGTTGTAGGTCGTGACCACGAGACTGAGGCGCAAGCTTTCCTCCACACTCGACCGGAGAGGCGAGCGCATTGTAAGGTTTCAGCTCCGGGACCGGCAGCGTGACCCGGTGAACATTGGGGGCCTGCCGGGCCGCAGAGAGGTGGACGAATGCCGCGATCGACGACTCCAGGCGCGCCGCTGCTGCTGTTCGCACGCAACTTCCTGCGCCACCCGCGCATGCTCGGCTCCGTGATCCCGAGCTCGCACTTCCTCATCGACAGCCTCCTCGCGCCGGTCGACTGGGAACGGGCACGCGTGCTGGTCGAATATGGCCCCGGAGTCGGCGGCATCACGGCCGAGGTCCTGCGACGCATGCATCCCGAGGCGAGGCTGGTTGCGATCGAGACCAATCCCGATTTCGTGCACTACCTCCGGCGCAGCATCCCGGATCCGCGCCTGACGATCCTGCACGATTCGGCCGTGCACGCACAGGCGCTGCTCGCGCGCCTCGGGCATGCACGTGCCGACTATGTGATCTCCGGCGTGCCCTTCAGCACGATGCCTGCGGAGCTGCGCGAGTCGATCCTGACCGCTACCCACGAGATCCTCGCCCCGGAGGGGCGGTTCCTCGTCTACCAGTTCTCGAGCCGGGTGCTCGCCGATCTGCGGCGGACGTTCGGGCGCGTGGCGCGCCGTTTCCAGCCCTTCAACGTGCTGCCGGCGCAGCTGTTCTTCTGCGAGCCGAACGAGACGCGTACACCGCTCGCAGCCCGTGCCATCGCTGACGACGAGAGGCTGCCGCCCGCCGCGTGAGTGCGCGGCGGGCGGCCCGCTCACGCTCAATACCGGTAGTGATCGGGCTTGTACGGCCCCTCACGGTTCACGCCGATATAGCGCGCCTGCTGATCGGTGAGCTCAGTCAGTTCGACGCCCAGCCTGGCAAGCTGCAGCCGCGCCACTTTCTCGTCGAGATGCTTCGGCAGGACATGCACACCGACCGGGTAATGCGCGGTGTTGGTGAAGAGCTCGATCTGCGCAATCACCTGGTTGGCGAAGGATGAGCTCATGACGTAGGACGGATGCCCGGTCGCGCAGCCGAGGTTCACGAGCCGTCCTTCCGCCAGCAGGATCAGGCGCCTGCCATCCGGGAAGATCACGTGGTCGACCTGCGGCTTGATGTTCTCCCACTGATACGCCTTGAGCGAGGCCACGTCGATCTCGTTGTCGAAGTGTCCGATGTTGCACACGATCGCATTGTTTTTCATGCGGCGCATGTGCTCGTGGGTGATCACGTGGAAGTTGCCGGTGGCCGTGACGAAGATGTCCGCCTTGTCGGCCGCATGATCCATGGTGACCACGCGGTAGCCTTCCATCGCCGCCTGCAGCGCGCAGATCGGATCGATCTCGGTGATCCACACCTGTGCCGCGAGGGCGCGCAGCGCCTGTGCCGAGCCCTTGCCGACATCGCCGTAGCCACAGACGACGGCGATCTTGCCTGCCACCATGACGTCGGTGGCGCGCTTGATGCCGTCCACGAGCGACTCGCGGCAGCCGTAGAGATTGTCGAACTTGGACTTGGTGACCGAATCGTTGACGTTGATCGCCGGGAAGGCCAGTGCGCCTTCCTTTGCCATCTGGTAGAGGCGCTTCACCCCGGTGGTCGTCTCTTCCGAGACGCCCCGGATCTTCGCGAGGCGCGTCGAGTACCACTTCGGATCAGCCGTGAGCCGGGCGCGGATGCTGGCGAAGAGATGCTGTTCTTCCTCGCTGCCGGGATGCCGGAGAAGGCTCGCATCCCGTTCCGCTCGCGCGCCGAGATGCAGGAGGAGCGTCGCATCGCCACCGTCGTCGAGGATCATGTTCGAGAAGCCTTCATCCGGCCACTCGAATATGCGATGCGTATAGTCCCAGTATTCTTCCAGCGTCTCGCCCTTGACCGCGAAGACCGCCGTTGCGGAGGCTGCGATGGCCGCGGCAGCATGATCCTGGGTCGAGTAGATGTTGCACGAGGCCCAGCGAACCTCCGCGCCGAGCGCTTCCAGCGTCTCGATGAGGACGGCCGTCTGGATCGTCATGTGCAGCGAGCCCGAGATCCGTGCGCCACGCAGGGGTTTCTGCGAGCTGAACTCTTCGCGGATGGCCATCAGGCCGGGCATTTCCGTCTCGGCGATGGCGATTTCCTTGCGACCCCAGTCGGCGAGCGCCAGATCCTTCACCCGATGGTCCGGGGCCTGCCCGCGGGGCTTGAGATTCGCATTCATTGCGTTACTCCAACTTCGCGAGCGCCGTTGTCACGGGTGACGCCGCCCCGAGCCTGGCGGGGACGGATTCCTCGGGAAATCCACCCCCCGTCGCAGCGCTCCTCGGGGCACACGCCTGCCGCCCGGAACGGGCGGCGAATCCATGTTTCGTGTCCGATGCCGCTCAGGCGGCGCGTGCGCGCTTCGCCTCCGCTGCGAGGACCTCCGCCTTGTCAGTGCGTTCCCAGCTGAACTCGGCTTCCTTGCGTCCGAAGTGCCCGTAGGCCGCCGTCTTCTGGTAGATCGGCCGTGCGAGATCGAGCATTTCGCGCAGGCCGTAGGGCGTGAGATCGAAGTGCCGGCGTACGAGGGCCGTGAGCCGCTCGCGCGGCACGCGCCCCGTGCCGAAGGTCTCGACCATGATGGATGTGGGTTCGGCCACGCCGATGGCATAGGACACCTGCACCTCACAGCGGTCGGCAAGCTCCGCGGCAACGATGTTCTTTGCCACATAGCGCGCCGCATAGGCCGCCGAGCGGTCGACTTTCGACGGGTCCTTGCCCGAAAACGCACCGCCGCCATGGCGCGCGTAGCCTCCGTAGGTGTCGACGATGATCTTGCGGCCCGTGAGTCCGCAGTCGCCGACCGGGCCGCCGACCACGAAGCGCCCCGTGGGATTGATGTGGAACTTCGTGCGCCGGTCGACGAGGCGTGTCGGAATCACCGGCTTTATGATCTCCTCCATCACCGCCTCGCGAAGTGCCCGGGTGGAGATGTCGTCGCTGTGCTGTGTCGAGAGCACGACCGCCTCGATACCCACCGGGCGGTCGTTCTCGTAGCGCATGGTCACCTGGCTCTTGGCGTCGGGTCGGAGCCACTCGAGCCTGCCGCGCTTGCGCACCTGGGCCTGCTTCTGCACCAGCCGGTGCGCATAACAGATCGGCGCAGGCATGAACACGTCGGTTTCGTTCGTGGCATACCCGAACATGAGGCCCTGGTCGCCAGCCCCCTGCCTGCGCTCGTCCTTGCGGTCGACGCCCATGGCAATGTCGGGGGACTGCTTGCCGATGATGTTGATCACCCCGCAGCTCGCGCCGTCGAAACCCATCTCCGAGCTGTCGTAGCCGATGTCCAGCACGGTCTTGCGGACGATGGCCTCGATGTCCACCCAGGCGCTCGTCGTGACCTCGCCGGCGACGATGGCGACACCCGTCTTGACCAGCGTCTCGCAGGCGACCCGGGCACGTTCGTCCCGGGAGAGGATGGCATCCAGGACCGCATCCGAGATCTGGTCGGCGACCTTGTCCGGATGGCCTTCGGAGACGGACTCGGATGTGAAGAGATAGCTGTTTGACATGTCGTGTCAGGCACTCGTGATCGGAAAATGGGGCATTATACCGTGGCGGGAGGGCTCGCCGAACTGGCGCGCGTAGTGGACAATGCACGGCCCCGGTGCGCCCGGGACGCTGAGCGCGGTCGCCGCCGCGCGCCGCGTCATGTGCCGCTTTCCGGGCGGCGTAACCTCGGTCATTTTTTCGGAGCCCGTGGCTTGACCTCCAGTTTTTCGCGTCACGATCTCGCCAACACCATCCGCGTCCTCGCCATGGATGCCGTGCAGCAGGCCAATTCCGGGCATCCGGGTGCGCCGATGGGCATGGCGGACATTGCCGAAGTGCTCTGGCGTGACGTCCTGAAACACAATCCCGGCAATCCGCGCTGGGCGGATCGCGACCGTTTCGTGCTCTCGAATGGGCATGCGTCGATGCTCCTGTATGCCGTGCTGCATCTCACGGGGTATCCGCTGAGCCTCGACGAGCTGCGCAGTTTCCGCCAGCTCGGTTCGCGCACCCCAGGGCACCCTGAGCACGATCCCGGCATCGGCATCGAGACGACGACCGGACCGCTGGGGCAGGGCCTGGCCAATGCGGTTGGTCTGGCGCTGGCCGAGCGGCACCTGGCCGCGGCGTTCAACCGACCCGGGTTCACTGTCGTCGACCACCACACCTACGCTTTCGCTGGTGATGGCTGCCTGATGGAGGGCGTCTCGCACGAGGCGTGCTCGCTCGCCGGGACCCTGAAACTCGGCAAGCTCATCGTCTTCTACGACGACAACGGCATCTCGATCGACGGCGCCGTGCAGGGCTGGTTCGCGGACGATACGCCGAAGCGCTTCGAAGCCTATGGGTGGCAGGTGATCCGGCGGGTGGACGGCCACGACGCGGAGGCCGTGGCGCGAGCGATCCGAAGCGCCCAGGCCGAACAGGAGCGTCCGACGCTCATCTGCTGCCAGACCGTGATCGGCTGGGGCGCCCCGACCAAGCAGGGGACGAAGGCGACGCATGGCGAGCCGCTCGGTGCTGAGGAAGTTGCCGCAGCGCGGGCCCGGCTCGGCTGGCGCTGGGGGCCGTTCGAGGTGCCGGATGCCCTGCGCGCCGCCTGGGACCGGCGCACACAGGGCGCGGCACTCGAGCAGCGCTGGCGTGAGCTCTTTGCGGCCTATCGCACCGCCCATCCGGAGCTTGCCAACGAGTTCGAGCGACGCATGAGCGGAACGCTGCCACCAGGATGGTCGGCCGCGGCCGCGGCGGCACGCACCGCCGCGGCGGGGATCGGCGCTGCGCAGGCGACGCGCCAGTCCTCGCAGGCCGTGCTCAATGCGATCGGGCCGGCCTTGCCGGAGCTCCTCGGAGGTTCCGCCGATCTCACGGGGTCGAACAACACGCTTCGCAGGGACTCGCGCAGCATCTCCGCGGCCGACGCGTCAGGGGACTACCTGCACTATGGCGTGCGCGAGTTCGCGATGACGGCCATCATGAACGGGCTGGCGCTGCACGGCGGTATCCTGCCCTACGGCGGCACCTTCCTCGTGTTCTCGGACTATGCACGCAACGCCGTGCGCCTTGGCGCGCTCATGCACCAGCGCGTCATCCATGTCTACACCCACGATTCGATCGGACTCGGCGAAGACGGTCCGACGCACCAGCCGATCGAGCACCTGGCGTCGCTCCGGGCCATGCCGAACCTCTCGCTCTGGCGTCCCTGCGACGCGCTCGAGACGGCTGTGGCCTGGCAGCAGGCGATCGAGCGTACGAGTGGCCCGACGGCACTTGTGCTCAGTCGCCAGGCGCTGCCCCAGCAGCCGCGATCAGAGGCGCAGCTCGCTGCGGTGAGCCGGGGGGCTTACGTGCTCATCGACTGCGCAGGCGCACCGGAGGCCATCGTCATCGCGACGGGCTCGGAGGTCGCCATGGCGGCCGAGGCCGTGCGCGCGCTTCAGGCAGGCGGCCGGCACGTGCGGCTCGTGTCCATGCCCTCGGCCGATGTCTTCGAGGCCCAGGACGCGGCCTGGCGCGAGAGCGTTCTGCCGGCGCGCGTTGGACGGCGGCTCGCCCTGGAGGCCGGGGCAAGCCAGTCGTGGTGGCGCTATGTGGGCTGCGAAGGACGGGTACTCGGAATCGATCGCTTCGGCGCCTCGGGCAAGGCGGCGGATCTCTTCCGCCATTTCGGCCTGACGGCGGACGAAGTGGCGAGGCAGGTCAGAGAACTCCTGGCGGGCTGAAACTACAGAGGAAATCCAAGATGGCAGTGAAGGTGGGCATCAACGGCTACGGACGCATCGGTCGCAACATCCTGAGGGCGCTGTACGAGTCGCGGCGCAATGGCGAGCTGCAGATCGTGGCGATCAACGACCTCGGGGACGCGCAGACCAACGCGCACCTGACGCGTCACGATACGGCCCACGGCAGGTTCCCCGGTGAAGTGCGGGTCGAGGGTGACTCGATGCTGGTCAACGGCGACCGCATCCGCGTGCTCGCGGAGCGCGACCCGGCAAAGCTTCCCTGGGGCCAGCTCGGCGTGGACTTCGTGCTGGAGTGCACGGGGCTCTTCGCAAGCAAGAAGAAGGCCGGGGCGCATCTGGCCGGTGGGGCGAAGAAAGTGGTGATCTCGGCCCCGGGCGGCGAGGACGTCGATGCGACCGTCGTCTACGGTGTCAACGAGCAGGTGCTGAAGGCGGGCCATACCGTGATCTCGAACGCCTCCTGCACGACCAACTGTCTCGCTCCTGTGGCCAAAGTGTTGCACGGGAAGGTCGGCATCACGGCAGGCATCATGACGACGATTCATGCCTACACGAATGACCAGGTGCTTACGGACGTGTACCACTCGGATCTGCGTCGCGCCCGCTCGGCGACCATGTCGCAGATCCCGACCAAGACCGGTGCGGCTGCCGCGGTGGGTCTGGTGCTCCCGGAGCTGAAGGGCCGGCTCGACGGCTTCGCCGTGCGCGTGCCGACGATCAACGTCTCCCTGGTGGACCTCACCTTCACCGCCGGGCGACCGACGAGCGCCCAGGAGATCAATGCCCTGATGAAGGATGCGGCCGGCGGGGCCATGAAGGGCATCGTCGCCTGGAGCGACGGGCCGCTCGTCTCGGTGGACTTCAATCACGATCCGCACTCGGCCACCTTCGACGCCACGCTCACCAAGGTCATCGAGGGCACACTCGTGAAAGCCTGCGCGTGGTACGACAACGAGTGGGGTTTCTCGAACCGCATGCTGGATACCACGCTGGCCTGGTCGCGCGCCCGCTGAAGGTCCCGCCATGAGAGTCTTGCGTATGGCAGACCTCGACCTCCGGGGCAAGCGGGTCCTGATCCGCGAGGATCTCAATGTGCCGGTGCAGGACGGTGTGGTTACGAGCGACGCGCGGATCCGCGCGTCGCTCCCCACGATCAAGCTGGCGCTCGGCAAGGGTGCGAAGGTGTTCCTGCTGTCGCACCTCGGGCGACCCGAGGAGGGCGTGTACACCGAGGAATTCTCTCTGGCGCCGGTTGCGTCGAGACTCTCGGAGCTCCTCGGCAGGCCCGTGCCGCTGCGGAAGCAATGGCTGGAGGGCGTGGACTGCGCGCCCGGCGAGGCGGTGCTCTGTGAAAACGTGCGCTTCAATGCAGGGGAGAAAAAGGACCGCGAGGATCTCGCGCGCCGCATGGCGGCGCTGTGCGACGTGTTCGTGATGGATGCCTTCGGCACGGCGCACCGGGCCGAGGCGAGCACGCACGGCGTGGCCAGGTATGCGCCCGTGGCCTGCGCGGGTCCGCTGCTGGTCGGGGAGCTGGAGGCGCTCGAGCGGGCCCTCGAGAAACCGGCGCGCCCGCTGATCGCCATCGTTGCAGGCAGCAAGGTGTCCACCAAGCTCACCGTGCTCGAGTCCCTGCTGGAGAAGGTCGACAAGCTGATCGTGGGCGGGGGCATCGCCAATACGTTTCTCGCAGCCAGCGGCATCGCCGTGGGCAGGTCGCTCCACGAAGCGGAGATGCTGGACATCGCCCGCCGGCTGGCCGCGCGCGCGCGTGAGCGCGGCGCCGAGATCCCGCTGCCGACCGACGTCGTGGTGGCGCGCGAGCTCGCTGCCACGGCGCATGCCGATGTGCGTTCGATCCACGAGGTGCGTCCCGAAGAGATGATCCTCGACATCGGACCGGATACCGCGGAGCGCTTCGCGGGGATGCTGGCGAGTGCCGGCACGATCATCTGGAACGGGCCCGTCGGTGTCTTCGAGTTCGATCAGTTCGGCGAGGGGACCCGCACCATCGCGACCGCGGTCGCCAGCAGCAAGGCGTTTTCGCTCGCAGGCGGCGGAGACACGCTCGCGGCCATCGAGAAGTACGGTGTCGAAGAAGGCATTTCCTACATCTCGACCGGCGGCGGCGCGTTCCTCGAGTTCGTGGAAGGCAAGACGCTGTCGGCCGTTGCCGTGCTCGAGGACCGGGCATACGGCTGAAGGTGAAAGCGATGCTCCGGCGCACCAAGATCGTTGCGACCCTCGGCCCGGCCACGGACGACGTCGGCACGCTCGCGGCGATGGTGCGGGCAGGGCTGAATGTTGCGCGGCTGAACTTCTCCCACGGAGCCCAGGCGGATCATGCACGACGCCTCGCGCTGGTGCGCGAGGCCGAGCGGAACACGGGCATCTGCGTGGGCGTGCTCGCGGATCTCGGGGGTCCGAAGATCCGCATCGAGAGCTTCCGTGAAGGCTATGCACACCTCAGCGAAGGCGCCCGCTTCGTGCTCGACACACAGATGGATCCGAAGGCCGGCACGGCCGAGGCGGTGGGCGTTGCCTACAAGGAGCTGACGCGCGACGTCGCCGCGGGCGACACACTGCTGCTTGCCGACGGGCAGATCGTGCTCCATGTCGAGCGGGTCGAAGGGGCACGCATCGAGTGCCGGGTACGGGTCGGTGGCGAGCTCTCTGATCGCAAGGGCCTGAACCGCGAGGGCGGCGGCATCTCTGCGCCGGCGCTGACCGACAAGGATCGGGAGGACCTCCGCTTCGCGGCAGCCGAGGGTATCGACTACGTCGCGGTGTCTTTCGCACGCGATGCGGGCGACATCGAGCAGGCCCGCGAGCTGCTGCGCCGTGCGGGCGGTGACGGCCGCATCGTCGCCAAGATCGAGCGTCACGAATCCGTGGTGAACCTCCAGGGCATCGTCGAGGCGACGGACGCCATGATGGTGGCCCGGGGCGATCTCGGGGTCGAAATGGGGTACGCCGAGCTCACCGGTCTGCAGAAGACCATCATCCACCAGTCGCGCACCCGCAACCGCGCGGTGATCACCGCGACGCAGATGATGGAGTCGATGATCCATAACCCCGTACCGACGCGCGCCGAAGTCAGCGACGTGGCGAACGCGGTGATGGACGGGACGGATGCCGTGATGCTCTCGGCGGAAACGGCCGTGGGCAAGTACCCCGTCAAGGCCGTGCAGGCGATGGCCCAGGTGATCGAGGGTGCGGAGAAATACCAGCTTACCCTCAGCGGGATGCGTCACCGCGCGGAGGGCACCTTCGAGGGCACGGAGGAGGCGATTGCCATGGCCGTGATGTACACGGCCAATCACATGAAGGTGCGTGCCATCGTGGCGCTCACCGAGTCGGGCACGACGCCATTGCTGATGTCACGCATCCGCTCGGACATCCCCGTCTATGCCTTCACGCGCCATACCGGTACGCGCCGCCGTGTGACGTTGTACCGCGGTGTCTACCCCGTGCCGTTCGAGATCAGCTCCGGCCGGGACGAGGTGCTCTACGCCTCGATCTTCCAGCGCCTGCTCGAGCTTGAGCTCGTGCATGCGGGCGACCTGGTCATCGTGACCAAGGGCGAACTCGCGGGGGTATCGGGGGGCACCAACTCGATGCGCATCGTCAGGGTACAGGGCGGCTGATCGGGCACGTCGTGCGGCACCTGCCCGTGCACACAGCGTCAGGACTGCATTTTGGAGACTGCGGACTCATCTCATGAACCAGCGCTTCACCGGCACCGACCAGTACATCGCGACTCCGGATCTCGCGCTCTCGGTCAATGCGGCCATTACCCTGTCACGACCGCTGCTCATCAAGGGCGAACCCGGAACGGGCAAGACACAGCTCGCGCAGGAGATCGCCCGTTCGCTCGGCCGGCCGCTGCACGAATGGCACGTCAAGTCCACGAGCAAGGCCCAGCAGGGCCTCTACGAGTACGACGCGGTCTCGCGCCTGCGGGATTCCCAGCTCGGTGATCCGCGCGTGCACGACATCGCCAACTACATCGTCAAGGGCAAGCTCTGGGAGGCCTTCGAGTCGGAGGTGCAGCCGGTGCTGCTCATCGACGAGATCGACAAGGCGGATATCGAGTTCCCGAACGACCTGCTGCGCGAGCTCGATCGCATGGAGTTCTACGTCTACGAGACCCGCGAGCTCGTGCGCGCCCGGCACCGTCCGGTCATCGTCATCACGAGCAACAACGAGAAGGAGCTCCCCGACGCCTTTCTCCGTCGCTGCTTCTTCCACTACATCCGCTTCCCGGACCAGGAAACGATGGCGAAGATCGTCGAGGTGCACTATCCGGGTCTGAAGAAGCATCTGCTGTCCGATGCGCTCGCCGCCTTCTTCCGGCTGCGCGAGACACCGGGCCTCAGGAAGAAGCCCTCGACCTCCGAGCTCCTCGACTGGATCAAGCTCCTCGTCGCCGAGGACATTCCGCCCGAGTCACTGCGCTCGGACGATCCGAAGAAGGCGATCCCGCCGCTCTATGGGGCGCTCCTGAAGAACGAGCAGGACGTGCACCTCTTCGAACAGCTGGTATTCCTGCACCGTCGTGCTCGTTAGTTTCTTTTTCGACCTGCGCGCCGCGGGCGTACCCGTCACGCTGACGGAATTCCTGCAGCTCCTGGAAGGGCTGAAGGCGCGGGTCGCGTGGCTTTCGGCCGAGGAGTTCTACTA
>JADJHU010000010.1 GCA_016707425.1 Gammaproteobacteria bacterium
TACCTCGGCATGCACTGGGGCCTGAAGCGCGTGCGCTCGGCGAGATAACGCAGCATCTCGGGTGCGTATTGCACGAAGGCCTGGAGCCGCTCTTCGGGCTCGATGCCGCGCGTCACTGCCCTGAGATAGTCCATGGCCGCTGCGGCGCTGTCATCCAGACCCGCCTCGTGCATCAGGTGATTGTTCGGGATCCAGAGGCCGCCACCGGATTTCCCCGAGGATCCACCGTAGTGATCGCTCTTCTCGAGGACCAGCGTGGAAGCCCCACGGTCGTGCGCCGTCAGGGCCGCCACCATGCCGCCCGCGCCCGATCCGATCACCAGGACATCGACCGTGTGATCCCAGTCCACGCTCATCACCGTCTCCTCACGCCAGTCTCGATGGCGGCATGCCGAGCGTCCCCACGGCAATCATGTCCTTCAGGACTTCGGTGGCACCACCGCCGAAGGTCAGCAGCCGCATCGCCGCAAAATCACGCTGGAATATGCCCCTGGCGGGTGAGACATCGGAGGGCGGCTGCAGTCCCCCGATCAGTCCCATGATGTCCATGCACGCGCCCGCCACGCTCTGGAACAGCTCCGACCCGTAGATCTTCGTCATGGCCGCCTCCGCGAACGGCTCGATGCCATCGGCAATCATCTTTGCCGCGCGGAAGTTGAACAGCCTCAGCACCTCGGTACGCGCAGTCAGCTCCGCAAGCTTCTCGCGCACCCAGGGTTCGTCGAAGACCCGTCTGCCATCGATTGTCGTGGTCTTCGTCCAGTGGATCATGTCCTCGAGCACCCGGCGCATGCGCGAATGGGGGACGAGCCCGATCCGCTCCATCGCCAGCTGGGAGTTGATGTAGCTCCAGCCCCGGTTCTCCTCTCCGATCAGACAGTCCTGTGGCACCCGCACGTCATCGTAGAAGGTCACATTGGTCCTGAAGCCTCCCATCGTCCGCAGCGGACGGATGGTGACGCCCGGCAGGCGCGTATCCACCATGAAGATGGAAATTCCCTTGTGTTTCTTCGCACCCGGGTCGGTTCTTGCCGCCAGCCAGATGTAGTCACAGAAATGCGCGAGGCTCGTGAAGACCTTCTGACCCTTGATGACGTAATGATCACCTTCGCGCACCGCGCTGGTCCGGAGGGAAGCGAGATCCGTGCCGGCCCCCGGTTCCGTGTAGCCGACGGCGATATTCAGATCACCTCTCAGCAACGGCGGCAGGAAGCGATCCTTCTGCTCCGGCGTCCCCGCCCGCATGATGGTCGAGCCGATTGCATTGATAGCCAGGAAGGGGATCGGAATGCGGTAGTAGCCCGCAATGGTGTCGAAGAAGATGTACTGCTCGATCGCGTCCCGCTCCTGTCCCCCGTACTGCTTCGGCCATGCCAGACCGAGCCAGCCGTCGCGCCCGAGCTGCTTCATGAACCGCGCATAGTGCGGGTGCGTGTCGGGTCCACCGCCTTCCTGCTGTCGCAGGAGCTCTGCCTCGAGCTCGGGCGTGACGTGCCTCTCCAGATAGGCGACGACCTCCCGCTGCAGCTGGAGCTGCGTGTCCGTGAGTTGAAAATCCATCCCGGTCTCGTGGTGCGGCCGCGCCGGCGCTAGAGCTGCCCGGCGAGGCGCTTCAGCTGCACCGGCGCAGGCCCGAACTTCAGTTCCATGGCCTTCGCACGGCGGAAATAGAAATGCAGGTCGTTCTCCATATCAACTCCCACGCCACCGTGCAGCTGGTGCGTGAGTGCAGCCACTCGCTGGCATGCGTCACTCGTGAAGGCCTTGGCAATGGCGATTTCCCTCCCGGCCGGCGCACCGCGGTCCAGTTTCTCGATCGCCTGATAACTCACCCAGCGCGATCCCTGCACCAGGGTGAACATGTCGGCCAGATGGTGCTGTACGGCCTGGAAGGAGCCGAGGGGGCGGTCGAACTGGATGCGCTGCTTCATGTACTCGGCCGTGGCGGCGAGCTGATGCTCTGCACCACCGACCATCTCCGCGCAGACCAGCGCCGTGCCCTTGCGATACACGTCGTCCAGCACGGACAGCGCCGCGCCCTCATGGCCCAGCACTGCATCGCCAGAGGCGAACACTCCGTCGAACTCGACCACGTACTGCCGGTCAGGGGCAATTGTCTCGAGCGGCGCGATATGGACTCCGGGTGCACCGCGATCGACCAGCAGCAGAGTGCAGCCGCTATCGTCTCCCGCGGCACCCCCTGTCCTGGCCAGCACCAGCAGATGGTCCGCGACCGTCGCGTAAGGCACGAACATCTTCTGTCCGCTCAGATGATATCCGCCGGCAATCCGGTTCGCCCGGGTCGCGGTGAAACGCGGCTCGTAGGCTACGCCGCGCTCTTCGACGGCCAGTGCCACGATCGTCCGGCCGCTGACGATCCCCGGAAGAAGCCGCTCCTGCTGCGCGGGACTCCCGCCGCCCAGTATCGCCAGCGTGGCCATCAGACTGGCGAATATCGGGCTGTCGAAGGCGGCCCCGCCGATCTCCTCGAGGAGGACACCCAGCTCCAGGAATCCGAGATCCGAGCCGCCATGGCGCTCGGGGACGATGATGCCCGTCCAGCCCTGCTCCGCCATCGCCGCCCAGAGCGGCGGCGAAAATCCGGTTTCGCCCTGCTCGAGCTCCCGCAGGACCTTCGAGTGACAGCGTTCCCGGAGGAACTTCCGGACCGAATCCCGGAACAGTTGCTGCTCGTCGGTCAGCGCAAAATCCATGCGTCCCGTTCCTCTCCCCGGTTAGGCGACGACCTTCCTGAACATGGGCAGAGCCCACCCCTTGGTGACCTCCTGGAAGCAGACCTCGACGGGCAAGCCAAAGGAGAGCTCCTCTGCCGTGCAGTCGATGATGTTGGACACGAGGCGCACGCCGGGCTCCTTGTCCATCTCCACGAGGATCACCTCGAACGGCACCCTGAAAGCGGGGTGCACTTCCTGGCGGACCACGGTCCAGCTGTAGACGCGACCCCGTCCGCTCGACTCGACCCACTCCCAGCGATCACCCTTGCACTTCGCACACCGGACTCTCGGGGGATGGCTGAACGTAGCGCACGCCGCACACTTCTGGAAAAGCAACTTGCGCTGCTTGATTCCCTCCCAGAAACCGTTCTCGAACGATTCCCAGACAGGATCATAGAAGTGCTTCATGTACTTCGGGTTGTATTCGATCGACATCGGCTGGGCTCCGTGGATCAGAGTGGGTCAGTGGCCGCTCGTGAGGACAAGCGCGCTCGTGGGCACGCCGAGCCCGCCGGTGACGAGCACGTTCTCCGCGCCCTTCACCTGGGACGTCGACGTTCCGCGCACCTGTCGCACTCCCTCGGCAATCATGTTCATTCCGTGGATGTAGGCTTCGGCCAGCATGCCGCCAGACGTGTTGATCGGCAGTTCGCCGCCGAGGCGGATGCGATCGCCGCCGTCGCAGAATGCCCCCCCTTCGCCGTACTTGCAGAAGCCGTAGGTCTCGAGCTGCATCGGCACGGTTGCGGTGAAGGCGTCATAGAACTGCGCCACGTCGATGTCCTTCGGACCCAGCTGCGCCATCCCGAAGACCTCCCGTGCCGCTTCGGTGCATTCCGGGAGCCCGATCGATTCCCGATAGAACGAGGTCATGCTGTGCGAGTCCCGCGACGTTCCGAAGCCGACCCCGGTCACGAAGGCCGGCTTCTGCTTAAGATCCCGCGCGCGCTCCGGAGTCGTGACGATCAGCGCCACTGCTCCGTCGTTCTCGAGGCAGGTGTCGTGCAGCGTGAAGGGCTCTGACGACATCGGCGAGTGGAGATATTCCTCCATGGTCAGCGGCCGGCCGTAGAACATTGCGCGTGGATTACGCAGCGCATTTTCCCGGCACACGAGCGCCACGTGACCCAGCTGCTCGCGCGTTGCGCCCGTCTCGTGCATCCAGCGTTTGGCCAGCATCGCCACCCACATCGTGGGGCTCGCGAAGCCATAGGGCATGTAGTAGCTGTAGCGGTACTCGGCCGGGATTGCGGTCGGCCGCCCGTAGCGCACCGTGCCGCTGGCCGGCTTCAGCGACCGGTAGCAGGCGACATAATTGGCGACGCCCGATGACACCGCCATCGCCGCCTGTGCGACGACCCCGCAGCAGGCGCCGCCACCCCAGGGCGTCTGCCCGAAGTACCGGAGGTTCGGGATGCCGAGACTGCGAGCCACGTCGATATCGGGCGCGAGCTCCGCCGCGTAGATGCCGGCCGTGCCGTAACTCGACATGCCATCGATCTGATCGATCTCGAGCCCGGCATCCACGCACGCTGCAGTCACTGCGTCCACCGCCAGGTGAATCTCGCTCCGGCCGGCATTGCGCGTGAATTCCGTCGAGCCGATCCCGACGATGCACGCCTTGTTTTTCAGGGACATCGTCTCACCCTCGCGTGGGCAGAGAGATGATCGCCGTGCCCGCAGCGTGTGGTCCCATCTGGTTGTCCCCGTTGAATGCCACCTCGACCAGGTGCTCCCCCTTCTCCTCCCACTTGCGGGTGATGCGCGCATTCATGTCCATCCTGTCGCGCGGAAAATTCGGTACGGACAGCCTGATGGAGATGTCCTTGATCACGGCCTGTGGCCCGGCCCACTGCTCCAGATAGGTCATCATGAGGCCGTTCGAGGTGAGGATATTCATGAAAATGTCCGGCGCACCCTTGGACTGCGCGAAGTCGCGGTCGTGATGTACCGGCATGAAATCGTGCGTGGCCCACGTCGCGCCCATCGCGATCAGTGTCGTGTCGATGACCCGGCTCTTTTCCGGGAGGTCCTGCTTGACCTGCACGTCTTCCCAATAGACATTGTTGATCTCGCGCGACATGGTCTGATTCCTCTTCGTATCGGTTCGTGGATGCACTCAGCCGGCGTACAGGCGGCGCGTGCTCATCGGCGCCCGGTAAACGAGAACGTCGAAGGACTGGTTGCACAGCAGCTCGTCCTTCTGGTTGTAGAACTGGTACAGGATCTGGTATTTCCGGCCGACGCCCTGGCGCGTCAGGTGGTCGTAGTCCGACAGGCGGGATATCCCGATGGTCCAGTGGATTTCGTCCCCGACGCGGATCCTCCGGAAGTGCTGCTGGCGCTGTGCGGTCGCCATGACGCCCGTGTAACCCTCCTGCTCGATCACCACGTTCAGCTTCACGTTTGGATCGTTGGGATGCTCCCACGCGCCGCGGACGAACTGATCGAGGGCCGCCCTCATCGTCCCCAGAGCAAAGACGTGCATCATGCCGGACGGGGCCAGCAGACCGCCGTAGCGACTCTTCTTTGCGTAATCTTCGTCGGTGTAGAGTGGATTGGTATCCCGCATCACCTGACACCAGCGGTCGACGTCCACCTCTGTCACCCGGTCGTGTGGCGGGTGCCTCACGCTCTGTATGCCAATCAGGGGAGCGACTTTCGAATAGTCCATGGTCGGTTCGACCGGACTGTTGAACGGCAGGACGCCGAACCTGTTAGCCATATATCCCGTGCCTCCGTCGAGTCGGTCTCAATGCTTCGTCTGGGCCGCCACTCTGCTCACCTGGACACGACGGCACAGCTGCTCGCTCACGATCTCACCGGCCTCGTTCAGGAAGGTGTAGTGCAGGTCCAGCTGGTAGCCGCGGCCGACGCCCGTATCGACCTCGCCCTGCGATACGCCAAGCAGCTTCACCCGGTAGCTCAGCCGCTCCCCGACCTTCAGAGGTCGCAGGAACTTCTGCTCCAGTGCGACAACGAGCCCTGTGGCATAGCCCGCCCCCTCCAGCAGCCGGATCGCGCGCTCATGCGGCTCGCTCTGCGCCGGAGTCTCGGGCGACCACAGGGGTGGCATCGTCCAGACCATCAGCATCGCGGGCGGGGCATGTTTCGTGAGCTTCTCGAACTCTCTGTAGCTCCTGTCATCCTCCCGGATCACCTCGCTCCAGTGGCGTATATCGGGAATGTTCACCGGGTGCCGGGCGGCCACCAGTGCGGATTCCCTGCCGACGAGGGCCTTCAGGTCAGTGATGTCCAGCGCCATCTTCTCGGTCTCCATGGGCTGCAAAGCCAAACCGGATCGTCAGGACGAGGCTAGCAATCCCCCAATCGGCCCAGCATCGTCCACTTGGAGGGTTCCGCGCGACCTGCGCTTCGCTATCCCTCGGGCGCGCAGCGCTGCGTGCCTAGCGCTGCAGCTCGAAGTCGCTCTTCAGTCTGTCCCAGGTGGCCCCGGAGAGCCCCTTTGCCCTCAGCTTGTACTTCTCCAGCTTCTGCGTGGGCGTATAGGGCAGCTCACCGACGAACTCGATGTAGCGGGGTACACAGAAGTACGGCGCGTGCTCATTGATGAAGCGCGCCAGCTCTTCGGGAAGCAGCTGCTGTCCCGGCTTCAGGATCGCATCGAGCTTGATCTCATGCTCCGATTCCAGCATCTCCGAAGGCACCCCATAGACGGCCACCGCCTGGACGGCGGGGTGGCTGGCGGCCACGCTCTCGACCTGGAGAGACGATATGTTCCGGCCCTTGTAGCGGATGCAGTCCTTCTTGCGATCGACGAAGAAGAAATTGCCCTCGGCATCCTTGATGCCCAGGTCACCCATGCAGTACCACTCGCCGCGGAAGGCACTGCGCGTCGCTTCGGGATCCTCGAAGTAGCCGCTGAAGATCACGTGCGGGGCGAGCGGCCGGACGGCAAATTCCCCCACTTCGCCGGTTGTCGCCTCCTCCCCGTCGTCCCGCAGGAGCTTGAGCTCCATGTCGCCCGACAGCTCTCCCAGGGCATTTGGCTTGAGCTGTCGGGTGGGCGTCTCCAGTTTCGACAGGAGCAGCATCGCCTCGCTCTGACCGAAGCCCTGCACGATACCCTCAAGCCCGAATCGCTCGCAGAACGGTGCGATCATCTTCTGTGGCATGGGCACCATGCTGGCCATGCGCAGCGGATTGTCGGCGTCGTCCGCGCGCCGGGGCTCGTTCCACAGGAACATGTGCATGGCGCCGAGCGTAATGGTCTGCGTAGCTCCGTAGAAGCGGATGCGATCCCAGAATCGGGACACCGAGAACTGCTCGTCCAGCGCACAGGGAATGCCCACTGTAAGCGTACGGTAGATGTTTCCCACCCACGCAGCGGAGTTGTACAGGGGGAGGCAGTTGTAGGCGACATCGCCGGCCCGCGTGCCGTACAGCCGGTTGTTGTTCTCGGCCGCACGGACCCAGACATTGTGGCTCTGGACCACGCCTTTTGGCTTGCCCGTCGTGCCGGAGGTCCACAGTACGGCGGCTGCGTCACCATAGCCGATGTGCCGCGTCTCGATCTCGGCCTCGGAGCGGTCGCCGAGCTCCTCCAGCGTCATCACGCCGCGTGGCGCGAAGTCTTCCCTCGCGTCCGCCTTCCGGCCGCGCAGCACCAGCCGCCCGTAGTGGAGCTCGCGCTCGACCGGTCGGAGCTTCTCCAGCAGCGCGACATCCGTCGCGAGAATGGCGCCCTTGCTCGCATTGATGGTCTCGACCAGCCACTCGCCGCGGTAATCCGTGTTGATCGGCACCCACAGCGCACCGAGTTTGTTGGCTGCGAGCGTCAGCAGCACGAACTCCAGGCAGCTGTGCATATAGACCATCAAGCGGCCGCCAGCGCCCAGACCGAGCTCGCGCAGACCGCGCGCATAGGCATTCACGATCGCATTGGCTCTGCCATAGCTGAAGGTTGTGTCGTCGGCGCGCAGAAAGGGGGCATCGCCGCTCGCTTCCGCGTGCGCCCGCAGCAGCGTGCACAGGACCCGGTTACGTTCGTCCTTGAGATCGACGATGTTCATCGTGGCGTTGCGCTCAGGGGTGATCTGTCCGTTGTGGTCCAATGCGATCCGATCCGGAATGTCGATCCCGGCCGCGCGATTCCGAATCTACGCGACCGGTTACTGGCACTCCTCGTCTGATTGGACTATGAGTCTTGAACTATGAGTCAGGCAATGCGCCCATGGACATGCACCCAGAGATCGATGAGCAGCAGAATCCAGATACTGACGAAGCTGGCCTGCACGACGCAGCCCTTGAGAGTCCATCGCCCCTCGCGGCTCTCGTCCAGACGGTAGAAATTCGGGAAGCTGACGAAGAAGTAGAGCATGTAGAGGGAAGTCCCCTCACTCAGCATCCTTGCCTTGTCCACGTAGTACACAAACTTCGAGATATCCGGCGTCACATACAGAAAGGTCTCGAGCCACGCGAAGAAGATCGCAGTCACCGCCACGATTCCCGCCCAGCCTGCACGCCGGGCTGCAGGCCCCCAGCCGCTCGTGAGCACCCGCACACGCCTCATGAGCACGACGGCAAGCGTGTGATAGACGACGAAGAAAGCCATGGTGTTGAAATACATGCCGAGCGGGATGCGCTGCTGTCGGGCAAGAGCCGTCGCCTGGTCCGGGCCGCACAGCGCGGAATCGAAATACCACGTGACCGCGGGAAAGTGGTAGCGCAGCCCCAGCCCCGTGAAAAACCATTCCGTGTGGAAATAGGTGCCGAAGAAAACGTATACGGCCATGTAGACGTTGACCTTGAACCAGTAGCTCTCGTGCCAGACGACGCCGGAATGGCGGCGCAGCCACCAGGGCAGGAGCAGGAGATACGGAACCCACATCGCCAGGTTCTGCACGACATTCCAGAAGTTGCCGGTGTCGAGCCAGCCCATCTTCTGCACGACCAGGTTGAAGGCGATGAAGACGGGTACGAAACTCAGGAAGAGCTTCTCGCCCCACGCCTTGTCGGGGTTGGCCGAGAACCACCGGCTGTCAGGTGCCATCGCTGCCATCGGTCAGCTCAGGGACAGGCCGCCATCCACGGCGATCAGCTGGCCCGTCACATAGGCGGCCGCAGGACTCGCAAGGAAGAGACAGACCGCCGCAACCTCATCGGCACTGGCGAGACGCCCCATCGGGAATCGGGCCGGATCGTTCGACGGGCCGACCAGCGGCATCTTCTCCGCGATGTAGCGGGTGTTGGCTCCGATGAGGGTGTCGGTAAGTGTCGCCCCAGGCAGTACCGCGTTTGCCCGGATGCCGTGTTGCGCGTATTCGGCCGCAACACTCTGCACCAGCATGTTGGCCCCTGCCTTGCTGGAACCGTATTGGGCATGGCCGTGAATCATGGTCATGATGGCCGCGAGCGACGAGACGTGCACGATGGCTCCACCGCCTCCGCCTGCCAGCATCTTCTTCACGGCCTCGCGAATGCACAGGAACGCCCCTCGGGTGTTCACGGCATGCACTTGATCCCAGAGCTCGACCGATACTTCCGCGAAGGGCACGACCGGGTAGATCCCCGCGCTGTTGACCATCACGTCCACCCCGCCGAGGGCCTCCGTCGCCCGCTCGAAGAGTTCGACGACGGCGGCCTCCTGCGTAATGTCCGTCTCCATGCCAATGACACCGGTCGGCTGGCCGTTGCGGGTCTGCAGTTCGGCCACCGCTGCCCCGACCTTGGCGGGTGTGCGTCCGGTGAGCACGACACGCGCGCCGGCTGCAAGCAGCAGCTCCGCAATGGCCCTGCCAATGCCTGACGATCCCCCGATCACGACGGCACGCTGCCCCTCCAGACCAAACAGTTGCTGCAGCCGTGCATCGTCACGAGACACCGCGACCTACTCCTTCAGAGGCGTCACAGGCTTCCGCTCGGCGTCCCGCAGCACGCGCCGCAGGAGTTTTCCCGCTGCAGACTTCGGGAGCTCCGGCAGGAATTCGACGAGCCGCGGATACTTGTAGGGGGCGGTCACCCTCTTGACGTGCTCCTGCAGCTCGCGCTTCAGCACATCGGAGGCCTCGACGCCCTTCCGCAGGACCACGAAGGCCTTGACGATCTCACCTCGCTCGGCATCGGGAGAGCCGATCACCGCGCACTCGGTGACGGCTGGATGCTCCTGCAGCGCATTCTCCACCTCGATTGGGCCGATGCGATAGCCAGCCGAACTGATGATGTCGTCGACCCGCCCGGCGTAGTAGATGAATCCATTGTCATCCATGTGCGCCAGATCGCCAGTCAGGAAATACTCCACCCCATCGTGCGAGGAGAAGGCGGCTGCCGTGCGTTCGGGCTCCTGCCAGTAGCCGAGCATGAGTTGCGGGTTCGGCAGCACGAGCGCCAGCTGACCACTCTCTCCCGGTGGAAGCGGTCGGCCTTCCGGGGAGAGCACGGCCATGCGACAACCGGGCAGTGCGCGCCCCATGGAGCCCTCCCTCATCGGCCTCCCCAAACCGTTGGCTACCGTCATCAGTGTCTCGGTCTGTCCATAGGCCTCGAGGAGCGGGATACCGGTGAGTTCCTGCCAGCGCCGCACGACCTCCGGGTTCACGGATTCGCCCGCTGACACCGCCAGGCGCAGGCGGCTGAGATCGGTCCCCGAAAAATCCTCGTTGACCAGGTGCCTGAATTCGGTCGCCGCACCACAGAAAACCGTTACGCCGTAGTGGGCAATCAGTCGAAGGCGTTCGGCGGCATCGAAGCGCCCGTCGTAAAAGAGCACACCGGCGCCCTGCGACCAGGGTCCGAAGAGAATGCTCGTACCGGCCTTCGACCATCCCGTATCCGCCGTGCACCACATCAGGTCATCGCTGTGCAGATCCAGCCAGTCGCGCGCGGAGCCACGCCAGCAATACAGCCCACGCGCGGCGTGAGTCACCCCCTTGGGCAGGCCCGTCGACCCCGAGGTGAAATAGATGACAGCGGGGTCCTCTATCCCCGTGTCCGCGCAGGCAAAGGTCGCAGGCTGGGCATCGAGGGCGGCGTCGAAATCCAGCCAGCGCGGGGCACCGCCCACCGCCACGCGAATCTTCAGGCCCGACGTGCCCGAGAATTTTTCCACATTGGCGCGGGTCGTGATCGCCCCAACCGCCTGCGCGCATGTCGCCCGATACAGGACGTCCTTCGCCGTGAGCATGTCGATACAGGGAATCGGGACGGCGCCGAGCTTCAGGCAGCCGACCATGGCAATCTGCCACTGCGGAAGACGCGGCAGCATGACGAGCACGCGATCCCCGCGCCCGACGCCTTCAGCGGCAAGCAGCGCAGCGAGCTGGTTCGTGCGCCGGGAAATCTCGCCGAAGGAATAGCGCCGCTCGCGGCCGGACTGGTCGCACCAGATCAGGGCGAGCCTGTCCGGGTGCGAGCCCGCAATGGCATCGATGACGTCACGCCCGAAGTTGAAGCTGCCAGGCAACTGCCACTGGAGATCGTTCATCGGGTGCTCTCCGTTCGGGCGTTCCGGTAACTGCTCAGATGGCCTGCACGCGCCGCACCACCTCGCGCAGCATGGCCGTATCCCGGCGCTCTTCGTTCGTGAAGTTGATGTGCACGGCCTGGAAGATGCCACCCGCCTTCGCCCGCAGCGTATCGGCAATCCGGTCGTAGGTGCCGATGAGCACCCAGGCTTCGAGCATTTCGTCGGTCACGAGTGCGGGCATCTTTGCCCACTGCCCCGCCACCGAGAGTCGATGCAGCTCCAGGCCGATGTCCTCCCAGCCGTGATGTGCGAGCACCGGGTGATAGGAGCGCGTCGAGGCATAGAAGGCAATCTGCTTGCGCACGACCTCGACGGCCTTGGCCACGTCGGCTTCGGTACGGCCGAAGGCGGTAAACGGCGTCCCGATGAGATCGAAGCGGGAGGCATCGCGTCCCCCGCGTGCGGCTCCCTCGGCGATCGCAGGCAACAGGACCTCGCGCGTGTAGCGGAAGGTGGCCACCGGATGCAGGCGCACGCCGTCACAGATCTCGCCCGCCATCCTGACCATGTAGGGATTGACGGCAGCCGCATAGAGCGGGACGTGCGGGTGCTCGATCGGGCCCGGATTGAAGAAGGGTGGCAGCATGGTGAAGCTGTAATGCCGACCCTCGAAGTACGTGGGCTTTGCCGGCTTCTGGAAGCTCGCGAAGATTGCCTTGAGGCAGAGGAAGTACTCACGCATGCGTGGCCCTGGCGCTCCTTGCCATGGCGTCGAGTAGCGCCTCTCGTTGTGACCCTTCACCTGGCTGCCGAGCCCCAGGCTGAAACGTCCCTTCGAGAATGTCTGCAGCACCCACGCAGCCTGTGCCGTAACCATGGGACTGCGAGGAAAGGCCACGGCGACATTTGTGGCAAGCTCCACGCGCCGCGTGTGCTCGGCCGCCAGGCCGAGCGGCACGAACGGATCGTGTCCGTACTCGGGCATGGTGAGGTTGTCGAAGCCGAGCTCCTCGAGCTCGGCAGCATTGCCCGTGAACGAGGACAGCTCGAGACGCGGCTGGCCCTGGCCGCCGTATTGATCGCCACCGGGTGAAAGCAGAGCCGTTCCGATTCGCATTTACAGATCTCCTGCCATGGATACAAGTCAGATCACGCCAGCCGCGGCAAGGGCCGCAATGCCCTGCCCGTCATAGCCAAGTCCCTGCAGGACTTCCTTCGTGTGCTGGCCGAGTGTCGGTGGTGGCGTGCGCATGGCGCCCGGTGTATCGCTGAACTTGATCGGGAAGCCAAGCTGCGGAATACGGCCCTCCACCGGATGCTCGAGGTGCTGGAGCATGCGTCGATGGACAAACTGCGGATCCCTGAAGGCTTCGGCCATCGAATTGATCGGGCCGGCCGGAATATCGGCCGCAGCCAGCGTCTGCACCCAGTGATCGCGGGTATTGCGGGCAAAGACCTCCCGCAGGTCGGCGAACTGCCGTTGTGCGGCCTCACCGGCCGGCCACTGCTCTGCCCTGAACTCGGGACGTCCGATCAGCTCGCAGAAGCGGTGCCAGAAGTGCTCTTCGATGATCCCCAAAGTCATGTACAGGCCGTCTGCACACCGGTACACGTTGTAGCACGGTGCGCCGCCAATGAAGCCCTGCACGCCGCCGCGGGGCTCCACACCGGCAAAGAGGTAATCGGCCGCGTGATAGCACAGCCAGGACACGAGGCCGTCGGTCATGGAAATGTCGATGAACTGCCCCTTGCCCGTTCTCTCCCGTGCACCCAGCGCAGCGAGGATCCCAAAGGCCGCCATGAGGGACCCTCCGCCGACATCGGCAATGGAAAGTCCCGGCACGATGGGCCCCGTATCAGGAGTACCGAAAAGCTGGAGGGCGCCCGCAATGCCGAGGTAGTTCAGATCGTGCCCGCTCTTCAGCGCGTAGGGGCCGTCCTGTCCGAAGCCTGAGATGGCGCAATAGACGATTCGTGGATTCACCCCGTGCAGCGCGTCATAGTCGAGCCCGAGACGCGTCATGACGCCGGGCCGGAAGCCCTCCACGACCACGTCGGCCTCTTTCACGAGCCTGCGGAAGACATCACGACCTTCCTCGGCTTTCAGATTCAGAGTCAGGCTGCGCTTGTTGCGATTGAGCAGCAGGAAGGAACCGGATTCTTCCTTCGCGATCGGCGCGAACTGCCGGTTGTAGTCGCCGGCTCCGGGCTGCTCGATCTTCAGTACGTCGGCACCATAGTCCGCCAGCAGCTGAGTACAGAAGGCGCCCGGCAGCAGCCGCGTCAGATCGAGGACCTTCAGTCCGGTAAGTGCCATGTTCATGGTCATCCCCCCGCAGCAGATCAGGTCGCGGTCCAGCCGCCATCGACGAGCAGGCTGTGACCCGTGACATAGGAGGACGCCTGCGACGCCAGAAAGACGGCCGCTCCCGCCACCTCATCGAGCCGGCCAAAGCGGCCCATGGGAATGTGCGCCAGGAGCCGCGGTGCAATGTATTCGTGAGAGAGCATGCCGGCCGTCAGCTGTGTCGCGATGAAGCCATACGCGATGGCGTTGACGCGCACGCCGCGTTCCGCCCAGTCGTGGGCAAGTGCTTTCGTGAGCTGTTCGACTCCGCCCTTGGAGGCGCAGTAGGGCACCTGCCGCTTGAGACCGATGTGTCCGCCGATGGAGCTGACATTGACAATGGAACCGCTGCCCCGTGACAGCATGAGTCCGCCGAGCTCCCGGCAGCAGCGAAAGACCCCCGTGAGATTGACGGCCAGGATCTCGTTCCAGTCCTGCATCGAGGTCTTCTCGATCGAGCCGTAATGCGGGTCGATGCCTGCATTGTTCACGAGCACGTCGATGCCGCCGAACTCATGGACAAGCCACTCGCGGGCTCGCGATACCTCATCGTCCGAGCAGACATCCGCGGGAAGCACATGGGCTGTTCCGGAAGCGGCGCGAATGGCCTCTGCCGTCTGTTCGAGCGTCTCGCGCCTGCGGCCGCAGATCACCACTGCGGCGCCGTGCGCGGCCAGAGCCGTGGCAATCGTCGCGCCGATTCCCTGTCCACCGCCAGTCACGACCGCCACCTTGCCGTCCAGGTTGAACAGCGCTTTGAGGTCGCCCACTGCTGCTCCGGAGGGTGGTTGGCTCATCCAGGTCCGGCCTTCCTCAGAAGAGACCGGGCAATGGCCCAGCGATGGACCTCGGACGGCCCGTCGTAGATGCGGAACGCACGGATCTCCCGGAAGATCTGCTGGACCACCGTGTCACCCGTCAGGCCTTTGCCGCCAAGGATCTGCACGCAGCGATCGGCCACTCTGAACTGGGCTTCGGAGCAGAAGACCTTTGCGACGCTCGACTCGTGTCGCGCAGTCTGACCCTGGTCCAGCAGCCAGGCCGTGTGCCGGATGCCCAGCCGGCACATGCTCAGGTCGATCTCGTTGTCTGCCAGCATGAAACCCACGCCTTCATGCTCACCCAGCGTCCTGCCGAAGGCCTGGCGCTTCTGTGCATAGGCGAGTGCAATGTCGTGAGCCCGGCAGGCTGCGCCCTGCCAGCGCATGCAGTGCGTCAGGCGCGCCGGAGCAAGCCGCACCTGGGCGTACTTCAGACCCTTGCCGACTTCACCGAGCACCTGGTCTCCAGGGATGCGGCAGTCCGCGAAATTGACGACCCCATGTCCGCCCGTAAAACTCGAATCGAGCGAATCGATGAGCCGCTCGACATGGATCCCCTCGACGTCCATGTCGGTCAGGAACATCGTCGGCCCGCCACCCTCGCCCTCCACCCTGGCCATCACGATGGCGACGCCCGCGCCCGCGGCCCCCGTGATCAGCCATTTGCGACCATTGATGATGTAGTCGCTGCCCGCACGCCGGGCCGTAGTCAGAAGCTGGCCAGGGTCGGAGCCCGCGCCCGGATGCGGCTCCGTCATGCAGAACACCGAGCGGATCTCCCCCCGGCACAGGGGCGCGAGCCAGCGCAGCTTGTGCTCCTCGCTGGCAACCGCCTCGAGGAGATGCATATTGCCTTCGTCCGGCGCCGCGCAGTGCAGGGCAATCGGTCCGAGCGGAGAGTAGCCGGCCGCCTCGAACACGACCGCCCGCCCGAGATGCGAGAGTCCCCTGCCGCCCCAGCGCTCCGACACGTGGGGCGCGAGCAGGCCCTGCGCGCGCGCGAGCGCATTCAGTTCGCGCCGCAGTTCGTCACTCGGTCCGTGTGCGCCGAGCCGCGGGTCCCGCTCATAGGGGATTACCTGCTCGCGGACGAAGCGGCGCGTTTCGTCGCCGAGTGCCCTGAGATCCGGTGGTACGGTGAAGTCGATCATGCGTTCTGTTGACTCGTGGGGCAGGCGCTGCGGTCACTCAATCCGCCGTGCCACGCATCACGGCATGCGCGAATTCCAGCAGACCGTGCCCGACATCGCCGAAGTCCGCAAACTGCGCATCACTCGTCGCACCCGAGCGAAAACGCGCATGCAGCTGCAGGAAGACGATGCCGAGCTTGAACAGTGCAAGCACCCGATAGAAATGGAAGTTCGAGAGGTCACGGCCGGTAAGCGATGCATAGGTCGCCATGGCCTGCGCGCGCGAATGGAACCCGGCGGTGGCCGTCGGCATCTGTCTCAGCCGGCGCATCGTCTCGGGATCGGAGGGCTCGGCCCAGTAACTGAGCAGTGTCGCGAGGTCATAGAGCGGATCGCCGCGGGTGCTCATGTCCCAGTCGAGCACCGCCCGTACTCCGAGGGTCTGCGGATCCAGCACGACATTGTCGAGCTTGAAGTCGCTGTGCAGGAGCGTCGCCGGCTGCTCGGGCGGGACGCACCCCGAGAGCCAGCCTGCCAGCTCGCCGATGAGGCGGCGATCACGCTCGCCTGCAACCGCCTCACCACGCCGCGTCCAGCCGCTCGTCGTCCGCACGAGGAACCCGGCAGGCTTGCCGAAGTCGTCGAGCCCCACCTCCGCCGGATCGACCGCGTGCAAGCTCGCAAGCACGCTGACGAGCATGGACGACAGAGTCGGCCCCGCGGCCAGAGGGTCCACGCCGGCGGGCAGCTGCGCGCCGATCACGAGCCCCGGGCAATACTCCATGATGAGGAAGTGCGCGCCAATCACCGCCACGTCGGAGGTGTAATAGAGGCTCCGCGGCGCCAGCGGCCACGCCTTCCACAGACGCGACAGCACGCGGTGCTCCCGCGCCATGTCATTGGCGCCGATCGGCACCGCACCAAAAGGCGGCCGACGCAGCACGCAGGCGCGACCGTCCATGGTCACCAGGAAGTTCAGGTTCCCGAGCCCGCCACGAAACTGGCGGGGCACTGCGCCGAGATCGAGCGCATGCCCCTGTCGGGCCAGATGCTCCGCCAGACGTGGCCAGTCGAGAGCTGTGGTCTCCTGCGGACTCCGCAGCAGCGCCTCAGGCGCATGAGACGGCACGCCCGACGCCGACATCGCCACTCAGATCGGCCTCCGTGCCCTCTTCTTCGGCTCGATTCCGAGCAGTTTCGCCATGTTCAGGCCGAAGATCTTCGCACGGTCCTCATCCGTGATGTAGGCATACCCCCAGCCGCGATTCCCCTCCTCGTCGATCTGGAAGGTATGGAACGGGTCGACGCAGTCCTTCATCCCGGAGCCGTTCGTGTCGCTGCCCCAGACGATCTTGTCGACCGTCGCGTACAGCATGGCCTCGCCGATCAGCTCTTGGAAGAGTTTTGGCCGCCAGCTCGCCGCATGGTTCAGGAAACTCACGCTGATGTAGAGGTTCGGGAAGGTCGCCGCCAGGAGATTCAGCTCGCGATGGTGTGGCCAGCCGAAATGGAAGGCGACGATGCGCAGGTCGTAGAAATCGTACAGGACATCCTCGAGGAGTGCCGGGTGGCAGTACTTGTTCCGGCCGCCGTAGACGTATCCCGTTCCGGTGTGCACCTGCATGACGAGATTCAGCTCCTGCGCCTTCGCGAAGAAGGGCCAGAGCCGCTTGTCGTTGATGTAGGTGTCTTCGGGGCAGTAGAACTTGAAGACCTTGACCCCGTACTCCTTCACCATGAACTCCATTTCGCGGATGGCTTCATCGACGCCGCGCTGGATGATCGGACCGAAGTTCGGGCACATGATGAACCGGTCCGGATACTTCTGTACGCCGGTGAGCATCCACGCGTTGGTCGAGATCGGGGTCGTGCCGCCGCTGCAGAAGAAGCCTTCCGGGATGACACAGGCCATGTCCGTACCCGAAGCATCCATATTCGCGATCATCTTCTCGAAGGCCCCGCGCCATCGTTCTCCATCGATGGGAATTCCTTGACGAGCGGCCGGATGCACCCCTGAAGGGAATGCATGAACCGCTTCGTGCCCTCGTACGGGGCGAGTTGATGCCAGATGGCGGCATCGATCGGGTGCGTCTCGGTGTCGAGGATGAAATAGTCTTTCCTGGCCATGCGTTCTACTCCTGGTGCATCTTGGCCTCCCGCAGCAGCTTCCAGAGCCGATGCGGCGAGGCCGGGACTTCACGCGCCATCACCCCGACCGGGGCGAGCGCATCGTTGACCGCGCACATGACTGCAGCGGGTGCCGTGTGCAGCGCGCCTTCTCCGCAACCCTTCGCGCCGAGAGGCGCCAGCGGCGATGGGGTGACAAGCGCGGACTTTTCCGTCATCGGCACTTCGCAGATCGATGGCAGCAGGTAATCCACGAAGGTCGTCGCGCGTGGCTGCGCCTCCGCGCTGTACGGATATTCCTCGAGCAGCGCTGCGGCCACGCCTTGCGCCACTCCGCCCTGCGTCAGGCCTTCCACCGTCGCGGGATTGAGGCGTATCCCGCAATCATCGACGACCACATATTTCAGGATCTCGACTTGTCCGGTCTCCCGGTCGATCTCGACCATCACGAGATGACAGGCGTTGGCCGCCGTCAGATAGCTCCTCGCGCGTCCCTGGTCGTCGATCGGCTCGCGACCCTGTGCGGTCCAGATGCCGGTCGCCTCGAGGCCCATCTCCATGCCGGGAGGAAGCAGGTCGCTGCGGCCATGGGAAACACCCGCAATGTCTGCGAGCTTCACACTCGCCTCAGGCATACCGATGACCTGCACCCGGCCGTCGATGAATTCGAGTTTCTCCGCAGGCGTCTGCAGCAGGCCTGCTGCAATTTTGACGATCTTCTTCCTGAGCTTCCCTGCCGCCCCCATCGTGGCGCCCGTGATTGCGACGCCCAGCCTGCTGCCACCCGGGCCGAAGGACGGCGGCGCACCGAGCGTATTCAGCGGCACCACCGCGATATCCGTCATCTCCGCACCGAAATAATCCGCGAGCAGCTGCGCAATCAGGGTGTACTGACCTTGCCCTTCGCTCGTGAAGCCGACGCGTGCCGTGATCCGCCCGAACGCGTCGATCGAGACGGTGATGCCCTCCGGAATGCCGATGGCATTCATACCGACGATGGCATAGGCGTTCCAGTCGAACACGCCCGGTTCAACGGTGTTGGCGATGCCGATGCCGATCAGCCGTCCCTGCGCGCGGGCGCGCTCCTGCTCCTGGCGGATCCCGCGATAGCCCGCGATCCCGAGCGTCCTGTCGAGTGTCGCCTCATACTCGCCGCTGTCGTATTCGTTCCCGCTCGGGATGATGTACGGAAACTGCTCCGGACGGATGTAATTGCGGCGGCGAATCTCCGCCGGATCGAGTCCGAGCCCGCGAGCCGCGAGATCCATCATCTGCTCGAGCACGAAGAAGTGTGGTGGCGGTCCCATGCCCCGATACGCGGTCGTCGGTACCTTGTTGCTGAGGACGAGAGTCAGATCATAGGACGCCGCGGGAATCGCATAGCAGCCGGTGAAGGCGCTGAGTGGCTTGCCCGCGCCCATCGCCCCGTAACCCTCTCCGCTCGAGCCGATGTCTTCGATCAGCTTGACGTGGAACGCCGTGACCACACCATCGGTCCTGACCGCGAGGCGCGCCTCGTAGTAGCGGTCCCATGCCTGACTGCTGCCGGCCGTCAGGTATTCCATGCGGTCTTCGATCCACTTGACGGGCCGGCCACCCGCCCTGCGTGACAGCAGGCTCGTGATGGCGATGCCGCGCGCATTGCCCTTGCCACCAAAGCTGCCGCCGCGCTGGGTGCTGGTCAGATTGATCCGGTTGGTCGGGATGCCGAGCGTGCCTGCGGCCCCCATGGCGTACAGCAGCGGCGACTGGGTGCTCCCGCGCACATTGAGCATGCCGGTCACCGCGTCCCACTGGCAGATGCACCCGAAGGTCTCCATGGGATTCGCGCCCATACGGTGCCAGCGGAACCGGTCTTCGAAGACGCGGTCTGCCTTTGAGAAGGCCTCGGCGACCGGTCCCCACGTGAACTGCTTCTGCAGAACGACGTTGGAGCCCAGTGCCTCGATGACGAGCGGACTGCCCGGCTTCATGGCTTCGAGTGTGTCCGCGACCGGCACCAGCGGCTCGAGCTCGACCTCGATCAGCTCCAGCGCGTCCTCGGCAATGTGTCGGCTGACCGCCGCCACGGCGGCAATCGGCTCGCCGACGTAGTGCACCTTGTCCGTCGCGATGCAGTACGCCCCGGTCCCCTCGGGAAAGCCGCCAGAGGGGTTGGTCGACTTGCGGACATCTTCTCCCGTGATGACGGCGATGACCCCCTCCAGACGCTCGGCGCGGGAGGTGTCGATGCGCCGGATACGGGCATGCGCGCTGCTGCTGCGCAGGATCGCACCGTGGAGCATCCCGGGGAGTGTTACGTTGTCGATGAATTCGACGCTGCCCGTCACAAGCGCCACATCGTCGATACGCTGCACCTCCCTGCCCACGAAACGCAGGGAACTGGCAGGAATATCTTCGAGTCGGGGCTCTTGGTGTGCCATGGGCCTCAGGTCCGGTAAAGCGGGATGATCTCATGCGAGAACCACCTGACCCAGTCCAGACACTCCTCGTAGGAATCCGTCTTGGGCAGGTGGACGACCATGCCCGTAGCGCCGGCTTCCTGCAGCCGGCCCACCAGGTCGACAGTCTCTTCTTTGTACCGCGGATAGCGCATCTTGTCGAAGTTTAAGCGATCGTCCTCGGGAATCTCCGCCAGCAGCGTGAAGATTTCGAAGGGTCTGCTGCGCACCTGCATTGCGGGCTGCTCGTAGATGTAGGCAACCGCGCTCTTCATTTCGCGGAGTGTCGTCTGCCAGGGCAGCCAGCCGTCGCCCAGGGTCGCCGCCCGGCGCAGCACCGGTTTCGCATCGCCGCCGATGAGCAGGGGCGGATGCGGCGACTGCCAGGGCCTGGGTTCGAACACCATATTGCTGAAGCTCACGAACTCCCCGTGGAATTCCGGCTGATCCTGGGTCCAGAGCGCCTTCATCGCCCGCAGGTATTCGTCGCAGATGGCCCCCCGTTTCTCGAAAGGCACGCCGATGGCCTCGAACTCGCGCTTCAGATGTCCCGCGGCGAGCCCGAGCGCGAGTCGGCCGCAAGAGAGATGGTCCACCGAGGCAATCGCCTTGGCCCAGACCACCGGGTTGTGGTACGGGATGGGGCATACATACGTGAGCAGATGGATGCGCTGCGTGGCGCCGAGCAGAAAGCCTGCGGCCGACACGCCCTCGTAGAACTTCGCGCCCATCGATGGCACGAGTTTGGGGTGCTGGAGGATGTGCTCGGCGACCCAGAGGTAATCGTAGGCGAGTTCATCGACGGCCCGGGCGAAGTGCACCGCCTTCTGCGGGTGCAGTGTGGCCTCCCAGGGGCTGGTGAGCGCCTTGTAGAGAATATTGGCAGGCAGCCGGATTGCAAATTTCATCAGTTTCTCCGCCCCTCAGCCGCTCATTCCGGCCCGTCGATGCATGTCCCTGCGCTGCAACCCGCTGTCGCAGCAGGAAAAAGGCTAGGGGTGCGTCGGGAAGCATCGCATCGTCCACATGGATGATGCCACCCCGCCAATGCGATCGGAAGGCCAGGATGCGCACGGGCGCCGCCCCCGCGAGGAATCACCGCCTCGCGGATGACGTCGACCGCATCACTGGCGTAATCCACGCCGCCGCAGTAATATGCCATGCCAGGCCTGTCCCAACGTTGATCGATCGCTCTCACGCAACCAGCTGATGTGATTCACGAAAGAGACCCCTTTGACTGTGTTAACGATTTCAAGTCCAGTCGTCCCCGGATTCGACGCCGGGAGCCTGGAAGATGAATACGGAAAGCTGCTGTTGCGCAGCTGATGGAACACCTGCCACCGATGGTGTTCGGGCGGTGTGTGGCTCGCTACGGCGGCCGCTTCAAGGTCAGAGCTTCAGCTGCAAGGACCAGTACCTGTGCATGGCCTTCGCGCAGCTGACCTTTCCCGAGCCTGCGGGACATCGAGGCGTGCCTGCGCTCGCAGGCCGCGAAGCTCCTACCACATGGGATCCGCGGCCAGGTCTCGCGCAACACGCTGGCGAACGCGAACGCCACGCGCGATTGGCGCATCTACGCGGATTTCGCGCAGCGGGTGATTGGCATCGCGCGGGGCTGTACGTCCAACGAACCGTTCGCAGTGGCGCTGAGCAACACCGCGTACGCGCTCGATTCCACGACCATCGACTTGTCGCTCTCGCTGTTCCGTGGGCACCGTTTCGCACGACGAAGGCCGCGGTCAAGATGCATCGCTCCTGGACCTGCGCGGCAATATCCCAAGTTTTATCCATATCAGCGACGGCAAGCTCCACGACGTCAACATCCTCGATCAGCTCATTGCCGAAGCCGGCGCCTTCTACATCATGGATCGCGGCTACATCGACTTCCAGCGCCTGTACCGATTGCATCAGGCGGGCAGCTTCTTCGTAACACGGGCCAAGCGCAACATGGATGCCAGCGCCGCTACTCCCATCCGGTCGATCGTTCCACCGGCATCTTCGATCGGACCCTCGTGCTGCAGGGCTATCAATCCTCCAGGACTACCCGGAGAGCTTCCGCGGCATCCGCTATCGGGATCCGGAAACCGGCAAGCGCCTGCTGTTCATCACCAACAACACTGCGCTCCCGGCACTTTGACAATCTGCGCTCTACGAGGCCGGATGGCGGGTGGGAGTGTTCTTTCGCTGGATCAAGCAGCATCTGGATCAAGTCCTTCTTCAGTACCTCGGAGAACGCCGTGAAGTCCCAGATCTGGATCGCCGTGTCCCGTCTACGTGCTGGTCGCCATCGTCAAAGCGACTCGACCTCTCGCGCAGTCTCCACGGTGCTACAAATTCTCAGCCTCAACCTGTTCGAGAAAACCCCGCTGGATATAGCACTTTCGCGTGTCGGCCCGCTCCGAAGAATCCAGCTCCGTACCGCCAACCAGCTGATTCTTCTCTGGCAATTGGGGGACAGGCCTGCCGTCCGATGCAGGAATTCAGGAAGTATTCCGAAACCCTCGCCAACAACCAAGCCCGAACGCAAGCGATAGCTGAGGAAGTCAGACTGCCTACAACCAAGGCCGCAAAGTTCTGGTGTTGACTGAGCGCACGGAGCATCTCGACGCCATTCAAGCAGCTTTGGTCGGCGAGGTTTTACTGACGTTCGTTCTGCGGCCGGATGCCCAGAAGCAACGTGCCGAGGCTCATCGCGCAACTGGGCGCTCTGCTGCCTGATGCCCCGCGCGTTCTTCTGTCAACCGGCAAGCTGGTCGGGGAGGATTCGACCATCCGGCGCTCGACACGCCTGGTGTTAGCAATGCCCGTGTCGTGGAAGAGTACATTGCAGCAATACGCAGGCCGACTGCACCGCGAGCATGCCGCCAAGACCGACGTGAGAATCATCGATTTCGTGGACACCGGCCACCCGGCACTGCTGCGGATATGGGACGAGCGCCAGCGCGGATACAAGGCTATGGGGTATCGGATCAAGGAATCGCATCCCACCGATCTTGCCGCTGAGCCCGATGGATTTGAGGGGATGTTTGAAATCGAGATGGCTAAATCTCACAGAAAGTGAATTGGCATGAGTCTTACTTTCCGCACATCGCGGAGGTGATTTCGGGGAATTTCCGCGGGCCCGTCAGCCGCGGAAGGCGCTTGCTGGCACGCCGAGCAGATCGAGCACCTGACGCTGCAAGGGGTGAAGGCGGTGTCGGATCTTGCACGGTGCGACCGCAGCGGCTGAGCAGGTGCCGCTCGGCGTGGCTGAATAGGCGCAGGATCTGCTCGGTGGTCAGGTGGGCACAGCGCCGTTCTTCCGGATAGAGCAGCAACGCGCTCAGTCGCTCACGCTTCATGGTTTGTCGCGGCTCCCGCTCGATGAGCGCCTGGATCAGAGCGCGAAGTAGATGGTGAAGAAGGCCTCGATGCGTGCCGGGTTCTTCAGGAACACCGGGGCGATCTCATGCACGGTCTTGAGTTGCTCGAAACGCTTCTCGAGCCTCGGCTGCGCCTTGTGGGCTTCGAGGACCTGCAGCGGGGTGAGCGTGCGGTCGTTGGTAATGAGTGGGTAGATGCCGTCGGACCTCTCGTCATGAAGCGGCGGCAGCGGTATCGATGCTCCACTCGAGGTCGTAGCGCCGGTGGGTGATACGGCGGTAGGAAGTGTCGGCCCTGGTCTACCGCGGCGGGTCTGCCCGAAGTCGTGCTGGGCGCGCACGGTGGGAGACCTTCAGGTAGCGGCGCACGTGATATTGCGCGAGGATCTTCTCGATCTCCAGATCGATCCGTGAGCGCCGCGGATGCGTGCTCGGGGACTGAGGATGCGCTCGCGCAAGCCGCTGAGCGCGGCCACAGCGGCATCGATGCGGCGGCCGCGGCTGGCGCGTTGATGGGCGGTAAGCTTGGACCACACCCACACGATCGGCCAGGCCTCCATTGAGCCGATCGGATCGCGGTACAGATACCACTGATCGCGTGGTCCATCCCTGCCCCTAGCCTGCACTATGCGTGAAGCGATCGGTTTTCGTGATCATCGCTCGGTTTCTCGCGAGGTTGAGGCGTGATATCGATGCAGGGCGGTGATTTTGTCATCAGTTGCGGTCGCGATCACCGATGTATCGCGGCGCGAGTCGGTTTGGGTGAGATTTCGGCGACGGGTGTTCGACGTGGCCCTCGCCAGTCACGGTGTGCGGTCATGAGGTCAGTCCGACAGTGCTACGCGGGTGCCGCGCCCAGCTGTCGGGCGATGATCTGCCAGTCGTGGCGGTGAAGACAGGACGCCGGCAGGTGCGGCACGATACGCCGCACCGAATTCGACCGGGCGCCGAGCTTGCAGAGCTGTTCGCGCAGGGTGCTGACCTGGGCGGATCGGAAGGCAGTGCGCGCGGCGCGCATAGGCGCAGTTCCTGATACAGCACGTAGGCGGCGGCGGTGAGCAGTCCGCGCAGCTGATTGGCGAGGAAGCGAGTGCAACTGGTGCGATCGATCTCGAGCCCGTGGTGCAATTCCTCCTTTATCCTGTTCTCGACATCCCCCGCGGGCGCCAGTAGATCGCTTCGTACAGGTGGCGGGGCGAGGTGCTTCAAGTTGGTCACCACGAAGCGCAGGTTGTCGCCCAGGCTCGCGGCCGGGATGGCGCGACTTCGGCCTTGATGATCACGCGCCGACGCTCGGACTGAGTACCGGCCGCGTAGCGACTGCTCGCCGTAGCGGTGCGCAGTCTGCCCTGATTGCGCGACAGCCGTCGAGGCGCTACCCATCAGCCGCGCGGCTGGCGCGCAAGTACCTTGTTTTTGGCCATCGCCACCACACGCACTCGAGTGCCTCGCGCTCGAGAACGCGAAGATCTCGGGCGTGGCGTAACCGCCATCGAGTCGCACCCGCAGCCGCGCCCGCGGGAACGCGGCGCGCAACCGCGGCAACAGCCGCGACAGGATCGAGCGCACCGACCGCGGCAGTGATATTGCCGGGACGCAGCACGTAGGCGAACAGGTATTGCTCCGAGGCTCGTCGTTGAAGGTGAGAACCCGGCCACCGGCGAACCGCACCAGCTGTCGTAGTAGCCGTTGAAGAACGTGAGCTGCTGCGCGCCGTGCGTCGGATCGTCGGTGGGATCGAGATCGATCGTGATCCGCTTGACCTTGCGCTTGAGGCGCCGACGGTGTCGCTCGATCACCGCGTCGGCCAGTGCTATTCCCATCCGGTACAGGTCCGCTCGCCGCACCGCGTTCTCGAACCGCGACAAGGTCGGCTGCGAGGCAAGGTCTTCGTCACCGACCGGATCGCGACCACCGAGCAGCTGGATCGGGTCGACCGCCCGGGCGGCTCGCGTCAGTGCCGTCCGGATAGCCGCAGGCGATCGCGTCAGAACGCTGGCGCAGCAGATCACCGATGGCGTGGCGGATCTTGCCGCACTGGCGCCGATCCTCGATGCCGCCGATCAACGCCGCGGTGAGGCCGACCCGCCAGTCACACGCCTGCAGCAGAATCGCTCCGCCGTCGGGCTGGCGTGCCGTTAGTCAAACTTCGCCACCACCACCTTGTCGCCCAAATCTGAAAACAGGACAGACTGTCGTGTGCTATCGTTGTTCACGCAAAAGCCTCTTGAGTGCTGAAAAGCCTTGTTTGCAAAGCCTTTTTAGCACAATGGAGACTTTGTTTTCAATACCTCACCGCTTCGCGCATAAAGCAGGCTAGGGTCAGGGCGGTCCCAGACCAGTTCCAGGCGGGGGTGGTGCTCTGGATGCGCTTGCGAAACTGCCAGTCCTCCTGACGTGAGCAGGGGGTAGCACCGTGACGAAGCGGCCGCCGGCGCCGGCGATGCTGTCAGAGTTCTCGTGTGAGGCACGGCTTGGAGTCGGCGACGTAGAGAAAGTCGGCCCGTCCGGCCACGCTCCTCAAGGTGTTCCAGGTCTCGATGTGGGTGACCGAGTCGTTGGTGTTGCCATCGGCGATGCGAAACTGCACCGGCACACCCCCATCCTCGGCGGTGGTGAGGATGAACAGCAGCTGCTGAGTCGGGCCTGTGGTCCTTGCTGTATCCGAATACGATGCGCGGCGGACGCTGTCCGCGCACCCTCTCAGGTTGCACGCGGTACTGGCCGCAAAAGCGGATCGAGGTCGAGTCGTTGTGCGGTTCCTCGAACTTCACGCGAAGCGCTTGCTCACCGCGAGGACCACGGCGGTGAGCAGCGCGCCGCAGTCGGCATCGTAGAGCCGATCAAGGGCCCGGCCGAGCCGATCATCGCCCAGGCGCTCGAGGTCCTGCTCGCCCAGGCCGTACATGGCGGGGGCAAAGCCGTGCACGGTCTCCACCTGGCGGTAGACCGGCTCGCGCTCGACCACGATCGAGCGCAGCAGCACCCCCAGCGCCGTGGCATGCGGCACCGCGCAGCGTCGATCGGTCGTCGGCACATGCTGATCGAGCAGCTCGGCGAGCCCGAGTCGGGCGATGAAGTGGTTGACGAGAGGAAGAGGCCCCAGCCGCTCGGTGCGAAGAGCGAGCTTCTCAGCGAGATCACGTCAACTCCATGCCACTCTCGATACAGCCGAAACCAGGAGAAGATCGTACAAATCAGCGCGATCAGCGCCATACAGTACCTATCCTCCGGGCACGCTCATCGAAGCGCACCAAGATCTGCGGCAACCCACGCTGTCATTGCGCCCGCGACCCGGCGGCCCGTCATGGACCCTACTACGAGTGGAGCTACCTCAAGGGCGGACGGCTTCACCACCGCACCCTCACGCCCAAGCAGGCCGAACTGATGCGCCTGGCGATCCACAGCTACCGCAAGGCGAAGAAGCTCTTACGGACCTGGGAGGCTCACACCAGCAGCTCATCGAAGTTCAACGCGCCCGAATAGCCGCGTCAGCCGAGCGGAAAGTACCCGAAAATCCCCCCGTCGATGTGCGGAAAGTCAGTTTCGTGAATCATCAGCTGGTTACGTGAGAGCGATCGATCAACGTTAGGACAGGCCTGATGCCATGCATATTGCGGCATGGCTTTGTTATCCCAACCCCTGCTCCGATTTTCTCATCCACGACGTGGCCAGACTGCTGCGCGAAAATTCGCCAGGCGTGCCCATGGCTCGGACTCACGCAGGCGCGCTGGCGAACCCTGGTACTGCTCTCGAAGATGGGGCTGCGGCCAGATCCACGCTCGCCCAGGCGCGCTCAACGTGCGGGCGATTACGCTCGGACGCTCGATCGACCGCCTCGTGGCCGCGGGAATCGTCCGGGCGGCGGGCCCGATCCGCGCGACCGGCGCGCAGTCGAGCTGCATCTCACGGCCCAATCCAAACCGACCGTCGCGCGGCTCCTGAGCCTCGGCCACGGCACTGCGGAGCGCGCCCTGCGGGGGCTCGATCCCGGGGAACGGACGCAGCTGCGGACGCTCCTCGAGCGCGTCAAGCGCAATCTCTCTGAACCTGCGCCGCAGACGCAGCGCCGCCGCCGGCCCGGAGTCGACCAGCTGCCTCCTGGACCGCCGGGTCGCGACGCCGAGTCGCGTCGCACCGTCCCAGTCAGCAGGCGCCGGCGCCGCAACCTGCGTCTGCTCCCTGCTGGATCGTCCGGCTGTGGTCATCATCGGCGCGCCGTCCTCTGGTATCGCCTGCAGCTCCGCTACGCCGAACCGGACAATGCCTGCGTCAAGGCGGACAAGGTGCTCGTGAGCCCGGAGGTCGATGGCTACGTGGCCCGTGTTCTCGTGTCCGAAAACGAGCGGGTCGTGACCGGGCAGCCGCTGTTGCGCCTCGATGAGGCGGCGCTGCGCATCGCGCTCGACGGTGCACGCGCTGACCTCGCGACCGCACGTACGCGAGATCGCCCCTCACTCCGTGCCAGCACGCCCGAGAAGCTCGCTGAGCTCGACGCAGCACGCCGCGATCTCGGCTTTGCCCCAGCGCGACGCTCTGCGCCAGGACAGGCTCGTCGGTCGCCAGCTCGTCTCGCAGGCGCGTGCCGATGAAGCCGCGCGCCCTGGCGGTTGCCGGGGCCGTGCCACCGTCACCGGCGCGACCTCGCTCAGCTCGAGGTGCGCCTCGGCGGCGCCCTGCACGGCGACCCGGACGTCCACCCCAGGGTGCAGGCGGCCCTCGCAACAGTCGCCCGGGACGAGCTCGATCTGCAGCGCGCCACACTGGCGGCTCCGCGCGACGGCATCGTCAGCCGCCTGCCTCAGCCCGGTGACCGGCTGCGTGCCGGGAACCCTGCCCTTGCCATCGTCGCGGATCGCGGCGCGTGGGTCGAGGCCAACTTCAAGGAAACCGATCTCGGCAAGATGCGCGCGGGTCAGCCGGTCGAGATCGAGATCGACGCCTACAGGGGGCGGCGCTGGCGCGGTTCCGTGGAGAGCATCGCCCAGGCGACCGGCGCAGAGTTCGCGCTTCTTCCGGCACAGAATGCCTCGGGCAACTGGGTCAAGGTGGTGCAGCGCGTGCCGGTCCGCGTCGCGATCCGGAAACAGTCCCGTGATCCTCCCCTGCGAGCCGGAATGAGCGCCTACGTGCGGGTCGATACCCACCCAGACCTCCTCCGGCGACATCCGCTGCCGCGCGGCAGGGCACGCTGGCGAGAAGCCTGGCCGGGGATCGCCATGTCAGCCAGCAGACGGGCGCCCAGCAACGGCCTGCTCGCCTTCGCGAGCGGCATCGCGTGCCTCGTGTGCACGATCGATTCGTCGATCACGCGAATGCCGCATCCAAGAGCGATCTGCAGGCCAGCCATGACCAGATCGGCTGGGTGCTCACTGCCTATGTCATCTCGGTGCCATCATGCTGCCTCTGGCCGGCTTTCTTGCGCTGCGCTTCGGATTCCGGCCGGTGATCATCGCCTCAACGGCCGCTTTCACAGCCGCCTCCGTGCTCTGCGGTCTGGCCGGCTCGCTCGAAGCACTGGTGCTGTTTCGCGCGCTGCAGGGCATCGCCGGAGCCGCGCTCGTCCCGATCTCACAGGTCCTGCTGCTTTCGGCCTTCCCCATCGAACAGGCCGGGTGGGCCATGGCGCTCTGGGGGATGGGCGTCATGGGCGGCCCGGTCATCGGCCCCCTGGTCGGTGGCTTCCTCACCGAGGCGCTCAGCTGGCGCTGGGTCTTTTTCGTCAACCAGCCTGTCAGGGTGCTGGCGGTGTCGCTGCTCATGGCCGCCGTGCCACGCACCGTGCAGTCGCCCACCCGCCGGTTCGACCATCTGGGCTTCGTGCTGCTTGCGGCAGCGATCGGCTTCGGCCAGCTCTTTCTCGACCGGGGCAACAGCCTCGGCTGGTTCGACTCGCCCGAAATCCTGGCCGAGGCCTTCCTGGCGGCGGTGTGCCTGTACATGTTCATCGTGCACTCGCTCACAACCGAACACCCGTTTCTCGACCTGCATCTCTTCCGTGACCGTAACTTTGTCGTCGGCCTGCTCCTCGTTCCTGGTCGGCATCCTGATCTACGTCGTGGTCACACTGATGCCGCTGTTCCTGCAGCTCGAGGACATACGCCGATGCAGGCGGGGCTGCTCATCGCACCGCGCGGCGTCGGCACGATGCTCCGCCGATGCTGATCGCCGGTCGCGCGATGACCTACGTCGATGCGCGGCTGCTAGCCGGCATCGGCGCCGTGCTCATGGCGATCGCATCCGTGCCGATGATGCCTCACCGTCGACATCGGCTCGGGGCTCATCATCGCCTGCGGAGTGCTGCACGGAATCGGCATCGGCATGGTGACGGTGCCGCTCTCCACGCTCATCTTTGCGACCCTGCGTGCCGACCTGCGCACCGAAGCCGGCGTCATCTCGAGCCTGTCGAGGAACATCGGCTCGAGCATCGGCATCTCGGTGGTACTGATGCTGCTGTCGCGCTCGACGCAGAGCAACCATGCGCGCCTGGTGGAGTACCTGACGCCCTTCGATCCCGCACGCTGGGACAGCGCCCGCGAAGTGCTGGGGGACCGGGCGATGCCCGTCCTCGCCGAGGAGGTCGGGCGCCAGGCCGCCGTGATTGCCTACAACAACGATTTCGCCCTCGTGCTCGGGGTCGCCGTGATCGTGCTGCCGCTGCTGGCGCTGTTCCGCAAGCCGCGCCCGGTACCAACCCTGACAGGCGGATCCTTCGCGTATCATTCCCCTCCGAGGAGGTCCGCCCGCCATGACGACATCAGCTGCTTATTCAGCTCTCACCCCTGCCTGCTCGCGCATGTAGGGAAGGTTCGACTTCGAAACCGATGTCGCCGTGGTCGGCCTTCCGGTGCTGCAGGCCTCCTGTGCCGCCATCGAAGCCCTGCCCGCAGGCCGCTCGCGGTGATGCTCTTCGAAGTGAGCTCAGGCAGCAGCGGAGCTGCGGCGCTCGCTGGTGGCGAGCTCTATATCGGCGGCAGCGGAGGTTCGCTCCCGCAGCGCACCGCGGGGCGAGGACCGCACCAGATTTCTACCGATACCTCCTCGCTGGCCCGGCGGCCCGAACGCCGACGAGGCCGGAAAGTCCGCCCTGCACTGCACCGACCGATGCGGTCGGGCATCTGGACTAGCTGGACGCACCGGGGCGTTCCTTCAAAAGGCTTTCCTATATCGCCGGGCGCGTCATGGACCTCTCACCGACAACTGCCTGGTCTGGACGGGCGGTGAGGGAAGCCTGGCCTTTTGCGCGGGGGCGCCCACGCACCGCGCAGGCACACCAATGCAGCAAGGAAGGCTGGGATTTGCGGGCAAGCTCTCATGGACACGCTCAGAAAAGCGCGTGACCGCAATGGAGTGTGGACGTGCGTTTCGATGCGCGCGCCCTCGCTCTCATCGCCGACGGAACCTGCATGTGCACGGCGTCGTGGTGCGCATCGAGAATCAGCCGCGCTTCGTGCGCGCCCGCAATGGGGTCATCCTCTGCGCGGGCGGCTTCATCAGCCCAGACCGCGGGGATAGTGAGCGTCACGCACCGCTGCCGCTGCGTGCAGTGGCATCCAATCGACACAGTGGACGACGCCACGGGCGTGCCCTCAGGATGAGCGTAGGCAGTGCAACGATCAACATATGAAGAGGTTTTCGCCACGGTGCCTGGTACCCGCCAGGTCGCTCGTCAAGGCATCTTCGTCAACGAGGCGTAGCCAGGATTCATCAATAAAGGACTGCTACCACCACGGCGTGTCTCGCAGTTCTCATCCTCGACCAGCTCAGCGGTCGTGTCCGGCTGCTCAGGACCGCGGGACCAACGCCCCGGGCTCCTGCACGAAGCTCGCGTCGAGATCCAGCGCCGCCGGCAACTTACCCCTGGGGGAGGAAATTGAAGCGCGAGCTGAAGCTGCCCGAAAGCAAGCTCAGCGCCACGGTCGCGGTCTACAACCGTCATGCTGCACGTGGCGAGGATTCGCTCTTTCCCGCAAGGCCCAGGAAGTGGCTGAAGCCGCTCGACAAGCCACCCCCCGTCGCCCTCGACTGCCGGGTCGACCACGCCCAGTCACACGGCCTTCACGCTCGGCGGCCTCGACACCCCTGCCCCACGGGCGGGTGCTCACCGAGGCGCGCGACGTCATCCCGGACTCTATGCCGCAGGGCGTACCCTGCGGACTGCCGTCACTGGAGTAAGGGCTACAGCTCCGGAATGTCGATCGGTGACTCGACCTTCTTCGGTCGCCGGGCCGGTCCCCGGGCACTACGCGTAACCCGACGCTGAAGAGGAGCTCGGAGGCCGCTGGCTCTGGAGTCAAGGAGCGCTGAGTCTCAGCCGCCGCTGCGTCCCGTCGAGCGACCCTGGCGCCTGATTCCCCGGCTTCTTCGTCAGGCGCCCCGGCTCGGGCGCCGCTGCCCCGGCAAGGCACTCGCGCAGACTCGCGAGGCAGCGCTCCGAGCTCCTGATAGGTCTCTGTACCCGCGGGACATGCAATCTCCTCGGGCCTGGGCTCACGCACCACGGTCGACGGAGTGCCCCTGGCAAGCGTGCGTGCAGGACCTCAAAGCCGGAGGGCTTCACGAAGCTCCCTGCCCCGACGAAAGCCTCGGCACTCCACGGTGGCGCCGTCC
>JADJHU010000011.1 GCA_016707425.1 Gammaproteobacteria bacterium
ATGTGTCCCTCCTCGACGACGGCGATGAAACCCAGGTCGTGCGCAAAGACATCCACGTCGTTCTGCGGAGGGACGGCCAGTGCAATCTTGAACTTGCGCGGCAGATAGGTGCGCCCGTAGAGCGGCTCCTCGGTCGCGGCCGCCTCGACAGGCACCGTCGCCGGTGCGGCATCGAGAAACACCTCCCGATAGGCACCGCTGCGCGGAAGGAGGTGCTCACTGATGCGCCTCGCGAGCGCACCCACCTCGGCATGAGCAGGCGACTGGAGCGGATTGGCGGTCGCGATGACGTTGCGATCGACGTCGCCGCAGGCGGCGATCGTGTCCAGACCGGCCGCGTTGATCGCCTGGAGATGGCGCGCGAGATTGCGTTTCAGGATGCCGTGGAACTGGAAGGTCTGGCGGGTCGTCAGGCGCAGCGTGCCGTTGGCGTAGCGGCGCGCGGCATCGTCGAGTGCGAGCCACTGGGCAGGCGTGCACAGCCCGCCGGGCAGGCGCACGCGTGCCATGAACTGATAGCGCGGCTCGAGCTTTGCGAGCCGGCGTTCGTCACGCAGGTCACGATCGTCCTGCTGATAGATGCCGTGGAATTTCGTCAGCTGTGTGTCGGCCTCACGCACGGCACCGGTGGCGGGATCCGCAAGACTCTCGCGCAGGGTACCGCGCAGGAAGTGGCTGTCGTGCTTCAGGCGCTCGTTGGCATGCAGCTCCCCGAGCGGGCGAGAGGTCCGCCCGGCGTTCGACGCGACTCATCAGTAGACATCCCGCTGGTAGCGCCGCTCGCGCTGCAGACCGAGGAGATACGCCTCGGCGTCCTCCTTCCGGTGCCCGCCGTGCCGGCGTACGACGTCGAGCAGTGCGGCGTGCACATCGTGCGCCATCTGCGCAGCGTCGCCGCAGACGTAGAGATGCGCGCCCTCCTCGAGCCAGCTCCAGAGTTCCGCGCCGCACTCGCGCAGACGCTGCTGCACGTAGATCTTTCGTTCCGCGAGAAAGCCGCGGAACGGTGCCACGCCCGTTCCCGGCCCGATCATGACGATCGCCGTCTCGGGATCGGCAGGCAGGCGGAAGTTGGGATTGCGGTGCAGGTAGACCGGCGCACTGTCTCGCTCCCCCGCGCCGAGCCCGGCGAGCGTGCCCGAGACGACGCCCTCACGGCGGCGACCCAGCGATTCGTAGGTCACCACGCTCACGGTGAGATGCGCTTCGTCGGGTGTCGCGCGCTGGCTCGAGGCGATCGAGTACAGCCTCGGGGCGAGCGGACGAAGCAGCGCAGCGAAATCTGCGGCACCGAGTCGTGCCGGGGGCACCTCGCTGACGAGATCGAGCAGGTGCCGGCCATGGAGATAACGCCGCAGGTCCTCGCGCCGCTCCGGCCGCAGCAGGTCTGCAAGCGCTCTGTTCCCAGTCGCGCCGGCGTATCGTTCTAGCAGGCCGGGCGTCAGGGGCCCGATGTCGAAGCGCTCGAGCAGCGCCTCGCGCAGCGGCGAGCCGTCCGCATCGTCCGTCAGCGGTGCGGCTGCATCGAAGGGCAGCAGAGCGAGCAGATGGTCGACGTCGGACGCACGATTACGCGGCACGATTCCGAGCGCATCGCCGGGTTCGTAACGGATGCTCGAGCCCTCGAGCGACAGCTCGAGATGGCGCACGTCCTTGGTCGAACCGCGTGCAGTCAGCCGCTGATTGGTCAGCACCGCGGCCGGGAACGGGTTCTTGCGCGTATGGGCATTCGAAATCGACGCTGTCGGTCGCCCAGGCTCCACCGCATGAGCGACTGCAGATCCACCCTGCGCGGACTGGGCGAGCCGGCCCGCAACGGCCTCGATCCATTCGTGCGCCGGGGTCTCGAAGTCGACGTCGCAGTCCACCCGCGGGTGCAGCGCCGTGGCACCCAGCTCCCGCAGGCGCGTGTCGAACTGCCGACCCGTTTCGCAGTAGTGCTCGTAACTCGAGTCGCCGAGCGCCAGCACGGCATATTCGAGCTGACCGAGGGACGGCGCCTTGCGGCTGTGCAGGAGCTCGTGCAGCGGCAGAGCGCGGTCCGGCGGTATCCCCTCGCCGTGTGTACTGACGACCACCAGAAGCCGCCTGGCCTCCTGCAGGTGGTGCTTCCGGCAGTCCATCATGTCGAGGAGTGTGCAGGACAGCCCCCGCGCAGTGAGCGCCTCGGCTAGCCGACCGGCCAGCTGCTCGCTGTTGCCGCTCTGGGAGCCGAAGAGGATCACGATCGGCGCCTGGGCCGCTGGAGCGGCCGGCGCAGCTCCGACAGCGGTGGCCGGGACCGGGAGATCTGGTGCCGCCAGACCGGCCAGATAGCCACTGAGCCACAGGCGCTGCGTATCGTTCAGCCGGGCCGTCAGGCGCCGCAGCTCATCGGCCAGCGGCGCCTCGAAGGGCGCTGCAGCCCAGGTATCCGGCGTCCGCTGGGGGTCACTGATTGCGGCACGGGTGGGTTGCACGCCCATGGGCTCAACTCGCAGCTCGTGGCAGGGCAGCCAAGGATATGGCTCTGCCCCCCGCGGCTGAACGAAGCCTTGGGCATGGGCATATGCGATTCCGCTATGCCCTTCCGGGTGGAAAGCCCGCCCTCTGGCCCCTCCCGCCCGGTACGCCGCGCTGCTGCAATCCGCAGCAGCGCGGCCTGTTCCGATCGCTCAGCGGTGCAGAGACTTGACGTACTCGGCGAGCGCCTGCAGCTGATCCGGCGAGATCATCGGCCAGGGAGCCATCAGCGGAGAGCCGCCGTGCTTCGCCGCGCCGTCGTGCACGATGGCTTTGATGTCGTCGACGTCGCCCTTGGTGCCGTTGCCATTGACGTCGTACTTGAACATGTTGTCCGCGAAGTCCGCCGGCTTCGGGTTCAGACCGGCCGACGCCGGACCGTCACCCTTGCCCTTGGCACCATGGCAGGTGACACAGTACGTCTTGAAGACCTTTTCGCCAGCCGCGAGATTGGCTGCACCGGTGGCAGCCGGAGCGGACGCCGCAGCTGGAGCCGCAGCAGTCGTGGCTGCCGCCGCCGCAGCCGGTGCGGCTGCCGCAGCGGCCTCTGCGGCAGGAGCCGCTGCCGGAGCCGCGCCCTCTGCAGGCGCCGCAGGCGTCTCCGCGGGTGCCGGCGCAGGCGCAGCCGTCTCCGGGGCGCTCGCGGCCGGAGCGGTCTCTGTGGATTCCTTCTTTGCACAGCCCTGCGCCACGAGCAGAGCCGCCAGCACAACAGGCAGCATCATGCCCGAATTACGAAAAGTCATAACTTGCTCCTCAGGAAACGGTCGGAATGTGGCGCGCGGACATCGTCGGCCCGCACGTGACTGCAAATTCTGCCCGAGAATGCCGGCCCAATACAAACGCCAGTCACTCCGACGAACCCTGCGCGGCTTCAGCGCACCGATCAGACATCCGCGGATAGGCTGCGGGCACCGTGCACCCTGTAAGCCAGGGCAACGAGAAGGACCCCGTAGGACGCCGAACACGATCGCGAGAACACCCGTGGCGACCGCCCAGATTGCGTTGCTGCCGCACAGCAGCAGTACCCACCAGGTGCGAGTCCGCGCACGAACTCACTCCTGCCTGACGATATCGACGGAAATCTCGACCGCCGGAATCGCGCCTCGGTTCTCGAGCCAGTGCCTGGTATTCCTGTCTTCGGGCCATCCCACTCCCGGCCCATAGTCCGTCGCGACGCCATCCCGATGGTCGGTGATCACCCCTTGCAGGATGTAGACAGTGCCGGGTCTGCCCCTGTGGTCGTGCATCGGGCCAAAAACGCCTCCGGGCTCGATGGTCACCATACGCATCCGAAGCTGGCGCCCCGCCATGCCCTCGAGCTCCGGGCCAAGGTCGACTGTTGCGAGAGCAACTTCACTGCAACACCTTTCGTTTCAGGCGCAATCTGCTCGTTGCTCATCGTCCTCTCCGGGCTGTCCCTGCGCGGGCTCGGCACCTGGTCACGAATCGCACCGCGAGTAACGGGGCATATCCCCCGCCGCGCAGCCTTTCCATTTGAACAGAGCGCATGCCGGAAAGCACGTCAGCCGCCGGACATCGTCACGTCTATACTGGGCACATGGTGGAAGCGGCCGGATGACCAGGGCGGTTCTCGGAATCCTGGGCGGGTCGGGCATGTACGATCTGCCCGGTCTCGTGGACCTGCGCGAACGCCGCGTGTCGACACCCTGGGGCGAACCTTCGGATGTGCTGCACTGCGGGCGGATCGGTGCCACGGATGTGGTCTTTCTCTCCCGCCATGGAGCCGGGCACCGCCTCTCGCCATCCGGGATCAACTACCGTGCAAACATCGACGCGCTGAAGCGTGCGGGAGTGACCGATCTCGTCTCGCTCACCGCCTGCGGCTCCTACCGTGAGGAGCTGTCACCGGGCAGCTTCGTGCTCGTCGACAATTTCCTCGACCGCACCTTCCGGCGCGAAAGCTCGTTTTTCGGCAACGGCTGCGTCGCTCATGTCCCCTTCGCACATCCCGTCGGACCGCGCCTGCAGGAGCGCATCGCGCTCGCGGCCCGCGCCGAGCGCATCCCCGCGCATGTCGGCGGCACCTGCGTGTGCATGGAAGGTCCGCAGTTCTCCACCCTCTCCGAGTCCCTCGCGTACCGGTCGCAGGGTTACGCAGTCGTCAACATGACCTCCATGCCTGAGGCCAAGCTCGCCCGTGAGGCCGAGATCACCTACGCCGTGATCGCCATGGTCACCGACTACGACTGCTGGCATCCCGGGCACGAGAATGTCGACGTCGCGGGTGTACTGCGCGTCATGGACGCCAACCGCAGCCTTGCGCACCGGCTCGTCGCACGCCTCGCAGCCGACTTCCCCTCCGAACACGAACCCTGCCCGGCCGGCTCCGATCGCGCACTCGAAGCTGCCATCCTCACCGCGCCGGAGGCGCGCGATCCGCAGCTCCTCGCCCGACTGGATGGCGTCGCCGGACGCGTGCTCGCGCCGGGAGGCTGAATACGCCGTGATCGATCTCAAAGCAGCCATCCGCACCATCCAGGACTACCCGAAACCAGGCATCCAGTTTCGCGACATCACGACGCTGCTGGGCGACGCACGCGCCTTTCGTCGCACCGTCGACGAGCTCGTGCAGCCCTGGGTGGGTTCGAAGGTGGACAAGATCGCCGGTATCGAGGCGCGCGGCTTCATCCTCGGCGGCGCAGTGGCGCATCAGCTCGCGGCCGGCTTCGTGCCGATCCGCAAGAAGGGCAAGCTTCCGCACGAGACCGTACGCGTGGCCTATTCGCTCGAGTACGGTCTCGACGAGATGGAGATGCACAGCGATGCGGTGCAGCCTGGGGAGCGCGTGATCCTCGTCGATGATCTGGTCGCCACGGGTGGCAGCGCAGCAGCCGCCGTGACACTCCTGCGCTCGCTCGGGGCCGACGTCCTTGCCGCCTGCTTCATCGTGGATCTGCCTGCGCTTGGCGGCGCCGCGCGGCTGCGGGCGATGGACGTGGCGGTGTGCACGCTGATCAGCTTCGAGGGGCTCTGAAGCGGCGATGCGCATCGCCGGCCGGCACTGGCGTTCGATCGCACTCGCGGCCGACGGCTGGTCGCTGGAAGTCATCGACCAGACCCGGCTGCCCTTCGCCTTCGAGCTGCAGCGCCTGCGGTGCGTGGAAGACGCCGTGCGGGCCCTATGCACGATGATCGTGCGTGGCGCCCCGCTCATCGGCGTGACCGCCGCCTACGGCGTGGCGCTCGCCGTCAGGTCCGATGCCACCGACGCTTCGCTCGGGCGCGCACTGCAGATGCTGGGCGCCACGCGCCCCACGGCCGTCAATCTCGCCTGGGCGCTCGCGCGCATGGCTGCTGTTCTGCGACCGCTTGCCCCCGGGCAGCGCGCGGACCGTGCGTACACCGAAGCTGCAGCGATTGCCGAAGAAGACGTGCGCTGCGGTCAGGCGATCGGGCAGCACGGGCTCGCGCTCCTGCGCAGGCTCGCTGCAGCCCACCCGGAACGCCCTTTGAACGTGCTCACGCACTGCAACGCCGGCTGGCTCGCCTGCGTCGACTGGGGGACAGCGCTCGCGCCGCTCTACGCTGCGCACGAGGCCGGTCTGCCGGTGCACGTCTACGTGGACGAGACGCGCCCGCGCAACCAGGGCGCGGCGCTCACGGCCTTCGAGCTCGGAGCGCACGGCGTGCCCTACACTCTGCTCGCCGACAATGCAGGCGGCCACCTGATGCAGCGCGGGCGGATCGACGTCTGCCTCGTGGGGTGCGATCGCATGACGGCGCGCGGTGACGTGGCAAACAAGATCGGCACCTATCTCAAGGCGCTCGCCGCGCATGACAACGACGTGCCCTTCCATGTCGCGCTGCCCTTCTCCAGCATCGACTGGACGCTGGACGACGGATTCGCGGAGATTCCGATCGAGGAGCGCGCGCCCGACGAGGTCACGCACGTTGCGGGCCGTGATGAGACGGGCCGCATCGTGTCGGTCGCGCTCGCGCCGCATGGTGCTGCAGCAGCGAATCCCGCCTTCGACGTGACCCCCGCGCGACTCATCACCGGGATCATCACCGAGCGAGGCCTTGCAGACGCGAGCCGCACAGGCCTCACCGCGCTGTACCGGTCCACGCGCGCCCCGCGGGCCGCCGGGGCATGAGCGGCAGCGACGCGTATTCGCTGCGTTCGGCCATCTGTGCGGGCGCGCAGGCGCTGCACACAGCGGGGCTCACGCCCGGCCGCTCGGGCAACGTCTCGGCACGCGCCGGGAGCGGGCTCCTCATCACGCCCTCGGGCCTGTCCGGTGCGGCGATGCGCCCGGAAGACATCGTGGCGATCGATGCACACGGCCGCGTGCGGACAGGAGAGCAGCGCCCCTCGACAGAGCTCCCGCTGCACCGGGCCATCTACGCAGCGCGCCGCGATGCGGGGGCGATCGTGCATACGCACAGCCCCGGCGCAACGGCGCTTGCCTGCGCGCGGCGCGCCATACCGGCATTCCATTACATGATCGCGGTGGCGGGCGGCCACGACATACGCTGCGCGGACTACGCCACCTTCGGTACGGATGCGCTCGCCGATCATGCGCTGCGCGCACTCGAAGATCGCAAGGCCGCACTGCTGGCGAACCATGGCGTCGTGGCCATCGGCACGGAGCTGGAGGACGCGGTCCGGATTGCCGTCGAGGTCGAGAACCTCGCACACCAGTACCTGCTGCTGCTGGCCGCCGGCCTCGAGCCCGTCCTGCTCGACGACGCAGAAATGGCATGCATACGCGTGCAGTTCGCAGACTACGGGCCCGCCCGGCATTCACCACAGCCACCGGACCGCGAAGATCCCTGACGCGCTCATTCGTGGCGCAGGGCGTCGATCGGGTTGAGCGAGGCGGCGCGGCGCGCCGGGAAATAGCCGAAGGCAATACCGATCCCGGCCGAGAACAGGAATGCGAGTGCGTTGATCTGCCAGTCGAAGGAGAAGGGCACGCGCATCACCGGCGCGAGGCTGAGCGTCGCGGCAAGCGCCACCAGCAGCCCGATCAGTCCTCCGAGGCAGGAGAGCGTGACCGCTTCGACGAGGAACTGCGTCAGCACCTCGCGCTGCACCGCACCGATGGCGAGCCGGATGCCGATCTCGCGCGTGCGTTCCGTCACCGAGACGAGCATGATGTTCATGATGCCGATGCCGCCGACAACGAGGCTGACTGCCGCCACCGCGCCAAGCAGCATGGTCATGGTCTTCGAGGTTCCGGAGACGGCATCGAGGAACTGCTTCGAATCGAAGATGTTGAAGTTGTCCGCGATCCCGTCCTGGAGCTTGCGGCGCTCGCGAAGCAGCTGCGTGATCGACGCGCTCACGGCTGACGTCGAGTAGATCCGGTCGACCGCGACCTGGATCGCCCGGATGTCACGGTTGCCCACGATGCGACGCTCGGCGGTCTTGAGCGGCATCACGACCTGATCATCCTGGTCCTGGCCGAAGCCGGCCTGACCCCGCCGCGCCATCACACCGATGACCTCGCAGGAGACATCCCTGACCCGGAACTGCCTGCCGAGCGGATCTCCGTCCCTGAAGAGATTCGCAGCGACCGTCGCGCCGACGACGCAGACGGCCTTCCCGGCCTGCAGCTCCGGTTCGGAGAAGCGCCGCCCGGCATCGAGCGCGATCCCGGAAACTTCGAAATAGTCATTGGTCGTGCCGAAGAGCGTCGTCGACCAGTTCTGCCCGCTGCGCACGACCGTGACCGCCGCCTGGACCTGCGGTGCCACGGTCAGGACACCCGCCACCTGCTCACGGATGGCATCCGCGTCGCTCTCCTTGAAGGGCGGCGGCGGCGGACCGCCTCCTCCGCGCCCGAAGCCTGCTCCCGGGCGCACGGTGAGCACATTGGAACCGAGACTGGCGAGCTGCGCCTGCACGGCGGCCGTGGCACCTTTGCCGATGGTCACCATGGTCACCACGGATGCGACGCCGATGATGATGCCGAGCGTCGTCAGGAAAGAGCGCATCTTGTGGCGCTGAATCTCCCGCAGCGCAAGTGCCATGATCGTGCCGAACATCAGTGCTGCTCCTGCGCTGCCTCGATGCGGTCGATGCGCCCGTCCCGGAACACGATGCGCCGGCGCGCAAAGACCGCAATGTCCTGCTCGTGAGTCACCATGAGAATCGTGATGCCGCGAGCCTGGTTAAGCTCTCTCAGCAGCGTGACGATCTCCAGCGAGCGCGCGCTGTCGAGGTTGCCGGTCGGCTCGTCGGCCAGCAGCAGCAGCGGATTCGGTGACGATGGCGCGCGCGATGGCGACGCGCTGCTGCTGGCCGCCCGAGAGCTCGGCGGGCGTGTGATCGTGCCATTCGGCGAGCCCGACGAGTTCGAGCGCCTGCATGGCACGCTTGTGACGCACGTTCGCCGGCTCACGCCGGTACAGGAGCGGCAGTTCGACGTTCTCGAGGGCTGTGGTGCGCGACAGCAGATTGAATCCCTGGAACACGAAACCGATGTAGCGACGCCTGAGGAGAGCCTGCTGGTCGCGGCTGAGATGCTCGACATTGACGCCCTTGAAGCGGAACGCGCCCGAGCTGGGTGCATCCAGGCAGCCGAGGATGTGCATCAACGTCGACTTTCCGGAGCCGGAGGCTCCCATGATTGCCACGAAGTCGCCACGCTCCACGGTCAGGTCCACGCCATTCAGGGCATGGAAGGCAGACGGTCCCTGGCCGTAGGTCTTGGTGATGCCGCGCAGCTCGATCAGCGGGCTCATTTGAGGGTCGCGAGTTCCCCGGTGATCACGGCGAGTCCGGGCTCGACACCGCCTCCGGTGACGGCGGTCAGACTGCCGTTGGTCGCCCCGGCCGTGACCTGTAGGGGCCTCGGCTGCCCGTCCTGCCCCGCGACGTAGAGCGTCTGCAGCGTGCCGCGTGACACCTTCGCCGACTTTGCAGCGGGCAGCGGCCGAAGAGGCATCATCGAGAAGCCCGCCGGCCCGCCGCTGCGCGCGACGGACGGCCGGAAGCGCAGCGCGGCGTTCGGTACGAGCAGCGCGTTCCGTACGGTCTGGGTGACGATTTCAGCGGTAGCCGTCATCCCGGGACGCAGCATCAGATCGCCATTGCCTACGGTGAGGACTGCGGTGTAGGCCACGACCGTCGAGCTGCCCGATGCGCCCGTGCCCGTGGACGAGGCGGCATTGGCACCGACGTCCACGCGGCGCACGGTCGCGTCGAAGCGGCGACCTGGAAACGCATCGACCGTGAAGACTGCCGTCTGGCCTTCACGCACTTCGCCCACATCGGCTTCGTCCACCTTCACCTCGAGCTTCATCGAGGAGAGGTCCTCGGCGATCGTGAAGAGCGTCGGCGTGTTGAAGGAAGCGGCCACCGTCTGGCCCGGATCAACCTGGCGCGACAACACGACGCCGGTCACCGGCGAACGGATCGTCGCCTTCTCCAGACTGATCTTGTCGGAGGAGAGCTGCGCCTGCGCTGCCGAAACCTGGGCGTGCGCGGCCTGCACGTTGGCGAGTGCGCGCGCATGCTCCGCGCGGGCCGTGTCGAGCTCGGTCGCGGACGGCACCTTGCCGCCCGAGAGCCGGCTGACTTCCTCCAGGCGCGCGAGATTCGCCGCCGCCTGGCGCTCGGTGGCCTGCGCCTGTCCGACACCCGCCTGCGCCTGCAACAGCGCCGCGCGGCTGCGGGAGATGGCATCGCGCAGACGCAGCGTATCGAGTCGCGCGATGGGCTGCCCCTTGTTCACGCGATCGTTCACGTCCACGTGGACGGCCTCGATCAGCCCTGAGAGCTCGGAGCCGACCGTCACTTCGTTGATCGGCGCCAGATTGCCGGTGGCCGTGATCTTCACCTCCAGATCGCCCCTCGTAACCGGCGTGCTCGCGTAACGCGCCTCCGCCTTGCGACCCATGAAGAGCCACCCGAGCAGCACGAGCAGCACGAGCACCGGCGCGGTGATCAGCAGCACGCGCCGATATTTCGTCCACCGTCCCGGAGGCGGCACACCGAGGAATTCATTCAGATCCGTCTGCGGGGCCTGTCCATCCGTCACTGCGTCACCTCCGTCTCCGCCGATGGCACCCAGCCACCACCGAGAGCCTTGTAGAGCTGAATTGCTCCGGTCGAGCGTGCGGCACGCGCGACGACACGCCCGTCCTGGGTGCCGAGAAGACTGCGCTGGGCGTCGAGAAGCGACTGGAAGTCGATCAGGCCGGCGCGATACTGCGCGTCTGCGAGCTGCAATGCCGCGAGTGCCGCGTCTTCAGCGAGTGCCAGCTGCTCCTCGCGCCGGCGCGCTGCATCCACGGTGACGAGCGCGCTTTCGGCTTCCTCGAGCGCCCCGAGCACCGTGCCGCGATAGACTGCGAGCGCAGCATCGGCGGACGCACGCTGCTGGGCCAGGCGCGCCCGCAGGCGTCCTCCCTGGAACAGGGGCGCGGTGATGCCCGCGACCAGGCTGCGATCGGCCGATGCACCGAGATCGCCGACGGAGGCCGCCGTGCTCGACAGGACGCCGCTCAGGCGCAAGGCGGGAAACAGGTCGGCCCGGGCGACACCGATGCGCGCCACCTCTGCGGCCAGTGAGCGCTCGGCGGCGATCACGTCGGGCCGCCGCCGCAGGAGATCGGCCGGAATCCCGGCCTCGATCGACACGGGCGCAGCCGGAATGGCTCCGCCCGCCTCGAGGCGCGCCGTCACAGAGCCCGCCGGTTCGCCGAGCAGCAGCGCAATGCGGTTGGCGGCGCCCTGGAAGCTCGCCTGCAGCTGAGGAATCGTGGCCGCCGTCTGCGCACGCAGGAGTTTCGCCTGCTCGAGATCGAGCGTGCTGACCAGTCCCGCCTGGCTTCGCCAGCCCGTGATCTGCACGGACTCGTCCTGGTAGCCCAGATTGCGCTGCGCGACGGCGAGCCGCTCCTGCGCACTGCGTGCATCGATGTAGCCGAGAGCGAGTTCGGCAGCGAGCGAACGGCGTACATCGTCCAGATTCGCGGCCGCCCGCGCAAGATCGGCCCGCGAGGCTCTCGCCGCACTGCGCAGGCCGCCGAAGACGTCGATTTCCCAGGAAGCGTCGAAGCCGGCCTGATACGAATCCACGGCGGGCTGCGAGGACCCCGACGTGTCGCGCCGGCTCGCCTGGGCCGAAGCACCCACGGAAGGGAGGAATGCGCCCCGGCTGCCACGCAGTGCGGCACGCGCCGCCCGCAGCCGTGCCCTGGCGGCATCCAGGTCTGGGTTCGCCGCGAGCGCCCGGGTCACCAGCTCGCTCAACAGCGGATCACGGAACCCCTGCCACCACTGTGCAAGGTCCGGTCTGGATTCCCCGCGTGTTGCCGGAGCGTGCCATTGCTCCGGCATCGCGACGGCAGTGGCTGGGTCGGCTCCTCCGCGCGCGGAGCCCGCGCCAGCGGGATCGGCCGCGCAGGCAGCCGACAGTATCGCAACGAGGGTGACCGCAATCCGGGCTGAATGTGATCGCATGGCGAGCTTATAGCAGTGGCGTCGAAGAAACGCATTCCAGCGCGAATGCGCAGCCGCCCCGAGGTCGCCTTGCCGCATCGTCCATCCGGCCTTAGCCTTGGAGCACCGAGCAGGTCGGCAGGTTCCGCATGGCGCGGTGCGTCCGATCCAGCCACTGGAGAAATGCATGAACGACGAGCCCGAGACCAGAGGCTTTCCCCTCCGGACCGACACCAGCGGGGAGCCCGTCACGGGCATCTGGGCCGAGAGACGGCGACTCGCGCGTGTCATGCGCACGGTCATCGAGCATCTCATGGTGTCGGACGCGCCGGAGGATGAGCTGCGCGAGACGGCGGACACCCTGGAGCGCTTCGCAGCACGGCTCGCCAGCCACCCACGGCGGCGCGTCCAGCTCGGCTTCACCGAAGCCGCCACCTCGGGCGACGTGCGCGGATTCTTCGATTTCAGCCCCCTGATCGGTCTCTCGAACCCGATCGCACCGCCTCTCGAGCTCACTGTGGACGGAGAGATCGTCCGCGGGCAGGTGCGCTTCGGGACGGCCTACGAGGGTCCGCCGGGCTGCGCACACGGAGGCTGCATCGCAGCCGTCTTCGACGAGCTGCTCGGCTTCACGCAGTCCCTCACGAGTCATCCGGGCATGACGGGCACGCTCACCATCCGCTATCGCGTACCAACGCCGCTGCACACGGACCTGCGCTGCGAGGCCCGCGTACAGCGCGTCGCGGGCCGGAAGATATTCTGCGAGGGACAGCTCTACGCGGGCGACACGCGGTACGCCGAGGCGGAGGGCATCTTCCTGTCCCTGCGCCGCTGAAAAGAAGAGGGCCGGCGTTTCCGCCGGCCCTCGCTCGTATCGGCCGTGATGAACGCGTAACGCCTCGCGTTACATGTCCATCCCGCCCATGCCGCCCATGCCGCCGCCCGGCATGCCGCCATGGGAATGCTCCTCTTCCTTGGGAGCCTCGGCGACCATCACCTCGGTGGTGAGCAGCAGGCCGGCCACGGAGGCCGCGTTCTGCAGTGCCAGACGCGTCACCTTGGTCGGGTCCAGGATGCCCTCTTCGAGCATATCGCCATACTTGCCCGTGGCTGCGTTGTAGCCGAAAGCACCCTTGCCTTCCTTCACACGGTTGAGGACCACCGCAGCGTCGTCACCGGCATTCTCGACGATCTGGCGCAGCGGCTCCTCGATCGCGCGGGCCAGGATGCGAACGCCAACCGTCTGGTCTTCGTTCGCGCCTTCCAGCTTCTCGAGGACCTTCAGCGAGCGCACCAGCGCCACGCCACCGCCCGGCACCACGCCTTCCTCGACCGCCGCACGCGTGGCGTGCAGGGCATCCTCGACGCGTGCCTTCTTCTCCTTCATCTCGATCTCGGTGGCAGCGCCCACCTTGACGAGGGCCACACCGCCGGAGAGCTTCGCGACACGCTCCTGCAGCTTCTCCTTGTCGTAGTCCGAGGTGGCTTCCTCGATCTGCTGGCGGATCGACTCGATGCGCGCCTTGATATCGGCGGCCTTGCCGGCACCGTCGATGACCGTGGTGTTCTCCTTCTCGACGACGACCTTCTTGGCCTCACCGAGATCGTTGAGGCTCACCTTCTCGAGCGAGAGGCCGACCTCATCGGAAATCACCGTGCCACCCGTGAGGATCGCGATGTCCTGCAGCATCGCCTTGCGGCGATCGCCGAATCCCGGGGCCTTCACCGCCGCGACCTTCAGGATGCCGCGGATGTTGTTCACGACGAGCGTGGCAAGCGCCTCGCCTTCGACGTCCTCGGCTACCACGATCAGCGGACGGCCCGCCTTCGCCACTCCCTCGAGGAGCGGCAGCATCTCGCGGATGTTCGAGATCTTCTTGTCGCACAGAAGGATCAGCGGCTTGTCGAACTCAGCCGTCTGGTTCGCCTGCTGATTGATGAAGTAGGGCGAGAGATAGCCGCGGTCGAACTGCATGCCCTCGACGACCTCGAGCTCGTTCTGCAGGCCCGAACCTTCCTCGACCGTGATCACGCCTTCCTTGCCGACTTTTTCCATCGCATCTGCGATGGTCTTGCCGATGGCCTCGTCGGAGTTCGCAGAGATCGTGCCGACCTGCGCGATGGCCCTGGAGTCCTTGCAGGGCTTGCTGATGCGCTTGAGCTCATCGACCACGGCGGCGACGGCCCTGTCGAGGCCCCGCTTGATGTCCATCGGGTTCCTGCCCGAAGAGACGGCCTTGAGGCCCTCGCGGAAGATCGCCTGTGCGAGCACCGTGGCGGTCGTCGTGCCGTCACCGGCTTCGTCGGAGGTATTGGACGCGACTTCCTTCACCATCTGCGCGCCCATGTTCTCGAACTTGTCCTTGAGCTCGATTTCCTTGGCGACCGAGACACCGTCCTTGGTGACGGTGGGAGCGCCAAAGCTCTTGTCGAGCACCGCGTTGCGGCCCTTCGGGCCGAGCGTTGCCTTAACGGCATTGGCGAGGACGTTGATCCCGCGCACCATGCGCTGGCGGGCGTCATCGCTGAAACGTACTTCTTTGGCAGCCATTGCTTACTTCCCTTCGATCACGGCCATGACGTCTTCCTCGCGCATCACGAGGAGATCTTCACCGTCGACCTTGACCTCCGTTCCGCTGTACTTGCCGAACAGGATCTTGTCGCCGACCTTGACGTCGAGAGGACGGACATTGCCGTCTTCCAGAATCTTGCCCTTGCCGACTGCGACGATCTTTCCCTGAACCGGCTTTTCGGCCGCGGTGTCGGGGATCACGATGCCGCCCGGGGAGGTACGTTCCTCCTCGAGGCGCTTCACGATCACGCGGTCATGAAGAGGACGAATCTTCATGTGTAACGCTCCTTCGAAGCTTGTGACTGGATTGAACTGAATCAGGATCAGGGAGAGCTGTTAGCACTCTCCCCAAGCGGCTGCTAATAATAGCGGCGGCCCGCGGGATTTCAAGGCAGGCGCCGTACCGCCCGGCGGGGGGCGGCCTGTGACCTGGGCGGGTGACGGAGCAGGCCCGGCAGACTATGCTGCACCTGCAAAAGCGGTGATTCTGTTATAAGCCAATGACTTACGAGAATATTCTGGTTCTGTGCAGCTGCCCTGACGAGGCCGTGGCGAGGCGCATCGCGCACACTCTGGTGGATGAGCGCCTCGCCGCCTGTGTCAATCGCCTGAGCGCCCTCCGATCGACCTATCGCTGGCAGGGTCGCATCGAGGATGAACCCGAGGTGCTGCTTCTCATCAAAGCAGGCAGTGCCCGCTTCGAGGCGCTCGAGAGACGCATTCGGACCCTGCACCCGCATGAGATTCCGGAGATCATCGCCCTCCCCATCGTGGCAGGCTCACAGGCCTACCTCGACTGGCTTGCGCATGAAACGACGCCCGAATCCGCGACACCGGCAGACTCCTCGACTGTCCCGTACTGACCCGACGCCGTGACTCACAAGACGCGCCTCCACGTGCTCCTCAGCCTCCTCGCGGCGGCGACTCTCACCGCGTCGGCCGCAGACGTGGCCGCCGCCGGGCGGTCGGACGTCGATACGGTGTTCGCCCGTGTGCGCGAACGATCATCCAGCCAGGAATTCCTGCCACCCGACGAGGCCTTCCGCGTCGAAGCCATCGCCGAGGGTCCGGACCGCGTGCGCCTGGTGTGGGAAATCGCCGAGGGCTACTACCTCTATCGCAGCCGGCTCGGCGTCCGCACCCCGAGCACGCAGGCGACCTTGGGGTCGCCGGCACTCCCGACGGGCCGCAGCCACGAAGACGAGTACTTTGGCCGACAGGAGGTGTATTACGGCGAACTGGTCGCGCGCCTCCCGGTGTCGCGCGCGGCAGGCGCCCCTCTCGCACTGCCTCTCGTCGTGACCTACCAGGGCTGTGCCGATGCGGGGCTCTGCTATCCGCCGGTCACGAAGACCCTCGATGTCCACCTGCCCGCCGGGGGCGCTACGCCCGGTGGCTTCGTGTCCGAGCAGGACCGGCTCGCCCGACTCATCGCCTCGGGCAACCTGCTCGTCGTGCTCGGCACCTTCTTCGGGCTGGGGCTGCTGCTGTCGCTCACGCCCTGCGTGCTGCCGATGGTCCCGATCCTCTCCGGCCTCATCGCCGGGCAGGGCGGCCGGGTCAGCGCGGGACGCGGATTCGCGCTGTCGCTCGCCTATGTGCTCGGCATGGCGCTCACCTACACCATCGCCGCAGCCGCCTTTGCAGCCGCCGGGCGTGGGTTGCAGGTCCAGGCACTCTTCCAGCAGCCGTGGATCGTCACGCTCTTCGCCCTGCTGTTCGTCGCGCTCGCACTCTCGATGCTCGGCGTCTTCGAGCTGCAGATGCCGTCGGCCGTGCAGACCGCCCTCGCGAGTCTCAGCAGCCGCCGGCGGGCCGGCCGCTTCGGCAGCGTCGCGGCGATGGGTGCGCTCTCCGCGCTCATCGTGACGAGCTGCGTGGCCCCGCCCCTGGTTGCCGCACTGATGGTCATTGCGCAGAGCGGGAATGTCGTGCGCGGCAGCGCGGCGCTCTTCTCGATGAGCCTCGGCATGGGCGCTCCGCTGCTCCTGGTTGGCGCCTCGGCGGGCCGCCTCCTGCCGAAGGCCGGCCCCTGGATGGTCACGGTGAAACGGCTCTTCGGCGTCCTGATGCTCGCCATGGCCGCGTGGATGCTGGCGCGCCTCGTGCCGGCGCGCCTGATGATGTTGCTGTGGGCCGTGCCGGTGCTGACGGCGGCATGGCTGTCGTGGTCAGCCGTCCGGCACAGCAGGGCGGCGGCGCTGGTGCTGAGGAGCATCGGCGCCGCGGCCGCCGTCTACGCCGTCGCACTGATCGCGGGTGCAGTCCTCGGTCGCACGGATCCGCTCGCGCCACTCCCGCGCCAGGCCGGAACGCATCCGGCGCTGTCTTTCCACGCGGTCGGATCGCTGGACGACCTGGAGCGCGAAGTCTCGGCAGCCGTGGCACAGTCCCGGCCCGTGATGCTCGATTTCTATGCCGACTGGTGCGTCTCGTGCAAGGAAATGGAGAAGTACACCTTCAGCCATCGCGACGTGCAGGCCGCATTGAAGCAGGCGGTCCTGCTGCGCGCCGACGTCACGAAGAACGACGCGAACGACCAGGCGCTCCTGCGACACTTCGGGATCTTCGGCCCGCCCACCATCGCCTTCTACGGCCCCGATGGCCAGGAGCGGGTGGATTACCGGGTCGTCGGATACATGAAGGCCGCGGAATTCGCCATGCTGTCGCGCGACGCGCTGGCGGCACGCTAGATGACGGGGCGCGCCCTGCTCGTCCTGGCCGTAGCCCTCGGTGCGGTCTCTGCGGGTTTCTGGGCTTTCCGGACTGGAGGCCCTGGATGGGGTGCGGGCGGCGCCAGCTCACCGCCCGTCATCGCGCCGTTTGCCACCACGACCTCCCGTCCGGAGATGCTCGAGCCGCGGCCCGCGTCGATCCCGACGATCCTGCCCGACTTTGCGCTCTCCGATCGGGGTGAGCGGCCCCGACGCCTCGCAGACTGGAGGGGCCAGCCACTGATCGTGAACTTCTGGGCCACCTGGTGCGCACCCTGCCGGCGTGAAATCCCGCTGCTCACTGCCCTGCGCCAGGAGCGTCAGGCCGAGCGCCTCGAAGTCATCGGCATCGCCGTGGACTCCCGTCCGGCAGTCCTCGAATATGCCGACCGCATCGGTCTCGATTATCCTCTCCTGATCGGTGAGGCCGACGGGCTTGCAGCGATCGAAGCCTTCGGGATGGAGACGGTCTTTCCGTTCACGGTCTTTGCGGACCGCCAGCACCGCATCGTCGCGCTGAAGATCGGCGAGCTGCACCGCGACGAGGCCGATTTCGTACTCGACCGGATGCAGGACGTCGACGCCGGCCGGCTCACGCTCGAGGGTGCGCGCGCGCGCATTGCTGCGCGCCTGCCGGAGCTCGCGACCGAACGAGCCCGCCGGCGGTCCCGGGCCGTGGGTCCGCGCCAGCATGAGGCCGAGATCGCGGCAAATCGCACCCAGAAGTAGCCTCAGACGCAACAATTAGGGTAAATTCTCCGCCCCTCTGGTAATCCGCGAAGCGCCCGAGCCACCCATGGCCCGCCTTCTGCTGCTGAACGGACCGAATCTCAACCTCCTCGGCACGCGGGAGCCCGGGGTCTATGGCGCCGAGACGCTGGCCGCCATCGAGCGGCGCGCCGTGACAGCGGCGCAGGCCCACGGCCACGAACTGCTCACCTTCCAGAGCAATGCCGAGCACGAACTCATCGGGCGGATCCACGAGGCACGTGGGGAAGGTGTCGCCTTCCTCGTCTTCAACCCGGGCGCGTTCACTCATACCAGCATTGCACTCCGCGATGCGCTCCTCGGCGTCGGTCTGCCGTTCATCGAGGTGCATCTGTCGAACATCGCCGCACGAGAGGACTTCCGGCATCGATCCTATTTCTCGGACATCGCCGTCGGCTGCATCCTCGGTCTCGGCAGCCTCGGATACGAGCTCGCCGTACAGGCGGCCGCGCATCGGCTCGCCGCGGACCACTGAATCCGAAGGGACCACGCAGATGGACATCAGAAAAGTCAAGAAACTGATCGAGCTGCTGGAGGAATCCGGCATCGCCGAGATCGAGATCAAGGAAGGCGAAGAGGCTGTGCGCATCAGTCGCATGCCTGTCGGGAGTTTCGCTGCGCATCCCCCGGTCATGCCACCGGGCATGCCGGTCGGGCTTGCGGCGCCGGCCTCGTCAGCGCACACCGCTCCGGTGGAAACGCCCCCCGCGAAATCCAGGGAATCGGAGCACGTCGTCACCGCGCCCATGGTCGGCACCTTCTATGCCGCGGCTTCACCCGGTGCAAAGCCCTTCGTCGAGATCGGCGATGAGGTGAAGGTGGGCCAGGTCCTCTGCATCATCGAAGCGATGAAGATGATGAACCAGATCGAATCCGATCGCGCCGGGCGAGTCACCTCGGTGATGGCCGGGAACGGCGAGCCGGTCGAGTTCGGTCAGCCGCTGTTCGTGATCGAATAACTGCCCCCGATGCTCGAAAAAGTCATCATCGCCAACCGGGGCGAGATCGCGCTGCGCATCCTGCGGGCCTGCCGCGAGCTGGGCATCAAGACGGTGGCCGTGCACTCGACGGCGGACTACAGCCTCAAGCACGTGCTGCTGGCGGACGAGTCGGTATGCATCGGCCCGCCGCAGTCGGCCCAGAGCTATCTCAACATGCCGGCCATCATCAGCGCGGCAGAGGTGACCGATTCGGTCGCCATCCACCCGGGCTACGGCTTCCTCTCCGAGAACGCGGACTTCGCCGAGCGCGTCGAACGCAGCGGCTTCGTCTTCATCGGCCCGAGGGCCGAGACCATTCGCACCATGGGCGACAAGGTCTCGGCAATCCGGGTGATGAAGCAGCACGACGTCCCCTGCGTTCCCGGTTCCGACGGACCGCTCGGCCCGGAGCCCGATGAGAACTTCCGCATCGCCCGCGAGATCGGTTACCCGGTGATCATCAAGGCCTCCGGCGGAGGCGGCGGCCGCGGCATGCGCGTGGTGCACAGCGACGCGGCGCTCCTGAACGCCATCAACGTGACCCAGGGCGAGGCACTCGCCGCCTTCGGCAACGGCCAGGTCTACATGGAGAAGTTCCTCGAGCGGCCGCGGCACATCGAGTTCCAGGTGCTCGCCGACAACCATGGCAATGTGATTCACCTCGGCGAGCGCGACTGCTCCATGCAGCGCCGCCACCAGAAGGTCATCGAGGAAGCGCCGGCTCCCGGAATTACCCTGCGCCAGCGCCAGCAGATGGGCGAGCGCTGCGTCGCCGCCTGCCGGGCGGTGGGCTACCGCAGCGCCGGCACCCTCGAGTTCCTCTACCAGGATGGCGAGTTCTACTTCATCGAAATGAACACGCGCATCCAGGTCGAGCATCCGGTGACGGAGCTCATCACCGGGATCGATCTGGTGAAGGCACAGCTGCTGATCGCCTCGGGGGAGAGGCTCGCCTACTCGCAGCGTGACGTACAGATCCGCGGGCACGCCATCGAGTGCCGCATCAACGCCGAGGACGCGAGGACCTTCATGCCGTCGCCCGGCCCGGTGAAGCTCTGGCACGCACCGGGCGGGCCTGGCATCCGCGTCGACAGCCACGTGTACTCGGGCTACAACGTGCCGCCGTACTACGATTCGCTGATCGCGAAGATCATCGCCCATGGCGACACGCGCGAGGCGGCGATCGCCCGCATGAAGAACGCGCTGGCCGAGATGGTGATCGAGGGCATCCGCACCAACGCGGCCCTGCACCAGGAGATCTTCAACCACGCCGCCTTCCGCAACGGCGGTCTGGACATCCACTACCTCGAGCGACGCCTCGGATTGAAATAGGCTCGCGGGTGGCCGCCGCCATGCCCCACCTCAGCATCTCCTTTCCTCTGGACGCGAGGCTCGATCCCGATGCCGTGGAAGAGGCGCTCCTCGCGGATGGCGCGATCAGCGTCACGCTGACCGACTCGCGCGATGATCCCGTCCTGGAACCGGCGCCCGGCGAAGTGCGCCTCTGGCCGGCGACGTGCGTGACAGGGCTGTTCCAGGCAGAGGCCGGCTCTCCGGAGCTCCTCATGCGGATTGCGGCCATCGCCGGCGTGAGCCTCAGCGAGCTCCGCGTCACGGCGATCGCCGACCGCCACTGGGAGCGCGAGTGGCTGAAGGACTTCGTGCCGCTGCGCTTCGGCGCGCGGCTGTGGGTCGCTCCGCACCATGCGACCGTCGACGATCCGGGTGCGATCGTCGTACGCCTCGATCCCGGGCTCGCCTTCGGAACGGGCACGCACCCGAGCACGGCGCTCTGCCTGCGCTGGCTCGACGCGCACCCACCCGCCGGACTGCGCGTCATCGACTACGGCTGCGGCTCGGGCATTCTGGCGCTCGCAGCTGCGCGGCTCGGGGCGCGCCGCGTCGACTGCTTCGACATCGACCCGCAGGCACTCATCGCCACAGCCGGGAATGCGGCGGCCAATGCGCTCAGCGAGCGCATCATCGTCCGCGATTCGGACACGCAGCTGCCGGAGCGTGCGGATCTGCTGCTGGCCAACATCCTCGCCGCACCGCTCTGCGGGCTGGCGATCCGCTTTGCCGCGCTCGTGCGCACCGGTGGCGGCATCCTGCTCGCCGGGCTGCTGGACGCGCAGCGCGAGGAGGTGACACGCGCTTACGCTCCATGGTTTGATGTTCGCTGTACTGACTCGAGCGAGGGCTGGAGCGCTCTCTCCGGCGTGCGCCTGGAAGTGTCCCCGTGTTCACCATCTGTCCCAAGTGCGCACTGACGCTCGCCGTCACGGCGGGCGATCTGCGGATCGGCCAGGGCTATGTACGCTGCGGGCGCTGCGCGAGTGTATTCAACGCACTGGTCGCGCTCTCCGACGAGACGAGTCCCGAGGCGCAGGCGACGTCGCCTCCTGCACCAGCATCCGATCCCGAGCAGACCTGGGATCCCGAAGCCTTGCCCGAGGACTCGCTCGAGTTCACGCTCGGCTCGACCGAAGTCAGCCGGATCTTCGTCCAGGCAGAGCCCGACGATCCGGAAGTAGGCACCGGCACCTTCGAACAGATCATCCTGGAGAGTCCGGATCGTCCGGACGAGGAGCAGCCGGCGCCGGAGGACGGGGCGCCGCCCACGGCAGATGGCAGCGATATCGATGCACCCCTCGATGTCCCCGGCGAGACGACTGCCCCCGAGATCGTGGCTGCTCCGGCGGCGACCGTCTCCCCTGCGCCGGCCCTGCCGGAGGCGCTTTTCCCTGAGCGCCGGCGGCGGTGGCCTCTGATCACCGGCATCGTCGCGCTCGGGCTCGTTCTCCTCCTGCAGTGGCTGCATCACTCGCGCAACGACCTTGCGTTGCAGCCTGCCCTGCGTGCACCGCTCGCCACTCTCTACGGCGCGCTCGGTGTACCCCTGACACCGAACTGGGACCTGCACGCCTACGACGTGCGCCAGCTCGGGGCAGCTGAAGCCCCTGGTGTTCCGGGGAGCCTGCTCGTGCGCGCCAGCGTGCGCAATGCGGCGCGACGACCGCAGCCCATGCCTCTCCTGCGGCTGACGCTGCGCGACCGCTACGGCGCGCTGCTCGCCGGCCGTGACCTCTCCCCGCACGACTATCTCGGAAGTTCCGCCGGCTCCGGGCGTCTCCTCGGAGCCGGACAGCGCGTCGACGCGAATATCGTCCTCGTCGATCCGGGCAACGAGGCGGTCGGCTTCGAGATCGATGCCTGTCTGCCGGCACCCCGAGGGGTGCGCTGCGCCACGGATCAGCCTGCGTCGCCATGATGGCGGGGGCTCTGCGCATCGGCCCGCACGGGCTCCGGACACCGACTGCCGTGCTTGCCCCCATGGCCGGCGTCACGGACCGGCCATTTCGTGTGCTGTGCCGCTCGCTGGGTGCCGCGCTCGCCACCTCCGAAATGATCTCGGCCGACCCGCAACTCTGGACTACGTCCAGATCGCGCTTGCGCCGGGACCACGCCGGTGAGCCCGAGCCGCGCATCGTCCAGCTGGTCGGCGCCGACGCTGTGACGCTCGCGGAGGCAGCGCGCATGAACGTGGACCTGGGCGCGCAGCTCATCGATCTCAACATGGGTTGCCCGGCAAAGAAGGTCTGCAATCGGGCGTGCGGCTCGGCACTGCTGCGCGACGAATCACTCGTGGCGCGAATCCTCGAGGCGGTCGTGAGTGCAGTGTCCGTCCCGGTGACGCTCAAGCTGCGCACGGGCTGGAGCCGTGCACATCGCAACGGTGTCCGCATCGCCCGCATCGCCGAAGCCTGCGGCGTACGTGCTCTCGCGGTGCATGGACGTACTCGCGAGGATTTCTACAACGGCCAGGCCGAGTACGAGACGATCCGGGAGGTCCGCGAGGCGGTGGACATCCCGGTCTTCGCCAATGGCGACATCGACTCGGCGCAAAAGGCGCATGCCGTCCTCGCACACACCGGGGCCACGGGCGTGATGATCGGCCGCGCCGCACACGGCGCCCCGTGGATCTTTCGTGATGTCAACTTTTTTCTCGCAACCGGCTCCCTGCCGCCGCCTCTCGCACCACGGTCGAGGAGTGCTATCATTCTTTCGCATCTCGAGTCCCTGTACGCGTTCTATGGAGAGCACCGCGGAGTTCGGGTAGCACGCAAGCACCTCGGCTGGTATTGCGATCAACTTCCCGATCTGGATCTCGACAGGCGGCTCCTGATGGCAGCAGACAGCACGGCCACGCAGTTCCAGCTCGCAGCACGGCGGCTCGAGCGCTGGTGCGAGGGGAATCCTGCTGCCGCTGCGGCCTGAGCCACAACATCAGAACACGACGATCAGGGTGGAGCGATGCCGGCGAAAAATCAGACCAGCATGCGCAGGGTCTCGATGACCATCGGCGCCCATGACCTTCCGCTCCGCAGCCATGCCGAGCGTGCGCTGAACGATTACTTCGCAAGCCTCAATGGCCACCACCCGGCCCGTCTCTACGACCTCGTGATGCGTGAAGTCGAGGAACCGCTCTTCCGGACGGTGCTCGACTATGCCGAAGGCAACCAGAGCCGTGCGGCAGTGATCCTCGGCATCAACCGCGGCACGCTGCGCAAGAAGCTCCGGGAGCTCGGCCTGTCTTCGGGCTGAACCCGGCTGCCGGCTGTAGACTTCCGGTCATGCTGCTGCCCGTTCGCCGCGCCCTGCTGTCGGTCTCGGACAAGACGGGCGTGCTCGCGCTCGCCCGCGCGCTCGCGGCCGCGGACGTGGAGATCCTCTCGACGGGCGGTACGGCGCGACTGCTCACCGAAAATGGCGTGCCCGTGTGCGAGGTCGCCGACTACACGGGGTTCCCCGAGATCATGGATGGGCGGGTCAAGACCCTGCATCCGAGGATCCACGGTGGGCTGCTCGGCCGGCGCGGCGTGGATGACAGCGTCATGCGCCTGCACGACATCCCGTCCATCGATCTTCTGGTCGTGAATCTCTATCCCTTCGCACAGACCGTGGCGCGTCCCGAGTGCAGCTACGCGGAGGCCGTCGAGAACATCGACATCGGGGGTCCGGCGATGCTGCGTGCCGCCGCCAAGAATCACGAGTCGGTCGCGGCGGTCGTCGACCCGGCCGACTACACACCGCTGCTCGAGGAACTGCAGGCGAGCGGCGGAGCAACCTCGCTCGCCACGCGCGCACGCTTCGCGGCCAAGGTCTTTGCGCATACCGCCCGCTACGATGCGATGGTGGCGGGCTATCTCACGGCCCGGGGTCGCGAGGCGGGGGAGCGTTTTCCGGCCACGCTGCCGCTCGCCTTCGAGAAAGTGCAGGATCTGCGCTACGGCGAGAATCCGCACCAGCACGCGGCCTTCTATCGTGACCCGACATTCAGGGGTGCCGGCGTGACCGCCGCACGCATCCTGCAGGGCAAGGAACTCTCGTTCAACAACATCGTCGATGCCGACACGGCCATCGAGTGCGTGCGTCAGTTCGACGTGCCCGCGTGCGTGATCGTCAAGCACGCCAATCCCTGCGGAGTCGCGCTCGGGGTGGATCTCCTCGAAGCCTACGAACGCGCGTGGCGCACGGACCCGACCTCCGCCTTCGGCGGCATCATTGCCTGCAACCGGCCGCTCGACGCGCGCACGGCCCGCGCGATCGTCGAGCGCCAGTTCGTCGAAGTGATCGCAGCGCCCGCGGTGCCGGATGAAGCGCGCAGCGCCCTCGCGGCGAAAGCGAGCGTGCGCGTGCTCGAGACGGGCGATCTCGGACGCCGGCCGTCGGGTGAGCTCGAGCTGCGGTCGGTGACGGGCGGTCTGCTGGTGCAGACCCCGGACCAGGACGAGATCACAGGTGCAACCCTGCGCCCCGTGACACGACGCAGACCCTCGGAGGCGGAGCTCGAAGATCTTCTGTTCGCGTGGCGCGTCTGCAAGTTCGTAAAGTCGAACGCCATCGTCTACGCGCGCGAGCGCGCCACGATCGGCGTGGGAGCAGGCCAGATGAGCCGCGTCTACTCCAGCCGCGTTGCCGCCATGAAGGCCGCGGACGAGAAGCTCATCGTCCAGGGCGCAGTGATGGCATCGGACGCCTTCTTTCCCTTCCGTGACGGCATCGACGTGGCAGCGGAATACGGCATTCGCGCCGTCATCCAGCCGGGCGGCTCGAAACGCGATGAAGAAGTCATCGCCGCCGCCGACGCGCACAACATGGCCATGGTCTTCACCGGCGTGCGCCACTTCCGTCATTGAATCCCCGGGTGACGGGATGAAAGTCCTCATCGTGGGCGCCGGTGGGCGCGAGCATGCCCTCGCCTGGAAGTGCGCCGCCTCCCCGCGCGTGCGCGAGGTCCTGGTCGCCCCCGGCAACGCGGGCACCGCGACAGAGGCGCGCGTGCGCAACGTCGCGATCGCCGCAGAGGACGTCGGCGGCCTCGTGCGATTCGCGGAGAGCGAGCAGGTGGCACTCACCATCGTCGGCCCCGAGGGACCGCTGGTCGCCGGCATCGTCGATGAATTCAGCGCGCGTGGCCTGCGCTGCCTCGGCCCGCGCCGCGCTCCCGCACGGCTCGAGGGCTCCAAGACCTTCTGCAAGGAATTCCTGCGCCGGCACGGCATCCCGACAGCAGGCTACGCCACTTTCACGCGCGAGAGCTTCGACCCCGATTACCTCCGGCGGCAGCGTATGCCGATCGTGGTGAAGGCCAGCGGACTCGCGGCCGGCAAGGGTGTCGTGATCGCAGCGAGTGCAGCGGAAGCCATCGCCACCGCCGAGGCGATGTTCGCCGGGCAGTTCGGTGCGGCCGGCCGCGAAGTCGTGGTCGAGGAGTTTCTTGCCGGCGAGGAGGCAAGCTTCATCGTGCTGGCCGACGGGCGTCATGCCCTGCCGCTCGCGACCTCCCAGGACCACAAGCGCCGTGACGATGCCGACCGCGGACCGAACACCGGAGGAATGGGCGCCTATTCACCGGCCCCGGTCGTGAGCCCGGAGCTGCACGCGCGCATCATGCGCGAGGTCATCGAACCCACGATCCACGGTCTCGCAGCCGAGGGCATGCCCTACGTCGGGTTCCTCTACGCGGGGCTCATGATCGCGCCTGACGGCACACCGAACGTGCTGGAGTTCAACTGCCGCTTTGGTGACCCGGAAACGCAGCCCATCCTCATGCGCCTGCGTTCCGATCTCGTGACGCTGTGTGACGCTGCGCTCGATGGCCGCCTCGACACGGTCGAGGCCGAGTGGGATGAACGTGCCTCGCTCGGAGTCGTGATGGCGGCCGACGGCTATCCCGAGGCAGTGCGCCAGGGTGACCCGATCTCGGGGCTGGACGCCGCCGCGCGCCTGCCTGGCAAAGTCTTTCATGCCGGCACGCGCCTGGATGGCGATCGGGTCGTGACCAGCGGCGGGCGCGTGCTGTGCGCGGTCGGGCTGGGAGGCACGGTCACGGAAGCGCAGCACCGGGCCTATGCGCTGGTCGATGCGATCCACTGGCGCGGCGCACATTGCCGGCGCGACATCGGCCACCGGGCCATCGCCCGCGAGCGCAGCGGCTGACCGGAACGCTCAGAAGCTCGCGCGGAAGAACAGCTCCGGCCCGTGTACGTCGAGGTCGAGCCGACCCGGAAATTCCCGGTCCTGGACATCGAATCGCGCACGAAGGCTGCTGTAGCCGAGCCCCACTGCGACATTACGGCGCCAGCGGTACTGCACATCCAGGTGATAGTCGCCCAGCGAACCGTCGAAACGGTCGACCGCCGCACGCAGATACTGTGCCCGTCCAGAGAGAGCGAAACGCCGCGAGATGCGCCAGGTGCCGTCGAGCGCAAGGGTCGGAAAGGGCGCGACGCCCGAGGCCTCCTCGCGCGCGAAGCGTGCGGGCACCTCGCCTTCCGCCTGCGCCTCGATCAGATGCACGCCGAGTCCCACTCCGAGCTCGTAACGCTCACGCCGCAGCACCGAGCCATAGTAGGTAAAGGCGAGCATGTGCCAGTCGAGGCTGGAGACGACCGACTCACCTGCAGCGAAGCGTTCCCGGCCGAAGCTCAGCGGCCGTGCGAGGACGTGGCGGGCAGAGCGGTCCATCCTGAAGTAGTCGACCCGGACGCGGTGGCGCTCGCGCAGGCGGAACATCAGCTCGATACGCGCGAGATCCACCCGGTCGTCGAGGCCGAGATCGTCCTCCGCACTGAACGGCGTGCCGGGCGTGCCCGCGCGGGCGTCGTCGAGACGGCCGTTCGTATCCGCGGCACCCGGGAAGTAGCTGGCGCGCAGCGCAAAGCGATCGGTGACCGGGCTGGCGATCGGGCGTCCGGGGCCCTGGGCCTGCGCCATGGCGGACGGCAGGCCGCCGGTCGCGAACAGGATGGCCACGATCAGCGCTGACCCTCGCATACGGAACCCCACGGTCGCCCGGTCGGCTATCTTTTCATCGCCTCGAAGAACTCGCTGTTCGACTTGGTGTCCTTCATCTTGTCGAGCAGGAATTCAATCGATGCGAGCTCGTCCATGGGATGCAGCAGCTTGCGCAGGATCCACATCTTGGCGAGTTCGTTCGGGTCGGTGATGAGCTCTTCCTTGCGGGTGCCCGAGCGGTTGATGTTGATTGCCGGGAACACGCGCTTCTCGGCGATGCGCCGGTCGAGGTGGATCTCCGAGTTGCCCGTCCCCTTGAACTCCTCGTAGATGACGTCGTCCATCTTGGAGCCGGTGTCGATGAGCGCCGTGGCGAGAATGGTGAGGGAGCCGCCCTCCTCGATGTTGCGCGCGGCACCGAAGAAGCGCTTCGGGCGCTGCAGCGCATTGGCATCCACACCGCCCGTGAGCACCTTGCCGGAGGAGGGCACCACGGTGTTGTAGGCCCGCGCGAGCCGGGTGATGGAGTCGAGCAGGATCACCACGTCCTTTTTGTGCTCGACCAGGCGCTTGGCCTTCTCGATCACCATCTCGGCGACCTGCACGTGCCTTGCGGCCGGCTCGTCGAAAGTCGACGAAACGACCTCGCCCTTCACCGTCCGCTGCATCTCGGTGACTTCCTTCCGGCCGCTCGTCGATGAGCAGCACGATCAGGTACACCTCGGGGTGGTTCGCCGTGATCGAGGTCGCGATGTTCTGCAGCAGCATCGTCTTGCCGGCCTTCGGCGGCGAGACGATGAGCCCGCGCTGGCCCTTGCCGATCGGCGCGACGAGGTCGATCACGCGCGCCGTGAGGTCCTCGGTCGAGCCGTTGCCGCGCTCGAGCTTCAGCCGCTTGGTCGGATGCAAGGGCGTGAGGTTCTCGAAGAGGACCTTGTTGCGCGAGCTGTCCGGTGAGTCGAAGTTGATCTCGCCGACCTTCAGCAGCGCGAAGTAGCGTTCGCCGTCCTTTGGCGGACGGATGAGTCCGGAGACCGTGTCTCCGGTGCGGAGATTGAAGCGACGGATCTGCGAGGGACTGACGTAGATGTCATCGGGTCCGGCGAGATAGGAACCGTCGGCCGAGCGCAGGAAACCGAAGCCGTCCTGCAGGATCTCGAGGACGCCATCGCCGTAGATGTTCTCCCCCTGGCGCGCGTGCGCCTTCAGGATCGAGAAGATGATGTCCTGCTTGCGCGAGCGGGCGAGGCTCTCGAGGCCCACCGCCTCGGCCACCTTCACGAGCTCGTGGATCGGCTTCGCCTTGAGCTCGGTGAGGCTCATCGAGGCGCGCGACTGGGTCAGCTCTTCCGGGCTGATGATCTCCGTATCGCCGTCGAACGGCTCCATGTCGACGACCGCCTCGTCGTGGCGCCCGTTGATTCGGTTGCCGTCGCGGTTGCCGTCGCGGTCACGGCCGTGGCGCTGGCCCTTGCCGGGCCGGTTGCGGCCCTGGTTGCCGAGGTAGCCTCTCACAGGTTGCCGTCCAGGAACTCGATGAGCTTCGATTTGGGCATCACGCCGACCTTCTGGGCACCCACGGTGCCGTTCTTGAAAAGAATGAGCGTAGGAATACCGCGGATTCCATAGCGGTGTGGTGTCTGCGGGTTCTCGTCGATATTGAGCTTGGCGACCCGGAGCCTGTCCTGGTACTCGACCGCGATCTCGTCGAGGATGGGGGCGATCATCTTGCAGGGGCCGCACCATTCGGCCCAGAAATCGAGCAGCACGGGCCGGTCGGACTGGAGGACGTCCTGGGAAAAGGTGGCGTCCGTGGTGTGCACGATGTGCTGGCTACTCACGCGGTAGGGCCTCCATGGGAGTGGGGATTCGATCGGAGCGGCTTCGGGTTGGCTGGCACGGCGGAAAGGCCGCGCCAGGACTGCCATCAAACGGTTAAACTAACTCTCGGGAACCCGGAACTTGCTGGGTCCACACAGGCCGGAAAGGCCTGCTGTCTTTGTGTCTTTTTAACGCTTCCGGCCGTCGTTTGCAAGCGGGTGACATGACCGATACACACCTGTCCGACCTTACCTTCTCGGCCCTCGGGCTGGCCCCTCCCATCATGCAGGGCATCGAGGATGCCGGGTTCACACGCTGCACCCCGATCCAGGCCCGGACCCTGCCGATTGCACTCGCGGGCAAGGATGTCGCGGGCCAGGCACAGACCGGTACGGGCAAGACGGCGGCCTTCCTCGTCGCGCTCTACCAGTCGCTGCTCACGCAGCCCTCGCCCCCCGGCCGCAGTTCCACGGGAATCCGCGCCCTCATCGTGGCTCCGACCCGCGAACTGGCGGTACAGATCCACCGGGACGCAGAAGTGCTCGGGCGGCACACGGGCCTCAGGCACGTGGTCGTCTTCGGCGGCACCGACTACGAGAAGCAGCGCCGTGAGCTCGGCGAGGGAGCCGACGTCCTGATCGGGACACCCGGGCGGATCATCGACTACTTCAAGCAGCACGTCTTCGACATGCGTCACGCCCAGGCCGTCGTGCTCGATGAGGCAGACCGCATGTTCGATCTCGGCTTCATCGCCGATATCCGCTATATCCTGCGCCGCCTGCCGCGCCCCGAGGCGCGCCAGTCGATGCTCTTTTCGGCCACGCTCTCGCATCGTGTGCTCGAACTCGCCTACGAACACATGAACAACCCGGAGCTCGTGCGCATCGAGCCCGACAAGGTCACCGCCGATCGCGTGCGCCAGGCCATCTACTTCCCCGCGATGGAAGAGAAGATCCCGCTGCTGGTCACGCTGCTGCGCCGGCATGACCCTCGTCGCACACTGGTCTTCGTCAACACGCGGCGCATGGCCGAGCGGCTTGAGGCCACCCTGCAGGCCAATGGCTTCCGGGCCCAGGCGCTCTCGGGCGACGTACCCCAGAACAAGCGCCTGAAGTTCCTGCGCGATTTCCACGAAGGCGACCTTGCCGTGCTCATTGCCACCGATGTCGCCTCACGCGGCCTGCACATCCCGGACGTCAGCCATGTGTTCAACTTCGACCTGCCGCAGGATGCCGCCGACTACGTGCACCGCATCGGGCGCACCGCGCGGGCCGGCGCCGAGGGCGACGCCATCAGCTTCGGCTGCGAGGAATACGCCATGTCGCTGCCGGAAATCGAGGAATACATTGGCCACAAGATTCCCGTGCAGACCATCGTGCCGGAAGAACTGGCCGAGGTCACGGCCGCCGCGCACGCGCCGCGATACAGCCACGGACCCGGCCGTCCGCGCGGGCGACCCGGCGGAAACCGCAGTGGCGGCGCGGGGGACCCTGGCAGGCAGCGCCGCGGTCGCCACGGGGATCGACCCCGAGGCGGAGGCCTGCGGGGGAGCTGAACGGCGACGCCTCAGGCGAGATCGATCACCCCGTCGATGACGGTAAAGAGTCCGCACGTGTCGCGCGGGGCTGCGGAACGGTCGGGGTGGCGGACGCCGTAGATCCAGTGGATGCCGGCCTCGTGCGCCGCCCGCAGCACGGCGGGCGTGTCGTCGACGAAGAGCGCGCGGCGCGGATCGAAGGGCTCCACCGCACGAAGTCCCGCCCAGAATGCGGGATCTTCCTTCGGAGCATTGAACTGGTGCGAGCTGTAGACCGCATCGAAGCGCCGTGCAATGCCGGCGCGCTCCTCCTTGACCTGCAGCGCCGCGGGGTGCGCATTCGTCACGAGCACCAGGCGCTTGCCGCGTGCCCGCACCTGCGCAAGGAACTCCTGCGCCCCCGGAAGCCAGCTGACCCGGGCGGCTTCCCGGCGATGCAGGGCCCCGACGTCGAGCCCGAGCGTGCGGTTCCAGTAGTCGATGCAATACCACTCGAGCGTGCCATGCACGGCCTGGAATCGCTGCATGAGCTCGCCGAGCGCCGCCTCGTGCGTCCATCCGCGCACCGCAGCGAGTTCGGCAGGCAGGCATTGCAGCCAGAAATGGTTGTCGAAGGCCAGATCGAGCAGCGTGCCGTCCAGATCCAGCAGCACAGTGTCGATGTGCCGCCAGTCAGGTGGCGGCGCGCTCTCCGGACCGGTCATGCGGGTATGATAGAGGTTGGAAGGGGCCGGGCGCTCGGCTAAGCTACTCGCGAGCCTGCGCCAGTCTCGCAGGCTCGCTGCCTGACATGACGGAAACGCAGGACAACGTCGATCGGGAGCTCTTTCGGGGCGTCGAAAAGCTGCGTGAGCTGCGGATCGAGCACCGCGACCTCGACGAGATCATCGCGCGCCTGACGCTGGACATCCATACTGACGAGCTGCAGATGAAGCGTCTCAAGAAGCGCAAGCTCATGCTCAAGGACCAGATCACGCGGCTCGAGAGCGAGCTCATTCCCGACCTCAATGCCTGAGCATGCCGTTCCTCTCAGCGGGGGCGGACGGGGCGTCTTCGAACCCTTCCTCGCGGCCCTCGCCTCTCCCGAGATCATCGCCGAGGTCGTGGCGATCGCGATCGTCGGGCTGATCGGCCTGGCCGCCGCGCAGCTCGGCCGCACCTGGGTCCGGCGGCACGCCTCGCTCGTCGGGCATCGCGGCGTGCCGGCGCGACTGATCGAGGGCGCCATGCTGCTCGCGCCCTTCCTCGTCGCGATCCTGCTGCTGCTGCTCACCCGTGCGGCGCTGGGCCTCCTCGGGATGCACCGCGCGGTGATCGACGTCGCACTGCACCTGACCGCCGTGCTCGTGCTCGTGCGCCTCGCGGTATACGTGCTCAGGCTCCTGCTCGGCCCGGAGTCCTGGATCAGAGAGTGGGAAACGCGCCTGACCATCGGCCTGTGGCTCATCTTCGGGTTCAGACTGATGGGCTGGTTCGACGCGGCGGAAGGCGCCCTCGACTCGATCGATCTGCTGCCGGGCAAGGCGTCCTTCAGCCTGTGGGACCTGATCAAGGGCGTGGTCGTGGTCACGGTCTTCGCGGTCATCACGAGCCTGGTGGCGCGCGCCATCGAGCGCCGCATCATGAAGATCGATGCCGTGGCGGTCTCGACGCGCATCGGCATCTCCAAGTTCGCCTACTTCTCGCTGGTGAGCATCGGCATCCTCCTCGGCATCAACGCCGCGGGTGTCGACGTCACCACGCTCACGATATTCACGGGTGCCATCGGCCTCGGCCTGGGATTCGGCCTGCAGGCGATCGCCAGCAACTTCGTGAGCGGCTTCGTGCTGCTGGTGGACAAGTCGATCAAGCCCGGCGATGTCATCAGCTTCACCCAGCACACGGGCACGAGCACGGAGAACTTCGGCTGGGTGCAGGAGCTGCGCGGCCGCTATGTCGTGGTGCGCGACCGCGATGGCGTCGAGACACTCGTGCCGAACCAGAATCTCATCACGAACTCGGTGATCAACTGGAGCTACTCCGATCAGCGCGTACGCCTGCGCCTGCCCGTGATGATCAGCTACGACGACGATCCGGAGCTTGCCCTCGAGGTGCTCCTGCAGGCGGCACGCGACCACCCGAGAATCCTGCGCGAACCCGGTCCGGTCTCGCGGCTCATGTCCTTCGAGGACTTCGGCATGCGGGTCGAGGTGCGCTTCTGGATTGCCGATCCGATGAACGGCGTGAACAACGTGCGCTCCGACGTCAACCGATCGATCTTCCGGCTCTTCCGGCAGCAGGGGATCAAGATCCCCGTTGCGCAGCGCGAGATCCGCATCGTGCAGGCCCCGCCCAGTCCCGCACCCGGCGCGCGGGGCTGAGCGCCGCCCGTGCCCCTCGCGATCGGCCGCGTGCGGATTCCCGACTCCGAGCTCGAACTCAGTTTCGTACGCGCCTCGGGCCCCGGCGGCCAGAACGTCAACAAGGTCGCCTCCGCCGTACAGCTGCGTTTCGATCTCGCTGCGAGCACCGCCCTGGAGGAAGGGGTCAAGGCGCGGCTGCGCGCACTGGCGGGGCAGCGGCTGACCAGCGACGGAACCGTCGTCATCCTCGCGCGGCGTCATCGCAGCCAGGAGCAGAACCGCCGTGACGCGCTCGCACGGCTGGCCCAGCTCGTGCAGCGCGCACTCGAAGAACCGAAGACGCGCAGGCGCACGCGCCCGACGCTGGCCTCGCAGGAGCGGCGGCTGGACAGCAAGACGCACGCACGGCAGCGCAAGCGGCTGCGCCGCAGGCCGGGATGGGAGGAGTAGTCCGCTCCGGCGGGGACGTGCACCGTCACGACGGCATGACCCGCTCCGCGAGCGCGGCGCGGGCCGCAGCCTGCATGTCTCTCCACAGCGCCTCGACGTGCTCACGCCCGGTGGTCTCGACGCCCAGCGAGACGCGCACCAGCCAGCGCCCCGCCACCCGGGCCGGCGTGAGAAAGGCGCGACCCGAGGCATTCAGGCGATCCGCCCAGGCAAGCGTGTGATGATCGAGGGCCTCGCCGGCGAGCGCGGGCGGCTCGTGACGCACGCAGACAGTCTGCAGCGGCACCGGCGCAAGACGGCGCCAGTCGGACGTGGCATCGACGCGGGCAGCAAGCCAGCGTGCCAGCGCGAGATCATGTCGCAGCCGCCGCTGCAGCCCTTGGACACCCTGCTCGCGGATCAGGAACCAGAGCTTCAGTGCGCGCATGCGCCGCCCGAGCGGAATACCCCAGTCGCGGTAGTTGCGCGCGGCTCCATCGGCTGCGGTCTGCAGATAGCTCGCACTCGAGGACATCACACGCACGAGCTGCGTAACATCGCGCACAAAATAGACCGAACAGTCGAAGGAGGCGCCGAGCCACTTGTGGGGATTCACCACGATCGAGTCCGCCGCTTCGATGCCCGCCCACATCCAGCGGCATTCCGGCAGGATCATCGCGGAACCCGCGAGCGCCGCATCCACATGCAGCCAGAGCCCCTGTGCCCTGGCAATGCGTGCGAGAGGCTCGATCGGATCGATGGCCGTCGTAGCCGTCGTACCCGTCGTCGCAACGATCGCGCAGGGCCGGCGCCCGGCCGCGCGATCTGCGGCGATCGCCGCCCCGAGTGCCTCGGGACGCATGCCGAAGGCCTCATCCACCTCGATGGCATGCAGGTTCTCGCGGCCCAAGCCGGCCAGCCGCACCGCCTTCTCGACGGAGCTGTGGCTCTGCTCCGAGGCATATACCACCAGCGGTTGCCGCGCCGACTGCAGACCCGCGTGCACGGCCGAGTGACCGCTCGCCTGCTCGCGCGCACAGATGAGCGCCACCAGCGTCGCGGTCGAAGCGCTGTCCTGGATCACCCCATGCCAGGCGTCCGAGAGCCCCGACATCCGGCGCAGCCAATCGGTGGTCACGCTCTCGAGCTCGGTGAGCGCGGGACTCGCCTGCCAGTTCAACCCGAGCTGTGCGAGCCCGGTGCTCGCGAGATCGCCGAGCACGGCAGCGAGCGCGCTGTTGCCCGGGAAGTACGCAAAAAAGCGCGGATCCTGGGTGTGCGTGCAGGCAGGCAGAATCAGCCGCTCGAGATCCCGCAGTACCGCCTCGAAGGGTTCCGCCTGGTCGGGCGCAGCCGACGGCAACTTCCCCGTGAGCTCGCCGGGGACCACGGGTGCAAGCACGGGGTGCTCCCCGCGCAGGAGCGCGGCGCGGTAGTCGGCAATCCAGTCGATGAGCGTGTGGCCGTGACGACGGAATTCCTCTGGGGTCATGGCACTCCACCCCCGCGCTCCTGCGCCGGTCTGTCCCCCATGGTGAGTGTGGCGAGCGCCGGCATGAGGAACACTGCGCCCAGCATGTTCACGAGGAACATGAAGGTGAGCATCACGCCGATGTCGGCCTGGAACTGCAGCGGCGAGAACACCCAGGTGACCACGCCGATCGCAAGCGTGATGCCGGTAAAGATCACGCTGGCTCCCGTCACGCGCATGGTCTTCTCGTAGGCGGCAGTCACGCCATCCCCGCGCCGCAGGAATTCCTGCATGCGGCTGAAGAGGTAGATGCCGTAGTCCACGCCGATGCCGGCGCCGAGAGCCACCATGGGCAGCGTCGACACCTTGAGTCCGATGCCGACGAACGCCATCACGGCATAGACCAGCACCGATACCAGCGCGAGCGGCAGCACCACGAGGAAGGTCCCGAGGAACGACCGGAAGGTGATCAGGCACATGAGACTCACCGCCGCGAACACCCCGGCAAGGATCAGGAATTCCTTCGCCCGCACCTCCTCGTTGGTCGCGGCCATCACCCCGACGTTGCCGGTCGCAAGCCGCAGCTCCCCGCCAGGCAGCGGATGCGCCGCGCGCCAGCGCTTGACCTCTGCGACCGCGCGTTCGATGGTCCCCGCGCGATGGTCATCGAGGAACAGGTACACCGGCACGAGGGTGCAGTCGCTGTTCAGCAACCCCGTGCTCGTTTCGATGTAGCGCGTCGACTGGGCGAGCTGATCCGGATTGCGGGGAATGCTGCGCCACTTGAGGCTGCCTTCATTCCAGCCGGCGATTGCGATCCTCGCGACCAGAGGCAGACTCACCACCTCGTGCACACCCGGCACGTTCTGCATGTGCCATGCAAAGCGGTCGATCGCGCTCATCAGCGGGTAGCTCGTGCAGATACCCACACGGTTCCCGGCAATGACCGTGAGGACATCCACGCCGACGGAGAACTTCGTGGTAATGACGTCGCTGTCACGGTTGTAACGCGAATCGGGTCGGAGCTCCGGCACGCCCGCGTGGATGTCGCCGACCGGCGTTTCGCGACCCTTCCACCACCCGAACGCGCCGAGTGCCACGGCCAGCGCCACGATCGCCGTCGCAGGTCCGCGCCGGGTGACCGCAGCGAGCCTGTGCCACAGGGTCGCGAGCCGCCGCTGGCGTTGCTCGATGCGCACCCGGTAGCCGGCATCGAATCTCACCCACGAGACGAGGACGGGCAGCAGGATCAGATCCGTGAGGATCACGATCGCCACACCAAGGCTCGCAGTGATCGCCATCTCGCGGATCACCTGCACCGGGATCAGCAGGATGGTCACGAAGCCGACGAGATCGGCCAGCAGGGCCACCACCGCCGGCACCAGCAGCTGCCGGAAGGTGCGCCGCGCGGCCTCCGTGCCCGAGAGACCCTCGAAGACGGCATCGCTGACGGCGCTGATCTTCTGCACGCCATGACTCACGCCGATCGCGAAGATGAGGAAGGGCACGAGAATGCCGAGCGGATCGACTCCATAGCCGAGGAGCACGAGCGTCCCGAGCTGCCAGAGCACGGCAACGAGCGAACAGGCGACGGGCACCAGCGCCACACGGAAGGACTGGCAGTAGAGCCATACCGAGAGCAGCGTCAGCACGAGCGTGAGAGCTGCGAAGACCACCACCGACAGCGCGCCATCGGCGATGTCGCCCATCACCCTGGCGAAGCCGATGATGTGCACATCGATGCCGGGATACGCGGCCTCGATCGGCTGGCGTACGCGGGTCTCGAGCTGCCGGGCGACGGCGATCGGATCGACGGCCCGGCCGTTCGCGTCCTGCTCGAGGACGATCGCGGACACCAGCGCGCCCGAGAAATCGTTCGCCACCAGTCGCCCGACGATGCCGGCCTTGAGGATGTTCTCGCGCGCGGCTGCAAGACCCTCGCGAGTGGGGCGGAACTCTGCCGGGATGACATTCCCGGCCTCGATCCCGTCCTCGACCACCTCGAGATAGCGAACGTTCGGCGTGAACAGTGACTGCACGCGCCCGCGGTCGATGCCGTCCATGACCAGCACTTCGTCCGTCGCCTTCCTGAGCGCCCCGAAGAACTCCGCCGTGAACATGCCACCGTCGCGGGCGACGAGGGCGATCAGCACGCGATTGGCGCCGCGGAACTCCTCGACCTGCGGATCGAGATAGGTCCGCATGTATTCGTGCTGCAGCGGCAGCTGCTTGCGGAAGGACGCATCGATGCGCAGGCCGTGCACGACAACCACCGCCATCGCCGCGGACACGAGCGCAAAGGCTGCGACGATGGTCCTGCGATGGCCGAAAACCAGACGCTCGAGCCAGGCAATGAAGGCCTCCGCCGTCACGGTCGCCCGCCGAGGGAGACGAGTCTGGCTCCCTCCTCGCCGACGACCACGAGCCCGGCTCCACCTGCGGCGAGCACTGCGGACATGCCGAGGCGATCGGGCTGCTGCAGCAGCCGGAAGCGCCATCCGTCGTCACTCAGGAGCACCGTTCCCGCGAGCCCGACGATGGCGATGCGACCATCGCCGAGCCGTGTCCCGCCGGTCAGCATCGCCACCGTGCCCGTGTCGAGGCGCTGCCAGTGCTGCCCGCCATCATCGGTGCGGAACAGGCGGCCGCGCAGCCCGAAGGCCAGCAGCCGGTCCGGGTCTCCGAGTGGCAGGAGGCCGTAGAACGAGCCCTCGTAGGGCGAGGGCAGCTCGCGCCAGGTCGCACCGGCATCGTCGGAGCGGTAGAGCCGTCCTGCCTCGGCACCGATGTACAGCCGGCCGCCGCCAGCGGCAACAATGCAGTTGAGGTGGTAGTCGGGTGGGCTCTCGTCCGCACCGGCGGACGCCGGGCCTGCCGCGCGCCGCGGCTCGAAGTGCTGGCTCACCCAGCTGCGGCCGCCGTCGGTCGTGAGAAAGAAACTGCCGTAGGCGCCGATCGCGATGCCCCGGTCGCCCTCGCCGCACCACACATCGAGCAGGGGCTGCTCGGCCTCGGGCGCATCATGTGCGCGCGTCCAGCTCCTGCCGGCATCGCGCGAGAGGAGAATGATCTCGTCATGCCCGACCGCATAACCCCGGGCGCCCGAGAAGCATACCGCCGTGAGCATCGCCCGCGTGGGCACACCCCCGGTCTGCCGCCAGCTCCTGCCATCATCGTCGCTCGTGAGGACGTGACCACGATCGCCGACCGCGACGAGTCGTCCGTCGGTGCGCACAAGACCCAGCAGCAGCGAGCGGACCGCGAGCGGCGCAGGATCGCTCGTTTCGGAAGAGACTGATGCACTCGAGCCTGCACCTGCCGACAGCGCGATCGCGGCCATCAGGAGGCCCGCACCGGCCAGCCCGCGCATCAAGTGTCCTCCCCCGCGCGGCCCATACCCGCCGGGCCCCCGCTTCAGCGGCTCAGCGTATGCCTCGCCGCGCCAGCGTGCTCGGCTGGTAATCGGCCACGGTGCGCTTGATACTGAAGTCGTAGGTGCGCGGTTCCTCGTTGTCGAGTCCGAGGGCAAGGTAGCGCCCGTTGGACAGGTCCATCACGAGCTCGAGCGTCGTCCACAGGGTCGGCTGGTCGTAGTAGTTGATCACGTGGCCTTCCTGCACGCGATAGAGCTCACCGCGCCGGTCATAGCAGTCCACTGCGAGAATCTGCCATGAGTCTTCGTCCACGTAGAGAGTACGCCGTGCGTACAGGTGGTTCGTGCCGGGCTTGAGCGTGGAGTCCACCACCCACACGCGATGCAGCTCGTAGCGCGCGAGATCCTGGTTGATGTGGTTTTTCGTCAGGATGTCGGCGTTCTTCACCGCGTTGCTGTGCAGCCGGTAGGAGTTATACAGGACGATCATCTCCCTGCGGCCAAGGAGCTTCCAGTCGTAGCGCTCCGGGCTGCCGTTGTACATGTCGAACTGATCGGAAGTCCGCAGGTTGTCGGCATTCGTGCCCGGGTTGTCGAAGGCCACGTTGGGCGCGCGGCGCACGCGGCGCTGGCCCGGGTTGTAGACCCACGCCTTGCGGTTCTCGACCGACTGATCGAGCGTCTCATGCACGAGCAGGATCTCGCCCGCGAGCCGCGCCGGAGCGACGGTCTCCTGGATGAAGTAGGCGATGATGTTGTCGAGCGCCGCCTCCGTCATGCCGGGCAGCGAGTAGGCGAAGAGGAACTCGTCCTTGAACTTCACCATGGTGTAGCTGCCGCCTGCCGTCACCGGCGCCTGGCCGATGACGCGCGCAGCCGCATCGGCCCGGTAGCGCAGCACGTGGTTCCAGAAGACTTCGACGCCCTCCTTCGGGACCGGAAAGGGAATGCCCTCGATGGCGCCACGCACGCCGTTGCCGCCAGGCGCGAGCTGCGCAGTCGTCGCGATGCGCCGCGTCGCCTCGTAGATGCGCTCGGGCACCGCGGCACTCCGGCGGGTCGGATATACGATCATGCGATAGCTGCCTTTGTAGGTCTGCAGCAGCCGCTTGTGCCCTTCCGTGAGTCGCGCGGCATGCTGGTTCATGTTCGCCGGCGTGATCGTGTACAGCGGCTTGTCGGCCGCATAGGGGTCCGGATGGTGCTGCCCAGGCCGGAAATTCGGAAAGCCCGCCCTCGCTGGCGAGGTGAGTCCGCCGTCCCAGGCCGGAATGGTGCCTTCGGCATTCCCGGCGCGCACCGCGCCGAGCGGCGTCAGGTCGGCCTGGAGTCGTGCAGCTTCCTGCGGAGAGATCGCCGCCCACAGGGGCAGGGCCACACCGAGGCCGAACACAGCGGCACATGCAAGGATTTTCCTGGTCATCGTCGCTCCTCGAAATGCTCGCGTCAGAACGAATACCGCACCGCAGCGGCGATGAAGTCGCGATCGTTCAAGTCATTCCAGCGGCCGGCGCCACCGAAGCTCGTCCACGAGAAGTCGAGCTCCCACGTGGCCTGCAGGCTCGCCCCCACGCCGAGCGTCAGCCCATGACGACCTTCGACGAAGTTGCCGCCCGGTCCCGGAGACGTGCCGCTCACATCGTGCTGCCAGGAGAATCGCGGCACGATGTTCCAGGGTCCCACGAGGTTCGGGTACTCGAGGCGGCCGGCGAGGCGATAGCCCCAGGACGTCGAGTCCGCAAAGCGGTTCTGCGGCTCGATGAGATTGAGCGCCGTACAGGCGGCGGCAGAGAGACTCGGGCAGTGTCGCCCGACGAGCTCGGCGTTGCCGCTCACTGAAGTGCCCGGCCCGTTGTAGCGCAAGCCCCGGCCGTTCGGACCACCGCTCTGCTTGTCCGGCAGTCCCTCCACGTAGGACACGGCCGCCTCGAGGACCACCACCATCTGTGCGGCCCTGAGAACGTTGGCGATGCTCTTCGTGGCCGTCGCCTGTACCTGCCACGTGTCGTGCAGTCCCCAGCCACGGACATCCTGGTTCAGCCCGAAAGCACCGAGCTGATTGCAGCGCGAGAGCGTCGAGGCCGCACCCGGGAGGCAGATCGGCGGCAGCGACGTACCGCGCAGCGCGGCGAGACCGGCCTCGAAGGGGGTGAGTGCCGCGAACAGCAGTTCCACGTCGTCATACTGCAGCGGCACGTCCCTGCGATAGGCGACCTCGCCCTGCAGCGCAATGCCGGTCTTCTGCAGCTGTGTATTGAAGGACACACCGAGCATCTGGATGTCCTCCGGGAACTCGGTGAAGTAACCGGCCGTCTTCGCATACTCGTGCGTGGCGATGTTCGTCGCCTGCTGCGTGACGTCGCCGCCCGCGAGCGCGGTACTCGCGCCGATGGTCGCGTACTGCTGCGCGAGCACAGGACTCAGGCTGCCACCCGCCGCAGGATTGGCCGCCGCGGACACCCCGGCCGCCGTCGCCAGCGCGATTGCCTGGTTGAGCGGCACACCGGCAGCAAGCGCCTGGGCCGCGGCACCCACAGCCGTGAGCGCACCGAAGGCGTTCCCGACACCCGCCTGCGTCCCGGTGCGGCCCGAGATGAGCGGCAGGCGGCTGTGATAGTTGAGGAAGTACAGACCGACTTCCGTGCCGTTGTTGAAGTCCGGCAGATAGAACCGGAAACTCAGGCCGTACTGGCCCTGGTCTTCGGGCTTGCGCGTCGGGAGACGCTTCACGTTCTGGAAGTCGGGAATCAGCGGCCCCCCGAGCGGGCGGAAGTCCACGCCGGCATCCGAAAACGCGCCGAAACCGAGAACGACGCGCGTGCCACCATCGGAGGCGAAGTCGTTGGTCGCGAAGTACGAACCCACGGGCTCGGGCTTGGTGTCGTTCCAGTCGAGGAGATAGATCGCCTGTGCGCTCAACCTGTCGGTGAGCTGCAGTGAGAAGTTCACCATCTCCTGCGGCAGGAAGGCCTCACGCAGTTCCGAGCCCGGCACGCGCAGCGCTGCGACGTCGAAGTGGTTGATGGCGTTCAGGCCGCCCTGGATGAACGTGCTCTCACCCCAGCTGACGACCTGGCGACCGAGGCGCAGCTCCGCAGGCAGCTTGCCGAGATCGAAGCGCGCATAGGCAAACGCATCGAGCAGACGCAGATACTCGCTGACGAGATCCTCTGCCGCGTGACTCAACCGCGTGCGCTCGGTGTGCCTGCTCTTGTCATCGAGCAGCGCCGACCCACGCACGAACATGCCGAAGTTGCCGTAGTCGACCTTCAGTTCCGAAACCGCCTTGAACGCCGTGCTGTAGAGACCCGTGCCGTAGTTGAGGTCGCCATCGTCGATGTTCGGCGAACGCCCGCAGCCGCCATCGGCGATGGCGATCAGATTGCAGTCGCGCCGCTGTATGCGCCACGCCTGGCCGTAGGAAAGCGTCGTATCCCAGCTGCCTGTCAGCCGGCCCGACGCACTCTGGAAATCCCATGCGCCGGCGGCCGGTGGCGTCAGCGCGACGAGGCACCCGGCCATGGCTGCCGCCAGCGAGAGGCGATGACTCTGGAGTTGTGGCTTCTTCATGTCGCTCCCCGGATCAATGGGCAAGGCTCGCCGTCAATGCCCTGCGGGCCGCAGGCGCAGCGCCTGGAGGCCCGCAGGAAGGTGCCTCGCAGCTCTTCTTCTCCGTTGAGTATATCAGCCACCTGAACCGGCGCAGCACCTGCTCCGTGCTGCACTGCAGCAATGTGCTACAGGTGCGTGACTTGCAGAATGCTGTGGCGGATCTGCTCGGAGAGCACCATCTGGGCATCCGCGGCCACCCGCGGCAGCACCTCGTCGAACTCGAGCACACCTCCCACACCGCTGCGGACGACACCGCGCTCGCGCAGGAGATCGATGAAGTTCCCGAACAGCGTGCGGTCGAAGAACTCCGGCGAGTTAAACCTGTAGAGCATCGTGATGCGCTGGGCCATCAGCTGGCAGCGCTCCTCGAGCGCCTTCTGGGTGATCTGTCCCGTGCCAGCCTGGAGGAGGAGCGCGATGGCGAGATAGTAGCGTTCGATCGTCTGGATCGTGGCCTGCGCAAGGAGCGAGAGCTGCATCGCCTGGGACGACGCCGGCGGGGGGCGGCGCCATGCGGTGCCGTCCGCATCGCTCTCGATGATCCCGGCCGCGCCGAGCGCCTCCAGCGTGCGCACGACGACCTCCGGCAGCTCCTCCTCGCTCCAGCGCAGAAAGAGCTCCGCCGCGACGTAGGGATAGATGCGCCCGGCGAGACGCTGGATGTCTCCGGTGCGCATCATGGCATTGCTGATGAAGGCGCACGCCACCAGCGACGGCATCGCGAAGACGTGCAGCACGTTGTTGCGATACCAGGCCATGAGGACCGCCGCCTCCTCCGACATGCGCATGACATCACCGAGCCGGTGAGACTGGCGCGACAGCAGCTGCAGTGACTCGCCGTAGGCGACGATCTCCGCGGCGCTCAGGCCGGTCACCATGGTGCGCGGATGGTAGGGAGCTCCCGAAGCAGCTCGCGGTAGAACTCCAGCTGGCGCCGCAGGTCTGCCTCCGGCATCGCCTGCCGCGGGGTCGCAAGCAGCGTCACGGCGAGCAGGTTCACCGGCGTGACGGTCGCCGCCGAGTTGATGTTGCGCATGATGCGCGCGGCGAGCTCCTCCACGACCGCGGCCACCCACGGTACCCGCGCATCCTCGGCGAGACCTCGCGCGCGCCAGTCCGGTGTGTGACGCGCGAGGAGATCGTCGAGTGCGATCGGCTCGCCGAGATTCACGTGCACACAGCCAAAACGTTCGCGCAGCACACGCAGCGAGCGCAGCAATCCCAGCACGGACTCCTTCCGCTTCGGCTGCCCCGACAGCTCACTCACGTAGGCAGGGGCCTCGACGATCCGCTCGTAGCCGAAGTACACCGGCACGAACACCACGGGGCGCACCGGATCGCGGAGGTAACTCCGCACGGTCATCGAGAGCATGCCGGTCTTCGGCGACAGAAGCCGGCCGGTGCGCGAGCGCCCGCCTTCGACGAAATACTCGATCGAGTGGCCGCGCGCCATGATGGCCGCGAGGTACTTCATGAAGACGACGGTGTAGAGCGTATTGCCGCGGAAGCTCCTGCGCAGGAAGAACGCGCCCCCCTTGCGCAGGTAACGTCCCACCACGGGCAGATTCAGGTTGATACCCGCGGCGATGTGTGGAATCGCATAGCCCTGCCGGTAGATCGCGTAGGACAGGAGCAGATAATCCATGTGGCTGCGATGGCAGGGCACGTAGACGATCTCGTTGCCCTCGGCGACCTCCCCGAGCGTCTCGACGTGCCCGAAGAGCACGCCGTCGTAGAGCCGGTTCCAGACGCGCGTCAGGATGGTCTCCATGAAGCGCACGAAGGGATGCGAATAATTCGCCGCGATCTCTTCGGCGTAGGTACGCGCAAGCTCGAGCGCCTGGCGGCGTGTAACCTTCCTCTCACGCATCTCCTGGAGCACCGCGGCACGCACGGCGCGTGTGCGCAGCACCTGCGTGACGATCGTGCGCCGGTGCGAGAGGTCCGGACCGATGCGTGCAACCCGCTGCCGGTGCATCTGGCTGCGCAGGAGACGCGCAATCCGGCGCTCCTGCGCGCGTGGCTCAGGGTGTCCTTCGAGGAGCGCGCGCAGCGACAGCGGTTCGCCGAGCTCCACGAGCACCGCGCGGCCGTTGACGAGCACCGTCAGGAGACGGCGCACGCGGCTCGCGATCCCCCAGTTCTCCGCAAACAGGAGTCGGAACCACGACGCCTCCTTCTGCGGAGCACGACCCCAGTAAACGTCCACGGGGACGAGATCCACGTCCAGCGCGGGCGAGCTGCGCACGGCATCGACCAGGCGCGCAAGCAGCTCCGGCGTACGTCGGTCGACGCGGGTCCTCCAGAGGCCGCGTGTCCGCCGCAGCGCGAAGATCGCGCGGCAATCGCGCGGCAGCCCAGGCAGGATTCGGCTCCCCGGACGCGGCAGCTTCAGTCGTGCACAGGTGTTGTCGAGCACGGCCCGATCGATGGCGCTGCGCTGCGCGAGCACATAGCAGACGGGCCGCTCGCCGTGGGCGAGTCGGGCAGGCGCATCCTCCGGCCGCACTGCCGCGCGCACCCACAGAGCGATGAGTCTCCGCAGCAGGGTTTCCACGCGTCGCCGCCCCGCCAGTCAGGCCTGATGTGACTTCGGCAGGTCCAGGCGGATCAGGAAGTACTCGAAGAGTGTACTTGATCACCCGCACCTTGTCGTGCAGCTGATGGTCGCTGTCCAGAATGTGCAGCGAGGCACGGTACTCCCGTGCAAACCGGATGGCGTTCTCGACCGGCACCACGTCGTCACGCCAGCCGTGGACCACGGCGATCGGGCAGTCGACCGCACCCGCACGCAGCTCCGGCAGGCCTTCCATGTAGAAAGCCGGGGCCATGAGGAAGAGTCCGCGTGCGTGCAGCAGGGCCGCCGAGGCAGCGGCCACATAGCCCCCGAGACTCGAACCCACGAGCACCAGGTCCCCCTGCAGTGGCTTGCAGGCTGCGGCCAGCATGGCAATGCGCTGCCGCGGGTCGTTCACGCCGCGGTAGTCGACCGATTCGACCTCGTAGCCCTCGGCGCGCGCCACATCGGCGAGCGCGTTGATCTTCACGCCCCAGGGCGTACTGTCCATGCCGTGATTGAAGACGACGTATCGCGTGGCCACGGTGGGGAAGTCTAGCACCACGCATCGCCGGGCCCGCTCCTCGTCCGATTCCGTGAGCCCGTTCCGGTCGGTCCGGACGACACGGCCCAGAATGCCGGCAGGACGCGTGCCATGGCAGTCCTCGACGACAAGATTGCCGAGACCCCGCTCGCCCGTCGCGATCTTGCGGAGGATCTCGCGCGAGTGCCGCTCTTCGCCGCACTCGACCCGGCCACGCTCCGCGCAGTGGCAGCCGGGATGGACTGGTTCTCGCTGCCCGGGGGCGCCACGCTCTTCGAGGCCGGCGAATCTCCGGATTCCCTCTATGTCGTGCTGAGCGGCTGCCTCGTGGCCTCCGTGATCGCCCCCGACGGATTCCGGCGACTGGTCGGGCGCATCGGCGCGGGGGAAACGGTGGGCGAGCTCGCGCTGATCTCGGGATCGGTGCGTAACGCGACCGTCACGGCCCTGCGCGACAGCGAGATGGGGCGCCTCTCGCGCGAAGGCTTCGAGGCGCTCCTCATGCGCCACCCGGAAGCCATGCTCCGACTCGCGCAGCTGACGGCACAGCGCCTCGACAGCGCACAGCGCCAGCAGCGCGGACGGCGAATCCGGCCAAAGACCATCACTCTCGTGCCGCATTCGCTCGAGGTCGACGTGATCGGCTTCGGCGTGCAGCTCACCGAGGCGCTCGCGCAGGCGGGCCGCACGGAGCTCGTGTGGAACGCGCGCGGGCAGGAACACACGAGCCAGTGGTTTCACCGCGTCGAGAGCGGCAACGACTTCGTGATCTATGTTGCCGAGCCGCAGCCGAGCGCGTGGAGCCGCCTCTGCCTGCGGCAGGCAGACCTCATGCTGCTCATCGCGCCTGCGGACGCGGAAGCCGCGGCGTTTGCGACACTCGACGCTGCAGCGGATCGCAGCAAAGCGTGCCAGCGCTCGGAGCTCGTGCTGCTGCACGATGGCGCTCTGCACGCCGGAGCCGCGCGCCGCTGGCTGGGCGCCGAGCCCGCGCTAACACAACACCATCATGTCCGCGATGAACGTGACGTCGCGCGGCTCGCACGACTCGTCACAGGCCGCGGTCTCGGGATCGTGCTGTCCGGGGGCGGCGCGCGCGGCTTTGCGCACATCGGCGTACTGCGCGCCCTGCTCGAGTCCGGCCTCGCGGTCGACGCGATCGGCGGTACCAGCATGGGTGCGATCATGGGTGCCGGGGCGGCCCTCGGCTGGTCTCATGAGGAAATGCGGGAGCGCTTCCGGCGCACGTTCGTCGACACCAACCCTCTGAATGACTACACCCTGCCCTTCGTCTCGCTCGTGGCCGGACGCAAGGTCACGCGACTCCTCCGCCAGGAATTCGGCGAGCTCGACATCGAAGATCTGCCGCTGCCCTATTTCTGCGTATCCGCCAATCTGACGAGCGGGCGCCCGGCCATACACCGTCGAGGCGCGCTGTGGCGCTGGCTGCGTGCCTCCGTGGCGATCCCTGGCGTGCTGCCGCCGGTATTCCAGGATGGTGAGGTCTTCGTCGATGGCGGAGCGATCAACAATCTGCCAGTGGACGTCATGCGGGAGATCGGTCGCGGCGCGGTCATCGGCGTGGACGTGGCAGCCGATCCGGTGTTCAGGGCTGACTTCGACGACATCGACGTGCCGCCCCTGTGGCGCACGCTGCAGTGGTTTCGCGGCAAGCGCCGGCGCGTGAACATTCTGCAGATCCTCTGGAGGGCCGGCATGGTCAACAGCGCAGCCGCCACCGCCGTGCACCGCGAGCACACCGATCTGCTGCTGCAGCCACCGCTCGAACAGATCGACATGCTCGACTGGCGCGCTTTCGAGCGCGCCATCGATTCAGGCTATCGTCACACGCTGGAAAGGATAGAACGGCTGCCGGGTCCGCTGGTGGCTGCCTCAGGGTGCACAGTCCTGGCCGGACCCGACGATCCCCCGCAGGAGCGCGGTCTCGATCTCCTCTCCGACACGCCGGCCTGAGGTTGCGAGACGGTTGACGCTCACGGGGCGGGCGCTGCTGCGGCCGGCCTGGTGAGTCACGAGGCAGGCGTGAAACTCTCCCGGACGCAGCGCCGCAAAGCCGAACAGCAGGCGGATGCAAGCCTGCAGGGTCTGTGGCGGGCCATTCAGCCGTTCGTCACAGATGACGAAGTAGCTCTCATCGGCCTGAGCGCCGGCAAACGCGCCCTCCTGATCGAGAGCCTCGAGAAAGGCCTCCGTCTGCGCACGCGCCCGCTGCCAGGCTTCCGGGCCGTTGCGCTCGAAGACCAGCCAGCGCGTGCCGCGTTCGACACTCGCCATGATGAAGAGCGCGAGCCGTCGCGCCGCGAGATACTTCCAGTCCGAGCCGCCCGCGGGTCCGTCGGCCAGCGTGCGCGACGCGAGTGCGGGGCGCGTGCCCGAGCGCACCGCCCGCAGCGTGTTCATCCCGGCGCTCGCGAGCCGCACGCGCTCGGCCTCGCTCACCGCGCAGGCCAGATGCAGACCCGGCCTCAGAACCGGTTCCTCGCCTTCGGCAACTGCCCACACGGGGCAGGCCTAAGGCTTCCTCTGCTGAAGTCCAGCCGGCCGGTGGATCGATCAGGAGCATCGCGTGCCGTGCACGACAGATCCGCGCCGCCACGAGCAGCGCACCAAGGCCGACATCCCGGTCACGCGCGAGGGGCGGGATACAGAGGAGGTCGAAGTGCTCCACGGCTCCAAGGGAGAACAGGCCGGTGCCGTACTCGGACGATCCGATGACGTCGTAGTCCGTCAGCGGTGCGCCGTCGTCGCCATCGGGATTCGCAGTCGTATAGCCGATCCGCATGCCACCCGGTGCGAGTGTCAGATCGGGCCGCTCTCCCGGCATGCCGCCGTCAACCCGTACCAGCCGGGACTCGGTCAGGACATCGGTCACGAAGCGGCTCTCGCCCGGCCGCACCGTCACACGGCGGAAGATCTCCTGGTCTTCGACCAGCTCGGAGCCATGCGCACGAACGCGCTGCACGACGAGATTGAAGCGGTCAGGCTCGTTATCCCCGACACCGTCGTAGTCGATGGACGCACGCAGGTGTTCGCGACTGCCAGGGCAGAGCCCGACGATGCGGAGCTCACCGGCGCCGGCGCGCAGCGAGATCGAGGGCGGTCGTCCGCCATTCGTGACGCGCACCACGTATGCCTCGCGCCCGCCATTTTCGAAGAACTGTTCGAGCGCATAGGACAGCGTCGAAGGCTGCCACAGGCCGCCGAAGATCTGCTGAAACTCCGCGAAGCTGCGTACGCGGACCGGCTGGTGAACAGGTCCTTTCAGCGCGCGCCCGACGAACGCAGCGATACCCGTCGACACGCGGGCGATGGCATGCCCTGGTCCGTTCTGCTCCTGGATCGAGATGCCCGAGACGGCTAGTGCCACATTCCCCCCTGGCGGGATGCGGCGAACTCTAGCACAAGGACGCGCTCAGCGGCCCCAGAGCGGCACGTGCGCGCGCTTGAACACGGGGATGAGCACCATGCCCGTGAGGAACCCTCCGACATGAGCGGCGAAGGCCACACCGCCCTGCGCTCCTTCGGTCGCCGCACGTCCGGCTGCGGCGTGACCGAGCACGAGTTGCATGAGGAACCACATGGCGAGCACGGCAACTGCAGGAAAGCGCCCGATCTGCACGACGAAGAAGCCGAGCGGCAGACCGATCAGCACGCGCGCGCGCGGGTAGAGCAGCACGTAGGCACCGAGCACGCCCGAAATCGCCCCGCTCGCACCCACCATCGGCACCGGGGATTGCGGATCCGCCAGTACCTGCGCAAAGACCGCCGCAGAACCGCACAGCAGATAGAAGACCACGAAGCGGCCATGCCCCATCGCGTCCTCGACGTTGTTGCCGAAGATCCAGAGGTAGAGCATGTTGCCGAGCAGGTGCAGCAGCCCCCCGTGCAGGAACATCGACGTGAAGATCGAGATCACCGGCGGTACGACGGCGAGTCCGGGGGACAGTTCCTCGCCACCGACGAGCACCGCCGGGATGGCTCCGAGCGCGTAGATGATGCGCTCGCCACCCTGTGGACCAGCCATCAGCTGCCAGAGGAAGACCGCGATGCAGATGCCGATCAGCGCGATCGTGATGACCGGGCGAATGCTCGTCGGATTATCGTCATGAAGGGGAATGACCATGAGGTGACGCTGCGCCCGGGAAGGCGACTCGTCACGTGCGGGTCTTGGGAGCTGGCGCGGGTGCGGGTGCCTCAGGCTCGGTATCGGAGAGCATTTCGCGGAAGGTCTGCTCGTCGACCGGAAGATCGCTCTTGCCATCCCAGTTGGCACCCGCCGGTACGGTGTTCTGAACCCGGCGTGCGCCAGCCACCATCGTGTCGATGGTCACGCCCGCCTGCGAGACCGGCACCGGAATGCCACGCGGCTCGTGGGCGAGCCGTGAGATCACCTCCCAGTCCACCGATTCCTGGCGCCGGCGGAGTTCCTTCTGGATACGCTCGGCGAGCGACTTCGAGAGAAGCTTCTGCTGCGCACGCTTCCAGTCGCGCGGATCATCCTCGAGCACGCCGTAGGCCTGCATGTACAGCTGGCCTTCGTGCCAGCCAAAGACGAAAGGCTGGTTGACGACGCGTACGGCAGTGCCGAGCGGAACGGTCTCGAACAGCACGGCGATGTCTTCGGGATAGAGACGTATGCAGCCATGGCTCGAGCGCAACCCGACACCAGAGGGCTTGTTGGTGCCGTGGATCAGATAGCTCGGCCACCCGAGGTAGAAGGCGTACCGGCCAAGCGGGTTGTCAGGGCCGGCGCCGACGACGCCCGGCAGTTCCTCCCCGTTCTTGCGATGCTCGGCGATGATCGACACCGGCGGCCGCCAGACGGGATTGGCCTGCCGGCGCACGATCCTCGTGGTGCCCTGAGGCGTGGCCCAGCCGACCTTCCCGATACCAATGGGGTGGGTGTAGACAAGCTGCATCTCCCCCTGCCTGCGCGGCGGAAAGTAGTAGAGCCGCATCGCGGCCACGTTGATGACGACGCCCTCGTGCGGCGCATTGGGCAGGATGAAGCGCGTCGGTACGACAATCTCACGCCCCTCGCCCGGGAGCCAGGGATCGACGCCCGGGTTGGTACGCACGATCTCCTCGTAACCGACGTTGAAGCGGCGTGCAATGTCGGAAAGCGTGTCGTCCTTGCCGACGACCGTGCGCTGGAGCACGCCGACGACGTCTTCCTGCTCGGTGATCTCGAAGCGATGCGTCGGCACTGGCAGCGGATCTGCCGGCGGAGGCGGTGGAGGCGGCGGCGGGACCGGCTCCCGCGCCTGACCTCCCAGCAAGGAACAACCAGCAAGCGTAACGGCGGCGAGCGCTGCGGCAACGGGCCACAGCCGGCCAGGGCGGAGAGTGGTCATCAGCGGATTATGCCCATCGCGCGCCATGCCGCGCACCTGTAGGCGATTGGCTACAGGAGCAGCGGGCGGTTGGGCAGCTCGTCGGCAGCCTCGCCGGCGTGCGGGAAATGCCGCGCGAGGAGCGCTCCCGTTGCCCGGACGCCGGTCACCGCGCCCTCGCCGAACTGCCCCGCCCGGAACAGGGCCTCCATCTGCCGGCAGACGGCCACCCATTGCGCAGGAGGCACGTGCGCCGCGATGCCGCGGTCCGCGACGATCTCGACGCCGCAGTCTGCGGCCAGGACGTAGAGCAGCACGCCGCTGTTTCCGGCCGTGTCCCAGATGCCGAGCTGGCCGAAGAGCTCGAGCGCCCGCTGCCGGGGCGTCTGGCCCGCGAGCAGGCGCGGGAGATCGAGCGAGCTCTCGATGACGAAACGAATCTCCCCCTCGTGATCCGCCTCCGCCGTGCGGATCGCCTCCTCGATCTCTGCGAGCACATCCGGCCCGAAACGCCGCCGTGTCCGCCATAGCGGCGTGCGGAGATGCCGGAAGATGCGGCCCGACCGACTCATCACCAGCGCCCCGACGCGCCGCCACCGCCAAAGCCGCCGCCACCACCGCCGAATCCTCCGCCTCCGAAGCCTCCCCCGCCGAAGCCCCCACCTCCCCAGCCCCCGCCGAATCCGCCGTAGCGTGAGTGGCTCGACCAGTGGCGGTTGCCACCCGGTCCGCCGGCGACCATGAAGAGCAAAGTGATCAGCGCAGCCGCAATGGCCACACCTGCGAGCCCGGTCACCGCCCAGACGAGCAGACCCGCTCCGCCACCCGCAAGCACCGAGCCAGATACACGGCCGAAAACGGCGCGCAGTACAGGCGCACCGATGAAGATCACGACCAGGAGAAACGGGAGCTTATCGGCGAGACCGCCCCCCCGGTTCTGCGTGGCGGTGGCTGGTTCGGGGAGCGGCTCGCCGTCGATGACGGAAATCATCCGGTCGAGTCCGGCCCCGATACCGCCGTAGAAATCATTCTGGCGGAACAGCGGCAGGATGGCCTCGTCGATGATGCGATTCGACGTGGCATCGGTGAGCGCGCCCTCGAGGCCGCGGCCAACCTCGATGCGTACCCGTCGATCGTTCCTGGCCACCAGCAGGAGCGCGCCATCGTCGCTCGCCTTGCGGCCGAGCTTCCAGGCGTCGACCACACGGAAGCTGTACTGCTCGATCGCTTCAGGTTCGGTCGTCGGCACGATGAGCACGGCGAGCTGTGCGCCCTTGCGCGTCTCGAAGGCGGCGAGCTTCTCCTCGAGCGCGGCACGCTGCGGAGCCGTGAGTGTGCCGGTGAGATCGGTCACACGTGCCTCGAGCGCCGGCACCGGCTGCAGCGCCTGTGCGCCGGCCCCTCCCGGCAGCACGGAGAGCAGGATGAGCAGAGCGCACCACGCGCGGATCACGGGCACCTCGCCTCGGGGGCGCGCGCCCCGGAACTTCACTGCGGCGCCGGTGCGCCCGCCGGAGGCGGCGCTGGCGACGGGGGCGTCCCGCCACGCGTCGCCGTGTCGAAGTTCACCGCCGGCGGACGGGCCACGGCTGCCTCGTTCTCCACCGTGAAGTTCGGCTTCACCTGGAATTTGAACAGCATGGCCGTGAGGTTCGTCGGGAAGGAGCGCACGGTGGTGTTGAACGTGCGCACCGCATCGATGTAGCGGTTCCGCGCCACGGTGATGCGGTTCTCGGTGCCCTCGAGCTGCGCCTGCAGATCACGGAAATTCTGGTCGGATTTCAGGTTCGGATAGTTCTCGGCGACGACCAGCAGTCGCGAGAGTGCCTGCGTGAGCTCCCCCTGCGCGGCCTGGAACTTCTGCACCGCGGCAGGATCGCTGAGCATTTCGGGCGTCATCTGGATCGAGGTCGCGCGGGCACGCGCTTCCGTCACCCCGACGAGCACGCGCTCTTCCTGCGCGGCGTAGCCCTTGACGGTGTTGACCAGGTTCGGTATCAGATCGGCCCGGCGCTGGTACTGGTTCACGACCTCTGACCAGGCTGCCTTCACGCCTTCATCCTGTTGCTGCAGCGTGTTGTAGCCACAGCCCGTCAGGCTCGCCAGGAGCCCGAGAACGCCCATTGCACCGAACAGCCGGACCGTCGCACGCATGATCGCCCTCCATCGTCCCCGGTGCCGATTCTCACATGATCTGGAGCACCGGGAAACAGGGGACGGGGCTGCGCGGGTGGCCGGCGCCAGACACAAAAAAACCCCGGGCGAAGAGCCCGGGGCTGGGAAGGCGGACTTACGATGAAGGCTGGTAAAGTCCGCCAGGGGATCTCAGTGCAACCGGGCCCAGTCGATGATCCTGATATCGGTTGAGTCCAGATCGAAACTCTGCGCCAGGAGCCGCCGTAGCTCCTTCGAGCCGCTGCCCTCGCTGAGCGGCTGGAGCAGCTCGACGATGCCGCTCCATTCGCTTGCCTGTTGCGCGGCCTCTGCTGCCGTCAGGAAGTGCGTGTAGTACTTCACGGCCATGGACTGAAGATTATTCGGCGCGCGGTCTCGCGACCGTGAGGCGGTGCACACAAAGCCACGGAGGCTCCCCGCCCCCGCTGAGAACTGGCGCAAGGAATGGGCAGATCCCGCAGACACCTGACCCCAGGCTCGCAGTACATCACTCCGGATGGCGAGCGGCGCCTGCGCGCCGAGCTCGAGCAGCTCTGGCGCATCGAACGGCCGCAGGTGACGCGGGCCGTGGCCGAGGCCGCCGCCCAGGGCGATCGCTCCGAGAACGCCGAGTACACCTACGGCAAGCGTCGGCTGCGCGAGATCGACCGCCGTGTGCGCCATCTCCGCCGGCGCCTCGAGGGCATGGTGGTCGTCGATCGTCCCCCGGACGATCCCCGGCGGGTGTTCTTCGGCGCCTGGGTGACACTCGAGCGCGAAGACGGCACGCGATTGCGCTACCGCATCGTCGGGCCCGACGAGCTCGACGCCGGACCGGGCTACATCAGCATGGATGCACCGCTCGGACGGGCGCTGTTGCGCCGCGCCCTCGACGAAGAGGTGACCGTCGAGCTGCCGAACGGGCCAGTGAGTTACGTGATCGTGGCGATCGAATATCCGGGCTGAGCCTCGCCGCTCAGAACATGACCCGTACGTTCTTGAACTGCCAGGGATCGCTCTTGTCGATGTCTTCCGGGAAGAGCCTCTCGCGCTCGTGCAGCGGAGTCCACTCCGTGTACTCGCCGGTCAGCGCCCCCAGATACGGCGCACAGATCTCGAGATTGCGCCGGAAGTCGATCTCGTCCGGCTCGACGAGGCCCCTGTTCGGATTCTCCATGGCCCAGATCATCCCCGAGAGGGCCGCGACCGTCACCTGCAGGCTGGTGGCGCTGTTGCAGGAAACGAGGCGTCGCGCCTCCTCGATCGACAGCTGCGAACCATACCAGTAGGCATTCTTCCGGTGTCCGGCAAGCAGCACACCGAGCTCGTCAGTACCGCTGACGATATCGTCCATCATGATTCGCTTGTGCTCCTGGAGCTGCCAGTTGCGGCCGCCGAATTCGTGCAGCGAGAGCACCGCGGCATCGCTCGGGTGATAGGCGTAGTGCACGGTGGGGCGATAGGCGACCTGGGTTCCCTCCCTGACCGTCAGGTAATCCGAGATCGAGATCGCCTCGCTGTGCGTGATGAGGAAGCCGTGGATGTGTCCGGCCCTCGGCGTCCAGGTGCGCACCCGCGTGGCTGCGCCCGGCTGCATGAGATAGATCGCCGACCCGCATCCGAAGTCATGGCGCTTGCCGTCGCGCGGGAAGTTGCGCTCGTGGGTGCCCCAGCCGAGCTCGGCAGGCTGGGCGCCCTCGCTCACGAAGCCGTCGACAGACCAGGTGTTCACGAACTCGTTGCGCTGCTTCGGGACGCGCGAAATCTGGGTGTCGCGCTCGGCGATGTGAACCGTCTTCACACCGAGACGGCGCGCGAGGTCGCCCCAGTCGCCGCGGTTCCGCGGGTTGCCCGCCTCGACACCCGTGTCGGCCGCAACATTCAGCAGCGCCTGCTTGAGGAAGTGCGACACGAGCCCCGGGTTTGCGCCATGGGTGATCACCGCCGTGGGCGTTCGCTCGTCCTTGCGCCGCAGTGCGAGCGCTTCCTCGCGCAGCGCGTAGTTCGTGCGCTTGCCCACGGGCAGGGTCGGGTCGGTGTACCCACCCGGCCAGGGCTCGACGCAGGTATCGAGATACATCGCGCCCCTCTCCCAGGCGAGCCTGATCAGCGCGATGCTCGAGACGTCCACCGACACGTTCAGCAGAAAATCCCCGCGTCCCAGGAGCGGGTCGAGCACGCGCCGGTGGTTCTCCCGCGTCAGCGGCTCCCGGATGAAGCGCACGCCGAACTCCGCCGCCTCCTCGCGCCCGGCATCCTCGGCCGACACGATGGTGATCCGCTCAGGCGTGATGCCAATGTGCCGGAGAATGAGCGGCAGGACGCCTTGCCCGATGCTGCCGAAGCCGATGATGACAATACGACCCGGAAAGTCGACGTAAACCTTGTGCTCGCTCATGGTCCTCTCGTCCGCGGAAGCCGTTCCGCGCCGCTCGGCGGCACGGGACCGCGCAGGGTACCAACCACCGATGCGGGTGGCCAGCGCTGAGCAGCGCCGACAGGCGCTAGGCGGACGGTTCGCGCCAGTGCGGCGGATAGGTGCGCGCGTAGCCGGGCAGGGCCTCGACCCGCGCGAGCCAGCGACCGATCGCGGGGTAGTTCGCCTCGAGAGGCAGGAAGCGCGAGGCCAGATCGTGCGCCTCGGGCTTGCGCAGTGCATGAAGCAGGGTCTGGATGCCCGGAAAGATCACCATGTCGGCTGCCGAGAAGCTCTCGCCGACCACCCAGTCCGACTTCGCGAGCCGCGCCTCGATGGAGCGCGCCTCGCGTCCAACGACGTGCATCGAACGCGCCAGCTCTTCTTCCTGGCCTGCATGCCGGTGCTCGAAAAAGGCGTGCACGATCTGCATGACATCGGCTTCCGCGTAGTGCTCATACTCGCAGATGACGCGCATGATGACTCCGGCCTCTTCGGGCGTGCGGCCGAAGATCGGCAGCTCGGGGTACTTCTCATCGAGGTAATAGAGCACGGCGAGAGACTCGAAGACGACGTAGTCGCCGTCCTTCAGGATCGGCACGCGCCCGCGGAAGTTCAGCGCCAGGATCTGCGGCGCCTGGTGCTCCTGTTTCGAGAACCGCAGATGATGACTCGTGTACGCGAGGCGCTTGTGCTCGAGCGCGAGCAGCACGCGCCACGAATATGGACTGCCGCTTCCCCAGTAGACGTCTATGGCCATTGCTTCGACCGTTGCCCGAACGATTGTAGCGGCAAGCTTCAGCGTCGAGAATCCGCTCATGCACACCACGCTCATCGACTGCCCGACCCTCTCAGCGATGCTCGGCACTGCCGACCTCGTGATCGTCGACTGCCGCTTCGACCTCACGCGCCCCGAATGGGGCGGGCAGGCGTTCCGCGACGGCCACATCCCGGGTGCGGGCTACGCGCACCTCGATCGCGATCTCTCGGGTGCAGTCACCACGGCAACCGGTCGCCACCCCCTGCCCGATCCCGATGTGCTGGCAGAGCACTTCGCATGCCGGGGCATCGACGGGCGGGTGCAGGTCGTCGCCTATGACCAGGGCAGCGGTGCCTGCGCTGCGCGGCTCTGGTGGTTGTTGCGCTGGCTGGGGCACGCCGGCACCGCCGTGCTCGACGGTGGCTTCGAAGCCTGGTGCCACGCCGGCCTGCCGATGCGCACAGGCGCCGCCGGGTCACGCGCACCCCGCGCCTTCCAGCGCCACCTCCCGATCGACGCTGCACCGGTCTCGACGGCAGAGATCGTGGACGGCCTGAGGGACAGGACACTGCGACTGATCGACGCACGTGGCGCCGACCGCTTCGCAGGACAGAATGAGGTCATCGACCCCGTGGCCGGTCACGTGCCCGGCGCGGTGAATCACCCCTTCGCCGACAATCTCGGTCCCGACGGGCGCTTCCTGCAGGCAGCGGAGCTGCGCGCACGCTGGCTCCGTACGCTTGGCGGACACTCGCCTGCAGATGCCGTCTCGATGTGCGGCTCAGGCGTCACCGCATGCCACAATCTGTTCGCCCTCGAACTCGCCGGCCTCACCGGTGCACGCCTCTATCCCGGCTCGTGGAGCGAGTGGATCCGCGACTCCGGGCGCCCCGTCGCAACCGGCTCCGGTTGACGCGGGTTTTTGCTATCGTGCGCGCCTGACTGGCAGGCACCCGGACTCGCGTGGCATCAACTCCAGAACCGGCCGCAAACGACCGGTCACGCAAGCGCAATCCTCAGCGACCCTGGTCCGTCGAGGACTCGCTCGAGCTCTACAACGTCGAGGCGTGGGGCAAGAACTACTTCTCGATCAATGCGCAAGGGCACGTGGTCGTGCGTCCGGACACGACGTCCGAGCGCGAAATCGACCTGTACGAGGTGGTCCAGGGCCTGAAGGCGCGGGATCTCACGACGCCCGTGGTGGTCCGCTTTTCCGACATTCTGGCGCATCGTCTCCGGCGGCTGCATGAGGCCTTCGCGCAGGCCATCGCCGAGAACGAGTACGCGGGCCGCTACGCGGCCGTCTTCCCCATCAAGGTGAACCAGCAGCGCCTGGTCGTGGAAGAAGTGTTCCGCTACGGCAGGGAGTTCTCCTTCGGCCTGGAGGTCGGCTCGAAACCCGAGCTCCTCGCCGTGATGGCAATGACCGAAGGCTCGCTCGACCGGCTGATCATCTGCAACGGATTCAAGGACGACAGCTACATCGAAGCGGTGATCCTGGCAACCAAGCTCGGGCGCACGATCATTCCCGTCGTCGAGAACTTCTCCGAGCTGCACCTGATCCTGAAGCATGCAGACGCCTGCGGCGTGCGGCCGCGCATCGGCGTGCGCGTGAAACTCGCCAGCGAGGGCTCGGGACGCTGGCGCGAGTCGGCCGGCGACAAGTCGAAGTTCGGTCTCTTCGTCACCGAGATCCTCGAGCTGCACCGCATCCTCGAGGAGCGGGACATGCTCGACTGCCTGCAGCTCGTGCACTGCCATCCGGGAAGCCAGCTGCAGGACATCCGGCGCGTAAAAGAGGCTGTGAACGAGCTCGCCCACGTGTACGCGGAGCTGAAGCTCATGGGCGCGGGTCTCCGCTATATCGACGTGGGCGGCGGACTCGGTGTCGACTACGACGGCTCGGGCACGAACTTCGAATCCTCGATGAACTACACGCTGAACGAATACGCGAGCGACGTCGTCTATCGCATCGCCAGCGTCTGTAACGCACGCGGCATCGAGCACCCCATGATTGTGAGCGAATCGGGCCGGGCCACAGCCGCCCATCACAGCGTGCTCATCTTCAACACCGTCGGACGCTCGGCGCGTGACCGCTTCCGCGTATCGGGGCGTGAGGCAGAAGACTACGACGGCGAGCAGGAGCTGCCGCAGCCCGTACAGGACCTCTTCGAGGCCTATCGTGCCGTGAGCCGGCGACGGCTCGTCGAGTGCTACCACGATGCGCTAACCGCCCGCGAGCAGGCACTGCAGATGTTCAGCCTGGGACTCCTCTCGCTCAGCTTCCGGGGTCTGGCCGAACGGCTCTTCTGGGCCACGTGCACGCGCATCCGCGACTTCTGCCGGAAGCTCGGCGACGACTGCCCCGAGGAGCTCGAGGACCTCGAGACCCTCCTCGCGGACGTCTACTTCTGCAACTTCTCTGTCTTCCAGTCACTGCCGGACTCATGGGCCATCGATCAGCTCTTCCCGATCATGCCCGTGCACCGCCTTGACGAGCAGCCGACCCGCAAGGGCGTGCTCGCCGACATCACCTGCGATTCCGACGGCAAGATCGACCGCTTCGTGTCCCCGCGCGACGTCAAGCGCACGCTCGAGCTGCACGACATCAGCGAAGAGGAGGAGTATTACCTCGCCGTATTCCTCGTGGGCGCCTACCAGGAGACGCTCGGCGACCTGCACAACCTCTTCGGCGACACCCACGTCGTGCACATCCGCCTGCACGACGAGGGGCGGCTGGTGGATCGAGGAAATCGTCAAGGGCGACACGGCAAACAAGGTGCTGGAGTACATGGAATACGACGTCGACGAGCTCTACCCGGCGCTCGCCCGCGACTGCGAACGCGCGATCCGCGAGGGGCGCATGACGCTCGCCGAGAGTCAGGCCCTGAAGCGCTTCTACGAGGGCGAGCTCAACGGCTACTCCTATCTGGAGCCGGGCTGAAAAGGCGCGTTTGCGCGCCATTCGACCCGGGAGTACGATCGGGCCGTTCGTCCTCCTGAGTGTGCCGGGTGCTCCGAGGCCCATGACCTGCTTGCTGCCAACCCGCGGTACAGACGATCCGTACGACCCGGGTCACGGATGTGCCCATTCCGAGAGATGACCGGATGACGACGATCTACGTGGGCAATCTGCCCTTCAATGCAACCGAACAGGATCTGCGAGTACTCTTCGAGCGCCACGGCACGGTCGACTCGGTGAAGCTGATCAACGACCGCGAGACAGGCAAGCCCCGCGGCTTCGGCTTCGTCGACATGCCGCCCGCCGAGGCACAGGGCGCCATCCAGGCGCTGAACGGTTATCAGATGGGTGGCCGCCCGCTGCGCGTCAACGAAGCGCAGGAGCGTCCGCAGCGACCCCGCCAGGGAGGGGGTCCTTTCCGCCGGTGACGGCTGGCATTCCGGCTGCCTCACGGACCCCGCCGTGCGCGGGGTTCTTCATTACGCCCGCCTGAGCTGGCCCGTCACGAGGAGATCCGCATGAGAACCGTGCTGCTGATGTCCATCCTCGCCAACGTGCTCGCCGGCTGTGCAAGTCCCGGCAGCACACGCACGGAGACTGCCGCCGCGATCGACGGCGTTCTTGCCGGCGGCCAGCGCTCCGAGGCGCACCGGGAGCGCGACCGCTACCGCCACCCGAAGGAAACGCTGCTGTTCTTCGGCGTCCGGCCCGAGCTGCGGATCGTCGAGGTCTGGCCGGGCGGTGCAGGCTGGTACACCGAGATCCTGGCGCCCCTGGTGCGCGAGAAGGGTCAATACTACGCAGCGCAGTACGAGGCCGATGCGTCGAACGAATACGTGACGCGCGAGCTCGCACGTTTCCGGGAGAAGCTTGCGTCCCGACCTGATCTCTACGACCGCGTGGTCGTCACGACGCTGGGTCCATCGGGTGCGGCGATCGCACCGCCGGCATCCGCGGACATGGTCGTCACCTTCCGCAACATTCACAGCTGGATGGCACGAGGGTGGGCGCCGCAGGCCTTCGCGGCGATGTATGCGGCGCTCAAGCCCGGCGGCGTGCTCGGTGTCGTCGAGCATCGCGGACCCGGCGGCGAGCAGGACCCGCAGGCGCGCCGCGGCTATGTCAACGAGGACTACGCGATCCGGATGATCGAGGCGGCTGGCTTCCGGCTCGCCGGCAAGTCGTCCGTCAACGACAACCCGCGTGATACCAAGGACTACGAGCAGGGTGTCTGGACGCTGCCACCGACGCTGCGCCTCGGCACGACCGATCGCCAGAAATACCTGGATATCGGCGAAAGCGACCGCTTCACGCTGAAGTTCGAGAAACCGGCGAAATAGCCGGCAGACCGCGACCTACCACATCTCGCGGACGCGGCTGGTCACGTCGAGCAACTGGGGCGCCGAGGCATCGGCCAGAGCGGCCTCCCCGAGATGCGAGCCGTGGAAGCTCGTCTGATCGAAACAGCGCAGGACCTTCTCGGTCAGGAAGCGGCTGCGCCCGCCATACACGTGGCGGTCACCGTGACGCGCCTGGGCCGTGACCGGAAAGCGCAGCGGCGAGATGAGCTGCAGATCGGAACGCGCGCGAGTCATCGCCACATACAGCAGCCGCCGTTCCTCCTCGATGAGCTCCGGCCGGCCTGTGGAGAACTCGGACGGGAAACTGCCATCCACCACGTTCAGGACGTACACGCTGTCCCACTCCATCCCCTTCGCGGAATGGATCGTCGAGAGCACGAGATAATCCTCGTCGAGCAGCGGCTGCCCTGCGAGATCGCTGGTGGCCTGCGGCGGATCGAGCGTGAGCTCGGTGAGGAAGCGCTCGCGGGACGGATACTGGCCCGAGAGCAGCTCGAGCTGATCGAGATCGCCAATGCGCGTATGAACGTGCTCGTAGAGACGCTCGAGCTGCGGCTGGTACCACTCGCGCACGCGGCGCACCTGCCCCGGCCAGGGCCGTTGCGGAGTGCCCAGTTCCGTCATGAGCTCCGCGAAACGGGGCCAGTCGGTGCGCGCCCCGTGCGGCGGCGTGAGGCCGCCCAGAGCAGGGAAGGCCGCATCACCCGCGACCAGCTGATCGATGATGGCGCGCGCACCCGCCGGTCCCATGCCGGGCAGCAGCTGCAGCGCGCGGAAGGCGGCCAGGGCGTTGCGTGGATTGTCCGCCCAGCGCAGTACGGAGAGCAGATCCTTCACGTGGGCCGCCTCGAGGAACTTCAGCCCGCCGTACTTCACGAAGGGAATCCTGCGTTTCGTGAGCTCCACCTCGAGCAGGTCGCTGTGGCTCGCAGTCCGGAAGAGCACGGCCTGCTGTCGCAGCGGCACCTGCATCTCTCGCCGCTGCAGCACCTGGGTGCAGACATACTCCGCCTGCGAGGCCAGGTCGTCCGTGCTCACGAGCTTCGGCCGCGCGCCCTCGCCTCGGGCGGACAGGAGGTGTTTGCGATGCTGGCGCGAAGCCTCTGCCATGAGTGCGTTCGCTGCATCCAGCACGCCCTGGACCGAGCGGTAGTTCTGCGCGAGCGTGATCACCTCGGCGCGCGGCTGGTATCGCTCGGGGAAACCCAGGATGTTCTCGACTGCCGCGGCGCGGAAGGAATAGATGGCCTGTGCGTCGTCACCGACGACCGTCACGCCGGCGCCGTCGGGCTTGAGCGCGTGCACGATCCCGCCCTGCAGGACATTCGTATCCTGGTACTCATCGACGAGCACATGATCGAAGTGCTGCCCGACGTGCGCGGCGAGCCGCGGCTCGCTGGTCATCATGATGTGCCAGTAGAGCAGCAGGTCGTCGTAGTCGAGGAGACCGTAGCGCCCTTTGCGCTCGACGTAGGCCCGATAGAGCTTCACGAGCTCGCCCTGCCACGGGACGCACCAGGGGTACTGCTGCTCCAGCGTCTCCTCGAGCGACTTCTGCGTGTTCACGCGCCACGAGTAGATCGCGAGACAGGTATCCTTGCGCGGGAAGCGCTGCTCGCGCGCCGCGAGCCCGAGTTCCTGGCGCAACTGATCGAGCAGATCCGCCGAGTCGCCCCGGTCCAGGACCGTGAAAGCAGGGTCCAGCCCGAGGGGCCGCGCATAATGGCGCAGGAGCCGGCTGCCGACGGAGTGGAAGGTCCCCACCCACCCCAGACGCTGCGTGACCGCGCGGGCGGCCGTACCGAGCGAGTCGTCGAGCGCCGTACGCACGATCTCGTGCGCACGGCGGCGCATCTCCTGCGCCGCGCGGCGCGTGAAGGTGAGCATGAGGATGCGCGCCGGATCCACCCCGTGCAGCACGAGGTGCGCGACGCGATGCGCCAGCGTGCTCGTCTTGCCCGTACCTGCACCGGCGACGATCAGGAGCGGACCGGATGCAAAGCCCTTTTCCGGCAGCGGCTCACCATAGGACGCCGCCCGGCGCTGGAGTGCATTGAGTTTCTCGAGGTGCGCACCGGTCGCCATGGCGCGCCGACTATACGGAAAGGCGGGGCGCCGGTGCTAGGCTGGGCGCCACAGAGCAGCGGGAGAGCAGCATGATCCTCGGGGAGCGCACCGTCTATCAGGGCCGCGTCATCACGGTGAAGGTGGAAACCGTGCGGCTGCCGAACGGGCGGGATGCCGCGCTCGAGATCGTGCATCACCCCGGTGGAGCCGCGATCGCGGCCATTGATGCCGAAGGGCGCATCTGCCTGCTGCGCCAGTTCCGTCATGCGGGCGGCGGGTACGTCTGGGAGCTGCCGGCCGGCAAGCTCGAACCACCCGAGCCGCCACTCCAGACTGCGCAGCGCGAGCTCGGCGAGGAGGCCGGCGTGAGCGCGCGGCACTGGGAGAGCCTGGGGAGCTATCTGAGCTCACCGGGCGTATTCACCGAGGTGATCCACCTCTATCTCGCGCGTGAGCTCGAACCGGCGCAGGCAATGCCCGAGGATCATGAAGTCTTCGAGGTGCACTGGGTGCCGCTCGCGACGGCGCGCCAGCAGGCGCTCTCGGGCGAGCTGCGCGACGGCAAGACCGTGCTCGGGATTCTGCGCGCCGCGACGCGCATCGGGGCGATTGCCGGTCCGCCGCCCGGAACGTGAGGCAGTGCACAGTCCGTCGCCGCAGCCCCGGCTAGCCTCGCAGCGTGCCGGCACAGGTCGGCGCGCATCCGACATAAGGCCGTGGACAAGCAAGAAAAACCATCTGCCGTCCCACCCCGGGATCCGACCGGAGGAGACACCTCCGCCACGGATCGACGGCGCATCGGCCGGATCGTGCACGACGAGCGCGGGGCGGCGACTCTGGAGTGGCAGACGATCCCGGTCGAGCGTACCGGGCGCTTCGAGCGCCTGGCGCTGGCGATCGAGACCGGGGACCCGTCGAGCGGCCCTCGCCCGGCCAGCCGCAGTGCACGGGGCTACGACCCCTACGAGCGCGTCGGCGGCTTCGGTACCGCGAAGCGTGACGACACCTCACAGACGCGGCGCGATCTGCGCAAGCTGAGCGAATGGATCAAGCTCCGGCGGGAGATCGAGGCGCGCAAGACTCGCGACGATACCACCGAAGACTGAGCACGACGCAGCCCTGCCTCAGGCCCTGTCGCGGATGTGCGCAATCTTGCGCAGATCGCTCAGCCTGTAGAAGCGCCGCAGCTCCGCCGTGAGCTCGCCGGCCGGCCCATCGTGCGCATCGCGCAGCAGGCGCTCGATGCGCCGGCAGAATCGCGCCGCGTAGTCCGACGCGGCCCGGTAGACCGCCGCGCGTTCGGCCGTCAGCTCGGGATCGAGTCGCGCGCGCCCGAAGAGCAGCCGGTGCACCTCCGCGGGAAAGCGCCGCGGCGACTGTCTGCGCAGCAGCCAGCAGCTGCCCACGTACTTGTCGATCTCTGCCTGGAGCTCGAGCTCGAGCAGCGAAACGGCACGATCGAAGCCGGCATGCCAGGCCAGATACACGAAGTGACTCACTCCCTCCAGCGCGGTCCAGTAATCGGCCAGATTGCCCGCATGCAGCGCATCGAGCGGATTCGAACGCTGCAGCCGCTCGACGAGCCGGGGATCGAGATACAGCGAGACACCGACCGTGTCGCCGTCAGTGGCAACGAACAGCTGCTCGTCGCTCCGGGACATGCCGGCGGTCAGCGGCAGACAGCGCCGGTCAGTGACGAGAAAGTCGCGCACGTCGTGCGCAAGGGGCACGTCGTAGATCCCGGCAAGCAGATCCTGCAGCTGCGTGAGGACCATGGCCTTCAGTGCGCCCGGCCCGCGCGAGCCTGGGCAACCGGCTCGACGCCGAGGCTGCGCAGCAGCACGCCGGCGCGCCGGCTGCCCGTCTTCATCCAGATCTCGTAGAGCCTGAGGATGTCGCGCGCCGAGTGGCCGCAGGAGCTCTCGCTCACTTCGTTCAGCGCATCCACGATCGGCTGAAATTTCGCGGCAAGCTCGCCGAAGATACGCACGAACACGCGGCTGCGCGACCCGCGCAGACTGCCGGCGAGCGTCCCGTACGCCCGCCCGCCCATTGCGATGTGGTAGTCGATGTCGATCAGCCTGCGCGCGAAGCTCTGCGCGAAGAATCCGGCGATGAACAGTGAGACGTCGCCCAGGCGCTGAAGACCCCGATTGCGCTCGTCGGGCGACGACGCCTCGAGCGCCTCGGCCAGCATCACGACCAGCGGGCGGGTGCGCAGGCCCTCGGGTGTCGACTCGAAGAGCGCCTCAGAACGCGCGAACAGTGTCAGCAGATTGACGACATACTGCTCGGTGTCCTCCGCGACGGTGGTCTGCTGGCGCCCGAGTGCCCCGTGCACGGCGTCGCGGAAGAATTCCCGCAGATTGGCACACGCGACCACCTGGGTCGGACTCTCGTCGGGCTGCATCGCTGATCTCCCTGCTCCAGAGAGCGGCCGCTTGCACCACAAGTTCACCCCTGTCTGGCGCACAAAACCGTGCGCCCATCGTGAAAACGGGAAGCTCACGGATGCCGGGCGCTCCTGGCAGCTGGCCTCCGCGACTGCTGCCGGCGGGGCTGCCGCGCGGCACGTGGCATACTCCGCGCAGGGCGACACCCTTCGCCAATACGGGAGGACGGATCATGATGAACAGGATTCTGAAGGTCTCCGCCACGTTTGCCGCCGTGTTGCTGGCCTCCGCAACCGTCGGCGCTGACTCGCCGCAGGTGCCCTATCCGGAGGGTTATCGTTACTGGCCGCACGTCAAGACCATGCTGATCCAGCAGGGGCATCCGCTGTACGGCACCTTCGGTGGGGTTCACCACATCTACGCGAACGAGAAGGCACTGGGGGCCTATCAGAACCGCACCGGATTCCCGGACGGCTCCGTGATCGTCTTCGACCTGCTCGAAGCCATCCCGGTGGACAACACGATCACCGAGGGACGCCGGAAACTGATCGCGGTGATGCACAAGGACCGGCGTCTCTACCCTGCCACCGGCGGCTGGGGCTTCGAGAGTTTCACGGCGGGCAGTCACAGCGCGCGGACCGTGGGCGCGAAGGCCGCTGAAGCCTGCTTTGGCTGTCACGCGCCTCAGAAGCCCCGCGACTACGTCTTCAGCCGCTATCGCCCCTGAAGACGTCCACGGCTGCCGCGCCGCCGCTCAGTCTGGAGGGCGCTTGCGGAAGCGGTAATAGGGATCGTCGGCACGGCCCTGCACGAGCGAGCCATCCGGGGCGTAGGAGCGCTCACTCATGGCGAGCTCGCCGGGGCCGAGTTCGGCGCGCGACTCGATCGTGACGCTGGCGCCGCTCGCGCGTGCGACCGCGCGGCAGCGGGCTCGCTCGTTGGCCCCGGTGAAACGCGCACCGTCTCTTCGCCAGGCAAGCTCGCAGCCCGCCTGCGCGCGCACGTCCCCGGGCATGAGGCTCTTGAAGAGGTCGGGATTCAGCTGCCCGTCGCGCCACCGCCGCGGATCCTCGAGGGCATACACGCGCTGCACGATGCCCTGCTCGTCCGCATCGAAGGCGAGCAGCCGCTGCCCGAGCACGCGCCGTGCGTCGTCCGCGGCCATCTCCTGAGAATAGAAAACACGCTCACCGAGCGCCGGAGCGTAGACGGGGACGATCACGAGTGCGAGGGACTCGTGTTCCGCCCGGCCAGCGGTACGGTCCGCGCCTGCCTGCTCGAGGTTGTCGTAGCGCCCGGGCAGCCACTCGGCGAGCTGCGCGAGCCCGGCACGGTGCAACTCGAGCGTACTGCTGCAGCCGAGGAGGAGAAGAGGAAGTACTCCCGCGGCAAGGGCGCGAAGCCGGGAGACGGCATGGGATCGACCTGCCCTAGCCATACGTCGCCCGCCACTCCGCCTGGTAGCCGAGGCCCAGCCCCATGATCCGCTCGAGCAGATCCGCATAATCGACGTTCGCCGCGCGAGCCGAGGCTGCGAAATCCTCATCCGCGGCGAGATTGGGATTGGCATTGGCCTCGAGCACGTAGATCTCGCCGGCCGGAGTCAGGCGGAAATCCATGCGCGCATAGCCCGAGAGCCCGAGCGCGCGATAGATGCGCCGCGAGAGCCGGTCGAGCCGCGCAAGCACGGGAGGAGGCAGATCCTCCGCAGCACCGGTGGTGATGCCGTACTTCGCCTGGTAGCGCCGGTCCCACTTCACCTTGCGCGTGGCGATCGTTGCCAGCGACTCGGGCATCGAGCCGAACCCCATCTCCCATACCGGCAGGCGCGTGAGCCGCTCGTTGCCCATGACACCCACGTAGAGCTCGCGGCCTTCGACATACTCCTCGACCAGCGCATCGGACTTCAGCTGCTCGTGCACGAAGCTCACGCGCTCGCGGAGTCGCTCCGCGCCATCGACGACCGAGGCCTGCGCGATGCCGAGCGACGCATCGTCCGTGGTCGACTTGACGAACAGCGGAAAGCGGATCTTCCGCGGCACGCGAAACTTTGCATTGCGCCGGAACACGGTGAACCGGGGCGTCGGTATGCGGTGATAGGCGAAGAGCTGCTTGCAGAGCGACTTGTCGCGTGACAGCAGCAGTCCCCGCGGATTGCATCCCGTGTAGGGCTGGCGCAGGAGCTCCAGGAACGCCACGACGTGCTGGTCATACGTGACGATGCCGTCGAACTCCTCGAGCAGGTTGAAGACGATCTGCGGCTGCCAGTCGGCGACCGCACCGCGCAGCTCCGTCAGGCTGTCGAGCACCCCGAGCGGACGCACCTCGTGGCCGATCCGTCTCAGCGTCGAGAGGACATCGAATTCCGTGCGCCACTCGTCGATCTGTTTTTCCGTGTGACCCTCGAGGCTGTCAGGGGGCACGAGGCTCGCGTGGCAGACGACGAGCGCACGCAGCTTCCTCATAGGGCGATCTGCGGACTCGCACCCTGCGAATACAGCCGCACGAGGCGTGAAAGAATCCAGCGTGCATTGCGCACCGCATCGCGCCGGTCGCCATGCACGTACAGTCCGAGCTGGTCGCAACGTTCGATGGCGCGGCGCGCGACCTGTTCGACGCAGTAGCGTTCGACACCGAGCTCGCGGGAGATCGCCTCGACGAGCAGCGACTGAGCGCCACGCAACAGCGTGCCGGCACGCCGGACACGGCCGGTGGGACGATCGGCCGAAAAGATCTTGCGCAGCAGCTCGTCCATCGCGCCGCGGCGATAGTCGCGGTAACGCGCCAGCTTGCGGCGGTAGTGCTCGCCCAGCGTGCGGCTGCTGCGATCGATCGGTTCGATCCGCGTGCGGGCACGCACGGGCGCCTGCTGCTGCGCGACTTCGCGCATCAGTTCATCGACCAGAGCCAGCTTCGCATAGGCCGGCCAGGCTGCATAAGTGCTGCGCCAGGAGGAGTTCGGCTTGAGCCACACCGCGAAGGTTTCGGCGAAATCCTCGGTGGGATGAGCCTGGGCGTACCAGTCGCCGAGGTGCTGCACGAAACGACGGCTGCCGGGCCGTGCGCGATAGCGATTGGGATATGGCAGTGAAGCGGGGCCGAAGACTTCCCGCCAGCGGCGGCGGCGGCGCAGCCGGTAGGCGGTGTCGAGCGCGTGACCTGCCTCATGGCGCAGGATGCGCATGAAAGCATCGGCATTGCCACCCTCGACCTCGCGCATCATGCGGCGCTCGAGCCGCTCGAGCCTCGGGTGAGCGAGATAGAAGGGAATGGCGATGCCGGGCACGCCATCGGGTGAGAACCACTCTTCGGCGAGCCATGCGTGGGGCCTGAAGGCGATGCCGCGCCGCTCGAGCTCGGCATGCAGCCGCCGCAGCCGGCGGCGCAGTGGCGTCTTCTCGAGATCGAGCCCGAGATCGCGGAACCGCAGCTTCAGGAGCTCCTCATCGCCCAGCCGTGTCCACGGCAGCGCGCGCCGCTTCGCGGCGGCGGACCTGCAGGTGCGAGCCTGGCTGCGGCGTGCTTCTGGCACCGACAAAATCCCCGTGGCCGATGCGCCACCCGTGGTCTTCGAGGTCTGTTTCTGGAGCCGGCAGAGCACTGCCGGAATACGGGAATTCTAACACGCGAGCCGCAGCCTGAGCCCGCTCAGGAGCGAAGCAGAAGCCGCTCAGCCAGCGTCTCGATCCGCGCCCGCGCCACGAGGGCCGCGAGCCACTCGGGCGGGATGGCCTCGACCCCGTAACAGGCACCGGCGAGCGCCCCGAAAGCACTCGCCACCACATCCGAGTCACCGCCAAGGTTCGCGGCCTGCAGCGCCCCGTCGCGGAAACTCCCGGTACCGGCGAACGCCCACAGAGCAGCCTCGAGGGCGTGCACGATGTCGTTGCCCCTGCGGATGCGACCGCCCGCAAGCCGCGACCGGGGCGATCGCGGCTCCCACGACCCGGCATCGAGCTCTAGCACAGCCGCCTTTTCGGCGCCCCCGAGCGCCGCATGCAGCATCGCCCCGAAGAGCCGGCAGGCTTCGATGACGACCGGAGCCTGGCAGGTCGTGCGGGCCGACTCGCCCGCCAGCCGGACCGCCTCGTCGGGCCGTTCGAAGAAGAACATCACCACGGGCGTCACGCGCGCCAGCGGCTCTGGATCGAGCTGCTTCGGGTCGTGCGAACCGGAGTAGGGCTGGCGCCGCCACTGCGCGGTCGCGAGCGCCCGGGTCACGCTCGGGGTGATCCCGACGCACCGCCCGGTGGCACTCAGATGGCCTTCCTGCTGCCAGCGCAGATAGCGCTGCACCTGGTCGCGCGCGTCGAAACCGCCCCGCTCCACGAGGCTCTCCGCCAGACACAGGGTCATGGCCGTGTCATCGCTCCACGCGCCCCGGGGCAGATCGAAGGGACCCCCACCCAGCTGATCCTCGATCGGTGCGAAGCTCCCCGGGCGCCGGTGCTGTGTGGCCGCAGCGAGCGCATCCCCGCAGGCAAGCCCGAGCAGCGCGCCATGAAAGCGCGCGCGCAGCCGCGCGTCCACCGGCACCGGTCCTTCCGGGCGCACACCGTGCCCGGCACGCTCCCTCGCCCAGCTGCGGATGAACTCCACCTGCTCGGTGGTCTCCGGCACCGAGGGCCAGCTGTCCGAGCGCGCGGACTGACGCCACAGCTCGTTCAGCCGCCGGAGCGCCGCGTCGGGCTCCAGGCCCTGCGCCACCAGATGGCACCCGACCGCCATGCCCGTGCGACCAATGCCCGCGTGGCAGTGCAGATAGACGAGACGACCGTCGACGAGAGCCTCGGAGAGACACTCGAGGATCTCATGCATGTGCGCCCGCTCGAGCGGCACTCGATGATCAGGGATCGGTTTGCGCAGATATACGACAGACTCCGGAAGCATCGACTCATAGGGTTCGAGCTCATCGGGTGCCGTCAGATCGAGAAAGCAGCTGACGCCCGCTGCGAGCAGGCGCCCGATGCGTTCTCGGGTCTCCTCGCGAGCGCGCCCCCCGGGATATTCGCCGGCCAGCAGCCGCCCCGGCAGCACCCAGTAGCTGTTGGCGAGCGGTTGCCCGGGCGGGTCGTCCTGAGACCGCACCATCGTCATCAGAGCGTCCGCTCCACGCGCTCCCCGATTTCGAGCTGCTCGGCGAGCGCGTCCTCATCGGCCTCGCTCATGGGCGCCGCCGCAAGGCGCAGGTCATCGAGCCCGCGGAAGTCGAAGGCGGCGGGATCGGCAAGATGCGCCGTCTCCACACGACGCAGTGCCGCGAAGATCGACTCGACGCGCCCCGGATGTGCGCGCTCCCACTCGGCGAGCATGCGCTTCACGGCGACGCGCTGCAGGTTCGGCTGCGAGCCGCACAGGTTGCAGGGAATGACCGGAAAGGCGCGTGCGCGGGCATAGCGCTCGATATCGCGCTCCGGCACATAGGCGAGCGGCCGGATGACGATGTGACGCCGGTCCTCGGAGAGGAGCTTCGGCGCCATGGCCTTCAGTCGACCGCCGTAGAAGAGGTTCAGGAACAGCGTCTCGACGATATCGTCGCGATGATGGCCGAGCGCGATCTTCGTGATCCCGTTTTCCGACGCATGGCGATAGAGTGCCCCGCGGCGCAGGCGCGAGCACAGCCCGCAGGTCGTGCGGCCTTCCGGGATCACGCGCCTGACCACGCGATAGGTGTCCTGCTCGATCACGTGCCAGGCGATGCCCAGAGACTCCAGATAGCGCGGCAGCACCTCGGCCGGGAACCCCGGCTGCTTCTGATCGAGATTCACCGCGATCAGCTCGAAGGGCACCGGCGCCGCACGCTGCAGCGACAACAGGAGATCGAGCAGCGTGTAGGAGTCCTTGCCACCCGAGAGGCACACCATGATCCGGTCGCCGGGAGCGATCATCGAATAGTCGCCGATCGCCTTGCCGGTCAGGCCGCGCAGGCGCGCCGCGAGGCGCTTGAAGGTACCGGACGGCCCGGCGGCCGCCTGCATCACACTCATGCCGCTTCCGTCGCCGCGTCGCTGTCCTCGAGGTACTTGCCCTCGAGGTAGCGGAGGAAGGCCGCGGCGCCGGGTGGCTTGCCGGTTACCTGCCTGATGAGTTCGTGGATCGCGGCCTTCGCACCGAAGCCATGCACGTGCTGGCGCAACCAGCCGTTCAGACCCGCGAACTCGCCGCGCGCGATCTGCTCGTGCACTCCCTGTACCCCGGCTCGCAGGCTCTCGAAGAGCTGCGCGGCGATGACCGTTCCGAGCACACAGGAGGGGAAGCAGCCGAAGGAGCCGGATGCCCAGTGCGCGTCCTGCAGGCATCCCTCGACATCGTTCGCAGGACGGATTTCGAGACGCGCCTCCAGGGCGGCGTTCCAGGCATCGGGCAGGTCACGCGCCGCGAGCTCACCCGCCAGCAGCTGCTGCTCGAGTTCGTAGCGCAACAGCATGTGCAGCGGGCTGGTCAGCTCGTCGGCACGCACGCGGACCGGGCTGCGCTGCACGCGCGTCAGAAGCGCGTAGAGGTTTTCGACCTCCCACTCCGCACCCCTCACGCCGAGGTGTCTCTCCAGCAGCGGTTGCAGATAGCGCAGGAAGGCGCGGCTGCGGCCGACGATCATCCCGAGCAGCTCTGACTGGCTCTCCTGGAGCGCCAGACCGCGGTCGCAACCCACGGGCTGCTCCTGCCAGGTCTGCGGGAGCCCGAGGTAGTACACCGCGCGGCCGGTCTCGTGCAGCGTCCCGAGCAGCCCGGTGAGAAAATCTGCTGTGTCGAAACGGGTGACGACCCGCACGTCCCCCGGCATGCCCCCGGTGAAGGGCTGTTCGCCCTCGTCGAGCCGGCCCCGCTCGAACGGAAAGCCGATCGTCTTCATGATCTCGTGGGCGAGCTGGCGTTGCTTCGCGCGCGGAAAGACACCACCGATCGGCAGGACCGGCCGGTCGGCCTGCAGGTCCAGCACCTCGCGGATGAGTCCTGGCAGGCGCCGAGCGAGTCCCTTGAAGACCGCATCGATGTCGGCCGTCGTCATGCCGGGGCTGAGCTCGTCCACCAGCGCATCGTAGGGTGCGAGCCCCAGTCCCTGGCCGAGGAGGGCCGCCTTGTCGCGCACCAGATGCACGACCTCCTCGAGGCACGGGGCCAGGATCTCGAAGCGGCCCTGCTGGCGCGCCTCGAGCCACTTCACCCCGGCGAGTGCAGTCGTCCGGGCGAGGCGTCCGACGAGCGTAGCCGGAATCGCAATGGCGTGATCGCGCTGGCGACGCATCTCGCGCAGATTCGCGCGCTGCCAGTCGTCGAGACCCTGTTCGTTCGCCTGCGCCCGATCGAGCAGGCGAGCCACCTTCGGGGTAATGAGCAGCGCATGACACTCAGTTTCGAGGGCGGCGAGCTGCTCGCCACGGACATCGGCGCAGCCCCTCGGCATCATGACCGCCGCATCCCAGCGCAGCAGCGCCAGCGCGCCACGGAAGGCATGCAGTCGACGGAATTCCTGCTCGAGTTGCCTGTAGGGGGAGACCGCCATTGCGCACCGCTCCTTCGCGGCTCCGCGCCCACCCCGGATCGAAGTAACCCTGGAGGAATGGCTGACGGATGCCGGACACATCCCGCGAACGGCAGCCGGTGGGTCGGGAGCTGGGGGTGATTCTACCAGCGGGGCGGCGCACTCACCTGGCAGACCGGCATTAAGTCATTTAAAAACAGCGACTTAAGGAGATTTCTATGGGTTGACACCCGGGAATCGAGGTGGCCGCAGGGGCAGGCTGCTCAGGCGCCGTAGTGTTGCACGCTGTGGATCAACTTCTGCCAGGCGGGCCAGTCGGCCGCGATGATCCCCGCCGTCGCGGCCACAGCGAGCGAGACGATCAGGAGGAGAGCGACGAGCAGCGGGCGGGTCATCGAGGGAAGTCTACAGCCTGTAGACTGAGGACTGTAGATCGCGGATTCACTGCATGAAGATCGGCCTGATCGCCTCCGAAGCGACCCCTTTCGCCAAGACGGGCGGACTCGCCGACGTCGCCGCGGCGCTGGGGAAGTACCTGAACCTCGCCGGCCACGATGCACGGCTCATCCTGCCGCTCTATGCGCAGGTCCAACGCTCGCACTCCGGACTGCAGCGCGTCGCACATCTCCAGGACATCGCCGTGGCGCTCGGCCCGCACCGCTACCGCTTCGATGGCTGGACTGCACGGCTCCCGGGCGCCGAGGCCACCGTGTATCTCCTGGACTGTCCGGCACTCTATGCGCGCAGCGGCCTCTACACTCAGGATGCCGACGAGCACCTGCGCTTTCTCGCGCTCACGCGCGCGGCCTTCGCCTGCTTCCAGCGCCTGGGGTTCGCACCCGACATCCTTCACTGCAACGACTGGCACACCGCCTTCGGCCCGCTGTTCCTGCGGGCCTCGCATGCCCGGGATCCGCTGTTCGCCCGGACGCGCAGCGTCCTCACCATTCACAACCTGGGCTTCCAGGGCACCTTCGCCGCGAGCGAGGCGGACGCCCTCGATCTCGGCACCCGAAGCCACCTGCTCGACCCGGGCGATCTGCGCACCGGATACGTGAACGCCCTCAGGCACGGGATCCTGTACGCAGATGCGGTGACCACGGTAAGCCCGACGTATGCGCGCGAGATCTGCACCGACGCGCGGGGCATGGGCCTGCAGGAGACGCTGCGTCAGCGTGGTGATGCGCTGGTCGGCATCCTGAACGGCGTCGACTATCACGAGTGGGATCCGCGCGTCGACCCCTGGCTGCCGCTGCACTTCGATCCCGCGCGGCTCGGGACCAAGGCGGAGCTCAAGGGCCGGTTCCTTGCGCGCATGGGGCTCATCGCCGGAGCGCGTACACCGCTCCTCGGCATCGTCAGCCGCTTCACGGCGCAGAAAGGCCTCGATCTGCTGTTCGACCCGCTGCCGGAGCTGCTCGCCAGCCGTGATGCACTGCTCGTCGCCCTGGGCAGCGGCGAGTCCCTGTACGAAGAGTTCTTCGCGGGGCTGCAGCAGCGCTTCCCGGGACGCGTGGCTTTCCACCGCGGCTACAGCGACGAGCTCGCACACTGGATCGAGGCCGCCAGTGACATCTTCCTGATGCCCTCGCAGTACGAGCCCTGCGGACTGAACCAGATGTACAGCCTGCGCTACGGCACGGTGCCCATCGTGCACCGCACCGGCGGACTCGCCGATTCAGTGCAGCTCTACGACCCGGCCACGGGGAGCGGCACCGGCATCGTCTTCGATCATTTCGACGCGCCAGCCATGCGCTGGGCACTCGCCACGGCGCTCGACCTGTACGCTCAGCCGGACACCTGGGAGCACATCATGCGCAATGGCATGGCGCAGGATTTTTCCTGGGAGAAACAGATCGGCGAATACGTCCGGCTCTACGAGCGGCTGATCTCATGAGTTTTTCCATCGCCGTCATTCTCAGCACCTACAACTCGCCCGCCCTCCTCGAACGGGTGCTTGCCGGCTATGCGGGGCAGTCCCGGCGCGACTTCGAGATCGTGATCGCCGACGATGGCTCCGGGCCCGCCACGCGCGAGCTCCTCGAGCGCGCCCGGCAACAGTTCGGACTGCGCATCGTGCACGCCTGGCAGGAAGACCGCGGCTTCCGCAAGTGTGCAGCACTGAACCGCGCGATCGCACTCGCCTCGTCGGACTACCTGGTCTTCAGCGACGGCGACTGCATCCCGCATCGCGACCTGGTCGCCATACATGCGACCCTCGCAGCCCCGGGGCGGTTTCTCTCGGGCGGCTACCTGAAACTGCCGCAGGATGTGAGCGAGCGGCTGAGCGTCGAGCATGTGCGGGCCGGACAGGCCACGGAGTACGCCTTCCTGCGCAACCTGGGACTGCCGGCAAGCCTGCGCCTGCGCACGCGTCTGCGCGCGCACGGCGCACTCGCGCGCCTGGGCGACCTGCTCACACCCACGCGCGCGAGCTGGAACGGGCACAACTCCTCCTGCTGGCGCACGGATGCGCTGCGTGCCAACGGTTTCGACGAGCGCATGGGCTACGGAGGCGAAGACCGTGAGTTCGGCGAGCGGCTGATGAATGCCGGTGTCCGCCCCGTGCAGATCCGGTTCCGGGCGCCCTGCGTGCACCTGTATCACACGAGAGGCTATGTCGACCCGCTGCGCCTCGGGCAGAACGCCGCGATCCGCGCCGAGACCCGCCGGCAGCGCGCGACCGTCACGGAGCACGGAATCCGGCAGTCCGCCCCTGCGCCCTGAGGTACAGGTACTTGCGCCGCACGTAGTCGGCATCGAGCAGCGCGAAGCGAAAGCCCCGCCAGCCATCGAGCACGCCGAGGCGCAGAAGGTAAGCCCGCAGGAAGCGCCACGCGGGATTCAGGACAATCTGCAGCCAGGAGGCACGCCGGCCCTCGGCGTACAGCGCCTCGCTCATGAGCCGGGCATACCGCGTGAGCTTGGCGCGCTGATCCGCGAGATCGCGGTAGGAATCGTGCATGATGGGTTCCGACAGGCGCCCGACCGGGCCGCGCACCACGGCACGCTCGTGCACCTCGTGGCCGCCGAAACGGGTGCGCCGGCGATCGAAGAGCCGCACGTGACGATCGCGCCCGGCGTCGCCGAAGCGCAGCTCACGTCCGAAATAGATCCACCGGCGCGGCATGCTGAAGCCGGCGAACTCACCCGGACCGCGCCGGCGCAGTGTCTCGATCTCGCCGGCAAGTGCCGGGCTGAGGGTCTCGTCGGCGTCGAGCACCAGCACCCAGTCATGAGCGGCGGCCTCGATCGCAAACTGCTTCTGCGAGCGGTAGCCGGGCCAGTCGCGCTCGATCACGCGGGCGCCGGCTCCGGCCGCGATGTCGCGCGTGCGATCCGTGGAACGGGAATCGACCACGAGGAGCTCGTCGCACACCGCGAGTGAGCGCAGGCAGGCCGCGATGCGCGCCTGCTCGTTGAAGGTGATCACACAGCCCGTAATCTGCATCGTATCGCCTTCACTGCAGGCGGAAGCTGCCTCGCTCCTCGAACGGAATGGTCCGCAGCAGCCCGGAGGACAGCGAGACCTTGCCGACGATGCGGTAATCGACCGGCGTATCGAGAGATTTCCCGCCACCCATCAGCAGGCGCAACAGCGCCGTCGCCGCGTGGGCGGTCACGTTCATGTCGAACTCGGCTTCGCCGAAGGCCGGTACGACGAAGCTCCCGGCCGAAACGCCCTGGGCCACGTCCTGCCCCTGCAGCTCGAGCGTGTAGGAGAGTCCCCGCACCGGCAGTGTCCGGTCATTGGGATTCTGCACCCGCATGCGCACCTTCAGCCGCTGCTCCCAGAGATCGCCCTTCACGACCTCCATGCCGACGATCGAGATGTGCGGCACCTCGAGGCGCGGAGCCAGCGCGGCACAACCGCTGAGGACAGTCGCGATCAGCGTCGCAAGGAAAATTTTTGCAGGGTACGGCACCGTCCTCACCTCAGCCGCGCCCGAAGGCCCGTATCAGAGCACGATAACGGACCGCCAGCTCGCGGGACAGGGCGTCCGGCGGCAGCCTCCAGGCCCAGTTGCCCTGCGGCGTACCCGGCGTGTTGAGCCGGGCCTCGCGCCCGAGGCCGAGCAGATCCTGCACGGGCAGCACCGCGAGCCGGGCGACCGACGCAAGCGCGGCGCGCACCAGTGCATCGGGCATCATCTCCGCGCCGCCACCGAAATAGAAATCCACCCGCGATCGGGTTTCGTCATCGAGGCTCCGATACCAGCCGAGGCTCGTGTCGTTGTCGTGGGTCCCGGTGTAGACGATGGCCTCGCGAACATGATTGTGCGGCAGATGCGGATTATCCGCCGACCCATCGAAGGCAAACTGCAGCACCCGCATGCCCGGCAGGTGGAAGCGATCGCGCAACCGCTCCACGTCCGCTGTGATGACTCCGAGATCCTCCGCCACCAGCGGCAGAGAGGCTCCGAGTTCACGTGTGAACGCGGTGAGGAGTCCGTGCCCCCCTGCGCGGCGCCAGCGCCCCGCACGCGCATTCGCCGCGCCGGCCGGTACCGCCCAGTAGGCCGCGAGTCCGCGGAAGTGATCGAGACGCACGAGATCGAAACGCTCGAGTTGACGGCGCAAGCGCGCGCGCCAGTGCGCGTAGCCCTCGCGGCGCATGCGCCGCCAGTCGTAGAGGGGATTTCCCCAGAGCTGGCCGTCGGCGGTGAAGTAATCGGGAGGCACGCCCCCGAGACAGGCTGGCTCGCCGTTCGCAGCCAGGTGGAACTGCTCCGGGTGCGCCCAGGTCTCGACGGAGTCCGGAGCCACGTAGATCGGCAGATCCCCGAAGAAGCGCACACCGCGCCCGTTCGCATAGGCGCGCAGCTTCTGCCACTGGGCCTCGAAGAAGTACTGCATGATGCGTTCGCGCTGCAGATCTTCCGCGTGCCCGAGACGCACCTGCCCGAGAGCGTCCGGTACGCGCCTCTTCAGGGCATCGGGCCAGCGCGTCCAGGGCGCCCCACCGTGCGCCCGGCGCAGCACCGTGAAGAGCACATAGTCCTCGAGCCAGGAGCGCGAGGCCCGGCAGAAGGCCGCGAACCCCTGCCGCGCGGCCTCCGTGGCGTGCCGTGCGAAATCATCCGCTGCCTCCGCGCAGGAACCGTGGGACCGCTCGCCCTGCGGAAAACCCGGCAGCTCCTGCAGATCGACGAGAGCCGTATCGCCTGCGTAGTCCGAGCTCACCCAGTAAGGCGAACCATCACTTCCCGGCGGTCCGACCGGCAGCACCTGCCAGACGGAAAACCCGGCCTCGCTCATCCAGTCGATCGTGCGGCGCGCCCGGGCGCCGAGCACGCCGCCGTCTCCGGCGTCGAGCGAGCCGAGATGCAGCAGCAGCCCGGCTCGACGGCGATCGAGGACCCCTTCGCGTGGACTGGTGCCGACGCCTGCCGCTTCGCTCATGCGGCAATCACGCCCGTTGCAGCATGTCCGCCGTGACGAGCACCACGCCCTTGTCGGTGACTTCGAAGCGCGCGGCATCGAGCACCGGGTCCAGACCGATGCGCGTGCCGGGCGGCACGACGCAGCCTTCGTCCAGGATTGCACGGTTCACAACGCAGTTCCGCCCGATCTCCACGTGCGGCAGCACCACGGAGCTCTCGATCAGGGAGCGCTCGTCGATGCACACGTCGGAGAACAGGAGCGAGGAGCGGACCTGCGCGCCGCTGATGATGCATCCGCCCGAAACCATCGAATTGATCGCCACGCCGCGGCGCCCATCCTCGTCGAGCACGAACTTCGCCGGGGGCTGCTGCTCCTGATACGTCCAGATCGGCCACTCCTGGTCGTAGATGTTGAGCTCGGGATCGACATACACGAGTTCGAGGTTCGCCTCGTAGTACGCATCGATCGTGCCGACATCGCGCCAGTAGCTCTGCGCATGCGTGCGCACGTCCTGGAAGGGATACGCGAACACCTGCAGACCGGAGAGCGCACTCGGGATGACATTCTTGCCGAAATCGTGCGAAGACCGGTCGTCGGCCGCATCCTCCGTGAGCAGCCGCTCGAGCAGCCGGGTATTGAAGACATAGATACCCATCGACGCCATGATGGTGTCCGGCCGGCCGGGCATCGTGTCGGGGACGGCAGGCTTCTCCGTGAACTTCGTGACGCGGTTCCATTCCGTGGCCGTCAGCACGCCGAAGTGGCGCGACTCGCTCGCCGGCACCTCGACCACGCCGACCGTGATGTCGGCACCTTTCTCGACGTGATAGGCAATCATCGGGCCGTAATCCATCTTGTAGATGTGGTCGCCCGCGAGCACCAGCACGTGCTCGGGCCGGTGCGAGAGGATCAGCTCGAGATTCTGGTAGACCGCATCGGCAGTGCCGCGGTACCACTCGCCGCCGATCTGCTGCTGCGCGGGCACGACCTCGACGAACTCGGAAAACTCGCCGCGCAGGTACCCCCAGCCGCGCTGCACGTGCTGGATGAGCGACTGCGCCTTGTACTGCGTGAGGACCGAGATCTGCCGGATGCCGGAGTTCACGCAGTTCGAGAGCACGAAATCGACGATGCGGAACTTGCCGCCGAAGGGTGTCGCCGGCTTGCAGCGGTTCGCCGTGAGACCGCGCAGCCGCTCGCCGCGCCCACCCGCCATGATGACGGCCAGCGTGCCGCTGGTCAGGCGGCTCACATAGCGGCCGGAGGAAGCGCGCGCGGGTTGCCTGGACATGGACGCTCTCGCCTGGGACCGTTCCTATGGTAGCAGCCGCGCGAACTAGATGACCGCCCACCTCATGAGGCCAAGCTCGTACGGGTGCGACAGGAGCTCGTGTGACGGATACATGCGCAGCTCCGTCGTGAACTGCCCGCACTCGGGGGTCTGGGCATCCAGGGTGAATACCACCGAGCCATCTGCCTCGTGCTCACCGGACGGTCCGAACAGGGCGTGCCACTCCCCGGCCGGTTCGCATCGCCGATAGGAGCTCAGTGGCGGCGGCTCCCGGTCCGCTTCGGGCAGGAGGCGGCGCCCGATGAATTCGACGCGCAGATCTTCCGGCTGCAGCCCGTTCAGGCTTACGGCCACCCGCAGGCGCAGCCGCTCGCTGCGCAGCAGCTCCACCGGCGACTCACCGAGGCGGCGCAGCGCAACCCCCGGCCATGCGGCCCGCACGCGCTGCTTCCAGCGGGCAAGCGTCTCTGCGCCGGCGAAATTGTGCTCGGCGAGACGGGCGCCGGCGCGCGCTGCCGGCAGATAGATGCCCTCCGCGTAGTCGCGGATCGTGCGGCGCATGCTGAACTGCGGAATCACCGTCGCCATGGCATGCCGGCAGCGCCGTACCCATTCTCCGGGGAAGCCATGGCCATCATGGCCGTAGTAAAGCGGAATCACTTCTTCTTCGAGCGTGTCGAAGATGGCATCCGCCTCGAGCGCGTCGCGCCGCTCGGCGTCCTGGACATGTGCAGGGGCGATGCCCCAGCCGTTTTCCTGATCGAAGGCCTCGGCCCACCAGCCATCCAGCACGCTCAGATTCAGTGTGCCGTTGACCGCAGCCTTCATCCCCGAGGTGCCGCTCGCCTCGAGCGGCATGATGGGATTGTTGAGCCACACGTCGCAGCCCGACACCAGGAGCCGCGCGAGCTGCAGATCGTAGTCCTCGAGGAAGACGATGCGCCCGGAGAATTCAGGCGTGAGCATGAGCTGCTTGATCTCGCGCAGCACATGCTTGCCAGGTTCGTCGGCCGGGTGCGCCTTGCCGGCGAAGAGAAAGAGCACCGGATGCTCCGGGTCGTTCACCAGCCGTGCGAGGCGCGCGCGGTCACGCAGCAGGAGCGCCGCACGCTTGTACGTGGCGAAGCGCCGCGCGAAACCGACGGTGAGCACGCGCGGCTGCGCCGGATCGAGCAGCCGCACGACGTGGCGCCACTGCGCAGGCGACAGCTCCTTGCGCAGATACTCGCGCCGCAGCCGTTCACGCAGGCCCGCGAACATGCGCACCTTCACGTCCTGGTACACGGCCCAGTAATCCTGCTCGCTCACGCGCTCGAGACCACGCCAGAAGTCACGATCCGGGAGACGATCGCGCCACTCGCTCCCGAGCGTGCGGTCGAAGAACTCCGCCCAGCGCTGGTGCAGGAACGTGGGCACGTGCACGCCATTGGTCACGAAGCCCACAGGATTGTCCGCCGGTTCGAGCTCGGGCCACTGGTCCGCGCACAGGCGCGCGGTGACTCCACCATGAATGCGGCTGACCCCATTCACATGCCGGGTGGTGTTGAGGGCGAGACGCGTCATGTTGAACAGGCCGGGCGCGCCGGGGGAGCGCCCGAGCTCGAGGAAGCGCTCGAGCGGCATGCCGAGCTCGCAGGCGAATTCCTGGAAGTGCGCGGTCATCAGCTCATGACCGAAGGCGTCGTGCCCGGCCGCCACGGGCGTATGCGTGGTGAACGTGCACCGCGCCGCCAGCGCCTCGAGCGCAGTCGCCTCGTCGAGCCCGCCCGCCAGGTGCTCGCGCAGCAGCTCCAGCGTGAGGAAAGCGGCATGGCCCTCGTTGATGTGCCAGACATCAGGTGCGATGCCGAGCGCCCGCAGTGCGCGCGCGCCACCCACGCCAAGGACCATCTCCTGGCAGATGCGCGTCGACTCGTCGCCGCCATAGAGGCGGTGCGTGATGTCGCAATCCAAAGAGGAATTGTCCGGACAGTTGGTGTCGAGCAGATAGACCGGCATGCGCCCGACCTGCGCCTTCCAGACGCGCGCCCAGACGTCGCGGCCCGCGACACGCACCATGACCCGCAGCCAGGCGCCCGAGGGTTCGTGCACGGGCTCGACGGGGAGCGCCCGCGGATCGTGATTTCGATAAGTGGCATGCTGCACGCCATCACTGTCGACCGTCTGCGTGAAATACCCCTGCTTGTACAGGAGGCCCACCGCCACGAAGTTCAGGCGCTCGTCACTGGCCGCCTTGCAGTAATCCCCGGCCAGCACGCCGAGGCCACCGGAATAGATCGGAAAGCTCTCATGGAAGCCAAATTCTGCGCAGAAGTAGGCGATGAGCGGTGTCTCCGCAGCGGCTGGCGCCCGCATATAGGCATCGAACTCGGCGAGCACGCGGTGGTAACGCGCAAGGTACTCCGGATCCCCGGCAGCGCGATCGAGAGCCTCCTGGCTCACGCAGCGGAGCATCAACCGGGGGTTGCCGCCCACCTGCTTCCAGAGCTCCCTATCGAGATCATCGAACAGCGCGCGCGTGGGACGATGCCATCCGAAAAAGAGATTGGAAGCCAGCTCCGGCAGGCGCTCGAGTGCAGCCGGGACCGTCGGGACGATTTCAAGAAGATGCTGATTCATAAGGGGAGCGGAGTCTAGCAAGAGGCAGGACGGCTGGCAGCGACGGGGAACCTCTACCGCTAACTTAAAATTAATGCTTGCTTCATAGTACTACCATGTTTACAATACTGGCCCATGACTCATGGTCACGCCAGGAAATTCCAGAAGGAGCTGAACGGGGGGCTCGTGGCGCTCGTGCTGCTCGCGGTCCTCGAGCGCTCGACCGAAGACCTCTACGGCTACGAGATCGCAAAGCGGCTCGCCCGCCAGAGCGACCGGGCACCGCTCTTCAAGGAAGGCACGATCTACCCCGTGCTGCGGACGCTCTCGGCGAGCGGGCTCGCGACGAGCCGCATCGTGCCTTCCTACTCAGGCCCGCCCCGCCGCTACTACCGCATCACCGATGAAGGTCGCGCCGTGCTCGCCGAGTGGCGCAGCATCTGGCGTGAGACGCGCGACTTCGTCGAGCAATTCGCCGAACCAGGAGCCAGCACATGACTCGCCCTGCCCCGCGTTCCATCGAGGAGTACCTCCGACAGCTGCGTACCGCGCTCGAAGGCGAGGACCCCGCCCTCATCCAGGACGCGCTCTATGATGCCGAGGAATACCTGCGCGCCGAGGTCGCCGCGCATCCCGATCGCGGGGAAGCCGACGTCCTCGAGCTCATCGCGAATACCTACGGCGCACCGGAAGAGGTGGCCGCCGCTTACCGCGACACCGAAGTCAAGGTGAAGGCTGCGCTCGCGCCCCCGACACCGCCCGCCGCCCGCAGCGGCTGGCGCAGATTCTTCGCCGTGTACTCCGACCCACGCGCGTATACCTCGCTCTTCTTCATGCTGCTCGCGCTCGCGACGGGCATCGTGTACTTCACCGTCACGGTGACCGGCCTGTCGCTGTCGCTCGGGCTCGCGATCCTGATCATCGGCGTGCCCTTCTTCCTCGCCTTCATCGGCATCACCCGCGCGATGGCGCTGGCCGAGGGCCGCCTCATCGAGGCCGTCACGGGCGAGCGCATGCCGCGCCGCCCGCCTCATCCGGGTGCGAAGGCGTCGCTGTGGACCCGCATCGCCGGCATGCTGACGGACTGGCGCACCTGGAGCACGCTGGTGTATTTCCTCCTGATGTTGCCGCTCGGAATCATCTATTTCACGGTGGCGGTAACCGGCCTGAGCGTGGGCGTAGCCTGCGTCACCGCGCCGATCGCAGTCGCCATGCAGCGCCTCGGTTGGATCGGCAGCGGGTGGATCGACAGTGCATGGCAGGGCGAAGGCCTCCACGCGGAGCCGGCCTGGCTCGCGGGCTTCTGGGGACTGCTGCTGCTCTTCATCCTCGGCGTCGCGCTCGTGACGCTGCTCATGCACCTCGCGCGCGGCATCGGGCGGCTGCACGCCAGGCTCGCAAAGGCGCTGCTGGTGGCGGGGTAACCGCGCGGACGCGCAGATTCCCATGTACTGGAAGGCACGGATCCCGACAGGGTTGATCGTGATCGCGGCAGGTGTCCTGGGAGGGCAGACCGGCGCAGCACAACCCCTGCCGCCAGGGAATGGCACGCCTGGTTGTGTCGACGGCGGCGGCTACCTCCGCGCCCGGCTGCGTGGCGCGCTCACCCTCGATCTCGCCTGGCGCGACGCCGAGATGCACTGCGAGGGCGGGCCGCGACCCGACGGGCGCGCACTGCGCGTCAGCATCGCGGGGCCTGAGCACGGCGGGGGGCGACGCCTGCGCTTCGTCTTCGGCATCGCGGGCGCAAAGGAAGGCGCACCGGGTCGTGCGCTGCCCACGAATCTCACGGTGATCTTCGAGGGTGAGGAGAGGCTCTATGCCACACGCGGCGAAGACAAATGCACCGTGGATGAGCTGCGCCAGGAGCGCATCGGCGCGCTGGGCGGCACAGTCCGCAGCTACCGCATCATTGCACGCGGCTTCTGCACGGCACCGGCAACCCGTCCGACGCACGGCGAGCGGCTGCTCGTGACGACTTTCGACTTCGCCGGACGGGTGAGCTACCAGGAGGAGCAGACCGCGCATGACCCGCCGTGAGCCGATCTCCCGCAGCATTGCGGCTTCATTCGTCGCCGTCATCATCCTCTGGGTCGGGGTGGCCCCGGTCGTGCAGGCACAGATCGCACCGCTGGAAGACCTGGCGGGTTTTCCGCGGTGCCATCTGCAGATCGAATCGAAGCGCACGGGCGCGAATCATGACATCGAGGCATGGATCGCCGACACGCCGGCCCGTCAGGCCCAGGGGCTCATGTTCGTGCGCGAGCTGCCCGCCACCCGCGGGATGCTCTTCGTCTATGACGAGCCGCGCATGCTCGGCATGTGGATGAAGAACACCTACATCGAGCTCGACATGCTGTTCATCCGCGCCGACGGGCGCGTCGCCTGGATCGCGGAACACGCGCAGCCGCACTCGCTCGACACCATCGCCGCACCACGCCCCGTGCAATACGTCCTCGAACTGCGTGGTGGCGAGGTGCAGCGCCTGGGGCTGCGCACAGGCGACCGCGTATGGCGATTGACGGAAGGCAAGCGCACGAAGTTATGATGCGCCTCACCTGCCAGGAGATCCCGCCATGAAAAGGACGGCCACAGGAGTCGGACTGACCATTCTCGCCGTGACACTCACCGCCGCCGCCCACGGCGGTACCGATCCCGGCAGCTGGTACGTTGCACCGCAGATCCTCGGCGTGTGGGTGGACAAGAATCGCCTGGTCGATGACGACGCGGGTGTGCAGTTCGCCTTCGGGCGTGCGCTGAACAAAGACTGGGATCTGGAGCTCGCCGCATTCCAGAGCAGCCACGAAGCCGCGGACGGCGCCACGCTCGATCTGCGCGGCCTCGGCATCAACGTGCATCGTGTGTTCTACCGCGATGCGCGCATCCATCCCTATCTCTCCCTCGGGCTCGGCGACCTGAAGCGCGACGGTGAGCGAAGCCTCGCTTCCGGCTCGGATCTCTACGCCTCCTACGGGCTCGGCATCCTCGCGGATCTGGCGAAGCGCCCGGAACGCGGCACGAACGTGCAGCTGCGTGCCGAGATCCTGGGCCGGCGTGCCCTCGACGATAGTCCGGGCAGGTCCGATTCCGTGGATCACGTCGCCGGTCTCGGCCTGCAGTTCTCCTGGGGGGCACCACGCCCCAGGGCTCCAGCGCCTGCACCTGCGCCCGAGCCGGCTGTGGCCGCCCCTCCGCCTCCTCCATCGCCCCCGCCTCCCCCGGCCGACAGCGACGGCGACGGCGTGCCGGATGCTGCGGACAAGTGCCCGAATACACCGAAGGGTGACCGGGTGGACGTGAACGGCTGCACCATCAAGGGCGAGATCCGGCTGCCACGTGTAGTCTTCGAGACCGACAAGGCGACACTCCTGCCTGAGAGCTACCCGATCCTCGACGAAGCGGCGGCAACGCTCAGGAAGAATCCGGATCTGCGCATCGAAGTCGCAGGCCACACGGACAGCCGCGGCCCGGATGCCTACAATCAGAAACTCTCTGAGCGTCGTGCCGCCACCGTGCTGAAGTACCTGCAGAATGCCGGTGTGGCGAACCCGATGACCTCGCACGGCTATGGCGAGAGCCAGCCGATCGCGGACAACGCCACCGATGCGGGGCGACAGGAGAACCGGAGAGTCGGGCTGCGAATACTCGAGTGAGGCGCGGTACCGCCGCCCCGGCCCAGGCCCGGGCGGCGGGCTGAGCCTGCTCTCCCGGCACCCCTGGTGTCAGGCTGCGCCAGGGATGGCTGATCACCAGACCGTCTTCAGTTGTTCGATACCCTGCAACTTTTCATCGTGTGTCACGAGCGGCACACCACGCACCAGCGCGGTCGCCGCAATCAACCTGTCCGCAGGGTCTCCGGGAAAGGCCTCGCCGAATCGACCGGCGCGTTCGGCAATGTCAGCCGTCAGTGGCTCGATGCGATACTCAGGGAGCAGTCGCACCTGGTCGAGCCATTCCGAAGCAGAACCCCTGAAGCGCAGGCGGCCGCGACGCTCGAGCGTAACGATCTCGAAGATCGAGATGGAGGAGATGAGCAGCTCGTTGCGCCTGCCATGCTGTTCCAGCGCCTGACGTGCCTTACGCGAAAAGTTCTTCGTCTCCCCGGCCACCCACCACACCAGGACGTGTGTATCCAGCACGATCATTGGCTGCTTGCCCACTCCTTCGGGTCATTTGCGGACTCCATGGGCAACTCGTAGTGCACCACCGAGCCGCGCAGCTGCGAACGGATCGTCTCGGCTTCCTGCTGCGTGGCCTTGGGAGGAGAAATCTCCGCGATCACCTCTCCTCTCGAGGTGACCCGGATGCGCTCACCCCGCCGCGCGCGCTCGAGATACGCCGGGAGCTTCTGTCGAAGATCGGTAACATTCACGTCGGACACGAGCATACACCCAGCTTGCACATATAACTGTACAGATGAACTGTACGTACGTCACGGAGGCCCGTCAATGCCGCCGCGACGCCCGGGAAGAACCCGGGTCCGTGCATCGAGATCGCGAGTACTCGTGTGAGGCGCGGCACCGCTGCCTTCCAGGCCCGCGCGCCCCTGGCGTGCCGCCAGACGTCGGGTGGCCAGCTGACGTCCCGGGAAGTGGTGTAAGAGCGAAGTTGATGGCCACCTTGGGCTCGGCTGCGAGGGCGTAGCCCGAGCAGTCGAGCCCGGCGCGATCGGTGGCCATCGTGGGTCTTGGTAATGTTGGGGTTACGACGCCTTCAACTTTTCCGGAGAACACCACGATGACCACCTGTTCCACTATCGCATTGGCCGAGCTTGCCGAGAAGGGCCCGGACGCCGAGCTGCTGCGCGAGATGATCCAGTACGTCGCCCAACGCATGATGGAGATGGATGCGGAGGGACGCTGCGCCGCCGGCTACAACGAGCGCAGCCCCGATCGGGCCAACAGCCGCAACGGCTACCGCGAGCGGCTGTGGGAGACGCGCGCCGGCTCGATCGAGCTGAAGATTCCGAAGCTGCGCAAGGGCAGCTACTTCCCCGGGTTCCTCGAGCCGCGCCGCACGGGCGAGAAGGCCCTCGCCGCCGTCATCCAGGAAGCCTATATCCAGGGCGTCTCGACCCGCTCGGTCGATGACCTGGTCAAGGCGATGGGCATGAGCGGGATCTCCAAGAGCCAGGTCTCGCGCCTGTGCGCCGAGATCGACGAGCGCGTGCACGCGTTCCTGAACCGTCCGCTCGAAGGGGACTGGCCGTACCTGTGGATCGATGCCACCTACGTGAAGGTGCGCGAGGCCGGGCGGATCGTCTCGGTCGCCGTAATAATCGCCGTGGCGGTCAACACCGACGGGGTGCGCGAGGTGCTGGGCATGACCGTGGGTCCCTCGGAGGCCGAGCCGTTCTGGACCAGCTTCCTGCGCTCGCTGACCCGCCGTGGGCTGCGGGGCGTGAAGCTGGTGATCTCCGATGCCCACGAAGGGCTCAAGGCCGCGGCCGCCAAGGTCCTCAAGTCCACCTGGCAGCGCTGCCGTGTGCACTTCCTGCGCAACGCCCTGGCGCACGCCGGCAAGGGGCAGCGGCAGATGGTGCTGGCGATGATCAACACCGCCTTCGCCCAGGATACCCAGGAGGCGGCCATCGCCCAGTGGCGGGTGGTCGCCGATCAGCTGCGCCCCAAGTTCCCCAGGCTCGCTGCGCTGATGGATGGGGCCGAATCCGACGTGCTCGCGTTCATGGGCTTCCCCAAAGCGCATCGCACGCAGATCCACAGCACCAACCCGCTCGAGAGAGTCAACGCCGACGTGAAGCGTCGCACCGACGTTGTGGGCATCTTCCCCAACGAGGCCGCCATCGTGCGGCTGGTCGGCGCTCTACTGCTCGAGCAGAACGATGAGTGGCAACTGCAGCGTCGCTACATGCAGCTTGAAGGCCTGCAGACCCTCAGCGACAATCAATCCGCTCGGTTGTCCGCAGTGGTCAATTGAGTACGAGCCCAACACAGCTCAAGACCTATAACTCTTACACCACGGCGCGGGACGCGATCGGTGGCCACCGAGGCCGTCCCGGATCGGTTGTGATCCGGCGCCCTTGCGGCCGCCGCTACTCCAGGCGCCGAACGCTCGTACCGATGCCGTCTGCCGTCACGAGACGGTATGAGCCGAGCAGTCCTCGCTTGATCGTGACGGTGCCGCCTCGCTCGCAGCGCCGGCCGAGCGGGCACGGACTCCTTCAGCCGTGAAGCCGAACTCGGCAGTCGCTGCCCTCGAGTCCGGAACAGCGTGCGGCGCAGGTGCATCCGCCGTGCGCGGCAGCAGGCACCAGCATCAGCCAGAGGAGGCATCGACGCACCATCACCGCCTGAAGACAGGGGGGGCCATTGTAGCCGCCCTCCTGTCGACTGACGCCTCGCCCAAGAAGCGAGGGGGCCCATATCAAAACCTGAAAGATATCCTCCCAAAGAGTACGCGCCCACGCGGATCATAGTAGCGAGCGTCGTAGCCAATCTGGAAGTTCGCTGTAGTCAACGAGCGCGGCGGGTCCTTATCGAACAGATTTAGGGCGCCGACGGTCACCTCCATCCACCCCATAGGTTTCCAAGTCGACTGCCAGTCAAACGTATAGTAACTCTTTACCTTCAGACGAACATCGAGGGTTTCACCATTGAATGTACCGTCAGCGTTGATGCCATCGACCGTCGTCAGGACATCTCTATAGCCCGTGCGAAAATTTCCGGTCACAGTATGCGACCACGCACCGTGATCAAGCGACGCAAGAAGTCGCCCAGCCCACCGGAATGTCACTGAATCGAGCTCGGAGGAATAGTCAGCAATATTTTTATAGTATGGGCCACCTTCAGTGAGCTGCAGCTTGTTGGTAAGCATATTGGTAGCAATGAGCTGCGAGCTCAGCTTGCCGAGCTTCGTGTCCCAACGTCCCTGAAGATTAAAGTCAATGCCTGCGTAGCGCTCTTTCCCAGTATTAATGTTCGTCTTATTGAAAGCGACGTACGTCGTGGCAGTCGCAATGTCCGTAAAGGTCGTCCAGATACCCGGATAGCGGCTAGGCGCCGCAAAGGCCGCGGCTTCAGGAAGCTGACCAAAAGCGTGCTTGATGCCCACCCACCAGTAATCAGCGCCAATCGAAATCTGCGGAGTCGCCTCGAATATAACGCCGAGCGAAACGTTCTCCGATTCCTCGGGTTGCAACGCCGGGTTGCCACCCGAAAACACGTCATATTGAGTTCGAGGTGGCCTGCATACCGCGCCCATACTCAGGGCGATAGCTCGCAATTCTGCTCCACAGTCGTATGGGTTCGACGTCACGCCGTAGCTCTGCAATGAGGCTTTCAGCTGCGGCACAGTGGGCGCGTGAAAACCGGTCCCGTAGGAGCCGCGAACAAGGAGGTGATTGAGCGGCCTGAGCCTGAAGCTCGCCTTGTAGTTGGTCGTGTCACCAACGTCGCTATAGTCATCGTAGCGGATGGACCCTGTGAGCTCCAGCCATCTAAACGGGTCCAGCAGCACCTCTGCAAAGGCTCCTTTGACCTTGCGGTCCGCGCCATAAGGAACGGCAGCAGCCGCGTCGCCGAAGCGCTGATCCCCCATGTGCAGCCCGCCAACCGCCGGAGTGCCTGCAACGGGATCCTCGAGGTTGGCCTGCGCAAAGTTACTCGGCTTTGATTGAAACTTCTCCTTGAAATAATTGAGACCAAACGCCAATGACACAGGCCTGCCATTCGGAAGATCAAATAGTGCCCGTGAGACTTGCCACTGAGCACTCTGCATCTTCGACTCGCCGCCATCCCAATAGCCGCGGTAGTTGATCGATGCTAGCGCCGCCTGTCCAGCAGGGCTTTGCTGGCCGGGGCCGATAAAGGGATTGATCACCCCGCTGTCGAGTACACGGGCAAAGGCAAGCGCCCCGGGATAGCCACTGATATTTCCCTTGACGTCACTTCTCGACTGTGTCACGGCTAAATCATAATCCCAGCCAAGCATCTGCCCTTCCAGGCCGACAGCGACGTGATAGAAATCGGCCTCATCCTCGTTGATGCGCTGACCGAGATCGAAGGCGCGGTATGGCGCCACAATGTCACCGACGAATGCTGGGTTGCCCTCAACATCGCGCACCGGAGCCAAGTAGCGATTAAAGAGAGCGGAACCTGCGGTGATCAGCAGTTCGCCTGGCACTGGGGCTATCTTCGAGGTCTGCTTGGCCTCCGACCATAGCGCATCGACGAAAAGACTGTGTTCATCGCTCAGCTTGAAGCTGAGCGACGCTACGCCGGTCTTGCGCTCCCGCTCCGGATAGAGCTGGATATTGCGAACATAGTCGTAGTAGCAGGCCAAATCGACGGGCGCCGAGCCTTGCGGACAGGCCCGCCCGGCAAGCACATCGAGGCTGACCATCTGGTCGGCCAGCAGGCCGTTATCCGCCACCACATTTGCCGGGATGTTCCTGGGCGAACCGTTAAAAAACGTCCAACGAGCGCCCGCCTTATCGAGATTGATAATTGCCGAGCGCGCGAAATCACGGTCACGTGAATTGAGTTCGCTGCGCTTATCAGCTCCGACGGATATGAAGAGATTCCACCCGTCGTTCACATAATCACCAATACCACCCGCGATGCTAACGCCCCTCTCAGCCCCGCCATCCTGAGGCCCGTAATAGTGGACCGATATGTCCCGGTCCAGCGTCCTCTTCTTGGTGATGAAATTGACCACGCCGGCAATCGCGTCTGAGCCGTACAGCGCTGATGCGCCTTCGGTAAGGATTTCAACTCGCTCGATCGCAGCGACCGGGATAGCGTTCAGGTCGAACGCAGCACCGAATCCGGTCAGCGTCTGACCGCCAAACTGCGCCATGCGGCGTCCGTTCAGAAGCACCAGCGTACGATTCTCACCGATATTGTGCACTGACACGCCGGCAAACCCGTAGGTTGACCCACCGATCGACGCGGACTCTGCTGTTCCACCCTGAACCATGGGTAACCGTTGAATCAGATCAACAACCGACGCGGCTCCAGTCCTTTGTATGGCTTGCGCATCCAGCACCTGCACTGGGAGAGATGTCTCGCCCTCGATGCGCCGGATCGCAGTACCGGTAATCACAACCTCTTGCAGCTCGTGCTGACCACTGTCCTGCGCGTGTACAGCACTGGCGCTAATTGCCACCACCGCCGTAATTACCGTGAGCGCAAGGCGAGTTGCTCGAGACAAACAAGAGCCATTATTAGTAATCATGCCGAAGCCTCCCGAATAAGGTCCGTGTACTGTACCGCTCGCCAAAGAGCGAGCCTGCCAGCCTTCAACCATTGTTCAATACTACAATGAGTCCCGTCTCCCACAAACAACAACCCCACACGATCTGCGAGAAGGGGCGCCCAGCAAGAGCAACAAATCTGCTCATATAGCTGGAGATCCTCGCTCCATGGATATTTCCCGCACACCTCTGTGTGGCCGCTTGTTGCCTCGCGCTCGTAATGGCGGCAGGAAGCGTGGCACTTCTCATCAGATTCAGGCCGCGGCAAGTCGTGCAACCTCCACGCGCGTGTCACGGTCGGATGGGCCCGGCGTACCCGCAAAGGGCAGAGGCTGCAGGTGAAAATATCCGCCGGCGAGTTGCAGCGGATTGATGGGGCTCGCCGTCGCCGTGGCGTAGGACCTGCCGTCCCTGAACTGGAAGGGCTCCCAGGCGTGATAGACGATCACCTGTCCCGGGCGCAGGTTCGGCAGGACCTTGGCCATGATCTCGAAGGAACCCACGTCGTTGAAGACACGCACGCGGTCGCCGTCGCCGATGCCACGCCGCGCCGCATCCGGCTTGCTGATGTGGATCTCGGGTTCGCCCCGCTGCAGGCGCAGCAGGTGCGACTCATCGCGCCAGCTGGCGTGGATCGACCAGCGGGTGTGCGCGCCCGTCAGGCGCAGCGGGTAATCGCCGCCGATCGTGGGGCTGTCCTTGTGCACGGGCAGCTGCTCGCCCTGCTCGAGGAAGAAGGGATGATCGATGTAGAACTGGATGCGACGCGTCAGTGTCGGCCAGGGCTGCTTCTTCCCGGTGTGCCAGGTGTTCGCGGTGATGCTCTCTTTCGCCTCGATATCGGTGGCGTTGCCGAGATTGAGGAACTGCGTGCCGAGCCCCGTGTAGCGGGCGAAGCCTTTCCGTTTGATCTCCTGCCAGCTGATGCCCCCGAGGTTGTCGATCATGGACATGAGCTCTTCCATCATCTTCTCTTCGCCGTGCTCGTCGAAGCGACCGCGGAAGCTGAACTCATCGAAGATCTCATCGAGACGGCGGCTTCGGCCGGCACGGTCGGTGAACTCGCGGATGCCACGCGCTTTCGCACGCTCCTGGATGGTTTTCATCAGGAGCGCGTTGAAAGCCCAGTCCGATTTCGACTCTCCGAGCGGGGGGACGGCGCGACTGACGACATGGGCATAGGGCGCGAGTGCCGTCGCCCAGGTGAGGTCGTCCTTCTCGTACCAGCCTGCGGCCGGGAAGACGTAGTCGCTGTGGAGCGCGGTGTTGCTCATGCGCCAGTCGAGCGTGACCAGCAGGTCGAGCTGGCTGATGAAGCGTTCATACAGCCGGTCGTAGCCGCGGACGCGACGCAGGATGTTGCCGCCGACTTCGAGGAAGACCCTCGGCCTCGCGGTCGACGGCCGGATCTGCCAGCCCTCGCGATACGCGTCCTCGAGAAAGGCGCTGAATTCGCGTTTCATGGCCGGATCCACGCGGGCAGAGCTCTCGTAGAGATCGCCGAGGCCCACGTGGTGCCATAGCAGATTGCTCGCGACGAGATTGCCGCTGCGGTAAAACTCGCGCATCAGCCCATAGGCAATCATCTCGTCCGTCATGCCCTCGAATTTCGCCTTCAGGGCGCGCGGCATGGCCTTCGTCTGCAGCAGGAAGGCTCCGAGCTTCGGCGACATCGAACCCGGCGCGGCGGACACGGCATCGATGCCGCTCGCTGTCAGAGTCGGAAATCCCGTGATGCCGCTGCCCTTGCGACCGATCTGACCGCAGAGCGTCAGCACGAGGATCTGGCAGCGCTCCATCTCCAGGCCGTGATAGAACTTCGAGAACGTCGACTGCGTCAGGAAGGTCGCCGCCCTCGCCTTCGCAATCCGGCGGGCAAGATCGCGCACGACCCCGGGGTCCACACCGGTGATGCGGGCCGCGCTCTCCGGGGTGTACGCCTCGAGCTGACGCCGCAGCAGCGTGAAGGCCGGCGTGACCGTCACGCTGCCCTGGACGGTCTCGATCCGGAAATCGCCCTCGAGGGCCGGCACCCGCTCGCCGAGTGCGAGCGTCTTGCGATTCACGGGCTGCGGACGTCCGGTCACCGTATCGAAGAAATAGAACTGGTCGTCGCGACCCCCGCGCTCGAGGTCGCTGCCGCGCAGGAATTTCCGCGTATCGCTGCGCACGAGCAGCGGCAGGTCGGTCTGTTCGCGGATGAAACGCGCATCGTGCAGGTTCTCGGACACGATCGTCTGCGCCAGCGCGAGCCCGAGCGCCGCATCCGTCCCGACGTTCACGGGTATCCACGCATCGGCGCGTGTGGCGGACGCGTTGTAGTCAGGTGCGATGGCGACCACGTGCGCCCCGTTGTAGCGCGCCTCGGTGATGAAGTGCGCGTTCGGGATCTGCGTGTAGATGGGGTTGCCGCCCCAGATGAGGATCAGGTCCGAGTGGAAGAGATCATCCATGGAGCTGGAGTAGGTGATCTTGCCCACCGTGATCTGGGCGCCCGGATGGTGATCGCCCACGTCGGCGTTGACGTCGAGCACCGGCGTGTCGAGCAGATGTGCGGCTCGCAGGGTGCCGATGCCATTGCAGCCGCCCGTGTTCGCCGTGCCCGGATCCCAGGTGATCGAGCCCGGGCCATCTGTCGTGAGCGCGTCGATGATCCGGTCGGCGACCTCGCGCAGTCCTTCTTCCCAGCTCACGCGCTGCCATTTGCCTGCGCCGCGTTCACCGATGCGCTTGAGGGGGTGACGCAGGCGCGCCCCGTCGTACATGCGCTGCGAGTAGCACGCGCCTTTCTGGCAGCCCTGGGGTTGTAGTCGGGATCTTCGGGTCGATCGGCTCGTAGGTCCCCGACTGCTCCTCCCGCCAGACGATCCCGTCCTTCACATACACGTTCCAGTTGCAGCCGCGCTGGTACCAGCAGTTCACAAAGTGCGTGCCCTTCGCCACGCTGTCCCAACGCCACTTCGCCCGCCAGATGTCCTCATACCCCTCGTAGGCCACCTGCGGCATCGGCGTGCCGTGCAGAGCGGCGGTACGTAAAACACATTCGGCCCGGTCCCAAACTCCGCATGCAGCGGCAGCGCCACCTTCCACTGGTGCACGAGCTTGTGAATCGGCCCGCGCTCATCGTCCAGATACCCCACGAAACGCATCCGCCCCGGGCACTGGCGCGCACACGCCGGCGCCACCCCCTGGTCGATGCGCGGAAAACAGAAAATGCACTTCTGCGACACCAGCTGCACGTGGTTGTAGTAAATCCGCTTGTACGGACACGCCTCCATGCAGAAGCGATACCCCTTGCACTGCTGGTCATCGATCAGAACGATCCCGTCCTGCTCGCGCTTGTAGATCGCCCCACGCGGACACGCCTCCAGACACGCCGGGTGCGTGCAGTGATTGCACAACCGCGGAAAATAGAAAAAATGCGAGTTCGGATACTCCCGCCCCTCGTCCTCGTCCCAGTTCGGACCCCAGGAGGGCTTCTCCCCCTTGAAATTGCGCGGCTCAGGTGACTCGCCGTCCCCTCAAAGAGCACCTCCTTCTGGTTGAACTGCCACGCATCCCCAAACTCCTCCGACCCGGAATGCGACTCGGCCGCTGGCGCCCATCGGGCGCAAACCCCCGCCCATCCTCCCAGCCTTCGGCGTCCCCCTGCCCAGGCAGCGTGTTCACCACCGTCCACCACATCCCTCCATGCCCTCTTCCCGCGTCCACTGCGTCTTGCACGCAATCGCACACGTGTGACACCCCAGACACTTGTTCAGGTCAAACACCATCGCCAGCTGGCGCTTCGGGCGCACCACCCCACCGTCAAGCTCCCGCCCAATCCGCGCCGCTTCCGCCTTCCCTTCCGCCATGTGCCTCAAGCCTCCAGCTCCAGCTCCACCCACTCCGGAGAAAACGCCTTCAACCCCGCACGCTCACTCCCCGCCCCGCTCCACACCGCCACCGCCACCCGATACCGCCCACCCACCGCAAAACTCACCGTCTCCGGCCCCGCCCCCTGCGGCGCCAGCACCCGCCGAAATACCACCGACCACCGACCCCCCGCATGCACCGCCTGCGTCTCCACCCCCACCGCACGCCCCTGCAACCGCGAGGTCCCAATCCCCTCCGCCACATTCACCCGCGCCGCCTTCCCACGATCCGCTCGCCAGTGCCACAAACTCACCGGCGCCCCCTCCGCACCCATCATCAACGGCGCCGACTCGCTCAGCGGAAACAACAACGCCGCCGCATCCGCAAACTCATCGTTGTCACGCACCACCGACACCGGCCGCGCACACTCCCACTCCAGCCGAAACGCTACCTCCCGACCATCGTGCACCACCTGCAGCCCCGCCGCCCGCGTCTGACCAAACTCCCCGTCCCGCCACTTCCCCTGCACATACTTGGAAGGCTGCAACCCCACAGGCGCCCCCACCAAACCGACCTTGCGCGCCGGAAAACCACTCCACAACACAGACCCGGGATCACCCGGCTCGCCCGCATCCCCAGCCACCCGATTTGCACGCATCGTTCCCCCATCCCTGCATTCAGGCCGATGCATCGAGTATACGGTGTACACTCCAGGCATGCGAACCGCAGCGAAGAAAGCGCGCCCTCGGGCCACCCCGCTCTCGCGTCCGCGCATCCTGCGTGCGGCCCTCGCCATCGCGGACACCGCGGGACTCGAGGGGCTCACCGTGCGCCGGCTGGCGCAGGAGCTCGGTGTCACGGCAATGGCCATCTACCGGCACTACGAGAGCAAGGACGCCATCGAACGCAGCCTGGTCGATCTCGTCGTCGGCGATTACGACGTGACCAGCCATGACGATGCGGACTGGCGGGAATGGATCTGCACGACCTACGCGCTGATGCGACGCGGCCTGTGCGAGCATCCTGCGATCATCCCTCTGCTCAGCAAGGCCACCTACGCCGGCAGCGACGCCATGGCCGTGCTGGAGCGAGTGCTCTGCAGGTTCGGCGAAGCGGGTCTTGCGCCGCATGTGGCCACCCGGCTGTTTCACACCCTGATGGCCTACACGATCGGCAGCGTCACGCTCAGGAGTCTGGAATCGCTGCACGCGGGCGCACGCGGCCCGCGCGCAGCGTCCCAGCAACTGCGGGAACGGCGGCTCGAGTTCGCACGCGGCCCGCGCAGCCGCTATCCGCGCGTGGTGGCTGCCGCGTCCCACCTGGCCAGCCACTTTGAAGGCCGGCATTTCGAGGCGGGGCTCAGGGCGATCATCGGTGGCGTGCTCGCTGCGCCGCCCGTGCGCTCCGGTCGATGCGCCGCGGAATCCCGGATCAGTCTTCCTCGCTCCGCGGCTTCCATGCCTGTATCAGCTCCTGTTGCCTGCGTGCCGGGACGGGATCGTAGTGACTGAGAACCATCGTATAGCTGCCCTGGCCGCCCGTCAGGGATTTCAGCCGCGACTGATAGTCACCGAGCTCGGCAAGCGGCACCAGAGCCGCGATCGACACCCGCTGCCCCGGCAGTGAACCGTTGCCGCTGATGCGCGCCCGCCTGGTGGCGAGATCGCCTGTGATGTCACCCGTCGCGCCCGAGGGCACGGTGATCTCGACGCGCACGATCGGCTCGAGCACGATGGGGTCGGCTTTCCGCAAGGCATCGATGAACGCCTTGCGCCCCGCCATGACGAAGGCGACTTCCTTGGAGTCCACGGGGTGGTGCTTGCCGTCGTGGACCACGACGCGCACGTCGTGCAGCGCGTATCCGGCGAGCGCTCCTTCGGCGAGCACCTGACGCACGCCTTTTTCGACGGCGGGAATGAACTGCCCGGGAATCACACCCCCCACGACCTCGTCGACGAACTCGAAGCCCCTGCCCCGCTCGAGCGGCTCGACCCGCAGGTACACCTCGCCGAACTGCCCCGCCCCACCCGTCTGCTTCCTGTGCCGGCAGTGGCCATCCGCCGCGCGTGTGATCGTCTCGCGGTAAGGGATGCGCGGCGGACGGGTCTTCACACGAACCCCGTAACGTTCTCCCATGCGCTCGAGCAGCACACGCAGATGCAGGTCACCCGTGCCGTAGAGGACCGTCTCGTTCAGCACGGCGTGATGCTCGATGCGGAGCGATGGATCCTCCGCCGCAAGCTTGTGCAGCGCATCCGCCAGGCGCTGCTCATCGCCGCGACGCTCCGGTTCGATGGCGAGCCCGAGCATCGGCGGAGGCAGTTCGATGGAACGCAGGTGGTAGTGGTCCTCATCGTGCGAGTCGTGCAGCACGGCGTCGAAGTGCAACTCCTCGACCTTCGCGATGGCGCAGAGGTCGCCCGGGATTGCCTGGGTGACCTCGCTCGCGTCCTTGCCGAGAAGCCGATAGAGATGTGTCACCTTGAAGGGCTTGCGCGCATCGCCAACGAACAGCTGACTCCCGGGACGCACCGTCCCCTGGTGCACGCGGAAGACGCCGAGCCTGCCGACGTAGGGATCGATCGACACCTTGAAGACGTGTGCGAGCACGTGCCGTGCAGGATCCGCAGTCACGGCCACCGTCTGGGCCGCGGCACCGGAACCGCGCAGGAACTGGGGCGGGTTGCCCTCGAGGGGATTCGGCATGAGCCGCGCGAATACCTCGAGGAGCTCCGCGATTCCGGCGCCGGTCTCCGCCGACGCGAAACACACGGGGATCAGGTGCCCCTCGCGCAGCGCCTGTTCGAAAGGGTCGTGCAGCTGCCCGGGCGCCAGTTCCTCGCCCTGCTCGAGATAGAGCGCCATGAGCTGCTCGTCCATCTCGACCACCTGGTCGATGATGCGCGTGTGCGCCTCCCCGATCGAGGAGAAATCCGTCGCCGCGCCACCGGGGGAAAAGAAGCAGTCGCGGACCGCGGAGCCCGATCCGGCCGGCAGATTGAGCGGCAGACATTCCGGACCGAAGACCTCGCGCAGCTCATGCAGAAGCCGCTCGCAGTGCGCATCGCGTGCATCGATCCTGTTGACGATCACGAGACGGCAGAGACCACGCGCGTGCGCAAACTCCATGAGCCGCTGTGCCGTGGCATCGATGCCGTTCACGGCGGAGACGACCACGGCCACCGTGTCGACCGCGCCGAGAACGGCGAGCGTGCGCCCGAGGAAGTCCGGATATCCCGGAGTATCGATGACGTTCAGCTGACAGCCGTGCGCCGCGAAGCTGCATACCTTGGCATCGAGTGAGTGCTGCAGCCTTTTTTCCAGCGGATCGAAATCCGCGGTCGTGCTGCCGCGCACCACGCTGCCCTTCGCGCGCAGCACACCGGCCTCGAACAGCAGTGCCTCGAGCAGCGAGGTCTTGCCGGACCCCGCCGCACCGACGAGAGCGATGTTGCGGATGGCATGCGTGACGTCTGGCATGATGCCTGCTCTCCGAGGCGCTCCTGCTTCGATGTTGCGCCTTTCCACCGTCGCTGTCAGCGCCCGTCCTGCCGCCCCTCCGGCGACCTCTCCGTGACCCTCCCGTGACAATTCGGGTGAGCCGCTGCGCTAGGGTTGCGTGCGCCATGGAACTCGACGAGCTCACGGTCGTCAACCTCGCCGGCTCGGCGCTGGGCTCATGGGCGCATGCGCCTTCAGCCGACCTGCCAGCGCTGCAGATTTCGACCTGCCAGCGGCTGCTGCTCGTCACGCGACAGGGTGCCCTCGAGGGCTGGCCGGCCACCCCTCCTCCCGCACACGGCGAGCGGCTGCATGGCCGCGCCGCCTATGCCCGTCTGCTCGAGATCGGCTGCGGCCTGCACAGCGCCATCGCCGCGGAAACCGAGATCTTCCACCAGATCAAGTCGGGCTGGATGGAGTTCGACGCGCGCCGCGGGGCACTCGCCCGGGACCTGCGGCCCTGGATGCAGCGGCTGTTCGAGGACGTGAAGGACATCCGCTCCCGCCATCTGCGCGATGCGGGCGGCAGTTCCTATGGATCGCTCGTGCGCCGGCTGCTCGGCGAGGCCGGGACCGGCCACGGCGGACCGACGCTGCTCGTGGGCGCAGGCGCTCTCGCACGCAGTGTCGCGCCCTATCTCGCGCGCGGGCCGCTCGAGATCTGGAACCGCTCCCCCGAACGTCTGCGCGAGCTGCTGAGCTCCCTGCCGCAGGCCGGGCAGGCTCGCGCACTCGCTTGTGACACCCCGACAGAACTCGCGGCATGGCGAACGGCCGGACAGATCGTACTCTGCGTTCCGGCCGACGCATCTACGGACGAGCACAGAGTCCGAATGTGGCGCGAGCGTGCAGACGCCGGCGCGCCCCCCGCCGTGCTGCACCTCGGCATCGAGCGGGCACAGGGTCCGTGGGAAGCGGTCGCGTCGCTGCGCACGCTCGGCGATCTCTTTGCTCTCGATGCCGGCCAGCGGCAGCGGCGCGACAGGCAGCTCGCCGCGGCGAAGCGCGCCTGCGACGAACACAGCCGGCGGCGCGTGCTGGGTGTGACGAGCACACCTCATGGGTGGGAAGATCTCATCGCCTGTACGCTCCTGCCGACCCAGCTGTGACCATCCTGCATCTCGGTACCCGACGTTCGCTGCTTGCGACGGCGCAGAGCCGTGCCGTGGCGCGCGCGCTCGCGGAGGCCCATCCCGGCCTCGAAGTGCGTCTCGTCGGCATCGAGACACGTGGCGACGTGGTACAGGACGTGCCACTGCGCGCCGTGGAGGGCAAGGAGTTCTTCACCGCTGAAATCGACCTGGCGCTGCTCGCGGGCGAGATCGACCTGGCCGTGCACTCGCTGAAGGACCTGAGTCTCGAGCGGCCTCCGGGGATCTGCCTGGCCGCCGTGCCGCGCCGGGCGAACCCGCGCGACGCGCTGCTCTTCGCTCCGGATGCCGCTGCACGCGTCGCGCGCGGCGCACCGCTTCGCATCGGCACCTCCTCGCCTCGACGACTCGAGAATCTGCCGCCCTTTCTCGCCCGGACACTGCCGGATGCGGCGCGGACGCCGCTGCGCCTGGTGGAAATCCGCGGCAACGTGGATTCGCGGGTGCGCCGCCTGTTCGAGCCTGAGGACAGCACACGCCGGCTCGACGTCGTGGCACTCGCGCTGGCCGGCCTGAGCCGGCTCTGGGCGGACGACACCGCGCGCGCACGGGTCGCGGACCTGCTCGCATGCGTGCGCTGGATGATTCCGCCACTGACGGCGGCCCCCGCGGCCCCGGGACAGGGAGCGCTCGCCATCGAGTGCCGCGAGAGCGACGCGCGTACGCGGGCACTCCTGCGGGCGCTGCATGATCCGGCGACGGCCGGGGAGGTCGCACTCGAGCGGGCACTCCTCGCCGAATGGGGCGGCGGCTGCCATCAGCGTTTCGGTGCGACCTGTCTGACGAACAGACGCCTTGGACCTCTGCTGTACGTGCGAGGCCTGCGGCCCGACGGCAGGGCCGTCGGGGAGACACGCTGGCTGCAGCGCCCGCCGCTCGAGCGCCCGCGCAGTGCGATCCGTGCCTGGGACGGCACGCTGCACGGCCGTGCCGGAAGTGAGCCTCTTGCGGGTATTGCCGGAGCGCTCGCCTCGCTCGAGCCCGGGGCCGCGGTATTCATCGCCAACGAGCGCGCCCTGCCGGACGGCTGTGAGCAGGCACTCGGGCAGGCGCGCATCTATGTGCCCGGTCTCAGGAGCTGGCAGCGTCTGGCCGCGCGCGGCCTCTGGGTCGAGGGCTGCGCCGAGGGTCTCGAGGGCTTCGAGGCGCTGCGCGCCACGATCGCCGAGCCCGTGCTGCGACTGCCGCCGCTCGCAGGCTGGACGGTGCTCACGCATGCGGATGCGCTGAGCGCCTGGGCTCCCGCGCAGGCGTATGCTGCCTATCGGCTGCAGCCACCGCCGGTGACTGCGGATGCGCCAGGACCGGCGGCAGCCACACATGTCTTCTGGTCGAGTGGCTCGCAGTACGAGTTCTGGCGCGGGCGCCTGCCCGCGGGCGTGCATCACGCCTGCGGCGCCGGCAAGACGCTGGACGCCCTCGAGGCGTACGGCGTCGCGCCGCTGCAGCCCTTCCCATCGGTCGAGGAGTGGAGAGCATGGCTGGGTCTGCCGACGCCTTCGGGCAACTGACACTGCGTCGCCTGCGGAGCAGCGCACTCGTGCGCGAGCTCGTACGCGAGCTGCAGGTTGTCCCCGAGAAAATGATCCAGCCGCACTTCGTGGTGGAGGGTCTGCGCGAACGCGAACGCGTCCCGGGGCTCGGTGAGGTGTACCGCGAGACCAGCGACTCGCTCGCGCGGCAGGTCAAGCGGACCTCGAGGCCGGCGTCGACAAGCTGCTGCTCTTCGGCGTGCCCGCAGGCAAGTGGGAGCATGCGCCGGACTTCGGCTTCACCTCCCGCTGCATCGCGGACCTGCGCCGCCGCTTTGGCAGGAACCTGTGGATCTCGGTCGACGTGTGTCTCTGCTCCTACACGGAACATGGCCATTGCGGCCTGCTCGATATCGAGCGCGAGCACATCGACAACGGCCGGAGCGTGACCGAGCTCGCGCGCGCAGCGTGCGAATACGCGGCCGCAGGTGCGGACTGCGTAGCGCCGAGCGACATGATGGACGGGCGCATCGGCGCCATCCGGCGGGCACTCGACGGGAGCGACCTCGAGCGCACGCTCATCCTGAGCTACGCGGCGAAATTCCACTCCTGTTTCTACGGACCCTTCCGCCACGCCGCCGACTCCGCGCCACGGTCCGGACCCGAGGATCGTGCAAGCTACCAGATCGACCCCGCACGCCCGACTGACGCGCTGCAGAGCGCCCTGCGCGACGAGGCGGAGGGCGCCGACATCCTGATGGTGAAACCGGGACTGCCCTATCTCGACGTACTGGCCCGCCTGACCGAGCGGATCGCGCGGCCCTGGGCGGTCTACGAGGTGAGCGGCGAATACGCTGCCGTGGAAGCCCTCGCCTCGCAGGGCCTGGTGAACGCAGCGCGTGCCCATGTCGAGCTCTGGACCGCCTTCACACGGGCTGGCGCCACGATGATCATCAGCTACGGCGCGCGCCACGCACGCCGCTGGCTCGCCGAGGCGCAGACATGAAAACGCAGCGCTCGGCCGAGCTCTGGGAACGCGCCCTGCGGGTGGCTCCAGGAGGGGTACACTCGCCCGTGCGTGCCTTTCGGGGCGTCGGTGGCACGCCGCGCTTCATGAATGCTGCGCACGGCGCGGAGATCACCGACGTTGACGGCAATCGCTACGTCGACTGGTGCATGGCCTGGGGACCCCTGATCTTCGGGCACGCCGAGCCGCAGGTGCATGCCGCGGCGCGCGACGCGCTTGCGAGCGGCTGGTCCTACGGCACCGCCGACACCCGCTCGCTCGAGCTGGCCGAACTCATCACGACACACGTGCCCTGGGTGCGCAGGATCCGCTTCGTGAATTCCGGGACGGAGGCCGTCATGTCGGCGCTGCGTGTGGCACGCGCCGCGACCGGTCGGGATCGAGTGCTCAAGTTCGCCGGCTGCTACCACGGCCATGTGGACGCCATGCTGGTACGCGCGGGCTCCGGTCTCGCCGAGCAGCCTGAACCCGACAGCGCCGGAATCTCGACCGATACCGCACACGCGACGCTGATGGCTCCCCTCGACGATCCGGCGGCCCTAGATGCCGTCTTCCAGCGCCACGGCCGTGAGCTCGCGGCCGTGGTGATCGAGCCGCTGCCGGCCAACAACGGCCTGCTCCCGCAGCGAACAGAGTTCCTGCAGCACCTCGTCGCCCGTGCGCGCGCCTGCGGGACGCTCGTGATCTTCGACGAAGTGATCAGCGGCTTCCGCATCGCTTTCGGCGGCATGGCCGAGGTCCTGGGCATCGAACCCGACCTGGTCACCTACGGCAAGGTGATCGGCGGCGGCTTCCCCGTGGGTGCCTACGGCGGCCGCGCCGAGCTCATGGAGCTCGTCGCCCCGGCGGGCCCGGTCTATCAGGCGGGCACACTGAGCGCGAATCCGGTCGCCATGGCGGCCGGGTTCGCGACCCTGCACAGACTCCTGCGCGATCCGCCCTACGCGCTGCTCGAAGAGCGAGCCGCGCAGCTCGCTGCACGCCTCGAAGCGATCATGGCCGCACACTCGCCGCGGGCCTTCCGTGTACAGCGCTTCGGGTCCCTCTTCTGGCCGGTCTTCGGTGCGGCCGGCGAGGCGCTGGAGACGGTTCGCGCACCAGAGCGTATTCCGCAGGGCCACGCGGCCGCTTTCCGCGGACTGTTCCACGCGCTCCTCGAGCGCGGTCACTATCTCGCGCCGAGCGCCTTCGAGGTCGGCTTCCTCTCGACGGCACACGAACCGGAGCACATCGAGAGCCTCGCCCGCGCGTTCGAAGCGGCGGTGCGCGCCGGGATCCTCGAGAACGTTTCCCGATGAGAGCCGAGGGCGCGCTGCTGTCCATTCCGCGCCGCCGCCTGCGCATCCTGGTGCTGGTGGGCGCGAGCTGGCTCGCACTGCTCCTCGGCCTCGTGCTCTGGTGGGCATATGTGGTGCTGCAGCAGGGTGAGCGCATCGCCGAGCTCGAAGTCACCGCAGGTCTGGCGCGCGGCGAGGCGCTCGTCGGGCGCGAGCGCGTGCACAACATGCTGATGTGGGAGTCGGGTGCCTTCATCGTGATACTCCTGTCCGCCACCGCGGTGCTCGCCTGGCTCTACTACCGCGATTCCGTGCGCAACCGGGCGCTGCACGCGTTCTTCGCGGCCCTCACCCACGAGCTGCGCACGCCGCTCGCGGCGCTGCGCCTGCAGGCGGAAGCCATCGCCGAGGATCCGGAGGCACCACCGGCCCGGCACGCCAGCGGCCGGAGGCTGCTCGACGATCTGAGCCGCCTCGAGAGCCAGGTGGAACGCACCCTCGAGCTCGCGCGGGTCGAGGGCGGCGGCCGCGTGCTCGAGGAGCCGATTGCCCTGGAACCTCTGCTGCGGCACTTCTGCGCGACCCTGCCCGAATCGCTCGCCGGCCGCGTGGCCCTGCATGTCGCGCACACGCGCAGCGACACGCGCGTGCTCGGCGACAAGGTCGCCATCCAGCTCATCCTGCGGAATCTGGTGGAGAACGCCGTGCGCCACGCCCAGCGCAACAAGGTCGAACTCATCATGAGTCTCGAGCACCGCGGCTCGGGCGTGACCCTGCACTGCATGGACAACGGCGCCGGATTCGAAGGCAACGCCGCGCGCCTCGGGACCCTCTTCTACCGCGGCGAGCGCTCCTCGGGAGCGGGCGTGGGGCTGTATCTCATCAAGGCGCTCATGACGCAGATGGGCGGTGCGGCCCGCTTCGACTCCGCGCGCGATCACGGCTTCGAGGCGGTGCTGCACTTCAGAGAGGCGGCCGCGTGAGCCGTGCTGAAGACACGGCCCTCGAAGTGCTCGTCGTCGAGGACGACCGGAGCCTCGCCGAGCTCCTGAGCGAGCGGCTCGCACGGGAAGGCTTCCGCGTGCGCCGCGCCGCGACTGCCGCCGAAGCCGAACGCGCGCTCCAGGCGCAGCCCTGCGACGTCGTGCTGCTCGATGTCGGACTGCCGGATGCCTCGGGCTTCGAGGTCGCGCCACGCCTGCGTCAGCTGCGACCCGAAGCGTCGCTGCTCTTCCTCACCGCCTATACGAGTCCCGAGGATCGCGTGCGGGGCCTCGAACTCGGCGCAGAAGATTACATCGCCAAACCCTTCCATATGCGCGAACTCCTGCTGCGCATCCGCAATGCCCACCGCCGCGCCGTGCGGCTCACGGATGCCGGCCGCGAGCGTCCGCCACCCCTGAGGGTCGGGCGCGCGCGCGTCGATCTCGCGCGCTTCGAGCTCGAGGCCAGCGGCGAGCGCCGCACACTCACCCACAAGGAATGTGCGGTGCTCAGGCTCCTCATCGAACGGCGCGGCGAAGTCGTGAGCCGCGACGACATGCTCGACGCCGCATGGTCGCAGGACGAATTCCCGACACCGCGCACCGTGGACAACTTCATCCTGCGCCTGCGCAGGCTCATCGAGCCGGACCCCGACCATCCGCGGGCCATCCAGAGTGTGCGTGGTGTGGGCTACCGACTCGCGCCCGAGAAGGGGAGAGATCATGAGCGCTTCCACGCTGCGCGCCGCTCTGGAGCGGCGCAATGCCGGTCGTCCACCCGTGTGGTTCATGCGTCAGGCTGGGCGCTACCACTCGCACTACCAGCAGCTGAAGGCTCGTCACAGCTTCCTCGAGCTCTGCCGTGACCCCGGACTCGCTGCCGAGGTCGCACTCGGGCCCGTGGAGGACTTCGGTTTCGATGCGGCAATCCTGTTCTCCGACCTGCTCTTTCCGCTCGAAGCCATGGGCATGCCGCTCGACTATGTACCCGGGCCGAAGCTCGGCTGGCACCTGCGCAGTCGCCACGATGTCACGCGGCTCGCCAGCGACTCCCGCTGCATCGAGGCGCTGGACTTCCAGGCCGAGGCCCTGCGCGTGACGCGCGCGCGCCTCGCGCCCGAGAAGGGCCTGCTCGGTTTCGCGGTAGGTCCGCTGACGCTGTTCTTCTACGCGACCTCGGGCTCTCATCATGGCGAGCTCACCGCCGCGCACGCGGGCCTGGCCGATGGCACCTTCGAGGCCTTCTGCGCCCGGCTGACGCCCCTTCTTTCTGCGAATATCGTCGCGCAGGCACGAGCCGGCGCCGACGTCGTCGCGCTGCTCGACACCTGCGCCGGAGAGGTTTCGCCCCGGGTCTTCGGCACGCAGGTGGTGCCGGCTCTCGAGCGGCTGCTCACCGCCTGCCACGGGCTCGGGCTCGAGCAGCCGCTGCTCTACTACTCCCGAGGCACATCGCCCGCGCACTGGGACCAGCTCGGAGGTCTCGGCTTCGCCGGACTCGGCATCGACTGGCGCCACCGCCTGAGCGACGTGCTGCCACGCTACGGCACCGACTGGGCGATCCAGGGCAACTTCGACCCCCACCTCCTCCTCGAACAGGATCCCGCGATCCTCGAACCCAGGCTGCACGAGTTCTTTGCCGACGCCGCGGCACTGCCCGGTGCCCTGCGGCGCGGCTGGATCTGCGGCCTGGGCCATGGCGTGCTCCCCGGCACGCCCGAACGCAACGTGCGGCGCTTCCTCGCACTGCAGAAGGAATACTTCGCATGAAACTGCCGTCTGCGGAGCTCATCCGTCGCTACGACGTCGCCGCACCCCGCTACACCAGCTATCCGACCGTGCCCTGCTGGGACGCGCCCCCGGGCGAGGCACAGTGGCTCGAGCATCTGCGCCGCCAGCTTGCCGCCCGCGACTCGGTCGGTGCAGCGCTGTATGTGCACATCCCGTTCTGTCGGTCGCTCTGCACCTACTGCGGTTGCAACACCCGCATCACCCGCGATCGCTCGATTGCCACCCGCTATGTCGGGACACTGCTCGAAGAGTGGCGGCTGTACCGCGAAGCGCTCGGTGCGGGTGCGGCCCATGTGGAACTGCATCTCGGAGGCGGCACTCCGACCTTTCTCGCCCCCGAGGATCTCGAGCGGCTCTTCAGGGGCCTGGCCACCAGTGAGGCGGCGGGCGCGGAGATCCGCCGCTCGATCGAAGTCGACCCGCGCGTCACGACCCTCGAACACCTCGATGTGCTCGCGCGCGCGGGCTTCACGCGCCTGAGCCTCGGCGTGCAGGACTTCGACCCCCGCGTGCAGGACATCGTGAATCGAGTGCAGAGCGAGGAGCAGGTCGCCGCCGTCACGGAGGCGGCGCGCGCACGCGGCTTCACCAGCGTCAATTTCGATCTCATCTACGGACTGCCGCTGCAGACCCCCGACAGCGTCCGCGCCACCATGTCCGCCGTCGCACGGCTCCGCCCCGACCGGATCGCACTCTATGCCTACGCACATGTGCCCTGGATCCGGCCTGCTCAGCGCCGCTTCACCGAGGCCGACCTGCCGGTGGGCGAGGACAAGCGCCGGCTGTACGAGCTCGGCCGTGAGCTGCTCGCCGCCCAGGGCTACCGTGAGATCGGGCTCGATCACTTCGCCCTGCCGGATGACGAGCTCTGGCAGGCAACGGAGTCCGGCCGCCTGCATCGCAACTTCATGGGCTACACCGAACGCCGCACGCTGCCACTGATCGGCCTCGGGGTCTCCGCCATCGGCGATGCCTGGAGCGCCTTCGCGCAGAACGAGAAAGTCATCGAGAAATACGAGGAGAAGGTGCTGCGTGGCGAGCTGCCGCTGCAGCGCGGGCATCTCCTGGATGCCGAGGACCTCGTGTTGCGCGGCCACATCCTGGAGCTCATGACACGCTTCCGTACGGTCTGGAACGAGCGGGCGCCGGAAGTGCCATTCCTCGCCTCGGTGCACGAGCGCCTGGCACCGCTCGAAGCGGACGGCCTGGTCGAGCTTGCGCCGGGAGAGTGCCGCGTGACGCTCCTCGGACGCGCCTTCCTGCGCAACGTGTGCATGGCCTTCGATGCGCGCCTCGCGCGCCTGACGAGCAACGCGCCGCTCTTCTCGCGCGCCGTCTGAATCCGTGCCGCGGCACGGCGTACGGAACCTTTCCGGCGCGTTGGCATTCGATGTACAGGATGGTCACGACGGAGCGGGACTGCCCCATGACTGAGGATCACGCCACGAGAGTCCCCAGCGCGAGCGAGCGCGCGGCGCTGGAACGCGCCAGGATCGAGGAAGAACTGGACGAAGCGCTGGCCGCGAGCTTTCCGGCCAGCGACCCAGTTTCGCTCACGATCTCGGAGCCCGAAGAGGATCGAGAGGACTGACTTTCGTACGACGGCGCGACGTGGGTCAGCGGCTGGAAGAGGCCTGCTGAGTTGTGCCCAGCTTGTCGCCGAGTTTGTCCTCGAGCTTCTGCTGCAGCTTCTCCTGCTGCTCCTCGACCTTCTTCGCGACTT
>JADJHU010000012.1 GCA_016707425.1 Gammaproteobacteria bacterium
TGCACCGGATCGACGAAATCGGGCGACTCGATCATGTTGTCCTGCTTGTCGCCGCACCAACCGTGCTGCGGCCCCAGGGCCGCCGTCACCCCACCTGCAGGCTCCCAGAATTGCCAGCGCATCGAGCGAGAGTGAACGGAGTCTGCTCGTGACCGACGCCGGGTCGCGAGCAGCGCAATCGCCAATGGCGAGCGGTGCACGCAGGGTCGGATCTTCCTAATGATCGATGCCGAACCTCATCGCTCGCCTCTCCCCACGCTCACTTCGAGTCGGAATGCCTCAGGATGATGGAAGTCCGGTCCGCCCGCCGGATGCGCGAGCGCCCAGTAGGACAGGCCTCCGTCGATATCCTCGACAACGGCACTCAGCGCAATCTTCACACGGTCCGCCGCCGTGCAGCCGGCAAGTAGCTGCGCGCAACCTGCGCCACGAGTTCGAACGCCTCCGCGTCCCGGCGCACGGTGATCCGCGGCTCCGGCAGCCCGCTCAGGGCCGTCATGCTCTCCCGGTAGCGCACGAAGGAGTAGGCCGCCCACTGGCCCGAGACCGAGAAATTGAGCTCGCAGTAACCCTCGCCGTCGGCTTTGACGAAGGCTTCCAGACAGGTGTGGCGCCACAGCCCGTCGACCCGGCGCTGTCCGGTCGTCGGCTGGAAGTACCAAGCTCGCGGAGCTCACCTCGACGCGATAGGCAAAGGTGATCGCATCGGGCGAAGCGCAGGAGGCGCTGGCATGAATGGAGCGCACTGCGGTGGGGGCCGGATATTTGACGGGTCAATGCGAGCCAGCTCATGCGGCGACGGCGGCTCACCGGTGCTCTGCAGTCCATGGCGATGCCGCTGATGGTCGCCAGGAGTGCGTCGAAGAGCTCACGATCTTCACGCGCGCCCACCGCCAGCGCCGCAGCAGATCGACCTGCTGAGATGCATGGGTTGGACAGGGGGTTGCGCAGCTGAATGGCCACGCTGCAGCGTCGCATCGCCATCGAGCAGCTCCGCGCAGCCCGCCGATCCGCTGCCACGACCCTCGCGCCTGCCGGTACTCCGCCTGCATCGGCCCGGGAAAGCGGCGCCTGACCGGGCTGGAGTGCCTCATAGTGGCTCGACATCTGCAGGTCCGCGCGCGCCAGCATCGCTTCGACGTCGTCCACCAGGCCGCGCAGGAACGGCCAGCTGGCGTATGCCTCGCGCAGGCGGTCGAGGCCGTGAGTCGAAATCGCCGCATCGAGTCCCGCTCCCGCTCCGTACCAGCCCGGCAGCGGCCCGGGTGGCCTGCGTCCAGGCGAACACCCAGAGCACCGCCCGCAGTGCAGTCATCCCCTGCGCGCCGGGGCGCATCGCGGGGCGCGAACCGATCTGCATGCGTTCGATGACGTCGATCGGCGTCACGGCGCGGAAGTAATCGTAGAACTGCGCATCGTCGTGCACGAGTCCGCGCCACGCGGCGCGACTCGCCTGCGCGATCGTCACCGCGCACCCCAGATGCTCCGGACGCTCGGCACTGGCCCGACCCCTGTCGTGATGCCTGCGTGCGTGGCGAGTTCGAGTGCATTGAATGCGCGTTCGAGCGTGCGCAGCGATGGGCTGCAGGCCATAGTTCTGGGTGACGACACCCTGCTCGGTCAGGAAGAGCGTGCCATTGACCGGAGTCGGCCGGCGCACTGCGTGCGAGCGCATCGATGCGCCCGCCGCCCCGGGCGATGCTCACCGCGACCCTGGAAGATGACGTGCCGCACCCCGGCCGAACGCAGCACCTCGGCGAGCAGCCGCTATCCCCCGGTAGATGGCGAAGCGTGAGGCGCGCAGCCCGACTTCCTGGTGGTCTCTGAGTAGCCGACCAGCGCACACTGGTACGATCCACGGACTCGGGAGGGCGTCGATGGTACCGGATCCGCGAGCAGCGCGCATCACCGCGCCCGACTCCTCCAGCGACGCCGCGGATTCGAACATCGGCGCAATGTCGAGGGCCACCTGACCCGACTGCTTGTCGCAGGCTTCCGCCCAGCGCGCGAGCAGCAGGGGGCGCCAGCACGTCGTCGGGACCGCAGGCACCGCACGATGTAGTAGCCGACGGCCTGCGCGCCGAATCGATGCCGCGCGCCTGGACGATCGCATCGAACACCGCGAGCGTGCGCCGACCGAGCGCGTCGAGCGCTGCCGTCGGCCCCCCGATCGCTCTCGAGTGCGGCTGTGAGCTGCGCAGTGCGCTCCGCCGGCGTGCGCCCGCACCACTGTGCATCGCCGAATCCCTGGGCAATCACCTGGTGATGGACATCGCTGTGCTGACGGACATCGAGTGTGGCGGTGAAAACCGAAGGTGGCGATGCGCCTCAGCAGGCGCCTGACCGGGTAGGCCGGCATTGAATTGCTGTTGGCCTTCCAGACTGTCCGCGACCCGAGCTGTACGTCGCGCTGCAGCTCGCCGTCGTCTCATAACCCGTGTGCCGCCGTCATAGGTCGCCCCGCAGGCGCTCGGCGATCTGGCCCAGGAAGACGCGATAGGGCATACGGTCGTGGCGCGGGGGCGTGAGCGAGCGGGTGCCGGGCAGGAGCGTCACGTACTGTTCGATGCGCTGCGTGAGGGCCGGCAGGACGCCAGCGCGGCTTGCGCTCTGCGAGAGCTTCTGTGCGAGCTCCTGGCACTCGAGAAAATAGGCGTTGAGGATCACCTGCTGGTGGCGCAGGAGAGTCTCGCGGATGGTCTTCGCGTGCACCTCCGGGTGCACATCCATGTCGCCACCCACCATGATCCTGGAAGCGCACGATGACCGGAATGTCCGGATCGTCTCCGGCGCCGCACCGTAGAGCCGCTCGAGCGAGAGCGCGATTTCCTCGTAGAACGTCGGCAGGATGCGGTAGAGGATCTCGCTCAGGTAGAAGAGCACGTGCTCGCGCTCGTCTGCCACCGTGAGCCGCTCCCGGGGATGATCCTCGGTCTGCCAGGAGGTCGTGAGCTCGAGGCGCACCCGCTGCCACATGCTGCGTGCCTCACCGGGGGTGAGTGTCGGGTCGAGCCGCCCGAGGAGCATCTCCGCGATGCGCTGCTGCTTGCGCAGGATCGTGCGGCGCGCAGACTCGGTCGGATGCGCATTGAAGACCGGCTCGATGCGCAGCTCCGCCAGCAGCTGCATGATATCCGCGAGCGAAGCACCTCGCTCTGAGCGCCGCGAGTGCATCCGGGATGCCGCCCGGCTGCGGGCGCTCGCTGTCCTGAAGGGAACACTCGCGCCGCCGCCGGATACGCGTGGACCTTCTCCGCGAGATTCACGGCCTGGAACCACATCGAAAAGGCGCGCGAGAGATCGCGGGCGACCGCCGGCGCGCTCCTGTACCCCCGCACCGTGAGATCGAGAACCGCTTCCGGATCACCTTCACGTCGCGCGATCGCAGCCGTGCGATCGTGCTCGACGAGCGTGAAGAGCTCCTCGTGCCCTGCCCGCGCAGCACCTCGCCGACGAGCCCCCGAGGGCATGCACGTCGTTGCGGAGCGCCTCGTGCCGGGGGCGGAAAACGGATTTCAACCGATGCGACTGAAGGAGATCCCCGCTCGCGCTCACCGGCGCCTGTCCCGGGCACCAGCGCCAGGCTGGCCGTACGATCGAGGCCGCGGCGAGCGCCAGCACGCGCTGCGCCTTGCAGACCACCGGGCACTCAGATGACTGGCCATCGAGGAGCGTTACGGCCGAGCCGGCCGCCTGCGCGGCGCCGAAAGCCGCGAGGATCGCCGGGCTCGCGCGATCGCCGCGTCGTCCGGCGTGAAGACCTCGTGACAGGGCGCAAGCTGATCGGGATGAATGAGACACTTCCCCTGAAACCCATGCGCCGCGCGTTGCGCTCGACTGGCGGAAGCGCTCGAGATCCTGCACCGGGCACCACGGTGTCGATCGGAGGCTCGATGCCGGCGAGACGCGAAGCGTGGGCCAGGCGCGCTCGCGCATAGTCGAGCTCGCGCTCCTCATGCGTCCACTCCAGATCGAGATCGAGGGTGTAATCGACGCCTCCGAAAGAGAGACGCCGCACGCGTGGACAGGCGGCAGCAGTCTCCTCGGCCGCAGAAATCCCGCGCGCAGACTCGATCATCGGCATGAGAGCGACGTGCCCCGCCGGCAGGCGCGCGCCTCTTCGAGCTCACCCATCGACACATCGACGGCCCGCAGCCGCGCTGTGTCACCTCCGTCTTCGGCAGGATCACGCCATCGAGCCAGGGTCCGAGGGTGGCCTCGAGGTCCCCGCACCAGGCGGTCTCGAAGGAATTGATGCGCATAGCCCGCCGCCGTGCGCCGCGCTGCAGGGCTTCGGCGACTGACGCGCGGAGGCTTCCTTGGCGGCGGCGGGCACCACGGCATCCTCGAGATCGAGGATCACTGCATCGGCACCGCAGGTGAGGGCCTTCGCCACACGGCGGGCGTGATCACCTGGTGCGAACAGGAAGCTCCGCAGCCCGCTCGGATCGGCTCGTCTCATCGGTGCCCGCTCTCCCGCATGCCCGATCAGCGCTTCGCGCCACGGTAGAATGGCATCACTTTCGGGATGTTCGCCTCGAGCTGCTGAATGCGCGTGTCGGGGGACGGGTGCGTGCTCAGAAACTCCGCGGGACCCCGGCTGCCCTCGGTGCTCATCATCTTCTTCCATACGCTCACCGACGCGTTTGGGTCATAACCAGAGCGCGCCATGAGTTCGAGACCGATCAGGTCCGCTTCGGACTCCTGCCTGCCGACAGAGGGCAGCTGGAAGGTCACAGTGGCCACCATGTTCGCCAGGTCCACGACGCCCGAGGACACGCCCGTGGCAGCGGCCACGCCCGCCAGTGCAAGCTGCTGCGCATAGGCCCGCGAAATGCGCTCGCGGCTGTGCTCCCGCAGCGCATGCGCAATCTCGTGCCCGAGCACCGAGGCAAGCTCGTCGTCACTGAGCTTCAGACGCTCGACGAGCCCTGAATACACCATGATCTTCCCGCCCGGCATGGCATAGGCATTCATGTCCCGGGTAACCTGCACATTGACCTCCCAGGCCAAAGCCAGGCGCATCCGGGCAAAAGGGTGCCACCGTATGCGGGATGAGCCGGTGCGCGACGGCCCGCACCCTCGTCACGAGAGCGACGTCCCTGTTGGAGTGCGCCGCAGCCCGTGCCTTCGCGAGCTCCTGCTGATAGGCCTGCGCGGCGCCCTGCTGCACCTCCTGTTCCGACACGAACATGTGCTGCTTGCGCCCGATGCCCACCGCCCCCGGCTGTGTGGTCTCGACAGTCGTGCAGCCGCCGGCGACTCCGGCGGCAATCACGAGGACCGGCAGAAATCTCTGATACATGGTGATCGCCTCTCCGCGACTCGCCCGCGCGCAGCGGCTGCGCCCCCGGCAGCCCGCTGTCAGTTTACAGGCGAAGGCGGCACGAGCACAGGCGATGCCCGCCGGAACGCCTCGGTACCGGACGATCGCGGCACGACCGGAGAGACCGTACTGCGGGAGTATTCGCGCCCCCCGCCCGCGCGCCCGCAGCCGCCTCTGGTACGCATCGCCACAAAGAACGTGGGGATTCGCCCCGCTCGGCGCGACCGATCCCTCGCCGCAATCCGTTCCTGAGGAGTTCCGGCATGTCCACGGTGATCGACGAGACGGTGGATTACGAGTACCCCGAGATCGATTTCGGACTCGACGACGTCCCCGACCTCGAGCCGCGCATGGCACGACTGCTCGCCGAAGGAAAGCGCGTCGTGAAGGTGCGCTACATCGGCAAGCCCGCATGGATGCTGCTCGGACACAAGGAGGTCTGGGACGCGTTCCTCGACACCGCGCATTATCCCTGCAGCGCGGCACACCTGCGCCACAGTGAGCCCACGATGGGCCGCAACCTCCTCTGCCTGGATGGCGAGGAGCATCGCATCAAGCGCGCGCTCGTCGCCCCGGCCTTCCAGCCGGCAAGGATCCGCGAATACACGGACGGTCTCGTGCGGCCACTCGCCAACCGCCTGATCGACGGCTTCCGCGGCCGCCACGAGCTCGACCTGGTCGCGGAGTACACGCGCCGCTTGCCCCTCCAGGTCATCACGCGGCTCCTGGACATCCCGGCCGGGGACGAGCACCGCCTCATCGAGTGGATCGACGGGCTCTTCCTCTATCCCTGGAACCCTGAACTCGCACTCAACGCGCGTGCCGAAGTCACGAAGTTCTTCCTGCCGATCATCCATGCGCGCCGCACCGCGCCCGGCAACGACCTGATCTCCATGATCACGTCATCGGAGTTCGAGGGTCACCGGCTCACGGACGAGGAGGTGCTCGCCTTCGTGCGCCTGCTCTTCCCGGCAGGCTCCGACACCACCTACCTCGCGCTCGGCAGCATGATGAACCACGTGCTCGGCGACCCGGAGCTGAAGGCTCGCCTGCTTGCCGATCCGGCCCTCGTCCCGAAGGTCGTCGACGAGTGCCTGCGCCTCTACAGCACCACGGCCATGCTGCCGCGCTACACCGAGACCGGCATGGACTACGAGGGCGCGCATATCCCGCCGAACTCCTGGGTGATGTTCGGCATCCGCACGGCGAACCGGGATCCCTCCGTGTTCGAGGACCCGGATCGCTTCGACGCCGCCCGCAGCCAGAGGAAGAGCCTCGCCTTCTCGGTCGGCTCGCATGCCTGCCTCGGCATGCACCTCGCACGCGCCGAGATGCAGGTGTCGCTGGAACTGCTGCTGAAACGCCTGCCAGGACTGTTGCTGCGCGACGGGCGGATGCCCATGACGCAGGTGAACCTGCGCGGCGTGCGCGCACTCCCGGTCGTCTTCGACGAGGTGCTTCCGGCGTGAGCGATCCCGGCGGCCATCCGCTCGGCCCCATGCCTCACCCGGGAAGCCCATACCTCGGGTAGGGTCCGAGGATGCACTGCTCGATAAATCCGATCCCCGACTTCCCGTCGCAGGTGACGGGGACGATGTGGTGCATCAACGCAAAGGCTGAATGTCCGCAATCGACCTCGGAGACGCGCCATCTTTCATGGCCTGTGGCCAGTTCGCCATGCCACGCACCATGGCTCCACTTGGCGTGGTTGTAGCCGATTGCATAGGTCCAGGCCGTGAGCAGCGGGGCACTGAATTCGATTGTGCGCCGTCCACGTGCGTCCTTCGTCTCATCGAGTCGAATTCGTCCCCCGGTAATACGGCGGGTCGCGGCAGACACTTCGTAGTCATGAGTCCAGCGACCGATCCGTTCGATTCGATCCTCCCGGATAGGCACGGCCGTTTCGCTGGCGTACATGGGCAGGACGAAGCTCTCTTCCAGCCGGGCATTGCCCGTGGGGTCTTCGAGGCGAAGGGAGTGGATCGCGAAATCCCCAAAGTTCAGTGGAATCCAGTTCCAGAACAATTGCTGCTGCGATCGCTCGATCGCATCACCCCCCGAACCCCAGGCACGAACTCCCCACGAACGGTCCTTGACGCCCGGACAATGCTCGGCGACAAGCTCGGTACGAACGCCGTCGATTTCGAACCAGCCCTCCCAGCATCCGAACTGCGTCCATCGCGTGATGTCTTCCGTGACCTTGCCATCGGACGATGTCGTGTTACGCGTTTCCTGGATCGGTGCCGAACGTGCGAGCCAGCGAAGGTCGCAGGACAGGCCGCTGCTGTTCCGATCCAACCGGACCGACATCACCTGCATGGGTTTTTCGATGCGCAGCGTGAACTCCCCAGCGTCATCTCCGTCGGCTCGTCGGGGGCGCGGCGCGAGGCGAAGAAGGAGTGATGGACGCCATTGATCTGGAATGTAATTGCGGCATCCATGATGCCGCGATTGGGGTAGCGACCGAGGCTGACCGCAAGGTAATAGCTCCCGTCCCTGGCAAAGCCGTTCGCGAAGTAGCGGTCATAGGCACTTTCATCGTCAGTTGCGGGTTCGCGAATAACACGGGCGCATTGGTGAATGCAGTAGTCGTCGAGAGCGCTCAGAGCCATTGCCTCATCCCCTTTTCGCGGAAGCCATGCCGTCTCGTGCTCAGGAAGGCGCCGGCAGTCCAAATACCCTCGCCAGCATCAGGGAGGCCGGGTTCACTTCGTCGATCCTCGAGTCGGCAGGCTCTTCGCCCCGGGCGATCATCTGCCGGCCGGCCCGCAGCCGCATCACGCCCAGCCGGAATGCGGCCCATCGTTCGAAGAACGAGATGTCATGCAGTTTCACGCCAGCCTTGTCCTCGTACAACTTGATCATCTCTTCCGTGGTCGGTCCGCCCGGTCTCGAGCGCTGCCCTTCCGTCCAGAAGAAGCGCTCCATGAAGATAAACCAGCCGACATCCACCTCGCGCGGCGCGATGGTTGCCATCTCCCAATCCAGTACCCCAGTCAGCGTCAGCTCCTCGAAGAGCAGGTTGCCGATCCGCGCGTCCCCCCAGTTGAGTACCGAATGCAGGTGCCTCGGGACGTTTGCGGTCAGCCACGCGTAGGCCTCCTCGAGCTGCGCGTATCGCTTCCCGGCTGACGAAGCAGTGAGATGGCGGCGATACGCATCGAGCTGTGCCCGAAGATGCGAATCTTCCGGCACCCTCGAGGAAAGATGATTGAAATCGGGCTGCTTCCAGTCGATGGCGTGAATGCGCACCAGCGCCGTGATGGCCTGATCGAACAGGCAATGCAGCTTCACTGGATCGGTGGGAATGGTGCCCGTATCGAATATCGGCTCCCCGATGAGCCGCTCCATGATGAAAAACTGGCGGCCGAGCCAGCTGTCGTCCGGCTCTTCCCACAGTACACGAGGCGAAGGTACCGCTTGGGCCGTCGCCAGCGCATGCAGCGTTCGCGTTTGGTCGAGCATCTCGACGTCCGGAATGGGCCCCTCGCCAAGCGGCTGCGGTCGGCATACGTTTGCCTGCGTGACCAGCCGTCCTCCACGCGGGAAGGTCACGGTGTGCAGGTAGGTTTCGTTGACCGCACCGGTCTTCGGCGTGGAAATTGCAGTCACTTTTGCGTCCTGGCAAACAAGACGAGAGCGATACCACGTTTCCAGCATGGATTGTATTCGACCGAGGTCGCTGCTTATGCGGGGCGTCGCTCCGCCCCATCGGGCAACAGTCATCTCAGCTTCTCCAGTTCCTCCTGACGCTACCCGGAGCTCTATCGGCAGAGCGCTCGCACTCAACCGACGAAACCTAGCGTGCACCGATCGGCAGCAGACTCCATGCGGCGACGGACACGGCTTCGCTGCGCAGCGTGATGACACGCTCGATGAACCACCAGCGGCCGTCGATCCGGCGCAATACGTCGTCATAGCGGGCACGTGCACCCTGCACGTGGTCGAGTTTCAGCACACCCGACGCGTCTCCCACTGCGGTGACCACGTCGGACCTGGCAGTCGCCACGTCTTCGTCCACGTGGAGCGCGATATTAAAGTTCACATGGAGCACCGACTTGCCAACCGAAATCGGCAACATGAAGTCGAGGATCTCCTGCGGGCCGCTCAGCCGGCGCCCCAGGAAGGTGAATGCGCCGTATCGGAACAGGTTTGCCCACTCCTCATACCTGCCGTCGTCGAACAGGTGCGCGTAGGTGGCAAAGAGGTTTCGGATCTCGTCGTGGTCCGTCATTACCGCTTTCCCCACAGAAAGCCCGAAGTGGCAGTGTACGCTGGGCCGATCGGGCCCCGACGCGTTCCAGCGGGCAACCGTGCAGGCTAGGCGCGGTCCGCGGCCGTTACGTGGCCGTCGCGCAACAAACAAGCGCATCCTGTTGCACAAATTGGAACATGTGCTAATGTGATTATAAGGTAGGCGATTCTGACCATAACAACAGTGCGAGGATAGTACGATGCTAGCTATCGTAAGCCGGTCGCAATCTCGCGTTCCCTCTGCCTCATCGCTGGCGGCTGCCCTATTTGGCCTCACCATCGCAGCCTTAATCCCTCCCACTGCCTGGTCCCAAGACACCCGCGCACGCCCGCTGGAGGAAGTAGTGGTCACGGCCCGCAAGAGGGAGGAGACGCTGGCCGATGCGCCAGTAGCCATCACGGCCTTGGGGAGCCGCTCGCTCGAGCAGTACAACATCACGCGTGTCGAGGATATGGCAACCTTGGCCGGCGGCAGCGTGATCATTGGACAGAGCGGCATCACGCCGACCATGTCGATTCGCGGTGTCAGCTCTGATTCCACCAATGCGGGCTTCGACCAGTCGGTGGGGCTGATCATCGATGGCGTGTTCTACGACCGCAGCCGCTGGACGCAGCAAGGCTTCTTCGACGCCGCCCAGGTGGAAGTCCTCAAGGGGCCCCAGGCGTTGTTCTTCGGCAAGAGCACCGTCGCCGGTGCCGTCGTGCTCACCACAGCCGATCCGGGGAAAGAGTTCGAGGGCGAGGTTTCGGTGGGCAACGAGTTCGAGTCGAACCAGTTGTACGCTCAGGGCTACCTGAGTGGGCCGCTGACTGACACCCTGGGTGCACGTCTCGCCCTCAGCTACTCCGATTCCGACGGCTGGCTGAAGAATCAGGTGCCGAATCCCTACAAGCGGACGCTGGGCGGAGAAGAAGAAGTCATGGGGCGTCTGACACTGCTGTGGGAGCCGCGCGAAAACTTCACGGCTAGGTTCAAGACCCAGGGTGTCAGTAACAAGTCCGACGGTCCCGGCATCTGGGCGCAACTCTACAACTGTCGTGGCCCCTCGCCCTTCGGCAATACGATTACCGGGGTGCCCGCCGACCTCGCGCAGACCATCGGTGCCTATTATCCGATCGTCGACGACTGCAAGCTGAATGATACTGCCTCGGTCTACCCCGGACCGCCGGGCAGCGGTTTTGCCAACTCTCCGCAGGGTGATTTCGACTCGGTACTAACAAGTCTGAACCTCAACTGGAGCGTTGGCAGCTGGACTCTCACCTCGGTGACGGGCTGGAACGACTACACGCTCGACGACCAAGCGGGCTACATCTCTTCTCAGGGCAACATTTCCGCGGAACAGCGGGAGTCGAATAAGTCCTTTTCTCAGGAAGTACGCGCGCTTAGCCACTTCGATGGTCCGTTCAACTTCCTCGCAGGCGTCAACTACCAGAAGTCTGAATTCCTGTTCCGCAACGCCTCGCAGATCATTCTCGCCATTCCTGACGCGCGGAACGGCCGCCCGGAGTCCCAGGAACACACCGCCACACAGGACAGCGACTCCCGCTCAGTCTACGGCGAGGCAACCTGGAAGATCGCTCCACAGTGGACTCTGAGCGCCGGGGCGCGCTACTCGGATGAAAAGAAGGATGCCCGCTACAAGGTCTCCTTCGTGAACGAATGGTTCCAGCGGATTTTCGGTTTCCCCTTCTGGCTGCCAGAAGGCACGGTAATCACCGATCGCTTCAAGGACAACAATGTTTCATCCCAGGCTACCTTGCAGTGGACCCCGAGCGCGGAGTGGAATCTGTTCGCTTCCTATCGGGAAGGTTTCTTGCCGGGCGGCTTCTCGCTGGGCGCGACGCCCCAGGCCGGGTTGCAGCTGCGCGACTTCCAGTTCGACAGCGAGGAAGTCGACGGTTTCGAGATTGGTCTCAAGGGCCTGCTGCTGGGCAATTCGCTGAGCTTCGACGTGATCGCTTTCGACTACACATTCACCAGCCTGCAAGTCAATCTATACGTGCCGGAAACCGCCTCCTTCGTGGTGGGCAACGCAGGTGAGGCCGAGACGAAGGGCCTGGAAGCCTCACTACGCTGGCAGGCCTCGCAATCGCTGCAGCTACACGGTTCGGCAACCTACAACTCGGGCGAGTACTCCAACTACCGCACGCAGTGCTACACCTTGCAGACGGCCGCCCAAGGCTGCGATCCCCTCACCAACACCCAGGACCTGACCGGCAAGCCCCTGCCTCGCGCACCGAAATATACCTTTGGTGCCGGCGGCCTCCTGCGCTACCCCGTCCGCAACTGGGTGTTCAGCCTGGCCGCAGATGTGTTGTGGTCCGACGACTATCAGCTGGACAACTCCGCCAATCCCTTCCTGCGCCAGGACAGCTACGCGCGGCTGGACACGGCGCTGGCAATGGAATCGGCGGATCGCACCTGGCGGGTGGCATTGATCGGTCGCAATGTCACCGACGAGCCCATCGCGAACTTTGGTGCCACTCGCGGGTTCACCAACGATCAGCTCGCAACGCTCCAGCCGCTGCGCCGCTGGGGGCTGGAGATCAACTACCGATTCTGAGTGGCGCAGCACAGAATCTCCGGCTACCGGCCCGCCGGAGATTGATCCTGATGGCGTGATCGGCGCGGCCTGTGCGTCCGTTACACCTCCATGCTCTTCTTGACCTGATCGGCCAGCACCGCGGGCACGCCTCTCATCATGGCACCGCCATCGATCAGGAGTTCGGTCGCCGTCATGAAGGTCGACTCGTCCGATCCCAGGTAAATGGCCAGATTCGTAACGTCGGCACACTCGCCCGGCCGGGGTGAGATGGAGCCGTATACTGCCTCTTTCATGGCCGGCGTCGCGATCATCCCGGCGGTAAGCTCGTGAATGATGACCCCGACGATGACCGTATTGGCCCGGATGCCGCGGCGGCCGTAATCCGTAGAGATCTGCCGGGTCAGCGCATTCATCCCGCCCTTGGAGGCCGAGTAGGACGGCATGCACGCGAAACCGCGAATCGATGCGATGGAGGAGATATTGATGATCGAGCCGCCTCCCGCTTTGAGGAAAGGGGGAATGGCGTACTTGCAGCACCAGAAGGTTCCGTACAACGCGACCTTGACGATCGCGTCGAATTCCTCCGTACTGTGGTCGGCCATGAGCTTGTCTGAGGCCGCGGCAATGAGGGAGGTGGGAGCTGCGTTGTTGATCAGGACGTTCAAGCCGCCGAAGGTTTTCACCGTTTCCGCCACGAGGCGCTCGACATCCGCCTCCTTGCCCATGTCGGCAGCCACATACCTCGCCTGCCCGCCGGCGGCCTGGATCTTTCGGGCCACTTCGGCGCCGCGCTCGACATCCCGGCCGGTCACGACGACTTTCGCTCCTTCCTCGGCGTAGCGAAACGCCATGTCCGCGCCGATGCCGCGCGTCGAGCCGGTAATCAATGCGACCTTGCCCTCGAGGCGCCGGCTGCGCTGCCCCGATTTATCTGATTGGATACCCAAGTGCCTTCTCCTCGATGTCTAACGTTGATGGGTGACATTCCGACTCATCCGCATCGGTCTGCCGATGCCGGGTCAGAAGAACTTCGAAAAGCGGTCGGAATAGAACCGGTAACGCCGCGCGATCTCTGCGGCGTCCAGGCCGAAAAACCCCGGCGACACCGGGTGCGCCCTCTTGGGATAGGTTTCCTGCCAGCGACGGATGCGATCCGCGAGGGCCTCGTCGTAGTCCCAGCCGAGTTTCTCGTAGAGCGCCGGGATCTGCTCGGCGGGATCGGCGACCTGCCGCCGGTGCGAGATGTCGAAGAACCGGCTCTCTCCGATCCGATCCCGAAACGCCAGCGCCCGTTCCATCGCCACGGCCCAATACTCCTGCTGCAGCTTGCCGTGGGCCTCGGGCTGCGGATTCGTCACATGGGCGCGACGGATCTCGTACATCAGCGAGCTCAGGAGGGTAAGGCCTTGACCGGGTCGCGATGCGTCATCACGAACTGTGCGTCGGGATAGACCTCATCGATCACATCCATGGCAAACAGATGCTCGGGCGTGCGCAGCGACCACCGGCGCGGCGGACAATGCCACTGCAGGAGCTTTAGGACCCGACGGTGGTAGCGATAGCCGGTGAGGAGCGCCCCCCTGGAATGCACCAGCCACTCGACGTAGGACGGCACATTGATGATCGCGTCATACCCATAGGCGGAGAACGCATAGCTCTTGATGATGTAGCATTCTTGGGGTCCCGTGACGCTGCGCGGTACCAGATTGACGAGCTCGGGAATCAGGCCCTCGAAGCCATCGGATTCCTTCTGAGCAAGGGCAATTCGCGGATCGTCGTGTTCGCTTGCCGCTTCGGGCGGCGGGCAAGGGTGGTATGCCTCCCATTGACGCAGCACCCTCGTGTTCGGATCCTGAGCCAGGATGAACCCCAGTGCGGTCGTTCCCGTACGTGGCAGACTCGCGATGAAGAGTGGCGCCACGATCTGCTCGTCCTCGATTTCCGGATGGCGCCGGTACCAGTCTTCCACTTCCAGCCGGATGGCGAGCTGGCTGATCAGCATCTCAGGAATCGCCAGCTCTCCAATGGGAGTCGGTTGGCATTCGCGATTGATCGAATCCACGAGCCGTGAGAGCGGCTCCAGGAAAGACTCCTCGCCAAAGTCGCCCAACCCCGTGCGGGCGCGAGCCTGTTCGAGGATCTCACCGGTCTTGATCATCATTCTGTTCTCCTGCCTTGCTAATCCATGGTCTGCCGTCTACGCCAGCCGCCGCTCGTACGCCCGAGCTCTCGCCGCCGAGGCTGCGGCCCGCTCCGCCGGATTCAGCCTCGGCACATCCTTCGGCAGGACGCGCTCGAGCTCAGCCAGCTCGACCAGCCTCGCTTCGCGCACCAGGCCCTCTCCGGTGGGCGGCAGCTCGGGGAACTTCATCCAGCGCACGAAGTAGCCGCCGGTCTCGAGTCCGCTCGTATCCAGCCAGTTGGCGACGCCGGGATCGGTGGCCGAGATGACGTAGGTGTAGCTGCCGTCCGGGTTCGCGTGGGCCTGTGTGTTGTTCAGGCTGCCACTGCGGTGGATGTGCTCACAAGAGATGCTCCAGGGGGTCGTGACAACGAAACCCGTGTAGCGCGCTCCCATCGGATGGAGGGTGATCAGGAGTGCCTCATCGGGACCAAGCTGGTAACTGCCGAAGCTCGAGTAGCCCCAGCCGCCGCCTCGGGCCTGAGGGGTCGGCAGCCGATTGGGCGGATTGTCGAACAGGAAGAAGTGATTGGCCTTGAGCCAGAAGGGGACGTCACGTCGCAGGCGTTGCACGACCTGTGCGGCAAGATCCGCATCGGTCGCAGGCTCGACCTTCAGGGGCTGATCCAGCCGCCGGATCTTCAACGAGTCCGGAGTCTGCGTGGCCCAGTCCGAGAGCACCGAGCGAATCAGCAGCGCACAACCGTCTTCCCGCGTCTGAATGTGATTGACTCGATCGCCGGCCGGTTCCGGGCTCAGCGTGATCGTGTAGCTAGCGTCCGCAGCCATTGCCAGCGCCTCATCGAAGATCCCGCCCAGAGGCGTGTCGAACCTGGCCTGCGAAGACCGCGGAGGCAAACCTGGAAGCACGAGGCCGTAGGTGTTGTCCTGATAGAGCTGGAAGGACAGCGCAACCTGCCGCGCGCCGGCGGCGCAGCCCTGGATCTCATAGGAACCGGCCGGATCCAGGGTGGCGGCACGCGTCGGACAATCAGGGTTGTCGTTGAAATACCGTGCGCCACCGATGCTGTGACCGAACCAGCGGTGCGGGGGCGTCTCGATCCAGAAAATGCGGGGCGTGGACAGATCATTGAGGATCGTGTCGTAGATCGCCGCGAGCACGCATTCGTCCACCCCCTGTTCCAGGGTCCTCTGGCCGGCGGGAATCCGGGCCACTGAATCCGCCTGAAACTGGACCTTCGCTGCCGCACGGATCTCCTGCACTTCGAGGCGTTGCAGGAGACGCAGAGCCGTGCGCTCGACCTCCGCCTGCTCGGACGTCGCAAGAGGACTGATCGGGCTAGGCATCGGAAGTCTCCTTGGCCATCTCGATGCCGGCGATGCGGCCAAAGGCCTGTGACAGACTGGTGCTCGTGCCGCCGCGGTAGTACTCGCCGCACAGCATCGCGGCCGTCATGCCGGCGGCATAGAGCCCAGGGATGATCTTGCCAGCCGTGCTCATCACCTGGGCCCTCGCGTTGATGCGCAAGCCCCCGCAGGTCACGGTGAAGACGTCGCCTGCCGACAGCGACACCGCGTAAAACGGCGGGGTCGCGAGCGCCTGCAACTGCGTCGGATCCTTCTGGAACTCCGCGTCCTCACCCCTGAGCGCGTGCTGGTTGTAGGTGGCCAGCGTCTCCTTCAGGCACAGCGGGCTCACGTGAATCGTCCGGGCCAGCTCCTCGATCGTCGCACCCCGGCTCACGGCCATGGCCGACTGTGCCTCTGCAGGGATGGTGTCCATGATCTTCTGATCGACGATGACGTGAATCAGAGGGTAGACGCGCTCGTAGACGAGTTTGCCGAAATGCGAGCCGTCGGCGGTCTCGGCCACGAAACGTCGGCCAGCCTGATTGACGGCGATGCCTTTGACCATGCCCTCCGTTCCCTTCCGGTAATTGAGGAGCAGTTCGACAGCGCAGGTACTCAAGCCCAGCACATCGGCACCGGCGGCCTGGCCCAACCGGATGCCCGTCCCGATGTCCATGGGATTCGTCACCTGGATCGTCCCTGAGGCGTACGGCGTGTACTGCGCGACCATCTCCTGGTTCGCACCGTAGCCGCCGGCGGACAGCAGCACGCCTTTGCGGGCTCTGAAGCATTTCTCGGATCCGTCGGCCCGCCGGACGCCAACGCCGATCACGCGCCCGCTACCGTCCATGATCAGTCGCGTCGCCTGAGCATTCAGCAGCACCTCGACGCCGGCCGCGTCGACGGCAGCGCTGATCTTCGCCCAGTAGGCCGGAGCGCGGCCATAAATGAGATGGTTGTGGGGTACGGGCGGCGTGACTGCGGCTACCTCGGGGGCGTTTTCGCCGGTGATCATCAGAAGGCCGATCTTCTCGGGATCCGGCGGCTGCATGTGGTAGCCGGGGACGTAACCTTCCTTGAACACCACCCCGAGGCTCTCGACGAAATCGAAGAGATCCCTGGCGGTATCCGCGAATGCGCGAACCAGCTCGTCGGGGGCCCGCGGCAGCGCCGCCGCCTTCAGGTACCTGTAGAACTCTTCGGGGGTCTCGTTGAAGCCATTGAGCTTCTGGATACGCGTACCGCCACCGACGGTGAAAGCACCGTCGTTGATCGCCGAGGAGCCGCCGCCGCGGGACTGCGCCTCGAGGATGACCACCCTGGCGCCGGCCCGGGCCGCAAACACCGCCGCCGTCGCCCCCGCACCGCCGTAGCCCACGATCACCACGTCGACCGTCTCTTCCCATTTCGCGGGCAGCGTCGAAGCGCAGCCATCGGCGGAAGCCGCGACGCTCCCGGCAGCAGCCGGCGCAAGAGCCGCGGCTCCCAAGGTGAGGCCGCTCGCTCCGAGCAGCTCCCGGCGGGACAGCGTGCTTCTAGTTCCAGATTTGGTTCGATTGCCGCTCATGGGAAATCTCCCTCTTGCTCGAGAATCAATCGACGATGGGGACGGATGCCGCCGCCGCAGCCGCACAGGCCATGGCTCATGGCGCTCCGCTCCCCGTCGCGCCGGACTCCAGGTAGTCGCGCGGGCCCCAGCCGAAGGGCACGTACTGGCCCATCAGCAATTGCTCGGTGTGCCCCAGCCCGACAATCCGCCCCTCTTCGGAAAACTCCATCACCGAAGCCATGAACTGGCGGTCGAGCCGCGCGGGATCGACTTCATCGGTGCGCCAGTCCTCGCGCTCGATCACCAGCCGCCCGCCGTGATCGCTGCCGTGGTTCCACCGGTCATGGCTGTAGCCCATGCCGGCATACCAGAACGTGCCGAGCACCCGGCCTTCGATCCGGCGCTCTGATCCGTCCGGTCGGCGGACCCCATACCGGCCCCTGGCGATGCGGCGGGTGCCCGGGACGAAATCGAGATCGAAGCTCCAGGTGGCGATCGGGAGGAGATTCTTCTCCCCCACGGGCGTGAGCTCTGCCGAAGCGTAGACCGGTACGAAGTAGCCAGTGCGCTCGATCGAAGAGCCATCCGCGCGATCGAGCGTGCGAATGACCGAATGCTCCCTGCCGAGCAGCATCACGACGTTCATCCAGAAGATCTGCTCGCCACGGCGATGCGTGACCTGGTGTTCGCCGATCAGGCGCACGCCCCAGGACTTGTCACGCAGACCAAAGGTGACTCCTGCGCCAACCTCCTGACGCACGCCGTCCACCTCGATCCAGCCTGCCCACGCGCCGTACTGCATGAAGCGGGTCTGGTCGATATAGACGAGATCCTCACGCGCACGGACGAGCCGCCCCTCGTCGATGGCGCCGGTCACGGCGCGAAACGTGAGATCGCAGGCAATGCCATGTTCACCGCGGAGAACGCGGCAGCGCAATATCCGCATCGGTTCGACAATCTCCACTTCGAGCGGGCCGACCACATTCTGCGCGGGGTCGCCGGCGAGCACGTCGCTCGCATGCAGGCTCGTCTGCACGGCGCCCCGAACCACGGTGAAGTGCGCGTCCTGCACGTAGCGGTTGGGATACCGCGCGAAGCTGACCCCGAACATGAGCGAAGCATCCGCACTATAGCCGCAGAAAAAATAGCGGTCGTAGAAGTTGCGATCGGTCGTCGCCGGCACGCGCAGGTAGGCTGGACTCTGATGCAGGCAGTAGTCGTCGAAACGGCTAATCACGGAATGGCCGCGGCGGTGATGGTAGAGGTGTTGTCGATGTAGATCTCCGAGCCGTTCATGAACTTTGACTCGTCGGAAGCGAGATACAGCACCATCCAGGCGACGTCCTGCGGCTCGCCGAATCGCATCTTCGGCCCATCCTCCGACACCGGGCTCTTGGGCGGAATGCGCATGCGCGGCAGCTTCACCGCCATCTCCGCGGCGAGTCCGGCGTTGATGGGGGTATCTATGCCCCCGGGATGAATCGAATTACAGCGGATATTGAGTCGGTTCTGTGCGCAGTAGACAGCCACCGACTTCGTGTAGGCCGCAATCGCCCCCTTGGTCGCGCAGTAACCGGCGTAGAAGTACAGGCCGGCGCGGGCGCCGATCGACGCCATGTTGATGATCGAACCGCTGCCGCCATTGATCATTTCCGGCAACGCGTGCCTGCAACCGAGCATCGCTCCGTCGATGTTGACGGCAGACATGTGGCGCCACTCGCCCATGTCGAACTCGATCGGGTCGCCGACGTGGATCACGCCCGCGTTGTTCACGAGCACGTCGAGCCGCCCGTACTGGCCCATGGCGTATGCGACGACGCGCCTCCAGTCCTCTTCCCGGCTCACGTCGTGTGCGAGGAAATCGATTCCGGGCGTTGAGCCGAGCGATCGACCGGCCTCGGCATCGATGTCGGTGGCGACGACGCGGGCGCCTTCCTCCGCCAGGAGCAGCGCGTCCGCGCGCCCGAGCCCGCGCGCAGCGCCGGTAACGATCGCGACCTTGCCTGCAACACGATTCATGGCCTCGAGCTTCTCTGGCGCGACAGGGATCGAGGGCGTGCGGGGTACGGCGGTTCGCGCTCGCAGGCATCGAGCTGGTCGAGCTTCGCGTCCACGAAGGCCTGCATGCACCTCACGATGGCAGCGGCATCCGATTCGTCGCGCATGGCAGGGGCGGGACTCCGGGACCGGGGATGACGCGGCGTTATTCTGGCACATGTTATAAGATTTGCAAGGCGCGCCGAACCCGCACCGAGGAGGTGCTGCGGAACCGCCGCGTACGCTATTCTTCGTTGCAAAATCGCGGCGCCCGCCGCCTGGACGACATGATTCCTTCCTCGACCACGACGAAGAAGAGAAAGCGCCGCCTGAGTCCACGAGTGCTCGAGCGACGGGACCGCATCATCCGGAAAGTCCGCGAGCTCGTGGCGGAGCGCGGGATCGAGCCACTCACCATGCGCGATCTGGCGCAGGAATGCGGCGTCGCGGTGGCGACACTCTACAACCAGTTTGGCAGCCGCGAGGGCGTCATCGGCGCGGCCCTCGAGGAAGTCTTTCGCGACCGGTTCGAGCCGCTGTCCGAGCGTACGAAGAATCTCTCACCGGCCGAGCAGCTCGACGTTCGCATCACCATCGCCGCGCGCGCCATACTCGGGGATCTGCGCGAGTACACACGCTCGGTGATGTTCTTCTACTTTCAGCACTCGCCGCCGCATCCGGCGCTGCGCGCAGCCATCCACGACTTCGTCGTCGCCGACTTCCGCCGCATCCTCGAGAGCATCGATCGACACGGCGATCTCGAGCCCTGGGTGAACGTGCCGTCCTTCGCCGACGACATCGTTACGCAACAGTACGGGCTCGTGATGAAGAGGGCGCAAGGTTACATCCGCGACCTGGACCTGCGCAGCCGGTGCATGTGCGGCCTCGGGGCGACCTTCATCGGCATCACGCGCGGCAGGACGCGCGCGGCCTTCCAGAAGCTCGTTGCATCCCAGCACTGACCGGCTCGGCATCGTCGCTGCATGGGCTGCACGTCCGATCGTCGTGCGGCGGCTCGTCGCGGCGTTCGCAACTACGGCGGCAGCTTCCCCGAGCGGAGGACCTCGCCGAGGATCCGGAGCGGCGGGTTCGTCGCCACGAGGTCGGGTGGCACGCGCTTCTCTCGGGCCAGGCGCTGGAAGACGCGGGTGGTAGCAAGCGACATATAGGTCAGAGCCATCCTGACGAAGTACTCGCGGTGAGGCACGACACGTCCGCTCGCGCGCTCGTAGAGATCGAGCGTTTCCTGCACGCCCGGGAAGCCCGGAAGGCGCGGCGCCCCGCCGGCGAAGCCTTCCGCCATCACGTAGTCCATGAGCGCAAAGAACGCGATGTCGAAGGCGTGGATGCCGACATGCGCGAACTCGAAATCCATGAGTGCGCAGGGCTGGAGCCCATCAAAGAGCATGTTGCGCAGGCTCGCATCACCCCAGACCAGTGTCGGGGCGAAGTCGGCGTTCGGTCGCTGTCTTTCGAGCCACGCGACGGATTCCTCGAGCTCCGGGTAGCGCCCGCCCTGGCGGTCGAGCTCGAGATAACGCCGCCAGTAGCGAAGCGACTGGTCGAGGAGCGTCGCGCCGCCGAAGGGTAATCCGAGCTCCGCGACGTCCTGTGGTGCGAGCCCGGTACGATGTACGGCCGCGATCACCTCGACGGCGTTCCGCCACAGCACCGCCTGTTCGGCGGCCGCGAGGTCGTGCAGCCAGCCCTGGCGCACGTAGGAGGGCCAGTCCGGAGCGCCGCGGCCGTGACGGCGCTCCATCAGGAGGAATGGGGCACCGAGCACGGCCGGATCGGACTCACAAAAGTACACCCGCGGCACCGGGGCCGGCGAGCGGCGCGCCACGAGATCCATGCAGCGGAACTGGGCGGCGAGGTCCACGTGTGGATACACGGCATAGGCCGGCGCCATTCGCAACACAGCCTCGGCGGCCGGTCGCCCCTCGAGCTCGACCCCGCTCAAGCTCACGAAGAAGAGCTCGCTCGACGCGCCGCTCGCGAGGGGCGCCTCGATGGTCTCGACGCGCCCGCCCGGGTGTCGCGCCGCGAGCCACTGCGTCAGCCGCGCGGCGACCAGAGCCGGGTCGCGGTGGCGCGTAGTGTCAAGGGAGCCACGGATGACGGCCTCATCGGTGGCACAGGCCACAGGCCTACGGGGCTTCGCCATGGCTCGCGCGGCCTGCGGTCCGTACCCGGACGCGCGAATCAGGCCGCCGCGGTGCGGCTGGCGAACGCCGCAGCCTCTCGGCCGGCGATGCGCCCGAAGGTCATCGTGCTGGCGATGGCGTAGCCGCTGCCGACATAGTAGCGGCCAAAGACGTTTCCGGTAGTCTCACCCGCTGCGAACAGACCGGGAATCGGCTTGCCGGACTTCGATTGCACCCTGGTCCTCTCGTCGATCGGCAGGCCGCCGCCCGTGACCACCAGGATGGCCGGACGTACCTCGATCGCGTAGAAGGGCGCGCGCGAGATCGGCTTCAGGCTCGCCGGCGCCTTGCCGAAATCGGCATCTTCGCCCCGCCCCGCGAGCTCATTGTAGCGGGCAATCGTGCGCTCGAGAGTCGCGGCTTCGACGCCGATCCTGGCGGCGAGCGCGGCGACCGAGGGCGCCTCCAGGACGCGTCCCCTCTTCAGCTGCTCCTCGAACACCTTCGGCACGTAGCTCACGGTGATGGTGCCGGCCGCGAGAGCCTCGAGCACGCGCGGATGCGGCTTGGCCTCCTCGAACAGCCGGCGGTCGAAGACGTAGAACGCGCGCGGCTCGGACTCTGCCTCGATGCCTTCAGCGAGCTCCCAGTAGGCTCCGTCCTCGCGCAGAAAGCGCTCGCCCCTCGTGTTGACCATCAGTGCCCAGTCGGGGCCGATAACCTCGAAGTCCTTGTAGAAGCCGGGCGTCACGAGCAATAGGGCGCTGTCCTCGCCCTGGATGCCGGCACCGACTTCCTCGCCCATGCTCAGGCCGTCGCCGCGATTCATCGCGTTGCCGACGTGCCATACCCAGTCACCGACGCGGCGGGCTTTCGGCAGCATGCGTCGCACCCACTCCGGGCTCCCTCCGTAGCCGCCGGTGGCGATGATCACAGCGCGACAGCGGACGTCGCCTTCGCTCGTCCGGACTCCGACGACCGAGCCGTCCGAGGTGGTCAGGAGGTGTTCGATGCGCGTCTTCAGCACCACATCCACGGCGCCCCGATGCAGCTCCGCTTCCAGGCATTCGGCGATCCTTGCGCCGAAGCCCACAGGCTCGTGTGCACGGGGAGCCGCTCGCCCGTCCGGCGAGCTCAAGCGGTCCACTGGGAACTCGACGCCGAGCGACTGCAGCCATGCGAGCGTCGCCGGACCCTCCTCGGCGAAACGCCGCACGACCTCGGGCTTCGTGGTCTCGCCGTTGAGCGCCATCACGTCCGCGTATATCGCTTCGGCGCTATCTTCGACTCCGAGGGCCTGCTGCTGCGGCGTGTTGGCCGCATAGAAGAGTCCGCCGGCGAGTGCCGTAGAGCCGCCGAGCCGCGGCCCCGCCTCGCACAGTGCGACATGAGCGCCCGCCTTGGTGGCCTCGATGGCGGCCGACATGCCCGCCCCGCCGCCACCGATCACGATGACGTCGTAATCGCTGGCTTCGCTATCGTTCACGGCTCAGCTCCTGCTGCAGCGCGCCCGGCGAGCACGCCAAACACCATCGCCGGGCCGATCGTGCCGCCAGGCCCGAAGTAGGACGGGCCACTGACCGCCGAAGTCGCATTGCCAGCGGCGAACAGACCCGGCACCGGCCTCCCATCGGCACGCACGACGCGCCCATCACCATCGATGCGCGGCCCTGCGCAGGTGCCAATCGTCGAGGGCAGCATCTCCACCGCATAGAATGGCGGTTTCTCGAGCGTGCCCAGGCAGGGGCCGGTGGGGTTGTCCGGATCGCCCCAGAACACGCCATACGGCGCCTCGCCGCGACCGAACTCGGTGTCACGCCCGGCTCGTACGTCGGCGTTGAAGCGGTCGATCGTCTGCTGCAGTACGTTCGGCGGAATGCCTAGCCTGCGGGCGAGCGCATCGAGGCTCTCGTATCGGCCGAGCCACTCCGGCGTTGGCTGAGCCGGCATAATCGGACCGAACGCGTACTTGTCGCGGAACTGCTGGTCGAACAGGTGCCAGGCCGGCAAGTGGCGGAAGCCCTGCGCGTCGCGCTCAATGAGTACCTTGTTGATGCGGTGGTACGGCAGCGACTCGTCGACGAAGCGCCGGCCATGTCGGTCTACGACGATGCAATGCGGCAGGCAGCGCTCGACCAGGCTGGAGCGGACGAGCGGTAAACCATCCTCGCGCGTCTCTCCGGGAACCAGGTAGCTGGGCCAGCCCCAACAGGTGCCGTGGTTGCCCATCGCAGCGCCGGCCTGCTCCGCCATGCGCCAGCCGTCACCCATGTTCGTCGGAACGGTCGAGGGTATCCATTTGACGCCGTTGAACTGTTGCGCCACGAGTTCCGGATCCCATTCGAACCCACCTGAGCACAGGATGACGCCGCGGCGCGCCGCGAACTCGCGTTCATGGCCACCCATGGATGCGACCACGCCGCGTACGCGTCCGTTTGCGAGCAGGCGCAGCGCACGTGCGTTCACGCGCACATCGATTGCGCGCTCGAGGACACCGGCATACAGCGCGGCCGCCAGCGCCTCCCCCCAGCCGAGGTAGCCTTGCCGCATCCGCTCGCCATAGAGCTGCGCGTCGATGCGCTCCGGGTGCAGGATTGCGTCGAAATTCGCGAATTCCCGGAAGCTGAGCGGCACCGTACCATAAGGAGAGCGCCGAAAGAGCGACTGCTTGTCCCCCAGTCGGTGGATGTCAAAGACGGCGGGTGCCATGGAGCGGCTGGCGTCCTTCACATAGAACCCGCCCGGGATGCCGCCCTGATAGTCGGGCATCGTGCCCATCTCGAGCTCGAGAGGAGTCGAGGTCTCCAGATAGTCGGCGACGCCGGCCGCAACCTCTACGAAGCGCCCGTAGAGCGCCTCGTCCGCACGTCCCTCAGCGCACACTCGCATGTATCGAAGCGCGGCGTCACGCGAGTCTGCAAAACCCGCCTCTGCCATCCGGCGGTTCAGCGGGATCCACGCCGCACCACCCGACCAGCTCGCGGTACCGCCCACGCGATCGCTCGCCTCGAGCAGCAGCGTCCGGGCACCTGCGTCGCAGGCGGCGATCGCTGCGCACATTCCTGCCACACCGGCACCTATCACGACAACGTCGAAGAGGTCGCGCTCGTTCTCATCCGATGCAGTCATCTTCGTCCCTCGCAGGTGAGGCTCATGCCTCGCGACCCGATCCCTGCTCTTACGTTCAGGCCCCTCACTGCACGCGCGCAGGATTCTGGGTTCTGGGCGGACCCAAGGTGGCGCGATGGGAAATCAAAGGGCGTCCATCGACAGTGAAACCATAGCGCGCCGCCAGTTCCGCAGTGATCAGTACCTGGCCCGACAGCGCGACCACCTCCGGATCAGTGGCAAGCCGGTAAATGATGTGCCCGTTGAGTTCCGGCGGCTCCGCCTGCTCGCGGTACTGCGACCAGAGCTCCGGCATTCTCTCCGCCACGCGCGCCAGACGGTCGGTGCGCTGCGCACCGAGCCAGAGCGATATTGCGGCGACGCCAGTGCCCTCGAAATCAACGGCCATATCGGCTGCCAGCTTGTCCACGCCAGCCTTCTGCGCGCCATACGCCGGACCGTGCATGTAGCAGTTGCCGCCGAAGGAAGAGGAAAAGGTCACGAGACCTCGTCCACCTTCTACCAGCAGCGGCGCCGCATAGTAGGAAGCGAGATAGGCCGAGCGCAGCCCGACTTCGATAATATCGCCCAACTCGACTGGCTTGCTCCAGAACGGCCCCGGGTCGACCAGTCGCTCGTGAATGAAGGTCGCGTTGTTGTGCAGAATATCGAGTCGACCCGACTCCCGACGGACACGCCTGAAGAGCGCCTCGACTTGTTTCGGGTCACTCGCATCGCAGACGACGGCGATGCCGCAACCACCGGCAGCCGTCACGGCCTGTGCGGTCTCATCGATCGCGCCCGGAAGCGGCTGTCCGAAGAGCGTCGCACCACGCTGGCCCTCGCCCCGCCCGGTCACATAGACCGTCATCCCACACTGACCGAGACCTACGGCAATCCCGCGACCGACGCCGCGGCTCGCGCCCGTGACAACAGCCACTCTGGGTACGCAATCGGCCATACTGCCTCCGAACGCGGCGCGCAACCCCGACGAGACACGCCAACGTAAATTATCACGTGTTCCAGTATAAGTCGAGCCTATAGCGCTTCAGCGCCGCACGATGATCTCCGCGAGCCGCTGCACTTCGGCAATCTCCGCCGTCGCAGGCGACAGCAGCACCTCGTCGCAGCCGAGCTCCTCGAGCGCATCGAGCCCGGCACGCACGGCCTCCGGGCTGCTCATGCCCATAGTGCCGGCGACCGCCCGCGCGGTGTCCTCGCCGGCGATCTTCAGATAGTCGTAGACATAGCCCTTCAGTTTCGCATCCGCGTCCTTCGGTGCGAGCGAGCACCAGAAGCCGCTCACAATCTCGGGACGATCGGTGCGCCCCGCTTCCTGCCAGGCCGTGCGGATCTCCCCGATCCAGTAGCGCACCGGCGCCGGATCGCCGTTCATGGTGAAAGTGTAGACGCCCTGCGCCCAATGCGCAGCGCGCCGGATGCTCTTCGGGCCCATGGCGCCGGCCCAGATCGGCGGCCCGCCCGGCTGCTCGGGACGCGGCCCGACCGGATCGGCTCCGGGGACAGGCGGCTCGCCCGCCCAGATGCGGCGCATCTCGGCCACCTGCTCGTCGAGCCGCGCATGGCGCCGCGCGAAGGACGCGCCCACGGCCTGGTAGTCCTTCTCGCGTCCGCCGACGCCGACCGTGACGGTCACGCGGCCTGCCGAGAGCACGTCGAGCGTCGCGATCTCCTTCGCGGCCCACACCGCCGAGTGCATGGGCAGCACGTAGAGCGAGGGCGCGATGCGCACGCGCTCGGTGACGGCCGCGGCGGCGGCAAGCGTGATGCGCATGTCCTGGGTGGGGCCGGTGATGCGCTCCCCACAGGAGAGCGTCGAGAAGGGCCCCGCGTCGATCGCGCGCGACCAGCCGAGCGTGGTGCCACGATCCTGGCCGGGCTTCATGTAGGGCAGGCAGATGCCGACGCGCAAGGTATCCCCCTCGTAAGAGGATCTTAGCCGGTCCGGTCCGTCCTGAGCCGCCCGGCCGTGGTCTTTGAACCATTCAGCCATTGCCCTCGGGGCGCCGGCGCAGGAGACTGCATCAATCACGGTTCGAAGGATGGCAGCTCATGCAGAACAGGATTCCCCCGCGCAAAGGTGGTCTACGGCGGCGCGATGCTCGATCAGAAGGAAATTGACGCCGTTGTCAAGGTCATGCAGCGGGGCATGGCCATCGGCAAGCAGGTGCAGACTTTCGAGAAGCGCTGTGCCGAGGTCATGGGCCACAAGTACGGCGTGATGGTGAACTCCGGGTCCTCCGCCCTCATGCTCGCCATGCGCATGCTGAATCTGCCGAAGGGCTCGGAGGTGATCACCCCCGTGCTCACCTTCTCCACCGACGTCGCCTCCATCGTGCACGCGGGCTACGTGCCGGCCTTCGTCGACGTGGAGCTCGACAGCTACCAGATCGACCTCGAGCGCATCGAGCGCATGATCACCCCGAACACACGCGCCATGCTGGTGCCGAACCTCGTCGGCGGCACGCCCGACTGGGACCGGCTGCGCGCCATGGCGAACAAGCACAAGCTCAAGCTCGTCGAGGACAGCTGCGACACCCTCGGCGGGACGCTGCGCGGCACGAAGACGGGGCTGCGCGCCGACATCTCGGTGACCAGCTTTTCCATCTTTCACATCATCACCTGCCTCGGCAACGGCGGACTCGTGGCCGTGGACGACGAGAAGCTCTGGGACTGGGGCCTGATGGCCCGCTGCTGGGGCCGCTCCTCCGAGAAGTTCATGCACGGCACGCGCAAGAACGACAGCGATGGCCGCTTCCTGGAAAACCTCGGCGATATCGAATACGACGGCCTGTTCATCTTCGAGGAAATCGCCTACGGCTTCATCCCGAACGAGGCGGGCGCCGCCTTCGGCCACGAGCAGCTGAACAAGCTCGACATGTTCTGGAAGCTGCGCGACCGCAATTTCCAGAGCCATCTGCGCTTCCTCGCGAAGTATCCGGATATCTTCATCCCGCCGCGCCTGCTCGCGGACGTCGAGACCACCTGGATCTGCTGCCCCGTGCAGCTGCGCCCCGAAACGGGTTGGAGTCGCCGCTCGCTGCAGCTGCACCTCGAGACCTCCGACGTCTCGACGCGCGTGATCTTCTCCGGGAACATCACGCGCCACCCGATGATGAAGGGCGTCACCTGTCGCAAGGATCCGGAGGGCTACCCGCGCGCCGATCAGATCATGGAGCAGGGGCTGATGCTGCCCTGTCATCCCACCATGACCGAAGAGGACTGCGCCTACGTCCACCAGACGATCGAGGACTGGATGGCGAGACAACCCTCACGCGCGAGCCGGGCACGCTGAGAGGAAATCATGGAATTACGCCGACTCGGCAGGACGGATCTGCGTGTCTCGGTCGTCGGTCTCGGCTGCAACAACTTCGGCTGGAAGGCTGATCTCGCCGGCACCCGCTCGATCATCGATGCGGCGCTCGCCTGCGGCATCAACTTCCTCGACACCTCCGACAGCTACGGCCCGTCCGAGGACTTCATCGGCGAGGTGCTGGGCGAGCGGCGCAGGAACGTGGTGCTCGCCACCAAGTTCGGCTCGCCGATGGACAGGGAGGGCAGGAAGAAAGGCGCCTCGCGCGCCTACATCATGACAGCGGTCGAATCGAGCCTGCGGCGCCTGAGAACGGACTGGATCGATCTGTACCAGCTGCACTACCCCGATCCGGCGACGCCCATCGAGGAGACGCTGCGCGCGCTCGAGGATCTGCTGCGGGCGGGCAAGGTGCGCGCCATCGGCTGCTCGAACCTCTCGGCCGCGCAACTCGATGAAGCACAGGAGGTCGCGCAGCGCGCCGGACTCACGGGCTTTGCCAGCACTCAGAACGAGTACAGTCTGCTGGTCCGCGGTCTCGAGCAGGCGCGCGCCACGCATCGCGAGGCACGCGCTGGCGCTCCTGCCCTATTTCCCGCTCGCAAACGGATTGCTCACCGGCAAGTACAAGCCCGGCCAGCCGGCGCCGGCGGCTGCGCGCCTGGCCGATGCGCCGCCCTTCTTCGACAGCTACCGTGATCCCGCGAAGTGGGAGACGGCCGCACGACTCGAGCGCTTCGCCACCGAACGCGGACACACGCTCCTCGAGCTCGCCTTCTCCTGGCTCGCGGCGCGACCGGGCGTCGCGAGCGTCATCGCCGGTGCGAGCCGGCCCGAGCAGGTCGGGCAGAACGCGCGTGCCGCGGGCTGGGCGCTCACGAGCGCCGAACTCGCCGAGATCGATCGACTCGCGCCAACGGCCGTCGTCTCGGCGTGAAGGCATTCGATTACGTCATTGCAGGCGGCGGCTCTGCCGGCTGTGTGCTCGCGCACCGCCTCTCGGTCGATCCGGGCGTCAGCGTATTGCTCGTCGAAGCAGGTGGGCGCGACTGGAGCCCGATCATCCGTGCCCCAGGTGGACTCCTGCCGATCATGCTCTCGGGCGCCTTTGCCTGGCGCTACAGCTCCGTCCCCCAGCAGCACCTCGGGGATCGCGTGCTCTATCTGCCACGTGGCAAGGTGCTTGGCGGCGGTTCATCCATCAACGGCATGGTCTACGATCGCGGCACGGCGCGCGACTTCGACGGCTGGCGAGGGCTCGGCAACGAGGGCTGGTCCTACGCGGATGTGCTGCCTTACTTCCGCCGTGCGGAAACGTACGAACCGGGTGCCAATGAGTTCCACGGCAGGGACGGCCCGCTGCACGTCAGCCGCCCGCAGGTGAAGCATCCGCTGGCACGCGCCTTCATCGAAGCAGGGATGCAGGCGGGCTACCCCTACAACGAGGATACGAACGGCGCACGTCGCGAGGGCTTCGGCCCTGTAGACATGACCGTAAGCCGCGGTCGGCGTGCCAGTACCGCCTCGACCTATCTGCGCATCGCACGGGCGCGCCCGAATCTCACTGTCGTCACGGATGCGCACGTGGTGCGCATAGTCTTCGAGGGGCGCCGGGCAGTGGGGCTCATCTTCCGCAAGGGCGGAAGCGAACGGAGCGTGCGTGCCGCACGCGAGGTGATTCTCTCGGCTGGCGCGCTCAACTCGCCACAGCTCCTCATGCTCTCTGGCATCGGCCCGGCCGATCATCTGCGCGAACATGGCATCACGCCGCTCCTCGACCTGCCGGGGGTCGGCCGGAACCTGCAGGATCATCTGGCGATCACGGTCAAGCATCGCTCCCTGCAGCCCATCTCGATGTTCAAGTACTTCAGCCCGCTCCGCGGCGCAGCCGCGCTCGGCCAATACGCGCTCTTCCGCAAGGGACCGCTCGCGGATCCGGGGCTGGAAGCGGCCGCCTTCGTGAAGTCCGAGCCTGCGCTGCCGGAGCCCGACGTGAAGCTCCTCTTCGTCACGGCGCTCTACCGCAATCATGGTCGCGAGATCATTCCGGATCATGGTTTCTACGCACACATCAACTGCGTGCGTCCCGAGAGTCGCGGCAGCGTGCGCCTCGCCTCGGCCGATCCCACCGCGCCGCCACTCATCGACCAGAATTATCTGGATGATCCTCGGGATCTGCACGTCACACGCCGCGGCATGGAGATCGCCCGCGAGGTCTTCGCCCAGCGCGCCTTCGACCCCTTCCGGGGTGAGGAGCTCGAGCCGGGACCGGGCGTAGTGAGCGACGCCGATCTCGAAGCCTTCATCCGCGCGAAAGCCGATGCCGACTATCACAGCGTCGGCACCGCACGCATGGGGCAGGATGCGCTCGCCGTGGTCGATGAGCGTCTGCGCGTGCACGGTGCCGAAGGCCTGCGCGTCGTGGATGCCTCCGTCATGCCGCGCATCGTCGGCGCCAATACGAACATGGCCGTTATCATGATTGCCGAGAAGGCTGCCGACATGATCCTGGGACAGCCGCCGCTGGCGCGTGCCGCTCTCGCCCAGGAGCACGGCACATGACGACGACGCACCGCATGAAGGCGCCAATGCAGGCCTATGTGGACACCCTCAACCGCGGCGACGCCGAAGCCGTGATCGCGCTCTTCGCGGAAGATGCCGCCATCGAGGACCCGATCGGCACACCGCCAAAACACGGACAGGAAATCCGCGACTGGTTCCACCAGGCCGTCGCGATGAAGGCCCGGCTCGCGCTCGCCACACCCATCCGCGGCTCGCACGGGAATGCGGCGGCCATGGCCTTCACCGTCACGACCGAGTGGGAGGGCAGGCGTGTCGCGATCCGCTCGCTCGACGTCTGTACCTTCGACGCCGAGGGCCGCATCACGCGGCTCGAAGGCTACTGGAGCCCGGACGACATCGAGAGCTGAGAGGAGCCAGTGATGCGAGGCCTGAAAGACAAAGCCGCGGTGATCGCCGGAGGTGGCAGCGGCATCGGCGCCGCGACGGCCCGACGGCTGGCTGAGGAAGGCGCGCAACTCGTGATCGGGGATCTGTCCGCCAATGCAGCCCGCGCGGTCTCCCGCAGCATCGAGGCGGCGGGCGGGCGGGCCATCGGCCTCGCCTTCGACGTGCGGGACGCGGGCTCCGTCGCACCGGGCTTCACGCTGACCGAGGAGATCGACCGGCAGCTCGACCCGGGGCTGCGTGCGGAATTCGTCGCCGGCGTGCGCGGCAGACGTCTGGTGTCGCCGGAGGATGTCGCCGCTGCGGTAGCCTTCCTGCTGTCCGAGGACGCAGCGTCCATCAACGGGCAGGTCATCAGCGTCGATGGCGGGAGGACGATGCGCCCATGACGAACGACGTCGATCTCATCGCCACCTGCTGGACGATCGCCGGCGACTTCCTGCCGGGCGCCGACCGTACCGCCTGCCCGCTGCCCCTCGGGGAGCGCATCGCGGCTGCGGCTAGCGCAGGCTACACCGGCATCGGCTTCTGGCACGGCGATCTCGAGTACATGGGCGACTGGTTCACCGAGGGCGAACGCCGGCAGCGGGCCGACGCCATGCGGCGAGGCCTGTTCGCCGCAGCAGATGCGCTCGGCGCGCGACACATCAAGGTCATGGCTCCTTTCGGCAACGAGGGCTGGCCCCGACAGCGACTGATCGACGAGTACGGCTCGCTCTGTGCCGAGGCCGCCACCCACGGGCTGCTCATGCCCATCGAGATGATTCCGTTCTCGGATCTGCCGACGCTCGATGCTGTCCTCGATATTGCCGCGGGCGCAGGCGCCGCGAACGGCGGGCTGCTGATCGACATCTGGCACGTGGTGCGCTCGGGTGCGAGCCACGAGGACATCCTGAAGGTGCCGGCGCGCTACATCCTCGCCGCCGAGCTCGACGATGCCGAGCTCGCGCTGCACGGCGACATGACCGAGGACACCATGCACCACCGCAGGCTCTGCGGGGAAGGCGAGTTCGACGTGCCGGCCTTCATCGACGCCATGAAGCGCGCCGGGTACCGCGGGCCCTACGGCGTCGAGATCCTCTCGCGTGAACACCGGCGGCTGCCGGTCGCCGAAGCCGCCCGGCGCAGCTTCGAGACGGCGCGAGCACAGTTCACCGGTAGTGCTCGTTGAACGCCCGAACGAGCCGCCGCCAGACTTCCGGGTCGCCCTTCTCGGGCTCGCCGAAGTAGATGAGCACTTCGTCCAGCATGTCGCCGTATTTCTTCTGCAGGAGCTCCGGGATCTCCTCGTAGAGGCCTTCCACGGCGAACTCGCTCATCATCTCATCCGAGATCTCCTCGGGCATGCGATCCCACTTACCGGTACGGGATTTCTCCAGCAGCCGCTCGAAGGTGTCGTCCCAGGCATGCGCCTCGAACATCTTCTTGTAGTGGCTCGTCGCCCCGTAGAAAGCGATCATGCCGCGCACGCGCTCGCGCATCGCATCGAGCTCCGCTCGGTTGCCGCCCATCACGGCCATGACAGGAGCGGTGATGGTGAAATCACTTCGCTTGCGTCCTGCGGCATCAAGGCCAGCCTGGATGTTGTCGATGACATTGGCCTTGAGGGTCTTTGCGGTGTGAAAGCCGTGGCAGTGAAAGCCATCGGCGATCTCGCCCGCCATGCGGCAGTTCAAGGGGTTGACGGCGCCCACAAAGATCGGCGGCGGGGGCACGTCAATGGGCCCCGGGTTGAAACATCGGGGGCAACAGGTTGAACTTGAAGAACTCCCCGTTGAAGTCCAGAGGCTTTTCGCTCACGTAGTTGCCAGCGCCCATGTACGTGTGGCCCTTCAACTCCTTACCGCTCTGAAAGCACTCCCAGATCGCCTTGATTGCCAGGATGTATTCACGAAGCTTCTCCGCAGGCCGCTCCCACCTGAGTCCGAATCGCCGCTCGTTGTGCGCCTTCACCTGCGTGCCGAGCCCCAAGATGAAGCGCCCGCGGCTTGCCCGCTGCAGATCCCAGGCGGTGTAGGCGAGCACCATGGGGTTGCGCGGAAAAGCGAGCGCCACCTCGGGCCCGAGCTTGATGCGGGAGGTGGAGACGGCGGCCACGGCGAGCTGAAGAAAGGGGTTGTGCTTGCGCTCGGAGATGTAGAGGGACTCGAAGCCCAGCTCCTCGATCCGCCGCGCCGGGTCGGCCACGTCCTCAAGGGAATCGACGACCAGATTGGTACTGAGCTTCATGCGTCATAGTCCCCGGGCAGGTAGGTGGTGAACATCTGACCCAGCTCGCCGCCCGCCTTCCGGGGAATCCGGTACCAGGTGCGGATTGCCAGCGATCCGTCCGGCTCGAACCGGTAGGTTTCGATGCTCGGCACCACGGTGGTCCTGCCCTCGGAAGTGATGATGTTGTGCATCACCCAGGCGACCTCGTTGCCGTTCACCAGGAGGGTTTCCGGCGGGATGTGGAACTTGACGTTCGGTTGAAAGAGGTCATAGGAATCGACGATGCAGTGCTGGATGCCGAACTTCTCTGCAGTGCCGACCGGGTCGAGCATGCGCACGCTGTCACTGGCCAGGACGGTCCTGTAGTTGCCGATCCAGCCCTGGCGATTGCCTTCCGTCCACAGCTTGTCGTAATTCCGTGCCCAGTTCAGCAGTTCCCTTGTCGTCGGATTCGGCGGGGGCATCTCTGTCTCCCATGGCTCTCTGGAGATGGAACTCAAGATGCTGCCGCCGAGAGCGGCGAGTCAACAGCCGGGAGCGAAATGCGAACAGCGCAGCGGCGGCGGCAGCCGGCAGAGTAAAAATCAGGTCGGCGGAAGGGCCATACGACCACCGCATCGTCCAGGAGCGACCGATAGCAGGCCTCGACCGTGAGCGGCTCGAGATCGACGCCGATCAGCCAGCCGAAGAGTCGCGCGTAGGTGGAGAGCCCGGTGAGATCCGAGAGAAAGGCGCTCACGTCGCGCTTCTCGTGAAAGGTGTGCATGCAGAGAAATTCGGCCGCACGTCCGATCCCTGTTCGAGCGTCGCGCGCCGATGAGCCGTAGGGGAGATCGACTTCCTTCTTATTCATCGCCGGCCCGGCCGGCGCGGACAGCTGACGTAGTCCTCGAGCATGGCCACGCAGTCACGGTAGACGGCGCTGAACTGCTCGCCGGGAGGGCCCGGCATTCCCAGGCAGCAGGCGATGCGGCATCAGCACCACGGGCGAAGCCCACACGCCTCAGGATCGCATCCGGCATCGCCGCCGATGTCGCGTACTCTCTGCGGCAGCTCCCGCACGACGGCTACCGATGGCGGCGATGATGTCAGCCGTGCGACGTGTTTGCTCATAGACGCGGAGACATCCTCCCGCGGATCATTGCTTAGCAGCGGGCCGCCCGCTTACGGCGTGCCCGAAACATCGCCAGCTGGCCTCGGGGTTGCTGCAGACGTCGTCGCCCGCGCTCGGCCGCATCGAGCATGAAACCACGCTCACCCGCGCGTCCACAACACACCGACCCGGCGGCGCAAAGCTTCCATCCATCCGCCGTCCGCACGGGATCGTCGGTGTAATAACCACCGATGACGAACCGTCGGCTCGAGTTGCTGGTCCTCGGAAAATGCTCAGACTGCATATAGACGATGCAGCGGGCCTTGTCGCCCTCGATCCTGACGCGCCGGATTGGTCATGCTGTGCTGTGTAGCGTCCAGACCGGCAAAATAGACACGGACGTTCTCAGTCAGGTCGTCGGCCCGAATGCGATACGGTGGAGATCTGGTCCCCGGGCCGAGAAATCCATAGCGACCTCCTCGGCGAGATCGACCGATAGGCGTCCAGTCTCGGAGGGTCAGGCCGGATTGCGTAGCAGTAGACCGTGTCGGTGATGGCCAGGTAGTCGTCATGCACGATGGAAGTGCTCCTCGGCCGCGCCTTCTCTCGGTACATCTGCGCCACAAATCTGGAAAAGCCGGGACTGCGCTGCTGCTGGTTGCCACCGCTCGCTCGCGGCCAGCTCGAGTCGCGCCTCATAGGCGACCGCCCGGTAGCGGCGGAACAGTGCGGCCGTCGTCATGGCGTGTATTATCCACTCTGCCTGCCACCTCCGGCTTTAGCACACCCGGGTAATTGCGATGTCCGGCACTCCTTCGCCCCTTCAGGTCCCGTGCGCATCGGTCCCATGCGGCTTCGCAACCGCTTCATCAAGTCCGGCGCCAACGAGGGCATGAATGTCGAGGCGCGCCCTCGAAGGCGCTGGTCAAACACCATCGCGAGCTCGCTGCGGGCGGCGTGGCCCTCACCACCGTGGCCTACGGCGCGGTGAGCGCCCTCGGGAGCACGCTACGGCAATCAGATCTGGATCCGCCGAGAAATCCTGCCGGATCTGCGTGGCCCACCGATGCCGTGCACGCGGAAGGTGGACCGGATCTCCTTCCAGATCACGCATGGTGGCGCCTTCGTCACGGGCGTCGGGGTGAAGGGCCGACGATGAAGCGCCTCCTCCGGGATCAATCAGGGCGGGGCTGCTGCAGGGCAACTGGCGCCAGCGCGCCATGAACGAGACCGACATGGCCCGCGCGGCGGGCGAGGTTCGTCGAGCGCCGCGCCTCTGCCGGGAGGCAGGCTTCGATACCGTCGAGCTCCACATGGGCCATGGCTATCTCCTCAATCAGTTCATCTCGCCACTCTCAAACAGGCGCCCGCGACGGCTACGGCGGCAGCGCCGGGAACCACGTGCGCTTTCCGGCGCGCGTGCTCTCGGCCGTGAAGGCAGTCGGCAAAGACCTGGCCGTCATCGCCAGATCAACGTGGCCGACGGTGTGCCCGGAGGCGCGACCACTCGAGGACGGAGCAATCACCGCGCGCGCTCGAGGCAGCGGGGGGCCGATCTGCGGTGCTCTCTGCCGGGCGCAACGTCGAGTCCGTCTGGTTCACTTTCGGCCGCACCGATGAACGTCGAGGAAATGTCGCGCGTGCTC
>JADJHU010000013.1 GCA_016707425.1 Gammaproteobacteria bacterium
GTCCAGCGCCTTCGAGAGCACCATTGCGGATGTCGAAGTCCGTGCGACCGGAGAGCGCCTTGAGAAGCGCGTCATCCGTATCACCCCGGGCCGTGAGCACCGCGTTGCCGTCGATGCGCCCGGACAGGCGCTTCGAGTCGAAGCTGGCCTGCATGAGGGCACCGAAATCGAGGTCGCGCACGTGCTCGTCCAGAGCCAGGCGCGCGGGCGAGGACCGCACGTCGAGCGTCAGCATGCCCTGATAGCCACCCCCGAAGAGCTTCGCGCTGGTGGGACCGAGCTTCACGAGCCCGCCCTGTGCATCGAGAGTCGTGGAGACGTCGCTGAAGGCAAGCCCGGCCACCGTGAAGCGGCCGATCCGCAGGGGGCCCCTGGCCTGCAGGCCAGCGAGCGCCTCGCGCGGCAGTTCGGCTGGCTTTTCTTCGCGCGCAGGCGCGGCGGCCGATGCGGTGCGGCTCGTGGGCGGGAAGTACCGATCCACGTTCACCGCGTCGGCCGTCAGATCGAAACGCAGCGGCGGCGTCTCGGCATCGAGGTCGTCGATCGCGACGCGACCGCGCAGCGTCGTCTCATCGAGCGACGCGACCAGGCCTGAGATCTCGAGCTGCTTTGCGGTCATGCGCCACGCGCCCTTCGCCTGCATGGCCTCCAGCGTGCCGGGCGGGGTCTCGGGCAGCTCGACGCCGAGGCCGGGCAGCACCTTGCGGGGCGCGACGCGCGGCACGGTGAACTCGCCCTGCAGCACACGTTCACCGAACAGGCGCTCACCCCGGATGCTGGCCTGGAGCGGCAGGCCGCCATACGTGACCTCGACCTTGGCGGGAGCGAGCGTTTCCGCGTCCGGATCCAGCACCAGCTGCGAGGCCGTGAGCTCGAAGGGCACCTTCGGTTCCGGCTTCTTCCCCCGCTTCGGGGCCGCGGGAATCCGCTCTCCCCTGACCCTGACACCACTCAGTTCGATGCGCGGATTGCCGGTGGGGAGGTTCGCCGTCGCCTGGAGCGCGAGACGGGTCGCACTCGTGCCGTCCCCCTCGTCCAGGACCAGTGACAGATCGAGCGGCACGGGTGCTCCGCTGCCCAGCGTGCCCGTGTGCAGCTCGATGTCGCGCAACCGCGTGAGTGACCTGGTCGCTTCGTCACGATACTGCAGCGCGCCCCCCGTGAGATCGAGGCCCGCAATCGAAGTCCGGGTGGCGGCTTCGCGGCCCTCCGCCTGTTTGCGATCCTGTTCGCGGAGATCCTCCCAGTTCGAGTGACCATCGCCGCGCTTGACGAGCCGCAGATCGAGACCATCGATAGCGATGCGGCTGACTTCCAGGCGCTTGTGCAGCAACGGCAGCAGCTTCACCCCGACCCGGGCGCTCGCCACCTTTGCGAAGGGTTCCGCACCGAAGCCAGGCGGGTTCCCCAGGCTGAGTTGCCGCGCCTCGAGTGACAGCCACGGAAAGACCTTGAAATCGAGCGGGCCAGCGATCTCGAGCGGCCGCCCGAGCTGTCGTCCGGCGAGTTCTTCGAGACGATCGCGGTAGTCGTTGGGATCCACCCAGAGCAGCAGGGCGCCAATGGCGAGCGCCGCCAGCCCGAGGATCACGCCGGCGCCGATCGCCAGCCACTTGAGTGCACGCGTCATGGGCGGGATTCTAAACGCTCTCAGCCGCCGGAGCGCTTCGCGGCGTAGCCGAGCGCAATGAGCTCGGCGACCAGCTCGTCGCGATGATCGCCCTGGATCTCGATCGTATTGCCGCGCACCGTACCCCCCGACCCGCAGCGGCGCTTGAACCGGCGGGCGAGTTCCTCGAGCTGCGCAGGCGCGAGCGGCAGACCGGTGACGAGGGTCACGCCCTTTCCTCCCCGGCCCTTCGTCTCGCGTCCGACGCGCACCGGCAGGGAACGCGCGAGGGGGGAAGACGGTTTCATGGCAGGGAGATCATACTGCACGCAGACAGCACCGCTCGCCGCCTGGCTGACACACCATGAATGACACTCCTGCAGACGCACTCGTGCTGTTCGGCATCACGGGCGATCTTGCCTTCAAGAAGATCTTTCCGGCTCTGCAGAACCTGGCACGACGGGGGCGGCTCGCGGTCGGTCATCGGTGTTGCGCGCGGGGGCACGCTCGAGAGCCTCCGCGAGCGTATGGCGGAGAGTCTGCGCCGCCATGGCGGCGGCCTCGATGAGGCCGCCTTCGCCGCACTCACGCGGCTGCTGGTCTTCGTCGAAGGCGATTACCAGAATCCCGATACCTTCCGGCGCCTGCGCGCGGCGCTGGGGAGCGCGGCGCGACCCTTGCACTATCTCGCCATCCCGCCGAGCCTCTTCGCCCCCGTGGTCGCCTCGCTCGGCGAATCGGGCTGTGCCACCGGCGCGCGGGTCGTGGTCGAGAAGCCCCTCGGGCGCGATCTCGCCTCGGCGCGCACGCTCAACCACGCGCTGCGGAAGGTGTTCGAGGAAGCAGCGATCTTCCGCATCGATCACTTCCTCGGCAAGGAACCGGTCCAGAACCTGCTCTATTTCCGCTTCGCCAACAGCTTCCTGGAGCCGGTGTGGAATCGCGAGCACATCGCGAGCGTGCAGATCACCATGGCCGAGGCCTTCGGCGTCGAAGGCCGTGGCCGGCTCTACGAGGAACTCGGTGCGCTGCGCGACGTCGTGCAGAATCACCTCCTGCAGATCGTCTCGATCCTCCTGATGGAGCCGCCGGTGCGCACGGACAGCGAAGCGCTGCGCGACGAGAAAGTGAAGGTGCTGAGGGCAATCCGCCCTGTCGCCCGCGGTCTCGTGCGTGGCCAGTACGACGGCTACCGCAGCGAACCGGGCGTCGATCCCCGCTCCGGAGTCGAGACCTACGCAGCCCTGCGCCTCACAGCTGAATCCTGGCGCTGGGCTGGCGTTCCGGTGTGCATCCGCGCCGGCAAGGGACTCGCAACCACCGCCACCGAAGTCTTTGCGAGCTTTCGCCGTCCACCCCAGAAGCTCTTCGACGAACCCGTGCCCCCACAGGTCAACTATCTCCGCTTCCGGCTGGGACCCGACCAGGTCTTCATCAGCCTCGGGGCGCGCGTGAAGGAAGCAGGCGAGACGATGATCGGACGCGGCATCGAGCTCTCGGTCTGTCGCTCGGAGGCGGGCGAGATGACTGCGTATGAGCGCCTGATCGGCGACGCCATGCGCGGCGACACCACGCTCTTCGCGCGCCAGGATGCCGTCGAGGCCGCCTGGACGATCGTCGATCAGCTGCTGGGCGACGCGGGAGATGTACACACCTATCCCTTTGGGAGCTGGGGCCCCGCGGGCGCGGAGCGCATCGCCGAGAGCATCGGTGGCTGGCACGATCCGCAGCGCGGCGCCACTTCGCCCTGCGGATGAGCGGGGCGGCGATGGCCCTCAGGCTGCCGCTGCGCGTGGCACCCGACGCCGAGGCTGCCGCCCGGCTCTGCGCCGCCCGGCTGGCGGATCTCGCCGCCGCGAGCATCACCGCACGCGGTTCCTGCGTGCTCGCCCTGAGTGGCGGCGCCACGCCGCAGCGCATGCTCGAGCACTTCGCCGGGCAGACCCTGCCCTGGCGCGACCTCAGGATCGTGCAGGTGGACGAGCGCCTTGCTCCCGAAGGCGATCCGGCGCGCAATCTCACGAGCCTCGAGCAGGCTCTCGTGCAGTCCGGCCCTTTGCCGCGCGCCAACCTGTACCCGATGCCGGTCACACTGGCACTCGCGTCGGGAGTCACCGCAGCGATCGTCGCCTGTGAGCAGACGCTGCGCGAGCTCGCCGGCAACCCGCCTACACTCGATATCGCGCATCTGGGTCTCGGCGAGGACGGTCACACCGCCTCGCTCTTCCCGGGCGATGGACTGCCCGACACGAAGGACCGGGAGGTGGGATTCGTGGCACACGCGCCGCAGTGGCCGCGACTCAGCCTCACCGTCCCGGCGCTGAACCGCGCCCGCCACATCGTCTGGCTGGTGACGGGCACGGCAAAGGCGGCTCGGCTCGCCGAATTGATCGAAGGGCGTGGCACCATGCCGGCGATGCGCATCGCACGCGAACACGCCGAGGTGATTGCCGATGCGGCGGCCTGCGGCGCCCCGGGCGATCGCGCCACGCGGAACGATGCTCCGCGGCACGAACCGTAGCGCGCCTCCGTCAGCCCGCGGAAATCAGGGCGCGGTGCGGGCCGCCGGGGCCATCGTCGTCGACGGGCGAGGGTCTCGTGTTGCGCGTCACGCGCACACGTCGCCCGGCCACTTCGATGCGTCCTTCAGCATTCAGGTGTGCCAGCGCACGCACGACGGTCTCCTCCGCGAGTCCGAGGCGTGAACCGATGTCCGCACGCGTCATGGGCAGCGTAAAGTGTTCGAGCGGTGCACCCGGGGTGCCGAGCCGCTCCGCCAGATCTTCGAGAAACCGCGCGACACGCTCGGTGGCCGGCAGACCCGCCCACGGTCGCGTGGCGCGCTCGAGCTGCACTGCGCTCTTCAGCAGCACCTGCTCGAAAAAGGCGGCGCTCGCCGCCGCCCGTTCGGCGCGCGGCCACTTCAGGCGGCACACCGCCACTTCATCGATGGCCTGGGCGGTGTGCGGATAACGACCGCTGCCGAGCGCCTCAGCCCCGCGAGCTCGCCCGGCAGGCGGAAGTCGACGATGCGGTCGATTCCTTCTTCGCTCGTATCGCACAGCCGCACCGAGCCACGCACGACCATGTAGGCCGCCGCGAAAGACTCGCCCTGGCGAAACAGCACCGTGCCCGGCTCGAGCCGCCCCTCGCGATGCACGAGCAGGGTGCTGCGCCCGGGCAGCCGGCCACCCCAGCAGCGCCGGGCCGCCAGACAGCCGTTGCAGTCGGCATCGACGGGACGGATGCGGCGTTCCCTGACAGAGGCGGCTTCGCGCATGGCGCGGCATGTTAGCGAACCGTGAACGGACATGAACATAGCGGCTTGCCGTAGAACCGCCCACCCGCAGACCGCCACCGCAAAATCACTTAAGCTCGCGGCACCCGGAAGGTCAGTCACGCGGAAGCTTCAGACGATGCCGATCAAGGTGCTCGCGCTTCACCATCACGCCGTCGCTGCCGGGCAGACGCCCACCGAAGTGTCCGCTGTTCGTGAATTCTATGCGGCCGTACTCGGCCTCGACGCGGACGCCGGCCGGCCGGATTTCCCGGGCATACCCGGCGCGTGGCTCGATGTCGGGAACACGCGCAGCTTCACCTCATCGGCAGCCCGGCCCGCTCTGCGGATGACACGATCGACCCACGTGCTCCGCACGTGGCGCTTGCCGTTCAGGACATCCTGAAAGCGCGCGCCGAGATCGAACGGCTCGGCATCGAGTATCGCGCCTTCGAAAGCCCCCACGGGCCGCAGGCCGATCAGCTCTTCCTGCGCGATCCGGCAGGCAACATCATCGAACTGCACCAGGCCGGCACATGCCGCTGTACGCCGCGCACCCGCAGCGAAGCGTCAGGCGGCTACGCGAGCGTCGAGGGTGCCGTGATGTTCGCCGACATGCGCGGTTTCACGGCACTCTCTGAGCGACTCAGCCCGCTCGAGGTCGTGCCACTGCTCAACGAGTACTTCGCGCTGCTTACCGCCATCACGCTCGAGCACGGCGGTACGGTATTCAATCTCGCCGGCGACGGACTGATGGCGGGATTCGGCGTGCCGCGCGAGGATGCGGACGCCCCCCGGCGGGCGCTCGATTCCGCGTGCGAGATGCTCGCGCGCTTCAGCCAGATGGCCGGGGAATGGAAGATGCGCCTCGACATCGATACGGGGATCGGCATCGGCATCAGCGCCGGCGAAGTCATCGTCGGCAACGTCGGCGCCCCGAGCCACATGAGCTACACACTCATCGGGGATACGGTGAACGTTGCGGCCCGGCTGAGCCAGCGTGCCCGCGCGGGAGAGGCGCTGTTCTCGAGCGCCGTCAAGCGATCCCTCGAGGCCTGCGGGCGCCACGTAGCGGCCGTCGCCCTGCCGGCGCTGCAACTGCGCGGTCGCGCGGCGCCGATCGATACCTACTGCCTGCCTGCTGACGGGCGGATCGACTTCCGCCCGGCGCCGGTCGCTCAGGCCGCGATGTCCTGCAGGTAGTTCGGGCTGATCGTGCACTCGAGCTGCAGGCCACAGCGGTGGCCGGTCAGCCGATCCCGCGCGCGCACACCCTGGCATTCCAGGTTCCGCGAGATCTCCCGAGGCGTTTTCGGACCCGCCGACTCGGCCACCAGGCCCGTGAGGTCGAAGAGGCCGTCGCAATCCGCGAAGGGGCACGGGAAGCGGAAGAACGCGGCCGCAGGCGGGTGCAGGATGTGCGACTGGGCCGCCGGGGGCAGGGCGGAGCCATCATTGAACCGGAGCTCCAGGCGCAGCTGCGCCATGCGCGGATAGGCGCGCCGCAGCGGCTGTGCTGCGATGCGCTCCCGGCGCAGCCGCTCGAGACGGTCGCGGCGGGCGGCTTCGGAATTGTGGCGCTGCTTGGGCTTGGGCATGGGCATATCAAGCCACCGGAATTGATACGGCGGCTCGCTCACAGGACAAAGGATGATTGCAATCATACAGAAACTGCATTGATTTTGCGAGGATTTCAGCGACGCAGCGGCCGGAAGAACTCCCGCAGCTCCCGGATCATCACGTCGGGTTCCTCCATGGGCGCAAAGTGGCCACCCGAGGGAAACACCTGCCAGCGCTTCAGGTTGTAATAGCGCTCGGCCCAGCGCTGCGGCTGCAGGACGACTTCCTTCAGGAATACCGCGACTCCAGTCGGCGCTTCGACCACGGGCATCCGTGGGTGCGCAGGCTGCCATGGGCGATGCGCCGCTTCGTAGTAGTAGCGTGCCGAAGTGCCGTAGCTGCGGGTGAGCCAGTAGATCATGACGGTGGTGAGCAGGTCGTCCTTGCTGAAGCGCGTTTCCACCTTGCCCCCGCAGTCGCTCCAGCTGCGACGCTTCTCGACGAGCCAGGCGCACAGGCCGACGGGCGAATCCTCGAGCGCGTAGGCGACGGTCTGCGGGCGGGTGCACTGCAGCTGGAAATAGCCGGACTCCTCGCGGAAGAAGTTCTGGCTGCGCTCCGCCCAGCCCTCCTCCGCGGCGGAATAATCCGCCGGATCCACCGCGCCGCCCGTGAACACGTCGAGCGGCGTGGGCAGCGTGATGTGCAGGCCGATGATCCGGTCCGCGAACTTGTGTCCGAGCTGCGCGGAGAGCAACGCGCCCCAGTCGCCGCCCTGCGTGGCAAAGCGCGGATAGCCGAGACCGCCGGGCTCCCCAGAGATCGGCGGTACTCAGCATAGTTGAGTCCCGTTCTCTCGAGGGCGTCGAAAAGCCACTTAACCCAGCAGCGAGGGGACGACCGGGTCGAAGGCATCGGCCGGGTCCGCCATGAGCAACCGGGTCGAGTGGGCCGAGCAGCTTCTGCAGGTCCCAGAACGTCCACGGCCAGCCGTGGTTGAGCATCAGCGGCATCGGCCGCGGCCCCTTGCCGCGCACGTGCAGAAAATGGATCGGCGCACCGTCGATCACCGTTCGGAACTGCGGCCAGGCATTCATGGCCGCCTCGTGACGGCGCCATTCGTAGCCGTGTCGCCAGTAGTCGACTAGGTCGCGAAGGTAAGTGGCCTCGGTGCCGCGCGCCCAGTCCTCGTTGGCGAAGTCCCGGGCCCAGCGCGTACGACTCAGGCGCTCCTGCAGGTCTTCGAGATCGGCATCGGGGACGTGGATCGTGAAGGCTTCGATCTGCATCAACCGGACTCCTTCGAGGTCAGGAACTCCAGGTCGGGCCGCGGTACTCGCAGCCGCTGGTGCAGGTCTCACGCACCGTGATCCGCGAAAGCCCCGGCAGCGACGGCGCGAGCCGCTGCCAGATCCAGACCGCGAGCCTTTCGCTCGTGGGATTCTCCAGCCCCTCGATCTCGTTCAGGTAGCGATGATCGAGAGGCTGCCCAACACCAGTTCGGCAACCGCCCGATATCCACGAAATCGCACACCCAGCCAGCGAGCCCTGGCGTCCCGGCCTCCCCCGCGACGTGCACCGCGATGCGGAAGGAATGGCCGTGCAGCCGCGCACACTTGTGACCCGGCGGCACGTTCGGCAGCCGGTGAGCGGCCTCGATCTGGAATTCTCTGAAGATCTCCATGAGTCGTTTCAGACACCGGTGCATTCGGGGTTCGCAAATCCCGGGTGGAGAATACACCGCTGAGACCTTCGGCGCGGCTGTCGGCATCCACGGCGCGCGGGTCCGGGTTGTTGCGCAGTGCCTAGGATACCAGCTGTGGCAGCGGCGGCGGGCCGAACGTCGCCCACCACGCATCGCCGGGCTCTGTGTTCGAATCAAATTGCGGCGCCTGGGTCACCTGCGTACGGTTTCGATCAGACCTTCTTGAACAGGCCGAGCAGAGCCACGCCGCAGAAAACGGCGCCCACTCAAAGGAAGACGAAGCCCCAAGCCGTCCCACAACAGCCAGCGACGGCGCTGGCGATCAACAAGCGAGGCCGCGACCGAGTTGAAGAAGCCGAAGGCCGTTCCACGAAGGTCGGCGGGTGCCGTCGCTGCAACCATCGTCGCCAATAAACCCTGCGTCATTCCCATGTGAACGCCCCATAGCGCAACGCCGGCGAGTACCGTGACCCAGTGGTCACCCATCGCCAAGACCACATCGGCGGCAATCAGGACGAGCAAGCCCCAGGCCAGGAGTTTCTTACGGCTCATCCGATCAGACAATTTCCCGAACGGATAGGCCGACGCTGCGTAGACGACATTCATGGCCACCATCACCAACGGCACCAAGGCCACGGCGACGCCGCCCTGCTGAGCTCGCAACACCAGAAAGGCTTCGCTGAATCGGGCCAGAGTGAATACCGCGCCCACGCCGACGACCCACCAATACGCGCCGCTCAGGCGCCTGAGGTTTTCACGACGTATCGGGTTGGTGCGTTTCTCGCCAACGTGACGCTCGGGCTCGCGCACGCCAGACAGCAGCAATGCGACCGCGAGCAACCCGGGGATCACGGCCGCAGGATACGGCCCGAAGTCGTTGGCCCAGCGGCAGCATCAGGCCGACGGCGAGCAGCGGGCCGGAACACCCACCGGTGTCGAGGACTGGCGCAGCCCGACGCTGCGCCGGCCTCCGGGCGGCGCGATATCG
>JADJHU010000014.1 GCA_016707425.1 Gammaproteobacteria bacterium
GTGCTCGATGCCACGCTGAAGTGGACGCCACCCGGCGACACCGCACACCGGCAGCTCAAGCTGCAGGGTGAATATCTGCAGCGGCGCGAGCGAGGCCGGCTCGCCTTCGACACCGAGGGGCTGGATCTGGCCGGGGACTTCCGCAGCGCGCAGTCGGGCTGGTACCTGCAGGGTGTGTACCAGCTCCGCCCGCGCTGGCGCATCGGTGCCCGCTACGATTCGCTGGACTCCGGGTCGCCAGCCATCGGCCTCGTGGACCTGGGGCTGCTCGCGGCGCGTGATTTTCCGGCCCTGCTGCCTGCCACCCCGCAGCGGTTCACCGCGATGCTCGACTGGAGTCCGAGCGAATTCTCGCGGCTGCGTGCGCAGTATGCCTGGGACAAGGCGCGCGGCGCGGAGCGCGACGACCAGCTCCTGCTGCAGTACCTCTACAGCATCGGCGCGCACGGCGCTCACAGATTCTAGGAGTCCACCATGATCCTCGCTCTTCGCGCGGTCCTTGCGCTCGTGTTGCTCGGTGCCGCGCTGCCGGCCAATGCGGCCCTCAGCATTCTTGCCACGACGGCAGACTGGGGAGCGCTCGCCGCCGAGCTCGGCGGCGAGCGCGTGAACGTCTATACGGCCACGACGGCATTCCAGGATGTGCATCGCCTGGAGGCGAGGCCGAGTCTGGTTGCCCGTGCACGCACTGCCGATCTGGTTGTCGCGAGCGGTGCCGAGCTCGAGGTGGGCTGGCTCCCGGTGCTGCTGGAGGAGTCGGGCAACGGCCGCATACGACAGGGGATGCCGGGATATTTCGAGGCGGCCTCCCTGGTGTCCCGGCTCGAGGTGCCGACGAGCGCGGATCGCGCACTGGGTGACATTCACCCGCAGGGCAATCCGCACGTGCAGCTCGACCCGCGCAATATTGCCGTGATCGGGCGGGCGCTGACCGCCCGTCTCGTGCAGCTCGATCCCGGCGGCGCTCAGTACTTCCAGGCGCGCGGAGCCGACTTCCAGGCGCGCTGGCAGGCGGCGATTGCGCGCTGGGAGCTGCGGGCGGCGCCCCTGAAGGACATGCCGGTCGTGGTGATCCACCGGGACCAGGCGTATCTCGCACACTGGCTGGAACTGCGCATCGTCGCTGCCATCGAGCCGAAACCCGGAGTCCCCCCGAGCGCCGGCTCTCTCGTACAGCTCGTGAGTGTGCTCACCGCGGCGCCACCGAGGATGATCCTGCGCAACGCCTACAACGATGCGAAGGCGGCGAACTGGCTGTCGGAGCGCATCCATGTGCCGGTCGTGCTGCTGCCGTTTTCGGTGGGTGGAACCGGGAAGGCAAAAGACCTCTTCGGCCTCTTCGACGATACGATCGACCGGCTGCTGGCCGCTGCCCGATGAACGGTCTGGCCATCGATCTCAGCATCCTGTGGCCGGCGCTGATTGCCGGCGCGCTCGTGTCGCTGTCGCACGTGCCGCTCGGGCAGCAGGTGCTCTCGCGCGGCATCGTGTTCATCGATCTCGCGATCGCGCAGGTCGCCGGTCTGGGCGTGATCGCAGCCCACGGACTGGGCTTCGCCCTGGGCGGATGGATCACGCAGGCCGCGGCAGTGGGTGCCGCGCTGCTCGGTGCGCTGCTGCTCACCTGGACGGAGCGCCGGCGCCCCGAGGTGCAGGAGGCGCTCATCGGCGTCCTGTTCGTGCTGGCCTCGACTGCGCAGATCCTGATTCTCGCCAACGATCCGCATGGTGGCGAGGACCTCAAGGACCTGCTCGCCGGCCAGATTCTGTGGGTGTCAGGCGAGCAACTGGTCCGTGCGGCGGTCCTCACGGCCGCCTTTCTCATCGCGTGGTTCGGCTGGCACGAGCGCCTCGGACGCATCGGCTTCTATGTGCTGTTCGCCCTGATGGTGACGATCTCGGTGCAGATGGTCGGGGTGTATCTCGTGTTCACGAGCCTCATCGTCCCGGCAGTGGCCACACACCGTCAGCCGGCATCGCGGCAGCTCGCCGCGGGCTATGTGCTCGCGCTGGCAGGCTACGCCACGGGGCTCGTCGCTTCGGTCGTGAGCGATCTGCCGGCCAGTGCGCTCATCGTCTGGGCGATGGCGTTGCTGGGTCTTGCGCTCCACGCGGGAGGAGGCGGGGCGCGGACCGGTCGCTGAGCGCACCTGGGGGCGATTTCGGGGTGCGGTGTCCCGGATGTCGCCGCGCTGCTATGATCCTCCCCGCTCGCGATACACGGTCCTGCCGGAGAGACCCCGTTCACTCGGGGCGCCGAAGGCGCAAGTCCGCCCGGAAACGCTCAGGCACCAGGAACGGCAGGCCGTCGGCGACTCGTTCGCCACTCGCAGGTTCTGGAGAGCGATGAGCCCTGCGGCTCATCCACCGAAGGGGTGTGGCGCCTCGTGCGCCTGATTCTCTCAGGTACAACGGACAGATGGGCGGCAGGCCTCCTCGACGGAGACCTGCCGCCTTTTTCGTTGATGCCGCGGAAGGAGCCTGCATGGGACGCCGTACACCTCTCTACGAACAGCACCAGTCGCTCGGCGCACGCATGGTCGATTTCGGCGGCTGGGACATGCCGCTTCACTATGGCTCGCAGATCGAGGAGCACCACGCCGTGCGCCGCGGCGCGGGCATGTTCGATGTCTCGCACATGTGTGCGATCGATCTGCAGGGCGAGGGGGTGCGACCCTTCCTGGAGCGGCTCCTCGCCAACGATATCGGCAAGCTGCGGATTCCGGGCAAGGCTCTCTACACGTGCATGCTGAACGAGGCGGGCGGGGTGATCGATGACCTGATCGTCTACGACCGGGGCGAGCACGGATTCCGCCTGGTCGTGAACGCCGGTACCCGCGACGGGGATCTCGCCTGGATTCGCCGGCACGCGCTTGCCGATGGCGCCGAGGTGCGCGAGCGCGCGGACCTCGCCATGATCGCCGTGCAGGGCCCGCAGGCGGGCTCGATGCTGGCTCCGCTGCTCGTCGATGATGCGCGTGCTGCGGTACTTGCGCTCGAGCATTTCTCCGCCGCCGAATCCGGCGGCTGGTTCGTCGCGCGCACCGGCTACACCGGCGAGGACGGTTTCGAGATCGTCCTGCCGGCTTCCGGGGCACAGACGCTGTGGCGCGAGCTCCTGGCCCGCGGTGTGCGCCCCTGCGGCCTTGGCGCGCGCGATACGCTGAGGCTCGAAGCGGGCATGAATCTCCATGGCAACGACATGGACGAGGCGACCAGTCCGCTCGAGTCCGGTCTGGGCTGGACGGTGGCCTTCGACCCTGCCGCACGCGATTTCATCGGCCGCAGTGCCCTCGAGGCGGTCAGGCGTGGCGGTGGACCGGAGCGCAGGCTCGTCGGACTCCTCCTCGAGGACCGGGGCATACTCCGGGCTCACCAGCGGGTGCTCGTGCCCGGCGTGGGCGAAGGCGAGGTGACGAGTGGCAGCTTCTCGCCGACACTCGAGCGCTCGATCGGTCTTGCTCGTGTGCCGCGGGCGGCCGCTGGCCGCGTCGAGGTGGACGTCCGCGGCAGGCTCCTCGCCGCCCGCATCGTCAAACCGCCATTCGTGCGTCACGGGAAACCCCTCATCGCGCTCTGAAGATCCCGCTCGTCAACCATTCAGGGAGAGTCACCCCATGTCCCCGAGCAAGATTCCTGCCGATCTCCGCTACGCCCGCACTCACGAGTGGGTACGCGAGCGCCCCGACGGTACGCTCGAAATCGGCATCACCGATCATGCGCAGTCCGCGCTGGGCGATCTCGTGTTCGTCGAGCTGCCCGAAGCCGGTCGTGTGCTCGGTGCTGGCGAGGCCTGTGCCGTGATCGAGTCGGTGAAAGCCGCGTCCGATATCTACAGCCCCGTGGCGGGTACGGTCCTCGAGACCAACGAAGCGCTCGTGTCGACGCCCGAGACCATCAATCAGGATCCCTACGGGGCGGGCTGGATGCTGCGTCTGCGGCCAGCCGAGTCGGGCACCGCCGACGGTCTGCTCTCCGCGGCCGATTACCAGCAGATCCTCCAGTCGGAGAGTGCCTGATGCCCTTCATTCCGCACACCGAAGAGGACGTGCGCCAGATGCTCGAGGCGATCGGCGCGCAGAGCATCGAGGAACTCTTCGACGAGATTCCCGCGACGCTGCGCATCCGCGGACTCGACGGGGTGCCCGAGGCGATGCGCGAGCAGGAGATCGGGCGGCTCATGACTGCGCGCGCGCACGCCGATGGCCGGCCGCTCAGCTTTCTCGGCGGTGGCGCTTACGAGCACCACATCCCGGCGGCCGTGTGGGCGATCGCCACGCGGGGTGAGTTCTACAGCGCGTACACGCCCTATCAGGCCGAGGCGAGCCAGGGGACGCTGCAGGCGATCTATGAATTCCAGACCATGATGGCGAGCCTCACGGGCATGCAGGTCTCGAATGCCTCGCTCTACGACGGTGCTTCCGCGCTCGCGGAGGCGGCGCTCATGGCCGTACGTGCACACCGCCGCTCGAAGTCGCAGCGCATCCTCGTGCCGGCGAACGTGCATCCGCACTATCGTCAGACGGCCGTGACGACCGCGGGCCAGCAGGGCCTGAAGTTCGAGTCGCTGCCCTATGATCCGCGCGGCGGGCACCTTGCCGCCGAGGGTCTTGTGCCGTATGCGGGGCAGGATGTCACGGCGCTCGTGATCCAGCACCCGAACGTTTTTGGCGTGCTCGAGGACGTCGATGCGCTCACGGACCGGGCGCACGCGCAGGGAGCCCTGGTCATCGCCGTGGTCAACCCCACTTCGCTCGCGCTCCTCAAGCCTCCGGGAGAGTGGGGCACCGAGGGTGCGGACATCGTGGTGGGTGAGGGCCAGCCCCTCGGCGTGCCGCTGTCCTCGGGCGGACCGTACTTCGGCTTCATGACCACGCGCACGGAGTACGCCAGGCAGATGCCCGGGCGGATCGTCGGACGCACGGTCGATCTCGCCGGGCACGCAGGCTTCACACTCACCCTGCAGGCGCGCGAGCAGCACATCCGGCGCGGCAAGGCGACCTCCAACATCTGCACGAACCAGGGCCTGATGATGACGGCGGCGACGATCTATCTCTCGATGATGGGACCGCAGGGCCTCGCGCGCGTGGCGCGCACCTCGCATGCACGCACGCGCGATCTGGTCGCGGCACTCGCCCGTCTGCCCGGTGTGCGGCCCGCCTTCGACCGGCCGTTCTTTCACGAGGCGGTACTGCGACTCGAGCAGCCGGTGGGCCCGCTCCTCGAGCAGCTGGCAGCCGGGGACATCCTTGGCGGACTGGATCTCGGCGCCTGGTATCCCGAGCTGGGATCCTCGCTCCTGGTGTGCGCCACCGAGACCAAGAGCGACACCGATCTCGAGCGTTACGCGGGGGCGTTCAGTACGGCGTTGAGCGCCGTGCGGGCAGCCTGAGCCACAAGGAGCGCCGACCATGACCAATGCAGCCGAGCAGATCATCTTCGAGCGGTCGCGGCCGGGGCGCGGCGCGTACAGTCAGTGGCCCGAGGACAGCGAGCCGCCCGACGACCTGCCGCCCGCGCTGCGGCGCGGACGTCCGCCGCTGCTGCCGGAGGTGAGCGAGCTCGACGCCGTCCGCCACTTCACGCGGCTCTCGCAGCGGAACTTCTCGATCGACACGCACTTCTACCCCCTCGGGTCGTGCACGATGAAGTACAACCCGAAGGCCTGCAACACCTACGCGATGCTCCCGGAGTTCCTCGGACGCCATCCGCTCGCGCCGGTCTCGCATGGCCAGGGCTTCCTCGCCTGCATGTACGAGCTGCAGGAGATGCTGAAGGCGGTGACCGGCATGCAGGCCGTGTCCCTGAGCCCGATGGCGGGAGCGCACGGGGAGTTCGCCGGCGTGGCGATGATCCGCGCCTATCACGCCGCGCGCGACGATCTGGCACGCGACGAAATCCTGGTGCCTGCAGCGGCACACGGTACGAATCCGGCCACGGCCACGATGTGCGGCTGCGTGGCACGCGAGATCCCGGTCGGGCCCGACGGGGACGTCGATGTCGCGGCGCTGCGGGCGGCGGTCGGCCCGACGACCGCGGGCATCATGCTCACGAACCCGTCCACCCTCGGCGTCTTCGAGCGGCGCATCGAGGAAGTCGCCCGCATCGTGCACGAGGCGGGCGGGCTGCTGTACTACGACGGGGCGAATCTGAACGCGATTCTCGGGAAGGTGCGACCTGGGGACATGGGCTTCGATGTCATCCACATGAATCTCCACAAGACCTTCTCGACTCCGCATGGCGGTGGTGGTCCCGGCGCGGGTGCTGTCGGGGTGAGCCGGCGGCTGGCACCCTTCCTGCCCGTGCCGATCGTCGGCCGGGAGGGCGAACGTTACCGCTGGCTCGACGAGCGGGACCTGCCGCAGTCGATCGGGCGGCTCTCGGCCTTCATGGGCAACGCAGGTGTGCTCCTGCGGGCCTATGTCTATATGCGCATGCTCGGCCGTGAGGGGCTCGCACGGGTGGGTGAATTCGCGACACTCAATGCGAACTATCTCCTCGCGCGGCTCAGGCAGGCGGGTTTCGATGCCGCATACCCGCAGCGACGTGCGAGCCACGAGTTCATCCTCACTCTCAAGCGTCAGGCCCGGGAGTTCGAGGTGACTGCGATGGATTTCGCGAAGCGCCTGCTCGACTATGGCTACCATGCACCGACGACTTATTTCCCTCTGCTCGTGCCCGAATGCCTGCTGATCGAACCGACGGAGACCGAGAGCAGGGAAACGCTCGACGGCTTCGTCGAGGCCATGGTGCAGATCGGACGGGAAGCCGAAACCCGGGCGGATCTCGTGAAAGGGGCTCCGCATACCCTGCCGGTCCGCCGTCTCGACGATGTACGTGCGGCGCGGCATCCGGACCTCACGTGGAAACCGGCCGTGCCGTGATGGAAAAGGCCGGGCCCCGTGGTTTCATGCGGCTCCTGCGGGCCGCGCGCGCGAGTGCCCGCGGCTTCAGTGGTGCCTGGCGCGGTGAGGCCGCATTTCGCCAGGAGCTGGCGCTGGCTGCCGTCGTGCTGCCGCTCGGGCTGTGGCTCGGCGAGTCCGGTGTCGAGCGGGCGCTGCTGGTCGCGCCGATGCTGCTCGTGCTCGTGGTGGAGCTCCTGAACAGCGCGATCGAGGCGACGGTCGACCGCATCGGGCTCGAGCAGCATCCGCTTTCGGGCCTTGCGAAGGACATCGCCTCCGCCGCGGTGCTCATGTGCTTCGTGCTGCTGGGCACGGTGTGGGTCCTGGTCATCTGCAATCGCTGACTTCCCGGGGAAATCATGAAAGCTCTCATCTGCGGCTCGGTCGCCTATGACACAGTGATGGTGTTCGAAGGACGCTTCCGCGAGCACATCCTTCCGGACCACATCCACATGCTGAACGTATCGTTCCTGGTGCCCCAGATGCGGCGCAACTTCGGTGGCTGTGCCGGGAACATCGGCTACAACCTGAAACTGCTCGGCGGTGAGGGCCTGGTGATGGGAGCGGTGGGCAGCGACTTCGGTCCCTATGAGGGCTGGATGCGCGACAATGGCCTGTCGGTCGAGCACGTGCGCCGCATCGACGGCGAGTTCACGGCTCAGGCCTATATCACCACCGATCTCGACGACAACCAGATCACGGCCTTCCACCCGGGCGCGATGCTGCACTCGCATCGCAACCAGGTACCCGATGGCGCGGGCATCGGCCTCGGAGTAGTCGGACCCGAGAACCGCGAGGGCATGCTGCAGCATGCCGCGCAGTTTGCGGCGGCGGGCATTCCCTTTCTCTTCGACCCGGGGCAGGGGATGACGCAGTTCAATGGTGCGGAGCTCGAGGGCTTCATTGCACGGGCCACCTGGATCGCGGCCAACAGCTACGAGGCGAATCTCATCTGCGAGCGTACGGGACAGTCCCTCGAGCAGATCGCGGCGCGGGTCCGTGCTTTCGTCGTCACCCGGGGGGCAGAGGGTTCGGCGATCCACGCCGACGGGCGCTGCCACGAGATTCCGGCCGCGAAGCCTGCCCACGTCGCCGACCCCACCGGCTGCGGAGATGCCTATCGCGCAGGCCTCCTCTTCGGCCTGCAGCGCGGATTCGACTGGCCCGCCACGGGGCGGATCGCCTCGTTGATGGGCGCACTCAAGGTTGAACACCACGGCACCCAGAACCACCGTTTCTCATTCGCCGATTTCGAGCGGCGGTTTCGCGAGAGCTTCGGCTTCGCGCTGTGAAGCATCGTCTGATCAGGAGACTGGCCGGGGCGCTGCTCGCGTTCCTGCCGGCTGCGTTGCCTGCGGAACAGGTGCCCGAGGGTGCCATGCCGCCGTCGGTCGAAGTGCCGGCGCCCGCGACCCGGATGCACGAGAGCGCCACGTGGACGGCGACGCTCGAGCGCATCGCACAGAGCGTGGTGGCCATCGAGGTCGATGCGGTGCGCGCCTTCGATACGGAGTGGAACTCCTCGGCGCAGGCCACAGGCTTCGTGATCGATGCCGAGCGCGGCTACATCCTCACGAACCGCCACGTCGTCACCCCGGGGCCGGTGACTGCGCAGGCGACCTTCCTGAATCGTGAAGAAGTGCCCATCTATCCTGTCTACCGCGATCCGGTGCACGACTTCGGCATCTATCGCTACGATCCTGCGAAGCTGCGGTTCATCAGGCCGCGTGCGCTGCCGCTCTACCCGCAAGGGGCGCAGATCGGGCTCGAGATCCGCGTGGTCGGCAACAATGCCGGCGAGCAGCTCTCGATCCTCGCGGGAACGCTCGCACGACTCGATCGCGAGGCGCCGAAGTACGGGCTCGGCAAGTACAACGACTTCAACACCTTCTATCTGCAGGCCGCCTCGGGCACCTCGGGCGGCTCGTCGGGCTCGCCGGTCATCGACATCGAGGGGCGCGTCGTGGCGCTCAACGCCGGCGGTGCCTCGGGGGCGGCCTCGAGCTTCTATCTCCCGCTCGGGCGGGTGAAGCGTGCACTGGAGCTGCTGCGCACCGGCAGACCCGTGACGCGCGGTACCCTGCAGACGGTATTCAGGTATACGCCATTCGACGAGCTGCGCCGTCTCGGACTCGATGAGGTGACCGAGGCGGCGGTGCGCCGCGCCTTTCCGGAGCGCACGGGCATGCTCGTGGTCAGCGAGGTGCTGCCGGGCTCGCCGAGCGCCGGTCTGCTGCGCGTCGGCGATGTGCTGACACGCGTGAACGGCCGCTTCCTCACGCAGTTCGAGCCGCTCGATGACGCGCTGGACTCGGCGGTCGGCGGCACGGTGATCCTGCAGCTGGAGCGTGGCGGCCAGCCGGTCACGATCACGCTTCCGGTCACGGATCTGCACGCCATCACGCCGGACCGCTATGTGGAGTTGGGCGAAGCAGTGGTCAACACGCTTTCCTATCAGCAGGCGCGTCATTTCAATATGCCCGTGCGGGGCGCCTACATTGCCAATCCGGGTTACGTATTCAGCGCAGCGGGCGTGCCACGTGGTGCCGTGATCGTCGCACTCGACGGCCGGCCGATCGCCAGTGTCGAGGACTTCGAGGCGGCGGTCCACGGGCTGGCCGACGGGCAGCGCGCAGCCGTCCGGTATTTCACCATCGAGGATCCGAACGGGAGCCAGTTGCGCCCGGTCCGCATCGACCGGCGCTGGTTCCCGGCGCGAAAGTGCCGCCGCGATGACGTGAGCGGGCTCTGGCCCTGTGAGGATCTGCCCGCTCCACCGGCGCCAAGGGCGGCTGCCGGGGGCAGCACGACTTTTCCCCGCTACGACGAGCCACGCGTGGCCGGTATCGCTCCGTCACTGGTGCGGGTCGACTTCGACATGCCCTATTCGATCTCCGGAGTGACGGAGCGCAACTACCACGGCACGGGCCTCGTGGTGGATGCGGCACGCGGCCTCGTCGTCGTCGATCGCAATACCGTGCCGGTGGCGCTCGGTGACGTGCGCATCACCTTTGCGGGCACGCTCGAGGTGCCGGGGCGTGTCGTGTTCGTGCATCCGCTGCACAATCTCTCGATCGTTGCCTACGATCCCGGGCTCATCGGTTCGACGCCGGTGCGCCAGGCGTCGCTTGCACGGCGCGGCCTCGTGGCCGGCGAGAAGATCTGGGTGGTGGGGACGGACGCCGGGGGCAAGGTCCGCTCGCGCAGCACCGAGGTGGCCTCGATCGAACCGGTGGACCTGCCGCTGTCGCGCACCATGCAGTTTCGGGACTGCAATCTCGAGGTTGCCGAGCTCGTCAGTCCGCCCGCGGACTACGACGGCGTGCTGCTCGACCGGCGTGGCGAGGTGCTGGGACTCTGGTCGAGCTTCGCGTACGAGAGCGGGCGGGAGCTGACGCAGGGAAACCGGGGCATCCCGATCGACGTGGTCGCGGAAATGCTCGAGCGTGTGCGCGGTGGTCAGGGGCTGAACTCGCTGGAGGCCGAGTTCACCGCGCAGCCGCTCGCGCTCGCGCGCCGCCTGGGTCTGAGCCAGCAGTGGGTCGACCGGCTCGCGGCCGCCGCGGGTGAACGCCAGGTGCTTGCGGTTACGCGGCTCGTCGGTGGCTCGGATGCCGCGAAGCGGCTGCAGCAGGGCGATCTGCTGCTCGAGATCGACGGCCGGCGGCTCAATCACTTCCGCGAGGTCGAGCGCGCAGTGCTCGACCGACCGCAGGTGAACGTGACGGTCTGGCGCAATGGCAGCGAGCAGACGATCCCGGTGGCGACGAGCATACTGCCCGGGGTCGAGGACGACCGGGTGGTGCTGTGGGCCGGGGCGACGCTGCAGATGCCGCACCGCGCGATGCGTGCCCAGCGGGGTGTCCCGCCCGAGGGCGTCTACGTTGCCTACTATTCCTTCGGGTCGCCGGCCACGCGCTACGGGCTGCTGCCCGGCCGCCGGATCGTCGAGGTCGATGGCCAGCCGACCCCGGACCTGAGTGCTTTCCTGAAGATCGTGACAGGGCGCCCCGATCGTTCTTCGGTCCGACTGAAGACCATTACCTGGAACAATGCCCCCGAAGTCATTACGCTCAAGCTCGACCGCCATTACTGGCCGGCCTACGAGCTGCGGCGGACCGATGCGGGCTGGGAGCGGCGCGCGCTCGAGTGAGCGTCTTCGCTACAATTACAACAATGGTCAGAATCGTCAGGGCAAGTGCGAGTGAGCTCGAAGCCGCCGTCCAGGCATTGCGGGACGGCGAGCCGGTGGCATTTCCGACCGAGACGGTCTATGGCCTCGGCGCCAATGCGCAGAATCCGGCGGCGGTCCGCAGGCTCTTCGAGCTGAAGGGCCGTCCGGCAAATCACCCGGTCATCGTGCATCTGGACAGTCCGCGCTACCTGCACCGCTGGGTCCGGGAAGTGCCGGAGGTGGCCGAAAAGCTCGCCGAGCGCTTCTGGCCGGGCCCGCTGACGCTCGTGCTGCCACGGAGCTCCACCGTGCATGACGTCGTGACCGGCGGCCAAGATACGATCGCCGTGCGTGTGCCCGCGCACCCGATGGCGCAGCAGCTGCTGACGGCGTTTGGCGGAGGCATCGCGGCGCCCTCGGCGAATCGCTATGGCCGGATCTCTCCGACGCGAGCCGAGCACGTTCGCGACGAATTCGGGGATGCGGTGCGCGTGATTCTGGACGGCGGCGAGTGTCAGATCGGACTCGAGTCGACGATCGTCGCCTTCGACGGGGGGCGCGCGCGGCTGCTGCGTCCCGGTGCGGTGACACTGGCGCAGCTGCAGGAGGCCCTCGGCGAGGTGCTCGTCACTGCAGGAGGTGAGACGCCGCGCGTGCCGGGTTCGACGAGCTCTCACTATGCGCCGGGCACGCCCATGCAGATCGTTCCGCAGGATGAGATCGATGCGCGCGCCAGCGCCCTCTCCGAGGGAGGGCAGCGCATCGCGGTGCTGGCACAGCGGCTGCCGCTCAGCACCTACCCCTACGTCACCTGGATCAATGCCGGTCGGCGCGCCGAAGCCTACGGTCACGACCTCTATGCCAATCTGCGCACGCTCGACAAGGCCGGTTGCGCGCTGATCCTCGTGCAGGACGTACCTGAAGATCCGCGCTGGGACGTGATCCGGGACCGGCTCCGGCGCGGCGCGGCGCTCGGCGTTGCGGGCGATGACCGGGAAGCGGCCGCCGTGCTTGGCGTGCTGCCCTGAGCTCCCCCCCGCCTCCGACTCATGAACATCGAGGTGAAGCCGCGCCGTCGCGTGCGTGGCATCGATCCCTTCGGGGCGGAGGAGATCCGCCGACTCGTTGCGACCTTCGGTTCGCCGTTGATCATCGTGGACTGCGAGCGTGTGCGCCAGCAGTACCGCAGGCTCTGCAGGGCGCTTCCCGGCGTCGATCTGCACTACGCACTGAAGCCGCTGCCGCATCCATCGGTCGTGCTCACCGTGCTCGAGCAGGGCGGCTGGCTCGATCTCGCGACGACCGGCGAGGCGCAGCTCGTGCGCCGGCTCGGTGCGCCCCCGGAACGCTGCATCCACACGCATCCCATCAAGCGCGACGTGGATATCCGCAATGCGATGGCCTGCGGCGTGCGCACCTTCGTTGCCGACAATCCCGACGAGGTGCGCAAGTTCCGGGCCTATCGCGAGCGCACCGAGCTCCTGCTGCGCGTCTCGTTCAGGAGTCCGGGCGCAGTGTGCGACCTGTCGCGCAAGTTCGGCTGCGACCCGGAGGACGCCGTGGCGCTCGCACGCCTCGCCGCCGAGCTCGGCATCGAGGTGCGCGGCTTCTCCTTCCATGTCGGCTCGCAGGCGTCTGACGCCGGGAAGCATGTCGAGGCGATCGAGGTGTGCGCACAGCTGCTCGTGCAGGCCCGCAAGGCGCGCCTCGGAACGCTCGATACCCTCGACATCGGTGGGGGTTTCCCGATCGACTACACGCGCCGTGCGCCGGACATCGGGCGCTTCTGCGCACCGATCCGCGCGGCGCTCGCCAGGCTCCCGGCACGCATCCGCATCATCGCCGAGCCGGGCCGCTTCATTGCAGGGCCCGCCGCGATCGGCGTCGCGACGGTCATGGGCCGCGCCCGACGCGAGGGCCACTGGTGGTATTACCTCGACGACGGGCTCTACGGCTCCTACAGCGGTCAGCTCTACGACCATGCGCGCTATCCCGTCGAGGCGCTTCGCCAGGGCGGGGAGCTGCTGCCCGCGGTGCTCGCCGGGCCCACCTGCGACAGCATCGACGTCATTGCCGAGAACCTCATGCTCCCGGAGCTGAAGGCAGGGGATCTGATCGTCGGCCGCGCCATGGGCGCCTACACCTGGGCGAGCTCCTCCGAGTTCAATTTCTTCCCCCGGGCGCGCGTGGTCTCGGTGAATCAGCACTCTGGTGACACAGGTACTGTTCTCGAGACGCCTTTGGGGTAGGATCGCCACCGATGCCCGATCACATGTCCCGCCGCCGTTTCCTGGGCTGCGCCGTCGCCGGGGGGCTGATCGCCCTGCCGGGGGGCGCGCGCCTCGTGGAGGCGCGCGAGCGCGCCGCGAACCGTGCCGAACGCTGGCTCGAGCTCATGAATACCCACACGGGGGAGGTCGTGAGTGTGGCCTACCGCGGCGCCGGGGGCTTCGTCCGCTCGTCCATCGAGCGGCTCGAGTGGCTGCTGCGCGATTTCCGCATCGGTGAACAGCGGCCCATGGATGCGGCGCTCTACGACCAGCTGGCCGATCTGGCGGTGGCGGCGGGGAGCGATCCCCGCTTCGAGATCATCTCCGGTTACCGCTCTGCGAAAACCAACGCGAAGCTCGCCGTCGAGGGGCACGGTGTGGCACGCCACAGCCTGCACATGGAGGGTCGCGCCATCGACGTGCGGCTGCGCGGGTGCTCCTGCGCACGCCTGCGCGATCTGGCGATCGACCTGCAGCGCGGGGGCGTGGGCTATTACGCCAAGTCAGACTTCGTGCATCTCGACACCGGTCGCGTGCGCCGCTGGGTCGGTTGACGCGTCAGCGCCGGCGGGCGGTGAGCAGCTGCTCGAGCCGTGCATCCCAGCCGTAGATATCCTCGAAGAACAGCACTTTGCCGCGCTCGCTGACGAGCGCCGTCACGTAGATCAGGAACACCCGCAGCGGTCTGCGCACCGCGATGCGCGTCGGGCTGCTGCCATTCATGGCGGCCTCGATGCGTTCGGGCGGCCACTGCGGATCGTCGCGCAGCACGTACGCGGCGAGCGCCAGAGGATCGGCCACCCGCACGCAGCCGTGGCTGAAATCGCGCCTGGCACGGGCAAAGAGCTGCTGTGCAGGTGTCCCGTGCAGGTAGACGTTGTGGCGGTTCGGAAAGAGGAACTTCACGAGGCCGAGTGAATTCTCGGGGCCAGGACGCTGGCGGAGCCGGAGTCTTCCGGCAGCGAGTGCCGCCACGTTTGCTGCGCTCGGCGCGACCACCGGGCTGTCGTCTCCAGGGCCGGCCACGAGCTCGTAGCCGTTGCGGACCAGCCAGCCCGGGTTTGTCTGGATCTTCGGGAGGATCTCGTGACGCACGATGCTGGAGGGGACGTCCCAATAGGGTCGCAGCACCACCTCGCGCATGTCGGCGGCGAACACCGGGGTGTTGAGACTCGGGAAGCTGCGTCCGACGATGACGGGCATCGTGAGCAGCTGATCCTCCCGGTCCTCGTCACTGCGGAAGGCAAAGAGCCTGAACTGGGGAATGTTGACGATGATGGGCGGCGTCTCGATCTTCGGCGGCAGATAGCGCACGCGCTCCATCGCGCGCTCGATCTGCCGTACACGTTCCGCAAGCGGCACCGTGAGCGCCCGCCAGGTCTCGCGGCCGAGAACGCCGTCGGGTGTGAGACCGTGTCGCGACTGGAAGGACTTCAGACCCTCGACCAGATCCGGGTCGAGGCTCTCCGCGGGCCCGACCGTCGCCGTACTCGATGGGGGCAGGTCACCGAGCACGCCGAGCAGCCCTCGCAGTGCGCCGGCGCCCGCATAGGCTTCACCCGGACCGACGCGTCGTGCGGGCAGGGGCGGCAGATCGGTCAGCTGCAGCTGTGCTGCGAGAGCCCGGTAGCGGGCGAGCGCCCATTTCAGCAGACGGTAGTGCCGGAACGGCGGCTCATAACCGTCGAGCACGGAGGCAGGGTCGGTACTCGCGGCGAGTGCTGCCAGTGCCGCTGCCACGTCGAGGCGGGCATGCGGGACGTCGAGGTCGTAGCCCGCGCGACGTGGATCGACCCGTCCCGCGTGCAGGTCGGCCACGAAGCGCGCAGCGGCAATGCTGAGCGCCACATCGAGCCGTGTGGCTGCAGCGCCGTCCGGCGGGGTGCGTGCGACCAGGGCGTCGAGGCCCTCCACGTCGTAGTCCCCGGGTTTGAGACCCCGCTCCGTGGCCGCGCGCAACTGCCCGAGCAGACCGAGCGCCGCGCGCGTCGGGCGACCGTCCGCGATCCAGAGCGGTGCGAATTGCCGCGTGGCGTAGAGGGCCAGCAGCGGCTCGCGCCAGCGCGCCTGGTCCCAGGGTTCGAGGCTCAGGTGGCTGCGTGCTGCGAGCGCGACACGCACGGAGGCTTCGCGTGCGAGCGGCTCCTGGGCCTGCGCGAACACGGTCCGTGACAGGCCGGGCAGCATGAGGAGCGCGGCTGCGAGCGCCGCGCGAAACAGGGTCGGAGGGGGGGTGTTCAAGGGGTGAAATTCTACCCTGCGACTGTGCTACCGTGCGCGCCCGATACGGGTTCGGCGCGCCCGGTGCGCAGCCGTGCGCGACCCCCGGGGGAAGACATGTCGCCCATCGTGACCACCACCGCACTGCTCGCGCTCTCGAACGTCTTCATGACCTTCGCCTGGTATGGCCATCTGAAGAACATGGCGACCCGGCCCTGGTACGTCGCGGCACTGGTGAGCTGGGGCATCGCGCTGTTCGAGTACCTGATCCAGGTGCCCGCCAACCGCATCGGCTACACGCAAATGACGCTGCCGCAGCTGAAGATCCTGCAGGAGGCGATTACGCTCACGGTGTTCGTGCCCTTCGCCCTGCTCTACATGCGCCAGCCGGTCAGGCTGGATTATCTCTGGGCCGCAATCTGTATGCTGGGTGCGGTGTGGTTCGTTTTCAGGGGTGCAGATGGCTGAGAAGAGCAAAGCGGTGCCCGACGACACCGCCATTCATCGCCAGGTGCAGGACGCCCGCGACGGCCGCGATCCGAAGGTCATCGCACGGCTGCCTTCGGGCTGGGCCGTCTTCGGCGAACGCCAGTTCGTGCGCGGGTACGCGTTGCTGCTGCCCGATCCCGTCGCGCCCAACCTGAACGCGCTCGGCACCGCCGAGCGCTCGCAGTTCCTCATCGACATGGCGCGGCTCGGCGACGCGCTCCTGCGGGCAACCAGCGCGCTGCGTGTGAACTACGCGATCTTCGGCAACGTCGAGCCCGCCCTGCATGCGCACGTCGTTCCGCGCTATCACGACGAGCCTGCGGAGTACCGTGCCGCGCAGCCCTGGGCCTACGACTGGAGTGCGGCGCCTGCCTTCGATGCGCCGGCCTTCCATGAGCTCGGTGAGTTGCTTCGGCGCGAGCTCACGCGCATGGGGGCGGCGCGTCCGATGCGTTACGCACCCGGCAGCCGTGAGCCGCGGCCGCCAGTGGGCTGACGGACATGGTGATCCTGCGGGAGCTCTCGCGCAGCTTCCGTGAGGGACGCCGCATCCATCACGTGCTCGCGCGGGCCTCGGCCCGTGTGCGACGCGGCGAGACGGTCGCCATCATCGGGCGAAGCGGCAGCGGCAAGTCCACGCTCCTCAATCTGATTGCCGGTCTCGATCGGCCCGATTCGGGGTCGGTCGAAATCGACGGCTGCGACGTCGTGAGGCTGCACGAGCCGCAGCTGACACGCTTTCGCCGCCGGCACATGGGTTTCGTGCACCAGTTCTTCAACCTCGTCCCGACGCTCGATGCCGGCGAGAACGTGCGTCTGGCCCTCGAGCTGAATGGTGTGCGCGGCCGCGAAGCCCGCGAGCGGACCGGCGCGATGCTCGCGCGGGTCGGGCTGGCCGATCGTGCGGGCAGCGCCATCGACACGCTCTCCGGCGGCGAGCAGCAGCGCGTGGCGGTGGCACGCGCACTCGTGCATGAGCCGGCACTCATCCTCGCCGATGAGCCGACCGGCAATCTCGACGGGGAGTCCGCCGCCCGGGTCCTGACCCTCCTGCTCGCGCTGGTGCGCGACCGGGGCGTGACGCTGCTCGTGGTCACGCACGATGAGGCGCTGGCTGCGGCCGCGGATCGCGTCCTCGTGCTGCATGAGGGCCGGCTGCACGAGCGAAGTCCGTCGCTCTCGTGACCGGGATTCTCCTGGCGGCGAGTCTGCGGTATCTGCTGCGTCATCCCGTGCAGCTCGCGCTCGCGCTCGCCGGCCTTGCGCTCGGCGTTGCGACGATCGTGGCAACGGACGTCGCAGCGGCGAGTGCGGGTCGGGCCTTTGCGCTGTCGATGGAGGCGGTGAACGGCGCGGCAACGCACCAGATCGTCGGTGGCCCCGCTGGACTCGACGAGGCGCTCTACGTGAGGCTGCGCACTCGCGAACTGCCGGCTGCCGTGGCGGAGCGTCCGGCCATGGCGCCGGTCGTCGAGGGCTATGTGCGCGTGGGCGGGCAGACACTGCAGCTGCTCGGTATCGATCCCTTCGCGGAGCCCGCCCTGAGGAGGCGTTCGGGCAGCGGCACTTCGCAGACACGTCGGGGTGACGTGGAGCGTCTGCAGCGGTGGCTGCTCGAACCGGGCGCGGTCACGATGAGTGCGCGTACGGCTTCGGGACTCGGGCTCGAGGCGGGCCGGCACTTCGTGCTCGAAGTGGGCGGGCACGCTGTCCGGGCGATGCTGCTCGACACGATCGACGGCGGGCCGGGTGGCATCGATACGCTGCTTCTCACGGATATCGCCCAGGCCCAGGAGTGGCTGGGGCTCATCGGACGGCTCTCGCGCATCGACCTGCGTGTCCCCGCGGCTGAGCGTGCCGCGCGGGCCCTGGAATGGCTGCGGGCGCAGCTGCCACCCGGTGCGGAGCTCCGCGAAACGCAGGGGTCCGACGCCCAGAACCGCGAGATGACGGCCGCCTTCACGACGAATCTCCAGGCGATGAGCCTGCTGGCACTGCTGGTCGGCGTATTTCTCATCTACGGCGCGGTGAGTTTTGCGGTCGTGCAGCGGCGGCGGACGATCGGCATCCTGCGGGCACTCGGGGTGACACGCACGGCCATCGTGTGGATGGTGCTCGCCGAGGCGGCAGCGCTGGGTCTCGTGGGCGTCGCGGCCGGGCTCGTGCTCGGCCAGACGCTTGCGCACGAGCTGGTGGCGCTCGTCTCGCGCACCATCAACGATCTGTACTTCGTCGTGACCGTCAACGCAACGGTGCTTCCGGCCGCGACGGTCGCAAAGGCGCTGGTCGCCGGGCTCGGCGCGGCAGTACTGGCGGCAGCGCTGCCTGCCTTCGAGGCCGCTGCGAGCGCTCCGCAGCTCGGCCTGCGCCGCACGAGCCTCGAGACTCGCGCGCGCGCACTGTCGAAGTGGCTGGCGGTCGCGGGCGGCGTGCTCATGCTCCTTGCGGGCCTGGTCGTGCTCGCGTCGGGGCGCAGCCTGCCCGCAGGCTTCCTGGCCCTCTTCCTGCTGCTGCTGGGCATCGCGGCTGTGGCGCCCGCGTGTCTGGAGGCGCTGGCGCGCGCGGTCGCACGCCTCGCGGCGCCCTGGAGTCTCACGATGCGTCTCGCCTGCGGTGACATCGCGGCGTCCCTGAGCCGCACCGGCGTCGCCGTTGCCGCACTCGCCATGGCCATTGCCGCCATGATCGGTGTGGCCGTGATGGTCGGGAGTTTCCGTGAGTCGCTGCGCACATGGCTCGAAGCGAGCCTGCGTGCGGATGTGTATGTCTCGGCGCCCGGACCGGGCTTCTCACGTCCGGAACGTCGCCTCGAGCCAGGGGTGATCGATCTCCTCGTGCACCGGCCCGAGGTCGTCGCATACAGCGCAAGCCGGCGCGTGAGCGTCGACTCTCCGGGTGCGGGCCCCGTGTCGCTCGAGGCCTGGCAGCTCACGGCTGCAGCCCGAACCGGTGTGCAGCTCGTCGCCGGGGATCCGGTGCGCCTGTGGCCCGCCTTTGCCCGCGGAGCGCTGATCGTCTCGGAGCCGCTTGCATGGCGGCTTGGGCTCTCGGTGGGCGACGGGCTCGTACTCCTGACGGCGGAGGGACCCCGCCGCTTCGAGGTCGCGGCGATCTCGCGCGAGTATGGCAACGATCGCGGCGCAGCCTATGTCGACCGCGAGGTCTATCGGCGGCTCTGGCACGATGAGGCGCTGACCTCGCTCGGCCTCTATCTGCACGGAGACGCCGCGGCTGAGGACGTCCTGCCGCGGCTGCGGGCCGCGGTGGCGGGCCACCAGTCGCTGCTCATGCGGTCGAACGCCCAGTTGCGCACGCTGTCACTCAGGATCTTCGAACGCACCTTCGTCATCACCCGCGTGCTCTACTGGCTCGCGGCGGGCGTGGCGGCGATCGGCCTCCTGAGTGCATTGCTTGCCTGGGAGCTCGAGCGTTCCCGCGAGCTCGCGATGCTGCGCGCACTCGGCATGACGCCGGCCGGTACGGGCCTGCTCGTGGAGCTGCAGACGGTTTTCATGGGGCTCGCGGCACTGCTCGCGGCGCTTCCGGCCGGATTGCTGACCGCCGTTGTGCTCATCGACGTCATCAACCGCCGCGCCTTCGGCTGGCAGATCGATTTCCATCTGCGTGCCGGGCAGATCGGCGAGGCGCTGACTGTGTCGCTCGCTGCTGCGCTCGCCGCCGGACTCTATCCGGCCTGGCGTGCTGCACATGCCCTGCTCGCCCGGGAAATGCGGGTGGAATGATGCGCGCGGGAACGGCATGGCTCGTGCTTGCGCTGCTGCTGACAGGCTGTGCACGGCAGGCGGACACCAGCGCGCCGGCGCCCGGGCCCGCGCAGGCTGCCACCGGGCGCCTCGGGCAGCTGCTCGCCGACCCCGGCGGCAGGGGCTTTGCGCGTGCGCTCGAGCCGCGTGAGCTCGTCTTCCCGCGCGATCACGGCCCTCACCATGAGTTCCGCCACGAATGGTGGTACTTCACGGGTCATCTCCGGGCCCCGGGCGGCGAGCGCTTCGGATTCGAGCTCACCTTCTTCCGCTTCGCGCTCGCTCCACCGGAATTCCCGGAGCCGGGCGGTGCAGTACGATCTGCGTGGCGCACGCGCGAGATCTACTCGGCACACTTCGCCATCACGGATCTCGGGCAGCGTGAGTTCCGCTTTGCCGAGTCCTACGCGCGCGGAGCACTCGGACTGGCGGGTGCACAAGTGTCGCCGCTGCGCGTGTGGGTCGACGACGCGTCACTCGAGACACGGGCCGATGGCCGGTGGCGGCTGCACGCACGCAGTCCCGACGATGAGCTGACGCTCGATCTCCAGGCGCGACAGCGCCCCGTGCTCAACGGGGATCGGGGATTCAGCCGCAAGTCGACTGCGACGGGTGCCGCAAGCTACTACTACTCGATGCCGCGTCTCGAGGCGCGCGGCCACCTTGTCCGGCGTCGCGAGGGCGCCGTGGCGAGCGAACGATTCGAGCTCGACGGACTCGTCTGGCTCGACCGCGAGTGGGGCAGTGGTGCGCTCGGCGCGGAACAGGCGGGCTGGGACTGGTTCGCGTTGCAGCTCGACGATGGCAGCACGCTCATGTTCTATGCGCTGCGCCGGCGTGATGGCCGTCGTGATGCGTTCAGCGCGGGCACATGGGTCGATCGCGCAGGGCACAGCCGCTCGCTGGGAGGTGAAGATGTGCTCATCGAAGTGACCGATCACTGGGAGAGTCCGCGCGGTGGCCGCTACCCGGCGCGCTGGCGGCTCGCCGTGCCCGAGCTCGCGCTCGAGCTCGAGATTTCCCCGGAGCTCGCCGATCAGGAGCTGGAGACCACGCCGCGCTACTGGGAGGGAGCCGTCACCGTCAGGGGCAGCCACCGGGGTGCACGGACCGCAGGGCAGGGTTATGTGGAACTCGTGGGCTATGCACGCTGATCCCCGTCAGCTGACCGTCGAGCAGCGGATTGCCAGCGCCCAGGCCGCCACGATCGCACCAAGGGCGATGGTGCCGGCGAGCCACTGAGGGACGTGTCTGAGCGCCCGACGGATCCCGGGCCGGGCGGCCAGCGCCCCGCAGAGTGCACCGAGCGCGAAGCCCGCGGCGTGCGCGACGAGATCGGTCGTGTCGTCTGCGGCGCCCGTGCCGGCACCGAGGAAGCCGAGCAGGATCACGCCGGCGATCAGCGGCGCCAGACGACCCGGACGCCGCACGGGTCTGGGTCGCGTGCGGCGGTCGCTCCACTCGTACGCGGCCAGAAGGCCAAGGGCTGCGAAGACCGCTGTCGAGGCTCCGGCACTCCGGTGCTCTGCCGGGCCGAAGCAGGCTTCGAGCAGGTTTGCGCCGGCTGCGGCGATCAGGATCAGTGCCCAGGCAATGCCCGGGCCGAGGCGCCGGCCGGCGAGCCAGCCGAGGAGACTGCCCGCCCCGAGATTGCCCATGAAGTGCGCAATATCGAGATGCAGCGTGAGTGCCGTGAACACGCGCCACCATTCGCCGGACTGGACGCGTGCGCCGCTCAGATCGCCCAGCCAGAAGGCATCGAGCGGACCGAACCCCTGCCCGAGCGCGAGCGCCGCTCCGTAGAGCACGGCTGCGTAGATCGCCGCACCAAGCCAGGCATGGGGCTGCGCGGGGGGCGCGGGCGGCAAGGGGGGTCTGGGCCGGGACTCGAGCTCGTAGCGCTCGAGATGCCCGTGTGCCGCAGCGGCCGACGCTTCCTCGACGAATACCTGATAGAGCCCGCCATCACGTCCGATTGCACTCGGCACGCCGACGGCGATCAGCATGAAGGCGCGCTCGTCGCAGTCGGCGAGATGCCGCGACCGATAGACTTCGACCGCACTGGCAGGCACCGGCGCCGCGCCCTCCCTCAGGCCGTCCCCCAGCGTGTCTCCACCGCGATTCCGATGCTCTGGAGAAAGCCGGTTGGCAGCACGCCGCCCGCGTTCACGATCACGGCGTCGTTGGGAATCACCAGTCTGGAGCCGCCGACTTCCAGCTCGACCTCCCGCTCCCGGATGCATGTGACCCGCGAGTTGAGTGCCACGCGCAGATGTCCGCCGAGCTGAGCCTCGGCGATGCGCGCCCGGTTACGCGCCTTCGCGCGCGCGAAGGTCTCGCCACGGTAGGACAGCACCACGCTTGGTGTCTTTGCTTCCGCCAGCGCAGCCGCTGCTTCGAGTGCACTGTCGCCGCCGCCGACCACTAGGATCTGCTGTCCCGCATATTGTTCGGGTTCGATCAGCCGATACACCACCTTCGGCAGGTCCTCGCCCGGGACCTCGAGGCGTCGCGGTGAACCTCGCCGGCCGGTCGCGAGCAGGACGGCGTTCGCGCGATACTCGGCCTTCGTGGTTGTGACTGCGATGAAGCCCTGTCGTGGCAGGATCGTCTCGACCCGCTCTCCATAGCGCATCGGCAAGGGCACGCGACGCTCGACGTCGCGCCAGAAGTCGAGCAGGTCCTCCTTGCGCGTGGCGCGCATGTGCATCGTACCGGCCAACGGCAGCTGTATAGGCTGTGTCATCACGATCTTGGCGCGGGGGTACTGGAACACACAGCCACCAAGTGAGTCCTGCTCGAGGGTGACGAAGCGCATTTCGCGTTGCTTCGCGGTGAGGGAGGCGGCAAAGCCCGCGGGACCGGCCCCCACGATCACCAGGTCGAGGAGTCCGTTGCTGCGGCGACGCCGTGCATGAATGGCGTCGACCGCCTCACAACCCTGCACGATGGCATTGCGGATGAGCCCCATGCCTCCGAGCTCGCCCGCGATGAATACGCCGGGGACGGTGCTTCGAATTGCGGCGAGACCACGGGGATGTCCACGCCGCGCCGTGCGCTGCCGAACACGAGCGTGATTGCATCGACCGGACAGGCCGTCCTGCAGGCGCCGTGGCCGATGCAGTCGGTCGGGCTGACCAGCGCGGCACGTCCTTCGATGAGTCCAAGCACATGATGCTCGGGCTGCTCCGGACAGGCCTTGACGCACGCGCCGCAACCGATGCAAAGCGTGGGGTCGACCGCGGGGTGGAGTGAGGCCGGTTCCGTCAGGCCGCTCGCGCGGGCGTCGGAGAGCGCATGCGCACTCTTGCGCTCGAGCCGCGCGCGACGGCGTATGAAGGCTGTCACGATCAACAGGAAGGGCACGGCATATACGAGCCAGAGGAGGTCAGACATGGCTCACACGTTATCGAAGGACGGATGCATACACTGTGACGGAGGATCTGTGTCCGATGTCTGCCTGCTACACGCGACCGCCCGCGGCCGGGGCGTCCGTGAAGCGCTTCACGGATGTCATGCGAATTGTGGCCCGGAGTGGCGGCAGCCGCATCTGTCGCAGTATCGAGACGGCTTGCATCGGCCAGTGGAGTAGAGACACTGTACTCGTCAGGCTCGCTGCACGTTCTTCAATAACCACACGAATGTCGGGCTCATGAATACCCAGGATTTCTTCTGGCTCCTTGCCGGTCTGATGCTCGGCGCGACCGTGGTGCTGCTGCCCGCGAAGCTGCTTCCCCGGGCATCCGGCGTGAGCTGGCGCGCCCGCATCGCCGTCCTGGGCGTGTGCCTGTTGCTGGTCGGCGTTGCAGTCGGCCTCTATCTGACCTGGGGTCGACCTGAGCTGATTGTCGCGCGACCTGCCGCCCGGCCGGCGACGGGTCCCGTGAGTCCGCTCGATGTTGCTGCGGAAAATCTCGCTGCACGTCTCTCGCAGCAGGGCGGCACCTCGGAGGAATGGATTCTGCTTGCGCAGACCTATGAGCATCTCGGCCGTGGACCAGAGCCCGAGGCTGCGCGTTCGCAGCGAGTCCTTTCGCCCGGATCGCAGATTGCAACGCCCGCGGCTGCGGATGCCACGCTTGCCGCCGCCGAGGCGCTGCGCCGCAAGCGCGATTTTCCCGCTGCGGTTGCTGCCTTCGAGGACGTGATCGCCCGCGGTGGCATGACTGCGGATGGCTGGGCAGATTACGCTGACGCTCTCGCGTCGAGGGCCGGCGGCAGGCTCGCGGGCGCGCCGAGCCGGGCGATCGAACAGGCGCTGCGACTCGATCCGGCACATCCGAAGGCACTGTGGCTCGCGGCGAGTCTCGCCATGGAGGAGCATCGCTACGCCAGGGCGCTCGAGCTCTGGGGCAGCCTGCGGAGGCTGGTGCCTGACGACTCCGCGGATGCACCGGTCATCGAACGCAATATCGCGGAGGCGCGTGGGCTGGCCGCAGCGGGCGCCGGTGGTGAGCGTGCGGGTGCGACTCCGGTGACCGCAAGCACGCCGGTGGTGATCGATGGTGTTGTGGAAATCGACCCCGTCCTTCTCACCGGTGTCGGGCGTGGCGCGGTGCTCTTTGTGTTTGCGAAATCCGCCGACTCCCCCGGTCCGCCGCTTGCCGTGTGGCGGACGACGCCCGCGCGCTGGCCGGTGGCCTTTCGCCTCGACGACTCCATGGCCATGCTGCCATCGCGGAAACTCTCCGATTTCCGTACGGTCGTGGTCGAGGCTCGCCTCTCGCGTTCGGGCCGTGCGGAGACGCAACCGGGCGACCTCTCGGGTCCGGGCGTACGGCTTGAGACGGCGGCCCGGGCCCCGATCACACTGCACCTTGCCAGCAGGACGACATGAGCGTGCCGGCCGCTCGTCTGGGCGCACCTCCTGCGCGTTCCGAGCCTGGTCTCGTCCCGGCAGCGACGCCGGGCAGGCGGCCAGCGCGCCGGCGGCGCGCCGCATCGACGTGGCTATTCGCACTCGCCGTGCTTGTCGCGCTGGGCTTCGGCTATGACAGTCCGACAGAGCGCTACCTCACGCCGGAGAGTGGTGCCGGGTACGCGCTCGGCATCATCGGCGGCAGCCTCATGCTGCTCCTGCTGCTGTACCCGGCGCGCAAGCGTCTTCCGTGGCTCGGATTCATCGGCACGACCAGGCGCTGGTTTCAGGCGCACATGATCTTCGGCATCGTCGGACCGATCTGCGTGCTCTACCACGCGAACTTCAGCCTGGGCGCGACGAACAGCAACGTCGCCCTGGCGTGCATGCTTGTAGTGGCGGGCAGCGGGCTCTTCGGCCGCTATTTCTACGCGCGCATCCATCACGGGCTCTATGGGCGCAAGGCGACGCTCGTGGAGCTCAACGAGCACGCCGAGCGACTGCGGCTTGTCACCCCGACTGTCGCGTTTCTGCCGGAGCTCATGGCACGCCTGCAGATCGAGGAACGGCAGGTCCTCGCGGTGCGGTCCGATGTCCGCTCGGCCCTGATTGCACCGGCGCGTGCCGCCTGGCGCGTGTTCCGCGCCCGCCGCCGCCTGCGTCGCTACGTCCATGTGGCCCTCGGCACTGCTGCACGATCTTCGGGCACGGCGGCCGCGCAGCGCGTGCCGCTGAAGCGCACGACCTATGCCTATGTCGATACGCGGCTGGCCGCGGCGCAGCGCATCGCTGAGCTGCAGGGCTTCGAGCGGCTGTTTTCGCTCTGGCACGTGCTGCACCTACCGCTCTTCTTCATCATGCTGGTCGCCGGCGTCGTGCACGTCGTCGCCGTTCACGTGTACTGAGCGGCCTCGCGAGCACTGCATGTGGACTGTGGGAAGGCTATGGCTCTGCATCGCGGTTGCCGTCGCTGTCCTGCTGCCGGGTGGAGTGCGCGCCGCAAGCATCGAGACGCTGCTGATGCCTGGCAAGGTCATCAGCGGGCATGCCGATATCGAGACGCAGTGCTCCCGGTGCCATGATCGTGCGGACCGCGCCCGCCAGTCGAGCCTCTGTCGCGGGTGTCACGAAAAAGTGGACGCCGACATCCTCGGGCGCCGTGGTCTGCACGGCCGCGTGACGCGGTCCGGGCAGGTCAAATGTACCGCCTGCCACTCGGAGCACCAGGGTCGCGACGCGGACATTGTGAAGTTCGCACCCGACCGCTTCGACCACGCTGCAACGGATTTCGCCCTCGACAGTCGGCACCAGGCCGTCGCCTGCACCGCGTGCCACGCAAGTGGCAAGGCGTACCGCGAGGCTCCGGGAAACTGCTTCGCCTGTCATCGCAAGGATGACGCGCATGCGGGCAGTCTCGGTCAGGACTGCGGCAGCTGCCATGCGGGCGCACGCTGGAGCGATTTTCGCTTTGACCATGGACGGACACATTTCGCATTGACCGGGGCACACCGGGAGGTGGGCTGCGGAGCCTGTCATTCCGGGCACCGCTATGGATCGACGCCCGTGCGGTGCGCTTCGTGTCACGCACCCGACGATGTGCACGGCGGGACCCGCGGGGCAGGGTGCGCGAACTGCCATACGACTGTGGCCTGGGACGACTCGAAATTCGATCATGCCGAGGAAACGGGCTTCGCGCTGCTTGGTGGCCATCGTGACCTCGAGTGCACGGGCTGTCATCGCAGCGGGCGCATGGAAGACGATCTGCCCAAGGATTGTCACGGCTGCCACGCCGGCGATGACCCGCACGAGGGGCGCTTCGAGCGCAGGTGCGATCGTTGCCATACCGAGAACGCATGGAAGCCGGCGAGGTTCGATCATCTCAAGGAGACGAGATTCGCACTCGCAGGGGCGCACGGACGCATCGATTGCCATGCCTGCCATGCCGCGCCCCTTGGGAACCCGAAGCTGTCCGATGATTGCGCGTCCTGCCATCGCGCCAGTGACGTACACGCCGGGAAACTTGGGCGCGACTGCCAGCAATGCCATGGGGTTGAGGCCTGGCGGACTGCACTGGTCTTTGACCACGATCTCGCGGACTTTCCGCTGGTCGGGCTGCACGTCGCTGTGCCATGCGTGGAGTGCCACCGCAAGCCGGAGTTCAAGGGCGTGCCGCGGGATTGTGTCGGGTGCCACCAGCGCGCCGATGTCCACAAGGGCGGGCTCGGCCGCGCGTGCGGGACGTGTCACTCGCCCAACGGGTGGGCGATCTGGGACTTCGACCACGGCAAGGAGACGGGCTTCGCGCTCACAGGCGCGCACGCCCGCAGCGCGTGCGCGGACTGTCATCGCCGACCCGCAAGTGAAGTGAAGCTCGCGCGCGACTGCGCGGCCTGTCATGTGCGCGAAGACAAGCATCTCGGACAGTTTGGCCGCCAGTGCCAGCGGTGTCATGGCACGACAAGCTTCAGGGGAGCGCGTCTCCAGTAGGGGTCGTGTATGAACATCGCTACAGTCTCTGCCCACCACGTGTGCACTACCCCGACGCGAATGCGTTCTGCATTCGGCATCGCACTGCTGCTTCTGAGCGGGCTCGCGGCGGCCGCACCGCCCCCGGCACCACGCTCGTCCTTCGACCACCTGACCACAGGCTTCGAACTCACGGGCCGGCACCGCGAGGCGCGCTGCGAGACCTGCCACGTGGATGCAGTGTTCAGGGGCACGCCGCGGGACTGCGCGGAATGCCATGAACGCGGGTCGCGTGTAGGCGCCGGTGCCAGGCCCGCCTCCCACGTCCGCAGCAGCAATCGCTGTGCCGACTGCCACACCACTGCTGGCTGGATTCCGGCCAGCCGCTTTGATCACTCGCAGGTTCGCGGCAGCTGTGTCTCCTGTCACGATGGAGTGCGCGCGAGCGGCAAGCCTCAGACGCACATTGCGACGAGCGCCCCCTGCGATAGCTGCCACAGGACGACGGCGTGGCGTCCGGCGGGCTTCAGCCACGACGGGGTTACGGGCGGCTGTTTCGCCTGTCACAATGGCACGACGGCGACGGGCAAGGGCGCGAGTCACGTGGCGACCACTGCCGACTGCGCCACCTGCCACTCCACTCTCGCCTGGACTCCGGCCCGTTTCGACCACGGTGGTGTCGCGGCGGGGAGTTGCGGCACCTGCCACAACGGGGTGCAGGCGACTGGAAAGCCCGCGACGCATCTGCCGACGAGCGCGTCGTGCGACAGCTGCCACAGGACGACGGCGTGGCGTCCGGCGGGCTTCAGCCACGACGGGGTTACGGGCAGCTGTTTCGCCTGTCACAACGGCACGACGGCGACGGGCAAGGGGTCCGGCCACATCGCTACGACGAACAGCTGCGAGAGCTGCCATGCGACGAGTGCCTGGCGTCCGGCGACGCGGGTCGATCACACCCAGGTCTCGGGCAGCTGCGTGAGCTGTCACAACGGCACGACGGCCACGGGCAAGGGCGCGAGTCACGTGCAGAGCGACAACAACTGCGACAACTGCCACACCACCACCGCATGGACACCCGCGCAGTTCGATCATGCGGGCATTGCAGCGGGCAGCTGCGCGTCCTGTCACAACGGTGTGCAGGCCACCGGCAAACCCGTGACGCACGTGCCGACGACGGCATCGTGCGACGCCTGCCATTCGACACTCGCCTGGCGGCCGGCGCGCTTCGATCACTCGGGCATTACGAGCGGGTGCCTGGGCTGCCACAACGGTTCGGCGGCCACGGGCAAGCCGAGTGGACACATGGCGACGTCGCGCGACTGCAACGCCTGCCATACTTATCCTGCCTGGATACCGCTCACGTTCCGGCATGCCTCGGCGGAATATCCCGGTGATCACGCGCGGGCGCTGATCTGCACCGCCTGCCACACGACTAACACGGATCAGGCGACCTGGAGCAGCCCGGCCTACCGGCCAAACTGTGCGGGGTGTCATGCCGCGGATTTCAAGCCGGATCCCCATACCAAATACGGCAACGTCAAGTACACGGTCGCGGAGCTGCGCAACTGCTCCGGCGCGTGTCACGAGTATGCCGATTCGACGCTGACCACGATCTCCAGGCGTCGCGCCGGACCGCAGCATCGGGTCAGGGACACCGGTTTCTGACCGGGACACAGGCATGAGAACCTTGCTGCGACCCCTGTATTTTCTGCCGCTCGGCTGGCTCGGTGCGTTCGCCGCTCCCGCGCAGATGCCGCAGCGCCTCGTGGATGCAGTGGACGTGGCCGTGCACGACAGCAGCGTGGATGTGGCCGTGAACTTCTCCTGCTCGGTGCGTTACCTCAGTCATGAGCCGGCGGGCGAAGGCGAGGTTCTGCGCATCCGTCTGCTCGGCGAGTCGGACTGTGGCTCGTCGTTCGACACGTTTGTGACGGGCAGCGTGCCCGGCGCGACTGCCTGGCCGGAGTATCTGCGCGGCATGGAGGTGACCCCGGTTGCCGGCCGCGAGATCGCGCTTACCGTGAGCTGGGTACGCAGGGAGCGCTTCGTGCTGGCACCCGAGGGCCGGCGGGGACTGCGCATTCGCCTCCTGCGCTCCGCCACGCGCCGTGGTCGGGTCTTTCTGAGCGAGGGACCCGGGGTCACTGCTCAGTACTCGATCAACCTCGAGTCGCAGCGTGGACCATTCGATGCGCAGGCGATCGCCGCGGCTGAGGCGCGCACGAAGATGCGACCCTATGTGTCGCAGGCGACGCTGCGCGGCGAAACCTGGTACCGGCTGCGCATCGGGCCGATTGCAACGGAAAGCGAGGCAAAGAGGCTGCTGAAGACGCTGCGCGGCCCCTACCCGCGCGCCTGGCTCGCCATCGGTGATCAGGATGACACCGACGTCGACACTGGGGAAGGCCCGGTGGGAGCGACGGTCGCGCCGGCCGCACGCGCGGCGGCCTCCGGGCCGCTCCTGACCGCGCCCGAGCGGGTGGTGATGCTCGCCGACGCCCGCAGGAAGTTCCGCGGCCGGGACTACCGGGCGAGCGTCCCCCTGCTCACGCGCCTCGTCGAGCAGCCGGAGTTTCCCGAACGGGTCGACGCCCAGGAACTCCTCGGCCTGGCGCGCGAGCGCCTGGGGCAGCTCGCGCACGCCAAAGCCGAGTACGAGGAATATCTCACGCGCTATCCGCAGGGACGTGCTGCGGCACGCGTGCGCGATCGCCTGCGTACGCTGCGCAGTGCGTATCGGTCGTCGCGCGATCGCGGTGCGGGCGGCGGTGTCGACGCGGACCGCACCTGGACGTTCGTTGGCGCGTTTTCGCAGCTCTACCGGCGTGATGAGAGCAACGTCGAAAACTCGTTCGCCAGCAGTGGCCTGACGGCCCAGAACGCGGTGCTGAGCGACGGCGAGCTGGTGGCACGCCGCCGCGGCGAACGCTTCGACTTCACCACCCGCCTCAGCCTGGGCTTCGCGAAGGATCTGCTGGGCGATGGCCCCGGCGATCAGCTGCGTGTGAGCGCGGCCTACGCCGAGCTCGGAGATCGCGAGCGAGGCTGGCAGCTGCGCGGCGGGCGGCAGTCGCGGAACTCAGGCGGCGTGCTCGGCAGCTTCGACGGCGTGTGGCTCGGCTATCAGGTGCTGCCGCGCCTGCGCCTCAATTTCTCGGGCGGCTCCCCCGTGGATTCGACACTCGATGGATTCGACGGGCAGCGGCGGTTCCTCGGCGTTTCGGCCGACATGGGCCCCTTCCGCGACGCCTGGGACTTCACCGCGTATGCACTCGAGCAACAGATCGAGAGCGTCACCGACCGGCGTGCCATCGGTGCGGAGCTGCGGTATTTCCGGCCGGGGCGCACGCTGGTCGGGATCGTCGACTACGACCTGGCATTTCGGGATATCAACGGAGCCATGTTGCTCTATTCGCAGGAGCTGCCGGGACGCTGGGTCTTCAATGTCAATGTCGATCAGCGCAAGAGCCCGCTGCTCGCGCTGCGTAACGCCGCGATCGGCCAGCCAGTCCGCGATTTTCAGGACCTCTTCGGCTTGTTCTTCGCTGACGAGCTCGAGCGGCTGGCCAGGGATCGCACGGCCGATTCCCGCAACTACAGCCTTTCGGCGTATCGACCGCTCGGCGACCGGTTCCGGCTGACGCTCGATGTAAGCAGCTCCGAGCTCGGAAGCACGCCCGCTTCCGGCGGCGTGGAGGCCGTGCCGGCACAGCCGCGTGCCGATTCGTTCTCCGTGCAGCTCTTCGGCAGCAGTCTGCTTCGTGCGAGCGACGTGCACGTGCTGGCGCTGCGCTACCAGTCCGACGGGGTCACGGATCTCGAATCCCTCGGTCTTATCAGCCGCTGGCCGCTGCGCGGTGCATGGCGCATCGGGCCGCGTCTGCGCGTCGACCGGCGCACGCTCGCGGGCGACGGCGCGTTGCAGTGGGTGTACATGCCGTCGCTGCGACTCGAGTATCAGCGGGCACGTACGCTGCTCGAGCTCGATCTCGGCGCCGAGCACGGCACCGCGGATCGTGCGGCGGGCACCGAGACCGTCGACCGGTATTATCTCAGCGTGGGCTACCGTATGGTGTTCTGAGCAGATGGTCCGCAGACTGTTCGCATTCCTGTGCCTGATGCCGCTCGCGGCTGACATCGGCGCTGCGCCGCTCGTACGGGATTATCTGGACGAGACGACGGCGATCAGTGTCACCTATGTCACGACACCGCTGGTGTTCGTGCGCGAGCATCCGTCGCTCGGCGTGAACGTGCGCGAGTACCTGAGTCTGGCTCCCCTCGAGCTCAATGCCGCAGGCCGTGAGACCTACTATCTCTTCGGGTATCTGTGGCATACAGGCGCAGCTTCCGGCGAGTCGCTCGAGACCCTCGCCCGGGAACTGGTGATACTCGGTGATGATCGGCGGATGCGACTGCAGGGCGTCGGGCGCTCGCTGCGCCAGGCGGGGCTCGGGGGGCTGCCCTGGCCGCCTCCGGCGCCTGGCGCGCATCCGGTGATGTATTCGATCGATCCCGAGGCGCTCTACTACCTGACGGCTACGGAGGCGCTCAGCGTCGAGCTTCCGGCCGACCGGTTCGAGCCCCTCATGAGCCTGTGGCACGACGGTCGCGACGGCATCCGCGAATTCCTGCGCACGACGGTTGACTGAGGGGTCGGCGCTCACTCACTCGAGCAGTGCAACGAGTGCCGCGTCGCCCCGGGCGCGGGCAATGTCCGAGGCTGTCGCGCGATCGCGGTTACGCAGCTTCCGGTCGGCGCCTGCTGCAAGCAGCACGCGGACTGCGTCACCGCATCCCGCACGTGCCGCGAGTGTGAGCGCCGTGTCGCCTGCCTGGTCGTGCGCGTTCAGACCGGTGCCGGGCTTCGCGAGCAGCTGCACGATCTCCGTGTGGCAGAGCGAGGCGGCGATCATGATCGCATTGTCGCCGCTGCGGGCCGTCGCCAGCGGCCTGGCGCCCGCGGCGAGCAGCCTGCGGGCCGGCTCGAGATGCCCGCTGCGCGCGGCGACCATGAGCGGTGTCACGCCATTGCGCTCGCCAGCGTTCGCGTCGGCTCCGCGGCCGAGCAGCAGGCCGACCGCCTCACTGCCTCCTGTCTGCGCGGCGTGCCAGAGCGGAGTGCGTCCCTCCACATCATGCGCGTCGACAGATCCGCGGCTGAGCAGCAGCCCCAGGAGGCCTGGGTGACTGGCACGCGCGGCGAGGGTGAGCGCAGACACGCCATCTGTATTCGTCGTTGCCGGATCCGCGCCCCCCTCAAGCAGCGCGGCGACGATCGGCAGGCGCCGGTCAGCAACGGCGCGCAGCAGAGGCGTTTCGCCTGCGTCCGTGCGCAGATCCGGTTGCGCGCGGGCGGCTAGCAAGCGCTGCACGAGCGCCGGATTGCCCCGGGCGGTCGCGGCAAAGAGCGCCGTGCGGCCGTGGCGATCGGCTGCGTCGATCGCGGCACCGTGCTGCAGGAGGAGTTCCACATTCTCTGCGCGGCCGTTCTCGACCGCGACGAGGAGGGGCGTCTGGCCCTCGGGGCCGCGAGCCTCGGGGTCTGATCCACGCTCGAGCAGAGCCGCCAGCGCCGCTTCGGCGGGGCGGGAGGCGGCGATCAGCACGTCGGGCCAGCGCGCATAGAGATCGGCCGTTCCCGGTGCCGGGCGTCCGAGTCCGCGCGGCGCCGCGCGCGTCGTCAGCGCGCGTAGCGTCGTCGGGCCGCCACGCGCGCGCAGCAGCTCGAGCACCTCGGGCGCGTCGAAGCGGGCGGCCCAGTCGGCGGCGGTTTCGCCGGCGGCGTTGCGCAGCGCCACCAGATCCGCGCTGCGCGCGAGCAGTGCGGAGGCGACGTTGGTCGAATGCGCCCGCGCCGCGAAGAACAGCGCCGAATTTCCTGAGGCGTCGCGAGCATCGACGTGTGCGCCGGAGGCGATGAGCGCGACGACCGCGTCCACATGGCTCCCGCGTGCGGCGAGCATCAGCGGCGTGACACCTCCTGCATCGGGCGCGTTGGGATCGGCGCCGACCTCGAGGAGCCGTGCGACGGCTGCCGCGTGCCCGGCTTCCGCTGCGCGTGCAAGGGCGCCACGGCCGAAGGCATCTGCGGCTCCGATTGTGCTGCGATCGGCGAGGGCTTGCAGTATCGCCATGTCGCCGCGGGCTGCTGCCAGCCAGAGCGCTTCGCGTCTCAGGTCGGCGTCGGGGAACTGCAGATCCGGCCGGAACTCGAGCGGCAGGCGCCCTTCACGCAGCAGATCGGCCGCTCCCTCGTGCCCGTTGCGTGCCGCCTGTTCCAGCCAGTGGCGCGCACTCGTGAGATCGCGCGGGCTGGTCGTTGCGGCGAGCGCTGCCAGGTTGAAGGCAGCACGTGCGTGGCCCACGGCCGCTGCGGCCTCGAACCACTGCTGTGCCCGCGCCGTATCTGGTGGCACCGCAATCCCCAGAAGATGAAAGCATCCCAGCAGATAGCGGGCGTCGCCGGAGCCCGCGTCCGCAGCGGCCTGCGCACCGGCGAGCGCGCGATTCCAATCCTTGACGCGCAGCGCGGCCTGCACCGGCTCCAGCGCGCGGCCCGAAGCCTCGACACCCCTCGCACCGGCGGCCGGGCCTGCGCAGAAAAGCAACGCGACCAGCGCGGTGGCGGGTACGGCCCGCCGGCACCGAGCGGGCCGGCATGGGGGTAAGGCTCTCGAACTCATCCCGGTTGTCCTTGCGAATGTGCACTGACGGAGACCACCCCTCCAACATTATGCGATCTGCACGGCGGCATGCGACGTGTCGCTGTTCGCAGCCGGTGGCGCCCTGTCGCGCCCATGGTCAATCGAGCTGCGCTGCGGCATCATGCGACAATAATGAAGACGGTACGCTTTCAGGGCAGTGGCGGCCTCACGCTCGCCGCTGACGTCGGCGGCGACCCCGCCTCGGTTCCGGTCATTCTCATGCACGGCGGCGGCCAGACCCGGCACTCCTGGGGAAGGGCCGCACGCGATCTCGTGGACGCGGGCTTTTACGTGATTTCGCTCGACCTGCGCGGGCACGGTGAAAGCGACTGGTCGCCAGGGGGCGACTATTCCATGGATGCTTTCGTTGGCGATCTGTGTTCGGTGGTGGCGACATTGCCCTCTCCACCCGCGCTGGTCGGCGCCTCGCTCGGAGGTGCCACGAGCCTCCTCGCCGCAGGCGAGGGCCAGCTGTCTGCGCGCGCGCTCGTGCTCGTGGACCTCGTGCCGAAGATGGAACGCGAGGGTGCGCAGCGCATCGGCGAGTTCATGCGTGCCAATCCGCATGGTTTCGCAGATCTCGAGGAGGTTGCCGATGCCGTCTCGCGATACATCTCGCACCGGCCACGACCCTCGAATATCGAAGGTCTGCGCCGGAACGTGCGCCTGCGCACCGATGGACGGCTCTACTGGCACTGGGATCCGAAGATCGCCGAAAACACGGGCCGCAGGGAACCGCCGACGGAATTCCTGCAGCGTCTCACACAGGCCGCCAGCCGTGTGCGGGTGCCGGCGATGCTCGTGCGCGGGAAACTGAGCGACGTGGTGAGTGAGGACGGCGTGGAGGATCTGCGCCGGTTGATCCCTCACGTCGAATTCGTCGACGTGGCGGGCGCCGGTCACATGGTTGCTGGCGACGACAACGATGCTTTCAACGATGCGGTGGAGGGCTTCCTGGCACGCCTGCGCTGAGCGCGTGCATCGTGCCGGGGCCCGGTCGCTGATCACGCTCGCAGGAGCATTGAGCGGGCGGCCGTGATGCGCATGGACTGTCTGCGCAAGGAGAGTCTGGGCAGATGAACGCGGTGGACCAGAGCGCGCGAGACGCGGGGGACGGTGGGACGACACGATCCCGGCCCGGGGGTCCGGCTGCACTGGGGCCGCCCCGCAGCCTGGAAGCGAAGCTCCTGCGGCGCCTGCTCGCACATCTCGGCCATCCTCCGATCGAGTTCGTGCTCTGGAATGGCGAGCGGGTGGACGCCGCGCCGCCCGGCACGGAGATCGTCGGGCGCCTGCGCATCGCGGATCGTGGCACGCTCTACGGGCTGATTTCCGATCCACAGGTGCGCTTCGGTGATGCCTGGAGCGAAGGACGCATCGAGATCGAGGGTGATCTCGTCCAGGTCATCGAGGCCGTCTTCCGCAGCGTGAGGCATGCAGGCGAGCAGGGCTCGGGGCTGCGCAGGCTCGCCGGGTCGCTGCACCGGCCCAGGCGCAATACGCTCGCGGGCTCGCGCGAAAACATCCACGCGCACTACGACATCGGCAATGACTTCTACGCCCTGTGGCTGGGTGAGACCATGGCGTACACCTGTGCCTATTATCCGACTCCCGAAGCGACGCTCGACGAGGCGCAGTTCGCGAAGATGCACCACGTCTGCCGGAAGCTCTGGCTGCGGCCGGGCGAAACGGTGGTCGAGGCGGGCTGCGGCTGGGGAGCGCTCGCGCTGCACATGGCGCGCCACTATGGCGTCAAGGTGCGCGCCTTCAATATTTCGCACGAACAGATCGTCTTTGCACGCGAGCGCGCACGGCGCGAGGGGCTCGCCTCGCAGGTGGAGTACATCGAGGACGACTATCGCAACATCCGCGGGCGCTACGATGCCTTCGTCTCGGTCGGGATGCTGGAGCACGTCGGCACGGAACACTACGCCGGTCTCGGTCGTGTGGCGGCGGAGTGCCTGCCGAGCCACGGGCGCGGTCTCATCCACTCCATCGGGCGCAACCGCCCCGGACGGCTCCATCCGTGGATCGAGAAGCGCATCTTTCCGGGGGCCTACCCGCCGTCGCTCGCTGAGATGAGCGAGATCTTCGAGCCCCAGGAACTCTCGGTGCTCGATGTCGAGAATCTGCGCCTGCATTACGCGCGCACACTTGCGCACTGGCAGGCGCTCTTCGAGGCAAACGTCGGGCGCGTGCGTACCATGTTTGACGAGAAGTTCGTCCGCATGTGGCGGCTGTATCTCGCCGGCTCGATCGCGAGTTTCACGACCGGCGGTCTGCAGCTGTTCCAGGTGGTGTTCGCACCGCAGGACAACAACGATATCCCCTGGACGCGGGCGCACCTCTACGAACCTTCGGGCTGAGTTGTCATGCAGTCCTGCGAGATCCTGATCGTTGGAGGCGGACCCGCAGGCTCGAGCGCCGCGTGGCGGCTGGCGCGCGCGGGGCGCGACGTCCTGGTGCTCGATCGCGAGGCCTTCCCGCGCCTGAAGATCTGTGCGGGCTGGATCACGCCTGAGGTGGTGCGGGATCTCGAGATCGACATCGCCCGCTATCCGCACCGCTTCCTCACCTTCCAGCGACTGCACTTTCATTTCAGGGGGCTCGGTCTCCGCGTGCCCTGCGTGCAGCACTCGATCCGTCGCTGCGAGTTCGATGCCTGGCTGCTCGAACGTTCCGGAGCACGGGTGGTGCGCCACAACGTGCGCCACGTCGTACGCGAGGGCGACGGCTACGTGGTGGACGATGCGTTTCGCTGCCGTTATCTCATCGGCGCCGGCGGCACGAGCTGTCCTGTCTATCGCAACCTCTTCCGGGAGGTGAACCCGCGGGTGCGCGAGCTGCAGACCGTCACGTTCGAGCACGAGCTGCCCTACGAATGGCGCGATCCGAATTGTCATCTCTGGTTCTTCGAGGGAGGACTGCCGGGCTATGCCTGGTATGTGCCGAAGGCGCAGGGCTGGCTGAATGTCGGCGTGGGCGGCATGGCGACCCGCCTCAAGACCCAGGGTGAGGACATCAAGGTCCACTGGGCGCGCTTCGCGGCACGGCTCGAGCGGCATCTGGCGCCAGGCGCCGATTACGAACCCGCCGGCTACAGCTACTACCTGCGAGGGCCGCTGCAGGTCGTGCAGCTCGACGGGGCCTTTCTCGCGGGCGATGCGGCCGGGCTCGCCACGCGTGATCTCTGCGAGGGCATTGGCCCCGCCGTGCGCAGCGGACTGCGTGCAGCGGACGCCATCCTCGAGGGGAGGCCCTACCGGCTCGAGGATGTCACGGGAGCGAGCCTTGGCGGCGGGCTCGTGAGCCGGCTGCTCGACTGGGCGTTCACGCGGGGTGCGGGCGCGCCGGCGGGCGTCATGCGGCCGATCTCGCGATAAGCGGGCGTGCGCACCGTCTCATCGACGCCGCGCGCGTTGATGTCGGCGACGACCACTGCGGCGCTCTCGGCGCAGAACGGTCTGGTGGCTTGCCCGTAGAGCGGGCCGGAACGATGATGCGCCATCGCCTGATTTCCGCCCATGACGCAGGACTTCGAAGCGCTGCTGGAATCCATCTACGAGGGTCCCTTTGAGGCGGTGCCCTGGGCCTCCTTCGCCGCCCGTCTGGGCCAGCGGCTGGACGCTCCGCATCTGGGCCTGTTCATCTCGCGGATTCAGGACCCCGGCGGCACCACGATGCTGATCAGGACGCCGGATACGGAGTGGGGTGACCTGAACGAGGCCGGATTCTTTCTCCGTTACATCGCTCTCGATCCCTTCGTCGGATTGCCGCTGAGCGTTCCGATGGCGCTCGACGATCTGCTATCCCGTGAACAACTCAAGAGCAACGAGTACTACCTTCGACACCTGAAGCCGATGAATATCGCCCATGCTCTGGGCATGGACCTGAGGCTCGAGGATGGCCTTGAACTCCGACTGCGCGTCGCACGCGAACACGAACGACGTGCTTTCGACATCGAGGACAAGGCCCTGTGCCGGCGGCTGGCCCCGCACCTGCAGCGCGCGCTCAAGGTGTTCTCGGCCATGCAGCGCTTCGAATCGCTGCAGGCGACCTGCTCGAGTCTGACCGAGCAGGTGACGGGTGGCGTGATCCTGCTCGGCGCTCGCGGCGAAGTGATGCACGCCAACCAGGCCGCGTGGGAGCTCTTCTCCAGCGGGACGCTGAAACTGCGTGACGGCACGCTGCATCTCGAAGACCGGGAGATCCGGGAGAAGCTGAGCCGCATCATCGAGGCGGCGGCGAGACCGCAGGACCCTCTCGCGCCCGGCATGGTGTCGGTGCTGCGCGTGGAGCAATGCGGCGGAACCGCGCCGCTCAGCCTTCTCGTACGTGTGCTGCCTGCGCTCGTCGGGGGCAGGGGCGCACCGGCGCTGATGGTTCTGATCACCAGAGTTGGCGACAGGAGCACCGTGCCTGCGGAACTGATCGCGCAGGTATTCGGGTTGACCCGGACGGAGGCGATCGTGGTCAGCTGCCTCGCCGACGGCGATACAGTGGAGGAGATCGCCACGAACCTTGGCATGTCCATGCATACGGTGCGCGCCCACCTGCGCTCGATCTTCGACAAAACGGGGGTGAGCAAGCAGACCGAACTGATCCGACGAGTGCTGACCGCCGTACCCGTGCTGACGAAGCGGACCTGAGCGGATTCGCGGAAGCCGGAGGTCCCTGCCGCCGCGATGTAGTCAATTTTAGCGATGCCTCCGGAGCCGGGGGCACATACGATGATCGCGGAATTTCTTTCCCGTGGCACGCTGAACGCGCTGCTGGACCCGGTGAGGAGCTGACCCGATGTTGCAGCGCCAGCTTGCGATGGTGATGGATCTGAACAAGTGTGTGGGGTGTCACACGTGTTCGCTGGCGTGCAAGCAGCTGTGGACTGGGGATGAGGGCCGTGAGCACATGTGGTGGAACACGGTGAACACGATGCCGGGTCGCGGGACGCCGCGGGACTGGGAGGGGCTTGGGGGGGGATTTGACGCTCAGGGGCAGGCGCGTGCGGGGCGGATTCCGAGGCGTGGGGAATTTGGCGAGGCGTGGGAGTTCAATCACCGGGAGGTATTTTTCGGCGGGCGGGGTCGGGACGTGCAGCTACGGGTGCAGGGGGAGGCGCCGCAGTGGGGTCCGAACTGGGACGAGGACCAGGGTGGCGGGGAGTATCCGAACTCGTTTTATTTTTACCTGCCACGCATCTGCAATCACTGCACGCACCCGGCGTGTCTGGAGGCCTGTCCGCGTCGGGCGATTTTCAAGCGCCAGGAGGACGGGATCGTTCTGGTGGACGAGGACCGCTGCAAGGGGTATCGGTTCTGCATGGAGGCGTGTCCGTACAAGAAGATCTATTTCAATGCGGAGCGGGGGGTGGCGAACAAGTGCATTCTGTGCCTGCCGCGGGTCGAGAAGGGGGTGGCGACGGCGTGTGCACGGCAGTGTCCTGGACGGGTGCGTTTCTTCGGGTTCCGGGATGACGAGGGCTCGGCGGTGTACCGGCTGGTGGAGCGCTGGAAGGTGGCGGTGCCGCTGCACCCGGAGTACGGGACGGGGCCGAATGTGTTCTACATTCCGCCGCTGGCGCCTGCGGCGCTCAACGAGCGGGGCGAGTTCGACCCGCGGCGCAGTCGCATTCCGGAGGACTACCTGCGTTCGCTGTTCGGGCAGGCGGGGCTGGACGCCCTCGCCACGCTCGCTGCCGAGATGAAGAAGACCAGGGCGGGGGAGAGCTCCGAGCTCATCGAGACGCTCGTGTCGATCGACTGGAGCGACATGTTCGGGGGCTTCGATCGGGATCCATCGACCATCCGCTGGGTGAAGAGCTGAGCGCAGGGGGGCTGAGGGGATGGGCAAGGCAACGGAGACGGGTGAGCCGGCCACCCTTACGCGCCGCGAGGCCTGCAGCTCTCGGGAGTGGCGGTCGGGGCGGGTGCGCTCGGCGCGGCGGGGGTTTCCGGCTGTGGACCGCGGGCGGGACAGGGGGCAGCGGGGACCTACAAGGGGGCGCTGCGGGATGAGCCGCTACCGGAGGGGGAGGATTTTCTCAGTCGTTACCGGCGGCGCTGGACGTGGGACTACACGGCGCGCAGCACGCATTTCAACAACTGTGCCTACCAGGCGCACTGTGCCTTCGAGGTGTACGTGCGCGACGGGCGGGTCATCCGCGAGGAGCAGGCGGCCACCTACACCACGAAGCGCCGTGGGCTTCCGGATGCGAACCCCCGGGGCTGCCAGAAGGGCTGCGGGTACAGCGAACTCATGCAGGGGCCGGCGCGGCTGACGAAGCCGCTGAAGCGCCAGGGTGAGCGCGGCACGGGGCAGTGGCAGGAAGTGTCCTGGGAGCAGGCGATCGGGGAGATCGCCGACAAGGTCGTCGAGGTGCTCGCCCGGGAGGGCTCGAACTCCCTCGTGATGGACATCGGCACCAATGCCTGCGCGGTCACTGCCTTCGGTGCGGCGATGCAACTCGCGGATGCCACCGATTGCGTGCTGCTCGATATCACGGCGGAAATCGGGGATGACATGCAGGGCGCGGCCGTAACCTACGGCTCGATCTATCAGGCGCGCTCGGCCGATGAGTATTTTCACTCCGATCTCGTGCTCTGCTGGAGCGGGAATCCGGCGTACACGCAGATTCCGAACTTTCACTTCCTGACGGAGGCTCGCTACCGGGGCACGCGTTTCGTCGTGATCTCGCCGGACTACAACGCCACGGCGATGCATGCGGATTACTGGGTGCCGGTGCGCCCCGGGACGGACGCGGCGCTGGCGCTGGCGATTGCCCGCGAGCTCATCGAGGGCAAGCGCCACGACGAGGCGCTGCTGCGCGAGCAGACGGACCTGCCGGTGCTGGTGCGCAGGGACACGGGGCGCTTCCTGCGCGAGAGCGATCTGAAGAAGAAAGGCTCGGACGAGCAGCTCTACTGCTGGGATGAGGTGAGGAATCGTCTGCAGGCGGTCTCCACCGAGACCCTCGCGCTCGGGGACCTTCGCCCCGCCCTCGAGGGGCGCTTCGAGGTCGAGACGCTCTCTGGCACCGTGAGCGTGGAACCGGCCTTCGAGCGGCTCAAGGCGCATGTGGCGCCCTATACGCCGGAGGCGGCGAGCGTCCTGTGCGGCACGCCGGCGCCGGTCATCCGCGAGCTTGCCCGCATGCTGGGCGAGGCACGCGCTGCGTGCAACGTCGAGACGCTCGCGCTCGGCAAGTTTCACCATGGCGATGCCATGATGCGCGCGCAGATCCTCGTCTTCGTGCTCGCCGGACACCTCGGGCGCAAGGGCGCCGGCTGGACGGCCATGGCCGATGCAGCCCCCGATGCAGTCGGTACGGCCTTTGGCATGCGCCGCGCGCGCAAGGTCGCGTCGAAGCTCGATCGGCGTCAGTGGTATGAGCTCATTCGCGATCAGGTGCTGGGGCGACCGGTCTCGCGGCGCACGCTGCAAGGCCTCTCGGAAGGCTGGGTCGATGCCCGGTTCGCGACCAATGCGACCCTGTTCTGGAACGTTCACGGCGGAGTGTCGGAGGTGAGCACGCGTCACTGGGACGAAGCGCTGCCGCGCCCGCCTGCAGAGTATGTCGAGCAGTCCCTCGCCAGGGGCTGGCAGCTGCTGGAGCCACCGAAGGAGCACACGCCGAAGATCTTCTTCCAGATTGCCGGCAACGTGTTGCGTCGGGTGCGAGCCTCCCAGAAGCTGCGCGAGGTCCTGTGGCCCAAACTCGAACTCGTGGTGGTGACCGATGTGCGCATGAGCACGACGGCGCGCGAGGCGGACTACTTCCTGCCGGTTGCCGGCTTCTATGAAAAGCCGAACGTCGCCTACTACACCGGCTCCATGCTGAATACCTGCGCGGCCAAGGCCGTGGTGGCGCCGCTCGATGACTCGAAGGACGAGTGGGAAATCTACTGGTTGCTTTCCGACGAGATCCAGAAACGCGCCAGGGCCCGGGGACTCGCGACCTTCCGGGATCGTCGCGGAGAGACGCGGCGCTTCGGGGACTTCCTCGACACCTACACGCTGGGTGGTAAGCTCGGCCGCAAGGACGTGGAGAAACTCTGCAAGCGCTTCATCGAGGACTCGACCAATCTCGGCGGGGTGAGCTGGGAGGAGATCAGCCAGCGCACCTACGCACCGATGCGCAGCCAGGGCCGTGGACCGGGCAACGGTTCGGCCACCGACTGGACCGAGGAGGAGACGGTGACGCCTTTCCTCCGGCACACGCTCGACAAGCAGCCCTGGCCTACGCTCAGCGCCCGCGTGCAGTTCTACATCGATCATCCCTGGTATCTCGAGCTCGGAGAGGAGCTCCCGGCCTTCAAGGAGCCGCCGAAGGCCGGGGGCGATCATCCGCTGACGCTCAGCGGCGGACACACGCGCTGGAGCGTGCACGCCCTGCAGCGGTCCGATCCGCTGATGCTGCGCCTGCAGCGCGGCGAGCCCTGTCTCTACATGTCGGTCGAGGATGCCCGATCGCGCGGGATCGGGGACTGGGATCGCGTCGAGGTGTTCAATGACGTCGGGCGCTTCCGCGTGCGCGTGAAGATCTCGCCTGCGATGCGTCCGGGGATGCTCATGCACTATCACGCCTGGGAGGACTACCAGTACGAGGGCGGGATTGGGAGCCGGGTGGTCGCTGCAAGTCCGATCAACCCGGTGGAACTCGCGGGCGGCCAGGCGTTTCTCACGTCCATGGCTTCGATGCGGCAACCGGGCATGAGCGATCGCGATACGAGGGTCGACGTGCGGCGCCTGGAGCGCTGATCGATGACAGGACCGGTGTGGAGTCCCCGGGAGCGGCCCGAGTGGCTCATGGAGGTCAACCGGGTCGGGCGGGGGCTCGGGCGGGAGGGGGTGCAGCCGGTCTCGTTCGATATTGGCTCGCTGCACCGCGAGGCCAGCCGGAACAGGGGTGGGCTGACGGACTTCGGCAGCGACGACTATCTCGAACCGCTGACCCGGCTCGTGCAGGCCATCGGGACGGAGGCCGGGCTTCATTTCGGCGGTGCGCTCGCAACCCGCGACGAGATCGTCAACGCCCTCGAATGTCGGCTCTGGCTGGCTGATCTCTACCGACGCCATCCGGAGATCGAGCAGGTCGAGATCGGGCAGCCGATCTTCGTCGGCGGCATGGGGCGCTCCGGTACGAGCATCGTGCATGAGACGCTTGCGGCGGCACCGGACGTTCAGGCGCTCGCGACCTGGGAGATCCGGGCTCCCTGGATCTATGAGCTGCCCCCGGGTGAACGTGATCGGGCACGTGACGACGCCTGGAGAGCCGTGCGTCACAGCTGGTATGGCCTGGCCCCGGAGCTCGAGGCGCTGCACCAGATGGGGCGCGACATGCCCCAGGAATGCGCGTGGGTCCTGAACCAGTGCTTTACGACGGACTATTTCGGCAGCGCGCTGCTCTACATCCCCGCGTATCAGCGCTGGATGCTCGGGGCCGATCAGACGCCGAGCTATATGCAGCACAGGCGCTTTCTCAAGGCCATCCAGTGGCTGAGGGGAGGGGACGGGAAGCGCTGGATCCTGAAGACGCCCACGCACGAGCGCTGTCTCGAGACGATCTTCGCGGTCTACCCGGACGCACAATTCGTGTGGACGCATCGTGATCCGCTCAGGGCGCTCGCGTCATCCATGAGCATCCTCGCCACGCTGATCTGGAGCCGTTCGGACCGGATCCTGGACACCACCGTGGTCGCTCGGGAAGCGCTCGCCGTGCTGCCTGCCGTGCTCGAGCGGGCCGTGCAGTTCGATCGTGGCGTGGCGAAGTCCCGGGTGAGCGGCGTCGTCTATGGCGCCTTCCAGCGAGCACCGGTGGCGACCCTGGCACGCGTGCGCACGAGCTTTGGTCTCGGGACGAACGACGGAATCCTCGCGGCCATGCAGCGCTATATCGACTCCCGCCCGCAGCACGCGAGCGGGGAACATCGTTACGGCCAGGAACTGCTCGGTCTCGACGATCTGCGCGAGGCCCGCGGGCCGCTGCTGGATTATCAGAAATACTTCAGCATCGAGTCCGAGTGGTGAAGGCATCGCAGGCATGAGCAGGCGCATCGCGTCGCAGGAGCTCGCGGAGGCCTACGATCAGTGGCTCGAGGTGCAGCGGGACCTGGCCGCGGCGATGTGCGGCCATGAGCCGCTGGATCAGCCGGGGATCTGGGCCGAGGGCTACCGGCACCTGATCCGGCTGATGGCGTCCGCCTCGCTCATGTATGTCGAGATGGACGATCCCCTGAATCCCTGTTTCTACCGGGATACCGACGAGCTGCGCAAGCTCACGCTCGACAACCCGGACAACCACTATCTGCGCGCGCGCGTTTCGGCCGGGCACACCTATCGTCTTTCCGGCCGGCTCGGCAGCTCGATCTATCATGGCCTGACGATCGAGCGCAGTCACATCGCTCCAGGTGGTCACGCCGTGCTCGTACAGGTCGAGCTCGAGGACTTCGTGCGCGCTGCCGACCGGCGCTTCGAGCTGTGGCTGGGCGGCGAACCTCGCGCCTCGTGCTGGCTCGCGCTGCCGCCGGACACGCACTCGATCTTCCTGCGCCAGACCTTCGCCGACCCTGCCAGGCGTGAGCTCGCGGAGCTGCGGATCGAGCGGCTCGGTATGGCGGAGTACCGGCCCGCGAGCGTCGATGTACAGGCACGGCGCATTCGTGAGGCCGCCGCTTTCGCCAGGTGGTGGGGCGAACGCGCACTCGCCATCGGCCGCGGCTTCTCGGGCATCAGGAATGCGCTGCACTCGCGGGGTCGCGGCAATCGGGATCCGGGCGGCGACCGGCTGATCGACTATTTCGGCGGGGGTTGGGAGCTCGAGCCCGACGACGCGCTCCTGGTCACGCTCCGCGCGAACTCGCCCTTCCGCTACTGGGGTTTCCAGCTCGCGAACTACTGGGCCGAGTCGCTCGACTACCGCTTCCTGAACGTCAGCGTCAATTCGCATCAGGCGGTCGCCAACGCCGACGGCTCCTGGACTTTGGTTCTGGCGCACGAGGATCCCGGCGTGCCCAACTGGCTGACGGTCGCCGGCCACCGCCAGGGCGTCATGACGCTGCGCTGGCTGAAGGCGCGGGATGAACCCGGGCGCCCTGCGGTCGAGCGGGTCCGGAGGGTTGACGTTCGTGCCAGGATGAGGTCAATGGCTGTCCCATGAAAATCTCGCTGCACGTCAATTCCCGTCCTGTCGAAGCCGAGGTCGAGCCGCGCCTGCTGCTGGTGCACTTCCTGCGCGAGCGGCTGCGGCTCACGGGCACGCACATCGGCTGCGACACGAGCCAGTGCGGGGCCTGCACCGTGCACCTCGACGGATGCGCCGTGAAGAGCTGCACGCTGCTCGCCGTCCAGGCCGACGGTTGCGAGGTCATCACCATCGAAGGACTCGCTCCCGAAGGCACCCTGCATCCGCTGCAGGCCGCTTTCCAGGAACATCACGCCCTGCAGTGCGGCTTCTGCACGCCCGGCATCGTCATGGTCGCTCACGGGCTCTTGGGGCGCGACTCGGCACCCGGCGAGGCGGAGATCCGCGCCGCGCTGGAGGGCAACCGCTGCCGCTGCACGGGGTATCAGAACATCGTGGATGCGATCCGCTGCGCCTGCGAGCGGGTGCGCGAAGGCACATGAGCGCCGGGCCGCCCGCCGCTCCGGTCGGCGCGCGCCTGCCGCGCCTCGAGGATCCGCGTCTGGTGAGCGGGCGCGGCTGCTTCGTCGATGACCTGCAGCTGCCCGGGATGCTGCACCTCGACATCCTGAGAAGCCCTCACGCCCATGCGCGCATCCATGCGATCGATGCAGCGGCCGCGCGTGCGCTGCCGGGAGTGGCCGCGGTCTACACGGGCACGGGGCTCGCGCAGTTCCTGCGTGTCCTGCCGAGCGCCGGGGGGATGGAGGGCTTCAATGCGCCCGAGCATCATGCGCTCGCGATCGAGCGGGTGCGCTTCGTGGGGGAGGGTGTGGCGGCCGTGCTCGCAACGGATCGCTACGTGGCACGCGATGCACGCGAGCTGATCCGGGTGAGCTACGAGGTGCTGCCAGCCGTGGCGGATCCGGAAGCGGCGCTGGCGCCCGATGCCCCTCTGCTGCACGAGGCGCTGGGAACCAACCGCGCCTTCGAGATGCGTATCGGCAGCGATGTCCGGGAGGCGCTCGAGCGGGCGGCGCACGTCGTACGCGGCCGCTTCGTCAACCAGCGCATCGTCCCGAACACCATGGAGACACGCGGTGCGGTGGCGCACTTCGAGCCCTGGGACGAGCGGCTCACGGTCTGGCTCTCCACACAGGCGCCACATCTCATGCGCCGCGAATTCGCCCGCTTTCTCGCCTTCCCCGAGCACCGGCTGCGCGTGATCGCGCCCGACGTGGGTGGCGCTTTCGGTGCCAAGAACAACCCCTATGCCGAAGAGCTGCTCGCCGCTGCGCTGGCGCTGAAGCACCGCGCGCCCGTGAAGTGGATCGAGGAGCGCCAGGAGCACATGCTGGTCACGAGCCACGCGCGTGCGCAGACGGTGGAGTTGCATGCGGGCGTGCGTGAGGACGGCACGCTGCTCGCGCTGCACTATCGGCTCGTCGCCGACATGGGCGCCTATTACCACGCCATCACCCACATCGGCCCGATGATGACCGCGGCACTCATGACCGGCGCCTACCGCATCCCGTACGCCGCGACGGACATCGTCAGCGTATTCACGAACACGACGCCCACCGACCCCTATCGTGGTTTCGGCCGTGCCGAGGCAGCGTATTTCATCGAGCGCACCATGGATCTCATCGCCCGGGAGCTCGGGCTGGATGCCGTCGAGCTGCGGCGGCGCAATCTCATCCGCCGGGACGAATTTCCCTTTGCGACGCCCACCGGCCACGTGCACGAGAGCGGGGACTTTCAGCTCTGTCTCGAGCGGGCACTCGAGCGGTTCGACTACGAGGGTGCGAGGCGCGAGCAGGCGCGGCTGCGCGCGACGGGACGCTGTATCGGCATCGGGCTCACGACCCACGCCTGGCGCGCGGGTTTTCCGTCCGTGCCCGGCGGCAAGGGCTATGTCATCAGCGGCTGGGAGAAGACGAGCGTCTCGATCGACCCGGGCGGTACGGTGCGCGCGGTGATCGGCACCTCGCCCCACGGCCAGGGCATCGTCACCACCACCGCGCAGATCGTAGCCGGGGAGCTCAGGATCGCGCCGCGGGACGTGCGCATCATCCACGGCGACACCGATGCGGTGACCCAGGGCAACGGCACGATGGGCAGCCGCTCGCTCGTGGTCGGCGGCAGTGCGACGCTGCTTGCGGCGAGGCAGCTGCGCGACAAGGCTGTTCGGCTCGCGGCGCATCTCCTGCGGGTCCCTGCGGAGCGCGTCACGCTCGAGGCGGGCGTCTTCTCGGACTGCGGTGACCCGGCGCGACGCGTCACGCTCGCGGCCGTGGCGGCGCATGCCTTTGCCGGACCGCAGGATCTGCCCGAGGGACTCGAGCCCGGCCTCGAGGCCACGGCCTTCTTCGAGGCCCCGAACTTCACGAGCTGCTTCGGCACGCACGCCTGCGTCGTGGAAGTCGAGCCGCAGACCGGCGAGGTGCGGATCCTGCGCTATGTCGCGGTCGACGATATCGGCCGCGCGATCAATCCGATGATCGTCGAGGGCCAGCTGCACGGCGGACTCGCACAGGGGATCGGTCAGGCGCTCATGGAAGAGGCGAGCTACGATGCCGCGGGGCAGCCGCTTGCCGCTTCCTTCCTGGACTACGCGACGCCGCGCGCGACCGACCTGCCGCGCTTCGAAGTCGAGCTCACCGAGACGCCTTCCACCGTGAATCCGCTCGGCGCCCGCGGCATCGGCGAGGCGGGCACCGTCGCCGCGCCGCCCGCCGTGGTGAACGCCGTGCTCGATGCGCTCGCACCCCTGGGCGTGCGCCACCTCGACATGCCGCTCACGCCACATAAGGTGTGGCGTGCGATCCGCGAGGCGGATGCGTGATTCCGGCAGCCTTCGAATACCTGCGGCCACGCTCTCTGGAGGAAGCGGTGGCCTGTCTCCTGCAGCGCGAACCCGGTACTGCGGCGATCCTGGCCGGCGGGATGAGTCTCATCCCTGCAATGAAACTGCGGCTCGCCCGGCCGGCCACGCTGGTGGACATCGTCCGCCTGCGCGGGCTTGCGGGCATCGTGCGCAGCGCGGAGCATCTGCGCATCGGGGCGCTGACCACGCATGCCGCGCTCGGCGGTGCACCGGAACTCGCGCGATACCCCGTATTCGCCGAGACGGCGGGTGTCGTTGCCGATCCGCAGATCCGCCACCGCGGCACTCTCGGCGGCTCACTCGCGTATGCCCATCCGGCGGCCGACTGGCCGGCCGTGTTTCTCGCGCTGCAGGGTGAAGCGCAGCTCTTCGGCCCCCAGGGGCGGCGCTCGGTGCCGGCCGAGGACTTCTTCACGGGCATCTTCGAGACGACTATCGGGGCGGGCGAGATTCTCACTGAAATCCGCTTTCCTTCTGTGCGTGAGCGTTCGGGTGCGGCCTACTCCAGGATGTGCCTGCAGGCTTCAGGTATGGCACTCGTGGGCGTGGCGGCGCAGATCATGCTGGACGCCGAGGGGCGCATCGACCATGCATCCATCGGTGTGACCGGCGTCAATGCGGTGCCCTTCCGTGCGCGCAGCCTCGAGATGCGGCTGCGCGGGGTGCTGCCGGCCGCAGCGGCGCTGCGAGATCTGTGTGCGACCGGGATTCCGGAAGCCGAGCCGTTGAGCGACCCGCATGCCGCAGCGGACTACCGGCTGCAGATGCTCAGGATTCATGCCGAACGTGCGCTCGGGCGGGCATTCGAGCGGGCGCGGGCGGCGGTTCCGGGACTCGGTTACAGTGCCCCGGTGACGCGCGATGGGGAGCCGGTCGTGCGGCCCTGACCGCAGAATGATTCGGTACGTTCTGGCTGGTGTTCGGCGGCTGTTGCAGTGCGGTGCTGGCAGCAGGATTTCCGGAACTGGGCATCGGCCTCGCGCTGGCCCTCATCCATCTCGTCAGCATCCCGGTCACCAATACCTCGGTGAATCCGGCGCGCTCCCCCCGGAACCGGGCGTGCGCTGTGCCGTTAGCTTCGGCGGGATCGGCGCGGCGCGTTCATGTGCGAGAGGGGGAGACGTGGATATCCTTCCAGGCTATCGACTGCATCCACTGAGCCAGAGCGAGGGCGGTGGTTTTGTCGTCGAGTTCATCGCGTATCCGAACTGCCAGGGCTGGGGAAGCACGGCGGACGAAGCAGTCGCCGCGGCACGCTGCATGCTCGACCGCGTGCGTGGGGTGGCGGCATCCGGGAGCAGTGCGCCGGTCGTGCTGGTGCACTGGAGGCTGTCGGACAGCCTGCCCGGAGCCGACGACGCTTCGAAGCACCATTGACCTGATCATCGATCGGTCTGCAGCACTTCCGTGGCCAGGCCGAGGCGCAGGTCGCGGATGAGCGCAGAAAGCGAGGCGATGGGTGCCGAACAGCTCGCGCCGCGACATAGGTAGGCGACGGCGCGCGCCTGCGGCACCTTGCCGGCGAGAGACGGCGGGAGCGCGGGTGCATCGGCCGGCACGGCGAGCACCATGCGTCGTGGTGCATAGAGCTTGTCGAGCTCCTGCTGCCACCGCCGGATCTCCTCCTGCTCGCCGCGCAGGACGATGATCTGCGGCGGATGCAGGTATTCCTCCAGCGCCGAGAGAAGCGTGGCGTGGCCCTGCGGCTGGCGCAGCATCGCGGGCCAGCCCGCACGCAGCGCGCGCTCGGCAGCCGCCAGATAACGCGGCTCACCGAGCAGCCATCCTGCACGCTGCAGGACGAAAGCCGCCACGCCATTGCCCGCCGGCATGGCATCGTCCCCGAAGACTTTCGGGCGATGGATGAGTGCCTCGTGGTCGTCGGCGGTGAAGAAGAAACCACCGCTCTCACGGTCCTCGAAGTGCTCGAGGAGCACTTCGAGGAGCTCCTGCATGAAGGTCAGCTCATCGGTGCGGAAGCGCGCCTGCTGCAGCTCGAGCACGGCATCGGCGAGGAAGGCGTAATCATCGAGATAGGCGGCGAGATGCGCGCGCCCGTCGCGCGCCGTGGCGAGCAGACGCCCGTTGCGCCAGAGGGTCGCCCGGAGGAACTCGAGCGACCGGCTGGCCGAATCGATGAGCTGTTCACGGGTGAGGGACGGCCCGGGTGCGGCCGCAGCCTGCATGCCGGGCGAGCGCGCGGCGATCGCCATGCCGCGGATCATGAGTGCATTCCAGCTCGCGAGGATCTTCTCGTCGCGCGCCGGCCGGGTGCGCGCATTGCGGATCGTCAGCAGCCTTGCGCGCGCCGCATCGAGCCTGCGCTCCACCTCCTCGACACTGATGGCAAGCTCTTCCGCGATCTCTTCGAGCGGCACGAAAGCATGCAGGTGCCACCGACCGTCGAAATTCGGCTCGCGGTCGAGCCCGAACCGGCGGGCGAATGCCGCGTATTCCCCGGATGTGAGAGCCGCGGCCACCTCCGATCGGTCCCAGACGTAGAACCGGCCCTCGTGTCCCCCGGACTGGGCATCGATACTCGTGAAGTAGCCGCCCTCCGGGGACTGCATTTCGCGGAGGACCCAGCCGGCCGTCCCGGACGCTATGCGCGCGTAGAAGGCATCCCCCGTGGCGCCATTCGCCTGGGCATAGGCGGCGAGCAGCGCGCCGTTGTCATAGAGCATCTTCTCGAAGTGCGGGATCATCCAGTGCTCGTCGACCGAGTAGCGGCAGAAGCCTCCGCCGAGCTGGTCGTAGAGGCCGCCCTCGGCCATGCGCCGCAGTGTGAGCGTGGCCATGTAGAGCGCCTGCAGGTCCGGGTCCTCACCCAGGGCGGTGGCATGCCAGTCTCGCAGGCTGCGCTCGATCATCGCCGGATGCGGAAATTTCGGTGCACCGGCGAGTCCGCCCCACTGACGGTCGAAGTGCTGCGCGAACGTGGCACGTGCCCGGTGCAGTGGCTCATCGGAGAGCGGCGTGTCTGGTCCTGCCGGCGGTGGCGTGAGCTCGGCGAATATCCGCGCAAGCGCATCGTCCTGCCCGCGCAGCTCCTCACGGCGGTCGCGGTAGAAGTCGGCGACCCGTACCAGGAGCTCCCGGAACCCGGGCAGGCCGTGGCGGGATTCGCGCGGGAAGTACGTGCCGCCGAAGAAGGGCCGCTGATCGTCGTGTGCGAGGAACATCGTCAGCGGCCAGCCGCCCGGACGGCGGGTGAGCAGCTGGTGGGCGACCTGGTAGATGCGGTCGAGGTCGGGGCGCTCTTCACGATCGACCTTGATGTTCACGAACCGTTCGTTCAGGAGCTTCGCCGTGTCGGGATCCTCGAAGCTCTCCCGCTCCATGACACTGCACCACCAGCAGGCCGAGTAACCGATGCTCAGGTGAATCGGCCTGCCTTCGCGCCGCGCCCGCCCGAGCGCCTCCTCACCCCAGGCATACCAGTCGACGGGGTTGTGCGCATGCTTCAGGAGATACGGGCTCGTCTCCTTCGCCAGCCGGTTGGTGGGCATCAGAACGTCCCGGTCCGAAAATGCTATCTTACGGCCTGTTCCCGGGAGGGCGCGACCGCAGCAGCGCCGCAGTGAGCGAGCCTCGAGTCGATGTCCGAGCATTCCCGATCCGGCGTACCGGCAGGCGACCTCCCGGTGCTGCGCCTCAGACGTAACGAAGACCGCCGCATCCGCGCGGGTCACCTCTGGGTTTTCAGCAACGAGATCGACACGGCGCGCACGCCGCTCACCGGGCTCGCGCGTGGAGCGCTCGTGCAGGTGCTCTCCGACCGGGACCAGTTCCTCGGTTATGCCTATGCCAATCCCAATGCCCTCATCTGTGCGCGCATCCTGGGCCGCGATGCTGCGTGCCCGCCCGACCGCGCATTCCTCGCGCGGCGGCTCGCGGTCGCGCTCTCGCTGCGCGAGCGCCTCTACCGGGAGCCCTGGTACCGGCTCGTCTTCGGGGAATCGGATGGTCTCCCCGGACTCGTGCTGGATCGCTACGGCGAAGCGGTCGTCGGTCAGATCGCAACCGTCGGGATGGAGGCGCTGCGTGAGGAGGTGAGTGCGGCAATCGCCTCAGTGCTCGCACCACGGGTGCTCGTCTGGAAGAACGATTCGGCAGCGCGCGACCTGGAGCAACTGCCGAAATCTCTCGCGGTCTCCTGTGGGGAGGTGCCGGAGGAGCTCGGTGTACGCGAGGGACGCCTGCACTTCAGCGTGCCGCTGCGCGCCGGGCAGAAGACCGGGTGGTTCTACGACCAGGCTGCGAACCGGGCGCTGCTTGCACGCTTTCTGTGGCCCGGAGCGCGTGTGCTCGACGTCTGCAGTTACGCGGGTGCCTGGGCGATCACGGCACTTGTCAATGGCGCGGCCGAGGCGCTGTGCATCGATGCCTCCGGACCGGCACTCGAGTACGCTGCGCGCAATGCAGCCGCCAATGGCGTATCGCTGGGGACGCTGAGGGCGGATGCCTTCGACGCGATGAAGGCGCTCGGCGAGCAGGGGCGTCGTTTCGATGTCGTGATCCTCGACCCGCCCGCTTTCGTCAAGCGCAAGAAGGACCTCCCGCAGGGACAGGCGGCCTATCGCAAGCTCAACCAGCTGGCCCTGAACCTGATCGAGCGGGACGGCCTGCTGGTCTCCTGCTCCTGCTCCTGGCACCTGGCGGCCGACGATCTGGTTGCGCTCATCCAGGCGGCCGCGCGGCACACGGGACGCTTCGTTCAGATCCTGGCCGCGGGCGGCCAGGCGCCCGACCATCCGGTGCATCCTGCGATTCCGGAGACACGATACCTCAAGGCGTTCTTCTGTCGGGTCGTCCGCGAGTAGAATCGCCGCGCCCATGCTTCAGTATCCCGGTTTCGATCCCGTTGCCGTCCAGATCGGTCCCGTCAGGGTGCACTGGTACGGCATCATGTATCTCGTTGGGTTTCTCGTGGCATGGGGACTCGGACGGCTGCGCGCACGTTCTCCGCGCTCGAGCTGGCGGGCAGCCGACGTCGACGACTTCGTGTTCTTCGCGATGCTGGGCGTGATCCTCGGTGGGCGGCTCGGCTATGTGTTCTTCTATGGCATCGGCTACTGGCTGCAGGATCCGTGGTATCCGCTGCGCATCTGGGAGGGCGGCATGTCCTTCCATGGAGGGATGCTCGGCGTACTCGTGGCCATCGCGATATTCGCCCTGCGCCGCGGCCGGCACATTGCCGACGTGTTCGATTTCGCGGCTCCACTGCCCGGAATCGGGCTCCTGGCCGGGCGCATCGGCAATTTCATCAACGGAGAACTCTGGGGCAAGGTCACCACGGTGCCCTGGGGTTTCCGTGTCGACGGGCAGGTGCGGCATCCCACCCAGCTTTACGAGGCGGCGCTCGAAGGCGTCGTGCTGTTTTCCGTGCTCTGGTGGTTCACGGCAAGACCGCGGCACCGGTTCGCGCCCTCGGGGCTTTTCCTGCTCCTCTACGGCGTGGCGCGCGTACTGGTCGAATTCTGGCGCGTGCCGGATGCACACATCGGCTATCTCGCGGGCGGGTGGCTCACGATGGGGCAGGTGCTCTCCGTCCCGATGATCGTTGCGGGCCTGCTGCTGCTCTACGTGGCCCGCCGGCGCCACGAGCCGAGCGGCAACTTCGTCCGGGTGGCCTGAACAATCCCGTGCGCCAGTATCTGGAGATGATGCGCCGCGTGCGTGCAGAAGGCGCGCGCAAGACCGACCGCACGGGCACCGGTACGCTGTCGCTCTTCGGCTGCCAGATGCGCTTCGATCTGGCGGCCGGCTTTCCGCTGGTCACGACCAAGAAGATCCACGTGCGTTCGGTGATCTACGAGCTGCTCTGGTTCCTGCGCGGCGACACCAGCACGCGCTATCTGAACGAGCACGGGGTGACGATCTGGGACGAGTGGGCTGACGAGCGCGGAGAGCTCGGACCGGTCTACGGCAGACAATGGCGCGCGTGGGCGACACCCGACGGGGGCTCGATCGACCAGATTGCCGACACCGTGCGTCAGCTGCGTGAGAATCCGGACTCGCGACGCATCATGGTGAGCGCCTGGAACGTGGGCGAGCTCGCGCAGATGGCGCTCATGCCCTGCCACGCCTTCTTCCAGCTCTACGTGGCCGCCGGCCGGCTGTCCTGCCAGGTCTATCAGCGCAGCGCCGACATCTTTCTCGGCGTGCCCTTCAACATCGCCTCCTACGCGCTGCTCACGCACATGCTCGCGCAGCAGTGTGACCTCGAGCCCGCGGAGCTCATCTGGACGGGCGGCGACTGCCATCTCTACCTCAATCATCTCCGGCAGGCCGACGAACAGCTTGCGCGTGCGCCGCTGCCGCTACCCTCGCTCACCATTCTCCGCCGCCCGCCGACGATCTTCGATTACGCCTGCGAGGACTTCGAGCTGCACGGCTACCAGCATCACCCACACATCAAGGCACCGGTCGCCATATGAGCAGCAGAGAACCGATGATCAAGGTCCGAAGATCCAGGGTCCATGGCCGGGGCGTCTTCGCGCTTCGCCGCATCCGCAAGGGTACGCGCATCATCGAGTATGTGGGCGACCGGGTTTCGCATGACGAAGCGGACCGGCGCTACGAGGACCACGACATCAACGACAACCACACCTTCCTCTTCATCGTGGACCGGCGCACGGTGATCGATGCGGGCGTGGACGGCAACGATGCGCGCTTCATCAATCATTCCTGCGACCCGAACTGCGAGTCGGTCATCGAGAACCGTCGCGTGTTCATCGAGGCGGTCCGTACGATCCAGCCGGGCGAGGAGCTTTCCTACGACTACGAGATCGGCCGCGAGGAGGACGATCCGCCGAACGTCGATGAGATCTACGCCTGCCGCTGCGGCACGGCCCGGTGCCGCGGCACGATGCTGTGGCCCGCGAAGCGGCCGGCGAAGAAGGCGCGGCGCCCCACCAGGCTGCCGACCGGGAAGAAGCGACGCGGGAAGGCGCCTGCCAGGCAGCGCAGCGGGTCTCGATGACCGGGGTCCGGCAGCCGTTCCCTGCGATCGTCGGCGCGACCGGTGTCGTCTTCGGCGACATCGGCACGAGCCCTCTTTACGCCCTGGAAGAGTCGATTGCTGCGACGGGGTCTGGCGGTGACGCCGTGGTCCTCGGTGTGCTGTCGCTCATCCTCTGGAGCCTCTTCGTCTCGGTCACGCTCAAGTACGTGGTGGTCGTGATGCGCGCCGACAACGAAGGCGAGGGGGGCATTCTCGCGCTCTTCGCCCTCGCACAGCGCGGGCTGGCGCACCTCGGGCGCTGGCGCAACACGCTGGTGGGACTCGCGCTCGCCGGCACGGCGCTCTTTTATTGCGATGCGCTGATCACGCCGGCCATCTCGGTACTGAGCGCCGTCGAAGGAGTCGAGCTGCTCGATCCGTCGCTCGAGCGCGCTGCGGTGCCGATCACGCTGGTCGTGCTCGCGCTGCTCTTTGCCGTGCAGCGCCGGGGCACTGCACACGTCGCACGAGTCTTCGGACCCGTGATGGTCCTGTGGTTCCTGGCCATCGGTGCATCGGGTGCGGCCGCAGTGCTGCACGAACCCGCCGTGCTCGCGGCCTTTGCCCCGCAGAACGGACTGGAGCTCCTCCGCAGCCACCCCGGAGTCGCACTGACCATCATCGGGGCGGTGTTCCTCGCCCTCACCGGCGGTGAAGCGCTCTACGCCGACATGGGACATTTCGGCAGCCGACCGGTGCGCACGGCGTGGTTCGTGCTCGTGTGGCCGGCACTGGTGCTGAACTACCTCGGACAGGGTGCACTGCTCCTCGGTACGCGCGGTCCGGTCGTGCATCCGCTCTATACGCTCGTGCCCGCGGAGCTTCTGCCATTCATGCTCGTGCTCGCTACGGGAGCGACGGTCATCGCCTCGCAGGCAGTGATCTCCGGGGCGTTCTCGGTGACGCGCCAGGCGATGCAGCTGGACCTGCTGCCGCGCCTGCGGGTACTGCAGACCTCCGCCCAGGAGCAGGGCCAGATCTACGTGCCTGCCGCGAACCTGCTCCTGTTCCTCGCCGTGATCGCCTTCGTGCTGGGGTTCGGCTCCTCGAGCGCGCTCGCGGGCGCCTATGGTGCCGCGGTCGTGGGCGCCATGCTCGTGACGACGCTGCTCGGGGCTTTCGTGGCGATCACGCAGTGGGGCTGGCCGAAGACGGCGGTGATCGGCCTGTTTGGCCTGTTTCTCGTCACTGATCTGGTGTTCACGGTCGGCAATCTCACCAAGATCCAGCATGGTGGCTGGGTGCCTCTCGCGCTCGCCCTCGGGCTGTATTCGATCTTCTCCACCTGGCGCACCGGACGCGCACGGCTGCGCGCGACGCTCACCGCACGGGCCCAGCCGCTCTCCAGCCTCGGCCAGATCCTGCGGGGCGTGCAGCGCGTGCCCGGTACGGGCATTTTTCTCGTGAGCCATCCCGACTTCGTGCCGTCGGCCCTGATCCGTAATATCGAACACAACCATGTGGCGCACGAACGCATCGTGATCCTCCACATGATCTTCGTGCGCCGGCCGCGCCAGGATTCCGCGGCCCGTGTCCGCATCGAGCAGTTGCTCCCGGACGTCCATCGTGTCACCGCCTGCTACGGCTTCATGGAGGCGCCCGATGTCGGCGAAGTCCTCAGAGCCTGCAGGCGCCACGGTCTCGCGCTCCATCTGGAGGACTGCTCGTTCTTCCTCGGCTGGCATCTGGTGCGCGCGCTCGAGCGGCCGGGCTGGGGCGGGCTGCAGCGCCGGCTCTTCGCCTGGATGCAGCGGCGCAGCACGCAGGCCGCCGAGTTCTTCCGCATGCCTTCGCGCCGGGTGGTGGTGCTCGGCACCGAGATCGAGCTGTGAATGCCCGCTCTCCGGAGCGACCCCCACACCGTCCTCTCGTATCGCTGATCGTCGCCCGCGCCGACAATGGCGTCATCGGGCGGGGCGGGCAACTCCCGTGGCGCCTGCCGGACGATCTCCGGCGCTTCAAGGCGCTCACCTGGGGCAAACCGATCCTCATGGGCCGGCGCACGTTCGAGTCCCTCGGGCGGCCACTGCCCGGAAGGCAGAATCTCGTGCTGACGCGCATGGCGGATTTCCGGGCTGAGGGCGTGAGGGTGGTCCACGCGGCGGAGGAGGCGCTGCGGACGGCTGCCGGCATGTCCGAGCTCGTGGTGATCGGAGGTGCCGAGGTCTATCGGCTGATGCTGCCCCGGGTCCGCCGTATCCATCTCACGGAAGTGCACGCGGAACCCGAAGGGGATACGCGCCTGCCTCCATTCGATGCAGCGCAGTGGCGCGAAATGGCGCGCGAGGAACATCCGGCGGATGCGCACCATGCCTGCGCGATGAGTTTCGTGACGCTGGAGCGCCTCACAGCCGGGTGATCGCTATAATCCGCGCCCCCTTCCCCCGGCTCCCGGTCCGCCCCGCTGTTTTTCAGGAATCTCGTCGTCCATCGGCTCCCGGCCGATGACATGCCGTCTGCGCCGGAGCTCGAGGAACGGCTCGCACAGCGCACGCTGCAGCCCTGCGGCCCCTTCGACATGGCGAGCCGCGGCTGGGTGGCACCGGCAGCCGGGAGTGCGCGACTGGTGTACACGGTGGGCCTGCAACACCTGATTGCGCTTGGCGTGGACCAGAAGCTGCTGCCCGCTTCGGTCATCCGCCAGGTCACGACGGAACGCGCCGCGGTCCTGGCCATCGAGCAGGGATTTCCGGTCGGACGGCGGCAGATGCGCGATCTGCGGCTGCGGGTCACCGAGGAGCTGCGCTCGCGCGCACTCACGAAACGACGCATGACCCGCGCGTGGATCGATCCCCAGAACGGCTGGCTGGTCGTCGATGCCGCGGGTGCCGCGCGGGCGGAGGAATTCGTCGAGGCGCTGCGCGATACACTCGGCAGCTTCGCGGTGCAGAGGCTCGAGGCGGAGTGCTCGCCCCAGGCCTCGATGGCGCTGTGGCTCAGGCAGGGCGATGCACCGCTGCGCTTCACGATCGAACAGGATCTGGAACTGCAGGCGCCCGACAGGACAAAGGCGGTGATCCGTTACACGCGCTATCCGCTCGAGAGTCGGGAAATCCTCGCCCATCTCTCCGCCGGCCTGTGTGCGACGCGACTGGGGCTGACCTGGAACGATCGCGTGTCGTTCATCCTGACGGAAAAGCTGCAGCTCAAACGTATCGAGTTCCTGGAAATGAAGAAGGATGCAGCCGACGGTGGCGAAGCCGACGCCGCCGAGCAGTTCGACATCGATTTTGCGGTGATGGCCGGCGAACTTGCAGCGCTTCTCAGCGATCTGACACAGGCCCTCGGCGAGGCGAGGCCGCAGGCCGAGGCGGCCTGACGGGGACGGGCTGCCGGTTCGCCCAGGCGAGCAGTGCCACCGCCGCAAACACCAGCAGGAGCGCGGCGAGTGTCTGCGGCGCGATGTGCTCGCCACCGAGCCAGGCGCCGACGGCAAGGGCGACCAGCGGATTGACGTAGGCGTAGCTGGCGGCGAGTGTCGGCGATACCGTGTGCACGAGATACATGTAGGCGGAGAAGGCGACGATCGAACCGAAGACGACGAGATAGGTCCAGGCGAACCAGGCGCTCGCGCTCGCCACGAGCGTCCATGGCTCACCGAGCGCCGCGCTGATGGCCAGCAGCACGAGGCCGCCGGCCAGCATCTCGGCCGCAAAACCCATGGGGCCCGAAGGCACGTCGAGCCGCTTCGAGAGCAGGGAGCCCAGCGCCCAGAAGAAGGTGGCGGCAACGATCGCAAAGGTGCCGCCGGGGCTCGCCCGGAACTCCTGCCCGAGCGTCAGGACGCCCACGCCGAGTGTGCCAATGGCGACGGCACACCACTCCAGCCGGCGTGGCGCCGATCCGAAGAGGCCTGAGAGCACGGCCATCCAGAGCGGCGTGAAGGCAATGAGCACGGTCACGGCGCCTGAGCTGATGGTCTGCTCGGCGACTGCGACGAGGCTCGTGCCCCCACCGAGCATCAGCAGACCCAGAATCGCCGAGTGCAGCCATTGCCGCACCGTCGGCGCCGCGTGGTTGCGCAGCATCAACCAGGCGAACAGCATCGCACCGGCGACCGTGAAGCGCGTGCCCATCTGGAAGTAGGGCTGGAAACCCTCGAGAGCGAACTTGATGCCGAGGTAGGTCGTGCCCCAGATGACGTAGACGGCAGCAAGTGCGGCGGCGATGCGGATGGTCGCAGGATTCATCGACATGTGTGGGCTGTCGCCGGCTGGCTCCATTGGCGTATGTTACGCACTCCGGCAGAGTTGCAGGGTGGGGGGAAATGCACAGAGGCTCGCTGACCATCCGGTCGCGCCGCGCGGTGCTCGGCGTGCTCTGTGCGGCGACGCTGACGGGCTGCACCGCGCACTCGATGCACTGGCCCTGGGGTCATAGACGCGCCGCAGCGCCTCCTCAGCCTGTGAGCGAGCTGCGTCTCGAGCCCGCACAGGGCAGTACAGTCGTGGCGACGGTCGGCGGCATCGAGCAGTTCCGGGAGCGGAACACGCTCGTGCTCGATCTCCACAACGTCGCGCACAGCGGGGCGGTGGTGCTGCGGCCCGGTCCGGGGCGGAACTGGCCGGTGCGCCTCGCCTTCCGTGTCTTGCCGGGACGCTTCGCCGTGCTCGAGGTACGCGGCGAGGAGCGAGTCATTTTCCAGATCCCGCCCGAAGGCGCGGACCCGATCGAGCTTCAGCTCGGACCGGGCGTGTACTCGAGCCGTACCGCGCGCCTGGAGCTCGAGTGGGGCTCAGGGCAATCGGGCGGGCCCGTGCGCTGAGACGGATTCAAGGGGTTCCTGGTGTGCGATAGCCTGAGCAGGGCACGCACACCGCGGCTGAGTCGGCATCGAGGTCGACGGCGCTGAGCGCTCCTCCCCACACGCAGCCGGTGTCGAGCGCGAGCACCCCGGACTGCGCGCGGAAGCCGAGTGTGGACCAGTGACCGAAGACGACGCGCACGTCGCGCGTTGCCCGCTGCGGAACCTCGAACCACGGATAGAGCGGCGGGCGGATCGTCTCCGGTGCCCCCTTGACCTCGAGGTCGATGCGTCCTTCGGCGGTACAGGCACGCATGCGCGTGAGGGCATTGGTGATGACCCGCAGGCGCTCAGGCCCGGTGAGGTGCTCGCCCCAGGTGTCCGGCTGGTTGCCGTACATGTGTTCGAACAGGCAGCGTGGCTCACGTGTGAGCACGGCCTGCACTTCGCCTGCGAGGCGCAGGACATCCGCGGGCGTCCACTGGGGCAGTACGCCGCCATGGACGAGCAGGTCACCCGCTGCCTCGTCGAAGTGCGCGAGCGGCCGGGCGGCGAGCCAGTCGAGCAGCACCTGGCGATCGGGGGCTGCGAGCACGGCATCCAGCGTGTCACCGCGGTGAGCCTGCCGGGTACCATGTGCGACGGCAAGGAGATGCAGATCGTGGTTGCCGAGCACCACGATCGCACTGTCACCGAGCGACTTCACGAAGCGCAGGGTCTCGAGAGATTTCGGGCCGCGGTTGACCAGGTCGCCCACGAACCAGAGACGATCACGGTCCGGCGAGAACCTCAGCCGTCTGAGCAGGGCGCGCAGCTCGTCGTGGCAGCCCTGCACGTCGCCGATTGCGAAGCGGGTCATGGAGCGGCACGCGCAGGAAGCCGCCTCAGTGCAGCACGCCCGGCATGGCGAGGCGGAAGGGTGGGATCGGTGCGTCGAACTGCAGCCCGTCGTCAGCCAGCATCTGGTAGCTGCCCTGCATGGCACCGACGGGCGTTTCCAGCACGGCGCCGCTCGAGTAGCGGAAGCCCTGCCCGGGCTTGAGGTAGGGCTGTTCGCCCACCACGCCGTCGCCGCGCACTTCCTGAACCTTGCCGTTGGCATCGGTGATGACCCAGTGCCGTGCGAGCAGGCGCGCGGCGACTTCCCCCTCGTTGCGGATGGTGATGGTGTATGAGAAGACGAAGCGCTGCTCCTGCGGCTCGGACTGGTCATCGAGGTAGGCTGTCTCCACTTCCACGCGGATGCGGTGCTCCAGCTGCGGCAGCGTCATCAGACAGGCTCCTGATGCCCGCCCACCCGCACAGCGAGGACGTCGCAGGGCGCCTGGTGCAGCACGGTGTCCTCGGTGAGGTTCACGAAGATCGACAGGCCATGACGCTCGCGGCTGCCGATGATCAGCAGATCGGCACCCCGCTCGCGTGCCACGCGCACGATTTCCGCCTTGACGCTGCCCGCCTCGACCCAGGCGGGTGCCGTGGGCGTGCCAAGCTCGGCCGTCAGTGTGGCGAGCCGCTGGCGTGCCCGGCCGATGAGCTCTTCCTCGATCTGCACGGATGGCATGAGGGTTTCGCCCATGGATTCGATCGGCACGAACTCGACGACGTGCAGGAACTCGAGCTCCGCGCCACAGCGGGTCGCGAGTACGCAGGCCCGCCGGGCAATCGGCGTGCTGTGATCCGTGAGGTCGAGGGCCACGAGGATACGTTTGTAGACTCCCATGGCCCGGGAAGCTATCGCTCGCCCGCGGCCCGCGCAAGTGCGGCGAACTGGGCGGGCTCGAGCTCCTCGGGGCGCTGCGCAGGGTCGATCCCGCAGGCTTCGATCTGGGCAGGTGTGAGCAGCGCCCGCAGGCTGTTGCGCAGCTGCTTGCGCCGCTGGGCGAATGCCGCGGCCACGAGCGGCGCGAAGCGCGGGCCCGGCTCGAAGGCAGGCTGTTCGCGCACCCTGAGCCGCACCATGGAGGACCAGACCTCCGGGGGCGGCGCAAATGCACCGGGCCCGATATCGAAGAGCCGGGTGGCGTCGAACCACGGTGCGAGCATCACCGTGAGGCGGCCGTACTCGCTGCCCCCAGGACGGGACACGATGCGGTCGACCACCTCCTTCTGCAGCATGACGTGCAGATCGATGAGGGCCGTGCGCTGGGTGAGCAGGTGGAAGAGCAGTGGCGTGGAGATGTTATAGGGCAGATTGCCCACCAGTCGCAGCGGCCCGCCCCGCAGGGCAGCCAGCGTCCGGAAATCGAACTCGAGGGCATCGGCCTCGTGCAGCCGCAGGCCCGACCGGTCAGCGAAGCGCTCGCGCAGGGTCTGCGCGAGATCGCGATCGATCTCCAGCGCATCCAGAGCGCCGGCACGCTCGAGGAGGCCGGCCGTGAGCGCCCCGCGTCCCGGACCGATCTCGACCAGGCGCTCGCCCACCCGCGGCGCCACCGCATCGAGGATGCGTCCGATCGCGCCCCGGTCGTGCAGGAAGTGCTGACCGAAGCGCTTCCTCGCACGCACCTCAGCTGCTCCGGCGAACGATCTCGAAGGCGAGCTCGACGGCAGCGTCGAGGCTGCCGGCGTCCGCCTGACCGGTGCCCGCGAGATCGAGCGCCGTGCCGTGGTCCACCGACGTGCGCACGATGGGCAGCCCGAGCGTGATGTTGACGGCGTGCCCGAAGCCCGCATGCTTGAGCACCGGGAGCCCCTGGTCGTGGTACATGGCGAGCACCGCGTCGAAGCGCGCGAGCGTGCGAGGCACGAAGACGGTATCGGCCGGCAGTGGTCCGCTCGCGTCGACTCCCCGTGACCGGGCGGCCTCGATGGCCGGGCCGATCACGCGCAGCTCCTCGTCGCCGAGATGGCCGCCTTCCCCCGCGTGGGGGTTGAGGCCGCAGATGGCAATCCGGGGTCGCGCAAGTCCCCAGAGCCGCCGGAGGTCATGATCGAGCACGGTAAGCGTTTCGCCGAGACCTTCCACGCTGAGTGCGGCGCTCACCGCCCGCAGCGGCAGGTGCGTCGTGGCGAGTGCGACGCGCAGGCTCCCGGCCACCAGCATCATCACCGGTCGCGTGCAACCGAGCCGCTCGGCGAGATATTCCGTGTGACCCGTGAAGGGGACTCCGGCCTCGCTGATAAGGCTTTTCTGCACGGGCGCGGTCACCAGGGCATCGAATTCGCCCGCGCGTGCGCCGGCCAGCGCCCGGTCCAGGAGCCCGAGCACGTAGGGGGCATTGGCGACATCGAGCCGTCCGGCGACACTCGGGCGCGCAAGCGGCAGGTGCTCCAGCCGGACGCCCGGGCGCGAGAGGAGCGCCGCGCCCTCCGGGCCTGCGCGCTCGAGCAGGAGCTCGCGATCGCCGAGGAGCACCAGCTCCCCATCTCCGTGGCGCGCTGCGATGCGCGCACACAGTTCGGGGCCGACACCCGCGGGCTCACCCGTGGTGATGGCGATGCACGGCACTCGGGTCGGTCGCGGCGCAGTGGACGGTCTCGCGCGGAATGCCCCCGTCTCCATCGTCGCTCAGGCGATCTTTGGCAGGTGGCTGAGGGCTTCGCGGATCGCTTCCGTCGGATACTCGTAGTTCTGCAGCTCGCCCGCCAGGAAGCGGTCGTAGGCGCTCATGTCGAAGTGGCCATGCCCCGAGAGGTTGAACAGCAGCGTCTTCGGCTCGCCGCTCTGCGCGCACTCGCGCGCCGCGCGGATCGTGGCGGCGATGGCGTGGCTCGACTCGGGTGCCGGCACGATGCCTTCGGTGCGCGCAAAGAGCACACCGGCCTCGAAGGTCTCGAGCTGCGGGATGGCGGTGGCCTCCACCAGCCCCGCGTGCACGAGCTGGCTCACGAGGGGTGCCGCGCCGTGGTAGCGGAGACCGCCCGCGTGGATGCCAGGCGGCACGAAATCGTGGCCGAGCGTGTGCATCTTGAGAAGGGGCGTCAGCCCTGTGGCGTCACCGTAGTCGTAGGCGTATACGCCTTTGGTCAGTGTCGGACACGAGGACGGTTCCACCGCGACCAGTCGCACCCTGCGGCCGGCCGCCTTGTCCGCGAAGAAGGGGAAGGCGAGACCGGCGAAATTCGATCCGCCCCCGCAGGAGGCGAGCACCATGTCGGGGTAGTCGCCCGCGAGCTCCATCTGCCTGCGGGCCTCGAGACCGATCACGGTCTGGTGGTGCATCACGTGATTCAGCACCGAACCGAGCGCGTAGTTGGTGTCGGCCCGTCCGGCGGCCTCCTCCACCGCCTCAGAAATGGCGATGCCGAGCGAGCCGGGAGTGTCGGGGTGCGCATCGAGGATCTGGCGGCCGGCATTCGTCATGCGGGTCGGGCTGGCATAGACCTCTGCACCCCAGGTCTTCATGAGCGATCGCCGGTAGGGCTTCTGTTCGTAACTCACCTTGACCATGTAGACCCGCACCTCGAGACCGAGGAGCTGCCCGGCGAGCGCGAGCGAGCAGCCCCACTGGCCGGCGCCGGTTTCCGTGGTCAGGCGGCGGATACCCGCCGCCTTGTTGTACCAGGCCTGTGGAATGGATGTGTTCGGTTTGTGCGAGCCGGCAGGACTCACCGATTCGTTCTTGTAGTAGATCTTCGCGGGAGTCTTCAGCGCCTGTTCGAGGCGGTGGGCGCGATGCAGCGGCGTGGGGCGCCACAGCCTCAGGATCCCGCGTACTTCCTCCGGGATCGGGATCCAGCGTTCGGCGCTCACCTCCTGTTCGATGAGCGCCGGCGGGAAGATGGCCGCCAGCGCATCGAGCGTCACCGGTTTGCCGTCCGGTCCCATGGGCGGTGGCGGCGGACTCGGGAGATCCGCCACGACGTTATACCAGTGGCTCGGCAGGTCGGACTCACCCAGGAGAAATCGGGTCGTCATCGTTTCAGCTCCGCTCAGCGCTCACATCTTGTATTCGACGTAGGCTTCGTCGCGCAGGCGGCGCAGCCACAGCTCCGTCTCCTCGTCGGCCTTGCTCTCGCGGAGCTGCGCAAAGGCGCGCTGACGACGCATCTCGTCGGTCGCGTCGAATTCGCGACGGCCGAGGAGCTGCACGATATGCCAGCCGTACTGGGTGCGGAAGGGTTCGCTGATCTCGTTCTCGTGCAGGCTCTGCAGCACCTTTTCGAATTCGGGCACGAAGCTCCCCGGGCCGGTCCAGCCGAGATCGCCGCCTTCGGCGGCAGAGCCCGGATCCTGGGAGACGGTGGCTGCGAGACCGGCGAAATCCTCGCCCTTCAGGATGCGCTCGCGCACCACCTCGAGCCGCTGGCGTACCGTGGCGTCGTCCTGGATCTCGTTCGGCTTGAGCAGGATGTGCCGGGCGTGCACCTGCGAGGTGATCAGCGGTGCGTCGCTGTGGCCGCGCACTTCGTTCAGGCGTACGAGGTGGAAGCCGCTCGGCGTGCGCAGGGGCTCGCTCACCTGGCCGGGCGAGAGCCGGACGATGAGGTCTGCGAGCACGGTCGGCAGCTCGGGGCCCTTGCGCCAGCCGATGAGGCCGCCTTCGAGAGCGGTCTGGCTGTTCGAGTAGGCCACGGCCAGACGGGCGAAGTCCTCGCCGGATTTCGCCCGCTCGTAGACGTCGTGCGCCTTGCGGGTGGCCTCGTCGAGCTGTGCAGGCGTCGCTGACTGTGGCACTGCGATCAGGATGTGCGAGACGTTGTATTCGGTGTTCTCGGACGGCGATTTCTGCTGGCGCTCGAGAAGCTGGTCGATCTCGCGCGGCGTGACGTTGATGCGCGCGAGCACATCGCGCTGACGCAGGATCGTGAGCGTGATCTCCTTGCGCATGCTCTCACGGTAGAGCCCGTAGTCGATGCCCTGCGCCGACAGCGCCCCAGGCAGCTGCGCCAGCGCCAGTTCGTTGCGTCGGGCAACGTCCTGGAGCGCGGCATTCAGCTGTTCGTCTGAAACCTTGATGCCGGTCCGCTGGGCGCGCTGCACCTGGATCTCCTGCAGCACCAGCCGTTCGAGCACCTGCTGGCGCAGCACGTTCTGCGGTGGCAGCTCGGAGATGCTGCTGGCGCAGTCGTTCGGAGATCACCTCGATCTGGTCATCGAGCTCGCTCTTGAGCACCACGCCCTCGTTGACGACTGCCGCCACGCGGTCCAGGAGCTCGCCACCCGAGGACAGATCGCGTGTCTGCGCCTGAGCCAGTGACACCAGCACGAGGCTTGCGAAGGCACTCCGAAGAACAATACGGAACATGAAAATGCCCTTTTTAATCAATTGGTTGCAATGGATGGCGAGTACCCGCGGATCGCCTGTTCCAGGAAGGCATCCGCCGGAATTCCGACACTGGCGAGGCCGGTGAGTTCCAGCTGAAGATAGATGCCCGTGTCCTGCTCGCCTGTGCGGCTGGAGACGAAGCGGCGCGCGACGGTTCGCAGGCGCCAGCAGCAGGCCCGGTACTCGAAGCCGGCAAACTGCTCGATCATCTTGCTGTCGCGCAGGCTGTATACGGCGCGCGCAAAGGTGTTCCAGCGGCGGCTCACGGGCCAGGCGCCCGAGAGTTCGGCCTGTTCGAGCTGGCCGCGCTGCTGGCGGTAACCGACGTTGACCACACGGTCCGTGGCTGGACGGTACTGGAGCAGAAGCTGCGAGCGCTCGCTGGTCTTCTCCGCGGGATTCCACTGCATCCCGAGGTCGACGCTCCAGTTGCGATAGGCGGTGAGGGCCACCTGGGCGATGAGATCCGAGGTGTCGCGGCTGCGGACCGCCTCGCCCGGAAGCTGCACGCGTGGGGCCTCGAAGTACACCGCCTGTCCGAGCGTGGCGGCCAGGAACTGCCGGCCGTCGGCGGCATCGATGAGCCGCGTTGTCACACCGACGCTCAGCTGATTCGCATCGCTCACGCGATCGCCCCCGACGTAGCGATTGGTGCGGAAGAGCTGCACGAGATTGAGATCCGGCAGCGCCGTGTCGAAGATCGGCAGCCCGGACTGGTCGCGAAATGGCCGGTACACGTAGAGCATGCGCGGCTCGAGCGTCCAGAGTCCGTGTCCGCCCTTGGTCGAGGGTCGCTCGAAGATCAGTCCCGCGTCGATGCTTGCGCCCGGGACCGCACGGCCTGGCGACGTGGGCGCTCCGGGGGCTGCGTGGTCGATTGCGTAGCCCATCAGCTGCAGATCAGCGCCCGGACGCAGAAAGAACCCCGGCCCATCGATGTCCAGTCCGACACGCGGCGCGAGGTCGAGCCGCCAGCCCGTCGCGCCCTGGCTGCGGTCGAAGTTCACCAGCTCGCTGTCGAAGCCATAGGTGACGAGCTCGCGCGCACCGATGTTCCATTCACCGCTCGCGGTGAGGCGCGGGAGGCGGGCAGGGGGGCGGTCGGCGGTCGGCAGTGTCCGGTCCATCGTCTGGAAGTGCTGAATCTCGCCCCGGAAGAGCCAGTGTTCGTCGCGATAGGAGACGGCGGCATGCTGTTCGACGAAGACGACACTCGTGCTCGCCGATCCCTGACCGAAGTCCTCGAAATACTCCGCGTCGCTCACCTGGGCGGCCGAGACGCGTACCTGCCAGCCTCGCGATAGCCCGGATGCGTAGTCGATCCGGGCGAGGCTGCGATCTTCGTGGCGTATCCCGTCACCTGGCAGATAGTTCACGTGCAGCTTGCCCCGCTGGCGCTCGCCGAGCCAGCGGAATTCGCCGCCAAGATCGACACCGCGCCGGCTGTAGAGTGCGGGCTCGAACGTCAGGTCGTAATTCGGTGCGAGATTCCAGTACCAGGGCGCGGAGAGCTCCAGTCCGCTGCGTCCCGAGTGTCCGACGCTCGGGAACAGAAAGCCGCTCTTACGTTCGTTGCCCAGCGGAAAGGAAATCCAGGGCAGATACACGATCGGCACGCCCTTGAACTCGACACGCGTACCGCGGCCAGTGCCCGTGCGGCTGTGGGTATCGAGGGTGATTGCTCTGGCGCGCAGCTGCCAGGCGCGGTCTTCGGCGGGGCAGGTGGAGTAGGTCACGCGCTCGAGCCCGATGCGTCCGTCCGGGGCGACGGAGATCTCGCCCGCCGTGCCACGTGCCGGGCGCGACGGCAGCTCGAACTGTGCGTCGTCGAAAGCCGCCCCCTGCGTGGCGGAATAGGTGCCACTGCGGCCGCGCACGATCAGCAGAGGGTCGCGATACTCGATGCTGCCCTGCACCCGGAACGAGCTCGAAGAGGCGTCGTACCGGGCGCCTTCCGCGCGCAGTTGCCGATTGCCCTGATGCACCTCGACCTTGCCCTCGAGCGTGGCGTCGCCGTTGACGTCGAGCGAGGCATGATCGCTCGCGATCTCGATCGGCGTCGCGGGATCGACGGGTTCCAGGATTCCCGCAGCATTGCCGGGCAGTGCCCCGATCGGCGGGCACGACGGCGCGCTCTGCGCGGCGGCGGTACCGGTCCAGGCCCCGGGCAGCAGGATCGTGAGCCAGCAGGCCAGGCTCCCGATACGCTCTCTGTGACCTCTGTCGGGAGCCCCCATGAGAAGCGCCATTATAATGGCCTGTCCCGGCCGCGCCGCCGAAACTCACCACGAGCCCGAGTCTTGCCCCCGGACCGTCCGATCACCGATGTCCGCCTCACGCTGATCGAGCACTGGCTTGCCCGTGAACTGCGACTGCCGCTGCGGCGCCTCGCGCCGGCGTCTGCGGATGCGAGCTTCCGGCGCTACTTCCGGGTCTTCCTGCCCGGGCGCACGCTGATTGTGATGGATGCGCCGCCCGGACAGGAGGATGTGCGTCCTTATATCCGCGTCTCGGGGCTGCTCGAGACCGCAGGGGTGCACGTGCCGCGCATTCACGAGGCCGACGCGGACCGGGGACTGCTTCTGCTCGAGGATCTGGGGTCGACACCGTACCTGCACCGCCTGAGGCGCGGTGGCGACGCAGAGCGGCTCTATGCCGATGCCCTGGCCACGCTCGCGGATGTCCAGGTGCTGGGCCTCGAGGCCGCGAGGCAGCTCGGACCCTACGATCGCGCGCCGCTCGAACGGGAGCTGCGGCTGATGCCCGAGTGGTTCTGCGACCGCCACCTCGGCCTCGAGCTCGCCGCCGAGGAACAGGGGCTGCTCACCGTCACCTTCGAATTCCTCATGACCGAGGCGCAGGCCCAGCCCCAGGTCTTCGTGCACCGCGATTATCACTCGCGCAATCTGATGGTCACGGCGGAGCGCAATCCCGGCGTGCTCGATTTCCAGGACGCCCTGCGCGGACCGGTGGGCTACGATCTCGTCTCGCTCCTCAAGGACTGCTATATCGCCTGGCCGCGCGAACGCGTGGAGCGCTGGCTGCGCGAGTATCGGAGCACCGTGCGCGCCCGTGGCCTTGCAGCGGGCTCGAGCGAGCGGGAATTTCTGCGGTGGTTCGATCTCATCGGCGTGCAGAGGCACCTGAAGGTGCTCGGTATCTTCGCGCGCCTCTGGTATCGCGACGGCAAGCCGGGCTATCTGCCCGATCTCGGGCTGACGCTCGATTACGTGCGCGACGCCTGCGCGCGCTACACCGAGCTCAATCACTTCGCACGGTTCCTCGAAGACCGTGTCGTCCCGGGGCTGGCTGCCGCAAACGCGCGTGAGATGGCACGCGCTTCACGGATTGCTGCGGCCAGCCGCGGCCGCAAGGCCCGTCGCACGCATCGCCGGAGCCGCCGCGCGTGAGGGCAATCGTGCTGGCCGCCGGACGCGGCGAGCGCATGCGCCCGCTCACCGACGCGCGACCGAAGCCGCTGCTCTCGGTGGGCGGCAAACCTCTCATCGTCCACCATCTCGAAGCGCTCGCGCGCGCCGGGGTTCGCGAAGCGGTGGTAAATCTATCCTGGCTCGGGCACATGATTCCGGCGGCGCTCGGTGAGTGCTGCGCCGGCGTGCACCTCAGTTACAGCGACGAAGGACCCGTCGCTCTCGAAACCGGCGGCGGCATCTTCCGCGTCCTCGAGTGGCTCGGACCGGAGCCTTTCCTCGTGGTCAACGGAGACGTCTGGACGGACTTCGAGTTTGCGCGGCTCAGCCTCGATGCCGGCGCGCTGGCGCGCATCGTGCTCGTGCCCAACCCGTCGCAGCACCCCCGTGGAGACTTCTCCTTCGACGGACAGAATGTCGGGGAGGACGAAGGCAGGCGCTTCACCTACTCCGGCATGGGGCTGTACCGTCCTGAGCTGTTCTCAGGCTGCATGCCGGGCCGCTTCCCGCTGCTGCCGCTGCTGCGCCGGGCGATTGCCACGAGGCAGCTGCGCGGACTGATCCACACGGGGCGCTGGCACGACATCGGCACGCCTGAACGCCTCGCTGCGCTCGATGCCGAGTTGCTCGCTGAAGCGTAGAATCACCGGAATGTCAGAGTCCGAGGGCACACCGGCCTCGCCGGCCGCACCGCGCAGCGGCGAGAAGTACCACACGATTCAGGGCTTCACAGCGATCCGGGACGGCATCAAGTCGCAGGGCGGCGGCGAGCGTGCGGCACTGGGCGGCAAGCCACGATGGATCCGTGCACCCATGCCGGCGGGCGGCCGGTTCGATGTGGTGCGCAGGATCGTGCGCGAGCACTCGCTCTCCACGGTCTGCGAGGAAGCGCACTGTCCGAACATCGGCGAGTGCTGGAATGCGGGCACCGCGACCATCATGCTCATGGGCGCAGTGTGCACACGTGCGTGCCGCTTCTGCTCGGTCGACACCGGGAACCCGCGCGGCTGGCTCGACCAGGAGGAACCCGCCCGGGTGGCCCGCAGCGTCGCGCTCATGAAGCTGCGCTATGTGGTGCTCACCTCGGTGGACCGCGACGACCTGCCCGACGGCGGGGCTGCGCACTATGCCGCCACCATCCGGGCGATCCGGCAGCTGAATCCGGACACGGCCGTCGAGGCGCTGACGCCGGACTTCCAGGGCCAGCCCGCGGCGGTCGAGACGGTGGTCGATACGGGCCTCGAGGTTTTCGCACAGAATGTCGAGACGGTGCGCCGACTCACGCACCCGGTGCGCGACCCGCGTGCGAGCTATGAGCAGACGCTGGCTGTGCTCGCTCATGCCCGTCGCCACCGCCCGGACGTGCTCACCAAGACGAGCCTCATGCTGGGCCTCGGTGAGCGCGAAGACGAGATTGCAGCGACCATGGACGATCTGCGTGCCATCGGGGTCGACCTCCTCACGCTCGGCCAGTACCTGCGACCGACGGCGAACCACCTGCCGGTGGAGCGCTATGTGACACCCGCGGAGTTCGACCGCTATCGCGAATGGGCGCTGACCCGCGGCTTCCGCGAGTGTGTCTCGGGGCCGCTCGTGCGCTCGAGCTATCGGGCGGAACGGGCGCTCGACGGTGACAACGCCGGACTCGACAATCGCGCGCTTGCCCGGGACGCGCAGCCACGGTGACCGCCGCGCCCGTCGTGCGCCATCTCGGCTGCGTCGAGTACGAGCCGACGTGGCGGGCGATGCAGCGCTTCACAGACGGGCGCACCGCCGACACTCCCGACGAGATCTGGCTCCTCGAGCATCCGCCGGTCTTCACGCTCGGGATGAACGCGCGGATCGAGCATCTGCTCGCCCCGGGCCACATTCCGGTCGTGCGCATCGATCGCGGAGGCCAGGTCACCTACCATGGACCCGGGCAGCTGGTCGTCTATCCGCTCGTGGATATCCGTCGCGCTGCGCTCGGAGTGCGTGACCTCGTGAGCGTGCTGGAGGCGGCAGTCGTCGAGCTCGCAGCGCGCTCTGGCATCACCGCGGAGGTGCGCCGCGAGGCTCCGGGGGTGTATGTCGGCGGACGCAAGCTCGCGAGCGTCGGGCTTCGCATCCGCCGCGGCGCAAGCTACCACGGCCTGGCGCTCAACGTGAACATGGATCTGGAGCCGTTCCGGCGCATCGATCCGTGTGGCTATGCGGGGCTCGAGATGACGCAGCTCGCCGACCTCGGTGCCGGTGACGACGCGGCGCAGGTCGCCCGTGATTTCACGCCGCTGCTCGTTCAGAGGCTCTATCATCGACGCTCATGAGCGTCCGCTACCGAGAGTTCACGTTCGCGTCTCCCGAGGGACTCGCGCTCTTCTGTCGGGAATACGCGCCCGCCGCGCCCTGCGGGACAGTGATCTGCCTTCCGGGTCTCACGGACAATTCCCGGGAATTCGCGCCCCTCGCCCGCCGGCTCGCGGTGCGCCGCCGCGTGCTCACGCCGGATTTCCGCGGACGCGGGCATTCGCAGTGGGACGACGATCCGGAGCGTTACGCTTCCGGCGTCTACTACCAGGACGTGCTGCAGCTGATCGGCGGGCACACGGACGGGCGGGTCGCACTCATCGGCACCTCGCTCGGCGGGATGGTGGCGATCCTGCTCGCCTCGCAGCTGCCGGAGTGCATCGCCTGCGTGGTACTGAACGACGTCGGTCCGGAAGTGCCCGCGGCGGGGCTGCACCGGATTGCGGGCTACGTCGGGCGCGAGCCACCTGTGGGGAGCTGGGCGGACGCGGCCGCGCGGGCAAAGGCACTGCATGGCGCTGCATTCCCCGATTTCTCCGACGATGACTGGCTCGGCGCGGTGCGCGCGGCCTGCCGCGAGGATGATGACGGGCACATCGTCGCCGACTATGACCCGAAGATCGGTGAGGCGATGCGCGCGCGGCTCGACGAGCCGGTCGACCTGTGGCCGTATTGGGCGATGCTCGAGCGCACGCCCGTGCTGCTGCTGCACGCGGAGCGTTCCGACATTCTCACGCCCGTCATCGTCGAGCGCATGCGCGCCATGAAGCCAGACCTCGAATGTCTCACCGTGCCCCGGCGCGGGCATGCGCCGACGCTCGTCGAACCCGTGGTGAGCGGGCCCCTGGACGCCTTTCTCTCCCGGCATCTCCCATGAACGATGTCCCTGCGGACGCGGGCATCCGCAGCCGCCCGCGCACCTACGCCTTCTACGTGCTCGGCATTCTGCTGGCCGTGTACACGCTGAATTTCGTGGATCGCATCGTGATTGGCGTGCTGGCCGCTCCCATCAAGGCGGATCTCGGTCTGAGCGATACCCAGCTCGGATTCCTCGGTGGCACGGCCTTCGCGCTCTTCTACACGGCACTCGGCATCCCGATCGGCTGGCTCGCCGATCGCAGCAACCGTGTGTGGATCATGACCGTGGCGCTCGCGCTCTGGAGCGCATTTACCGCCCTGTGCGGTGCGGCGCAGGGGTTCGTCCAGCTGTTCCTGGCGCGTCTCGGTGTCGGCATCGGTGAAGCCGGCGGCACGGCACCCGCGTATTCCCTCATCAGCGACTATTTTCCGCCGGCGCAACGTGCGCGCGCGCTCGCGTTCTACAGCCTCGGCGTGCCGATCGGCAGCAGCCTCGGGCTCGCGCTCGGCGGCATCATTGCGACGCTGGTCGACTGGCGTGCGACCTTCGTCGTGCTCGGTCTGCTGGGGCTCCTGATCGCGCCGGTCCTGCGCACGACGGTGCGCGAGCCCGTCCGCGGTGCCTTCGAGGGGCACGCGCAGGATGCGCCGGCGCACTCCGTGCGCACGGTGCTGGCGACGCTCGCGCGCAAACCCGCCTTCTGGGCGCTGTCCTTCGGCGGTGGCATGAGCGGCATCGCCGGGTACGGGCTCATCTTCTGGATGCCGTCCTTCATCATGCGCAGCTTCGGGCTCACGCTCCTGGAGACCTCGCTCTACCTCGGTACACTCGTGTTCATCGGCGGCTCGAGCGGCGTGTGGGCGGGCGGCTGGCTCGGCGATCGCCTCGGGCAGCGTGGCAAGGCGGCTTATGCACTCGTGCCGGCAGCGGCCTTCACCCTGCTCCTGCCATTCCAGATCGCCGCCGTGCTGTCGGGCTCACCGGCCGTTGCGTTCGTCATCCTGCTCGTCCCGGAGGCGCTGCGGGTCGTGTGGCTCGGGCCCGGGATCTCCGCCGTGCAGCACCTGGTGCCGCCGGGCATGCGCGCCATGGCTTCGGCGATCTTCCTGTTCGTCAACAATCTGGTGGGTCTCGGCCTGGGATCGCTCCTGATCGGCATGCTCTCGGATGCGCTCGCCGCGCGCCACGGCGTGGAGTCGCTGCGCTATGCGATCCTCTCGGCGATGAGCTTCTATGCGATCGCCGCAATACTGTTCCTGTTCGCCGCGCGGCGGCTCGAGCGCGACTGGGAGTGAACGTCTGCCCTCCCTGGCGCCGGGTCACCTGCCGGACTCGCGGAGCTTCCGGGCGACCGGGTCGTCCCTGAAGTACTCCGCGTTCCAGGTCTGCTCCTCCAGACGCAGTCGGGCGATACGCCAACCGGCCTTCGTGCGGATCACTTTCGTGAGGTAGATTCCACCGACGGCCATGCCGCGACTGTGCATGAAGAAGCGCAGGTCTGCGGAATCGCCGTGGCACTCGACGAGCGGATTGGTGTTGAAGTGCATGGGTATCGCGTCCGTGTCCTTGCGATGACCCAGGCTCCGGTAGAGCCACGCATAGATCGCCTCGAAACCCTCGAGGTGCTCGTTCAGCCCGAAAGGGTTCGCACCCAGGCCGACGTAGTCGGCCACGGCATCCTCGGCGAAGACCGAGCTCAGCATCTGCCGGTCGACTCCCAGATCGACTCCCCATGCATAGCGGCTGCTGAGCTGCAGGATGTCGAGGCGATCGTCGGCTGTGCACGCGAGTTTTTCCGTTGCCGGTGGCGCGGCCGTTGCCGGTGGCGCGGCGAGCAGTGTCGCAGCGAGGGCGGGGATGAGCCACTGTGTGACGCATTGAAACTTCATGTCGCTTCTCCTCGATGTCGTGAGCCCGGTCAGCGCCGGCCGTGCAGTGCGTTCGTGCCCGGCTGGGGCGGGCTCCCATTGCATCTCAGATCACCATCAGTACCTGCTCGCACCCCGAGAGATCACCCGCGAGCGCCGTAACCTGTTCGCGGCTGGTGGCACGAATCACGTAGGAAATCGCGAGGAAGCTGCCGTTGGTGCTCAGCCGTTCGCTGATGCGCCCGACGTCCAGATCGGGTGCGTGGCGGAGCATGATTCCGTGTATCCGCGCACGGAACTCCGCCGAAGGGCGCCCGAGCACCTTGATGGGATAGTCAGTCGGAAACTGCAGCAGCCCGGCCCCGTTCACCACGGCTCGCCTGTGAGTCGCCGCTTGAGCTCCTGGAACGCGCTGTACACCCGCTGCCAGCCGGCACCAGGCCGCCCTGAGCCGACGGGTGCCGCATCGAGGCGCGTGACCGGCACGACCTCGCGGGTCGCTGCCGCGAGCCAGATCTCCTCTGCGCGGCGCAGATCCGCCTCCGGCACGGGGGCGATGCGCACGGGGATGCCGCAGGCGGCCGCGAGCTCCTCGACTACGTCGCGCGTGGTGCCAGGCAGGATGTGCGGCGAGCGCGGCGGTGCGCGCAACTCGCCGTCGATGATCACGTGCACGCTCGATCCGCTCCCCTCGGTGAGCAGTCCTTCCCGCAGGAGGATCGCCTCGGCGGCTCCGGCCTCGAGCGCCTGCTGGCGCAGCAGCACGTTCGCGAGCAGCGCGACGGACTTGATGTCACAGCGTGCCCAGCGCGGGTCCACGGTGGTGATGCAGGCCACGCCCTGCTCGAGCGTCTCGCGCGCGGGCGCCGGCAGCGGGGCACAGAAGGCGAACACCGTCGGCGCGATCCCGGGCAGCGGCGCATGGCTGCGTCCGTACTCGGCGCCCCGCGAGATCTGGAGGTACACGTACTGATCGCCGCCGCCATTGCGCGCGATGAGCTCGCTGCAGAGGGCCCGCCAGCCCTCGAGCGAGTGCGGGTTCGTGAGCCGGATCTCCTGGCAGCTGCGCGCGAGGCGCCCGAAATGCGGTCCGAAACGGAAGGGGCGCCCTCCATAGACAGGCATCACCTCGTAGACACCGTCGCCGTAGAGAAAGCTGCGATCGAGCGGTGAGATGCGCGCCTCACGCAGCGGCAGGATCTCGCCGTTGAGATGACAGAGTGGCAGCGGATCACCCATCGGGCTCTCAGCGCAGCCAGAGTGCGATGGACCCGGTGAGTGACGCCCACCAGCCGCCGGCGGGCGCCGGCTTTGCCGGGACCAGCGGCACGCGCGTGACGACTGTGTCACCGTCACTCACCGTGAATTCGCCCACGGGCTGTCCGGCCGAGAGCGGGGCGATCAGGGGTTCGTTGACATGAGTGCCTGTGCGCAGCCCGGCGGCGGCGCCGCGGCCCGCCGTGACATAGACGTCGCGCGCCGGGACGAGCGCCACGGTGTCCACCTTGCCCTTGTAGAGTCGCGGCGTCAGCACGGTCTCGTCGTGGCTCTTCAGCCGGACGGTCTCGAAGAAGGTGTAGCCGTAGTTGAGGAGCGCGGCGCTGGAGTCTTCGCGGCCCTTCCAGCTGGGCGAGCCGAGCACCACCGAGATGAGGCGCATGCCCTGACGGTTCGCCGAGGTCACCAGGCAGTAGCCGGCGGTCTCGGTGTGGCCGGTCTTGATGCCGTCCACAGAGGGATCCCGGGCGAGCAGCCCGTTGCGGTTCGGCTGCGTGATGTTGTTCCAGGTGAATTCACGCTGCGAGTACCAGCGGTAATAGCCGGGGAATTCGCGGATGAGGGCCTGACTCAGCATGGCGATGTCGCGCGCGGTGGTGCGGTGGGTCGGTGAGGGCATGCCGGCGGAATTCTCGAAGTGCGAGTGCTTCATCCCGAGGCGCTTCGCATATTCGTTCATGAGCTGTGCGAAGGCGTCCTCGGTACCGGCCACGCGCTCGGCAAGTGCGATGGTGGCATCGTTGCCAGACTGGACGATCATGCCCTGGATGAGCACTTCGACGGGAACCTGCGTGCCCACCTGTACGAAGGTGCGTGAGCCCTCGGCGCGCCAGGCCCGCTCGCTGATGGTCACCAGATCATCGAGCCGCAGACGCTTCTCGCTCAGCGCCTTGAAGACCGCGTAGGCTGCCATGAGCTTGGTGATGCTCGCCGGCTCCATCGGAGCATCGGCGTTCTTCTCGGCGAGCACGCGGCCGCTGCTGAAATCCATGAGGATGTAGCTGCGCGCGTCGATGGCCGGAGCAGGAGGAATCGGTACGGCGCTGTGCGCAGCGGGCGCGAGGAGAGCGAGGGCGGCGAGCGCGAGAATCGTCATGACGGGCGAGCGGATCATCGGGGGCGTGGACTCCAGGGTTGGGAAGGGTGGCGACGCGTGGATTCTAGACTCACCGCTCAATCGAGCGCGAGCCGCACATCGGCGAGTCCGAAGGCCGCAAGCCGTGCGACCAGGAGATCGAAATCCCCGACACTCGCGACCGGTCCGATGCGCACGCGATGCAGCAGACGGCGCGTCGCGTCTTCATAGACGCGCACGAAGGCCCCGGTGAAGCCGGCAGCGCGCAGTCGTTCGGCGAGCCGCTGTGCATTGCGCTCGTCGGCGAAGGCGCCGGCCTGTACATAGAGTGCGGCGGCCGGCCCGGTCGCCACAGGGGTCGGTGCCGCCGCGCGCGCAGCGACGCCGGCGGCGGCCGCGCTGCCTCCCGGTTCGAGCGTGCGCACCTCGACCAGGGCGGTGCCATCACCCACCATGTCGAGCTTCGCGGCTGCGGTGTAGGAGAGATCGATCAGGCGATTGGCCACGAAGGGGCCGCGGTCGTTGATGCGCACGACGATGCTGCGGCCGTTGCGCAGGTTGGTCACGCGCGCATAGCTCGGGAGCGGCAGTGTCTTGTGTGCTGCGCTCATCGCATACATGTCGTAGCGTTCGCCGCTCGAAGTCGAGGCGGCATGAAACCCAGGCCCGTACCATGAGGCGACGCCGCGCTCGACATAGTCGCGGGCGCTCGCCAGCACGAAGTAGCGCTGACCGAGGACGTCGTAGAAGGGTGGATTGCCGCGTTCGCTGCGCGGCTCCTGGCGCGGCACGGCATCGGGGATCGCAGAGATGTCCGGCACGGGCGGCGCAGGCGCCGGGGCGTGCCGTGGTGCCACACTGCAGGCCGCGAGTGTGGCTGTGAGCGTGGCGGCCGGCAGGAGGCGGTGGCAGCGGCTCACGGGGCCGCCTGTGGGAGCCGCTCGCGCAGCGCCTGCGCCAGATCGTGCACGGCCATGGCATAGCGGACGCTGCGGTTGTAGCGCGTGATGACCTGAAAGTTGCGAAAGCCGATGCGGTAGGCGGGGCCCTCGCGCTGCTCGGCGGGGATGAGCATCGCCGGGGTGTTCCCCGGGAGCACCGTGTCACAGCGCACGCCCGCGCCACGCAGGGATTCGACGGTCTGGTCGAGCTCGAGCCTGCGTGGATCGGCCACGAAGGGGGCGTCGGGTTCGAAGGCGCACTCGGCGAGCACCGGGCCGGCCGGTTCCCAGCCGTGCTCGCGGAAATAGTTCGCGACGCTCGCGGCCACGTCCTCCCACTGTGTCCAGAGATCGCGGCGCCGGTCCGCATTGCCGTCCACGGCATAGCGGCGATAGCTCGAAGGCATGAACTGCGGCGCACCCATCGCTCCGGCATAGGAGCCGAGTGCGCTCAGAGGATCGATCGATTCCTCACGGACGAGCAGCAGGAACTGCTCCAGCTCTCCTGAGAAAAAGGTGGCGCGCGGCGGATAATCGAAGGCGAGGGTCGCGAGCGCATCGAGCACGCGATAGCGGCCTGTCACGCGGCCGTAGGAGGTCTCGACGCCGACGATGGCGACGAGATATTCGGCTGCGACCCCGCGCTCCCGCGCCACGCGTTCGAGGAGCTCGCGGTGCGTTGTCCAGAACTGCACGCCCTCGCGAATGCGTTCCTCGGTCAGGAAGCGCGCACGATACTGCCACCACGGGACGGTTTTCTCCGCCGGCCGGCTGATCGCCTCGAGGATCTTCGGCTGTGGCTCGGCCTGGGCGAGGAGGCTGTATACCTGCCTTGACTCGAAGTCGTCGCGGTGCGCGATCCGCTCGACGAACTCGCGGATCTCCGGGCGCGTGAGATCGAAGCCATTGCCTGCTGCGCGGGTCTGGCTCGCGAAGAGGGGCGTGCACGCCGCACAGGCGAGTGCGACGATGAGCAGAGATCTCGGCATGGACGCTCCGCGCGCGGGCCTGTCAGGAGCCGACGAGCTTGCGATGCGAGTAGAGAGACATCAGGATACCGAAGCCCGCCAGCAGGGTCACCATCGACGTGCCACCATAGCTGACGAGCGGCAGCGGCACACCGACGACCGGCAGCAGCCCGCTCACCATGCCGGCATTGATGAACACGTAGACGAAGAAGGTGATGGCGAGGCTGCCCGCGAGCAGGCGGGCAAAGGTGTCCTGGGTCTGCATGGCAAGGTAGATCGCGCGCGCGACCACGAAGAGGTACAGGAGCAGCAGGATCACGAGCCCGAGCAGCCCGAGCTCCTCCCCGATCACTGCGAAGATGAAATCGGTCGAGCGTTCGGGCAGGAACTCGAGCTGTGCCTGGCTGCCGTTCATCCACCCCTTGCCGAACACGCCGCCCGAGCCGATCGCGATCTGCGACTGGATGATGTGGTAACCCGCACCCAGCGGATCCTGCTCCGGGTCGAAGAAGGTGAGCACCCGCTTGCGCTGGTAGTCGTGCAGGAAACCCCAGCCGATCCACGCGGTGCCCGCCGCGAGACCTGCGAGACCCGCGATCCAGCGCATCTGCAGTCCGGCGAGCAGCACGACGAGCCCGCCTGCCATGGCGATCAGGAGTGCGGTGCCGAGATCGGGCTGCGCGGCCACCAGTCCCACGGGCACCAGGATGATGGCGGCGAGCGCCAGGAGGGAGCGGCCATCGGGCGGCAACGGCCGCTCGTGCAGGTACCAGGCGCAGAGCATCGGCACGGCGATCTTCATGACCTCGGAGGGCTGGAAGCGCACGAAGCCGAGATCGAGCCAGCGCTGCGCCCCCTTGCCGATGTAGCCGATCACCTCCACCACGACCAGCAGCACGACACCGACGACATAGACCCAGGGCGAGAGCCGCCGCAGGAAGTTCGGATTGACCTGCGCGAGGGCGAGCATTGCCAGGGTTCCGAGGCCGAGGCGGATCGTGGCGCGCACCACACTCGCGGGATCCTGGCCCGAGGCGCTGTAGAGCACGAACAGGCCATAGGCCGCGACGAGCGCGAGCCCGAGGAGCAGCGGCCCGTCGAGCTTCAGGGAGGCGAGCATGCGTGCCGTCGCGGTGACCGTGCGACGCGTGCGGGAGGGATCAGTGATGGCGTCGTACATTACTTGAGCAGCCAGGCGTCGAGGACCTTGCGCGCCACGGGTGCCGCGGCGCCGCTGCCGCTGCGTCCGTTCTCGATCAGTACCGCCACCGCGATTCTCGGTGCCTCGGCGGGTGCGAAGGCGATGAACCAGGCGTGATCGCGCAGGCGTTCATCGATCTTGCTCTCATCGTACTTCTCGTTCTGGGCGATCGAGAATACCTGTGCCGTGCCGGTCTTGCCCGCGATCGTGTAGGGCGCACCGCGCGCGCTGGCGCTCGCCGTGCCGCCCTGGGTGACTGCCACCATGCCGCGGATGATGGTGTCCCAGTCCGCGGGTGCGCCCACCTGGATCTCCTCGAGGAGTTTCGGTGCGAGCTCGCGGGTGCGGCGCGTCTGCGGATCGCGGATGCCTGTCACGAGCCGCGGCTGGTAGCTCCGGCCGCGTGCCGCGATGATCGCCGCCATGTGCGCGAGCTGCAGTGGCGTGACCAGGAGGTAGCCCTGGCCGATGCCGAAGATCACCGTTTCGCCGGGGAACCACACCTGTTCGGCCGGACGCTTGAAAGTGCGTTTCTTCCATTCCGGGCTCGGCAGAAGGCCGGTCTTTTCGCCGCCGATGTCGATGCCGGTGGGCGCACCGAGGCCGAAGTGACCCAGGAATGTCGCCATGCGCTCGGCGCCGAGCAGTGACGCGAGACCATAGAAGTACACATCACAGGACTGCGCGATCGCACGGATCATGTCGACCTGCCCGTGTCCGCCCCGCTTCCAGTCGCGGAAGCGATGACTGCTGCCCGGCAGGGTGAAGAACCCGCGGCAGAAACGACTGTCTGTGGGCGCGATCACGCCGTAGGTGAGTCCGGCGAGGGCCATCACGGGTTTGATCGTCGAACCCGGCGGGTACACGCCCCGCAGGGCACGGTTGAAGAGCGGCCGGTCGATGTTTTCCTCGAGCGCCTGGTACTCGAGGCGTGTCAGCCCGCGACCGAAGCCATTCGGGTCAAAGCCCGGGCGGCTGACGAGTGCGAGGACATCGCCATTGCGCGGATCGATCGCCACGATTGCGCCGCGGTTCGCGCCGAGCGCATCCTCGGCCGTGCGCTGCACCCCGAGATCCAGCGCCAGCACCAGGTCGTCGCCGGCCACGGGATCGCGCGTCTCGAGCTCCGGTACGAGCGCGCCAAGCCGCTCGACCGAGCGGCCCTGGGCGTTCACGAGGATCTCGCGGAAGCCGTTGGTGCCATGCAGCTCGCGCTCGTAGGCGCTCTCCACGCCGAGCTTGCCGATCAGGGTGGTCCCTGCATAGGCTCCACGGTCGATGCGCTCGAGATCATGCTCGCTGATGGCGCTGACGTAGCCGAGTGCGTGCACGCCGAGCTCTCCGTGCGGGTAGGAGCGCGCGAGGCGCGTGCGGATGTCCACACCCGGAAACTCGAAGCGATGCACCGCGAAGCGCGCCACTTCCTCTTCGGTGAGGCGCAGCCGGATCGGCACGGAGTCGAAGACGCGCCGTGAACGCACCAGCCGGCGCGTATCGTCCAGCTCGTCCGCCGGCAGGAGCCCGAGCGCCGCGAGCCCGCGCAGCGTCGCGTCGAGGTCCGGCACCTCCTCACGCACCAGCTCGAGCTGGTAGGCCGGGCGGTTCTCGGCGAGGATCTCGCCGTGCCGGTCGAGGATCACCCCCCGGCTTGCCGGCAGGGGTTCGGTGCGGACGCGATTGCCCTGCGAGAGCTCGGTGTAATAGTCGTAGCGCAGCACCTGCAGCACGACCAGCCGCGCGATGAGGGCGAGTGTCAGCAGGCCGATGATGGCGCCTGCGACCAGCGCACGCCGCTCGAAGAGCTGCTGCTCCTGCCAGAGGTTCTTCAGGCGCACGCGCGCGGCGGCCATCGCAGCGTCCTCAGCGCGAAGCGCGCAGGCGGTCGAGCACGATCACGATCAGCGGCCAGACGAGCGCGCCGGTGATGGGGTGCAGCCAGCGTGTCGAGGCGGCGACCGGGTGTCCGCTCCAGCCATCGATGCTCCAGACCACGAGCTCGTAGAGAAAGAGTGCCGCGAGGGCGAACAGCGCCTGCTGGAAGAGCGGCGTGTTGCGGATCTGCAGATGGAAGCGGATGGCGAGATAGACCACGAGCGACACTGCGAGGGCGTGCTGGCCGAGCACCGATCCGCGAAAGACGTCCAGCGCCAGACCCGAGACGAAGCCGAGCGTGATGCCGCCCGTGCGGGGTGCCTGCACGGACCAGTAGAGCACCACGAGCACCAGCACGGCAGGTCGCAGGATCGAGAGCCAGTAAGGCAGCGGGACCACCTGCAGGACGAGCGCAGCGAGCGCGGTGGCCACGGCGAGCAGGCGCGGTTCGCCGCCACGTCGCGAGATCATTCACTCTCCCCGGGGGCGGGTGGTGCGACGGGTGGGGGCGCAGCGGCGGGTGGCGTGCGGGTGCGCGGGGGCGCCGGCGGCGCAGCCTGCGGGCGGATGGCGAGCGCGGCGTCGCCCTGCAGTGCGGTGGCTTCGCTCCAGGGTGCGGCCGGGTGTCCCGGGTGGAACCAGACCAGCATCACCTCCCGGTCACGCTCGATCTGCGCCAGGGGTTTGGCACGTACCTGAGCCAGTGCCTGGGCCGGATCCCGCTTCACATCCTGCACGACGGCGACGGGGTAGCCTTCCGGAAACACGCCGCCGAGCCCGGAGGTGAGCAGCACGTCACCCGCGGCGACATCCGCGTTCACAGGCAGATAGGGCAGGGTGAGCGCGCCGGCGGAACCGGTGCCCACGGCGATGGTGCGCACGCCACTGCGCTCGACCCGGACGGGAATGGCGTGCTCGGGATCCGTGGCCAGGATCACCTCGGCGCTCCAGGGGCTGACGCGAAAGGTCTGGCCGAGCACTCCGCCTGCGGCCAGCACGGCCTGGCCCTTGAAGACACCGTTCTGCGCCCCGCGGTTGATCAGCAGCCGCTGACGCAGAGGGTTGAGCTCGACACTCACGACCTCGGCGAGCAGATATTTTTCCGCGACGGGCGGCAGCGCGGTGCGCAGCGCCCGCAGCTGGGCATTCTCGCGCAGCAATGCATCGAAACGCATGGAACGAAGCTCGAGCTGGTGCAGGCGCGCGTGCAGCTGCGTGTTCTCGGACTGCAGCTGGGCGCGGGTGGCGGCACTTTCCCGCACCCACTTCCAGGCTGTTGCCGGCGAGCTCACGGCGAGCTGGATCGGGTAGGCCACGGCCCCGAGCCCTGATCGTGCCGTCTCGAGCCAGCCGCCCCGCTGGTCGAAGAACATGAGGAGCACGGCGAGCACGGCATAGAGGAAGAAGCGAAACCCGGCGGCACCACCCCGGCTCGGCAGCGATCGGCTGGCGCCCATTGAAAAAGCGGCCACGAGACGTGGCGGAGACCGCCTACTCGAGCCCGAAGTGGCCGGGCCCCATCTCGTCCATGAGCTCGAGGATCTTGCCGCCGCCGCGCGCGACACAGGTGAGCGGATCGTCCGCAACGACCACTGGCAGTCCGGTTTCTTCCATGAGGAGCTTGTCCACGTCGCGCAGCAGGGCGCCGCCGCCCGTGACCACGATGCCGCGCTCGGCGACGTCTGCGCCGAGTTCCGGGGGGGTTTGTTCGAGCGCCTGCTTGACGGCACTGACGATGGCCGAAAGCGGCTCCTGCAGGGCCTCCAGGATCTCGTTGCTGTTGAGCGTAAAGGCCCTCGGCACGCCCTCGGAGAGATTGCGCCCCTTTACCGAGATCTCGCGTACCTGCTGGCCCGGGTAGGCCGAGCCGATCTCGATCTTGATGCGCTCGGCGGTGGCTTCGCCGATCAGGATGCCGTAGTTGCGGCGCACGTAGCTCATGATCGCCTCGTCGAAGCGGTCGCCACCGATGCGCGCGGAGTTGGCGTACACGATGCCGTTCAGCGACAGGACCGCCACTTCGGAGGTGCCGCCGCCGATGTCGAGCACCATCGAGCCGCGGGCCTCGTTCACCGGCAGGCCGGCACCGACGGCTGCGGCCATGGGCTCGCTCACGATGCCGACGTTGCGGGCGCCGGCGCCTTCAGCCGATTCACGGATGGCCCGCCGCTCGACCTGGGTCGAGCCGAAGGGCACGCACACCAGTACCCGAGGCGACGGCTTCAGCATCCGGTTGCCGTGCACCTTGTTGATGAAGTGCTGCAGCATCTTTTCCGTGTAGGTGAAGTCGGCGATGACGCCATCCTTCATCGGCCGAACCGCCGTGATGTGCCCGGGCGTGCGTCCGAGCATGTTCTTTGCTTCGGAGCCGACGGCGACGATGGCCTTCGTGCCGTGGTCGTCCTGCACCGCGACGACAGAGGGCTCGTTCAGGACGATACCCCTGTCACGGACATAGATGAGCGTGTTGGCGGTCCCCAGGTCGATCGACAGATCGCTGGAGAAAAAACCCCGCAAGCGTTTGAACATGAAGCGACCGGAAAGAGAAAGCGGGCGCGACCCCGGGAATGGCGGCTAATCTAGCAATCGACAGGACATTCCACAAGGCGACGTGTATGATTTTTCGCCGCTTTTCCCGAGCGTCATTTCGCATTTTTCCATGAGCCTCAACAGAGCCGACATCGAGGCCATTGCCCGCCTCGCGCGCCTGAGCCTGCGGGAGGAGGAAGTGCCTGCTCTCGTCGACGGGCTGTCGCGCATCCTCGGGCTCGTCGCGCAGCTCGACGCCGCCGATACCCGGGGTATCGAGCCGATGGCGCACCCGCTTCCCGGGCTCGCCCAGCGACTGCGCGCGGACGTGGTCACCGAGACCGATCAGCACGAGCGCTACCAGGCCAATGCGCCGCGCGTCGAGGGGGGGCTCTACCTCGTGCCGAAGGTCATCGAATGAGCCTGCACCGCCGTACGATCGCCGAGCTCGCGCGGGGGCTCAGGGCGAAGGAGTACTCGAGTGTCGAGCTCACGCAGAGCTTGCTCGCACGCATCGCGGCGGCGCAGCCGGCACTGAACGCCTTCATCACCGTCACCGGGGAGGAGGCGCTGGCCGCTGCGGTAGCGGCCGACCGGCGACTCGCAACCGGCGACGCCGGGCCGCTCACCGGCCTGCCGATCGCACACAAGGACATCTTCTGTACCGAGGGGGTACTCACCACCTGCGGCTCGCGCATGCTCGGGAACTTCCGTGCGCCCTACGATGCGACGGTGGTCGCGAAGCTTCGTGCTGCCGGCACGGTCATGCTCGGCAAGACGAACATGGACGAGTTCGCCATGGGCTCGTCGAACGAAACGAGCTTCTTTGGCGCCGTGAAGAATCCCTGGAACCCGAGGAGGGTGCCGGGAGGCTCTTCCGGAGGTTCGGCCGCGGCGGTTGCCGCACGTCTCGTGCCCGGGGCGAGTGCGACCGATACCGGCGGCTCGATCCGCCAGCCCGCCGCCCTCTGCGGAGTCACGGGGCTGAAGCCGACCTATGGCAGGGTATCCCGCTACGGCATGATCGCGTTTGCGTCCAGCCTCGATCAGGCGGGCACGCTCACGGCGAGCGCGGAGGACGCCGCGCTCCTCCTCACCGCCATGAGCGGCTTCGATCCGCTCGACTCGACCAGCGTCGATCTGCCCGTGCCGGACTACACGGCGGTCCTCGAGCGTCCGCTCACCGGCCTGCGCGTGGGGCTCCTGAAGGAGTTCTTCGACAAGGGGCTGCAGCGCGACGTCGAAGAGCCGCTGCGTGCAGCGCTCGCGGTTTACGGGAAGCTCGGGGCGCGCCTGACCGAGGTGAGCCTGCCGAATCTGCCGCTCTCCGTGCCGACCTACTATGTGGTCGCGCCCGCGGAGTGCTCCTCGAACCTTGCGCGCTTCGACGGCGTGCGCTTCGGTCACCGCTGCGAGGATCCGCGCGATCTCACCGATCTCTACGAGCGCTCACGCGGCGAGGGCTTCGGCGCCGAGGTCAAGCGGCGCATCATGACCGGCACCTACGTGCTGTCGGCCGGTTACTACGACGCGTACTATCTGAAGGCCCAGCGCGTGCGTCAGCTGATCGCGGGCGACTTCACGCGTGCGTTCACGCAGGTGGACGTGCTGGTGGGCCCCACGACCCCGACGCCGGCCTTCGAGCTCGGCGCGAAGACCGCCGATCCGGTCACGATGTATCTCAATGACATCTACACCATCGGTGCGAACCTCGCGGGGCTGCCGGCGATGTCCATTCCCTGCGGCTTCGCCGACGGACTGCCCGTCGGCCTCCAGCTCATCGGACCGCATTTCGCGGAGGAGAGGCTCCTCAACGCCGCACATCTCTACCAGCGCGAGACCGACTGGCACCGCCGGATGCCCGGGGCCTACGCATGATGGAATGGGAAACTGTCATCGGGCTCGAGATCCACGCCCAGCTCGCGACGAAGTCGAAGATCTTTTCGGGCTCGGCCACCGCCTATGGTGCGCCGCCCAACGCGCAGGCCAACCTGGTCGATCTCGGCTACCCTGGGGTGCTGCCCGTGCTGAACAGGGAAGCCGTGCGCATGGCGGTGAAGTTCGGGCTCGCGATCGAGGCCGAGGTGGCGCGCCGCTCGGTGTTCGCGCGGAAGAACTACTTCTATCCCGATCTGCCCAAGGGTTACCAGATCAGCCAGTACGAATTGCCCGTGGTGGCAAAGGGTCACCTGGACATCGTGCTCGAGGATGGCACACACAAGCGCATCGGCATTACGCGCGCACATCTCGAGGAGGATGCCGGGAAATCGCTGCACGAGGGACTGCCGGGTCTCACGGGCATCGATCTCAATCGCGCCGGCACGCCGCTTCTCGAGATCGTCTCCGAACCAGATCTGCGCTCGGCGAAGGAGGCGGTCGCCTACATGAAGAAGGTGCACACGCTGGTGCGCTATCTCGAGATCTGCGACGGCAACATGCAGGAGGGTTCCTTCCGCTGTGACGCGAACGTCTCGGTGCGGCGCCGCGGGGCGGAAAAATTCGGTACGCGTGCGGAGATCAAGAACCTGAACTCCTTCCGCTTCGTCGAGAAGGCGATCAACCACGAGGTTGCCCGCCAGATCGAGCTGCTCGAATCCGGCGGACAGGTGGTGCAGGAGACGCGGCTCTACGACCCCGACCGCGGCGAAACCCGCTCCATGCGCTCGAAGGAGGAAGCAAACGACTACCGCTATTTCCCGGATCCGGACCTGCTGCCTCTCGAGCTCGATGAGGCCTTCATCGCGGGTGTGCGCGGAGAGCTGCCCGAGCTGCCGGACCAGAAGGCGGCGCGTTTCGCCTCGCAGTACGGACTCTCCGCCTATGATGCCGGTGTGCTGACGGCGAGCCGCGAGCTCGGCGACTTCTATGAGGCCGTGGTGCGCGAGGTGCCTGCCGAAGCGAAGCTTGCAGCCAACTGGGTGATGGGGGACCTGGCGGCGCGACTGAACGCAGAGAACCTCGAGATCACCGGGAGCCGGCTCTCCCCGATACGACTCGCGGGGCTCCTGATGCGTCTCGCCGACGGCACGATTTCCGGCAAGATCGCCAAGGATCTCTTCGAGCTCATGTGGACCACCGGTCGTGATGCGGACGCGCTCATCGGGGAGAAGGGCCTGCGGCAGATCACCGACACCGGCGCCATCGAACGGGCGATCGAGGAGGTCATGGCGAAGAACCCGGGGCAGCTCGCGGACTATCGCGCCGGCAAGGACAGGCTCCTCGGCTTCTTTGTCGGCCAGGTGATGAAGGCGACCGGCGGCAAAGCCAACCCCGCGCAGCTGAACGAGCTGCTGAAAAAGAAACTCGCGGGCTGACCGTGGCCCAGCACGATTTCGACCGCATCCGCCGTTTCGCCTTCGAGCGCTACCCGCTGCGTGGCCACTGGGTGGCGCTCGACTTCGCGTGGCGCGAGCTGCGGGCCCATCACGTCCATCCCCCCGCGGTGCGGGATCTCGTCGGTGAGGCGGTCGCTGCCGCGACGCTGCTGGCCGGCACGCTCAAGTTCGACGGTACGCTCACCCTGCAGCTGCAGGGCGACGGGCTCGTGCCGCTCCTGGTCGCGCAGTGCACGAGCGACTTCCGCGTGCGGGGCATGGCGCGCTTCGAGGGCGATCCTGCGGTCACGGATTTCCGGGCACTGGTCGGTGACGGACGGGTTGCCGTCACGGTCGACGCGCAGGAGCGTGCGGCGCGCTACCAGGGCATCGTGCCGCTCGAGGGGGCGAGCTTCAGCGAGTGCTTCGAGCATTATTTCGCCGGTTCCGAGCAGATTCCCACCCGCGTGCGACTCGCCGCGGATGCCGGGCGCGCTGCCGGGTTGCTGGTTCAGCGCCTGCCGCCGGGCGTTGGATCCCGGGACGTGGATACGGAGACGGTCGATGCGCTGCTCGCGGAGACCGGCGCGGCGCTCGATGCACTCGAGCCACAGACACTGTTGTCGGCCGGCACCGAGTCGCTGCTGAGGACGGTGCTCGGCACTTACGATCTGCGGCTGTACGAGGGTCACCAGGTCCGCTTCGAATGCCGCTGCAGCCCGGTACGGGTCGCCGGCATGCTGAAGGCGCTCGGTGCGGACGAGCTGCACGCCATTCTCGCGGAGGAGGGCGCGGTGACAGTCACCTGCGAATTCTGCGGGCGGCCGTATCGCTTCGACGCAATCGATGTGGCGCAGCTGCTCGCCGATGGCGCCTCGCCCTCAGGGTCAATCCGGCTGAACTGACCTCGCGCCGTGAGCATTTTCATACCCGACCGGGAGATCAGCATGACCAGGCTGGCATGTGCTGTGGCGGTCGCGAGCCTGGGGTTCGCCGCGCCCGGGTTCGCGGCGGTCGTCAGCGGCACGGTGACGACCGGGGAAGGCGCCCCCGTACCGCTCGCCCAGGTTTCGCTCAGCAATGCGGAGCTGAAGCGCGCAACCACGGTCTATGCCGACGAGCGTGGGCATTACCGCGTGGAAGGTCTTCTGCCCGGCCACTACCACCTGCGCATCCGTCGTATCGGCTACGGTGATGTCGAGGAAGGAGCGCTGCAGCTCGACGGGACGACGCAGCTCGAGCGTGCAGTCGTGCTCCGGGCGCTGCCGAAGTCGCTCTGGATCCACGACCTGCCGGCCAGCGACTGGTATGCAGGCGCGAAATTTTCCTCGCCCGCGCTCGGAGCACAGTTCGCGATCCAGTGCCTCATGTGCCATCAGCAGGGCTCGAGTACCACGCGCATGTGGCGCAGTGAGCAGGACTGGCACGGGATCTTCGACCTGATGCACGAGTTCGGCGCGGTCATGACGCAGCAGCTCTACGATGAGGCGCCGAAGGTGCTGAATGCCGCCTGGGACATGCGCAGGCGGCCGCTCGGGAGTTTTCCTGATCACCCGGCGGTGCTCGATCCGGCTGCTGCCGGGGTCGTGATCGACGAGTGGGAGGTGGGCGAGCAGACCTCGTTCCTGCACGACGGCGCCCTCGGGCGGGACGGGCGGCTCTACGCGGTCGACTGGATCGGCGACAAGCTCTATCGTCTCGATCCCCGCACGAACGAGGTGAAAGCCTGGGCCGTGCCCACCGAGGGGCTGCGCAAGGGCGGCGTCCTCGGCGTCCTCGCCGAGCGCGGGCGGCGTTATACGCATCACACGCCGACCGTCGCGCCGCACAGCATCCAGGTGGCGCCCGACGGCAAGCTCTGGATGACGCTCAGCACCGGTCGCGGACTCGCGAGCTTCGATCCGGTGACCGAGACGTTTCGCACTTTCGACCAGCCGGCTCGTGCCAAGTATGCGCACACGCTGCGCTTCGATGCGAAGGGCGATATCTGGTACACGGTCTCGCTCACCAATCACGTGGCGCGGTTCCGGCCCTCGACCGGGAAGTTCGAGCTCTACGACCTGCCGACGCGCAACTGGCGTCAGTGGCTGGGCGCACGCTTCATGGGGTTCTTTATCTGGATCGCCAACGCCTTCAACGTCAAGGGCCAGACCGTGGTCTCCGACCCGGAGATCACGCCTGTGCCCTACGGGCTGGACGTCGCGCCAGACGGGCGAGTGTGGTTCTCCCAGTTCAACAACCGTCGGCTCGGCGTGATCACCCCGGCTTCGGGCGAAATCGAAATGATCGACACGCCTTTCCCGGCGCCGCGGCGCTTCCGCATCGACAGCAAGGGCGTGCTCTGGGTGCCCTCGTACTACGACGGGAAGTTCTATCGCTTCGATCCCGTGACGCGGAAGTTCCGCGAGTTCCGCGTGCCCACGGGACCGGGCGACATGGTCTATGCACTCGCCATCGACTGGCGTGACGACAGCATCTGGCTGTGCGGCACGAACTCCGACACCGTGATGCACTTCGATCCGCGTACCGAGACCTTCAGGACCTATCTCCTGCCGGACAAGGTGAGTTTTACGCGCGAGCTCGAGGTAGACCGCGAGGGAAACCTCTGGACGACGACATCCAATCTGCCCTACTACCAGATGGAAGGCGGGCACGGGAAAGTGGTCCGTCTGAGCTTCAGGCCCCGGGCTGCGGGCTGAGGCGCCAATCCATGGCGATCGGGGCACCACTGCCGGCATCCGCGCCGGCAGTGGATCTGCCGCATCAGACGATTGCCGCGATGCGTGCACCTTCCGCACGTCCCATCGCGCCGCGCATCAGCGCTTCCTCGCGCAGCGCGTGGCGGTGGAAATAGCGCGTCAGGGCCTCATCGAGCCCGGGGTCCGCGCGCCGCACGAGCGCGTCGAGCGCGTGCTGGCCCTCGAGGACGGTGCGTGGCGCGCGGCCGAGGAGCTGCGCCATGTCCGCGAGCTCGAGAGCCTCGATTTCGCGGCCGATCTCCCCGATGTTGCGCAGGTGTGTCACGAGCCGCAGCGCCATGGTCATGCGCTGCCGGCGGAAGTCATCGGTGAGATGGGGCAGCTGCTCCTCGCGGAGATTCTGCTCGAGCACGCCGAAGAGCTGCGAGGTCCGCGGTGCGTTCGGCGCGGGTGGCTCGGGTTCCTCGAGGGTGATGCCCATGGCCTCGGCAAGCGCCTCGGTCGTCGCGACCTTCGAACGGATGTCCTCGGCGATCCACTCGGTGTGCTCACTGCGCGGGTCGAGATGCTGCACCACGGGGGCGAGCGCGAGCGCCGTCGTGAGCATGGCAATGACGCTGTAGTAGCGGATGCGTCCGTAGTCGAGCGGGATGCCGGCAGCCTCGCTGTAATACTCGAACCACTTCGGCAGGTTGCCGGTCGGGTACCACAGGTTCCGCGCGCGGACGTGCGCGAGGTCGCGCATGGGATCGCCGAAGGTTGCGAGCTCCCAGTCCACGATCGCGCGGATGTGGCCGTCCTGGAAGATGAACTGCCCCGGGCCGGCATCACCCTGCACGAGCACGGTGCGCGCCGGCGGTTCGGGTACGTTGCGGCGCAGCCAGAGGCACGCGAAGGTGACGAGCGGCACCGGTTCCTTCAGGAGCGGAAAGTGCCCGCGTTCCCAGACTTCCAGGTCCTGCACGATGAAGTCCGACCGGCTCACCGGCAGCCGCATGCCGATGGCCGCGAACTTCTCCGCCGGGATGGCGTGCCAGCGCGCCATGATCTGTGCGAATTCGCGCGCCAGGCGATCCCGCTCCGCGGGATCCCTGACCAGCGTGAAGTCACTCATGCCCTCGACGAAGGCCTGGATCATGGCATTCGGCTGCGTGGCGCTGGCGAGCACCTCGGGGACGGGGATGCCCTCCGCACGCAGCAGTTTCAGGATCTTGGCCTCGCGCTGCACGGTGTACTCGGTGACGAAGCCGAAATCCCCGCCGCGGTCCGCACGGATGTAGGCGCGAAACGTGCCTCCCGCAGGCCGCTCGAGCGTGAGGAACCAGCCCGGACGGCCTCCCGATTCGCGCCCGCCCTGGCGCGTCGAGGCGATGATGCGTCCGCCGAGCCGGGCCTCAGCCCAGGGGAAGACGTCCTCTTCGGTCAGTACGGTGGCCATGCGCGTATTCTCCGATGAAAGCCGACGAATTGCCGTGTGCGGGATGAATGATAGTGCCAGCGGGAGCCCGGTCACCGGACTTCCTTCGAGTGCAACGTGCGTCGCGGTGGCGTGAGGACTCTATCCGCGACCTCCGCGCGCTCGGCAAGGCCAGGGAAGCGGCTCTGCATGCCGAGCCGCCCGCATCGCAATCCACCGCCAGTAGCCCGAAGGCGCTTGCCCCGAAGCCGCCCATCCATCCATGGTGTCGGTGTCGGCTGCGTTCCACGCCACACCTCCGCGCGGCCGACGCCCGCGAGCGCGAGGCGCAGAGCGCGCGTTCCTGCGCGAGATGGGCCTCAGGGAGGGCGCCCGCGCGATGGGCGGGCGTAGCCGCCTGCAGCGCGTACTCAACGGCGAGAGCGCGCTCGCCGCATGGAACCGCGGGCAGGCGCCGGCGTATCAGGTGCGGACGCTTGGACGGGTCGTTCCGGCTACGCGGGTTACCGAGCTCGATGCGCTGATCGAACGTGCGGCACCGGGGGTGACGTACGCCAACGTGACCGGATTTCCGTTCGCGCGCGAAGCCGTTGAAAGGGTGACGGGAGAGTCGCTCGAAGGCTACCGAGTCTCTATCAGCAACCACGCTATGGTCCACGCCTTGAAGACACATGGCTCAGCGTCCGAGCGGCTGCGAGGTCAGGCGCCGATCACCCGCGAGGACCTGCGCATCGTGCCTCGGATCTTCCGCAGCTCCCAAGTAACTGACGGGGGGCTAACGAAGCAGGGAAGGCGAGCCGTGAGGTTCTCCCATCAGCACGGCGACTTCGAGTTCACGGCCTCGGCAGAGCTGCGCACAGGACGACGCGAGCTTGCACTCATCACGATGTGGAAACGGCCGAGGTAGTAGGCAGCTCGCGGCGGGTTCGTGCTGCCCAGTGGGCTCCCGTCCCTAACGTCCAAGACGCTCCGCGAGCATGTGCATACGTTACGAGGGTTGAGCGGCCCCTGTCAAAACGCCGCCTCGACCGCCGCCTTCACCGCGAGCTTCAGCGTATCGAGCGTGACCTCGAGCCCCTTCTCGCGCAGCAGTCCATTTGCCCGGTTCCAGATCGAGTCGCGGCGGATCCCATCGAGGAGCTCGTGCCCCGCCCACGTGAGCCGCAGCGCCACAACTGTTCCGCCAGCGCGGCGCGCGACGATGAGCCCTGCCTGGTCGAGTAGGTCCAGGTGGTAGCCGACGAACTCGGCGTCGAAGCCAGCAAGCGACTGCGCCACGAGGTGCGCGCTTGAGCTCTCCTCGGCCTCGAGGCGCAGGAGCAGCGCCCGCACGAGCTCCCAGTCGCGCCTCATCCGGTGATCCGCACCCGGATCGCGAGCAGCTTGTACGCTTCGTTCCGGTCCTCGTCCAGAATCGTCTCGAGGTGCTCGACCGCGTGCACGGCACTCGCGCCGCGCATCGCATCCATCAACGCCGTCCAGCGCGTGTTCCCCGCGTGCGCGGGGATGAACCGCTCACGATCGGCGTGGGCAGGAATCTCTCAGAGTGTTCCCCGCGTGCGCGGGGATGAACCGTGATTTTAACGGTAACTTCATGGTAACAGCGCGTGTTCCCCGCGTGCGCGGGGATGAACCGCAGATCGCCGCATGGCCTGGCGTCTGAAGGAGTGTGTTCCCCGCGTGCGCGGGGATGAACCACATCCTGGCGCCTGACGCCCTCCAATTGCTGGAGAGCGTCCCGGTCCGCCCCGGCACCAAACTCGCTGCGCTGGTGGTAGCCTTGCGACGTCCGGAGGGCGCGACGAACCTGCAACTGATGCTGGCCACTGGCTGGTGCCCGCATTTGGTGCGCGGCGCGATCTCGGGTCTGCTGCGCAAATGCCTCGGCCTGAACGTGGCGCTGACGCTGAACTCCGCCGGCGGGCAGGTGTATCGCATCGGTTGATCGCCACGCCACAAAGGGTCGGAATTCGGTTCACACCCCTAGCGTAGACACGATCTGAGTACCCCGTCGATGGATTCCGGCGGGCGGCCGTTCCGGCGGCGCGTGGTGCAAACCGTAAACCCTGCAAACCTCGGTTCGCACCCTGACGGTGGCGAAGCCACGCGCTCGCGCCCCCCGGTATTGGAACTTCGCCAGGAAGGGTCCCTTTCGGCCGGGGCGGCCGATGGGGTCACGAGACGCGAGGGCACTGTCGTGCGCTCCGGCCGACGAGCATACGTATGCGCCCCGGCAGGCCAGTCGTCACACGTGGCCGGGTTCCTGCATCCACACCGGGATGTCCCGCTGCCCGTGCAGTACACGCCAGACGTCGAGGTGGCCGGGGTGCTCGACGTAAAAGATCAGATAGGGGAATCGCGTCAGCGGCCAGGAGCGCAGGCCCGGCAAGTTCAACTCGTGGGCGTAGCGCGGCGAGCCGGTGGCCGGGTGGCGGCCGATGTGCGCATAGGCCTGCTCCAAAGCGTCGATGAAGCCCAACGCGGCAGCCTCGGCGTCTTTGGCCATGTAGTACGCCAGTGCATCCTCGACGTCCTGATTGGCCTGCTCGCGCGGGACGACGGGCTTGGCTCTCACGGCTGGCGACGGGTCTTGCCTGTCGCCTTGGCCGCGCCGCGTACCCGCCCGCGCAAGCCTTCGAAGTAGGTCTCGTTCACTGGCACCGTGGGAGCCGACGACGCGCCCGCCAGCAGCAGGTTGCGCAGCTGCAGTCGGTCCTGATCGCGGCGGATCAGTTCGCGCACGTACTCACTGCTGGTGCCGTAGCCACGCTGGCTGACCTGCTCATCCACGAAGGACTTCAGGGTATCGGGCAGGGAAATGTTCATCGTGCTCATGCCGGCAAATTAGATGGTTTGGCAAAATTTGACAAGACCGCTCCGCCGAGGTCAGCCATCAGGCGCGAGGGAGGTGAGCTCTCCCGATGCTTGCCGATGGCGAGCGTCTTGGCGACCCCGCACCCGCAGCGCAGCGGGCCGGAACCCCGCGCCCTTGTAGATGGTGGGGCTTGGGCTCCTGTTTGCCGCGCTCAAACTCACCTGAGGCAACGATGGGTCACGACCTGCGCTCTTCGGTCAGTCGCGCGCTGAGTCGCTCGCTTCGACCCTCGCCCCGTCCTTCAGCCCGTCGCTCGGATAGATCACCACCGCGTCGCCGGCCGCGAGTCCGGTGCGCACGACCGCGTACTCGCGGTTGCGGGGACCGAGCTGCACGGGCGTGAGCTTCGCGCGGCCGTCGAGCACCCGGAATACAGCCCAACTCTGGCCTTCGCGGAAAAGTGCCGCCACCGGCACCTGCACGGCACCGTCTGTGCGCGCGATCTCGATCGCAGCCTCGACACGGTAGCCGTCGCCGATGCGTCCCGCGAGTCGCGGATCCGGCAGGAGTTCCACGACGATGTTGACGCGCTGCTCCTCGACGCCGAGCGCCGACACCTTGGTGAAGGCGCCTGGTTCGATCTCACGCACGCGACCCGTGAGTTGCACGCCCTCGCCCGCGGTGAGCGTGACAGGCGCCTGTACGTGGATCTGCGTCGCTTCGCTCGAGAGCACGTCGATGATCGCCTCGAGGCGCCCCGTGTCACCGATCTCGACGATCGGGGTGCCGGGCGACACGACACCTTCGCTTTCCTGCACGACGCGCAGCACGACGCCGGCGACGGGCGCGCGCACCGGCCAGGCGTCCTTTGCCCGTCCGGCACCGGCCGCCTGGCTCAGGCTCAGCGCGGCGCGCGCCTGCTGCTGGTCGTGAGCGGCCGCGTCCTGTTCGAAGCGCGCAGCTTCGAGCTCGCGCCGGCGGATGTCGAGTTCGAGGGCGGCACGCTCACGCTCGGTGCGCGAGACGAAGTTCTGCGCGGCGAGATCCTCGATGCGCTTCGTGTCGATCTCGGTCTGGCGCTGTGCCGATTGCGCCTGAAGCACGAGAGCGCCGGCACGCTTCAGACGGGCATCGGCGGCCGCGAGGCGCGCGACGAGTTCGGCGTGCGTGCGCGGATCGAGCATCTGCGGCGCACTCGGAATGATGGTGGCGAGCAGCTGTTCGCGCTGCACCGGGTCGCCGGCCTCGAGGTGCGGCCGCAGGAGCATCCCCGCGAGCGGTGCGGAGACAACATAGCGGTCGCGTACGCGCGTGATGCCGTCCTGATCGACGGTCTGCACGAACGGTCCGCGGATCGTCCTCGCGGTCTCGACCGTGATGGCAGGAGGCATGAACGCCCAGCGCAGTGCCGCGAGCGCGACGAGCACGATGAGAGCGAGAATGGCGGAGCTGCGGCGCGACATGGTCACTCCCGGGTCTTCAGCGCGGCGACCAGGTTCAGCCGATCGATGCGCCGGCGTACGATCGCCGCACTTGCGAGGGCCGCGCCGAGCATCACGAGGATCGCGAAGGCGTAGGTGCGCGGCAGGATGACGAGCGGGATGCGGAACTCCTCGCCGTGGATCAGCTCGGCGAGCAGCGCCGCGAGCCCGTAGCCGAGCAGGCAGCCGATCGGAATGGCCACGAGGATCTGCAGGCCCACCTGGCCGAGAAGAATCCAGGAAACCTCACCGCGGGTGAAGCCGAGCACACGGAGACTCGCGAGCTCCCAGGCGTGTTCGGCGAGCGCGATGCGGGCACTGTTGTAGACCACCCCGACCGCGATGCAGGCGGCGAATGCGCTGAGGACGCCCGTGAAGACGAGGAGATTGCGCCGGGAGGTGGCGCGGAAGTGACGCACCATCAGGACCTTGTCGCCGATCGAGGCGAAGACCGGGATGCTGCGTGCCCGTTCGTAGAACTCGCCGAGGCGATTGCGGTCGATGCGCAGCCTGATCCCGTTGACGTTGTCACTGTCACCGGCGAGCGCTGCGGCGTCGCGCCGCGTCATGTACGCGCGCATGCCCATGAGATCGCCGGTCTCGAGTGCCACGGGCACGAGCCGCGGCTGGCCCGTGCCCTCGAGCGGCTCGACCCAGAGCGCGTCTCCCGGGCGCACGTGCAGCCGTCGGGCAAGGCGGTCGGTGAGCAGGAGCGCGCCCTCGACGAGTAGCAGTGGCTTCAGATCCGCATCCAGCATGGGGCGCAGTCTTGCATCTGCGGCAAGGCCCGTCACGTTGGTGCGGTACTGGTAGGGGCCGTTACGCAGGCGCACCGGGACGTCGCGCGAGCCCTCTGCCGCGAGTACGCCCGGCAGGCGCGCGGCGGCATGCAGCGCCGCGGGTGTCTCCGCTTCGGTGAGGGCGACGATCACGTCGGCACGCTCGCGGCGATGCAGTTCGATATCGATCAGCCGGTCGAAGGCATCGCCCCACCAGGTGCCGGCGATGACGATGGCCACTGAGCTCGCCACGCCGACCACGGTGAGCGCGGTACGCAGCTTCCGGCGCTCGAGCTCGCGCAGGATCATGCGTGCTTCGTCCGGGAGCAGCCTTCCGAGATGCAGCCGCTCGAGGAGTGTGCGGCGGAAGTGTGCCGGGGCAGGCGGGTGCATGGCCTCGGCGGGCGGCAGGCGCACGACCGCGCGCACGGCCCCGGCGGCGGCGCCCACGGCCCCGAGGACTGCCACGCCGATTGCGACCGCGAGGATCCAGGGCTCGACGTGCCATGCGTGCACGGGAAAGAAGAAATATCCCGTGTAGAGCTGCGTCATCCACTGGCCGAGCAAGGCGCCGACGCCAAGTCCGATGAGCGTGCCGAGTCCGACGATCACGAGCGAGAGTGCGAGATAATGCAGACCGATGCTGCGGTTCGCGTAGCCGAGCGCCTTCAGGGCCGCGATCTGCAGGCGCTCGGTGGCGATGTGGCGGGCGAGCAGCACGTTCAGCAGAAAGATGGCGACGGCGAGGAATACGGCTGGCAGCACCGTGCCGAAGACCTGCTGCTCGCCGATCTCCTGGGAGAGCGCGCGGTTCGAGGGCTGGTCCTCGCGCGCATAGGTGCCGCGCGAGCCATAGGCTGCGAGCAGCCGGTCGAGCGCCGCGATGACCCGAGGGACCGAGGCGCCGCGCGCGAGGCGGAGTGCGGCGGAGTTGAAGGCGCCCTCCATGTCGTAGGCGGCCGCGAGCTTTGCGTGGCTCAGCCAGAACACACCGAAGCGGGTGTCATCCGCGAATCCGCCGTGTGCAGCCGCGAAGACGTATTCGGGTGAGAGGGCGACGCCACGCACTTCGAGTGACTCGAAGCGGCCGTTGACGAGCAGCGTCACACGGCTGCCCGGCTCGAGGTGGCGCGCCCTGGCGAAGGCCTCGTTCACCAGCACGCCGTGCGCGTCGTCTGGCTCCAGCCAGCGGCCGGAGCGGAGAAAGACGCGGTTGATGCGCGGCGTGCCGCGCTCGGGCAGCGCGACCACGCGGCCGGTCATCGACTCCACGGTGTCGGGGAGCGTCACCATCACGTTGCCGGCAATCGTGGTCTCGACGTCCACGACCCCGGGGATCGCGCGAATCGCCGCTTCGAGCCGCTGGGGTGCGCGGCGCGCCGCGACGAACACGTGCCCGAAGCGCGCCGAGTCGTAGTAGGCATCGCGCAGGCTCACCAGCGAGGCGTGCGTGGAGAGCGAGCCTATGAAGCCGCCCACGCCCGAGGCGACGACCAGCGCGATCGTGAGCACCTGGGCCTTGAGGCGCCAGAGATCCCGCAGCAGCTTGCGCTGCAGGGGCCTCACCAGTGCAGCTCCGCAGGCGCCAGCTTCTCCGGATTGACGCTGATCTCGGCGATGCGTCCGTCGGCGAGGCGCATGATGCGGTCGGCCATGCGGGAGATCACGGCGTTGTGCGTGATGACGAGTGTGGTCGTGCCGAGCTCGCGGTTGACACGCCCGATCGCCTCGAGCACGAGCCGTCCGGTGTCGATGTCGAGCGCGCCCGTCGGCTCGTCGCACAGGAGGCATTCCGGGCGCTTGGCGATCGCCCGGGCGATGGCCACGCGCTGCTGTTCCCCTCCCGAGAGCTGCGCCGGAAAGTGGTCGAGGCGGCCCTCGAGCCCGACGAGACCGAGGGCCTCCTCGGGGCGCATGGCGCGCGGCACGAGATCGGTCACGAGCTCGACGTTCTCGCGGGCCGTGAGGCTCGGGATGAGGTTGTAGAACTGGAAGACGAAGCCGACGTGTTCGCGCCGGTAGCGGGTGAGTTCCTGCTCCGTCGCGTGCACGAGGTCATGGTTGCGCCAGCGCACTTCACCGGAGCTCGCCGTGTCGAGTCCGCCGAGGATATTGAGAAGCGTCGATTTGCCGCTGCCCGAGGGGCCGAGCAGCACGACGAATTCGCTCCTGCAGATCTCGAAGGACACGCCCCGCAGGGCATGCACCTCGACCTCGCCCGCACGGTAGATTTTGCGCAACTCGCGGGCGACGAAGACGGGTTCTGCGGTCACGCGGATCTCAGTGGCGGTGCGCCTGCCTCGGGCATGGGCGGCTCCATCGACCGGGAGTATGGCCCAGCCTGACATCCTGGTCAGCCCTTTCAGGGGTAAGGCAATTCGTCATTGCCGTCAGGATTGTCACAATACGAACAATACCTTACGATAGCAATTAACGACTTGTGCAGCACCGTAATAATGCCTGTGCCTCCGGCTTCGTTCGAGACTCCTCAGCTTCTCGCCGCCCTGCGCGCGGCCGGCGAGCCGACGCGCCTGCGTCTGCTCGCGCTCTGCAGCGGGCAGGAGCACAGCGTGAGTACCCTGGCAGAGGTGCTCGGTCAGAGCGAACCGCGCGTCTCGCGCCACCTGAAGCAGCTCTGCCAGGCCGGGCTCCTCGAGCGTCTGCGGGAAGGCGCGTGGGTGCGCTATCGCGTGCCCGCGGCCGGACGTGAGCTCGAGTTCGTGCACGAGCTGCTCGGACGCTGGGCGGACACGGATGCACTGCGCCTGCGCGATGCCGCGCGCGTGAGCGGGCGCACGGACCGCGAGGCGGCCGCCGTGCCGCACGACGACTCGCGCCTCGGACGCAGTCTCCGGCGCTTCGTCACCGCGGAGATGCCGGCGGGCGAGCGGTTCGCGTGCGCACTCGTCGTCGGCTCGACCGCCGCGGAACTGCTGAACGCGGGCGGCGCGATCTCGCGCCGGGTCGTGGTGCTCTCGGAGTCACGGATTGCGGCACAGCGGCTGCGGTTGCGCGCCGAGCGGATCGGAGCGGATTGCGAGGTGCGGGTTGCGGACCTGACACGGGTACCGGCCCTGGTGCGCGCGATCGGACTCCTGCCGCCGCTCGATGCGGTGATTGCCGATCGCCTCGGCGCCAGCGCGGCCGAGATGACCCTCATCCTGCGCGCGCTGCGCGCGCGGCTCGCGGCCGGAGGACGCATCTCGTTCTTCGTACGCTACGACTCGCTCGGGCAGGGGCGCGGCAAGGTCGTCGAGCATCCGCTGGCGCACGTGCGGCGCCTGCTCGGCGAGGCGGGCTTTGCCTGTGACCGGCTGCAGCCGATCGAAGCGGACGGCGAACACGTGATCGCTGCCGCAGCAACCTGTGCAAGCTTCCACGAAAGGGTGGCCTGACCATGACATCGCCTGCCGCGCTCGCCGCGCGCCTCGCTGAACCCGCCGGCACGCTGGGCGCTCCGATCGAGATCTCCTTCGAATTCTTTCCGCCGGCCGACGAACCGATGGAGCAGACGCTGTGGCGCTCGATCGAGCGGCTGGCGCCGCTCGCGCCGCGCTTCGTGTCCGTCACCTATGGTGCGGATGGCTCGACGCGCACGCGCACCCACAAGGTCATCACACGCATCCAGCGGGAAACACGTCTCACGGGGGCGCCGCACCTCACCTGCGTCGGTGCCCCGCGCGGGGAGATTCTCGAGATCGCGCGCGGCTACTGGGCGCAGGGCATCCGGCACATCGTGGCACTGCGCGGCGATCCGCCGCAGGGCGCCGAGCGCTACGAGCCACACCCTGGCGGTTTTGCCTATGCGGCCGACCTCGTCGCGGGCCTGAAAGGTGTCGCGGACTTCGACATTTCGGTGGCCGCCTATCCCGAGATGCACCCGGAAGCCGGCTCGGCCGAGGAGGATCTCGAGAACCTGCGGCGCAAGATCGATGCGGGCGCGACGCGCGCGATCACCCAGTTCTTCTTCGACAACGATGCCTTCCTGCGCTTCCGCGACCGCTGCGTGCGTGCCGGCATCGAGGCGAGCATCGTGCCAGGCATCCTGCCGATCACGCGCTTCCCGCAGGTGCTGCGCTTCGCTGCGCGCTGCGGCGCGAGCGTGCCGCCGTGGCTGCAGGAACGCTTCCAGGGGCTCGACGATGATCCGGATACCCGCCGGCTGATCGCCGCCAGCGTGGCGATCGAGCAGGTGACGCACCTGGCGCGCGAGGGCGTGCGAGAGTTCCATTTCTACACGCTGAATCGCGCGGAACTCAGCTTCGCCATCTGTCACGCGCTCGGCGTGCGTCCGGCGGCACCCGTGGGGCTGCAGTCGTGAGCGGCGTGTCCTTCCGTGTCGAGCCGCTGGATGAGGTAGCGCGCGATGCACGCGTCGATGCCCTGAAGCGCCTGCTCGAGGAACGCATCGTGCTGCTCGACGGCGCCATGGGCACGATGATCCAGCGCCACCGCCTCGATGAGGCCGCTTTCCGCGGCGAGCGCTTCGCACGCCATGGGCACGACCTGCGCGGCAACAACGACATTCTGGTGCTGACTCAGCCGCGGATCATCGCTGAAGTCCACCGCAGCTATCTCGAAGCCGGCGCCGACATCATCGAGACCAACACCTTCAATTCCAATCATCCCTCGCAGGCCGACTTCGGCACCGAGGCTCTCGTGAGCGAGCTCAACTATCGTGCTGCGCGTCTGGCCCGGTGCACGGCGGATGAGTTCGCCCGTTCGAACGGCCGCCTGGCGCTGGTCGCCGGTGCGCTCGGCCCGACGAATCGCACCGCGTCGCTCTCTCCCGACGTCAACGACCCGGGTCTGCGAAACATCACTTTCGATGCGCTGGTCGCAACCTACGCCGAGGCGGCGCGCGCGCTCGTGCAGGGCGGAGTGGATCTGCTCCTGCTCGAAACGGTATTCGATACGCTGAATGCGAAGGCGGCGCTCTATGCCGTGCGCGGTGTGCTGGATGAACTCGCACCGGGGATGCCGCTGATCGTCTCCGGGACGATCACCGACGCATCAGGCCGCACGCTCTCCGGACAGACGGTCGAGGCGTTCTGGAATTCCATCCGCCACGGGCAGCCGCTCGCGATCGGCCTCAACTGCGCGCTCGGCGCCCGGCAGCTGCGCCCCTATGTGCAGGAGCTCTCGCGCATCTCGGATGCCTATGTATGCGCCTATCCGAACGCCGGGCTGCCGAATGCCTTCGGGGAGTACGATGAGCTTCCGGGCGAGACGGCCGAGATCCTGAGGGAGTATGCGACGTCCGGGCTGGTGAACATCCTGGGCGGCTGCTGCGGCACGACGCCGGAGCACATCCGGCTCATACGCGAGGCGGTGACCGGCGTGGCGCCGCGCCGGCGTCCCGGGGTGCCGGCGAAGTGCCGCCTGGCAGGCCTCGAGGCTCTCGATATCGGCGAGGAGACGCTCTTCGTCAACGTCGGCGAACGCACCAACGTCACGGGCTCGGCGAAATTCCGCAAGCTCATCGAGGCTGGTGACTACGCGAGCGCGCTCGAGATCGCAAAGCAGCAGGTCGCAAACGGCGCACAGCTCATCGATGTGAACATGGACGAGGGCATGCTGGATTCGGAGGCGGCCATGCGGCGCTTCCTGAACCTGGTCGCCACGGAACCCGACATCGCGCGGGTGCCGGTGATGATCGATTCCTCGAAGTGGAGCGTCATCGAGACGGGACTCAAGTGCGTGCAGGGGAAGCCCGTCGTCAATTCGATCAGCCTCAAGGAAGGCGAAGCAGCGTTCGTCGCCCAGGCGCGCGAAGTGCGCCGGTATGGAGCTGCCGCGGTGGTCATGGCCTTCGACGAGCAGGGCCAGGCGGACACGGTCGAACGCAAGCTGGCGATCTGTGCCCGTGCATGGCGGATCCTGACCGAACAGGCGGGGTTCCCGCCCGAGGACATCATCTTCGATCCGAACGTCTTCGCCGTGGCCACCGGCATCGAAGAACATGCAGGTTATGCGCTCGACTTCATCGAGGCCACCCGCCGCATCAAACGGGAGTTGCCGCATGCGCTGGTCTCGGCGGGCGTGAGCAACGTCTCGTTCTCCTTCCGGGGCAATGAGCCGGTACGCGAGGCGATGCATTCCGTGTTCCTCTATCACGCGATCCGGGCGGGGCTCGACATGGGCATCGTCAACGCCGGACAGCTCGCCATCTACGAGGAGATCGATCCGGAGCTGCGCGAGCGCGTCGAGGACGTGATCCTCAATCGCCGGGCGGATGCCACCGACCGGCTTCTGGAGATTGCCGGACGCTACAGGGGCGAGGGCGGCACGCGACGCCGGGAGGATCTCGAGTGGCGGAGCTGGCCCGTCGCGAAACGCATCGAGCATGCGCTCGTCAAGGGCATCGATGAGTTCGTGATCGAGGACACTGAAGAGGCGCGCCTGGCAAGCGAGCACCCGCTGCGGGTCATCGAAGGGCCGCTGATGGATGGCATGAACGTGGTGGGCGACCTCTTCGGTTCCGGGAAGATGTTCCTGCCGCAGGTGGTCAAGAGTGCGCGCGTCATGAAGAAGGCCGTCGCGCATCTCATCCCGTTCATCGAGCAGGAGAAGGCCGGGGCGCTGCGTTCCAGCGGAAAGATCATCCTTGCCACAGTCAAGGGCGATGTGCACGACATCGGCAAGAACATCGTGGGTGTCGTGCTCCAGTGCAATAACTTCGAGGTGATCGACCTCGGCGTGATGGTGCCGGCCGAGAGGATTCTCGAAGCGGCGCGACGTGAGGAGGCGGATCTCATCGGCCTCTCGGGTCTCATCACTCCCTCACTCGACGAGATGGTGCACGTCGCGGGCGAGATGCAGCGCCAGGGCCTGGCGGTTCCGCTGCTCATCGGCGGGGCCACAACCTCGCCGACGCATACTTCGGTGAAGATCGCTCCCTGCTACTCGCAGCCCGTGGTGTACGTGAAGGATGCGTCGCGTTCGGTCGGCATCTGCCAGTCGCTCCTCACCGCCTCGCAGCGCACGGCCTTCATCGCGCAGGTGAATGCCGAGCATGAGCGGCGGCGCGAGCAGCATGCGGGCCGCCACGTCAAGCTCCCTCAGCTTTCCATCGAAGCCGCTCGCGCCAATCGCCGCGCGCTCGACTGGGCGGGCTATGCGCCGCCCCGGCCGCGGTTCCCCGGGGTGCGCACCTTCGACGATTACCCGCTCACGGAGCTCCTCGGCTACATCGACTGGATGCCCTTCTTCAACGCCTGGGAGTTCTCCGGGAAGTTTCCCGATATCCTCACGGATCCGAAGGTGGGTGAGGCGGCGAGCAGTCTCTATGACGACGCGCGCCGGCTGTTGAAGGAGCTGATTGCCGGACACTGGCTCCGCGCGCGCGCCGTGGTGGGGCTTTTCCCGGCGAATTCGGTCGGTGACGACATCGAGGTGTACACGGACGAATCGCGGCGGGACGTGCGCCTGCGCCTGTGTCATCTGCGTCAGCAGAAGGGCAAGCCGGCAGGCCAGCCGCACGAATGTCTCGCGGATTTCATCGCACCACGTGAATCCGGTGCGGCCGACTGGATCGGCGCATTCGCCGTCACGGCGGGGCTCGGCATCGAGCCGCATCTCGAGCGCTTCCGGCACGCGCACGACGACTACTCCGCCATCATGCTGAAGGCGCTCGCGGATCGTCTCGCCGAGGCCTGTGCGGAGCACTTTCACGAGAAGGTGCGCCGTGAGCTCTGGGGCTATGCGCCGGACGAGGCGTTCACGAACGAAGAACTGATCCGCGAAGCCTACCGCGGCATCCGTCCCGCGCCGGGCTATCCTGCATGTCCCGATCACACCGAGAAGGCGAAGCTCTGGGAACTGCTCGATCCGGAGCGCAACGCCGGCATCCGCCTGACGGATGGCTTTGCGATGTATCCTCCCGCGGCCGTGAGCGGCTGGTATCTGGCGCACCCGGAATCGCGCTATTTTCCGCTCGGCAAGATCGGCCGGGACCAGGTCGGGGACTATGCGCAACGCAAGGGCATGACCGTGACGGAAATCGAGCGCTGGCTCACGGCGAGCCTGGGTTACGACCCGCTGCGCGTCGCTAGCTGAAATCGTCCAGCAGCTCGTCGCCCACGTTCGTCAGGTCGCGGATCGTCTTCACCCGCACCGCGCGGGTGACGGCCGGAGGCGAATAGGAATAGCAGGCGCCGTGCATCATGGTGAGCTGCTCGGCACGGATGCCGACTTGCGCGTCCATGTCGAAGCGGCGTGCCGTGCTCACCATGTAGCCCTTTGAGAACACCACTGCGGCCTCCAGCGCCTCGGGATCCGCGCCGAAGCGTTCGCTCGCCCAGGGCAGGAAGCCCCTGATCAGTGGCAGCCCCGCGAAGGGCTCGGGTGCCACGATGCGCTGCTCGAGCGTCTGCCAGCGGTGCACCTCCACGCCGTCGCGCAGCACGCGCGACCAGGCCGGCGCCGGGTGCTCGTCGGGGACTTCGACGTCGTACTGGCGGCTCCCCTCCCGCAGTGCGTGCGCCATGGCCAGCAAGGTGAGGTCATAGACGTGCGTGCAGTGGGCGCGCGGGTTGTGCTCCGTGAGCATACGGCGCATCGGCGTGTCGAGCGGCATGCCGATGAGTGCGCGCAGCGGGCCCGCGGCGCCCGGGCAGGTATCGAGCGGAAAGCGCCGGAACTCCGGGGTGATCGCCGTGATGCATGCGCCGTCGTGCTGCAGCACGAGCCGCATGGCATGGCCCGTATCTTCGAGCGCCGCACGGACCTCGCCAGGGCCGGCGATCAGGCGGATGCGGCGGCGAAAGACGCGCTGACCGTAGTCGGTGTTGGTGACCGGCGGAAGCTGCATGGGGCGGGATCCTGCGGAGCTCAGCTGCCGATGTCGTAAAAGGCGGTCGTCTGGCTCATGACCGGTTTTTCGATGCGCTCGCTGATCCGCCAGCCGGAGGCAGTGCGCCGGTAGCTCACCCGGTAGTAGCCTGCGGCCGTGCCCTGGCGGGTGTGGGCCGGGCCCTCGCGATTGAGGTACTTGAACTCGAAGAACAGGGTGGCCCGGGCGGCGTCGGTGCCGGTCTCGAGCTGAGGCGGATGCATGTAGTGCAGCCCCGACCAGCGCGCATTGATGTCGCGACAGAAGCCGGCAAGCGCTTCGCGTCCCTGGAAGCGCATGTGCGGCTGCTCGCCCGCGGCGACCATCTCGAAGACGCCGTCCTCGGTGAACAGCTCCGCCCAGCGCTGCGGCTGGTTCGTGTCCCAGCTGATCGCATACGCGGCCTCCAGATCCATGATGGCGGCACGGTCCTCGAGGGCGCGCAGGCGCTGCCCGATGTCGCGATCCTCGTCGCTGCGCGTGGTGCTCATCCCGGATCTCCCTCTGGCTGTGCGGCATGCCGCGCCTGGATCTCACGCAGATAGGCTGGCCCGCCGAGGCTGCGCATCTGGCCCAGGATCCACTGCTGGCGCTGCCTGACGTAGGGCGAGGGCCGGTCGACCCGGAAGCGCCGGGGATTCGGGAGGACGGCGGCGAGCAGCGCGCTCTGTCCGGCACTCAGCCGCGCGGCAGGTTCATGAAAGAAGGCCTGCGCGGCCGCTTCGACACCATAGATGCCGCGGCCGAACTCCGCGATGTTCAGATAGACCTCCAGGATGCGCTCCTTGGGCCAGCCAATCTCGATCAGCACGGTGAACCACGCTTCCAGACCCTTGCGAACATAGCTTCGGCCCGGCCAGAGAAAGAGGTTCTTCGCGACCTGCTGCGAAATGGTGCTCGCCCCGCGCGCGCGCCGGGCGCGCGCGTTATGGCGCACCGCCTCGCGGATCGACTGCAGGTCGAACCCGAAGTGGAAGGGAAACTGCTGGTCCTCGGCTGCAATGACCGCGATGGCAGCATGACGCGAGATCCGCTCGAGATCCACCCACTCGTAGCGGGTGCGATAGGTCTCGTCACCGGCACGCATTGCCTCGACACGCGCGCCCAGCATGAAGGCGCTCGTCCAGGGGTCGATCCAGCGCCCGGCGAGCACGGGCAGCGCGGTGATCGCGGCGGCGCCGAATACCGCGGCCGCGAACCACGTGAGCAGTGAACGGCGCACGCCTTTGCGGGCCACGGGAGAGGGCTCGGGGACAGCGTGCCGCGATGCCGTGCCGTGGTCCGCTCAGGTGCGGCGCGCCGTGTTCACCACGACGGCGTCGACGGGCACGTCGTCGTGACCCTGCCTGCGCCCCGTGCGCACCTCCGCAATGGCATCGATGACGTCCAGGCCCTCGCTCACGCGCCCGAACACGGCGTAGCCGTAATTTCCCGGCTTGTGATCGAGGAACTGGTTGTCCACGAGATTGACGAAGAACTGCGAGGTGGCGCTGTCGATGTCGTTGGTGCGCGCCATCGACAGCGTGCCGCGCTCGTTTCTGCGGCCGTTGGCTGCCTCGTTGCGGATCGGTGCGCGGGTTTTCTTCTGCGCCATCTCGGGTGTGAAGCCGCCGCCCTGGATGACGAACCCGGGGATGACCCGGTGGAATACCGTGCCGTCGAAGAAGCCTTCGTCCACGTACTGCAGGAAGTTGGCGACGCTCTCGGGTGCGTCTTCTTCGAAGAGCTCGATGGTGAAGGAGCCGTGGGATGTTTCGAATCGGATCATGTTCATCGCTTCCGCGGTTGATGCCAGTGGGCCTCGGTGACACGCTCGTGCCCGGCGAGATCACGATGGCAGCGTACGTGAGTGAACCCCTGCGCGACAAGCGTGGCGCCGAGACTGGCAGCCTGGCGGGTGCCATGCTCGAGCACGAGCCACCCGTCGTGTTCCAGGAAGTCCGGGGCCTGCCGGACGAGCGCGTGGAGCGCGGCCAGTCCATCGGGCCCGGGCGTGAGGGCACATCGGGGTTCGTGACGCAGCTCAGGCGTCCCGAGGACCGCGTCGCCCGCATCGACGTAAGGTGGGTTGGATACGATGAGCTCGAAGCGCCCGCCCGCGACCGGTTCGAACCATGAGCCCTGGAGAAAGCGCACCCGGCCGAGGCCGAGTTCGCGGGCGTTGGTCTGCGCGACAGCCAGCGCATCGTCCGAGGCATCGGTCGCCGTAATCTCCCACGCCGGGCGCTCGCTGGCGAGCGCGAGTGCGATCGCACCCGAGCCCGTGCCGAGATCGAGAGCGCGGCAGTGCGTGGCGCCGCAGAGTGCGAGGGCGCGTTCGACGACGAGCTCTGTCTCGGGGCGCGGCACGAGCACGGCGGGTGTCACGGCGAGCGACAGCGACCAGAACTCGCGGCGTCCCGTCAGATAGGCCAGAGGCTCGCCTCCCCGGCGCCGCTCGATCAGCGCGCCGTAGCGATCGATCTGTGCTGCCGTGGGTTCGTGTTCCGGCGTGGCACGCAGTTGCGCCCGCGAGAGTCCGGCACACGCGGCGAGGAGCAGCTCCGCATCGAGAGCCGCTCCGGGCGAATGCTTTCCCAGACGCTCGCGCCCCCATGCGAGCAGCGTCCCGATGTTGTCATGGCTCTTCATCCTGCGATTATCGCCCGGCGCGCGCTCTGCTACATTGCCGCCATGTCGGCGACGCTCTTCCCTCTGACAGCCCCGCTCTCGATCGGTGAGGTGCTGGATGCGGGATTCAGGCTGTTTCGTGCCACGGTGCTTGCCTGCCTGCCGTTTGCGACGTTTGCCGTGATCGCCGGGCAGCTGCCGGGTATCTACAGCGTGAGCCAGGGTCGCCCGCCCGGCTCGTTCACGCCGGGCGATCTGCCGTGGGTGGCGGTCAACGTTGCGAGTGCGCTCCTGACCGTGGCGCTCGTCGGCGCAATCTTCGTCCAGCAGCACCGGGTGGCCGCGGGGGCCTCCCGCAGCATGCGCGTGGCGCTGGCAATGGCGCTCCGCAGGGTTGCGGTCGCGGTTGGACTCGTGCTGCTGCTGGCCTTCGGGCTGGCCGTCGTCGGTGCACTGGCCACCATGCTCAGCCGGGTACTGGGCACGGCCTGGGTCGTGATGGTGCTGGCGCCGCTACTGGCATGGGCGGGTGTGTCCGTGCTGTTCGCCTGGCCCGCCGTTCTCGTCGAAGGAAGCTCCATACGCAGCGCGCTGCGTTCGAGCCTGGCGCTCGTGAGCGGCAATCGCCTGCGCACGGCACTGATACTGCTCGTGGCGCTCGCCGCAGTGCTCGCGCTGTATTCGATCGCGGTGATCGTGGGCATCGTGATCGCCACGCTCCTCGGGTCCGCAGATCTGGCGTTCGTCACGGCGGTGACGAACGTCCTGCTCGTCGTGCTGGGGGCCTTCGGCGTGCCCTTCTACACGGCGCTGATCCTGGCAGCCTACGAGGATCTGAAGGTCCGCCGGCAGGGCTCGGATCTCGAGCGACGCATCGAGAATCTCGGGGCGTCCTGACGTGCGCAGGGGCGGTCCGCCGGCGCTCGCTGCTGCGCTGCTGCTCGCCTGCGGCATGCCGGCACGGGCGCTGGATGCAGTGCCGGCGGCGCTGCGCGAGTGCCAGGAGCGGCTCGATCCCGAGCTCGACATCGGCTTCGCGCGGATCTCGGCGCACTGCCCGGGACTCGTGCGGGTACTCGAGCAGAGCCCCTGGGCACCATGGCTGCCTCAGGGCTGGCGTGATCCGCGCAATGATCTCTCAGCCGGCTCGCTCGGTGAGCTCGGCGTCCTCCTGCAACGCGAGCGCGGGCTGGCGCCCCTGCGCACGGCGCCGGCAGGCGCGACGCTCAGGGCGGTGCTGGCCGAACTTGGCTATCCGCGGCGCGAGAGGATGACCCTGTGGGAGCGGCTGCGCGACTGGCTGCACCCGGTGTCTGCGCGCCGGCAGAGCGAGCCCGCACCATCCTGGCTCTCACAGGTGCTGCGGCAGGTCGATTCCTCCGGGATGCTGCTGCGCGTGATGAGCTACATGGCCATCGCAGCCGTTCTCGTGCTCGGGGTCTCGGGTTTCGTGCGCAGGCTGCGCACGAAACGGCTGTCGGACACGCTCTGGCATGCGGACCATGCACCACCTGCGCCGGTGCCAGGCAGACAGCCGTGGCAAAGCTGGCGTGAGGTTGAGCAGGCCTCGCTCGCCGAGCGTCCGGCCCTGATGCTGGGCCTCGTGCTCGACGCGCTGGTGCAGTCGCGACGCTTGCCACGCGCAGAGAGTTTCACTGCGTCCGAGCTCATCGAGGCCGCGGAAAGCACGCGACTGCCCGGGCGCGAGCGGCTCGTGGCACTTGCGCGCGTGGCCGAGCAGGCGCGCTTCGGATCGAAGCCGCTGCCGGCTTCGCAGCTTGCGGCTGCGGTCGAGGGGGGGCGGACGCTGCTCGCAGAGCTGAATCCGCCCGGGCGGGTGTCATCGTGAGGGAGCGGCTCGTGACGCTCGCCCTTGCCCTTGGGGCACTGGTGCTGTTCTACGTGATATTCCTCGGCGCGAGTCGTCCCACGAACCCCGCGGGCACGACATCGCGGCCGTCGTCGCCCGAGCGAAGGGAGAATGGCTACCTTGCCGCGAGCGAGTGGCTGATCCGTTCTGGCGTGCGCGTCGTATCGCTGCGAGAACCGCTTTCGGTGCTCGGCGAGTCCGGACCCGGACTGTCCCCCCGGGGCAACCTGCTGATCGTCACGCTTCCGGGCGTGCAGGGATTCAGCGCTGAGGAACTACAGCCGCTCGACCGCTGGCTGCGCGCCGGGAATACCCTGCTCGTACTGGCGGCGCTCGACGACGAACCCGACTGGGCGCAGGCTTCAGGCGCCATCTCGACAGACGATCTCACGACGCTCACCGGTTTGTCGCTGCAGCCGGCGCACGCCGGGGATGGGCGGCTGCGCGGCGTGCCGGAGCGCCTCGCCACGGCAACACGCCGCACGCTGGTCGCCAACCGGCCGCATGCCTATTTCGAGGGCGTGCACACGGCGGTCGCGCTGTCAGACTATCCGGCAGCGCCGTGGGTGGCGCGCGTGTCGTATGGCACGTTCTTTCTCGCGCTCGCACACCGCGGCGACAGCGGCGCTGATGCACTCTGGACGCGGCGCGTCGGCGCCGGGCGTATCATCGTCAGCGGCTTCGCCAGCCTCTTCACGAACCGCGTGCTCGGGCTCGAGGGCAACGCGCGGCTCCTGGCCAATATCGTGAGCACGAACGTTGCCGCCGATGGGGCCGTGATCTTCGACGACCTGCGGCAGGGGCTCGTCGCAGGCTACGATCCGCAGCGCTTCTTCGCCGACCCGAGGCTGCACGGGACGCTCGCGATCCTCTGCGCACTGTGGCTCGTCTGGGCGCTCGGAGGAACACGGCTGTGCGCACCCCGGCCGCCACCACGTACGCCTCGCGAGACGGACCTGGTACGCGCCGCGGGCGGATATCTGGCACGGGTGCTGCCGGCGCGCGCGGCTGCGCGTGCGCTCTACGAAGGCTTCTTCGACGGTGTGCGGGCGCGCACCGGCCTGGCGCGCAATGGCGAGCCCACCTGGGACTGGCTGGAGCGTCATCCGCGCATCGCCCCGCAGGAGCTCATGCAGCTGAAGGCGGGCTACGCCGCTGCGCACGGCAGGGGGCGCGTGCGGCTCGTGGCGCTGCACAATCTGCTTCTCCACATCGACAGGCGGATTTCATGAGTACGGCAATCGCAGAACTCGAACACCTGCTGCAGCGCGAGCTCGGACGCGTGATCATCGGCGCGGAGCAGGCCACGCGTGCGCTCACCATCGCGCTCGTCGCCCGCGGTCATGTGCTGGTGCAGGGTGCGCCCGGTCTCGGCAAGACGCTGCTCGCGAAATCGCTCGCGCGCGTGCTGGGTGGAGAATTCAAGCGCATCCAGGGCACGGCGGACCTCATGCCGGGCGACATCATCGGCGTGCACGTGTATGACGAGGCGCATCGTGCCTTCGTGTTCCGCCCGGGGCCGGTCTTCGCCGATGTCGTTCTGGTGGACGAGATCAATCGGGCGGGACCCAAGACCCAGTCGGCACTCCTCGAGGCGATGGAAGAGCGCCAGGTGAGTGCCGAACGCGACGTGTTCGCACTGCCCGCGGACTTCATGGTGCTCGCGACGCAGAATCCGCGCGAATTCGAAGGCACCTATCCGCTGCCCGAGTCCCAGCTCGACCGCTTCATGATGCGCATCGACATCGGCTATCCGGAGCGCGATGCGGAGGCGCAGATCCTGGCCCGCTATGGCGCACGCTTCGCACCGGCACACGAGCTGCCCGCAGAGCTCGCGCAGCTCGACCGCGCGCTCCTTGCGCGGGCGCGTGCCGAGGCCGAGGCCCTGCACGTCTCTGAAGCACTCGCCTCCTACGTACTCGATCTGACCCGCGCTTCGCGCGAGCAGGCGCGTGTGGCGCTCGGGCTCTCGACCCGTGGAGCACTCGCGCTCCTGAGGGCGGCACGCATTGCCGCCGCAATCCGCGGAGGGGAGTTCGTCTCGCCTGACGATGTGAAGGCTGTGGCGCCCTGGGTGATGGCGCACCGTCTGATGCTTGCGCCGGAGGCGGCGCTCGATGGCACGAGCGACCTCGAGGTCGTCCGCTCGCTCCTCGAGCAGACGCCCGTGCCGCGCTGAGGTGGCGGGCGATCCGCCGCCCCATCCACCGGCCGCCATGCATCTCACCGGTCGCAGCTATTTCCTCGCCGTGCTCGCAGCGGTGCTCGGGATCAGCGGTCTGTGGTCGGCCGATCCGGCACTGCACGGCCTGTGGAGCGGGCCGCTGGCGCTGCTGCTGGCCGGACTGGCCTACGAGAGCGACCGGGTGCGGCGCATGCAGCTCGATGTGATGCTGGATATTCCCCGGCGCCTCTTCCTCGGGCGTGCGACCTCCGCCGCCTTCCTCTTCGCGCAGAGTGGCGCGCGCAGCCTGACCCTCGAATATGCGCCAGCGGCGCCGGCCGCCTTCCTGCCCCTGGGGGCGCCGCGGCGCCTGCGCGTATCAGGCGGAGTGCCGGTGCGTGATGCCTTCGAGGCCGTTGCAGTGCGTCTCGGCCCGCAGGAATGGCCGGCGCTCCCGGCGCGCGTGCTCGGCCGCCTGGGTCTGGCATGGTGGTCGCACGACCTCGTGCCCGCATGCCGGCTGCAGGTGGCGCCCGACACGCTGCGCGCTGCAGGGCGGCGACCGGGCGGTGTGCTGGCCGGTCAACGCCTGCGCGGCAGGAGCGGTGCCGGCAACGAACTGCATCAGCTGCGGGCCTATGTCCCGGGCGATCCTCTCGGGCGCATCGACTGGAAGGCGACCGCTCGCAGCGGTGCGCTCGTGACACGCGAGCTCACCGAGGACCAGCACCTCGATATCCTGCTGCTCCTCGACGCGGGACGTCTGAGCCGCACCGGTGCCGGAGCCCTCGACCGGCTCGGGCTGTACGCCAACGTCGCGGCACGTTTCGCACGGCAGGCCACGGCGCAGGACGATCGGGCAGGAGTCCTGGTCTTTGCCGATCGGCCGCTCGCGCTCTGCGCGCCCGGGCGCGGTCTCGCGGCCGTGCGGCGCATCCGCGATCTCCTCGAGGGCCTCGAGACGCAAGCCGGCGAATCGGATGTGGTGGCGGCCGCCGCCCGGGCGAGGTCGCTGCTGCGGCGGCGGAGTCTCGTCGTACTGCTCACCGACCTCGACGATGCCACGCTCGCCGGCATGCTGGCGCGTGCCGTACGGTTGCTGGCCCCGCCACATCTGGTACTCGTCGCCGGCGTGCAGAGTCCGGAGATCGCCGCCCTGGCGCAGGCGCCGGCCCGGGACTGGCGCGACCCGTGGGTGGCGCTTGCGGCAACGGAACACGAGCGTCGTGCCCGCGGGCACCGCGAGCAACTGCGGCGCATGGGTGTGCCGGTGGTCGCCGCCCGCGAGGAGCGGCTCGAGGACGAGGTCATCGGACTGTACGAGAGCCTGCGCCGCCGGCGCCGGATCTGAGCCTCAGGTGCGGATCGGCCGGAGGCCGTGATGGCGGTGGCGACCCGGGAACCCGCCGCGCAGCAGCGCGATCATGATTCCGAAGTAGCCCACGCCGATGACGAGACGTGCCCACAATGGCACGTCCGGGTCGGGCGAGACGAAGCCTTCGATGAATCCGCAGCCGGCGAGCAGCAGGCCGATCGGCACGAGGAGCTTTCCGGCCCGCCGCGCAGCCCGCGAAAACGCTGCCGTACGCGATGCGCCGGCCGGGCGCACGAGCGCTTCGCCGAGGGAGACGCCCGCCGCACCCGCGAGCACCATGCAGGCGACTTCGACGATGCCGTGCGCCACGATGAATTCGAACAGCCGCTGCGCGAGACCGTGCTGTGCCGTGAAGGCGAAGACACCCCCGAGCATGAAACCGTTCAGCCCGACGATGTAGAAGGTGCCGAGCCCGAAAAGAATGCCTGCGCAGAAGGCGAACAGGCTGACGACGATGTTGTTCGTCAGCAGCTGGATCGAGAGCACCGACGAGGGTACGACGTTCAGCAGGTTGACGGTCCAGAGCTCACCGCGTTCCACGGAGGCGATCATCTCGGGTGAGGCGAACAGCGCCACCAGCCCCGGGTGGGCCGTGACGAGCCACGCACCCGCAAAGCCCGAGAGGAGGAAGAGCAGGGCGGTCCACAAGATATGCGCATCGCACGGCCGGGCTGCGTCACGCGCCTGCGCGCCGCCTGCCAGAGATCCGCACGCGCGAGGAGAGCCGTGCGCAGCGCCTGCTCACGGGCAGGCGCGGCCGTGTCCGTGATGGCCATTGCGCGCAGCGCGGGCAGTGCCGCCCGGAGCCGTGTTTCGTCGGCTGTTGCCCAGGCGCCCCCGGGATCGAGCCGCGTGGCGAGACGGCGTCCGAGTCGCAGGCGCGCTTCGGGTGTGAGGTCAGCCCAGCGTGCCTCGAGTTCCGTGATCACCTCGACGCTCTCGGGGTCAGGCGCGTGTGCAGCGTCGGTGGCCGGTACTGCGGGTGCTCCGTGCCAGAGGTCAGCGTGCTCGTAGACGAGCAGGGTGCCGGCGGCGAGATCCCCGAGGCGCACGTGGTTGCGCGTGGCGAGAGTGGCGACGAATCCGATGGCGTACACGCCGGGGAAGCTGTCCACGAGGCGGAAGACATTGCGCAGCAGCAGTGCGCCTGCGCCCGGTGCCTCGCCGCCAGTGGTGATGATGCGAATGCCGGTCAGGCGTTTCCCGGGTGTGCGACCCTGCATGACGACCTCGAGCACCGGGTGATACAGGAGGTAAAGCGCAACGGCGGGCAGCAGCACCGCGCCGAACCACAGCACGTCGGCGTCGAGTGGCGCCGCGACACTCAGACTGCGGTTGTAGAGCATCGCGGCGAGCGTGTACCAGGCGAGCGCCAGCGCGAGGCGGATCAGCCAGTCGACGAGGAACGCCAGCATGCGCCCGCCGGGTGCCACGACCTCGAAGGCGACCTCTACGCCGGTGGCGCTGTCGACCACGAGATCGGGGGCGCGCAGCCCCCCCGGCGGTGTGGCAGCGGCTGTCGTGCTCACTGCTGCTCCGCGAGCTGCTCAGCCTGGTGCTCCTGCTGCAGCGCGCCGATCAGCTCCTCGAGCCGGCCCTCCATCACGGCCGGCAGCCTGTAGAGCGTGAGGTCGATCCGATGGTCCGTGACGCGACCCTGGGGGAAGTTATAGGTGCGAATGCGCTCGGACCGATCCCCGCTCCCGACCTGGAGACGCCGCGACTGAGCCTGCGCGCTGTCGCGCTGCTCCTGCGCTGCAGCGAGCAGCTTCGCCTTGAGCAGCGTCATCGCGCGTGAGCGATTCTTGTGCTGGGATCGCTCGTCCTGGCACTCGACCACGATGCCCGACGGCAGGTGTGTGATGCGCACGGCCGAGTCAGTCTTGTTGACGTGCTGTCCGCCCGCGCCCGAGGCGCGATAGGTATCGATCCGCAGCTCCGCAGGGCTGATCTCGATACCCGCGATTTCGTCGGGCTCGGGCAGGATCGCCACGGTGCAGGCCGAGGTATGGATACGGCCCTGCGCCTCCGTGGCAGGCACGCGCTGCACGCGATGCGTGCCGGACTCGAACTTGAAGTGGGAGAAGGCGCCCTGGCCGACGATGCGGCTGATGATCTCCTTGTAGCCGCCGTGCTCGCCCGGGCTCTCGCTCAGGATCTCCACCTGGAAGCCCTGCGCTTCGGCGTAGCGGGTATACATGCGGAAGAGATCGCCTGCGAAGATCGCCGCCTCGTCGCCGCCCGTGCCGGCGCGGATCTCGAGGTAGAGGTTCCTGTCGTCGCGCGGATCCCGGGGCACGAGCAGGCGCTGCAGCTCCCGTTCCCCGGCTTCGAGCGCGGTCTTCAGTCGACTGCTCTCTTCGACGCCGAGCGCCCGCATGGCCTCGTCCGGATCCTGCGCGAGTTCCACCGCGACGGCGAGATCGCGCTCGAGGTCCCGGTAGCTCGCGAAGCGCGCGGCCAGCGGTTCGAGATGCGCATACTCCATCGAGAGCTCGCGGAAGCGCGGGGAGCTGCCTGAGAGCTCCGGCTCGGCGAGCTGGCGACCGGCTTCCTCGAAGCGATCGACGGCCTTCTCGAGCAGCCTGCGGATCGTGTCTTTCATCCTGACATTCTCCGGCAGGAGGTGCCGCTGGGCTATAGTGACCGCATGAAACGTTTCCGGTGCTGCCTTGGCCTGCTCGCTGGTGCGGCCGTGCTCAGCGCATGCGCGATCCCTGCGCGCCAGAGCAGCGCGGCAGCCCAGGACGCCGATCTGGCGAGGGCCGAGCTCGCGCTGGCACGCGGAGAATGCCGTGCGGCGGCGGAGACCTACACGGCCGCGGCCGATCGGTCCGTCGATGTCAGTCTGGCCCGGCGCGCACTGGAGGTGGCAGTGCGCTGCGAGCACTGGCCCGCGCGCGCGCGCGCGGCAGCACGGTGGCGGATCCTTGCCCCGGAGGACCCCGAGGCGCTGCGTGCGGCCGCTGCCGCAGCGCTCGGGCAGCACCGGATCACAGCTGCCACCGAGACGCTGCGCGCGCTCTTTGCGCTGCCCGGCGAGGGCGTCGATGACCGGTTCAGCGAGCTTGCGTCCACGATGGTGGATGACGCGGATGCGTATCCGGCCTTCACCGCCTTGCGCATGGCGGCACCGCTCGAGCGCTTCTCAGCGGGCTCGCTCGTGGGGCTCGGGCGGCTCGGCTTCGAGGCCTACGATTTTGCGCGCGCGCGTGAGCTCGCGAACCAGGCTCTGGGGCGCGATCCGGGGTTCGCAGCAGCGTACGCGCTGCTCGCACGTGTGTACGCGACCGGGAGCGACGACGTCCCGGCGCTCGAGGCTGCGCACGCGGCGCTTCGGCTCGACGCATCGGGCCAGCGATTCGTGCTCGCCGACACGCTCACCACTCTCGGGCGCGTGGAGGAGGCGGGCAGCGAGCTCGAGCGGCTGCAGGCCGACGAGAGTGCGAGCGAGGAAGCCAGGCGCCGGCTGGCACTCCTTGCCTTCGAGTGGGGAGATCTCGACGTGGCGCAGCGCCGGTTCCTGGAGCGCCTCGAACGCGGGGAGGGCGGGGGCGAGGCGCTCTACTATCTCGCGCTGATCGCCGAGCGTCGCAAGGACTATGGGCAGTCCCTGCGTGCGTATGCGCTACTCGCGGGTGCCGGTCTCGGTGAGCTGGCGCGGCCGCAGGCGGCACGCCTGCTCCTGAAGCAGGGCGACCGCGCCGCCGCGATGTCGATGCTCGACGAGTACGTCGTCGGGCATCCCGAGAGCGCCGTCACCTTCACGATTGCCAAGGCCCAGATGCTCGCGGAGATCGGCGAAGCGGCCGAGGGTGCCGCCATCGTCGATGCGGCGCTCGGGCAGTACCCGGATCACCCGCGGCTGTCCTACGAACACGCCGTACTGCTCGAGCGGGCGGGCAGCACGCGGGAGGCGATCCGCGCGCTCGGGCGCCTCGCGGATGCGCACCCGGAGAACACCACGGCGCTGAATGCCCTGGGCTACACCCTGGCCGATCACGGCAGGGAGCTGCCGCGTGCCGAGGCGCTCATCCGGCGTGCACTCGCGGCGACCCCCGATCACCCGGCCGTGCTCGACAGCCTGGGTTGGGTGCGATTCCGCCGGGGCGATACCCCGCAAGCGCGCCGCATGCTCGAGCGGGCGTATCTCATCTCGGGCGATCCGGAGATCGCTGCCCATTGGGGTGAGGTGCTCTGGTCGGTCGGCGAGCGGACCGAGGCGCGCAGGGTCTGGGCGCAGGCACTTGCGCGCCATCCGGATGCCGACGCGCTGAGCAAGGTGCTCGAGCGCCTGGCGCCGGCCGATCCACAATGAGCGCGACATCGCGGAGAGTCGTCCGGTCGGCGGCCGGCGGGTCGTCGACGCTCGCATGCGCCGTTCTGATGGTGTTCGTGCTGAACGGCTGCACCAGTCTTCCCCCGCGAGGTGAGCAACCGGTGGTTCCCTGGGCCGAACGTCGTGCAGCGCTCCAGGGGCTCGAGAGCTTCGGCCTGCGCGGGCGTGTCGCCGTATCGGCCGGGGGCGAGGGCTTCAATGCCTCGCTGCATTGGGAGCAGAGGAGCGACGCCGCTCACCTGCGGCTCGACGGACCGCTCGGTTTCGGAGGGCTCGAGATCGAATCGCACGACGGAGCGCTCACTCTGCGCGATACCCGTGGCGTATCACTCGACGGGGCTGCGGCGCGCGCCGAACTCGAGCGGCGGCTCGGTTTCGTGCTGCCGCTCGAGTCGCTGCGCTTCTGGGTGCTCGGGGTTCCGGATCCGGCTCAGCCCGCCGAGGAAGTGCTGAACGACGCCCGGCAGCTCTCACGCCTGGAGCAGGACGGGTGGGCGGTCGACTTCGATCGCTATGGACACATCGGCGCGCAGTCGCGGCCGGTGCGGCTCACGGTGCGGCGGGAGGGGGCGCGCATGCGGCTCGTGATCGATCGGTGGATTTCCTGAGCGGAAGGGAGCACCGGTGCCCTTCGCACAGGTCATGGCGGAGAAGAGGTCCGGCGGCGAGACGCTCTGGCCGGCGCCGGCCAAGCTGAACCTCTTCCTGCACGTCACGGGCCGGCGTGCCGACGGCTATCACACACTGCAGACCGCGTTCCAGTTGCTCGACCTCTGCGATACCGTCGGCATCGCGCTGCGCGCGGACGGACGCATCGAGCGCACCGCCGGACCCGAGGGCGTTGCGCCCGAAGACGACCTCGCCGTGCGTGCCGCCCGGGCACTGCAGGCGGCGAGCGGCACGCGCCACGGTGCGACGCTGCGCATCCGCAAGTGCATTCCGATGGGTGGCGGACTCGGGGGCGGCAGCTCGGATGCCGCGACCGTGCTGCTCGCGCTCGACCGGCTCTGGGGCACGGGGCTGTCGCGTGACGAGCTCGCCACGCTCGGCCTGAAGCTCGGCGCGGACGTGCCGCTTTTCGTGCACGGGGCCTCCGCCTGGGCCGAGGGCATCGGCGAGCGGCTGACGCCCCTCGAGCTGCCATCGGCCTGGTTCGTGATCGTCCACCCCGGGGTCGTCGTGCCGACCCGCGAGATCTTCCAGGCCCCCGAGCTCGCGCGCGATTCCCTGTCCATCACGCCGGCCGAGTGGCTGCGTGGCGCCGGCCGCAACGACTGCGAGCCCGTGGTGCGCGCGCGCTTTCCCGCCGTTGGCGAGGCCCTCGATTGGCTGCGGCGCTTCCGTCCTGCGCAGCTCACCGGCACGGGCGCCTGCGTGTTTGCGCGCTGTGCGACGCGCATGGACGCCGAGCGCCTCGCGGCGCGCGTGCCCGACGAGTGGCGCAGCCTCGTCGCCCGCGGACTCGCGCGCTCGCCGCTGGAAGCGGAGCTGGAGCGCCCACTGGGGTAAACTGCGCGCTCACGGGTGGGGCGTCGCCAAGTGGTAAGGCAGCGGGTTTTGATCCCGCCATTCGGAGGTTCGAATCCTTCCGCCCCAGCCAGTTATACCGAGTTTATCGCATTTACTATCATTCGAGATAAAACGAATATAAACAGGTAAACTCTGTATAGATGGATCCGGTAGCCAATCCTTTCTCTCCGGGCGCAGGGAGCCCTCCGCCAGAGCTCGCCGGGCGCGACGAGCTGCTCGAACAGGGGCGCATCGCTCTGAGCCGGATCAAGGTTGGGCGCTACGAACAGAGTCTGATGCTGGTTGGGCTTCGGGGAGTCGGCAAGACTGTCCTGCTCAACCGGCTGCGTGAGCTTGCGGAATCCCAAGGCTTTGGCGTCGCGATGATCGAGGCGACCGAGGGCCGCTCCTTACCAGAGTTGCTCGTGCCGCCTCTGCGTCAGATTCTCTACAAGCTCGACTCCCTCGGCAGTGTCAGCCAGAAGGTCAAGCGCGGGCTTCGTGTGCTACGCAGCTTCGTAGGCGGGATCCGAGTCAAGCTCGGTGACCTGGAAATCGGGCTCGACATCGATCCGGAGCGGGGTGCAGCGGACAGCGGCGATCTCGAATCTGATCTTGCACAGCTGTTCGTCGCGCTCGGCGAGGCCGCCCAGGATCGCGATACTGCGGTAGCCATCGTCATCGACGAGCTGCAGTACCTCAATGAAGAGGAGATGAGCGCTCTGATCATGGCGATCCATCGGGTATCGCAGCGTCAGCTCCCGTTGATTCTGATCGGCGCCGGGCTGCCTCAGCTCGTGGGGCTTGCCGGACGAGCCAAGTCGTATGCCGAGCGGCTATTCCGCTACCCATCGATTGGCGCGCTATCAGGCGACGACGCGAAGGAAGCCTTGCGCGATCCGGCTGCGAAACAGGGAGTTGCGTTTACGCCTGCAGCTCTCGATGAGCTGGTCCGCGTCACGCATGGCTACCCATACTTTCTGCAGGAATGGGGATACCAGGCCTGGAATCTTGCTCCGGCATCCCCGATCGATCTCGACGTCGTCAGAGAAGCGACGAGGGCGGCAATCAGGAAGCTTGACGAAAGTTTCTTCCGCGTCCGATTCGATCGGCTGACACCGCGTGAGAAAGACTATCTCAGAGCACTGGCGGATCTCGGGCCGGGTTCGCATCGCTCGGGAGACATTGCCGATCGCCTGAACGTGAGAATCCAGTCGGTTGCGCCCTTGCGATCCGGGCTGATCAAGAAGGGCATGATCTACAGCCCGGCACATGGAGATACGGCGTTCACCGTGCCATTGTTTGACGAGTTCATGCTGCGGACGATCCCGGACTGGAAGCCGGCTGGGGGCAAGATCGCGTGAGCCAGCTTCTGATCCAGCAGTATCTCAACCAGCTGCAGGACCTGCGGAAAGTCTCTGGCACCCATCGTGAGTCCGTTGTGCGCGAGGCTTTCAAGGACCTGCTCAAGGGCTGGGCGCGCGCGCACGATCTGATCTTCGTGCCCGAGTACGAAATCACCACGCCCGGCAAGGAACGCCGCTACGTCGATGGCGCGCTGCTCTATGCACTGCGCGTGCCCTTTGGCTACTGGGAGGCCAAGGACGAGAAGGATGATCTCAACCTCGAGATCGAAACCAAGTTCAAGCGAGGCTACCCACAGGACAACATCATCTTCGAGGATTCGCACCAGGCCGTGCTGATCCAGAACCCGCCAGGAGGTGCTGCGCTGCTCGGTGGATGATGTGACGCGGCTCGAGAGGCTCCTCGGGCTGTTCTTCGGCTACCAGCGGCCGGAGATCGCCGCCTTCGACCGCGCGGTCGCACAGTTCAAGGCCGATCTCCCGGCTGTCCTCACTGCGCTTCGCGAGATGATCGAGAAGGCCGAGCGGCAGAATGCAGCCTTTCGCGAGGCGGCCGGAGCGTTCCTGAAGCACGCGCAGGGCGCCATCAATCCGGGCCTCACCGAGGCCGACGTGCGCGAGATGCTGATCCAGCACGTGCTCACCGAGGGACTGTTCGCGGCCGTGTTTCCCGGCACGCCCTTCCGGACAACAACGTCGCACGCGAGCTCTACCGCCTCGAGCAGACTTTCTTCACCGGCCAGACGAAGTTCGCGACGCTGAAGGCGCTGGCGCCCTACTACTCGGCCATCCGCTCGGCCGCCGCGGCGCTCGAGCGCCACAACGAGAAGCAGACCTTCCTCAAGGCGATCTACGAGAACTTCTACGAGGTCTACAACGCCAAGGCCGCCGATCGCCTCGGCGTCGTGTACACGCCGAACCAGATCGTGCGCTTCATGATCGAGAGCGCCGACTGGCTGTGCGAGCACCACTTCGGGCGCAGCCTGATCGACAAGAACGTGGATATTCTCGATCCGGCCGTCGGCACCGGCACTTTCATCTGCGAGCTGCTCGAGCACTTCCGTGGGCAGCCCGCCAAGCTGAGCCACAAGTACGAAAGTGAGCTGCACGCCAACGAAGTGGCGATCCTGCCGTACTACGTGGCGAACCTGAACATCGAGGCGACCTTTGCGGCGATCACCGGCGAGTACCGGGAGTTCCCGAGCCTCTGCTTCGTCGACACCCTCGACAACACCTACGGGCTGCGCAAGCACGCCGGCCACATGGAGGACATCTTCGGCGCCGTGAGTGACGAGAATGTCGGGCGCATCCGCCGCCAGAACAGCCGGCGCATCAGCGTCATCATCGGCAACCCACCCTACAATGCCAACCAGATGAACGAGAACGAGAACAACAAGAACCGTGAGTACCCCGAGATCGACCGGCGCATCAGGGAGACCTACATCGCGGCGAGCACCGCGCAGAAGACCAAGCTGTACGACATGTACGCGCGCTTCTTCCGCTGGGCCTCGGACCGGCTCGACGAGAACGGCATCCTCGCCTTCGTGACCAATCGCAGCTTCATCGACAGCCGCACGTTCGACGGCTTCCGCAAGGTCGTGGCGAAGGAGTTCAACGAGATCCGGATCGTGGACCTCGGCGGCGACGTGCGCGCGAACCCGAAGCTATCCGGCACGAAGCACAACGTCTTCGGCATTCAGACAGGCGTGGCGATCAGCTTCATGGTGCGGAAGGCGAAGCAGAAGGGATGCCGGATCTATTATGCGCGGCGGCCAGAGATGGAGACGGCAGAGGAGAAGCTCGAGTGGCTCGGAGGCGCGCGTCTCCACGATCTCGATTGGGTGGAGGCGGAGCCGAACTCGAAGCAGAGCTGGATAGACCTCGGCCACGATGATTTCGCCGCTCTCATGCCGACTGCGACGAGGCAGGCCAAGGAGGCAAACGGCACCGTACAGCCGAAGGCCATTTTCCAGCTCTATTCACTCGGTGTCGTTACCAACCGAGATGATTGGACCTATGGCGATGAGGATTCTGAGAGCGGTCAGCTGATTTGATGGTCTGATTTTCACGATTGATGATGGACCATCGGCGAACGCGATTTTCGGCGACCGCCGGATGAGTGGTTGCCCTCAGAACGGCGGGCCATCCAGCGGCAGAGCGATTTGGCCGTCGTCGGGATCGGCACGATGGTCGTGATCGTACCGATGCATCTGGGCGAAGTAGTGATTCTGGAAGCGGGTGTAGAGCTCCTCGATGAAGTCATTGATGGCGATCACCGCTTCGTCAGGAAGCGCGGAGAACACGAACAGATCTGGATCGTCGTTCAGGTTGTGCATGGGGCCCCGCCTCAACGTGCGCCGGCGGCACGGCGTGAGCGCTGCGTTTCGGGCGGGGCGAAGACCTGCAGGTAGAGCTTTTCATCGAGCACGGTAAGCTCGCGCTGGGCGGCGGTCATGAGGAGCTCCGCCGCCATGGAGATGAAGATGCGATAGTTGCCGGCGGCGTGATCACACAGCGTGTGGCGCAACTCCCTGGTCATGAGGCTGGCATTACCGGCGGCGCCGAGCAGGTGGTCGAGGCAGGCGAGGAGTTCCTCACGAGTGGCGATCTCGGTGGCCGGGCGGGTGCGGATGCGCGAGCCCAGCGGGATCAGCTCCTCGCGGCGCAGCTTCTCAGCAGGCGTGCATCGCCCGAGAGGACGATGCACAGCAGCGACTGGGAGTCGAAGCGGGCGGAAGCGAGCAGGCGCAACTCGTTCAGCACCATCGGACTCATTTCCTGCGCCTCATCGATCAAGATGACGGAGCGACGGCTGGCCGAGCCGAGGTGATCGAGCCAGCGGGCGCGCAGCGCCCTGAAGCCGCCCCAACGGTTGCTGACGCGGATGGAGATGCCGAAGATGTCGCCGAGCTCGCGGTAGAAGTCGCTCAGGTTACTTTGCGGATGGTGGATGACGCCGACCGAGAGGTCAGCGAGGCGCGAGAGGCGCTCGGCGAGCAGGCGCATGACGACGCTCTTGCCGGAACCGGGATCGCCATGCACGAGCGCGAAGCCGCCCTCGCGCAGGTGCGCCTGCTCGATGCGCCAGCAGAAGTTCTCGACCTTCGGCGGAACATAGAGGGCCTCGGTCGGCACCTCCGGGGTGAACGGGTTCCATTTCAGGCCGTACAGAGCGAGGAGCTGTTGATTCACGGGGATTTCCTTCAGTCATCGGTGGGTAAATACGCCGGTGGCAGCCCCGTGGCGGCGTAGTCGGCGATCATCTGTTTGAGGAGCGGTGCGATGCCGCTCGCCGGCATCGGTGCCGCTGCGGTGGTCGGCTCCACGCGTCGGCGCAGGGCATCGGCGTTGGCCGCTTTGTCGAGCGGGCGCACGGGGAGAGGATCGTGCCCGAGCGCGCAGCGATCAGATCGACGCGGCTCAAGTCCCAGCGCGCGTAGCGCAGATGCACTTCGCCTAAATGGCGATACCGGGACGGGATCTCGAAGCGCTGGCCTTCCAGACTCACCGTGCCGTCGGAACGACGCTGGCGGCGCTTGACCTCGATGCGGAAGGCGCCGCGCAGGGCTTCACTGGCTGGGCACTCGCGTCCGACGTTGGGGCCCGCGAGGTAGCGCTCGAGCGGGGTCTCGCCGATCTCGCGGTGCTCGGTGCGGTGATATTCCTGCGTGACCCAGGCCTGGGTCGCCAGGTTCAGCTGCTCGAGGGTCAAGCTCGCTTCACCCTCCAGCATCGCGAGCAGCCGCCCTTCAACTCGAGCCCAGAGATTTTCCTGCTTCCCGTTCACATGAGGTGAGTACGGCAGCGTCGGCACGTGCAAAATACCGAGGGTGTGCAGCCCCGCGGTGAACTCCGCCGCGATCATCGCCGAGCCGCGGTCGCTCATCAGCGAGCGCGGCAGGCCCACCTTCTGTAGCGCCTGACACAGGCCGTGGACGAGCTGTTCTGTCCCCTCGCTCCCATACCATTGCGCGTGGCACAGGTAGCGCGAACGATCGTCGATGAAGCCGACCAGGAGCGGTTTGATCCATTCGCCGCGCCGGGTGAGCACCTTGCGCGAGCCGTGATGGAAGTCCAGATGCAGCAACTGCAGCACATGCTCGACTTCGTAGCTGCGCACTTCGCGCGATTCCACGCGATCGCGCGCGGCGATCGCGCCCGCGCTCTGCCGTCTGACCGGGCGTTGCCGCCTCATGCCCTGCGCTTTCAAGTACCGCCGTACGCTCGGGTACGAGGGACACCGACCCTCGGATGCGGCGGCGAGCGTGACGCGCAGGTTATCGGCGTGTAGTTGTGCGGTCCACGCCGGGTGCTGACGGTATTGTTCGGCGAGCGCCTGCGCGGCGGCGCTCGAGATGCTGGGGAAGCGGCCGATGTCACGGCGCACGTGATTGCGCAGTGCCCGTACCGGATCGTCGGCGTTCCTGGCGGCGTAGTACCAGCGCTCCAACGTCGAGCAGCCGAAGCGCACTTCAAGTCCGGTGAACGGATGGCGCCAGCGCTTCACCGCCAAGTCGCCGCAACGCCGTCTGTAACTCGCCGTCCGCCGGCGGTGCGGCCAGGAGCGGTCCGATGATCGCAAAGCGCAGCCGCGCCCAGCGATCCCGCGTGGCAGATCGTCATTGGAACTCAACATCACTCCCACTGCGACACCACGCTCGGCATCGCTCATGGGGAACGCAGGCTACAAAGCCCGTCGGCCAACCGCTATCGGCATCCTCTGCGGGTCGGCGGCGCCCTTCGGATTACTTGATCATGGCGCGCGTGCTCAACGGCGACATGAAGCGCAGTAACTGCATCATCCGATCCGCCGGGACGAGCGCCTCAAACCGTTCCAGCAGGCTCACCGGCAGTCGTGCGCTGTCGATCACAACAGCAAAGCGTTCGCGCCTCGATTGCCAGAGCGGCGTGCGCAGGAAGTCCTCGATCCACCAGGTGCGCCACCGACCCAGCGTGCGTTGCGGGATCGTGAACAGCTCGCACAGGGCTCGGCCCTGAGCCGCCCCGCGCGGGGACACCAGCATCAACACCACCGCCAGATACACCCGGCGGCCTAGAAACCGCACCGAGGCCGGCGTCGCTCGCTTCTCGCAACGCCCACAGGTGAAGCTGAACCGCGAGGAATAGTCCTCCATGACCGACGCCGGACAGCCACGCGGTTTACGGGGATAGTCAGCACAGTGCAGCGCTCCGGCACAGTGACCGCAACGCCCGCGGCGGATCTCGGCCGCGAACTCCTCGTCAATGCGCTGCAGGAATCGAAAAAAGGCGGGATCTTGCAGTAGCGCGTGGCACACTTCGTTGGTCTCCTTGGTTGTGGCAAACCGGAGACTCTCCCGAGGGATCTTGTGATCAAGATCCCCGAGGGGGATCCACTTCAAACCATCATCAAACGTGATCGAATATCGCGCTCTGCCCACCAAAATAGATGGCCGTGCTCAGGATTCGGAGCTGAGTGCGAAGGTTCAGGCCTTGATCAACACCTATAACGTCGATGTTCGACGCCTCGCCGGAAACCGTGACAGCCCGAAGCTTGCGGAGATGCTGGATTCCTCGATCAAGTGGACAAGAGCGCTGAAGGGCGACTTGCGGCGCGGCATCACGTACACCTTCGAGCCGGCGCGAATCATCAACAGTTACTATCGACCGTTCGTGAAGCGCCGGCTCTATTTCAGCCGGCAGCTCAACGAGATGGTCTACCGGATGCCCCAGCTCTTCGGGCCGGATGCAGGTCCAAACGTCGCATTCGGCTTTGCTGCCGAGTCGCGGACCGAGTTCGCCGCTATCGCCTTCCGGGACCTGCCGAACAAAGACATTTTCATGCCGAGCGCGACTCAGGTCCTCGCGCTGTATCGATATGAAGACGGAGAGCGGAAGGACAACGTTACCGATTGGGCTCTCGCCGGCTTCCGAAAACGCTACCGCGCCGGCGGCGGAAAGGAGCAACGCTCGATTTCCAGGGACGCGATCTTCCACTACACCTACGCCGTCCTCCACGACCCCGTGTATCGCGAGAAGTACGCCGTGAACCTCAAGCGCGAATTCCCGCGCATCCCGTTCTACGCAGACTTCTGGCAATGGTCGGACTGGGGCCGGGAGCTGATGGAGCTGCACATCGGCTTTGAATCCGTCGAGCCCTTCGCGCTCAGACGTACCGACGTAGTGGATGAGAAGGCCCGCGCCGCCGGGCTCTCGCCCAAGGCTGTGCTCAAGGCCGACAAGCCAGCGGGCGTGATTCGCATCGATAGTGAGACTGCGCTGGCCGGCCTCCCGCAGGAAGCCTGGGACTACAAGCTTGGCAATCGCTCGGCGCTCGAGTGGATTCTGGACCAGTACAGGGAGACGAAGCCCAGAGACCCGACGATCCGGGCACGCTTCGATACCTACCGGCTCGCTGACTACAAGGAAAAGGTGATCGACCTTCTGGCCCGGGTTACCACGGTGAGCCTCCGGACTGTCGCCATCGTCGAGGCGATGCGCGCCGCCTCGCGCTGAAGGCGCCTTTACCGCTCAAGCACTTGGCTCGACCGCTCCGGCTCGGGGCCTTCACCGTTGCGTCCCGGGCGGCCCTCCATTAGACTTCGCCGCCTTTTCAATCAAGCAGTTAGCGCATCCGGAGACTCCGAGCGTGGATTCGCAGCAGAATCTGACGTTGTTTACCGGTAATGCCAATCCGGTACTCGCGAAGGACATCGCGAGCCATCTCGCCATCCCGCTCGGGCGCGCCTTCGTCGGCCGCTTCAGCGACGGCGAGGTGAACATCGAGCTGATGGAGAATGTGCGCGGGCGCGATGTCTTCATCGTGCAGTCGACCTGTCCGCCCGCAAATGATCACCTGATGGAGCTGCTGGTGATGGTCGACGCCTGCCGGCGCGCTTCGGCGGCGCGCATCACCGCGGTGGTGCCGTATTTCGGCTATGCGCGCCAGGACCGGCGGCCGCGCGCGACGCGCACGGCGATCACGGCGAAGCTCGTCGCGAACATGATGTCCGGCGCCGGTGTCGCCCGTGTGCTCACGGTCGACCTGCATGCCGATCAGATCCAGGGGTTCTTCGACATCCCCGTGGACAACGTCTACGCCTCACCGGTGCTGCTGGGCGATGCCTGGCGCCAGGGCCACGAGCGCATGATCGTCGTGTCGCCTGACGTGGGCGGCGTGGTGCGTGCGCGCGCGCTCGCCAAGCGCCTGGATGACGCGGACCTCGCCATCATCGACAAGCGCCGGCCGCGTCCGAACGAGTCGAAGGTGATGAACATCATCGGTGAGGTGCGCGGTAAGACCTGCGTGATGGTGGACGACATGGTCGATACGGCCGGCACGCTCTGCCAGGCCGCTGAAGCACTGAAGGACGAAGGCGCGATCAAGGTGGTCGCCTACATTACCCACGCCGTGCTCTCGGGCGCGGCGGTCGAGCGCATCGCGAAGTCCGCACTCGATGAGCTGGTCGTGACCGACACGATCCCGCTGTCGGATGAGGCGCACCAGTGCGGGCGCATCAGGCGGCTGTCGGTCGCCGGGCTGCTGGCGGAAACCATCCGGCGCATCCAGGACGAAGAGAGCGTCAGCTCCCTGTACGTGGATTGAGGTTCGAAGATCGTGGTGCCCTGGTCGCGGGGTGCCATGCCGTTGCAACAAAGGAGCAGGAGTCATCATGCGTATTTCATTCACCGTCGGCGCGGACGTCCGCGAGACGCAAGGCAAGGGTGCGAGCCGCCGCCTGCGTCACGCGGGCAAGGTTCCGGCCATTCTCTACGGCGGCCAGAGTGCGCCGCGGTCGCTGGTCCTCGATCAGCAGAGCCTCGTGACCATGGTGTCGGACGAGCGCTTCTACTCGTCGATCGTGCATGTGAAGATCGGCGGGCAGACGCAGCCGGCCATCGTCAAGGACGTGCAGATGCACCCGGCGCGGAACATGGTCGTGCACGTCGACCTCCAGCGGGTGGACGAGAATGAGAAGATCCGCATCCGCCTGCCGATCCACTTCAGGAACGAGAACACCTCTCCGGGCGTCAAGACGCAGGGTGGTGTGGTTTCGCACCGGATCAGCGACGTCGAGGTCGTCTGCCTGCCGAAGGATCTGCCGGAGTATCTGGAGGTCGATCTCGGTGGCATGAATATCAACGAGACCGTGTTCCTCGCGGATATCAGGCTGCCCGAGGGTGTGACCATTCCGCAGCTCAACCTCGGCCGTAATCCGGCCGTCGTCTCGATCCACAGCCCGCGGGCCGAGGAGCCGGAGGCGGCATCCACGGTCGAGGCGGCACCGACGGAGGCGACGGCCGCTGCGGCGGCCGAATCGAAGAAGGATGAGGCGAAGAAGGACGAGGGCAAGAAGGAAGGCGGCAAGAAGTAACGCCAGGGTGGGCCGCCCCGTGCGGCCCACTTCCCATGTCCACACCGCTCAAGCTCATCGTCGGCCTTGGCAATCCTGGCGAGGCCTACGCGCGCACGCGCCACAACGCGGGGTTCTGGCTCGTGGACGAGCTGGTGCGCCGCCAGAACGGGGTGTTTCGTGCCGAGGCGAGACACCAGGGCGAGCTCGCGCGGGTGAGACTGGACGGTCAGGATCTCTGGCTCTTCAAGCCGATGCAGTTCATGAATCGCAGTGGCATGCCGCTCGCGAGCGTCGCGAGCTTCTACCGGATCGCACCTGAGGAAATTCTGGTCGCCCACGACGAGATCGATCTTCCCGTCGGCACTGTGCGGCTGAAGCAGGGGGGCGGTCATGGCGGACACAATGGCCTGCGCGACGCCATTGCGCACATCGGGGATGCCTTCTGGCGGCTGCGCCTCGGTGTCGGGCATCCGGGCGAGAAGGCCGAAGTCGTGGACTACGTGCTGATGCGGGCGCCAGCACATGAAGAAGGCCTGATCCGCGATGCCGTGGCGGCGGGAGCCGACGCGGTTGCCCTGATGATCGGGCAGGGTGCGCAGAAGGCGATGCACCGGCTGCATTCGCGCGCCGTGTCTTCCGGCTGCGGCGCCTGAAGCCGTTCCCCGTCAGCTGTACATTGCGAGCTGTTAGCCATCCATGAGCATTCGCTGCGGTATCGTCGGACTGCCGAACGTCGGCAAGTCCACCTTGTTCAACGCGCTGACGCGCGCGCAGATTGCGGCAGAGAACTACCCCTTCTGCACGATCGATCCGAACGTGGGCATCGTGCCCGTGCCGGATCCCCGTCTTGCACAGCTCGCGGACATCGCCCGGCCCGAGAAGATCCTGCCCACCACGGTCGAATTCCGTGGACATCGCCGGCCTCGTTGCCGGCGCTTCGCAGGGCGAGGGCCTGGGTAACAAGTTCCTCGCGCACATCCGCGAAGTCGATGCCATTGCGCATGTCGTGCGCTGCTTCGTGAACGACGACGTCGTACATGTCGCGGGACGTGTCGACCCGATCGCCGACATCGAAGTCATCGATACCGAGCTCGCACTCGCCGATCTGCAGACCGTGGAGAAGGCTGTCGAGCGCGCGATCAAGGGCGCCAGGAGCGGCGACAAGGAGGCCCTCCGCCGCCGCGAGCTCTTCGAGCGTGTGAAGCAGCATCTCGACGGAGTGCGACCGGTGCGCGCCATGAGCCTCTCACCCGAAGAGCGGCGCGACCTGGACGAGCTGCACCTGCTCACCGCCAAGCCCGTGATGTACGTTGCGAACGTCGAACGAGCACGGTTTCGCCGACAATCCCCGTCTCGCGGCGGTCGAGAAGCGTGCAGCCGAGGAGGGCGCGGTCGTCGTGCCGGTGTGTGCGGCGATCGAGGCTGAGATCTCCCAGCTCGAGGAGGCCGATCGTGCGGACTTCCTGCGCGAGCTCGGGCTCACGGAGCCGGGGCTCGACCGCGTGATCCGCGCCGCCTACCAGCTGCTCGGTCTCCAGACCTATTTCACCGCGGGCCCGAAAGAAGTGCGCGCGTGGACGGTGCGTGCCGGGGCGACGGCGCCGCAGGCCGCCGGCGTCATCCATACCGATTTCGAGCGCGGCTTCATCCGTGCCGAGGTGATCGCCTTCGAGGACTACATCGCCGGGCGCGGCGAGGCCGGCGCCAGGGAAGCCGGGAAGCTGCGGCTCGAGGGCAAGGAGTACGTCGTCCGCGAGGGCGACGTGATGCACTTCAGGTTCAACGTGTAGATCCGGAGGACAGGACGCCCGGGATGTCGGCCTGCGCGCCGGGCAGCGTGGCAGCAGCTTGACACCCCCGGTGTCGACCCAGACAATCGCCGCCCCCGTGGTGAGGTAGCTCAGCTGGTTAGAGCACGGGATTCATAACCCCGAGGTCGAGGGTTCGATTCCCTCCCTCACCACCAATCAGACTTCCCAAGACCTCCCGGAAATCACCTAAAGCCCCGTAAATACGGGGTTTTTTGTTTCTAGCGTGTCTCGCGAGGTTTCCGGGTTTACCTTGAGTACCGCCAAGTATGGCGGTAACGTTGACGGTAGCGGCCAGACCGCCAGCGGAGTTACCGTCATGTTGAGCCCTTCCGAAGTCCAGAACGCCAAGCCGAAGGACAAGCCCTACAAGCGCTCCGATGGGCGCGGTATGTACCTGCCGGGTGAAGCCTGACGGGGGCGCGATGGTGGCGCTTCGACCGCAGGCCGGACACGGGAAGCCGAAACACGCTCTCGCTTGGCACCTACCCGGACGTGACGCTCCGGCGCGCGCAGGAGAAACGCGACGACGCGCGCAAGCTCGCTGCGGATGGCATCGACCCCGGCGAGAAGCGCAAGGCCGAAGCCGTGGCCGGCGCCGAGACCTTCGAGGCGATCGCCCGCGAGTGGTTCGGGAAGTTCTCCCCGCAGTGGGCGCCCTCGCACGCGGAGAAGATCATCGCGCGTCTGGAGCGCGACCTGTTCCCGTGGATCGGCATGAAGCCGATTGCCAGACTGACCGCACCGGACCTGCTCGCCTGCCTGCGGCGGATCGAATCCCGAGGCGCCATAGAGACCGCCCACCGTGCGCACCAGAATGCCGGGCAGGTGTTCCGCTACTGCCGTGGCGACCGGCCGGGCAGAGGGCGATATCTCGCGCGACCTGCGCGGCTCGCTGCAAACCGAGGAAGGGCGGACACCTGGCGAGCATCACGGAGCCCGAGCGCGTGGCGGAGCTTCTGCGCGCCATTGAGGCTTCACCGGCACGTTTCCAGTGCGCTGCGCACTCGAAGCTGGCGCCGCTGGTATTCGTGCGTGGCCCGGCGAGCTGCGGCAAGCCGGAGTGGTCGGAAATCGACCTCGAGGCCGCCGAGTGGACGATCCCGGCTGCGAAGATGAAGACGCGCGGCGCGCATCTCGTGCCGCTGTCACGCAGGCAGGCCGTGGCGATCCTGCGGAGCTGCACCCGCTCACCGGACGCGGGCGCTACGTCTTTCCCGGAGGACGCGACCGAAGCGGCCGCTGTCAATGCGGCGCTGAATGCCGGGTTCAAGCGCATGGGGTACGACGGGGCGACCTTCACGGCGGCATGGCTTCCGGTGCGATGGCCCGGACGCTCCTGGACGACCTTGGGCTTCCGCCCTGACGTGATCGAACATCAGCTTGCCACGCGGTCCGAACGACCCGCTCCGGACGCGCCTATAACCGGACATCCTTTCTGCCGGAGCGCCGCAAGATGATGCAGGCATGGGCGGACTATCTCGAGCGGCTGCGGGGCTCCAACGTCGTGCAGATGCGGCGAAGAGCGAGCTGATTCTACGCTGTGCCGCGCTGACACCGACTTGGCGCGGCGAGTGCTTGTCGAAAGGCATGGGGTAGGGCGGCATGGAAGATTTGGACTACTGGCGACTGTGCGATGAACTGACGGTTGTTCAAGCCGCATGTCTCGTGAGGATCGACCCGACGATGAAACGCTGCGAAAATTGGCGACCACATCAACAGCCGCAGGGTATGGCGCGGCAAAGCCGCGCTCTCCTGCGATGCCAGGCTCAACTGCCCGATTTCCTCCGGATTGAATTCACCCGATTTCCTGTGATGGGGACCACCCGATTTCTCAGTTGGGGACCACCTGCGAGCCATGATTGGAAGTGGTCCGCGGATGTTCAAGATTAACTGGCGTTCAGTGCTGGTGTTCGGAGGCTGTCGCGGTGCATCGTGGCCGGCGTGCCAGGCCTGGCTGTCACGCCTGCGTGGGCAACCACGCACGGGAAGGGCGAGATGGGCAACAGGAGCGTCACGGTGGAACGATTCAAGGAGATCGAGCGGCGGCTGCGCGACGGGCGCAGCCTGCGAGAGATCGCTCGTGCCCTCAACTGCTCGCGCAAGACGGTCCGGGAAGTCCGTGACGGTCTGCGATTGTCGCCGGCGATGCCGCAGGCGGTCGCCGACCCGCTGTGGATGTCGCAGGTCGATTGGAGCGCGGTCGTGCACGAGCTCGGCCTGGGTCATCCGCTCAAGTTCATCTGGGAGGAGCGCGCCCAGAGCCTGACGGGGTACCCGAACTTCTGGAAGCAGTTCTATCGGAAGTTCCCCGAGCTGCGCCAGGCGACCGTGACGGCGCGCGAGTTCGCTCCCCGGCGAACGGGTCGAGGTCGATTACGCCGGCGACCCGATCGAGTGGGTCGAGCTGCGCACCGGTGAGATCCACAAGGCCTGGGTGTTCGTCGCCGGCCTCGGCTTCAGCCAGCTGCTGTTCGCCTGGGCGGCCGACGACATGACGAGCCGCAACTGGCTCGACAGCCACCAGCGCATGTACGCGTTTTATGGCGGCGTGCCGCACGTGACGGTGCCCGACTGCCTGAAGCAGGGCGTGCTCAAGTGCCATCGCTACGATCCCGATCTCAACCCGTCCTATGCGGCGCTGGCAGCGCATTACACGACGGCGGTGGTCCCGGCGCGGCCCGCTCATCCGCGCGACAAGGCGATCGTCGAGGGGCTGGTCAAGATCCTGATGCGTTACCTGCGCTTCCGCTATCGGCGCCATCGCTTCACCGCGATCGCCGAGATCAACCAGGCGCTCAGCGAGTGCGTCCGCCGCATCAATGAGCGGCGCCACACGCGCTTTGGCGTCGCGCGCCGTGAGCGCTTCGAGCAGCTCGAGCGCGCCGCGCTCAAGCCGCTGCCCGCCGCCGACTTCGACGATGCCGAGTGGAAGGACGCCAAGCTGCACCCCGACTGCTATGTCGTCGTCGAGGCGACCTACTACAGCGCCCCGCACATCCACCGCGGCAAGAAGCTGCGTATCCGCGTGACGTTGAACCAGGTCGAGATCTTCTTGAACGGCGAGCGCCTCGCGCTGCATCCCCGCGACCGCAGCCGCAGCGGCCGGCGGATCAAGATCGACGCCCACTTCCCAGCCGCCTCCATCGCCTACTACGAGGCGACCCCACAGCAGCTGCTGTCGCAGTCGCGGTTCATCCACGCCGAGTTCCACCAGCTCGTCGTCGATCTGTTCAACGCCGACGTCTACGGCAACCTGCGTCGCGTCCAGGGCCTGATCCGCAGCGCCGGCAAGGAGATCCACCGCGCCGGCCGCGACAGTGCCCTGGCGCGTATCGTCGGCGCCATCACCGAGATGCGCCGCGTCGGCAAAGTCCGCGTGCCGTACTTCTGCGACCTGCTCGCCCGCCAGCAGCCTGTGCACCTCGCTGTGGAGCGCGACATCGTCCGCCGCCCCGGCAACCCGTTGTTGCGGTACGCGCCGCCGCAGACCGTCAACGATCCCGTTCCATCCACCCAGGAGTCCTTGCTGTGAGTACCGCAATCGCCCGTAACCTGATGGCCGAGATGAAGCTCCCCGGCATGCTCGCCGCGTTCGACAAGACCGTCACCGACGCAACTCGCGACGCGGTGAGCTACACCGAGTTCCTCGACGCCTTGCTGCAAGCCGAAGCCGACTACCGCGGCGAGCGCGCCGCGCAGCGCCGCCTCAAGGCCGCCAAGCTCCCGATCCGTGTCTGCCTCGACGACTTCGATTACACCGCGCATCGATCCATCACCAAGGCCCAGATCCGCGAGATCCAGAGCCTCGGCTGGCTCAAGGACGGACGACCGTTGCTGCTCATCGGCCAGACCGGCGTCGGCAAGTCGTTCATCGCCCAGGCCATTGCGCTGCAGGTCTGCCAGCATGGCCGATCCGCCTCTACATGAACCTCACCACCTGGCTCGAAACCTGCGCTCGCCCGCTCGAGCGGCACCTACCTGCGCTACCGCGAGAAGCTCGCCAAGCCCGACGTGCTGATCCTCGACGACGTCGGCATGCGAAAGCTCACCGCAACCGAGGCGCAGGACCTGTGCGAAATCCTCGAGGAACGTTCGTTCGGCAAGTCCACCGTGTTCACCACGCAACTGCCGCTCGAGCACTGGGCCGAAGTGATCGCCGATCCCGTCATCGCCGATGCGATCCGTGATCGGCTGCAGCACACCGCGCTCATCCTCACCATCACCGGCGAGAGCTACCGCGGCGTCAAAGCACGCAAACTTGCAGCCCGGAGCAAAGATCGATAAAACATCGTCGCCTGCGGCTCCGCCGATGACCTTCATGGCGGTCCCCAACTCCGCCAGAAATCAGCCGGTCCCCATCGGGGATCCTGCGCTCAACCTTACCCGTAGTGCGGCGGAGCGCTTGGGAGCGTGGATGGGATGAAGAGCCGCGCGACGGAAACACCACACGAGAAACGTTCACATCTTCGCATCGGACCTAACGTTGAGAGGATGCCCAGACCTGCGCGAAAGCATCCCCGGCCAGAGTCTCAGAGCACGCGGCGTGATCTGTCGCGCGGGCCGGTTGGAATCGACAACCCGTGCGTGTGACCGATCTGCGCGAGTGGCTGAAAGGCCGTGGCTTGCGAACTGGTTTCTCTTCCCGGCAGATTCAGGCGCCCCCGACTACCCTCGACCCGAACAATGAACGCTTCGCGCCGAAGCTCTGACAGCCTGTTGCAGACATGGCGATCCGTGACTGACGGGGGCAGCAGAAGAGTGAGCAGGCCTAATGAGGTGGCTGAACGA
>JADJHU010000015.1:0-885000 GCA_016707425.1 Gammaproteobacteria bacterium
CTATGCACGATTTCCTCGGATTGGACCCACCCGATTTCCGTGATGGGGACCACCTGATTTTCAGTTGGGACCACCTGCGAGCCATGGATGGAGTGGTCCGCGGATGTTCAGATTGGCGTTCAGTGCTGTGTGCTCGGAGGTTGTCGCGGTCGTCGTGGGCCGGCGTGCCGGGCCTGGCTGTCGCACCCTGCGTGGGTAACTACGCAGGAGACGGCAGCATGGGGCTTCGCAGCATGACGGTGCATCGGTACGAGGAGATCCGGCGGCGGCTGGCCGAGGGCCGCAGCCTGCGCGAGATTGCCCGCGCCCTGGGCTGTTCGCGGCGCACGGTCCGCGAGGTACGCGACGGCGAGCGCCTCACCGGACGCGCCGAAGTCGCCGCCTGATCCGTTGTGGATGTCGCAGATCGACTGGACGCTGATCCACGATCTGGGCCCTGGGTCATCCGCTGAAGTTCCTGTGGAAGAGCGTGCCCGGCAGCTGACCACGTACCCGGAACCTGGAAGCAGTTCTACCGCAAGTTCCCGCAGTACCGGGAAGCCTCGGTCACGGCGCGCGAGTTCGAGCCCGGCGAGTGTGTCGAGGTCGACTACGCCGGCGATCCGATCGCGTGGATCCATGCCGACCGGCGAGATCCGCAAGGCCTGGGTGTTTGTCGCCGGGCTCGGCTTCAGCCAGCTGCCTTTGCCCGGGCGGCCGAGGACATGAAGAGCCGCAACTGGCTGGCCAGTCACCGGCGGATGTATGCCTATTACGGCGGCGTCCCGCACGTGACCGTGCCCGATTGCCTGAAGCAGGGCGTACTCGCGCCACCTGCATGACCCGGACCTGAACCCCGCCTATGCACAGCTGGCCGCCGATTACGCCACGGCCGTGTGCCGGCGCGGCCTGACCACCCCAGGGACAAGGCGATCGCAGAGGGACTGGTCAAAACTTTCATGCGGTATGTGCGCTTCCGCTACCGGCGCCGGCGCTTCACCTGATCAGCGAGATCAACACGGCGTTGGCTGGAGTGCATCGAGCACATCAACGAGCGACGTCACTGCGCTTCGGCGTCTCGCGCCGCGAGCGCTATGAGACGGTCGAGAAGGCCGCCCCCGCCGCTGCCGATCGGTGACGTGGACTGTGGGAGTGGAAGGAGGCCAAGCTGCACGCTGACTGCTACGTCCGCGTCGAGGGCGACTACCACAGCGCCCCGCACATCCACCGGCACAAGAAGCTGCGGATCAAGCTACCGAGAACCAGGTCGATCTTCCTGCGGCTCGAACGCCCGGCGATCCATCTGCGCAGCCGCCATCGCAATGGCCGGCGGATCAAGATCGACGCGCACTTCCTGCCCGCGTCCCAGGCCTACTACGAGGCCACCCCGCAGAAATTGCTGTCGCAGTCCCGCTTCATCCACCCGGAGCTGAACCCGGTTGTTCGTGGAGCTGTTCAACGCCGACGTTCGGCAACATCCGCCGCTGCCAGGGTTCGTCAGCCGCTGCACCAAGGAAATCCACCGCAGCGGCCACGAGCTCGCCAGCGAACGCACCGCGACGGGCTATCGCGAGCATGCGGCGCTACAACAAATACCGCCTGACGTATTTCCAGGCGCTGCTCGAGCAGGTTCGCAAACAGGCTCGTCTCGCCGCCGGCCGGACGCGAGATCGTGCGCCGCCCCGGCAATCCCATGCTCCGCTACGCCCGCGCCACCGATGACGCTACTTCCGTTCCGCCCACCTCAACCCAGGAGACCTTGACCTATGAGTACCGCGATCGCCAAAAACCTGATGGCCGAGATGAAACTGCTCGGCATGCTCGGCGCCGTCGACAAGCCCCGCACGACGCCACGCGCGAGAAGACCAGCTAAGCGAACTGCTCGATACCCTGCGGCAGGCCGAAGCCGACTACCGGCAGGAGCGCAAGACCGGGTATCGCATCAAGGCCGCAGTTCACCCTGCGCCCGGCGTTCGAGGACATCGACTTCACCGCCAGCCGCTCCATCAGCAAAGCACAGATCAAGGAACTCTACGGCCTGCCGGTGGCTGCACGATGCCAGACCCGTGCTGCTGATCGGACCCACCGGCGTCGGCAAGACGTTCATCGCCCAGGCCACCGGGCTCCATGCCTGCGCCTGCGGCATGTCGGTGCTGTACATGACGCTCACCACCTGGCTCGAGAATCTGGCACTAGCCCGCTCCAGCGGCACCTACCTGCGTTACCGCGACAAGCTCGCCAGGCCCGAGCTCGTCGTCATCGATGACTTCGGACTGCGAAAACCTCGGCGACCGAGGCGCAGGATCTGTGCGAGCTGCTCGAGGAGCGATCCATCGACAAGTCCACTCTGTTCACCACACAACTGCCGCTCGATCACTGGAGCGAGGTGATCGCCGATCCGGTCATCGCCGACGCCATCCGCGACCGCCTGGAACACTCCGCACTGGTCCTGAACATCACCGGCGAGAGCTACCGCGGCGTCAAAGCCCGAAAACTTGCCAGCAAGCGAAAGGATGCCTAAGAATCGTCGCCTACGGCTCCGCCGGTGACCCCTTCATGGTGGTCCCCAACTCGCGAAATCAGCCGGTCCCCATCGGGGAAATCCTGCAGAACGACAGCCCCAAGACCCACCGCAGGATGCCCGGGCTTACGGACGCCGTGATCCACGCCCCAAGCACGCCGGCGAAACCGTGATTGAGCGTGGTTGCCGCGAGGATGCCGAGAATGATCGGTGCCGGCTTCTTGAAGCGCGCGGCGAGGATGAAAGCAAGGAGTTGAGTCTTGTCGCCTATCTCGGCAAGGACAACGACTCCGGTGGAGACGAGGAGAGAGTCCATAAAAGTTCCCAGGCCGGTCGACAGACGATTGACCACGACGCTTCCCCGGCCAAGAACGGAGGCGCTGTGGTCAAAGGTCTCGCCAAGTCTGGGAACCGCTTACGCCATGACCTACTGGTCAAGTGTGTTGACGTAAGCCTCTTCGCGAAGAAGAGAGGCTACTCCCCGATGACCGGCGCATTGTAGCAGTTGGGGGGAGCTCAGATTTACCCGCAGGGTCTGAAGCAAGAGTCCACACCGAGCGAGCGCCGATGCCGCTGGCACGGATGCTGCGCGTGTGCGTCCTGCAGCAAGGGGTCAATCTCTCCGAACCGGCGGTCGAGGCGGCATTGTACGACTCGGCGGCGATGCGCCGCTTTGCCGGCATTGATCCGGGCCGGGAAGCGGCCCCCGAGGAGACGAGTCCGCGCGTGCAGCCCGTGACCGCGCGCAGGCGCACGTCGTAATCCCCTTTTGATCGGGGCATGTCTTCCTCCGCAACGAGACGGAGGGCGGGGCGGTGACTCCAGGCGCAGCGCTCGCGGCCCGGGTGGTTTCTTCAGGCCGCCTTCGCGCGCTTCAGCGGCCGAAACTCAATCCCGTAGCCAAGCGCCCGGGCGACCTTCACCACCGTGGCGAAGCTCGGGTTGCCTTCGCGCGAAAGGGCCTTGTAGAGCCCCTGGCGGCTGATGCCGGTGTCTCGTGCGAGCTGGTTGAGGTTGCGTGCGCGCGCGACGACGCCGAGGGCGCTGGCGAGGAAAGCCGGATCGTCGCCGCCTTCCAAGATGCAGGCGCTCAGATACTGGGCGATGTCCTTCTCGGTCTTCAGGTACTCCGCAGAGTCCCAGCGAGTGGTCTTCAGTGCCATCGTGTCTCTCTCCTAGAGTTGCTTGGCGAGCGCGAGCGCCTTCCGGATATCCGCGGCTTGCGTGGCCTTGTCGCCCCCGCAGAGCAGCACCACAAGGACCGCGCCGCGCGGCGTGTAATACACCCGGTAGCCGGGACCGAAATCGAGCTTCATCTCCACCACGCCACCGGTGAGCGCCCTGTGCTGCCCGGGGTTGCCGGAGGCCAGCCGATCGATGCGCGCCTGGATGCGCTGCTTCGTCCGCCCCTCGCGCAAGCCCTCGAACCAGCCCCGGAACTCATCGGTGACGCGGATCTGGAGCATGTGACAACTGTAGTTGATAGCGCGCAGCGCGTCAACCATGGTTGTCATCGACTGGCTGGAGGGCGCCGCCATTAACAATTACGAGCATCACCTGGGGGATTACATGCGTGATGCGGGGCACCTCTCGTTCATCGAAGATGCCGCCTACCGGCGCCTGATCGATGCGTACTACATCCACGAGAAGCCGCTGCCGGCGGATGTAAGGGAGTGCCAAAAACTCGCCCGGTGCACGTCGGGCGCGGAGCGCAAGGCCGTCGTCTACATCCTCTCGATCTTCTTCGAGCTGCGCGAGGACGGCTACCACCAGAAGCGCTGCGACGAGGTAATCGCGGCCTTCAGAGCCAAGCAGCAGAAGGCTCGGGACAGCGCGAATGCCCGCTGGGGCGGTAAGCGGCCGCAATGCGACGGCAATGCGAACGCATAGCGAACGCAATGCGGACGCAATGCGGTCGGGCATGCGAACAGCATGCGAAAGCGATGCTCCCAATCCCCAATGCCCAATCCCCAATCCCCAGAAGGAAGAGAAGACGGGGGGAATGCGCGCGTGCGCGCGAGACCCAGCCCCTGCGGAGCGGGTTTTCGACCACTGGCGAGCCGTTTGGCGACATCCGCAGGCGCAGCTCGACGTGAAGCGCAGACGCCGCATCGAGGCGCGCCTCGAAGGCTTCACCGTCGAGCAGCTCTGCGAGGCGATCGAGGGATTCCGGCAGTCGCCCTGGCACTGCGGCTTTTGATCGGGGCATGTCTTCGTCCTAGGAGACCAAAACAGTGCAATCGCCCAAGGTCGTAATCCCCTTTTGATCGGGGCATGTCTTCGTCTCGAATACCTCACGATGGGCTGCAAGGATCAAAGGTCGTAATCCCCTTTTGATCGGGGCATGTCTTCGTCGCTCACGGTATGGCGGGCAGCGTTCCCGGTATACGTCGTAATCCCCTTTTGATCGGGGCATGTCTTCGTCAGTATCTGCCTGTGCAGTTCATTGTCGAGCTGGCGTCGTAATCCCCTTTTGATCGGGGCATGTCTTCGTCAGTATCTGCCTGTGCAGTTCATTGTCGAGCTGGCGTCGTAATCCCCTTTTGATCGGGGCATGTCTTCGTCGAAGCCGCCGGAGAATGCCGAGGAAGCCGCAAGGTCGTAATCCCCTTTTGATCGGGGCATGTCTTCGTCCGTGCTCATGGCATGACGGTTATGCCATGGCGTCGTAATCCCCTTTTGATCGGGGCATGTCTTCGTCGTGTTTGTGACGCGGCCTACACTTGCGCGCAAGGGTCGTAATCCCCTTTTGATCGGGGCATGTCTTCGTCGCGGTTCGTGGGGTACGCGTACCACCCAGTGACCGAGTCGTAATCCCCTTTTGATCGGGGCATGTCTTCGTCTCAGGACACAGCAGATTACGGCATCGGTTCTGAGTCGTAATCCCCTTTTGATCGGGGCATGTCTTCGTCACAAAGTCGGTGATCTCCCCCGGCTCAGATGCGATGTCGTAATCCCCTTTTGATCGGGGCATGTCTTCGTCGTGCACTACGCAGTGGCGTGCAGCGTCCGGCACCCGGTCGTAATCCCCTTTTGATCGGGGCATGTCTTCGTCTGAGGTTCGGCACGAGCAGCGCTCGCGCGATGTCGTAATCCCCTTTTGATCGGGGCATGTCTTCGTCCGGCAGGGCGCAGGTACACGGCAGCGCGCGTGTGGTCGTAATCCCCTTTTGATCGGGGCATGTCTTCGTCATGGTACAGCTGACCGATCAGCAAATTACAAACAGTCGTAATCCCCTTTTGATCGGGGCATGTCTTCGTCCGCCTTAAGGTTAAACCTCTTGCCAGTCAAGGGAGTATTGGTGCCCTTGGCGAAAATTCCTGGTGGCCGAAACCGACAGAGTGTCACCTCGACATAGCCGTCTGGCTGCTTCCAGTGGATTGTTAAAGAGCAAGACGCCATCGAAATGCGCTTCCCGCCCGATCCAGATAATCGGCGCGTCAAACCGTGCGCCGTATATTCTCACATCGTCCGCGCTCGAGTCGATGAGCATTCGCAAGTCGACCGTCAGCCGCTGCAGCTGCGCGGGGTTCAGATGGCATTCAAACAGCGAATACTGCAGCGCCACCCCATCCCGCTTCGCGCGCCGGTGGACGCGTTGCAATCGGCGCGGATCGGCAATGTCATAGCAAAGCACATAACGCTGGGTCGCGTTTCGACTCATGGCAGTCCGCCGCGTCGGCGTTGACGGGTGAGCGATGGCCGCGGCGCAACATAAGTCGCTGCCGAAGACTGCAGATGCAAGTGATGGAATAGAGCCGAGATTGCCGGAGAGAAGCAGTCGGTCAGATGCCCGTGCTGACAATGGAAAAACTCCATCCGTTCGCGTGGTGTGTGCGTTGGATAGAACCGCACCCACGGCGCGAACCGCCACAGCAGCGGGATGGCCAGGATGCGATCGAGGTCACGCACCAGATCGAGCTGCTGGCGCCGCAATGCGACCACCAATGACCGCAAGCCCTTGAGGGTGAGCTGGCCATCGACCCATGCGAAGCACAAACCCCGCAACTCATTCCACGCCAACTGGCACTGTGCTCGGTCGCTCCCCCGTATCGCGTAGCGCACCAGCGCCTGCTCCAACGCCTCGATGCTGGCGACGGCGCCGCGGTGGAAGATGCGCGAGGCGCGGTGCTGGAGCTGCAACCGCTGCCATTCCATATAGCGCGCATGCATGCAGGAATCGTCGATGCGGTCGACAAGCTCTCGCACCGCTGCATCCGGCACTGGCTCGGCGGCAACGAGCGACGCACTGGTATGACCCTCGCCATCCTGAAAATGGACCACAGCTCCGCGTGCGACCAGTTCAAGCAGCGCTTGCAGCGTCGGGCTCACAGAGCGGCGCACGACGACGCTGGCAACACGACGCAGCGGTATCCGCCGCTCCAGCTCTTCATAATGCCGGACTTCCAGAGTGCCGTCGCCCAGTGCCAGATCGTAGCCTGCCTCACCGTCTACGAAGACGGGCACCTTCGCATCGTGCCGCTCGCTCAACACACCGTCTCCTCCACAACGCATTGGCAACCGCGCGCAAGAATCGCCGCGGCCCAGCGAAGTTGCCGGCGATGTATGGCCGCCTGAGCTTCGTACGCCGTCCAGAAGGTCTGACGCGCATTCTTGTTGAGACTCACACCTCCCGCATGCGCTTCGAAGTGCTCCTTGCGCAGACTTTTCTCCGCGAACAACCGCCATACCAACCGTTCCGTGCGGCTGCGTACGAGCTCATTGAGATCGCAGGCGAGCGACTCACGCCCATGGGCCGGCTCGTGCAGCACACCCAGCATCGGGTCCAGCCCGGCAAGCAGGCACGCACGGATCGCATCAGCGTGCGTCAGAGTGTATCCAAGAGACAGGGCCGCATTGACAGGGTCGCGCGGCGGCCGGCGGTTGCGGCCGGAGAACTCCAGCGTTGGCGCGAACAGCGCCGTGAACGCATCAAAATGTGCACTGGCGATCGCGCCCTCCATCCCACGCAGACTGGAAAGTGATTGTGCTTCGCGTACCGCAGCCAGTCTGTCGCTGATGAGCCGTCGGGCCCGCGTGACCGCCTGGCGCTGATCGGGGCGCTGCGCTTCCGCGTCGCGATAGAGCTTGATCAGGCTTCGCGCACGCGCATGAACCAGCCATCGAGACCACTTCAGAGCCTGGTCCGGAGCGCTGCACAGGCGATACTGCCCGAGGCGGCGCGCCGCATCGCCGTGCATGAACGCCCCGACGAAAGCGTGGCGGCGTGCGCCCCGCCCTTCAACCAGCAATAAGCTTATTCCCCGCGCAGCGAGGTGCGTAAGCAGGCGGGTGCTTACAGTCGAGTTGCCGCTGACGATGACACGCTCGAGGCCATTCAACGGATAGCGGCTGGCTTCGCCTTCTGGTTCCGCGGCCCGCAGTTGACCGTCATCGATATCCAGCGTGGCGCCGCGGCGATCTATGTAGAGTGTGGCCAAAGCCGCTCCTCAACCGAAGTAGAGGAAATCTGGATTGCTTGGTGGCCGGGCGCAGCCCATTGCAACGACGCGGCGCCGTGGATCCAGGGGCAGCAGGCCAAAGCGATCCTCGATCTCATCGAGCTCGCCATCCAGCGCCAGCAGCATTTCGCGGACTTCCGTGGCAGACAGCCAGCACTCGAAGGCCGATTTCTGTCCACCACTCGCATACTGGCGCACCACCTGCAAGACACGCCGACGTCGTGAATCACACACGACGTCGTAAGCGGCCAGATAAAGAGCGCGTTGCGCCATCAGTAGGAACTCACATCAGGTTGATGGGGCCATCTTGACCCAGTCAGCCACGCCGTGGCGGCCCGGAAAGCTTTCAGCGGGAGGGCGATTTCCGTGGCTCGATGCGAAATTCCTCGATCTGCGCCTGCAGGCGCTGCAGCTCGTCCGCGCTCAGCTCGCGACCGCGCTGCGCGACATCCATCGGTGCCGAGAGATGCAAATAGCGCGCGCCGCTCCTGCAGACTTCGGCGGCAAGATTAACTGGGAGGTTGCCGATGACCGTGTCTCCCGCACAAACGAGCGAAGTGTCCAGATGCTCGACGCATCGATCGAAGGCCTGGCCGATGCGCTGGGCGAACTCGTGTGCCCCTGGATGACGTGACACCAGCCAAGTCACGGGCTCTCTCCGGGCCTCGACCCTGAAACGCCCCAGTCCCATTACCGCGCCCTTGCCGGCGTGCAACCACTGGCCCTGCCATAACCACGGCCACACGGGCGCAAGGTCTCCCTGAAGCGAAAAGCTTCCGAGTATCCCGCCCGTCGGCATCCGGCGGTGCTGCCGGCTGGACCAGCGCCATTGATCCCGCCAGCGAAGTCTCGCCTCGGTCATCGCGATTCCTTGCGCGGCTCGCACCAGTTCACGCACGGCCGCAGCAGGCAGCGCATCGACGGCATCGCCGAAGCATTCGGTCAGCATGGAATGCCGCCGCAATATCGCCTTCAGGAAGACGGGAAACGTCAGCGCGCCGGGATGCAGATCCCTCCCACCGATCCGCAGACGCAGGGGGCTGAGCAATACGATGTTCGCTGCGCGCGGGACCGGTGGCGGTGCGTAGCCTTCATCCGGCATGACGCTCGTCGGTGCATCTGGCGCCCACGCACCTGCCCGGCCATAGCTGTCTATACGTTCGACGCGCCCGAACCGCAGGACTGTACGACCGGATCCGAGCCCGGCCGCAGCGGCCGCCACCAACGATGCCAGGACGACCGGTGCCTGCGCGATGGCAGACCCGAACAGGGTCAGGTCCAGTTCAACGCGAGTGCTGTCTGCACCCGATATGGGTTGTGGCGACAGGATATATGGTTTAGGGGCATCCGTCTTCGCTTCCAGCAATGCACCATCGCGTCCGGCATGAGTCTGTATGATCGATGTAAAGGCGCAACGCGCATGGGCACGACAGCCGTCGCAGGCAGCAGCACCCGTCAGGCAGGTGCGGCGGCGCAGATGCAGGCCAAAAGCGCTGCGCCACACGTCACCGCCAATCGGCTGCCGAACCGGCGTATCGGACCTGAAATGCAGGCGCAGCAGCAGCAGTGAAAGCATGGACGTCAGTGCTTGATCCAGCTTTCGATGAACGGCTTGAAGTCTTTCAGGTTGGTGCAGTCGAACCACGTCAAGCGATACGCCTTTGCCCGCGACCGTAGTTCGTCTCGCAGGCGTCGCGCAGACAGCAATACCGGCCTTCCGAATAAGCCTCCGGCATTCCGGCCGAGGCTCTCCAGTCGGTTGAGGATCTCCTGGTCCTTAACTCCATCATTGCCAAAGCGGGCGGTCTTGCATTCGATGAGCAGCAGGCGGTTGCGATGCACGGCAACGACGTCCAGTTCATTCGGCGGCGGGCGCTGCTTATCCCCGTCCTGCCAGATCACTTGCACGCCGGCGTGCGCTTGTTCGACCTCCGCATCACGCAGAATCCACCACGCGTAGTGCTCCATCCAGCTACCGCCGAGGTAGCGTGCGGCGTCAAGCGATGCGAACTCCACCGTGTCACTGGAAACTCGAGTCATCAGGCCGTATTCCGGCTTGGTGATCTCTTCCAGTGCGGCTACACCCATGCCCCACGCCTCCAAGTTCTGGCGCGCGCGAAAGGGATCGTCCCGGCGGCCGACTGCCTGCTCGGCGGCGCCGTTCAACGCGCCAATGAAGCCCTCAATCTCGCCAGCATGCAGTGCCAGCCACTTGGTGAGGGGCTTGAGCTTCTGCGCGCCCGCCAGCCAGGCCTCGTCCGCGGATTGCGTCGCGCGACGCAATAGCCCATAGGCGCGCAAGTGCAGCTCCAGCGACAGCACGCTTGCAATCGGCACCGGTGCCGTATCCTTGTCACTGAGGAACTCCAGAACCTGATGCTTGGTGTCGGTATACAGCACATCGACATCCGGCAGCAGTTCCGGCAGGACCTGCGTGAAGGCCAGCGCCATCAACTTCGTCCCGCCGGTGACATTCAGGATGAACGGCCCCTGGCCGTCGAGTCTGACCGCGACCTCCTCCGCAAACTTGCGGATGGCCGCCAGGCCCGCGCTGGGCGCCTGTGCATGCAGTTCGGTCCGGAAGCCCTGGTCACGCAGGATGCGGTCGAGCCGCACGCCCTGCTCCTTCATCCCCTCCGTGACGACCAGATGAACCGTGTGTGGTCGTAGCATCAAGGCCGGAATCAGGTTGGGCGGCAGCTGGTCGGAAACCAGGCAGATGTGCGCGGCGCCGTTGGCCGGTGACCCGGTCATGACTCCAGCCATTTCATGACTTCGAGCGTGCGCTGGTAATCCTTGTCCTTCTCCGGCTTCTTGGCCGATGTGGATTCCTTCCACAACTTCGCTGACTGCATCCGTGCTTTCAGTATGTGCGCCGCTTCCTCCCGTTCAGTTAGCTCGAACCGCCCCTCTCTGATGGCGTTAAACAAAGCGCTCTCATCCGGCTGCTCCACATGCTTCGCTGCCATGATCTCCTCGATCTTGCGCTCGAGCGGCGACAAAACAGCCAGCTTACGTTCGCGTTCGGCTTGTGCTTGACGCTTCCTCTCCTGCTCTGCTCGATTCTTGCGGTCCTGCTCGCGCCGCTCCCCGGCAGCCTCGTCGAAGCGCATGGCGCCGTAGCCGACAGCGGTCTTGGCGCCGAAACCAAGCCAGTCGAAGGCATGCATGAATGCCACGTGCATCAGTGCACGCCATCGATTGTTCTCCAGCAGCGCCGGCGCAAACCGCGCCATCCGCGTACGATTCGCCTGCACGTGGAAGGCAAACGCGCTGCCTGGCGGCACACTGAGGAAAAGGATCGGATTGGGGCTGCCGTTGTCGTGTGGGCTTTCGCCGTTCTGGTAGTAGCCGCTCTGGTGCGGCGTCATGATCTCGATCTTCATACCGGTCTTGATCTCCGGGATCACATCCCAGAAACTCAACAGGCCGCGGCACGGATCCCCTTCGCCATCTTCGACCCCGAATAGCGCTTGCAGCGCCTCTGGCGTCCAGCCCTGCGCGTCGCCAAACACACCCGCGATGAGTTCCTGGGCGGCCCCGCGCAGCACACCCTTTACGCCGCTGCCCGGTAGATACGGCAGGCCATAAGGGCTCAGGAAGCTGAAGCCGTTCTCCAGGGGATGCTCGTTCCCCAGGCCCGTCACGAACGGCGCCGTGGAGATGGCGCTGAAGGTTTGCAACTGGTCAGATTCTTCCAGCTCGGCGGCGAGCCTCGCCTGCCGGGCAATCATTGCCCGCAAGGTACTGCGATCGCTGTCGTTCAGCTCAACCACCTTCTTCAGTGCACCCAACTTCGCGTCGGGACGCACCGCTGGCAGGTAGAGGCTGAAGCGGTGCCCGGGCGCTGCCGTTGTGAAATCCCCGCCGAGGTACATGGGAATCGGGTCGGCGGCCATGTTCACTCCTCCGTGATGGCGGCCGCCGCCATCTGGCGCACCCAGCGCAGCCAGGCCAATGCTTCAGCGGTAATCTGCTGGTACGCCATGGGTTGGGCCTTGAGGAGCGATTCGGTGAAGGCTTCGAAGGAATCCCCATGGATATCCTTCGGGTAGCGCTGCTTGAGCCAGGTACGTAGTTGGCCGCCCAATGCAGCATGAGGCCGTTGTGTATCGCCTCCCTTCTCATGGAGAAACGCCAGGGTTTGCAGCAGCCCGCTGCCCATTATGAGCGCCGGCAGACCTTTGGCGAGCCGCTTGTACTCGGCCTTGCGGCCTTGCGCCGCCTTCCATGCATCGGCCGCCCGCAGTTGCTCCAGCGTCTGCGCCATGATCAACCCTCCAGCACCCGCGCGAGGACGAGGCCACGGCCCGTCGTGGCATCGCCGCCCAGCTGCAGCAACCGACCGTCGATGGCTTGCTTGATCTTGCTGATCACCTCACCAGCCTCAAGTCGCAATTCCGGCTTTGGCCCTCGTGTCGCGCTGGCGAGGAGCGGTGCAATCAGCAGGGACTCGGGCGGGAGATTCTCCGTATAGAACAGGCCGCCGTCGGCAGCCGCGCCGGTCTTGTCATCGATGCGCACATGAGCCTCAACCAATGTGGCATTGGTCACGAAGTAGCTGAAATCACTTTCGGACAGGACTACCAGATCGGCCTTCAGCTTGTCACGAAAGAACTGATGCTCCTCACCCAAGGCAAATGCCTTGTCGGTCAGGTCCGCGCTGATCACCGGCAGTGCCTCGGATGGCTGGACCCGATACTCGAACAACTCCAGGTGCAATTTGTCCTCGCGGAACAGCTTCGGGTTCGCGCACAGGCACTGACCATCTTCCACCTGCACGATCGGCCATTGCGTCTTGATACCCAGCATATTGAGCAGCCGGGCGGCACGCGCGAGCGCTGTCGGCGAGGTCGCGTAGACGTAGCCGCCACGGAGCGAGCGCACCGGGAAAGCGACCAGCTGCGCGTCGCCGAAGCTCGCGGCCCCGGCATGCAGTGCATCGGCACCCGAGGGCGGACCAAAAATCAGATTCAGCAGGCTATCGGATCCCTCTCCAGTCAACTCGTTCCAGGCGTGGCGAACCGCTCCCTTGACGCCTGAGCCGGCGAAACTCGGATGGCCCGTGTGCCTCTCGCGCTGGATCGGGTTGTCAACGACTCCGACAGCGGAGCCGGCACCCATGTGCACCGGGCTGACGGCGTAAAGGAAAACTGCGCTGTGTTGTTTGAACATGATCTGTCGCTCTTGATTGTGTCTTAAAGCCCGGTCAGTCAATCCAGCCGCCGATAGCGCATCGATTGAATCCCTCTGCCCGGCGCATCGGGTCATCATTCTGCCCAGGAAACCCCCACAGCCCGTGCTCGGAAAGCTTTCGCAGCTCGTCTGTGTCGCCCTGGAAGTCGTCGAACCAGTAGACGCTTCCGGTGGGCGCCACGCGCTGGGCGGGCTTCGGTTCGCGGCGCGCAAGATCCCAGCCGGACACCACTTGCGCACGCGGAATCGCCGCGCACACCAGCCGCGCCGTGGCCCCGGGCAGGCGCCAGAGCCTCGCTTCGTCGATCGCAGGCGGCAGCCAACCCTGCGGGAACAGGCCCGGCGTCGTCAGCACGACCTTGAATCGCCCGCACGGCTGCGGCAATGCAGGCGGCAGTTCGCTTTCGCAGGGAGCGATCGTCGCGGCACGCCCGTCTCCTCCGAAGCGCAACAAGCCCTGTTCCGGAAGTCGCTCCGCACGGGCGCTCGCAAGGAAACCGACGCCCGTCCTGAAGGCGATTGCCTGGGTCGTGAACAGCTTGCCGTCATCCGCTCGTCGCGCCGTGGCATGCAGGCCGACACCTACTCGGGACTCCAGGGACCAAAGATCCTTCGACGCCACGAGGTGCTCCGGCAGGAGCTGCTGGCCCGCAAGGTATACGGACCAGCCGACCTGCGTCAGCCAGTATCCCGCCTCCGGCTTGCCCCGCTCGGCCTCAGCCAGAATCGGCACCTGCTCCAGCTGCGCCGAAGAGAGCAAGCCGGGGGTCAGTGCATGTGGCCTCATCACCTTGATGACTTCTCCGGCACCCTCGATCACGACGTCCGCCGGAATCGAATGCAGCGGCTCAACGCGCTCGCCGATTCGCCGTGCAAGATGAAATGCACTCAATGTGAAAAAGGCGGGATCCTGTAGCTGCGCTGCACTCAGCGCGGGATCGTCCGCCATCATCCGGCTGCGTAGCGCCCCCGCGGCAACGGATGGCCACGGTGGCACCAGCGCCTCACCATAAGTGCCGGCGTCGCCGAACAGCTTGTTCGCACGCAAGACCAGCACATCGAGCGGCTCGATGAATCGGTGGTGAGGATTCATGACTGCGCCTCACGGGCCAGGAACTCGGCCACGGCAAGGAAATTGTCCAGGTAGCGCGTGGTCTCGCGCACCGAGCCCACAGGCACGAGTCTCGCCAGACGTAGCGCGTGAACAGGCTGCTGCTTCCTCTCCAGCCCCTGTCGCCCGAACTGGTAGTGCAGCAGCTTCTGCAGCATCTCGCGATAGGCGGCCTCATCGTGGAACTGCGCCACCTCGGGCAAGTCGGCTGCCCATTGGCTCGTAAGGTATGCCGCTCGACGCGATGCCTCGTCGCCTTTGAATGCCTCGGAGAGCTCGCGCAGCGCAATCATTGGGGAAGGTTGACCGTCGCCGCGATGCCATTTGTCGGTGAGGTAGAGCGTTCCACCGCCGCGCTTGACCACAACGATACTGAAGGCATCCCGCTCACCGTCCTTCTTGGCACGCTGTTCGGCCGCGCGCAGCTCGCGCAAGACCGCGCCGAGCGGTGCCTGGTGATGGGCGATCACCGCACCGATACTCGCCGTGGCCTTCTCTCCCATCAGCCGGATCACTCTGCCATCGAGAAGGGCGAAGCCGCCTTCCAGTTTGAGGCCTGATGTCCCGTTGCAGGCCGGATCGTGACCTGCATACGCGCAACGCAATCGCTGCATGGCCGACAGTAGGTCCGGCACGGGCAACATGGCCAGCACGTCATCGCCACCGGAGTAGATCAGCCGCCCGGCGTGTTCTTCCTCGATGACGTGCCGAGCGACCGTGAGCGAAAAGTCATTGAGGGCACCAGAGATTGCGAGGTGCCGGTTCGGCGAAAGCGCGCGCCGCTGTTCGAGATACCGCTGCAGTTCGACATTTCCTTCCGCCTTCTCCCGCACGCCGGCCTGAACCTGCTTATGGAAGCTCTCCATGTAGCTGATGGCGTAGTCGTCGGCGCCGGACAACCAGCGACCCATGTGATCGCCGTCCATGAGCAGGAGCGCGTAGTAGGTGCTGAACTTGCGGCCCAGAGCCCGCTGCAGGCGTTGGCTCGCGTGCTCGAGCTCGCTGGCCTCTTCAGTATCCCGGGCTGCATCCAGCCAGCCGGGCATGCGCGCAATCAGGTCCCCTTGCGGATGCCGATGGGCCGCTTTGGCCAGCTTGCGCGGCAGCGCGCTGCGCTCGCTGCGCTCGAGCTCGGTAATCAGGTCTTCACGCAGCTTCGTGTCTTTGCCAGCCCAATCCTGGAGCGCGGCGGCAAGCGCCATCGTATGTGTCGACACCACAAAGCGTTTGATGTCCCTGCCCAAGGCCTTGCCGACTTCTTCCGCGAACAAGCTGGGCCACACTCGTTTGAGTGCCGGCAGTGCTCCAAGATGCTCCCCCTTTTTCACGCCGAAACGTCCAGCAAGTTTCGTCCACAAGGTTCCGCGGGCGTTGCGCTCGGCCTGAGTCCAGCCGAGTTGCGCGGGATCCATGGCCAGCCACTCGGTCTCGCCGGTGAGGGAGCAGCGCCAGCCCCGCTGCTGCATCTGCGAAAAGCGCCGTGTGGTCTTGGCTGCCGCCAACACGCGCTCGGCGAGTTCGTAGACTGCCGGGTATAGAACCCCGGGGTTGGGCGCGAAGAACCTCGTGCGATCGTCCCAGCGCATTTCCTTCTGCAGCACACGCCAGGCGGCGCTGCCGAGGAACCCCGGTTCGCCTTCGCCGCCGAAGAACGGGCGCATTGCCTCCGAAAGCGCGGTCACATCCAGGTCGCGCTGTTTGATTTCGTCTTTGCAGCGGATCAGCGAGAAGGGAACAGCCGCCCAGTGCACTTCCGGGAAGCCATCGAGTTGCTCACGCATCTGCTGGTGACAATGCTGCTCGCCGCCGTTGCCGAGCTGTGCCGCCTCAATCAGTCGATCCACCACGGTTTGGCCCAACTTCTGCAGCCAGGCGCGAACGCTGTCCTGCGCGCGTCGAGCCAGAGATGCCGCCTGGCTTGCCGGCACGATGGCGACAAATCGATTGGGTAGAGCCGCGCCGAACAAGGGATTGGCGTCGGTCTCTCCCCGGCCCCAATCGCAGTTACGGAACAATTCCGGATCGAGACCACACTCATCACGCAGCCACAAATCCACCTGCGGCGAGCCGCGCAGCTGCGGAAAGAGAATTGCGTCTGGCCCCAGGGCGTCGCAGATCGGCTTCATCGTCTCCCAGGCTAGCCGCGCCAGCAGGTGCGAGCCAGCCCACAGGTCGGATGTACTGCGTGCCGCCTCGATGAACGACTGCACGGGCCCGATGGAGACGGACAACAGCGCAACTTCGCCATTCGGGTCGGCAGCGAAGGCGCCCGCGAAGGCGCTGGTGAGATCCAGATGATCCCAGATGCTGTGATCCGGAATGCGCGTATCCGCAGGCAGCAGTCGCCAAAGTGCACCGAGTTTGCCGAAATCGTCTTCTTCCCCGACCTCAGGTCCAAATCTCCAGAATGCGAGCAGGGTCTTCTTGAAGTCCGTAGCACCATTCTGGCGCACCAGAAGCCTTGAGAAATGTTCAAAGCTGCGCTGTTTAATATCCTGAAAGTCCGTATCCGCGAGCCCGCCCTGCTTGCCCAGATCGAACACCTGGCCCGTCAGCGGGTGGATCAATTGCGGCTGCTTGCTCCAGCGCACTTGCGCAAAGTCGGCCACAGCCAGCGTCTTGGCCGCACCAGTCCGGCTTTGGATATCAACTTCACGCAGCGGCCATTGCGGACGATCAGCCGCCGCCGCCCACCAGTCGGCACGCTTGACGATGCGTTCGGAGTCAGCGTCGATGCCCTGGTCGAAAAGAACAGCGTGCAATACGTCCGCGTCATCGTTCTCCAGAAGCTCGGCAGCGGATTCGATCTCATCGGCCATGCGCCGCAGGACGCGCGAAGTACCGCCTTCGTGCCCCGCAGGGTCGCGCAACAGAACGAGCGCCTTCTCGGCCGGATCGTGCAGGCGCGCATGCAGCTTGATTCGCCAAAGCGCCGTATCTCTCATGGCTTCACTTCGTTGCATCGGGTGAGTTCGTCCCGGCTATCGAGGAAATCGTGGGCCTCCTGAAAGACCTCCGGAAGCTGCTGCTGCTTCTCGGGTGACAGGCGGCTCCAAAGGGCATCGGAAGGGCGACAGGGCGCGTGAAATATGGCTCCCACGTACCCCTCGCCCCTGCGCCGAACCTTGAAGCGCAGGCTGTGGGGCACACGATCTGTACCCCGCCAGCCCGGCATGGAAGCTTTGGTGTCCGGGTAGGCAAGCAGCAGCCGATCACTGACATTGCGTCGCAGGTCGGCACGCAATCGCGCCAGGAGCAGCATGACGGCTTCCCAATCCTTGGCTGACATGGACTCCCAGATAAGTGCTCCTTTCTGATCCTGCCCAATTCCATGTACCCAATCGCGTTTCATCGCATCGCGCCACTCGACGAGCGGTGTCGACGTCGGAGTCAGTTCGCCAGCCAGCTCGAAAGACCCCCAGCCATTGCGACAACGCCCACCAACCGTGCCAAAGCGATTCATCAGGGCAAGCGCTGCCTCAATGCCATCGGCCTCTGGAAATGCCAATTTGAGCGTCCGTTCCTCTCCAGCCTTGATTGCCGGTTTGCTCTTCAGTGTTGACTCAGTCTCGATTGGGCCGTAACCCAGATAGAGTGCCGCCGATGCCGGCTTGCCGCCCGCACGCTCGATCCTGCCGATTTCGGGTGCTTGATCAAGCCTTCCGGGCACCCATCGATCCAGACGCATCCGCACCTGACTGCGACGCGCCGAAACGCACTTGCCACTCTCGTCGCGGTCATTCTCGAGCCATGCGTGGCCAAACAGCTGCCCCTCTGCCTCGCGCATCTTCAAGCAGTCGTACTGAAACTGGCTCGCAACAGCGATGCGCCACCACTGGCGCAGCGCCGCCTTGAACGGGGGCATGCGCCAAGCACCGGCCCGGACGGCATCGCCGAGGAACGCGGGGGTGAGGAAGCGCATTGTGTAACTGCGCGTAATCAGTTGCTGCTGTGTCATGACTTGGTCAGCTTTATGGATTCCATCGTCAGATTGACCCTGTAACAGCTTCTGCTGCGCCGCCCCTCTCGGGCAATCAGGTATGGAACCGCAGGGCCCGGTCCCAATGCACGTTTCAATTGTTCATTGACCCTGGTTCGCAAGCGGTCAGCGGCATCGGCATCGATGGTGCCATCGCGCCTGATCCAGGTATCACAGACATCCTCATCCACGCCTCTGTCGATCAGATTCAGTCGTCCGACAAATTCCCGAAGCTCGCGCGCCGGTAGCCTCGAATCAGAATTCCGCCATGCAACGCCGGGTTTGCCCGCCGCAGCGCGATCGATGAAAAACCCGTACCAGATCGCCTCGGCCGTGCCCATCCTGACCGGCTTCCCTCCCGCCTCGAGGCGCAACGCGTTCAGGTCAAGATCCACCTTGGCCTCATGCTCGAAATGCGAGCGCGCCCGGCGCACGATCTCGGCATAGGAAGCCCGCGCATCACCCAGCAGGTCCGCACCGAGCAGACCTCGCAAGCTGACAACCGGGATATCGGCCAATTCCACTCGAGCATGCATGGCGTCGACGGTGCCCTTGCCATCCCGCAGCCGCAGGATGCTGCTCGCCTTGGTCGGGAAGAAAAAATCCGGCAAGTTCTCGAATCGCGGGTCAACCAGTACATGCGACAGCCGATCCTGCGGCCGGCCGAAGAGTGAGAGGGCGTAGCCCAAGTAGAACCCCATGGTCTTGCGACCCCCGGCGAGCGAGACGTGCACGGCAGCTTGTGCATCCGAGGTCAGCTCCCGTACACAGGCGACGATGGCGTCGGCACTTGCCTGATTGTCTTGGACGCTGCGGATGTCCTCCAGAGGCGCTCCGGCGGCGTCTATCGCCACACGAATGGAGCTGCGATCGAACCTAATGGCGCCGCGATCGATCCCGAGTTCCGCGCACAGGGCGGTGAGCCGACCGGCCCCGCTGTCGAGCAGGTCCAGTTCGGCCTGCCGCCGCCCTTCTTCAGTGGTGACCAGATGGATCTCGCTGGGGATGAAGACTTCCTGGCCAGGCCTTGTCGCCAGCGCGTACACAGTTTCCGTCACAACCTGGGGCGTCCGTCCCGTGGTCATCACCAGGCAGCGGCGGGGGAAGCGCCCCGGAATGTGCTCGCGCAGATAATTCATGGCTCTAGCGTATCTGCTGCCCCGGCAACGCAGGCGCTCCGAAAGCTTTCAGCCCCACTCGCAGGCATGAAAAAATTCCGCGAAGTAAGGTATAGCATAAGGTACCGTGCGGCAGCCTCAGACTTGGGCTTACCCTCATATTCGTGGACGCCTCAGCGTTGGATTCGGGGGTGTTCGAGAGGGCGGTGAGGACGGTCCGGTACACACTTGAATTTGCGCGGCAAATGATCTGTTTGACGAAGCAATCGGAGCGAGCGCCCACAGGATCGGCTGCACGGAGGAGACACTCAGGGAATGCGTCCGCCGAGCCAAACGCGACAGCGGTCAGTACAACGGGATGACCGGCGCAGAGCGGGAGAACTCGGAGCTGAAACGCAAGAGCGAGATTCTGCGCAAGACATCCGCGTTTTTCGCCCAGCCAGAACTCGACCGCTGCGCCAAGTGACCGCGTAGTTCATCGAGGCGCATCATCAGGCGCACCGGGTCGAGCCGATCTGTAAGGAATTTCCGCTCGCTCTGTCGATGCACCACGAGCAGAAGGCGCGGCAGCAGTACCCGTCCCGTCTGCTGGCCCACGCGCCGCCGGCGGAATTCGAGCAGGGGCCGACGATTTCTCGGCTCAGGCCTGGTCAGAGTAGCTACTGAATGGCAACGCGACTTCGCCGGGATCTCTGCCTTTCCTCGCTCGCTCGAAAATTATTGTGATTTTGCAACACGAAGAAATGGTGGCCAGGGTCGGAATCGAACCAACGACACGCGGATTTTCAGTCCGCTGCTCTACCAACTGAGCTACCTGGCCGCCGGCAGGGAAGGCTGCGTATTACAACGACCCGCACCCGGGCCGTCAAGAAAAGGACACCCTGGCGCCCCCTCAGCCCTTCGCATCCGGCTCGACATACCCGGCGGGCTTGTCGACGCCGGCGCCGAAGAAGAACTTCTCCATCTCGCCCTCGAGGAACTTGCGTGCCTTGGGATCGATGGGCGTCAGACGATACTCGTTCATGAGCATGGTCTGGTGACTGACCCAGCGGGCCCAGCCCTCCTTCGAGACGTTCTCGAAGACACGCCTGCCGAGTTCGCCGGGATAGGGGGGCCGGTCGAGACCGGGGGCCTCGCGCTTCAGGACGACACATTGCACGCTTCGGGTCATGGTGCGCCGATTCTATCGAGAAGCGCACGGATCGGCTGCGGTACCCCCACGCGCGCCGGCTCGCGGACATCGAACCAGAGCCGTGGCGCAGGCTCGCCGATGCCGGCCTCCCCCGTGCAGTCGACGAGGAGCGGCCGGATCTCGAGATCGAAGTGCGTGAAGGCGTGCCGCACGCCCGGCAGGGGGCGTGCGGCAAAGCGGGTCTGCCCAGGCGTCGCATCGCGAAATCACGGACTGCCGCCTCGCCGTCGAATTCGGGCAGACACCAGAGCCCGCCCCACACGCCGCGCGGCGGTCGCTGCGCGAGCAGCACGCAGCCGTCCTCACGGCGCGCGACCAGCATGACCACCGCGCGATTCCCACGCGGCCGCGCACGACGAGGCCTGGGCAGTTCGTCCTGCCGGCCGCTGCCCCGTGCAGCGCACATCGCGGCCAGCGGACAGTGCTCGCAGAGCGGCCGGCGACGCAGGCAGACGGTGGCGCCGAGATCCATGATCGCCTGCGTATAGACCTCCACCTGCTCGAGCGGCGTGCTCTCCTCGGCGAGCGACCAGAGCCGGGTCTCCACGGCGTGCTCACCCGGTGGACCTTCGACGCCATGCACGCGGGCAAGCACGCGCTTGACGTTGCCATCGAGGATGGCGAAGCGCTGGCTGTGGGCGAGCGCCAGCACGGCGCCCGCGGTGGAGCGGCCGACACCCGGGAGAGCGCTCACGTCATCGAAGCTCGACGGGAACTCCCCACCGTGCGCGGCGCAGATACGCTGCGCAGCCCGGTGGAGATTGCGTGCGCGCGCGTAGTAGCCGAGCCCGCTCCAGAGATGCAGCACCTCGTCGAGCGGTGCCGTTGCAAGGCTTGCAACATCGGGGAAGCGCGCCACGAAGCGCTCGAAATACGGGATGACGGTCGACACCTGCGTTTGCTGGAGCATGATCTCGGACACCCAGACGCGATAGGCCGTGCGCTCGCGCTGCCACGGCAGGTCGTGACGGCCGTGGCAGGCATGCCAGGCGATGAGCTCACGCGCGAGCTCGCTCATGGCCGCCTCGTGCGCAGCCGCCCGTCCTCGAGCTCGAGTGTCAGGCGCACCCCTTTCATCCGAAGCTGCGCAAGCTGCGCGCGCTCGAAGCTGAGCTCGCCGCGCACGGGCAGCGTCTGTAGCGCCTCGGCATCCAGCACGAGGGGTTTGCCCTGAGCGTCCTCCGGCTCGAGGTAACGCGTGAGATCGAGGGAATCGCCGTGCAGTTCGAACTCTGCCCCTTGCGGTTCCGCGAGCGAAGCCTGGAGCCGGCCCTCGAGGCTCGTGTCGTCGAGCTTCAATCGCAGCGGCTCGACGATCAGCACCGCGTCCGCGAGGCGCCAGCTCCCCTGGGCGGTCAACGGCCCGAGCACGCGTGCGTCGCGCGTCGCGGGGGCTTCGACGCCGGCGGCGGCCAGCAAGCTGCGAAACGAAGGGCTGTCGAGCGTGAGCACGCCCTGTCCGTGCGCCGCTGCGAGCGCCTCCGGGATCGGCACTGCCGGTATCGTCAGGCTTGCGCTTCCCTGCAGGTGCATCCCCGATGACTGCATGCAGGCGCCGGATCTGCAGCTCCCGCATGGGACCACTCATCTGTGCGCGCGCCTCGATGTGCAGGCGCGCGCGCGTGCCTTCCGGCGACAATGCGACACTGCCGTTCGTCAGAAACCCGAGCGGGTCACCCGGATGCCACGCCGCAAGCTCGAATCGCCAATGCTCGAGACGAATCTCGCGTCCGTCGCGTGCATCCGTGTAGAGCAGCGACCCGTCCTGCAGCTCCAGCCCGCCGAGGCTCCTGAATTCGAAGCGAGGCGTGCCGCCTCCGGGGATCGACACACGCAGCTTCTCCCAGTTGCCGCCCGTGGCATCGCGATGCAGCGCCAGCGCGAGTCCATCGATGTGCACGCGCCCGATCTCGAGCCGGCCGCGCATGAGCGGGCGCAGGCGCGCATCGATGTGGATGCTCCGCCAGCGCGCGAATGGCTGACTGTCGCCCTCACCGGGGCGGCCGGCGGGGCCCGGCAGGACAAATTCGCCCGCTCCCACACGCAGCGCCAGCCGCGGAAAGAACCCGATCTTCAGCGGCTCATGCAGGCGAAGCTCGCCGCCACTCGCGTCCCCCACCAGGCGTTCGAGCTGCGGCCGGAAGCGATCGGCATCGACGAACAGCGCAAGCAGCGCCGTGATGACGACGAGCAGCGCCAGTGTGGCGCCGGCGGCGAGAAGAATCCGTCTGGCGAGGCGCACGGGCGATGCGCTCTCCGGTTCGCGTGGGCTGCGCGGATTCTAGCAACGCTTCAGGGGCTGCGGTTGTCCACGCTCATGCACACCCCGAGCGCGCGCAGCGGGGTTCCGTCGGCGGCGCGCTCGATGCGACCACGGGCGAGCAGCCGCTTCCATTCGCCGCTGCGCGTGCGCGCGCGAAACTCGACGCTGGCGCCCTCTCCCTGATCGGCGAGATGCATGGCGAAGCGCCGCTCGAACTCCGGAAGATCCTCCGGGTGGATCTTCGCGCCCCAGGGAAGGACCTCGCCCTCGTGGGGATCCAGATCGAACTGCGAACACCAGTCATTGAGCCAGCTCACGCGCCCGGAGACGAGGTCGAACTCCCAGAGACCGAGGCCCGCACCCCACACGACCATCTCCAGGCGTGCTTCGCTCGCCCGCAGACGCAATTCGGCTTCCTTCTGCGCGTGGATGTCCAGGGAAACGCCGATGACCACGGTTGGCGAACCCGTCAGGTCCCACTCCACGATGCGCCCGCGATCGAGCATCCAGCGCCAGTCCCCGACCGCCGTACGGATCCGGTACTCGTACTCGAGCGACTGGGCGCGCCCCTCGAAATGGGCGCGGGCAGCAGCCTTCACGGCCTCCCGGTCATCGGGATGGACGCGCTCGACCCAGGGCTTGCCGACCGCGTGCCATTCCTCCTCCGTGTAGCCCGTCATCGCGTACCACATCGGGCTATGGCCGCCTGTCTTCGCAGGAACATTCCAGTGCCACAGAGCCGCGCGCGCCCCCCAGAGCGCATTGGCGAGACGCGACTCGCTCGCCCGCAGATCGACCTCGCTGCGCTTGCGCTCGTCGATATCGATGCAGATGCCGCTCGCGCGCCGCGGACTGCCCTGGGCACCATGCTCGACGATGCGCCCGCGCTGCATGAGCCACACCCACCGGTAATCATGCGTGAGCATGCGGTACTCGATCTCGATCTGCTCGACCTCGCCGGTGCCCAGGGACTGCATGTGCGCCCGGAACTCCGGCTGATCGTCAGGATGCACGTTGCGTGCCCAGGCCTCGCGGTGACCTGCACCCGCGCAGGGGTCGATCCCCAGCAGCCGGCACCACTCGGGATCCATCGACGCCTCGCCGCTCTCGATGTTCCACTCCCAGAATCCGACCTGCGCCGAGGCGAGCGCGAGATCGCGGCGACGCATGCGCCTGGAATCACTGTCGACGGCGGCACGCGCCTCCGGAACCTCACCGATGAGCAGCAGGACGGCTCCCGCGCCGCCCTCGAGGGCAAGCGGCATCAGCCGCGCCACGCAGGAATGCAGCTGCCCGGTGACGTCCACGAGATCGCCGGGTGGCAGAGACTTCTCGGCGCCCTGGAGCACCGTCTCGAGGAGCGAGCGGTCGAGTTTCCAGGGCAGCGGCAACTCATGACAGGGACGTGTCACGAGCGACTCGGCGCGGCTGCGCAACCACTGCGTTGCGCAACGGTTGAGCCAGCGGACGTTGAAAGACGCGTCGAGGATCACCGTGGCACCCGGCCATTGCTCGAGGAGCGCACGCGCAAGCCGTGGCTCGGCAAAGGCAAGCGTGTCGGGCACGACAGGCTGTACGGCAGCGTTCATGGCGTACTGACTATGGAAAACTGTTCGCAGGACCGCCACTGCCCGAGGCCGTTTTTCTGACCCGATTCTCAGAACTGGCCGGCGATCAGCGCCCCTGCAGCCCGCCCGTGAGGACGATGCGCATCGCGGTCTCGACCGTGAGGTCCGTGGCCTCGAGGCGCTCACGAGGCAGATAGACGGTGTAGCCGCCGATCTGGTAGCTCATCGGCAGATACACCGCCACGAGGTCGTGGTCGATCCTGACTCCGGGCAGATTCGCCCGCTCCTGGGTCACGAAACCCAGTAGGCGCCCCGGACCGACATTGACCATGACGACACGCTCGAGATCGCTCTTGCGCCCCTCCGTATTCACCAGCCGCGTGACGTCCCGCAGCGCCGCATACACGGTCTTGACGACGGGGATGCGCAGCATCAGCGATTCGCCGAAGCCGAGCACCCTTCGCACCATGTAGGCATTGACCAGCACACCGATCAGGAAGAGCAGCAGGAAGCCGGCGACGAGGCCCATGCCCGGGATGTAGCGGCTCTCCGGCAGGAAGAAGCGGATGGGTTCGCGCAGCAGCGACTCCGTCGTGACCCCCAGCCAGTACACGAGGTACAGGGTGATGCCGGTGGGCAGGATGGTGACGAGCCCCTTCAGCAGGATGCGGCCGAGATATTTCAAGCAGACCTCCACCGGGATGAGGCGCGCATGGTAGCGCGTCCCGCGGACCGCGGCGGCCGCAGTTAGAATGCGACGATGAGTGCGAGCCCCGAAATGCCGGCCCTGCCAGCGCGACCGCACTTCCTCGACGGCCGCCCATGGCCGGCGGGAAGCTCCTGCGGCGGACTGGTCTTCGATCCCGCACGGGGTGAGCCGATCGCACGTGTGCCCTTTGCCGGCAGGGCGGAAGTGGACGCCGCCGTCGGCTCGGCGGCCGCCGCGCAGGCGCCCTGGGGCGAGGCGCCCCTCGGACGGCGCGCAGAAATCATGTTCGCGTTCCGCCAGCACGTGCTCGGACACAGCGACGAGCTCGCCGCGCTCGTCACGACCGAACAGGGCAAGACGCTCGCAGATGCACGCGGCGAGATCGCACGCGGCATCGAGGTGCTGGAATACGCCTGCGGCATGCCAAAGCTGCTGCAGGGCGCGCATTCCTCGCAGCTCGCCACGGGCGTCGACGCACACTCGCTGCTGCAGCCGCTCGGGGTGGTCGCGGCGATCACGCCCTTCAATTTTCCGGTGATGGTGCCGCTGTGGACACTCGCAGGCGCGATTGCCTGCGGCAATGCCGTCGTGCTCAAACCCTCCGAGAAGACACCTGGCGCTGCGCTGCGCCTGGCGGCGCTGGCCACCGCCGCGGGTGTGCCACCCGGTGTGCTGAACGTGATCCACGGCGATCACACCACGGCCGGGCTCCTGCTTGCGCATCCCGGCATCGACGCCGTGAGCTTCGTCGGCTCGACGCCGGCTGCCCGCCAGGTGCACGAGCGTGCGACGGCGGCCGGCAAGCGCGTACAGGCGCTCGGGGGCGCGAAGAACCACATGGTGGTGCTGCCGGATGCGGATCTCAACATGGCCGCCGATGCGGCGGTCTCGGCCGGTTTCGGGGCAGCGGGCGAGCGCTGCATGGCCATCTCGGTGCTCGTGGCCGTCGGCGCCGTGGCCGACCGGCTGGTGGAGGCGGTGGCGCAGCGCATCAGGACAATCCGCATCGGCGCCGGCAGCGATCCGGACGTGGACATGGGGCCGCTGATCTCGGCTGCGCACCGGGAGCGCGTGCTCGGCTATGTCGGGCGCGCCGCCGCACAGGGCGCTCGGCTCGTGAGCGACGGGCGGATGCGCATCCCGGCACAGGGTTTCTTCGTCGGACCGACCCTGATCGACCACGTCACGCCGGCGATGGATCTCTATCGTGACGAGATCTTCGGTCCGGTGCTCTCCGTCGTGCGCGTCCCATCCTTCGACGCCGCACTGGAACTCGTGAACTCGCACGCCTGCGGCAACGGTGCCGCGCTCTTCACGCGTGACGGGGGCGCCGCGCGGCGCTTCGAGCGCGAAGTGCAGGCCGGTATGGTGGGCATCAACGTGCCGATTCCCGTGCCTGCCGCGCAGTTTTCCTTCGGTGGCTGGAAGTCATCGCTCTACGGCGACCTGCATATCTACGGCCCGGACGGCATCCGTTTTCTCACGCGCACCAAGGTCGTCACGACGCGCTGGCCGGCGGCCGCGCCGGGCCGTCTCGATCTCGGCTTCCCGACTCAGCGCTGAACGCGTGCGGGCGCCTCGGTCCCGTCGGACGCGGCGGGCGAATGGCCACTGAGTGCGACGATCAGTTCTGCCGTGTCCTGCAGGCGCCGGGCCCGCGAGCGGGCCACGCCGATGCGCGCGCGCTGCACGAGGCGCTCTGCGTCCAGGATCTGCAGCAGTCCGGTATTGCCGGCTTCGTAGCTTGCGCGGGCGAGCGCGAGACTGGACTCCGCCACCTCGAGCGCCCGCTGCTGCGCGGCCTCCTGCTCCGCATCGTGCTGCAGGGCGGCCAGCACGTCGGCCACCTGGCCGAAGGCCGTCAGCACCGTCTGCTCGTAGCGGGCGAGCGCCTCGCGGGCCGCCGCCCGGGCGGCCCGGCGCTCCGCGCGCAGCCGGCCGCCGTCGAAGAGTGGCGCACTCAGGTTTCCGATGAGGGTCCAGGCCGCACTGCCACGCTCGAAGAGCCCGCTGGTCGTCAGGGCCTGCTGGCTGAGCGAACCCGTGAGCCGGACCTGCGGATAGAGGTTTGCCGTGGCGATTCCGACTTCGGCAATCGCCGCATGCAGACGCGCTTCGCTCGCGCGGATGTCCGGCCGGCGGTGCGCGAGCTCCGAAGGCACGCTCAGGAGGAGCGATGCGGGCTGCCGGAAGTCCTCCAGATCGAAGTCCCGCGGCACGCGGTTGCCGGGTGGCTGTCCCTCGAGCACCGCCAGCGCATGCCGGGCGGCGCTCAGTTCCTGGCGCAGCGGCGGCAGGAGCGTCTGGTCCTGCGCAAGCTGGCTCTCCGCGCCGAGCAGGTCCACGCGCGCCGCGGATCCCTCCTGCAACGCCTCGCGCACGAGCTCGAGGTTGCGCCGGTCCTCCTCGAGCACCGCTTCGGCCGCCCGAAGCTGCGCCCGGGCCGAGGCGATGGCCAGCGCCTGCAGCACGACGTTGCCGGTGAGCGAGAGATGAGCGGCCTCGAGCTCGTACTGCCCTGCCTCGGCAAGCGCGTGGCGCGCCTCGATCGTCCGCCGCACGCCACCGCTGAAGTCGAGGAGATAGCTGACGTTCGCGCCGACCGAGTAGTAGGTGAAGGGTGCGAGCTCCATGGGGCCGAGGAAGGCGGCGCCATACTTGCTGCGACCGTTGCTTGCCTCGAGTGTCGCCTGCGGCAGCCGGGCACTGCGGCCCGCCTCATCGAGCGCCCGCGCGCGTACGAGACTCGCCTGCGCAATCCGGAGGCTCCGGTTGCCGGCGAGCGCAGCACGCACGGCTTCATCCAGGTCTGGTGAACCGAAAACACTCCACCAGTCCGACGGTGCCCCGGCGGCCGGTGCCGCCTCGAGCGCGACGTCCGGCAACGCCTCGGTCGTAAAACGCTCCGCACCCGGAGCGGCGGGCGGCACGAAGTCCGGCCCTGCCGCACAGGCGGCGAGGATGCATGCGACGGCGGGCGGGAGGATCGCCGCTCTCATTCCATCGCCACCGGGTGCGCACCCGCGGAACCCTTCCTGATGCGCACGAACAGGATCAGCGGGAGCACGAGCAGCATGGCGATCATCATCACGTAAAAGGTGTCGAGATAGGCGATCCAGCCAGCCTGCGCGGTCACCTGCGCATCCAGCAGCATGAGACCGCTCGTGGAATGCATCAGCGATCCGAGCTGCGGCTCGAGCGCCGCGGCATCATAGGGCGTGATGTGCTCGGTCAGGCGCGCATGCGCATGCGAAGTGCCGTAAATCACATAGGCCTGGGTCGCGGAGATCCCGATAGAGCTGCCGATGTTGCGCATCAGGTTGAAGAACGACGTGCCCTCGTTGCGAAGCGCTGCCGGCAGCGTCGCGAAGGCGATGGTGACGAGCGTCACATAGGTGAGACCGCACCCGAGTCCCTGTATGAAATACGCGAGGGCTATGGGCTGCGCATCGATCTGCGGCGAGAGTGTCGCCATCCTGGCGACGGAAAATGCGACGACCGAAAAGCCTGCGACGATAATCCAGCGCACGTCGATCCTGCCGATGAGGCGGCCCACGAAGAGCATCGCCACGGCCATCCCAACGCCGCTCGGCGCGGTGACCACGCCGGCCGTCAGTGCAGGAAATCCCATGAGCCCCTGGAGCAGCGGCGGCAGCAGGGCGAGTGTGGCGAACACCACCGCGCCGAAGATGGCGATGAAGACGATGCCGATGACGAAATTGCGATCCCGGAAGATCGCGCGACCGATGAAAGGCTGCTCGGCCGTCAGGGTATGAGTGATGAAAAGGTAGAGGGCGAGTACTGCCACCAGCGCCTCGATGCAGATCTCGGTGGAGGAAAACCAGTCTTTCAGCTGGCCGCGGTCCAGCATGAGCTGCAGGGCACCGACGCCGATGCTCAGCATTGCGAAGCCGAAGAGGTCGAAGGGCGAACGTTTCGGCTGCGTCTCAGGAAGCGTCGCCAGGATACCGAGCGTCGCCGCAATACCGATGGGTATGTTGATGTAGAAGACCCACCGCCAGTTGTAATCATCCGTCAGCCACCCGCCCAGCATGGGGCCGGCGATCGGCCCAAGCACGGTGCCCATGCCCCAGACGGCCATCGCACGCGCATGATGCTCGGGCGGGTTGATGTCGAGCAGGATAGCCTGGGAGAGCGGCACGAGCCCCGCGCCGCAGACGCCCTGCAGTGCACGGAAGACCACGATCTCCGTGAGGGAATCCGCCATGCCACACAGCGCCGAGACTACGGTGAAGCCGATCACCGAAGCGAGGAACACGCGCTTGCGCCCGATGCGCACGGCGAGCCAGCCCGAAAGAGGAATGGTAATCGCCACGGCCACGATATAGGACGTCAGCACCCAGACCATCTGGTCCTGCGTGCCCGCGAGGCTCCCCTGCATGTGCGGCAGAGCGATGGTGGCGATGGTCATATCCAGCATCTGCATGATCGAGGCCGCCATGACACTGGCGGTGATCAGCACTCGATGGAGCGGCCGCCCCGGCGGCGCCTCTGACCCGGCGGCTGCCACGGACCCGGACATCAGGTCCGCGGCATCCCGCGGTGGTCGCGCGTGTCCACCGTCACGGTGGCGCTCAACCCCGCATACAGCGGATGCGCCGCATCAGGGTCGTCGATCTCGATGCGGACTGAGAGCCGCTGCACGACCTTCACCCAGTTGCCCGTGGCGTTCTGCGCAGGCAGCACCGCGAACTGCGCTCCCGTCCCGGGGCTCAGGCTCGCGACGTGCGCCCTGAAGGTCCGGCCCGGGTAGGTATCGATCTCGACGGTCGCCGGCTGCCCCACTCTCATCCGGGAGAGCTGCACCTCCTTGAAGTTCGCATCGATCCACGGCCGGTGGATGGCGAGGAGCGCGAAGACGGGACTCGCCGCGTTCACGTAATCGCCCACCTGCAGCTTCTCGACCTGGGCGACGACGCCGTCGTCCGGCGCCCGGACGACGGCGTAGGAGAGATCGAGCGTCGCCCGATCGACTTCTGCCTGTGCCTCCTGCACCGCCGGATGCATGGCGGGATCGATCGACGGATCACCGCCAAGGCTTGCGGTGATGCTGGCGATCTCCTGGCGCACGGCTGCCACGGCCTGTGACGCAGCATCCCGTGCATGCACGGCACGGTCCACCTGTGCCTGCGACGAAATGCCGGAATCGAGCAGCCGACCCTGTCGCACGGCCTCACGCTGCTGATACGCGAACGTATCCTCCGCGGAACGCAGCTCGCTGATCTTCTGCAGGCGTGTCGCCTTGAGCGACTCGACCTGCAGGCGTGCCGCGGCCAGCCTGGCGTGTGCCTGCTGCACGGCGAGGCGGAACGGCCGGTCGTCGAGCCTGTAGAGCACCTGGTCACGCACGACACGCTGATTGTCATGCACGTCGATCGCGACGACGCGGCCCGGCACGTTGCTGCTGATGGATACTCGCGCAGCGTTCACATAGGCGTCGTCGGTCGACTCGTAGCGCCTCCCGGAAACGTAGAGCCAGGTTGCCACCAGGACGATGACGAGCGCGCCGCCCAGCATGAGCGGCACCCGCAGACTGCGCAGCCGCGATGCGCGCTCTGCCGCGGGATCGGCTGACGCAGCAGCCGCCGGAATTTCGCTCATACGCTCGCCTTTCTGCTGCGCGTGGCGGCCCGTCTGGCCGGTGTCCGTCCGATGCGCGGCGGCCGCGCAGACTGGCGGGTGACGTCGGCCGGGGGCGGCATCGCCATCATCAGATTGACACGGACGCGCTCCAGGAGCTCGAGCAGCCGGGCACGCTCCGCCGCGGAGAGCCCGGCCATTGCCTCGCGACGCGCCCGCTCGGCAATACGCAGGACCTCGGTGAGTACGGGGTCCGCCGCAGGCTTCAGGAAGAGGCGATGAACGCGCCGGTCCGCGGGATCCTGGCGCCGCTCGAGCCAGCCATCCTCTTCCATGCGATCAAGGATGCGCACGAGAGTCATCGGATCGGTCTCGGAGAGCTCGGCGAGGCGCACCTGGGTGGCACCCTCGTTACGCGAGAGATAGGCGAGCACGCGACACTGGTCGAGCGTCACGCTGCGCTCCGCCGCACGCTGCCGGAAGAGACGTGCCCAGAGGCGCGCGACATCCTTGATCGCGAAGCCCAAGTCACGCGCCTGTCTGGTCCGCGACACCAGTGCCGTCCGGGACGTCCTGAACGGGTAGATCATAAATGCAGATTCTATATCGCATGATATGAATGCGCATTCTGATCCACGACAGCGCCGGGGACCGGGCGCACCCGCGAGGGGAGATGTGGAGCGGGTGATGGGAATCGAACCCACGTTAGCAGCTTGGGAAGCTGCAGTTCTACCATTGAACTACACCCGCGTCGGCCGCCCGATTCTAGAGCGTGCCCGAGTCGTCCCGCAATGACTCCCGCCGGGCACGACGGCTCCGGATCCTCTGCTACAGCGTGCGCATCGTGACCGACCCCGACCATGCAGCCGACGCACCTGCTGCGGACGGCGGGTCTCTCCCCGGTCGTCGTGCCGTACGCAGCTTCGTCGTGCGCGCCGGGCGCATCACCGGGGCGCAGAGCCGCGCGCTCGAAGAACTCTGGCCACGATTCGGGCTCGAATGCGGGGCGCAGCCGCTCGATCCCGCGGCGGTCTTCGGACGCATCGCGCCGCTCACGGTCGAGATCGGCTTCGGCAGCGGCGAGCATCTCGCCGCGCTCGCGCAGGCGCACCCCGGGCGCGATCACCTCGGCATCGAGGTTCATCCGCCGGGGGTCGGACGCCTGCTGCTCCTCGCCGGGCGCGCGGGGCTCACGAACCTGCGCATCGTCTGTCACGACGCCGTCGAGGTCCTCGAACGGGCCGTGGCGCCGGGCTCGATCGATGAGTTCCTGATCCTCTTCCCCGATCCCTGGCCGAAGAAGCGCCATCACAAGCGCCGCCTGATCCAGCCGGCCTTCGTGAGGCTCGTGGCGGACAGGCTGCGGCCCGGGGGCGTGCTGCGGCTCGCCACCGACTGGGAGCCCTATGCCGCGCAGATGCTGGAGGTACTCGGCGGCTGCGAGATGCTCGAAAACCTCTCGCCCGCCGGGGCTTTCATGCCTCGTCCCGAAGGGCGCGCCCCGACGCGCTTCGAGCAGCGCGGCACGCGCCTCGGACATGCGGTATGGGATCTCGCATTTCGCCGCCGGTCATGAGCTGAAGCTCGCTCGCACCCCGTCGATCACGAACTGCACCGCCAGCGCACCCAGCACGACACCGAACAGGCGGTTGGCGACGTTCGTGCCCGTCACGCCGAGGATCCGCGTGAGCGGCGCGGCGGCGCGCAAGAGCACGAAGGTGATCACGAGCACGCCCGCCGCCGCCACGCAGAGTCCGCCGAACAACAGTGGCCTCTGCGCAACGTGCACCGGTCCGAACCAGAGCAGGATCGTCGTGAGTGCCCCGGGCCCCGCAATCAGCGGAAACGCCAGCGGAAAAACCGAGATATCGGCGCGGCGCCGGCTCTCCGCCTGCTCGCCGCTGGAGGTGCGTGTGCCGGACTCGCGCGCAAAGACCATCTCGAGCGCGATGAGAAACAGCAGCAATCCACCGAATATGCGGAAGGCCTCGATGCTGATGCCCAGCGCATCGAGGAAGGCCGCTCCGGCGAGCGCGAACAGCAGCACAATGATGCCCGCCGTCATCACGGCCTTGAGCGCCATGCGGTGCCGGTACTCCTCGCTCGCCCCATGAGTGAGGCCCGCGAAGATCGGCACGGTCGACAGTGGCTCGACGACCACGAAGAACACGACGAAGAACTTCAGGATCTGCTCGATCATGATGCCATGCGTCAGAAATCCTTACTTGAAAGCGGCCTGCCGCTGGAGCACCATCGATCGCGTAAGGACGAGTCTCAGGGGCAGCATAACAGTACGTAAAGGAGCGAGGCGATGGGCGCACCGCAACCCGAGATCGGCAGCTGGTATCGCGAGAACGGTGGGCAGCTGTTCGAAGTCGTGGCCTTCGATGCCGATGATGGCACCATCGAGATCCAGTATTTCGACGGCACGGTGGAAGAGCTGGACATCGAGGACTGGGAGGGCCAGTGGGAGGAAGGCGCGCTCGAAACCGCCGAGGCCCCAGAGGACTGGACGGGTTCGGTCGACGTGGAACCCGACGAGCAGGGCAATTCCGTCGAAGACTTCGACGATGCGCGCACGCCGCGGGCAAACAGCAGCCTGGAAGGCCTCGATCTCTTCGAGTGAGACGGTCCCGGCGTACCTATCCCGCCGGGTCGGCGAGCCGCTCCACGTCGACGCCCGGCGCCAGCAGCACGTAACCCGCACTCACTTCGATCGCCACCCGCGTGAGCGCGCGTCCCGCGCAGGGGCCCGCCACGCACAGCCCCTCTGACTTCTCGAAGAGCGCACCGTGCGAGCGACAGACGAGAAGCGCGCCATCGGGCGTCAGGAAATCGTGCGGGCGCAGGTTCAGCGGATGGCCGGCGTGCGGACAGCGGTTGACGAAGGCCTGCACGACGCCGTCTTCACGCGTGAGGAGGCCACGCAGCGGCCAGTCACCGCCGCCCGCCGTGAAACCGCGGCAGCCCCCTTCGGGGATCTCCTCGAGCGCACAGATCACCCGCGTCAGGTCAAGTTCGGATTCGTCCGCCATCGCGACGCACGAGCCAGTAGAGCAGCAGGAGCCCCGGGAGACTGAGGCTCGCGGTATAGAGGAAGAAGCCCGGATAGCCGAGCGCATCGACGACGAAGCCGGACGTGCCCATCAGGAGCTTGCCCGGCAGGGCATAGAGCGAGGACAACAGCGCATACTGCGTCGCCGTGTAGCTCGAGCTCGTGAGGCTGGACAGGAAGGCGATGAGGGCCGTGCCGTGCACGCCGAGGGCGAGATTGTCGAGGCTGATGACGGCAGCCAGCCCGAGCACATTGGGCTCTCCCCGCGCCGCGAGGGCTGCAAAGGCAAGATTGGAGCAGATGACCAGCACGCTGCCGAGCACGAGCGAGCGCGTGCGGCCGAGCCGCGCCACCGCTGCGCCACCAATGAGGATCCCCGCGATCGACATCACCAGCCCGTAGCCCTTCACCACCGCGGCCACCTGCTTCAGCGTGAAGCCGAGATCGAGATAGAAGGGGTTGGCCATCACGCCCATCGCATAGTCGGTCAGCCGGTAGCTGCCGATGAAAGCGAAGATCAGCAGGCCGAAAGCGAGCCCGTGACGCGCAAAGAAATCGATCGCCGGGCAGATCACGGCACCCACGAACCACGCGCCCGCGTCACGTACCGACCGGGGCCAGTGCGCGCGGCGCGCGACCCAGTCGACGACACGCTGTTCCCGCACGAGCTCGTCGCGCGGGACGAGCCGCTCCGGTTCACTCACCAGCAGCGTAGTGGCCACACCGATGCCGACCAGCGCGGCCATGGCCACATAGCTCGTCCGCCACCCGAAGTCCGCGGCGAGCCACAGCGCTCCGGCGCTCGCGACCATCACGGCGATGCGGTAACCGAGCTGATAGGAAGCGGCCATGGCTCCCTGCCGCTCGAGCGGGGCGGCCTCGATGCGCCAGGCATCGATGGCGATGTCCTGCGTCGCCGAGCAGAATGCAACCATGAGCGCAAACAGCGCCACATGCCCGATGCTCTGTACCGGATCGCTCGAGGCAATGTTCGCGAGACCGAGGGCGATCCCCAGCTGCGCAACCAGCATCCAGCTCCGCCGCCGGCCGAGCAGCCGGTCGAGCAGCGGCAGCGCCAGCCGGTCCACCACAGGCGCCCAGAGAAACTTGATCGAATAGGCGATGCCGACCCAGGCGAGCATGCCGATGGTCGCTCGTTCGATCCCGGCCTGTCGCAGCCACGCCGAGAGCGTCGAAAACACCAGCATGAATGGGAGCCCGGCCGAGAAGCCGAGAAACAGCATCGAAAGCACGCGCGGCTCGCGGTAGACCGCGAGCGCGTGCAGCCAGCCGCCGATCCACGAGCGCCTGTGTGGCGTTGCAGACACGACGTCGTTCAAAGCCTGTAATCCATGGTGAGCGGCGCGTGATCGGAGAAACGCCGATCCTTGTAGATGGCAGCGTGCCGCGCCGCGCCGGCAAGCCGCGGACTCACGATCTGGTAGTCGATACGCCAGCCGACGTCTTTCGCCCGGGCCTGACCGCGGTTCGACCACCAGGTGTACTGACCGGGTTCCTGGTTGACCTCGCGGAAGGCGTCGACGTAGCCCACCCTGTCGAAGAGCTCGTCGAGCCAGGCGCGTTCCTCGGGGAGAAACCCCGAGTTCTTCTGGTTCGCACGCCAGTTGCGCAGGTCGATCGCGCGGTGCGCAATGTTCCAGTCGCCACACAGGATGTAGTCGCGCCGGCGGCGCTTCAGCGCGCGCAGGTGCGGCATGAAGGCCTCGAGGAAGCGGAATTTCGAGGCCTGCCGGTGCGGACCCGCCGAGCCCGAGGGCAGGTAGAGCGAGACGACACCCAGCCCGCCGAACCAGGCCTCCAGGTAGCGGCCCTCCGCATCGAACTCGGCCACGCCGAAGCCGCGCACGAGCCGATCCGGCGCACGGCGCGAATAGATCGCCACGCCCGAGTAGCCTTTGCGGTCGGCGTCGCAGAAATGGCTCTCGTAGCCGGGGATCGCGACGTCATGGCCGTCGAGCTGCTCCACCTGACTCTTCGTCTCCTGCAGGCAGATCACGTCGGCCTTCTGGGTCGCCAGCCACTCGAAGAGACCCTTGCCGGCCGCCGAACGAATCCCGCAGACGTTGAGCGTTATGATGCGCACTTCATCATCATACCGGGGTGGCACGGGGATCCGGCATGCAGGACTACCAGATCACCTTCATCGATGTCGCCATGCGCCGCCAGGCGCTGCGCTTCGGCCGCTTCAGGCTGAAGTCGGGCCGCGAGAGCCCCTATTTCTTCAATGCCGGCGCGTTCGACGACGGGGAGTCGATCGGCGTGCTCGGGCGCTGCTACGCGGCCGCCCTGGTGCGCTCAGGCGTCAGCTTCGACATGCTCTTCGGCCCGGCCTACAAGGGCATCCCGCTGGCCACGGCCGTCGCGGTGGCACTCGCCGAGCACCATCGCCGCAGCGTCCCCTTCGCCTTCAACCGCAAGGAGGCCAAGGACCATGGTGAAGGCGGCCGGCTCGTGGGCGCAACATTGTCCGGGCGCGTCGTGATCGTGGATGACGTCATCACCGCAGGCACGGCCATCAGGGAGTCCGTGGAGATCATCCGTGCGACAGGCGCACAGCCTGTGGCGGTGGCGCTGGCCCTCGACCGCCAGGAACGGGGGGCAGGCGGCTCCGCACGTTCCGCAGTCCAGGAGGTCGAGGCCGATCTCGGTCTGCACTGCATCAGCATCCTCTCGCTCGGGGAGCTGATCGCGGCACTCGCGGCCCCGACCGGTGATGCGCTTCGCATTTCCGCCGAGCAGCTGGCTGCCCTCGAAGCCTATCGCCAGGCCTACGGTGTAAGCTGAGTGTCCCGGAGAGTGCCGCTCCGGCACAATGGTTCGTCATGAAGATCACTGGACAGGGCCTGGCATTGAGCATGCTGCTCGCCGCGTGGGGGCTGGCTTCCGCTGCCGACCGCCGCCCGCAGTCGTCTGAGAGCTCATCCTACCGCTGGGTGGATGAGCAGGGCGTCACGCACTACGGCGATCGCGTTCCTCCGGAGGCGACCCGCAAGCAGCGCGACGTCCTCAACAGCCAGGGCGTGGTCGTCAGGCATCTCGAAGCCGAGAAGACCCCGAAGCAGCTCGCCGATGAGGAGCGCCAGCGGACCGAACTCGCGCGCCAGCAGCAGCACGATCAGTTTCTGCTCACGACCTACGTGTCGGTGCAGGACATCGAAGCACTGCGTGACCTGCGGCTCGAGCAGCTGCAGAGCCAGATCCGCGGCGCTGAGCTGTATATCGAGTCGCTCGGCGCGCGCCTGGGGATGCTGCAGGAGCGTGCACGCAACTTCCTGCCCTACAGCGAGCGGCCCGAGGCCCGCCGCATGCCCGACGATCTCGCAGAGGAGCTCGTGCGCGCGCTGAACGAAGTCCGCTCTCAGCGCCAGACCCTGGAGGCGAAACGCGGCGAGCAGACGGCGCTCCGCGCGCAGTTCCAGAGCGACATCGACCGCTATCGTGAGCTGAAATCCCCGCGTGCGATCATGCGCTGAGATGAGGGCGCTCAGCAGCGCCCGGTGTGGCCGAAGCCCCCTGCACCACGATCGGTCGCAGCAAAATCCTCGACCACCTCGAGGGCGACCTGCACGACCGGCACGACGACGAGCTGCGCAATGCGCTCCCCCGGCTGGATGGTGAAAGCCGCACCCCCCCGGTTCCAGCAGGAGACCATGAGCGGCCCCTGATAGTCGGAATCGATGAGCCCGACCAGGTTGCCGAGCACGATGCCGTGCCGATGACCCAGGCCCGAGCGCGGCAGGATCATGGCAGCCAGGTCCGGATCGTCGAGGTGGATTGCGAGCCCGGTCGGCAGGAGCTCTGCACAGCCCGGCTCGAGCACGAGCGGCGCATCGATGCAGGCGCGCAGATCGAGGCCCGCTGAACCCCCGGTTGCGTATTCGGGCAACGGCAGTTCGCGCCCGAGGCGCGCATCGAGGATGCGCACCTTGAGCGGCCGGCGCCCCGCACGTCGAGCGCCGTTCACCGGGCGGCAGCCGCCCGGGCGTCTGCGAAGCGCCCGGCGATGAGCCCGATCAGCGCCTGCGCCAGGACCTGCTTCGAGCCACACGGCAGTTCCTGCCGGCCCCCGTGCCAGAGCACCACCAGGGCGTTGTCGTCCTGCTCGAATACTTTCCGGTCACCCACCTCGTTCGCGGCGATCATGTCGAGATTCTTCTTCACGAGTTTGGTGCGGGCGTGCTGCTCGACCGCCTCGGTTTCAGCCGCAAAGCCGACGACGAAGGGTCGCCCGGGCCGCTGCGCGACGGTGCCGAGAATATCCACGGTACGCTCCATCGCAATATCGAGCCGGTCGGAGTGCTTCTTGATCTTCTGCTCCGCAGCACGTGCTGGCCGGTAGTCGGCCACCGCTGCCGTGGAAATGAAGATGTCGACGCCCGCCACCTCGCGCAGCACCGCATCCAGCATCTCTGCGGCGCTCTCGACATCGACGCGTCGTACACCCGGCGGTGTCGGCAGCGCCACCGGTCCGGCAACGAGCGTCACCTCGGCACCCGCGAGCCGCGCCGCCCGCGCCACGGCGAAGCCCATCTTCCCGGAGCTGCGATTGCTGATGAATCGCACCGGGTCGATGCGCTCGCGTGTGGGTCCCGCCGTCACCAGCACGCGCCGGCCCGCGAGCAGATCCGTCGCACCGAAGAGTGCCGCCACACGGGAGGCGAGCTCGAGGGGTTCGAGCATGCGGCCCGGGCCAGTCTCCCCGCAGGCCTGTTCGCCCTCGCCCGGCCCCCACAGCTGCACACCACGGTGCACGAGCGTCGCAACATTCGCCTGCGTGGCCTCGTTGGCCCACATCAGGCGGTTCATCGCCGGAGCGGCGACGATCGGTGCTTCGGTTGCGAGACACAGTGTCGTCAGCAGATCGTCGGCCTGCCCGCTCGCGAGGCGTGCCAGGAAATCCGCACTGGCCGGAGCAATCAGCACCAGGTCCGCCCAGCGCGCGAGCTCGATGTGGCCCATTGCCGCCTCCGCGGCCGGATCCCAGAGATCCTGGCGCACTTCGCGGCCCGAGAGTGCCTGAAAGGTCGCTGCCCCGACGAACTCGCGCGCGGCGGTGGTCATCACCACCTGCACCTCGGCGCCGCGCTCGATGAGGCGGCGCACCAGGTCTGCGCTCTTGTAGGCGGCGATGCCGCCGGTGACGCCGAGTACCACGTGCCTGCCGTGCATCGGGCAATTATCCGGTGCCGGCCAGAGGCGGCGCAAACACGTGGCATTTTCCGGGAACCACGCCCGTTTTGGCGCTCGCCCGGCCGCCACCTCACGCCCCACAGTGCGAAGTCCGGAGCAGCGGAGCACCCCCATGAGCATCAGCCAGTGGCCACGCGCCGAACGACCCCGCGAAAAACTCCTCGAGCGTGGCGCGCATGTCCTCTCCGACTCCGAGCTCCTCGCGGTCCTGCTCGGCTCGGGCGTCAGCGGCACCAATGCCGTGGAGCTCGCGCGGACGCTCCTCGGCGAGTTCGGGTCCCTGCGGGAGCTCCTGCGTGCGAACCTCGAGGTCTGCATAGGCCAGCGCGGGCTCGGACCTGCCCGCTACGCACTCCTGCAGGCCTCGCTCGAGCTCGCACGCCGGCACTACCGGGAAACGCTGCGCCTGGGTCCGGCCCTGGTCGCGCCCGAGGCAACGCGCGCCTTCCTCACCGCGCAGCTGCGCGACAAGCCCTACGAGGTCTTCTGCTGCCTGCACCTCGACAACCGCCACCGCCTGATCGCCTTCGAAGAGCTCTTCCGCGGCACGATCGACGGCGCCAGCGTGCATCCACGCGAGGTCGTCCGCCAGGCCCTCGCGCACAACGCCGCCGCCGTGATCCTCGCGCACAACCACCCCTCGGGAGTCGCGGAGGCGAGCCAGGCGGATGAGCTCATCACCCAGCGGCTGAAGGAGGCCCTCGCGCTCATTGACATCCGCGTGCTGGATCACCTGATCGTCGGCGACAGCCGGTGTCTTTCCTTCGCGGAGCAGGGCCTGCTGTGACTGCCTCGATGGCGCACGTCGGGTCAGGGCAGGCAGAATCCCTGATTTTTCGGGGCCTGAACCAGGAGGATGAAGATGCCCGCTCCGCAACCGTCGCCCGCCGCCGTCAGCATCGAGCCGATCGTCACCCTGCAGTCCCACATCCTGCAGCAGCAGGCTGTTTCACCCGAGGCGACGGGCACGCTGTCATGGATCCTCTCCGCCCTGTCGATCTCGACCAAGGTGATCGCCGCCAAGGTGCGCGGTGCGCGCCTCCAGGACGTGCTCGGCACCGCCGGCACGGACAACGTGCAGGGCGAGAATCAGCAGAAGCTCGACGTCATCGCCAACGAGGTACTGCTGCGCGTCCTCGGCGGGCGCGACGGCGTGGCGATCGTCGCATCCGAGGAAAACGAGGAGCCGGTGATCCTCCGCGACGATCCGGCAGCCGAGCGCCGTTACTGCGTGCTCTTCGATCCGCTCGACGGCTCCTCGAACCTCGATGTCTGCGGGGGTGTGGGAACCATCTTCAGCATCCTTCGTCACGACCGGCGCGCCCGTGACGCACAGGCCTCACTCCTGCAGCCCGGAGCCCGGCAGGTCGCGGCCGGCTATGTGCTCTACGGTTCATCCACGGTATTCGTGCTGACCGTTGGCCGTGGCGTCGACATGTTCGTGCTCGATCCGGCGGCAGGCGCGTTCATGCTCGTCGAGCGCGGACTGCGCACACCCACGACCTGCAGGAGCTACTCGGTCAACGAGGGCAACCGCCGCACCTTCCCCGAAGGCTACCAGCGCTATCTCGACTGGGCGCAGGAGCAGGGCTACTCGAGTCGCTACGTGGGCTCGATGGTGGCCGACGTCCATCGCATCCTGCTCAAGGGCGGTGTGTTCATGTACCCGCCGACCAGGAAAGCGCCCCAGGGAAAACTCCGCCTCATGTACGAGGCGAACCCGATGGCGATGCTCATCGAACAGGCCGGCGGCAAGGCAATCGCGGCGCCGGGCCGGCGCATCCTGGAGATACAGCCGGGCGATATCCATGAGCGCACGCCAGTGGTCCTCGGCAGCGCCGGCGAGGTCGATCAGGTCGCGGCCCATCTGGGTTGAAGGGTTCCGCACACGGGGCCCAGGTGACTCGGCCGGATCATTGACCTCGCCGCACCAGTAGCGTTAGCGTCGCACCAGACTTCGAGCGGAGGACACCCGATGGCAGCGAGGAAGAAAAAGTCCGGAAAGCAGAAGCGGACGGCAGTGCGCGGCGGCCGAAGCACCGCACGCAGGGCCGGCAGCAAGTCAGCAGCGCGCAAGCGCCGCGCAGCGCCTGCGGGCGGGAAGCGAGCCGGACGCAAAAAGGTCGCGAAGAAATCCCGCAGGACAGCCGCCAGGAAGGCGGTATCCCGAAAGACGTCCCGAAAGAGCGCCGCGTCGCCAATCGCCGTGACAACCGCGCCTGCGCCGGGCCCTCTCCAGGACACCGAGGACGATCTGGAAGTCTCGCCCTGGGGTTGACGATCGGCCGTCTCGGTTGCCTCGCCGCCCCGCGGCTGGTATAAAGCGGCGCTTTCTGCGGCGAGGCAGGTGCTGTATCTGCCTGCAAGCCTTTGATCCAAAAAGGCCGTGCCGCCTGTCAATTCCGGAGCCCGAGGTTTTCAGCCATGTCTCGCGTCTGTGACATCACCGGCAAGCGTCCCGCAACCGGCAATCGCGTCTCGCATGCCAACAACCGCAAGCGGCGCCGCTTCCTGCCGAATCTGCACACGCAGCGCTTCTGGCTCGAAGGCGAGCGGCGCTGGGTCACGCTGCGCGTCTCGACGCGCGGACTGCGCACCATCGAGAAGAAGGGCCTCGACGCAGTGGTTGCCGAGCTGCGCGGCCAGGGCATGAAGGTCTGACCGGTCCAGAGGGATACGAGCCATGCGCGACAAGATCAAGCTGCTGTCCACGGCCGGAACCGGCCACTTCTATGTGACCACCAAGAACAAGCGACTCCATCCGGACAAGATGGAGATCCGCAAGTTCGATCCGGTCGCGCGCAAGCACGTCGCGTACAAGGAAGCGAAGATCAAGTGACCGTACGGCCTGCGGACCGTAGACGGCCGCAGGAAGGATGACCAGGGGGCCCGGCGCCGGAGAGGTGGCCGGGCCTTCGCTTTTTCGGCTGTAGACTGTGCGCGGCAGGCTGCGAACACCGTCATGCCCGAGCTCCCCGAAGTCGAAACGACCCGCCGCGGGATCGATCCGTACGTCGTTGGCCGGCGTATCGAGGCGCTGGTCGTGCGCGAGCCGAGGCTCCGCTGGCCGGTCCCCGAGGAGCTCCCCGGACGCGTTGCCGGCCAGAGGGTGCTGCGGACCGCACGGCGGGCGAAATACCTCCTGCTTGAACTCGAGCGCGGGACGCTGCTGCTGCACCTCGGCATGTCGGGCTCGCTGCGCATGCTGCCGGCGGGTGTCCCGCCACGCAGGCACGATCACCTGGAGCTGCAACTCGATTCGGGAGCCTCGCTGCACTTCAACGATCCGCGCCGCTTCGGCAGCCTCCACTACACCGAGGCGGATCCGGCTGTGCATCCGCTGCTGGCCCGGCTCGCGCCTGAACCCTTCGATCCCGGCTTCACAGGCGAGTACCTCTGGCGCATCACCCGCAGGCGACGCGTGCCGGTCAAGTCGCTGCTGATGAACTCGCGCCTCGTGGTGGGTGTCGGCAACATCTATGCGAGCGAAGCGCTCTACCGGGCGGGCATCCGCCCCACGCGCACCGCCGGAAGGCTGACACGTCCCGAGCTCGAGCGACTCGCACATGCCGTCAGGGCCGTGCTCACAGGCGCCGTGCGGGCAGGGGGCACGACGCTGCGCGACTACGTCGGCGCCGACGGACGACCTGGCGCCTTCCGCCGCAAGCTCTTCGTCTACGAGCGCGCCGGCGAGCCCTGTCGCCACTGCGGCGTGCGCATCCGGCGCATTGCCCAGGGGCGGCGCTCGAGCTACTTCTGCCCGAATTGCCAGCGATGACGGGCAGGAGAGGCAGGCATCGTGCTCTCTAGGATGGGCGCGGCACTGCGCGCCGGTAAGAGATGATCAGCAGCAGCTGGTCCTCGAGTGGCCGCATCCCCTGCGGGCGACTCGCTGCTTCGAGGTCATAACAGACGGTGAGCTCATCTCCCTGCAGATGGAAGATCGCGAGAATGGTGCGCCCCGCACTGGGACCGGAAACGCCAATAATATCCATCGAAGCCGGGTGGACTGTCTCATCCACGCGATAATCACCGCTATCGACGATGTGATTTGCGTGGTCGACGATCTCGTAGCCCCCACGGTCGAGCACGAGACGGGCCACGCGCAGCTCCTCGACGTCCAGGGGCTGACCCGAGACCGCGGCCGTGACGGGAACCCAGCTGCCATCCAGCGTGGCGGTCATCCGGACCCGGCTCAATATGAGATCCCGCCCGCGGCTCCGCGCGGGTCGGAGGCCGCCTCGACCGCGCCCGAAGTGTAGTCCCACACCACCGCCTGCATATTGCCCCAGCGGCGACTCGACTCGTGCAGCTCGTGACCATACGCAGCCAGCGTCCTGCGCTCCGTATCGCTGAACGCGCCCGGCTCATACTGGACGACATCGGGGAGATACTGGTGGTGGAAACGTGGGCTGCTCACGATCTCCGCGGCGCTGCGTCCATCGAGAAAATCCAGTGTCGCGAGCAGCACCATGCCGATGATATAGCTGCCTCCCGGGCTGCCGACGATCAGCACGCCACGGCGGGATTCCACGAAAGTCGGCGTGGAGGATGACAGCATGCGCTTCCCCGGAGTAATCGCATTGGCCTCGCCGCCCACCAGCTGATATGCGTTCGGTGCACCCGCCTTGATCGCGAAATCATCCATCTGGTTATTCAGGAACACACCCGTGCCGGGAACCATGAGACCCGTGCCGAACCAGAGATTCAGCGTCAGCGTCGCGGCGACCCGATTGCCCTCGTCGTCCAGGATCGAGAAGTGTGTGGTCTGCGTGCCGGCACCTGCAAGAGCGACTCCCGGCAGCGCCGCACTCGGCGTTGCGCGGTCGAGCCGGATCGAGCTGCGCTGCCCGTCGGCGTAACAGGGACTCGTGAGCCGCGCCACGGGCACCGGCACGAAGTCCGGGTCCCCAAGCCAGACGGCGCGGTCACGATGCACACGGCGCATGGCCTCGATGATGGCGTGCTTGCGCGTCGCGGAATCGAGGGACGCGAGATCGAAGCCGGCGAGGATGTTGAGCGCGTCGACGAGAGCGATGCCGCCCGAGGCCGGCGGCGAGGCCGAGACGATCCGTGCGCCGCGATATTCACCGACGACCGGCTGGCGCTCGATGGCACGATATGCTGCAAAGTCGGCTTCGCTCCAGATGCCGCCCATACGGCGCACGCCCGCAACGAGCTTCTTCGCCAGGGGTCCTTCGTAGAAGGCGCGCGGCCCGCCCGAGGCGAGCAGTTCCAGCGTATGCGCCAGCTCGGGCTGGCGAATCAGCTGCCCGAGCGCCGGAACCTCGCCCTTCACAAGAAAGATCCGTGCGGCATCGGGCGAGCGGCGCAGCTCGCCAAGCTTCAGGCGGATGCCACCCTGAAGCCGCGCATAGACCGGAAAGCCACCGCGCGCCAGACGGATCGCCGGAGCGAGACTCCTCGCGAGCGGCAAGCGCCCGTACTTCGAGGCAAGCAGGGCGAGGGCGGCCGGCTCGCCCGGAATGCCAGCGGCAAGTGCGCTCGCCGTTGCGCGCTGCCGGTCGGGTTCGCCGGCGGCATCAAGGAACATGTCGCGCGTGGCGGCGGCGGGCGCCATCTCGCGCGCATCGATCATGACGTCCTGTCCATCGCGCGCCCGGTGCAGCAGAAGAAACCCGCCTCCACCGAGACCCGAGCCCGTCGGCTCGACCACAGTGAGCGCTGCAGCCACGGCGACCGCGGCATCGAAGGCATTGCCGCCAGCGCCCAGGATTTCCTCGCCGGCCGCCGTCGCCATCGGGTGTGCGCTCGCAATGGCCGCATGCGCGGGGCGCAGGGCGACGGACGAGGCAGCGGCCACCGCATACGCCGGCGCAGCCGCCATCGCCACCAGAGTGACGAAGAGCAGGCGCGCCGCCGCGATGCGCAGCGCCCGGGTCAGTCCGCCTGCCCCATCCCCGGGCAACTCAGCCGCGCCTCTGCTTGCGGAGCTCCTCGGCCACGATGGGGTGAACGAACTCGTTGACGTCACCGCCGAGCACGGCGATCTCGCGCACGAGCGTCGAGGAAATGAAGGTGAACTGCTCCTGCGGCGTCATGAACACCGTCTCGATGTCGCGCGAGAGGTGGCGGCTCATGTTGGCGAGCTGGAATTCGAATTCGAAGTCGGATACCGCGCGCAGGCCGCGCACGATGATCCCGAGCCCGTTCTGACGCGCGAATTCGATCGTGAGGCCCGCATAGCCCACGACCTCGACGTTCGGCAGTCCGGCGAGCACCTGCCGCGCCAGATCCACACGCTTCTCGAGCGGAAACATCGGCGCCTTGTTCGGGTTTGCGGCGATGGCCACGATGAGCCGATCGAAAAGCCCGGCCGCACGGCGCACGAGATCCTGATGACCGTTGGTGATGGGATCGAAAGTACCGGGATAGACCGCGCCGCGTTTCATTCGCTCAGGGCTCCGCTCGGAGTGTTCGCGAACAGATGATACCCGACCTCGCCGGCCCGCCCCGACCGAAGACACTGCCAGTCGACAGGCAGCGGCGGGAGACCCTCCCGCGCCGCGCATTCCAGATAGACCAGCCCACCCGGCACCAGCCACCCGCCGGCATGGAGGCGGGCAGCCGTCTCACCCAGGAGTGGACCGCCGAATGGCGGATCGAGGAACACGATGTCGAAGGACTGCGGCGCCCCCTCGAGGAAACGGCGCGCGTCACGGCACACGACGCGCGCGCCCACCGCCTGCCACTCGGCAAGCCGCTCGGCGAGCGCGCGGGCGGTGAGCGTATCGCGTTCGACGAACACCACGTCCACGGCCCCGCGCGACAGCGCCTCGAGCCCGAGCGCCCCGCTCCCGGCAAAGAGATCGAGACAACGGCTGCCGGCGACACGCCCGTGCAGCCAGTTGAAGAGCGTCTCGCGCACCCGGTCAGGCGTGGGGCGCAGCCCCATCGATTCCGCAAAGCGCAAGCGCCGGCCCCGCCAGGAACCCCCGACGATGCGCAGTTCCCGTGAGCGTGTGCCACGCCTCGGTACGGGGCGCACAGCAGAGCCGCCGCGCGGCGGGGGTCGTTTTCCTTTGCCGTTCAAGAGCTGCGCACGCACCAGGTTGCGACTCGCGCGGCCTCAAGCGTACCCTAAGGCTGAATTACGACAAGCACGGCGCGCGCTGCCTGCGACCGTGCGCAGGAGCCCGAGCATGAAAAGCTTCGTTCCCGCTGCATTCATCGCGAGCGGTCTGCTGGTGCTGGCCGGTTGCGGAGGCAAGGGCGGCGCGTCCGATGTCGGCGCGACCAACGCCCAGAGTGGCAATCTTCCCTCGACGAGCGGCTCGCCCGCAGCGCCGCCCGCCACACCCGCCTTCAGCGCCCTCTTCGCGCCGCTCGGGGGGATTCTGCCCTACCCGACGGATCTATATTTCTCGGGCAGCACCGACGGCACGCTCAACCTGCCCACGACGCCATTTTTCCCGGTGACCTTCCGCGCCCCCGGCAGCGCGGTGAGCGAACCCGTCCAGAACGCCCTCGACGGCTTCTCGACCACCGGCCCGATTACGGCACGTTTCGACGCCGCGCTCGATCCCGCGTCCCTCACGCCGGGCAGCGTGATCGTGCTTCAGGTCACGACGGATCCGGCCACGAAGGCGGTGACCGGCGTCGTGCGGTCGCTCGTGCCCGGCACGGACTATGGCGCGAGCCTCGACCCGGTGTCCGCCGGTACGACGCTGCAGATCACGCCGCTGCGGCCGCTGGCGCCGAAGGCAAGCTATCTCGTACTGCTCACGAACGGCATCCGGAACACGACCGGCCAGGAGGCCGGAGCAGACCGTGACTACGCCATGATGCGCACGGCGATCCTCGCGGAGTTCGGTGCCCGCCCGCCCGGTTCGCCCCCTGCACCGGCCGCCTGCACGACGGTGACGAACGCCACGCTGAACGGCATCTGCCGCCTCGTGAGCACCCAGTTGCTGGTCGCGGGCGGTGCGGGGCTGAACCCGGCCAATGTGATCCTGTCCTTCAGCTTCAGCACCCAGTCGATCGGCGACACGCTCGAGGCGCTGAACGCCACGACGACTGCCGGCGCATACACGCTCACGAACACGGGGCTCACGACCGCTCAGCTGCTGCCCGGTTCACCCGGTCTCGCGCGCATCTACACCGGGACGCTGCGCATCGCTTACTACCTCACGGCGCCGAGCCCGACGAACCCCACCGCGCCGCTCAACACCTACTGGACCGCTGCCGGTGCCTCACCCGTGCCGGGTATCGATCCGGTCAGCCGTCTGCTCACACGCTACAACCCCATGCCCGCGGCGACCACGCAGCTCGACATCCCGCTGCTCGTGACCATCCCGACCGCCGGCTCCCCGGGATCGAGCGGCTGGCCCGTGGTGATTTTCCAGCACGGCACCCCACGCACTCGCGGCGACGCGCTGCTGGTCGCCGACAGCTTCGCAGCAGCGGGTTTCGCGGTTTTCGCCATCGACCTGCCGCTGCACGGCATCACGCCTCAGGACACCATGTTCGCGGCGCTGCGCCAGCCCGGACGCGAGCGCACCTTCGATCTAGATCTCGTCAACGACACGACCGGCGCGCCCGGTCCCGACGGTACGATCGACGCGACGGGCACGCACTTCATCAACCTGCAGAGCCTGCTCACGAGCCGCGACAATCTGCGCCAGGCGGTTGCCGATCTCATCCGGCTGATCCGCACGATTCCCACGGTGGACTACGACGGCAGCGGTACCGCTGACTTCGATGCGAGCCGCATTCACGTGGTCGGCTACTCGCTCGGCGCAATCGTCTCGACGACGCTGCTCGGCGTGAGTTCCGAACCCGGAGCCTCGGCACTGCCCATGGGTGCAGCGGGACTCACGCAGACCCTGCTCGAGTCCTCGGAGTACGGCCCGCGCATCCGCGGTGCGCTTGCGGCGGCCAATGCGGCGCTCGTCCCGGGCTCCTCGCTCTTCAACGCCTTCTTCCGCGATGCGCAGCACGCGATCGACTCGGCCGATGGCATCAACTACGCTGCACGGGCCGTGCAGCTACCCGCCGCAAACCCGCGCAAGGTTCACGTGACATACATCGTGGGCGGGGCACCAAACCCATCAGGTGGCACGTGGCCGGCGGATCCGACCGTGCCGAACAGCCGCACGCAGGTCCTCACCTCGCTCATGAACCTGCCTGTGGTCAGGAGTTCCGGTGCAGTGAGCGGCAACGGCGTGCAGGTACGCCTGAACGCAGGGATTCACAACTCCTACCTCGATCCGCGGCCGGCCCCGCTGGTCACGGACGAAATGCAGCGCGAAATCGCGGCCTTCGCAGCGAGCAACGGCGCGCTCCTGCAGATCACGCACCCCGAGGTGATCGCACCCTGACGCGGCGCACGCCCTGCTGTACATAAAGGGGGCGGCTTCGGCCGCCCCCTCCGTTTTTCCTGATACCGTTCGACCCATGACGACCACGACCTCAGCCGGACCGGACGAGCGCCATGGCTTCTTCAGGCGGCTGCGCGCCAGGCTCAGCCCCACGAATTCCGGGCTCGCGTCCGGCTTCGCGAACCTGTTCCGCGGCCGCAGGATCGATCAGGACATCCTCGACGAGCTCGAAACGAGGCTCCTCACTGCCGACGTCGGAGTCGAGGCCACCGAGCACATTCTCGCGGGACTGAGCCGGCGCGTCGCCCGCAAGGAGCTCGCCGACGGCGAGGCGCTGATGGCCGCGCTGCGCGAGGCGATCGCAGAGATCCTGCGCCCCGTCGCCTGTCCGCTCGCAATCGATCCGGCGCACACGCCCTACGTGATCCTGGTGGTCGGTGTGAACGGGTCGGGCAAGACCACCAGCATCGGGAAGCTCGCGCGCCGACTCACGGCCGACGGACGCAGGGTCATGCTGGCCGCGGGCGACACCTTCCGCGCCGCCGCGATCGAACAGCTCGGTGCGTGGGCAGAGCGCTCGCACGCGGAGTTCATCGCGCAGGCGGCAGGCGCCGATCCCGGGGCGGTCGCCTTCGATGCCATGCAGGCTGCACGCTCCCGTCGCGCCGAAGTGCTGCTCGTCGACACCGCGGGACGCCTGCATGGCCAGGCGCATCTCATGGAGGAACTGAAGAAAGTGAAGCGCGTCATCCAGCGCGTCGAGGCTTCCGCTCCGCATGAGGTCCTCCTCGTGCTCGACGCGAACCAGGGGCAGAACGCGCTCGCGCAGGCCCAGGCGTTCAACGAAGCGATCGGCGTCACGGGCCTCGTGCTCACCAAGCTCGACGGCACGGCAAAAGGGGGCATCGTGCTCGCCATCGCCCGCCGGCTCGGAATTCCGATCCGCTTCATCGGTGTGGGCGAGCAGTCTGGCGACTTCGGCGAGTTCGAGGCCGACGCCTTCGCCGCTGCCCTGGTCGGCACGGAGGAGAAGACCTGAGGAAGCCGATGGCGGAGGCACGAACCGAAGCACCGGCGCAGGGGAACCATTCCGGTCGCACCGCAATCTCTCCCCTGCCCGGGTTCACCCTTCGCGCTCTTTGCGCTAAAAGCCTTCTCCAATGATCACCTTCGAACGCGTCGGCAAGCGCTACCCCAATGGTCGTGTGGCACTGGAGAATGTCTCGCTGCACATCGCTGCCGGGGAGATGGCCTTTCTCACGGGTCGCTCGGGTGCAGGCAAGAGCACGGTGCTCAGGCTCATCGCGCTCCTCGAGAGGCCGAGCCGCGGCGTCGTCCTGGTGAATGGACAGAACACCGGCACGCTCGCATCGCGGCGCATCCCGGCCTTCCGGCGCCAGATCGGCGTCGTGTTCCAGGATCACCGGCTGCTCCCCGATCGACCTGTCTTCGACAACGTGGCTCTGCCGCTGGCCGTCGCGGGCGTGGCGCTGCGGGAGATCGACAGGCGCGTGCGCGCCTCGCTCGACCAGGTCGGCCTCCTTGGCAAGGAGCGGCTGCTGCCCGGCGAGCTTTCGGTCGGCGAACAGCAGCGAGTCGGCATTGCGCGCGCCGTGGTGAGCAAGCCGCCCCTCCTGATCGCGGATGAGCCCACCGGCAACCTCGACCCGACACTCGCACTCGAAGTCATGCGGGTCTTCAAGCGCTTCCAGGAAGTCGGCGTCACGGTCGTGGTCGCAACGCACGACCTGCACCTTGCGCAGGAGTTCGCGCAGACGCAGATCGTGCTCGAGGACGGCCGCGTGCAGGGAACTCCCGAAGCGCCACTTCCCACTCTTCAGGCCGCACCCTGATGGGCATCTGGGGCGCACGACACGTGCAGGCGCTGCTCGGTTCGCTCGGGCGTCTGGCGCGCAATCCGCTCGCAACACTATTTACGCTCACGGTGATCGCGGTCGCACTCGCGCTGCCGGCAGTGCTGGGACTGGCCGTCACGAACGCCCGGCTCGCCACGGGCGACTTCGCCGATGCGGTCGACATGACCGTCTACTTCAAGACGGACATCCCGCTCGCGAAGGCCGAGCAGCTTGCCCGCAGCGCGCGCGCACGCCACGGAATCGCCGGGGTGACGCTCGTGAGCGCGGAGCAGGGGCTTGCCGAGTTCCGTGAACATTCCGGCTTCGGCGAGGCGTTGAAGGCGCTCGGGGACAACCCCCTGCCCCACGTGCTGAACGTCCACCCGACGCCCGATGCGAGCGATCCTGCGGCGCTCGATGCCCTGAAGCGCTACTTTGCGGCCTGGCCCGAAGTCGACCTCGTGCAGATCGACTCGGAGTGGGTGCTGCGTTTCGCGGCGATTCTCGAGCTGCTGCGGCGTGCATTGACAGTACTTGCCGCCGGGCTCGGTCTCGGGGTGCTGGCGGTGATCGGCAACACCATCCGCCTGGAGATCCTCAACCGCCGCGCGGAGATCGAGATCACGAAGCTCGTCGGCGGCACGAATGCCTTCGTGCGTCGACCCTTTCTCTACACCGGCGTGCTTTACGGACTCGGTGGTGCACTGCTCGCCTGGGCGCTCGTGGGCATGGCGGTGCTCTTTCTGGCCGACCCTGTCGGCCGGCTGGCGGCGCTCTATGGCAGTCGCTTCGCACTCGCCGGCCCGACGCCGCGTGAGGTGGGCGGATTGCTGGTCACGGGCGCGGCCCTCGGCTGGCTCGGGGCCTGGCTGTCGGCGGCACGGCACCTGAGCCGGATCGAGCCGCGAGCCTAAGCACTCCCGGATATGACGCCGTAACATCATGATTTAAGAGATGATTTCAGGCCCGTCGAGCGGAACTTCCCGCCGTATTAGCACTCGAAGTTACCGAGTGCTAGCATGTCCAGACAGCAAGAGGGTAAGCGCCACAATGACCACTGCCACCGCTCTCGTCGCCCGCGGCAACTTCGATCTCGCGCTCGCCGGTCCATTGGGAAGTTTCGATGCCTATCTCGAGCAAGTGCGTCGCATTCCGGTGCTCTCGCGCGAGGACGAAAAAGAACTCGCGATCCGCTTCCGCAATGAAGGTGACCTCGATGCGGCACGCCGGCTCGTGCTCACGCACCTTCGCTTCGTGGTGCACATCGCGCGCGGCTATGTCGGCTACGGACTGCCGATCAGCGACCTCGTGCAGGAAGGCAATATCGGCCTCATGAAGGCGGTCAAGCGCTTCGACCCCGAGATGAACGTGCGCCTGGTGTCCTTCGCCGTGCACTGGATCCGTGCCGAAATTCACGAGTACGTGCTGCGCAACTGGCGGCTGGTAAAGGTCGCCACCACCAAGGCGCAGCGCAAGCTGTTCTTCAACCTGCGGCGCCTCAAGAAGAACCTCGCATGGCTCACGCATGAGGAAACGGACGCCGTCGCCCGTGACCTCGGAGTGACCCGGCTCGAAGTGAACGAGATGGAAAAGCGCCTCGCGGCGCGCGACCTGTCCTTCGATCCCGCACCTGCCACCGAAGACGATGAGCAGCCGTTCAGCCCGGCAGCTTATCTGCCGGCTGCGAACGCGGATCCCGCAGAGCAGGTCGAGGCTGCGGAGTGGGAGGAGGATGTGGCCGGACGCCTGCACTCGGCGCTGCAGCTTCTCGACCCGCGCAGCCGCGACATCCTGCAGCGGCGCTGGATGAGCGAGAGCAAGGCGACGCTGCACGAGCTTGCCGACGAGTACGGCGTCTCCGCCGAGCGCATTCGCCAGATCGAGACCAGCGCGATCGGCAAACTGCGCGCCCGATTCGCCGTCGCAGGCTGAGCGCACCGCTCCCGGCCTGGCGGCTGGCTCATCAGCCAGGCCGCTGCGCACCGAGTCGAGCTTGCACCTGGCGGGTCGAATCGTCCCCTCACGCGTTGTCGCGCAAACACGACGTGGACAAATGATCTGTTGGCGCTAGAATAGACCCGAAATCGACGCTCCCATAGATGACAAGCGATTGATTTACATAGACTTGCAATGTGGCACGGGCCGCTGACTGACGCGCCGGGCCACAAAGCCGAAGGAGTTGATGCGGGTTTCTGACAACGAGAAAACTCAGGCGCTCGACACGAGCACGGGTTCAGGTGGCCGCAGGTTGTTGCAGCCGCCTGGGGCGGGGGGTGTGAACCGACACATCCGCCATGGCGATGTTCGCCGGAGCCTCGGGCTCCGCCGCCCCAGCCGGAGGTCGTTATTGCTCGTGGACGCGATACGCCGGTGCGCACGTGGCAGATTCGTCTCGCGAACCCTGTTAATGCCAGCGCCCGGCCGGAGCTGACATCGAGTGATCCGGGTCGGTTTACCGTGCTTCCAGGCCCCGCGACGCGGGGCCTTTTTTCTTCAGCGGGGAGACAACGCCCTCGCGTGCTGCTCGGATTCCTGCGCCTGCACGAGGCGACCACGCGCGCGCTGGGCCACCGCGATCATCCGCCATGCACTCGCCTGCGCACGCGCGTCCCCGACCGCGAGCGACAGGGCCTTCTCCGCCGTGCTCTGCGCCTGGTCATAACGCCCCTCAGCCTGACGCAGACGCGCGAGTTCGAGCCACACGAGCGGGTTGGCGGGCTCGATGCGCATCGCGCGCTCGATGAGAGCGGCCGCCGCGGTGTGCTGGCCCGCGGCCGACTGGGCGCGCGCCTGCGCGACCAATGCGTCAGCAGCCGCACCAAGACGATAGACGCGCGCGGGCGGGCGTGCAGGTCGCGGCGCAACGGGAGCGGCCGGCGGAGTTTCCGGCGGCTGCGGAAGCTCGGGAACCCGTTCCTGCGGCACGGACGCCGGGGCACTCGTTGCGGCGCTCGCGGCGCAGGCGCCTGGCAGGCGATCAGCACGAGAGCGGAAACGGCAGGCAGCACGGCTCGCCGCAGTGGCACACGCATTCTCATCGGAAGATCTCCCGCACACTCTCGATCACGCGCTGTGCGACGCCGCCGAGCGTCTGTCCGCCGCAGCCCGGCGCCGGCTCGATCGTGACGCCGCGCGGCACGGCAACTGCCACCGCCTGGACGCCGCACTCGGGCGTGCCTGCGAGCCCCGTGTTGTAGTCCACCCAGACGTCCTCGACATCCTCCGGCAGAGGCAAGTCCCATGAGCTCGTGGCGATGCCGCGCATCAGCTCCGTCCAGACCGGCAGCGCCCCCTCCGCACCCGAGAGTCCCATGGGACGATTGTCGTCGCGACCGACCCACACGACGGCGAGCCGGTCGCCCGAGAACCCGGCAAACCAGCTGTCACGAAAATCCGACGACGTGCCCGTCTTGCCCGCGACGACCAGACTAGCCGGCAGGCGCGCCGCCGCTGCGCGCCCCGTTCCCCGCTGCATCACCTGCACGAGCATGCGATCGAGCTGATACACCGCATCGGGATCCGCCACCCGCGTCACCTCCAGCGGAAAGGATCTGAGCTCGCGTCCATCCGGCGCCACGACGCTGCGAACGGCCCGCTGCGGTGTGCGGAAGCCGCCATTGGCCAGCGCATCGTAGACGCCGGCGACCTGGAGCGGCGCGAGGTCGACTGCACCGAGGAGCAGTGCCGGAACAGGTGCGGGCTCCTGCTCGAGACCGAGTTGCCCGAGCTTCTTCGTGACGCGCCCGATGCCGATGTCCAGACCGAGCCGCACCGTGGCAAGGTTGCGCGATTCCGCCAGAGCCCGCATGAGGGGGATCGGTCCGAGCGCCGTCTCGTCGTAATTGCGCGGCCGCCACACCTGCCCGCCGCGCAGGCGCACCTCGATCGGACTGTCGTCGAGCGTGCTCAAGGCGTGGTAGCGGCCGGTCTCCAGGGCCGTGAGATAGACCACCGGCTTCACCAGCGAACCGATCGGCCGGCGGGCATCGAGCGCACGGTTGAAGCCGGCGACGTCCACGTGGCGCCCGCCCACGATCGCCAGCACATCGCCGTTCTGCGGGCTCGTCACGACCACCGCCCCTTCGAGCGCAGATCCCCGGGCGCCCGCGCGCCTGTCGAGCCGCGAGAGCTCGCGCTCGAGCGCGCGCTCGGCTGCTGCCTGCACGCGCGGCTCCAAGTTCGTGAAGACCTGCAGCCCTTCCTCGAGCAGGTCCGTCTCGCGATAGTCGCGCCGCAGCGTGCGGCGAACGTAGTCGAGATAGCCTGGGTAGTAGCCCGTCATGTCGCGCGGCGCGATGCCAAGCGGCATCTCCGCGGCCGTGCGCGCCTCAGTCGCGGTGATCACTCCGAGAGCGGCGAGTCGAGCCAGCACGAGATCACGTCGTGCACGCGCGCGCACAGGGTGCGCACGGGGATCGTAGTAGGACGGACCACGCACCATGCCGACGAGCAGCGCGATCTGCGGGAGCTCGAGCTCGTCGAGCGGGCGCCCGAAGTAGAAACGGCTCGCGAGCCCGAAACCGTGCACGGCACGCCGGCCGTCCTGGCCGAGGTAGATCTCGTTGATGTAGGCGTTCATGATGTCCGCCTTCTCGAAGCGGGCATCGAGGATGACGGCCATGACGGCCTCGCGTGCCTTGCGGCGGAAGGTGCGTGCGTCCTCCAGGAAATAGCTCTTGACGAGCTGCTGCGTGAGGGTACTGCCCCCCTGCTCGACGCGTCCCGCGCGCAGATTGGCCCAGGCCGCACGCATGATCGCGCGCAACTGGATGCCGTGGTGACTCTCGAAGCCGCGGTCCTCGATCGCTTTCAGCGCCTCCGGGAGGAGCTTCGGCACTTCACCGGGAGCCACGATCACGCGATCCTCGCCGTGGATCGGAAAGACACTGCCGATGAGCAGTGGATCGAGCCGGATGATCGGCACCTCCGTGCCCCGCGCGTCCAGCAGCTCGCGGATCCTGCCCTCGTCGGTGAGGATGGTGAGCCGCTGCGCCTCGCGCAGCTCATCCGCGAAGCGCACTCGCCGCAACGCCACGTCGATGCGGCCCCCGACACGCCGGTAGCTGCCACTGCCTGACAATCGATCGCCGCGACGGTAACGCAGGCGCTGGAGTTCGGTCTCGAGCTCCCCGGTGCCCATCGCGAGTCCGGCATAGAGCTCGAGTGGCTGCGCGTAGACCTGCGCCGGCAGGTTCCAGCGCCGGCCGCGGAACTGGCGCGTGATCTCGGCATCGAGGAGCGCCACATGGATCGCAGCGGCGGCGAGCACGCCGCCCAGCAATCCGGCAATCAGCATCCGCGGACGGGAGAGGCGCTTCATCGACGCGATTATCTCTGGAATCCGCGGCGGTCGCTGCGTGCATCGGCGCAGCGTGGCCGTACCGGCCGTGCGCGTCGCCCGGACGCCGAAGACGGGCTGCGCAGGAGCCGACGCTCAGCGCGCGGCCGCTCTCGTCCTGCGGGTGACCCGGCGCTGCTGAGGACGATTCCCGGCCGCGGTCGCCGCCGGCGCCCAAGGTCGCCCCGTGCGCTCCTCGATGTAGCGGCGGATCAGCCGGCGCACCACCTGCGAGGGTGTCGCATCCTCGCCGGCGCACAGCCGCTCGAAGACCACCTTCTTGCGCGGGTCGATCAGCACGGTGAAGCGTGCCGTACGCTGCTCGAGACTCGGGTCCATGTGTTCCACATTCCAATGAAGTCCAATTTGATTATAATGCGATTGAAATGATCGCGGCGAGTGGTTCGTCCCTGTCTGCAGCGCTCGCGCTGCTCGCCGGCTGGGGAATCATCGGCCTGGCCGGTCTCGCAAGACCCCGGAGTCTGCGCTTCGCCGGCCGCACGCTCTTCCCGCTGGGCGCCCTCATCGGCCTGGCACTCGCGGCGGTAGCAGCCGTCAGCCTCGCCTCGCCTCCAGAGCGCCTCGTGCTGCCCATCGGGCTTCCGGATCTGCCGCTGCACCTGCGGCGTGATGCACTCTCGAGCGTGTTCCTGCTGCTGCTCGGCGGTGCCGCCACCGGCATCTCGGTGTTCGCCGCCGGCTACTTCCGGCGGGGGCAGGGCACCCCGCCCGGTCTGCTGTGCTTCCAGTACCACGTGTTCCTCGCTGCCATGGGCTGCGTGATCCTTGCCGATGACGCCTACGGCTTCATGGTGGCCTGGGAAGCGATGGCGGTGTCCTCCTTCTTTCTCGTCACGAGCCAGCACCGCATCCCCGAGATTCGCCAGGCCGGATTCCTGTATCTGCTGATCGCCCACGTCGGGGCACTGGCCATCCTGCTCGCCTTCGGCGTGCTGCAGGGCGGCAGCTGGCAGTTCACCTTCGATGCCATGCGCGCCGCTCATCTCGATCCGCACCGGGCGGCGGCCGCCTTCCTGCTCGCGCTCATCGGCTTCGGAGCGAAGGCGGGCCTCGTGCCACTGCACGTGTGGCTGCCCGAGGCGCATCCCGCCGCACCCTCGCCGGTCTCGGCGCTCATGAGCGGCATCATGCTGAAGACTGCCCTCTACGGCATCCTGCGGGTGAGCTTCGACCTCCTTGGCGAGCCCGCGTGGTGGTGGGGACTCGTGCTGCTCTCCACAGGGCTCCTGAGCGCCCTCTACGGGGTGATCTTCGCCGCGGCCCAGACGGACATGAAGCGGTTGCTGGCATGGTCGTCGATCGAGAACGTCGGCATCCTCTTCACAGGGCTCGGTCTCGCCATCGTCTTCCAGGGCGTCGGCATGGGGGCGCTCGCTTCGCTGGCGCTCATCGCGGTGCTGTACCACGCGCTGAATCACGCCTTCATGAAGAGCCTGCTGTTCCTGGGTACGGGTGCGGTACTGCACGCCACGGGCGAGCGCAACCTCGGGCGGCTCGGCGGCCTCATTCACCGCATGCCATGGGTGGCGTGGCTCACGCTCGTGGGAGCACTGGCAGTCGCGGGACTGCCGCCGCTCAACGGCTTTGTCTCCGAGTGGCTCCTGCTGCAGGCCTTCCTCTTCGCCCACGAAGTGCCGAAGCCTTTCGTGAACATGCTCTGCCGCTCGGCGCGGCAGTCCTCGTGCTTGCTGCGGCCCTGGCGGCCTACGTAATGGTCAATTCCCGAGGCGGTCTTCCTCGGCCAGCCGCGCGAGGCATCCCTGAGTCGCGCGCACGATGCGGGACTGCTCGAAAAGCTCGGCCTCATCTGGCTCGCCGCCGGTTGCGTGTTGCTCGGATTGCTGCCGGCGCAGATCGTCACCGCGCTCGACACCGTCGTGCGTCAGCTCGGACTGCAGGGCCTGCCCACCGCCACCGCCCCCTGGTGGCTGCTGCTGCCGCTGCCCGACCGCCAGGCGTCCTATGCGCCGCTCGTGTTCCTCGTCACGGTTGCGGCAGTGGTCGTACTGACGGTGCTCGCCGTGCGTGCCGTCTGGCACCGGCGCGTCCGCCGCAGCGCGGCCTGGGACTGCGGCTTCGTGCGGCTCGACGCGCGCATGCAGGATACGGCTGAAGGATTCGGCCAGCCGATCCGGCACATCTTCCAGCCCTTCTTCGCGATGCAACGTGAGCTGCCCACGCCCTTCGATCGCGCACCACACTACTCCGTGCGCATCGCCGACCGTCTGTGGCTCGGGCTCTACCAGCCCCTCGGCGGACTCGTACGCGCCCTGGCCGATCGCATCGCCTGGCTGCAGCAGGGACGGATCTCGGCCTACCTGCTCTATGGCTTCGTCACCCTCCTCGTGCTGCTCGCGCTGATGCTGTAATGAATGCCGTGACCGCGCTTGAATGGTTCACGCAGGTGCTGGAGGTGATCACGGCGCTCGCGGCCGCGCCGCTCCTCTTCGGCTGGGTGAACCAGTGTCGCGCCTGGCTGCAGAACCGCAGCGCCCCGAGCCTGCTGCAGCCCTACCGCAGCATCCGCAAGCTCTTCCACAAGGATGCGGTGCTGGCGACAAATGCCTCGCCGCTGTTCCGGATCGCGCCCTACGTGATCTTCGGCACCATGGCAGCCGCGGCGGCGGTGATACCTTCCGTGGGCACCCACCTGCCATTCACACCCGTCGCGGATGGCATCGCGCTCGTGGGGCTCCTCGCCACTGCGCGCGTGTTCCAGGCGCTCGCAGCCATGGATGTCGGCACGGCCTTCGGCACGCTCGGTGCACGACGCGAAATGATGATCGGCTTCCTCGCGGAACCCGCGCTACTCATGGTGATCTTCGTCGCATCGCTCCTCTCCGCAAGCACCGCACTGCCTGCGATCGCCGAGCAGCTGGCGAGCCAGGCCGTAGGCATCTATCCGAGCCTCGCGTTCACGGCGGTCGCCTTCACCATGGTCCTGCTCGCGGAGAACGCGCGCATCCCCGTGGACAATCCGGCGACGCACCTCGAGCTCACCATGATCCACGAGGCCATGCTGCTCGAGTACTCCGCCCGGCACCTGGCGCTCCTCGAGTGGGCCGCCACGCTCAAGCTCTTCAACTATACCTGCATCGGCTTCGCACTCTTTGCGCCCTGGGGGACCGCCCACAGCGAGACGCCACAGGCGCTGCTCGCCGCCCTGCCCATCTTCGGATTGAAGCTCCTGGTTGCCGGTGGCGGCATTGCACTCGTCGAGACGCTGTCGGCCAAGTTGCGCGTCTTCCGCGCGCCGGAGTTCCTCGCCACCGCCTTTCTCTTTGCGGTGCTGGGACTGCTGGTGCGGCTGCTGCTCGGAGCCTGAACCAGCATGACTGCACTGCCACTGGACCTTCAGATCCTGAATGCACTCGCCGCTCTCCTGCTGCTCGTGTCCTTCGCGATGCTCTCGCAGCGGCGCATCGTGACACTCGTGAGCCTGCTCGCGCTCCAGGGCGCGCTTCTTTGCGCCGCGACGCTGCTGCTCGCCTGGCGGACGGGCGAGAACCACCTGTATCTCTCCGCGGCGCTCACCCTCGCTCTCAAGGTGATCTTTCTCCCGTGGCTCCTCTACCGGCTCATCCGGCGTCTGGGCGTCTACTGGGACACGGAGCCCCTGCTCAACATATCCGGCACGATGCTCGTCGGTCTCCTGATCGTGGTGTTCGCCTTCGGGCTCGCGCAGCCGATCGCGGCGCTCGCGAGCACCGCGATGCGCAGCGCCATCGGCATCGCCGTAGCCGTCGTGCTGCTCGCCTTCCTGACCATGATCACACGCCGCAAGGCGATGTCGCAGGTCGTCGGCTTTCTCTCCATGGAGAATGGTCTCTTCTTCGGGGCGATGAGCGCCACCTATGGCATGCCGATGATCGTCGAGCTCGGCGTGGCGCTGGATGTGCTCGTCGCGATGCTCGTGCTCGGCGTGTTCTTCTTCCAGATCCGCGAACAGTTCGACAGCCTGGACCTGCACCACCTCGAGGCACTGAAGGAGGAGGACTAGCTTGGAGTTCCTGGCTCTCCTCGGCACGCCGATCGCAGGTGCACTGCTGCTGGCACTGGTCGGCGCACGACGCTGGGCGCCCGAAGCCAATGCCGCCTTCAGCCTCGCAACGCTGGCCGCCGCCATCGCCCTCACCGTACGCGTCATCGGTGAGGGCGATCTCGCTGGTGGCGCACGAGCAGTTCTTCATCGATCCCTTCAACGTCTTTCTGGTGACGCTCACCGCCTTCGTCGGTTTCACGACCTCCCTCTTCTCGCGTCCCTACATGCGGGTGGAGGTGGCACGAGGGCGCCTGACGCCGGGAAGGCTGCGGCTCTTCCACAGCATGTACCAGCTCTTCATGGCGACCATGCTGACGGCGCTCACCACCAACAACCTCGGTCTCCTGTGGGTGATGATGGAGGCGGCGACACTCTCCACGGTGCTCCTCGTGACGCTCTATCGCACGCCGGCCGCCCTCGAGGCGGGATGGAAGTACTTCATCCTCTGTGGTGTCGGCATCGCGCAGGCGCTCTTCGGCACGATCCTCCTGTACTTCGCCGCCGAGAAGGTGCTCGGCGCCGCCGGCGTGAGCGCGCTTCTCTGGACACATCTCGACGCGGTGAAGGATGAACTGGAGCCCGTCGTGCTCGGCCTGGCCTTCGTGTTCCTCCTGGTCGGCTACGGTACCAAGGCGGGACTCGCGCCCCTGCACAACTGGCTTCCCGATGCACATGCGGAGGGTCCCACCCCCATCTCAGCGGTCCTGTCGGGCCTGCTGCTGAACGTCGCGATCTACGCCGTCGTGCGCTGCAAGGTGCTGGTCGAGGGATCCCTGCACTCGCCCCTGCCCTCGCGCATGCTCATGGGCTTTGGCCTTCTCTCTGTCGTGCTCGCGGCCTTCTTCCTCTGGAGGCAGCGCGACATCAAGCGGCTCTTCGCCTACTCCTCCATCGAGCACATGGGCATCATCGCCTTCGCTTTCGGCATGGGCGGAGCAGTCGCCAATTTCGCCGCGCTCCTGCACATGACGGTGCACTCGCTCACCAAGTCGGCCATCTTCTTCGCCGTCGGCCACGCCGCCCAGAAGACCGGCACGCAGATCATGGAGCGCATCCGCGGCCTGATCACCACGAGTCCGACGGTCGGGTGGGGGCTGATGCTGGGCTCGCTCGCGATCCTGGGCCTCCCGCCCTTCGGCGTGTTCGCGAGTGAGTTCCTGATCCTGACGACCGCCATGCGCGAGCAACCCTGGGCGACCCCCATCCTGCTCGCAGGTCTGGGCGTGGCCTTCGCCGCGATCTTCGGGCGCGTGCAGCCCATGGTGTTCGGCGAGACGACGGCGAAGCGCCTGCCGCATCCACCGGCGCTCCTGCCGGTGTTCGTGCACCTTGCGCTCGTACTGATGCTCGGGCTCTTCATCCCGCCCTGGCTCGCCGAGTGGTACCGGGCGGCGGCGCACCTCATCGGAGGGCAGTGAGATGCCCTTGAGACGCTGGTCCGCTGCGGCTGCGCCGCTCGCGGGCTCACCGGGCACGAAGCAGATCGTGGTGGCGCGCGAGAACTGGCGTGCGCGCGCGCAGGAGATCGCGGCGGCCGGCGGGCGACTCATGGCGCTCTGGGCGAGCGGTCCCGCAGCCACCGGACGTCCGGCGCCGCGCACACTCTACGCCGCCTTCGTCCTGCCGCCGGGCCTGCTCGTTCTCACGATGCCGGACGATCTCGCGCACGATGAGTACCCGGGCATCGAGGAGGTCTTCCCGCACGCTTCGCGGATGCAGCGCGCGCTGTTCGATGTCTCGGGCTGGCGCTCATCGGATCCGGATGTGCGCCCCTGGCTGCGCCACGCCGCATGGCCGGCGGATTTTCACCCGCTGATCCATGAGACAGCGCCCACGGCGGCGGAAGAGCCGCGACCGGACGACTACGCCTTCGTGCGCGTCGAAGGTGAAGGAGTGCACGAGATCGCAGTGGGACCGGTGCATGCCGGGATCATCGAGCCCGGGCACTTCCGCTTCTCGGTCGTGGGCGAGAAAGTGCTGAAGCTTGAGGAGCGCCTCGGCTATGCACACAAGGGCGTGGAACGACGCTTCACGGAGCTGCCGATCCTCGAAGGCCACCGCCTCGCAGCACGGCTCTGCGGGGATTCCACGGTCACTTACGCATGGGCTTACTGCCAGGCGCTCGAAGGCCTCGCGGGCACCCCGATCCCGGCACGCGCTGCGTGGCTGCGCGCGCTCGCCCTCGAGCTCGAGCGCGCCGCGAACCACCTTGGCGATCTCGGCGCGCTGGGCAACGACGCCGGGTTCGCCTTCGGGCTTTCGCAGTTCTCGCTGCTGAAGGAACAGCTCCTGCGCGCGACCCACGCCGCATTCGGGCAGCGCTATCTCTTGGACTTCGTGGTGCCCGGCGGGACACGGGCCGATCTCGCGCCGGAAGGCGCCCGCGCGCTCTCCGACTGCGCCGGTCACCTCGCACAGCAGACCCGGGTCCTGAGGGGAATTTATGACGAGCACGCCGGCCTGAGGGATCGCTTCGCCGGCGCCGGCATGGTGACTCCTGCGCTCGCCGCACGCCTCGGGCTCACCGGGCTCGTGGGCCGCGCGAGCGGCCAGGCGCACGATCTGCGCAGCGATGCGCCCTGGGCGCCCTACGACGAGCTCGCGCCCGGAAAGGCCGGTGCCACGGAGGGCGACGTCGCCGCTCGCGTCGCCGTACGCTTCGACGAGCTCTTCGAGTCCTGTCGCCTGATCGGGCGCATCGTGAGGGACCTCCCGGGAGGCACGCATCTCGCCGCCGGTCTCCCGACGCCGCCCGAGGGCGCGCTCGGCATCGGACTCATCGAGGGCTGGCGCGGCCCCGTGATGATCGCGCTCGAGGCGGGCGCCTCCGGCAGCATCCGCCGCTGCCATCCGCATGATCCGTCCTGGCAGAACTGGCCGGTGCTCGAGCACGCCATCATCGGCAACATCGTTCCGGATTTCCCGCTCATCAACAAGTCCTTCAACCTCGCCTACAGCGGACACGACCTCTGATGTGGAAGACCCTGCGCCAGATCGCCCGCACGGGCATCGTCACGCAGCCGCCGCCAACGGGCGATGGCAGCCTGCGCCTGCGCGAGGCGCTGCAGGCGGACATTCGCGAGATCCTCGGTCGCGCGCTGTGCATCCGCGTGGTCGACAGCGGTTCCTGCAATGGCTGCGAACTCGAGATCCAGGCACTGAACAATCCTGTCTACAACCTCGAGGGTCTGGGCATCCGCTTCGTCGCCAGCCCCCGTCATGCCGATTTGCTGCTTGTCACAGGACCGGTCGCGAGGAACATGGACGTGGCGCTGCGCCGCACCTGGGACGCCATGCCGGACCCGAAACTCGTGCTCGCAACCGGCGACTGCGCCGCCACCGGCGGCATCTTTGGCGAGACCTACGCGACCCGCGGTCGCCTCGCGAGCGTGATCCCGGTGGATATCGTCGTGCCGGGCTGCCCGCCCGCGCCGGAGCGCATCCTCGCGGGAATCCTGGCGGCGATCAGGGCAAGCCACGCGCACCCGAGATCCAGATGAGCGTAAGCTGTCAACGCCGATCCCGCATACGATGCGCCCGAGCAGGCGCTGCTGCGGAACCGGCATCATGAGAACTGTGCGCCATGCCGGCAATGACAGGTGCGGCGATGGAAGACACTGAACCGTTCATCATATCGATCAGCGACGAGGCGCTCGACGATCTGCGCGAGCGCGCGCTGAACGAGCTCGTGCATTTCCGCACGACTATCGACAGGCTGCCCCATCCGTCTTGGTCCACCAGATGGCTGCCAGCGCGCCTGCATTTGGGTTGGACCAGAAGATCATCCAGGTGGTTCTCATGAGCAGCTCCGATGCGTCTGTGTTCGATTTCATTGTCGTAGGAGCCGGCTCCGCGGGCAGCGTATTGGCAAGCAAGCTCAGTGAAAGCGGCCGCCATTCCGTGCTTCTTCTTGAGCAGGGCAGGAGGGATTCCAGCGCCTTGCTGACGATGCCCAAAGGGTTCGGCGCTGTCCTGGCGGGCAACATTTATGTGAGCAGGTACTCTGCAACACGCGCCGCCGATGAACCGGCCAATGAAGTCTGGCTACGGGGCAAAACGCTCGGCGGCTCGAGCTCTGTCAACGGCATGTTGTGGATCCGGCCACAGCCGGGCGGTTTCTCGGCTCTTGCCAGAGCAGGCGGTGCCGAGTGGAGCTGGCCTCGTATGGCGTCGTATTTCGATGCGCTGGATGGCGCTGGTTCTCGCGATGGCATCATGCCGATCACTACTCACGCGCACCAGCACGACATCACACAGTCTTTCATCGAATCGTGCTGTGCGACCGGATTGCCACGCCATGACCGGATGGCCGATATCGGACAAAGGGGCGTCGGATATTTGCATTTCAATATCGATCAGACGGGCAAGCGTCGTAGTGCGGCCGCTGCGTTCCTGAAGCCCTACCATCGACGAGCCAACATGCGTATTGAAACGGACACTCGGGTCGACAGGCTCGTCTTCCAGGGGAAACGCGCGACCTCGGTCATCTGCCGTCGCAAAGGCCGGATAATTACCTACACGGCGCAGCGTGAAATCATACTCTGCGCTGGTACCTTGGAATCACCACAAATCCTGCAGCGATCCGGGATCGGGCCCGCTCCGCTGCTGGAAGAATTGGGCATCCCCATTGTCCATGCCAATTCCGGTGTCGGTGGCAACCTTCGCGAGCACTTCCTCTTGGGCATAAATTTCGAAGTCCGCTCCTGGGCTGATACGGAAAACCGCCAATACTCTGGCCTTCCTTTGTTTTGGAATGTGTTCCGCTACTACCTCACCGGACGGGGTCCAATGGCCCAAGCCCCATGTCATGCTGCCGCCTTCATATGCTCTGACAAGCGGCTGAATGAACCAGACATTCAATTGATGTTTGCACCCTATTCTCGCGAAGGAAATGGCTTCAGCGCGGTTCCGGGAGTCAGCATTGTTGGCTATCCGATGTTTCCGCAAGATACCGGGCAAGTCCTGATCCGTTCGTCCGATCCGGACGTCGCCCCGCTGATCAAGCCGAGCTACCTCAGTGACGACCGGGATCGGCACAAGAGCGTTGTGGCGGTGCGCCGTATCCGTGAGATAGCCGCGCAGCCACCACTGGCATCGGCCTTGGTGAGGGAGATGCCATCGTCCTCCGCGGCACAGACGGACGAAGAGATCGTCGACTACTACCGGGCAAATGGCGTACCGGGGTTTCATGCTACCGGAACATGCGCCATGGGCAGTGATGACGTAGATTCCGTTGTCGATGGAAATACCCGCGTTCGTGGAGTCGATGGAGTTCGAGTGGTCGACTGCTCGATTTATCCGGCGATGCTTGCAGGTGTCACGAACGCCCTGACCATAGCCGTTGCGATGCGTGCGGCCGACATGATCCTCGACGAACATTGCGCAAATCGGCACGCAGCGCCGATTGGTAGTGCGCCAGCGTTGCTCCCAAAGCTCCCCCAAGAGAGCGGTCGAAAGCAGGAATCGGCCGCTTCCCGTTGATCTCGGCTCAACGACTCCGTTCCGTCAGCTGGCGGGGCACCCGCTGGGAGCCTCTGCGCGGATGAGCAGGCGAGGCTCAGTCGGCGGAGATTTTCGGTTCAAGGTTTATGATTGAATGCAGAGATCACGAAAGAAAGGAACGTGCCCATGGTTACGGTCATCGTAAAATACAAGACGCCGAAGCGTTATACCCGCGCGGAGATTTCCGCGATGCTGCGAGTAGGGGCCGAGAATATTTTCAAGTCCATGCCTCACCTTTACAGCAAGCAATTTTGCTTTGATACCGAAAGCAGTGAGGGACTGTCTGTTTACCTTTGGGATTCCAGGGAGAATGCCGCGGCCTTTTTTAACGATCAGTTTCTCGAGACTTTCAAGCAGAGTATGGGGGCAACCCCGTCGGTCGAATTTTACGACACCATCGTAACCGTCGATAACCGCGCAGGTGACATCATGACGGCCTAGCGACGTGCCCGGTAATCGCTGTATAGCCTCGGATTGGTGGCGAATACGACCGTCCGTTTGCACTCGACCGGCATCAGATTCCCGTGGAGTTCGCCGGGGCACCCAGATATGCCGCTCGCCTCGGCGTTCTTATCCCTTTATGCAAATCAATGGCTCGACGCGCGCCACTTTGCGCGCGAGGCCCGCGGCGTCGGCGGCGTCGACCACGGCAGACACGTCTTTATACGCGCCCGGGGCCTCCTCGGCGACGCCGCGCGACGATGGGCTGCGGATGAGAATGCCGCGCGCGGCAAGTTCATCGATCACCTGCCGCCCTTTCCAGCGCCGGAAGGCCTGATGCCGGCTCATGGCGCGCCCGGCGCCGTGACAGGCGGAGCTGAACGCCAGCGTTTCGCCAGCCGCCGTGCCGGCGAGGATGTACGAGCTGGTCCCCATGGAACCGCCGATCAGCACTGGCTGTCCCACGGCGCGCAACGCCGGGGGAATGTCGGGGTGCCCCGGCCCGAAGGCGCGCGTCGCCCCTTTGCGATGCACGTACAGCTCGCGCGATCGGTCGTCGACCACGTGTCGCTCAACCTTGCAGGTGTTGTGCGACACGTCGTACAGCAGCGGCAGGTGCGCGCGCGGCAGCACCTTGGCGAAGGCCGCGCGTGTCAGGTGCGTGAGGATCTGACGGTTGGCGAGCGCACAATTGATCCCGGCGCGCATCGCGCCGAGATAGGCCTCGCCGATTTCTGAGTTCACCGGCGCGCACGCGAGTTCGCGATCGGGCAGGGCGATGCCGTGGTGCACGGCGGCGACGACCATTTTCTTCAGGAACTCGGTACCGATCTGGTGACCGAGGCCGCGCGAGCCGCAGTGCATGCTGACGACCACGGAATTCTCGCGCAGACCGAAGACCTCGGCTGCGGCAGCGTCGTAAACCGCTGCTACCTTCTGCACCTCCAGATAATGGTTGCCGGAGCCGAGCGTGCCCATCTCGTCGCGCTGGCGTGTCTTGGCATGCTCCGATACACAATCCGGATGGGCGCCGCGCATCCGGCCGTGCTCCTCGATGCGCTCGAGGTCGGCGGCCGTGCCCCAGCCCTGTTCCACCGCCCAGTGCGCGCCCCCGGCCAGCATCGCATCCATTTCCTCGCGATCCAGGCGGATGGCGCCGGTGCTGCCAAGGCCGGCGGGAATCTCCTTGTACAAGGTGTCGGCCAGCGCCTTCTGCACTGGCATCACGTCCTCGACCGTCAGACCGGTATGCAGGCAGCGCACGCCGCAGGAGATGTCGAAACCGACGCCGCCTGCGGACACGACGCCACCCTCGTCGGCATCGAACGCGGCCACGCCGCCGATCGGGAAGCCATAACCCCAATGTGCGTCGGGCATGGCGCAGGACGCCTTGACGATACCCGGCAGCGTGGCGACGTTGCAGAGCTGCTCGTAGACCTTGTGGTCCATTCCGTGGATGAGCGTCTCATCGGCGTAGATGATCGCCGGCACGCGCATGGTGCCGTGGGGAGCGATTTCCCATTCATATTCGGTGTGGCGACTGAAGAGCGAGATGTCCATATGGAACCTGCGAGTCGTCAGGCGTGGCTCGTGAAACGCGTGCCGGGCCGGCAGCCACTGCGATTCACGGCTTACGATTCACGTCCTGCGGCCTTACACATCCACCACGCATTGCGCCACCCATTCGCCGATCGGGTCCCGCGCCACTCTCAACGCCGTGTAGGTGGCGCCCTTGATCTCTACCGCCGGCTGGTGCTTTTCCGGATTCAGTGGCTCGCCCCAAGCACGCGCGGTCAAGCAGTGCGCGTCGATGTGAACCTCAAAACGGCCGAACAGCAGTTTACGTATGGCCATTTCATAGATCAGGGCATTTAGCCAATCGACGAACAACAGCTCGTCATCCGGCGCCCGACAGGCGATCTCGGCGGCTTCGCTGGCAGCGATTTTCTCCGGATCTGTGATCACGGCAATCATGGCCAGCGCCGCCTGCTCGAACGCCTGCTCGATGGTGGCACCGACGCCGCGCACACCCATGTCGGCCTCGTGCGGAAAATGCTCCCAGCGCGCGTCCCTCATGTGGCACTCGTCACCGGATCGTATCCCACCCGTGGTGTGCGGGCCCGCAAGTATTGATTCGGTTCGACTCGTCCCCGGTTCATCACCGCGGAGAGCCGGGCGGGTTGATTGTCGGCGAGGGTTCGCAGCGCCGCCCGCTGCATGCTGTTATTGGACGGCTCTTGCTCACTCCTCGCTGAAGTAATCGGAATCAATCTTCTTAACCTCGTACGACCGCGAAACGGACACCCCAACGTTGTGGTCGATCATGTGCTTGGCGAGTGCTGCCCCGTCTATGAGTACGATCTTGCTTTCGATACGCGAAGTGAACTCCAAAGCATCTCCGGAAAACGACGAGGTCGTTATGAATACGCCCTTGCGTGCACGATGCCCTTGAAGCGCGCCCGCAAACTTTTGAATCTCGGGCCGCCCCACGGTGCCATCCCAGCGCTTCGCTTGGATGTAGATCAAGTCGAGGCCAAGACGATCCTCCTTGATGATGCCGTCGATTCCCCGTCACCGCTCTTGCCCACCGCCTGTCCGGCATCTCGAAGTGTGCCTCCGTACCCCATTCGAACGAGCAGTTCGACGACCAGGCGCTCAAAGAACGACGGAGAAGCGGACTTCACTCGATCCAGGAGTTCGGCCTCGAGGTCCAGTCGGAGGCGTTGGTAGGCTAAGTCAAGTGCCTCCTCCGGAGTTGCGTCACTGGAATTGCCAACCGTCGCCGCCGGCTTGTCCGGACGCTCATGCCGCAGCTCCCGGAAGGCAATGAACTCCGGGAATCGCTCCAAGTACTTCACGTCGATCCGCTCAGGCTTTGAGGCGAGAACCTTCTGGCCGCGCTCGGTGATCCGGAAGAACCCACGACGAGTCGAGGCAATCAGTCCAGCCTTCTTCAGGTAGGTGCGAGCCCAACCGGCGCGGTTCCGAATAACAGTCTGCTGGCCGCTCCCGAGCAGTTGCTGACGTTCCTCCGTCGAGAGATTGAACGTCTCCGCCAGCGAATCGACGACCTCGCCGATGTTGCGCTCCTTCTCATCTTCCAGAAAACGAAGAAGTGGGAGCATGATCGTTTGGTAGTCGGGTATCGCCATCAAGATCTCCAATCGATGCACCTGCGGGGCCGTCTAACGCCTAAGCTCTGCCGCCGGAGTGCGAAGGGGACCAAGCCGCGCAGCGGTTTGGCGTTCTCATAGTCGATAAGCATATAGTTGGCGCGTACGCTGGACTTCCCCTGTACCGCTAACGCCCGCGTTGAGCGGCGGCGCGAGCACGTCAATGGTTGCGACGCTACATCACCATCCGCTCGAACGCGTAGTTAGACCCCGCTTTACCTAGAACCGCACCACTGCTGCTCACACGGCACCCCGTCGTGGTCTCCGTCCATTTTGACGTTCGGACAGTGCTCGAGAAAATAGGTGGCTTCGGCGCAAGACCTCATCTGCGAGCAGTACTGCCGCCCGTCGCAAGAGAAGCTGTCGGAGCGTCCCGTCTCGTTGCTGTCCAGAGACGCTGACGCAACGGGCGCATCTGCCTCCACTGGCACCGCGCGCTGACGGAACTTGTCCCAGGCCCAGACGGCCGCGACGACGAATATTAGTGGGGCCAGCTTGCGCATGAAGGTTCGCTGATATGTCGGTGGAGTCTAACAGTTCGTTGAAATTCGAGGCGCATGGCGATGCGGCACATCGCTCATAATGAGCGAGGCATTTGCGGGGCACAGAAGGGCTGGAACACGATGCGCGGCGCCGACGTGACGCAGGAGCGGTTGTTCAGCTACGTGACGCCGGAGGCGTTCGTGCTACAGGCACCCCCCGGCGACCGATCCGCGAGATCGTGAACGCGGCCCTGCGCGAGATGGACGCGACCTTCGCGGCGATGTATGCGCCGAGGGGCCGGGAGTCGATTCCGCCGGAGCCGCCACACTGCTTCGCCACCCACCTGCTGGAAGATGGCTACGACATCCGCACGGTGCAGGAGCTGCTCGGCCACGCAGACGTGAAGAGCCCGCTGGATCGCGGTGGCTCCTGACAGCAGCGGACGCCGACCTCGGGCAGGCGCTTGAGCGTGCGTAAGTGCGGAGCGCCTCAGGGCAGATCCGTGCTGCCCATGAGAAAGCGGTCGCATTCGCGCGCGGCGCCGCGGCCCTCGTTGATCGCCCAGACGACGAGGCTCTGGCCACGACGACAGTCTCCGGCGGCGAAAACGCCCCTGACGCTGGTGGCAAAGCGTCCGTGCTCGGCCCGGACGTTTGAGCGCGCGTCGCATTCGACGCCGAGATCACGCAGCACCGCGGCCTCCGGCCCGAGAAAGCCCATCGCAAGGAACACGAGCTGCGCGGGCAGCGTGCGCCCGGTCCCGGGCAGCTCCACCGGTACGAGTTGGCCGCGATCGTTTTGCCGCCACTCGATGCCCACGGTCACGAGCCCGCTCACTCGTCCCTGTGCATCGCCTGTCAGCGCCTTCACCGTCACGAGATAATCGCGGGGATCGCGCCCGAAGCGCGCCGCCGCCTCTTCCTGCGCGTAGTCCATGCGATAGATCCGCGGCCACTCGGGCCAGGGGTTGTCATCCGCGCGCTCCCCGGGCGGTCGCGGCAGGATTTCGAGCTGCACGAGACTGCGGCAGCCCTGGCGGATCGCCGTACCGGCGCAGTCGGTGCCCGTGTCACCGCCGCCGATGACCACGACGTCCCTGTCGCGCGCGTGCAGCGGTGCAGCATCCGGATTACCTCCGAGCAGCGCCTGCGTGCTCGTCCTGAGGTAATCCATCGCGAAGTGCACGCCGTTCAGGCCGCGTCCCTCGACCGCCAGGTCCCGCGGCACGGTGGCCCCCGTACAGATCACCACGGCGTCGAAGTCCCGACGCAGGAGCTGCGCTTCGACGTTCTCGCCCACATGGGCATTGCAGACGAACTTGATGCCCTCGCGTTCCAGGAGCTCGATGCGCCGCAGGACGACCGCACGCTTGTCGAGTTTCATGTTCGGGATGCCGTACATGAGGAGCCCGCCCGGCCGGTCGTCACGCTCGAGCACGGTGACCGCATGGCCGGCACGGTTGAGCTGTGCGGCCGCGGCAAGCCCGGCAGGGCCAGAGCCCACGACCGCAACGCGCTTGCCGGTGCGCACCTTTGGCGGGTTCGGGATCACCCAGCCTTCATCCCAGCCACGCTCGATGATCGCCGCCTCGAGCGTCTTGATGATGACCGGCGCGCCGTCGATGCCGAGCACGCAGGATCCCTCGCAGGGCGCGGGACAGACGCGCCCGGTGAAATCCGGGAAGTTGTTCGTGCGGTGCAGACGCTCGAGGGCCTCTCGCCACAGGCCCCGGTAGACGAGATCGTTCCACTCCGGAATCAGGTTGTTCACCGGGCAGCCGGAGGCCCCGCCACTCATCTGCACGCCCGTATGACAGAAAGGCACGCCGCAGTCCATGCAGCGCGCAGCCTGCTGGCGCAGGTGCTTCTCGTCCATGTGATGGTGAAACTCGTCCCAGTCGCGCACGCGTTCCTGGGGCGTGCGATCGACCGGCAGTTCGCGCAGATACTCGAGAAAACCCGTTGGCTTGCCCATGTCGATGCCGTCCGGATCAGTTGCCGCCGACGCGCGCGAGGTCACGCGCGTTTTCCTCGAAGGCCGCCATCACGGCCTCGTCACCCGTCATGCCCTGGTCGTGTGCGCGGCGTATGCTCGCCAGCACGCGCTGGTAGTCCTTCGGAATGACTTTCACGAAGCGCTTGCCGGCAGCGGACCAGTTCTCGAGCACGGCGCGCGCGCGTGTGCTGCCCGTGTATTCCTGATGCCGCGCAATCATGGCGCGCACGGCCTCGATATCCCCGGGATCCTCGAGCGCCTCGAGATTCACCATCTGTCGATTGACCTGCGCGGGGAAACCACCCTGCTCATCGAACACGTAGGCGATTCCCCCCGACATGCCGGCGCCGAAATTGCGGCCCGTGGATCCCAGCACGACCACCCGGCCGCCCGTCATGTACTCGCACCCGTGGTCGCCGATCGCTTCCACCACCGCATCCACACCACTGTTGCGCACGGCGAAGCGTTCCCCGGCCATGCCACGGATATAGACCTCGCCACTGGTCGCGCCGTAGAGCGCGACATTGCCGACGATGATGTTCTCCTCGGGAACGAAGGTGGAGCCTGCGGGTGGCACTATGACGAGCTTACCGCCCGAGAGACCCTTGCCGATGTAGTCGTTGGCGTCACCTTCGAGCCGGAAGCTCATGCCTCGTGGCAGGAAGGCGCCGAAGCTCTGGCCCGCCGAACCCCGGAAGCGTATGCGCACCGTGTCGTCGGGCAGTCCGGCTGCGCCCCACCGGCGCGTGATCTCGGAACCCGTGATGGTACCGACGACGCGATGCACGTTGCGGACGGAAACCTCAGCGCTCACCTTGTCCCCGCGCTCGATCGCGGGGCGGCAGATTTCCAGGAGTGTCGTAACGTCGAGGGAGTCGTCCAGTCCGTGGTCCTGCTCCATCTGCTTGTAGCGGCCGACCTCCGGTCCGACGTCCGGCTGGTAGAGGAGATTGCTGAAGTCGAAGCCCCGCGCCTTCCAGTGATCGATCGCGCGCCGCGGCTCGAGCCGGTCGACCCTGCCGATCATCTCGTTGATCGTGCGGAAGCCGAGCTTCGCCATCCACTCACGCACATCCTGTGCCACGAAGCGCATGAAGTTCACCACGTGGCCGGGTGTGCCGACGAACTTCTCGCGCAGCCGGGGATCCTGGGTGGCGATACCCGTGGGGCAGGTATTGAGATGGCAGACGCGCATCATGATGCAGCCCATCGCCACGAGTGGTGCCGTGGCAAAACCGAACTCTTCGGCACCGAGGAGAGTGGCGATCACCACGTCACGTCCGGTCTTCAGCTGGCCATCGGTCTCGACCGCGATGCGGCTGCGCAGGTCGTTGAGCACCAGCGTCTGGTGCGCCTCGGCCAGGCCGAGTTCCCACGGCAGGCCGGCGTGCGCGATGGAGGTCTGGGGCGAAGCGCCCGTGCCACCGTCATAGCCGGAAATCAGGACGACGTCCGCATGGGCTTTGGCAACACCCGCCGCGATCGTGCCGACACCCACCTCGGCGACCAGCTTCACGCTGATGCGCGCCTCGCGGTTGGCGTTCTTGAGATCGTGGATGAGCTCCGCGAGGTCCTCGATGGAATAGATGTCGTGATGCGGGGGTGGCGAGATCAGCCCGACGCCCGCGGTCGTATGCCGCGTCCTGGCGATCCACGGATAGACCTTGGAGCCCGGGAGCTGGCCGCCCTCGCCCGGCTTGGCTCCCTGGGCCATCTTGATCTGCAGCTCACGCGCGTTCACGAGATATTCGCTCGTCACGCCGAAACGACCCGAGGCGACCTGCTTGATAGCCGAGTTCAGGGAATCGCCGTTCGGAAGCGCCCTGTAGCGCTCGGGATCCTCGCCTCCTTCGCCGGTGTTGCTCTTGCCGCCGATGCGGTTCATCGCGATGGCGAGCGTCTCGTGGGCTTCCTTGCTGATCGAGCCGTAGGACATGGCGCCGGTCTTGAAGCGGCACATGATGCTCTCGACGGATTCGACTTCCTCGAGAGGCACGGCCTCGGATGGCTTGAATTCCAGCAGCCCCCGGAGCGTGTAGGCATTCTCTGCCTGGTCGTCGATGAGCCCGGCGTAGGACTTGTACGTCTCGTAGCTCCCCGTGCGCACCGCCTTCTGCAGCCGATGAATGGTGCCGGGGTTGAAGAGATGCAGCTCGCCGTCGGTGCGCCACTGGTAGAGTCCGCCCGTCGGCAGCGTGCGGCCGTCGACTTCGCGCTCGGGGAAGGCGGCATGATGGCGCATCAGTACCTCGCGGGCGATCACATCGATGGCGACGCCGCCGATGCGCGAGACCGTGCCCGTGAAGTATTCGTCGATCACATCCTGCCGCAGCCCGACCGCCTCGAAGACCTGCGCTCCGTGGTAGCTCTGCACGGCGGAAATGCCCATCTTGGACATGACCTTGACGACACCCTTGGTGGCCGCCTTGACGAAGTTGCTGCACGCGGTCCTGTGATCGACACCGGTCAGGCGCTCCTCACGGATCATGCCGTCGATCGACTCGAAGGCGAGGTAGGGATTCACGGCGCTCGCGCCGTAGCCGACGAGAAGCGAGAAGTGATGCACCTCGCGTGCCTCGCCGGTCTCCAGTACCAGGCTCACCTTGAGGCGCAGTCCCTCGCGGATCAGGTAGTGGTGCAGCGCCGAGACGGCAAGCAGTGCCGGGATCGGTGCAAACTCCCGGTTCACGCCGCGGTCGGAGAGGATCAGGATATTGACCTCTTCCTCCTCGATCATGCGCCGCGCCATGAGGCAAAGCTCCTCGATGGACTTCACGAGACCCCGGTCGCCACGGGTCACCCGGAAGAGCGCCGGCAGCAGCCCCGTCTTGAGACCCGGCAGACCCTCGAGGCGGCGGAGCTTCGCGAAGTCTTCGTTCGAGAGCACCGGCCCGGAGAGCTCGAGACGCCGGCAGGCAGCGGGTCGCGGCTTGAGGAGATTGCCCTCCGAGCCGAGCCAGACCTCGGACGAAGTGATGATCTCCTCGCGGATGCAGTCGATCGGTGGATTGGTCACCTGTGCGAAGAGCTGCTTGAAGTAGTCGTACAGGAGTCGCGGCTTCGTCGACAGCACCGCGAGCGGCGTATCATTGCCCATCGAACCCACCGCCTCGACGCCCGAGCGTGCCATGGGATCGATGAGGAGACGCTCGTCCTCGAAGGTGTAGCCGAAAGCGATCCGGCGCTGGAGCAGCGTGTCGTGATCCGGCGGCGGGACCTCGGGTGCCGCAGGCAGGTTCTTCAGGTGCACGAGGTGCTCATCGAGCCACTGGCGATACGGGCGCTCGGTCGCGACGGCGCGCTTGATCTCCTCGTCGTCGACGATACGGCCCTGCGCGGTGTCCACGAGGAACATGCGCCCGGGCTGCAGCCGCCCCTTGCGCAGGATGCGCTCCGCCGGAATGTCCAGGACCCCTGCCTCGGAAGCCATGATGACGAGATCGTCCTTCGTGATGTAGTAGCGCGACGGCCTCAGCCCGTTGCGATCGAGCACGGCGCCCACCTGCACGCCGTCTGTAAATGCGATCGAGGCCGGCCCGTCCCAGGGCTCCATCAGGCTCGTGTGATACTGGTAGAAGGCGCGACGCTCGTCATCCATGCTCTCGTGCTTCGACCAGGGCTCCGGGATCATCATCATCACGGCATGCGGGAGAGAGCGGCCCGCGAGGACCAGCAGCTCCAGCGTGTTGTCGAACATCGCAGAATCCGAGCCGTTCGGATTCACGATCGGCAGGATCTTGCGGATGTCCTCGCCGAAAACCTCTGATTCGAACAGCGCCTCGCGTGCCCGCATCCAGTTGATGTTGCCGCGCAGCGTGTTGATCTCGCCGTTGTGCGCAAGGTAGCGATAAGGGTGCGCGCGGTCCCAGCTCGGGAAAGTGTTCGTCGAGAAGCGCGAGTGCACGAGTGCGAGCGCCGTCTCCATCTCCGGATTCTCGAGATCAGGGAAGTACTGCGGCAGCTGTGCGGTGAGCAGCATGCCCTTGTAGACGAGCGTCTTGTGCGAGAGGCTTGGTATGTACCAGTATTCGTGGCCATCCAGCGTCGAGGTCCGGATTTCGCTGTAGGCGCGCTTGCGGATCACGTACAAGCGCCGCTCGAAGGCCATGTCGTCGGCAAGTTCGGGGTTGCGCGCGATGAACACCTGGCGGATGAAGGGTTCACTCGCCTTGGCCGTGTCGCCGAGGGGCGCGCTGTTCGTCGGCACCGTACGCCAACCGATGAGCTGCTGGCCCTCCGACTGCACGATCCGGTCGAAGCGCTCCTCGAGTCTGCGACGCATCGTCGGATTGCGCGGCAGGAACACCAGGCCGCAGCCATAGTGGCCGGGCTCGGGAAGGAGAATGGAGCTCTTCCGGCAGGCTTCCTTCAGGAAAGCGTGGGGCATCTGCATGAGGACACCCGCACCGTCTCCGGTGTTGACCTCGCAACCGCAGGCACCACGATGATCGAGGTTGCGCAGCACCTGGATGGCCTGCGCGAGGATCGCATGCGACTTGCGACCCTTGATGTCCACGACGAAGCCGACGCCGCAGGCATCGCGCTCGAATGCCGGGTCGTACAGGCCCTGCCTGGGTGGCGGGCCCAGCAGAGGTACGCCGCGGCCAGCGCCATGAAAGATCCTGCGGTTCCTGCGATCCATTCTCAGCGTCTCCACAAAGTAAAGCACCAGGCGTCCCGCGGGACACCCGGACACAGTCATCTCCGCTGCAGGCGAAACTGCCCACAACGGTCCCGGTCTCGAGCATTCACAACTGGGAAATAGGGGCCCAGAGCCCCGGCATTGCGCGACGCGTGCAGAATAGCACCGGGTACCGAGTATCGGTCAATCGGGGCGGCATGCCCCCGCTGACCGGCTGGAGGGTTCGATGCCTGGATGGCCTCTGCTCATTGCCTTGCTCGCGGCGCTCGGCGCAGCCGGGGTCGCGATCGTGCTGTACGTGCGCCGCAGCGCCGAAGTCGCACGCCTCCAGGCCACGCTGGAGGCCGAACGCCGGAACTGGAGCGAGAAGCTCGCCGAGCAGGCGGCCGCCCGCGAGCGCCTGGCCGAGACTTTCAGGAGTCTTTCACTGGATGCCTTGCAGGCAAACAGCCGGCAGTTCCTCGAGCTCGCGCAGACGCATCTCGCGCAGTACCAGTCGGCGGCGCGCGCCGACCTCGAGACGAGACAGGGTTCGATCGGCCAGACGATCGCGCCGCTGAAGGAAGCCCTCGCCACGGTAACGGTCGAGCTGCGCGAGCTGGAGAAAGCCCGCGGCGAAGCCTACGGCGGGCTGCACGCCGAGCTCGTGACGCTGCGCCAGATCCACCAGAACCTGCACCTCGCCACGGGCAATCTGGTAAAGGCGCTGCGCCAGCCGAACGTGCGCGGCCGCTGGGGTGAGATGCAGCTGCGCCGCGTGGTCGAGCTCGCCGGCATGCTCGAGCACTGCGACTTCGTCGAGCAGGCATCGCTCGGCCGCGACGACGCACGGGTGCGCCCCGACCTCATCGTCAGGTTGCCGGCCGGGCGCAGCATCGTCGTCGATGCAAAGGCTCCGCTGAGCGCCTATCTCGATGCGCTCGAGGCGTCCGACGATGAGACACGCAATGCACGCCTGCTCGATCACGCCCGCCAGGTGCGCGAGAAGATCGTCTCGCTCGCGAAGAAGAATTACCAGGATTACGTGCAGCCCGCTCCGGAGCTGGTCGTGCTGTTCATTCCGGGTGAAACGTTCTTCACCGCGGCCCTCGAGAAGGACGCGTCACTGATCGAGGATGGCGCCCTGCTGAATGTGGTCGTGGCGACGCCCACCACGCTCATTGCGCTGCTGAGGGCGATCGCCTACGGCTGGCGACAGGAGCAGATCGCAGAAAGCGCACAACGCATCAGCGACCTGGGCAGGGAGCTGTATGCGCGCCTGGGTACGCTCGGCGAGCACTGGGAAGGGCTGCGCCGGAGTCTCGCCGGGGCAGTCGAGGGCTACAACAGGGCGACCCGCTCGCTCGAGTCGCGCGTATTCGTGACTGCCAGGCGCCTGCGCGACCTCGACGCCTCGGCCGCCGCGGAGACGATTCCCGAGCTCAGTGTCATCGACGACCGTGCCCAGGCACTTCAGGCGGCCGCACCGCCCGGCGGGCCGGCCGGAGACGCGGACTCGTAATGGCTGAGCCACATGACCGGATAAGCGCGGTCACCGGTCAGCGCCGCAAGTTCCCCGGCATAGCCAACGAGGCGCGCGAGCGGTGCCGTCGCGCGCACGACACCGATGGCGGCTTCGGCGTGCGCTTCGACGATCCGGGCACCGCGCCGTTCGAGATCTCCTCGTACACGCTGGAGGTCCGCCGGCTGGCAGCGCACCTGCACACCCATGTGCGGCTCAGTCAGGCCCTGGGCCGTTTCACGACAGCGGATCGTCAGCGGCCCGACGTGCAGGTCCTCCCCGTAGATCTCGCGCAGCAGATCGACCGGCTGCTCGAGCGCAGCCTCCGTCTCGCTGCGAATGAGGAGTCCCGCACTCGTGGGCTCGCAGGCCAGGCCACCCCGATCGGCGAGCCGCGCCAGGGCCTGGCGGGCAAAGCCGAGCTGAAAGACCGTGGCCTGCGAGGAGCAGAGGCGCTCGAGCGGCAGTTGCGAGTGGATCTCCCCGGCCGCCGCGATGCTGAACGCCGGGGCGACCACAGCCGTTACGACCCGGTGTCGGCGACGGCGATCGCCCCACGTGCGGGTTGTGCATGCTGCAGACGGCGCGCCGCCTCCGGCTGATAGAGGATGCCCTCGAGACGCAGCCGTCGCTCGCCTGCAGGCGAGCGAACGACGATCTCTTCGCCCGCGCGTCGCCCGAGGAGCGCCGTGCCGAGCGGCGCCAGCACCGAGAGCCGGCCGGCGAGAGCATCGGCCTCTGTCGGTGGCACGAGCGTGTAGGACGTGTGCGTGTCGCGCTCGAGGTCGCACACACCCACCCGCGAATGCATGGTCACGACATCCGCAGGCACCTCGTCCGACTCGACGACGGCTGCAGACGCAAGCTCCGCGCGCAGAGCCTGGAGGTGCTCCTGATCGCGCTCGCCGCCGCGTTCCTGCGCCGCGAGCAGTCCGTGCAGACGGACCATGTCGGCCTCCGTCACCAGAATCGCCTGCCTGTGCATGACTCGACCTCCGCTCGAAGCACAGCTCGAAGTAGCTGCGCGCCCGGGTCTTTTACCGCCTCGACAGACTTCCGTCCATTAGAATTACAATCAGATTTCTTTCGGTCTGAACTAAGGAAGCGAGTGTCCGTGAAGCGCCTCAACTACCAGCACCTGCTGTACTTCTGGGCGGTGGTGCGTGCCGGCAGCCTGACACGTGCCTGCGAAGAGCTGCGCCTCTCGCCGCCGACGGTGAGCACGCAGCTCCGACAGCTCGCACAGCGGCTCGGCACTCCGCTGCTCGAGCGCTCCGGCCGGCGGCTCGTGCCGACCGAAGCCGGCCAGCTCGTGTTCCGCTACGCCGACGAGATCTTCGGGCTCGGGCGCGAGCTCGTCGACACACTCGAGCAGCGCCCGACCGGACGGCCGCTGCGCCTCGTGGTGGGTGTGGATGACGTGCTCCCGAAGGAAATCGCACGGCGCCTGATCGAGCCGGCACTCGCACTCGATACGCCCGTGCAGCTCGTGTGCCGCGAGGCGGGGCTCGAGCGCCTGCTCGCGGACCTCGCCGTGCACGAGGTCGACGTCGTGCTCTCGGATGCTCCGATGACCCCTTCCCTCAGCGTGCGTGCCTACAACCATCACCTGGGGACCTGCGGGGTCGTGTGGCTCGGCACGCCGGCACTCGCCGCCGCCCGCCGCCGGGGGTTTCCACGCTCCATGGCAGGCGCACCGGTGCTCCTGCCGACGGCCGACACTGATCTCCGGCGCAGCCTCGAGCTGTGGTTCGAGCGCCTCGACCTGCGCCCGCAGATCGCCGGGGAATTCGAAGACTACGCGCTGCTCAGGGAGTTCGGGCAGGCGGGCCACGGGCTCCTTCCTGTCCCTTCGGTGCTCGCCGGGCAACTGCGCCGCAGAGGTGGCCTGCGGGTGGTCGGGAGTGCCGAGGGTGCCCGGAGCACCTTCTACGCCATCTCGCTCGAGCGGCGCATCAAACATCCGGCCGTCGGCGCGATCTGCGAGAGCGCGCGGCGGGAACTCTTCGCCTGAGGCCGGTGGGGGGCGCCGCCCGCGATCCGCTGGCGCGCCGGCCTGCATGCCGGTAATCTTGCCGCCCTTTTCCGCCCGATTTCCGGACGCCGTAAGCCAGGAGCCAACTCCAGTGAGCATCGAAGCGCGAGTCGCGACCATCATCGACCAGGTCATCCGGCGCAACCCCGGGGAGGTCGAGTTCCATCAGGCGGTGCGCGAGGTCGCCGAGACCCTCGGCCCCGTGCTGCGCAAGCACCCGGAGTTCTCCCACCACAAGATCATCGAGCGCATCTGCGAACCCGAGCGTCAGGTGATCTTCCGCGTGCCCTGGCAGGACACCCATGCCGAGGTCCAGATCAACCGCGGCTTCCGGGTCGGCTTCAACAGCGCGCTCGGCCCCTACAAGGGAGGACTGCGCTTCCATCCTTCCGTCTACCTCGGCGTGATCAAGTTCCTCGCCTTCGAGCAGATCTTCAAGAACGCGATTACCGGCATGCCGATCGGCGGTGCCAAGGGCGGCTCGGACTTCGACCCGAAGGGCAAGACCGACGGCGAGGTCATGCGCTTCTGCCAGAGCTTCATGACCGAGCTCTACCGCCATCTCGGCGAACATACCGACGTGCCGGCCGGCGACATCGGCGTGGGCGCACGTGAGATCGGCTACCTCTTCGGCCAGTACAAGCGCATTACCAATCGCTACGAATCGGGCGTGCTCACCGGCAAGAGTCCCGAGTGGGGCGGCGCGCTGGTACGCAAGGAGTCCACCGGCTACGGGCTCATCTTCTTCGTCGAGGAAATGCTGAAGGCCCGCGGCCAGACGCTCGAGGGCAAGACCGCGGTCGTCTCGGGCTCGGGCAACGTCGCGATCTACGCGATGGAGAAGCTCCAGGCGCTCGGCGTGCGGGTGGTCGCGTGCTCGGACTCCAACGGCGTCGTGCACGATCCGCAGGGCATCGATGTCGAGGCCGTCAAGCGCATCAAGGAAGTCGAGCGCGGGCGGCTCGAGAGCTACGGCCGCGGCAGCGGCAAGGCGAAGTACATCGCGCAGGGCTGCGTGTGGGACATCCCGTGCCAGATCGCACTGCCGTGCGCAACCCAGAACGAGCTCGACGAGCGCGCTGCGCGCGCACTCGTGGGGAACGGCTGCATCGTCGTTGCGGAAGGCGCCAACATGCCGACGACGCCCGAAGCCACGCACCTGTTCATCGACGCGGGCGTGGCCTTCGGGCCCGGCAAGGCCGCGAATGCCGGCGGCGTCGCGACCTCGGCGCTCGAGATGCAGCAGAACGCGAGCCGCGATGCCTGGACGTTCGAGTTCACGGAGAACCGCCTGCGCGAAATCATGCGCAAGATCCACGCCGACTGCTACGCCGTTGCGGATGAATACGGCAAGCCAGGCAACTACGTGATCGGTGCAAACATCGCGGGATTCCTGCGCGTCGCGCGCGCGATGCTCGCCTTCGGGCTGGTCTGAAGCTGCAGCGCCTGGCGCCGTCCGCCCTGCTTATGAGCGGTGGCGCCAGGCTTCAGCGTGAGGCACCGAACCACTCGCGTGCCGCGCGGCCAAAGAACTCTTCGAGCCCGATGCCACCGGCGCCGATCAGCCAGACAGTGGCTTTTGGGTAGCGATTGCGGAACGCCTCGATTCCACTGAGCTTTCCGGGTCTGCCGCTCTTGACCTCGATTGCCCACACCCGGGAGCCGTGAGCCACCACGAAATCGACTTCCCTGTCGCCCTCACGCCAGTAGCTCACGTTCCAGTCTGGTCCCTGCAAGCCGTTCAGCAAATGTGCTCCGACGGCGTTCTCGACCAGGCGTCCCCACCACCCGCCATCGGCCACCGCCTCCTGGCGCGCACGCAGTGACAGCGCATTCACGAGCGCGTTGTTCCACAGCACGAGCTTCGGGCTGCTGCCTCGCTTGCGGACCTGACCTCTTGAAAAGAGCTCGAGACCCGACGCGAGAAAGGTCTTCTCGAGGAGCCGCAGGTAGGCGGCCAGCGTCGTGGTATTCCCCGCATCCTGGAGCTGGCCGAGCATCTTGTTGTAGGACAGCATCTGGGCGGGATAGGCCGCCGCCAGCGCAAACAGATGTCGAAGCAGCACGGGCTTCATGATGGGCTGCAGGCCGAGCACGTCGCGAGAGATCACGGTCTCGATCAGCGAATCGGCAATGTAGCGTTTCCAGAGCGCCTCGTCGTCCGTGAAGCCGGCGGCTCCGGGATAGCCGCCAAAATAGAGCCAATCGGACAGCGTCCACCCGAAGGCCGCGCGGCATTCGGGCCAGCTCCAGTGCGGACAGCGATGCAGGAAGAACCGGCCGGCCAGGCTTTCGGTCGCGCCTTGCTGGACGAGCAGGGCCGACGATCCGAGCACGACCGGCAGAACTGCCCCGCGCTCGCGCTGCTGCTCGTCCCAGAGCCGTTTCACGACCTCGCTCCACCCGAAGACCTTCTGCACCTCGTCCAGCACGAGAAGCACGCGTTGCCCACGCGCGGGCTTGAGCATCCGTGCGCGCTGCCACTGGGTCTCGATCCACTCCGGGCCTGGAGGCAGAGGCGCATCGGCGCTCGCCGCAACGTGCGGCCAGCCCAGCCGCTCGACGAGCTGCTGGGCCGCCGTGGTCTTGCCGACCTGCCGTGGGCCGACGATGACCAGGATGAGCGGCGTCGCGCGACGGCAGGCGGTCGCGAGCTCATCCACTATGGGGCGCATGAAGGTCACGGGCCCGAGTTTCGAGCTCGAGCGGCGGATTGTCAAATTTACTCAATTACTGAGTAAAACTACTCAGCCATTGAGTACAACTGAGTCGCCTGCCCCGCGGCGGCCGAAGAGGTGCTCATAGCTTCGGCCTCACCTGCTGCGCCTGTCCCTGCTGTTTGGCGACGTCGGCCTGCTCCGCACTCCGCACCAGCGCCTCGCTCGCCTCGTAGTGCTTGCGGTAGAGGTTCATGTCCGCGGCAATGACCTGCAGCTGCACGACCAGTCCCCGCGGCCCGGTGACGCCGGGCGTGGCCGGAAAGATGTTTGCGCGCACGACGACGTTCTCCCAGCAATGCGCAGCATTGGGATTGGTGAAGGTGGGGTCTGAGGGCTGCTTCAGGCGGTCCAGGTAGCGCGCATTCCACACTTGGCCACAGGCCGCGACCCGCCCTCCCGCCCGTACTTCTCGCGGAGTGCCGCGATCACGTTCGCTGCGGTGGGCCGTTCGGGCTCGGCGTATTCCTTGTTGCGGAGCACGTACCAGAGCAGGGCCTGATTGGGCGGCTGGGTGAATCTGAGTGCCAGGCTCTCCTGCCCGTGCACACCGTCGCCGGGGCTGTACTGCGCACTCGTGATTTCACTGAAGGCCACGCTGGGAAGCAGATCGAAATGGAATGCCGGCTCGGTGTTGACCTGGAAGCCGGGATTGGCCGCGTGGACTGCGGCTGCGGCCTGCGGTCGGGTCATGCCGAGCCGGACACCGACGACGTCCACTGCGAACCCCTTCGGTGCAGCCGCGGTCGCAGGCGCCGCTTTCGGAGCAGGGGCGCCGGCCTGCTGTGCAGCTGGCGCCGATGGGACGACGAGGGTCAGCGCCATCGCGCCGGCCACGACTTTCGCTATGTGCATCGCAATGCTCCTGGCGACCAGATCAATCACGTTTCGCTCCGACCCAGACGGCATTGCCGATGCTGACTGTGGCCTGGGATCGGCCAGGGGGGAATCTCGCGCCTCAGGTTCCAGATCGCCCCGCGCAAGCCTTGATGATGGAACCGGCCGAAAAGGTAATAGACCCCGGCGGGCACGGCTGGGAACACGCCACGGGCCTGCTCGTCGGTGGTCACTTCCGCGACGGCGTGCGCCCGGATCGTCTTCATCAGGCAATCGAATTCAGCCTGCGCCTCGCGCCCGGGCTCCCGGACCCAGGAATCCATCATTCGCTGCTGTTCCGGACCGAACAGACCGATGATCGAGTCGATGCCGGCGTCGTCGGCCGCCCCGCCGAAGCCTTCCGTGAACACGAGCATCGCGAAGCGCGAGCCCAGCATCCCAGGCTCGACGCCCGCCCGCCTGAGGATCTGATCGGCGTCCTCGTCGAGCAGGTAGAAGGTCGTGCCGGCAAAATTACCGCGCTCCGATTGTGAGGACGTCACGACATCCGTCTTGCGGTTCCGGGTCTCGGACGTGTAGGTGAAGCCTGCGCCGGCCACGGACAGCACGGCGTTGCGGGAACCGCCGAGGCGACGCGGCGAGGGTCCATCGACCCTGCACGCACTGCCGGGAGCCGTGTGGGCGGCTGGCGCGCCGGCATTCGCTGGCGCCCGCTCTGGCGCGTCGGGCACGGCGCGCTTGCCCTGCGGATCGACGCAGGACTGGCGCCGCAACAGATCTTCGACGCCCGCAGGCGACAGCGTGAAGTAGGGCGCGAGCTTGCCCGGCGGGCCCAGCTCGGTCTCGCAAAACTTCTCGTTGCAGCGCGTGATACGAAGCTGGTTGCCGTAGTCGCACTGGTAGAGCACACCCTCCGCCGGCTGCCCGGCGAGGGCAGTCCTGGCCAGAGCGGTCAGGCAAGCCAGCACGGCGGCCGCGCGGAAAAAACCGCGGGCCATCGAGTCGCCCAGCCCGAATCTCGCGAGGCACATGCAACTCAGACGTTGCTGCCTGGAAATCGTCCGGGGCGGCGTGAGCCGGCGTGAAACCGATGCAGTCCGGTTTCGCGATCGCGGTCACTCAGCAAGCGTTCAGGCGCGACGCCACCTCGGCGCCGACGTGGCCTCCCCACCCCGGCGATGCCGCCCGCCGCCGCGCGCCGGCGGCGCGAAGGACCGTGTCCTGCGCGGCTCGGTCGCCTGAACCGGCGCCTGTACCGGGGTCTGCTCCGCCCTCGGCGCCGCCGTCACCTGCGGCACGGGCAGCACCTCGATCGCCCGCCCGAGCACCCGCTCGATGGCGCGCAGCCGGTCGCGTTCGTCATGGCTCACGAGCGAGACGGCCTGACCTTCGCAGCCTGCGCGGCCCGTGCGTCCGATGCGATGCACGTAGTCTTCCGGCACATGCGGCAGTTCGTAGTTCACGACATGCGGCAGCTCGACGATGTCGAGCCCGCGCGCGGCAATGTCCGTGGCGACTAGCACCGCGATGCGATTCGCCTTGAAGTCCGCGAGCGCGCGCGTGCGGGCACCCTGGGACTTGTTGCCATGGATCGCCGCGCAGCTCAGGCCGTCCTGCCCGAGCTGCTCGGCAAGGCGGTTGGCCCCGTGCTTGGTCCGCGTGAACACGAGCGTCTGCTCCCATCCGCCGCTGCGCAGCAGGTGACTGAGCAGCGCGCGCTTCTGCGCGCCCTCGACGTGGTAGAGGGAATGCGCAACGCGCTCGGCGGGGGCGTTGCGCGGCGCAACCTCGATGGTCTGGGGATCGTGCAGGATCGAGCCGGCGAGCCGCCGGATCTCCTCGGAGAAGGTGGCCGAGAACAGGAGGTTCTGCCGCTCGCGCGGCAGCACCGCGAGGATGCGCCGGATGTCACGGATGAAACCCATGTCGAGCATGCGGTCGGCCTCATCGAGCACGAGCACCTCGATGCGCGAGAGATCGACCGCGCGCTCCCGCACATGATCGAGCAGCCGCCCCGGGGTGGCGATCACGATGTCGACACCCCGCGCGAGCGCCTCGATCTGCGGGCGCGGGCTCACGCCGCCGAAAACGAGCGCGGTGCGCTGCGGCAGGTGCCTGCCGAGCGCGCGTATCGATTCATCGACCTGTGCGGCGAGCTCGCGCGTCGGTACGAGCACGAGCGCACGCGGCGCACGGGCGCCCCGGGGCTCAGGCACCGCAGACTGCAGCCGCTCGAGGAGCGGCAGCGCGAAGGCCGCTGTCTTGCCGGTCCCTGTCTGCGCGGCCGCGAGCAGATCGCGCCCTCCGAGCACCGCGGGAATCGCGCGCGCCTGGATGGGCGTGCAATGGGTGTAGCCCTGCTCCTGCACGGCGCGCACCAGCGCCTCGCACAGACCGAAATCCTGAAAAGACATTGAAAGAATCCTCTGCAGACGCCCTGTTGTTGTGTGATCCGGCGCACTGCCGGAGCGCTGGCGAAAGCAGACGGGAGGGCGAATCGACCGCTGGCCTCGACCTGTTTGCAGGAGGGGCCGCGAGGGTCTCACTGAGGAGACACCGTAGAACCTCTGCGCACAGCGAACGGCTGCGCTTCGACAAACTGGCGCGCACCATACAGGAAAGCAGTCGCCCGTGCGCGGACTTTTCTCACGATGCGCTGCCGGGCCTCCGACTCGCAGGCCACGAAAGACCACCCCGCCCCGCTACCAGTACTTGGGCAGCTCCACGCCGAAAGTCCTTTCCGCATCCTCGATGGCCTGCCGGCAGGCGTTGCGCAGGACAGGCAGGAGGCTCATCAGGGTCTGCCAGTCCCCGGGTCTGCTGAGCATCCGGAATCGTCCGTCCGCAAGCGGTTCCGCGAGGTCCAGCGTTGCATCGCTCAGCATGCGCAGCCCGAGCTCATAGCTGTCGTAGGCAGCGATCGCCCGCCCCTCACCTTCCATGAATTGCACGGAGCCGTCCCGGCTGAAGGCATAACTGAAGTAGCCCTTGCCGCCGGGTGCATCGGGGACCCGCTCCGTGAAGCTCATGCCGGCGAGGCCGGCATCGACAAACGCCTGCCGATGGTTCTGCGTCAGGATCTCGCACCATCGCCGGTGCCAGTACTCATAGATTTCGGGAGGCGTGTCCGCAGGTCTTGCGATTCTCGTCTTCAAGACCGCTCCTGCATCAGCGCATCGATGTCCGCCGCTGCGTGCCGTTCACGGACACAGCCGTCACCGTTTCGGTTCACCCTGAGACCACGCTGTACGCCCCGGCGCGCACCGAGCTCATCCGCCCAGCGCGCGATGTTGCGGTAACTGGCGAAGTCGAGGAATTCCGCGGCGCCCCCATAGGACTCGTTCCGGTGGAAGCCTCCGAACCAGCCGTAGATCGCGATGTCGGCGATGGTGTACTCCTCGCCTGCGAAGTAGCGGGTCTCGGCGAGCCGCCTGTCCGCCACGTCGAAGATGCGTTTGGTTTCCATGGCGAAGCGGTCGATCGCGTACCTGATCTTCTCCGGTGCATAGTGGAAGAAATGGCCGAAGCCGCCGCCGATCACCGGCGCCGTCGACATCTGCCAGAAGAGCCAGGAGAGGCACTCGGCGCGCGTCGCGCCGGTGGGCAGGAACATGCCGAATTTCTCGGCAAGGTGCACCAGGATCGCCCCCGACTCGAACACGCGCACCGGCGACGCACCCGAGCAGTCGAGCAGCGCCGGGATCTTCGAATTGGGATTCACTGCGACGAATCCCGACGAGAACTGCTCACCGTCGAGGATGGAAATCATCCACGCGTCGTATTCCGCGCCGGCAACACCGGCGGCGAGCAGTTCCTCGAGCAGGATCGTCACCTTCTGTCCGTTCGGAGTACCGAGCGAATAGAGCTGCAGGGGATGCCTGCCGACCGGCAGGGCCTTCTCGTGCGTCGCGCCGGCAATCGGCCGGTTGATGCCACCGAAATGGCCGCCGCTCGGCTGCGTCCACGTCCACACCTTCGGGGGCACGTAGCCGCCTGCGCTCATCGCATTTCTCCTCACAGCCTGTGTTGTGCACGCCGCTCCTCGAGCCACCTCTGCAGGCTCTCGAAAGGCTCGACGAATTTCCTTACTCCGTCGCGTTCGAGCTCACCGGCGACCTGCTCGAGATCGATCCCGAGCGCCTCGAGCGCCTTGCGCGTGTCGCTCGCCGCAGCCAGATGACGCTCGAGCGTGAGGACCGGCTGCCCCTGCCTGCGATAGGCGTCGATCGTCGCGAGGGGCATGGTGTTGATGGTGCCAGGGGCAATCAGCTCGTCGACGTACTTCGTCGGCGGATAGCTCGGGTCCTTCGTCGAGGTCGACGCCCAGAGCAGCCGCTGCGGGTGTGCACCGTGTGCGGCGAGCGCCTGCCAGCGACCGGAATTCATTGACTCGCCATGAAGCTCGAATGCGCGCGCCGCGCAGGCCACGGCGCCTCTGCCGCGTAATGCATGCGCGCCGGCTTCGCCGCCTGCAGAGAGCGCATCCAGCCGCCTGTCGATGAGCGTATCGATGCGGCTTACGAAGAAGCTCGCGACGGAGGCGATACGGTCGATCGCCAGGTCCGCGGCGAGCCGGTCTTCGAGCCCGGCGAGATATTCCCCTTCGGCCTGCCGGCAGCGCTCGGGCGAAAACAGCAGCGTCACATTCACGTTGATACCGGCGGCGGTGAGCGCGCGGATCGCGGGCAGTCCCGCCCGGGTGCCCGGCACCTTGATCATGACGTTCGGGCGCGCGAGCAGCCCCCAGAGCCGCCGCGCCTCGGCGACGGTCGCCGCCGTGTCATCCGCCAGGTGCGGAGAGACCTCCATGCTCACGTATCCGTCGCGTCCCACAGAGCGGTCGTAGACGTCGCGGAACAGGTCCGCCGCGCGCTGCACGTCCTCCAGTGCAAGCGTCTCGTAGATCGCGATGCCGGTCGCGGACCCGGCGAGCAGCCGCGCGATGTCCGCGGCGTACTCCGTGCCGGACGTGAGCGCCTTGGAGAGGATTGCGGGATTCGACGTGAGACCCGAGAGCCCGTCATCGGCGATGAGCCGCGCGAGCGTGCCGTCCTCGAGCATGCTGCGCTGCAGATCGTCGAGCCAGACACTCTGGCCCAGACTGGCGAGCCGGCGCAACGGGCTGTCGTTCGTCGTCACGGGGAACTGCCAGTGCCATGCGGCCAGACCCAGTCGCGCACCTCGGGCATGTCCTCGCCGTGGCGCACGATGTAACCCTGGTGCTCGTAGAGCCTGTCGCGCAGCATCTGACGCAGGTGCGCCGCGCGATAGCCGAGCTTCGGCACGCGGTCGATCACATCCATCACGAGATGGTAGCGATCGAGCTGGTTGCGCACCGCCATGTCGAAGGGCGTGGTCGTCGTGCCTTCCTCCTTGTAGCCGCGCACGTGCAGATTGTCGTGATTCGTGCGCCGGTAAGTGAGGCGGTGGATCAGTCAGGGGTAGCCATGGAAGGCGAAGATGACCGGCTTGTCGGTGGTGAAGATGAGATCGAACTCGCGGCTGGTGAGACCGTTCGGATGTTCCTCACGCGGCTGCAGCGCCATGAGGTCGACCACGTTCACGACGCGCACCCGGATCTGCGGCGCGTGCCGGCGCAGAAGGTCGACGGCCGCGAGTGTCTCGAGGGTCGGCACGTCGCCGGCACAGGCCATGACGACATCCGGCTCGCCCCCTGCATCGGAGCTCGCCCAGTCGAAGATGCCGATACCGGCGGCGCAGTGGCGTTGCGCGGCCTCCATCGTGAGCCACTGGTGCTGAGGCTGCTTGCCGGCGACGATCACGTTCACGAGGTTGCGGCTGCCGAGACACTGCTCCGCGACGCAGAGCAGCGTGTTGGCATCGGGCGCGAGATAGACGCGCACGAATCGGCCCTTGTTCACCACGAGATCGAGAAACCCCGGATCCTGATGCGAGAAGCCGTTGTGATCCTGTCTCCAGACGTGGGAGGTGAGCAGGATGTTGAGCGCGGCAATCGGCCGCCGCCAGGGAATACGATCGCAGGACTTCAGCCACTTGGCGTGCTGGTTGAACATCGAATCCACGACGTGGATGAACGCCTCGTAGCAGGCAAAGAGCCCGTGGCGCCCCGTAAGCACGTAGCCTTCGAGCCAGCCCTGGCAGACGTGCTCGGAGAGAATCTCCATCACGCGGCCACGCGGAGCCAGGTTCGTGTCGTCAGGCCCGATCTCAGCCACCCAGACGCGGTCGGTCACCGCGAAGACATCGTCGAGGCGGTTGGAGGCAATCTCGTCGGGGCCCATGAGACGGAAATCAGCGGCATCACGGTTCAGGACCAGCAGCTCGCGGAGATAATCTCCGAGCACACGTGTCGCCTCGGCGAACCGGACTCCGGGTTCCGGCACTCCCACTGCGAAGCGCTGCACATCGGGCAGCCGCAGATCGCGCAGCAGAAGCCCGCCATTGGCGTGCGGATTGCTGCCCATGCGTCGCGCGCCGTCCGGCGCAAGCGCGACGATTTCCGGTCGCGGCGCCCCGTTCGCGTCGAAGAGCTCCTCGGGCCGGTAGCTCCGGAGCCACTCTTCGAGCATCCGCAGATGCGCAGGGTTGGAGGCCGACACCGCGAGCGGCACCTGATGTGCTCGCCAGTGACCCTCGACCCGCTTGCCATCGACCACGCGCGGTCCGGTCCAGCCCTTGGGGCTGCGCAGCACGATCATGGGCCAGTTCGGCCGGCTCACCCGGCCGCGCGGCGCAGCACGTGCTGCCCGCCGGATCGACTGAATCTCATCGATGACCGCATCGAGCGTCGCAGCCATCTGCTCGTGCATCGTCCCGGGGTCCTCTCCCTCGACGACGCGGGCCCGATAGCCGTAGCCTGCCATCAGGCTCTCGAGTTCCTCGCGCGGGATGCGTGCGAGCACGGTCGGATTGGCGATCTTGTAGCCGTTCAGATGCAGGATGGGCAGCACCGCGCCATCGTCCACCGGGTCGAGAAACTTGTTCGAGTGCCAGGAAGCAGCCAGGGCGCCCGTCTCCGCCTCGCCGTCGCCGATCACGCAGGCGACGATCAGATCCGGATTGTCGAAGGCGGCGCCATGGGCGTGCGCGAGCGAATAGCCCAGTTCTCCACCCTCGTTGATCGAGCCCGGCACATCGGGCGCGACGTGACTCGGAATGCCGCCCGGAAACGAGAACTGGCGGAAGAGTCGCGCCATGCCCTCGGCGTTCTGCGGAACATTCGGGTAGTGTTCGCTGTAGCTTCCCTCGAGCCAGGTGCTCGCCACTAGCGCGGGACCGCCGTGCCCGGGGCCGGTGACGAAGATCATGTCGAGATCGCGTCCGCGTATGAGGCGGTTCAGGTGCGCATAGATGAAGTTCAGGCCGGGCGTCGTGCCCCAGTGCCCGAGGAGTCGCGGCTTCACGTGCTGGATGGTGAGCGGCTGACGCAGCAGCGGGTTGTCGAGCAGATAGATCTGTCCGACCGAGAGATAGTTGGCGGCACGCCACCAGGCATCGATGCGGGCGAGATCCTCCCGCGAGAGCACAGGCGGCCCGGCGTGGGCCGCGGATTGCGCGGACATCTGCGACTCCCTCAGGATGATTTCCATCTAATGTTGCAGGACATGAATCGTTCCACACGCTGCGGCAGCGAGGACGCACCGTGATCCTCATGACCGTCAACAGCGGCAGCACATCGGTGAAGCTGGCCGCCTTCGCCGCTCCGCAAGACGCCCAGGGCACCGGCACGCCGCAAGCCATCGCGCGCGAGCGCCATGATGGCGTCGAGCTGCCCGCCCCGGAGCTGCTGCGCGCATTTCTCGCGCGCCTCGAGCGCGCGCCGGTCCTCGTTGCACACCGCGTGGTGCACGGCGGCACGCGCTTCACCGCGCCGACGCGCCTCGATGAGTCGACCGAAGCCACGCTCGCGGCGCTCGTCGAGCTCGCGCCACTGCACAATCCGGCAGCCCTGCGCTGGATCGAGGCTGCGCGCGGCAGCTGTCCTGCGGCCACACATGTCGCGGTGTTCGATACCGCGTTCTTTGCACAGCTGCCGCGGGTGGCTGCCGAATATGCCCTGCCCGCGGCTCTCGGCACGGCGCTCGGCGTGCGCCGCTACGGCTTTCACGGTCTCGCACACGAGGCGATGTGGCGGCGCTTCGCGCAGCTGCGACCCGATCTCGAGCGCGGCGGCCGGCTGGTCACCCTGCAGCTCGGCGGCGGCTGCTCGATGGCCGCAATCCAGCGCGGCCGTCCGCTGGACACGTCCATGGGTTTTTCACCTCTCGAAGGTCTGGTGATGGCGACCCGCTCGGGCGATCTCGATCCGGCGGCGGTCCCGTTTCTCGCCCAGCGCCTCGGCCTCACGGGCGAGCAGGTGCTGGAACGGCTGAATCACGACTCGGGCCTGCGCGGCCTCTCCGGAGGCATCAGCTCGGCCGGCGGTCTGCTGGACGCATCCTCACCGCAGGCGCGCTTTGCGCTCGAACTCTACTGCTATCGCGCGCGCAAGTACCTCGGCGCGTACCTCGCCGTGCTCGGCGGCTGCGATGGCATCGTCTTCGGCGGCGGCGTGGGTGAACACGTCCCGGAGGTCCGTGCGCAGATCCTGAGCGGGATGGCATGGGCGGGAATCGTGCTCGACGCCAGGGCGAATGCCGCCGCCCGCGGCGCGGAAGCGCGCATCAGCACCGCCCGCAGCCCGGTGGACGTGCACACCATCCCCGTGGATGAAGAGCTCGGGCTGGTGCGCGCTGCGCTGCCTGCGCTCGCCGCACCTGCGAGCGCTCCGCCCTCATGAGAGAGCCGGCTCCCCGGGGCGGAATCTCGATGCCAGCACGAGCAGCAGCGCCAGCGCTCCGGCATTGAGGGCAGCCATCAGATAGAAGGCCGTCGTGTAGCTCCCATGCATATCCAGGAGCATGCCGGCGAGGGGCGCAGCCACGAAGTTGAAAGGCGTGATCAGCAGCATCACCCTTCCAAGCACCGCGCCGAAGTGAGCCTGGCCGTAGACGGAGGCCACTGTGCTGCAGATCGCCGGGTGCACGCCGCCGCCGCAGATCGAGAGCAGCGCCACGACGGTGGCAAGCGTGGCAAAGCTGCCCTGCTGGATGATCACCACCCAGAACAGCGCCTGGATCACGGCAAGCCCCTTGAGCGCCTGGACAGGTCCGAAGCGATCGGCGATTCCACCCCAGAGAAGCGAGCCCAGCGAAGCGGCAATGCCGAGGACTGAAAGGAGCAGCGCCGCATCGCCCGCCTCGATGCCCTGGCGCGTGGCGTGACTGACGACATGGGTGCTGAGCACGACGCCGCCGGCGAGCAGCAGGCCGCTGATCACACCGATCTGCCAGACGCGGCAATCGCCGAAGCTCCCGCTGCGCCCCGAAGCCGAACCGGGAGGCCCGCCATGGGGAGCACCGGCCGCCGCACCGGCGGGCGGCTCCTGACGAACCAGAGCAGCGGCACGAGCAGCAGGAACACCACGCCGAGGAGCGTGAACAGTGAGCGCCAGCCGTATGCCCCGATCCAGCGGCTATAGAGCGGCGGCCCGACGGCGATCAGGAGCGGGATTGCGACGAAGCCGATGGCCTTGCCCGGCGCCTGCGGAAACCAGCCCCCGGCGAGCTTCGCCGAAGGAAGCGGGCCAATGAAGGTAATGCCGATGCCGCCGAGCGCGCCGAAGCAGAACAGGAACACCCCGATCGATTGCGCCTGGCTGGCGGCGAGGAAGCCCACGGCGGCGAACACCGCCCCGAGCATCATGACCGAGCGGACGGACCAGCGATCGAGCAGCGTGCCGGCGAGCGGCGCGAGCAGCCCGAGGCAGAGTGCGATCATGCCCATGCCGAGCGCCACGAGTGAATGACTCGCATGGAACTCCCGGGATAGCGCGTCGACGATCAGCCCGTAGGCGCCGAAGGTCGTGCCGACTGCGAGATTCTGCGTGACAAAGCCGGTCAGCAGCATGGCGGCCGCGCGGCCGCGTCGGGCGGAGGGCGCGAGGTCCGGGCGCGTGGTCATTTGCATGGTGTAACCCCCTTTGCCGCCCCGTATAACACGCATGGCAACGCGTGGCACCGTTCGCGAACAGCCGAGCCGGCCTCGCGCGGCGAGGCGTGTGAAGAAATTCACGCGCAACGTATTGCATCGCGCGACGTTGTGCCGTAACTTTCGCGCCGCGTTGCGGGGTGTGGTGCCGCCCGTGACGTCCGCCGGCAGTGCGATTCTCCGGTCGGAAGTCTGGACCCCCTGGAGGTGGCGAGACCAGAAATGAGGAAGCGCAAAGAGTCGACTGACAGCGACCCTGGGCCCCGTCTTCAACGAGTCAGTGATTATCTAGCCAGGAATTTCCCCGACTTTTTCGCGGAAGCGCGTTTCGAAGTCGGCGATGACGACTATTTCCTCTACTCCCGTTTCGGCCAGTATCTGGCCCGCTCGATCGAGAGCCGACGGGCACCCCGCGACAAGATCAACCGAGGCTTCACGGTCCTCAACAAGATGGCGGCCGTATCCAGGCGTTGCCCGAGCGTACGCCGGATGCTCGTCTCCGGGCCGCTCGAGTTCATCGTGGATGCGCCGAAGGCGCGCGCACTCGCGCGCAAGCGACTCTCCCCTGTGGCGCAGGGCTATCTCGAGAGCCTCTGCGAATGACCGGCGTATCGAAGCTGACAGAGCGTCCCCTGCGGGGGAATGGCCTCTGATCGACGGGCGCTCCGACTGGAGCGCCCTTTTTTTGGCATCGATCCGCTGTCGGGGACGGCATCGCCGCACTTACTGCTTCGGTGCAGACGCGAGCCGTCCACCCCGCCAGAAGCCGTTCGCCGTCCATGCCTTCCACGCCCAGCGCAGCCAGCGCGTGAGCGCGATCGCAATCCAGAGCGCCCAGGCGAACATGAGCGATCGATAGACCCACAGCGGCACGCTCAGCACCACGGGCTGCGGCAAGGGGCCCTCCGAGCGATCGACGAACCAGCTGAAGGTATCACCCGCTGAGCCCGGCCCCACGACACCCATGTCGGGCGAGGCAAGGAGCCCGTAGCGTATGCCGGAGAACACGAGCGTGCTGACGGCGATCAGCGTGAAGAACGCCAGTGCGAGCTGTACGACATTGAAGCGCCAGGCTGCCCGGGCGCCCTGCCAGTGCTCGCGCCAACGCAGCGCGAAGAGCCAGAGCGCCACGAGCGCGAGCACTCCCCATGACAGTGTCGAAAGACCGAGCCCGAGCAGCAGCCACTCGTGACCGCGTAACGGCGAGAACGTCCAGCGTCCGAGCAGCCAGGCAACCGCGAGGAGCACCACGAGCTCGCCCCAGTAGAGGACTGCCGGTCCCACGCCACGCCCGAACGCTGCGAGTGGCCAGCGGTCGGCCGGCAGGGCAAGCGTGGTGCGCAGATTGCTGGACGGCGCATGCAGGTCGACCGGTGCGGACCGAGTGCGGAGCCTGGCCCCGTGCGGCAGAGTCCACTCGACGCTCACGGCATGCGTCCCAGGCAGGAGTGAGAGTGACAATTCACCCTTCTCGGGCCGCAGCGGTATGGCCGCACCGTCCAGGGTGACGCTCGTGACGCGCGCCTCCTCGGGCAGTGTAATGGCATGACGCCCGCCCTGGGTGCTGCGGTAGGTGAACTCGAGATGCGCAGTCGTTGAACGCCTGCCGACCGTCAGAGCCTGCGCGACGGAGTCGATGGCGAGCGTCCGGCCGGGCGCGGGCTCGGGCCGCAGGACCCGCACCGTGAGCTGCTCGCCCGGACGCGGATGGAACTCCCAGACCCAGCTGCCGGCTTCGATGTCCTCGGGCAGCACGGCCGGCAGCCCCGCGAATCCTGGATGCCATTGAGGGTCCGCCCTGAGACGCCACACTTCGGTGCGCGCCGTGCCTGCGGGCAGCCCGAGCTGCAGCGAATCGCTGTGTGCCAGACTCGAAGTCCAGCTCAGACGCTGCTCGCCGGCGCCCAGGCCGACCAGGACCTGACGATCGTGGAGCTCGAGGCCTTCGGTGAGCACGGATTCGCCCGCCACGAGCGGCACCTCGAGAGAGAAGGCGGCATGCACCGGTGCGAGACGCTCGACCGTCGTGGTGACCGACCAGTCGAGCCCGAGCGAGAACTCGCGCGTGACACGTACGAAGGGCGTGAACTCCGACGCAGTCCCGGTCGGTCCGGTCGCCTCACTCGCGGCGCGGCGGCGCGTGAGCTCGAGGGAGCCCGCCACGAGCCGGCCTTCGCTCACTCCTCCCACCTCCCAGCCCTGCGCCTCGACGGACACGGCGTGCGGAACCTGCGGAAACGCGAGCTGCACCGACTCGGCGGCCGCAAGCGCTCCGGCGAGGCGAATGAGATGTGCGCCGGGCTCGAGGGGTATCCAGAGCCGGCCGTCACCCTCGCGCCCGAGGATCGGCTGCGAATGGCCGTCGACCGAAACCTCCTCGATCTGCCAGCGGTCTCCGCCGTGCGGCACGGCGAGCGCCACCGTCGCGAGGACACTCGCCTGCAGCGCCATCTCGAGCCGCTCGGGCGTCACCCGTACTCGCGCCTCGGAAAGATCGGCGCAGGAAGGCAGGCATGCGGGTGGCGCTGTCAGGCGCGTCCGCAGCTCCGCAAGGAGCGCCGGATCCGGCGTCGATTGCGCGTCCGCCCGCGTGGCCCAGGCACCGCCAGCCAGCAGCACCACGAGCGGCAGGGCCGTCTGCACGCCCCGTCCTGCGCGCCAGCCGCCGGGTAGCGGGATGCGCCAGCCGACGCTCAGGCGAGCCAGCCAGACGAACAGCGCCGCGAGCAGGACCACACCTGTGATGCGCCACAGGGCGAGCATCAGGGGACCCACGTAGATGAAGCGTACGCTCTGTGCGGGTTCGACCGGCCCGGACCAGGAAAAAGAATAGGCAATGAAGCGCCAGTCCGGCAGGCCCGGACCCGTCTGCAGAAGTGTGCCCGGTGCGTAACGTGGCGCGAGCGGCTCGGGTGGCACGGATCGCGACACTCGCTCCTGCAGCTTCTCCGCACTGCTCGCCGCAAGCACCGCGGCCGGAACGGCGGCGGGGTGCACCGCTTCGCGCAGCGCGGGAATCTCCGTCTGTGCGGGCGCAGGAATCGCAGCGCCGGCGTCGAGCTGCGGGTAGAGCGCCAGCCGCAGCTGCCCCACGAACAAGGGCAGCAGCACGATGCCGAGGACCACGAAGCTCGCAGTGCGCCACGCCGCCGCAGTGCGCCGGAGGCGACCCTCGGGCGCCGCACGTGCCACAGCGATCGCTGCAATGAGATTGGCCCAAAGCCAGATGTGCTGCGGGCTCTCCTGATAAGTGAGCAGCAGCGCGACCAGCGCGAGCGCCGCGGGTGCACGCCCGGCGACCCACGCCACGAACACGACGACGATCAGCACGCCGAAGAGGTTCCACAGGCCCCAGCGGGCCCACCAGCTGCCCGGCGCACTGTCTGCGCCCCACACGGCGAGCAGACGATGGCCGGGTGGCAGATGGAGTTCGCCGTGCACCTGCTCGAAGCGCGTCTGCCAGCCCGTCGCCGGCAGAACACCCCGCGTCTGGGCGGTGCGAGCGACGCTGGACAGAGTGAGCACCGGCGTGCGCAGCTCGACGCCACGCGCGCCCGGACTCGCACTCTTCGTCACCAGGAGCGTCTCGTCGCCGAGACGGGCACTTTCCAGGCGATACGGTGCGCTCATGTCCAGACGCCAGTCCCGGCGCAGCGTCCCGCGGATCTCGTCGACGGCCGTGAAGCCCCCGTGATCGAAGTCGAGCCACAACCGGCGCCGCAGACTCAGGCGATTGTCATCCACGTTCTCGAGCCCGCGGCTGCGTTCGACGATGCGCAGTCCGCTCTGCGCGCTCATGCGAAAGGCCGGAAAACCGCGCCAGTCGTCGGGCACACCTGCCTGGGCGGGATCGATGCCCTCGGCCCCCTGGACGCCCTCGGCCGCAGCGATGCGCAGCCGATCCTCGCCCGCGAAACTCCACACCTCCTCGCGTGGCCAGGGCGCGCCCTGGACGGCGGGTCGCGCAAGCGAGGTGGCGACGCCTGTGCCGCGCGCGGCGAGTGTGATCTGCCAGCTGCCGGGACGCAGCTGCACCCGCAGGCGGCCGTCGGTTTCGAGCTTCACGGGGAGTTGGCTGTCGAGGCCGAGCGGCACGAAACCCCCGGGCAGCACCGGACCGAGCAGTTCCTCGCGCGCCTCGCCGGCCACGCGCAGCTGCAGCAGCGTGTGGAGACGCACAGGCACCTGGTCCTCGATCAGCCGATAGACATGCAGCTCGAGTTGCTCGGGCTGCAGCGCGCGGGCGCGGCGGCCGAGCCACAGCGCACCGTCCGGTCGCTCCGGCTCGACCACCCGCCGGCCATCCACCGTGAGCCGGACGATTCCGGTGCTCACAGGGACCGTCAGGCGCTCGGGGCGTTGCGTCCAGGTGAAGCGGCCACTGATGGTGTGCAGGCCCGGGCCGAGCCGCAGCTGCGGCAAGCCGTCGCGCCCGACGAGTGCGGCCGCCGCACCATCCACCCGGACGTCACGCGGCCAGTGGTCCAGGCTGCCGGGCAGGACCACCCAGCCCTCGGCGTACAGTTGCCAGCGCTGCTCGAAACGGCCCCCGCGCGCTTCGATCTCCAGCTCGAGTGCGCCCGGCCAGGCGCAGCGATGCGCTCCGGCCGTACCAGGTGTAGCAGCCACCAGGAAGGGGCAGCGGCGGAATTCCTGTCCATGGAGTGCCCAGTCCCGCCAGCCTTCGAGCGCAGGCGGCAGTGCGGCCCGGCCTGGCGTCGCGGTGAACAGCGCGATCACCGCCAGAACGATCCAGACGAGGACGGTCCGAGCCCGAGCAGCGGGCTTCGAGCGGCCGATGCAAATCATGTCTTGCACTCCCTTCTGCGCCAGTGTAACGCGAGATCCGGGCCAACTCGTCTAACATGTCGGGAGGCAATTCGCAGAGGAACTGCCAATGGGAATCGAGCGGCTGATCAAAGGGCGAAGCCGTGATCTCGGGGGCCTCACGGTACAGCGCCTGCTGCCCGCCCCGGCGCAGCAGATGGTCGGTCCCTTCATCTTCGTGGACCACATCGGACCCGCCGAGCTCTTGCCGGGTGCGGGCCTCGACGTGCGCCCGCACCCGCACATCGCGCTCGCCACGGTCACCTATCTCTACGAGGGTGCACTGCTGCATCGCGACAGCCTGGGCTGCGTGCAGGAAATCCGGCCGGGCGACGTCAACTGGATGAGCGCCGGGCGTGGCATCACGCATTCCGAGCGTTCGCCCGCGGCTGAACGCGTGCGCGGCGTGCGCCTGCATGGACTCCAGTCATGGGTCGCTCTGCCGGACGGCCAGGAAGACACAGCGCCCGAGTTTCATCACCATCCGGCGGCAAGCCTGCCCGCGGTCTCGCTCGGTGAGGCAGAACTGCGAATCATCGCTGGCGAGGCCTTCGGGCGCCGCTCGCCCGTGGACGTGCGCTGGCCGACGCTCTACGTCGATATACTGCTCGCCGCCGGCGGCAGGCTCGATCTCCCGCCTGAATACAGCGAGCGCGCGGTCTGCGTGGTCGGAGGCGAAATCGAGGTCGGGGATATCGTCGTTGACGCTCACTCGCTCGCCGTGCTCGCTTCAGAGGAGACGATCACGGTGCGGGCCCGATCGACGGCACGGTTCATGTTCTTCGGCGGCGAGCGCTTTCCGACGCCGCGCTTCATCTGGTGGAACTTCGTGGCCTCGAGCCGCAAGCGCCTCGAAGAGGCCAGGCGCGACTGGGCAGAAGGGCGCTTTGCGCACGTGACCGGCGACGATGAGCTCATGCCCGCGCCGAAATCCTGACCGAGGAGGCACGATCCATGTCTTCATCCCGCTCAGCACGCAGCGTGCTCCTGACAGCGCTCGCCTCCGGTGCGCTCGGGCCGGTGTTTGCGCAGACGCCGCGTTCGCCCACCCCCGCGAGCATCGATCCACCGGGAGTCGTCACGACCATCGCCAGCGGGCTCGAACACCCATGGTCGCTCGAGTTCCTCCCCGATGGGCGCATGCTCGTCACTGAACGCCCCGGTCGGCTGCGGATCGTCGACACTGCGGGCCACCGGAGCGAGCCACTCGCCGGCATACCGGCCGTCTATGCCCGCGGCCAGGGCGGGCTGCTCGACATCGCGCTCAGCCCGCGCTTCGCCGAGGATCGTCTCGTGTACTTCTCCTTCGCGGAACCCGGCGAGGGCGGAGCCGGCACGGCCGTCGGCCGCGGTCGCCTCGGCGAGCACGCGCTCGAAGACGTGCAGGTGATCTGGCGCCAGACGCCGAAGGTGGACAGCGGAAGTCACTTCGGGTCGCGACTCACCTTCGCGCGCGATGGCACGCTCTTCATCACGATGGGCGATCGCGCCAGTCAGCGCCCGCTCGTGCAGCAGCTCTGGACGACCATCGGCAAGGTGGTGCGCATCAACGCCGACGGCTCGATCCCGGAGGACAACCCTTTCGTCCGCCGCAAGGACGCGCGGGCGGAAATCTGGTCCTACGGTCATCGCAACGTCGAGGCCGCAGCGCTGGACCCGCAGACCGGCCAGCTGTGGACGGTCGAGCACGGTGCGCGCGGCGGCGACGAGCTCAATCACCCGGAAGCGGGTCGCAACTACGGCTGGCCGCTGATCACCTACGGTGTCGAGTACTCGGGCGCGCCGATCAGCGATGCGCAGACAAAGCCCGGGATGGAACAGCCGGTCTACTGGTGGGATCCCGTGATCGCGCCTTCGGGTGCGGTGTTCTACAGCGGCAACGCCTTCCCGGCATGGCGCGGGAACCTGTTCGTCGGCTCGCTCACCCCAGGAGCGCTGGTGCGTCTCGAGCTCGGCGACGGCCGCGTGGTGCGTGAAGAGCGCTACGGCGGCCGGCTCGCCCGGCGCATCCGCGACGTCCGGCAGGGACCGGATGGTGCGCTCTACATGGTGACCGACAGCGAACATGGCGAGATTCTCAGGCTGGCGCCGCCCGCCGCGACGCATCGCTGACGGCCTCGCAACGCGGGTGCAGTGAGCGACTGCTATGCTCGCCGCATGGACGACGCGCGTGTGGTGCTCGACTACTGGTTCGGCCGGGGCGACCCGGATGCGGAAGAGCTCGCAGCGCGCATGCGGTTCTGGTTCGCCGGCGGCGCACCCGGGGAACAGCATGAGCGCGACGAGGAAGTCCGCGAACGCTTCGTCGATCTCATGCTGCGCGCCGAGCGCGGTGAGCTCACGGCATGGGCGGACAGCCCGCGCCGGCGACTCGCACTGATCCTGCTGTTCGATCAGTTCCCGCGCCAGGTATATCGCGGCAGCGCGCGTGCCTTCGCCACCGATCCGCAGGCGCTGGGACTCACGCTGTCCGGGATGCAGGCCGGCGCCGATGCGGCCCTCGCGCCCGCCGAGCGCCTCTTCTTCTACATGCCCCTGCAGCACGCCGAATCGCCCGAGGCCCAGGACGAGTCGCTCGCCGCCTATCGGCGCCTGCTCGCCGAGGTACCGGAAACGATGCGCGGCGTCTTCCAGCGGACGCTCGAGTACGCCGAGAAGCACCACGAGATCGTGCGCCGCTTCGGGCGCTTTCCGCACCGCAATCGCGCACTCGGCCGCCCCACCGCGCCCGAGGAACTCGTCTATCTGCGCAATGCCGACACCTTCGGACAGTGAAGGAGCAGCCGTGGCCCACTATCTCCTGATCTACGAGCTCGCACCCGACTATCTCGAGCGGCGCCGGGACTTTCGTGACCGGCACCTGGCGCTCGCCTGGGCCGCACACGAACGCGGCGAGCTCGTTCTCGCAGGCGCCCTCGCCGACCCGGCGGACCAGGCCGTGCTGTTCTTCCAGGGCGCTTCGCCCGCCGGCGCGGAGGCCTTCGCGAAGGCCGATCCCTATGTCTGCAATGGAGTCGTCCGCAGCTGGCGCGTGCGCCCGTGGACGACAGTGGTCGGACGCGAGGCGGCGACGCCGGTGCCGGCACCGCCGGGGACGTCGTAGGCGAATCGCCGAAGTCGCGACCCCGACACGCGCAGATCAGTCACGCCGCTCGCCCAGCAGATCCTCGAGCAGCCGCAGCTGCTGCTCGAGTGCGCGCCGCGATTCGAGGAGCTCGACGGCGAGCACCGCACCGCTCACGTTGACGCCGAGATCGTGCATCAGTCTGCTTGCGAGCCGCAGGCGCGGCATCGCCGCTGCCGGCAGGAACCACTCGGCAGGGCGCACACCCCGCGGCGCGACGACACCCTGCTCGGCGAGCTCGACGATCGTCGCGAGGTCGAGCTGCACGAGCTCACAGAGCTCCTGGATCGCGATCCAGTGCCGTTCGTCGAGAAGCTCCGCTTCGAGGAGATCGAATACGTCGGCCATGATCAGCCTCCGAGACCGGCGCGTGGATCGAAAGGCAGCTCGCGCTGCATCTGCTCGTAGAGTGCACGCGCCTGCGGCGTGTCGGCGGGTGGCAGTGCCACCCTGAGCAGCACGTACTGATCTCCGGCCGCAGCTCCGGGCAGGCCACGACCGCGCAGTCGCAGCTTCCGCCCGCTCTGCGCGCCGGCAGGAATGCGCATCTCCACTGCGCCCCCGAGCGTCGGCACCGAGACCGTGGCGCCGAGCGCGGCCTCCCACGGCGTGACAGGGAGCGTCACGGTGACATCGCGTCCGTCGAGCTGATAGAGGCGATGGGGGCGGATCTTCACCTCGAGATACAGATCCCCCGGAGATCCGCCGCGCGGCGAGGGTTCGCCCTGACCCGCGAGGCGCACCTGCTGGCCGTCCGTCACACCGGCAGGAATCGCCACGCGGATCGTGTGAGCCTTCAGCTCCACATGTCCGTCCGGCCTGAGCTCGGGGCGCTTCAGCTCGAGCATCCGGGTGCCCCCGCGGAAAGCCTCTTCGAGGTCGATCTCGATGCGCGCGTGATGATCGCGCGCAGTACGCACGCCGCCACGCGCGGCACCCGCCTCGCCGAACGGCGTGCCGCCACCGAAGAGCGATGAGAAGAACTCACTGAAGTCCGCTTCATCGAACTGCTGCTGCGCGTGTGCGCCGCCCGGTGCGCCGCGACCGCGAAACTCGAAACCGCTCGCCCAGTCCGGCGGTGGCCGGAACTGCTCGCCGGATTTCCAGTTGGCGCCGAGCTGGTCGTAGGCGGCCCGCTTCTCGGGATCCTTCAGGACCTCATAGGCCTCCTGGACTTCTTTGAACCTCTCCTCCGCATTCGCTTCCTTGCTGACATCGGGATGGTACTTGCGGGCGAGGCGCCGGTAGGCCTTCTTGATGTCCTCGGCGGTCGCCGAGCGCTCCACGCCCAGCATCTGGTAGTAATCGCGGTATTGCATCTCGATGGCTGCCGGCAAAGCTGCAATGTTCCCATGATGGGGCCGGTCACCGCAGAGGCAAGCCCCGGCCTCCTTGAAGCGTGCGGCGCCGCCCTCAGATCTGTCGCGAGCCAGAAGACGAGGTTCGCATGACTGCAATGGCCCCGGCAGCGACCGACGCGCTGCACATCCCCTGTCCGGAATGCCAGACGGTCGTCCGCGTGCCACATGAGCGGCTCGGCGAACACCCGAAGTGCCCGCGCTGCAAGGCCGCGATCCTCGGCGGGCAGGTGCTCACTCTGGAGGAGGCGTCCTTCGCGACGCAGGTCGGCCGCAGCGATCTGCCGGTGCTCGTGGACTTCTGGGCGCCCTGGTGCGGCCCATGTCGCATGATGGCGCCGGTGCTCGAGCGTGCGGCGGCCGAGTGGGCCACGCACGTGCGCGTCGGCAAGGTGAACACGGACGAACAGCCGGCGCTCGGCAGCCGCTTCGGCATCCGCAGCATCCCGACACTGATCCTCTTCCAGGGCGGGCGCGAGGCGGGGCGCCAATCCGGCGCCGTCGACTCCGCCACGCTCAGGCGCTGGGTCGAGGCGACGCTCGCACGCCGCTGACACGCGAACTAGGCCGGGCGTGATTTCGCGCGGCGCTTCTTCGCCGCCCCCCGCCGGGTGCGTCCGGCGGGCAGCGTGGCGAGGGCGGCGCGAAGCTCATCGAGCTGTTCGCGATCCAGGCGACGGCACCCCTCACGGATCAGGAAGAGCATGAGCGCGGTCATCTGCCCGGGATCGGCCGAGTAGATCACATAGCGCCCGAAGCCCTCGGCGCGGATCAGGCCCGTCGCCGCCAGCTCCTTGAGATGGAAGGAGAGGGTGGCAGGCGGCAGCGCCAGTGCCGTGCCGATCTGGCCAGCCGCCCGCCCACGTTCGCCGGCGCGCACCAGCAGCCGGTAGATCGCGAGCCGCGTGTGCTGCGCGAGGCCGGAGAGAACCGCGACGACGCCGTCTGCTTCCATGGCTCGGGACACAGCCGGGAGTCTAGCGCGAGGCGGAGCTGCGATGCGGCAGGCGAACGATCATAAATGCCTCTTGCCCGCAGCAAGTCGATCGGGGGCGCCGCCGGAAAAAAAACGCCGCAGGCACGGAGGCACTGCGGCGTGAGGTCTGAGGAGCGAACACCGGGGAAGTTGTTCGCACATTCGGCCAGGCCACCGTGCCCGGGAAGAGGCATCGCGGTTGCCCGCCGCTGTCATTCAAGCAAACCACGTGCCAGCTCGAAAATCCTGATTCGACAAAGCCTTGCGCTACGCACCCGGCACGCCCGGGTGACGCAGGGCGTCAGTTTGCGACCAAGCAGCCATCCGCGGGCGCCCTCAACGGTGAGTCGGCAGGACGACCATGCAGCCCTGACCGGCGGTCTTGAGTGTGGCGCACAGAGAGCGCGCATGTGCCTCGTCCACGACACCGACCTGCAGGCGCACGACCCGCCCGGCGCCCGTCTGCGCGCTCACGAAACGCGGTGCCAGCCCGTCGAGCTCCCGAGGGAATCGCCGGGTCAGGCGCTGCCACTCGCTGCGTGCCTTCGCCTCGTCGCTGAACGCACCGAGTTGGGCACCGACACCGGTCGATACCGGACGCGGGGATTCGGAGGCTTCGCGGGCGGCAGGGGCTTTGGTCACACCCCGGGCCGGCGCCGCCTGGACGCCTGCGGGCCTCGCCTTGGGCGCAGCGGCCTCAGGCGTCGCCGCGGCCGCGCTACCCGGCGTGGCTGCAGGGCCTGGCGGCGACTCCGCGACCGAGAAGCTCTCGATGCGGATACGGGCCTCATCGGCCCACTTGCCCTGCGGATGGCGGGACAGGAAGCCCTGGTACGCCTCGAGCGTGTCGGCGTTGCCCGTCGTCTGCCAGTCCCGCTCCTCGGCGAGCTGGTCCCGGCGCTGGCGGGCTTTCGCGGCGAGTTCGCCCTCCGGGTGCTTGCCAAGGAACTCGCCGTAGGCCTCGACGGTATCGGCGGCCTCCGCCGACTGCCAGTCCTGACGCTCGCGGCTGCAGGCTGTCAGTGCGGCACTGGCGATCAGCATGGCAGCCAGAGTGATCGAACGTGATGTGCGCATCGTGCTCCTCCGCATCAGAGCAGGTATTTTAACCACCCGATGTCACGATCGCCGGAGAGTCCGGCGGAAGCGAGCCCATGAGCGACCCCCCAAGGCGCCGATTGCTGGACCAGCTCGGCACCGCGCCGACCTTCATCGCTGAGGGCAGCAGCGTGCTCGGCGATCTCCGCACGAGCGGGCCCCTGGTGGTGTGCGGTTCGGTGCGCGGGGACGGGCACATCGCCGGCGATCTGCGCCTCACCAGGAGCGCGACCTGGACTGGCGACATCCGGGCACGCCAGGCCGTGATTGCCGGTCAGGTCAACGGGCGCGTTGCCGTCGAAGAACGCCTCGAGATCGGGGCGAGCGCCCGGATCAAGGGCGAGGTGAGCGCGCGCTGCATCGCGATCGCGCGCGGTGCCGTCATCGACGGACAGGTCAGCGTGGCGGGCGATCAGGACATCGTGCGCTTCGAGGAGAAGCGTCAGGAAGACTGACGCCCCCTGGACTGACGTGGCCGCGCGGATCATTCATCTGATGGCACACCGGGGCAACGCCTCGGAATGCCCGGAGAACACGCTTCCGGCGCTGCGCTCGGCACTCGAGCTCGGTGCGCGCTTCCTGGGGATCGACGTGCAGCTGTCTGCCGACGGCGTCCCCGTGGTGATCCGGGATCACACCCTCACCCGTACGGCCGGCGTCAACGGCAGCGTGTTCGACATGCGCGCCGCCGAAATCGCGGCCATCGAGGCCGCCGAGCGCCCGCGCTTCGGCGAGCGCTACGCCGGCACCCATGTGCCACTTCTGGGCGAGGTCCTTGCCTTCCTCGAGGACCGGCCCGAAGTCACTTTCTTCGTCGAATTGCAGCGCGCTGCGCTCACCCGCTTCGGCCACGAACAGGTCCTGCAGCAGCTGCTCGGAGTGCTGCAGCCGCGGCTGTCGCAGTGCGTGCTGGTCTCGCGCGATCTGCCGGCGATCTACCGCGCGCGCCAGATGTCGGGCTGCCGCATCGGCTGGTCGATCCCGGCCTGCGATGGGCACACGCAGCTCAAGAGCGAAGCACTGCAGCCGGATTTCCTGTTCTGCGACCGGACCCGGCTGCCGGAACACGGCGCACTGGCGCGTGGCACCTGGCGGTGGGTGGTGAGCCGGGTCTCGACGATCGAATCGGCCATCGCACTCGGTGCCCGCGGTGCCGATTTCGTCGCGACGGGTGCCGTGCGGGCACTGAGCGAGGCCATGCGCGCGCACGCGGCCGCGGCGGGCTAACGTCCCTCAGATCCACGCGCCACGATACGGATCTCGACGCGGTTGTTGGCGGCCGCAGCCCGATTCCACCTGCCGGCGCTCAGCGTGTCATCGATGCCGGGATAGGGCACGGCGGTCGAGTCCGCGCTGCCCTCGACGACGCGCAGCTCAATGGCGCCACGCGAGGCGCTGCGCAGATCGCCCGCCATGTTTGCAAAGGCCAGTGACTGGCGCTGGGCGGGCGAGAGCGCGTCATCGTGCGGATTGCCCAGCACGTCGCAGCGTGCAAAGGCTGAATCCTCCGGTGCCAGCGAGAAGCCCTCGCTGGCATTGCCCATGAGGCAGAAGCGGCCGGGGAAACTGCGCACCTCGATCACGCCGTGGAAACCCTCCGTACGCAGGCGTGCCACGACTTTACGCAGGCTCTCCAGTCGCGCGCCCGCCAGCGGCACCTCCCCGTACGGAACGAGCTCGGTGACGGTGACCGCCTCGGAGCGTGCCGCGCCCTCCGCCGTACCGCCCGCAGCGGCAGCACCCCCGGGAGCCGCGGTGCCTGCGGCTGTCGCCGGCGCGGGACTCCGTGCCTCGGCGGCCTGTGCACGGACTTCGGCCTCGCGCATCGCCTTCTGCGCGGCCGTGAGCTGGGTGCGCAGCGTCTGGTCGCTCGCTTCGAGTGCCTGCCGCACGAGGCTCTCGCGCCACCAGAGCGCGCCGAGCGCAAGTCCTGAGAGCACTGCGAGAGTCGCCACGACCCAGGCCCAGGTCCAGCTCGCCGCGCGACGCGCCGGCGGGGGGTTCGTTTCCTCGGCCGCAGTCACCGACGACGCCGTGGCGCGTGGTGCAAGGTCGTGCAGCATGGCGCGCACGTCACCCAGCAGGCGCTCGGACTGGCTCTCGAGGTTCGCCACGACGAAGCGCCGCAGCTCGGCCACATGCTCGCGCATCGTCGACTCGATGGATGTCAGCAGAGGAGCGCGCGTGGCGTCGGTGTCGGGCGGCGCTCCGGAAGAGGCTTCCGCCGCCGCATCGGCTGGCGCATCCACCGTCGGCACCGCCTCCGCCACCGCGGCCTGGGCCGGCGTAAAGGTCGTCTGCTCGGCACTGCGCCGATCGGCCACGAGACCCACCTGGTAGAGCACCTTGGAAACGTCGACGGGGCGAATCTGCTTCGGCAGCACCCCCACGGCACCAAGCGCCCGCGCCTGTCCCAGGTAGAGCTCGCCCTGCTGCGAGGTGTACATCATGATCGGGATGGTGGCCGTGCGCGGATCATTCTTGATCACCTGCACGGCCTGGAAGCCGTCCATCCCCGGCATCAGATGATCCATGAAGATCACGTCGGGGCGGTGGCGCGTGAGGTACTCGATGGCGACCTCGGCGGACTCCGCGGTGTCGACGTCGATGTCGTACTTTTCGAGGACACGCGACAGGAAAGCCCGCGCCGACTTCGAATCATCGACGATCAACGCCCGCTTCGAAGCCATGACCGCGCCCCACCCCGCCTCACTCGAACCGTCAGGAAGTGTAACGCACCTGCACAGGTCCGCTTGCTGCGGGCCGCGCCCGGGCTCCATACTCTTTCAGACCACAGGCGCGCTGTGGGCAGCGGCCTCGGAGCCGCTGCTGCAGAACCGATGACCCGCGCCCTTCAGGAGGAGATCGAGCGCATGAAACGTCTGTCTGGAAAGGTCGCGCTGGTCACCGGCGCCGGTCAGGGCGTGGGCCAGGGGATCGCATTCGCGCTGGCGGCAGAAGGCGCCAGGGTGGCACTCGCGGGACGTACGCTTTCGAAGCTCGAGAGCACGCGCCGCCGGATCGAGGAGCGCGGCGGCGAAGCGTTCGCCGTGGAGTGCAACGTCAAACAGCCGGATTCGCTCGAGTCCTGCGTGAAAGCCGTGGTGAAGCGCTTCGGGGCGCTCAACATCCTGGTGAACAACGCCCAGGAGGTTCCTCTCGGACAGCTGCAGGATCTCACGGACCAGGCATTCACGGCGGGCTGGGAGTCGGGGCCGCTCGCCACGTTCCGCCTGATGAAGCTCTGCTACCCGCACCTCAAGGGCGGCGGCAGTATCGTCAACCTGGCATCCGCTGCCGGTTTCCGGTGGGATTCCAGTGGCTACTGCGCCTATGGTGCCGTGAAGGAGGCCATCCGCCAGCTCACGCGCGGCGCCGCTTGCGAGTGGGCCGCGGACGGCATTCGCACCAACGTCATCCTGCCACTCGCCGACTCCGAAGCACTCCAGGGCTGGGAGGCAGCCCGCCCCGCGGAAGCCGCTGCCTACTTTGCCACCATCCCGATGCGCCGCGTAGGCAAGTGCGAGGACGACATCGGCCGTTTCGTTGCCACGCTCTGCAGCGAGGACTGTCGCTACGTGAACGGCCAGAGCATCGCACTCGACGGCGGCCAGGCCTACCTCGGCTGACCTGCGGCACGACTCCGGCGCGCCCGTCAGAAGCCGCCGATCCCGCTGTCGGTGACCACCGGCGTATTGGTCCAGCGGCCCGCCGCCGTGCGATACCAGCCCGCCGCGGCAAGTGCGCCGCCGTCCAGATGGATGGTCGTGCCGGTCACCCAGCCGGAGAGCTCGCTGGCGAGGAACACCGCGCAACCCGCGGCATCGGCAGGCTGGCCGAAACGGCCGAGCGGGATCCAGCGCGCGATGTGCTCCTGGTACTTGGGCGGAATCCACTGCGAAGGCTTGACCTGTTCCGACTCGGTCGTCTCCGGGGCGATCTCGTTCACGCGGATCCCGGAAGGTCCGAGCTCGAGCGCGAGACTGCGCGTGAAGCCCGAGACACCCGCCTTGAAGGCCGAGTACACGACGCCAGTCGGGATGCCGCGGAAAGCCTCGATCGACGAGACATTGACGATGCTGCCGCCCTGCCCCGACTCCTTCATGAGCGGCAGCGCGGCGCGCGTGACGATGAACATGTGTCGGAGATTCACGGCGTAGAGCGCATCGAAGTCCTCGTCCGTGTACTGCCCGAAGGGCTTCACGATGCCGAGGAAGTCGCCGACGTTGTTCACCAGGATGTCGAGACGTCCAAAGCGCTGCCGCACCGCAGCCATGAAGGCGGCAACCTGGGCCGTGTCGCGCACATCGGTCACCGAGACCAGAGATTCCGGTCCGAGCGAGCCGCGGACGGCATCCGCCCGCGAACGGTCGATCTCTGCCACGGCGACGCGCGCACCGAGTCGTGCGAAAGCCTCGGCAATCCCGCGGCCGATGCCGGCACCCCCGCCCGTGACGAGTGCCGTCCTGCCCGTGAAGTCGATCATGGCCTCTTCCTCCTGCTCTCGTGCCCCGTGCTCGCAGAGCATAGAGCAGCCCGCGCGACGATGCAGCGTGCCCCGCGGGCGCCTGCGGTGGCGTAATCTCCGCGGATGGCGCTCACCGACCACGACGTCTATCTCTTCCGCGAAGGCTCCTTCTTCCGCGCCTATGAGACGCTCGGCGCCCATCCGCTCGCCGGCGGGGCGGGCGGCACGCATTTCGCCGTGTGGGCACCGAACGCCGAGCGCGTCTCCGTGATCGGCGACTTCAACGGGTGGGACGCCTCGGCGCATGCGCTCCGGCCCCGCGCGGACAGCTCGGGGATCTGGGAGGGAGACGTGCGCGAGGCCGCAGCCGGCTCGCTCTACAAGTACCGCATCGTCTCGCGCGAGCGGCACTACGCTGTCGAGAAGGCCGATCCCTTCGCCTTCCGCTCCGAGGTGCCGCCGCGCACCGCCTCCATGGTGTGGAATCTAGACTACGCCTGGGGTGACGACGAATGGCTGCGCACGCGCGCGGCACGCAACGCGCTCGATGCACCCTGCTCGATCTACGAAGTCCATCCTGGTTCGTGGCGCCGCGTACCCGGAGCGGGAAACCGCCCTCTGAGCTACCGTGAACTCGCGCACGAGCTGGCAGATTACGTCCGTGCCACGGGCTTCACGCACGTCGAGTTCCTGCCGGTGATGGAACATCCGTTCTACGGCTCGTGGGGCTACCAGGTGACCGGCTACTTCGCGCCTTCCGCGCGTTACGGCACGCCGCAGGATTTCATGTACCTCATCGATCACCTGCACCAGAGCGGCATCGGCGTGATCCTCGACTGGGTGCCCTCGCACTTTCCGGGCGACCAGCACGGGCTCGCCTTCTTCGACGGCACGCATCTCTACGAGCACGCCGATCCGCGCCAGGGCTTTCACCCGGAGTGGCACAGCGCCATCTTCAACTACGAGCGCGCCGAGGTGCGCAACTTCCTCGCCAGCAGCGCACTCTTCTGGCTCGAGGTCTACCACGCCGACGCGCTGCGGGTGGACGCAGTCGCCTCGATGCTCTACCTCGACTACGGACGGCGTGAGGGGGAATGGGTCCCGAACGTCCACGGCGGTCGCGAGAACCTCGGAGCCGTATCCTTCGTCCGCTCGCTGAACGAAGCGGTCTATCGCGACCACCCCGACACCCAGACGATTGCCGAGGAATCGACCGCCTGGCCGATGGTGTCGCGCCCCGTGTACCTCGGAGGCCTCGGCTTCGGCCTCAAATGGAACATGGGCTGGATGCACGACACGCTGAAGTACCTGCAGACCGACCCCGTCCACCGCAAGTACCATCACGATCGGCTCACCTTCTCGATCTGGTACGCCTTCAGCGAGAACTTCGTGCTGCCGCTCTCGCATGACGAGGTGGTGCACGGCAAGGGCTCGCTCATCGGCAAGATGCACGGCGACGAGTGGCAGCAGTTCGCCTCGCTTCGTCTCCTCTACGGCTATATGTGGGGGCATCCGGGGAAGAAGCTGCTCTTCATGGGCGGCGAGTTCGGCCAGAAGCGCGAATGGCAGCACGACGAGAGCCTCGAATGGCACGTGCTCCAGTACCCGCTGCACGCCGGCGTACAGCGCTGGGTACGCGATCTCAACCGCTTCTACCGGGACACGCCCGCACTCTACGAGCGCGATTTCTCTGATGACGGCTTCGAGTGGATCGACTGCAACGACAGCCAGTCGAGCGTGATCGCCTTCCTGCGCAAGGCACAGGCCGACGCCCCGCCGGTGCTCATCGTGTGCAACTTCACCCCCGTGCCGCGCGAGAGCTACCGGCTGGGCGTACCGCACGGCGGCTACTGGCGCGAGGCGCTCAACAGCGACGCGCGGGAATACGGCGGCAGCGGCCAGGGCAATCTCGGGGGCTTCGAGGCGATGGCACTGCCGCAGCACGGACGGTCGCATTCGCTCGCGCTGCGCCTGCCTCCCCTGGCGGTGCTCTTCCTGCGGCCGGACCAGACGTAACGCGAGAGGCCGGACCTCGATCCGGATGCCCGCCGGGACGGCCGGCCGCACGGAGCGGCGCATCTTGCATATACTTGCGCCACCCTATGCGTGACCAGAAATTTCTCGATTCCGGGTCTCTCGAGGCCTGGCGGCAGGCGGCAGCAAAATCCGCACCCGGCGGCGAGGTGGATGCGCTGTCCTGGACCACTCCGGAAGGACTGACGGTCAAGCCGCTTTACACCGCGGCCGACCTCCGGGACCTGCCCTGCACCGACACCCTGCCGGGTTTCGCGCCCTTCATCCGCGGCCCGCAGGCCACCATGTACGCGGCGCGCCCCTGGACCATCCGCCAGTACGCCGGCTTTTCCACCGCGGAGGCCTCGAACGAGTTCTACCGCAAGTCGCTCGCCGCAGGCGGCCAGGGCGTGAGCGTCGCCTTCGACCTCGCCACCCACCGGGGCTACGACAGCGATCACCCGCGCGTCCACGGCGATGTCGGCAAGGCGGGCGTCGCGGTCGACAGCGTCGAGGACATGAAGATCCTCTTCGACGGCATCCCGCTCGACCGGGTGTCGGTGTCCATGACCATGAACGGCGCGGTCCTGCCGGTGCTCGCCGCCTACGTGGTTGCCGCGGAGGAACAGGGTGTGCCGCCCGAAAAGCTCTCGGGCACGATCCAGAACGACATCCTGAAGGAATTCCTGGTCCGCAACACCTACATCTATCCGCCCGGGCCGAGCATGCGGATCGTGGGTGACATCATCGAGTTCACCGCCCGCAGAATGCCGAAGTTCAACTCGATCTCGATCTCCGGCTATCACATGCAGGAGGCCGGGGCCAACCAGGCGCTCGAGCTCGCATTCACGCTCGCGGATGGCAGGGAGTACGTGAAGACCGCTCTCGCCAAGGGTCTCGACGTCGACGAGTTCGCCGGCCGCCTGAGTTTCTTCTGGGCGATCGGCATGAACTTTTATCTCGAGATCGCCAAGATGCGCGCGGCGCGGCTCCTGTGGTGGCGCATCATGAGCGAATTCAGGCCGAAGCAGGCGCGCAGCATGATGCTGCGCACGCACTGCCAGACCTCCGGCTGGAGCCTCACTGCCCAGGACCCGTACAACAACGTCGTGCGCACGACCATCGAGGCGATGGCAGCAGTATTCGGCGGCACGCAGAGCCTGCACACCAACGCACTCGACGAGGCCATCGCGCTGCCCACGGAGTTCAGCGCACGCGTCGCGCGCAACACCCAGCTCATCATCCAGGAGGAGACTCACATCACGAGCGTTGCCGACCCCTGGGCCGGCAGCTACATGATGGAGCGCCTCACGCAGGATATGGCCGATGCCGCCTGGAAGATCATCGAGGAAGTCGAGGCAATGGGCGGCATGACGAAGGCCGTGGAGAGTGGCTGGGCGAAGCTCAGGATCGAGGCAAGCGCGGCGGAGAAGCAGGCCCACATCGATGCAGGACGCGACGTCATCGTCGGCGTGAACAAGTACCGGCTCGAAAAGGAAGAGCCGATCGAATTCCGTGACATCGACAACGTCGCCGTGCGCGAAAACCAGATCCGGCGCCTGCAGACGCTGCGCGCACGGCGCGACGGCGTGACGCTGCGCGCCGCGCTGGATGCGCTCACCGACTGCGCGGCAAGCGGCCGGGGCAATCTCCTCGATCTCTCGATCCAGGCAATGCGGCTGCGGGCCACGGTGGGTGAGGTGAGCGAGGCGCTCGAAAAAGTGTGGGGGCGCCATCGGGCCAGCAGCCAGGAGGTCACCGGAGTGTACGCAGCCGCCTACGAGGGCCCGGAGGTCTGGGAGAAGCTCAGGAACGATGTCGCCGCCTTCGCCGAACGCGAAGGCCGCCGGCCGCGCGTGCTGGTCGCCAAGCTCGGCCAGGACGGCCACGACCGCGGCTCACGCGTCGTGGCGAGCGCGTTCGCCGACCTCGGCTTCGACGTGGATATCGGTCCGCTGTTCCAGACGCCGGAGGAATGCGCGCGCCAGGCCATCGAGAACGACGTGCACGCCGTGGGCGTGAGCTCGCTCGCCGCGGGACACAAGACGCTCGTGCCGGCCGTCATCGAGGCGCTGCGGGCGCAGGGCGGCGACGACATCATCGTGTTCGTCGGGGGCGTCGTGCCGCCGCAGGACTACGACTTCCTGTACGCCGCGGGCGTGAAGGGTATCTACGGCCCGGGCACGCCGGTGCCGGCGAGCGCCCGAGACGTCCTGGGGCACATCATCCGGGCCCGTGCTGAGTGAGCCCGATCAGGCGCTGATGCAGGGCGTTCTGAGTGGTGAACGCCGTGCACTCGCGCGCGCGATTACACTGCTCGAGTCGACTCGCGCCGACCATCATGCGCGTGCGGACGCGCTCCTCGATGCGCTGCTGCCGCACGCCGGCCGCTCGCTGCGCCTCGGGATCTCGGGCGTGCCCGGCGCCGGGAAGTCCACGTTCATCGAGACGCTCGGCCTGTACCTCATCGCCCGCGGTCGCAGGGTCGCCGTGCTCGCCGTCGACCCGTCCTCCGGTGTCTCCGGCGGCTCGATCCTCGGGGACAAGACACGCATGCAGCGGCTTTCAGCCAGCGAAGCCGCGTACATCCGTCCGAGCCCCTCGTCGGGCGCACTCGGTGGCGTCGCCGAGCGTACGCGCGAGGCGCTGCTCGTATGTGAAGCCGCGGGCCACGACGTGGTGATCGTCGAAACGGTGGGCGTCGGGCAGTCCGAGACGACGGTCGCCGGCATGACCGATATCTTCATCCTGCTGCAGCTCCCCAATGCCGGCGACGATCTGCAGGCCATGAAGAAGGGCGTGATGGAGCTCGCCGATCTGGTCGTGATCAACAAGGCCGATCTCGATGCCGCAGCGGCTTCCCGTGCCGAGGCGCAGATCCGCGCCACTCTGCGCATGCTGCGCTTCACCGGCAACCCGGAACACGACGCCAGCCACTGGCAGCCGCAGGTGCTGCAGGTGAGCGCCGCCACCGGCGCCGGGATCGAGGCCTTCTGGGACCGGGTCGAGCAGTTCCGCGCTCAGCGCAGCGCCAGCGGCGCGTTCGCGGCGCGGCGCCGCGAGCAGGCACTCACCTGGATGTGGGACCTCGTGAATGCCGGCCTGCTCGCCGGATTCCGGCGCCATCCGGCGGTGCGCGCCGCGCTGCCCGGGACGCTCGCCGCCCTGCGGGAAGCCCGACTTGCGCCTTCCAGCGCCGCCCGTACCCTGCTCGACCTGTTCCAGAAACCCGTCCACTGACCATCCGGAAAGACACGCGAGTGCACGACATCATCCAGCAGCTTGAGGAAAAGCGCGCCAAGGCCCGCATGGGTGGCGGCGAGAAGCGCATCGCCGCGCAGCACGCCAAGGGCAAGCTCACCGCGCGCGAGCGTATAGAGCTGCTGCTCGACGAGGACTCGTTCGAGGAATGGGACATGTTCGTGGAACACCGCTGTGTGGACTTCGGCATGGCGGACAACAGGGTCCCGGGCGACGGCGTGGTCACAGGCTACGGCATGATCAACGGGCGGCTCGTGTTCGTCTTCAGCCAGGACTTCACGGTCTTCGGCGGCGCGCTGAGCGAAGCGCACGCCGAGAAGATCTGCAAGGTGATGGATCACGCCATGAAAGTCGGCGCGCCCGTCATCGGCCTGAACGACTCGGGCGGCGCACGCATCCAGGAAGGCGTCGCCTCGCTCGGCGGCTATGCGGAGGTCTTTCAGCGCAACGTCAGCGCCTCGGGTGTCATCCCCCAGCTCAGCCTCATCATGGGTCCCTGTGCCGGCGGCGCGGTCTACAGCCCGGCCATGACCGACTTCATCTTCATGGTGAAGGACAGCGCCTACATGTTCGTCACCGGCCCGGAGGTGGTGAGAACCGTCACCCACGAGGAAGTCACCTCGGAAGAGCTCGGCGGCGCGGTCACGCATACCACACGCAGCGGGGTCGCGGATCTCGCCTTCGAGAACGATGTCGATGCGCTCCTCATGACGCGTCGGCTGTTCAATTACCTGCCGCTCAACAGCCGCGAGAAGCCGCCCGTGCGGCGCTCGTCGGATCCCGCGGACCGCATCGAGATGTCGCTGGACACGCTGGTCCCGGACAACCCCAACAAGCCGTACGACATCAAGGAGCTGATCGTCAAGACAGTGGACGATGGCGACTTCTTCGAGCTGCAGCCCGAGTACGCGAAGAACATCGTCATCGGCTTCGGCCGCATGGAGGGTCACACTGCAGGCTTCGTCGCCAACCAGCCGCTCGCGCTGGCCGGGTGCCTCGACATCCGGGGCAGCATCAAGGCAGCGCGCTTCGTGCGATTCTGCGATGCCTTCAACATCCCCGTCGTTACCTTCGTGGATGTACCGGGCTTCATGCCCGGCACCGCACAGGAATACGGCGGCATCATCAGGCATGGCGCAAAGCTGCTGTACGCCTATGCGGAGTGCACCGTGCCCAAGGTCACGGTGATCACGCGCAAGGCCTACGGAGGCGCCTATGACGTCATGTCCTCGAAACATCTGCGCGGCGACGTGAACTTCGCCTGGCCGAACGCCGAGATCGCGGTGATGGGCCCGAAGGGCGCAGTGGAGATCATCTTCCGCGAGGAAAAGAGCGATCCGGTCCGGATCGCCCTGCGCGAGGCCGAGTACCGCGCCAAGTTCGCCAACCCCTTCGTGGCCGGCGCACGCGGATACATCGACGACGTGATCCAGCCCCACGAGACGCGCAAGCGCATCTGTCGTGCACTCGTGATGCTGCGCGACAAGAAGATCGACGAACCGTGGCGCAAGCACGGCAACATTCCCCTCTGAGAAGCACCACCCGTGTTCAAGAAGATCCTCATTGCCAACCGCGGCGAGATAGCCTGCCGCGTGATCCGCACCGCGCGCCGGATGGGCATCGCCACGGTGGCCGTCTACTCCGAGGCCGACCGCGGCGCCCGCCACGTGGAGCTCGCCGACGAGGCGGTGCTCATCGGTCCGCCACCGAGCCGCGAGAGCTACCTCGTCGCCGACCGCATCATCGCTGCCTGCAAATCGACGGGGGCCGAGGCGCTGCATCCGGGCTACGGCTTTCTCTCCGAGAACGAGCAGTTCGCCCGGCGCGTCGAGGAAGAAGGCATCGTCTTCATCGGCCCGAAACACCATTCGATCGCGGCCATGGGCGACAAGATCTCCTCGAAGGCGCTCGCTGCCCGGGCGCGCGTCAACACCATTCCGGGACACAACGAAGCCGTGGAGTCCCCCGAGGATGCCGTGAGGATCGCGCGCCAGATCGGCTACCCCGTCATGATCAAGGCGAGTGCGGGCGGCGGCGGCAAGGGACTGCGCGTCGCCTTCGAGGACAAGGAAGCCTTCGACGGCTTCACCTCCTGCCGCAACGAAGCGCGCGCGAGCTTCGGCGACGACCGCGTGTTCATCGAGAAGTTCATCGAGGAACCGCGGCATGTCGAAATCCAGGTGCTCGGCGACGCTCACGGCAACTGCGTCTACCTGTGGGAACGCGAGTGCTCGATCCAGCGCCGGCACCAGAAAGTCATCGAAGAGGCGCCGAGCCCCTTTCTCGACGCGAAGACACGCCAGGCAATGGGGGAGCAGGCCGTGGCGCTCGCCCGGGCGGTCGAGTACCAGTCGGCCGGCACCGTGGAGTTCGTGGTCGGCAAGGACCGCAGCTTCTACTTCCTGGAGATGAACACACGGCTGCAGGTCGAGCACCCGGTCACCGAGTACATCACTGGGCTGGACCTGGTCGAACAGATGATCCGCATCGCCACCGGCGAACGGCTCGCGTTCACGCAAGGTGACATCCCGCTCAGGGGATGGGCGATGGAGTGCCGCGTCAACGCCGAGGATCCCTTCCGCAACTTCCTGCCCTCCACGGGACGACTCGTGAAGTACCAGCCCCCGCCCGGGAACGGAGACGTGCGCGTCGACACCGGGGTCGAGGAGGGTGGCGAAATTTCCGTGTACTACGATTCGATGATCGCCAAGCTGGTCACACACGGCGCGAACCGGGCGGAGGCGATCGCGAAGATGCGCGAAGCGCTGAACGCCTTCGTGATCCGCGGCATCTCGAGCAACATCCCCTTCCAGGCTGCGCTGCTTGCACACCCGCGCTTCGTGTCCGGGAACTTCAACACCGGCTTCATCGCCGAGGAATATCCCAGGGGCTTCTCGGTCACGACGGTGCCGCCCGACCAGCGGGACTTCCTGCTGGTCCTTGCGGCCGCGGCACACCGGCGGTTCCGCGAGCGGGCGGCCGCCATTACCGGACAGCTGCCAGGACACGAGCTGCAGATCCGCGAGGACTTCGTGGTCGTGCTCACCGGCCCGGAGGGCACGCTCGAACAGACCCCCGTCGCCGTGGTCGCGAACGGGCCCGAGGTACTGACCACCATCGACGGACGTGCCCACCGTATCACGCTCGGCGGCGCACTCCGCGACCTCGTGGTCCGCGGCGAGTACGATGGCACGCCCTACTGCGCGCAGCTCGAACGAGTCGGTCTCGACTACCGCATCGCGCACAACGGGGCAGCAATCACCGCCCGCGTGCTCGCGCCGCGGGCCGCGGAGCTTCTGTCGCTCATGCCGGTCAAGGCCCCGCCCGATCTCTCGAAATTCCTGCTCTCGCCCATGCCGGGACTCCTGGTCGAGGTGGCCGTGCGGCCCGGCCAGCTGGTGCTCGCCGGGGAGAAGCTCGCGGTGATCGAGGCCATGAAGATGGAAAACATCCTCTTCGCCTCCCAGGACGGAGTCGTCGCCGAGGTGGCCGCCCGGAAAGGCGACAGCCTCGCAGTGGATCAGGTCATCCTGCGATTCGAGTGAGGGGCACGATGAGCGTACAACGACCCTTTCGGGTGCTCGGCATCCAGCAGATCGCGATCGGGGCGCCGAGCAAGGAGCGGCTGCGGAAGCTCTGGGTGGACATGCTCGGCCTCGAGGTCACAGGCAGCTTCGTCTCCGAACGCGAGAACGTCGACGAGGACATCTGCAGCATGGGTCACGGTGTACACCGCGTGGAGGTGGACCTCATGCAGCCCATGGATCCGCAGAAAAAGCCGGCGGTGCATGCGACACCGCTCAATCACGTGGGACTCTGGATCGACGATCTTCCGCGCGCGGTCGAGTGGCTGAGTGCGCAGGGCGTCCGCTTTGCACCCGGCGGGATCCGCAAGGGCGCGGCGGGCCACGACATCTGCTTCATGCACCCGAAGGGAAGCGATGACTTCCCGGTTTCCGGCGAAGGCGTATTGATCGAGCTCGTACAGGCCCCGCCAGAGGTCGTCGCCGCGCTCGGGGGCGACGCTGCCAGGCCGGGCTCGCGGCCCGGCTGAACGATCAGCCTCCCGGCGGCGGCGTGCGTTCGCTCACGCGATTGCCATCATCCGCGCAATCGATCTCGGCTTCGGCCTCGAGCCAGTCGAGCACTTCATAGCCCGGCGCAAAGCCGCGCCGCTCCGCACGAAAATAGGCTGCCTCGGCAATGCGCAGACGACGCCGATCCGCGGTCTCAGGGTCAGTGGCCGCGTGCGTCCGGCCGGGAGGAACCATGGCGGAGCGCCCGAGTATGCGATTCTCCGGGGTGGAACGGGGTTTGCGCGCCGCGCCGCCCGCCGCGCGCCGCGCCCCGGACTTCCGGCTACCCGCTTCCCGGCCGCTGGTCTTGTCCATGTGTGAAGTCTCCTGTTCCGTATCCGCCGTCACGCCATCGCCCTACCGAGACCCGCACAGCCCATGTAGCCTGAAATCGCCGACCGTGCCATCCGGGACAGCCGCAAAATGGGTCAACGAGCATCGGCGGGTGCGGTTCCACGGTCAGGCCGCGTGTCATGCAGAGAACGGTAGACTGGCCGGGTGCCCGCACGCCGCATCCTCCCGCTCCTGCTGCTGACCGTCGCCGCACCGCCGGCCTCGGCCATCCACGCGATTGTCCTGCAGGCCGCAGAGATCGAGGCACCAGACTGGCGTGTGCAGAAGGTCGATGCCCGGCTCACGCTGTCGCGCGGTGCGCGCGGGCAGCTCACGGCCGAACGCATCTCGCGCGTCGCGGATGACCAGCGCGTCGAGGCCCTGTCCATCGCCTGTTCCACCGTCGTGGTGAGCGAACCGCACTTTGCCTGCCGCAATGGGCAGATGCAGGCACGGCTCTCCGGCCTCGGTCTGCTGAAACTGCGTGGAAACGCGGTGTTTCGTAGCGACAAAGGCGCCTTTGTCTTCGACGGTGGCCGCTTCGAGCTCGCAGGCAGTACCGTCACCGTCTCGGCGCGCGGCGATGCGCGCAGCTGGTCGCTCTCGGGCGCAGGCGACTGGACACTGCCGGCATTGCGGCGCTTTGCAGCCCCCTGGCTCACGCTGCCCGAGTCCTTCAGTCTGGATGGCAGCGTCAGCGGCCACTTTGCCGCCCGCGGCCGGTTCGCGGACCGCGCCCGGACGGCTGCGGCGCGGCTCACGACCGAGCTGCGCGTCGACGGCCTCGATCTTTCCAATGAGGACGGCACGATCGCGACCGAAAAGGTCGAGGCCTCGGCGAGCATCACCGCGGAGCTCGGCGCCGGCGCGATGCCGATCGAGATCCACCTGTCAGGCCCGGCTGGCCAGGCACTCGCCGGACCCGTGCTCCTCGATCTGCGGGCCAACCCCCTGTCACTCACGGCCCGTGGACACTGGCATGGTCCGCGACTCGAGATCGACGACCTCCGTGTCGCGAGCCCGGGTCTCATGCAGGCGCACGGCAATGTCACGGCGGATCTCGGGAATGCGCCGGGCATCGCCCAGGCCCACATCGTCATCGATTCCCTGGAATTTCCGGCGGCCTACACGAGCTTCCTGCAGCTCGCGCTCGCGGCAACGGACTTCGGAACGATGCGCAGCTCCGGACAGGCGACCGGTGCGTTCACGATCGCGAACGGCGCATTCACCCGCGTCGATGCACGCGTCGTGGATCTCGGGCTGGACGACACGCGCGGCCGCTTCCACCTCAGGAATCTGGACAGCGAACTGCACTGGCAGGCGGCGGTGGTGGACCCGGTTGCCCCCTCCTGGCTGCAGTGGAACAGCTGGGGCGCATATGGTCTTTCCGGCGGCGCGACGCGGCTCGATTTCGAGACCCGGGGAGCCGGCTTTGCACTCACGAAGCCCGCACGCCTGCCCATATTCGACGGGGCCCTGGCGATGCACACGCTCGCCGTGCGGCGGCTAGGCAGGTCCGATGCGGAGCTCGACTTCGAGTCGACGATCGAGCCGATCAGCATGCCGCAGCTCAGCCGCGCCTTCGGCTGGCCGGAGCTCGCCGGGCAGCTCGCCGGGCGCATTCCTGCGATGTCCTATCGCAACAAGGTGCTGACCGTCGGAGGCGACCTGGTTGCACAGGTCTTCGGTGGCCAGATCGTCGGCAGCAACTTCCGGCTGCAGGATCCGCTCGGGCCCTGGCCCCGTCTCGCCGCCAACGTCCGGGCGCACAATCTCGATCTCGAGCTCGTGACGCGCGCCTTCCCCATCGGCACGATCACCGGCCGCCTCGAGGGGCATCTGCTCGGGCTCGAGCTCTTCGCCTGGTCACCCGTGGCATTCGACGCACTGCTGCGCACGCCCGAGGGTGACCGTTCGCCGCACCGCATCAGCGCGCGCGCGGTCGGCAATCTCTCCAACATCGGCGGAGGCGGAGGCCGCGTGATGCAGGCGCTGCAGTCGGGCATGCTGCAGTTCTTCGACGAGTACCGCTACGACGAGCTCGGCATCCGCTGCCGCCTGCACGACGACGTCTGTCTCATGGGCGGCATCGAACCCGCGCGTGACGGGTATTACATCGTCAAGGGCCGCGGCCTGCCGCGCATCGACATCATCGGCAACGTGGGACGCGTCAACTGGCGGCAGCTCGTCTCGCAGGTCGTTGCCGCGATGCGGGCGGAAGGAGTAAGTGTGCACTGACCCGCGCGAAACCCGGGGTGGGCGCGGATTCCGTTACACTGCGGCTGTTCAGCCGTCGTTCAGACCCGGGGCGCACAATGACCCCGGTCGACCGAGAGGAGTGCTCATGCGCCGCATCCTGTCCGTGAAGCTCGCGCTCGCCAGCCTGCTGGTCGTCGCCTGCGTGACGATCAACGTGTACTTCCCGGCCGCCGCCGCAGAGCGTGCAGCCGACCAGATCATCGACCAGGTGACCGGTGGCAGTGCCGCACCGCAGAGCCAGGCACCCTCCAGACCGCAGCAGACCCCGCCGGAACCGCCCACGTCGCTCAGGCGTCACACCACGGGCGACCGGTCCGGCATGACGGGAACGGTGAGACTCCTTGCTGCCCGCGTGCTCGAGGTCCTGGTGCCGGCGGCACAGGCCCAGGAAAGCGCCAATATCGACATCTCCTCGCCGGAGATCCGCGCGGTCACGGCCTCGATGACCAGCCGCTTCGATCAGCTCGAGGGCTATTTCGCCTCAGGGGCGGTCGGCCTCACCGAGGACGGGCTTGTGGAATTGCGCGATGCGAACGCGGTGCCGCTCGCCGAGCGCGCCCTCGTCAAACGGCTGGTCGCCGAGGACAACAGGGACCGCAATACGCTCTACGCCGAGATCGCGCGTGCCAATGCCCACCCGGAGTGGGAGACAGACATTCGCCGCATCTTCGCGCGCCGCTGGGTCGAGCGCGGCGCCAAGCCCGGCTGGTTCTACCAGCAGGGCGGCAGCTGGCACCAGAAATAGCGGCAGTCGTCGGGCCACGCGGCCCGACGTCCCCCTGGCGGATCGCGCAGTGCGGATGGCTCAGTCCGCCGGATGTGGTCGCGCCTCACGACGCCAGAGAACACTGAACGCCGGCGGTCGATACCCCGCAGGAAGGCCGGCCGTGGGAATGGCCGCGTGGTTGCCGTCGCGAACGGCACTGTAGTGCGGCGACATGATTTCGATACCCGCCTCGTGGAAGCGATCGAGAATGCTGGTGTGCAGGGCCGAATAGGTCTCGGCCATGCCGCTCGCTGTACTCGTAAAGACGTTCAGCTCATGGCGGACGTATGAATCCTCCAGCGCAGTGCGCAGCACGAAGGGCGGAGGATCGGTCGCGACATGCGGTGTCGCGCGCGCGGCTGCGATCAGCAGTTCGCTCGCACGCTGCCACGGTACATCGTAGCCAAGCGTGACGCTCGTATGCAGGATCAGGCGCCCCTCAGCCGCCTGGCGCGAGTAATTCTCGATGTGCCTGCCGAGTACAAGTGCATTCGGGATGAAGATGTCCACGTTCGTGGCGGTCCTCAGCTTCAGCGCCAGCAACTCGCAGGCGATCACCTCTCCGGTCGTCTCGCCGATTCGGACACGGTCCCCCGGACTCAGCGCACGCATGTAGACCAGCACGATCCCGGCGATCATGTTGGCGACCGCGGCCGTCGAGCCCAGGGACAGCACGACACCCACGAATACCGACACCCCCTGGAACGCGCGCGATCCGAAGCCCGGGAGGAAGGGGAATGCGATCACGGCCGCGAGTGCCAGCACGAAAAAACGCAGGATCTGGTGGGTCGGTTGCACCCACTCCGGTGGAAAATTGGGGAGTACCGCGCCTGAACCGGCGATCGTGGTCATGACGAACCGCTGGGCCGCAAGCAGGTAGCGGGTACCAATCACGATGACCGCGAGGTAGAAGAGATTGGGCAGGAACGACAGCACGCCCTGCCCCGCCCAGGCCACTGCATTTCTGACGAAGTCCCGCGTCGAGTGCGCAATCCCCTGCGTGGCCGGAAAGCGCATCAGAATGAAACCGGCTGCCAGAAGCACGATGAGGAACACCAGCAGCCACCGCAGCATGGCCATGCTGCGTGCAACGATCTCCAGCGAATGCCTGACAGAAAAGACCTTCACGCCTCCGATATGGATGTCCCGCGCACGACGTCGCGTCGACTGCAGCATCATGGCCCCGGCGCGGGCGATCCCATGGCGTACGAGCACGATTGCGACGACCGCCGCGACCGCGGTCATGAGACTCCAGAACGAGGACAGCAACAGCGCGCGTCCGGAACGGGCTTCGAGATCCGTCGCAAGCGCGGCGCGCAGGACCACGCCGTAGTCGGCAGCGAGCTGCCGGCGCGTGCGACCGAGCGGATGTGCGTCGCGATCCGTGACCGAGGTGACGAACTCCCTGCCGATGAAGAGATCCTCGGAATCCGTCGCGCGGTCGATATGCACGGCATCCATGCCGAGGTCAGACGCTTCCATCGCTCGCGCGATCCGTCGCTCGATCGCCGCGGCGCGCGTCTGCGCCGAGAGATGGCTGACCGGGGCGTTGACCACAAACAGCGTCTGGCCCCGAAACCGCACCGGCGCGCCGCTGGCAATCGCATCGGGCGTGGTCAGCTCACGAATCGATGCCCCACTCGCCGGCTCCGCGGGAGCTGCACCGCGCGCCGGCGTCGTTCCAGCCGATAGCACCGTCAGCGCTATGATCGCGACCAGGACCATACCCTCGCGCCGCCGGCCCGTTCGCGCGGGGAGGGCGGGGCGGCACAGACTGCAAAGGAGTATTCGTGAAGTTCATGGCGCTGGTCACATTCGGCGTTGCATCATTGTGCGCAGTGCTCGTCGGCTGCGGCGAGGGGCGCAAGGCGTCTTCATCTCCGCCGCCCGAAGTCTACTCAATCCGCGTGGAACCGGCGTCTCTCCGGCTGCAGGCCGGCGACAGCGCGCAGCTCGCTGCGGAGGCGAGCGACCTGCATGGCGAGGCCGTGGGCGGCACGCCGTTCTCGTTCGAGAGTGCCGATCAGCAGATCGTCCGGGTCACACCGACGGGCTTCGTTACCGCGCCCGGGACGACGGGCAGCACCGAGGTGCGCGTCGCGGGCGGCGGGCGAGTGTCCGCCGTACCCGTGGTGGTGAGCGCCGGTCCCGCCGCACGCACGGACGTGCTCGAGGCGCCGGCCAAAGAAGCCGCCGTGGGCGAGTCGCTGGGCACGATACGGCTTCGCATGACAGACACCTATGGCAATGCCCTCGCAGAGCGGGCGGTGACGTGGAGGGTCGTCCAGGGTGATGGCCGGCTGATCGACGCCGCAACACGCACGAATGCCCACGGCAGCGTCGAAGCCACATGGCAGGCAGGTCGGGTTGCGGGTGCGCAGGTGCTCGAGTTCGCAAGCGAGGGCGTCGCGCCGATGAGCTTCACGGCCGTGGCTCATGCCGGGCCCCCGGCGCGCCTGCGACTTCAGCTGACCAACGCTGCCGACAGCGAACCGCCCCGCATCCCCGCGGGCCGGACTTCACAACTCGTCGCGAGAGTCGTCGACGCCCTCGACAACCCCGTCCCGCAGGCCGAGGTCATCCTCGATGCGCTTGCGGCATGTGGCTTCGATGGCGGCCATACGAGCACGGATGCCTCCGGCGCCACTGCGCCGCTCGCCTGGACGCCGCGAGCTGCAAGGGTCTGCAGGATCACGGCCCGGGTCCGGAACACGGACATCTCCGCTACCCTCGAAACCCGGGTCATCCACGAAGCGCCTGCTTCAGGTCGGCAATGAGATCGTCGGCATCCTCCAGGCCTATCGAGAGCCGCACGAGACCCTCGACGATACCGCGGCGTGCCCGCTCTTCCGGTGTCAGGCCATGGTGGGTCGTCGTCACGGGCTGGGTGACCAGGCTCTCGACACCGCCGAGGCTCGCGGCAATGGTGAAGAGCTCGAGACGGTCCACCACGGCGGCCGTGGCCGCGGCATCGCCGTCGAACACGAAGCTGATCATGCCGCCGAAGCCGCGCATCTGCCGGCGGGCAATGGCGTGCCCGGGAAAGGCCGGCAGGCCCGGGTAATTGACCTGCTTCACCCGGGGATGCTGAGCGAGGAACCCGGCGATCGCCAGCGCGCTGGCATTCTGCTGGCGCACCCGGACCGGGAGGGAACGCACGCTCCTCGCGAGGAGATAGGCGACTTCAGGTGCCATCATCTGTCCGAGGTTCTTGCGCCAGTTCCAGATCGCCGCCAGCAGCGCCTGCGACCCGATGGCGACGCCGCCCGTGAGATCGCTGTGTCCCCCGAGATATTTCGTCGCACTGTGGACCACGAGGTCGGCACCCAGCTGCAGCGGCAGCTGATTGACAGGCGATGCGAAGGTATTGTCGACGACGACCCGTGCACCCCGGGCCTTCGACGCCGCGACTGTCGCGGCAATGTCGATGATCTCCATGTTGGGATTGGTCGGCGTCTCGAAATAGACGATGCGCGTCCGGTCCGTGATCACCTCCGGAAGCCGCCCGGCCTCCTTGCCGAGCAGGAAGGTCGTGTGAATGCCGAGGCCGGGAAGCTGGCTCTGCAGGAGCTCATGGGTACCGCCATAGACGTCGCCGATGCAGACGATGTGATCGCCGCTCCTGCAGAGAGCCAGGAAGGTGGCCGCCTCCGCTGCCATGCCGGAGCTGAACACGAGCGCCGCTTCACCACCCTCGAGGAGCGCGAGCTTCTTCTCCGTGGCCCGGATGGTCGGGTTGAGGCCATAGCGCGTGTAGAGACTGCCCTCGGCGCGGCCCTCGACGACATCGAGCACCGCCTGGGTCGAAGGAAATCCGAAAGTGGAGTGGTTGTAGAGCGGCGTGTGCATACCGCCGCGCACGTCCAGCGCATCACCGCCATGGACGCAGAGCGTGTCGAGCCCTTGGTGGACGGGAGTCTTCTGATCCTGCATGATCGATTCCTCAGGGAGTCTGGGGGAAATCCGGCACGGCGCGCCTGTCGAGCCTCACACAAATACCCCACGACCGGTGTCGTGATCGGCAGCCTGAATGCGGCATCGACTGCAGAGCCCGGGTGAGGGAGATTTGATGAAGCGTACCATCCTCCTGGCGAGCGGTTGCGGGTTCCTCGTCGCATCCGCGGCACTGATCGTCGCCCACTTCGTGACCGCTCCTGCGCCCGGACACGTCTCGATGCAGATCGAGGTCAAGCCCGCGGTCATGACCAGCGCCTACAAGGTCTACGCCAATCGTGCAGCCGGCGACGGCCGATACTGGCTGGCCAAGATCATCCTGAAAAACGAGGGCGGCCGCGTGCTCGAAAATCTGGAGACCTCGTTTCAGGTGCCAGGTCACATCGCCTGGACGACACCCCGCAAGCACCCGGCACTGCTGCCCGGACAGACCGCAGTGGCACTGTTCTATCCGCGATTCCCCGACTCGGTGGCCAGCAAGACCACCAACACGACGGAGCAGGTCGAGTTCCGTCTCGCCTATGACGGCAAGGGTGGCCGACACGAGGAATCGAGACAGGTCGGTTTCCAGATGCGCGGCCGCAACGACATGATCTACACGACGCTGCCCGCATCCGAGGTCGTCTCTGCACACGACCTGTACGAGAACACGGACCTGCTCGCTGCGTTCGTCACGCCGGACGACCCGGTGATCAAGTACTTCGTCCAGCAGCTCGAGCAGAAAGTGCTGGGCGGCACGGGCGTCGGGGCCGGCGCGGACGTCGAGGAGACGCTGCGATTCATGCGCGCGGTGTACGCGTACTGGGTCGCGAGTGGCATCGTTTACGCGGGGACGGAAGGCCTTCCCGAGCGCAGCGGCGATTCCATCAGCATGATCCAGCATGTGCGCCTGCCACGCGAAGTCCTCGTCGGGCAGGCCGGGCTGTGCGTCGAGCTCGCGACCTTGTTCGCCTCCATCGCGCAGGCGGCCGGCCTCGAACCGGTGATCCTCACGACCGAGCAGCATGCCTACCCGGCCATCAAGGTCGGCAAGAACCTGATCCCGATCGAGGCCACCGCCGTCGGCATGCCGGGACGCGGCAAGGGCTATGGGGCGGCATCGTTCGAGCACGCGGTGAGGATCGGCCAGGCAAACCTCCAGGCCTGGTTGCAGGGCCGAGGCGAAAGCGTCATCGACGGCAAGGTCGTCATGCAGCCGGGCATGCCGATCGGCTGGTACGACATCGCCGAACTCCACCAGCAGGGCATCGTGCCGCCGGAGCTCCCGGACGACCCGGTGCTCAAGCAGAAGATCGACGACACGCTCGCCGCCCTGCTCGGCGGCCGGCGCGCGTCCGCGCAGGCAGAGACCCCACCCCGCCAGGCTGCGCAACCGCCGGAGCCGGGCGTCGCCGGCAGTGCCTACAGTGATCCGCGCGGCCACTTCGTGATCACCATTCCCGCAGGCTGGCAGGCGGCCACGATGCCCTACCCGGCCATGCCTGCACTGGCATTGCAGGCCATGGACCGCAGCAGCGGCAACGGCCTCGAGGTCTACGTCTTCGAGGGCGCGGAGAACGTCTACGGCGCAATGTCCGTGATCCAGCAGGCGATCGGCTCCTCCGGCGGGGTCGTCCGCTTTGCAGCGAGCGGCACCGCCACGCTCGGCAGCAAGTCGTTCACGCGATTCGAGGGCAGCACCTACTTCCCGGCCACTGGCAGCGGGACGGAATGGGAGGCGTACGCCCGCGCCGCCGACAATCTCACGTTCGTCGCGACCGTCGGTACGACGCCGGGGCAACTCGCCGCGCGCCGCGCCTATCTGCGGCAGATCATCCGGACGCTGCGCGTGAGGGCCTGAGCATGAGCAAGCACCACCCGTTCGCACGCCTCGCACTTGCGGGCATCGCCGCACTGCTGCCAGTCGTCACCGCCGCCATGCAGCAGGAATTGCCGGTGATACAGCAGGACATAGAGGTGGCGATCGACCGCCTCGGTGACGCGGAGCTCAGCGCGACATTTACGCTGCCGGCCGCGCAATGGCGCCTCTGGAACCAGACTTACGGGCAGAACGAGTACCTGCTGAAGCGCGACTTCGAGCACCAGTTTTCCGCTGTCGTGCTCCACGACTTCAAGCTCGAGCGTGACGAGATGAACCGCACCGCCACGCTGCGCATGAAGGGCGCAGCGACGGCCGAGTACCGGGGTAACGGCACCTGGGAAGCGGAACTCGAAAAAGGCGCGCGCGGCACCAGGGTCAGCGACACCGTCTGGCAGTTCTCCAAGTCGACGGTGGAAGGCGGCGCGATCCTGCAGCAGACCTTCCGCGTCAGCTTGCCGAAGGGCGCTCGTGATGCGGAGCAGGTGAATGGCGAGTTCGGCGTCCCGGTCCTGAGATACACGCTGCGGCCCGAGCGCCGCTCGCCGTGGCTGCTGCTGGGCGGCACTGTCCTTGGGGTCGCCGGCCTCACCCTGTTGCTGCTCGGACTGCTGCGCAGACCTGCCCGCGCGTGAACCCGCCGACGGTCCACAGCATCGTCACACCGAGCCTCCACGATTTCGCGGAGGCAGCGCGCGAGTCCTCGCGTCGCACGCGCACACTCCTGGTCGTGCTGGTCGTTGCCTGCGTGCTGGCGCTGGTCGGTTTCCTCAATTCGCTCGAGACGGGCTGGATGCTGCAGCGCGTGCGTGCGGCGAGCCACCCGGGCGGCGACTACATCGGGCAGAAGCTCGATTTCCCGCCGGAGCTCAACCCGGCTGCACGCGATGCGCTGCAGGGCGCCATCGTGCGCGCCTACATCGACAATGCCATGACCGTGCGTGTGCCGTTCTTCGGCGTCGCATTCGACGTCAACGACCTCGGCCTGCTGGGTGGGCTCGGCTTCGTGACCATCCTGATGCTGCTTCGCTTCAGCCTGCGTACGGAAATCGCCAGCCTGCGCATGGCGTTCAAGGCGGCGGCTCGCGAAGCTGGCGATGACCCAGCGCGCCTCGAAGCGTTCTACGACCTCCTTGCCATGCAGCAGGTGCTGACCCTGCCACGCATGCGTGACCCGCGGACCGGGTGGACGGTCCGGCGCCCGCCCGTGCTGCGAGCGCTGCCGAAGCTGATCTGCTTCCTGCCGGTGATCGTCTACACGATGGTGGCGGTTGCCGACTACCGGTCGCAACACGTGGCCAACGTCATCAGCCCGCTGCACACGCGCGTGCTGCTGGCGTACACGAGCGTGCTCTGGATCGTGATCCTGCTCCTGGTCAGCTGGTGTTTCGCGAGGCTGCTGCGGATCGACCGGATCTGGGATGAGTACTTCGCCTTCGTATCCGGGGAATCGCCCTGACCGCGCCTTGCCGGGCCGGAGTCACGGCCCGCGCACGACAGCAGGCGGCACCTCTTCCGTCAGCCCCGGACCGTCGTTGCGGACGTCATTCACGCGGCGACTGACGCGTACGGCGCGCAGACCCGCCACGGCGGCCGCCGCCAGCTCGCCACCGAGCAGCGGCGCAATGCGGGCCCTCTCCGTGACCTGCGCATCGAGCCACGGCCCGAAGGCCCCGGGCGACAGCACCAGCGGCATGCGCTCGTGCAGGGCCGAGAACTCCCCGCTCGCCGCGGTCGTGACGATGAGGCAGGTCTCGAGAGGCGCCTCCCCCGGATGACCCGGCCAGCGCTCCCAGAGTCCGGCAAAGGCGAAGGGCTCGCCATCGTCCCGCCGGATATACCAGGGTTGCTTGCCTCCCGGAGTGACCTGCCACTCGTACCAGCCGTTCGCGAGCACGAGACAGCGGCGCTGCCGGAACGCAGCGCGGAACGAGGGTTTGTCCGCGAGCGTCTCGGCGCGGGCGTTGATCAGAGGCGAACGGGCCGTGCGCGCCTTTGCCCAGGCCGGTACGAATCCCCACTGGAGCATCGCCAGACGGCGCTGTCCGCCGGCGTCGATACGCACGACGGGTATGTGCTGCGTCGGCGCGATGTTGTAGTGCGGCTCGACCTCTGCGCTCCCCGCCACCCCGAATGCGGCCGCGACCGTGTCGCGTGTCGAGCAGAAGGCGAATCGCCCGCACATGCCGGCGTGGCCTGCTCCTACTGCCGCAGACCGGTGCCACGCGTCATGAGGGCAACAGCCACCGCGTACAGCACGACGACAAAGGCCAGCATGATCGCAAAAGCCCGCCAGACCTCCACGTCCGACACACCGAGGAATCCGTAGCGGAAGGCGTTCACCATGTGCAGCACCGGATTGGCGTGCGACAGCGTCTGTGCCCATCCTGGCAGGAGCGAGATCGAGTAGAACACCCCGCCGAAATAGGTGAGTGGCGTGAGGATGAAAGTGGGAATCCAGTTGACCTGATCGAAGCTCTGCGCAAAGACCGCGTTGATGAAGCCCCCGAGCGAGAAGACCAGAGCGGTGAGCAGCACGGCCGCGAGGATGACCAGGGGGTGTTCCACCTGCAGTCGCGTGAAGAAGAGCGACACCACCGTCACCATGCCGCCGACCAGGAGCCCGCGTATCACTCCCCCACCCACGTATCCCAGGACGATCACCCAGTCCGGCAGCGGAGAGACCAGCAGCTCCTCGACGTAGCCGCCGAATTTCGCCCCGAAGAAGCTGCCGACGACGTTCGCATAGGAGTTGGTGATCACCGCCATCATGATCAGGCCTGGGGCGATGTACTGCATGTAGTCGAAGCCGTCCATGGGCCCGATGCGCCGGCCAATGAGGCTGCCGAAGATCACGAAGTAGAGGATCGCGGTGACCGCCGAGGGCAGCACCGTCTGGCTCCAGATGCGCACGATGCGGCCGAACTCGCGGATCAGGATGGTCTGGAACCCGACCCGGCGGATGGTCGCCATGCGGACCTGACGCCGGTCACCTGAGCGAGTGACGAGGTCGTTCATGCCGCCTGCCCGCCTGCACCCGCGTCGCCATGCATCGGACGCACGAGCCGCATGAAGAGCTCCTCGAGGCGGTTCACCTTGTTGCGCATGCTGAGCACCTCGATGCCGAGCGCACTCAGGCGGGCGAAGATCTCGTTCAGACTCTGCTCCTTGGTGAGTTCGACCTCGAATGTATGCTCATCCACCAGGCGCACGACATGCCCGGCCAGTGCCGGCGCCACCGCGAGCGGCTGGCGCGTATTCAGGACGAACGTCTCGGTGTGCAGCCGCCGCAGCAGGTTCGCCATGCGGTCGCGCTCGATGATGCGGCCGCCATCGATGATGGCGATGTTGCGGCAGAGGCTCTCGGCCTCTTCCAGATAATGGGTCGTGAGGATGATGCTCGTGCCGCTGGCATTGATCCGGCGGAGGAACTCCCACATGGCCCGGCGGTTCTCGATGTCCACGCCTGCCGTAGGTTCGTCCAGGATCAGCAGCCGCGGCTCGTGCATCAGCGCCCGCGCGATCATCAGCCGGCGCTTCATGCCGCCCGAGAGCGCCCGCGACATGGTCCGGCGCTTTTCCCAGAGCTGCAGCAGGCGCAGATATTTCTCGGCGCGCCGCCGCGCCTCGCGGCGCTCGATGCCATAGAAACCCGCCTGGTTGACCACGATCGTCTCGCAGGACTCGAACTGGTTGAAGTTGATTTCCTGCGGCACGACACCGATGCAGCGCTTGGCGAGTCCGAGCTCGGCATCGATGTCGTGACCGAAGACCGCGACCCGGCCGGCACTCTTGTTCACGAGCGAGGTGACGATGCCGATGAGGGTGGTCTTGCCGGCACCGTTCGGCCCGAGCAGGGCGAAGAAATCGCCCTCCTCCACGTCGAGATCGATGCCCTTCAGAGCCTGGACACCGTTTGCATAGATCTTGCTCAGGCCGCTGACGGACAGTGCGTGCATGGGGGAGGCTGCGCCTTCGAAACCGCGAAGCCTAGCAAAGGATGCTGCCCGGCGGGGGCCGGTCCTGTGTGCCGCTCACATGACGGCGTCCGGGAGGGATCAGGTCCCGAGTGCGCTGCGGAGCGCCTCGAGGTCGCCGTCCGTCTCGCGCAGCAGGGCTTCGCAGTCCCCGCTCTTCAGCGCCAGGCGCGCCGCGACTCTCGTGTGCAGGAGCTGCGTTTCGAGCAGCGCCGGATCGTTGCGATGAGCGGCGATCAGGCAGGCAGTGGCCAGCAGGTCGGTGAGATCGAGGGCGCCCCGGCAGTCACGTCCCGGGTCATCGCACTCGGCCACGGCACGCACGATCTCCTCCGGAACCTTCCAGTTCTCGAGGAGCGCCTGGGCGACGGCGGCATGCCAGTCCCGCACGATGCACTGGTAGCTCCCAGGATCCGAGAAGAGAGTCGGATGCCGGCTCGAACGAACCAGGATGTACAGCCGTCCGACGGAATGCAGCAGTCCGGCCAGCAGTGCGGTGTCGGCCATGGATGGAGCGACGCGCCGCGCCAGGCCGTGGCAGATCGCCGCCACCCCGACGCTGCGCTGCCACAGCAGGTGCAGCGGGCGGGCGATGTTCCTGAGCTCCGGCGCGCGCTTCAGCTGCTCCAGCGCATAGCTGAGTGCGGCACTGCGCAGCAGTTCGAAGCCCAGACGGGTGATCGCCGTGCGCAGCTCGGTCACGGGACCCCCGGGCCGCGCCAGCGCGGCGGAGTTCGCCATCTGCATGATGCGCGCGGCAAGCACGGGCTCGACACTCACGATCCGCAGCAGACGGTCTGCCTTGAGCTCCGGATCGGCCAGCGCTCGCTGTACCTTCGCCGCCACGTCCGGAAAGCCGGGGACTTCGACGGTTCCCTGCGAAAGCTCCGTGGCCAGTTCCTGCACGAAGCGGAAGGCCTCCGGCTTGCCGCCGCCCGTATCCTGCGCAGGTGCCTGGACTGCCATCGGCGAACCTCAGGGCCCGAGCGCGTGGCTCAGTTCGGCCACCTCGACCTGCGACTCCTCAAGGAGTGCGCGGCAGAGGTCGAGATCGAGCTGCATGCGCCGGCAGGCGCCTACCGAGGAGAGCTCGAGCTCCAGGAGTTCCGGGTTCTTGCCGTGCGATGCGAGCAGGGTTGCCACACACAGCACGTCGGTCAGGTCCGGCGGTCCGTCGTGGTCGCGCTCGAGGTCCTCATGGTGCACGATCGCCTGCACGATCTCGGGCGGCGTTTCCCAGCCCGCCAGGACGCAGCGGGCGATGCGCACATGCCAGTCACGCTCGATCGCCTGATAGGCGCCCGGCGTCGCACGGACGACGGGAAAGCGGTTCGCGCGTGTGAGGATGTAGAGCCTGCCGATGCCGTGCAGAAGGCCGGCGAGGAGTGCCGTATCGGCGTTGATGCGGGTGAAGCGTCGCGCGACCGCGTAGGCGAGTGCGGCGACCAGCGTGCAGCGCTTCCACAGCCGGTCGAGCTCGCGCTCGAGCCCCTTCAGCGCGGCCGCCTTGCGCAGCTGCACGACGGCGAAGGCGATCGCGGCGCTGCGGACCATGATGAATCCGAGGCGCGTGATCGCGGTGCGCAGATCCGTGATCCGGCGCCGCGTCGTGTTCAGGGCCGCCGAGTTCGCGAGCTGCAGCACGCGCGCGGCGAGCGCCGGCTCCGAACCCACCACGCGCACGACGGTCTCCGCACCGGCATTGTCGTCGGACAACGCACGCCGGACACGTACGGCAACGTCCGGGAAACTCGGCACGTCGAGTGTCCCGGCACCGCTCTCGGCCTCCAGCGTCCGCGCGAACTGTGCCGCCTCTGCAGCTGCGCCGTCCGCCTGGCTCTCCCGCCTCTCCGGAACGCTGAGTGCCATCTTCAGTCCCCGAGCGCCACGCGCAGCGCCTCGATCTCCGTTCCGCAGTCCTCGATCAACCGCCGGAAGGTCTCCGCGTCGAGCTTCATCAGCGAAGCCGACGCCACACCCTGCAGATTGAGCTCGATCGAGTCCGGGAACTCCTGCTGCGAGGCGAGGAGGTTGGCCACGATGAGGACGTCAGTGAGATCCGGCGGCCCCTCGTGCGTGTACTCGAGATCTTCGTGACCGTGAACGGCCGCGACGATCTCGTCCGACATCTCCCAGTTCTCGAGGATGGCCCTGGCGATGTTCGCGTGCCAGTCGCGCACGATCTCGTTGTACCCCGCCGCATCGGCGAAGAGCGCCGGGAAGCGTGCCGCCCGCACCATGACGTAGAGCTTTCCGATGCCATGCAGCAGGCCCGCGAGGAGCGCCGAATCCGCATTGACGCCGGTGAGTCGCCGGGCCACCACGTGACTCATGGCCGCCACCTGCGCGCTGCGGTGCCAGAGCGCGGCAAGCGGCGTGTGCAATCCCTTGAGCTCCTCGGCTTTCCGCAGCTGCGACATGGCAAATGAGATCGCGGCGCTGCGGATCACGTTGAATCCGATGCGGGTGACCGCCGCGCGCAGGTCGGTGACCCGCCGGCCGCTCACGTTGAGGGCCGCGGAGTTGGCTAGCTGCAGCAGCCTTGCGGCGAGCGCCGGTTCCGCACCGACCACGCGCGTCACCTGCTCGGCCGAAACGTTCTCATCCTGCAGGACCCGGCGCACGCGCACAGCGACGTCCGGGAAGCTCGGGATGTCGAGCTTGCTCCCCGAAAGCTCGCGGGCCAGCGACTGGACGAAGGCGAAGGCGTCGTGGTTCGTTGCCGCCGCCGCAGGCTGGGCACTGCTCATGCTGGAGTGTTCCTCTCGTGACTGCTGTTCGTATCGGCAGGATTCTGTCGAACTTGAACCCGCTGCTCGTCACGCAGCGACCGCTCGCGGAGCCGCGGGAGCCTTCGAGGGTCCGTGCAGCCGGGCCAGCAGCGCCGCCTCGGCCGGCGTCAGCCCGCAGTTGGCGGCCAGATCGCCAGCCGGCGCGCCATTTCGCGCCATCCGGACCGCGATCTCGTAGTTCCGGGTGGCACCCGGCGCGCTCGCCGGTGGCTCCCCCTGCGTCTCGAGCCGGCCTGCGAGATCGCGAAGCTGCGACTCGAGGGCAGCCACGCCGTCTGCAAGATCCCGGAGCCCCATGAGCGCAAGATCGAGCTGCTCGAAGAGACGCGCGCTGTCACGTCGCGCCCTGCGCTGCCAGCGGGCCGCAAGCAGTGCATAGCCCAGGAAACCGGCGGTAACGAGCGCGAGGCGCGCGAGGAGCTCGAGGGTGTCGGGCGTCGGCAGGGTCATGGCAGTTCTCTCTTTCAGGCCGTTCCCGCGTCAGAAAGCCGACGCGGTCGTTGCGGTCCCGTCCGGAGACACTGCAGGAAGCGTGCCGCCGCCGAGGATCACCATCACGACGCGGCGATTGGCATTCCGGCCCTCGGCACTGACGTTCTCACGGATCGGCCGAAACTGGCCGAAGCCGATCACGGAAAGCCGCTGAGGCGCAATGCCCCCCCGAGCGAGCAGGTGCACCACGGTCGCGGCACGCGCCGAGGAGAGTTCCCAGTTCGACGGGAACGCCGGCGTATTGATCGGCCGGTCGTCGGTGTGTCCCTCGACGCGAATCGGATTGGGGAATGGCCGCAGCTTGTCGGCGAGCCGCCCGATGATCGGCACGGCACTCGCCGCGAGCGTCGCGGCACCACTCGGGAAGAGGATGTCCGTGCGGATCTCGACCTCGATCCACCGCTCATGGCGGCGCACGACGACGAGATCGGCCGCAATGAGATCCTGCATCGCACGCTCGACTTCCTCGGCCACTCGCGCGAGCTCGCGGGCCTCCGGGTCGGGAAGGCGCGCCACCGACTGGTGCGCCGTGCCGTTCGCCAGCGGCTTCTCCAGAGCAAGCGGCACCGGCTCGAGCAGCGAGCGCGGCTGGCCCTCGAGCACTTCCTGCTGCACGATCGTGGTCCCGATGTCGGCACCCGATCCCATCTGCTTGTGGCCGACCTGCACCGGTTCGAGGGTGCGCGGCGTGCCGCGGAAGGCGGCGGTCAGCGAGTCAGACAGGACCCGATACTTGCCTTCGTTCACGGAGGAGATCGCGTACATCACGACGAAGAAGGCAAGCAGCAGTGTGATGAGATCGCCGTAGGGGATTGCCCAGGCCTCGTGATTCGTGTGCTCCTCATGCCTGCGTCTGCGCGCCACTGTCCGGTCTCCTCAGTGCAGATAACCCTGGAGCTTCGATTCGATCGCACGCGGATTCTCGCCCTGCGCGATGGAGATCATCCCCTCGATGATCATCTCGCGGAGCTGCGACTGGGCGGCGATCGTGCCCTTCAGTTTTGCCGCGACCGGCAGAAAGAAGAGGTTGGCGAGACCGATGCCATAGACCGTCGCGGTGAAGGCCGCGGCGATGCCGTGGCCGAGCTTGCTCGGATCGGCGAGATTCTGCATCACGGCCATCAGGCCGAGCACCGCACCGATGATCCCCAGGGTCGGCGAGTAGATCCCCATGCCCTCGAACACCCGGGCTGCCGCCGTGTCCGCGTGCTCGCGCGCACCGAGCTCGACGTCCAGCATCGCGCGGATGGAGTCCGGCTCACCGCCATCGACGACGAGCTGCAGACCCTTTCTCACGAAATCGTCGGCTTCCTTCTCGAGCAGCGGCTCGAGGCCGAGCAGTCCCTGCTTGCGCGCCAGATTGCTCCACTCGACGATCTTGCCGATGATCGCGGGAGCGTCGTGCGCGGGAGGGCGCATCACCCAAGGAAAGATCCTGAGTGCATGGCGCATGACACCGAGCGGCGTCTGGATGCAGATCGCCGCGATCGTTCCGATCACGACGATGGTGAATGCGGCACCGGAGACCAGGGCCACGAGGCCCGCGCCCTTGAGGATCGAGCCGACCACGATGGCACTGACCGCGAGCACGAAGCCGATGAGAGTGAGTAGATCCAAACCGCGTCCTCGTCAGGTGTTCAGCTTCGAAACCCGGGCTGCACGCTCATCGGCGGCCGCGGCATCGTCCGCGACGCTGCGCCACCCGGCGAGCCGCGCCTTCAGGCGTACGAGCGCCTGGCCGTGCAGCTGGCATACCCGCGATTCCGTCACCTTCAGCACCGCACCGATTTCCCTGAGGTTCAGCTCACGCTCGTAGTAGAGCGACATCACCAGCCGCTCGCGCTCCGGAAGCCGCTCGATCGCGGCCGTGAGCGCGGCACGAAATTCCTCGTCGGCCGCGTGCGCAAAGGGATCGCCGTCCTCGCACGGCGAATCGGCCCCCGCACCATCGTCGAGCCTCGCGAGCTGGCAGCTCGCCGCATCCTGCACGGCACGGTGGTAATCCCCCAGCTCCATGCCCAGCCGTCCCGCGATCTCGGTATCCCGCGCCTCGCGGCCGGTCTCGAGCTCGATGGCACGGACCGCCGCCGCAACGGCGCGTGTCCTGCGATGCACCGAGCGCGGCGCCCAGTCGAGCTTGCGCAGCGCATCGATCATCGCCCCACGGATGCGGATGCCCGCATACGTCTCGAAGCTCGCGCCGCGATTGGGCGCGTAGCTGCCCGCAGCCTCGAGAAGGCCGAGCATGCCTGCCTGGATCAGATCACTCACCTCCACAGACGACGGCAGACGCGCAGCCAGGTGATACGCAATGCGCTTCACGAGCTCCGCGTGCCGGACGATCAGTTCCTCGTTCGCGGCGTGCGTGCGGCGCGGCGCGTATGCACCTGCCGGAGTCACTGCACGACCTCGAGACGCGGCACCGGCGGCCGCACGAGGCGTTCCCAGAAGAATTCGAGGTTCCCCCGCGGTTCTGCCGCCACCGGCCAGTTATCGGCACGCTCGGCGAGCTTCTTGAATGCGCGTGCGGCCGGACTTCCGGGATAGGCTTCACAGACGGGGCGCTGCTCGCGCACCGAACGCCTCAGACAGGGGTCCTCGGGGATCTCACCCACATATTCCAGATTCACGTCCAGGAAGCGCCCGGTCACCCGCTCGAAGCGGCGGAACAGTGCCTCTCCGTCGCCAGCCCCGCGCGTGAGGTTCGCGAGGACACGGAAGCGGCGCACACCGTGATCGCGACTCAGGACCTTGACGAGTGCATAGGCATCGGTCATCGAGGCCGGGTCGTCGCACACCACGACCAGCACCTGCTGGGCCGCCTGCGAGAACTGCAGCACGCCGTGGGCAATGCCGGCCGCCGTATCGACGATCAGGACGTCCAGATCGCCGGCGATCGAGCTGAAGGCCTGGACGAGCGCGAGGTGTTCCGTTGCGCCGAGGCTGGCGAGCCTTGCCACGCCCGAGGCAGCGGGCACGACGCGCAAACCCTGGGGCGTGCGCAGGACGATCTCCTCCAGGCTGCGCTCGCCGCTCAGCACGTGAGCCATGGTGTAGCGGGCGGGAAGCCCCAGGAAGACATCGACGTTGGCGAGCCCGAGGTCGCCGTCGAAGAGCATCACACGGCGGCGTGCCGCCAGTGCCGTGGCCAGATTCCCAGCGACACTCGTCTTCCCCACACCGCCCTTGCCGCCCGTGACGGCGATCACCTGCACAGGCCTGGAAGGCGACTCAGACGCTCGCACGGACACCTCCTCCGAAGCGGCGCACCAGCAGATCCTCATCGGCTGCCGCTCCGCACTCTCGCGCGAGCTGCACGGCGCGGGCCACGAGCTCGAGGGCGCGCGCAGGGCGCAGGTCCTCGGGCACGCGCTGGCCTTCGCTCACCCAGGCGAGTGGCAGGCGCGCGCGCATCAGCACCGAGAGCGTCCCTCCGAGGCTGGTGGCCTCGTCCAGGCGCGTGAGCACGCAGCTCTGCGGCGTCACCGGTGCGAAGCGTCTCACGGTGTCCTCGAGCGCAGCCGCCTGGGTCGTCGCCGCGAGCACGAGCGCAGTCTCCAGGCGTGGCGTCTTCGCGGCCAGCGTCGCGAGTTCCCTCGGCAGCTGCATGTCGCGCGGAGCGGATCCTGCGGTATCGACCAGGACGAGCCGCCGCGAGACGAGCGCAGGCAGCACGTTCTCGAGCTCGGCGGTACTGGTGAGCGCATGGACCGGCACATCGAGGAGCTGCCCCAGGGTGCGCAGCTGCTCATGGGCGCCGAAGCGCGCACCGTCGCAGGACACCAGCGCGAGTTCGCGCGAGCCGTGACGCATGACCCACCGTGCAGCAAGCTTCGCGAGCGTCGAGGTCTTGCCGGCGCCGCTGCTGCCCGCCAGCACGACGACTCCGCCCTGCGTGAGCCAGCGGTCCTCGGCGATCGCGAGACGCCCCGCAATGCCTGCAAAGACCTGGCGACGCGCAGCGGCGAGCTCCCCGGTCTCCGGTACCGCCGCGGCGATCGTGGTGGCCAGATCGGCGGCGATGCCCAGCTCGGCGAGCTCCTTCAGGAGCGTCGTGCGCAGCGGCGCACGGCGCGTGAGATCGCTCCACGCAAGCGCCGCGAGCTGCGTCTCGAGCAGGCGGCGCATGGTCCGCAGTTCCTCGCCCATGTCCGCATTGCTCGCGCCCCCACCGGACGCCTCTGACACCACTTCTCCGCTCCGGGCCTCGGCGAGCGTGCGTCGGGCGATCGTCGCGAAGTCGTCCTGAGGGGCGCTCGCCACCATTTCGGCTACGGGCGCCTCGGCATCCGCGACGGCCTCGTAGTCGATCGCAGCGACCACCTCGACCTCACCGTCGAGCCGACGCGTGGAGAGGATGACGGCGTCCGGCCCCTGCGCCTCACGGACCTGACGCAGCGCCTGGCGCAGATCCGGGGCGAGATATCTTCTGATTTTCATGAATCGAGGCTCCGTGGTCAGCGTCCGACCGAAGTGACGAGCCGGACCTTGCGGTTGTCTGGGATCTCGCTCCAGGCGAGCACGTTCAGTCCGGGAACGCTCGAGCGCAGGAAGCGCGCGAGCGTCTGTCGCAGCTGTGGCGGCACGAGCAGCACTGCGGCCTCACCGGCCGCCTCCTGGCGCTGGGCATCCGCCGCAAGGCGCCGCTGCAGGCGTTCGGCGAGCCCGGGCTCGAGCCCCGGCCCGGCAGTGCCCGCGCCCGCCATCGAGCCGGCGAGCAGCTGCTCGAGCTCGGGTTCCAGCGTGATGACGGGCAGCTCGTCCGCGATGCCGGCAATCTCCTGGACGATCTGGCGGCCGAGGGCGACGCGCACCTGCGCGAGCAGCACCGCAGGGTCCTGCGACTGCGGCGCGCATTCCGCGAGCGTCTCGACGATCGCGCGCATGTTGCGGATCGGCACGCGTTCGGCGAGCAGGCCCTGCAGCACACGCACGACGACCGAGAGCGGCAGCGTGCGCGGCACGACGTCCTCGACGAGCTTCGGCGCGCTCTTCGCGAGCGCGTTCAGCAGCTGCTGCACCTCCTCGTGTCCGAGGAGTTCGTGCGCATGCGTGCGGATCACCTGACTGAGATGCGTGGCGATCACCGTGCTCGCGTCCACCACCGTATAGCCCAGCGTCTGTGCGTGCTCGCGCACCGACGGTTCGATCCACACGGCCTCCATGCCGAAGGCGGGGTCACGCGTGGTCGATGCCGTTCACCTTGCCGAACACGCGCCCGGGTTGATGGCGAGCTCGCGGTCCGGATGCACCGGCCCTCGCCCACCGGCACGCCGCCCAGGTTGATGCGGTACAGGTCGCGGGGCGAGCTCGAGGTTGTCGCGGATGTGCACGGCCTGCACGAGGAAGCCGAGATCCTGGGTGAGCTTGCGGCGCACGCCGCGGATACGGGCGAGCAGATCGCCACTCTGGGCGCGATCCACGAGCGGCACGAGCCGATAGCCGACTTCGAGACCGATCATGTCCACCGGCTGCACGTCCTCCCAGGTGAGCTCGCGAGCCTCGGGCGGCGGCATCGGTTCCGGGGGAGGAGCGGCCTTGGGCTGCGCGGCACGCTCGCGCCGCCGAACGAGCAGCCAGGCGCCACCGCCGCACAGCAGCGCCATGGACAGGAAGGCGAGGTTGGGCATTCCCGGGATGAGCCCGATGACGGCGAGGAGTCCGGCAGCGACCGCCAGCGCACGCGGCTGGCCGAAGAGCTGACGGCCGAGCTCGCCGCCCATGTCCTGCGATCCGGACATGCGCGTCACGATCACCGCGACCGATGTCGACAGGAGGAGCGCCGGAATCTGCGTCACCAGGCCGTCGCCGATGGTGAGCAGCGTGTACGTGCGCCCGGCCTCACCGAGCGGCAGGCCGTGGCCGAGCGTGCCGATGGCCAGCCCGCCGATGATGTTGATGAAGAGGATCAGCACCGCGGCGACGGCATCGCCACGCACGAACTTGCTGGCGCCATCCATGGATCCGTAGAAGTCGGCTTCGGCGCGCACCTCGGCGCGACGCTGGCGCGCCTCGTCCTGGGTGATCAGACCGGCGTTCAGGTCGGCATCGATGGCCATCTGCTTGCCCGGCATGGCATCGAGGGTGAACCGGGCGCTCACCTCCGAGATGCGGCCCGAACCCTTGGTGACGACCACGAAATTGATGATCGTGAGAATCACGAACACGACCACGCCGACCGCGAAATTCCCGCCGATGACGAATTCGCCGAAGGACTCGATCACCCTGCCCGCCGCGTGCGGACCCGTGTGGCCGTGGAGCAGCACGACGCGGGTGGAGGCCACGTTCAGCGCCAGGCGCAGCAGCGTGGCGAGCAGCAGCAGCGTCGGGAACACGCCGAATTCGATCGGTCGCGCCACGTAGAACACCGCCATCACGATCACGAGGGAAAGCGCGATGTTGAAGGTGAACAGCACATCGAGCGCAAACGGCGGCAGCGGCAGCACCACCATGGCGAGGATGGCGAGCAGGCCGAGCGGCAGCCCGAGCCCGTTGCGCAGCAGCTCGCGCAGCGGTGGCCAGGCGGCGGAATTCGTCGTGGTCGCCACGGATCAGTGCCTCGTGCCGTCCAGGTCTTCGCCGATGCGCGGCGGAACAGGCGGCGCAGCACCGCTGCCCCGTGCCGCCCGCAGCTGGTGCACGTAGGTGAGCACCTGTGCCACGGCCACGTAGAGCGAAGCCGGGATCTCCGCACCGATCTCGACGCCGCGGTGCAGCGCACGCGCGAGCGGTGGGGCCTCGACGAGCGGCACGGCGTGCTCTGCGGCAATCTCGCGGATCCGGGCCGCGACGAGGTCGGCGCCCTTGGCAACCACGACCGGTGCGCGCATGCGGCTCTCCTCGTAGCGCAGAGCGACCGCATAGTGCGTGGGATTCGTGACGACCACGTCCGCCTTCGGCACCTCCTGCATCATGCGCCGGCGGGCGAGCTCGGTCTGGGCGCTGCGGATGCGGCCCCTGGTCTCCGGCGAACCCTCGCTCTCCCTGAGTTCCTCACGGACCTCTTCCCGCGTCATGCGCAATCCACGCGCGTGCTGCCAGAGCTGCAGCGGCACGTCGACGGCGGCGATCACGACCAGCGCCGAGCCCAGTGCGAGCAGGGCCTGCCCGACCATCACGAAAGACTCGCCGATCGCGCGTGCGAGCGGCATGCGCCCGAGCGCCAGCAGCTGCGCGGCGTTGTGTCGCAGGAAAATCACGGCGATGAGCGCCACGAGCGTGAACTTGGCGAGCGACTTGCCGAGCTCGATGAGGCCCCGCGCAGAGAACATGCGCCCCAGACCGGCGGCGGGACTGAGGCGCGAGAAGTCCGGGGCCAGTGCACTGGTACTGAAATTCCAGCCTCCGAGGGCGAGTGGCGCGACGAGCGCCGCGCACAGCACGAGCCCGAGGAGGGGCGCGAGGGTGTGCAGCGCGAGCGCCAGCATGTCGCCGAGCGCCACCTGGAGATAGCCTGCGTCGAGCGCCTGCTCGCGGCTGAGCGCAAAGCCCGAGCGCATCAGGTCGTGGAGGCCGGCGCCGAGCGAATCGCTGAGCAGATACAGCGCGGCACCCGCCGCCATGACCACGGCCGCAGCCGACAGGTCGCGCGAGCGCGGCAGCTGGCCGCGGCGCCGCGCCTCCTCGAGGCGCTTCGGTGTGGCGCGTTCGGTACGCTGCTGTCGGTCGTCTGCCACGCCTCAGACCTCCCCACCCGTGAGCCCGCGCAGCACACGCATGCAGACTTCGAGCAGTCCGATGAAACTCGACTGCAGCGCCGGCAGGCCAAAGAGCACGATCACGAGCCCGAACACCAGGGTCACGGGGAAGCCGACCGCGAAGAGATTCAGCGTGGGCGCTGCGCGACTCATCACTCCGAAGGCGAGGTTCACGATCAGGAGCGCCGTCATGCCCGGCAGGGCGACACCGAGCGCTCCGGCAAAGATCTGTGCGCCCCAGCCGACGAGCGTCCAGAGGCCACTGGCACCGAGTCCGGCGGGTGCGATCGGCAGGGTCCGGAAGCCGTCGACCAGCACCTGGACGAGCAGCAGATGACCGTCGAGCGCGAGGAAGGTGAGTGTCACCAGCAGCATGTAGAGCTGCCCGAGTGCGGGTGTCGACGCGCCGCGCAGGGGATCGACGTTGAAGGCAAAGGACAGACCCATGCTGTTGGCGAGCAGCTGGCCGCCCATCCCCACGGCATCGAAGACGATCTGCAGCGCGAAACCGAGCGCCGCACCGATCAGTACCTGCTGGAGAGTGATCACCAGCCCCGCGCCGGAGAAGGGTGGGACCGCGGGTTGTGGCAGAAGAGGTGCAACCAGGAGTGTCACGGCCGCGGCAAGCACGATCCGCAGGCGCGCCGGCACGAACACCGCCCCGAACACCGGCGCCACCATGAGGCAGGCGCCGATGCGCACGAACGGCCAGAAGAACTGGGCGAGCCAGGCTTCAAGCTGTCCGGGAGCGAGCGTGATCATCGCGGGCCGCCCCTCAGCCGATGAGCCCGGGGATGCTCTCGATGAGCTCGCGGGTGTAGTTCACGAGGATCTTCAGCATCCAGGGTCCGGCGACGGCGAGTGTCAGGCCGATCGCGACGAGCTTGGGGATGAAGGAGAGCGTCATCTCGTTGATCTGGGTCGCGGCCTGGAAGATGCCGACGATGAGGCCCACGGCAAGCGCCACGAGCAGGAGGGGCGCGGCGAGCAGCATCGTCATCTCGAGCGCTCGGGTGCCGACCGCCATCACGGTTTCGGGAGTCATGTGAGTACGAACCTCATCGGAAGAAGCTCTGTGCGAGCGTGCCCATGACGAGCGTCCAGCCGTCGACCAGCACGAAGAGCATGAGTTTGAAGGGCAGCGAGATGAGCACGGGCGAGAGCATCATCATGCCCATGGACATCAGCACGCTCGCGACCACAAGGTCGATGATCACGAAGGGAATGAATACGAGGAAGCCGATCTGGAAGGCCGTCTTCAGTTCGCTGGTGACGAACGCCGGCACAAGGATGCGCAGCGGTACGTCCTCGGGCGTGGCGAAGCCACTGCCCCCGGAGATGCGCACGAAGGCCGCGATATCGTTCTCACGCGTCTGGGCCAGCATGAAGCCCTTGAGCGGCGCGACGGCCTTGTCGAGGGCGACCTGCCCGTCGATGGTCCCCGCCATGTAGGGCTGCAGTGCCTCGACATTCACCCGGTCGACCACCGGACCCATCACGAAGAGCGTCAGAAAGAGCGCAAGGCCGATCAGCACCTGGTTCGGCGGCGTCTGTCCGGCCCCGATCGCCTGCCGGAGGATGCCCAGCACGATCACGATGCGCGTGAACGCCGTCATCATGAGCACGATCGCCGGCAGCAGCGTGAGCGCCGTCATGAGCGCCAGGATCTGCAGGCTCAGCGACCAGCTCTGGCCGCCACCGGGCACGGTCTGCACCGTGAGCGCCGGGATCCCCGGTGCCGCGAACGCACCGAGCGGCGCGAGGCACAGAAGAACCGCGACCAGGCGCCGGTTCATCGGCCGAGACTCCGCAGCAGCAGAGCACGGAAGGACGGCACCTGCGGCGCAGGCTGCGGCCCCTCGCCTGCGGCCGGCTCCGCCGTCTCTAAGGTCATGACGCCCTCGCCGAACACATGCAGCGTGCGCAGATGCCCGGGCGCCACGCCGACCAGCAGCTGCTGGGGACCGACGCGGATGAGCACCGCACGCTCGCGTGTCCCGAGTGCCGTCTCGGCGAGCACCTCGATCCGCGCGACCCCGGGGCGGGCGGCACCGCGGAACCTGCGCAGCAGCCACCCGAAGACGAATACCGCCGCCAGCACCGCGGCCAGCGCGAGCGTCACCTGCAGGAGCCCGCCGGCCCCCGCCACGGGCGCCTGGCTCACGAGCTCCGGGGCGGCAAAGGGTTTCACTTGAGCTTCCTGATGCGCTCGGCCGGACTGATGACGTCGGTGATACGGATGCCAAACTTCTCGTCGACGACCACGACCTCGCCATGGGCGACGAGCGTTCCGTTGACGAACACGTCGAGCGGTTCGCCCGCCGTGCGGTCGAGCTCGACCACCGAGCCCTGGCTGAGCTGCAGGAGGTTCCTGATCGGGATCCTCGTGCGCCCCACTTCCATGGACAGCGTCACAGGGACGTCGAGGATCACCTCGAGATTGACTTCGCTCCCGCCCTCCGGAGCCGTCTCCTCGTGCAGGTTCTCGAGCGCGGCTGGAGCGGCTTCGGCCGCAGCGTTCCTGGCGTTCATGTCGGATTCCTCTCCTCGGATCTGCGGCCGGCTCAGGCCGGCCTCGCAAGCGGGATGCTGCCCATCGCGAGTCTGGAGCGGCTCGCACGCTCGTCGACCTTCACGGCGTGCTGTCCGCGCGATGCGCCATAGGTGCCGCGGAAGATCGGCACGTCCTCCGCATACATCGTCGCCTTGCCGCTGAAACTGCACGGCACGACGTCTCCCGGCCTGAGGTTCACGAGCTCGGCAAGGCTCAGCGTGGCCCGTCCGAGCACGCAGTTGAGCGTGACTTCCGCGTCCTCGAGCTCTTCGCGCAATGCCTCGGTCCAGCGTTCGTCCCGGTCGAGCCGGTCGCTCTGGACGCCGGCGTCGAAGATGTCGCGCAGCGGCTCGATCATCGAATAGGGCAGGACGACGTGCAGGTCGCCACCGCCGCCGTCGAGCTCCGCGGTGAAGCGCGTCACCACGACGACCTCCGCCGGGCTGACGACGTTCACGAACTGTGGATTCATTTCCGAGCCAACGGACTCGATCTCGATCGGAAGCACACTGGCCCACGACTGCTTCAGATCCGCGAAGACGTGCCTGAGCAGGAGCGCGACGATGCGGCTCTCAGTGGCCGTGAAGTCGCGACCCTCGATCCGCGCGAGACGGCCCTTGCCTCCGAAGAAGGCATCCACCAGGCCGAACACGAGCTTCGGATCGAAGACCACGAGCCCGGTGCCCCGCAGGGGATTCAGCTTCACGAAGTTGATGCTGCTCGGCTGCGAGAGTGTCTGCACGTACTCGCCGAACTTCATCGCCTCGATCGCGCCGGCGGTGAGGACGACCGCGCGGCGCAGCAGGCCATAGAAACTGGTGCGCAGGAGTTTGACGAAGCGCTCGTTGATCATCACCAGCGTCGGCATGCGACCGCGCACGATGCGGGCGTCGCGGTTGAAGTCGTAGGCACGGACTTCACCCGGCGCCGGCGGTGCCTGCGTGCTCACGGCGCCGCTGTCGACGCCGTTGATGAGCGCGTCGATCTCCTCCTGGTTCAGGACTTCCTGTTCTGGCACGGACGGATTCCTCACTGCATGACGAAGCTGGTGAAGTACACGGCTTCGACGAGCTCGGCCCGCCCGCCGGCGCCCACGAGCGCACGACGCACCACGTCGAGCGCCTCGCGCTGCAGTTTCTCCTTGCCCTCGCGATTCGAGATGTCCGCATAGCGCTGATTGCCGAACAGCATCAGCAGGTCGTTGCGAATCACGGGATCGTTTGCCTTGAGGAGCTCGCCCGTCGGCCCGTCACGCGTCATCAGCTGCACGGTCACCTGGAGGAAGCGCACGAGCTGCCCTGTCTCGAAGTTGACGACGAACGGTGGATCGAGCGCGACATAGATCGGTGGTCCGCGCTCGGGCTGCTTCGCGGGCGTGTGCGCGCCCTGCGCCGCAGCGAAGTACCAGTACGCGCCACCGCCGGCGCCACCAAGCACGAACAGCGCAATCGCGAGCCACAGCCACTTGCGTCCACCCTTGCCGGCAGCTGCGGCCTCGTCGGGGGCATCTCCCTGAGCCTGGGCTTCCGCCATGACCGTCCTCCTGAAGAAATTCACTGGGTCGGAAGACCGGTTGCAATGGCCGTGCCACCGGAGAGCGTGACGGGCGTCACGCACGGGGCGCGCCGGCGACGGCGTGGGCGACGGGAAATTGGCGCGCGGCGCCGGCCCCTCAGGCCGGCGCAGGTTCAGGCGAAGACGTCGACGAGGCCCGTGGCGCGCCGCACGCGCGCCGTGATTGGTTCTTCAGAGTCCCCTTGCACTGCGGAGCCGCGGCCTGGCGCAGCCTGGGCTGCACGCGGCGCATCGCGCGATGCGTCTCCGAAGACACCGGCATCGGCGAGCACGAGCCCCTGCGAGGCGAGCAGCTCGCGCAGCCGTGGCATCGCCTGCTCGAGGGCTGCGCGCGTCTCCGCGTGCGCAGCGCCGAAGTACACCGTGGTCTCGCCATCGCGTACGGCGATGCGCACTTCGAGCGGACCGAGATGCTCCGGCGAGAGTCTGAGCGCGGCCGAGTGGTTGCCTTCGCCCGCGAGCAGGAGAACCTCCTCACCGAGCTCCCCCGGCCAGCCGGCCGAGCCGACGGGAACGTGCACGGCACGTGCCGCCGCCCGCGCAGGCAGATCCGCCTCCGGAGAGGCCCCCAGGGGAGCGGCCAGGCCGGATTGGTGCGCGGACACGGGAGGAGCAGCCGCCGGAGTCGTCACCGACGGTTCGCCACCCTGAGGCTCGGTCCCCTTCCGGGCTTCGATGACCGCCGGCAACAGCCGGGACAATTCCCCGGCCGGGGCGGGCGCGGCTTCGGCGAGCGCACCATCGATCATGACCGCGGGCACAGGGACCGCGAGTCCGGCCAGCACGAGCGCGATACCCGGGTCGGGAGCCGGCTCCTCGGCGCGGCCGCCACTGCCATCGCTGACATCGGTCTGGCCGCAGGATGCATTCTCGGTCGGTGCGGCACCTGCGCCGGCTGCCGCCGTCTGCAGGCAGACCGCGAGCATCTGCAGGAAATCGGCGGATATCGCTGCCTCCCCAGGCGGGGCTGCTCCCTGGGACGATGCACCGGTCGAAGACGCCGTCGGCTGGGTGTCCATGATGTTCATCGCTCCGGAAGTTCTCCCTGGGACCGGTTCCTCTGGCCTCGGTCGTCACTCTCGCGCTGGTCACGCCGTTCGAGGGTGCGACGCTCATCGTCCCTCCAGCGCGTCACCAGTTCGCCCACGGAGTGCGATCGCCGGGCCGCAGTGCGCCACTGGGCGTGCATCGCGTCGCGCTCGGCGCGCACGCGGGCGAGCAGCCGTGTCTGCTGGTCGATCGCCGCGATCAGCCGGGCGAGGAACACCTTGTAGTCACGCGCGGCTGCGGCGTTCATTCCTTCGCGACCGCGCTGTCGCAGCGCGAGCTCGTATTCGGCGTGGTAGCGCCGCAGCTCCTCGAGCTTCGCCTCGCACTCACCGAGTCGCCGCTCGCACCCGGCAAGCCGCTCGGCCTCGCGGCGCTCCGTGCTCTCGACGGCCGAGCGCACGACTGTCATGCGTTCGCTGCGCCTCACGCGCCACCCCGCCCGTCGGCACCGGACCCACCGGACGCGAATACGGTCTCGAGCATGGCGAGGCTGGTCCCGAAATCGACACGCTCGCCCATGTCCTGCTGCAGGAAGGCCTGCAGGCGCGGCCACAGCTCGATCGCCGCATCGACGCGCGGATCGGACCCGCGCTGGTAGGCGCCGATGGCGATGAGATCCCGATGGTGCTGCCAGGTGGCGAGCGCCTGGCGGAAGCGTCGCGCCAGGTCCAGGTGCGCGGCAGGCACGATCTCGTGCATCGCGCGGCTCACCGAGGCTTCGACGTCGATCGCCGGATACTGGCCGGATTCGGCGATGCGACGCGAGAGCACGATGTGACCGTCGAGGATCGCGCGCGTGCTGTCCGCAATCGGGTCCTGCGGATCGTCGCCCTCGGTGAGCACCGTATAGAAGGCCGTGATGGACCCGGCGTCTTCGGCGCCGTTGCCGGCGCGTTCGACGAGCTGCGGGAGGCGCGCGAAAACCGAGGGCGGATAACCCTTGGTCGCGGGCGCCTCGCCGATCGCGAGTCCGATCTCGCGCTGCGCCTGCGCGAAGCGCGTGAGGGAATCCATGATGAGCAGCACGTTCGCTCCCCGGTCACGGAAATATTCGGCAATCGCCGTTGCCAGCCAGGCGCCATGGAGACGCATGAGCGGCGGACTGTCGGCTGGCGCCGCCACCACCACGGCGCGGCGACGATCCTTCTGCGTGAGGATGCGATCGACGAACTCCTTCACCTCGCGACCGCGCTCGCCGATCAGGCCGACCACGATCACGTCCGCGCTCGTGTAGCGGGCCATCATGCCGAGCAATACACTCTTGCCCACGCCACTGCCGGCAAAGAGCCCGATGCGCTGGCCTCGTCCGACGCTCAGCAGTGCGTTGATCGCCCGTACCCCGACGTCGAGCGTCTCCGCGATCGGCCGGCGCGCAAGCGGATTGATTGCCGTGCCCACGAGCCGCACACGCTCCTCGCATCCGAGCGGGCCGCGACCGTCGAGTGGCGCCCCGGCGCCATCCACCACCCGCCCGAGCAGCTGCGGACCGACGCGCACCGTGCCCTCGCCGCGCAGGCGCACGACGCGCGCGGCGGGCTCGAGTCCGTGCGGATCGCCCGTGGGCATCAGGAAGAGGCGGTCCCCCGCGAAGCCCACGACCTCCGCCTCGATGCGCGTACCGCTGCCCGTCTGCACTTCGCACCGGTCCCCCACGGCCGCCTGGCACCCTGCAGCTTCGAGCGTCAGGCCCACCATGCGCGTGAGCCGGCCGGCGATCGGCGGTGGCGGAATCGCCCGTGCGCGCCGGAGATAACGGTCCATGCGCCCCTGTGCAGCGTGGTTCATCTTGCCGCCTCACCGTCCGCAGGCGACAGACGCGCCTCACCAAGCACATGCGCCGTCGCCTCACGGAGGCGCGTCTCGAGACGTGCATCGATGTCCGAGCTGTCCGTCGACACGCGGCACCCGCCACGTGCGAGCACCGGGTCCTCGATCAGCGTCCACGCACGCTCCGCCTGGGGCGTGGCGAGCCGCTCACGCACCAGAGCCGCATCCTCGGGGTGCAGATGCACCCGCACTTCGCGGGCGGCTGCCGGCAGAAGCGCCACGGTGTCGCGGATCACGGCGATGACCTGGGCCGGATCGAGCCGCAGCTCCCGCCTCACGAGCTGCGCGGCGACGACGAGCGCAAGCTGCGCGAGCTGGCGCCCGAGGTCCTCCTCCGCGTGCGCGAGCGGAGCCGCCAGCTGTGCGAGCGCGGCGTCGAAGCGCGCGATGCGCTGGTCGAGCTCGGCGAGCCGGGCAGCGATCTCGTCGCGCGCAGCCGCGAGCCCCGCGTCGCGCGCCGAGTCGAAATCCTTCTGGGCGTCGGACGCCTCGTGTGCCGCGGGCCCCGCACCGGCCGGCCCGTGTCGCCGCCGGCCGACGGTCGGACCCTGGACCTGCGGCACGGACCAGGTCTGCGCTTGCCCGGTCTGCGGTCCGGTGAGCACGCGAGTCTGGACACCACCGGTGCCCGCCGGCGTGGCGCGCTCAGACATACTGCTCGCCCTTGCCGCCGAGAGAGATCGTACCGGCGTCGGCGAGCTTGCGTGCGGCGGCAAGCACTTCCTTCTGGGCGCCTTCGACATCCGAGAGCCTCATCGGTCCCCGGGCTTCGAGATCGTCCTTGAGCATCTCCGAAGCGCGCTGCGACATGTTCCGGAAGATCTTTTCCTTGAGCGTATCGTCGGCACCCTTGAGCGCAACGACCAGACGGTCGCCCGGCACCTGCCGCAGGAGCTCCTGCAGCCCGCGATCGTCGATGTCGAACAGATCGTCGAAGGTGAAAATCAGCTCTTCGATGCGATCGCCGAGCGCGGTGTCCGTCTGCTTGATGTCCTCGAGGATCGCGGTTTCCACGCTCGGTTCGAGCTGGTTCAGGATGTTGGCGGCCGCCTTGGCGCCGCCGAAACTCGAGGTCCGCGTGACGGTGCTGCCTGCAAACTGCTTCTCCAGCACCTCGTCGAGCTCCGAGAGCGCCGAGGGCTGGATGCCGTCGAGTGTCGCGATGCGTGCGATGACATCACCCCGCACCGTGTCCGGGAGGAGTGCCAGCACGTCGGCGGCCTGCTCGGGGTCGAGATACGCGAGCACGATCGAAACGATCTGCGGATGCTCCTGGCGGATCATCTCGGCGACGCCGCGTGCGTCCATCCATTTCAGCGCCTCGAGTCCCTTGCTCGAACGCCCGACCAGGATGCGGTCGATGACGCCCGAGGCTTCTTCCTCCCCGAGAGCGTTCACGAGCACACGCCGCACATACTGGTCTGCGCCGACACCGACCGAGGTCTGATGCTCGACGGCGTGGGTGAACTTCTCGAGCACGCCGCTCACGTCGTCGCGCGAGAGACTGCTGAGCTGCGTCATCACCGCGCCGACGCGCTGCACATCCTTCGCGCCGAGATGGCGCAGCACCTCGGCAGCCTCCTGCTCACCGAGCGTCAGCAGCAGGATGGCGGCTTCCTCGGTCCCGCTGCGCTTCGCCTCGCGCCGGTTCGCCTGTTCATTCATCGTTGGCCACCCACGATTTCACGACCTGCGCGACACGCGCCGAGTCCTGCGAGACGAGACTGCGCGCGTGCGCGACCTGCTGTTCATAGGCGAGCGGCACGCTCTGCACGGCCGCCGCGCCACCCGCCGGCAGCGAGCCCGGCGCGCCCGACGGTCCCGGGAGCGCCGCCTTCGGGCGGGGCGTTGCGAGCAGGGTACGCAGGAGCGGCCGCAGGATCGCCAGGAGCAGCACGAGCAGCACGATCAGGCCGGCGACGATGCGCACGATGTCACGCACGAGCGGTCGCTCCCAGATGGGCAGAGCGTCCGCGTCGCCCGCATCGGCGGCAGTGCCGGACTGGAAGGACGCATTGACCACGTTCACGCTGTCACCCCGGCTCTGGTCGTAGCCGACGGTGTCCTTGACGAGCGTGGTGATGTTCTCGAGCTGCTTCGCGGAAAGTGCGGCCGCCACGGGCTTGCCATCCTTGTCGACCGCGCGCGGATTGTCGATCAGCACTGCGACCGTGATGCGGCGCAGGCGCCCCGCGGGCTGGCGGGTCCAGGCGACGGTACGGTCGATCTCGTAGTTGCGCGTCGTCTGGCGCGAGCTGTCACCGGAGGCGGCGGCGGTCGTGGCGGCCGCCGGAGCCGCACCCGCAGGCAGCGCGACGCCGCGCTCGGGCGGCTGGTTGCTGAGCGAGCCCGGGATGCCCTGCGGCCCTCCCTCGTTGCGTCGCGTCTCCTCCGCGAGCTGCTCGCTGCGCACGATCTGGCTTTCGGGACGGTACTGCTCGCGTGCCTCCTCGCTCGTGGACATCTCGACCTGCGCCACGACCTGCGCACGTACGCGCCCCGTGCCGACGAGCGGCTCGAGCAGCGCCTCGATGCGCTGCGCGTAGCTTTCTTCGAGCCGGTGGGCGAACTCGAACTGCTGTTCGCGAAGCGCGAGCTCATCGCTGCGCTGCGGCGCAGAGAGCAGCCGCCCCTGGCTGTCGACGACGGTGACCTGGTTCGCCTCGAGCTCCGGGATCGCCGAGGCGACGAGATTCACGACCGCCGACACCTGGTCGGACTCGAGCCGCCGCCCGGGCTTCATCTGCACGATCACGGAGGCGCTTGGCGGCCGCCGGTCGCGCACGAAGGCGGACTGGCGCGCCATGGCGATGTGCACACGCGCAGAGTGCACGGGCTGGAGGCTGGCGATCGTCCGTGCGAGCTCCGTCTCGAGCGCGTGCTGGTACCGGGCGCCCTCCATGAACTGGCTGACGCCGAAGCCGGGATCCTGGGCAATCGCGGCAAATCCGCCATCCGCCTGCGGCAGGCCCTGGGCCGCGAGCTTCATGCGCGCATCACTCACGCGATCCGAGGGCACGCTGATCGTCCCGGCCGCCGCATCGACGCGATGCGGAATGCCGGCGGACTCCAGCGCCTGGGACATCGCAGCCGCATCCTCGGCGGCGAGGCTCGCGTAGAGCAGGCTGTAGCTCGGGCCCTGTGCCCACAGCACCACGGTGACCCCCACCGCCACGGCCGCGGCAATGCCGATGAGCAGCAGCAGCGGACGCAGGCCCGCCGCGATTCGCGATGCACCGTCGGTGACGGTTGCCGGATTCATCCTCTACTCCCCCTTGCGCCCATCGGTGCGACTCCCGTCGCTCAGATCGGCATGTTCATGACTTCGCGATAGGCCTCGACCAGCCGGTTGCGCACTTCGGTCGCGGCACGGAACGACACGCTCGCCTTCTGCATCTCGAGCATCACCTGCGGAAGTTCGACGCCCGGCGTGCCACGCTCGAAGGCTGCGGCAAGATCACTCGAGCGACTCTGGGCGGCGTTCACCTGCTCGAGCCCCTGTCGCAGCACTGCACCGAAGCTGACGCTGGCCGAATCCCCCGTGCGACCAGGCGTCTGCCCGGTGGCCGCCACCGCCGAGGGGTTCAGCGCAGGGGGGCGCACCTGCGCCGAGAGTGTGCGAATCTGCGCGAGCACGCGATCGATCTCCATCTGGCTCATGCGACGGGCACCTCCACGCCGGCCGCACGCAGGCGGGCCAGCTTGTAACGCAGCGTGCGGGGACTGATGCCGAGCTGCTGCGCCGCGGCGCGCCGGCTCCCCTGTCCATCGCGCAGCACCGACAGGATGACCTCCCGCTCAGTGTCCTCGAGCGCACGCGCGAGTGCCGCAGCCCCGGCCGCAGCCTTCTCATCGGGTGCAGCCGGCGAACTCGGAAGCTCGAAGCTCATGTGTTCGGGCAGGAGCAGTGGTCCGCCCGCGAGAATCAGCGCGCGCTGCATGACGTTGTCGAGCTCGCGGACATTGCCCGGCCAGGCATGTGCGAGCAGCAGCTGCGCCGCATCGGCACTCAGCGCAGGCACACGCGCTCCGGGCCGGCAGCGCGCTGCGAGCAGGTGCATCGCCAGCGGCAGGATGTCGTCGCGCCGCTCGCGCAGCGGGGCGATGGCGAGCGGGAAGACATTCAGGCGGTAGTACAGGTCCTCGCGAAAGCGGCCCGCCGCCACTTCCTCACGCAGGCGGCGGTTGGTGGTCGCGAGCACACGCACATCGATCTCGAGCGGTGCACGACCCCCGAGGCGATCCACTTCGCGCTCCTGCAGCACCCGGAGAAGCTTCGCCTGCAGTGCGAGTGGCATCTCGGTGATCTCATCGAGGAGCAGCGTGCCGCCACGAGCCTGCTCGAACTTGCCCGCGTGCGCGGCGTGTGCGCCGGTGAAGGCGCCCCGCTCGTAGCCGAAGAGCACCGCCTCGAGCATCGTCTCGGGAATGGCGGCACAGTTGACTGCCACAAAGGGCCCTGCGGCACGGGCCGAGTGCCGGTGCACGAAGCGCGCAAGCACCTCCTTGCCCGTGCCGGACTCCCCGACGATCAGCACGGTGCAGTCGCTCGTCGCGACCCGGCGCGCGAGCTCCACGAGGCCGCGTGAGGTCGCGGCGCAGGCGATCGGTTCGGCGTTGTTCATCGAGTCCTCGCGTGGCGGGCCAGTGAGGCGCCCGCCCAGGGAGGTGCAAGAGGCGTGCCGCCGCCAGCAGGCGGGCAAGCGTGAGGCAGTTCACGGTGGGCGGCCAGCCAAGGCCGCCGCGGCGTCAAGTTTCCGACGTCACCTCGGCGGTGAGCATGCCGAACTTGCGCAGCTTCTCGACGAGTGTCGTGCGACGCAGCCGCAGCAGGCGCGCCGCGTGCGCCACGGTGCCATCGGTACGTTCGAGCGCCTGGCGGATGAGGTTGCGCTCGATGGTGAAGAGATGCGAGCGCAGGTCGCAGCCCTCCGGCGGCAGCTGGGCGAGTCCCTCGAGCAGACGCTGCTCGTCACTTCCGAAGAGGCCGATCTCCGCGCCGTCATCCAGACCGGCCGAAGGCTCTACAGCGGCTGCCGGCACTGCGCGGGGCGCAGCGACGACGGGCGACTGCACGCCGGACGGCTCGCGCCTGGGGGCCGCCACCGGTGCCTGACAGGCAGAAGCCATCCAGCCCGGGGGCCGGTACTTCACCGGCAGATCCTCCACGTCGACGACCCGCTCCGCGCACAGGATGGAGAGCCGTTCGACGAGATTCGAGAGCTCGCGCACGTTCCCGGGAAAGGGGTGCTGCGTCAGCGCGTCGAGAGCAGGCTCGGAGAGTCGCACCAGCCCCCGCCCTTCGCACGCGTTCTGGCGCGCGAACTGTTCCACGAGCGCCGGGAGGTCCTCCATGCGATCGCGCAGCGACGGCATCTCGATCGGAAACACATTGAGCCGGTAGAAGAGATCCTGCCGGAACACGCCGCGCGTGATCGAGTCCTCGAGGTCACGATGTGTCGCCGCGATGATGCGCACATTGCAGCGGATCGGAACGTGGTTGCCGATGCGCTCGAAGACACGCTCCTGCAGCACGCGCAGCAGCTTCACCTGCATCGGGAAGCTCATGTCGCCGATCTCGTCGAGGAACAGCGTGCCGCCCTCGGCGACCTCGAAGCGCCCCTTGCGCGGAGCCACAGCACCCGTGAAAGCCCCTTTTTCGTGACCGAAGAGCTCGCTTTCCAGAAGCTCTGCGGGGATGGCACCGCAGTTCAGGGCGACGAAGGGCCGATTCCGGCGCGGGCTCGATTCGTGGATGGCGCGCGCGGCGACTTCCTTGCCGGTGCCCGACTCCCCCAGGATGAGTACGCTCGAGTCGTGAGCAGCCACCTTGCGGATGAGGCGGTTGACCTCCTGGATGGCCACCGAGCAGCCTGTGGGAATGCGTGCGGCTTCAGGCGCGAGGCTGCGCTCCGTCTCTGCCGAAGGGTCACGGTCCACTCCGGCGTCCCTGTCGTGTGCGATGGCCAGCATGGCGGGCGACATCCGTCGTCAGCTGCACGTCGTTCCTGGGGCGTTGCGGGACATTCTGGCGAGCGTGGAGCGTGGCCGCTGTGACGGATATCAGGAATTGCACATATTCGCTGCCGCGGGGCTGCGGCACGCCACGGCCGTTGCCCTCACCGGAGGCCCGCACCTAGCTGCGTCGCGGATTGCGCGCGTCCGCCACCTGCCGGCGATGGCGGCGGAACGCGAGCTTCTCGAGGAGATCAGACACCGTCTCGGCAAGCGGCGCAAAACGCACCTTCACCCGTCCGTCGGCGCCCGAGTCGATCACCTGGCCGTACAGCCCAAGCGGCTGGACCAGGCAGTCCCGCAGATGGATTTCCACGAACCCCTGCTCGCCGGCACGCGGTCTTGCCCCGGCGCTGCCCGCACGCCACACCGCACCCTTGGTATTGAACCGGACGGGCACCGGGGACGGGCGTGGCTGGTTGGCCGCCAGGATCTGGCCGACGAGGTCGAGGAGGAGATTCAGCTTGAAGTCGAGACGCATGATGTCCGCCGCGTAGGGGGCATTCTCGTCGGGCTTCTCGTGCTGGCCATATTCCTCCAGGGCAGAAGCGGCCTGCAGAAGCCTCAGGTTGCGCTCGGCCTGGTGCACGAGCAGAGCCGGCTCAGGCGTCCCGGGCACCGACACCCAGGCGACCGGGAGCAGGTCTTCCCAGGCCAGCTCTTCGTAGAGAACGATGGTGTCGATGCCTTCGTACACATCCGCCTCAGCGCGCAGCGGCTGCGCTCAGCTCGCGTCCCGCAGATGGCAGCGCAATCCAGGCGCTGCGGATCTCCTTGAGGAGTGTAGCCACCTCGTCGAGGAATTCCACGCGATTCTGCACGCTGCCCCGCAGGAGCTGCCGGCAGCAGTAATCGTAGAGATCGTCGAGATTGGCCGCGATCGGACCGCCCTTGTCCAGATCGAGACTGCAGCGCAGCTCGTCGATGATGGCCACCGCACGGTGCACGACCCGCGCCTTCTCGATCGTCGCCTTCGACTGGATGCAGCCTCGCGCGGCGGCAATGCGCTCGAGCGCCCCATCCATCAGCATCAGGACCAGCCGGTGGGGATCGGCCGCGGCAACGCCGCCGTGGGCGGCGACCGACTGATATGCGGCGAGCTGACCCGCCCTCGAATACGACGACATGCGGTGAACTCCGTGGAGCCTGTCGTCAGGTTTAGCGGCGCTCCGCCGCAGGACTTGAGCGTATCGCTCAGGACTTCGGGAGCCTGGCGAGCTGCTGGGACAGATAGGACGCCGTCGACTGCATGCCGGCCAGCAGGGTGTCGAGCGCGCCGAATTGCGCGCGGTAGCGGGCTTGCACGCGCTCCATGCGGCTGTCCAGGTCCGACTTCTCCGTGGCGATCGTCTTCTTGCCCTGCTGCAGGGAACCCACGCGCGTCTCGATCTGCGCGCCGGTCCCAAGCACGCTCCCGAGATAATCGTACACCCGCGTCGCGACGCCCCCGTCCGACCCGAAGAGGGCGCCAACGGCATCGAAGCCGTTCTCGAGTGCCGCGGTAAGCTTCGCCTCGTCCAGCGAAAGCGAGCCATCCCTCTGCGTGGTGATGCCCACGCTGGCGAGTGTCTGATACGGGCCCGTGCGTCCGGTCACCGCCCCACCGACCAGTGAACGCAGCCGCGCTTCGATGCCGGAGAGCATCGAATCCCCGAGGAGCGGCCCGGCCTCACGGTTCGCCGGGTCATAGCGGCGAAGATTCGCGATGGTGCCGGAGAGCGAGTTGAAATCCGCCACGAACTTGCGCACTCGATCGCGTGCCTGGGCCGTGTCGTCGCTGACCGTGAGCGTCAGGGTCGTCCCCGGAGCCGCAGTCTTCAGGTTGAGCGTGACACCCTCGATCACCCCGGAAACGGCATTCGAGGCACTCGTGCAGTCGAAACCCTCCACACGCACGAGCGCATCGTTCGCCGGCTCGAGCTCGGTGAGCGCGCTGCCCGAGGGTGGATCGTAGACGAGCTGGGCGAGCCCGCCGTCGCCACCGCTCTGCGTGACACGCAGCGCATGCGCCGCGCCGGTCGCGGTGGCCGTCAGCACGAGGCGACTGCCCGCTGTCGTCGAGATGATCGTTGCACGCACGCCCGCGTTGTCTGGCGCCGAGTTGATCGCGTCCCGGATGCCGGCCAGCGTCTGGTGGTCCGTATCGATGGCTACGTCGAAGCTCCCGGAGCCCACGGCAATCGACAGCGTGCCGGTGCCCACGGCCGCCCCCGAGCCCTCCGCAAAGGCGGCCGAGGCAAGCTTGTGGGCGCTGGCGAGACGCACCACCTCCACGTCATACGTGCCCGGTGCGGCACCGGCGCCTGGCGCCGCAGTGAAGATCTCCTCGTTCGAGCTCGCGGCCTTGCGAACCTGGAAGGCGGTCTCGGTCCTCAGCGCCGTGAGTGTCCCCTGCAGCCCCGAGAGCGCGCCCTTCAGGGTGCCGAGCGCGGAGAGCTGCATGTCGATGCGCGTCTCCTTGCGTGCGATGCGCTGCGCCACAGGGGCCCGCTCGACGGCCACGAGCTGCTGGACCAGACTGTTGACATCCAGGCCCGAGCCTACGCCCGGCAGTTGCAGAGTCGGCATGCTCAGGCTTTCAGGTTCACGAGAAGGCCCTCTGCGCCGTCGGCGGCTGCGCTCTGACGGGCGATGCGGAGCACCTCCTCCGCCGGAATCTGGCGAATGGTCTCGCCCGTTTCCGTGTCGACGACAGTCACGACGACCCGCCCGCTCGCGTCGTCGACACTAAAGTGCAGCTGGCGACCCAGGCTGCGCAGCGCCGCATCGATCTGCGTGGAGGCGGCGCGGGTCCGCTCCGCGGTCGCGTCGCCCGGGGACACGCCCGTCGCGCTGCCGGTGGGACGCGCCGGCAGCCGTGAGGACGTCGCCCTGTCCTCCTGCACGGCAGCGAGCGGTCCGAGGGTTTGAACAGGCATGAGACTCATGTGTTCACCTCCCGAGGAAAACGGCGGACGACGGTCGTCTCTCGACGACCGCCGCCCGCCTCATCCGTGACCCGTGGGGTCCGGGTCTCATCGACTCCTCATTCCGATCATCGCAGCAGCGACAGCACGTTCTGGGGAATCGCATTCGCCTGCGCGAGGATCGCCATGCCGGCCTGCTGCAGGATCTGCCCGCGGGTGAGCGCCGCCGTCTCGGACGCATAGTCCGCATCGAGGACGCGGCTGCGCGAGGCCGAGAGGTTCTCCACGGTCGACTGGATGTTCGCCACCGTGTACTCGAGCCGGTTCTGCTGGGCACCGAGGTTGGCGCGCTGCTGACTCATGTAGTTGAGCGCAGTCTCCGCCTGGTCCAGCAGCGCCCGGGCATTGGCCGCCGACTGCGTCCCGTTGAAGTCATTGAGCGCCGTGTTGAGGGCAGAAAGACCGCTCGTCCCGTTGATCTGCACGTCCACGAAGGACAGCGAGATGCGGTTGTCGGCCGAGCTCGTGGACCCCACCTGGATGACGGCAGCCGAGGCCGAGCCGGTGACGACCGTGAGCGTGTTCAGGTCAGTAGCGATGTTGGCGTGGGTTTTGCTCGCCGCCGCCGACACCGTGATCTTCACACCGAGGCTCGAATAGTCGAGCGTCATGCTCGATCCAGCCGCCAGAGAGCCGCCACCGGAGAGATCGACAGACTGCGAGTTCGTGCCGTCGCTCAGCGTCAGCACACCGCCGGTGTTGCTGAAGGTGAAGGTCGTGCTCGCACGGGCTCCGGCCACACTGATGCCCGTGATCGCCGCCGCGCTGCCGGTGGTGAGGTTGCTGCCGACCTGTGCAGTCGATGTCCCGCTGAGCGTGACCGCAAACGAACCGTTCAGCAGCTTCTGGCCGTTGAACTCGGTGCGGCCGGCAATGGCATTGATTTCACTCTTGAGCTGCTGCATCTCGTTGTTCAGGAAGCCGCGCTCCGTCGCGCCCACGGTATCGCTCGCGGCCTGGGTGGAGAGCTCCTTCATGCGCTGCATCATCGACTGGATCTGATCCATGGCGCCTTCGCCGGTCTGGATCATGGAGATGCCGTCGTTGGCATTGCGCACAGCCTGGTTCAGGCTGCGGATCTGCGCCGACATGCGCTGCGAGATCGCGAGACCGGCGGCATCGTCCTTGGCACTGTTGATCCGCAGGCCCGAAGACAGGCGCTGCAGGGCGGTGGCCAGCTGGCCGCCGGAAGTCGTGAGATTGCGCTGGGCATTCAGCGACATCACGTTCGTGTTGATGACCTGGGGCATCGAAGCGTCTCCTTAGAGTGACATCCGCCCCGGCAACGACCGGAGCTCCGGGATTCCAGTGACCTGCTGCATCATCGCGGCGGGTCTCTGCGCCCTGTATCGGTCAGCTCCATGCCGACTTGAGTGTCGCCGATCCGCGAAGTGCGACATACGTCACGGATCATCGCAGGTAATCGAAGAGTGACAGCTGTGCCAGGCGTGAATAGGACGCCTGCGCCGCCTGGAGCCCCGCGTACTGCTGGTTCATGCGCGTGATCGCGCCGGCGTAGTCGAGATCGCGGAGATCCGAAAGCGTGCTCTTCAGCTCGAGCTCGAAGTCGTCTCGGGCAGCGTCCGCCTGGTCGACCGAGGCGAGCCGGGCACCCACGGCCGCGCGAATCTCGTGCAGATGGTCACTGCCGCGATCGAGCTGCGTGAGCGCCACACCGACGGCATTCGTGACCTGCGCGCGCGCCGCGGGTGTCGTCGCAGGCGCCCGGACGGCGGCGATGAGCCGGTCGATGGTGGTGAAGAGATCCTCACGGCGGCTGGCGGCGAGCGAGAAAGTATCGCCAGATGCCGGCTGCCCCGTCACCACCACGCGTGCACCGGGCCACTCGATCGCGCCGCCCGCCGTGTACGCACCGCTCGCGACCACCGTCGCGCCGGCGTCCACGATCTCCCAGCTTCCGGGAGAGGTGAAGCGCAGGGTGTAATCGCCCGCAGTCCAGCTGCCTGGATCAGTGACCGCACCGGCGTCGATCACGCCCGTGCCCGAATTTGCCGCATTCGCTGTCGTGACGAAGCGACCGTTACCCTGCGCCACATCCACGAAGACGTCGTAGCCCGGGTGCCCGTCGGCAACCCGCTGCGTGGGTCCCAGCTGCTGGTAACGCACGCCCGCATCGCCAAGATACTGCACACCACCAGACGCGCCGCGTGCGAAGGGAGGCGAGGCGGTCGAATAGCCCGCAAACAGATATTCGCCGACGGCGTCCCGGCGATTGGCGAGGTCGGTGAGTTCGGCCAGACGGCTCTCAAGCTCAGCGCCGATCACGCGCCGCGCGCCCGCATCCAGCGTATCGCTGTTCGCCTGCACCGCGAGCTCGCGCACACGCTGCAGCAGCGTGTCCGCATCGCTCAGCGCCTGCTCCTCGAGCGACAGTCGGCTCTTCGCGGCCGTTGCGTTGCGCGCATACTGGCCGCTCTCGCTCAGCGCCCGCTCGAGCTCCTGGATGTGCACCGCTGCCCCCGGGTCGTCCGCGGGACGCTGCACGCGCTGGCCGGTGGCGAGCTGGTTCTGGGTGCGGGAGAGCTCGTCCTGGCGTGCCATGAGCGCCGCGAGCGCCCGCTCGTGGAAGGTCGATGTGGCAATCCGCATGTCTATCTCCGCGTGGCAGCGAGCAGCGTATCGAAGAGGGTGTTCGCCACCTGGATGAGCTGCGCGGCGGCCTGGTAGGCCTGCTGGAAGCGCATCATGTTCGCGGCTTCCTCATCGAGGTTCACACCGGAGACACTCTGGCGTTCGTCGAGTGCCTGCTGGTGCACGAGCTTCTGCGCGTCGCGATTGAGCTGCGCCTGGCGGGTGGTCACGCCATTGGCGCCGATGAAGCGCGCCACGGAGTCGTTCACCGAGGTGGTGGTGCCGTCAAGCACGGGTCGCGCAAAGACACCGGCAAGTGCCAGTGCATTGCGATTGTCGCCTGTGCCGGAAGCGTTGTCCGAAACCGTGAAGCGGTCGCCCGCGGCAGGACTCCCGTCTATTTTCACACGCCAGCCGTTGGCATCGATCGCGGCGCCCGGTGTATAGGCAACCGGCGCACCGCCATCGATGGAGTAGCTGGTGGGCGTGAGAAACGTGATCGTCGCCGTGCTGCGCAGCTGCGGATCGGCAGCATCGAGCACCTCGCCGGCCGAGACGCGTCCTGAACCCGTGTTGCCGGTGTCCGCCGCGGCGCGGATCGGCGCCGCTGCGGCGATGCTCGCCGGGTCGCTGAGGAGCACGCGGAAGTCCGCCACCGCCTCGCGGGTCGGGCGGATGAGGAAGCGGTCGCCGGGCTGCGCGCTGCCATTCACGACGATGGCAAGTCCGTCGGCTCGCAGCGGATCGGCCGCAGTGCCGCTCCCGGAAAGCGCGACGGTCGCACCATCGCTCTGGCGCACGAGTGACCAGCCGCCCGCGTTGGCGCCGAGCACGTAGTCGCTGCCCGTGAGCTGCGCGAGGTCGGTGCGGGTCACCCCGAGCACGGCACTGCCCGTATTGCGGGCGTTGCCGAGGGCCGCGACACCGCCGGTGGCGAACAGATCCGTGCCGGGATTTCCGCGCAGGTCGAGCCCGGCGCGATGCTGCGTGTTGACGCTCTCGGCCACTGCGATGGCGATACGCCCGAGCGCGTTGCGCGCCGGATCGAGCAGATCACGCCGGAAATCGAGCGCGCCGCCCAGGCTCCCGCCGGTGAGCCGTGACGTCACATCGGCGACGCCATCGCCCATCCGGAGCGTGAACACCCGTCGTTCCGGATCGAAGGGGTCCTGCGAGGCCTCCAGCACTGCGGACGCGCCATTCAGCACGAGCGCCTGTCCGCTGCCGACGAAGACGTTGACCGCACCGTCCGGCTGCGTCACCGACTGGACATTGATGTGGCCCGCAAGCTCGTCGAGCAGCCGGTCCCTCTGATCGAGCAGGTCGTTGGGCGGCTGTCCCGTGCGTGCGAGTCCGGCGGTGATCTCCTGGTTCAGCCGGGCGAGGTTCTGCGCGAGAGAGGTAATTGTCGCGGCCTCGCCGGTCATGCGCGTGCCGAGCTCGCTGTCGAGCGTACGCAGGCGCGCATCGAAGGCCTGCAGCCGGTCGGTGAGGGCATGGGCTTCCCCGAGCAGCACCTGGCGGGCGGCCGATGAACCCGGCGAGCTGGCCACGCCCTGCGCTGCGTTCACGAAGCTCTGCATGGAGGCCGACAGGCCGGTCTTCGGATCCGCGAGCAGGTTGTCGATCTTTGCGGCCTGATCGGCGAAGAGGTTCAGGTGTTCGAGTGTGCTCGCGGAGCTGCGCGACTGTGTGGCAAGAAAATCGTCGTAGCTGCGGCGCACGCCCGTGGCCGCGACACCGTTGCCCACCCAGCCGTTGCCGTAGGGCTGTGCATCACGCGTGGCGAGGTCCACCCGCTGGCGCGAATAGCCTTCCGTCGCGACATTGGCGACGTTGTGGCTCGAGACATCGAGGGCGCGCCGGAAGGCGAACAGCCCGGAGAGTCCAGTGGACAGCAGATCACCCATGTGGCCGAGCCTCCCCCGTCATCAACCGGCACTCCCGCCGGAGTCCATCGGCCGCCCGTCCGAAGACTTGAGCTGCGCTTCACGTTCGGCCGCGACCGCCGCGGCGACGCGGGAAAGCTTGCTGGCATAATCCGGATCCGTGGCATAGCCGCCACGCACGAGTGCTGCTGCGAAGGCCTGCACATCGCCTCCCGCGCCGAGCGCTGACGCGTAGCGCGGTTCACCCTTGAGCAGTCGGGCGTAGTCACGGAAGCTCTCCGCAGCCGAGTCATACGCGCGGAAGCGCTCGGTCTTTGCCACCGCGCTGCCGCCATCGAACTCCACGGTGCGCGCAGCCACTGCATCGCCCGACCAGCGATCCCCGGCCTTGATGCCGAAGAGATTGAGGCTGCAGCGGCCATCCGGCCCGCAGGGCAGCGAGCGGCCCCAGCCGGTTTCGAGCGCGGCCTGCGCAAGCACCGCCTGCGGGTCGACGCCGAGCTCGCGACCTGCGCGCTCTGCGTGCGGCCAGAGCTCGCGGACGAACTGCCCGGGTTGACCCGAGCGCCAGCCGTCCCGAGACGCCGTGGCGGATGGCGTCCCGGCCGCGAATGCGGCGCCCACGGCAGAGCCGAGGGCACGCGGACCCGAGAGTGCCCCGATCTGCCCGGCAACGTTCTCCCCGCCCTGAACGAGTCCGGCCTGCTTCAGCTGCTGCACCAGCATCTCCGCGAGCCCGAGGCCCTTGCCACGGGAGAGCTCGACGGCAAGCTGGTCGTCGAACATGTCGCGATAGAACCCAGTCTGCCCACTGTCGAACACCGAATCGCCGAAACTCGCTTCACGCATGCTCTTCAGGAGCATGCGCGTGAACAGGCTCTCGAACTGCCGCGCCGCCTCACGCACGGTCTCCGGATCCTGCGTGCGCGCCTCACGCCTGAGCTGCCCGAGCGCCGCCAGATCCGTGTACGCACCCGTGCCGTCGACTGCCGCCATGGTCAGATCACGATCAGCTCGGCCCGCAGCGCCCCGGCCTGCTTGAGCGCTTCGAGAATTGCCACGAGATCGCCCGGGGCGGCGCCCACCTGGTTCACCGCGCGCACGATCTCCTCGAGATTAACCCCGGCGTTGAAGACGAACATGCGCGCCTCGGGTTGATGGACGTCGACGGCGCTGCGCGGCGTGACCACCGTGTTGCCCTCGGCAAAGGCGTTGGGCTGACTCACGTCGGAGCGCTCGGTGATGGTGACCGCGAGCGAGCCGTGTGCGACAGCCGCCGGCATCACGCGCACCTTCGAACCGATGACCACGGTGCCGGTGCGCGAATTCACGATGACGCGCGCCGGTGCGTCACCAGGCTCAATTTCCAGCTGCTCGAGCGTGGAGACATAGGCGATGCGGTGCGCGGGATCTGCGGGCGCTGCGACGCGTACAGAGACGGCATCGATCGTGTGCGCGGTGTCGGCACCGAGCCGCGCGTTGATGCCCTCCGCCAGCCGCGCCGAGGTCGTGAAGTCCGGCGTGTGCAGGTTCAGGGTGACGAACGGCTGCTCTGCGAAGTCGGTCGGCACTTCGCGCTCGACGAGCGCGCCATTCGGAATGCGGCCACCGCTCGGCACATTGAGCGCAATCCGCGAACCGTCCTTGCCCGAGACGCCGAAACCCGAAACCACGAGACTCCCCTGGGCCACCGCGTAGATCTCGCCATCCATGCCGCGCAGCGGAGTCATGAGGAGGCTGCCACCCCGCAGCGACCCTGCATTCCCGATGGAGGAGACAGTGACGTCGATGGCCTGACCCGCCTTGGAGAAGGGCGGCAGCTCGGCGTGCACGGTCACTGCGGCGACGTTCTTGAGCTGCGGATTCACGTTCGCGGGGATGGTGACGCCAAACTTCGCCAGCATGTTCCGGATGCTCTGGATGGTGAACGGCGCCTGGCTCGTCTGGTCGCCCGTGCCGTCGAGTCCGACGACCAGCCCGTAGCCGACGAGCTGGTTGGCACGCACGCCCGCGACGGACGCGAGGTCCTTCACGCGTTCCGCGTGTACCGCCCAGGGAAGGATGGCGGCGAGCAGGCCTGCGAGCACGCAGGTGGCGCGGTCGCAGCGGCTGTGCGGATTCTTCGGGCGTGACATCAGAAGGGCAACCATGGTGAGTTGAAGAAGCGGGCCAGCAGCCCGGGCGCATTGGCACTGGCCAGTGCGCCACGCCCGGCGTAGGTGATTGTCGCGTCAGCCACCTTCGACGAAGGGATGGTGTTGTCCGGATCGATGTCGATCGGGCGGATGACACCCTGGATGCGCACACACTCGCGGCCCTGGTTGAGTGTCAGCCACTTCTCGCCACGCACGAGGAGGTTGCCGTTTGGCAGCCGGCGCACGACCGTCACGGCAACGCTGCCATCGAGACGGTTGCTCTGGCTGCTCGCCCCGCTGCCCTTGAAGTTCGCCTCGTTGGTCACCGAAGTCGCAAGCACTTCCGTGCCGTTCACGGTGACCGGACGCCCGGCGATCTTCGGGCCCGGCAGGTCGATGGCGGTCGACTTCTTCGTGTTCGTATCCGCGCTCTTCGTGGCGTTGGTGCGCTCGACGAGCCGGATGGTCACGATGTCGCCGACCCCGCGCGCCACTGCGTTCTCGAAGAGCGCCACGTTGCGGTCCGCACGGAAGATCGCACCGTTCGCCGGGCGCGATTCCCCGACTGCAGACGGCGGCACCTGCGGGAAGTCGTCCAGCCCCCCGCGCGTCGCGCAGCCGCTCGCACCCAGCGCACAGACGATGATGAAGACCAGTCGGCGCATCTCGTGCCTCACATGCGGCTCGTCAGGTACTCGAGCATCTGATCGGTCGTGGAGATCGCCTTGGAGTTCATCTCGTAGGCACGCTGCGTCTCGATCATGGCGACGAGCTCCTCGACGACGTTGACGTTCGAGCTCTCGAGCGCGCCCTGCAGCACCGTGCCGAGACCGCTCAGGCCGGGCGTGCCAGGCTGTGCGCTGCCACTCGCGGCGGATTCGACGAGGAGGTTCTCGCCGCGCGCCTGGAGGCCCGCCGGGTTCACGAAATCCACGAGCTGGAGCGAACCCACCTGCACGGGCGAGGACTGTCCGGCGAGCTGCACGCTCACGACACCATCGGTGCCGACCGTCACGCTCTGCGCGCCGCTGGGAATCGAAATCCCCGGCTGCACGCGATAGCCCGCCGAGGTCACGAGCTCGCCCTGGGCATTGACCTGGAAGCTGCCGTCGCGTGTATAGGCCGCAGTGCCGTCGGGCAGCTGCACCTGGAAGAACCCGCGTCCGTTGATGGCGAGATCGAAAGAATTGCCCGTCGTCGTGACACTGCCCTGGGTGTAGAGCTTCTCCGTGGCCACGACACGCGCGCCGGTGCCGAGCGACAGCCCGGAGGGCGCCAGCGTGTCCTGGGACGTGGAGGCGCCCACCTGCCGCACGTTCTGGTAGAGCAGGTCCTCGAAGACGGCGCGGTCCTTCTTGAAGCCCGCCGTGCTCACGTTCGCCAGGTTGTTCGCGGTCACACTCATGCGCGTCTGCTGCGCATCGAGACCCGTCTTTGCAGCCCACAGTGCTGGATTCATTGTCCGTTCCTCATTTCAGGGCGGAAGCCGCTCACTCCAGACGCAGGAGACGGGCCGAGGCGGCCCCGTCTTCCTCCGCCGTGCGCATCGCCTTCGTCTGCATGTCGAAGCGACGCGCGAGCTCAATCATGGTCACCATCGCATCGGCGAGATTCACGTTGCTGGACTCCAGGGCGCCGGAAACCAGCTGCACCGCGGCATCGGGCGCGGCCTCACTGCCATCACGACACCGGAAGAGCCCGTCCTCGCCCCGCTCCAGCGTGCCGGCGTCCGGGTTGACCAGGCGGATGCGCGCCACGGTGGCGGTCGTCTCCGGCCCCTGCCCGAGCGGCACGATGGAAATCGTGCCGTCGGCACCGACCATGAGCGAGGCGTGCGGCGGCACGCTGATCGGCCCGCCGTCCCCGAGGACGGCGTGACCCGTCGCCGTACGCAGCATGCCGTCCGGATCGATGCGCAGATCGCCCGCACGCGTATAGGCCTCGCGCCCGTCGGGTGCCTGCACCGCGATCCAGCCCTTGCCGCGCACGGCGAGATCCAGGTCGCGACCCGTAGACTGGATCGCACCGGTCTGCGTGTTCCAGCCGACGCTCGCACTCTGCGCGTAGGCACGCGAGGCGAAACCGGAGCCCACCACGGCGCGCGTCTGGAAGGCCGCGAGATCGGCGCGAAAGCCTGTTGTCGCGGCGTTGGCGAGGTTGTGGTTGTTGACCGTCTGCGCACGCAGGGTCTCCTTCGCCCCCGACATCGCCACGTACAGGAACCTGTCCATCTGCGCCCCCTCTCACTGTCCGTAAGTCGTGACCCGCGGATCTATCGGATGTTGATGATGGTCTGCGTGATCGCATCCGACGTGGAGATCATCTGCGCATTCGCCTGGAAGTTGCGCTGCGCGGTGATCATGTTCACGAGCTGCTCCGTGATGTCCACGTTGGAGGCCTCGAGCGCACCTGACTGGATGAGCCCGAAGCTCGAGGTTCCCGCCTGACCGCGTACGGCCTGCCCGGAACCGAAGGTCTCCGCCCAGTTCGTGTCGCCGAGCTGCTGCAATCCCTGCGGGTTCGAGAAGTTCGCCAGCGCCACCTGTCCGAGCGGCAGTGAGCGACCGTTGGTGAATCGTGCCTGCACGATGCCGCTGGAGCCGATATCGATGCCGATCAGACGGCCGGTCGTGTACCCGTCCTGGGTCACCGAGTTCACCGCGAAGTTGCCGCCGTACTGCGTCGAGCTGCCGAAGTCGATGGTGAGATCGAGCGGCGCGGCACCCGTCGCCGGCGTGTACGTCGGAAAAGTGACGCGTCCGCCGGCAGGCGCGGCCAGGACGCCGGTATTCGAGTACTGCAGCGCCTGCGGGCCGCCGACGGCCGTCCCATCGACATACAGCTCTGTCTGCCATTCGTTAGGATTGGCCGTCTTGGTGAAGTACACCGTGCCGGTGTGCGCGGCACCGAGGGAGTCGTAAACGGTGATGGACGTTGCCTGGTTGTAGGTCTCCGGATCCGTCGGATCGAGCGGCGCGCGCGCAGGCGGCGCGGCGTTGGCCGGGAGGTTGAACACGAGCTGTGCACGGGTCGTGGCCTGCGGCGGACTCTCCGAGGTGACCAGCTGCAAGTCGCTGAGAGAGCCCGTGTTGAAGCCGCCGTTCGGCGTCGGCGCGAACACCTGCAGGCGCTGGCCCCGGCTGTTGCCGACGTAACCGTCTCGGTCCACCTCGAAGGCGCCGGCACGCGTGTACGCAAGCGCACCATTGTCGCTGAGCACGAAGAATCCCTGGCCGCTCACGGCGAGATCCAGGCTGGAATTGGTGAAATCGATGTTGCCCTGCTTGAACTGCTGCGCGACTTTCGAGACGCGCACACCACTGCCCGTAGCGAGGCTGCTCACGCCCTGCGGTGATACGGAGAACATCTCGGCAAACTCCGCACGCGACCCTTTGAAGCCGCTCGTCGCCGAATTCGCCACATTGTTCGCGGTGACAGTGAGGTCTGCAGTCGCGGCGTTCAGTCCGCTCAGAGCGATACGGAAAGGCATATGCTTCTCCCTGGGTGATTCGCTGGTCCGGTCACATCACGCGACGCACGTCGCTGAGCGAGAGCGTACCGAGACCGGTGTTGAGGATGAGGCCACGCCCGCCCGTGTCGATCGTCACGCTGTCGATGCGCGACTCGAGGAGAGTCGGGACCGATTCGCTGCGATCGCCGACCGTCGCGACGGCCGAGATGGAGTAGTCGCCGGCGGGGGCGCGGGTACCGGAGGCACTGATGCCGTCCCACGCAAACTCGGTGAGTGCGCCCTGCGCAGGCACGGTAAAGCGTCGCACGAGCTGGCCGGCATGATCGCGCACCGCGAGCTCGACACGGGTGGCGCCCGAGGGCACCTCGAGCAGGCCACGGAGCGCCCCGTCGGCGGCGAGCGGCGCGGTGTCGGTCGCGGCGAGCACGCGGCGGCCAACCAGCGTCGCGCCATCGAGCACCTGCGAGGAGCGCAGCGAGTCCGAGAGCGCACCGATCGAGCCCTGCATGTCCTGGATGCCCGACACCGTGCCGAACTGCGCGAGCTGCCCGAGGAACTGCGCAGGATCCGTTGGCTTGAAGGGATCCTGGTTGCGGATCTGCGCGATCATCAGCTCGAGGAACTGTTCCTGGCCGAGCCGGTTGCGCGGCGTGCCGTCCGTGTGCCCGGCCTTCGTCTGTGCCGCAAGTGCGGCGATGGGGTCGATGGCAGTCATGTGTCACGCCTCCTCAGGACTGGCCGAGCCGCAGCGTCGCGAGCAGGAGATTCTTGGCGGTCTCGATCACCTCGACGTTGTTCTGGTAGGAGCGGGACGCCGAGATCATGTCGACCATCTCCTCGACCACATTGACGTTCGGTGCATAGACATAGCCCTGCTGATCGGCAAGCGGATTGCCCGGTTCGTAGCGGGCGAGCGCAGGCGCATCGCTCTCGACGACGCCGCGCACACGCACGGCCGCGCCGGGAGCATCCGCTGCCGGTGCAGCGCGAACGGCCTCGAAGACCGGGTGGCGGGCCTTGTAGACGCTCTGCGCATCGGCGCCGACACTGTTCGCGTTGGCGAGATTGCTCGCGGTCGTATTGAGCCGCACCGACTGGGCCGCGAGACCCGAGCCCGCGATGTCGAAGATCCTGAAGCTCGACATGATTATTGTCCGGTGATCGCGGTCAGCAGCCCGCGGAAGCGCTGGTTGAGGAACGTGAGGGTGGCCTGGTAGCGCACGGCGTTCTCGGCAAAGGCCGCCTGCTCGAGCTGCACATCGACGGTATTGCCGTCGAGCGAGGGCGCGAGTGGCACCCGGTAACGCAGGCCGCCAGGCGCGGCGCCGGCGGTCGCGTCCGCCGCGCCCATGTGGCGGGCACTGGTCGTCTCGAGGCGGACGCCGCCATCGCTGCCGCCCTGCACGGCCGCCAGTGCGCTGCGAAAGTCGATGTCGCGTGCACGAAATCCCGGCGTGTCGGCATTCGCAAGGTTGTTCGCGATGAGCTCCGTGCGCTGTGCACGGAGTTTCAGTGCCGCGGCGTGCAGCGCCAGATTCCCATCGAGGTCGAATGGCATGGGCCCTCCGTCAGAATTCCGACTCGCAGGGAGTGAAGCAAAGCCCATGCCACGGGACGCGCAGGCCGGTGACGCCGGCTCTTCAGGCGAAGAAGAGGCTTGTGGCCGTGATGCGCTTCACGCGCGGGCGGCAGGGAGTTGCCGCAACAAGGCAGATTCCGGCCTGGAAGGTCCGGGAGATCCTTCAGGTTATCGGTCATGCGAGTGGCGACTTTAGGCGCTGCTCCTCTGGCATGAGCCTTGCTTCTTCCGGGGCATGCAATGTGCTACTGCCAGACTTCTGGGCGCGTGCATCACCGCGTTGTGCGTCTCCGGCGCGGCGGCACCGGTCATGGCCGCCGCCAATCTGCCGGCCCCGGCCCAGCCGCTCGAGACGATTCGCGGCAGCGCACGCGACTTCGTCGCGAGCCTCATTCCACACGGCACCGGGGTGAGCCACATCGAGGTGGCGCCGCTCGACCCGCGTCTGCGGCTGCACGCCTGCGCCACGAAGCTGCACGCCTCGCTGCCCGCAGGCGCGGAGCTGCGTCCGCGCACCACCGTGTCCGTGGCCTGCGAGGATGCTTCGCCGTGGCGGATCTACGTGGGAGTCGACATCGAGTCGGATGTCCCGGTCCTCGTCCTGCGCCGCGCAGCGGTGCGGGGCGAGGAGCTCAGTGCGGCCGACCTCGAGATCCAGCAGCGACGGGTCCCCGGGCTTGCACATGCTTATGTGAATGACGTGCAGGCGCTCACCGGTCGCACGCTCAGGCGGGCACTTTCAGCCGGCGCCGCACTCACCGCGGATGCGCTCGCACCCCGCCGGCTCGTGCAGCGCGGACAGGAGGTCACCCTCCTGGCGGCGAGCGGGGCCGTGCAGGTGCGCGCACCCGGGATCGCCCTCGCCGACGCCGGCGCCGCCCAGCGTGTGCGCGTCCAGAACTCCGCCTCGATGCGGGTGGTCGAGGGGATCGTCGAGAGCGCCTCCACGGTGAGGGTCTCCCCGTGAGCCCGGGAGCTCGGCCGGTGCCTGCCGTCACCGCGGGGTTAAAGTCTGGTCGATCCCGGCCGTTACAGGGTCGGCAACTACAAGGGGAAGGCCGTGTCCAGCAAGATTGAAGGAGTCGATGCACGCCCCAGCCCGGTCGGGCCGGGCCGGCCCGTGAACCGGAGTCACGACTCCACGACGGGTGACGCCCGGGGAGGTGGCGCCGGGAGCGGCGTGAACATCACCGACTCGGCTCGGCGCCTTGCGGCACTCGAACAGGCGGTGCGCGACATGCCCGCGGTCGACGATGCCAGGGTCGCCGAAGTGCACCGAGCGCTCGCCGACGGCAGCTATGAGGTTCACGCGGAGCGCATCGCCAGCAAGCTCATGGACCTCGAGCAGCTGCTCGCGCACGGACGGCGAGGGGGGAAGTAGCGCGTGGATCCGACCCTCTGCCGTGAGCATCTGGAAAGAATTCTCCTCGAAGAAACGGCCGCTCTCGCCAGGCTCGAAACGATCCTCGAAGAGGAACATCGCCGCCTCGAGGAACGGGACGTTGACGGTCTCGAGCGTGCCGGACTCGCCCGCCAGGAGCAGGTCACGGCTCTGCTGCGCCTCGAGGAAGAGCGCGGCTCACTCTGCAGCATGCACGGATATGCCACAGACGCCAGCGGCCTCGAACAGCTCGCCGCCTGGTGCGACCCTTCAGGTAGCCTGCGCCTGCGCTTCGAGGAGACCGCGCTGCGCGCGACTCGCTGCAAGGATTTCAACGCGCGCAACGGTGCACTCGTCGGCGCGCGACTCCGTCGCGTGGAACAGATGCTCGGGATGCTCGATGGCAGCCGCTCCCTCGGCCGCACCTACGGACCGACCGGCGTGACCCACGGCGCGACCGTGGGCCGCGTGGTGCAGCTGCGCGCCTGAACGTCCCGACCACGCGCCCAGACTTGACATAAGTCTACCGACAGCCGCCGATCATCGCGAGGCTGGCAGGGCTTGTCCGGCTCCGGGAGCGGGCCTCCCGGATTCCCCTGCGGCCCGCCACGCATCGCCGGCGAGCATCTGCAGCCCGCGCAGCTGCGCGCGCTCGAGGGCGCCCGGTTCGCCGGTGCGCGCTGCCTCGAGCAACTCACGCCACGCGTCGAGGCGCTGGGGCCAGCGGGGTGCGAGCCATTCCCTTCCGCTCTCCGCGACGCGGGTGATCTGCGCGAGCGTGCTCGCGGCGATCGCCTCCGCGTTCGCGGCGCTCAGCCCGAGCACGAAGCGCGCGGCAAACCGCCGCGTGCGCGCCAGGTGCCACGCGTAGGTGAGCAGCAGCCGCGCAAGCGGCTGCGCTTCGGCGGGCTCGAAGATGCTCTCCGGGCGCTGCTCGTCACAGACCTCATACCCACGCGCCGCGCGCCACCGGCGCGGCTCGGCAAAATCCGCGTCGAGCAGCGCATAGGGGCAGCGCGCAGCGCGCCGGAGTGCCGCCTCGTCGAGATCCTCCCACAGCGGCCGCAGCTCGCGCAGGAAGGCGCAGCCCCCCTCGCCCCCAGCGAGTGCCAGGCGCCGCATGGCGCCAAGCGCCTGTTCGTTGATCTCCACCACGGGCGCGAAGGCTTCGTCCTCGAGAAATGCCTCGGGAGCCCAGATTCGCACCATTCCAGGACCACAGACCGGTTCGCCTTTGTCACCCATCGCATTCCTCCCTCTTCGCGCGAATTATCGGTCCGGAGCAGGGCTGTACTCACATCTTCGAAATTGGGATATTAATACCAAATTCGAAATGTCATGAATCAGGGGGTACCGTGCGAATCACCGATGACCGCTACAGCCGCGACCGGCTGCGCTTCGACCTGGCGCTGCGCTTCATCCGCCATGAAGCACGGACCCACACCATTCGCACCTGGACGGGACTCACGGACGACCGCATCCGCAAGCTCTACCGCTCCTATCTCCGGGAGGCGGACGGCCAGCCCGTACCGCGCCATCGCGGCAAATCCCCGCGACAGGCCGGCTTCTTCATGCGTTCCGCGCGCATCCAGCAGGAGACGGCGATCCTTGCCTCGCTCTGCTGTCTGCACGGTGTGCTCGCACCGCGGGATGCGTCGCACCTGCGCCCGCCGGGCAGCATCACCCGCGGGGAGCTGCTCTGTCAGGCCTTCGAAACCTACCGGGCCTGCGTGCCGAATGCGCAGATCAGCTTCGAGCACGCGGTGTTCCTGATTGGCGCGCTCGGCCGCGGCGATGAGCTCGCGCTCGCGAGCTGCCCCGGGTGCGGCAGCCTGAACGTCCGCGATCGCCTGGCCCTGCGCGAGAGACACTGCCCGCACTGCGGCGGGCACGCCGAACCCGCGGCGCGGCGTTCCCCTGCGGAGCGACGGCTGCCCCTCGGGCGCATCGCGGCGCTCTCGGCGCCCAATCCGGACCGGGTCGCGGCGACACGCGCCGCCCTGCGCTGAGCGGCAGCGGCGAAGCCCGCAATGCCGGTGCGGATCCGCTGCGCCGGCACCGCGTTGCTAGAATGCCCGGCGGATGGAAGCAGGCATGTCACGCGGTCCAAATTTCTTCGCTGGCCCGTACCTCGAGCGGCGCGCCGAGATGCGTGCGGACGTCCGGTGGCTGGAAGCGGCACTCGCGGATCCGGACACACTGTTCCTGCCTGTCCTCGGCACTGCGCAATTCGTGAGTCGCGAACCCGCACCGCACGCAGCCTTCGTGCACGCCGGGCATGCGCTGGTGCAGACGATGGAAGTGTCGCGCCTGACTCCCCTAGGCTGGTTTCGCGGCACCCGCTGCGTGATGTGCGAGGTGGAAGAACGCGAGGCCGCCCTGCTTCTGAGCGACGCCCGCTTCGAGGAGCTGCGACCGCTCACGAGCATGCTGCCTGCAGACGAAGCCGGTCTCCTCGCCTACGCACGCGCCCTCGCGATCTGGCGCGCCGGCCACCGCTTCTGCGGCCGCTGCGGCGCTCCGACACAGGCCGAGCGCGCCGGTCATGCGCTGCGCTGCTCGAATGCCGCCTGCGCGCGGGAAGTCTTCCCGCGCATCGACCCGGCGATCATCGTCCTGGTGACCGACGGCGAACGCGCCCTCCTCGGCCGGCAGGCGAGCTGGCCCGCGGGGCGCTACTCCACCATCGCGGGTTTCGTCGAGCCGGGCGAAAGCCTGGAGGATGCCGTCACACGGGAAGTCTTCGAAGAGACGGGCGTGCGCATCGCATCCGTCGACTACCATTCCTCACAACCCTGGCCATTCCCGGCCTCGCTGATGATCGGCTTCACGGCCCGCGCGCCCGCCGGCGCAGTCGCCTGCGCCGACGGTGAGCTCGAGGATGCCCGCTGGTTCACGCGCGAAGAGATCGCCTCGGGCCTCCCTGCACTGCCACCCTCGACCTCCATCTCGTACCGCCTCATCGAAGGCTGGTACGAGGCCGACCCCCGGGGTTGAGCCTTCGTGTGCCTGCTCATCCTCGCCTGGCGCATGCATCCGCGGTATCCGCTGATCGTCGCGGCAAACCGCGACGAATTCCACGAGCGCCCGGCCGCGCCACTCGACCGCTGGGACGATCCCCGCGGGCTGTACGCGGGGCACGACCTGCGTGCCGGCGGCACCTGGCTCGGCGCTGATGCCGAAGGCCGCATCGGTATCGTCACCAATTTCCGCGAGCTCGCACGCCCGCGCCGCAACGCGCCTTCCCGCGGCGGCCTCATTCCGGCCTTCTTCGGCAGCGGCACGCGTCCGGCCCGATTTCTCGAGGACCTCGAGACCGACGCGCCGGGCTACTCGGGCTTCAACCTGCTGCTCGGCGATCGCGAGGAGCTCTGGTATGCGGCCAATCGTGCTGACCGCTTCGCGCGCCCTCTGGGACCCGGGATCTACGGGCTGAGCAACCACTTCCTCGACACGCCGTGGCCCAAGCTCGAGCTCACCCGGAGCCGGTTCCTGGCGCAGCTCACGGCGCAGGAGCTGCGCGCCGAATCGCTGTTCGAGCTGCTCGCCGACCGGACGCCCGCCCCGGATCTGCCTCATCCCGACTCGGGATTCGATCCTGACTGGGAGCTCACGCTGTCCTCCCCTTTCATCGTGCATCCGGCTTTTGGCACACGCTGTTCGACGATCGTGCTCGCATCCGGCAGCGGCGCGGTCACGCTGCGTGAGCGACGCTTCGATGTCGAGGGCCGCACCGTCGGTGAGACCGAATTCACTTTGAACGGATCGCCCGTTCCCTGAAGTCCAGAGCCACGCGGAGCCTCCGCGGAACCCGGGCGGCCGCGCACCACTCTGAACTAGAATCTCGGTTTTTCAACGACGCGGAACCTGATGGCGCGGCTGCTCGCAATCCTGCTGGTCATGCTGTGCGCCCTGGTGCCGGTACAGGTCCGCGCCGACATCACCATCGAGGTCGACGGTGTCGACGCCGAGATCCGGCGTAACGTGCTCGTGTTCCTGAGTCTCGAGCGCTACAAGGAACGCGATGACCTGCCCGAGGCGACACTCGAACGGCTGCAGGAACGGGTGGATCGCGAGGTGCGGTCGGCGCTGCGGCCCTTCGGTTACTACGAACCGCATGTGCGCACCGACATGCAGCGCCACGCCAGCGGGGATGCGACCGTGAGGATCACGATCGACCCGGGCGAACCCGTACGGGTGGAATCCGTGGACGTTGACGTCTCGGGACCGGGATCCGGCGATCCTCTGTTCACGGCCATCACGGATCATCTGCCGATCGCGCGTGGCGACCGCCTGAACCACGCTGCCTACGAGAAGCTCAAGGGCGACCTGCAGCGCACCGCCTCGACCTACGGCTTCCTCGATGCGCGCACGACGCGCAGCGACCTCATGGTTGATCCCGCGCAGCACTCGGCGCGCATCGTCCTCGCCATGGAGACGGGTCCGCGCTACCGCTTCGGCCCCACGACCTTCGAGCAGAACGCGATCGATGAGAGTCTGGCGCGCAGGTACCTGCGCTACCATGAAGGCGAGTCTTTCGATCTTACCCAGCTTCTGCGCACACAGTTTGCACTGGACGACAGCCAGTATTTCTCGGGTCTCGAGGTGCTCCCGGGCACCCGCGATCCCGAATCCCTCACGGTGCCGGTCAGCATCCACGCACGGCCTGCGCGGAGCAACCGCTATGCGTTTGGTCTGGGCTACGGCTCGGATACCCGCGCGCGCGGCACGGCCACCTGGGACAAGCGCCGCGTGAACCGCCACGGCCATCGCTTCTACACCAAGCTCACGGCCGCACAGGTCGCGCAGACTCTGGAGCTGCGTTACAGCGTCCCCATTGGCGATCCTGCACTCGAGAAGGCCGATCTCTCGCTCCAGTGGCTCCGCAACGAAAACGTCGGAGACGTCCTCGAGGTGCGCTCCGTGGAGCTTCGACCCAGCGTCACGCAGGTGCAGGGTCGCTGGCAGCGGGTGCTGTTCACCATCGCCACGCGTGCCACGAGCGAGTTCATCGGCCGCACGGAAACAGATACGCTGCTCATTCCCGGCATCAGCTATTCGCTCCTCCCACGGGGCTTTCTCGGCGAGGAGATCTTCACGCGCACGCTGTACGCGGAGCTGCGCGGATCGAGTGGCTTCCTGGGTTCGGATTCCGAATTCGTGCAGCTGCGCACGCATGCGGAACGCGTCTTTGATCTCGGGAGACGCTGGCATCTGCTGCTGCGCGCGGAGTTCGGAGCGAGCGCCGTCGGACACTTCAGCCAGCTGCCCGTCTCGCAGCGCTTCTTCGCCGGAGGCGACGAGAGTGTGCGCGGCTTCGGCTACAACGAGCTCTCGCCGTACACGCTGGTACCGCCGTCGGCACCGGCGGCCCCCGGTGCGCCCGCGGCCCCGCCCGTGTATGCAAAGGAAGGCGGCCGGCATCTCCTCACGGGCACCGTGGAGATCGTCCGCGACCTCCCGCGCAATCTCGGCATCGCGCTGTTCACGGATGGCGGGAACGCGATCAATGCCTTCGGTGAACCGCTGGCCTGGTCGGCCGGCATCGGTCTGCGCTATCGCCTGCCCGTGCTCACCGTGGGCATCGACATCGCGCAGTCAATCTATGAGCCGCTGCCCGCCGGCGTGCAAGTCCACCGCAGCCCGCGGCTCCACATCAACTTCTCGCCCAAGCTCTGATGACACGCCGCCTTGCCATCGCCGCGATCACCCTGCTGCTCGCGGCACTCCTGTCGGCAGGGGCCACCTGGTTTGTTGCGGCCACCGAGGCGGGCCTGCAGCTCGTGGCGCGCAGTGTCCCGAAGCACATCGGGCCCGTCGAGCTCGAGATCGGTGCCGTGCACGGCACCCTCGCGGACGGGTTTTCGCTCGAGCGCTTCCGGCTGCACCACCGGCGCGTACGCATCGACATCGCGAAGTTCGAGGCCCGGATGGATCTGGCCCCGCTCCTCTGGCAGACGATCCGCGTGCGCGATGCGCGGGCCGGGCGTCTGCTGATCGAGGTATACCACCGCACCGAACCGCCCACGCAATACGAACCGCATTTCCTGCCGCGCATGCTCACGATCGCCGTGCGCCGCGTGCAGGTCGACGCCGGCACCCTCATCGTGCCGAACGGCCGCCACTTCGACGTGAGCAACGCGAGCGCCACCGGGGTCATCCGCCAGAAGACCATAGACGTTCGCGCGGCAGCACTCACCTACGGCCCGACCCGCGCCACGGCCGACGGTACCCTGCGCGCCGCGGATCCCCTGCAGTTACGCGGCACACTGCGGCTCACCGTGAGCGTGCCCGGACAGCCGCAGTGGCGCGGCGAGACGCGCTTCGACGGCGATCTCGATGCACTGCGGCTCCAGGGATCGCTCTCGGCGCCCTTCCACGCGGATTTCGCCGGTTCGGCGGAGGACCTTACGGACCATTTTCACTGGGCGGGCTCGGCTGAAGTGCATGATTTCTCGCTCGCGCCCTGGGACACGGGCAGCGCCCTCGGGCGCATCACCGGGCACCTCGCGCTGCGGGGCGATCTCACCGGTTTCGAGGCACGCGGCCCCCTCGACTCCCATGGGCTCGGCTTCGGGACCTTCGATGTGCTGTTCGCCGGGTCTTACGCAGACGAAGTAGTCACGGCGCGCCGCATCGAGATCGTGCACCAGGTCTCGCACTCGAAGCTCTCCGGCGCCGGCACCATCGGCATCGTCGCGCACGGCCCGCGACTCGATCTGCAGGGCAGCTGGCAGGACTTCCGCTGGCCACTGAAAGGCGGCGAGCTCGCCTTCCGGGCGCCGTCGGGACGCTTCGCACTGCGGGGTCTGCGGCCCTTCGACTACCAGATCGAGGGGCAGCTCGCGGTACCCGACCTGCCCGTCGCCCCGTTCGCGGCGCACGGCACGCTGGCAGCCGATCACCTCAGCGTGTCGGACGGGAAGGCAGCGGCCTACGGCGGTCAGGCGAGCTTTGACGGTGAGGCGTGGTGGTCGCCGCAGGAGCGCTGGCATCTCTCGGGACGGGTGGCGGGCCTCGATCCCGGACGCATCCGCCCCAGCCTCCCCGGTCGGCTGGGTTTCGACTTCACGGCGGGCGGGCTGGGTTTCGGTGAAAAAGGCTCCCTCGAGCTCGCCGTCGCAAGGCTCCAGGGCCGGCTTCGCGACGCTCCTGCGAGCGGCTCGGGCCGCCTCGCACGCCCCAGTGCGGCTGCCCCATGGACCTTCGAGCGCGTGCGCCTGAACGTCGGGCGCACGAAGCTCGCGCTGGACGGATCACTCGGTGCCGTGCGCAACCTGCAGTTCACCGTCGACGCGGAAGACCTGAGCCTCCTTGCCCCCGGGAGCCGGGGGAGGCTGCACGCCAAAGGCATGATCGCCGGCACGGACAGGCGCCCCGTGCTGGTTCTCGATGCCACGGGCCAGGATCTTCGGCATGCGGGTGTGGCGCTGCGATCGTTCCGGGCCGGCGTGAATTTCGATGGCGGCTCGGCGGGGAAGGTGCACGCCGACATCGTTGCGAACGACCTCGCGCTGAACGACCGATCCGTCGAGACACTCACGCTCCGCGTCGACGGCGAAGCCACGGCGCACCGCATCGCACTCGCCGCACGTCTCGGCGATCTGCGCGTCGCAGGCGAGGGCAGGGGCGCCTTCGCTGACGGCCGCTGGGACGTGCTGGTGAGCCACCTTGGTCTGCACGAGGGCCAGCGCCTGGCCCTCGACAGCGAGGCGCCCTTCGGTTTCTCGGTTTCCGCCGCCGGATCGCGGCTCGATCCACTGTGCCTCCAGGACGAGCGTGCACGCCTCTGCGCGCAGGGCGAATCGCGGGACGGCGTCTGGTCGGCGCTGCTCACCGCGCGCGGTGTTCCACTCGGCGCACTCACCGCGGGTCTCACGCCAGCGGTGACTTACGACGGCGTACTGGACACGACTGTACTGCTCTCCGGGGCTCCCGGTGCACCCTGGCAGGGCAGTCTCCGCGCGAGCCTCTCGGATGCCCGGCTCAGCCACAAGCTGCGCAGCGGGCGCACCGATGTCATCAGGCTCGGCAGCGGCGCGCTCTCCGTCGATGCGCAGGCCGAGGCCATTACCGCCACACTCGACCTCGACGCACGCGAGACCGGAACGATCCGGGGCGAGCTGACCGCGCGGCGCAGCAGCGCGGCGTGGCAGAGCTACTCTCTGCGCGGCTCGCTGCGCGCAAGCACCGGCGAGCTCGGCTTTCTGGGGCTGTACTTCCCCGAGATCGACCGCGCGGCCGGTCGCCTGGACGCTGATCTGGTCCTCGGCGGCGCACTCGGCGAACCCCTCGTGAGCGGCGTGCTGCGCCTGAAGGATGCGGAAGTCGATCTCTACCAGGTGAACCTCGCGCTGCGCGAGATCGATCTGTCAGCCAGACTGATGGACAATGCCCTCGTGCTCGATGCCTCGGGGAGGGCCGGGGAAGGGACGTTGCGCGTAAACGGCACACTGCACTGGCAGGACGGATCGCCCTTCGGCCAGATCGGATTCTCAGGGACGAACCTGCGGGTCGTGGATGTGCCGGAGGCACGTATCGACGCCTCGCCCGATCTCAACTTCAAGGTTCTTGGCCGCCGTATCGAGGCCACGGGGAGCGTGCGTGTGCCGTACGCACGCATCGTGCCCGCCGATCTCACCGAGGCCGTCCTTCCATCCGGCGACGAGGTGATCGTCGGTGCGGAGCAGAAGGATTCCGGAAGCGGCTTCCATGTGTCGAGCAACATCGTGCTGACGCTCGGGGAACGCGTGAGCATCGATACCTATGGCCTCAAGGGACGGATCACGGGCAGCGTCACCGTGCGCGCGGACACGGCGAGCGAGACCAGCCGCGGCCGCGGCGAGCTGAACATTGAAGAAGGCGAATACACCACGCTCGGGCGCCGGCTCGACATCCAGCGGGGGCGGCTGATCTTTTCGGGCGGGCTGCTCACCAATCCCGGCGTCGACATCCGTGCCGCCAAGCAGTTTCCGGACATCGTCGCGGGCGTCGACGTGCGCGGCACCCTGCAGCAGCCGCGTCTGACGTTCTTTTCCGATCCTGCGATCGCGCAGTCGCAGATCGTATCGCTGATCCTCGCCGGCGGCTCGCTCGAGACGGCGCAGAACAACCCGAACCGCGGTGCAACACGCAACGAGCTGCTCAGCCAGGGTGGCGCGATCATCGCCGCGCAGCTCGGAACGCGCATCGGCCTGCAGGATGTCGCGATCGAGTCGACGCTGAACAACGACACTGCCCTGGTGCTCGGCAAGTACCTCTCACCCCGGCTGTACGTGGGATACGGCATCAGCCTCACGGAATCGATCAATACCTTCAAGGTGCGCTACACGCTCGGTGACCACTGGACGTTCAAGACCGAATCGGGCCGCGAGCAGAGCGCCGACATCGTCTATACGATCGGGAAATGATGCTGGGCACCGAACTCCTCGTCATCGGTGGACTGATCCTCCTGAACGGCTTCTTCGCGCTCGCGGAGCTCGCGCTCGTCTCGGCACGACGTGCACGGCTGCAGGCGCGTGCAGAACGTGGCTCGCGTGGTGCGCGCAGCGCGCTCGCGCTTCTCGAAGACCCGACGGGCCTGCTCTCCTCCGTGCAGATCGGCGTCTCGCTGATCAGCATCCTCTCCGGCGTGTACAGCGGTGCCGTGTTCGCGGCACCGCTCGCCCGCCACTTCGCGAAGCACGCATGGCTTGCGCCTCATGCCGAGAACGCCGCGTTCGCCTGCGTCGTGCTCGCGGTCACCTGCGTCTCGCTCGTGATTGGCGAGCTCGTGCCGAAGCGCATCGCGCTCTCGCGCGCGGAACCGCTCGCCATTGCGGTCGCGCCCGTGATGCAGCTCTTCGCTCGCGCGACGGCACCATTCGTGTGGGTACTGCGGATCTCCACGGAGGCGGTACTGAGGCTGCTGCCCGGACAGGCTGCACCCCAGAGCGCCGTGACGGAGGACGAAGTGCGGGCACTCATCGCGGAGGCGACCCAGAGCGGCGTCTTCTATGCGAAGGAGAAGCGGCTCATCGAAGGCGTGATTGCACTCGCCGACCGCAAGGTGGAATCCGTCATGGTGCCGCGGCGCGAGGTCGTGTGGCTCGACCTGGACGAACCGCCGGAGGTTCTCTGGCAGCAGGCACGCCGGAGCGGTCACGCCCGCTTCCTCGCGGCCCACGGCGATCTCGAGCAGCTCGCCGGCATGATCACGCTGGCGACACTGAGCGAGGCGCTGCACCGCGGCCGGATCGATGAGCAGCACGATCTCGACGCGCCGGTCCACGTCCCCGACACGCTCACCGTGCTGCAGCTCCTGGAACAGTTCCAGCGCTCGAGCACGCACCTAGCCGTGATCACCGACGAGTACGGGAGCATCGAGGGCATCGCCACCCCGGTGGACGTCCTGCGCGCCATCGCCGGCGAGCTGCCTGCCGTCGGCAGCCGCGAGCGGCCCGAGATCGTGCGTCGGGAGGACGGCTCGCTGCTGGTGGACGGCCACCTGCCGGCTGCCGAGCTCGAGCTCAGCCTCGGGCGGCGCGACCTGTCCAGTCTCGACTACCACACCGTGGCGGGCTTCGTGCTCGCGAAGCTCGGGCGCGTGCCGAAGACCGGCGAGAGCCTGACGTGGCGCGACCTGCAGATCGAGGTGCTGGACATGGACGGACTCAGGATCGACAAGCTTCTCGTGACGAGGCGGACGGACCCGAGATCGGGGCCCGGCGCAGCAGCCTGAGGTCCGGCCATTCGCGGCCGCCGGAACGGCTGCTTTGACAGCAGGCGCATGCATATGCAAAATGCGTGGGAATTTATGCACACGCCCCTGCTTCTGCCGTGTTGACCGACCACCACCAGCTCGAACGCCGCGAGGCGATCCTGCGCATTCTGCGCGGCGGACTCGTGCGCCGGCAGCAGGATCTCGTGCGCCTGCTGCGCAAGGAGGGCCACGAGGTCACACAGTCCTCGGTGAGTCGCGATCTGCGCGAGCTCGGCGTGCTGAAGGCGGCCGGCGGCTATGTGCCGCCACCGGACGAAATCGCGCGCAGCAGTGGCGATTTCAGTATCATCGCGCGCTTCGTGCGCGAGATCCGCCCGGCCGGTCCCTCACTCACCGTGATCAGGACATCCGTCGGCGCGGCGCAGAGTGTCGCCGTTGCGGTCGACCGGGCACGGTGGCCGGAAGTGGTCGGCACGATTTCCGGCGATGACACGATCTTCATAGCCACCGAGGGGACGCGCGAGCAGGCGCGACTCGTTGGCCGCCTCCACGAGCTCTTCAGGGTCTGAACTCCATGTCCAAGCCGATCGTTCTCGCCTATTCAGGCGGACTCGACACTTCCTTTCTCGTTCCCTGGGTCGCGGAGCACTACGGCCGCCCGGTGATCACCGTCACCGTGGACACCGGCGGCATCGATGCGCAGGCGGCGCGCACGCTCGCGGAGCGCGCGCGGGCGCTCGGCGCAATCGAGCACCACCAGGTCGACGCGCGCGCGGACTACTTCGAACAGGTGCTGCGCTTCCTCGTCATGGGGAACGTCCGTCGCGGTCAGCTCTATCCGCTGTGCGTGGGCGCCGAGCGCGTCATGCAGGCACAAGTCATCGCACAGGTCGCCCGCAAGCTCGGCACGAACGCCATCGCCCATGGCTGCACGGCCGCTGGCAACGACCAGGTCCGCTTCGAGGTGGCGCTGCGCACGCTTGCACCCGAGCTCGAGATCATCGCACCAGTGCGCGATCGTGCCTTCAAGCGTCAGGAGGAGCTCGAGTATCTCCAGGCACGGAAGCTCCCCGTGCCACCCTTCGGCGCGGCCTACTCCACCAACCGCGGCCTGTGGGGCGTGACCATCGGCGGCAGGGAGACGCTCACCTCCGAGGGCAGTCTCCCCGAGGAAGCCTGGGTGCTCTCGCGCCGGGCCTTCAGCGAGCCGCAGGCGCCGGAGCGCCACACGATCCGCTTCGAGCGCGGCCGCCCGGCCGGACTCGACGGTCACCGCCTCACGCCGGTCGAGCTCATCGAGCGACTGGAGCAGCTCGCTGCACCCTTCGGCATCGGGCGCGGCATCCATCTCGGTGACACGATCATCGGGACGAAGGGGCGCGTGGCTTTCGAGGCCCCGGCCGCCGAGACCCTCATCGTCGCGCATCGCGAGCTCGAAAAGCTCGTGCTCACCGGGCGCCAGCAGCGCATCAAGGAGCTCGTGGCCCAGCCCTACGGCGATCTCGTACACGAAGGGCAGCTGCTCGATCCCGTCTGCCGCGACATCGAGGCGCTGTTGCTGTCCTCGCAGGAACGGGTGACGGGTGAGGTGCACGCGCTGTTCCGCCCGGGGAGCCTCTTCATCGAGGGCGTGAGCTCGCCCTACTCGCTGATGAGCGCCTCACGGGGCGTCTACGGCGAAGCTGCCGGGGAGTGGACGGCGCAGGATGCGCTCGGCTTCTCGAAGATCGTCGCGCTCACAGGCATGTTTCATCACAGAGCAGGCGCGGGGCAATGAGAAGCATCGTCGTCGACAAGGTCGCCTCGGTGACGCAGGCCTGCGGCCTGGGCCACGAAGTGCGCATCTCGCCCGACGCGATCCCGGCCGAGGAAGGCGTGGTCGTGGTCGTCGAGGTGCTCACCAACAAGTCGACCTACAACACCCTCGAGCTGACGAGCGGACGCATGGCGAAGGTCGGCAAGGGGGATATCGTCATCGGAGCGCTCGGGCACAGGAAGGCGCTCTTCGGCTATTCGGGCCACGTGCCGGAGAAGCTCGCCGCCGGCGACATCATCCAGATGCTCAACATCGGCGGCGTCCTCGGCATCTGCGATTCGATCAACCCGGACAAGGGAAAACCCTTCGACTGCCGCGTGCTCGGCGTCGTGCTGCAGTTTCCCTATCTCGGCGAGCGCATCGGCGTGCCGGCACGTGTCGGCTACCGCCGCGTCGACCCCGCCGCGGCGCTGGATACGCACGGCGTGCCGGTCGTGGCCCTCGCCGGGACCTGCATGGAAGCCGGCAAGACGGCGGCCGCCTGCGCCATCGTCGCACGCATGCGTCACCGCGGACTCGTCGTGGACGCGTTCAAGGCCACGGGCGTCTCCCTCCGTCGCGACATTCTCGCCATGGAGGATGCGGGTGCGCGGAATTCCATGATCTTCACCGACTTCGGCATCGTCTCCACCACGCCCGGTTCGGGCCCCGCGCTCACGCGCACCATGCTCACCGAGCTCTCGGCGGGCAGGCCTGACGTGATCGTGTTCGAGCTCGGTGACGGCATCCTCGGCACCTACGGCGTCGATGCGATCCTCGAGTGCGAGGACATCCGGCGCGCGCTCACGGCGGTCGTGCTTTCGGCGAACGATCCCGTCGCCGCATGGGGCGGCGTGAAGCTGCTGCGCGAGCGTTTTTCCGTCGAGCCCTGCGTCGTCACGGGCCCGGCCACCGACAACCAGGTGGGCGTACAGATCATCCAGGAGCAGCTGCGCGTGCCGGCCTTCAACGCGCTGACCGACGGGGCAGCGCTCGCAGATCGCGTGATCGAGGCCGCGGGGCTCGGTGCACGCTGTGCAGTACCGGCGAAGGACGAATGACGGCATGAGTCAGGCCATTCCCACCATCGTGCTCGGCGGCACCGGCTACGTGGCGGGCGAGCTGCTGCGCCTGATCGCTGGGCATCCGCACTTCGCACTTGCGGGCGTGCTCTCCGACAGCCAGCCGGGCGAACGCGTGGCGCACGCCTTCCCGCATCTCGCAGGCGCCTATCCCGGGACGGCCTTCGCCTCGCAGGCCGGGATCGAGCAGCTGGTGACCGGTCACGCGCGCCCAGCAGTGTTCTCCGCCGCACCCCACGGCGTGTCGGCAGCGCTCATCGACCGCATCCTGACACGCGCGGAAGCGGCGGGCACGCGCCCGCACGTGGTCGACATCTCGGCCGACTTCCGCTACTCCACCGCGGAGGCCTACGCTGCCGTCTACAGACACGCACATGGCGCGCCGCACCGGCTGCGCGAATTCACCTGTGCGGTGCCCGAGCACCTCCGTGAGCTGGCGACACCGCACGTCGCACACCCGGGCTGCTTCGCGACCGCAACGCTCCTTGCGAGCGTGCCGCTCCTCGCCCTCGGCCTCACCCAGGGACCGCTGTTCATCGCCGGCGTGACCGGCAGCACGGGCTCGGGCCGCAAGCCGGTCGAGGGCACACACCATCCGCTGCGACACAGCGATCTCTATTCCTACAACGCGCTCGTGCACCGCCACATCCCGGAAATCGCCGAATGCGCACGGGCCGCTTCCGGCGTGACCGCCGAATTCGCCTTCGTCCCGCATTCTGGACCCTTCGCCCGCGGCATCCACGTGACGGTGCAGGCAATGCTGAAGGCGCCGGCGGAGACAGCCGGCGTCATCGGCTCACTGCGCGACTTCTATGCGCACTCGCCATTCGTGCGTGTGAACGAGACCGCGCCGCGCGTGAAGGACATCGTGGCGAGCAACTTCGCGCACCTGTCCGCGGCTGCGAACGGCCGGACAGTGGCCGTGATGTGCGTGGCCGACAATCTCAACAAGGGCGCCGCCGGCGGTGCAGTGCAGTGGATGAACCGCCTGTTCGGTCTGCCCGAGACAGCGGGCCTGACGGCGCCTGCGCCGGGGTGGACGTGATGAGCCGCACATCCGCGGGCACTCCGGCAGCGCCGCCCGCAGGCGTAGTGCACGACTGCCTCGCACCGGTCTTCGCACAATACCCCCTGGAGGTCGCCTCCGCCGAAGGTGTCTGGCTCGTGACGGCACAGGGGCGTCGCGTGCTCGATCTCTACGGCGGCCATGCGGTCGCCGCGCTCGGCTACGGTCACAGAGGCTGGCTGCGCGCGCTCGCCGCGCAGGCCGAGGCCGTGAGCTTCCAGAGCAATGCCGTGCCCATGGACGTGCGGGCGCGCGCCGCGCAGCGTCTCGTGCGCTTCGCAGGGCTCGGCTTCGACAGTGTTTTCTTCGTCAACAGCGGCGCCGAAGCCAACGAGAACGCGCTCAAGATGGCCTTCCGCATGACGGACCGCGCACACGTCGCTGCCGTCGAGCACGGCTTCCACGGCCGCACCGCCGCGGCCGGTGCCGTCACTCACGGCGCAGCGGGCAAGTGGTATGGCTTCCCGCGCACGCCCTTCGAGGTCAGTTTCCTTCCGCGGCGCGATGCGAGCGCGGTTGGTGCGCACGTCACGGAGAAGACCGCGGCCGTCATCGTCGAACCCGTGCAGGGCGTCGGCGGGGCTTTCGACATGGGTGCGGAATTCCTCGCGGCGCTGCGCCGTCGCTGCGACGAGGTGGGCGCGCTGCTCATCTTCGACGAAGTGCAGTGCGGTGTCGGGCGTACGGGTCAGCCTTTTGCGGCCAACCTCTACGGCGTGACCCCCGACATGATCACGACGGCCAAGGCCCTGGGCAATGGCTTCCCGGTCTCCGCGCTCCTCATGCAGCCGCGGGTCACCGCGGCCGTGAAACTCGAGTCTCTCGGCACGACCTTCGGCGGCGGACCGATGGCCTGCGCAGTGGTCGAGGCCGTGATCGATGCGCTCGAGAACGAGGGCTGGCTGGAGAACGTGCGCCGCGTCTCCGGGTACATCCGCCGCCACTGCGCCGTAGGGCCGGTGGTGGGCTTCCAGGGTGCGGGTTTCCTCCTCGGACTGCGCCTGTCGCGTCCCGCGAAGGAAGTACAGGCGGCGCTGCTCGAGCGCGATATCCTCACCGGGACCAGCGGCGATCCTGCGGTATTGCGGCTCCTGCCGCCCTTCGTGCTGCAGGAGGAGCATGTCGATCTGCTGCGCGAGGCGCTGGCGGCCCTATGAGACGATTCATCGATCTGGCTGACTTCCAGCGCGAGGAGATCGAGGAGCTCCTCTCCCTCGCCCGCCGCCTGGAGCAGCGGCCCGAGCCCCAGGCACTCGCCGGCAAGGTGCTCGGCCTGGTGTTCTTCAACCCGTCGCTGCGCACGCTCGCCTCCTTCCAGTCGGGCATGGCGCGACTCGGCGGCACATCCTTCGTCATCACGCCCGGTCAGGGCACCTGGCAGCTCGAGACGCGGATCGGCGCCGTCATGAACGGCGCCTCGGCGGAACACGTGCGCGAGGGGATCCCGGTGCTCGCCTCCTACTGCGATGCGCTCGGCATCCGCTGCTTCGCCGACGGCAAGGACCTGGCGCGCGACCTCGCCGAAACTCAGTTCCGCTCCATGGACGAGCTGGTCGAGAAGCCGCTCGTGAACATGGAATCGGCGATGAACCACCCCTGCCAGGCGCTCGCCGACTGGAAGACCCTGGAAGACCTCTCCGTGCCGCGGCGTGCGAAGTTCGTCCTCTCCTGGGTAAATCACCCGCGTGCCCTGCCGCTCGCCGTGCCGGCCGCCACCGTGCACATGGCCGCGATGCGCGGCATGGAAGTCGTCGTGCTGCGGCCCGAGGGCTTCCAGCTCCCGGCCCCGATCATGGAGCGCGCCCGCCGTGCCGCAGAAGCCGCCGGCGGGTCGCTGCGTGAGACTCCGGACCGCGAGGACGCGCTGTCGGGCGCACAGATCCTCTACGCGAAGGAGTGGGGATCGACCGCGCACTACGGCGACGTCGAGGGCGATGCCCGCCTGCGCGCCGGGCTCGGCGACTGGTGCGTGGGGGACGCGTGGTTTGCGCAGGCTGCCGCCGACTGCCGGCTGATGCACTGTCTGCCCGTGCGTCGCAACGTGGCCGTCGCGGACGAAGTCCTCGACGGACCGCGCAGCGTCGTGCAGCGCGAGGCCTGGAACCGACTCACCGTACAGATGGCCGTGCTCCACCGGATGCTCGCGCCCCGTCATGCCCACTGAGGATGAAAGCCACAAGATGATCATGAGCAGGAACGACCAGGCGACCGCCATCCGCGCACTGCGCAGCGCCGCGCCCTACATCCGCATGTACAAGGGCAAGGTCTTCGTGGTCAAGGCCGGCGGGGAGGTATTCGGCGATCCCGAGATGACACGCCGCCTCATCGAGCAGATCGCGATCCTGCACTATCTCGGCATCCGTGTGGTCATGGTGCACGGCGGTGGCCCGCAGCTCACGGAGCTCCAGAAGACTCTGGGCCTCGATGCGCGCATGATCCAGGGGCGGCGCGTGACGGATGAGAAATCCATCGATGCCACGGCGATGGTGCTGAACGGCCTCATCAACACCCGCATCCTGGCGATCTGCCGCGATCTCGACATCGATGCCATCGGGATCTCGGGCGTCGACGCGCAGCTGATCCGGGCCCACAAGCGCCCGCCCGTAAAGCTCGACGATGGATCAAACGAGACAGTCGATTACGGTTTCGTGGGCGACATCGACGTGGTCGATGCCGCGGTAATCCGCAAGCTCCTCGACGATGGTCTCATGCCGGTGGTGAGTCCGCTGTCGGCCGATGGCAGCGGCGTGCTCCTCAACATCAACGCCGATACGGTAGCCGCGGCAATCGGTGCGGCGCTGAACGCCGAGAAGCTCGTGCTGTGCACGGGCGCGCCCGGCATCCTCGAGAACGTCGCGGATCCGACGTCGATCGTCTCCTACACCGATCTGCGCGGGCTGAAGCGTCTGCGCGACGAAGGGCGTATCGTCGACGGCATGCTGCCGAAGGCCAGGGCCATCGAGGAAGCGATCCGCGGCGGGGTACGCCGCGTACACGTGATCTCCTACAAGTCGCCGGAGAGCATCCTCGCCGAAGTGTTCACGAACGAAGGCACGGGAACGCTCGTGGTCGCCGACGTCAATGCGCTCTCGCCCGCTGAGCTGGGAACCGGCCGCCAGTGAGCTTCCTGTGGTCCAAGGGCGGTCCGCTCGACGAGCGCGTGCTGCGCTACACGGCGGGCGAGGACTATGCGCTCGACGAGCGCCTGGTCTCCCATGACGCGCGTGCCTCCATTGCGCACGCAGAGATGCTGCACACTCAGGGACTGCTCTCGGCCCCGGACCTCGAGGCGATCCGCACGGGACTGCGCGCCCTCGCCGACGAACACGCACGCGGTCTGTGGCACATCGAGCTCACCGACGAGGATGGCCAGACCGCACTCGAGAAGCGCCTCACGGCCCGCATCGGCGAAGCCGGCGGGCGAGTGCACCTGGGCCGCTCGCGCAACGACCAGGTGCTCACGGCGCTGCGCCTCTACCTGCGCGATGCGGTCGAAAGCCTGCGCGCGGGCGCCGAGGGTGTGGCGGAGGCGCTCGAGCGGCTCGCGACACGCGAGCACCACACCGCACTGCCCGGCTACACCCACATGCAGCAGGCGATGCCGAGTTCGGTGGCCTTATGGGCCGGAGGCTTCGCCGCCGAGCTCCGCGACGATGCCGATGGCCTGCGCCACGTGCATCGGCGGCTCGCCAAGAGCCCCCTCGGCTCGGCAGCGGGCTATGGCACGCCCGGGCTGCCCCTCGATCGTGGCGCGACACGCGCGGCACTGGGCTTCGCCTGCGTGCACGAGCCCGTCACTGCCGTGCAGCTCTCGCGCGGCAAGGCGGAGGCGGAGCTCCTCTTCGAGATCGCGCTCCTCATGCAGGATCTCGGCCGCTTCGCCGCCGACGTGCTGCTCTTCTACACGCAGGAGTTCGCATTCATCGAGCTGCCCGAAGCCTTCACGACCGGCTCCTCGATCATGCCGCAGAAGCGCAATCCCGACGTCTTCGAGCTCGTACGCGGGCGCAGCGCAAGTGCACAGGCCTGCCTGCACGAGGCACTCGGCATCTGCGCGAAGCTCCCATCGGGCTACCAGCGCGACCTGCAGCTCCTCAAGGTGCCGCTGTTCCGGGGTATCGATCTCGCAGGCCTCACACTCGGGATCCTGCCGCCGGCGATCGACGCCATGAAATTCCGTCCCGGGCGGATCCGGCTCGATCCTTCTATCCATGCCGCCGAGGAGGCAAATGCACTGGTCGTGAAGGAAGGCCTCTCGTTTCGCGAGGCATACCGGCGGGTGGCGGAGAAACTGCGGCAGGACTGAGGCGTCCCGGCGCGATCGCCCTGCATCACGTCGACTGCGGGACGTCTCTCAGAGACTGCCTTCTCCACCCTCGAACATGCTGAGGATGCTCTGGTATTTCTCGATGTACCAGCGATTCTCGTTGTTGTACCTGGGAATCGTCACTGGACGGATTCCCGACTCTCGCGCGGTCCAGAGACACGGGCAGGCGACAGGCTCGTCGTCCGCCTGCTCGGCGGGCAGACGCAGGTCCTCCAGGTTCACCTGCATCCTCTGGATGGCCCGGTAGAGCCGGGTGACGTTCCGGGGCCCGCCGTTGTAGGCCGCCACCGGGAAGATGCCCAGCACCTTCCTGTTGTCGCGATATGCTCCGCGAATCGCCGGCGGCATCGCGGCCAGTTCGATGTCGAAGAGGCAGATCGCGGCCTTCATGGCATTCAGGAGATCGGTTGCGCCGCGCTCGAAGTCCGGATCGAGCCGCGCGGCCGGGCAGCGCCGGACGACCATCGAATAGGTGCCATTGCCACGCCGGTCGGTGAACTGCATCGGGCCGATGGCGGTGGCGCGCGAGACGCTGTAGCGATACGCCTCTTCACGCTTCAGGCCGTACTGGCTCAGCACTTCATCGAATGCCTCCGCCTTCTTGAGTACGTAGTCGGCGTCGTCCGTCTGTTCGATCACAGCCAGGGTCGTGATGACTTCGGCCGGCACGACATCTGCCAGGAGTTCGCCAGGGAATGCCGTGGCAGGCGCCTTCGAGGAGCGCAACTCGTCGACCGCCTTGCGTGCAGTCGACAGGAGAAAATCCCGGCCGCCCTGGATGAAGAGCGGATCGAGCGTGTCCTCGGTGAACGGCAGATAGACAATGGGTCTGGCGGTGTCGACCACCGCGCGCCATTTCTTCCTTGCGAGCAGCGTGTTGTCGAATACCGGGAACTTGCGACCATAGACCTTCAGGGCTTCGCCGTCCCTGGAGAAGGCGAACATCAGCCGCTCGGCACCCGTACCCTTCACATGGCGGGCGGTGATGCCCGGTGGCGTGCGGACGATGAACGGCATCGGCCTGCCTCCCGGCCTCCACCGGACAGGCGGGCGCGGGATCTCGATGTGCGCGACGGTCCACCGCTGCCTCGCCTCGCTCCACAGCGCAAAGGCGACCGGCCTCCCGCGGAGCGTCTCCCGCCGGCCCTTCCCGGAGAAAACGTAGTGAAGATCGACATCGCGGAGCAGGGATCTCGCTTCGGCCACGAGATCACGGATCACTTCGTGCCGACTGGAGGCCACGACCACCTCGGGCAGCGCCCCAGGTCTGCGGGTCTCCTGCGGATGTTCTGGCTCCGTGACGGCCGCCTGGGCCTCACCGGCTTCCGGCCCGGCGCGCTCCTCCCCCGGCTCCTCCGGCGGAGGTGTCGGCTCCGCGGTGACAGGGACTTCCTCGGGCAGGTAGACCGGCTCGCCCGCGTCCGAAGCACTCCCGAGGCTTGCACACGCGGTGAGAATCAGAAACGAAGCGGCCAGCAGCGCGCCCGCCGCAGCCCGTCGCACGATCCTGCTCATGCTCCGCCGACCTGGCGCGCGCCTCAACTCTCGAGGCCCAGGGCGAAGGCCGCTTCCAGCTCGCGCTGCGAGTAGGCACGGAAAGCAATGAGGGTCTCGGAGGCGACGATGCCCGGGAGCTTGCGGATGCGATCACTCACGACGGTTGCGAGGTCCTCATTGCTGCCGACACGCACGATCGCCACGAGGTCCCAGCGCCCGGCGACCGAGAACACCTCGCTCACGCCCTTCACCTCGACGAGCGCCTTCGCGAGCTCCGGGACCCGATCGGCCTGCGCCGTGATGAGAACGATTGCCGTGACCATGCCTGCTTCCGGAAGACCCCCGCCGCGCTGCGCCCGAGGAAGGGTGCCATGCTGCACGCATCAGTGGCGCTGCGGACCCGTGTGCCGCGGCCCGCCTCAGCGGCCCCGGAACTCCGGCGCCCTCTTCGCGCGGAAGGCCCGGATCGCCTCGGCAAAATCCTCACTGTCGCCCGCGATACGCTGATTGACGCGTTCGACGGCAAGCGCCTCCCCGAGCGTCGCACTCGCGCAGGCCCGGATGCCGCGACGGATGAGCGCATAGCTGCGCGTCGGACCTCCTGCAAGCCGCGCCGCAAGTGCCTGCGCGGCAGACATCAGGTCCGCGTCGTCGACCGCCCGGTGAATGAAACCCCACTGTTCTGCCTGCAGCGCAGGGACGCGCTCGCCGAGCATCATCATGGCCGTGGCGCGCGCGTGCCCGACGAGACGCGGCAGCAGCCAGGTGATGCCGCAATCGGGGACCAGGCCGAGGTGCGCAAAGGCCAGCACGAAATACGCCGAGCGCGCCGCGAGGACGAAGTCGCCGGTGAGCGCGAGGGAGCAGCCGGCACCTGCCGCGAGACCATTCACTGCCACCACGACCGGGAAGGGCAGCTCCTGGAGACGCATGACGAGCGGATTGTAATGCGACTCGAGCCATGCCCCGGCATCGGTCGCACCCGGTGTGAACTCGCCCCCAACGTCCCCGCCGCTGCAGAAGGCACGACCGGCGCCCGTCAGCAGCAGAGCACGTGTCGAGCCCCCGTCACCCAGGGCATCCAACGCGTGGCTCATCTCATCGACCAGCCGGAGATCGAGTGCATTCAGCGCCTGCGGACGGTTCAGCGTCAGCGTGGCCACGCCCTCGTGCTCGTCGAGAAGCAGGTGCTCGTAACGCACAGACGGCCTCCCTGGTCCGGTCGCGCCGTGCTCAGGGCGCGATGCCGCGCAGCAGCGTCGGCTGCGGAGCCCGGGTATGGCGCCCCTCGGCGAGCACGAGCCCCTGGATCAGCGCATTGCGCAGCTCCCGCGGGTCGATCACATCGTCGTAGGCCAGCCGGTCCGCGATATGGAAGGCACCGCCAGCCTGCTCCGCGGCTACGCGTGCGCGCGTCGCGTCGTCGAGCTTTGCGGCAGCTGCACCGCTCGCCGCAGGCATCGCTCCGAGTGTGATCGCCGGGAACGCGAGCGAGAGCGTCTGCCCATCGAAGGGGTTCATGGCCATGATGGATGAACCGAAGCCGAAGGCCTTGCGCAGGGTCACATGGAGCTTCGGGACCCGAAGCCGGTGCTGTGCGACGAACATGCGCGCGGCATGGCGCAGCACGCCGGACTTCTCGGCGGCCGTGCCGGCCATCACCCCCGGATTGTCGGTGAGGAACACGACGGGCAGGTGGAAGGCGTTGGCGACGTCCATGAAATGCGCGGCCTTGTCCGCCGCTGCCGCATCGACCGCACCGGCATTCACACCCGGATCGTTGGCGACGATCGCCACACTCCGGCCGCCGAGGCGCGCGAGCGCAGTGATGATGGCTGCGCCGTACCGCGGCTGGACCTCGAGGAGAGTCCCCTCGTCGACCAGCAGCCTGAGCACGCTCGCCATTCTGAAGGCAACGCGCGGGTCCGGGTCGACAAGCCCGAGAATCCCATCGAGACGCCGTGGCGCGGCGTCGGCGCTGTCGCAGGACGGAGGCATCTGCCACGCGTTCAGGGGGAAGTACGAAAGATAGCGGCGCGCGAGCGCAATGGCCTCGCGATCGTCGGCGGCGAGATTGTGCGCAACGCCCGACTGCACGATGTGCACCTGGGGGCCGCCGAGCTGCTCCTTCGTCACCGATTCACCGACGGCCGCCTTCACGATCGGTGGGCCCGCCGCGAACATTGAGGAGTCCTCGCTCATCACGACGAAGTCGGTGAGTGGTGCGGTGAGCGCTCCGTGACCGGCCGAGGCACCGAGCACCAGAGTCACCATGGGCACGAGGCCCGAGAGCTCGGCGAGTCCCTGCAGGTCGTTCGGACGGCGCCCCGCATGCTCGTTCGTGAGCCGGTGACCCGCGCCCTCCAGCATGAACACCAGCGGCACACGTTCCTGGGCCGCGAGCTGAGTGAGGCGATAGCGCTTGTCGGCGCTGCGATCGCCGATGGACCCGCCGAGCACCGTGAAATCTTCGACACCCGCGAGCGCCGGGCGGCCTTCGATCAGACCGAAGCCCGCAACCAGGCCGTCGGCGGGCGCCGGGGTATCGGAGCTCTCCGTCATGCTGCCTGCGAAGGCGCCGAGCTCAATGAAACTGCCCGGGTCGAACAGCGCTTCGATGCGCTGGCGTGCATCGAGCTTGCCGCTGTCACGCTGACGCTGCACGCGCTCCGGACCACCCATCTGGCGATTGAAGGCCCGCCGACGCTCCAGTTCCGCGAGAATCCCCTGCCAGCGCCCAGGATCGGATGACATCGCTCACACCTGCCTTTGGAGATAGCCTGCCAGTAGTTTCCGCTTGTCCACCTTGCCGGTGGCATTCAGCGGCAGCTCTGTGATGAAGGTAAAGTCGCGGGGTACCTTGTAGATGGCCCGTCGCTCACCGATGTAGTCCGCCAGCTCCCGAGGCGTGACGCTCATGCCCGGTCGCATCACCACGGCGAGGACCAGCCGCTCGCCCAGCCGCTCGTCGGGCACCCCGAAGGCCACGGCTTCCCTCACGGCCGGATGCGTCAGCGCAGCCGATTCGACCTCGGAACAGGTGATGTTCTCGCCTCCCGAGATCACGATGTTCTTCTTGCGATCGACGATGTAGAGACGGCCTTCATCGTCGACCCGCCCCAGATCGCCCGTGCGCAGCCAGCCGTCCTCGAGCACGGCTGCGGTCTCGGCAGGCCGGCCGCAGTATTCCCGCATGACGGTGGGCGAGCGCAGGAGAATCTCGCCCATTTCGCCAGCAGGCACCTCCTTGCCGGCATCGTCGAGCAGGCGCAACTCGAAGTACGGCAGCACCCAGCCTGCGCAGTCCGGGTGCTCTGCGAGATTGGCACCGCCGATACCTGTTACGCCGCCCGTTTCGGATTGACCGTAACCCACGCCGATCAGGACATCCGGAAAGTACCTGCGCAGATCCTCGAACAGCGGTCGCCTGAGCCCCTGGCCGGCGACGGAGAGAAAACGCAGTGAGCGCAGGTCGCGCCCCGAGCGGTCCGCATGCATCAGATCCCAGAGCATGGCCGGCGACCCGGAGAGACCGGAGACCTGCTCGCGCTCGATGAGATCGATGACCTCCGCCACATTCCACTTGCGCACCATGACGATCTTGCCGCCGCGGCGCATGGCCGGCAGGAGTGCGGAAGTGGCACCCGAGGCATGAAACAGCGGAAAAACCAGCATCACCGACGGGGGCGGCGCTTCTGGAAGCGCCTGCAATGCAGCGAGATCGGCAACCGTGCGCAGCGGGCCGCGCAGGATCAGGTAATCGACGGCAGTGACGGATTGCGCCGTCGCTCGCTGCGTGAGGAGTGCACCCTTCGGGCCACCGGTCGTGCCGGACGTGAAGATCACGACAGCCTCGTCATCCGGTGAAGTCTCGACCGGTTCCAGCTCCAGCGTCTCCCCGCCCCGCACGAGATCATCGAACTGCCGCCAGGCGGGCGGCAGCACCTCGTTCATCCCCGATCCGGTGACGACGACCGGTCGGTGAGCGATCCACTCGCCGGGCACCCGCGCGGCGACCCCGGCATCCGCAATGAGCATCGCGCAATCCGTGTCCGTGAGTGCCGCGAACAGCTCCTCGGGCGAGCCGCGGTTGTTGACTAGCACTGCAGTCGCGCCCATTGCGGTGACTGCCAGGAAGGAAATCACCCATTCCGGGCCGTTCGCCATGGCGATGGCGACGCGCCGGCCCTTCACGATCCCCTCATCGGACAGTGCGCGGACAAGCGCCGCAGCCTGGCCGCAGGCTTCGGCGTACGTGACCCGGAAATCGCGGCCCACGAGAAACGGGCGTGGACCAAACTGCCGCGCACCGACATAGATGTCCCGCAGCGACCCGGGAGCGTGCCGGAAGACGCGATACACGACTCCACCGATCGTGTGCGCCGCGAGCTCGAAAGGCGCGCCGGCCGCCGTGAGCCGGGCGCCAATCGGATCGTCGGCCGCCGTCCGGGAGGCATACGACGTGCTGTTCACCCAAACCACACTGACACTCGGGAATCCTGCGGCAAAGACCGGCTCCACGCAGGCTGGTCGAGTCACCTCGATCCAGCGGTCCGGTATTATGGCCGCCAGGAGGTCGCGGTGAACATCCGCGGCAATGGCCCTGCGCCGGCTTGCACGCGCATATCACCGATCGCAAGGAGGAACTCCCATGGCAGCCGACCTCTACTCAATCCGCGACAGAGTGGCTCTGATCACCGGCGGCTCCCGTGGCATCGGCCAGGCCATCGCAGAGCTCTTCGCGGAGCGCGGTGCACAGGTGATCGTCTGCTCGCGCAGGCAGGCGTCCGTCGACGAGGTCGCAGCCGCCATCCGGGCTCGCGGCGGCCGGGCGCACGCCTTCGCCGCGCACGTCGGCAAGCTGGAGGAGATCGAGAGACTCCTGGGGCGGATCGAGGAGCAGGGCCTCGAGCCCGACATCCTGGTGAACAACGCCGGCATCAGCCCGCCGGTGACCGGCGAGTTCTGCGACACGACGCCCGCGCTCTGGGACAAGATCATGGACGTGAATCTCAGGGGCCCCTTCTTCCTCACCGCAGCCGTGGCGAGGAAGATGGCGAAGCGCGGCAGCGGCACGATCGTCAACATCAGCACGACCTCCGCGCGCATGGCGCAGCCCGAGATCGGCGCCTACTGCGTATCGAAGGCCGCGCTCGATGCGATGACGCGCGTCTTCGCGCGTGAGCTCGGACCGAAGGGCATCCGCGTGAACGGCATTTCGTGCGGCGTCATCAGGACCGTCATGGGCGAGCACACGCTGAGCGACCCGCAGCGCTACGCCGACTTCGTGCGCATCAGCCCGATCAAGCGTCCCGGCCTGCCGGAGGAAGTGGCGGCGGCAGCGCTCTTCCTCGCGAGCGGGGCATCCAGCTACACGACGGGCGAGACGATGCAGGTCGACGGGGGCGTGCTGAGCTGAGCGCTCGCCCGCACGACGGGCCCGGGGCTCAGCGGGGCGTCGGCGTCGGCAGGAGCTCGAAGAGCACGATGCCGCCTTCGCTCGCCGGAATCGCAAGCGCATCGGCGATGGCCTTCGCCGCGCGCTGCACGGCGACCAGGTCCAGCGTCAGGTGCAGTCCCCAGCGCTGCCAGAGGCCCACTGCCGCACCGCGCCGTGCGTCGGAAAGATCGGCGCCGAACTCGGTCGCGGTCGCGCCGAGCCGCGCCACGAGCGTGCGAATGCCGAAATCGTGGGTCTCCATGGCAAGTGAGCGGGCGAGCGCTTCAAGGCCTGCCTTGCAGGCGGTGTAGGTCGCGAGCTCGGGCTTGGGGCGCACGGCGACGTCGGAGCCGACGAATACCAGGTCGCCCCGGTGGCGCTCGATCATCTTCGCCAGCGCGCGCTTCGCCATCCACAGGTGGCTGAGCAGGTTCACGGTGACATCCGCGGCGAGCTCGGCATCCGAGCACTCGACGAGCGGCCCGAGGGTCGCATGTCCTGCATTGCTGATGAGCGCATCGATCTCCCCGATGCGTGCCTCCGCGCCGCGCCAGAAGCTCTCGATGGACGCCGGATCCGTCACATCCAGGGCCAGCGCATGCGCCTGCCCCCCCGCCTCGCGCGCTGCCCGTGCGACTTCTTCGAGGCGCTCCACCCGGCGCGCACCGAGGGCGAGCGTCCACCCGCGTGCGGCAAGTTCGACGGCGAGCGCCGCGCCGATGCCGGACGATGCTCCGGTGATCACCGCCGTGGGCATCGCACCCTCACGTGGACGCAGCGCCCGGCAGCGCGATGGCCTTGGTCTCCAGATGTTCCTCGAAACCCTGCTCCCCGTTCTCGCGGCCGCTGCCGCTCTGTCGATAACCACCGAATGGCGTGTCGACATGGAACCACTGCGCACCGTTCACCGAAATCGTCCCGGTACGGATACGGCGAGCGACCGCAAGCGCGCGCGCTTCGTCCGCCGAGTACACCGCGCCCGAGAGTCCGTAGATGGAGTCGTTGGCGATACGCACTGCCTGCTCGTCGCCGTCGTAGGGAATCACGCAGCACACGGGACCGAAAATTTCCTCCTGCGCAATGGTCGAACGCGGATCGACGTCCACGAACAGCGTGGGCTCGACGAAGAATCCCCTGTGCGCAGGGCGGCCGCCGCCCACGAGAAGCCGCGCCCCCTCAGCCCGCCCGCGCTCGATGTAACCGAGGACACGCTCCTGCTGCCGCCGCGAGATCTGCGGCCCCTGCAGGTTGGCAGGATCCTCCGGGTCGCCGTATCGCCAGCCCTGGAACGCCGCGCGCAGGATCTCGATGCTTTCGGAATAGCGCCTGCGCGGCACGAGCCAGCGGGTGGTGATGGCGCAGCCCTGCCCGCCGTGGAGGCAGGTGGCCGCGGCACCGGGCAGCACGGTGGTGAGGTCCGCGTCATCGAGCACGATGGCGGCACTCTTGCCCCCCAGTTCGAGGAAGACCTTCTTGATATTCCCGGCACCGCATTCCATCACGCGGCGGCCGGTCGCCGTGGAACCGGTGAAACTCACCATGTCCACGCGCGGATCGCGTACCAGCGCCTCGCCGACGAGGGCATCGGACGACGCGACGATGTTGAGCACGCCTGGCGGCAGCTCCGTGTGCTCACTCGCGATCCGCCCGAGATGGGTCGCCGACCAGGGCGTGTCAGGCGCGGGCTTCAGCACCACCGTACAGCCGGCCGCGAGCGCGTGACCGATCTTGGTCACGTTCAGAAGAATCGGTACGTTCCAGGGCGTGATCGCACCGACCACGCCCACGGGCTCACGACGCAGGATGCGCCGCACCGGCTGACCCAGAAAAGAGACGTCCGGCAGTGCCCGCTCGTAGGCATAGTTCCCGGCTTTGTCTGCCCAGTAGGACAGCATGTCGATGGGGCCATCCACGTGCATGAAGCCCGTGAGCGCAACCGGTGCGCCAGCCTCGCGCACCACGATCGACCGGAGCTGCTCCTTTTCTGCAAGGAGCCCCGCATGGAGCTGCCGCAGGCAGCGCGCACGAAACGCCGGATCGTTCGCCCAGCCGGACTCGTCGAAGGCACGCCTCGCCGCGGCGATCGCCGTATCCAGGTCCGCGGTCGTGCCGTCGGCAGTGGTGCCGAGCACTTCCTCGGTGGCGGGATTGATGTTCTCGAAGCGGCCGCCCCCCTTTGCCTCGACGAGCCGGCCGTCGATGAAGAGTCGCGTTTCGGGAACGAGGTCGACAAGAGCCATGCAGTACCCCTCAGGGGCGAAAGACGTGGCCACCGTCGACGGCCAGCACGTGCCCCGTGATCCAGGCAGCCGAGTCGGAGAGCAGGAACAGGCAGGCCTGCGCCATGTCGTGCGGCGTGCCAAGGCGCGCCAGCGGCAGCTGCGCCACGAGCTGCCGCGTGTAGGCCTCCGGCACCTGTTTCGCGAGCGCTTCGGTGTCCGTCGGACCCGGAGCGATGGCATTCACGCGCACCTTTACGGGACCGAGCTCGCGCGCAAGACACTGCGTGAGACCGTTGATCGCGAGCTTCGAGAGCCCGTAGTAACCCACGCCCATCCACGCTGCCGTGGACGACTGATTGACGATTGCACCGCCGCCGCGCTCGCGCATGGCGGGCACACAGGCGCGTGCGCAGAGCAGCGCCCCATCGAGATTCACGTTCATGAACGACTGGTAGTAGCCCCAGTCGACGGTGAGGAGCGGCTCCTGCTTCATGCCTCCGAACAGCGCCGCGTTGTTCACGAGGAAGTCGATGCCACCGTAGAGCCTGCACGCCTGCGCTGCGAGTGCGAGGGGTGGAGTCTTCACTGCCCACATCCGTGCGCACGAAGCTCGCCTCGCCGCCCGCGCTGCGGATCGCGGCGGCTGCCTCCGCGCCCCGGGCGGCGTCGATCTCGGCGATCACCACCTTTGCACCCGCTGCGGCCAGCTCACGTGCATAGGCGAGGCCGATGCCGCCGCCTGCGCCCGTGACAATCGCGACCTTGCCGGCGATCCCCGGGAAGCTCATGCGGAATCCCCGGCGAGCACCGTATCGCGTGCCCAGCGATAATCGGCCTTGCCTGCGGGCGAGCGCTTCATCTCGTCGACGAAGGCGATGGACTTCGGCACCTTGTAGCCGGCGATGTGCTCGCGGCAGTGCGCCTGCAGGCTCGCGGCATCCGCATGGCGACCCGGTCGCAGCCTGACGACGGCCGCCACTCTGTTACCCCAGCGCGGATCCGGCACGCCGACCACGAGCGCATCGGCCACGCCCTCGTGACGCCGCAGGATCTCCTCGACCTCCTCGGGAAAGACCTTCTCGCCGCCGGTGTTGATGCACTGCGACCCGCGGCCGAGCACGGTCAGCGAGCCGTCGGGCTCGACCTTCACGATGTCGCCCGTGACAACGTAGCGGAGTCCGTCGATGGTGACGAAGGTCTCGGCGGATTTCTTCGGATCGCGCCAGTAGCCGATCGCCAGATGACCACTGCGCACGAGGATGCCTTCCTCGCCGGGCCCGACGAAACGGCTGCGGTCGTGCGCGAGCACGCGGAGGTCCGCGCGGGGCGGGATCCTGATGAAGCCCGCGCCGCTCTGCGGCTTCGAGCCGCTGCCGCTCAGCCCGCTTTCCGAGGAGCTCATGCTGTCCAGGATCGTCACATTCGGCAGGAAGCCCTTGAGCTTCTGCTGAACGTGCGTGGAAAAGAGCCCGCCACCCGAGCCGATGTGCACCAGGCGCGAAAGGTCCCATCGGCCCGGATGGGCCTCGAGCGCATCGAGCAGCGGCACCGCCATGGCATCGCCCACGATGGAGATGCTGTTGACTCCCTCGCGTACGACGGTATCCCAGATCTTCTCTGCATCGAAGGCAACCTCATCGCGCAGCACGACAGTCTGCCCGGCAAACACCGATACCAGCGTCGCCCACAGCGCGGCCCCATGCATGAGGGGCGACAGCGGCATGAAGCGCAGCGGATGGCTCCCGCGCGCCGCGTCCACGATCTCCTCCGGCGTGCGGACCGGGCCTTCCCTGCGGTAGAAGCCACCGCCCCCGAGCGCGCCGAAGAAGAGCGACCGGTGCGGCCACATCGTGCCTTTGGGCATGCCGGTGGTGCCGCCCGTGTAGAGCAGCGAGAGGTCGTCGTCGCTGCGCTGCGGGACGGCATAGGCCGGCGATGCCGCGGCGAGCGCACTCTCGTAGGGTGCGCCCGCCTGAAGTGCCACCCTGATGCCGGGGAACTCCGGGAGCAGCGGCTCGACGACTCCTGCCAGGGGCTGCGAATACAGCAGTGCCGCAAGTCCCGCATTGTCATAGAGATAACGCAGCTCACCCGCCACGTAGCGGTAGTTGACGTTCAGCGGAATCGCGCGCAGCTTGCACGCCGCGAAGAAACCCTCCAGATACTCCGGGCCGTTGTGGAGCTGCAGGCCCACCGTGTCGCCCGCGCCCACCCCGTGGCGCTGCAGGTGACTCGCAAGGCGACTGGCACGCTCCTCGAGCTCACCATAGGTGGAGCGGCGTGCACCGCAGATGATCGCCACGCGCCCGGGCAGCGCACCGGCCACCAGCTCGAAGAGATCCGCCAGACTGAAAGTGCGCGTAATCGCCATCCGGCTGCTCCGCAGAGATCGACTCTAGTCGTTCGAGCGTCGCAGCATACTCTGTGAGCAGCCCGGACGCGATTTCGGTCCGCGACACGGGATCGAGGGCGAAGCTCGTACCGCCCTCCTGCGCCACCTTGGATCGCGCGCAATCCTCCGAAGGTGGGGTCAGCCTCCTCTGGCCGAACGACTGCGCGTCGTCGTGGATGCGGGTGCCGGTGGCGCTTCCGGATCCGGCGGCTGGACCGCAACAGCGGGCATCGTGGACGTCGACGATTTCCGGCTCAGCAGCGGCTTGCACCCCTCCTCGAAAGCCTCGCCGATGTAGCGCGGCAGGGCGAGCGACGCGAGATGCACCTCGGGCGTGTAGTAGCGGGTCTGCAGCCGTGCCGCCGACGCGCGCACGGTCAGCAGTTCGAGCGATGCATCGTCGGGCTTCAGTCCATCGCTCGCCCAGCCGATCGCGAGATGTCCGCCGAAGTAGCTCGGCACCGCAACCAGATAGCACGACAACACAGGAAAGGTCAGCGCGAGGTTGTGCACCGCACTGACGAAAGTATCGCGCTGCAGAAAGGGCACGCCGAGCTGGCACACGAGCACGCCGCCCGGCGCGAGGCAGGCTCGCGCATCACGGTAGAACGCCTCGGTGAAGAGCACGGCACCTGCACCCACGGGATCCGTCGAGTCGACCAGGATGAGGTCGTACTGCTCCTGGCGCGCAGCGAGCCACTTCGCCCCGTCGTCGATCACGATCTTCAACCGCTCATCGTCGAAGACTGCGGAATTCACCGAACCGAGGTGCTGGCGCGCGACCCGCACCACCGCTGCATCGATCTCGACCTGGGTCACCTGCCCGACGGTGCGGTGCCTGAGGACTTCCTCTGCGAGCCCGCAGTCGCCGCCGCCGATGATGAGCACACGCCGCACGTGCCCGTGCGCAAGCAGGGGCACGTGGCACATCATTTCGTGATAGGCAAATTCGTCGGCGCTCGCCACCTGCGTGGCTCCATCGAGCAGCAGCACGCGACCGAAGGGGCGGTTCTCGATCAGCACGAGATCCTGCCAGGGCGTGCGCTCACGGTGCACGACGCGCCCGGCCTCGAAGGACACACGGACCCCCGGAGTAATCGTCTCCGAATACCACTCGGGCGCGCTCACGCCGGTCTTCCTCTGAGAAGCTCCTCGACCGCCAGTCGCCGCGGCCTGAAGGCCGCGCGCAGCACTTCGATGCAGCGCTCGGGGCGCGCCGCGCCGCACATGAACACGTCGAGTGCTGCGTAGCCGTGCTCTGGCCAGCTGTGAATCGAGATGTGGCTCTCCGCGAGCACTGCCACACCGCTCACGCCGCCGTTCGGCTCGAAATGGTGCAGATGGATGTGCAACAGCGTGGCGCCGGCCGCGGTCACGCATTCGAGCAGCGTGCGCCGGATGAAGACGAGGTCGTCCAGGCGGCGGGCGCCGTGCAGGTCGACGATCAGGTGCGTGCCGGCACAGCGCACACCGTTTCGCTCGATGAAGAAGTCGCGCGGGCCGGCATCCGTCTCGCGTGCCAGCGCCTCGTGATCGTGCGGGCGGACAGCCCTCAACGCCTGCTGCATGCCTTTGCTCCTTCGCCAGTACGCACGAGGGCGCCGCGGGGCCAGACTGTTTACAGCAGCCTGCTCTTCAGGACAATTCGAAAGTATTTCAGCCTTTCTTCGATCCTGTCGAAGTGTGTGCCTTGCCTGCCGTAACGTCTCAGCCGAGTCTCACCACGTTGAGTCGCGTGCCGATCGCCTGCTCGACGATCGGCAACAGGTGCTCGTGGTGAGTGAGAAAGATCACCTGAGTGCGGGTCGCGAGCTCGGCGAGCGCCTGGAACCCGGCTGCCGCGCGCGCGTCATCGAAGTTGATGAACAGGTCGTCTGCGACGAAGGGCAGCGCGCGCCCGTGCTCGAGCTGCAGCTCGAGCGCGGCCAGACGCAGCGCCAGGTAGAGCTGATCGCGCGTGCCATCGCTCATCCCCGCGACATCCACCACCGTGCCACCGGCACGCCAGCCCTTGAGCTGCGGCGCCTTGCCGTCGAAGTCCACCACCAGCCGCTCGAAGGATCCCCGCGTCAGGAGAGCGAAGATCTTGCCTGCGCGCGCGAGCAGCGGTCCCTGCTTTTCCTCGCGGTAGCGATCGATGCACCAGTTCAGAACGCGCGCGGCCACGAAGACCTTGACGTAGCGCTCGAGTGCATCCTCCATCGAAGCGAGGGCTTCCTGCCGCCGCGCCTCCGCGATTGCCGCGTCTGCCTGTCCGCCGTAGCGGCGGAGCTCGGCTTCGTCGGCGGTCAGCGCACCCGCGAGCGCCTCGCGACTCTCGACCGTGCGGGCACGCTCGACGTCGAGCTGCAGGAGCTGCGCCGGGAGCGCCGCCAGGTCCTCACCGTCGACCTCCGCAGCCAGCGTCTCGAACGCCAGACCGTCGCCTGCGCCCAGGCAGCTCGCGCGCGCCGACTCGATGCTCTGTTCGAGCTCGAGCAGCCGCTCGGAACGCGCGACCGCAATCCGCAGCGCCTCCGGTTCCCGCACGCCCGCACGCTCCATGAGCGGTTGCAGGTCCGCGCCGGCACGCTCACACTCGCGACGCGCCGCCTCGATCCCGGCCTCGTTTCGCTCGAGCTCCCTGCGTCCTGCCTCGAGCTTCTGGGCGAGATGCTCCGCCTCCACGAGCCGCGCCTCGAGCGCGAGCGCAACCCGTTCCGGCGGCTCTGCGGCCAGCTCTGGCGCGAGGCCGGCCTGGGCCATCTCGCGCGCATGTTTCGTGAAATGCCCGAGCTCCCTCTGCATCGCCTCGATGCGCTGCTCACGCAGCTCCCGGACCTCGCGCAGCAGCGCATCGAGCGCGGAGAAGCGCTCGAGCGCCTGCAGCGCCGTCAGCCGGCCGGTGCTGACCGGCAGGCGCGCTGCCGTCATCTGCTCGCGCCAGCGATCGGTCCACTGCCCGAGCTGCGCGCGGGTCTGCTGCTGCGCCGATCGAAAGCACCGATCGCCGCGAGGACACTCTGCCGCTGTGCCAGGAGCGCGGTACGACGCACCTCGAGCGACTCGGCGTTGCGAATGAAGTTCGCGCCCTGCGCGACGAGCGACTCGAGGTCGCCCGTGCCGCCGGGCTCGACGCCTGCGGCTGCCAGTGCCGCGCGCAAGGCCGTCGCCGCATTGCGCCCGGCCTCGCGGAGCTGCGCAAGCCCGGACTCCTGGACGGAGAGCGCTTCATCGCGCGCCAGACATTCGTCACGGACGCGCCTCCAGTCCAGAAACCGGGCAATGGTGCAGGCCGCCAGCCCGGAGGAATCCATGCGTGCCCGCCAACCTGCCTGCAACGACCCGAGCTCCCCGGCCAGGTCACTGGCGGCACGCTCCTGTCCGGCGACCCGCTGGCGCAGTTCCACCAGCGTCTCCTCGAGATGCTCGAGGCGCGCCAGATCGTTCGCCGCTGCATAGCGCTCGTCTGCCAGCCGGTCGGCATTCGACATCGCGTCCTCGAGTGCCGCGCCGCCCGACACGAGAAGCAGAGACCCGTCGCGGATGCGCTGCCACAGTGCATCGCGGTCGCGTCGCGCGGCCTCGAGCGCCTCGCGCGTGACCAGCCGCTTCGAGCCCGCAAGATGCCGCGCACGCGCCTCGCACGCAGCCAGTTCCCGCTGCGCGCGCCCGAGCTCCTCGCGCTGCGTCTCCAGGCGCGCAAGGAGCACCCCTTCGCGCGCCTGCTGCTCAAGCGCTTCGGCCTCCAGCGGCAGGGAAAGGGCGCGCAGCCCGCCCCGCGATCCCTCCCAGGGGCGTAGCTGCCCCAGGAGTCGCTCGAGGTGTCGCTGCTCGAATTCGACCCGCACACGCGCCCCGTCGAGCTGCCGGCCGTGGTCGCCGAGCGCCTGGGCCGCCGCCAGCGCCGTCGGCAGCGCCTGCGGGATCGCCGGCGGCACGAGCACACCCAGCTGCGTGTCGAGGGCCACGAGCTCCTCGCGGCGCTCGGCGAGCGCCTGCCCTGCACTGGCCGCCGCCTCGAGCAGCGCGCCGTGCTCCTGCAACAGTTCATGGATTGCCGCGCGTATCACCTGCGGCGGAATCATGCGGCCGAGCTCGCCCTCGTCACCCGGCCATCCAAGCTCGCCGGCGATGCGGTGGATCGCCGCGACCTTCACGCGCAGCTCCGCAAGACGCTTCTCGATATCACCGGCGAAGGAGGCCGTGCGTGCGCGTTCGTCCGCGAGGGCGCGGATCTGCGGGGCCCACTCCAGGCAGGATCGGTCGATCACGATGTCACCGATGCGCCGCGCTGCATCCTCCCGGGCACGTTCCGCCTGTACGAGCCGGACATCGGCCGCGGCGATTTCCCGCTCGGCGCGCTCGAGCTCGCTGCGGGCGCCGCGCGGCAGCCGGGGCGTACCCTCCAGCGGCGCCCGCGCCGCCTGTGCCCCCCGGAGCTTCTGCAGCTCGGGGGCAACGCGGCGGATGCGTTCGAGGCGTGCGCGGCGGACTTCCAGCGCCTCCGAGCTCCGCCGGGCAGCGCTCAGTGCCTCCTGCGAGGACTGCATGCGCCCTTCGATCTCCGCCCAGTCCCGGGCACGCATGGTTGCAGCTTTGAGCTCGCGTTCCGCCTCCTGCAGAGCGTCGGCCGCGCGATAGAAAGCGCGATCTCCCGCGCGGCGCTTCGCCCAGAGCGTAGCGGCCTCCTGCTCGAGCGCGTCGCGCAGCTCGCCGAAGCCCGTGATGCCCGAGGAGGTCTCGAACAGCAGCCTCGCGAGATCATCGCGCGCCGTGAGGATCTCGTCGCCGCCGCGGATCAGACGCTCGTGATCGAGGCAGAACATGCGCTCGTAGGAGTGCCGGTCCAGCTCACCGAGCCAGGGCAGCAGCAGATCGTCGCCCAGCGGCCGCCCTTGCGCGTCGCGCAGCGGGTTTCTGCTGCGCTTGAGGCGCTGGAAATACTCGCGCCGCCCGCCGGCCGCAACGATGCCGCCGAGGCGCAGGGCGTCGTAGTCGTGCGTGAAGGCGTAGGCGGTGCGCGTCTCGATGCCGAACAGCAGATCCGCGATCGCCGCGCGCACCGTGGACTTGCCTGCCTCGTTCGCACCCAGGATCAGGTGAAAGTCGGGGGTGCTTTCGGGAAACTCGAGAATCCGGTCCGTGAACCTGCCGTAGCGCAGCACCTCGAGACGCTCGAGTCGCATCGGCAGACTCACGGTCACGGTTCGCCCGCGAGGCGCGCAAGCAGGTTGAGTGCAGCCTCTTCGACCAGGAGGTCGAGCCGACCCGCCCGGATCGCCTCAAGCGCCGGCACCCGCCCCAGAAGCTCACCCGGACAGCGGGCGACTACGTCACGCAGCTCGTCGTGCAGCATGCGCAGGAACGGCTCATCGCCGTGGGCCGCTGCCAGAAGGATCTGCAGATCATGGAGCGCATCCGAACGCGCCGCGAGCTCGTCGGCGCTCAGACCCGGCGCCGTCGCCACGCAGACCTTCTCGATCCACAGCTGCTCGGCTGCGAAGGCATTGGCCCGGGCGAGGATCTCGTGGCGCAGCTGGCTCTCGAGACCGAAGAGCTCTCCATGCGCGCGCGAGCGCCCCTCCAGGGTGATGCGCACGGCAAGCGCCCGCCCGTCGGTGTGCCGGCGGATGAGGCACTCGAGAGCGTGGCTCGCGAGATCGACGACCTCACCGAGGCCGGCCGCTCCGCCAGCATCGAGGCGCAGGTGCTGCCAGCGCAGGACATCGACCAGTCGCCGCTCGAGCGTGAGGCCCGACCGGGTCGCCGTCACGAGCACGGCGCCACGCTCGCCGGGCTCGCGGATGTGGCGCCCCTGGAGATTGCCTGGAAAAACCACCCACGGTGCCTCGTGGCGCACCGCGTACTCGTGCACATGACCGAGCGCCCAGTAGTCATAGCCTTTTGCGACGAGCTCGTGGACGGCACAGGGCGCATAGGAGTCGTGGGCGGCATGACCCTCGAGCGCCGTATGCAGCACGCCGATGTTGAGGAAACCCCTGACTGCAGGCGGATAGCCTGCGGCGAGATTGTCGAAGGTGGCGGCCGCGCGGAAACTCTGGCCATGCAATGCGACACCGAGGTGCTCGAGATGAAAAGTCCCGGGTGAGCGGTGCGCGAACTCGCGCACGTTCTTCGGCAGCCGCAGCTGCTTCGTGAGCTCGCTCTTTGCGTCGTGATTGCCGTAGAGCAGGAATGCAGGGATGCCCGCCTGATCGAGCCGGCCCATCTCGCGGCAGAAGAACAGACCGGTGTTGTAGTCACGCCAGTCTCCGTCGTACAGATCGCCGGAGATCACCAGGAAATCGACGGCCTCCGCGATTGCCGTGTCCACGAGCGCCGTGAAGGCCGCTCGCGTCGCGGTCCGCAGCATCCAGACCGGCGCGCCCTCATAGCGGGCGAGCCCGACGAGCGGGCTGTCGAGATGAATGTCTGCAGCGTGAATGAAGCGGATCACGTCACCTCCTGCGGCGACGAATCCTAGCAGCCGCTGCGGCGATATGGCTGCCCCGCGGCCGGTGACGTATGCTCAGACCTCATGCAACAACGCGAGACCGCAGGGCATCCGGACGCGTCGCCCGACGGGCGCTACCTGGAGGACTACGTCCCGGGCGACGTCCACGAGGCCGGTTCGTTCACGATCTCCGAAGACGAGATCATCGACTTCGCCCGTCGCTACGACCCGCAACCCTTCCACACCGATCCGCAAGCAGCCCGCCAGTCCGTCTTCGGGGGCCTGATTGCCAGTGGCTGGCATACCTGCGCCCTGATGATGCGGGTGCTGGTCGACGGCTACATCCCGAGGGCAGCAAGCCTCGGTGCGTCCGGCATGGACGAAATCCGCTGGCTGAAGCCCGTGCGACCCGGTGATCGCCTGAGCGTGCGCGTGACCGTGCTCGAGAGCCGACCATCGCGATCGAAGCCGGATCGCGGCGTCATCCGCTCACTCTTCGAAGTCCATAACCAGCATGCCGAGCTCGTGATGACCGCCAAGTCCACCGGTCTGCTGCGACGCCGCCCGACCCGCGGAGCGTGAGCCGTCCGGAGGAGGCGCCCCGTGGCCCGGGGGCGCCGCTCAGGAACCGCTCGCTGGGAGCACCGTCGCCGTGATGCGATTGCGTCCGTCGTGTTTGCTGCGGTAAAGCGCGGCATCCGCAGCCTTCAGCATCTGGTTGGGGACGTGCTTCTGGCCGACGGGCACGCGGTCTGCCCCGCACAGCCCGAAGCTCGCCGTGACAGGCAATCGCTGCGCCGCTGCAATGAAGGGCACATCGGCAACCGCGACCCGCAGCTTGCGCACTGCGACGAGCGCCTGCTCGCGAGTCGTCTCCGGCAGCACGATCGCGAACTCCTCTCCCCCGAGCCTCGCGACCCAGTCGATGCCGTGGCGCAGCTCGCGCTGCACGCGTTCGCCGAACTGCCGCAGCACCTCGTCGCCTGCGGCGTGTCCGAGCGTGTCATTGACCTTCTTGAAGTGATCGATGTCGCAGAGCGCCACCGCCAGCGGCCGCCCGTAGCGCGCCGCACGCTCGACTTCCCGGGGGAAGTTCTTCGCGAAGAAACGCCGGCTGGTCACGCCGGTGAGCTCGTCCAGGGTGGCGAGCCGGCGGTTCTCGGCGAGCGTCGTTCGCAGCACCGTCTCCAGTTCCGCGATGCGCCGCGCGAGGCCCACGCGAACGTGCAGCTCGTCCTCGCTGATGCGTGGCCCGAAGCAGTCCACCGCACCCGCATTGTGCGCCGCCTGACGCTCATTGGCATCGTCGAAGCCGAGTGCGAACAGCACGACCGGTCTGTGCCCTGCGCGTGGCTCGCATGCGTGCCGCGCGAGCGCACGGCTGTCGGTGATCACGATGTGGCAGGGCTCGGCCTCGAGCTGCCGGCGCGCGACCGTCTCATCGTCAGCCGTCGTGAGCGTCACATCCACCCCCACGAGCCCGTGCTCCAGCCGCCGGCGCGCGCCGGCATCGAGGACGGCGAGCAGCAGGCGCGGTGGCGGCAGGACGCGCAGCATGACCGCCATGGTCGTCGCCGTGTCGGGCGGCTGCCCGTGTGGCGGCTGGCTGCGGCGTTCCAGCACACGGCGGATGACGGTGGTATGTTCCCCCGAAACCATCCGCGGACCGTAACTCATCGGGTTTCCGGCCGCCACCGGAGCCCGCCCCGTTGTGCACCCCGACTGGCGCCAGCCGGGGCAAAGCGCGATAGTCTCCGCCTGTTGCCGGGAGCGCGCGCCCCCCGGGGAGGCGATTGATGTCCGAAGCCATTCCACCGCACGGCGGCGTCGTACCCGACACCTCGCTCGTCACCTATACGCACGTCGTCTATGCGCTGCACGCACTGTCGGTGGTCATGGGCGTGACGGGAGCGGCATCGATCGCCGGGTCTTTCGTGTTCGGCCTGCCCTCGATCGTGGCGGTGATCATGAATTACGCGCGGCGCGCCGAAGCCCGGGACACCTTCCTGGCCTCGCACTTCATCTGGCAGATCCGGACGTTCTGGTGGGCACTTGGCTGGTCAGTGCTCGCCTTCGTGCTGAGTCTGCCTTTCATGCTGATCGTGATCGGCTTCATCACCTTCGCGCTCGCACTGATTCCGATCGGCATCTGGGTGACCTACCGCGTGCTCCGCGGCTGGCTCGCGCTCCGTGATGGCAGACCGATGTATGCGTGAGCCCTCCAGGATGCGCCTCGACCGGGCGGGCGCCCTTGCCCTGGTGCTCGCCTGCCTGGCCGCCTGCGGCCAGAAGGGTCCGCTGCGATTGCCTGAGAAGAGCGGTGGCGTCGTCATCAGACCCGCATCGGCTCCGCCCGCACCGCAGAAAGACGACAGCGTGCCCCACGCCGATGAGCCTTCTCACGAAGCACGCTGAAGGAACCGGCGCAGCTGCGCTCCTCTCATGACCGACGCTCCCGATCTCGTCCTCATCGACGGCTCCTCCTATCTGTATCGCGCCTTCCACGCGCTGCCACCGCTCACCAACTCGCGCGGCGAACCCACGGGCGCGGTCTTCGGCGTCGTGAACATGCTCCTGAAGTCCCTGAAGGATCACGACCCAAGACACGTCGCCGTGGTCTTCGATGCTCCCGGACGCACCTTCCGCGACGAACTGTTCGCCGAGTACAAGGCACATCGCGTGCCGATGCCGGACGATCTGCGCGCGCAGGTCGAGCCCCTGCTGGCCATCGTGCGCGCCATGGGTCTCCCGGTGCTGCGCATCGAGGGCGTCGAAGCGGATGACGTCATCGGCACGCTCGCCCGTCGCGCCGCTTCGCACGGTCTCTCGGTGCTGATCTCGACCTCCGACAAAGACATGACGCAGCTCGTGGACGGCCGCATCCGCCTCATCAACACCATGAGCGGTTCGCTCCTCGACCGCGAGGGCGTCAAGGCCAGGTTCGGCGTCTGGCCCGAGCAGATGATCGACTATCTCGCGCTGGTGGGGGACAGCTCGGACAACATCCCCGGCATCGACAAGGTCGGGCCCAAGACCGCTGCCAAATGGCTGAACCAGTACGGGTCGCTGGACGAGATCGTCGCGAATGCGGGGTGCATCGAAGGCAGAGTGGGCGAAAACCTGCGTGCCGGGCTCGAGACGCTGGCCCTCGCGCGGCGCCTTGCCACCATCCACACCGATCTTCCGCTCGACACGAAGACCGACGATCTCACGCCGCAGCCCGCCGACGTCGACCGGCTGCGGGAGCTCTACGAGCGCTTCGAGCTGCGGACGCTCCTGCGCCAACTCCAGGTTCGCGGCGACACTGCGCACACCACCGGGCACGCGACACCGGCGGATACGCCCCTCGTGGAGGACGACACGACGCTGTTCACCGCGGGCCGCGCGCTCGGGCGTATGCCGCGCGAGTACGAGACGATCTTCGAATGGGTGCAGTTCGAGCGCTGGCTCGAGCGGCTGCAGGGCGCCGCGCTCATCGCTTTCGACACCGAAACGACCAGCCTCGACTACATGACGGCTGAGATCGTGGGCGTGTCCTTCAGCGTCGAGCCGGGACGTGCGGCCTATGTGCCGCTGCGCCACGACTACGCAGGCGCACCCGTCCAGCTCGATCGCGATCGGGTGCTCGAGGCTCTGCGGCCGCTCCTCGAGGATCCCGCGCGCGACAAGCTCGGCCACCATCTCAAGTACGACGCACACGTGCTCGCCAACCACGGCGTCACGCTCGCCGGCCAGCGCTTCGACACCATGCTCGAATCCTACGTCTGGAACAGTGTCGCCACGCGTCACGACATGGACTCGATGGCAGAACATTATCTCGGTATCCGGACCATCCGCTACGAGGATGTGGCGGGCAAGGGTGCGAAGCAGATTCCCTTCAATCAGGTGCTGGTCGAAGCGGGGGCGGAATACGCCGCCGAAGATGCCGATGTGACGCTGCGGCTGCACCGTGCGCTCTGGCCGCGGCTTGCGGCGCACCCGCAGCTGAAGGAGCTCTACGAGTGCTTCGAGCAACCTCTCGTGCCCGTGCTGCAGAAGATGGAGCGACGCGGCGTGCTGCTCGATCGCGAGAAGCTGCGCGCCCAGAGCCGCGAGCTCGGGCGGCGGCTGGGCGAGATCCAGGCCGCGGCGCATCACGAGGCGGGCCATGCCTTCAATCTCGAGTCGCCGAAGCAGCTGCAGCAGATCCTCTTCGAGCGGCTGCAGCTGCCGGTGCTGCGCCGCACGCCGACGGGCCAGCCCTCCACCGCCGAGGACGTGCTCGAGGAGCTCGCGGCCTCCTTCCCGCTGCCGCGCATGGTCCTCGACTACCGCAGTCTCGCGAAGCTGCGCTCCACCTACACCGAGAAGCTGCCCGGGCTCGTGAACCCGCACACGGGGCGCGTGCACACGTCGTATCACCAGGCCGTCGCGCAGACCGGCCGGCTGTCATCCTCTGATCCGAATCTGCAGAACATCCCGGTCCGCACCGCCGAAGGGCGGCGCATCCGCGAGGCGTTCATCGCCCCGCCGGGACACGTGCTCATGGCCGCCGACTACTCGCAGATCGAGCTGCGCATCATGGCGCATCTCTCGGGTGATCCCGCGTTGCGGCGTGCCTTTGCGGAGGGACTGGACGTGCACCGCGCGACGGCGGCCGAGATCTTCGCGGTCCCGCTCGCCGACGTGAATCCCGATCAGCGGCGCATGGCCAAGACCATCAACTTCGGTCTCATCTATGGCATGTCTGCCTTTGGTCTCGCGCAGCGCCTCGGTCTGGAGCGCGGCGAGGCACAGCGCTACATCGACGTGTACTTCAGCCGCTATCCCGGTGTGAAGCGCTACATGGATGAGACGCGCGAGCAGGCGCGGCGCGACGGCTTCGTGACGACCGTCTATGGCCGGCGGCTCTATCTGCCCGATATCCGCGCGCGCAACCGCCAGATGCAGCAGTACGCCGAGCGCGCCGCGATCAACGCACCCATGCAGGGCACGGCCGCAGACATCATCAAGCGCGCCATGATCGAGGTCGAGGACTGGTGCGAGCGCGGGCACGTGGCCGCGCGACTCATCATGCAGGTGCACGACGAACTCGTGCTCGAGGTGCACGAAGATGCGGTAGAAGAGGTCCGCAAGGCCGTCGCCGCGCACATGACGGACGCGGCGCGCCTGTCCGTGCCGCTGGTCACCGATGTCGGCGTGGGTCTCAACTGGGACGAGGCACACTGAGCGGCGGCGCAGCCGGCGCCTGCAGCTCGAGTCGCACGTGCACGCAGCCCGCATCGCGGCTCTCGACACGAAAACCACTCGCCTCGGCCAGATGCAGCATGCGGGCGTTCTCGGCGAGCACCTCGCCGTGGAGGATCTGCGTGCCCCGGGCCCGGCAGTAGCGGACGAGCTTCGCGAGCAGGATCGACCCGAGGCCGCGCCCCTTGAGATCCGAGCGAACCAGGACGGCGAACTCCGCGGCGTGATTTTCGGGATCAGTGTGGGCGCGCGCGACGCCGAGTGTCTCTGCGTCACCCCGTTCATCCACGCCCAGCGCGATGAAGGCCATCTCGCGTTCGTAGTCGATCTGGGTGAGCCGCGCGAGCTCCGAGCCGGGCAGCGTCCGCACCGTGCGGAAAAACCGCGTGCGCATGTCCTCAGGCGAGATGCGCGCGAGGAAGGCCTCGTGCAGCAGCCGGTCCTCCGGCCGGATGGGGCGCAGCAGCAGCTCCCGGCCCTCGAATTCCGCCCGTTCCTCGAGCTCGCGCGGGTACGGCCGGATGGCGAGACGCGCAGCACCCCTTTCCGGCGCCCGGGCCACACGGACGCGCGCATCGAGGGCGATCGCGCCCTGCTCGTCGACGAGGAGGGGATTGATGTCGAGCTCGATGATCTCGGGCACGTCGGCGGCGAGCTGCGCGAGCTGCACGAGCGCGAGCTCGAGGGCGGCGTGGTCGACGGGCGGGCGATCGCGATAGCCGGCGAGCAGCCGCGCGATGCGGGTGCGACCGATGAGGTCGGCGGCAAGTGCGCGGTTGAGCGGAGGCAGGGCGATGGCTTCATCGGCAATCGCTTCGACGGCGGTCCCGCCCTGCCCGAAGAGGATCACGGGGCCGAAGGTCGCGTCGCTCGCAATACCGGCGATGAGCTCATGCGCGCCTCCCCGGCGCACCATGCGCTGCACGGTGAAGCCTTCGAGCCGGGCGGCGGGCCGGAGCTCGCGGCAACGCCCCAGCATCGCATCGACGGCCGCCTCGAGCGCGTCGGGCGAGGCGATGTCGAGCGCCACACCGCCCACGTCGGACTTGTGCGTGATGTCGGGCGAGAGGATCTTGAGGGCAACCGGAAACCCGAGCTCGCGTGCTGCACACTGCACCTCCCCGAGGTCGCGCGCGATGCGCGTCTCGACGACCGGGATGCCGTAGGTGCCGAGCAGCTGCTTCGACTCGGGCTCGCTCAGGAGCTCGCGCCCCGCCGCGAGCGCCGCATCGATCAGCCGCTGTGCCGCAGCCGCATCGGGCACGAAGGACTCCGGGATCGACGGCGGCGTCTCCATGAGCTGGCGCTGGTTCTCCCGGAAGCGAACCATCTGCATGAAGGCACTGACGGCCTCCTCGGGGGTCTCGTAAGTCGGGATGCCCGCCTCGGTGAAGATCTTCGTGGCATGCCGGACGGCAGCGGCGCCCATCCAGCAGGCAAGCACCGGGCGGCCCGCCGCAGCGAGCGCCGGCGCGCAGACGCGCGCGATGGTGCTCGCCGGCACGATCGCCGTCGGCGCGTGCAGGAAGAGCACCGCATCGACGCCGGGGTCAGTGACCAGCGGCCCGAGCGCCTCGAGATACCGCTCCGCGGGCGCATCGCCGATCACGTCCACCGGATTGCCGCGCGACCAGATGGCAGGCAGGACCGCATCGAGTGCTGCCAGCGTTTCCGGAGTCAGGCGTGCCAGTGCCCCGCCCCGCGCCGCGAGCTCATCGGTGGCCATGACAGCCGGACCGCCGCCGTTGCTGAGAATCGCCAGACGCCTGCCCTCGAAGGGCCGCAACCGCGCGAGCGTCTCCGCCGCCTGGAAGAGCTCGCGCGTCGTATCCACGCGCAGCATGCCGGCACGGCGAAACGCCGCATCGTAGATTTCGTCCGCTCCGGCGAGTGCGCCGGTGTGCGACGCGGCCGCCTTCGCGGCTTCGGGTGCACGCCCCGCCTTCACGACGATGACGGGCTTGTTGCGGGCCGCCGCACGCGCGGCGGACATGAACTTGCGGGCATGACGGATCGACTCGATGTACAGCAGGATGGCGCGCGTGCCGGGATCGCTGGCCAGATGATCGAGCAGGTCGCCGAAGTCGACGTCGGCGGAGTTGCCGAGTGAGATGAAGTGCGAGAAGCCGATACCGCGCGCCCTCGCCCAGTCCAGCATCGCCGTGGTCAGCGCCCCGGACTGTGCGATGAAGGCCAGCGTGCCGGGCAGTGCGGCCGCATGCGCGAAGCTGGCATTCAGGCCGACGCCCGGTACCAGCAGCCCCACACAGTTCGGACCGAGGATGCGCAGCAGATGCGGGCGCGCAGCCTCGAGCATCACCGTCGCATGACTCCGTCCATCGGCAGGCCGTCGCGCCTCCAGCCCCGCGGTCAGCACCACTGCCGCCCGCGTGCCACGCGCACCGAGCTGCGCGACGATCGCGGGGACGGTCGGCGCCGGCGTACAGATCACCGCGAGATCGGGCGCCTCGGGCAGCCCGGCGATCCCAGGAAAACAGTGCACTCCGGCCACTCTCGTGCGCTTCGGGTTCACTGGCCAGATCGGTCCCGAGAAGCCTCCGCGGAGGAGGTTCCGCATGACGGTCGCACCGAGGCTCCGCGGGCGGTCGCTGGCGCCGATCAGCGCCACCGAGCGCGGATGGAGCAGGCTATCGAGGTTCCGGGTGCTCACGGCGAGGACACTCCATTCACCGTACGTATGGCGGGACAGCACTCAGGCCGGACATGCGGGCACGCCGGAATATTTTTCGACACTGTCCGGAACTTTCGGGGTCCCGGTTCGTCTTACTTCACGAGCGTGATACACGCTCCCCGCTTCCCTCCCTGAGCGGGTCATAACCCGGTTCACGAGACCTGTGCCGGGCTAGTGTCCCCGGTGATCTCAGTCATGAGGTCACCGGGGTTTTTTGTGCTTGCAGAAGGGCTCTCAGCACAGACTGCGCCTCGGCGATGCCCGTCTTTGCCTTGGCAGAGAAGAGCTGCACGCTCGCCCGACCGCCGAGCACCCGCCGCGCAGTCTCGAGCGCCCGGAGCCTCTCTGCAGCGCCAAGCTTGTCGGCCTTGCTCAGGAGCACGTGCACGGCGCGGCTTTGCGGATCCGCCCAGGCGATGAGGTCCTCGTCACCTTGACCGACTCCTCGCCGGGCATCGACCACCAGGATCAGGCCCCGCAGCGACTCGCGGGCGCGCAGCCCTTCGAGAAGCGGCACCCACCGCACGCGCTCCGCCTGCGGCACCTCCGCATAGCCATAGCCCGGCAGATCGACGACCCGGCAGCCCGCGGCGAGAGCGAAGAAATTCACCAGCCGTGTCTGCCCGGGCGTCTTGCTCGTGCGGGCGAGCGCATGGCGCTGCACGATGGCGTTGATGGCACTCGATTTGCCGGCATTGGAGCGCCCGGCGAAAGCGACTTCGGCACCCACGTCGGGCGGGAACTGCCCGGGTACGGCGGCGCTCAGGAGAAAATGGGCTGAGGGATAGCGGCTCATTTAAGCTGTTGAGTCTAGTGTATAATTCTTTCTTCTGCGCACTGCGCAAACGCCCACGATCAATTCCCTCAGGGGGGCTCTCGAGAATGTCCATCAGAACGCATCTCGCCGCGGCGGTGCTGGCCGTTGCCGTGGCGCCCGTCGTCTTCGGCGCCGAAACCGGCTCAGCCCAGGCGGGCGCCGAAAAAGTCATGGTCTGCATGGCCTGTCACGGCATGAACGGCAACAGCACGAATCCGGAATGGCCGACGCTCGCCGGCCAGAATGCGGCCTACATCTCGAAGCAGCTCGAGCTGTTCAAAGAGGGCAAGCGCACCAATGCTCTCATGTCGCCGATGGCGCTGGCACTCTCCACACAGGATATGGCCGACATCGGCGCCTACTATGCCCAGCAGACCCCCACGGGACAGGAGGCTGCGCCGTCCCCGCACCCCGGGGCGGGCCAGGCACTCTACCGCGGAGGCGATACACAGCGCGGCATTCCCGCGTGCATGGCCTGCCATGGCCCGACCGGACACGGCAACCCCGCGGCCGGCTATCCGGCACTTCGCACCCAGCACGCAGTCTATACGACGAAGCAGCTCAATGATTACGCAGGTCAGAACCGCTACCGTGATGCTGCAGGGAAGATCGAGACCACGCCGACTTCGTCGATGATGGTGACCATCGCCCAGCGCCTCACTCCCGAGGAGGTGAGCAATGTCGCCACATACATCCAGGGAATGCGCTGAGCGCACTGCACGATCCTGAAAGGTGCTCCATGCTTCGCAGCCTGCCCATCTGTCTGAGCCTGCTCCTCAGCATCGCTGCGTGCGGGCGCGAGCCGACACCCGTTGCGTCGAACGCTCCGGCGATCGCGCAGGCAGCCGCTGAGGCACCGCGGAGCGCTCAGCCCGCAAGCGTGCCGGCCGAAGCACAGGTCACGGCTTCACAGGAGTCCGCCGGCGAGACCGAGACCGCGAATCAGGCGGAACCTGGCAACGCGAATCTCGAGCGCCTGACGCAGCTGCCCACCGTGGCCCGCCTTCCGGACGGAGGACGCTGGAAGGCCGGCACGAACTACCGGCCACTCGTGCCGGCGCAGCCGACGAGCTCGCCCCCTGGCAAAGTGGAGGTCGTTGAAATCTTCTGGTACGGCTGCGGACACTGCTATGCACTCGAGCCCTTCCTGCAGAGCTGGGACAGGAACAAGCCGGCTTATATCGACTACGTGAAAGTCCCGGTCATGTGGGGCCCGGTACACCGGGCGCACGCCCGCCTCTTCTATACGCTGAAAGCCCTCGGCCGTGAGAAGGACCTGACGCCCAAGGTGTTCGATGAGATCCATCGGCGCGGCAACATGCTGGTGGCAAACGACGAAGCCCAGACACGGGCACTGCAGCTGGCCTTCGCCAAAGCGAACGGGATTTCCGAAGCGGATTTTCTGAAGGCCTATGACGGCTTCAGTGTGAACACCTGGCTGCAGCAGGCCGAGCGGCTGACGCGGGCGTATCGCGTCGAAGGTGTGCCACTCATCGTGATCAACGGCAAGTACATCACCGACGTCGGCATGGCCGGCGGACACAGCGAGCTGCTCGCTCTCATCGACGATCTGGCCGCGGCCGAACAGCGCCACTGACCCGCCCCCACAGCCCGGCGCAGACCCGAAAGAGCGGAACGCCAGCCGTGCAGCCATGTTGAGCGTCTTCGTCTGCGGTCCACAAGGCCTGCTCCGCCACGAGCCCGAGGCAGACGGCCCGGCGATTCCCGATGAGGCGCTCTGGGTGGATCTGCTCGAGCCGACTCCCATGGAGGAGCGTCACGTCGAGGAGCGGCTGGCCATCGGGGTCCCGACACGCGAAGAAATGCGGGAAATCGAAGCGTCGAACCGCCTCTACGAAGAAGGCGGCGCGCTGTTCATGACAGCAACCGTCGTCACCAAACTGGACACCGACGTCCCCGAGAACGCGCAGATCACCTTCATTCTCGCTGGCCGGCGCCTGATCACCAACCGTTACGTGGACCCGCTGCCCTTCAGGCGCTTCGTGAGCTACGCGGGACGCCACCCCAGCATCTGTGTCTCCGCCCCGATGATGCTCGCGGGCCTGCTCGAGGCCATCATCAACCGCATCGCCGACAGCATCGAGCGGGTCGGCGCCGATCTCGACCGGACCTCGGAAGAGGTCTTCGCCGGTTCATACCGCCGCGCCGCATCGCGCGACTTCCGCGTTCTGCTGCAGCGCTGCGGCCAGAATGGCGAGCTCATCTCGAAGACCCGTGAAACCCTCGTCAGCCTCGCCCGGCTGCTGGCTTTCCTGCAGCAAAGCACAGGCCAGGAGGGCGTCACGCAGGAGGTGCGCTCGCGCTACCGCACGCTGTCGCGCGACGTGCTGGCCATGTCCGACCACGCGTCGTTTCTCGGCACCAAGGTTGCCTTCATCCTCGATGCGACGCTGGGGATGATCAACATCGACCAGAACAATATCCTCAAGATTTTTTCGATGATCACGGTATTCCTGCTGCCTCCGTCCGTGATCGCGGCCTTCTATGGCATGAACTTCCCGCACATCCCCGGGCTCGGCGCGCCCTGGGGGCACTGGGCAGCACTCGGGATGATGCTCGTCTCCTCGATCGTGCCCTACCTCATTTTCAGGCGTCGCGGATGGCTCTGACCGCCAGCGCCGTCCTGCGCTAAACTTGCGCCTGCGTGCGCCCGTAGCTCAGCTGGATAGAGTGGCAGCCTCCGAAGAAATCAAGGGGAGGTTCGAAGCACGCTACAATGCGCAGCGGAATCAAGAGGTTCTGAACGTACGCTCTTGATGCCGCGCTGGTGGAGTGACCAAGGCGTGACCAAACGCCAATCGGCTCTCGTAAGCCGGACAGATAGACGTTCAAGCACGCGCCCGTAGCTCAGCTGGATAGAGTACTGCCCTCCGAAGGCAGGGGTCACTGGTTCGAATCCAGTCGGGCGCGCCAATCCAATAAAATCAAACACTTGCGAGAGGCACACCGAGCCCGAATTGCCCCAAACGCAATTCGTTTTTGGTCACTCCTGGTCACTCCCGATCACACGCCGCGCCTACGTTTGAGCACGATGGGGGCAAGTTGCTTAACGTGATGCTGTCGTGGCGCCGCAAATAGTAGCTTCCATCAGCAAGATCGACGCACCGCGCAAGGCCACCGGGGTACCGCAGAAGGCGGCTTTGTGTGATCAGCGCGCCGGCGCGTCCGCAGCTCGCGGTGATGGCTGCTTTGGCCTCGCCGCTACGCTTCCTGAACGCTCGATCCCGCGCCATGAACGCATCCAGCATGTGCGGGATCAGCGCCGTGGCATCGACCGCTTCCCCGTAAGTCTGCGCGTGCAGGGCGGCATAACGGTCCAGCTCGTCCCTGAGACTGACCCAGCAGATGAACGTCATCTTGACGCTCTCGCTCTTGGGCAGTGGCCCAAGCCGCAGTTTGCGATTGCTCATCGTGACGGTCCCCTCTGAAAGAACAGCGGCTGGTAGGGTCGCAGCACCAGATCACGGTTGACGATGACACGCACTGGCAATCCAGGGCGGCTCGTCAGCGTGGGCTGAATGTTCATGTTCCGGCGGGCCATCTCCTGACCGATCTGATTCACGCTGTCCTGCAAGCTGTCGCGGCCGGCGATGAGGATTCGATCGCCGTCGCGGGTTTCAGGCGCGGCGAGTTCGGCACCGACACCGAGTAGCGTGGTCAGTGCGGCACCGGCGAAGATGCGATCCCAATGCCAATCGACGCCATCCTGCAAGCCGGCGTAGCCGGCCGGATCGGTGCCGGCCAGGTTGTCGAGCTGGACGGAGGACGTCGGGCAGGATCACGCGATTCCCACCACTTGCACCCGCGTCTGCCCATAGCTCACCTGGCTGTTGTACCGGCCCAAGATGCGCGCGCCTTGCGGGATCAGCAGATAGCTACCGGATGCCGTGTCGTAGACCGGCTCCGCAACCGTGGCGATCACATCCCCGGCAGGTCGGAATTGATGCCCGTCACCAGTGCGGCCGCGATCACGGTGCCGGCCATCACTTGGTACGGTGAGACAGGCAGCCGAAGATCCCCGGAATTGCGGATTTGCGTGGAACCGGCGTTGCTCAGGAATGCTTCCTTCTGGTCCTGCCGATTCTGCGCGACGGTTGGATCGGTGGACTGGGCGGCGGTCGAGGTCAGCCCGGCGGCCAGGGCATCGAGGCCGGCCATACTCGAAGCCGGTACGCTCATCGCATCCTGCACCGGAATCGCCGTGGCCCGCTGGCCGCCCGACCGGAAGAACACGGACGATGCCGCCGCTTCCTCGGCCTCCTTGACCCGCGCCAGGCGTTCAGCCTCGGCCGGGTCATAGCCGGGCTGCTCGTAGCCCAGCGCCTGCTGCTCGGCGCGGAGAATCGGCGCTCCAAGGTCGCCGGGCAGAGGTTCGCCCAATTGCGGCACGTCGGGCGGCAACGCCGGCAAGGTCGGCGGCAGTTGCGAGTAATCGGCGGGCAACTGCGCCAACCCTTCCGTGCGCGCCACGCGCTCGACGTTGTACACCTCGGCCGGCGCGCTCGCGCTGCGACTCTTGGGCGGCCGCAGCGACCACATGGTTGCGCCCAGCACGACTGCCGCCACACCACCGGCAAGTACGGCCAACATACGGCGGTTCAGCCGCGTGACCGGCCGCGGTTGCGCACGCAACGCCACCTGCTCGGGCGCGACCTTCGGCTGCGGGTCGGGTGAACGCTGGCCGGCGGCATTGGCCTCGTCCATCGTCAGTTCCTCCGCACGCCGTCGGTGCGCTCGATGCGCACCACGTCGCCCTTGTCACCACCCAGGCGCAATTCGGCCGCGCCGAACAGCCGGTCCACGATGTAGTACGGCGAACGGAAGCGGTAGTTCACAAGCTGGCCGTCGCCCTGCGCGCCGATTACGAACAGCGGCGGCAACTCACCTTGGGCGATGCCGTCCGGGAACTGGATATAGACCTTCTCTCCATCGTCGAAGGCGCGCAGCGGCTTTCCACGCCGGATTGCTGCCGCCGATCGCGTAGCGAAACCGGATGCGCTCCAACGACAGGCCCGTTTCGACCGGCACGGCGCTCTGCGCCGTCTGCGCCTGGCGCTGCAAGGCCAGCATCCGGTCTCTCGGGTAGTCCCAGGATATCGAGGCCATCCACGCTTTGTCGGTAGAGGTCAGCTCGATCAGGTAGGTGCGACGGCTGGTGGTGATGACCAGATTGGTCTTGAGGCCGGATCGCACCGGCTTGACCAGCACATTGACGCGCAGCTCGTCGCCGGCGCCGCTGGACGTGTCCCCGACGATCCATCGCACTGTATCGCCAGCGGCAACCGTCATCAGTTCCTCGCCCGGCTGCAACGAGATGACCGTCACCCTGCCCGGACTCGCATAGACCTGATAGAGCGCCCCTTCGGTGAACGGCCACACCTGGATTGCGTTCACGTAACCCTCGCGCGTGGGTGCAACGCGCGCTTCCTCATTGGCGAGAGACACGCGCACGCGCTCGTCGGCCGGCTCCGGAACCACAGCCGGCACATCCAAGACAGGTGCCGGCTTCAACTCTCCCGGCAGCGGCAATTGCTCGGGCACCGCCACTACCTCAACCGGCTTGGCCGCTCGGGCAAAGGCTGCGCCTGCACCACTTCATCAAGGGTAATGGCTGGCGGCTTGCGCGGTGTGGCGCAGCCGACCAACGCACAGACGAACGGCACGAAAGCGTAAAGACGCAAAGACGGATTCATGGCCTGTCTCCTTCGGTAGAGTCGAGTTCCCGGCTCCACGACAAGCCGTTGACGTAGATACCCAGCGGATTGCGGCGCAGTCGTTCTTCGGTGCGGGGTGGTTGCAAGACGATGGACACCACTGCGGTCCAGCGTTCCAGCCCGGCGGCACTGCCACCGACGAAACGGCGCTCGGTCCAGCGCACCTGGAACGACGCATCGCTCGCGCGCACAACGCTGGTGATCTGCACTGTGACCGTCTCCTGCCGATGCGCGCGAACGGATCGTTGGCCCGCGCGTGGTCGTTGAGCACGGCAGCGCCGCGGTCGGTGGTGTAGTCGTAGGCGTCAGCCAGTTCTGCCGCACGATGATCGGGTCGATGGACAGGGAGCGAACCAACGTAATGAAGCGCGCGACGTAGTGCGCCGTCTGTGCATCATTGGGTTGGTACGGTGTTGCCGCTTCGCCCACGGCGCGCACCTGGCCGGCGCTGTCCACCTCCACCACGTAGGGCGTGACAATGGATTGTGCCGAGCGCCACACGAGTCCACCGGCCATCAACAGCGCGAGCGCAAGACAGCCGAAGGCCATCATTCGCCAGTTCTTCGCTTGGACACGCGCCGAACCAATGCGCTCATCCCACACCTGCGCAGCCGCCTGATATGGGGTAGCCGGCTGCGGCGTATCGGCATAGCGCACCTGCGCTCGTTTGAATCGCATCGAGTGTTCTCCCGGTCAGGTCGATGGGTCATTCAGGCTCGGGCCGCTGCTATGTTCGCCGCCATCACCGCCGCGCAGCGTGGGCCGCGGTGGTAGCGGCATGGGAAAGCTGCTGACGGCGATGCAGCCGCTTTGCCCACTGCGGTTGCGCGCTGCCGGACGTAGCATCGCCCCGCAGGGCATTGCCACCAGCCGTCGAGCCGGAAGCAGGACTGACTGCTGCGGCTGCTCGGTCGCGCAGCGAGCGAGCGCCGGCGGCTACCGTTGCCCTACGGTCTGCACGCCAGTCCGGGCGACGTTGCCCAAGCCAGCCGCAGCACCCCGGAGGCCTCCGCCAGCAGCGGCAGAGCCGGCACCGAACGCGGTCCTGGCGCTGCTGGCCGTTGAAGCCACCGAACGCACACCGCTGGTGGTCATGCGGGCCGCGCCGGGCGCCATGCGTGCGCCGGCCGCGACCGCGCTTCCTACGCCACTTGCCACTGCGCCCACGCCGACGGCCGTTCCAGCGACGGCCAGCGCCGTACCCGCTGCGGCACCAGCGCCGAGTTGCGGCGAACCGGAAACCAGACCCGTCGCAATTCCCGGTCCGAAGATCCCGAGCGCCAGCATCGCCAGCGACGCCAACATGATGACCAGCGCGTGGTCGATGGAGGGCTCTGCCGGCGCCACCTGGAACTCCGCGAACAGCCCAGTGCCAATGCCGACGATCACTGCCAGCACCAGCACCTTGATTCCCGACGACACCACGTTGCCCAGCACCTTCTCGGCCAGGAATGCGGTCTTGTTCCACAGAGCGAATGGCACCAGCACGAATCCGGCCAGTGTCGTCAGCTTGAACTCGATTAACGTGATGAATAACTGGATCGCCAGCACGAAGAAACTGAGGATCACCACGAGCCAGGGCGAGAAACAGTACGACGATGGCATCGAGGTTCAGGAATACCTCGGGGAATCCGGCCAGATCGCCAATCTGCGTGAGGATTGGCGCCCCGGCGTCGGTGCCAACCTTGGCGAGCCGGCCGGGTTGCAGAAACTCGGCCGCGGTGATCGTCGAGCCAGACGCCATCAACCCTAGACCGGCGAACGAGCGGAACAGAATGCTTGCCAGCCAGTTGAAGTTGCCGATGATGAAGGCGAAGGTGCCGACGTAAAGCACCTTGCGGATCAGCTTGGCGATCACGTCGTCGCCCTGCCCCGAGGCATGGCCCATCGCCCAATAAAGGCCCGCGATAGTCATGTCGATGACCACCAGCGTTGCCGTGAGGAACGCCACCTCGCCACCCAGCAGCCCGAATCCTGAGTCGATATAGTTGGAAAAAACGATCAGGAACCGATCAATAACCGAGATGTCGTCCACGGCGCGCCTCGTCCTTAGCGGCTATAGAACGCTACGGATTGCGGCGTATAAGGCGTGCCATCACCCAGGAACCGACGCCGAACCTCGCGGGCGCGCTCCGTAGCAGCCGCCTGCCGCGCCAGTTCAATGCTGCGGCCCGATTCTGGGTCAGTTGAAGCTGTTGCGCCTGAATGGACTGCTTGGCCTGCAACGCCAGAAGCTGATTGGTCGCCTGCATCGCTTGCAAGGCGCCGGCAGCCGACTGGCTGCGACCGACCAGATCGGCAAGCACTCCTTCGTCGGCCGACAGGTTCTGCGACACCTGCGCCTGCATCCGCATCGTGGTGTGCAGCCCATCGAGCGTGTGCTGCCACCGCTCGCGCGCGTCCTGGGCCATGCGATCGCCAGTAACACTCGCGGCGTACTCGCGCGGATAGAGCCGCGCGAACTCACGGTCGATGCTGGTCACGTCATAGGCCAAGCCTCGCGCCTCGGCTATCAACCGCTCGGAGGTTGCCAGAGTCGAGCGCAGCCGATTGACCACGTTGTAGTCGAGGCTCGCCAGATTGCGCGCCTGGTTCACGAGCATCTGCGCTTCGTTTTGGAGCTGGCGCACCTGATTGTTGATCTGCTCCAACGTGCGCGTCGCGGTCAGGATGTTCTGTGCGAGGTTCGACGGGTCGAGCACGATGTCGCCAAGACCAAACAGGGCGTATGCCGGCTGCACGGCACCAAAGGCGATCACGCTGGCAACGGCCAGGGCTTGAATCCTGGGCTTGATGAATGACTTGAACTTCATGATGGATCTCCTTCGGAAAGGTAACGGTCGATCAATGTGGCGGCCCAATCGAGGCCGCGATGACGCAGCCAGGCGGCCGCGAAGTCGGAAGGTGGAACCGACGCCCATACGTCGTCGATGTCGCGCTGGTCCTGCGGCGTCGAGGCACCGGCGAACGCCAGCGCAACCGGCCCCAATCCAAGATCAAAGAGGCGATTTCCGAGGCGCGACTGGTAGTAGTAGTCGCGCTTGGGCTGGGCGTTGGCGATTATCTCGATCTGTCGATCGTTGAGACCGAGGCCCCGATAGACCGGGCGCAACTGCGGTTCGGTGGCCTGCGGATTGGGCAGGATGATGCGACTCGGGCAGCTCTCCATGACCGTTGGCGCGATGCTGGACTCCTGAATGTCGGCCAAGGACTGCGTATCGAAGATGACCGACACTCGTTTCTTGCGCAGCGTCTTGAGCCACTGCCGCAACCTCCCCGCGAACACCGGGTCGTCGAGGAACATCCATGCCTCGCCGAGAAGCAGCAAGGTTGGCGCTCCATCGAATCGTTCCTCTAAGCGCGCAAACAGGTAACCGAGCACCGCCAGCACCGCGGCACGACTACCCATCAGTTCTTCCATCTCGAAGCACTGCACGTTGGCCGTTCCGAGCTTGTCCTGGTCCGCGTCCAGCAACCGGCCTTGTGCTCCACCGAGCACATAGGGCGCCAGCGCCTGACGCAGCGCATTGCTCTGCAAGAGCACCGAGAACCCGGTTAGCGTGCGTTGCCCGACTGGCGCACCGGCGAGACTTTCCAGCGCCGACCATATGGCCGCCTTCTCATCCGGACCGACGCTCACGCCCTCGTGCTGCATCCGGCCTTCGAGCCATTCGGCAGCCCAGGCGCGATATCCTTCCTCGTCGATGCGAGCCAATGGCTGGAAGGCAATGTCGCCATCGGTTCCAAGGTCGTAGTGCTCGCCGACCAGGCCCAGGATGGTGGCTCGCAGCGAGCGTCCGATATCGAAGGCGAAGATGCGGGAACCCGGATAGCGGCGGAACTGCATCGCCAGGGTTGCGATCAGTACCGACTTGCCCATGCCGGTCGGCCCCACGACCATCGTGTGCCCCACATCGCCAACATGCGTCACCAGCCGGAACGGGGTCGCGCCATCGGTGCGGGTGACGATCAGCGGCGGGCCGTCGAGGTGCGCGTTCCGCTCCTGGCCTGCCCACACCGCTGACACCGGCATGATGTGCGCCAGGTTCAGTGTCGAGACGATGGGCTGGCGCACGTTGGCGTAGGCATTGCCCGGAATCGAGGACAACCACGCTTCCACTGCGTTTAGGGTTTCCGGAATCGTGACGAATCCCCGTCCCTGAATTGCCCGCTCCACCTGCCGCAGCCTCTCGTCCGCTACCGCAGCATCCGCATCGAGCACGGTTACCGTGGTCGTGACGTAACCGAAGGCCACGGCATCGCTGCCAAGCTCCTGCAGGGCGGCATCGGCGTCAGCCGCCTTGTTGCTGGCATCCGTATCCACCAACGGACTTTCTTGCTGAAAGATCGTCTCGCGCAGCAACGCGACGACGTTCTTGCGCTTGGCAAACCACTGGCGACGCAGGCGGCCAAGTTCCTTCTCGGCCTCGGCCTTGTCCATGCACAGGAAACGTGTACTCCAGCGGTAGGCGAAGCCCAGGCGATTCAGGTCATCAAGCAACCCCGGCCAGCTCGGAGTCGGAAAGCCCCGCACGGAAGTCACTCTCAGATGTACGTCACCCAGCCGCGGCGCCAATCCCCCGCTCAACGGGGAGTCTGCAAGCAACGCATCGAGGTAGAACGGGCTGTCCGGAACGGCGACGCGATGGCGGCGCGTGGAGATGGTCGAGTGCAGGTAAGTCAGCGTCTCGCTGTCGTCGAGCCAGGCGATCTCCGGCAACACGCCGTCGAGCAGGTCGAACCGGCGGTCGGTCTCTGCCATGAAGGCCGTCAGTCGTTCTCGCCAGTCCACGCCGCCCGTGGCGGTGTTCTCATAGAGCAGCTTCGCGGCACGGTCGCGGGAATCCTCCGGCGGCAGATACATCAGCGTCAGGTGATAGCTGCTCTCGAAGTGGCTCTGGTCTTCCTCGAACGCTGCGCGACGTTCCTCATCCACCAGCCATGACAGCGGTTCGGGAAACTCCGACTGCGGATAGCCAGCGGCAGGGCGGCGCTCGGCCTCCACGAACAATGCCCAGCCGGAGCCCAGCCGGCGCAGCGCGTTGTTCAGCCGCGCGGCCGTGGCGATCAGCTCGCCCTGCGTGGCGCTGTCAAGGTCCGGCCCGCGAAAGCGGGCCGTCCTCTGGAACGAGCCGTCCTTGTTGAGCACCACGCCCGGTGCCACCAACCCCGCCCAAGGCAGCCAGTCAGAAAGCAACGCCGGCCGCCGGCGATATTCAGCGAGGTTCAGCACGATGCCAGCCTCATACGTCTAGCAACGGCTTGTGCCGCAAGTGACGCGCGAACACCGGCATGAACTGCGCGTCCGAGCGCGCACCCCACACCGCCAGGGCATGACCGACAATCCACAACACCAGCCCAACGATCCACAGTTGCAGGCCCAGCCCCACAGCAGCGGCCAGCGTGCCGTTGGCGATCGCCACGGTGCGCGGCGCACCTCCCAATAGGATCGGCTCGGTCAGTGATCGGTGCACCGGCACCTCGAAACCGGCGGCGAACTCGGCAGATTCGCTCATGCCACCACCGCCCCGCCGGAGAACGAGAAGAACGACAGGAAGAACGAGGACGCAGCAAATGCGATGGACAGGCCAAACACAATCTGGATCAACTTGCGAAAGCCGCCCGATGTGTCCCCGAAGGCGAGCGCGAGGCCGGTGGCGATGATGATGATGACCGCCACAATGCGAGCCACCGGCCCCTGTATGGAATCGAGGATGGCTTGGAGCGGACCCTCCCACGGCATACTTGAGCCGGCGGCCTGCGCAGTCGAGGCAATGCAAAGCAGCAGTCCCGCGAGCATGAACGCTTGCAGGCGTGGGGCCGGATTTACGGAAACACGCAAATTCACGGATTCGGAACGGATCATCGGTGCTCTCCATCGTTCGTTGAGGAAATCAGCGGATGCGCAACGGCCAGCGTTTCGTTGAGCTGGTAGCCGTGGCTGTCGAATCCCGTCACACAAGCCACGGTCTGGACTTGGCGGGCACGGCCGCGCCCGGCTATGAATACGATCACGTTCACAGCCTCGGCGATCAGCGCGCGCGGCGGCGTCATTGCAACTTCAAGGATCAGTTGTTCCAGGCGCAGCAACGCGCCGTGAGCGGAACCGGCATGAAGGGTGGCGATGCCGCCGGGATGCCCTGTACCCCATACTTTGATTAGGTCCAGCGCCTCGCCGCCGCGCACCTCGCCGACGATCACGCGGTCGGGGCGCAGGCGCATCGTGGCGCGCACCAGCTCGGCCATCGACACTACGCCGGCACGGGTACGCAGCGGCACATGGTCGCGTGCCGTGCATTGCAGTTCCACGGTGTCTTCGAGCACCAGCACGCGATCATGCGTTGCTGCAATTTCGGCCAGCAGCGCATTGGCGAGCGTGGTCTTGCCGGTACTGGTTCCGCCCGCAATCACGATGTTCTTGCGCTCGCGCACTGCGCAGCGCAGGAACGCCGCCTGATCGGCAGCCAGGATGCCGTCACGCACGTAGTCCGCCAGCCCGATCACACCGACTGCGCGCTTGCGTAGCGCAAAGGCAGGCCCCGGCGCAGCCGGTGGCAAGATGCCCTCGAAGCGTTCACCCGTTTCCGGCAGCTCCGCAGTCAGCAGCGGGCGGCCGCGATGCACCTCCGTCCCGACATGGGCCGCGACGAGACGGATGATGCGCTCGCCATCGGCAGCGGACAGCGAAACGCCGGTAGCCGCTCGGCCTGTGGAAAGACGGTCGATCCACAGCGCGCCGTCGGGATTGAGCATCACTTCCACCACGTCCGGGTCTTCGAGCGCGGCAGCGATCAGCGGCCCCATCGCCGTGCGCAACATGCCGATGCGCCGGTCGAGCGACGTGGCCGACGACGATTCCAGCGGAGCGCCGCTCACGTGCGCGCCTCCTGCATACTTTCTGCCGACTGCGGCGATGCGGCGGCATCGCCTGACCCGGTGCCGCCAGGCTGGATCTCCTCGTAGACGTCGCGCACGAGACTGCGCCCGCGCAGCAAATGGCGGCCAAGCTGTTCAACGAATTGTTCAAAGCGCGCCCTGCCTTGGGCCTTCGCAGCCTCCTGGTGCGCCTCGGGCAGCGGTGTACTGACCGTGAGGAAGTAGCGCACGTACAGCGCCACCGTCTCGATCAGTATGTTCTGGTCTCGTTCCAGCTTCTCGAACTGGCGGGACAGCCGATCCAGCCGCTTCGCCATTGCCGCCTCGCGCTGGTCGCCCGCCTCGGGTGCAAGCCATGCTGACAGCGCCGCCGCCACGATGGAGGACTTGGATACCCCCTTCTTGGCAGCCAGTTCATCGAGTCGCCGCGCATGGTTTCGCTCGATAAACAGATTCATGCGATGACGGGAACGCGGCAGGTTCATAGAGGGATTCCGTCGTCAGGATCGAGAGCGGCCAGCCGTGCCGCGCGCTGCAAACGCGGGTCGAACTGGGATGGCATGGAAAGCGGCAGATCGTCGTCGTCATCGAGCAGCGCCAGATCACTACCCAACGGCTCGAACTCGGGGTTGAAGGCGTCGCCTTCTGACAGTTCCACCTGCCGCCGCAGACCGCCTTCGTCGGTATCGCCGGAAGCTGCGTCGCCAACAACCGGCACGGTCGGTGTCGGGGGAGTCGCAAGCCCGCTCCAGTCGTCCGGGCGCGAGTCCGGCACGTCGGCGTAGCGATCAGGAAACAGCACCGGCGGCGGAAGTACGCGCCGCGTGAAGTTCGCATCCTGGTAGTAGCGCAGCTTCCGCGCCTTGATTGGCAAATGGCCTGACACCATCACCACAGCCTCATCTGGCGGAAGCTGCATCACTTCGCCAGGTGTCAGCAGTGGTCGCGCCGTCTCTTGGCGCGACACCATCAGATGCCCCAGCCAAGGCGCGAGTCGGTGCCCGGCGTAGTTGCGTTGCGCGCGCAGCTCCGTGGCCGTGCCGAGAGTTTCGGAGATGCGCTTGGCCGTGCGCTCGTCGTTAGTGGCGAAGGTCACGCGCACATGGCAGTTGTCTAGGATGGCGTGATTGACGCCGTAAGCCTTGTCGATCTGGTTCAAGCTCTGTGCGATCAGGAAACTGCGGATGCCATAGCCCGCCATGAACGCTAGGGCGCTCTCGAAGAAATCGAGCCGGCCAAGCGCGGGAAACTCGTCGAGCATCAGCAGCAGCTTGTGGCGACGTTCCACGCCATCCGACCCGTCGAGAGATTCGGTCAGGCGCCGGCCAATCTGATTCAGGATCAGCCGGATTAGCGGCTTGGTTCGGCTGATGTCCGATGGCGGCACCACCAGATACAGCGATACCGGGTTGCGTGCCGAAATCAGGTCGGCAATGCGCCAGTCGCAGCGCGAGGTCACTTCGGCCACGGTCGGGTCGCGGTACAGGCCGAGAAAGCTCATCGCCGTGGAGAGCACGCCCGAACGCTCGTTGTCGCTCTTGTTGAGCACTTCTCGGGCGGCAGAGGCCACGACTGGATGCGGTCCGTCGTCCCGGTGGCGCGTCGCCATCATCCGGTGCAACGTAACCTCGAACGGACAGGCCGGATCGGATAGAAAGTTCGCAACCCCTCGCAGCGTCTTGTCTTCGCCGGCGTAGAGAACATGCAGGATGGCGCCCACCAGCAGCGCGTGTGAGGTCTTCTCCCAATGATTGCGTCGCTCCAGTGCTCCTTCTGGATCAACCAGGATGTCCGCGATGTTCTGCACGTCGCGCACCTCATGTGCGCCGCGCCTTACTTCGAGCAGCGGGTTGTAGCCGGCCGAGCGTGTATCGGTCGGGTTGAACAACAGACAGTATGAGAACCGCGAGCGCCATCCGGCGGTCAGGTTCCAGTTCTCGCCTTTGATGTCGTGGACCACGGCCGAGGCAGGCCACGTCAGCAAGGTCGGCACCACAAGCCCGACACCCTTGCCCGATCGCGTGGGCGCGAAGGTCAGGACGTGTTCAGGCCCTTCGTGCCGCAAATACCGGCCGCTATGCAAGCCAAGGAACACGCCTTCCGGCCCGGTGAGCCCTGCCTTACGGATCTCTGTGGCTTCGGCCCAACGTGCCGAGCCATAAGTCGTGACCAACCTAGACTGCCGCGACCGCCATACCGACATGGCGACGGCCACCACAACAGCCACCAGCCCGCTGCCGCCGGCTATCGCACCGCCGGTATCGAAGATGCCTGGAGCGTAGGCATCGAAAGAAAACCACCACTCGAACAGTCGCCAAGGGTGATAGACCGGCCTTCCAAGGAAGTCGAACCAGGGCGAGCCGAGGCGTAGCTGATAACCCAGGGCAGCGGCTGTCCATTGTGTGGCGGTCCACACGCCGACGATCACGATGCCGAAGACGACACCGATCTGCCCGAATAGCACACCCTGACCCTGCACTGCCGCCTCCGATTTCTCCCTTGGGACACGCGACACAAGAACGTGCCGCGGTCGTCAGGGTCGGTGCCGGATCAGTGCCGGTCAAAGACTGATATCGGAAGGAATGTCGAGAAAAAGGCAATAGTCCGCGCGAGAGCGAACAGCAGGAAATCACCGCAAGGGATAGCGCACTTCGACGTATGGAATAAGCAGCGCGGAGCGTTCAGGCGCATCCGCTGCAACCCGATCAGAACTTCGGCTGCTCCGTCGGCGGCGTATACGGCACACTGCCGTCGCCCATAAATCGCCGGCGCGTAGCCTCCGCAACAGCGTCGCACTGCGCATCACCGAGCTTGGCGCGGTTCGTCTTGCACTGCTCGCGCAACTCGGAAAGCCGATCGGGATTGGCAACCAAGTTCTCCACGGTGTCGGTGGATGCCGATTTGCCACACGCCGCCAGCAGCAGGGCAGTCAGGAATACAGAGGCGGCTTTCATGAGTTCGTATCCTCACTCAGATCAGAAACGCGAAAGGATGATTGTATCGAAACCGCATCCGTTTCTATCGGACTGACACGATCAATGAAGCGACTCAGGATTTCCGATGGATCAGTGTCTCGACGCAGCAGATAGGTAGTCAGCATGGGGGAGCGTCCTGCCAGCGGCCTGCCAACCACATCGGGGTTTCGGCAGGCAACGACTTGGGACGACCCAACCAGCGCCAGCGCATATCCAGCCGCCACCAGCGCCAGCATCAGGTCCAACGACGCCACTTCTTCCGCCACAAGAGGCTCAGTATCCACGGCGCGAAGGACTCGCGCGATTTGTCTCCCATAGCCTTCGCATAGCTGCGGGTCGCACATCACCAGTGGATAGCGCAGCACTTCTTCCAACGGGATTCTCTTATGCGTTAGCAGCGGGTGTCGTGCGGGCACTGCGACGACCAGCGGATCACTCCACGCCGGCTCGGCCAAGATACCGTCACCAACTTCGGCCGACTGCGCGAAACCCACGTCATAGAGATCGTCATGCAGCCCTTTGATCTGCTGCGATAACGGCACCTCATACAGTCGGATATCGACTTCCGGCTCGGCCTGCCTGCACTGCGCCAACAACGCGGTGAACCGCGGCGGCGGCGTAATGCTATCTGAGATCGCAATGCGTAGCTGAGAGTGGTATCCCGCCGCAGCAGCTTTCACACTGCTACGAGCCTGCTCCAACGCTGCAAAGACACGCGCCACATGCTCTCGAAGCAGCTGGCCTGCGCGAGTCAGCCGCGTACTGCGCGTCGTCCGCTCAAAGAGCCTCACACCAAGTTCTTCTTCCAATTCCTTGATGGCGCGCGACAGTGGCGACTGCTCTATGTGCAGCCGCTCCGCCGCCCGAGCGAAATGCAGTTCTTCAGCGACCGCATTGAAGCAACGAAGATGGCGCAACTCCATAGCCCCAAACTCTCATGTATCAGGACAAGGTAGCGTGCCGAGCAGCATATGCAGAGATGAACTCTCCGCATCTGCAACCATGCTCATTCCCTTGTGATTTACGCAGCAGGTTTCGATCACGGCGACTCCGGCCTTGATCTTCCATAAGGCGCGCCTACCGATCTCGCCTTGCTTCGTGTATGTCCGGAACTTCATGATCGGTTTCCGTCGCGACATTTCCTGCCGAAAGGATAACCGCACCGCCGGTCATTGCGAGAGCATAAACGTGATTCTTACGTGCCCGTACCCGATACCTTCATTCCTTAAATGAGGTGTACGACCACGGAGCATCCGGCGCATCCCCGACGCCCGGCGCGTCGGCGGTGAGAAATCAGTTCAGCAAGCGATCTTCGAGGCGAAATGGATTGTGTAACGCACCCCATGCCGCAAACAGTTCCTCATCCGGCATGGCGGCAAAGCGATCTTTCAGTGCGATGATCTCCGGCGACAGACCATCCACGCGCATCTCTCGCAGGTTGTGCCGCAGGATCTCGAAGGGTTGACGATAGAACATCGGGTGCATCCCAAGAGCGATCAGCAGAGTTTCGAGATCGTCGATCACGTTCTGACGCGGACTTCCCTGACACTGCCATCGTAGGACGATCTTTCTATATCCACCAGGAATCCGAGTCCTGCCCCTTCATAGTCGAAGTCCTTAGTACGCAGACGGTCAAGCAGCGCGCCTATATCCGCATACTGGATGCTGGATGAATGGCGCGCTTCCGTAGGAACATTGAACTGCAACCGGAGCTGCCCCCGGATGCGCTCTTTCTCTAATTTCTGGTCGGGGCCATCGGTGTCCAGATCACGCGGCCAGCCGGGCGGCAGGCGGTCTGTCAGTGGAATGACAGGGCCATCATCTTTGCGGTGGCACATTTCGTATGCCTTGTTCAGCATCGCTTCGAGGTTCCGGTCCATATGGATACCCTCGAAGGGAGCCAGATAATCGCGACTCTGCGAGTCCAGCATTAGCTGCAAGCGCCTGGCCTTGCCGATCCCCATTAGCTTGCGGATCAGGGTTTCGACGTAGGGCACGAAGTCGCTGCGGAAAGGCACATCGACGTTCCGGTAGATCAGTTCCTCAGTGCTCTGGATCACGCCGAACAGATGTCTCGGATACTGCTGCGGATTGCGCCAGACCAACCGGCCAGACTCTGGCGCATACAGAGCAGGGTCCGCCAGATGCAGGCCGGTGAACAGCGGGTTCTGCCGGGCGCGCGAACCATCGACGATAGCAATGGGCTCGTTCTTTGACACCAGGTCGCCCGTATTTTTCAGCCAGCGCGCGATGCGAAAGACATGCTCATAGGTGTGATCGAAATTTCCGGGATTCGGTTTTCCGTACTTTTCGTGCGGCTTCATCTCGTCTGGATTGTCGAAGGCGAGCAGGCACACGTTCACGTGCGGCGTGGGCAACGGCACCCAAACCCGTCCGCTCTCACCGAGAAGTTCCTCCGTAGGCTCAACGACGTTCTGTGGCGGGACGGGTGGAGGCGATGGCGTACGCGCCACCTCGGCTTCCAGCCGCGTGATCTGTGGGTGGTTGCCAACCGTCGGCAATGGCGTTTCGGATACATGAGGCCCGATATTTGTGCCTTTTAGTGCATTGAAGAACGCAGCAATCCGCGTGGGATGGCGCACGCCTGTCCAGACCAGTTCGCTGCGATCGTCTCCCGTCCAGAAGCGGATGGTGCCGAAATCCAGCAACCGGCCGACGACACTCTGATTGATGCTGGCCTGCACGCGGGGCGAGATACTGAACTCGTCGATACGCCGGGCGATGAAGCCGACGCGCGAGCGCAGGCGCTGGCGGCCCTCGATCTCGAATACATGCGTGTATCGGTGGAACAGCACGGCACCGATGATGGGAACGAACCCAACCGCCAGTCCGAGCCATGAGGTCTCGTAAGGAATCCCAAGCAATCTCAGGATTCCGTCGAAGATCCACTTCTGGAAATACCAGAGCAGACACACGCACGCCGCGGCCAGCCAGGCCCTCCAGTACGACATCCAGGATGGATGGGTACGCAACAGCTCGCCGGTAGCAGCAGCGGTCCGTGCGAGGTTCGCGGGAATCTGGGCTGTCATTCGCTCCCCCTCTGGGTGCAGAGTGTCCAAGATACCGTATCTTCCCATGCGAAGGCCCTCATCCCGGCCGCGACGGGCGAGGACAGCTATGGCACGTTCCCGCACAACGGCAGCGGCGCGTGGCCGTCGCCCAGGATATACGCGCGGTCGGGATCGACGGGCAGCACAGGATCGGCCTCGGCACGAGGCGCCCAGAAGGTCACGAGGGCACAAAGCCCTTCCTCCCACTCGATCGCCACGGCTGCCTCGATGCTGCCGTCGTCATTCAGGTCCACGCGCTTGTGTTCCAGCAGACCGCTCGCGTCGTAGGCGTAGTTCCACGAATACGTCTGGCTCTGCCCGATGTGAAGCCGCCTGCTGGGTCGGCCGCCGGTGAACTCGAAACTGGTAATGGCGAGCGATGCCGTGGGCGCGCTCGGATTGAAGGTACGGATCTCGCTGAGCCGACCGCCGGCCCAGGTCAGCTCACGTCGCTCCTGCGTACCGCCGGGAGTCGTGGTCAGGGTATCCGACTCCAGCACACCGCCGCCGCCATGAATCAGCGCCAGCTCCTGCGAGAATATCGGCGTATCCGGCAACGTAGCCTCCCACGAGGCGAGCCGGCCATCTGCATACGTGGTGGCAAAGTTCAGCCGCGACACGAGAGCACCCGAACCACTGAAATCGTCGAATGTCGCGGTATCCAGCGTGCCGTTGGTGCGCCAGCGGAAGTTCAGCTCGGAACGCGCGGCCGTAGCCTGTGTGGTCCATCGCTCCAACCGTCCATCCACATCGTAGCTGAACATGCCCGTCTCATTGCCGCCGGCACCGATACTGCTGCGAAGGTCGAAGCTGACCAGATCGGCGTCGGTTACGCCATCATCAATGTAAGTCCAGGTCGAGCCGATCACCTTGCCTGTGCTGTCGTAGCTATAGGTTTCCGCGCCCTCGAATACGCCGTTGTTGTCGAAGTCGTATCGCATACTGCGCACGCGGCGATTGAAGGCTGCCGCGGGAGGCGGCACGGCCTCACAGGAGACGGCAATGCTGGTGACGTTTGCCGAACCAACCGCCCCCGAACCGTTCGCCACCGTGCAGGTCTGCCCCGCAGGCTGCGTTGTGACCGTCACCGTATAGGCGAATCCTGAGGATTGCACGCCAGCGAATGTGAATGCACCGTTCACGGAGAGTGACAGGTCGCTTGCGCTGTTCAACCGCAGGCCGATCGACCCGCCTGCCAGACCGGACAGCGAGCCGCCGACCGTGTAGGTGGCCGCCGGCGGTGGCGTTGGAGGCGTTGGCGAAGGATTGTCGGAATCGTTGCTGCCACCACATGCACCGAGCGACATTGCAGACAGTACGCTCAGTACCCGAATTGATTTTTTCAACACAAGCACGTTCATCTCCTCATCTCGATCTGAATGGTGGACACACGATCTGGCGCGGGACTCGCAGGCCGCCCCACTCCCCCGGCTCAAGTGCGATGTCGAAGCACTGGGCCTCTCGCTGGTCCGTGCCTCGTTGTCGAGCGTCCTTTTCGATGGGGCAGACGAACGGCGGTTTGAACGGTGGTGGCAGTCCACCGCAGGTTGTCGCGGCTTCCTGCGGCATCGGTTGCGAAGCGCAGCCCAGCATGGCGGCACAGCACATACCGATTTCCACCCATCGCATGACGTAACGCAGGCTCATCTGACAGTCAGCATCTGCACGACGGAATTCCCCGCTATCGGCAAGCGATCGCGCGGCACCGGCAGTGGCGACTGCCAGTCGGTCTCGCCAACCGCGAAGAAGCGATCAATGGCAGCTTCGATACCGGCGCGATCAATCCGCTCAATGTCGCTGACGATGTGCAGGCCAACACCGCTCTCGTAACGGCGGTCCACGCGGAATGACTCATGAACGACGGGTGGCGCGTCGCGAATGATCTGCGCTTCCGGCCAACCAGTAGCAGACGCCTGCCTGCATACCGCGTCCAGGAAAGCCTGCCGCGCCGTAATCATCGCCGCGTTCCAGAAAGTGAAGCGATCCGACCCCGGAAAGTGGAAATCGAACCACTGGCAGGAGACTTCCGGATCGGGCAGAACGTGCCAGCTCGTGAATCGGCCGCCGTACATCACCGCATCACGCCGCAGCTTGCCCTTGAGGCGAATGACCACATCACTGCGCCGATGCCGGGGCAGTACGGTAAAGGGAGGGCGGCGTTTTGGGCGGGGTCCACTCATGGATCGTGTACGTCGGCAGGATGTGACGCTCGCTACGTGGTCGGTGATTTCCAGCGTAGAGCGCCCTGCCGGCGGAGGGCGAGTAACAATTGCGGTTAGGCTGCGGAAGGCAACGCGCCGTAATAATTCCCGTTAGGAGAGACCGGGGCCTGCATTTCATGTATTACAATTTTGGCCGTCTTCATAAGACCCTGCGCATAACCCCGGCAATGGCTGCTGGTGTCTCGGATCACGTCTGGACGCTGGAAGAAATCGCAGCGCTGGTTAAATGACCTAACAGCAAAGGATTTTTATATGCACCACAAGCGCCATAGGCCCGCAAGCTCAAGGGCCGGCTGCAAGGTCTGCAAGCCCTACAAGGATCAACGCTTCAGCAAAAAATTGGCGCAGCGTGAGATTGCTGGCAGGGGTGGTTTCGGCAAGTTGCGCGCCCTCAGTGGCGCGGAATCAGACCTGGCGGATGTCGATTTATGAAATGAAGGCGGGTAGCGTGCTGGCTAAGAAGCGCGGCCGCCTGTTCATAGTCGTTTGGCCGGCATGTTCCTGGACGCCGGCTCGGAGGGGAACCATGCCGTGTCGGATCGGAAACCTGCTTGGAATCGCACTGCTGCTTGTTATGTTTACCCGTCCCGCCACCGCCCAGGTGCCGGGCAGCGAGCGTTGCAGCGATCAGGCAGTGATCGGCGGACTCGAACGTGTCCGTCAGCTTCCCAGCCCTCCGCAGGTTCTGTTCGATGGTCGGACGTCGCTTGCCAAATCGCCGGTGCGCCGGATCGCCATTCCTGCCCAGGCTTATCCCGCTGCGCCGGCCTGTGTCCTGCTTTCCGTCACGTTCGCCGAACAGGGCGGCACGGTTTACGTCGAACAGACGGGATACATCGTGGCGGCGGGCCAGGGCATGGCGGTGCGTGGTCGCGGTGAGGCACTGTATGAGGCCGGAACCCGCGTACTGCGCGAGATGGTGCAGCAGGAACTACTGCCGACACGTCCGCGTCCGGGAGTCCGCTATCTGGTGGCAGTCCCCATCGCCTCCAACCATCCTCTCTATGGCTCCACTGCGCCCGTCGCGGTGGCAAGCGCCGGCAATGCCGGTGGCCGTTCGGTCACGCCGACGCTGCTCGATCATGGCTACCGCGACGCGCGTTTCCTGCGCGAGACCGATGGCGCGCAACTGCATCTCATCGCCGAGCGCGGTGAGCGGTACTGGTTCGCGCTGGTGCGCTCGCTGCGGCCGGACGAGCCCGTGCTCGATTCCACAGGCGAACGAACCCGGCAGCGATTCCAGCAACTGGTTGCGCCGAATATCCGCGACAGCGGGGCGTTGCACGTCACAGTCGAAGTGCGTCACTACGCTGCCGGAACGAAGATAGCCCACCAGCCTGACAGTTCATACGTGCACAACGAGGTCCGCCGGCATCCGGTACTCGAACATGCAGTGGATGTTCCTGTCGCCGTCGAGCACTGGACCGGGGAACGGCGCAGCCCGACCGGACCGTTCAACTGGTCCAGTCAGACACGCCACTCCGACCTCAACACCGTCGCCGCCATCCAGTCCGCGCAGAATGCGGCCGGTGCGCGAGTGGCGGCCCGAGCCAGCGAGCAGGCGGCGCGCGATGCCGAGCAAGTCATGTGGGTCCGCGCGTCCCGCAAAGCGATGGAAGATCGGGAGTGGATCAAGCCCGCACGATACGCGGCCGCCCGACTCACCTACCAGTCGCCCAGCTACTGGTCGGCGTTCTCGATGGGCCGCGAGTTGCGCCGGGTCTACGACGGCTACTATCCCGACGCGCGCCGCGACTGGGTGTTTGGACGCATCTATTTCCACGCGGTGGCCACCTACGGCGATACATGCCGGGCACTGCTGCCGGCGGGCTCGGTGAAACGGACCACTACCTGGTACAACTTCAACGACACCGGCCGGACTCCGGGCAAGGTCGAGGAGGTCTACATCCACCGCGACTACGTTCGTGCTTTCGAGAGCTGGGGCGCGGGGCGTGCCGATGTGTTGACGATCAACCCGGACGAAGTGGGGCTGACTACGGCACTGGGCAACATCGGCGGCGCTCTGGCGGCAGGCATGGAAGTTCAGCGTGTCAAGAACACGTTGCGCGACGACATGCAGAAGTTCTTTTCGCAACCGTGCCAATCGGGGGCGGTCGTCCAGTTCATGGAGAACCTGCGACGACTGGGCGACGGCTTGCGCACACTCCAGGCCGAGCGCGCGCCTGAAACGCTTGCCGGTCGCGGTGACGCGCCAGCCACCATAGGTGAAGCCTGCGAAACGTACGACCACAACAACGGCGGCCACCGCAATACGACGTGGTGCCGCTGCCTGGATCGGGTGCTGACGCCGCGTTACTCGCCGGCAGAGCTGACGAGAACGCTAGAGAACCATACGGCGCTCATGGAACGAGCGAACACCCGCTGGCGCGGCGATCACCTCAATGCGGCTCCCGTGGAGTCCATCGCGGCCGACGCCTGCCGGAACTGATTGGATCGTCGTATCCGTGTTTCGCGTGACCCATCACGCGAAACACGCATCAGGGCGACAGTGCAAAAGCAAAGCCCATCTGCGCCACATCCGGCCGCGATTTACGCAGTTCGTCCACCACCGACTTCCACGCCCTGTCATAACGCCCCCGAGCCGGCTCCGCATACACCTTGAGCAGTTCCCGTTGCTCGGATACCGTGGCCTTGCCCCATCCGGGCGCGAGCTGTTCGGGCGAGGGACAATCCCCGACGCCGTGACACCGTGACGCCAACTGTGGACTGCGCATTAACCGCAGGCCCTTCTCCTGGCCGAGCGTTCCCACATTCTTGAGGTATTCCGTTCCTGCCTTGTCGTAAAGACCCAGCTTGCGGCGCCACACCACAGTCCGTTGCCCCAGGCGCGCGATGATGGCGTCGATCATGGGTACGAGATCGCTGCGCATGGGGTGCCGCAGGTTCGCGTGGATCAGCTCGTTGGTGCTCTGGATCAGCCCGAATAGCAGGTGAGGCTCGGTAGAAGGATGCCGCCAGACCAGCTTGCCCGACTCCGGCGCGTAGATGACCGGATCGGGCAGGTCGAGTCCGCGCAACACGGAGTTGCCTCGCGCGCGCGACGCATCCACCACGGCGACAGGTTCGTTCTTGAGAACCAGATCGCCCGTTTCCCTGAACCAGCGGACAATGCGAAAGCCACGATCGCGCGGACGATTCGGGTCGGGCCGGAAGCTGATCCCGGCATTCCACATCGCTCTGGCGAGCTTGGCAAGATCGCCCTGCTCCTCGCCGACCGGAAGTGGTGCGGGATTGCGGCGAGGCTCGGGGTTGGGCTCGATCTCTCTATAGCCGGGCGGATGGAAAGCGTATCGGCAAACAGCAAAGTTCGGCGTGCACAGCGGCACCCAGACCGGCGGTTCATCGGCCAACAGCGCATCCGTGGCGGCCAGGATTGGCGGCAGCGAACTCACGTCACTTGTTGATATCAGGATCGCCACCCAACTCGAAGGCCCGGTCCATCGCCTCGACCTTCCGCTCCAGATCCTCAATCTCCTTCAGCTTCTCCGCCATGCGCATATCGACCGACTGCAATTCGACAATGGGTCTCAGTGCCGACTCGAACGAGCCGACAGGCCGGGCAGGACTGCGTGCCGGCTGGAACAGCGAAGCCCCGTTGTAGTAGATGTCGAAGTTCATCCCATCCATCGGCGCCGCACGCATGACCGAGCGGATCAGTGCACCGGCCCGGATGTAATTGGCGGCGACGCGCTGCATCTCGCGCGCGGCGGTCTCGTCCGTGAACGCGACCACGACAATCCCGTTGTTGCGCGACCCTGCCACCGCTTCGCTGTGCAGGCTCTGCGGCGAGTAGTGCGCAAGATCGACGTAGATATCCGTGCGTGGATTGGCCGCCCTGCCGGTGGCACGGCTGCGGCTGGCGGATACGACGGGTGCCGCAGCAGGCGTCGCCGGTGGAGCGGTACGGCGAGCCGCGACGGCCGTGAGTGGCGCGCGATCGCGCATCGCCTCAGCGATCGTGTTGGTCAACCAGTCGGCCGGAACCCCGGCCAGCAGTCGGGGATGCGGTGCGAACGGCTGGTCGGCGACAGCGCGCTCCCAAAGCAGTACCAGCAACGGTTCTTCATGGGTGGTGCGGCTCAGTTCCTGGCGCTCCCGGAAGAAGCGCGTGGGCTGGAAGTGCCGGCCCCTGGCGTAGATGAAATGATCCAGGCTTTTTGTGCGGGCAAACGGCGGATGGGCGCGCGCCACAGCAGGATAAATGATCCGGTTGAAGCGGTCCGTCTCGGCGGCGGCGATCCGGCGACCGGGAACCGCCGCTCCGTTCGCGTCCGTGGCGGGAGCCGGTTCGACGGCAATGAACGCCCTGTTGTCGTTGCCCTTGTGTAACGCGATGATCGCGGCCTCCGGCGGATTCGGATTGGTGGGCTGCGGATCGTACTCGGCCAGATAGTAGATGGCGGTCTCATCGTCGAGGATCTGAACCCCATAGGCATAACCATACGAGGCCAGCTCATCCGGCGCCGTACCAAGGCCATAGTAGGATTGCGCATGGCCGGCGCCAGCAACCGTCAGCAGTGAGGCGCACAGCGCGCCGCGTGTCCAGTGAAACGGATTCATTCACCTGCTCCTTGCGCGTGCGCAAACCAGGACCAAATCTATCGCCTGCCGCCGACGAGAGCGAGTAACAATTGCCGTTAGAGAAGCCCTGATCGCAGGGCAGTGTCGTTGCGCAGGCGTACGCACACCCTCACGAGACACTTGAAGGGCCTCGCGGCGCAAGGCCCTTGTCTTCCATGTCGGAGCATAGGTCGTACAGCCTTTCCAGCACGCACCCGCTGTGCCGGTCCAAGGCCACATATCCCGCGTAGTAGACTGACTGCACATACTTGTACCAGTCCTCCCAGTCCAGGCGTATTCGCACGATATCCTGGGCGGTATCGGTGAGGGACCGGAGCTTTCCTGCGATGTCCTCGATGTCCGGTTTCGCGACAAATACGGCGGCCCTGTCCATGAATCCAGGATCGTCGTAATGATCGGCGAAGTGCTGAAGATTCGCCACGACAAGCGCCAGCGTCGGCCTATCCAGCTCGATCTCGACGTACCGCTTGTCGCTGCTCACGACAGGACTGATTCCGGTTGATTCCACAGATCACCCTCTACGTCAGGCTGCCGGTGTCGGGACGTCGGCGCGTGGAAAGCGCAGTGTCACCTCGAACCCCGGATGCGTATTGCGCAGATGGATTCTGGCGCCGTAGCGGATCGCCACGGCCTGCACGAAGCGCAGTCCGAACCCGTGCCCCGCCGCCGGCCCCTGCGAACCGGCCGCGATCAACGCCGTCAGATCCTCGCTCGACGCCCCCGGCCCTTGATCCCGTACTGAGATCGTCACCGCCTGTTCCTCCGCCCGCACGAGCACGCTGACCGTGCTACCTGGCGGCGAGTGCTTCAAGGCATTCTCGATCAGGTTCATCACCGCGCCGCGTAGATGTTCCTCGACACCGTGTACCCTGGCGCCGGCAACACTGGATGTATCCACGATCAGTTCAACGCCGCCGGGCAACGCGGCGTCGCGATAGAGTTCAGCCGCGGCCGTGACGAATGCCTCTGGGTCGAGCGCCCGGCTCTCGAAGCCCGAACTGCCGCCCACCTTCGCCAGCGTCAGAATCTCCCTCAGCAAACCGATCAGTCGCTCCGCAGCGCCGGCGAACCGGGGCGCGTCGTTCGCCCGCGCCTCGTCGCGCAGATATGAAAGCTCGCGGTTCAGCTCATGGGCTGCCGTCTGGCTGAAGGCATCCAGCCCCTTCACCAGCCGTTCGTTTTCCATGAGGGCCGCGTTGATGTTGCCCGCCAGCTCCGCGAGCTCATCGCCGCCCTGGACGATACTTGGCTCGATGCGCTGTTTCAGATCACCGCGACGCAGCGACTCGAACACGGCGTTGGTAGCGGCTATGCGGCGGCGGAACTGCCGTGCAGTATTGAGCGTGAGCAGCGATGCCAGGGCGAGGAAGCCAACGAGCAGCACCGTCGCCGTCGGCAGGAACCGGCGCAGCATCGCATCCACCAGTTCCAGGCGGCGCCCGACGAGCAGCAGGAAGTCACCATCCAGCCGCGTCGCCTCCGCAACGACGCGACCGGCGCCAGCACCAGCCTGCGCGCCATCGAAGCGCAGCCGCCCTTCCACGACGGGAAGGCCTTGCGGCCAGTGCGCCAGGTTGCCGGCGACCTTGGAGCCATCATGATGCAGGATCAGGTAAAGGCTCTGCGTGGGAGCATCGCCTGGCTCGATCTCGATGCGGTAGTCGATCGCGTTGACGAAGGCCACCACCTTCAGGTCTTCCGCGCGCCGGGCCAGCACACGCAGCTCCGCGGCGATGTCCGCGCGCGCCACTCGCTCAGCCGCCTGCGTCAGAGTGAACAGGGCCGCCGCGACAAGTACGACATAGAGCAGCAGCGTCAGCAGCAGATTGACGATCAACACCCGCCGCAGCAGCGGTTGCCGCACGGCTGCTGGCACCGCTGCATTCATTCCGGCATCACGAGCCGATAGCCGAGGCGCGGACCCGTCTCCACGCGCGGCCCGTCTTCGCAGGCCGCGAGCGCCTTGCGCAGATTGGAAACTGCAACATTGATGACGTAATCGCGCGGAGCCACGCGGGCCTGCTCCGGCCAGACCAGGCGCCACAAGGCCGGCCGGCTCACCCACTCACCCCGATGCTCAGTCAGAACCAGCAGCAACTTGAACCAGAGCGGCATCAGTTCGAGCCGGCGCCCAGCCCAAAGCGCCACCTGACTGTCCCTGCGCAGTTCGAGCCGACCCCACACGACCACCGACGGTGGCGTGCGCACGGGTGACACGCGGCGGACCAGGGCACGCAGCCTGGCCTTGAGTTCGTCCGGGTCGAAGGGTTTGTCGATATAGTCATCGGCGCCTTGGTCGAGGCCGTAGATATGATCTTCGGCGTCGGACAAGCTGCTCGCGACCAGCGTGCCGGGCGCCGCACCCTCGATGTCCCGGAACCAGGCCAGCAGGTTCAGGCCGTCCTCGCCATCTGCCAGCATACGGTCGAGGTAGATCAGGTCGATGGATTGGCGCGTCAGCAGCTCGCGCGCCGCCTGCGCGGTCTCCACGTGCAGAGGTCGCCAGCCAAGCTGCCCGATGGCGTCGGAGACCCGGCCCGCCAGGGCGCGGTCGTCCTCGACGACGAGCACCGTCAGCTCTCGGGCCATGCCGGCCGTTTCCGTTCCCATGCTTTTCCTGCCACAATTTTCCGCGAGAATATCGCTGAAGGACGACGGGCACAGCGTAGCGGAACCGAGGGGTTTTCGGGACGTGCGCAGCCGTGAAGACAGCTAACAATTTCGGTTACAGGAGGGTTTTGATACCACATGCGCGGCCATTGCACGATGCTGGGCATCCTGGTGCTGTTGCTGGCGGGCGCCTGCACCACGACACCGAAGACGGATGCCTTGCGGAACGAAGCTCTATCGCTCCCGCAAATGCGGCAGGCGGGGGCCGACTTTGCGCGCGCCCGCGACGCGGGCGATGCGCTGGAAATGGCACGCGCAGCGGCCGCCCGCAAGCCCTTTGATGTGCTGGTGGGCGACACGAACATTCTGACGTCCACCACGATGTTCGAGGAAGCGCGGCAGCTCGCTGCCGGCAACGACGAACTGTTGGCGAGGATCGCCGAATTGGAAGGTGGGCGAAGGGGGCCGTTCTCGAATTTGAGCGGCCTGACGGGGCCATCGCTCTCCCGCCTGTTTGCCGAACGTGGCGTACCCTTTGTTGCGATAGACGATATTGCCGCGCTGATCGAGCGGCAGGCAGCAGATCCATCGGCCACACGCGATACGTGCCGCCCGGAGAGTTTCAGGCCATCGCTGAACCGACCGCTGACCATCGGCGCGAAATCCTCCCTGCTGGTATGCGGCACCGTCCGCGCGAAGCTCAAGATATACGCCTACGCGGAAGGGGGAGTGGATACGAACCTGTCCCTCTGCATCATCGACGTGCGGACTGGAACGCAACTGACCTGCGCAGAACAGCGCGTTAATCCGTTCTGTGACTGGTCGCCGGAAGAAGCGGGCGAGATCATAGTCTCCGTCGGCAATCCCGGCGAGTCGGAGGTTTCGGTTGTGCTGATCGTGCAGCAGTATTGAATGCGGAAACGCGAAGCTCAGGCACGGCCCTGCCGGTCACCGCCATCAGCCGACTGATGGTCCACGCGGGCGACCCATATCCCACGAGACGCTACCCCCTCGAATCGTCGCTATCATCGGCTGTCCAAGACGCTGTTCGATTACCGGCCTCCACGGTACGAGGCTGAACCCCTTGCCATCATCAAGCATCGCGTAACGTCCACTGACAAGCGCGACGCTGCGACGGTAGATGCCGGCGACGCACTGCCCATCGGTCACTGGCCGATGCTCCAGGCCGGTTTCGGCTGCTATGTCCTGCGCGACCTTTGCCACTTCCCGTCCGCGCAGCGTTGCCAACAGGTTGCGCGCCAGGACCGTGCGCTGGCCCCGTTTCTCGGCCAGTCCCTGTTCGGCCAGGAAGTCCGCGCGCTGACGTAGCGCACCCTTTACCTCGCCACCGAACCCCAAATCGCCCAGCCCTCTGCCACCACCGATCAACTGCTGGTCGAGCCATGTGGCTCCGATTACGCGAGCCTGCCGCTCAAGGGGCAAGTGCGATTTCAGCTCTACCACCAACCCCCCGCCCAGGCGTTGGGTGTCGTATTGGCGGCCCCGTTCGGTCAGGTCGTCGGGCACGCGCCACACACCCTCGTTCACGCGCTCCACGATACCTGCCCGCCGCAAGGCTTCCAGCCGCCGCACATGGGCAGCTACCAGCTCGCGCGGATCACGGCCGGGCACGGCCTGACCTTGGGCCAGGGCAAGGTGCTGGTCGGTTCGGTACACGCCATTAACGGCCAGCGCGGCGATGTTCCGGTCGGCCACGCGCACGTCAGCCGAGCCTCTTACCTCCACCACGGCGCCAGTCGGATACTGCTCCAGTTCGGCCCGCGGCGGCAGCGCAACGTAGTGCGCCTTGCCGTCGCTCCCGTCGATGACCAGGTAGCCTTTGTCGTGCAGCTCGTCAGCCAGCCCCTTGCCGGCTACGCGACCGACGATGGCGCGGCCGTCGCCGCCGGGCTGGAACACGACCAGTTCCCTCTGCTGACCGCTCATGGCTCGTTGCATGGTGCGGATGATGTCGCCCCGCTCGCCCATCGCCCGTAGTGAGGATTCGGCCTCGGCATGGACCGTCCACACGCCGGTTTGCCGCTCGGTTGCCAAGCCCATGCGCTGCAAGCGTTGCAGGCGACCTATCAGCACTTGCCGCTGCCGCGCCAATGGAGGGTCCGCGAAGCGTTCGACCCGCAACAGGCCGTCCTCGCCAATTTCGCGCTGCAAGGTGCGATCCAACCCCGTCCACCGCTCTTGATCGACCTCGCGCCGCATGGCGCGCTGGATCTCCAATTGGGTGCGCGGCCCGAGCCATTCGGTCGCCAGTTCCGAAGCCCGGTGACGCATCCCATCCGCGATGTAGTCACGGGCGATGATGAGGTCTTTGCCGGCGTCATCTTTGCCGCGCAGGACGACGTGGGTATGCGGGTTATCCGTGTTCCAGTGATCGACGGCCACCCATTCCAACCGGGTTCCCAGGTCGGCTTCCATGCGTGCCATCAGGTGTCGCGTGTAGGTGCGCAGGTCGTCGATATCCGCGGCATCCTCCGGGGAAACGATGAATCGGAACTGGTGACGGTCTTCCGCACTGCGCTCCCTGAACGATTCGAGGTCAGCGCCATCGCTCGTCGGCCCGTAGGCGCGGCCTGGTCCGCCCTTGCGATCTACACCCTCGCGTTCGATGTAGCGCAGGTGCGCGGCAATCGAGCGCGGCCCAGCCTGCGCGAGATTTACCAGCCTGGTCTTGATCGTCACGCGCCGCGCGCCGGCGGTCAGCGAGCGCCCAGCGAAGCGTGCTGCGACGTGCCCCCGCCCCAGCCTGGCGCCGGGCCGCCGGCCTGCCTTTCCAGACTTCGCACCGGCCTTGCTGGTCTCGCGCAACACCTTGTTGATGAACGGATCGCCGCGCTGCTTTGGCGCACCCGGCCGGACACGGAAGCGGTCGTCGTGTTGGCGACTCATGAGACTGCTCCATCGGCGGTTATCACGATCCAGCGCGCGACGTACGCGGCTTCGCCCGCGCTGGCAGTGCGTCGCGCACGTTCGCGGCACGCCGCCCCTCTCCGGCGCGTGCCGCGCAACCCCATTGTGCAGACTGGATTTTCGCGGGGCAGAGTGCCGCGACCTTTTATCTTGCCCTGCGCTCCGGCTCGGGACTCCACCGCCAACCCGCAGCATCGGTACGCCGTCATCGCCGCAGCTCCGGGCGCAACGGCTGCGCAATGCCAATCACTGCCGCCGTACGCACTGGGCCGAAGTAGCGGCTGTCGAAGGAAGCAGGGTTGGTCGCACTGAGCAGGAACAGTTCGCCATCGGCGAGCTGGCGACACTGCGACCAGGACGGCAGCGGCCTGCCCCATCGGTCGGCGCGCAGCAGTTCGGCAGCCGGCGTGCCGTCGATGCGCAGTACGTTGCCGACGACGCATACATATTGAGGCGCAACAGCACCCACACGCTTGAGCAGCGGAACGTGCGCCGGCAGGTAGCCGCGCTGCGCAGCCAGCGCAGCAGCGTCTGCCGGCAACGTGGCGAGTACGATGCTGCCAACCGGCAACGCATCGGGTCGGGCAGGTGCCGGAGTAATGCGATACCAGCCGACCGGCACGCTGTCGGAAGGGTTGTAGACCAGACGCACAGCCGGTCGCCCAACGGCGGCCCAGGTAATCGCCGCGAGGCCGCAGGCCGAGAGCGCCGCCAATACGAGGCGAGCGCGCCAGCGCGAGCGAGGGGACGCAGTGGATGCTGTCGCGCTCATGGGCTGTGCTCCGGAAACTCGCGTTCCAGCAGCGCGCGCAGCAGTTCGGCCACGGTCACGCCGCGCGTGAATGCCGATACCTTGATGCGGGCGCGCATGGCCGGTGTCACATCGAGCGTCAGGCGCGCGGTGTACAGATCGGCCTTCTGGACGGCATCGGCATCGCCCTGCCGTATCCATGCCTCGGCCTGTGGGTTGGCAGGCGGACGCGCGCCAATGGCGATCCGTTTGCTGCGTGCACCGTTCACGGCACCCACCGCAGCAACTCGTCGGTGAGTGCCGCCACTTCACGCGCCGCGCTACCGTCCGGGAGGGTTTCGCGGGCGAGCCGGCCGGCCGCCACGCTATCGGCGAACACGATGCGCTGGCGCACTTCCGTATGCAGCGCCGGCAACGGCTGTTCGGCAAGCGCGCCGCGCGCTTCACGGCCTATGACGGTACGCGGGACGCGCCGATTGATGACGAAGGCCGCGCGCAGCGCCGGCCGAAACACCTGCGCCTCGCGGATCAGCGTCACCATCTCGGCGCTGGCCCACAAATCGTAGGGACTTGGCTGCACCGGGATCAACACACGATCCGCCGCGAGCAGCGCCGAGCGCGCCAGAGCCGCGATGCGTGGCGGGCCGTCGATGACGATGTGATCGCAACGCCGCGCGAGGTCCGGCGCCTCCTGGTGCAGCGTCTCCCGCGCAAGACCCACAGTGCTGAACAGGTGCGGCAAGCCCTGCTGACTGCGCCGCTGTGTCCAATCGAGTGAGGAACCCTGCGGGTCGGCATCGAGCAGGATCACCTGCTGACCACGCAGCGCCAGTTCGCCGGCGATGTGCGTGGCGAGCGTGGTCTTGCCCACGCCACCCTTCTGGTTCAGCAGCGCGACGATCACGGCGCAGCTCCCGCGTACGGCAGCGGTGCGGCAGTTATCCACCGCGAGGCGGCGTCTCTGTAATCAGTTAGTGGTTTGGAGTTAGCAGAGTTAGAGCAACCGAAAATCCCCGCCGCCGTTGAACTTGGACGCAATCCGCACGCCTGATAGCACGATACGGACACGCCCGATAGCACGAGTCTGCCCACGCTCGATAGCACGATGCCATTGACAGCTTTTCCAGCCGTTATCCCCGTGCCGCGAACGGCACGGGACGAAACACCAGGATCTCCGGTTCGCGCGGCCTGCGCTCGATGGACAGCACATAGCCGGGCAGCGATTGTCGCGCGACCAGCGCGCGCAGGTCGCAGGCGAAGTCGTAGGGCTTGGCGAGGCTGCCCGACTTGCGGTGCAGGTAGCGGAAATCGAACTGCCAGCCATTGCGCTGACGGCCGCCGTGCTTGCGCACCAGGCGGTACAGCCAGCGTTCGATGCCGCCAGTGAGCTTGAAGTAAGCCGGGTCGATGGTCAGCACCAGTGCTTCGTCCAGCACGCCGGCATAGAACCAGTCGGGCAGGATCAGTTCCAGGCCCAGCGGCTGGCCGCGGGCGTCGGCGCACTCCTTCCACTCGTTGATCCACGAGAAGCGGTGCAGGCGCCGGCCGGTGCGCTCCCGGATGGAGGTCGCTACGGTGGTCGATTGCAGGCGATCCAGCGCCGCTTTCAGACGCAGGTAGTCGCGCAGCGACGTGCCACGGCCGATGAAGCGCAGGATTTCGTAGGGGGTGGCCTGCATACGACGCGACGGCATGATGCCGGCGTCGCGGGCCTCCACGATCTGGCTGGCAGCCCATATCAGCACATCGGCGTCCCAAATCGTGGCAATGCCATGCTCGTGTGTGCCCTCCACCCGCACGGTCACACCGCCGGAGCGGAAGTCGATCGGCACCGTACGGTGCGACTTCGCCAGCGAAAAGAACGGATACGCCATCAAGTCCTGAGCGTCGCGCGGCGCCATGTCTCCCGGCAGCGCACGGAACAGGTCGAGCTGTTCGCGTTCTTTCTCCGGGCTGGACACGGCCGAAACAACCGGCGTGGTGCGCATCAACGGTCATTGCGGCTGTCGCCGGCATGTCCGTTGGCATACTCGGGATCGGAGGTCGCCTCGAAGCTGCGCGCATCGGCCCAGGCATCCAAGTCGCTCATCGCGTACATCACACGCCGGCCGAACTTGCGAAAACGCGGCCCGCCGCCAATGACGCGCTGCTTCTCCAGAGTGCGCGGTGACAGGCGCAGGTAGTCGGCGGCTTCATCGTTGGTCAGGTAGCGCGAAGGCTGGGCGGGCTGCTGCTTGTCTGCGGGCGCGGCAGGCGGCCGCAGCGGTGCCGGTCTCATCGTGTGAACCTCCATCGGTCTGCATCGGCGGCCGCAGGGTTCCGGCCGGGTGGAGGCAATCTCGGAAAAGATCGGCGCTGCGATCAGGGACGTTCTGCGATGGGTGCGAAACGTCCCCGCCCCGCCGCGGGAAGCTGCGCGAGCTGGCGGTAGCCGCCGCCCATCAGGCCGCGCCCGCGCCGGATCAGCCGGCGCACGCGGGCACGCAGTGCGCCGTCGGCGTGCCAGTCACCGGCAACAGCCGCCACGCCGAACAGCACCTGCGCCACGGCGCGCAACGATGCGCCGGCAAGCGCGCCATCAAGGGCTTGCAAAGTGTGCAGTTCCAGCAGTGCTGTCGATGTCGGGCGCGGCTGAGCCAGCGCCATCGGCGCGCTGGCGGCCAGCTCGGTCAGTTCGTGCATCAGCGCGCAGCGACCCGAACAGGACTTGCGCGAAGCACGCAAGGCGCAGACGTACGGCACGCCTTCGATCATGCCGGGCGCCAGCGCCGCCCGCAGCGAGTGACCCACACTGCGCAGCAACAGCACCAATCGCCTGCCATCGTGAACCAGGTGCTTACGGCCAGAGAGACGCCAGAACGCAAAGCGTTCAGCATCGGGCGGCGGATCGGCGTCGGGATAGAGCTGCACCACCGAATCGTGGTCCGGGAACCACGCCGGATGCGCCTCGCGCGCATCCAGTCCAGGATCTTCCAGCAGGCGCAAGCCCCAAGCCTGCGCTGCGTCGGGATCGCGGCGACGGCGCAGCCAGTCGCGCCGGTAGTCGGGATGGCGCCGCAGGTACTCCCAAGCGAGTGCGGGACCGTCCAGGTGCAGGATGTACAGATACGCGGCGCAGGGATGCCAATGATCCGCGGCGAACTGAACCATGATGCGACCTCCTGTCGGGCAGCAGGACTCGTCGCCATAGACGAAGTAGCGAAAGAGCTACGGCTTCATCAGCTTGTCTTTATTGGCGCGCAGCACCGGACACGATGCCGCACGCGGCAGCGCCGATTCGGACTGTTTCAGTCTCGTTGGCACCATGCTGGTGCATCAGTGCTGACTATTGCCGCCGCAGTCTGGACCTAGATCGACATGGACAGAGTGCGCCGTGCCAGACACCGCCGAAACGCAGAACCTGATTTGAGGTACTACAGAAAACCTCGAATCCTGCGTGCCGGATTTGCGAAAGATAACGAAGGCACGTTTACGGCTTTGTTACCTGCCACGAAAGCACGGAAGCGGCTTTGCGCCATTGCGTATCCACGTAAAACCGCAGATACGGCACTAGCGAAAGATGCTCCTATGGTAAGGCAAAGCGTCTTTATGAGTTATCTTTAACGTGGTTTTTATTGTGCCGCAGTTTGACGCTTCTGTGGATGCAGAGGCGTCCAATCCAACGCGGCCGACCGACCGGCGCCACGACCTTCGAGGCAGGCCCGGCGCTGGCATTCGGTGCAGTGGTGCGGGCGCGACGCACAGAACAGGGCGTGGCACAGGAGACGCTGGCCGATCTGTCTGGTGTCGAGCGTTCGCACTTGGGCAAAGTCGAGCGTGGCGAGCACATGCCGACACTCGCACTGATCCTGCGTATAGCTAAGGCTCTTGGATGCAGTTCGGCCGAACTGATGGCCGAAACGGAACGGCGCCTGGCGGCGCGCAAATCGTAGCGAAGGAGGCGCCCCGCCACAGCAGGCGGGGCGCCGCGCGGGCGTTCAGTCGCCCTTGCTGCGCGACCAGATCAGCGTGTGAGTGCCGTCCTCACCCTCGATCAGACGAGCGTAGATCGTCGCCGGGAACGAGGGATCGTCGAGCGTCACCGACAGGTAGGGCCGGTCGGCCTGGCTGGTCTTCTTCCACGCCGCGCCGATGTCGTATCCACCGGCCGCCTGGATGCGGTAGTCAGGGGCGTTCTCGCTGGTCTTGTCGTTGCGCACCAGACGGACCTTGACGTTAAGTGTCAGGGTGCGAACCGTGCCGGTGAAGCCGTCGTTCTGCGCGGTGAAAGTGCCGATGTTAGCCATGATGAATTCTCCTTTCGGGTTGGCAAGGTCGCGCCCATCGCGTCCTTGTTGTGATCCGTCAGGCAGGGGTCGGGCTGGCTGCATCGCGCAGCGGCCGGAACGAACGTGGAGGACCGGGAGGCGCAAAGAATTTGCTCCGCGAGGAATGCGCGCAGCGCAGGGGAAATTGTTTGCGCCGGACGGTTGCAGCCGTGAAGCCCGAGGCGCAAGCCGCACCCCTGCCAGGATGCACAACACTCAAAGGACGCAGGGGCCGACCTGCCCCGAAAGGAGCATGGCTGACTCGGCACGGCGCGGAATGACGGCGGCGGCGCGGTTCGCACGCTGATGCGGGCAAGGACAGACGCGCAACGACAGGCGAGAGCGCCCCCTGTTGCAGCTTGCGGCGATGAAACGAAGGCGCGGTGTGGAAGCTCCATTGCAGGGCCGGCCGGCGTCGGTGATGCTCGATGATCGTTCGTGACGGGTGGGACGAAGTGTCACCAGCGTCGGGGACGGCGCGCATGGAGCACAACCGGGCGCGGCGAAGTGCAGCGCACGCTGGCGCCTCGCCTGCTGCGGCGGGGCGCCGGTTTCGGGCAGCCGCTGTACGCGGCTGCATCAAGACAAGAACACGAAGCGCCCCGGTGACGAACCGGGGCGCTTCGTCGCCTCACGCAGCCAGCGCCGCGCCTTCGGTCTCGGCCTGCCGCACCCTCGCGGTGCTGGCCGGTTCGGTGGCGTCCTCCGACGCCACCGCTTCTGTCCCGGTGCTCGCAAAGATCGCCGGCATCCAGCCGGTGCCGGCAACCAGCCGTTCGGCCTCGCTCACAAGGTCGGCCTTCTTGACCTTCGCCAGCCTGTTGACGTGCTCCGGCGCGAACTGCGCCACCGCTTCCAGAATCACCGCCTTCGAGACATGCCGGAAGTAGCTCTCGGCGGTGGGCTGCCACCATGCGGCCATGTCCAGGCCGACCGCTTGCGCCAGTTCTGCGCCCGGCTCGTGCTTCGTGGCGCGCACCGTCACCACGTCCACCGTGCAGGCCACGCAAAGGGCGAGCAGCCGCAGCAGTTCATCCTGCGACAGCGCCAGCAGCGCCCCGAGCAGTTCGCCCGCATCCTGCGGAAGCTGGTCGGCCCACTGCTGCTTGAGGCCGCGCAGGGCGATAGCGGCGGGCGAGTCCGGCCAGTCCGGGGCCGGCTGGTCCAGCCGGTCCTGCACGGTGAGCCGCACGCCAAGCGGCAGCTCCGGGGCATAGCCGTCCTGCAACACTTTCTGGACCATGCCGTGGACCAGCGCCGCCAGCGCGATCTGCGGATGGCGTGCCGTCTCGATCTGCAACGCGGCCGTGCGATGTGCGCTCAAACGTCGCGCCAGCTTGTCAGACAGGCCCGCGCCCTCGTGTGCGCCGTCATCCTCATCGCCCCCCTCGTCATCATCGCATCCGGCCTGCTTGCCGCGCAGCCGTTCGAGGGTGCGCAGCGCCTTGGCCTCGGCCTCGCGCAGCAGTCCCCGATGAATCGTCACTTCGCCCTCACGGTCGAGGGTGACGATGGCTCCGGCCACGGCGCGCACGTCCGGGGCGTACTCGCGCAAGCTGTCCTCCAAACCCTGCAAGGCTGCGGCCAGCGGCTCCTGCCGTTCCTCCAACACCTCGACCTTTTCCTCATCCTCGGCCTCATAAGCGGCTTCGAGCGCGGCATCGAGTGCAGCGATGCGCCGCTGTAGGGAGGCGATTCGGCGCGCCTCGCTGCCGTTCGGTTCGCGCACCTGTTGAGGCGCGTCGCGGAACGCCTGCCGGTCGGCATGGGTCAGGCGCGTAACCGCTTCCACCCAGGCCCATCCCTCGGCGCGGACTTCCTCGGCCAGCGCCGCCAGCTTGTCCTGCGCAAGCCGGTGCAGCAGTGCCGCGTCATTGAGATAGATGCTGTCCTCATCCGCGAACAGGTCGCGGAAGCTGCCGCCGCCCGCCGCCTCGTATGCGTCCAGCCCGACGAACCGCGCCAGCGGATCGCTGGCGGCGATCTGGCGCGCAGTCAGGCGTTCGCGCAGCAGCGACGCGCTGCGCTGCCATTCCGGGGCGTTGTAGAACGCGGCCTCCTGCGCCTCGTGGTCGTCGGTGATGGCGAGGGCCATCAATTGTTCCAGCGATACGGTGTCATCGTCGCGCCGGTAATCGGCCAGCAGGCGCGGCGAGACGTTGGCGAGCTTGAGTCGGCGCTGCACCACCAGCGGCGACACACCGAAGCCGGCGGCAATGTCCTCGATGGGTCGCCCTTCCTTCACCAGCGCGGCGAACGCCTCGAACTGATCTGCGCCGTGCATCGCCTCGCGCTGCACGTTCTCGGTCAGACTGACGGTACGAGCCGAACCGTCTGCCACCAGCAGGCAAGCCACCGGATGATCGGCAGGGATGCGCTTCTTCTTCGCCAGCAGCTTGAGTGCAGCGAGGCGTCGCCCACCGGCTTCCACCTCGTAGTGCCCACCTTCCTCGGGTTTCGTGACCACCAAGTTCTGTACTAAGCCGACGTGCTGGATGCTCGCGGCGAGTTCGGGAATGGACAACTTGGGGTTGGTCTTGCGCACGTTGCGCGGGGACGGGCGCAACTGCGACAGCGGGACAAAGATCAGGTTCTTGCTTGGGTCGGCTACTTCCAGCGCGCCGGCTTCCGTGGCATGAACTTCGGCTTTGGTAACGGTATTCATGGTGAGACTCCTAGTGATGACACGAACAACAGCGGACGAAACGGAAGGGGCTTCACGCCCCTTCCGGGGTGGGGTTCAGGCGGCTTTCAACTGGCGCAGCCCATCGGCAAGCAGCCAAAGGGCGCGGTTCAGTCGCAGGTTCTGGTCGATGCCCTGTACCGGGCGGGTCTTCTGGCGGTGGCCGTTGCGGTTGCGGCCATGCAGCCCGCCTTTGATGAGATTTTCCTGCACGCGGTTGAACACGCTCCACAGGTCGGAGCGGTTGTCGTCGTACCGGCGGGCCTGCAACACCTGCCGTTCGGTGATCGGCGCGGCGGTGTCCGCCTCGTCGTATTTGAGTGCGATGGCCGAACGGGCGAACACTTCGGCCTCGGCCTCGTTCAGCGTTACCGCTTGCATCGCCTCGCGGGATGCCTCGGCGCGCTCGAAGCCTTCCAGCACTTCATAGGCACCTTCGATGACATGACCTGCCACGTCGCCTTTGTGGGGTACGCGCACATCGGCCACGGTGTCGCCGCACACCAGCCCGTTCTCGCAGGCGAAGCGGAACATGCCGGCCAGCATCTGATAGCTGCTGCTGCCGTCATGCGAGTTCAGAAGGATGATTTCGTTGGCCTCGCGGCCGTTGATCTGGCTGGCGTGGCGCAGCCGGATCATGTGCTTGGTGTACTCGCGGCGGTCGTCGCGCCGCACGCGGGTCTGACACACCATGAACGGCTGGAAACCCTCCTTGCGCAGTTCGGTCAGCACTGCGACGGTGGGGATATAGCAGTACCGTTCCGAACGGCTGCCGTGCTTGTCCTCCGCGAAGATTGAAGGGGCCACGCGGCGAATCTGGTCATCCACCAGCGGACGTGCCGAGCGCAGCACGGGGGAGCGCGGAGCAAATCGGGATGCAAGTTGCATGTCTGTTCTCCTGTGAAGGTTGCTGATCGAATCCCCACCGGATTCCTAGATTCGGAGCCCTCTTGCTCTTGGCTCCGGTGGGGTCGGCGCAGAGACCTGGGCCGGCCTCGTTGCCACCGTCTTTCCTGAGTTCATCGCCCGCGACGGCCGGAGCGCGTGGACGGGTGCCGTCAAGGAGAAAAGCGACAGGGGTGGTGCGGCCCGCAGCCGCAGGCGAGGACACGGCCCTGGCGCGCCTTGACGACACACGGCCGCGGGCTACAGTCGCGGAAAGGTGATGAAGTCAGGAAAGACGGATCGACAAGGCAACGGCCGGCGTCGGCGCCGACCCCACGCAAGCGAAGCGCGCAGTGCCGAAGGCGCGAAGACAACTGCAAGGATCGACACAAGGCGCAGCAAAAAGGGGGCCGAAGCCCCCTTTCGTCAAAGCAGGCCGCGTTCGGCCAGCGATGTCGTCCGATCACCGCCGACGATAATGTGATCGAGCGTCCGCACGTCGATCAGCGCCAACGCCTCTCGGAGCCGAAGCGTAATCAGCTCGTCGGCCTGGCTTGGCTCGGGAACTCCGCTCGGGTGGTTGTGGGCCAGGATCACCGCTGCGGCATTGACCCGCAGCACTTCCCGGACCACTTCGCGCGGATGGACGGAAGCGCCGTCGATCGTCCCGCGGAACAATTCGATGTACTGGATCAGTCGATGGCGGCTGTCCAGCAACATCATGGCGAACACTTCGTAGTCGTAGCCAGCGAGCTTGGTGCGCAGGTACTCCCGCGTGACTGCTGGCGACTCGAACAACGTGCCCCGCGGGTTCTTGTCGTCGATGACCCGGCGCGCTGCGGCCAGGATCTGCTCGGGCGTCGCCAGACGATAGCGCCGGCTCTCGCTGTCGCGGACCATCAGCGGGGATTCGGAAGTGAAGAACAACTGCGACATGACCGTACTCCGATTGATCGGGCGGAATTGCCCGACCCGGCCGGAGCACGGCGCAGCGCAAGCTGTCACAGGGTCGCAGACGGCCACGGGCCGCAAGCGTGCAGCACACGCGCAGCCCTTGACGGCGAGCACGCCGTGATACCGTGGGGAGACACAGCAAGACCGCCCACCTGCCATGCAACTTCGATGGCAAGCGGAGCGCGCAGGCCCGCCAGGGCCGTAGGCGTCAGGGATCAGCGCCGGATGGCCGCGACTCGGAACGAGGCGCGGGGCAAAGCCCGCGAGCCCGACGGCGGAACGCCGGGACGCTCATATTGACGACATGGGCGAGCTGCAAATCCTCCTTCCGAGAACTAGGCGACGGAGCCGCAGCCTTAAATTGAGATACCAACGTGACGCAACTCACTGTTTCAACAATAGATATAGCCCGATCGGACTACTGCCATTTGCTACTATCCGAAAGAAACCGCAGGCCCCGGCAGGGAGCTACAGAGAACGCCTGTAGGAACAAGAACCAAAGGTCAGCATGGCGCATCGGGTCGCGCGCCCAGGGAGATTGACTGCCAATCCGGCAATCGAAACTAGACATGCGAATCCACAAGATCAACGTAAAGAACTTCCGCCTTCTGTCCGACGTCAATCTCGCCTTGGAGGAGAAGACGACCCTGATCGTCGGAAGAAACAATAGCGGGAAGACCTCTCTTTCAGAGGTTGTTCGGCGGCTTCTGGAGGATGGAAGCGCCTCCTTTCAGTTAGAGGATTTTTCCAGCACCAGTTACGAGAGCTTCTGCGCTGCGCTCCAGGCGCATCAGAGCGGAAGCGAAGAAGCAGCCGTCCGCGAGCTGCTCCCCGTCATCGAGCTTCGGCTGAACTTCAGATACGACCCAATGGCGATGGACCTGGGTCCATTGGCTCCATTTGTCATTGACCTTGACCCGAACTGCAATGATGCCGTTGTCGTTATTCGCTACGAACTCAAGGCCGGGAAAATAGCGGCGTTCTTCGAGGAACTGCCGCTATGCCCACTGTCGGCAGAAACCAAGCTCGCCTTCTTCAAGTCACTACGAGAGCGGGTATCAGCACACTTCACCGCAAGAGTATGGGCAGAAGACCCCAACGATTCGACGAATCGGCGCGAGATGCCAGCGTCGGCGCTCCGCAACCTAGTGAAGACCGGATTCATCAACGCGCAGCGTGGGCTTGATGATGTGACGTCGAAGGAATCTGACGTTCTGGCAAAAATCCTGGAAGGACTCTTTTCCACCGCATCGTCGGACTCCGCGGACAGCCAAGACAAACTTGTAGCGGAGGCCCTGACCGCCGCCGTACAAGATATTCAAACCCAAATGGACGAGAACATCGGCAGCCAGCTCAAGAAGCTGCTACCCGCCCTGAAGGGTTTTGGCTACCCCGGTCTTGGGGGTCAGGAACTCCAAACCGAGACAACACTGGACGTGCGTCGCCTGCTATCCAATTTCACCAAAGTACGTTATGCGGGCTATGGGGGAATTGCTCTACCGGAAGCCTACAACGGCTTGGGGATTCGCAATCTCATATTCATCCTTCTTCAACTCGTGGGCTTCTACAAAGCCTACCGCGCATCCCCAACGGCTCCCGGAGTCCACCTCGTATTCATCGAGGAGCCGGAAGCTCATCTGCACCCGCAGATGCAGGAGGTTTTCATACGTCAGCTAGCAAGGATTGCTCAGCAACTAGCGGCTGGGGGCGAAACCGCAGAGCAATGGCCTGTGCAGTTCATCGTGTCGACGCATTCATCCCACATTGCGAACGAAGCAGGATTTGAGTCGATCCGCTACTTCCTGAGCACCAGCATGCCCGGTGCGACGCCCGGCGCTCGACATACGAGAATAAAGGATCTTCGAGAAGGGCTTTCGAAGAAGCCTGATAAAGACAAGAACTTTCTCCATCAGTATCTGACGCTGACCCGCTGTGACTTGTTCTTCGCAGATAAGGCAGTCCTTGTCGAAGGACTGAGCGAGCGCCTGCTCTTGCCTGTGGTTATCGAAAAGCTCGAATCTTCTGAGCCGGAAGCCCAAAAACTGTCGTCGCAATACTTGACGGTCATGGAGGTCGGTGGGGCCTACGCACACCGATTCTTTGATCTGCTCGAATTCCTTGAACTGCGTTCCTTGGTCATCACTGATATTGACGCCGTTCTAGCGGCAGGTGACGCCGCATGCACTGTTCACGAAGGAAGGGCCACGAGCAATGCGTGCATCAAGTCATGGTTCTCCGACGATGACCCCCTGACACTCGAACTCATACTGGCGAAGACCAACGAACAAAAGCTGAAGGGCCGCAGCCGCATCGCTTACCAATGCCCTGAAGTCGCTGGTGGACCTTGTGGACGGACATTTGAGGACGCCTTCATACTGGCGAATTCCACCAAGTTCGGTGTTTCCGGCGCGACGCCAGGCGATCTCGAAACGGCAGCCCGAGAGATGGCGTCAAATCACAAGAAGTCGGATTTTGCCCTGACTTACGCAATAGCAGACAGGGACTGGACCGCCCCTCGCTATATTGTCGATGGGGTTCGCTGGCTGGCTCAAGATGAGGGCGTCTCCACGACCGCTAGCACGTCCACCATCGCCGCTCCATCCCCGGAAGGCGCCGAACATGGCTGAGGTTGACAGCCCGGCCGAAGCTGCGAGTAAGAAAGCACTGGCTGAGGTCTACGCCTGTTTGGGGGCAGGCCAGAGTTTCCGATTGGAAGCCGGCGCCGGCGCAGGAAAGACCTACTCTCTGGTCAAAGCCCTGCGCTTTCTTGTCGAGAAACACTCCGTCTCAATGTCTCGCAAGAGTCAACAAATCGCGTGCATCACTTACACCAATGTCGCCAAAGATGAGATTGCATCTCGCACGGATCGCAGCCCATTTATCTTGTGCGAAACGAATCATGCTTTTTGCTGGTCGCTCATCAGCGGATTTCAGCGCCAGCTTCGAGAGCTGATCCCTCAGATTGCTGCGTGGCATGAACGTATTGAGGAAGCTGGCGGCCTCGGCGAGAGGCCCGTCGAGTACAACCTTGGGCACAGGTATATTCGTGAACAAATAATATCGCTGCACCACGACGACGTTCTGCCACTGACCATCAAGCTGATGGAGCACGTCAAGTTTCGCCGGCTTATTGCAGACAGATACCCGATAATATTAATCGACGAGTATCAGGACACTGACGCGGACTGGATCGGCGCCATCAAGACCCATTTCCTAGGTCAAGCGGGGGCGCCGCTTTTTGGCTTCTTTGGCGACCACTGGCAGAAGATCTACGGCAACGGATGCGGCAAACTTGAGCATCCCGCCGTAAAAGAGATCGGCAAAGAGGCAAACTTCAGATCGGTACGTGCTGTTGTTGATTCGCTGAACCGGATGAGGCCGGAGTTGCCTCAGTTTGTAGTAGATACTGAGGCACCAGGGCAGGTCCGAATTTTCCACTCGAACAACTGGATTGGCACCAGACAAACCGGCGCGCATTGGGGCGGCGATCTTCCATCCGAAGTGAGCCACGATTCGCTCGTCCGCACCCAGGCCATCCTCACCGAGGACGGCTGGACCTTCTCGGCTGACAGCACGAAGATTCTGATGCTCACCCATCGAGTCTTGGCCGCAGAACAGGGATATTCGAGCCTGCCAAGTGTATTTCGTTACAGCGATGCCTTTACGGCAAAGGATCACCCATACATTGAATACCTGGTCGATGTGCTTGAGCCTGCATGTGACGCCTACGAATCCCGCAAGTTCGGAACGATGTTCGAGGCCATTGGAGCCAAGTTCCCGCACGTGAGAAAAGCGTCCGACAAGGCCGCGTGGGCACGAGCGATGGATGAGTTGATTGCCCTACGTGCACGTGGCACCGTTGGAGATGTTCTGGACCACCTGAAGTCCGCACGACGCCCGCGACTTCCCGACTCGATAGAGGATAAGGAACGGGAATTGAAGGCGTTTGTTCCTTCCGAGGCCGAACCCATGCCCGAGGCACTGGCAGAGATCGAAAAGTTCCGCGCAGTTCCGTACTCGGAGATTAAGGCGCTACGCGCCTACCATAGTGGTTTCTCCCCTTTCGAGACGAAGCATGGCGTGAAGGGAGCCGAGTTCGAGAACGTGCTTGTTGTGGTGGGCCGAGGTTGGAACAGGTACAACTTCGGAGAGATGCTTGACCTTGCGGGGTCCAGAATAATTCCGGCAGCAAAGCAAGACGCATTCGAGCGCAATCGAAACTTGTTCTATGTCGCTTGCTCGCGCCCGAAGCGGCGCCTAGCCCTTCTTTTCACCCAGCAACTGACACCGACGGCCATCAGCACGCTTGGCAGATGGTTTGGGCAGGAGACAGTACAGCCTTTGACTTTCTAGCCAAGAGCACGGAATCCGTTGCCGCCGATGGCGGGGACCGGCCTAAGCACCGCGCCAGCCATCAAGCTAGGCTGCGACAGTGATGCCCTGTGCTTGGGTCTTACGCGCCGGGCGCACCACGATTTCGACATGCTGATCCAGCGACACTAGCGCCTGCATCAGCCGTTCGAGCGAAATGTTCTGGAGCTTGTAGCGGCGTACCTGCGACACCTTGGGTTGGGTCATGCCGGTGAGCGTTGCCGCCTCGACCTGGCTCAAGCCCCGCTTTTCGATCAACTCGTTGAGCTTGAGCGCAAGCGTCGCCTTCGCGGACAGTTCTTCCGCATCCTCGAAACCGAGGTCCACCAGCACATTATCCGTAGCCCTAGGACCGACCTTGCGACTCATTGCTTTCTCCTGCCCGGCTTATCCGCCTCTGCCTTGCTCGCCTCGTGGCGGGCCTGCACGGCCTTCAACCGCTTCTCGATCAGATCCACGTCCGGCTTCGGCGTGGCGATGCCGGACTTGGACTTCTTCTGAAACGCATGCAGCACATGCACGGCATCGCCAATCTGCACCGCATAGACGGCGCGGAACGTGTCACCGCGGTGGTCCTCCACCAGTTCGTACACCCCGGAGCCGAGCCCCTTCCAGAGCTTGGCCGAATCCGGCGTGCTGCCCAACTGGACGACGAACAGAGCCACGCCCATGTCCTTCTGCACGGGGACAGGGAATTCCTTGAAGTCCTTCTTCGAGGAACCTTCCCAGTACAGGGGCTTGCGTTTCGTAGTCATCAATTATACCCGTTCGGATATAAATGGCAACAGCAGGAATGATTCCGCCCCGCACGGCTTCCACCGCTGCCTGGCGACCATTCTGCTGCTTGCCCAGCCATGAAACGCTTGCGCCAATTCCAGCAGGGTGAATTTCCGAGACACTGCCTCGGATTTTCCAAGGCGCGGCCCGTCACCAGATTTCCCCGACAGTGTTTGGGAAATGTCGCTTCGGGAGTCTGCACGGAGGTTTTCCGCGCCTTGGTCGCAACCGCCATCTTGTTCATGCAGCCTCCGCCATCGGGATCATCTGCGTGCCAGCAGCCGGCTTGCTCCCGCGAATCCTGAGCCATTCTGCCAGCCCCTTCGGGGCCTCGCGCAATGGCGTCGGTTCGACAGCCTGCCCCGCCTCGCATCGTTGCCAGTAACCCCGCCCCGGCAAGGGAATTTCAGCGCGACGGCAGAGCTTTGCGAGCCCCACGTCGGACACGCCAAGGCGTTCGGCAATCTCACTGACCGGCGAGGTCCACACCAGCCGGTAGAGATCGTCGCGCCGGAAATAGTGTCGGTAGCGAGCAGTGCTGTTCTCCGTGGCGATGACCGGCTCGGCTTCGGCGGTGGGCAACAACGTACTGGCCGAGATTCCGGTCGGCGCCGCAGGCATCCGCAAATGCGTTGGCGTAAGCGCCAGCACGCGATTGCCGTGGCCGGTAAGCGCCTCCCGGCGCTGCTGCGTCTGGAAGTACGCATAGCCGGCGGTGGTCTTCGGATCACGGTGATTCAGCACGTCGCCGATCAGGTGTAGCGACTGCCCATCCTGCGCCAGCCACGACCCGACCGTGCGCCTCAAATCGTGGATGCGCAGGTTCACCAGCCCCGCCCGTTTTAACGTCCGGCGAAATGGCTCCCCCAAGCCGCTCAGGTGCTTCCCGCGGAGCTTCCCGCAGATGATGTAAGGATTCTCGGACGTTCGCGGGATGATCCTTAGCCGCTCCATCGCCGCATCGCTGATCGGAGCAAGCAGTGGCTCCCCGTTCTTGGTCAGCCCGATAAAGAGCGTCCCCATGTCCCAATCAATATCATCCCACTTGGCCTTGAGCAGTTCCTTGCATCGCAGCCCCATCAGCAGCAGCAGCCAGATGCCGTGCCGGGCATAGTCGTTGTCCTCCTGTTCAAGAGCCTGCAAGAAGCGCGGCATTTCCACCGTTGTGATGAACCTCTTGCGCGAACGCTCCGGGAAACGGACGATGCCCGAGACGATGTTGGGGAAGTCCCTCGGAACCAGGCCCGCCACCTTCCCCCAATTGAACATCTTGCGGATGACTTTCAGGAGGTTGTTCGCCCCGTAGGGATGGGCGACACCTAGCTCCGAGTGGATAGCCTCGATGTCCGCAGTGACGAGGCTCGCTACCAGACGCCCCGAGAGCTTGGAGAGGACGTAGCGTTTCAGGCTGGATTCGTCGTTTTTCCAGGTCTTCTTTTTCTTCTTCGCATGGCCTTCGATGTACGCCTCACAGAGTTCGTCGATCGCCTTCCAGTTCCCGATGGGCGTCCACCTTGTTCTGCGGGTCTTCCTGGTTCGCAGCCTTGGCAAGATAGGTCATCGCCTTCTTGCGCGCCTGATCCAGAGTCAGTGCGTCGGCCCGGCCGAGGGTGGCGAGGCGCTTGCGCCGGTTGATCCGGTACGCGCACACGTAGACCCGGCGGCCACTCGGATGCACCCGCAGGCCGAACGATTCCAGGGATTCGTCCCAATAGACGCACTGAGCTTTCCCGCCAGGTCCGCGGTAAGGTACGGTGCGCACAATGTCCTGTCGTAGTTTCAGGCGCGGCACGGCGAATCTCCTGCGAAAAGGAGTGACCAGGGAGTGACCGGAGAAGGTCGAAAGTAGGCAGGTTGTAGCGGAGACGGGAGTAGTCTACGATCCGCTAAGTCTTTGAAAAACCAAGTCCGGCGTGTTTGGTAGTACATGAGCGCAATCATGTACCGCTGCTCCGAAGCTGCAGGTCGTGGGTTCGAATCCCGCCGGGCGCGCCATTTCCTTCGATGCCGGGTCGAATCATTCCGTGGCTGTGCCTGACGGTGCGCGCGCTCGCGGCAGGCCATGGGCGGCCGGCACACGCGCCGCGACCCCGGCACTGCCGTCCTCCCGTGAAGGCTCGCACCGGGCTTCCGCATCCCCATCGTGCATTTTCCGTGCACCTGCCGCATACGGCGAGTGCGCCCGAGCCGAATAACTTACAGAAATGTAATCAACACGTCAGCGTCCTGTCGGTGACGGCCTTACATAGTGATTCGGATATTTCGTGCATGCACATCGAGACCCACCACCCATGCAATTCCCGGCCACCGTTGCAGCAAGTCATGTGGGTCGCCCCACCTGGATTGCATTGGCGCTCGTGCTGTCACTGGGAAGCGGAAGTGCCCGCAGTCAGCACCCGGTCGACTCGACGGCACTTGGCTCAACCGCTCAAACGCTGATTGACTATGCCCGACAGGGCAACCCCGGCTTTGCCGCGGCACGGGCAGAAGCATCGGCAGCACATGAGCGCGTGACTCCCGCGGGCGCGCTGCCTGACCCGAGGATCGGGGTCGAATTGATGGACGCGACCAACACCATGAATGGGCGCGCCGCCTCTTTGCTGCCCGGGCAGGTGGGAGAAACACGTTACAGCATCACCCAGCCACTACCGGGGTGGGGCAAACGCAGACTGTCGTCAAAGGCAGCGGAAGCCCAGGCGCGACGGGCTGATGCAGTGAAGGATGTCGCCTGGACCGATCTCGTTGCGAGAATCGAAACGCTGTGGCTGCGCTATTACGCGGCGGATCGCGAGCTCGAACTCGTCAGACAAGGGTTGGTCTTGCTACAAGGCCTGGAGGAAACCAGCCTGGCCCGTTACCAGACGGGTCAGTTGCCGCAACAGGCCGTGCTCCGGATGCAGCGAGAGATCACCTCTCAGCGCGTCGCGCTGCTTGAACTCGAGCAGCGCCGTAAAGGCCTGGCTGCCGGGCTGAACGGACTGGTTGGCCGCGAACACGACGCTCCAATGGACGCACCGGAAGATTTTTCTCCGCTGCCTGCGCGGTTGATGGCGGGTCCGCTCTTCGAAGCCGCGGAGAATTCCAACCCTCTGGCTGGCGCGGCCAGCCGTGACGTCGATGTGGCGCGTGCTGAACGGGCGCGTGTCTACCAGGATCGGTGGCCGGATTTTGCAGTAGGCGTTCGGAACAACCAGCCCTATGACGGAGCCCTTGGTGGAAAGGCGTCCTGGGATGTGATGTTCGAGGTGATGATTCCTCTGCAGCGACCCAGCCGTCGCGCGAAAGAACGCGAGGCCGCACAATTGCAGGCGGCCGCGGAAGCACGGTATGAAGATGCCAGAGTGCAGGCCGCCGCAGAACTCGACACTGCATTGTCCCAATACGAACAGGGACGCGACACGCTCCGCCTGTTTGACAACTCCCTGATCCCACAGGCACAGGCCACTCGCGACTCCAGCCGCGCCGCTCTCGCAAGCGGGAGGGTCGACTTCGACAACGTGATCGAATCGGAGCGACAGCTCATCGACATTCGAGAGCGGCGTTTGCGTGCCGAAGTCGAAACGCGGCTGTCCCTGATCGAAATCAGGAAGCTGACCGGGGAGTTGAAGTGAGCACCGCCGTTCGATCGACGACAATCGCTCTGGCCGTGGTGCTCGCCGCAGGTGCGGGATATTGGGCTGCAAGAAGCCGACATACGGCAACATCCGTCGAACATGCCGGCCACGACCCGGCGATCGCGCCTGCCGGCACCGGAACAGGAGGCAAGCGCGGGATTCTCTACTACCGCAATCCGATGGGCTTCGATACCTCCCCTGTGCCCAAGAAGGATGCCATGGGCATGGACTACATTCCGGTCTATGCCGATGAGAAGGCAGACGATGGCGAAGTGGTCGCCGTCAGCGCTGCACGTGTTCAGACCATGGGGGTCAGGATTGCGGAAGTTGAATTGCGTACGGTTGATGCCGCGATACGCGCGAGCGGGCGCATCGCCATCGATGAACGCAATCAGGCGGTGATCGCCCCTCGCTTTGAAGGCTGGATCGAGCGTCTGCACGTGCAGGCGGTGGGCGACAGGGTCGAGAAAGGGCAGCCCCTCTTCACCACCTACAGCCCCGAGCTTCAATCCACCGGTGAGGAGTTGCGTGTCGCCGAGCGACTCGCCAGTCAGAGCGCAGCCTCCGATCCGCTGGCGAGCGAATCCGCGAGGCGTCTGGCCGATGCGACGCGCATACGTCTGCGCAACCTCGAGGTGGCGGGCCAGGTGGGTGCCCGACAGGTACTCCATGCACCACTGAGTGGCGTCGTGCTCGAGAAAGAAGCCGTGCAGGGCCGACGCTTCATGCCGGGAGACGTGCTGTTTCGCATCGCCGACCTGTCGAAGGTCTGGATCATCGCCGACATCCACGAAGCGGATCTCGCGCACGTGCATGCGGGGCAGGGCGCGCAGATCACATTGGATGCCTTCCCGGGGCGCAGTTTCAATGGGCGAATCGGCTACCTGTATCCGACACTCAATGCGGACACGCGGACGACTCCGGCGCGGATAGAGCTGGACAATCCGGAGGGTCTTCTGCGCCCCGGCATGTTTGCCAGCATCACGCTGGCGGTAGGTGATGTGACACCGAAGACAGTCGTCCCGACCTCCGCGATCATCGATGATGGCCGGCACCAGATCGTGCTGCGCGCACTCGGCGACGGGCGCTTCAAGCCGCGGCCGGTCACGCTTGGGCAGCGTGGCCGGGACGTGGTCGAGGTGCTCCAGGGCGTGTCGCCGGGTGATCGGGTCGTGGTGTCGGCCAACTTCCTGATCGACTCGGAGAGCCAGCTCAGGGCCGCGCTTGCGGACATGATCGACCCCACGGCCGAAAGCCACGCTTATGGGAGCAATACACACTCCTACGAGGCTGAAGGCACCTTGGTGGCCGTCGACCTCCAGGCAGGCAGGGTCACGCTGACCCACGACGGGGTACCGGCGCTCCAGTGGCCGGCGATGTCCACGGACTTCAAGTTCAGTGATCCGGACCTGGTGAAGAACATCGGGACAGGCACGGCGGTCCGATTCGCATTCAGGGCAGGCAAGCCCGGCGAGTACATCGTCACCCGCATCGAACCGGTGGCCACTGGCATGCCGGTTCCGGCGACCCGCGGACATCAGGGTCACTGAGATGAGCGGCGACGTGACGGGTTCTTCCCGCATCGAACAGGATGGGTCTGCGGTCAATCCGGCGGCAAAAGGGCTGCTCGATCATGTCATTGACTGGTCATCGCACAACAGATTCCTGATCCTGCTCGCCACACTGTTTCTCGTCGGCGGGGGCATATATGCCGTCATGAAGACCCCGCTCGACGCATTGCCTGACCTGTCGGACGTGCAGGTGATCGTCTACACGGAGCATCCGGGGCAGGCGCCACAGGTGGTGGAGGACCAGGTCACCTATCCGCTCACCACTTCGATGCTGGCCGTGCCGCGCGCAAAGGTGGTACGCGGCTTCTCGATGTTCGGCGCATCCTACGTGTATGTGATTTTCGAAGACGGCACTGACATTTATTGGGCGCGCTCACGCGTGCTGGAGTATCTGAGCACTGCCGCAGGCCGCCTCCCGCAAGGTGTGACGCCGCAGATCGGGCCTGATGCAACGGGCGTCGGCTGGGTATACCAGTACGCGATACAGGGAAAGGACATGAGCCTGGCGGACACTCGCAGCCTGCAGGATTGGTACTTGCGCTATCAACTCACCAAGGCGCAAGGCGTCTCCGACGTGGCGAGTCTGGGCGGCTTCGTGCGGGAGTACCAGGTCACCATCGACCCGCTGCGCCTCGCCGCTTACGGCATTACGCTTGATCAGGTCACGCAGGCGATCCGGGCTTCCAATCGCGATGTCGGCGGCCGCACCATGGAACTCGCAGAGAGAGAATACATGGTGCGCGGTCGCGGCTACCTGCGAAGCGTGCAGGACATCGCCGATATCGGACTGAAGGCTGATCGCGGCACGCCCGTGCGGATTTCCGACGTCGCACGTGTCGAATCGGTGCCCGCCGAGCGGCGCGGCATCGCCGAGTTGAACGGCGATGGTGAAGTGGCCTCCGGCATCGTCATGGCCCGTTTCGGCCAGAATGCCCTCGATGTGATCGCCAACGTCAAGGCGAAGATTGCAGAGCTTTCCCCGGGTCTGCCGGCAGGCGTCGAGATCGTGCCCGTGTATGACCGATCCGAGCTTATCAAGCGTGCGATCGGCAACCTGAAGTGGACGCTGCTGGAGGAAAGTCTGATCGTCGCTGCTGTGTGCGTCATCTTCCTGTTGCATGTACGCAGCGCGCTGGTGGCGATCATCACGCTGCCGCTGGGCATCCTGGTTGCCTTCATCGCCATGCGCAGCCTGGGGCTGGGCTCGAACATCATGAGTCTGGGCGGCATAGCGATCGCGATCGGAGCCATGATCGACGCCGCGATCGTGATGATCGAGAACGCTCACAAGCACATCGAGCGACTGCCGGAACGTGCCACCCGGACGGAACACGCAGCAGCGATCGTCCTGGCGTGCAAGGAAGTCGGCCCGGCACTGTTCTTTTCTCTGCTGATCATCACCGTGTCCTTCTTGCCGGTATTTACGCTCGAGGGGCAGGAGGGACGTCTGTTCTCGCCGCTCGCCTTCACCAAGACCTTTGCCATGGCAGGCGCCGCGCTGCTGTCGGTGACTCTGGTCCCGGTTCTGATGTCGTTTTTTGTGCGTGGTCGCATCATGCCGGAAGCACGGAACCCGCTGAATCGACTACTGATCCGGGTATATCGACCCATCATCGGGACGGTGCTGCGCTTCAAGTGGATCACCGTGATGCTCGCGGTGCTCGCGCTTGTCGTCACCGTCATACCGGCACGCCAGCTGGGTTCGGAATTCATGCCAACCCTCAACGAGGGCACGCTCTTCTATATGCCGGCCGCCCTGCCCGGCATATCCGTGACCGAGGCCGGGCGATTGCTCGCCACGACGAATCGCATCATCAAGACATTTCCGGAAGTCGAGTCGGTCTTCGGCAAGGCGGGGCGCGCCAACACCGCGACCGATCCGGCACCGCTGGAAATGTTCGAGACCGTCATCAACCTCAAGCCACGGAGTCAGTGGCGTACCGGCATGACGACGGACAGGCTGATCACGGAGATGGATGCAGCGCTACGGTTTCCCGGCGTGGCCAATTCATGGACGATGCCCATCAGGGCCCGCATCGACATGCTGTCGACCGGTATTCGAACGCCGGTTGGCGTCAAGGTATTTGGCAAGGATCTGGCAACGCTGGAGAAGGTGGCCAAGGCGGTGGAAGCCGCCGTGCACAAGGTGCCGGGAACCAGCAGCGCCTATGCCGAGCGTGTCGCGGGGGGCTATTACGTGGATATCGTGCCACGTCGCGATCAACTCGCCCGCTACGGGCTCACCATCGACCGGGTGCAGGATGTGATCGCGAAGGCGCTGGGTGGCGAGACGGCGACGACCACTGTCGAAGGACTGGAACGATATGGCGTGTCGGTGCGCTACGCTCGAAGCCTGCGCGATGATCCGGCAGAACTCGCTGCCAGCGTATATGTGCCAACCGCCAACGGGTCGATTCCGCTCGGGCAGGTGGCGGACGTACGCCTGACGCGTGGCGCCCCCGGCATTCGCACCGAAAACGCCCTGCTGGCCGCATATGTGTATGTGGACACCCGCGATGCCGATATTGGAGCCTTCGTCAAACGCGCACAACGGGCAGTGGCCACGGAAGTCGGATTTCCACAGGGCTATTACGCCACCTGGAGCGGCCAGTTCGAGAACATGGAGCGCGCAAGGGAGAAGATGAAGATCGTCGTGCCGGTGACTCTGGCGTTGATCTTCGTATTGCTGTACCTGAACTTCCGTCGTCTGGCCGAGACACTCATCGTGATGTTGTCAGTGCCGTTCGCGCTGGTGGGTGGAGTCTGGCTCATGTGGTGGCTGGGCTACCAGATGAGCGTGGCGGTGGCGGTCGGTTTCATCGCGCTCGCCGGGGTCGCCGCGGAGACAGGCGTGATCATGCTGATCTACATCGACCACGCATGGAAGGCGGTTCGCGAACGCAGGCATGCAGAAGCTACAGATGCGACGCACGCCGATCTCTACGTGGCGATCATGGAAGGTGCCGTCGAGCGCGTGCGGCCGAAGATGATGACCGTGGTCGCAATCATGGCGGGGCTCCTGCCGATCATGTGGAGTGACGGCGCGGGCAGCGAGGTGATGAGCCGCATCGCTGCGCCGATGGTGGGCGGCATGGTTTCCTCGACCGTGCTGACGTTGATGGTGATCCCTGCGATCTACGAGATTGTCAAGCAGTGGCAGCTGCGCCACGGCACTCAGCCCGTGGCGGCAGCCTGATCCGGGGAAGGAGCGCTCCAGCATGGAGCTTTCGCGAGTGAATCGTTACAAATGAGCAGACTCCCTTCCCATTCATGTTCCCCAGGGCGCTCGTCGGCACACCGCCTGGTGACGAATGCCTCTACCGCGGATGGCGACTACAAACTACCGGGGCACTACCATGAGAACCGCGACCCTGACGATCCTTTCCCTGTTCGTTTCCGCGCTGTCTGTGCCGTCGTTTGCACATGATCCGAACGAGCATCTGCAGGAGGGTGCCACGGCGCCGAATTGTTCGAGAATGGCCGGCACGGATGCGGGCAAGATGGACATGGGCGATCCGTCGCTGAAGACCATGCACGACAAGTGCATGAAGCACATGAGCCACGAAGCCCAGGAGCGTGACGCAGCGAAGACCTCCTGAGCGGATCGCAAACCAGCGTTGACGCCCCCCAATGAAGACCCGCAGTGACGCGCGCCCGCGGGTCATGAACGTGGAGGCAAGGAGCCCAGGCCAAAGTGAGGGTGACGTCGGGCGAACTGCTCCAGAGTCTCCGCTTTCCGCCTGATGCGGTGCTCGTGGGACCTGCTCCACGGGTTGCATCAGCTCCCCCCGATGCGGCTTCGCCCGCAGAAGCCCGGAAGGCATCGTAGACAGCCGCCAATGTCGGACGAGTGACCTGTCGATTACATTGATGTAATTTCCATGTCATGTTCGAGGCAGCCTTGAGCGGCTAGCCTGCCCCCGATTCCGGCACGCCCCGAGAGCGTCCGATGCGCGAGGGCGAGAAACAGCGCGGGTGAGCAATGAAGCTGCTGGTCGTCGAAGATGAGAGCAAAATGGCGGACTACGTTCGCCAGGGGCTGATGGAGGCGGGTTTCATCGTCGACCTCGCCCGCAACGGACTCGATGGCCACATGATGGCCATGAACGAACGCTACGATCTCATCATCCTGGACGTGATGCTGTCCGGCATGGACGGGTGGCGAATCCTGCAGGCCATGAGAGCATCCGGCGTCCAGGTTCCGGTTCTGTTCCTCACCGCGCGCAGCAGCGTGGATGATCGCGTGCGAGGACTGGAACTCGGCGCGGACGACTATCTGACGAAGCCGTTTGCATTTTCCGAGCTGCTCGCCCGCGTGCGCACGCTGCTGCGCAGGGGCAACGCGCCCACGCACCACGATCGCATTCAGATCGCCGATCTGGAGCTCGATCTGGCGCGTCGGCGTGCCACGCGAGCGGGGCGCCGGATCAATCTCACAAACAAGGAATTTGCGTTGCTCGAACTGCTGGCACGACGCCGGAGCGAAGTGCTGCCGCGTTCCCTGATCGCCTCCCAGATATGGGACATGAATTTCGCCAGTGACACCAACGTGATCGATGTCGCCATTCGCCGGTTGCGGGCCAAGATCGACGACGACTTCGAACCCAAGCTCATTCAAACCGTGCGCGGCATGGGTTACACCCTGGACATCCCGGATGAGGGATAGGTTCACCCTGTTCCTTCGTCCGGCATCCCTGGCGCTGCGCGTGACGACGCTGGTCGGCATTGCGATGACTGTCGTGTTCCTGGTTTTCAACTGGATCAGCGTGCGCTCCCTCGAGCGGCACTTCGCCGAGATGGACCAGGACGAGCTCGGCGTCGTGTCCGCCTCCGTCATCCGCGCGCTCGGGGAAGTGCATTCGGGTGCCGACGAGACGGCGCTGTACCACGCGGTGCGGGGACATCACGGCGTCTACTATTATGTAGCGGATGCGGCCGGCAACACGCTTTACGCAGCGGCCGGCGGCCCCGATCTGTCGCGCCTTGTTGCGCACAACGATCCCGTCGATCTTGCCGGCAAGCGCGAGATGACGATCTGGCAGGAAGACGGTAAGTTCTACCGCGGCACGGCGGTTCGCGTGGAGGGCAACGCCAAAGGGGGCGGCCGAACCTACGTCGTCGCCGTCGCGATGAATATCGGTGCCCATCTCGCCTTTCTCGGGAGCTTCCGGCGCATGCAGTGGTGGGCTGCCTCCATCGTCATGAGCATCGCGATCCTGGTCGCATGGCTCGCCGTACAATGGGGGCATCACCCGATCCGCAGGACGAATGCCGAGATCCGCAAGATCAGCTCGTCGAAGCTGGACTTGAGACTGAACCCGGCGGATGTGCCTATCGAACTGGAGGAACTGGTCGCCTCGTTCAACGACATGCTGGCGCGCATCGAGGACGGCTTCGTGCGCCTGGCCAATTTTTCCGCCGACATCGCCCATGAGCTGCGCACACCGGTGACCAATCTGACGACGCAGACGGAGGTCGCGCTCGGCCAGCCCCGGTCCGCCGGCGAGTACCGGGAGGTGCTCTACTCCAACCTCGAGGAGCTGGGGCGCATGAGCCGGATGATCAGCGACATGCTGTTCCTTGCGCAGACCGAGAATGATCGCGGCAATCTCCGGCTGACAGACGTGGACCTCGGGGAGCTGGTCAAAGGGGTATTCGAGTATTTCGAGGCGTGGGCAGAAGACCGTCGTGTCTCGCTGCAGCTTCTGGGCCTGGCGGGGCCGGTGCGGGCGGATCGGGAGATGCTGCTGCGCGCACTGAGCAACCTCGTATCCAACGCGATCCGCCATACCCCGCTCGATGCGGCGGTCACGGTGAAACTGGTCCAGGACATGTCGATCACCACGGTCACGATCGAGAATCCGGGGGAGCGGATTCCTGCAGAGGTTCTGCCGCGGTTGTTCAACCGTTTCTATCGCGTCGATCCTTCGCGGCAGCGCAAGGATGCGGGGGCCGGGCTGGGGCTGGCCATCGTCAAGTCGATCGTCGAAGCACACGGCGGCTTCGTACAGGTCCGCTCGGACGACAACTCGACGATCTTCACGATCGTCCTGCCTTCTCCCCGAGGACGCGATGCAGTGTGACATCCGGTGTTCCGATGGGCCTGCCGCAGCACTCAATCAGCGTTGCACCTGCGTCGTGACCGACATCGGCCGCGTGCGCGACACCTTGACCCGCAGCCTTCCTGGCGTTGCCGAGGCCGATGCCGGCCGGCATGCAAGCCTGTTCTCTCCATACGCGCTGTTCGTGGATCGTGCGGCCCTCGAAGCCATGGGCGCAGTTGCGGCGGCCGTCTTCGAGGTGGCGCGTCACCCCGCTTATGTCGGGCGAGTGCTCGGCTACGCGCCGGAGATTGCCCGTCACGATCCGGGGTCGACCGGCAGAGTGCTGGGGCTCGACTTTCACTTGACGGTGTCGGGCCCGCGCCTCATCGAGATCAACACGAACCCGGGCGGTTTGCTACTCAGCGCCCTTCTCCTCGACGCCGTTCGGCCTTGCGCGCCGGCTGCCTGGACGCCCTGCCGGGTGACAGGACTGCGTTGCTCGACGCGGCGGCAGCGCTTCGACGCCCGGCGACCTGGTGGGCATCCTGTGCAGGATTGGCATTCCATTCAGCCAGCGTATCTGGCAAAGAGTCCGAAGTTCGTCCTTCCGGACGCGCCGCTTCCCTCGGGTCGATTCATTCCGTGGCGGTGCCTGACGATGCAAGCGCGCGGCGCATCTGCAGCGCCTCGGCCACGTGCCGGGGCTCGATCGTCCGGAGACCTTCGAGGTCGGCGATGGTGCGCGCCACGCGCACGACGCGGTGGTACCCACGCGCCGAAAGACCGAGCCGGGCTCGTGCCTGGGCGAGCAGGCGCTCGCCCTCGCGCCCGACCGGGGCGTCCCGCATCAACTCGCCGGGCGTGAGATGCGCGTTCAGCTTGGCGGCACGCGCACGCTGCAGGTCCTGGGCGGTCTGCACACGCGCCGCGACCCCGGCACTGCCGTCCTCCCGTGAAGGCTCGCCACCGATCAGCTCCTCGTGCGTCACCGCACCAACAGCCACACGGAGATCGATCCGGTCGAGCAGCGGCCCCGACACGCGCATCCGGTACCGCGTGATGGCCGCCGCCTTGCAGCGGCAGCGACCGCCGGGATCGCCCTCATGGCCGCAGGGGCAGGGATTCATCGCCGCAACGAGTTGAAAGCGTGCCGGGTACTCGGCCTGCAGTGCCGCCCGCGCAACGGAGATCGTGCCGGCCTCGAGCGGCTCACGCAGCGCCTCGAGCACGCGCCGATCGAACTCGGGCAGCTCGTCGAGGAAGAGCACGCCATGGTGCGCGAGGCTCACCTCACCCGGCCGGGCCTGCGGTCCGCCACCGACCATCGCGCCTGCGGAAGCCGTGTGGTGCGGTGCACGGAATGGCCGGCTGCGCCAGCGCCGCGGATCGAAGGGCTGGCCACTGACTGACGCGATAGTGGCCACCTCGAGCGCTTCGGCCTCACCCAGGGGCGGCAGGAGCGGTGCGAGCCGCTGCGCCAGCATGCTCTTGCCGGCACCGGGCGGCCCGACGAGGAGCAGACTGTGGGCGCCCGCCGCCGCCACGGCGAGTGCGCGCTTTGCCTGGCACTGGCCGCGTACCTCGCGGAGATCGGGTTGTTCCCGGGACGATGCCGGACCGTTCAGCTGTGGAGGTGGGATTCGCGCAAGCAGGCGCGTCCCGGACAGGTGTGCGCAGACCTCGAGGAGATGGCTGCCGCCGATGGCTGCATCGGCCGCAGCCACAGCCGCCTCCACCCCATTGGCTGCAGGGACCAGGATGAGGTGACCGGAGGCCCTGGCCTGGACGGCCGCCGGAAAGAGCCCGCGCACCGGCTTCAGCTCGCCGCCGAGCCCCAGCTCGCCATAGAGCTCCATGTGGTCGAGGTCGTGCGCGGCGAGCTGTCCCGACGCGCAGAGAATGCCGAGAGCGATCGGGAGATCGAAACGCCCGCCCTCCTTCGGCAGGTCCGCGGGTGCGAGATTGACCGTGATACGGCCGGCAGGAAACTCGAAGTTCGAGTTGATGAGCGCGGCGCGTACCCGTTCCTTGCTCTCCTTCACCGCCGTGGCGGCGAGGCCCACGATCGAAAAGGTGGGCAGGCCCGCTCCGAGATGCACCTCGACCTGCACGAGTGGAGCGTGCAGCCCGATCTGTGCGCGGCTGGCGATGCGTGCAACGGACATGACGTCTCCCGAGAGTCCTGCCCTGCCTTGATGCAGATGGCCGTGGCGAAGCTCCAAAACGGTGCGTGCGGGCCGCGCTGCGGCAGCCCCGACGCTGAATTTTCGAGGCTTTGCAGGTGGCATGGATCATGCAGCCGAGCCTGCTGCGTAGCACCCAGCGTACGCACCTCACCCGGCCCTGCCACGAGGAGTATTCATGCCAGTTGCCCCGATTCGCGACAGACCGGTGCGCGCCGCCGGCCGGCTCGGCGCCGCCGCCGCACTTGCTGCGCTCCTGCCGGACCCGGCCGCCGCGATGCAGCTGTCCGTACCCGACAAGGGCGACACGGTGTTCATGTACGTCGCCACCATGATGGTGATCCTGATGACACTGCCCGGGCTCGCGCTCTTCTATGGTGGGCTCGTCCGCGCAAAGAACATGCTCTCGGTATTGATGCAGGTGTTCGTCACCTTTGCGCTCATCTCCGTGCTCTGGGCGATCTACGGCTACAGCCTCGCCTTCACCGCGGGCGGGCCCTTCTTCGGCTCCTTTGACCGCGTGCTCCTGGCCGGTGTGACCGCCGCGTCGACGGCCGCGACCTTCAGCAAGGGAGTCCACATCCCGGAGCTGCTGTTCATCGCGTTCCAGTGCACCTTCGCCGCGATCGCCTGCTGTCTCATCGTCGGTGCCTGCGTCGAGCGCATGAAGTTCTCGGCCGTGCTCGTCTTCATGGGGCTCTGGTTCACCTTCAGCTATCTGCCGATGGCCCACATGGTGTGGTACTGGGACGGGCCGGATGCGATTACCGATCAGGCGGCGCTGACCCGCGTCGCGGCACACGCGGGCTGGTTGTGGCGCAAGGGCGCACTCGATTTTGCCGGCGGCACGGTGGTACACATCAATGCCGGGGTCGCCGGACTGGTCGCCGCCTGGTTCCTCGGCAAGCGCATCGGCCTGGGCCGCGACGTGATGGCCCCCCACAATCTGACCTTCACCATGATCGGTACGGCGCTGCTGTGGGTCGGCTGGTTCGGCTTCAACGCCGGATCGAATCTCGAAGCAAACGGCACCGCGGCGCTGGCCTTCGTCAACACGCTGCTGGCGACCGCCGTCGCCGTGCTCGCGTGGACCTTCGTCGAGTGGCTGGCAAAGGGCAAACCCTCGATGCTCGGTGCCGCCTCGGGCGCTGTCGCCGGCCTCGTCGCGATCACTCCGGCCTGCGGTTTCGTCGGAGTGGCCGGTGCGCTCGTGATTGGATTCGCGGCGGGCGCGGCATGCTTCTGGGGCGTGACAGGGCTGAAGCGCGCGCTCGACGTGGACGACGCCCTGGACGTCTTCGGCGTACACGGCCTCGGAGGCATCATCGGTGCGCTGCTCACCGGCGTGTTCGCGGCCCCGACGCTCGGCGGCACCGGCATCTGCAACTACGTCACGAATGTCTGCGGTGCCACGGCGGACTTCCCCGGCATCGGCGCGCAGCTCTGGATCCAGACGCAGGCCGTGCTCACCGCCGTAACGCTCTCCGCCGCGGTCACGCTGCTGGCCCTGCTGTTCGTAAAACTGACCATCGGCGTTCGGGTTGCCGAGGAAACGGAGCGCGAGGGGCTCGACACCAGCGAGCACGGCGAACGGGCCTACAGCATGTGAACCCACGGCATCCGAGTGTGACGGAGTTCAAAGGTCGCCTGTGCCGCGCGCGGCCATACTACCTGGCACCGGGAGAAGCCTATGCGCGCAGCCACCGCGATCGCCGTCAGTCTGGGGCTCGTCACGAGCATCGCCACCCATGCGGATGTCTACCGCTGGGTGGACGCCCGGAACGAGGTGCACTACAGCGATCGCTGGGTGCCGGGATCGGAGCTCATCAAGGTCGACCGCAGTCACGCCCAGACCAGCACAGCCCCCACGGCCCGTGCCCCCCAGAGCAACGGCCCTCCAAAAGGCGGCGAGGAACCGCCCCGTGACCGTCTTGCCGAGGCCGCCACGGCCGACGCCGTGCGCAGCGACGTCGCGAAAAAGCGCAGCGAAGAGTGCGATCAGGCCAGGGAGCGTTACGAAAAGTCGATCGCCGCGCGGCGTATCTTCAAGACCGGCCCCAAGGGCGAGCGGGAATACCTCACTGATGCACAGGCCGATGAGTACCGCCTGGCTGCGCGCCGCGACATGGATGCCGCCTGCGGGAGTACCCCCGCGCGCTAGCGGGGAAGCTTCGGTAAAGTAGCGCCAGCCGCGGTCCGGGCGGGATGCCCGGGCTGGCGCCCATCATGCGAACTGGATTCATCGGCCTTGGCGCGATGGGACTGCCCATGGCGCGCAACCTGCACCGCTCGGGCCTGCTCGCCGGGGTCTGGAACCGCACGCCCGCAAGATCCCAGGCGCTCGCTGCCGAACTCGGCTGCGAGACCGCAGAGAGCCCCGCGGCACTCGCCGGCCGCTGCGAGATCCTCATACTCTGTGTCTCAGCCGATGCAGACGTGCAGGAGGTGGTCGACGCCCTGGCTCCGGCACTCGCTGCCGGCTCCATCGTCATCGACTGCTCGACCGCCAGCGCAGCGACTGCACGCCGGGCGGCCGCCCGTCTGGCTCAGCAGGGCTCGCAGTTTCTCGACTGTCCCGTCAGCGGCGGTGTGGAAGGCGCACGCAGCGGCACCCTGGCCATCATGTGCGGCGGCGATCAGGACGCCTTCGAGCGCGCCCGCCCGGTGCTTGCGGCGCTCGGCACGACGATCACCCACTTCGGTGCGAGCGGCGCCGGTCAGGCCGCCAAGGCGGCCAACCAGATCATGTGCGCGGGGGTCATCCGCGCAGTCGCCGAGGCTATGGCCTTTGCGCGCGCACAGGGTCTCCCGCTCGGGCCGCTCGTCGAGACGCTGTCGGGAGGCGCCGGTTCCAGCTGGTATTTCGTGCATCGTGCACCGTTCATGATCCGCGGCGAGTACCCGGCGGGCTTCCGCGTTCGCCTGCACGAGAAAGACCTGCGCATCTGCCGCGAGATGGCAGCAGAGTCGGGCGCGGTGCTGCCCACCGTGGAGGCCATGCTCGCCGAGTACGCCGAGCTCGCGGCCCGTGGCTACGGCGACGAGGATATCTCCGCCGTGCACAGACTGAAGACGGCACTGTTCACGCCTCGTGACCCATGAACCCCGACACCGCACCCGACAGCAGGAAGCAGCTCTATCTCCCGGATTTCTGCGCCACGCGTACGGCGCTCGGTGTCGTGCTGATCGCCGAGCTCACGGCGGTGATGCTGACCCTCGCGCGCGGCGACACCGGACTCGGATTCTGGACCGACCTCGCCCGTACCTCGCTCTTCCTGTTGTGGATCGGGCTCGCGGGTGCGGGTCTCCTGTGCGCTGCGCGCGGCCGGCTCGCGAGGCAGAGCGTCGCGCGCGGCTCCGTCATGGCGCTGGCACTCATGGCGCTCCTGGTCGCCGCCGTCTCCGAAGTGTCCTGGCGCCTCGGCCAGGGCACGTGGTTCGCGCCCCAGGCCGATCTCCGGCCGGACGGCCACCCCGCCTTCGTGCTGCGCAACGTCGCCATTGCGCTCATCGTCACGGCACTTGCGCTGCGCTATTTCTACGTGACGCATGAATGGCGACGCAACATCGAGATGGAGGCCCGCGCCCGCGTCCATGCACTGCAGGCCCGCATCCGTCCGCATTTTCTCTTCAACAGCATGAACACCATCGCCTCGCTCACGCGCTCCGATCCGGGGCGGGCGGAGACCGCGGTGCTCGACCTCGCGGATCTCTTCCGCGCCTCGCTCAGCGAGCAGCGCAACCAGATTCCCCTGCGCGACGAGCTCGAGGTGACGCGCACATATCAGCGCATCGAGGAGCTGCGCCTCGGCGGACGACTCGAGGTCGTCTGGAAGCTGGACACACTGCCGATGCAGGCGCTCGTGCCGGGTCTCACGCTGCAGCCCCTGCTCGAGAACGCCATCTACCACGGCATCGAGCCACGGCGCGGCGGTGGCGTGGTAACCATCACGGGCGAGCTCGCCAACGGGCTGATCACCATCGTCGTGCGCAATCCCGTGCCAGAGAGCCTGGAGGCGCCTGCCGGGCGCGAAGGAAACCGCCTCGCGCTGGCCAACATCCGCGAACGCCTGGCGCTCATGTATGGCGGGCGTTCGACCGTGAAGGCCGGGCGCTTCGACGACGAATACATCGTGACGCTGCGCTTCCCCTTCCGGGAAAGCTCTGCGAAGCCCGGACCGTGAAGACACGGGTGCTCATCGTGGATGACGAGCAGCCGGCGCGAAAGCTCCTGCGCAGTCTGCTCGCCGGGCGCGAGGACATCGAGGTGATCGGTGAGGCGGACAGCGGCGAGGAGGCCCTGCAGCTGGCCAGCGATCTCGCTCCGGACATCGTGCTCCTCGACGTGCGCATGCCGGGCATGGACGGCCTGCAGGCCGCACGCCACATGGCCGCGCTTGCAGAGCCACCTGCCGTGATCTTCACCACCGCCTATGACAATCACGCCCTCGAAGCCTTCGATGCGCAGGCGATCGCCTACCTCCTGAAGCCGGTCCGCAGGGAGAAGCTCGCGGCTGCCATCACCCAGGCCGGGCGTCTGACGCGTCCCCAGTTGCAGCAGGCGGCAGTCACTGCCCGTATCGCCGATCGCCGCTCGCACATCGCCGTGCGCGAACGCCAGGGCGTGCGCCTCATTCCGGTCGAGGAGGTGCGGGTCTTCCAGGCCGACCAGAAGTACACCACGGTCAGGCATGCCGACGGCGAGCACCTCATCGAGGAGTCGCTGCGTGCGCTCGAGGAGGAGTTCGGCAGTCAGTTCGTGCGCATCCATCGCAGCTCGCTCGTGAGTGCCCGGCACATCGAGGCGATCGAGCGCGACGAGAGCGGCCAGTACTTCGTGCGCCTGCGCGGCATGCCCGAGCGACTCAGCGTAAGCCGGAGGATGGCCGGTGAACTCAGGGAGCGATTCAGGATCTGACCGGTTCATCGGGCAAGCCCTGTCGCCCGTGCCGGGCACCGCGAGTACAATGGCCTGCATGTTCCGCAATCCCGAGTCGAAGGACATCGAGCGGCTGCTGCGCAGCGCCCGAACCATTGCCGTCGTCGGACTCTCGACCGACGCGTCACGCCCGAGCCACGACGTGGCGCGGCACCTTCAGGGCTTCGGCTATCGCGTCATCCCGGTGAACCCGGTCATCGACTCCGTGCTCGGCGAGCGCGCAGTTCCCGACCTCGACCACCTGACGGAAGTCCTGGCCGCCGGCGAACGGGTGGACATCGTGGATGTCTTCCGTCGCCCCGAGCAGGTGCCTGCGATCGTCGAGGCCTGCATCCGGCTCGGGCTCCCGGCGCTGTGGCTGCAGGATGGCGTCGTGCACGAGGAAGCGGCGGCACGCGCGCGGGCTGCTGGCATCTTCACGGTGATGGACCGCTGCATCTACCGCGACCGCGCGGCGCTGTACTGAGCGCACCGGAAAGGCGGCACAGGCTCGTGATGCTCCTCGAGTTCACCAAGATGCACGGGCTGGGGAACGATTTCATCGTATTCGATGCCCCCGCCGCAGACCGCATTCCGGATGCCACGGAGCTGCGACGCCTCGCGGAGCGGCATACCGGCATCGGCTTCGACCAGGCGCTCGTGCTCGAGCCGCCGCGCCGGCCCGAGGCGGCTGTCTTCTATCGCATCTTCAACGCCGACGGCAGCGAGGTCGAGCAGTGCGGCAACGGCGCGCGCTGCATCGCCGCACTCCTGCACCGGCGTCGCCACGCACGGAGCGGCGAGGCGCTCGTCATGGAAAGCCCGGGCGGCCTGATCCGGGCGCGCGTGCGGGAGGACGGTCTGGTGTCGGTGGACATGGGCATCCCGGACTTCGACCCCCGCTCGCTCCCCTTCGAGGCCTCGGCGGAGGCCGATGTCTATCAGCTCGACGTCGCAGGCACCGAGGTCGGGATCGGTGCCGTCTCCATGGGCAACCCACATGCAGTGATCGCGGTTGCCTCGGCCGCGAGCGCTCCGGGTGGGCCGCCTCGGGCCGGCGATCGAGCACCACCCCCGCTTCCCCCGGCGCGTGAACGTCGGTTTCATGGAGGTGGTCGATCGCGCGCACATCCGGTTGCGAGTCCACGAGCGCGGCGCCGGCGAGACTCTCGCCTGTGGCACGGGCGCGTGTGCGGCCGTAGCCGTCGGCCGTCGCCACGGCCGCCTCGACGATACGGTTGCAGTGCAGCTGCCGGGCGGGCGGCTGGACATTCACTGGCCCGGACCGGGCGAGCACATCTGGCTCACCGGTCCGGCCGAAATATCGTTCGACGGGCGCGTCGAATTCCAGGAGCATCCACGATGACGACTCAGAAGGCGCGCGGTCTCGCCGCCGAGACTGCCGACGAAGAATCGGTGGCTCACTATCTGCAGCTCAATCCCGACTTCTTCGAGCGCCACCAGCAGCTGCTCGCCCGACTGCGGCTGCCGCACATGCGCACGGGCTCGACCGTCTCGCTGGTCGAGCGCCAGGTCGAAGTGCTGAGGGATAAACAGGCGGAGCTCGAACGCAAGCTCACCGAATTCGTGCACGTCGCACGCGCCAACGACGCACTGGCGGACAAGATCCACCGCTTCACGCGCCGGCTGCTGCGCACGACGGGGTCGCGCAGTGCCGCACTCGATCAGCTCGAGGCCAGCCTGCGCGAGGACTTCGACGCCTTCCACTCCGTCCTCGTCCTGAAGAGACCCTACGGTACCGGCCTGCAGGTCACCAACGTGCGCTTCCTGCACGAGGTGGCGCCCGACGACCCCAATCTCAGGGGCTTCGAGAGTCTCTTCACGAGCGGGAAGCCGCGCTGCGGACAGGTCCGTGACACGCAGCGAAGCTTTCTCTTCGGTACCGATGCGGGCGACATCGGCTCGATCGCCCTCGTGCCCCTCGGCGATCACGGCGCTCTGGGGCTCCTCGCCATCGGCAGCCACGACCGCGATCGCTTCCACCCGGGCATGAGCACGGAGTTTCTCGGACGCATGGCCGAGCTCATTGTCGACGCGCTCGCGCCGCCACCGCCCTCCTGAGCCCTCGCGCGAAGGACCGCGGCGTGGACACCCAGGCCCTCGACTGGCTGCCGCGCTTCGCGCGTCACCTCTCGACTGAGCGACGGCTGTCACCCCTCACGGCCGCGGCCTATGCGCGCGACCTGGCAGGACTCGTGGCATGGTGCGACAGCCGGGGCATTGGCGGATGGGACGCACTCGACAGCCAGCATGTGCGAAGCTTCGCGGCACGATCGCACGCCGCGGGGCTCGGGCCGCGCAGCATCCAGCGCCGACTCTCGGCGCTGCGCACCTTCTTCGGTTTTCTGCTCCGCGAGGGTGCGCTCACGAACAACCCCGCAACCGACATCCGCGCCCCGAAAGCCGCGAGGCGCCTGCCGCATACCCTCGATGCCGACCAGATCGGCCGGCTGCTCGAGATTTCCGGGACCGACACGCTCGCCGTGCGCGACCGGGCGTTCATGGAGCTCTTCTACTCCTCGGGTCTGCGCCTGGCCGAGCTGCTCGGTCTCGACCTGCCGGACCTCGACCTTGCTGACCGCACGGTGCGCGTGACCGGCAAGGGCGGCAAGAGTCGCATCCTGCCGGTCGGACGCCAGGCCGTGGCCGCGCTGCGCCGCTGGCTGGACGCGCGCGCCACGATCGTGGCCACGGGTGAGCTGGCACTCTTCGTGGGGCGCAACGGCCGGCGACTCGGCGCCCGTGCCGTGCAGAGCCGCATTGCGCGCTGGGCGCGGCGCCAGGGACTCAGCGTGCACGTGCATCCGCACCTTTTCCGCCATTCCTTCGCGACGCATCTGCTCGAGTCCAGCCAGGATCTCCGCGGCGTCCAGGAACTCCTCGGTCACGCCGACATCTCGACCACACAGGTCTATACCCATCTTGATTTCCAGCATCTGGCCCGCATCTACGATGTTTCGCACCCGCGCGCGCGCCGCAGGCGGTGATGCACCGCAGGTTTGCACCCCCAGACAGGAAATCCCGGATGACAGCAATATTCGATCCCCACGGCACGACGATCCTCGCCGTGCGGCGCAGCAGCGGCGTGGCGGTGGGCGGCGACGGCCAGGTCACTCTCGGCAACACCGTCATGAAGGCCAACGCACGCAAGGTGCGGCGGCTCTCCGGGGACAAGGTGCTCGGTGGCTTCGCCGGCGGCACCGCGGATGCTTTCACGCTCTTCGAGCGCTTCGAAGGCAAGCTCGAGAAGCACGGCAATCTCACCCGCGCGGCCATCGAGCTCGCCAAGGACTGGCGTTCAGACCGCTACCTCCGCCGCCTCGAGGCACTGCTGCTCGTCGCCGACACGGAAAAGACGTTTGTGATCTCTGGAAATGGCGACGTCATCGAGCCCGAGCACGACTGCGTCGCCATCGGCTCGGGCGGCTCTTTCGCGCAGGCGGCCGCGCGTGCACTGCTCGAGAATACCTCGCTCGGACCCCGCGAAATCGTCGGGCGGTCGCTGAACATCGCCGCCGATATCTGCATCTATACGAACCGCAACCTCGTCATCGACGAACTGGGCTGACATGGCATCGGCATTGACTCCCCGCGAAATCGTCGCCGAGCTCGACAAACACATCGTCGGCCAGGACGCGGCCAAGCGCGCGGTGGCCATCGCACTGCGCAACCGCTGGCGCCGCATGCACGTCGATGAGGCGCTGCGCCCGGAAATCACCCCGAAGAACATCCTGATGATCGGTCCCACCGGCGTCGGCAAGACCGAGATCGCGCGACGCCTGGCACGGCTTGCGAACGCGCCCTTCGTCAAGGTCGAGGCCACCAAGTTCACCGAGGTGGGCTACGTCGGCCGCGACGTGGACTCTATCGTCAAGGAGCTCGCCGACGTCGCGGTCAAGATGACTCGCGAACAGGAGATGGAGAAAGTGCGCGAGCGGGCACTCGATGCCGCCGAGGAGCGCGTCCTCGACGCACTGCTGCCGAAGCCGCGCATGATGGGCTTCTCCACCGACGACCCGCCGCAGGCGCGCGATGCCGAGACACGCCAGAAGTTCCGCAAGATGCTGCGGGAGCGCCAGCTCGACGACCGGGAGATCGACATCGAGCTGCGCACCGTGCCGGTGGGCGTGGAAATCATGGCCCCGCCCGGCATGGAGGAAATGCAGCAGCAGCTGCAGACGATGTTCCAGAGCCTGGGCGGCAACCGCACTCGCACGCGCAAGGTCAAGGTCCGCGAAGCGCTCGCACTGCTCACCGAGGAGGAAGCGGCCAAGCTCGTCAATGAGGACGAGCTCAAGGCCCGCGCCGTCCAGAATGCCGAGCAGAACGGCATCGTCTTCATCGACGAGATCGACAAGGTGACACGCCGCCAGGAAACGCTCGGCGCGGACGTCTCGCGCGAGGGCGTGCAGCGCGATCTTCTCCCTCTCGTCGAGGGTTCGACAGTGTCGACGCGCCACGGGCCGGTGAAGACCGATCACGTGCTGTTCATCGCCTCGGGCGCCTTCCATCTCTCCAAACCTTCGGACCTGATCCCCGAGCTGCAGGGGCGCCTGCCGATCCGTGTCGAGCTGGAAGCCCTCAAGGTCGGGGACTTCGTCCGCATCCTCACGGAGCCCGACGCTTCGCTCACCACGCAGTACCGGGCGCTGCTCGCCACCGAGGGCGTCCAGGTCGAGTTCACTCCTGACGGTGTGCGGCGCATCGCCGAGATCGCCCATCATGTCAACGAACGCACAGAGAACATCGGTGCGCGGCGCCTGCACACGGTGATGGAGCGGCTGCTGGAGAACGTCTCCTACGAAGCCACGGAGCGCCAGGGCGAAAAGGTCGTGATCGACGCTCCCTACGTCGACGGTCATCTAGGCAATCTCGTGAAGGACGAGGATCACAGCCGCTACATCCTGTAGCGCCGCACCTGCGTCGCACGAAGTCCCGCACCCCGCACGGAGTGCGGGCAATGCGCTCAGAGCGAGTCGATCGCTTTCTGCAGCCGTTCGCGCACCTGGAGGGCGATGCTTCCGAGTCGTACGTTTCCGGTACGCTCCATCGACGAGACGGGATCCACGCTCGCCACCTCCGTCTGTCCCCCGCCGGCGTCGCGCACGATCACGTTGCAGGGCAGGAGAACACCGAGCCTGGTTTCGAGCTGCAGCGCCTGGTGCGCGAAGCTCGGATTGCAGGCGCCGAGGATCCGGTAAGGCGCTACATCCGCACCCAGCTTCGCCTTCAGTGTGGCCTGGACGTCGATTTCGGTCAGCACACCGAAACCCTCCTGCTTCAGGACCTCCGTCACGCGCCGCACGACGGCATCGAAGGGTCCCGCAACCGTTCTGGAAATGTAGTAACTCATGCGATCCTTCCTCAAGCCACGCAGGTCCACTCCGGCAGGACGCGGGAAACCGGACTATTTCCCCGCAGCTACACTCCAGCCGCCGCCGAGCGCCTCGATCATCGTAATGCTCGCGGTCAGGCGGTTGAGCAGCACGTTCAGGGCACTCTGCTCACTGTTCAGCCGGGCCGCCTGCGCGACGATGACGCTGTTGTACGGAACGGTCCCGCCTTTGTATTGTTCCAGGGTCAGGGTCTCCGCTTCGCGCGCGGCTGCGACCGCCTGCTCCGAGATCGCGGCCTGCTTCTCGAGCACGCGCAGGATCACGAGCTCGTCTTCCACCTGCTGAAATGCGGCGAGCACCGTCTGGCGATAGTCTTCCACACTGACGTCGAAGGCAGCCCGTGCCGCGCGCGCCTGCGCCCTGCGCAGACCACCGTCGAAGAGGTTCAGCGCAAGCGCCGGACCGAAGGCCCACACGCGATTGGAGGCGCGCACGAGACCGCTGAGCGCGCTGCCCGTGTAATCGGCGTTCGCCGTGAGCGAGACGGCGGGAAAGAAGGCAGCGCGAGCCACCCCGATCTGCGCACTCGACGCGGCCACGCGCCGTTCGGCCGCAGCAATATCGGGACGGCGCTCGAGCAGGGCCGCGGGAAGTCCTGGCGGCACCGTGGGGACATCCGCGCGCAGGGCCGCGACATCGAGCGCGAAATCTGCCGGCGGCCTGCCCGTGAGCACCGCGAGCGCATGCTCGTACAGCGCCCGCTGGATCGACGCGGTGAGCTGCTGAGCCTGGCTCGTGAGCAGCTGCGTCCGCGCGCTCACCACATCGGCCTTCGCAACCACGCCGAACCTGAAGCGGCTCTCCGCGATGCGCAGGGATTCCTGCTGCCCCCGGACGATGTCACCCAGCAGCCCCTGAAGACGATCCTGCGCCCGAAGCTCGAAGTACGTGACCGCGAGCTGGGTCTGTGCCGACAGGCGTGCGGCCGCCAGCGCAGCCTCACTCGCCTGATAGTTCGCCTGCTGGCCTTCGGATGAGCGCCGGATCTGTCCCCAGACGTCGAGGTTCCAGGTGGCACCGACGCCGACCTCGTTCTGGGTGCGATGCACGGGCGAACCCCCGTCCGGGTTCGTCGTGGTCCGGGAACGCTGGCCCGTCACATTGATGCCCGGCCAGAGTGCTGAGCGGGCCTGGCTCACGAGCGCGCGCGCCTGCTCCGCGGACGCCGCCGCGGCCCGCACGGTGTGATTGGAAATCGCGATTCTCTGCTCGAGGTCGTTCAGCACCGGATCCCCGAAAATCTCCCACCATGGCCCGCGGCTCAGCACGTCGGCGGGCTCGCTCGGCTTCCAGCCTTCTCCCTCCCTGAAGTGCGCCACGGCATCGACGGTGGGGCGCACGTAGGCGGGACCGGCCGCACACGCCGTAAGGAGCGCCGCGGCGCAGCCGAGGATCGCGCTGCGGGCGACCGCGCTCACGCGCCCTCCTCCAGCGGTCGCGTCACGAGCGGACTGGATTGCGCAACCCGCTTCCCCCACCATTGGCTCAGGCGCCGGACGTAGAGGTAGACGACGGGCGTCGTGTACAGCGTGAGCAGCTGACTCACGACGAGGCCACCGACGATGGCGATTCCGAGGGGCCGGCGAAGTTCCGTCCCGTCCCCGGTCGCCACCGCGAGGGGCAATGCGCCGGCGATTGCCGCACAGGTGGTCATGAGGATGGGCCGGAAGCGCAGTGCGCAGGCTCGGGTGATCGCCGCCTGCGCGTCGAGCCCGTCCACACGCTCGGCCTGCAGGGCGAAATCGACCATCATGATCGCGTTCTTCTTGACGATGCCGATGAGCAGCAGGATGCCGAGGAACGCGATCAGGCTGAATTCGGTATTGGTGCTGATGAGCGCGAGGAGTGCACCCAGACCGGCCGAAGGCAGGGTGGACAGGATCGTGAGTGGCTGCGTGTAGCTCTCGTACAGCACGCCGAGCACCAGATAGATCGCCACCAGCGCAGCCGCCAGCATCAGGAGCTGCCCGCTGAGGTTCTGCTGAAACAGGCTCGCAGTACCGTACGCACCGCCACGGATGCTGACCGGAACGTGGATTTCGTCCATCGTCCGCTCGATGGCGGTGAGCGCCGTGCCGAGCGATACGCCTTCCGGCAGGTTGAACGAGAAGGACGTGGAGACCGAAGTGCCGGTGTGGTTGACCGTCGCCGGCGTCGTGCTGGTGGCAAAGCTCGCGAAGGCAGAGAGCGGAATCAGCGTTTCCGCCGAGGTACTCACCGCCGCGCCCGTGGACGTGTTGCCGCGCCCGGCATTGGCGAGGGAGTTCGCCGCCAGGTTTCGCGCGGAGTCGTCCCCGGCGCTGCCCGATGAGGACGCATTTCTCTTCGCGCCCTTCGGGCCCCCGGCCCTTCCGGCAATGGCCTGCGTGGCCTGCGTTCCGGAAACCGCGCGACCCGATGTGCTCACATGGATCTGGCGGAGGATGTCCGGGTTCTGCAGAAATTCGGGCTCGATCTCCATCACGACGTGGTACTGCTGCGGGCTGCGCGGATTGTAGATGGTCGAGACCTGAGACTGCGCGAAGGCATCGCCCAGCGTGTTGTCGATCTGGCTTTCCGAAATGCCAAGCCGCGCGGCATCATCCCGGTTCACGATGAGATCGGTCTGCAGTCCTCCCGGCTGCAGGTCGCTGTCCACGTCGGTGAGCTCCGGCACGTCCTGCAGCGCATGCAGGAGCTTTCGCGTCCACGCCTGCAGCCCGGCCAGGTCGTCGCCCAGCAGCGTGTACTGGTACTGGGAGTTCGCTCCCCGCCCACCGCCGCCGCGCAGGACCTGCACGGCCTGCAGGAACGCCGTCACACCGCTCACCCGGCCGAGCGCCGGACGAAGGCGGGCGACGACGCCATCCGCGCTGATCCTGCGTTCGGCAAGCGGCTTCAGCGTGACCGTCACGCGTGCGCTCGCCGCCCCGCCGCCGCCGCCGAATCCCCCTCCCCCGCCACCGGTGTAACCCGAGACACTCGCAACCGCCGGATCGGCCCCGATGATCCGCGTGACCTCCTGCAGCCTGCCCTTCATCATCTGGAATGACGTGGACGCGTCGCCCCGTATGCCGCCCTGAAGCAGCCCGATGTCCTGCTGGGGGAACAGCCCCTTCGGAATCACGACGTAGAGAAAGACGTTGAGCGCCACGGTCGCCGCCAGCACGAGCATGGTGGCCCGGGGATGCGCCAGCACGACCGCCAGCGTCCGCTCGTAGGCCGCCTTCGCCTCGGCGAACAGGGACTCGAAGGCTCCCGGGAGCCGGCCGGACGCCCGCCGCTCGCGACCCAGCAGGTACGCACACATCATCGGCGTCGTCGTCAGCGAAATGACGAGTGAGATGAGGATCGAGACGGCGAGCGTGTTCGTGAACTCATGGAACAGCCGCCCGATGAGCCCGCCGGCGAGCTCGAAGGGGAGGAACACCGCGACGAGCGACAGACTCATCGACAGCACCGTGAAACCGACCTCCCGCGCACCGAGCAGGGCGGCGTCGAGGCGCCTCATGCCGGCCTCCATGTGACGCGTGACGTTCTCCATCACGACGATCGCATCGTCGACCACGAATCCGGTGGCGATCGTCAGGGCCATGAGCGTGAAGTTGTTCAGGCTGTATCCCAGCAGGTACATCGCGCCGAAGGTTCCGATGATCGACACGGGCACGACGACCGCGGGGATCATTGCGGCGTGATGCCTGTTCAGGAAAAGGTAGACGACCAGGATCACCATGGCGACCGCCAGCAGCAGGGCCCCTTCCACCTGGTGCAGCGACGCCCGGATGCTGACGGAGCGGTCGACGATGACTTCGAGGTGGATCTTCGGATCGATCTCCGCGTTCAGTTTCCCGAGCTCGGCCTTCACAGCATCGACCACCTCGATGATGTTGGCGCCGGGTTCCTGCACGACGTACACCGAGATGGCCGGGCGGCCGTTGAAGTTGCCGTAGGTGCGCATGTTCTCGGTGGCACCATCCTGCATGTCGCGCACGGTGGCGACGTCGCGCAGGCGGACGACCGCACCGTCGCGCTCGGCAATGATCAGATCGCGGTATTGCCGGGCTTCCCGGGCATTGTCGTTGGTGTAGAGCTCATAGCGCAGGCCATCCGATTCGATCGCGCCCTTCGGCGCATTCGCATTGGCATTCGAGATCGCCGCGCGCACGTCCTGCAGGCCGATTCCATATCGGCTCAATGCCAGAGGATTGATCTCCACCCTCACCGCCGGCAGCGCACTGCCGTTCACGTTGACGGCCCCGACACCCTTGATCTGCGCGAGACGCTGCGACACGAGCGCATCGGCGGCGTCATAGATCTGGCCCTGCGTCAGCACATCCGACGTCATGGTGAGGATCAGCACCGGAAACTGGGAGCTGTTGAACTTGCGGTACGAGGGGTTGCGTGTGAGCGAGGACGGCAGGTCGGAACGTGCCGCGACGATCGCCGCCTGAACGTCGCGTGCGGCACCGTCGATGTCACGGTCGATCCCGAAGGTGAGCTGGATGCTCGTCGAGCCCACGCCGCTCGATGAGGTCATGTCGCCGACGTCGGCAATGGCCCCGAGATGTCTCTCGAGCGGGGTTGCGACGCTGCTCGCCATCACCTCGGGACTCGCGCCGGGCAGGGCCGCCGACACATTGATGGCCGGCACGTCGATGTTCGGAAGCGGCGCCACCGGCAGGAGCATGAATGCCGCGGCACCGGCACAGGCCACACCCAGAGTCAGCAGGATGGTCGCCACCGGTCGCCGGATGAAGGGCGCCGCGAGGTTCACGACAACGCCTCGCGCACTTCGCGCGCATTCCCCGCGACCCTGCGCTCCCGCATCCGCGTGGCGAGGCGATCGAACGCCAGGTAGATCACCGGAGTCGTGAAGAGCGTGAGGACCTGGCTCACCAGCAGGCCGCCGACGATGCTCACGCCAAGCGGCCTTCGCAGCTCGGAGCCCGTGCCGGTGCCGAGCATGAGAGGCAGTGCGCCGAAGACGGCCGCTGCCGTCGTCATGAGGATCGGCCGGAAGCGCAGGAGACAGGCCTGATGGATCGCGTCCCGCGCTGAGAGACCGCCGCGCTCCGCCGTGATGGCGAAATCCACCATCAGGATGGCGTTCTTCTTCACGATCCCGATCAGCAGGATGATGCCGATGAGCGCAATGATCGTCAGGTCGTTGCCGGTGAGCAGCAGCGCGAGCAGCGCGCCGATCCCTGCCGAGGGCAGCGTGGACAGTATCGTCACCGGATGAATGAAGCTCTCGTAGAGCACACCGAGCACGATGTACATGACGAGCACGGCCGCGGCGAGCAGGAGAAGCTCGTTCGTGAGATTCTCCTGAAACGCCAGCGCGGCACCCTGGAAGCGGATGCGGATGGCCGATGGAAGCTGCGAGCTGCGCGCGACCCCCTCGATGGCGGCAACGGCGGCGCCCAGGGAAACGCCCGGTGCGCGGTTGAACGACACGGTCGCAGCGGGAAACTGCGCGAGATGCGTCATGAGCAGAGGACGGGTTTCCAGGGATACCGTGGCGATGGCCGAGAGCGGCACCTGCCCGCCGGTCACCGATGGCACATAGAGCGACGCCAGCGATCCGAGGGACCGGTACGACGCCGGATCCGTCTCGAGGATCACCCGATACTGGTTCGCCTGAGTGAAGATGGTGGAGACGATGCGCTGGCCGAAGGCATCGTAGATGACGTTGTCCACGGTTCCCGCGCTGACGCCGAAGCGCGCAGCGGTATCGCGGTCGATCGTCACGACCGCCGCCAGACCGTTCGCCTCCTGATCGCTCGCCACGTCAGTGAGCTCCGGCGTCGCGCGCAGGGCTTCCACCAGCGTGGCGGTCCAGCGTGACAGCAGCGCGGCATCGGCCGATTCGAGCGTGAACTCATACTGCGCGCGGCTGACGGTATTGTCGAGCGTGAGGTCCTGCGCGGGCTGCATGTACAGGGTGATGCCCGGCACGCCTGCAGTCTCCTCCTGCAGGCGGCCGATCACCTCCATCACCGTGTCGCGGCGTTCGGCATGCGGCGTCAGGTTGATGAGGAACCGGCCGCTGTTCAGCGTGACGTTCGTGCCGTCGACTCCGATGAAGGAGGAGAGACTCGCGACTGCGGGATCCGTGAGTATGGCCGCGGCCAGCGCCTGCTGCCGACGCGCCATTTCAGCATACGAAACGGACACCGGGGCCTCCGACACGCCCTGGATGAGGCCCGTGTCCTGGGTCGGAAAGAAGCCCTTCGGGATGAGCACGTAGAGCAGACCCGTGACTGCGAGCGTCCCCACCGCCACCGCGAGGGTGAGCGGCTGGTGGTCCAGCACCCACGAGAGGCGGCGGTCGTACCAGGCGACCGTCGCGACGAACCAGTCCGGTCGCGATCCCGCTCTACCGGGCGCACTCGTGCGCGCCTTCAGGAGCCGGGCACAGAGCATCGGTACCAGCGTCAGCGAGACCACGGCGGAAATGAGGATGGTCACCGCGAGGGTGATGGCGAACTCCCGGAACAGCCGTCCGACGACGTCCTGCATGAAGATCAGCGGAATCAGCACGGCGATCAGCGACACCGTGAGCGAGATGATGGTGAAGGCGATCTGCCCGGAGCCTCGCAGCGCCGCGTCGAGAGGCCGGTCTCCCTTCTCCAGGTAGCGCGAGATGTTCTCGATCATGACGATCGCATCGTCGACCACGAACCCGGTCGCGATGGTGAGCGCCATCAGCGACAGGTTGTTGAGGCTGAAGTCCAGCAGATACATGACTGCGAAGGTGCCGATGAGCGACAGCGGCACGGAGAGCGCAGGAATGATGGTCGCGCGCGCATTGCGCAGGAACAGGAAGATGACCAGCACCACGAGTCCGACCGCGAGAGCCATCTCTGTTTCGACGTCCGCGATCGATGCCCGGATGGTCTGCGTCCGGTCGCTGAGCACCGCGAGATCGACGCCCGACGGCAGGGACGCGCGCAGCGACGGCAGGATGCGCTGAATGCTGTCGACCACGGCCACGACGTTCGCGCCCGGCTGGCGCTGCACGTTGAGGATGAGCGCCGGCACCGTGTTCATCCATCCGCCGAGCTTTGTGTTCTCCGCTCCCGAGACAAGCGTCGCGACGTCTTTCAGACGCACGGCGGCGCCATTGCGATAGGCGACGATGATGCCGCCGAATTCTCCGGCGCTGCGCAGCTGGTCGTTCGTGTCGATCGTGTAGGCTGTCGTCGGGCCATCCACGGTGCCTTTCGGCCCGTTCTGGTTCGCGACGCTGATCGTGGTGCGCAGATCGTCGAGATTGAGGCCGTAGGCGGCGAGCGCCCGCGGATTGGCCTGGACACGCACGGCCGGTCTCTGCCCGCCACTGATGCTGACCACGCCCACGCCCGCGATCTGCGAGATCTTCTGGGCGATCCGTGTATCCACCAGGTCCTGCACCGCCGTCAGCGGCATCACGCGCGAGGTGACGCCCAGCGTGAGGATCGGTGCGTCGGCCGGGTTGACCTTGACATAGACAGGCGGCGCCGGGAGGTCCTGCGGCAGAAGATTCTGTGCGCCGCTGAGCGCGGCCTGCACCTGCTGTTCCGCGACGTCGAGCGACAGCGCGAGATCGAACTGCAGCACGATGACGGATGCACCCGAGGAGCTGGTCGAGGACATCTGCGTCAGGCCAGGCATCTGCCCGAGCTGCTTTTCGAGCGGTGCCGTGATGGCAGAAGTCGTCACCTCCGGGCTTGCACCCGGATAGAACGTCTGGACCTCAATGGTGGGATAGGCCACTTCCGGCAGCGCCGACAGAGGCAGCTTCAGATATGCGAGCGCCCCGACGGCCAGGATTGCGAGCATCAGCAGCGTGGTCGCCACGGGCCGCAGGACGAAGATGCGCGACGGATTCATGCCGGCTCGTCCTCACCATGCATCGCACCGGACTGCGCGTCCGCGGCCGCTCACGGGGGGACGCCCGCCGGCCGGTGCGGCAAGGGCAACCGCACCCGCGCGCCGTCGCGCAGCCGGTCACCGCCGGCGGTCACGACCACGTCGCCCGCGACGAGCCCGGAGGTCACGGCAACCCGGTCGCCATCGGCCACGCCGAGCACCACGGGCCGCACCGTGACCGTGCTGTCGGAGTTGACGAGGTAGACGAACGTGCTGAGCGTGCCGCCGGGCGCACCTCGATTGACCGCCGCCATGGGTATCACGATCTGCTTCGGCAGCACGTCCAGGACGAGCCGGATGTTGACGAACTGGTTCGGGTACAGGGCTCCGTCCCGGTTGTCGAACATCGCGCGCAGACGGACCGTGCCCGTGCCCGGATCGATCTGGTTGTCCACGGTCGCGAGCGTGCCATCCGCCACCCGCGTGCTGTCACTGCGATCATAAGCCTCGACCGCGAGGCCGGCGCCCTGCTGCAGCTTGTGCATGACCGCGCCGATGTTGTCCTCGGGGATCGAGAAGATCGCGCTGATCGGCTGGACCTGGGTGATGATCACGATGCCGTTCGCATCACCCGGGGTCACGTAATTCCCGACATCGACCTGTCGCAGTCCCGTGCGGCCCGAGATCGGCGAGACGATGCGCGTGTACTGCAGGTTGAGCGTGGCGGTCGTCACCTGCGCGCGGTCGGCGGCCACCGTGCCTTCGTACTGTTCGACGAGCGCCTTCTGCGTATCCGTCTGCTGCTGCGCAATCGCGTTTTCGGCGAGCAGGCCCTGGTACCGTGTCAGATCGATCCGGGCTTCATCGAGCAGCGCCTGGTCACGCTGCAGGTTCGCCTGCGCCTGCCGGAGCGCCGATTCGTACGGGCGCGGGTCGATCTGCGCGAGGAAGTCGCCCCGACCCACCATCTGGCCTTCGTTGAAGCCGACCTTCTGCAGCTGCCCGGCGATCTGGGTCTTCACGGTCACCGTTGCGACCGGCGTGATTGCACCGAGCGCCGGAACGCGCACGGTGATCTCGTCGGCCGTGGCCGTCGCGATCGACACAGAGACAGCCCCATTCGTGCCGTGACTGCCGCCAGGGGCCGGTGAGGCGCCATGCCGGACGATGCCGATGACAATCGCGAATCCGATCACCAGCACTGCGGCGATCCACCGTAGCCTGCGTCCGCCCGGAGACTGGCGGCGTTCCGGGTGTGCTTCGGTCTCGACAGCCTGAGACGGCGGGCCCACCGGAAAATGCTAGTCCAACAGACCGCAGCATGTCACCATGACCACTGCGCCGTACCTGAGGCGACTGCTCCCGACAGCGCCACCGGACTGCGAACTCTGCATGCGAAACTATTTTCGTGCGGGACACTCTGAGTCCTTTCGGGGGCGTGAGCGCCACCATGAGGTGAGGACGTGACATTCATCCGGAGCGCCCTGCGCTCGACGCTGATTCTGGCCGTGGTCGTGGCAGCCGGCTGTGCCACACAACCCCAGCACCGCAGGGCTGAAACGCGGCAGCTCAACACCCGTGTCATCGCCTACCCCGCGCAGGGTCAGAGTCCCGAGCAGCTGGACCGCGACCGCTACGAGTGCCACCTGTGGGCCGTCCGGCAAAGCCGCTTCGATCCCAGTGCGCCCGGTGTGCCGGCAAGCTATCGGGTGCGGGTGGAGCCGGCGCCGCAGCCGGGAGCGGCCACGGCGGTCGGAGCAATCACCGGCGCGGTGCTGGGCGCTGCCGTGGGCGCACCGCACGACGAGGGTGCAGGTGCCATCGTCGGCGCCATCGCCGGCGCCGCAGTGGGAGCCGCAGCAGATCAGAGCAACGCCGAGGCGGCGCAGCGCGCCCAGGCGCGCGCTGATCGCGATGCCGCGCGGTATGAAGCTCCGGCAAACGCCTATCGCCGGGCGGTCAGCGCCTGTCTGAGCGGGCGCGGTTACACAGTCAGCTGAAGGAGAGACGCCATGGCTGTCATGCATGCGAGGAGAATCGCGATGGCCGCCGTCGTCGCGTTGTCGCTGGGGACGGTGCTGGCTGCGCACGCGGCCGATGACCGAGGGCGCCGTGACCGCGGCGCACCGGAAACCCGCCAGCCGCGGTCGTCAGAGGAGCGGCGTGCACAGCGGCCCGCATTGCCCCCGCAACCCGGGCGACCGCCCGTGGCACAGCCGCGCATGCGCGACAGCCATGGATGGCAGTTCGACGAGCGGCACGGACACGATCGTTACTACCCGCCGCGCGGCATGGTCGTGCCTGCCCTGCCAGATGGCTACCGCCACTACCGCTACAGCGATCGCAGCTATTTCTTCCGGGGCGGCGTGTGGTATCAGCCGCGCGGTCCGCGCTTCGTCGTCGTGACTCCGCCGGTCGGCCTGGTGATTGGCGTGCTGCCGGCGTTCTATACGACGCTCTGGTTCGGAGGCGTGCCGTACTACTACGCCGACGACGTGTACTACCGGTGGCGGCCCGAGCTGAACGGCTACATGGTCGTGGATCCGCCGGATGACGGCAACAGCACGCCGCCGCCCGCGAGCGCCGACGATCTCTACGTGTATCCGAAGGATGGTCAGTCCACCGCACAGCAGGCTGCGGATCGCTACGAGTGCCACTCCTGGGCGCGAAGCCAGACGGGCTTCGATCCGACCGAGCCGCAGGGCGGTGTACCGGCCTCCGAGACCGGGCAGCGCCGATCCGACTACCGGCGGGCAATGACGGCCTGCCTGGAAGCGCGGGGATACAGCGTGCGCTGAGTCCACAGGGCTTCAGCGTTACCGCGCGGGCATCACCACCCGCAGTCACTGGAGGCACACATGGCCACGGTCATCAATCGAGTCGTCGCAGGCGTCGCTACCCTTGCCGTCATCACGGCGGCCTATCTCGCCGTGAAAGTGTCCCATGAGGAAGACGCCGTGCTCTACGGAACCACACCGCCGCCGGCCCGTCAGTGGCTGACGCAGAACATCGACCTGAGAACAATCGAGCGCATCGAGCCCAGGTCCGACACCTCGGTCGTCGTCTACGCCGACGGCGGCAGACCCTACACGATGGACTTGACCACGCCCTGTCCGGGGCTCGTCCAGGCGAAATCCATATCGTTCTTCACGGATGGATCAAAGAATCTCGATCGCTTTGCAGGCGTCCTGATCAATGGACGCGCGTGCACGTTCAAGGACTTTCATCCAGGCGCCTGAGACTTCACAGTCCCCGTCCTCTGCGGTGTGGGCTCGACGCGCCCACACCGCCCGATGAATTGCACGGCGCTATTTCTTCTTCTGCGGAGGGCTCGACTGCGGGGCTGCCGTGTCCTTGCTGCTCTTCTTCGGCGGAGGAGGCCCGCTCTCCTTGAGCGATGTCACCATGCACTGTCGGCCCCGCACGAGGATCGACGACCAGCGGTCGAATTCACCGCCTGGCTCGACGACGAAGCCGATCTGCTCGGCAAAGGGCAGATCCGTGCATGAACCCATCAGGTCCGCGTGATACCAGCGCCCGTTGTGCCCCTGGACGTACAGCGCCTTGTCCCCATCGGCCCGCCAGTCACGGATCCCGCCGAACTTTGCGAACGGAATCTCAGCTTCCTTCGGCGCGTCGGCCGCGGCCGCGCTGCCGATCAGGCCCGCAGAGACGACTCCCGCCAAGATGATTCTCAGCATGATGGAACTCCTCTACATGGACGACTGAACACCACGACACGATCCTACGCCGCGCATTTTTCCCTGTCACCAGCAGACTTGCGTACGATGCGCGCGGAAGCCCGCTGACGCCTGCCGGTTTCATGTGCGAGGACCGGCGGCTCCCGGACGAACCATGACAAACACATCGACACGCTCGTTCCCGGCGACAGGACGGCTGGCCTCCTCGGCTGCCGACGTCGTCGCCATACTGCTCGTCCTCGGCCTGCTCGGGCTGCTGGCGAGCGGCAGCCGCGGCATGCTCGGCAGCCTCGCGACGCTCGAGCAGCATCCCGTGTCGCTCGATCCGTCTGGATTGCCCGAATATGCGATCCGCACGACGCTGCGCATGCTGGCCGCGCTGCTTCTGTCCCTCGTGTTCACGTTCACCTATGCGACCTGGGCGGCGAAGAGTCCGCGGGCAGGCCGTATCCTCCTGCCACTCCTCGACATCCTGCAGTCCGTGCCGATCCTGGGCTTCATCTCGGTGACCGTCGTGTTCTTCCTGTCGCTGGCGCCCGACCGCGTCCTGGGTGCGGAATTCGCCGCTGTGTTCGCCATCTTCACGAGTCAGGCGTGGAATATGGCGTTCAGCTTCTACCAGTCGCTGCGGACCGTCCCGACCGAGCTCGACGAGGCGGCGCGCAGCTTCGGCCTGTCGGCCTGGGGACGCTTCTGGCGGCTCGAGGTCCCGTTCGCGATGCCCCCACTGGTCTGGAACATGATGATGTCGATGTCGGGGGCCTGGTTCTTCGTCGTCGCCGCCGAAGCCATCAGTGTCGGCAACACGACCGTGACACTCCCGGGAATGGGCGCCTACATCGCCACGGCGATCCAGGAGCAGAATCTCACCGCCGTGGGCCGGGCCATCCTGACGATGCTGGGTGTCATCCTGCTCTATGATCAGCTGCTCTTCCGACCGCTCGTCGCCTGGGCGTCCCGCTTCCGGTTCGATCAGGAGCCCGGCGTCGTCACGCCCCGTTCGTGGGTACTGGACGCACTGACACACTCCGTGATCCTGCAACGGGCGTGGCGTGCCCTGCGGCGCAGCGCCCGCAGGGCGTCAGCCATCGTGAGGCCGGCCGGACCACGAAGCCGGATCAGGGGGGTGACGTCAGCCGGCCGCCTCGATCGCACCGCCACGGCTCTCGTAGGCATCACCGTCGGCGTCTCGACCTTCGAGGCCCTGCGGATGCTGGCACCGGGGCTCACGCTTCGCGACCTCGCCGAAGTGCTGAGTCTCGGCGCAGTGACCGCCCTGCGCGTCACGATCCTGATCGCGCTCGCAAGTCTGGTCTGGGTGCCTGCAGGGGTCCTCATCGGCATCAACCCGCGCGCCGCGCGCGTCGCACAGCCCATCGCGCAGTTCATGGCTGCATTCCCGGCAAATCTGCTGTTTCCGCTGGCCGTATACGGCATCGTTCACTGGCAGCTGAATCCCGACATCTGGCTGAGCCCGTTGATGATTCTGGGCACGCAGTGGTACATCCTCTTCAACGTCATCGCCGGAGCGAGCACCATACCCGCCGAGATGCGGCTGGTGTCGAGAAACCTCGGTGTGCGCGGGTGGCTCTGGTGGTCGCGCGTGGCGCTGCCCGCTGTGTTTCCCTTCTACGTCACCGGCGCCGTGACCGCATCGGGTGGCTCGTGGAACGCGAGTATCGTCGCGGAAGTGGCGAGCTGGGGCCAGAGGCGCGTCGAAGCCACGGGCCTGGGCGCCTATATTGCCCGCGCGACGGAAGACGGCCACTTTCACCATCTCCTGCTCGGCGTCGCGACCATGTCGCTCATGGTCCTCGCCATCAACCGCCTCGTGTGGCGACGCCTGTACGCCCTCGCCGAGCGCAAGTACCGGCTGTCGTGAACACCATGGAGTCCTGCGGATGAACGCCCGCCTGTCCCCGGCCCCCGATGACTCGCTCCTCGACGTCTGTGGCGTGCGCAAGACGTTTCCACGTGAGAGCGGCGAGCTCCTCGTGCTGGACGACGTGAACCTGAGAGTCACCGAAGGCGAGATCGTGGGGCTGCTCGGCCGCTCAGGCTCGGGCAAGTCCACCCTGCTGCGGATCATCGCCGGCCTTACCGCGGCGACCTCCGGTACCGTCAGCTTCGCGGGCATGCCGGTGGATCGCCCGATGCCCGGCATCTCGATGGTGTTCCAGAGCTTTGCGCTGTTTCCCTGGCTCACCGTGCGCGAGAACGTCGAGCTCGGCCTGCAGGCACAGGGCCTCCCGCGCGACGAGATCCAGCGCCGCTCCGATGCGGCGATCGAGCTGATCGGGCTCGCGGGTTTCGAGGGCGCATATCCCCGAGAGCTGTCCGGCGGCATGCGTCAGCGTGTGGGCGTCGCCCGTGCACTCGTCGTGCACCCCAGAATCCTGCTGATGGACGAACCCTTCTCCGCACTCGACGTGCTCACGGCCGAGACGCTGCGCACGGACTTTCTCGAACTCTGGGGAGAAGGGCAACTCTCGATCGGCGCCGTCATCCTCGTGACCCACAACATCGAAGAGGCCGTGCAGATGTGCGACCGCATCTGCGTCTTCGGCACCAACCCCGGGCGGATCCTCTCCACGCTCGCGATCAGTCTGCCACGGCCCCGGGACCGGCAGGACCCGATGTTCCGCGCGCTCGTGGAGCGCATCTACGTCGAGATGACCGCGAGGGACAGGGGGGTGCCCAGTGCGCGGCACGACCGCTTCGCCGGCAGCGGCATCGGGACCATTCTGCCGCGGGTGTCCTCCAACGCGCTCTCCGGCCTCATCGAGACGGTCGCTGCGCCGCCCTTCGGCGGCCGTGCGGACATGCCGGAGATCGCACGCACCCTGCAGTTCGAGATCGATGACCTCTTCCCGGTGGCCGAGACCCTGCAGATGCTGCGCTTCGCCGAGGTGGAGGGCGGCGACATCCGGCTGACCGAGGCCGGTCTGGCGTTTGCAGGCGCCTCCCTCGAGGAGAGGAAGACCCTGTTCGAACGGCATCTGCTGAATTTCGTACCGCTCGCGGCACACATCCGCCGCGTGCTCGAGGAGCGGGCGAGTCATCGCGCGCCCAAGAGCCGCTTCCTCGACGAGCTCGAGGACTACATGTCGCCGGATGCCGCGGAGCAGACGATCCGGGCCGTCGTCAGCCTCGGACGGTACGCCGAGGCCTTCGAATACGACGATGAGCTCGGTTCCTTCGAACTGGCCTCCTGACTCACCACCCTTCGCGGTGTGCTCTCTCTTGCGCCTGCCGCACAATCCCCGATACTCATCCTCCAGATCGATGGCGTGGAGGCGGCTGTTGCGTCGCTGGTCTTCGGGCTGTGCCCTGGCTGCGTTGCTGTGTATCCCCGTCGCAGCGGGGGCCTCTGCATTCGATATCACCATGCTCGATGCCACCGCCGGCGATCCACCGCCCGCGGTCGTGGCCAGTGGCGGTGTCGAACCCGATTTCGGGCCCTATTCACTCCGCGACGCACGCCAGCGCGGCATGCCCTTCTGGCTGCGCCTGACGGCGCGACCGCCGGCCCGCACGAACGATGCTTCGGCACTGGTCGTCACGAAGGGACGCCACCTCGATCTGCAGGTGTACGCGGCAGGGGCTCGCGACGGAGCGGTGCCGCACGCACTCGCGCTCGCGGTTTCCCTCCCGGAATTCAGCGCCACGCAAAGCGCGGTGTTCGCGCTGCCGCACGCGCTCCTCGCGGGCGATGTGTTCTATGCGCGCGTCAGCCCGTCCGGAGAGCACGGCTCGGAGGAACTGCGCTTCGACACGTCCCGGCTGGACCGGCAGCTCGCACTCGGCGCGAGTCGCGCGCGCATGATCGCCCTCGCATTCGGCGCGCTGATGGCGGGTGCCATGGCCTCGCTCTTCATCTGGTTCGTGCTGAGGGAACGGCTCTTCCTCCTTTACAGCGCCCTCTTCGCGCTGCAAGGGCTCTATATTGCGTATCTCTCCGGACAGGGTTTCGACTGGCCCGGGCTGTCGCTCGCGCGCCCCCTCTCCTCGCGCGCGTGGAACGTCCCGGCGGCACTGAGCGGCGCCGCCGCGAGTCTCTTCGTACGCGAGATCGCGGATCTGCGCCGCTACTCGCATCGCGTCTATCGCGCCTTCGGCTGGCTGGCGGCCGTCTTCACCGTCGTGGCACTCTCGAACTTCCTCTCGCACGACGGCTTCGGCGGCGTGATTGCCGCCGCCGGCAATGTGGTCTTCCTCGGTGCGACGGTCTTCATGCTGGTCGCCGCTCTGCTCGCCTGGCGTCGGGGCAACCGGCCCGCCGGCTGGTTCCTGCTCGCCTGGCTGCTCCTCGCAGGTTTCACGATTGCCACGGCGCTCCAGCTGCTGTTCGCGAGTCCCGAGCACGCAGAGTTGCTCCTGTATTACGGCCTGCCGCTGTCGATGGTCGCAGCCGCGATCCTGGTGGCGCTCGGTGTGGCCGACCGGATGCGCGAGCAGCGCGACGCACTGACCGAGGCCGAGCGCTTTGCGCAGACTGATCCGCTCACCGGCGTGCTGAACCGCCGCTCGCTGCTCGAGCGCCTCGATGCACTGTCTGCATACGCCGTGGCCCGCGGTCAGCCGGTCGCGCTCCTCTTCATCGATCTCGATCACTTCAAGAACATCAACGACACCTGGGGGCATCCCGCAGGCGATGCGTGTCTCGCGGCGATCGTGGCACCCATCCAGGCCGAGCTCCGCCAGTCCGACGTCATCGGACGCTTCGGGGGCGAGGAATTCATCGTGATCCTGAGCAGCGCCGACGCGGCCGCGGCGCAACTGATCGCCCAGCGCATCTGCGAGCGTGTCGCGGAGATCGGGATCGCCGGCTACAGCGCACCGATCCGGTTCACATGCAGCATCGGCGTGGCGACGAGCGACGCACTCGGAGTCTGGGGCGAGGGCCTGATTTCGCAGGCCGATACGGCGGTGTACGCCGCCAAACGCGCGGGCCGCAACCGGATATGGGTGGCCCAGCCAGCCGCTGCATCGCCGCCGTGAAGTTCTACTCTGCCGCCCCGCCGCCGGTCGGGCCGTGCGGCCGGCGCGTCAGCCAGACGAGTCCGATCAGTGCGAAGCACAGCCAGCCGCAGATCTGGAAGAAATCGAGGGCCGAGAGCAGATAGGCCTGCCCCGTCAGCTCGTGCGTGAGCGCACCGAGTGCCTGCACGTCGCTCAGTCCCCGGGCACCCAGCATCTCGATCGCCTGCTGCAGACGCAGATCGAGGGCACTGCTCACCTCCGCGAGACGTGTCTGGTGATGCGCCGCATGATCTTCCCAGAAGGTCGTCGCGATCGATACGGAGAAGGCGCCCGCCGTAATGCGCGTGAAGTTCGAGAGACCCGCGGCTTCCGGGATGCGCGCCTCGGGCACTCCGTCCAGCACGATCGCGATCGTCGCCACGAAGAACGTCGCCATCCCGATGCCCTGCACGAGCAGTGGCATCATGTAGGTGGTGAAGTCGGCATCCGCCGTATAGCCGGCGCGCATGAAATAGGACACACCGAAGGCCACGAAGGCGAGCGACGCAATGAGGCGCGCATCGACCCGGCCGATGATCCGCCCGACGAATGGTGCGATCAGGATCGCGACCACTCCGCTCGGCGCGACAATGAGTCCCGCCCAGGTGGCCGTGTACCCGAGCCAGGTCTGCATCCAGAGTGGCTGCAGCACGACGGACCCCATGAACACCGCATAGCCGGCCACGATGGTGACGCTGCCGAGCGCAAAGTTGCGCCCGCGGAAGAGCGACAGATCGACGATCGGATGCTTCTCCCCCAGCTCCCAGATCAGGAACGCGACGAAACCGACCACGGCCACGATTGCCTCCAGAACGATCAGGGGCGAGTCGAACCAGTTCGCGTCCTTGCCGGTGTCGAGCATGATCTGCAGCGTGCCCACCCACACGACGAGCAGTGCGAGACCAATGGTATCGACCGGAAGCCTGCGGGTCGGCGTCTCCTGTTTCTTCAGCCCGGACCATGAAATCCCTGCACACAGCAGGCCGACGGGCACGTTGATCAGGAAGATCCATGGCCAGGAGTAATCATCCGAAATCTTTCCGCCGAGCAGCGGCCCGCAGATCGGCGCCACCAGGGTCGTCATCGACCATATGGCGAGCGCCGTACCGCGGCGCTGTGGCGGGAAGATCATCAGCAGCAGGGCCTGGGATCCGGGCACCATCGGTCCGGACACCGCGCCCTGAAGCACGCGAAAGGCGATCAGGGAAGACATGCTCCAGGCGACACCGCAGAGAAACGATGCAGCCGTGAACGCGAGCACGGATGTGACGAAGGTGCGCACGACGCCGAAGCGCTGCATCAGCCAGCCGGTCAGCGGCACGCTGATGCCGTTGGCCACGGCGAAGGAGGTGATCACCCATGTACCCTGGTCCGCCGAGACCCCCAGATTCCCCGCAATCGTCGGGATGGAGACGTTGGCGATGGTGGTGTCCAGCACCTGCATGAAGGTCGCCAGCGCCAGCGCCGTCGCGAGCATGCCGCGCGACATGCCCGCCAGGGCAGTGGCTTCCCGAACGTTCACCGTCCGCCTGCGATCCGGTCACCCGCGTTGGCCGCAATGATGCCGGCGATGCGCTCCTCGACCTCTTCGGCACGCGCAGGGTCCGGGACGGCGCGTGAGACGCTGCGCAACTGCGTGCTTGCGAGCGGTCCGGATGTATCGTGCGTATCGACCGTCGCCGTGACCGACAGGCCGACACGCAGCGGATGACGCTCGAGCTCGCGCGGGTCGAGCGCGATCCGCACGGGCACACGTTGCACGACCTTGATCCAGTTGCCCGAGGCATTCTGCGGTGGCAGGAGTGCGAAGGCACTGCCGCTGCCCGCGCCGAGACCGGCAACCCGCCCGTGGAAGGCGACGTCGCCACCGTAGATATCCGCGTGCAGCTCGACCGGCTGCCCGACACGCAGGCGCGCGAGCTGCACTTCCTTGAAGTTGGCTTCGACCCAGACCTCGCTCAGGGGAACGACCGCCATCAGGGGCGCACCCGGTGCGATGCGCGCGCCAATCTGCACGCTGCGGCGGGCCACGGTGCCGGCAAGCGGCGCAGTGATGCGCGTCCGCGCGAGGGCAAGTGCCGCCTCACGCACGCGCGCGGCAGCCGACAGCACTCTGGGGTGCGTCGCGATGCGCGTGTTCTCGGTCTGTGCCTGGGCGCTCGTGAGATTCTCACGCTGCGCGCGCAGCGCGGCGTGCAGCCGCGTCACCTGGTCACGCGCATGCTGCACTTCCTCGGCCGACACCGCACCGCCATCCGCGATGCCCTCGCGGCGCACCAGGTCCGCCCGCGCGGTCTGCAGGGCCACCTCGCTCTCGCGGATCTGCGCGCGCAGCGCCCCGACCTGGGCGTACAGGCTGCGCACCTGTCGCACCGTGCCCGCCAGCTCCGCCTCGGCCGCCTCTCTCGCGAGCCGGGCATCCACCGGATCGAGCTCGACGAGCAACTGCCCGGCGCTCACATGCTGGGTGTCGTCCACATGCACGGCACTCACCGCTCCGGCGACTTCGCTCGTGATCTGCACGAGATCCGCAGAGACGTAGGCGTCGTCCGTGGCCTCATAGAAGCGCGCGTGGAAATACCAGTACAGCCCGAATGCCGCGGCACCGAGCGCGACGACGCCGCCGAGCGCCAGGAGACGCTGCCGTCGCTTGTTGCTGTCAGCTTCGGTCATGCAGATTTCCGCCGAGCGTGAGAAAGAGGGCGATACGCGCCATGGCATGGCTCGTGGTAAGTGTGACGAGGTCCTGCTGCGCGAGCAGCCCTTCCTCTTCGGATTCGAGCACGACGAGCTGCGTCACGAGGCCGGCCCGACGCCGCTGCGCAGCAAGATCCAGGGCTGCCCGGGCCGCCGCGAGCCGCTGCTGCGCGTCGCGGATCTGCTTCGACATCGACTCGATGATACTCAGCTGATCGGCCGTCTCGCGCACGGCCTGCAGGACTGTGCCGTTGTAGCTCGCCACCGCCAGGTCGAGCTCTGCAGTGGAGCGGCCGTACGCCGCACGCAACCGCCTGGAATCGAAGATCGGCAGATGCACCGCCGGGCCGCCGCCATAGATCGCACTGCCGCTCCTGAGAAGGGCATCGAGACCGATGGCCTGGACGCCCGCAAAGGCCCTGAGGCTCACCTCCGGATAGAACGCCGCCCGGGCCGCAACGCGCCCGGCATCGGCCGCGTCGATCCGTGCCCGGGCAGCCAGCACGTCCGGGCGCCGCGCAAGCAGATCGATCGGCAGGGCCTCGGGAATCGGCAGCGCGGCATCCAGTACGGGCGTCGGCCGGCGGATCTGCCCGTGCAGGTCGGCGCCATGCCCCGTGAGCGCCGCAAGCCGGTGCTCAGCGAGCGCGCGGGCGCTGACCGTGCGCTCGAGCGCATTGCGCGCAGCTGCGCGGCGTGCCCGCGCGAGCTCGAGTGTGATCGAGCTGTCGAGCCCTGCGTCGACGCGCTGCGCGGTCAGTGTCAGGAGCTGCTCGGTCTGTTCGAGCGTGCGCGTGGCGACATCCGCGAGCGCGTGGGCGCGGTACAGGTCCAGATAGGCCTGGGCGAGCGACGCCGACACTGCGAGGCGCGCGGCGCGCACATCGAGTCGCGCGGCTGCCTCTGCTGCACTCGCCTGGCGGATGACTGCGGTCTGCCGGCCCCAGAAATCGAGTGTCCAGGACAGATTGGCACCCGCCGTGCCCACCCAGTAGCGACCCCCGGCGAACGGGGGCGGAATGTAGTAGTGCTCCGAGAAGCGCTGCCAGGTCTCGTCGGCATCGACGCTGACCCCCGGCTCGCGTGCGGCACCCGCGGCCAGGGTCATTGCGCTCGAATCGCGCACGCGTGCCAGCGCCTGGTCCAGGCTCGGATTGCGCGCGAGCGCCTCCTCGATCAGCCGGTCGAGCTGCGGATCCTCGAACGCCCGCCACCACGGCTCCTGCGCCTCGGGCGCGGCGGGACCGGACAGCCCCAGCGCCGCTGGCTCGAGCAGTGCGCCGCGAGCGTCTTCGCGCGGAGCGTGCACGCAGGCGGCCAGCACTACGGCGCCGCACAGGGACAGTGCCAGGCGAACGCTCATCAGGAATCTGCCGTCACGAATCTCTCGGATGGATGCAGGTGCATGTCGGGGCGCAGTGGCGCAGCGGGACTGCGCCATTCTATCGTGTCGCCGTCAGCACGACCGGCCCGATGCTCATTCGACATCCCGGCCCGCGACCCGCTAGCATTCCGTCCCGATTTCCCACCGTCGCGCGAGCCCCGCATCCATGGCACCTGCGTTCAGCACTTTCTCTGCCGTCGCCGAGCTCTTCGTCACCCTCGGCGTGTTCTATGTCGTGCTGCGGGACTACCGGGGAGAAATCTTCCCCTGGAGACTCGCGACGACGGTGCTCGTCTTCGAGTTCTCCGTCAACATGATGTACATGATCTTCCGCATGCGCGAGACCTCGGGTGCGGTCCGCGAGGGATCGCATTCGCCCTATGCGCCCTTCATGGCCGTGCATGGCGCGCTTTCGCTGCTGGTGTTCATCCTGTTTGCGGTGCTGTCCTACCTCGCGTTCGTGGCCATGAAGCGCGAGCGGCATTTCTTCCGGGATCACCCGGCGCTCACCTGGGGTTTTCTCGTGCTGTGGATGCTGAGCGTCGGCTCAGGCTGGGGTCTGTATTACCTGAATTATCTGACCTGAGCCCACCGGCCGCAGATCCTCACCTGCCCGCCCAGAACGCCAGGGCGAACGCAGCAGACGTGAGCATTGCGGCCATCCACAGGAGACGGCGCACGGCGGTGCGCGCGACCCCATCCTCCCCCGCCGGCGCGCGTGCAACCGTGAGCAGCGCGACGAGTGTCAGGTGCGCGCTCACGAGGATCGCGAATACGAATCCGAAGAACATGTGCGCGAGATCCACGACGCCGTAGAGCCCCGGGACGCGCTGCAGAGGCCAGACGAGCGCGAGCCCCGTCACGACGGTGCCGCACATCGAGAGGAAGGCGTGCAGGCCGACCCGGTAATGCGTCTGCCGCACGTACTGACGCACGCGCAGGTAGTGGCGCAGCTGATAGACGGCGTAAGGCGCCATCACGGCGAGCGCCGCGACCCAGTGCACCATCCCCCAGTAATCCCGGCGCTCCAGGTAAGCCCCGGCGAAGAGCAGCACACAGCCCGAGAGCAGCGAGAAGACGAGCCCGCCGAGCGTGACGCCGATCAGCGGCGAACGCCAGCGTCGCGCCTGTGCGGCGCCTTCCGGTTCGAGGGCCATGGGGCGCGCATTGTGCCGTTCCGTGTCCGTGCCTGAAAGACCTCAGCGCACCCCGAGCGTCAAAGTCTTCTCGAGACGCTGTGCGCCGCGCAGCATACCCACACTGACGATGGCGCCGGGTGCCCGCGCCCTGAGCCGATCGGCATAGGTCTGAAGAGTCGGGATCGGCTGTCCGTCCATAGCCACGAGCACATCGCCTGCGACGATGCCGGCCGTCTCGGCGGGAGAACCGGGCACGACGGAGGCCACGCGCACGCCAGGCCCGGTGAAGGCAAAATCCGGGACGGTACCCAGGAACGCGCGGCGCTCGCCCGGTGCGGTCCGCTCACGCGCATTGCCTTGCGGTCCGCTGCCGTCCTCAGCCGTCCCTCCCGGCGCGAGCGTCGCCGTGAGCGGCGCGTCGCGCCCGAGAAGGTAGTCGACGGCTTCCTTCGTGACGGTCGCCACCTTCACCATACCGGCGACATCGATCCGGTCTGGGGTGTCGCCCGGGCGGTGGTAGTCCAGGTGGGCGCCCGCGAAGAGCTGCACGGCCGGGATGCCACGCTCGATGAAAGCCAGCTGGTCCGAAGATGCCGCGGCACCGGCAATGGTTTTCACGGCGATGCCCGTCGCAAAGCCGGCACCGCGAAAGAGGTGCGGCCACTCGCGCGCACTGTCCGTGGCGAGCACCTGGATCTCCTGCGCACCGAGACGCCCAACGGTATCGAGATTCACGGCTGCGCGCAGCCGCTCCCGCGGAAAGGGCGTCGGCTCCCCGAGATAGTGGCGCGCACCGTAGAGTCCTGCCTCCTCGGCAGTGGTGGCGAGAAAAACCAGGGGCCGCGCCGGTGCGCCGGCCGCAGCATAGATCCTTGCGAGCTCGAGCAGCACGGCAACGCCGCTCGCATTGTCGTCGGCGCCGGGGTGACGCTTGCCGGCTTCGCCCGCGCGCGCTTGCGGCCAGCCGGAACCGAGATGGTCGTAGTGGGCCGTGATCAGCACGACGTCGGCAGAAGACCCGGTCGCCTTGCCGGCCGCGCCCTGGCCTGCCGGCGGATACAGCACACCGATCACATTGCGCAGGTCGACGGGCCCGCCGCCGGGGCCGGCCGCCAGCCGGAAGCGCTGAAAGAACGACCCGTCGGCACCGCCCGGTGCGAGCCCCGCAACCGCGAACTGTCGTGCAAGGTAGTCGGCCGCCGCATCGAGCCCGCCCGTGCCGACACCGCGGCCTTCGCGCTCCGGCGCGGCGAGCCACGTGACGTGATCGCGCAGCGCATCGGCGGAAAAGACCGCTGGCAATGCGGCGAGTGGCGCCCGCCTCGGGCGGGCAGCCGCCTCCACGGGTCTGGCACGTGCATCGCCCGGCCGCAGATCGACGCGCAACGGCGAATCCGTGGCCGCCCACTCGCCCTTCACGGTGTTCTGTGCTTCGGGTGCCGGCGAAGCCGAGATACGAATACTTGCCGTAGTGCGGCAGCTTGCGCGCCAGTGCCTCGGCGGCGCCGGGCGGATCGATGAGGATCCAGCCAACGGCCTTCGTGGTCTCGGTCGGATGCCGCACCACGACGACTGCGGAGTCGTCCGAGAGACTGACTGCAGCGCTCCTGTCGGTGCCGAACAGCGGCGCGGCGAGGAGATTCTCCCGACCGAGCAGCCAGACACTCCGTCCGGCCGGCAACTGTCCGAGCGCGGCGTCGCTCACGATCTCGATGCGGTGACTTGCACTGCGCCAGCCCTCGAGCATGCGCCGATACGCCGCCTGCGACTCCGCCGATGCGCGCGACGGCAGCACCGCGAGGATCTCCGTCTCACCGAAGATCTGCCCGATCGAAGGCGCCGTCTCGCGCGCATCGAGCAGCCGGAAGAGATCGAACTCCGGATCGACCTCGACGAGCAGCGGCTCGGGGAGCCCGTCGATCACGAAGTCCGCCTGTCTGCTTCTCACGGAAATCTGTTCGATGTGCAGCCCTTCGGCCGTGGTCACGTAGACCGGCACGCGGAGCACATAGGGCGCACCGGCCTGCTGCTGGACGAGGCGCCCGCGCAAACGATAGCGCGCGCCCGTGGGCTCGACACGCAGATCTTCCAGCGCGAGTCGCGGCGCGCCCGTGCGCGCCACCCATTGCCCGAAGAATGCGCCGAGCTCCCGACCCGAGGTCTTTTCGAAAACCGCGCGCAGGTCAGCGAAGCTCGCCCGCCGGCCGCGCTGCTCGCGGTAGAACCGGGTGAGCGCGGCGCGGAATGTCTCGTCACCAAGCTCGCGACGCAGCATGTGAAACAGCATGAGCGTCTTGCCGTAGCCGACCGCCTCGGTGGCGGCAGAGTGGCGCGTCCGGAAGGCGGTGAGCGGGAAATCCCGGTCGTCCTTCACGAAGTCCCGGTATTTCCTGAGCGCGTCACGGCGAAACTCGAGACCCTGTCCGGCCTGCTCCTTCAGCAGGTGATCTGCCAGGTACGCCGTGAGTCCCTCGCACCAGTTGCCGCTCGCGTAATCGACGAAGACGGAATTGCCCCACCAGTTGTGCAGGATCTCGTGCGGATAGGAGGAGGTCAGGATGAAGGGAAAGCGGATGATCCTGGAGCCCAGCAGCGTGAAGGACGGCATGCCATAGCCGGTCTCCCAGAAGTTCTCCACGAGGGCGAACTTCCCGTAAGGGTAGGGACCGATGAGCCCGCGGTACATCTCCAGATACTGCGCCGTCGCCGCGAGATAGCGGCGCGCCAGGGGCTCCTCAGGCGTGCGCAGGAACACCTGTGCCTGGATGGCTCCCGCTGGTTGCGAGTACAGCGTGAGCGGACCACCGACGAGATCGATCTCGTCCACCGGACCCTCCGAACGCCACGCGGCCCGCCCCTGTGCATCACGCGAAGTCCCGCTGCCCTGGGAGATGAGATGCCAGCCCTGCGGCACTTCGCCCGTCAATTCGAAACTCAGCAGCTCCTCGTCGAAATACGGATACCAGAGCGTGCTGCCGCCGAGATAGATGCCCTCCTTCGAAATCAGCCCCGGCGTCTCGCGGAAGCCGCGCGTGTATTCCTCGGTCCGGGTGTCGGGCGGAAAATCGACCTGCCCCCGATAGCGCAGGCGGATCTCGCGCTCACCCGGAGCGAGCCGCACGCGATAGCGGATGATCTCGCCGCGCGCCGCGAGCGCCGTGCTCGAGCCGTTGATGCCGTGGAAGCCCTGCTGCGCATCGAAGGGCAGCGCCTCGACGGCGGGGCTCGACTCGAGGATGACGAACGGTCGGGCGAGCAGGAACTCCACGCTCTGTCCTGCGCGCTGCGGACCGAGCGTGACCTGCGCCTCGACCTCCAGAGACCCGGACGGCGGGTCGATGCGCAGATCGAGGTGATAGAAGGGCAGCGCCCCGGCGAATGCTCCCACCTGTCCGAAGGTGGTCAGCAGCAGAGCGGCGACCCTGCGTCGCCTCGCGCCAGAAATCACGCGCATGCGGATCAGCGCCGGAACGCGACTTCGAGCTCGAGCGGCTTGCCGTCACGTTCGAGCCGCACGCGCGCCACGTCCCCCCATCGGCAGGCGGCGGTGAGCTCGCGCAGACGTCCGAAGGAGTCGATCTTCTCGGCGTCCAGCGCGAGCAGGATGTCACCGACGGCGAGCCCCGCTCTCGCTGCCGGCGAGCCCTCCGAGACCTGGATGATCTTCGTCGGCGAGGTTCCCAGCCGGCCGGCGAGCGAGACACCGAGCCAGGGCAGTTCAGGCGCCTTCTGCTCCGGGATCCCCCAGACGAAATCCGCATAGGAGGCGCGCACCTGCGGCACCTCGCGTCCCTCCGGGTCGCGCACGGCAACGGGAATCAGGGACGACACGCGCCCCGCGAAGCGCCCACGGAGCTGCCGCGCGGCGCCCAGGCCGTAACTCACGTGGCCCGTACCGATGAGCACCACGATGATGGCGTTCGGATCCTTCGTCGCCTGCACCGCCTGCGCGGCATTCCATCCCATGGCCGCGTCCCAGGTGGCCTGTGCGCGCAGCATGCCCTCGAGTTGCTCCGGACTCAGTCGCGCATGCAGCGCATCGCCGGATTCGAACGAGGCACGGAAGAGCGTGCGGAATCCGGCGTCCCCGGTGTCGATGCCCTCGGGCAGGAGTCTGCGCTGCGCAGCCGTGAGCGCGTCGAAGCCACGGGCGCGCACCGTCGCGACGACCTCGCGAGGCACGTTCACACCGCGGAGCTCCAGCCGATGGTCATGCGCGAAAAGGAAGATCTCCCGGTAGTAAGCCCAGGGATAGCCCCAGCTCTCGTACCAGTCGGAGAGCTTCACGAAACCATCTTCCGTGAACCAGCCAGCCCGCCAGCGATCGAGCACTTCCTGCTGCGTCGTCGGGAACATTTCGAGACCGATCAGCACACGCCGGCCCGCGCGGTGCAGTGCCTCGATGACCCGCGCCTGCACCCGGTGAGCGTCGAGATCGGTGTGCTCCTCACCGACGAAGAGGATCTGCACGCCGGCGAGGCGACGAGCCAGCTCGTCGGGAGTGATGAGCTCTCCGTTCGAGGTGTCGGTCACCGCATCGAGGACGAGCGGCGCATGACGGGCCGCGCGCACCGGCTCGCCGAGCTCGAGGTCGGTGAGCACGGCCGCCGCGGCCGCGCCGCCACAGAGCGCCATGGCCAGACCCAGTCCCGTCAGTGCTGCGAGTCGCATGGGTCGGCCCGGCTCCGGTCAGAAACGCATCCGCAGCGTCAGCCCGTAGGTGCGCAGGCGCGGATAGGAGACGCTGTAGCGCCAGGGAAAGAACGTGCCTCCGTTCGAGACGCCGCTCGGCAGCGTATTGGAGAAGAACACGTCGCGGTAGGCGGCCACCGGTTTGTCCTCGTTCGTGAGGTTGCGCCCCCAGAGCTCGAGCGTCCAGCGCGCGCCGCGCAGTCCGAGCGAGGCATTCACGAGTAGCTGTTCCGGAATGATCGCTTCGTTCGTGGCGTCCGCGAACTGCCTGCCGCGATAGGCGACATCGGTGCGCACGAACCAGTCACTGGTGCCGCGCGGCAGGGGAGCGACGTAGCCGGCGCCAGCGTTCGCCTGCCAGCGGGACATGCGCAGGATCTGGTTTCCGGAGATGTCGCCGAGGGGCGCGTAGCTCGGGAACTGCCGGAACGACTCGAGCTGGGCGCGACCATACTCCGCGTCGATCCACGCGAGGCCGGCGTGCAGGTCGATGCGCCGGGTGGGATGTGCGTTGACGGCGAGCTCCGCACCCCGCACGGTCGCATCGCCCGCATTCACATAGAACGCGGTCGGCATGACGAGCTCGCGGCCGTCCACCGTCGAGAGAACCTGCGGAATGACGATGTCGCTCCAGTCGTTGTAGAAGACATCCGCCTCGATGCCCAGGCGGCGATCGAACAGCTCGGCCTTCACACCCAGCTCATAGCTCCGGTTCTGCTCGGGATCGAAGGCTCCAGGAACGAACACGTCCACCCTGGGATCCGACACGAACTGCACGGTCGCCGAATCGAAGCCGCCGCCCTTCTCGGCATGGGCAATGGATCCGTAGAGCGTCCAGTTGTCGGCAGGCTTGAAGTCGAGCGTCGCGCGCCAGTTCACGAGCCCCCAGGTGTCGCTTCCCCGCCGGGTGATCGCCGTATCGCCATCGTAGTTGTTGAAACCACGCTTCTCGTCCGTGTAGCGCGCTTCGACCCGCCCCGTCCAGCGGCCGCTGAAATCGAACTCGGTGTAGCCGAACAGGGCAGGCGCCTCGATCGTGCTCCTGTAGCGGGTCGCCGGATTGATGCCGCCGCGCGGATCCGTGAACCACTCCAGGAAGGCCGCATCGCCGGCACCGGTCGCGAAATCCGCGTAGACGCCGGGCCCGACCGGCGTACAGGCAAGGCAGAAGGTCCCGAAATCCGCAGGCAAGGGCCGGGTTGCAATGAGGCCGTCCTCGAAATCGCGGGTCGTCGTCCTGTGGTAGTAGGCGCCGACGGAATAGCGGAAGCGGTGTCCGACCGCGCTCGTGAAACGGATCTCCTGGCTGAACTCCTCGGTCTCGTCGCCGGGACCGAACTGCATCAGACCCGTCTGGAACTGGCGGCGCACGCCGCTCGGGAAGCCCATGAAGCGGCCCAGTGGCGCGGCGAGATAGGTGAAAGGCACCGTCTCGCCGATGGCGCGTGATCCGTCGAGGACATAGCTCTGCCCGACCTTCGAATAGCCGGACAGTGCCGAGAGCACGCCTGCCTCCGTCTTCCACTGCAGGCGGAGGTGGCCACGTGTCAGGTCGCGATCCTCGCCCGTGGCCGCAGGAATCACGGAGATGCCGTTACTCCCCACCACGGGGAACTCGCCGCAGAAGTTCTGCAGCCGGCTCGACGGCAGGGGCACCGGTGGCGGCTGCACGCTGCGGCGGTCCTCACAGTTGGCGGCGATCGGCTGGATCGCGGAGTTGTCGATCTCGTCCCTGGAGACATAGAGCGAAAACTCACCCTCGAAAACGTCGTCCAGTGTGAAGAGCAGCGTTCCCTGCGCCGTCTTGAACCGGTAACCACCGATGTCGGGACCACCCCCAGGAAACCGGTTCTCGTAGGAACCATCGAAATTGTCGTAGAGCAGCGCAATGCGCCCCTTGAGTTTCCCGGGAAGTATCGGGCCACTGAGAGACAGCGAACCGAGCAGCCGGCCCTCGCTGCCCACCGTGAGCTCCGCCTTCCCGTGCGGCTCGTCGGTCGGTTTGGAGGTGACGTAGTTGATCGCGCCCGCGAAGCTGTTGCGTCCGTAGAGCGCCGCCTGGGGACCCCGGATGACCTCGATGCGCTCGAGGTCGAGCTGGCTGAAGTTCAGCCCCTCACGGCCCGAGACATAGACGCCGTCGACGAAGATCGCCGCGTTGTTCTCACCGAAGATGTCGATCGGCGCCATGCCGCGGATCACGGGCACCGGCAGGAACTCGCCTTCGACATTCGAGAACGTGAGCCCCGGCGTGTTCGCCGCCACGTCGTAGAGATTGCGGATGCCACGGTCTTCGATCGCCTGCCCGGTGAGCGCCGTGATGGCGAGCGGGACATCCAGCAGTCGCTCCCGCTCCTTGCGGGCGGTGACGATGATCTCCTCGAGCACGGCCGGATTCGCCGCCTGCTCCTGGGCGACGAGCGGTCCGGCGATCAGCGTCGCGGCAAATGCCGACAGCGCAGCCCTCGGGCAGGCATTCATCGTCCACTCCGGTGTGAAATGGCGCGATCCTTCTTCGGTCCGAGGCCGAGCGAGCTCACGTCCATCACATGCAGCCTGAGACCCATGAAGCCCTTGCCGGTGCTGCGCGAGGACGTCCAGACCATCTTGCGCCCGTCGGGTGAGATCGACGGGAAGCCGTCGAACCCGGCGTCGAAGGTGAGGCGGCGCGGCTCGCCGCCCTGCAGATCGCCGAGGAAGACTTCGTAGTTCTTGCCGCCGTCGAGCGCGCGTACGAACACGAAGTGCCGCCCGTCGGGCGCCGGGTACGGCGCCCAGTTCATGTCGTCGGTGAAGGTGCGCTGCGTGCGCTGCGTGCCGTCGTGCCGGATGGTGAAGACCGTCATCGGCGTCGGGTGCCGGCCCTGATCCTCACGCTTCCAGGCGCGGAAGAGGATCGTCTCGCTGTCCGGAAGATAGTAGGGCGCGCCTTCCTCCCAGTCCGGCGTGTTGGTGATACGCGCTTCCCCGCTGCCATCGGGGCGCATGCGCCAGAGATCCATCTGGCCGTCGATCTGGCGGCCGAAGACGATCCACTGCCCGTCGGGCGACACGGACGCCTCGGCCTCGTAGTAGAGATTGTCCGTCAGGCGCCTGACGTTGCCACCGGCGAGATCGGAGACGTAGAGCTCCGCGCCCCGCGGGTAATCCGCGGGGTTGGACCAGTTGCCGGGCGGCAGGTCGGGATGGTCCTTGATGGAGGTCCACACCAGATGCTTGCCGTCGGGAAAGTAATACGAGCAGGCGTCCCAGCCCCGGTCGTTGATGAGCGTGATCTCCCGCCCGTCGTCAGTGAAGGTCTGGGTGAGAAAGCCCTCCGTGCCGCGCGGACTCTTCAGCGCTTTCGGGCTCGAAACCTGGGCGACGAGGTGATGGCTGTCGGGGCCATAGTAGGCCTCCGCAGCCGTCGGCAGATTCGGGATCTGCCAGGAAGGCAGTTCGCCCTCGCGCGTGGAGATCGAGGCGCCCTCCGGAATGGGTACGGGTCCGGCGCTGCGCTTGCTGGCGCCGGAGGCACAGGCGGAAAGGGCCAGCGAGGCGGCAAGAACCAGAGATCCGGAGACAAAGTGCATGTTCTGATACATCTTTGCATTATCGCCATTTCTGCGGGCGATGCGACCCTGGTTTATCCTCAGGCACCTTCATCGCCACCCGGGGAGGCCCGGTGACCCACGCAGCAATCACCGGCTGGGGCAAATGTCTGCCTCCCGCCGTGCTGTCCAATGCCGATCTTGCAACGTTTCTCGATACCACGGACGAGTGGATCACCAGCCGCACCGGCATCCGTGAACGGCGCATCTCGCATGTCCCGCTCGGCGAGCTGGCGTACGTCGCCTCGCGGCGCGCGCTCGCCGCCGCGGCGCTCGAGCCCCGCGAGGTCGAGCTGATCGTCTTCGGCACCTGCAGTCACGACGATCAGGTGCCGAACATGGCCTCGGGGCTGCAGTGCCGCATCGGCGCCGAAGGCTGCGCGGCGATGGACCTGAACACCGCGTGCACGAGCTTCCTCTACGGCCTGTCGACTGCGACGGCGATGATCCGCTCGGGCGTCGTCAGCAACGCGCTGGTCGTCGGTGCCGAGCTCATCTCGCCGTTCATGGACTGGACGGACCGCAACGTCGCGGTCCTCTTCGGTGACGGCGCGGCCGCCGTGGTGCTGCAGGCCACGGAGCGCCCCGAGGGGGTGCTCGCCGAGCTCCTCGGGTGCTCTGGGGAGTCGCGCGAAATCCTGCGCGTGCATGGCATGGGGGGCGCCTATGTGAACAAGGGCCGTCCCTACGGCGAGGTGAGCTGGCAGTTCGAGGGTCAGGAGATCTTCAGGAAGGCCGTCCACGGCATGAGCCATGCCTGCGAAGCCGCCCTCGGAAAGGCGAAGCTCGAGCCGCCGGAGATCGATCTGGTCGTCCCGCACCAGGCGAACCTGCGCATCATCGAGGCGGTGGCAAAGCGCGCCCGGGTGCCGATGGAACGCGTGTACGTGAATGTGCAGCGCTACGGGAATATGTCATCTGCGACCGTGCCGGTCGCGCTCTGCGAAGCGCTCGAGGGCGGACGCATCCGGCCGGGTTCACTCCTGCTGACCCCGGCCTTCGGCGGCGGGCTGAGCTACTGCGCGCAGGTCCTGCGCTGGGGCGAACGCACCCATCCTCTGGGAAGCAGCGACGCCGAGCTGCCGCCCTGCGACCGGAGCGCGCTGGAGATCGTCAGGGACGTCCTCGAAGCGAAGCGCCGACCCGCCTGAGCCCAGAGGCTGCGGGGCAACGCCGGAGGGCCTAGGAGGGCTACCTCTTCGGCGGAGTCCCGCGAGCGGGTGCCTTCTTGTTCCCGGCAGGGTCTTTCGGGCGCGTCTTGCCGAAACTGCCCCGATAGATCTTGCCGCGCCTGCTCTTGCGATCTCCCTTGCCCATCGAATCGACCCCACTCTTTGGTCGCACCCCAGGAGGGCGCGGCGGGAGTCTAGGCGAGCGCCCCGCAATAGGCCAGCAGCAATTTGTTGTGCGGCCGGCCCGCTTGGGGTATGTTCCGCCGCGGTTCGTGCCTCTCTACCTTTCCTGCCGATTGCCGTGGCCCGAGAAACCGGGTGCGTCCCCTCGACCGTAAAGCCGATTGGTTCTCGACCCAAGGTGGCAGCTGGCTGCCGCTGGCGATCCTGCCGGTTGCATCGCTGCCTTGTGCCCAGCGGCCAGGCCGTTCGAACCCGATATGGGAGGCGGGGGCCGCGTTCGATGGAGTCTGTATTTTTTTATGAAGATCTATGTTGGAAACCTGCCGTTCACAGCCGACGAGAATTCGGTGCGTGAGCTTTTCGCGCAGCACGGCACAGTGGAGTCGGTGAGCCTGATCACCGATCGCGACACCGGCCGGCCTCGCGGTTTCGGCTTCGTGCAGATGCCGAATGCCGATGCGCAGCGCGCCATCCAGAACCTCAACGGCAAGCAGATGGGCGGCCGCCCGCTGCGCGTCAACGAGGCTCAGGAGCGCGAGCGTGGCGGCGGCGGCGGTGGCCCGCGCGGTCCGAAGCGCTGGTAATCGCGTCCCGCAGCGTTCATGCGGAACAGGGCGTCCGGGTCACACCGGGCGCCCTCTTTCTTTGGGCGACGGACGGTCCGCGGGGAACGATCAGTGCGTCGAGTCCCAGGCCGCGCGCGTGATGACCACCAGCTCGCGGAAGGTGCCATGCGTCTCCCAGGTGCCCGTAAACCCCTGCGGGATCACCAGGAAGTCGCCCTGACGGAACTCGCGGGCTTCGCCCCTGGTATCCGTCAGCGTCAATGCGCCGGCGAGCACGTGCACGTATTCGTTGTAGGGCATGCCCCGCCCGCGCAGCGCGAGCTTCACAGGCTGCTCCTCATAGACCACGACGACCACGTCGTCGCCGAGATGCAGCACGGCCCGGCGCGGCCGCGAGACGCCGCTCAGGAGCACTTCCTTCGGCACGGGGCGAACCTCGCTCAGGCCCTCGCCTGCCAGCACTGCGGGATCGAGTTTCCACGGCAGAAGGGCGGCGGCTGCCGCGGGTGGCGGCACCGGATCCGCCGCCATCGCCGGATACGCACCGAGCAGCAGGATGAGCGCCCAGGCCGTGCGTCCGAATCTCATCTCAGCGGTACCTGGAGATGATCTTCTCCAGCCCCTTTGACCCAGGCGAGAGCTTCTCGTAGGGCACGCGGTTCAGCGGACCGGCGGGCGTCCCGTTCACCTCGTGGAATTCCCGCTGCCCGGGCTCGACATACAGGAGGCCGGTCAGGAATTCATTGGCCTTCAGGCGCTCCTGGATGTGCGCCGCAGCGGCGATGCGGTCCGTCGGGTCGTAGCCCTGGTCGATCTTCCTGAGCACGATGCGGCTGCCGTCGTGCAGGACGATGGGCAGGGCCTCGCCCTCGGCGTAGTCCGCCTTGATCTCGCGTTCGAAAGGAATGAAATCCGCCTGCACCGCGGGCTCGTAGTGCTCGCGCGTGTAGGCGTAGCTCTTGGTCGAGCCCTCATGATCGTTGAAGGTGACGCAGGGCGAGAGCACGTCGATGAGCGCAAAGCCCTGGTGCCGCAGTCCCGCCTTGATGAGCGGCACGAGCTGCTCCTTGTCGCCCGAGAAGCTGCGCGCGACGAATCCGGCGCCCAGCGTCATGGCGAGCTGCACGGGGTCGATCGGAGCCTGCTGGTTCACGTCGCCCTTCTTGGCGCGCGTGCCGATGTCGGCAGAGGCCGAGAACTGGCCTTTGGTCAGGCCGTACACGCCGTTGTTCTCGATGAGATACAGCATGTTCACGTTGCGCCGGATCGCGTGGCAGAACTGCCCGAGTCCGATCGAGAGCGTGTCGCCGTCGCCCGAGATGCCGATGTAGTGCAGCTCCCGGTTTGCGGCATTGGCGCCCGTGGCAATCGAAGGCATGCGCCCGTGCACGGCGTTGAAGCCGTGCCCGCCGCTCACGAAGTAGGCCGTGGTCTTCGACGAGCAGCCGATTCCGGAGAGCTTCACGACGTTCTGCGGCTCGAGCGACAGTCCCCAGCAGGCTTCGATGAGCGCCGCCGTGATCGAGTCATGGCCGCAACCGGCGCAGAGTGTCGTGAGCGCGCCTTCGTAGTCGCGGCGCGTGAACCCGAGATCGTTCTTCGGGAGTGAGGGATGGCGAACCTTGGGTTTGGGGATGAAGGTCATGATTCAGTGTCCGGCCACGGCTGCGCTGGGCACGAGCTTGACCCGGTCGCCGCCGGGCCATACCTCGGCCAGCACGCCCGAGACGATGAAGCTCGAGGAGATCGGCAGACCGCTGTAGTGAAGCAGCGAGCGCAGCCTGGACTTCTCCACCTCAGTCTCGAGCGTCAGGAGCGAGCGCAGCTGCGCGTCGCGGTTCTGCTCGACCACGAAGATCAGGCGGTGCTCGGCGAGGAAACGCTCGACCTCCTCGCCGAAGGGGAAGGCGCGCACGCGCATGTAATCGGCCGCGACCGCGCGGGTGCGCAGCACATCGAGCGCCTCGCGCACCGCACCGTCGCAGCTGCCGATCGAGACGATGCCGATGTCGGTCTTCGTCGCCGCCGGTTCGATGATCGCCTTCGGCACGAGCCGCCTGGCAGTGTGGAACTTGCGCACCAGGCGGTCGACCACCAGCTGGTACTCGCCCGAATCCTCGGTGTAGGTGCCGTACTGGGTGTGGCCCGAGCCGCGCGTGAAGTAGGCGGCTTTCGGGTGCACGCCGGGCAGCGTACGGTAGGGAATACCGTCCTCGTCCTTGTCCAGGTAGCGGTGGAATTTCTCGAGCTTCACCACTTCCTCGAGCGAGAGCACCTTGCCCCGATCCGGCCGGTAAGCCTCGTCCCACTTGAGGTCGCGGCACATCCAGTCGTTCATGCCGATGTCGAGGTCGAGCAGCACCATCACGGGCGTCTGCAGGCGCTCGGCGAGATCGAAAGCCTGCGCCGCCATGTAGAAGCATTCCTCCGGATTCGCCGGATACAGGCACACATGCCGCGTGTCACCGTGCGAGGCGTACGCGCACTCGAGGAGGTCGCACTGCTGGGTGCGCGTCGGCATGCCGGTGGAGGGTCCGACGCGCTGCACATCGAAGATCACCGAGGGGATCTCGGCGTAGTAGGCGAGGCCTAGGAACTCGTTCATGAGCGAGATTCCGGGGCCCGAGGTGGCCGTGAAGGCACGCGCGCCGTTCCAGGACGCGCCGATCACCATGCCGATGGCGGCGAGCTCGTCCTCGGCCTGGATGAAGGCGAAGTTCTTCTTCCCCGTCTCCGGGTCGACACGCCACTTGTCCGCAAAGCTCTTGAAGCTGTCCATCACCGAGGTGGACGGCGTGATCGGGTACCAGCCTGCCACGGTGGCACCGGCGAACACGCAGCCGAGCCCCGCGGCGGTATTGCCATCGATCATGATGTGGCCGGCGGTCCTGTCCATCTTCCCGGTGCGCAGCGGCAGCGGACACCTGTAGTGCTCGCGTGCATAGTCGTAGCCGAGCTGGATGGCCTTCATGTTGCTCTCGACGAGCTGCGGCTTCTTCGCGTAGGTCTCGGCGAGCAGCTCGCGGATGACCCCGAGATCGATGTCGAGGAGTGCGGCCAGCACGCCGGCGTAGCAGATGTTCTTCATCAGGATGCGCGTGCGCACCCCGCTGAAGTGCTCGTTGCACATCTGCGCGAGCGGCACGCCGATCACCGTGACGTCCTCGCGCTTCAGCAGCGCCGGGCGCGCCCAGGTCGAGTCGTAGATGAGGTAGCCGCCCGCGGCGACTTCGCGCAGGTCCTTGCCGTAGGTCTCGGCGTTCATGGCGACCATGATGTCCACGTGTCCTGCGCGCGCGACATAGCCGTCGCGGCTCACACGGATCTCGTACCACGTCGGCAATCCCTGGATGTTCGAGGGGAAGTAGTTCTTCCCCATGACAGGAATGCCGCTGCGGAAGATGGACTTCATCAGCAGCGCATTGGCGCTCGCCGAGCCCGTGCCGTTGACGGTGGCGATCTTGATGACGAAATCGTTTACGCGGTCTTGACTTGCGGATGACATGGAGCGGGTTGATCCTCGGCGTGCGGCCAGTGTACGAACGACTTCTGCATGTCCCAGGCGGCAGTGGGGCAGCGTTCCGCACACAGCCCGCAGTGCACGCAGAGATCCTCGTCCTTCACCATGACCCGCCCGGTCTGCCTGAGCGGCTCGGAGACGAACAGCGCCTGCGCAAGGTTCTTTGCCGGCGCCTTGAGGCGCGTGCGCAGGTCCGCCTCCTCGCCTCCGTGCGTGATGGTGAGACAGTCGGTCGGGCAGACATCCACACAGGCGTCGCACTCGATGCAGAGTTTCGCCTCGAAGACCGTCTGCACGTCGCAGTTCAGACAGCGCTGCACTTCGTCGGCGGTCTGGTCCGGGGTGAAGCCGAGCTCGACTTCGATGTTGAGCTTCTTGAAGCGCTCCTTGAGCGACACATGCGGCACGAGCCGGCGTTCCGCCGGGTTGTAGTCGTTGCTGTACGACCACTCGTGCATGCCCATCTTGCGGCTCTGCAGGGTCACCCCGGGTGCCAGCCGCGCGGTCACGGGTTCGCCCTGGCAGTGCTGATGGATCGAGATCGCGGCCTGGTGACCATGCTCGACGGCCCAGATGATGTTCTTCGGGCCGAACGCCGAGTCACCGCCGAAGAACACGCCGGGGCGCGTGGACTCGTAGGTGACGGGATCGACCTTCGGCACGTCCCACTTGTCGAATTCGATGCCGAAGTCGCGCTCGATCCAGGGGAAGGCATTTTCCTGGCCGATGGCGAGGATGACGTCGTCGGCGGGGAGGAATTCCTCACCCGTCATGCGCTCCGCCGTGATGCGGCCCCGCGCATCGAGGTCGTACTCCATGACATCGAACATCATGCCGCGGAGCCTGCCGCCCTCCACCACGAAGGCCTTGGGCGAGCGGTTGACGACGATCTCGACGCGCTCTTCCTCGGCGTCCTCGAGCTCCCAGTCCGAGGCCTTGAAGAACTGGCGTGGCTTGCGGGCCATCACCTTGACGTCCGTCGCGCCGAGACGCAGCGATGTGCGGCAGCAGTCCATGGCGGTGTTGCCGACGCCGATGATGAGCACGCGCCCGCCGATCGCCTTGACGTGCTCGAAAGCCACCGACTCGAGCCAGGTGATGCCGATGTGGATGTTGGCGCCGCCCTCGGCACGCCCGGGGAGCTTCAGCTCCTTGCCCTTGGGGGCGCCCGACCCCACGAACACGGCGTCGAAGCCGCCCTTTTCCAGGAGTTCGCGCAGACTGCGAACGGGAGAGTTCAGCCTCAGATCGACGCCCATCCCGACGATGACGCCGAGTTCCTCGTCGAGCACGCTCTGCGGCAGGCGAAACGACGGGATGTTGCTGCGCATCAGCCCGCCCGGCTCGGCCAGTTGTTCGAGAATCGTCACCTCGTAGCCGAGGGGCATGAGATCGTTCGCCACCGTGAACGATGCGGGCCCGGCGCCGACACACACGACCTTGCGGCCGTTCCTGAGCTTCGGAATCTTCGGCAGGCGTGCGCGGAACTCGTCCTTGTGGTCGGCGGCGACGCGCTTCAGGCGGCAGATCGCGACCGGCTTCTGCTCGACGCGCGTGCGCCGGCAGGCGGGCTCGCACGGTCGATCGCACACGCGCCCCAGGATTCCCGGGAACACGTTGGCTTCCCGGTTGACCATATAGGCATCCGTGAAGCGCCCCTGCGCAATCAGCCGGATGTACTCAGGAACGTCCGTGTGGGCCGGGCAAGCCCACTGGCAATCCACGACCTTGTGATAATAGTCGGGATGCCGGGTGTCGGTGGGTTTCATGGTGCGCAGAGTATAAGGAGAGCCTTGTAAATCTTCATCGGGATTGCGGCTTTTCCGGATCACGGCAGCCAAGCTCGAGCCGCCATCAGGGGGCGTCGGGTCAGCCATGACCACGGAACGCGATCTCGGGTTAATCTATTCACTTATGAGACAATCACATGAATACTGAGACTAATGAACCGGAAGTAGAGCAAATCAAGCTTCGGACGCGATCACGAGTCCTCGAGGTCACCTTCAACAACGCGCGCTTCAAGCTGCCCTTCGAATATCTGCGCGTGCACTCGCCATCGGCCGAAGTGAAAGGTCACGGACCCGGCCAGGAAGTGCTGGTCCTCGGCAAGCAGGACGTGGCAATCACGGCGGTCGAACCCGTCGGCCAGTACGCCATACGCCTGGTCTTCGATGACGGACACGACTCCGGACTCTACACCTGGAAATATCTCTACGACCTCGGACGCGACTACGCGACGAACTGGGCGCGCTACCAGGAGCGGGTTCGCGCCCACTCTGCGGGTTGATGTCGATGACCCGCGGCGTGGACCGGTCACGGGCGACAAAGCCAGTGCGGTCGTGGCGGCGCGCCCGCACCTGGGCGCCGCTCCTGGTCCTCGCGCTCGGCCTGCTGGGCACGGGTCTCGTCACCCGACAGCTCGCTCTCGCCATCCGGCGGGCGGATGACGAGCGCTTCCTCAATGACGTGCAGAACCGCCAGGGCGCGATCACCGAACGGCTCAACAACTACGCCGCACTGATGCGCGCGACGGCCGGCATGTTCGCCGCGCGCCCCGACACGACCGCCCGGGATTTTTCCCGGTACTTTCTTGCGCTCGATCTCGCAAACCACTATCCGGGCCTGCAGGGTCTCGGCTTCAGCCGCACGGCCACGGGCCGCGTGGCGGTGCTCCGGCTCGACGCCGAGCTGCATGAGCTTTACGGCTCCGGGGTCGGCATCTGGCCACCCACCGCCGACGATGAGCGACATGCCATCGTCTATCTCCAGCCCATGGATCCGCGGCACGTCGGAAGCCTTGGCTATGACATGTCCACCGACCCCGTGCGCCGTGTGGCCATGGAGCGTGCACGGGACGGCGACACCGTCGCCGCCTCTGGAGCGGTCACACTCGTACAGGAGGCCGATCCGCGCAAGCAGCACGGCTTCGTGCTCTACATGCCGGTGTACTCGGGAAGCCCCGCCCCGGCGACCGTCGCCGGGCGCCGCACACAGCTGCTCGGCTTCGTGTACGCACCCTTCCGCATCGACGACCTGTTCACGGGAATCTTCGGCACCGATGCACACCCGCAGGCCGGCTTCGAGCTGTTCGACGGCCCGCGTGAGGATCCGGGGCACAGCATGTATCGCTCGGTGGCTCCCCCCGGCAACCCACGCCACACTCTGCGCATGAGCGTCGAGATCGCCGGGCGCAGCTGGACACTGCGCTATTTCTCACTGCCGCCCTTCGACGAAAGCTCCAACCGCATGCTGCTGCCCTTCGTCGCTGCGGGGGGCGCACTGCTGAGTCTCCTCTTCGCCGGCATCGTTGCCCAGCAGATCCGCGCCCGCGCACACGGCGAGCGGCGCGAAGCGGCACTGCAGGCGAGCGAAGCACGCATGCGGCTGATCACCGAGAGCGTCAGGGATCACGCCATCATCACCAAGGATGTCCAAGGCCGGGTGACCGGCTGGAATCCGGGAGCACGGCAGATCTTTGGTTACACGGCCGAGGACATCCTCGGCCGCAGCGCCGCGGTGCTCTTCACTCCCGAGGATCGCGCGGAAGGCCAGCCGGAACACGAAATGCAGATCGCTGCGGAGCGGGGCCTGGCGCTCGATGAGCGTACGCACCTGCGCAGCGATGGCCGGCGCTTCTTCGCGAGCGGCAGCCTCGCCCCGCTGCACGATGAAAGCGGAAAGCTGCGCGGCTTCGTGAAAGTGCTGCGCGACATGAGCGCGCAGCGCGAGGCGGCAGAGCAGCGGGAGCTCCTGATCGGCGAGCTCAACCACCGCGTGAAGAACACGCTGGCAATCGTGCAATCCGTGGCCCGGCAGACGCGCCGCGGCACGGACAGCCTGGCGGTCTTCGAGGAGGCCTTCCTCGGCCGCCTGCATGCGCTCGGGCGCACTCATGACCTCCTGACGCGTGAGGGCTGGGAAGGCGCATCGCTCGAGGACATCCTGCAGGCAACGCTCGCCCCGTACACGCAGGGTGGCCCCGGGGGGCGCCTGCGGATCAGCGGTCCGCCGGTCCGGGTCAGCCCGCAGCGCGCCGTGACCCTCACCATGGTCTTCCACGAGCTTGCCACCAACGCCGTCAAGTACGGGGCGCTCACGCGCAGCGAGGGCCGCGTGGAGGTCGAATGGACCGTCGATGCGAGCAGCGGAACCCCCGTGCTGAGCCTCGCATGGCTCGAGCGCGGCGGACCGCCAGTCGGCCCTCCTGACCGTCGTGGCTTCGGATCCCGCCTGATCGAGCAGGCGCTCGCACGCGAACTCGACGGGGAGGTCTCACTCGAATTCGCTCCCGGCGGCCTCGAATGCCGCATGCGCTTTCCGCTCGAGCGGTGTACCGGATCCGAGCCGTCCTGAACCCGGGCAGTCGTCGCAAGACGACAGCTTGTACGGCGGCCGGCCATCCGTATGATGCGCGCGCCGCATCCGTGCGGCCGCCTCCACCGGAGAATCCATGCGACGGCTGCAGGGCCTCCTGATCGCCGCGGCGTTCGCCGCGCTCACGCTCGCGTTCTGGGCTCATGCGAACCGGCCGACTGCCGAACCGCCCTGGCCTGCGCGCATCCAGGGCTTCGCCTTCTCGCCGTATCACGCCGACCAGGACGCCGTGAATGGCGTCGAGCCCTCCGAGGCGCAGATCGATGCCGATCTCGCCCTGCTCGCCGGACGCACGAACGCCGTGCGGACCTACAGCTCGCTCGGCACGCTCTCAGCCGTGCCGCGGCTCGCGGACCGCCACGACATCAACGTCGCGCTCGGCGCCTGGATCGACGCACGCCACGAGCGCAACGAACAGGAGCTCGACGCCGCGATCCGGCTCGCGCGCGAACACATGAACGTGGTGCGCGTCATCGTCGGCAACGAGGTGGTGCTCCGTGGCGACCTGCCGATCGATGACATGACCGCCTATCTCGATCGCGCGCGCGCAGCCATCGGTCAGCCGGTGAGCACCGCGGAGCCCTGGCACGTGTGGCTCGCGCATCCCGAACTCGCTGCGCACGTGGACTTCCTCGCAGTGCACATGCTGCCGTACTGGGAAGGCGTGCACGTCGAGCGCGCTGTCGACTACACCATCGAGCGGCTTCGGCAGCTCGCGCGCGCCTTCCCCGGCAAGCCGATCGTGGTGGCAGAGGTCGGCTGGCCGAGCCAGGGACGTACGCGCGAATCCGCCGTCGCGACCTCGTCGAACGAGGCGCTGTTCCTGCGCCGCTTCCTCGCCCGCGCCGGGGCCGAGGGCTACATCTACTACCTCATGGAAGCCTTCGATCAGCCGTGGAAGGCGCAGAGCGAAGGCGCCGTGGGCGCCTACTGGGGTGTCTACGACGTCGAGCGGCAGGCGAAATTCGCCTTCACCGCACCGATCGTGCGCGTTCCCGAGTGGCATGCGCTGGCCGCGGCCTCGGTGGCGGTCGCTCTGCTGCTGCTCGGCGTCTTCTATTCCCACAGCGACCGCCTGCGAAACCGCGGACGCAGTTTCCTCGCGGTAGTGGTGTTTCCGACGGCAACCGTCCTCGTCTGGGCCGTCTATCGCTTCACGCAGCAGTACCTGACGGCGAGCAGCGTCGCCACTGGCGTGCTGCTGTTCGCCGGGATGCTCGGCGTCATCGCCGTGCTGCTCGCCGAGGCACTCGAATGGGCCGAGGCGCACTGGGTCACGGCGCGGCGCCGACTGTCGCTCCCGGTCGCGGACGGAGCGGCGGGCAGCGACGCTCCGACACTGCCGAAGGTCTCGGTGCATGTGCCGGCCTACAACGAACCGCCGGAGATGCTCATCGAGACGCTCGACGCGCTCGCGCGCCTCGACTATCCCGATTTCGAGGTCCTGGTGATCGACAACAACACGCGCGACGAGGCGGTGTGGCAGCCCGTGGAGGCGCATTGCGCGCGTCTCGGAGAGCGCTTCCGCTTCTTCCACGTTGCCCCGCTCGCGGGCTTCAAGGCCGGCGCGCTGAATTTCGCCCTGCGCCACACGGCTGCGGATGCCGAGGTCGTGGCGGTGATCGACAGCGACTACGTGGTGGATCCGGGGTGGCTGCGCGATCTCGTTCCCGCCTTCACCGACGCCCGCATCGGTTTCGTGCAGGCTCCCCAGGACTATCGCGACGCCGGCGAGAGTGCCTTCAAAGCCATGGCCTATGCGGAGTACCGCGGCTTCTTTCACCTCGGCATGATCACGCGCAACGAGCGCAATGCCATCATCCAGCACGGCACGATGACGCTCGTGCGCCGGACCCTGCTGCAGCAGGCCGGCGCCTGGGCCGAATGGTGCATCACCGAGGACGCCGAGCTCGGCCTGCGGCTCTTCGAGGCCGGGTACGAGGCGCTCTATACGCCGCGCAGTTACGGCCGCGGCCTCATGCCGGATACCTTCATCGACTACAGGAAGCAGCGCTTCCGCTGGGCTTACGGCGCGATGCAGATCCTGCGGGCGCACGCCGCCTGCCTCTTCGCGGGCGGACCGCTCTCGGCGGGACAGCGCTACCACTTCGTGGCAGGCTGGCTGCCGTGGATCGCGGACGGCTTCAACGTGCTCTACAGCCTCGCCGCCCTCGTCTGGTCGACGGCAATGATCCTCGCGCCCGAAGCGGTCGATCCGCCGCTCATGATGTTCTCGGTGCTGCCGCTGTCGCTGTTCGTCTTCAAGCTCATGAAGCTCGTGCACCTCTATCGAGCCCGGGTCGGGGTGAACCTGCGACAGACGCTTGCCGCGGCACTCGGCGGACTCGCACTCGCCCACACCATCGGCATCGCAATCCTCAAGGGGCTGGTCACGCGCGGCGAGCCTTTCTTCCGCACGCCGAAGCGCGCGCGGTCGCATGCCCTCTGGCAGGCGTTCACCTCGGTGCGCGAGGAAGCGTTCATGCTGCTCGCGCTGTGGCTCGCCGCCTGGGGTGTCGTGCATGTCCCGCAGACGGACGGACCGGACCGCCTCGCGTGGATCGTCGTCCTGCTCGTGCAGTCGACGCCCTACGCCGCAGCCGTCCTGGTGTCGGTCGCGAGCGCGCTGCCGCTGCCGGCACGCTGGCTGGGAACGGGCGTTGTGCGGTGCGAAGGCGAGGACGCAGCCCGGGTCACCGCTGCCCGCTGAAGAATCAGACGCGCGGCTCGATCCACAGCGCCCGCGCCCGCGCGCAGGGCTCGCCGTCCTCGTCGTAGAGCGCCGTCCCGGCCTCGTGCCGGCGCCCCGCAGACGAGACCGGCCAGGCGACGATCACGCAGGGCTCGAGTGCATGCACCCGCCGATCGACGTGCGCGGTGAATTCGGCGAGCAGCATGGGGCGGCTGTCCGGGCTCACGGCGAAGTAGCCCGGGCAGTCGAGCGCCGCCCACATGAATTCCGCGGCGACCTTGCCGTCCCCCTCGGCGAGCGAAGCATCCGGCATCCAGGGTGCGGCGACCCGGCCATCGCCGACAGGACCGGCAAAGACCCGCAGCCCGTCCGGACGCGCGCGCTTCGGCCCGCAGACGAAGCATTCCGGAAAGACGTGATGATGGAAGCCCGCGTAATGCTGCGACGCCTCGAGGGCCCGCACGTAGTCGACGGGTGGCGATGCCTCGAGCGCAACACCCGCGGGCTCCGCCTCGCCGATCAGTCGCCCGCCCTGCCGGATTTCGAGGTGGCCGGAAGCCTGCCTCGTCACGGCGAGCGGCACATCGAGCGGCGGCGGCGCGCGCAACCGCACGCGCACGGGCTGGTCGCAGAACCGGGCAATCCGGCCCGAAAAATAGCCGCCGTGAGCCGACTGTGCCGGGCCACGGAAGCGCCGTTCGATCGTCAGGGTATCCATGGGGAGCCCGCCGGCGCCTGCAACCGGGCCGGGATTCAGTCCGCCGGCCGGCCGCGCAGGCCCTGGAGCCAGCGCACCGGGTCCTCGCCGCGCTCGAGGAGTTCCACGAGCGCGGAGCCGACGATCACCCCGTCGGCCTGGCCGCGCAGCGCCACGACCTGCTCGCGGCGGCGAATCCCGAAGCCGGCACACACCGGGGTGCGCGCAGCGGCCCGCACGCGGCCGAGATATCGTGCGAGATCGGGCAGCGAGGCCGCATTCCTGCCCGTCGTACCGGTCATCGTGACCGCGTAGACGAAACCCTCGCTGGCGGCGCAGACCTTCGCCAGGCGTTCCGGCGTCGTCACCGGCGTCACCATCTGCACGAGTGCAAGACCCTGCGTGGCGAGTGCCGCGCGCAGTTCCTCGCCCTCATCGTAGGGCAGGTCCGGTACGATGAAGCCGCTCACGCCAGCCTCGGCCGCCGCGCGCGCGAGCGGCTCGAAGCCGAAGGCGAGCAGTGGATTGAGATAACTCATCAGCACGAGCGGCGCGCGCGGCCGCGTCATGGTCCTGAGCTCCGCGAGAATCCATGCCAGGCTCACGCCCTGGCGCAGCGCGCCCTGGCTCGAGCGCTGGATCGTCACCCCGTCGGCCATGGGATCGGTGAAGGGCACGCCGATCTCCACCACGTCGGCCGCTTCGCCGATCGCGGCGAGCTGCTCGCGGAACTGCTCGCGCAACGGATAGCCCGCGGTCATGAAGGCGATGATCGCCGGTTCGCCCTGCGCAGCAGCGGCACGGATCGCAGCGCTCAGGCGTTCCCCGGGACGTTCCTTCATCGTCCCCGCTCCTGATCGAGCTGCGCGATCAGCGTCGCCTGCAGCGTGGGCATGTCCTTGTCACCCCGGCCGGAGAGTCCGACCAGGATGCGCCGTCCCGGATTCGCCTGTGCCCAGCGCTTCGCTCCGGCGAGCGCGTGCGCACTCTCGAGCGCAGGCAGGATTCCCTCGGACTCGCAGCATTCCTTCACCGCCTCGAGCGCCTCCCCGTCACTCGCCGACTCATACCGTACGCGTCCAGCGGCCCGCAGCAGCGCGTGTTCGGGCCCGACGCCCGGATAGTCGAGCCCGGCAGACACCGAGTGTGTCTCCTGGATCTGTCCCGCCTCGTCCTGCAGGAGGAGGGAGTAGCTGCCCTGCAGCACCCCCGGCCGCCCGAAGGAAATCGAAGCCGCATTCTCCCCGAGTCCGGTGCCGCGGCCGCCCGCTTCGATGCCGAGGATCTCGACCTGGCGATCGGCGAGAAAGGCGTGAAAGAGGCCGATCGCATTCGAGCCGCCGCCGACGCAGGCGACGACCGCGTCGGGCAGGTTGGCGGCGCGGGCGAGCATCTGCGCACGTGCCTCGCGGCCGATCACCGCCTGCAGCTCGCGCACGAGATAAGGATAGGGATGTGGACCGACCGCCGAGCCCAGGAGGTAGTAGGTCCCGAGCGGATCGGACACCCAGTCGCGCAGTGCCTCGTCGATGGCGGCGCGCAGCGTCCGGTCACCGTTCACCACGGGCACGACCGTCGCGCCGAGCAGCTTCATGCGCCCGACGTTCGGGGCCTGGCGCTGCATGTCGACTTCGCCCATGTAGACCGTGCAGGGCAGGCCGATGCGCGCGCAGGCTGCCGCAGTGGCCACCCCGTGCTGGCCTGCACCCGTCTCCGCGACGATGCGCTTCGCGCCGAGCCGCCGGGCGAGAATGGCCTGGCCCACGGCATTGTTGATCTTGTGTGCCCCGGTGTGCGCGAGATCCTCACGCTTCAGCCACACAGCGGCACGCCAGCGGCGGCTCAGCGTGCGTGCGTGCGTGAGCGCGGTCGGCCGTCCCACCCAGGAAGCGAGCTCGAGCTCGAGTTCGCGGCGAAAGTCCTCGCGGTGCAGGTGCTCGTGCACGCCCGCAGCAAGGCGCTCGAGCGCCGGAATCAGCGTCTCCGGGACATAGCGGCCCCCGAAGGGTCCGAAGCGCCCCCGCGCATCGGGGAATTTTCCGGCGAGCTCATCGGCGAGCAGCCGCCCGCCATCGAGCTCAGCGTTCCACGCGGTCATGATCCGGTCTCCTCGAAAGCCGCGCGCGCGGCGGCGGCGAAAGCTGCGATTCTCTCAGGACTCTTCACGCCGGGTGCGCTCTCGACGCCGCTCGAAACGTCCACGCCGAAGGGCCGTACCTGCGCAATCGCCGCCGCGACATTCTGCGCGTCGAGCCCGCCGGCCAGCACGAGCTCCGTGCGCCGCGCCAGCGAGCGGGCCTGCCCCCAGTCGCCTGTGCGCCCCGTGCCACTCACCGGCCCCTCGAACAGCAGACGCGCGGGCAGCATGGCCGACCCGGGTGCGGCGTCGCCTGCATCGCCGGAACGCAGCACCGGCAGCAGCGCGAGCTCGCGCGGCAGGTGAAGCTCCAGGAAATCGCCGGCATCGCTCTGCAGCACGTCGGGCGCGAACTCCCGCAGGATCTCGTCCACCAGCGCCTGCTCCGGATGGCGGGTCACCGCGATGCAGGCCAACCGGCCGCGGGCACCGCGCGCGAGACGTGCCGCCTCGGGCGGCCGCACGCGGCGCACCGAGGGCGCGAACACGAAGCCGATCGCATCCACGCGCGCCTCGAGCGCCGCAGCTACTGCGCGCTCGTCCGTCATGCCGCAGATCTTGATCCACATGCGTACCGCTCACCCGCCGGCCGCTTTCGCCGAGCGCCCCGCGGCGATCATCCGGCGCGCGAGCGCGCCCGCATCGCCTCCTGTCATGAGCGCGCTGCCGACGAGGGCGAGGTCGTAGCCGGCAGCCGCGATGCGCGCGGCATCCTCCGGTGTCACCACGCCACTCTCGGCGACACGTGCCACCTGCGCGGGCAGGCGTGCGGCAAGGGACTCGAGACGTCCCGGCACGACCTGGAGCGTGACGAGGTCCCGGCAGTTCACGCCGACGAGGAGACGCTCCCGCTGCGCGAGCCGCGCCTCGACGAGCTCGTGTGCGAGCTCAATGTCGGCTTCGTCGAAGGCCTCGAGGAGCGCGAACAGACCCTGTCCGAGTGCGGCATCGATCAGCGCCTCGAGCTCGGGCCGCGGGAGCATGCGCAGGATCACGAGCACGCCGCCCGCGCCGGCGAGCCGCGCCTCGAGCACCTGGTAGGGATCGACCAGGAAGTCCTTGCGCATTGCCGGCACGCCGAGCGGCGCGAGCGCGCGCGCCGCCGCCTCGAGATGTGCAAGCTCGCCATCGAAGCGGCTCGGTTCAGTGAGCACGGAAACGGCCGCGGCGCCAGCACGCGCATAGGCGGTGACGCGCGCGGGAATGTCCTCGGCGCCGGCATCGCGCAGCGGCCCGAGGGCCGGGGAACGGAGCTTGAGCTCGGCAATCAGGTCGAAGCCCCCGGTGCTGCGCAGGAATGGCGGTGGTGACGGCACGCCGCGCAGACCCGCGAGCACCGCCGCTTCGGGGCGTGCGCGCCGCGCCGCGCACACCCGTTCGCGACTGCCCGCTGCCATGGACGCCAGGAAGTCCGCGCTCATGACAGCTTGCCCGCCTCCGGTCCGGCGGCGCTGCGCCCGCCGAAGCGGGCGAGACCCTCGAGCGTGCGCTGCGCCGCGCCGCGATCGATGGCCTCCGCCGCCCGCGCGCAGCCCTCGCGCGGCGAGCGCACCTCGCCCGCGAGCTCGAGCGCGAGCGACGCCCCGAGCAGCAGCGCATCGCGGTGCGCGCCGCGCTCCTGCCCGCAGAGCGTGTCACGCAGGGCGCGCGCGTTGTAGGTTGCGTCGCTCCCGGCGAGCGACGCGGGCTCGCATGTCTCGAGCCCGTAGTCTCGTGGCGCGCGCAGCGACTGCTCGATGTGTCCGGGGCGCACGTCGAAGAGCTCGAAGGGACCAATCGGCGTCGGCTCGTCCCAGCCGCCCGCACCATGCACGACGAAGGCGCGCTCGATGTCCATGCCGGCGAGCGTCTCCGCCATGAGCCGCGCGACGTCCAGGCTGAAGGCACCGATCACGTGCAGGGGCGGTGCCGCCGGGTTGGTGAGCGGACCGAGGATATTGAAGATCGTGCGCACGCCGAGCGCCGCACGCACCGGCGCGATCGCCTTCATCGCCGGGTGATAGTGGGGCGCGAAGAGAAAGGTGAAGCCCGTCGCGGCGAGACACTCGCCCGCCGCACGCTCCTCGAGCGGCATCTTCAGGCCGAGCGACTCGAGCACATCGGCACTGCCCGAGCGGCTCGAGACCGAACGGTTGCCATGCTTCACGACGGGCAGCCCGCAGGCCGCGGCGAGCAGTGCCGCACCGGTCGAGAGATTGAAGCTCCCCGAACGGTCGCCGCCCGTGCCGACGATGTCGAGCGCGCGCGTCCCTGCGGGAATCTGCGGCCGGCGCGCAAGCGCGCGCATCGCCGTCGCGAAGCCGCGCAGCTCTGCAGCCGTCGCACCCTTTACCCGCAGCGCCGCGAGCAGCGCGCCTGCCACGGCAGGGGGCACTTCCGCGCCGGCGAGCGCGCGCAGCACCTCGCCCGCCTCGCTCTCGCTGAGATCGCCCCGCTCGAGGAGCCGGTCGAGGAGCTCACGCATTGCGCCGCCCTCCTGCCATGCGCAGGAAGTTCTGCATGAGCCGCGGGCCCGCGGGCGTGAGCACGCTCTCGGGGTGGAACTGCACGCCCTCGACCACGAACGCGCGGTGACGCACGCCCATGATCTCGCCCTCCGCTGTGCGCGCCGTCACTTCGAGCTCGGGCGGCAGGCTCCCGGGCGCCGCGATCAGCGAGTGATAGCGCCCCGCCTCGCAGGGCTGCGGCAGTCCTTCGAAGAGCCCGCGCCCGTCGTGCTGTACCAGTGATGTCTTGCCGTGCATGAGCCGCCCCGCGCGCACCACGCGTCCACCGAAGGCTTCCACGATGGACTGGTGCCCGAGACACACGCCGAACACCGGGATGCGCCCGGCGAAGGCGCGGATCATGTCCATCGACACGCCCGCATCCTGCGGCGTGCCGGGGCCCGGTGAGATGCAGAGATGCGTGGGCGCGAGCGTCCGGGCTCGCGCGAGGTCGATCTCGTCGTTGCGCACCACCTGCACCTCCTCCCCCAGCACCAGGAACGCCTGCACCAGGTTGTAGGTGAAGGAGTCGTAGTTGTCGATCAGCAGCAGGAGCGGCTTCACAGGCCCTCCTTCGCGAGCTCGAGGGCACGCGCCATGGCGCCGCTCTTGGCGAGCACTTCCGCGTGCTCGGCCTCCGGAACGCTGTCGGCGACGATGCCGGCACCGGCCTGATAGCTGAACTCGTCACCGCTGAACACGAGGGTGCGGATGGTGATCGCCTGGTCCATGTCGCCGCGCGCACCGAAGTAGCCGACCGTCCCGCCGTAGAGCCCGCGCGGCACGGGCTCGAGCTCGTCGATGATCTGCATGGCGCGCACCTTCGGTGCTCCCACCAGCGTCCCGGCCGGAAAGGTCGCGGCGAAGAGATCGAAAGCGTCGCGATCGGGCGCGAGCTCTCCGTGTACACCGCTCACCATGTGCATCACGTGACTGTAGCGCTCGATGGCACGATAGGGGTCGACGTGCACACTGCCGGCACGGGCCACGCGCCCGAGGTCGTTGCGCGCGAGATCGACCAGCATCACATGCTCGGCGTTTTCCTTGGGATCGGCGCGGAGCTCCGCCTCGCGCGCGGCATCCTCGCGCTCGTCGTCCGAGCGCGGGCGGGTGCCCGCGATGGGCCGGAGCTGCGCGTGAATCCCCGAGAGCTTCACGAGCGCTTCCGGGGACGAGCCGACCACAGTCACCTCGCCCAGGCGACAGAAGTACATGTACGGCGAAGGGTTGATGAGACGCAGCGCGCGATAGGCCTGGAACGGATCGAGCTCATGCCGGCCCGCGAAGCGCACCGAGAGCACGAGCTGATAGATGTCGCCCGCCGCGATGTATTCCTTCGTGCGCGCGACGCCGCGCAGAAAATCCTCGCGGCTGAGCGCCGGTTGCGGCGGGGCGTAGCCGGCACGACGCGCGCCATCCGGCAGGCCGCCGCGGAGTGCACGCACGATTTCGCGGCGCAGGCTCTCGCGTTCGCTCTCGCTCCCGGCATGCAGGAGCGCGATGCCGCGGGTGAGGTGGTCGAAGACCAGCACCGAGCGGGGCGCGGCGTAGTGCAGATCCGGCACGCTCGCAGGAGAGCTCCGTCGTGGCAGCTTCTCGAAGTAGCGCACGACGTCGTAGGCGGCATAGCCCACGAGCCCGCCCGCCAACGGCACGCCGGCCATCCAGGGCTCGGGCCGCGGCGCCCGGGCGAGCCCGGCACGGAGTCCTGCGAGCAGTTCCTCGCGGCTGCGCGGCAGGGCGCGGCGCTCGGCGCCGATGTGGAAACCCGCGCCATCGAGGCGCACCTCCAGCGCATCACCCAGGCCGATGAAGCTGTAGCGCGCGAGCCGTTCCCCGCCCTCGACGCTCTCGAGCAGGAAACACGGCTCGAAGCTCCCGAGCTTCATGAAAGCCGACACGGGGGTGTCGAGGTCTCCGGCAATGTCGAACTTCAGTTTCATTTCATGCGGACAACAAAAAACCCATCCCGGTGCGGTCCGGAGATGGGTCTGGTGTTCGGGCTTCGTTCAGTGAATCAAGTACTGGCGAATCGATAACGCGACCAGCGCCCCCTCCGTCAGGAGCGGCGCCACCACCAGCGGCCAGTGCGGGGGGTCGTATTCATCGCGGGCCAGTATGGCGAGGAGGTGGAGGCGGCGTCAAGGCAGAGTCTCTTCCAACATGGTATGAGCCTGAACGGGGGGCCTTGATTCCAATATGGTTTGAGCCTGAAGCGGCGATTCCAGACCGATCATCACGACATGGTGATCGACATGAACGACGCTTCGCTGACCACCCTGGCGCAGATCCGGGAGTTCCTCGCCGGCACGGCCGATGTGGTCTTTACCTCCACCGCGGACGAGGCGGCCCGCTATCGCTTCATCGCCGGGGTGCTCAGACGCTTCGACTACCCAGGGTTGGCGCGCTCCGAGAAGGGCCTGCTGCGCCGCTACCTGGCGCGCACCACCGGCTACTCACGGCCGCAACTGACCCGACTGATACGACAGCACCGTCAGTACGGGGGCCTCTCCCAGCGCTATGCTGCCCCCACGGCGGGCTTTCGCCGCCGCTACAGCGACGAGGACGTCGCACTGCTGGCGGAGGTCGACAGCCTGCATGGCACGCTCTCCGGCCCCACCACGCGGGTACTGCTCGAGCGGGCGCTGCATCTCTACGGTGATGAGCGCTTCGCGCGCCTGGCGACGATCTCCGTCTCCCACCTCTACAACCTGCGTCAACTCACCGCCTACCGCAGCGTTCGCCGCCACTGGACCAAGACCCGGCCCACGCCCGTGCGCATCGGCCTGCGCAAGCCGCCCCGGCCCGAGGGGCGCCCCGGCTTCATCCGCATCGACTCCGTCCACCAGGGCGATCAGGACGGCTGCAAGGGCCTCTATCACCTCGACGCGGTCGATTGCGTCACCCAGTGGCAGCTCCTCGCCACCGCCGAGCGCATCAGCGAGGCCTACCTGCTGCCCGCCCTGCAAAGCCTGCTCGAGGGCTTCCCCTTCCAGATCCTCGGCTTCCACGCCGATAACGGCTCGAGTACATCAATCACACCGTCGCCAAGCTGCTCAACAAGCTCAACATCGAACTGACCCGCTCCCGGCCCCGCCACAGCAACGATAACGCCCTGGTCGAGACCAAAAACGGCGCCGTGGTCCGCAAGCATCTCGGCTACGCCCATATTCCGCAGCGCTTCGCCACCGAGGTCAATGCCTTCTGCGCCGAACACCTCAACCCGTATCTGAACTTCCACCGACCCTGCTTCTTCGCCGTCGAGGCAATCGACGCCAAAGGCAAGATCCGCAAGCACTACCCCGCCGACCAGATCATGACGCCGTGGGACAGGCTGCGTTCCATCCTGGGGCCGCGCAATACCTCAAGCCCGGCGTCACGCTCAACGCCCTGCAACACCAAGCCAGCCAGATCTCCGATAATGTGGCCGCGCAGCGCCTCAACACCGCTCGCACCAGGCTCTTCCAATCCATCCATCGACGGTCCAGACCCGCCGCCTGATTCAACCCTTACCGGTCAACGTCTCTCGGGCTCATACCTGAATTGGGAAAGACTGGCAGGCAGACCGGAACCGCCAGGCCATCCAGCTCCCCGCCCGCAGTAGTGGCCACACCCCTGCTCGTGCAGAATCGCCTCATCCCACCCACGCGCAGTGCACTTCCATGACGGACTACGAAAAGCTCGGCGTTTTCTATCTCGGTCGCGAGGTCGAAGCCGGCGGCGCGGCGAAGGACGACCTCGTCCTCTACGATTCGCGGGATCTCACCACCCACGCCGTGTGCGTCGGCATGACGGGCAGCGGCAAGACGGGACTCTGCCTCGCGCTCCTCGAGGAGGCGGCGATCGACGGCATTCCGGCGATCTGCATCGACCCCAAGGGCGACCTCGGCAATCTCCTGCTCGCCTTCCCGCAGCTCGCCCCGGCCGACTTTCAGCCGTGGATCGATCCGGCCGACGCCGCACGCAAGGGCGTGACGCCCGAGGTGCTCGCCGCACAGACTGCCGAGAGCTGGCGCAAGGGGCTCGCGGAGTGGGGCCAGCCTGCGGAGCGCATCGCCAAGTTCCGCGACGCCGTGGACATCGCGATCTACACGCCGGGTGCGGCGACCGGGCTGCCGCTCTCGGTGCTGCGCTCCTTCGCACCGCCGCCGCCGGAGGCGCTCGCCGATGCGGGGAGTCTCCGCGAGCGGGTGGGCACGGTGGTCTCGGGGCTCTTCAGTCTCCTCGGACGGGATGCCGATCCTCTGCAGAGCCGCGAGCACATCCTGCTCGCGAATCTCATCGAGCACGCCTGGCGCGAGGGGCGGAGCCTCGACATCGCAGGGCTCGTCGCCGCCGTGCAGCGCCCGCCCTTCGACCGCGTGGGCGCTTTCGATCTCGAGACCTTCTACCCCGCGAAGGAGCGTCTGCAGCTCGCGATGGCGCTCAACAACCTCCTCGCCTCACCGGGATTCGCGGCCTGGTTCGAGGGCGAAGCCCTCGATGCGCAGCGTCTGCTCTTCACGCCCGAGGGCAGGCCGCGCATCTCGATCGTCTCGATCGCGCATCTCCCCGATGCCGAGCGCATGTTCATCGTGACGCTGCTGCTCAACGAGGTGATCGGCTGGATGCGCGCGCAGTCGGGCACCTCTAGCCTGCGCGCCATCCTCTACATGGATGAGATCTTCGGCTACTTCCCGCCGAGCGCGAATCCGCCCTCCAAGCTGCCGATGCTCACGCTCCTGAAGCAGGCGCGTGCCTTCGGACTCGGCTGCGTGCTCGCCACGCAGAACCCCGTCGATCTCGATTACAAGGGCCTGGCGAACGCCGGCACCTGGTTCATCGGCCGGCTGCAGACCGAACGCGACAAGCTGCGCGTCATGGAGGGACTCGAGAGCGCGCAGGCCGGTGCGGGCCTCGAGCGCGCCGAGCTCGACAGGCTTCTGTCGGCACTCGCGCCACGCGTCTTCCTGATGCGCAACGTCCACGAGGATGCGCCTGTGCTCATGCGCAGCCGGTGGGCGCTCTCCTACCTGCGCGGCCCGCTCACGGGTGCCGAGATCTCACGGCTGATGACGCCGCGCAAGGCGCCGCGCGCAGCCGCCACGGCGCCCACGGCGGGCGTGACAACCGCCACGATGGGCGCGCCAGCGGGCGCAGCCGGCGTGCCGCGACCGGTGCTGCCCGCTTCGATCCGCGAGTATTTCCTGCCCTCTCCGTCCGGCAGGGAGCCATTGCGCTATGAGGCGCGGGTGATGGGACGCGCAAAGCTCCATTTCGTGGACGCAAAGCTCGGCCTCGACTGCTGGCAGAGCGGCTGCTGGCTCGCGCCCCTCGACGACGACGGCCGTGAAGTGCTCTGGACGGAAGCGACCACGCTGCCTGACACAGGCTCGCCACTTGCGGCGTCGCCCCAGCCGGATGCGACCTTCGCACCGCTGCCGCCTGCGGCACAACGCGCAGCCTCCTACGACGCCTGGGGCCGGACCCTCAACCGCCATCTCTACGAGAATGCACGCACCGAGCTCTTCGTGGCGGATGCCCTGAAGGCCGTCTCCGGTCCCGGGGAGAGCGAGGGTGACTTCCGTGCGCGCCTCTCGCTGCAGGCTCGCGAACGCCGCGACACCGACGTCGAGGCACTGCGCCGTCGCTATGCTCCACGGCTCGCGTCTCTCCAGGAGCAGCTGCGTCGCGCCGGCGAACGTACGGAGCGCGAGAAGTCGCAGCAGAATCAGCAGAAGCTGCAGACCGTGCTCTCGGTGGGCGCAACCGTGCTCGGCGCCTTGCTCGGGCGGCGGGCGATCTCGACCTCGACGCTCGGGCGGGCCACCACCGCTGCGCGCTCGGCCGCGCGTATCGGCCGCGAGGGGGAAGATGTCGCACGCGCGGAGGAGAGCCAGGGCGTCCTGGAGCAGCGCCTCGCGGATCTGCAGCGCGAGCTCGAGACCGAAATTGCGCGCGCGGGAAGCACCTTCGACGCGGGCACGGTCGCCCTGCGTAGAGCGAGTGTCGCGCCGCGCAAGGCCGACATCGCGGTCGGCGAGCTCGCCCTGATCTGGCTTCCGCGGCCCCAGGGCGGTCTCTGACCCCGCGGGCGCGCGACGAGGCGATACAATGCGCCTCCATCCACTCACACCCGAGAGAACCAGAGGATCCATGAGCAACGATAATCGAGCAACGGCACGCGAGACCAACCTGCCTGCGGAGAGCGGCTGCGGCTGCGGCAGCACGGGCGCCGGCACGGGCGGCTGCGGGGGCGAGGCCGTCGCGCCGCTGGCTCCGGCGAAGAAGGCTGCGCCCGTCGAGCCCAAAGAGGTCGGGACCGGGCGACCGAACGACTCCTGCTGCGGCGGGGGCAGCTGCGGCTGACAGCCCGGGGCGCGCCCGTATGCCATCCTTCGACGTCGTCTCCGAGCTCGATGCGCACGAAGTCACCAACGCGGTGGACCAGGCGAACCGGGAGCTCGCGCAGCGCTTCGACTTCAAGGATACGGGCGCGCGTTTCGCACTCGAGGATCTCAGTGTCACGATGCACGCGCAGGTGGATTTCCAGCTGAAGCAGATGCTGGAAATCCTCAAGATCCGGCTCGCCAGGCGCGGCATCGACATCGCCTGCCTCGAGGTGAAGGATGCAGAGGTCAATCTGGCCGCAGCACGACAGCAGGTCGTGCTGCGCCACGGCATCGATCAGGACGCGGGCAGGAAGATCGCGCGGCTCGTGAAGGATTCGAAGCTCAAGGTGCAGGCGAGCATCCAGGGCGACAAGGTGCGCGTGCAGGGCAAGTCGAAGGATGACCTGCAGGCCGCGATCCAGCTGCTGCGCAAGGCGGAGCTCGCGGTGCCGGTGCAGTTCGAGAACTTCAGGGATTGAGGGCCCGGCACAGCGCCTCGGTCGCGTCCAGCATGCTCGGACCCATGCGCCCGAGCCGCTGGTCCTCGAAGGAAAGAAGATGCTTCGTGCGCACGGCGCGCAGCATCGGGTAGCGGCGCCATTCGGCGAGCCATTCGGCAGCCATTCCCGGCGGTGCGGCGGCGATGATGATCTGCGGGTCGCGCTTAATCACCGCTTCGAGGCTGACCACGGGCGAGAGCTCCCGCAGGTCGGCAAAGACATTGCGCACCCCGCAGAGCCGCAGAGCCTCGCTCATCACCTGTCCGCCGCCCACGGTGTAGATCGGCCGGCCCCACACCTGCAGGAGCGCCGACGGAGGCGATGCGCGCGTGTAGCGGCGCTCGAGCGTCTGCAGCCGCTGTTCGATCGCGGCGGCCGCAGTTTCGGCCTGGACACGCGTCGCAGCGAGCGCACCGAGCCGGCGGAGTGAGTCCGGCAGATCTGCGAGCGTCGTGATGCGGTGGCGATAGATCGGAATTCCCAGCCTCGCCAGCCGCTCGATGTGCGCCGCTGGATTTCCGCCGGGCCAGACCACGATGACATCGGGTCGCAGCGCCACGACGCGCTCGATGTCGACCGCCAGGGCATCGCCGATGCGCGGAATGCGCCGGGCCGCGGCGGGCTCGCTGGAGTACTCGGCGACACCGACGAGGCGGCCTCCCGCACCCGCTGCAAACAGCATTTCCGTGGCGCCTGCAGAGAGACTCACGATGCGTGCGGGTGGCGCTGCAAGGTGCAGGCGGGCGCCCGTGTCGTCAACGATCTCGATGCCGGCCTGCGCGACCGCATGCGCCGCCGCCAGCAGGAGCAGCGCCGCGATCGTCCGACAACGGCGTCTCAGGAGTGCGCCGAGGAGCGGATTGACGGGCAGCTCACAGCGCACGCGGCGCGCGACGACGCCGCCGCTGGAAAGCCGTGGAATACGCATCGAGATCGATATCCCTCCCTTGCGGGGAAGGATATCAGGCAGCCGCCGCAGGCACCTCCCCGGCCTCCTCATACTCGAGCACTCCGGCCACGGCATGGACCGTGGCCGCAATGCGTACGGCGCTCTGGATCGCCTCGCGCGCGACACCGTGCTCGCGCAGCTTGCGCTCATGCGAGACGATGCAGGCGCCGCAGCCGTTGACGGCCGAGACGGCAAGCGACAGGAGTTCGAAGTCGAGCCGGTCGATGCCCGGGCGGCCGATCACGTTCATGCGCAGCCGTGCCGGCAGCGTGCGGTACTCCGGGTCCTCCACGAGATGCAGGAACCGGTAGTAGATGTTGTTCATGCCCATGATCGCCGCGGCCGCGCGAGCAGCAGCCACGTGCGCATCGTCTAGATGTGCACGTGCCAGCCCCTCGATGCGGCGCGCGAAGGTCGCATTGCGCGCGGCGATGCCCGTCGCAAGCGCCACCGACCAGATCTGCCGCTCGGTGAGTCCGGGCGCACCCTGCACCGTGAGGACCGAGCCCAGGTTGAGCGAAAGATCGCTCGCATGAGGCGGCAGCGCCGCCCGCACCGCATCGAGGTTCATGGTCAGGCCGCCTTCAGGGTGTCCTCACCCTGCTTCCAGTTGCACGGGCAGAGCTCGTCGGTCTGCAGGGCATCGAGCACCCGCAGGACTTCTTCCGGGCTACGCCCGACATTGAGATCCGTGACGTAGACGAAGCGGATCACGCCCTCCGGGTCCACGATGAAGGTGGCGCGCTGCGCGACACCCGCCTCCGGGTCGAGGATTCCGAGCGTTCCTGCGAGCTCGCGCCGGATGTCCGAGAGCATCGGGAAGGGCAGCGCCTTCAGATCCTCGTGCGAGCGCCGCCAGGCCAGATGCACGAATTCGCTGTCGGTGCTCACGCCGAGGAGCTGGGCATCGCGTGCGCGGAACTCCTTCTCGAGCCTGCCGAAGCCCGCGATCTCGGTCGGGCAGACGAAGGTGAAGTCCTTCGGCCAGAAGAACACCACCTGCCACTTCCCCTCGAAGCGGCCTGAATCGATGGTTTCGAAGGCCTTCTGCATGTCGTTCGAAACGACACCCGTGAGGGAATACTGTGGAAACTTCTGTCCGACGCTGAGCATGTCGATCTCCTGTCCGTTGCGGGTCACGGGGCTGCACCCCTGTAAGGCCGGCATCATGACGCCGGGCTGCCATGCTCTCCAATCAATTGATGCTATGATTTCGATAGATGCTATCGATCGGAGAAGCCATGGCGGCCGATATCAAGCTCAAGGACCTGCGCTACCTCGTCGCCGTAGCCGACACACGCCATTTCGGTAAGGCTGCCGAGCGCTGCTTCGTGAGCCAGCCGACCCTCTCCGCGCAGCTGAAGAAGCTCGAGGACTATCTCGGCGTCCAGCTCATCGAACGCCAGCCGCGGCGGGTCGCGCTCACGGAGGCCGGCGAAAAGATGGTGGGTCGCGCCCGGCGCATCCTCGCCGCGAGCGACGAAATGGTCGAGCTCGCACAGAGCTTTCGCGACCCCCTCGCCGGACGCCTGCGCATCGCCCTTCTGCCAACCATCGGCCCCTATCTCCTGCCGCGGGTCGCAGCCCGCCTGCGCCGTGCGGCACCACGGCTCGAGCTGCTCCTCTACGAGTACCAGACCGCACCCATGCTCGAGAAGCTGCACGGCGGCGAGATCGACCTCGGCATCCTCGCGCTGCCCGTGGCACTCGACGGGCTCGAAGCACGCCCTCTGTACGACGAGCCTTTCACGCTGGCGGCCCCGGCCACACACCGGCTTGCAAAGCGTGCGAGCGTGCGGCCGGATGACCTGCGCGGCGAAACGCTGCTCCTCCTCGAGGAAGGCCACTGCCTGCGCGACCAGGCGCTCGAGGTCTGCAGCCACGTGCCGCACGACGAGAAGCAGGACTTCCGCGCGACGAGCCTCGAAACACTGCGTCAGATGGTGGCCGCGGGCGCCGGCATCACGCTGCTCCCCGAGCTCGCGAGCCGGGGTGCCTATGGCGGTGCCCAGGGTCTGGTCGTCCGTCCCTTCGCACGACCCGCACCCACACGTCGCATCGGCGCAGTGTGGCGTCACACGACGGGTCGAACCCAGGCAATCGCAGCCGTCTGCGACGTGATCGCCCGGCACGCGCTCTGAGCTTCCCGGGAGACCGCCGGGCCTCTGGCATAATCGCGTGTGCCATCCGGGGACTCCACATGATGAACAGAGCGACGCGATCCGGTCTCCTCCTGCTGACGCTCGCGGTCCTTCTCGCCTGTGTCCGCTCCGGCCTCAGCGTTCCGGAGGCGTGGATCCGCGCCGCAGCGCCCGGCGGAAAGACCACTGTGCTGTACTTCACGCTGCGCAACTCGGGTGAGTTCGCCGAAACACTGGTCGCTGTCGATACACCGGCCGCGCACCGGGTCACCCTCCACGAGAGCGGCGAGCATGCCGGGATGAGTGGCATGAGCGGCATGCGACCCCGGGAACGGGTGGTCGTGGCTCCCGGAGAAACCATCCGGTTCCTGCCCGGCGGACTGCACGTGATGCTCGAGGAGCTCGAGCGCGATCTCGTCCCCGGGGAGAAAGTGCCGGTCACGCTGCACTTCGCATCCGGCACATCCGTGGCGGTCGTCGCCACTGTGCGTCCGATCGGTGCCCAGTGACGCACGTCACCCCCTATGACCGCCTTGCCGTCGATGCGGAGGAGATGGAACGGCTGCTCGCGAGCGGCGAGCAGGCCCGCGAGCTGATCAACTATTTTGGTCCCGCAGAGTACGAGGAACTCGCGGATCTCGCGCGTGCTGCGCGCCACCGGCGCGGGGCCCGCGCGGAGCAGGTGTATGTGGTGCCGGGCATCATGGGTTCGCAGCTCGGACTGCGCCGGGAGGCGCCCTCACCGGTGGACGTCATCTGGCTCGATCCCATCGACATTGCCTTCGGACGCCTCTTCGCGCTGCGGCATGTGCCGGAATCGCGGATCGTACCGCTCGGGGTACTGCCCTTCGGGTATCTGCGGCTGAAGCTCGAGCTGGAGCGGGCCGGCTACGACGTGACGCTCTACGACTACGACTGGCGGCGCGGCGTCGACGAACTCGGCGCCACGCTCGCCGCCCGTCTGCACGCGCGCACTCAGGAGACGGTGCACCTCGTAGCGCACAGCCTCGGTGGTCTGGTCGCGCGGGCAGCATTGCGCGCGCTCAGAACGGACAAGGTGGCGCGGCTCGTGATGCTCGGAACGCCGCACTTCGGATCCTTCGCGCCCGTGCAGGCGCTGCGGGGAGTCTATCCGCTGGTGCGGCGCATTGCCGCGCTGGACCTGCGGCACTCGGCGGAAGAGCTGGCGACGCAGCTGTTTGCCGGCTTCGAGAGCATCTACCACCTGCTCCCGGCCGGTGTGCACGCCGGCGCGCAGGATTTTTTCGATCCGGCGAGCTGGCCAGGTCGCGGCCCGCAGCCAGTGCCGGCGCAGCTCGCCACCGCCCGGGGACTCGACGCGCGACTCGCGCCCGCCGACGAGCGCGTGTGCAACGTGGTTGGAGTCGGGCAGGACACCGTGACGGGTGCCGTCCGGCGTGGCGAGGAATTCGAGTACATTGTCACCCGTAACGGCGACGGCACCGTGCCTGCGGCACTCGCAACGCTTCCCGGCGCACGCAACTATTACTTCGCCGCGGCACACAGCGAGCTGCCACGCAACCGGCAGGTGCTGCCGGCCATCGTGGATCTGCTCGCGGGCGGAGCGACCGACCGGCTCGCGGCCCACTGGAGCACCTCGCGCGCCCCACTCGTGCAGGTCAGCGAGGCACGGCTGCGACGCACGCATCTGCGCAAGATCGACTGGGCAAAGCTCAGTCCGCGCGAGAGACGCGAGTACCTCGAGCAGCTGAATGATCCACCGCACTTCGCACGCACGACGGGGAAGTGGAGTCGCGCGGCCGGTCGCGTCGGCGCCGCCACAGGCCGCGATGGCAGACGGCGTCGTGGCCCACGTGCCGGCGCGCTCGAGATCACGCTGAGCGCAGGCGACATCACGAGGGCCAATGCCGAGGCGCTCGTCGCCGCAGTGCTCCAGGGCGTGCGGCCGGCCGGTGCGATCGCGGCCATTGACGCGCGCATCGGGGGCGTGATCGGGCGGCTGGCCGCGCAGCGCATGTTTTCCGGCGAAGCCGGCAGCGTCACGGCGATTCCGGCGGTGCGCGGAGTCACGCACGCACACACGGTACTGCTCGCAGGCCTCGGCTCCTTCGACCGCCTCGGCGGCGCGGCGCTCGAGCTCGCGGCCCAGAACGTCGTGCGCTGGTGCGCACAGTCACGCATCCGCCGCATTGCGACGGTGCTGTGGGGCGCTGGCACGGGCATCTCGCCGGAGCGTTCGTTTGCGGACCAGCTGCGAGGCTATCTGCGTGCCCTCTCCGAGGGTGGCCAGGACAGCTGGCGCGTCGTCTTCTGCGTCCCGGATCCCCGCCAGCTCGCACGTCTCGCGCGCCGGGCGCCGCGGCTAGTGGCCGAGGCCGGACAGGCCTTCCCCGAAGGGCCGGCCGTCACGCTCTCGGTGCGTGGGCGCCGCAGGCCATCGCGAGCGGCAGCAGGGGACGACGCCGTGCCGCAGACGACTCACCTCCTCATGCACGAGGAGGCAGCACCGCGTGGCATGCTCGCGTGGCGCTGTGCCGTGCTCACAGCAGGGCGACAGGCTGCGGTGCTCAGCGAAGTGCAGACCTTTTCGGCGCGTGCGCTCGACACCCACCTTCGCAGCCTCGAGCGGCTCACCTTCGCGCAGCTCGCGGCCTTCGGCATGCGCCTCGCCGAGGTCGTGCTGCACCCCAGTGTCCGCGCCCTCCTGCACGCGACGCGGGAGCACCCGCTCGCCATCGTCCACGATGCGGCGGGCAGCCGCATCCCCTGGGAGGCGCTCTGTCTGCGCGGCCACTTTCCCGCAGCCGGGCGAGGCATGAGTCGCCGGTATACGGCCGGCGAACTGCCCGTCGCGCGCTTCAGCGAACGACGGCGCCGCGACGGGACGCTCGCCGTGCTCCTCGTGACGAATCCAACGGGCGATCTGCCCGGAGCCGATCTCGAACGCGAGCGACTGACGAAGCTGCTGGCGCGCCTGCCGGCTGCACGCGTCACGAGCATCCAGGGTGCCGCAGCGACACGTGCGCGCATCCTCGCGGAGATCCAGTCTGGCACCTACGACGCCATCCACTATGCCGGCCATGCCGCCTTCGAGGCGGGTGCGCCCGCGCGCAGCGGACTGCGCTGCAGCGATGCCACGCTCACCGGCGAGGATCTCGGCGGCCTCGCACAGGTGCCCGCACTCGTCGTGTTCAATGCCTGCGAATCCGCCCGCATCCGCCGCAGGGGGTCACGTCCACACGCTGCGCGCCTGCCCGCACGCGCCGAGCGCATGCGCACGCATGCCGGTGTGGCGGAGGCCGTCCTGCGGGGCGGCGTGGCGTGCTATGTGGGCACATACTGGCCGGTGGGCGACGCCGAGGCGCTCGCCTTCTCCGAAACGCTCTACGCACGGATGCTGGGCGGCGTGGCCATGGGTGACGCCGTGCTCGCTGCGCGCCGCGCGGTCCGGGCGCTGCGTTCGATCGACTGGGCGGACTACGTTCACTATGGTGACCCGCAATTCCTGCTCAAGGAGCTCGGGTGAGGGGCTGACATGAGGCTGCAGTCGCTCTGCGTGTACTGCGGTTCGAACGCCGGCCACCGGCCTGCCTATGCGGAAGCCGCAAGGGAGTTCGCGTGCGCGCTGGTTGCGCACGACATCCGGCTCGTCTACGGGGGCTCGAGCTACGGGATCATGGGTGCGCTGGCCGATGAGGTGCTGCACCGGGGCGGCTCCGTCATCGGCGTGATTCCGCGGTCGCTCGTGGTGCGCGAGCGCGCGCACCACGGACTCACGGAACTGCGCGTCACGGCCTCGATGCACGAACGCAAGGCCGTGATGGCCGAGCTCGCCGACGGTTTCGTCGCACTCCCCGGCGGCGTCGGCACGATGGAGGAACTCTTCGAAATCTGGACCTGGGCGCAGCTCGGGATCCATCACAAGCCCTGTGGGCTGCTGAATGCAGCGGGCTACTACGACCGGCTGGTCGATTTTCTCGACGCCGCCACCGACGAAGGTTTCGTGCAGGCGGCACATCGCAGGATGCTGCTCGTCGCAACCACTCCCGAGGATCTGCTCGAGCGCCTGGAGCGCCACGAGCCGCCTGGTGCGTAGGTCCCGCTACAGGAGCGCCGCATCGGTCTCCACCACCGCCGTGGCGCCCTCCGCGACGATGCGCGCGAGCGCCAGCGACTGCGGCAGGATGTGCGCGCCATAGAAGCACGCAGTGGCCCGCTTTCCCTCGAGGAAACGCCGCACCTCGCCCGGCCCGGATGCGAGGCGCGCCGAGGCGATCGCCGCCGACCGTGTCATGAGCCACCCGCCGAGCGCCGTGCCACAGAGCTTCAGATACGGTACGGACACCGCCGCAGCCCGCTCCGGGCGTCCGGCGAGCGCCTGCAGCATCGATTCGCTCGCCAGGCGAAGCGTCTGCAGCCCCTCGAGCGCCGTGCGCTGCAGGCTCACGAGTGCGGCTTCCCCTGAAACATCGAGCGCCTCGAGCTCCCGGGTGGCCTCGGCAAGGAGTGTGGTCATGGCCTCGCCCCGATCGTGTCCGAGCTTGCGCCCCACGAGGTCATTCGCCTGGATGCCCGTCGTACCCTCGTAGATCGGGGTGATGCGTGCGTCCCGGAGGGACTGCGCCGCCCCCGTCTCCTCGATGTAGCCCATGCCGCCATGCACCTGCACGCCGAGGGATGTCACCTCGACACCTGTCTCCGTGCACCAGCCCTTCACGATGGGGATGAGCAGACTGCCCCGTGCACGCGCCGCCGAACGCACCTGCGCGTCGGCGGCCGCCTCGGCGAGATCGAGCTGGAACGCCGCATAGAGGGCGAGCGCCCGCATCGCCTCGACGGAGGCCTTCATGGTTAGCAGCATCCGTTTGACGTCCGGATGATGCACGATCGGCGCCGGGCCCTCGGGCGCCGCCACGGGGGGCTTGCCCTGCACGCGGGTATGGGCCCAGCCCAACGCCTGCTGGAAGGCGCGCTCGGCCATTGCGTAGCCTTCGAGGCCGACCGAGAGCCGCGCGGCGTTCATCATGACGAACATGTGCTCGAGCCCATGGTTCGCCTCGCCCAGGAGATCGCCCAGCGCACCCTGCTCCTCGCCGAACTGCATCACACAGGTCGGGCTGGCATGAATGCCGAGCTTGTCCTCGACCTTCAGGCACCTGACCTCATTGCGCTCGCCGAGGGTACCGTCCGCACGCACCCCCACCTTCGGCACGATGAACATCGAGATGCCCCTCACGCCAGGCGGCGCGCCGTCGATGCGGGCCAGCACCATGTGGATGATGTTGTCCGTGCAGTCGTGCTCGCCATAGGTAATGAAGGTCTTCTGCCCGAAGATCCGATACCGGTCGCCCTCGGGGAGCGCGCGTGCACGGATGGCCGCGAGATCCGAGCCTGCCTGTGGCTCGGTGAGATTCATGGTGCCACTCCACTCCCCCGAGATGAGCTTCGGCAGGAAGCGCGCCTTCTGCTCAGGCGAACCGTGCAGGCTGAGCGCCTCGATCGCTCCCTGCGTCAGCATCGGCCCGAGCTTGAAGGCGAGATTGGCTCCGGCCCACAGTTCCTGTACCGCCGCACCCAGCACGATCGGCACGCCCTGGCCGCCGTATCCCGGATCGGCCCGCAGCCCGACCCACCCGCCTTCCGCGAACTTCCGGTAGGCCGCCTTGAAGCCTGCAGGCATCGTGACTCCCTCCGGACTCCAGTGCGCGCCTTCGCGATCACCGGATTCGCGCAGCGGCGCGATCACCTCCTCGGCGAGACGTGCCGCCTCGTCCAGCACGGCATCGGCAAGATCCGGGGTGTACTCGGCATGTGCCGGCAGAGCGCTCAACAGGGCGTCGCCCAGCAGCTCGTGCAGCACGAAACGAAGGTCCTCCAGGGGTGCGCGGTACATGAACGGTCTTTCCTCGGGTGGCAGTCTCAGGGCGTCAGCGCGCGTCGATCGCGAGTGCCGGGATCACGCTTGCAGCCAGGAAGTCGACGAACTGGCTCACCCGCTCATCGGTCGCGAGATCCGCAGAATAGACGGCGCAGAGCGCCGCGGCCGGCGGCAGGGACCATTCCGCCAGCACTCGACGGAGTTTGCCGGTGGCCAGGCCCTGCCGGCAAAGGAACTCCGGCAGCAGCCCGATCCCCAGTCCGGCCGCCGTTGCGGCGTGCAGCACGGCCGGATCGTTCACGGCGAGCTTGGGCATGAGGCGGACCTCGGCGCGCTGGGAGGCGCGTGCGAGCTCCAGGCGGTAGTCGCGCTTCGGACTCTCCGGCATCAGCACATCGTGGGCGGCGAGGGCCTCGGGCCGTTGCGGGACGCCGCGCGCTTCGAGATAGGCAGGGGTCGCGCAGAGGATAGCCGGCGGAGCGCCCAGCACCCGGCAGACGACCGCCGGATCGCGCGTCTCGCCCGGGCGGATCGAGACATCCCAGCGGTCCGTCGCGGCTTCGGCCGCGAGCACCACATCGAGCGGTATCTGCGGGAAGCGCTCGAGAAAGCGTGGCACGAGCGGCGCGAGCAGCACGCGCCCGTAGGTCGGATCCGCCATGACACGCAGCGGCCCTTCGCGCCGCTGGTTGAGGCGGGCGGCGTGCGCGCGCACCGTCTCGATCTCCTCGAGCACGCGCGCCCCGTGGGGATAGACCAGGCGGCCCGCCGGAGTCAGAGCGATGCGCCGCGTCGTGCGCTCGAGAAGGCGCAGCCCCAGATCTCCCTCGAGCTCGGCCACCGCACGGCTCACCGCGGCCTTCGGCACCCCCAGGGCGCGCGCCGCAGCGGAGAAACCGTTCAGGTCGACCACCTTGGCGAAGGCTGCCAACTGCGCGCCAGCCCAGAATTGCGCCATGAGAGCGCCTCGTTGCGTCAAATCCTCAGAGATTGTTTCACGAGTGCGTCAGGCATACTAGCCTGAACGGGTGAGGGCTCCTGACGGCCACCGAGGAGGGTACAGATGAACACTTCGGACCTTCCGGCCGCATACAGCGGCACCTTCCTGCTCGGCGGTGATCTCGAAGTGCGCCGTATGGCCTTCGGCGCCATGCGCCTCACGGGCAAGGGCATCTGGGGGCCGCCGCGCGACCGCGCGGAGGCGATCCGGCTGCTGCGCCGGCTCCCGCACCTCGGCGTGAACTTCATCGACACAGCCGACTCCTACGGCCCGCAGGTGAGCGAGGAGCTCGTCGCCGAGGCCCTGTCTCCGTACCCGCCGAACCTGGTGATTGCCACCAAGGGCGGACTCGTGCGCCCCGGTCCGGGCGAGTGGCGCCGCGATGGCCGTCCGGAGAAACTGCGCGCCGCCTGCGAGGGCAGCCTCGCGCGCCTGCGCCTGGAGCGAATCGATCTCTACCAGCTGCACGCGCCGGATCCGAACGTGCCGCTCGAAGACTCGCTGGGTGAGCTCGCCCGGCTGCAGATCGAAGGCAAGATCCGCCACATCGGACTGTCGAGCGTGCGCCCTGAGGAGCTCGAGCGCGCCCGGCGCGTGGTGCGGGTGGTCTCGGTACAGAATCGCTACAACCTCGAGGATCGGATTTCCGACAACGTACTGACCGTCTGCGAGCGCGACGGACTGGGCTTCATCCCCTGGTTCCCGCTGGCCGCAGGCCCTCTGGCCAGCCGACAGGGCGCAGTGCTCCGCGTGGCACACCGGCACGGCGCCACCACCGCGCAGGTCGCGCTCGCGTGGCTTCTTCAGCGCTCGCCGGTGGTCATACTCATACCGGGCACCGCCTCGATCGCGCACCTCGAGGAAAACGTCGCAGCAGCGAAGCTCCATCTGAGCGATGCCGACCTGAGCGAGCTCGCGCAGGGCGCGTGAGGGCGACCATCGCGGGCATCGTCGCCGACTCGTCCTGCGCTACCAGGTGTATCGCACGCGATACCGCAATACGGTCTCCGCATCCTTCGCCACGCGCACAGGGAACTGAATGGTGCGCGCATCTTCCTTGCGAAACTCGTGGGTCTTCGAGACGACCTGCCAGTTCGACCAGCGGTAGAGACGCTCCTGCACGAGCACGTCCACCGGCTCTGACTTGTGATTGCGCAGCTTCACCTCGATCTCTTCTTCGAGCCAGTGCGCACGCGTGTCCACGGCGAAGTCCACCTGACGGCGCTCACCGACCACGTCGAAGGCCGAGCCAAGCCTGACGCGCACCTCCTCGTCCTTCGGCGTGTGCGCGATGCGATCCTCGCCGATCAGCTCGAGACTGCCGTCGGCCCCGTCCAGCTGCGACACCCGGATCCGCCCGGCGGGCAGCGGCACGCCGAGTCCGGCCTGCTTTTCGTTGCGAAACGAGAGAAAGACGTCGACCTTGCGGTTCATCTCGACGCCGGGCTCACGCTCCGTATAGGGCACGCCGAACAGTGGTGCGGACGCGAGACCGGAGTAGACAAGTGTCCTGCGCACCGGGACGCGCCTGGCCTGCTCGAAGAGCTCGATCTGCTTCGTGGAATTGTCCGGCAGGGTGGTGCGCCTGCCGAGCGTGTACAGGTGGAATTCGAAGAAACTCTTCTGCTCGAAGCCCGCCGCGGAATCTTCAGCGGTCACGGCCATCATGCGCCGGGTGAGCGCGCCACGCGGCTCGGGCGTGATGCGCTGCACATCACCGGCGATCAGCTTAAGCCGGGCATCCTCGTAACTCGCGCCCGACTGATTCACGACACTCACCCACGCCGAGAGGTCCAGGGTGCCGCGGTTCGCATCCGTGCCCGGCGAGAAGACCAGGTTGTAATCAGCCCACCAGGTGATCCCTCCGGTCTGGTAGGCCACGCGCGTGCGCTGCTCGCCACCGCGCGGGGAGCTCAGATCCCATACGAGTGTCGGCCGGGTCCTGAGGCCTGCGGGCAACTCGGGAAAGCGCAGCGCCGACCAGTCGCGCAGCGCACTGATCGATCCGTCGGCGCCGCGCAGCACGAGTCCTCCGGCCGCCGAGAGCAGCGTGCCGCTCGTGCTCGTGCTCTGACTTCCGCTCTGGCGTTCCGCCGTCACCGGTCGGTCGAGAAACTTCAGGAGGAGCTTGTCGGTGCTCACGAGATCGAACTGGAAGTTCTGCTCGAGTACGCGCGTCTGCGGATCACTGAGTGAGGCGAACGTCACGGTGGTGGGATCGATCAGCGCCGCCACATCCGTGAAGGCCACGGTCGAGCGGCCGGGCGCGATGTGCAGCACCCGGTCGTGGCGTACCGTGGCGTAGCCCGGCACGGCCATGCCGTTCGGTACACCGCCCCCGGGCAGCGGCCGATAGAGTTCCGGAGGGATGCCACCCGGCTCCGCGGAGCTGTAGATGGTGATGGCGGTGTCCTCCCGGGTCGTGGGCGCCGGCTCTGCAGCGAGCGATCCGCACGTTCCTGCCAGGCCCAGCACGGCGACGCCTGCCGCCATCACGAGTTTCTGTTTCATGCTCTCGTTCCTCACGTCTTCGCGGTGCACGGCAATTCTCCGGATGTCGGGAAATGCGATTCGAGTCGCGCTTTTCGCGCCCCCGCTCGCCGGATTGTGAGCCAGGCCGTACGGGTGCAGGCTCTGGCCGTGCAGGATAGCAGCCGCCATGGACGTCGCAGCAAGTCATGACCGCGTGCCGCGTGCCGCCCCGTCTGCTCCCACGTCCCAGCCGCACGTGGCGACCGTTTCCCCGCTCATGGACCGTGAGTTCATCGAGCGCAACCAGGTGGTCGAGCGCTATCTGGCCGGGCAGCTGCCGCCCCGCGGGGTCAGCGATTTCGAACGCTTCTGCCGCGAGCACCCGGACGTCCTCGATGCCCTAGGGCTCCCCGAACGGATCAATGCGGGTCTCAGGCTCCTCGAGGCCAGCGGCAAGCCTGAGCCCTGGGCAGAACGCCCGAAGCGCCCGTGGGAAAAGCCGCCGTTTCTGGTCGCTCTGTCGGCGGCAGCGCTGGTCCTGCTCATTGCCACCGCCGTGCTCGCCCGCTCGTATCATGCCCGCGGCGAGCACCTCACCCGGCTCGAGCAACGGCTGGCCGAACAGCCACTCGAGCACACCACCGCAACGCGCGCCATCAGGCTGATTCCCTCGCGCAGCGGCCCCTCAACCCGACCGGCCGTCTATATCGGGGGCGGCGCGACGCAGCTCATCGATCTCCGCTTCGACCTCTCCTGGTCGAAGCACCAGGCCTTCCGGCTCACCATCGACCGACGGGACCAGGGTCGCGTGGTCCTCGTGCACAATCTGCTGAAGGACTCCAACGGCGACCTCCGCCTGGCCTTCAACAGCTCGCTGCTCGGACCCGGGGAATACCCGATCACCATCGACGGGCTCACCTGGCGCGGCGCGCCCGTGCCCCAGGCCTGGATCACGATCGGCGTCCAGCGCTGACGCTGCAGCCGCTCAGTCACCCTGCAGCACGGCGAGCGGCGGCTCCCGCACGGCCGAACGCGTGGCAAGCCAGCCGCTCGCTGCGACGAACAGCACGCCGGCAGCCAACCCGATGACCCACACCCAGGCATCAGGCCGGTAGGGCAGCTCGAGCAGGCGCGTGGCGACGAGGTATCCCGCGATCGTGGCGCCGAAAGCGGCCAGGACACCGGCGGCCAGCCCGATCGTGGCGAATTCCGCGAGCACCCCCTGGCGCACGACCGCGCGGCTTGCGCCGAGCGCGCGCAGCATGGCGCTCTCGTAGCGTCGCTCATGGCGATTCGCCTGCACCGCGGCGAGCAGGACCGTGAGGCCGGCAAACAGCGTGAAGACGAACACGCTCTGCACGGCGAGCGCCGCCCTGTCGATCACCGAGCGCACCTGCGTGAGGAGATCCTCCACGTCGAACACCGAGACACTCGGAAAGTGCCGCACCAGCGCGGCGATCGTGCGCGCCGGATCGCCCTCGATGCGCGCGCTGGTCATGTAGGTGCCGGCCGCGTCCTCGAGCAGTCCGGGCGGGAAGGCAATGAAGAAGTTCGGCTGGAAGCTGTCCCACTTGATCTTGCGGATGCTCATGACGTGCGCCTCGAGCGGCTCTCCTGCCACATCGAAGCCAAGCCGATCGCCGAGATGGAGACCGAGCGCCTCCTGGAATTCCGTCGCAACTGATACGAACGGCCTGCCGTAGTCGCTCGCCGTCCACCAGTGCCCTGCCACGACGCGGTTGTCCGTCCCCAGATCGCGCTGCAGCGTGATGTTCTGCTCACGGGTGGCAAGGCCGCCGTCTCGCCCCGCAAAGTGCAGTTCCTCGGCCGGGCGGCCATTCACGCTCGTCAGCCGCGCGCGAAGCATTGGCAGCATGCGCGAACGCTTGCCGCCACTGATGGCAAGCTGGCGCTCAAAGGCTTCACGCTCGGCCGGAGGAATGTTGACGAAGAAGTAATTGGGCACGTCCGCTGGAAGACTCGCCCGCCAGTCCTGCAGCAGATCCCGCCGCACGACGGCCAGCAGCAGCAGAGCCATGAGTGCAAGCCCGAAGGCGACGATCTGCGTGACGCTCTCCGCGCGTCGCCGGCTGAGATTCGCAAGTCCGTAGCGCCAGGCAACGCCCACCGTGCCGCGGAGGCGTGCCGCGAGGTGCACGAGAGCGAGCCCCGCGAGCACCAGCAGCAGCAGAAAGCCCGCGAACAGTCCGATGAAGGCCATGAGGAGTGCGCGGTCTCTCACCACCCACCACGCCAGGATACCCAGCGCTGCGACCGCCGGACCGAAGGCCAGCAGGACGAGTGGCGGCGGCGGGCCGATGTCCCTGCGCAGCACCCGCAGCGCCGGTACACGCGCAAGCTGCAGAAGCGGCGGCAGCGCGAATCCGGTCAGCACGGCAATGGCGGCTCCGAAGCCGAGCGCGATCGGTTGCCAGCGCGCGGGAGGCAGCTCCGTGCGCAGCAGCCCGCGCAGCGTATGGGCAAGCCAGTCCTGCGTCGCATAGCCCACGGCACAGCCGATGAACGCCGCGACGAGCGCCACCATCACCAGTTGCTGCAGGCTCACACTCAGGATGAAGGCACGCGTCGCGCCGAGCGTCTTCATGAGTGCGACCACGTCGAGGTGGCGCTGCACGTAGCGGCGCGCGCTCATCGCCACCGCGATGGAGCACAGCAGCACGCTCACCAGGCTCGCGAGACTCAGGAAGCGTCCCGCCCGGTCGGTCGCGCTCCTGATCTGGGGGCTGGCATCCTGGACATCGAGCAGCCGGTCGCCCGCCCGCTTGTGCACCGTGAGCCAGCGCTTGAAGGACTCGATCCGCCCCCGGTCTGCAGCGAACAGCGCCGCGTGACGCACGCGACTGCCGGGCTGCAGGAGCTGCGTCGCATCGAGGTCGGCGCGGTTCATCAGGAGCACCGGAGCGAGATCCGCAAAGGTCGAGCCACGATCTGGCAGCGTCATGAGCACGCGCCCGACGCGAAAGACAGCCGAGCCGATCGAGACCTGCGACCCCACGCCCGCACCGAGCGCGGCCATGAGCTTCGAATCGAGCCAGACCTCCCCCCGGGCGGGCAGGCTGTGGATCGGCACGCCCCTGCCGAAAGGCGCATCCGCGACGGTCACTTCGCCCCGCAGAGGGTAGCCCGCCGCAGCGGCCGTGAGCCCGGCGAGCTGCGTGGCCTCGCCGTGAAAGACGACGCTCAGGAGCTCACTGGTTCGCGTCGCGGCGATGCCGCGCCGGACCGCCTCCCGGAAGTAGCTCTCCGGCAGAGGCTGCGTTCCCTGGACACGCAGATCCGCCGCGAGCACCTGGCTCGCCTGCCGCTCCACAACGATGCCGATGCGGTTCACGAGAAAGCCCACGCCCGTGAGAGCTGCGACCGCGATAGCCAGCGCGAGCAACAGCACGCCCAGCTCGCCGGATTTCCACTCCCGGGCGAGCGCACGCAGCGCGAGCAGTGACGCACGGAGCATGTGTCTAGAGCAGCCTGCCGGCTGCCATCGTCAGCACACGCCCACAACGGTCGGCAAGCTCCCTGTCGTGGGTCACCAGCATCAGCGTTGTACCGAGCGTCGCGTTCAACCCGAAGAGAAGTTCGCCGATACGCGCACCGGTCGCGGTGTCCAGATTGCCGGTGGGTTCGTCAGCCAGGAGTACGGCGGGGCGCGTGACGAAGGCCCGGGCGATCGCCACGCGCTGCTGCTCTCCGCCCGAGAGCTGGCGCGGATAATGGCGGGCGCGCTCGCTGAGGCCAACCCGGCCGAGCGTATCGAGCGCCGCGCGGCGCGCGTCCTTCCGGCCGGCGAGCTCCAGCGGCAGCATGACGTTCTCCAGCGCCGTGAGCGCGGGCACGAGATGGAAAGACTGGAAGACAAAACCGATGCGCTCGGCGCGCACCCGCGCACGCCCGTCCTCGTCGAGCTGCGTCAGCTCAGTGCCACCCACCCATACACGACCCGAGGTTGGCAGGTCGAGACCCGCGAGGAGTGCGAGCAGCGTCGACTTCCCTGCGCCCGACGTTCCCACGATCGCCACGGACTCGCCCTCGGTGACCTCGAGCGAAACGTCACACAGGATGGTCAGGGGTCCGGCCGGACTGTTAACCTGCCGGCTGACGTTTTCGGCTCTGAGGACGATGTTCCGGGTCATCTCGGTGTGGGCTGCGGCCCTGCTGCTCAGCATCACGGTCGCCACTGCCGCCCCGCCAGACACTGTGACGGGCGGCACGCACACGATCCTCGTGCTCGGCGATAGCCTGAGCGCCGGCTATGGCATACGGACCGAAGAGGGCTGGGTCGCGCTCTTGCAGGTGAGGCTCAAGACTCAAGGTTACGGTTACCGTCTCGTGAATGCCAGCGTCAGTGGCGAGACCACCAGCGGCGGACTGGCGCGTCTGCCGCGCGCACTCGAGCTCCACAGACCGGCCATCGTGCTGATCGAGCTCGGAGCCAACGACGGGCTGCGCGGCCTGCCGCTCGAGACGACGGAGCGCAATCTCGCCCGGATGGCAGAGCTCTCCCGGCAAGCACGCGCCCTGGTGGTGCTGATCGGCATGCGTCTGCCGCCAAACTACGGACCCCGCTACACGCAGGAGTTCCATGCGCTTTTCGGCGCGATTGCCAGGCGCCACAACCTCGCGCTCGTACCCTTCCTGTTGCAGGACGTCGCCCTGCACGATGAGCTCATGCAGGCCGATGGCCTGCATCCGAATGCGAAAGCGCAGCCCGCGATGCTCGACGCCGTATGGCCCGCCCTCCGGCCCCTTCTGGAAATGGGTCGACGTACCGGCACGAAGGAGTGAGACAGATGGAACGATTCTGGCTGAAATCATACCCGCCCGACGTCCCGGCGGAGATCGACACGAGTGAGTATCGTTCGCTGAAGGACCTCTGCGAACGCCACTGTCACGAATTCCCGGAGCGCGTCGCCTACGTGCAGATGGGGCACGCCATGACCTACGGCGAACTCGAGTCCGCATCGCGCGCCTTCGCTGCGTGGCTGCAGCAGTCCGCTGGTCTCGAGAAGGGCGAGCGCATCGCCATCATGCTGCCGAATGTCCTGCAGTATCCGGTAGCCATGTTCGGCGCACTGCGCGCCGGCCTCACGGTGGTGAATACCAACCCTCTGTACACCGCCCACGAGCTCGAGCACCAGCTCAGCGATTCCGGCGCACAGGCCATCGTCATCCTGGAGAACTTCGCGCACGTGCTCGAGGAGGTCATTGCCCGCACATCTGTCCGCACCGTCATCGTGACCGGCGCGGGTGATCTTCTCGGCCCCGTGAAGGGCGCAATCGTCAATGCCGTCGTCAGGCACGTGCGCCGGCAGGTGCCCGCGTGGCACATTGCGGGCGCCACCCGGTTCGCAACCGTGCTCGCCAGAGGGCACCAGCTCAGTCTTCGTGAAATCGAGATCGACAACGAAGACATCGCCTTCCTGCAGTACACAGGTGGTACGACTGGCGTGTCGAAGGGCGCCGTACTCACACACCGCAATTTGACCTGCAATGCCCGGCAGGGACTCGCATGGTTCGGGAAGCACCTGCCAATCGGCGCCACGTACGTGCTCGCACTACCCCTGTATCACATCTTCTCGCTCACCGGAAACTGCCTCATGTTCATGTGTGTCGGTGCGCGCGGCATCATGATCACCAACCCCAGGGACTTCCGCGGATTCGTGCGTGAGCTGAAGAAGTACCCGCCCAATTTCTTCCTCGGCGTGAATACGCTGTTCAATGCCCTCCTCCACACACCCGGCTTCGACGAGATCGACTTCACGGGCCTCACGGGCACCGTCGGGGGCGGCATGGCCGTGCAGCGCACCGTCGCCGAGCAGTGGCACCAGCGCACCGGCTGCGTCCTCGGTCAGGGCTGGGGGCTCACAGAAACCTCACCGATCGCCTGCATGAATCCGCTCGGCGAGGATTTCAACGGCTCCATCGGCCTGCCCGTGCCTTCCACCGAGATCTCCATACGCAGCGACGAAGGTCGCGACCTCGGCGTCGAAGCCATCGGTGAGATCTGCGTCCGCGGACCGCAGGTGATGCGCGAGTACTGGAAGCGCCCCGACGAGACCGCGAACGTAATGCTACCGGACGGCTGGCTGCGTACCGGGGATATCGGCCACATCGATGCACGCGGCTACGTGTTCATCGAGGACCGCAAGAAGGACATGATCGTCGTGTCCGGATTCAACGTCTACCCCAACGAAGTCGAGAGCGCTGCGGTCTCCCATCCGGGCGTGCTCGAAGCAGCCGCCGTGGCCCAGCCGGACGAAAAGTCAGGCGAATCCGTTGCCCTGTTCGTCGTGCGCAAGGATCCGCATCTCACAGCCGAAGCCCTGATCGCACACTGCCGCAAATCCCTCACGGGTTACAAGGTACCCAAACACGTGTACTTCAGATCTGAGCTCCCGAAGACGAATGTCGGGAAGATACTGAGGAAGGCGCTGAGAGATGAGGTAAATCAGCATCCTTTCACGCGACAAAGCACATCATAAAGAATGGAATGCTCAATAGCGATTTCGGACACATGTCTCAAGCCAGCTCCGAGACCGGGTCCGATCAAAGGCAGTTCATCAAACGCACTCAGCAACATCCAGAAGTGGTAATAGCGCCAGCCAGCCACAGATGCGGCTGACAGAGAGAGTCCGCGAGAAGAGCTCACGCGCCGTCAGCAGATCCCATTCGTAAGCATTTCAATGCGCAGAAGGCGGCGAGCGGATTAGCTTCGAGAAGAACGCCGACATTCCTTATCGCTCCAGGCGAATAACTGCACGCCCGCAGATACGGCTGACCCACGCGTGGTGCGCTTTGTCTCCCGACGTCGCGTTTCGAGCCACTCATTGATCGTAGCAAGAAAGACCCACCCTTGCTCTCGCGAAAAGCTACGAAACGCTGCAACATCTCGGGACGGGAGGTCCGGCACTTCTGCGAATCCTTCTAACCACCTTCTTGACGTCGAACGCGATGTGACATTGAATTGCACGGTCGACAACGCGCGTTGCAGCAACCGCGCGACGTAGCTAACCACAAACGGATGAAGCGTTCGAATGGATGCAACCCTGCTCGCTGGCAGATAGTACTTTCCGCTTTTGATCACGAGCCCAAGAGAAACGAGTTTCTTTGCATCTTCCGCCGCGCCCGCGGTTCGGCGCTCGGATCTAATCAGCGCCTCGACGCTGGGCGCCTTACCAAGAAGCGGTATAGCACGCGGATTGGCATCACGATCCAGATATCTGCGATTGCGATGCCATCCATCAAGAACCTGTGCCGCAAGCGCAATGCCAACAGGCCCGTTCTGCTTCCGATACGCTTGCCCCGACGACACGCTCCGCAACGCGTCCTTGGACACCCGCTCGATCTGGCTCCGGCTGCTGCCCTCAAGCATCATAAATTCGAACAGGCTCGTAAGGATTTCGCCGTAGTAACTGCCATTCGACGCCGAGAGTACTCGCTTCACGTGGATATCCTTCATGGCCGGCCGGCCTCGAAAATCGGTACTTTCATCCTTGCTTGCGGCGCACATGCCGCCGCCCAACAGGCTCTCTGACACTCATGGGTGGAAGCCTGCTATCCGCCACAACGGTGGCCAGTAACACAGCCTCTGAACGCCGAGCGCTTGTCTTTGCGCGTGAAATCGCTCCCAGGCTCTGCATAGCGGCTGTAAGCGTAGACACCGCGTGCCTCTTGGTTAGCACAGCATCGATTCCATGCTGTATGGGGATATGCGAAATCCTGACGTTCGGCGATCTGGGAGCAGCCTCCTCACCTGCCGCAGCGAGGCACAGCTGCTCCAATAGCGGTGACAGTCTCTTTAGGCGCTTGAATGCCGCCGCATCGAGCGGCACGTATCGAATGGAGGCTCGATTGTGCCGTATAGTTAAGAATCCCCGCCTACGCAGCGCCTTGAGAATCGCTATGGGAGCCACGCCGGCCGCGTACTTCTCCGCTAGAGAAAAGAGCGACCTCGGTGAGCCGTGGAGCGCTAGCATTTTCGGGCGCCCGAACCCGTCTACGAATAGGGGGTCTGCGTGCCATGCCGCAATTACTGCTCGGCATCCATCCTCTGTTGACTGAATTGATGCTCTCCGGTTAGCTTCCGCATTCAACAGAACCCGCCGCACCTCCGTCCGAGAAAGCCCTGTCCGAGCAGCCACCAAGGAATGATTAATCTTTCCATTCTTGAAGCGACTACGCCTTGCCGCAGCAAGAACAAACGATCGCCTCGAGACCCGTTCGAATTCAGACGCACTAACGCCACCAGCTAAGAAGCAACCTGCCAACGCGACGAGCACTGGCAGCAACGCATTCACCGCAAGATTTAGCTCCCTCGTGATTGGCGTGGGCATACTGAGTACGATTCAAGTGCAACACACATAGTCGATCGATTGCCTTCGCTCCAAGGCGAAATTGTCGCACTTGAACACTATCCCCCGCAGCTAAGGACTTGCGTATGCCAATGGTTGCCCACTACGCATTGCCGATGAGCGTGACACCCAAGTAGACGCAGCGCCAGTGCCCCACATCATTCATATGCTCTGAATCCACGGCGAGTGAGCTCAAGCTCGCGTGCCCGCTACAGGCCCCGCAGTTACCGCTACAAAGACCTCAGAAATCCATCTTGACAGCAACACCCAATGCATATCGCCGGTAAGCGCCCATCCCGATGCCACTCACCGGTGCTTGCCAGAGTGACTCCACATATCACTCAGCGCCCACGCCTCTGGTGCCTCAGACCGGATATTTACGTCGTTAACGATCGCACCTTTGTCCAATACAAGAATTCGATCCGCGGAACGGATTGTCTCGGGTCGATGCGCCACGATGATGCGTGTTATCTTGAGTTCCGCGATTGCGGCACTGACGGCCTTCTCCCGTAAGACGTCCAGGTGGCTGGTGGCTTCGTCGAGCAGCAGGATTGCGGGCTGACGGTAGAGTGCGCGCGCGAGCAATACGCGCTGCTTCTGGCCTCCGGACAGCACTGTCCCCATGTCACCGATCAGCGTGTCATAGCCCATCGGCATCGACGCGATTTCGTCGTGGACCGACGCGATCCTTGCAACCTGCTCGATGCGTTCCGGGTCGTGAGGCGATGCAAAGAAGCTGATGTTATCCGCGATCGAGCCCGCGAACATCTGATCATCCTGCATCACCACACCGATGGCTAAGCGGTATGCCTCCAGTCCGATCGAATGCAGCGCCCTGCCACTCACGAGGACTTCACCGCTTGTCGGGGGCAGCAAACTCGCCAGGACCTTCAGCAGAGTCGTCTTGCCACAGCCAGACGGACCGACAATAGCGACGCACTCGCCCGTGGCAATGCTGAGGCTGACGCCATCGAGGACGTAGGGCTCGCGATCAGTGTAGCGAAAGCAGAGATCGCGAATTTCTATGCTGGCATTCTTCAAAGAAAGGTCAGGTGATGTCGTACGGCCGAGTTCTTCTGGAGCACTGAGCGAAATGTCTGCGACACGCTCGGTATGAACCCTCAGCATCCAGAGATCAGCTGCCTTGTCGATAAGAGCGCTGACCCGATCGAGAAACTGGTCCTTGTATGCCAGAAACGCGATCAGCATGCCGACGGTGAAAGTTCCGCCCAGGACCCTCCATGCGCCCAACCACACCACCACTATGGTGATGCCACCGGCCAGAACGAAATTCGCAATGCGGAAGAGAATGTGCAGCTTTTCAATGGTGAGGTGTCTGTTGGTCGCTTCGACCATGAAATTCGTCCAGTGCAGGCGCCGATCGGCCAGTCCGCTGAACAGCTTGATAGTGCGGATTCCACGAACTGTTTCGAGCAGGTGATTGTCCTTTCTCGCCGACCAGACAATCTCCTCCGCGGTGGCGTTGCGCAGGGCCGCATAGAGAGACCCCCTCACAGCGCCATAAAGCATGACGCTGCATACGACCACCAGGGCCAGTGCCGGGGCGTACGCGAACATGATCGCGAGGGTGAGGATGACCAGTAGGCCATCCATCACAGCCTCAAGGGCACTGGTGGTGATCGCCCGGAGAACCTCCTCTTGCGATCCGAACCTGGACAATATGTCTCCGAGATTGCGATTCTCGAAGAATGAAGTCGGCAGATGAATGAGGTGCCGGAAGAGATTTGCCTGCGACTGGACTCTCAGGGACGCCTGTATTCCCATCAGGCTCCAGCTCCGCATTGCCCAGACGGTGGCACGAAGCAGGAGCAGCAGCGAAAAGCCGATCACCAGTGTGACAAGCAGGCTTCGATCCGCAGTGACGAGCGCATGGTCGATGGTCCACTGCAGGAAGAACGGTGCGAGGATCGCGAACAGTTCGATGGCTACGGCAAGGAGCAGCACGCGGGCAAGTGCACCACGTATGCCGGAAATCCGGCCCAGTACCGCACGTACGCCGATGCGCGGACTCGGAGAGGACCGCTGCGCCATTGCCGTGGAGGGCAGCACCTCGAGGGCGACACCGGTAAAGTGTCGAGATACCTCCTGAGTCCGGATGCGACGTACGCCAACGGCCGGATCGTGGATGATGATCCCTGTGCGGGTCACCTTCTTCAGAACGACGAAGTGATTCAGGTCCCAGTGCAGAATGCAGGGCGTGCGCAGTGCTTCGAGATCGTCAAGTTCGAGGCGCAGTGGACGCGTGCGTGCGTCGAGCTGATCGGCCACCGCAATGAGATCTTTGAGCGTGGCTCCCTTTTGTGAGAAGCCGAAGCTTCGGCGCAATTCGCTAAGGTCGACGTGCTGCCCATGATAGCCGAGAGCCATCGAGAGGCAGGCGAGGCCGCATTCGGCGGCTTCCGTTTGCAACACCAGTGGCAGGCGGCTTCCGAGGCTGAGTCGGAGTCGATCGTGCGCGTCGTTCGACTCTGCTATTGGCTCCACTTAGACCTCACCGAAAGAAGGGGATCGATGATCCACATGACGAGCTTGCGGCGCTCCAGCACGACGTCTGCCTCGAGTCGCATCCCGGGTTGCAGCGGTAGACGCTCGTCGTGGAACCGCAGCGACTGGCTTGGAAGGTCGACGATGATCCGATAGACCGGCTCACCCGCTGCGGCCGAGACGGCAGTGAGCTGCTGGGGGAGTTCCGCAGGGCTCACGGGCGCGCGAGACACACTGCTGATTGTGCCTTCGTGGTGGCCGAAGCGCTGATAGGGAAACGCATCGTATTGGAGGAAGACCGACTGACCCGGGCGCAGGAAGCCTATTGCCCTGCTCGGAGCGAATACCTGCGCAATCAGCGACGACGCATTTGGAACGATGCTCAATAGCGGAGCGGTAGTGTCAGCGCGGCCACCGCGTTCCACCTGCAGACTGGAAATGGTGCCGCTCTGCGGCGCAACGATCGCGATGCCGCGACGCGTTTCAGCTTCGGCAATGTCCGCATCGATCTGGGCGATGCTGCGCTCGATCGAGCTTCTCTGTGTAGCAGACCGGAAGGGCAGCTGAGCGAGGGCTGCCTCGAGCTCCGCGCGGTCGCTGATGGTCCTTGCCTTGGTGCGCTGGAGGCCTTTCAGGGTAGTCTCGTGCTCGAGCGAACTATCGCGCGACTGCTGCATCTGCTGATCAGAGACAATCCCCTGTTCGCGGAGCGCCCGAATCTTCGCTTCGTTGACACGGGCAAGATCAAGCCGCTTCTGCTGAGCCGCAATCTCGCCAGCGATGTAGTTTTCCTCGTCGTTCAGGGCCTTGATCCGTGCGCGCAGACCTGAACTTTCACGGCCCTCCAGAGCGTCGAGTTGCTGGAGCTCCGACTCATAGGCGCTGCGCTGTGCATGCAACGTGCGTGTCACCTGCTCACTGGTGGCGCCGAGCGCTGCGCTCCGCAATTCCGTGGAAATGACGAGAAGCGTCTGACCTTGCCGGACCCGCTGCCCCTCCTGCACCAGCAACTGCGATACGACACCGGGCTGTGGCGCAAACACCCGGGCGAGGCCCTCGCGGGGCATGAGCCAGCCGACCACGTGCGCACGCCGCGGCATTTCCGCGAACAACAGGAGTGCCATGACACCGGCTATGGCGAGCAGCGCAAAGATGGCAAAAAGATGTGGCGCGATCCCCTCAGTCAGGAGAATCGTGCCCAACCACTGCCCCTGGCGTGCCTCCAGCGCCTCCCGCCGAAACAGAGTCTCCGTCATCTGGCCTCTGAGAGGATCAGGTTGGACTATGTAAAGGCTATCGCAGGCCGTGGCCTTATTTCCAATCCGCTTGGACTTTAGCTCCTAAGTATAGAGAACAAAAGTATTTTTGCGTCTGTATAGGCGATTGCCGGGGGCTCGGTCCGTCGATCCGGGCTCGTCACGGGCAGTTCCAGGCCAGAGAGGCCGATTCGCCTTTCCAGGGCGGCAACCGCACCTCATCGAGCAGAGGTACCCTACGCAGCGGAATCGATTTGCCATATGGTAATTAACTTAAGCTGGACGTAAGCTAGGCTCGTTTGGGCGGAGGGTCCAGGTTCAGGCCACTGGCTCACGTACTGGGATCCAACAAAAGGAACAGAGCTAACTTCTAAGGGGATTTCGATGAAGAAGCAGGTAAAGCGGGTTCTGCGCGAACTGACTCCGGCGGAGACGGCGCTGGTGTCAGGGGCGGGTATCTCAGGGGGAGCTAGAGCGAAGAGCGGGATCTCGGGCGGCGCCACCAGCGGAATCTCTGGCGGGGCGAAGAGCGGGATCTCGGGCGGCGCCACCAGCGGAATCTCTGGCGGGGCAATCAAGTAAGCCGGCAATGGCGGTAGCGGCGGCGACGCGCTACCGCCGTCTCTTCGATTCGGCAGCGCGCTGCCGCAAATGCATCGTGCGCTGCTGACGCGGTGTTTACAGGTGCCCGTCCGAGGTCGCTCCGGTCTTTTCGCGCGACCTAGTGCTCACCCTGAGTCGGTTTGCCTTGTAGAGGCCCGATTCTAGGAGCGAGCACGTCAATCTCATCCGCCGAATGCGAACGCTCAGTATTCCCGCGTTGCTGCCGCCACTCGTTCGCGCTCGAGTCTAGCGTCGCCGCTAATTCAGGCTCCTCGAAAAAGTACAGACCAAAGCCATATTTTTTCCCACGAGGCGTCACATAAGGTGGCCCGAGGCCAGTCAGCCACGTGTCGATTTCTTCTAGAAGCGATTGGCCCTTCGTTTCTACTAGTTGCAGAAATAGAGCCTTACCCTCCTCAGTCAAGGCCGATTCTGCGATCACCGCACGCTCGAAGTATCCGGGCTCGGATTCATCGCGAAGCACATTGTAGGAAAAATTCTCGCTAATGGCCGCAAGAAATCGGCCCATCCGTGCAATCTTTCCAACTTCTCTGCCTTTTGGAACGTAAGCGCGCGAAAGACAGCGAACAAATCTCTCGTCGTGTATCTCCACGCAACCAGATGCCACAAGTTCGTCTAATAGGGCATCTTGATCAACGCCAGGACAGGCAGCGTCGATCAGCGTGGGAACCGTACGCTGTCCTTCATTCCTGTCGAGAGAAAGATCTAGCGCCAGTCCGTAAGCAGTCGAAAACCGGCTATCCGTGTGCCAAATGGTCAGCAAACCAGTAATTTGGTCAAGGCTGATTGACTTCGTTGAATTTATGGATACCCCACTGCGTAACGCTTCTCGCGCTGTCTGTACCTCGCCCTTGGTGAATCCCCCCATTACCGCCAACCTTGCGTCACTTGCTGGCCGACCCTGCATGGCCAGTCGCCTCTCAAGTGCGCCCACATAGACCTGTCTGACGACTTGGCTGATATCTCCGGCAGAGACGCCATATTGAAACGCCACCTTCATGAGTGGCATCAGCAGCGCTCCGAACGCATCGAGAAGCACCTGCCTTTCGCTTGCGTTTATGTCACTCATACATTGTCACTCTCTCACATTGAGATCGTGTCATTTTGCGTACGAGACCAAGGCAACGATGTTCCAGTGCATCGGTCGTACATTGAGTTCATTGCAAGGAATTCTGCATCCCCTGCTTCCATGGGCCACGCCGAGTCTGCGAATCTGTGATACGAACCCGACTATGTTCGCTCTCCCGGCTCAAACAGCCTTCTGTGCTCCAGCAGCGCATAGCGATCGGTCATTCCGGCGATATAGTCAGCGACGACCCGGGCGCGGCCGGGCTCGCCCGCCTGCGTCTCCGTACGCCTCGCGGCTTCACAGTGCTCTGTGGGCAGCAGCGAGAGGTCTGACATGAAGGCTTCGAAGAGCTGCTGCACGACCAGACGGGCCTTGGTTGTCATGCGGGTGACGCGGTAGTGGCGATAGACGCGCTCGCGCAGAAACCGCTTCAGCTCGAGCTGCTCTGCCTGGACGTCTCCGGACGCGCCGACGAGCGTGGTCGGGCAGGCGCGAACAGCATCGATGCTCTGCGGGTTTGCGTCCACCAGGCACTCAGTCGTATTGCGCACGAGATCCGTTACGACGTGATTGATCATCCGTCGCGTGATTTCGTGCATCAAACGCCGCTCCGGCAAGCCCGGATGCTGAGCAGTCACGGCCTGGTGCTGGCGGGCAAAGGCTGTCACGCTGCACAACTCTTCGACCGTGACAAGACCCGCGCGGACTCCGTCATCGACATCATGGCTGTTGTAGGCAATCTCGTCGGCAACGTTTGCAAGCTGCGCCTCCATCCCAGGCTGCTCGCGCCGCAGGAATCGCGCGCCGACATCACCCAGCAGACGCGCATTGGCCGGCGAGCAGTGCTTCAGGATGCCCTCGCGACACTCGAAGGTGAGATTCAGCCCGGGGAACTCCGCATAACGCTCCTCGAGCTCGTCGACCACGCGAAGCGACTGCAGGTTGTGCTCGAAGCCACCGTAGGCCCGCATGCATTGATTCAGTGCGTCCTGGCCTGCATGCCCGAAAGGGGTATGACCGAGGTCGTGCGCGAGGCAGATGGCCTCCGTCAGCGTCTCATTGAGGCGCAGGGCACGCGCAATGGTACGCGCGATCTGCGCCACCTCGAGCGAGTGAGTGATGCGCGTCCGATAGAGGTCGCCCTCATGGTTGACGAACACCTGCGTCTTGTACACGAGGCGCCGAAAGGCGTTGGAGTGAACGATGCGATCCCGGTCCCGCTGATACTCGGTGCGCATCGCCGGCGGTGGCTCCGGATGTCGCCGGCCCCGGGTGCGGTCGGGACGTGCTGCGTACCGCGCCAGGCAGGCCTCGGCCGCATCCTCGTTCACCTGTGCTCCCCGAAGTGCGCAGAGAGAGTCGCTTCGAGTGCCGAAGGCGGAAAATCCGCGGTGACGCAGGCGCGGCCGATGTCTCGCAGGAGGACCAGGCGCAGCCGCCTGTTCATCGCCTTCTTGTCAATCGACATGAAGTCACGCGCGACCGCCGGAGTGACTTCGGCAGCTCGAAGTGGCAGACCCGCCCTCTCGAGCAGACGGCGCACGCGCTGCACATCCGCATCCCGCAGCCAGCCGCAGCGCTGTGACATGTCCGCTGCCATCATCAACCCGGCGCCGACCGCTTCACCGTGCAGCCAGCCCGTGTAGCCGGTTGCCGATTCGATCGCGTGACCGAACGTATGACCGAGATTCAGGTGCGCGCGTTCACCCTGCTCCCGCTCGTCCCGGCGCACGATGCCCGCCTTGATCTCACAGGAGCGGCGTATCGCGTGCGCCAGCGCTGCCGGATCGCCTGCAAGGAGTGCCTCGAGATTTCCCTCGAGCCACGCAAAAAACTCCGGATCGCAGATGAGCCCGTACTTGATCACTTCCGCGAGTCCCGCGCGCAGCTCGCGCGGCGCCAGCGACTCCAGCGTTCGGGTATCGGCAATGACGGCAGACGGCTGATGAAATGCGCCGATGAGGTTCTTGCCGCCCGTGTGGTTCACGCCCGTCTTTCCGCCCACGGATGAGTCCACCTGCGCGAGCAATGTCGTCGGTATCTGTACGAAGGCGATACCGCGCTGGTAGGTGGCTGCTGCGAAGCCGGCGAGATCGCCAATGACTCCGCCCCCGAGGGCGAGCACGCAGGCATCGCGCCCGAAGCGGTTTGCGACGAGGACGTCGATCACTCGGGCGACGACCGAAAGGCTCTTCTGCGCCTCCCCATCGGGCAGCACGACCTCCACGGGCCGCCGCGCGCCGAGTGCCGCCACGACGTGCGATGCGTAGAGCGGCGCAACGATGGTGTTGCTGACGAGCAGGAGATCCCGCCCGGGAATGCAGCGGTTCAGGAGAGCGGGGTCGGCGAGCAGGTCGCGGCCGATATAGATCGGGTAGGAGCGCTCGCGAAGCTCGACGGTGACAATCTGCGCGGGCATCGGATCTTCAGGTCAGACGGCAATGCGGTGCCTCTTGCAGTATAAGGGCAGCCACTGCGGATCGCTCGGTCAGGGTTGCGACAGCGGCTCCCGGCTCCGCAGCTCGCGCAAGATATCGTCGGCGACGACCCGGACGCTGCGACCGTCAGTGCCGACAATCAGGTCAGCGATTTCCCTGTAGAGCGGCGCGCGCTCGGCCATCAGCTGCTCGAGCTTCCGGACCGGATCCACGTTGCGCAGCAGCGGCCGCTGACAACTGCGCCCCACCCGCCCGGCCTGCTGAGCGACGGAAGTCTCGAGGTAGACCACGCAGCCACGCTCGGCAAGATGCCGTCGATTCTCGGGCCTCAGGACCGCACCGCCCCCGGTGGCGAGAACGATGCCCTCCCGGCACGTGAGGGCATCAATCACCGCCGCCTCGCGATCGCGAAAGCCCGGTTCTCCCTCGCATTCGAAGATGTACGGGATGTCGACGCCGGTATCCCGCTCGATCTCGGCGTCGCTGTCGAAGAACGGGGCACGCAGGTGACGCGCGAGCTGGCGCCCCACGGCGGTCTTGCCTGAACCCATCGGACCGACGAGGAAGACGTTGCGCGAGCCGAGCATGGTCAGGCGCAGCATACACAAAAAGCCGTGACCGCCCGCGGGCGGGCGGCAGCGTCGCCCCCGGGCACGACGCGGCTCAGTAGACGTTCACTCCTTCGCGAAGGATCTTCGGCGTGACGAAGATCAGCAGCTCGTCCTTGTTATTGGTCTTGCTCGTGGTCTTGAAGAGCCGGCCGAGTGCGGGGATGTCGCCGAGGTACGGCACTTTCTTCTCCGATTCGCGCCGCTCGGTCTCCAGAATGCCCCCGAGCACGACGGTCTGGCCGTCGTTCACGAGCACCTGGGTGTTGATTTCGCGCGTGTCGATCGCCGGGACGTTGACGCCACCGGAGCTCACGACCACCTGGCCCACGCTGTCCTTCTTGACATTGAGGTCCAGGATGATCCGGTTGTCGGGTGTAACCTGCGGCGTCACCTTCAGTGCGAGCACGGCCTTCTTGAAGGAGATCGTGGTCGCACCGCTCGACGCGGACTCCTGGTAGGGAATCTCCACGCCCTGCTCGATGCTCGCCTCCTTCTGGTTGGCAGTGATCACGCGCGGCGAAGAAATGATCTCGCCACGTCCCTCGGCCTGCGCCGCCGAGAGCTCCAGATCGACGATGTAGTCGGAGCCGAGCACCATGAACGCAAGCCGCCCGGCCGGATTGGCGATTGGCAGATTGACGCCATAGCGGCTGGAGGCACGCGCCCCCGTGGGGATGTCGATCGGATAAGGCGAACCAGTGCCGCGGATATTGGCCAGCGCAGACGCCAGCCCGACATCCGTCGCCTCCAGACTGCCCGAAGTCTGGAAGATGCCATCGCTGCCGTTCTGCCGGATGCCCGTGAAGCCTGCGCGGACGCCGAGCTCCCGATTGAAGTCGTCGTTGACAATCACGATGCGCGCCTCGATGAGTACCTGGCGCACAGGGATGTCGAGTGTGCCGACCAGTCGGCGCACATCAGCCAGCCGTTCAGCGGTGTCCTGCAGCAACAGCGTGTTAGTCCGTTCGTCGACCGCGACGCTGCCGCGCTGCGAGAGGAGCGAGCGTCCTCCCTGGGCCTTGATGAGCGCGGCAATGTCGCTGGCCTTCGCGTAGTTGATCTGCAGGTACTCCGAGCGCAGCGGCGCAAGCTGCTGGATGTCCTGCCTGGCCGCGAGATCGGCCTTCTCGCGCGCAGCAAGCTCGTCCGCCGGAGCCACGATGGTGACGTTGTCCTGGCGGCGCTTGTCGAGTCCCTTGGTGCGCAGGACGATGTCGAGCGCCTGGTCCCAGGGCACGTTCTGCAGTCTGAGCGTCACGCTGCCCGAGACGGAATCGCTGACCACGATGTTCTCGCCGCTGGCATCCGCCAGCAGCTGCAGAACAGCCCGTGTCTCGATGTCCTGGAAGTTCAGCGTAAGGCGCTCACCCGTGTAGGTGCGCTTCTCCTCGGCCTGCTGCGCCAGCTTGCGCTGCGGCTGCACCTCGATGACGTACTGGTCGTCGGACTGGTAGGCGAGCTGTTCGAAGTCCCCGCTCGCATTGACGACGATGCGGGTGCCCTCGTTCGTCCGCAGCGCATCGAAGCTCGTCACCGGCGTGCCGAAGTCCATTGCATCATAGCGGCGCATGAGGTTCTTCGGCAGCTCGGCGCCGGCGAACTCGACGATCATCTGGTTTCCGACCTGGCGCAGGTTGATCGGCGTACGCGGGTCAGTGAGCCGCACGATGATTCGGCCGGCGCCGTCGGTGCTGCGGCGGAAATCGATGCTTCGGATCGCGCGGCCGCCGGCTGGCACAGCCGCGTCCGCGGTGGCACTGCCGCTGGCCGGGCGCGCCGCGGCGCTCGCCGCCTGCGCATTGCCGCCGACGTGCATGACGATGGTGTTTCCTTCGGTTCGGGTCTCATACGGCACGAGCCGGTCGAGGTTCAGGACAAGGCGCGTCCGGCCTCCGGCTTCCGCCGCCAGAATGCTGTCGAGGCCTGCGGAACGCACGTCGATGCGGCGCGAGGGCAGCGCCAGCGCGGTGCCCGGGAGGTCGATGGAAATACGCGCCGGATTGTCGATCGTGAAGGTGAGCGGCTCCGGAGCCGGACCCGAGAGGCGCAGCGTCACCTGCAGCTGCGAACCGGGCAGCGTCTGCACGTCCACAGCTTCGAGCCGGTTGCCAGCCTCGTCGGCACGGGCGAAGGGCGGAGCACAGAGCAGCGCTGCGGCGAGCGCGAGCCAGAGGAATGCGTTCGCGATCTCGTTGCGTATCTTGCGATTCATTCGGTCGTTCTCCCTGAGCGTCACTTCACTCGTTCAGCGCGAGCGCAGCGGGACGCTCCATGTACCCGCCGAGGCCGTCCGGAACGATCTCGACCAAGGTGATCTTCGAGGGGGTGATGCTGAGGATCCGGCCTTCCGCCCCACCGATGTAGTTGCCAGGCCGCACGCGATGCACCAGGCCATCCTTCGTCTGCACGAGCCCGAAAGTGTCGCTCGCGAGTTTCAGTGTGCCCACCATCCTGAGAGTATCCAGCGGGAACTGCTCGAGAAACTCTCGATTGCGCTTCATGTCCGGGCGGATGCTGGAGAGACCCGACGCACCGCCGGCAGCACTGGGGATGAAAGGCGAACGCAGATACTGCGCCTGATAGGCAAAGCTCTCGTAGGGCTTCACCTCGGGGAGCGGCTCGACGCGCCCGCCCGGTTCCTTCTTGGTCGCGGCGATGAACTGCGCGAGATCGTCGTCGGCGCTCGAGCAGCCAGTCAGCGCCAGCACCGCGCACGTGAAGACCATCGCCATCGACAGTCGTGAACCGGCCGGATACATGTGTTCTCCCATCGGTCACCTCAGCCCGCGCCGCCAGTGGCGCGCGGTCGATGCTGCGGCTTGCTCTTTTCGCTCTCGGCCGCGGCAATTTCCTCTTCGTCGAGGTAGCGATAAGTCTTGGCGGTGAGATCGAGCGTGAGCTGGTCGAAGCCATCCTTGGAATCCGGCCTGATCTCGATGTCGTGCAGCGTCACGATCCGCGGCAGTGCCGCAACACCGCTCACGAACTGGCCAAACTGGTGATAGCTGCCCGTCAGGCGGATCTTGATGGGCAGCTCGGCATAGAAGTCCTTCTTCTGTTCAGCAGCGGGCTGGAACAGCTTTTCCTCCAGGCCCGCAGCAAGGCCGGTCTGGGAGATGTCCACGAGCAGGTTCGGCACCTCGGTGCGGCCCGGCAGCTGGCGCAGCAGCGCACCGAAGGAGCGCTCGATATCCTTCAGCTGCTGCTTGTAGACCTCGAGGTTCACGGCCTTGGCGTGCTTCTGCCGGAAAGTCTCCCGCAGCTGCCGCTCTTCGCCCTGCACACGCTCGAGCTCCGGTTGTTGCCGGTTCCACACGAGCGTGTACGAGATGACGAGCCCCAGCACCAGGAACCACAGCACGACAGCGGCAACGCGGAAAGGAAGCGGCCAGCGTCCTGGTTCGCGCGGGTCGAGTGCCCGCAGCTCGTCCATGAGGTTCATCGGCCACCTCCCTTCGCCGCGGTACGCCGGGCGGGGCCACCAGATTGCGCCTCGGGCTGCGGCTCGGCAACGCCCACCTGCTCCGCAAACAACGTGAAGCTCGATCCGAGTGTCTGTCCCTTCTTGGTCTCGACCACCTCGAGTTCCGGATTGCGCAGCCACTGCGAACCGTCGATGTTGCGCATGAACGCGGACACGCGTGTGCTCGACTGTGCGACACCCTCCAGCTTCAGTCGCCGGTCTTTCTGGGTCACCGCCGTGAGATACGTGCCGTCCGGCAGCGTACGCACGAGTTCGTCGAACACGTGCACGACCTCGGGTCGCGAGCGCTGCAGCTTGCCGATAATGTCCATCCGCGCGATGAATTTCTGTTTCTGCTGCTCGAGATCGTTGATTTCCTGAATCTGCTTGTCGAGTTCCCCAATCTCGGCCTTCAGGCGCTGGTTGCGGCCTTCCTGCGCGGCGATCGCCGAACCGAGCAGGAGGTAGATGACGAAGGCGAGCACGCACGCCGCAAGGGTCGCGCCGCCGAGCCCGACCAGGAACTCGAGCTTGCGCTTCTTGCGCTCATCCGCACGCCAGGGCAGGAGGTTTATGCGAGGCATCAGTCGAAGCTCCGCAGCGCAAGGCCGCACGCGGTGAGTAGAGCTGTTGCGTCGCGCTGCACGGCCTGAGCCTTGGCACGCGAGGACAGCTTCATCTGGCCGAGGGGATCTCCCTTCTCCGCCGCGATCCCGACCCGGCTCGCGATGACATCGGCCACGCCGGCAATGTTGGCGCAGCCGCCGCAGATGAGGATCTTCTCGGGCTGCTCACGCCCGGATCCGGACGCGAGATAGAACTGCAGCGAGCGGCTGACCTGCTGCGTCATGTCGTCGATGAAGGGATCGAGCACCTCGGACTGGAAGTTCCCCGGCAGGCCTCCTTCCTTCTTTGCGCGTCCCGCCTCCTCCATCGACAGTCCGTAGGTCCGCATGACTTCCTCGGTGAGCAGTTGCCCCCCGAACGCGAAGTCGCGCGTATAGACCACCTTGAGATTCCGCAGCACGCTGAAGGTGGTGCTGCTCGCGCCAAAGTCGACCACGGCAATCGTGCGATCGATGCCGCCATCGGGCATCTGGTGCGTCATCAGCTTGCAGGCGTTCTCGAGCGCGAAGGCCTCGACATCGACGATCCTGGCCTGCAACCCTGCCGCACTCACTGCAGCCTGACGCTGTTCGACGTTCTCCGTGCGGGTCGCGACGAGGAGCACGTCGTTGGCGTCGCTGTCCTTGTCGCTCGGGCCCAGGACCTCGAAGTCGTAGCTGACCTCGTCCATGGGGAAGGGGATGTACTGATCCGCCTGCATCTCGACCTGCGCTTCGAGGTCCACAGGGCGCAGGTTGCGCGGCATCTGGATGACTTTGGTGATCGCCGCGTCGCCGCTGATCGCAATGGCGACTTCGCGACTCCGGGCGCCGGCACGTTTGACCGCACGGCGGATTGCCTCACCGATGGCTTCGGCATCGACGATGGCCTTCTCGTTCATGGCGCTCTGCGGTGTCGGCTCCGCAGCGTAGGATTCCACCCGGTATTGCCCACCCGCCAGCGCGAGCTCGATCAGCTTGACCGAAGAGGTGGTGATGTCCAGCCCGAGGAGGGGACGATACTTACGCGAAAACAGAAACACTTTTATTTCCTTTTCAGTAAGTTACGCCCACAAGCGCCATCTGGCATAAGCTTGCCCGTCAATATATAACAGTGCAAGGTCAAATTGAACGTGAGAATGCTCACGAAATCCGGTCAGGACGGAATCCGCCGCCGTGGCGCTGCGTTGAAGCGGCTCACGGGAACCCGTCTGAGGCTGATGCGTCCGTCTCTGCAAGCGACACTGGAGGCGCGAAGCGCGGTCAGCCTGCGGGAGCCAGCTGGAGGGTGTATCGGCGCAAGCCGCGTGCTCGCTCCGGCAACCCCGCTGTCATAGGCCCTGACGTCCCGTAGACCGGTGGCTTTGCGTCCCCACCTTTCGGTGAGTTTGCCTGATCGACGGCCGTTACTATGCATAGCACCCCGCTGGGGCGCAAGCACTCGGAATCGCATTCTGTGAAACAGACATACATCCGCCTCGTGTCGATGACCTTCGGCTCCGTGATCTTCCTCATCCTTCTGGGGGGCCTCGCGCTCGCCGGCAGCTACGTGTATCTCGCGCCCATGCTGCCGACTGCGCAGCAGATGCGCGAAGTGGAGCTGCAGGTTCCGCTGCGGGTCTACAGCCGCAGCGGCGAACTCATCGCGCAGATCGGCGAGCAGCGGAGAGTGCCCGTCACCTTCGAACAGATTCCGCTGCTGGTGCGGCAGGCATTCCTCGCCGCCGAGGACGACCGGTTCTTCCGGCATGGCGGCATTGATTACATCGGCGTGCTGCGTGCCGCAGTCGTGAACCTCATGTCGGCCGGAAAGGCCCAGGGTGCGAGCACGATCACCCAGCAGGTCGCACGCAACATGTTCCTGACGCTCGACAAGACATGGCGACGCAAACTCTCCGAGGCCTTCCTCACCTGGCGCATGGAGCACGAGTTCACCAAGGAACAGATCTTCGGTCTGTATCTCAACGTGATTTTCTTCGGGCAGCGCGCCTACGGCGTCGCCGCGGCGGCTGACACCTACTTCGGCAAAACGCTCGACCAGCTTTCAGTGGCCGAGATCGCGACCCTCGCGGGCATACCGCAGCGCCCTTCGCGCTACAACCCGATCGTGAACCCCGAGGCAGCCACGGACCGCAGATCCTATGTGCTGCGCCGGATGAAGGAGCTCGGCTTCATCGACGCCGCAACCGCAGAGCGGGCCGGGCACGAACCCGTGCAGGCGCGAGTGCACGGACCGGCCTACGAGGTCGAAGCCCCCTATGTTGCGGAGATGGCCCGGCTCGAGGTCCTCAGGCGCTTCGGCGCGAAGGCCGAGACCGCGGGCTACAAGGTGTTCACGACGATCGATTCCCGGCTGCAGGCGGCAGCCAATCGCGCTGTGCGTCTCGGGCTCATCGAATACGACCGCCGCCACGGCTGGCGCGGCCCCCTGGCGAAGCTCCCCGACCCGGGCGAACAACCAGAGCACCTCGAAGCGCTGCTCGCGAGCCACACGACGGTGGGGGGTCTGACGCCCGCAGCCGTCGTGTCGGTGGGCGATCATTCGGTCCGCGCCTTCGTGAAGGGTCGCGGCTTCGTGCAGATCGACTGGGACGGCCTGTCGTGGGCGCGTGCCGTCACGCCTGGCGGCACACTCGGCCCTCCCCCGAAGACCGCCCGCGACATCCTTGCCCGTGGAGATGTCATATACGTGATCGCGGATGCACACAGCGCGCAGCTCGCGCAGCTGCCCGAGGCACAGGGCGCCCTGGTGGCGCTCGATCCCGCAGACGGCGCCATCAGCGCGCTGGTCGGCGGCTTCGACTACTTCGAGAGCAAATACAACCGCGTCACCCAGGCGCGCCGTCAGCCAGGCTCCGCCTTCAAGCCGTTCGTGTACTCGGCGGCCCTCGAGAACGGCTTCACACCCGCCTCCACCATTCTCGACGCGCCGATCGTGATGGAAGACGCGGGCATGGAAGGCACGTGGCGGCCCGAAAACTCGAGCGGCACTTTCGGCGGGCCGACGCGCCTGCGCGAGGCGCTGGTGCGCTCTCGCAACATGGTATCGATCCGGCTCCTGCGCGAGCTGGGCATACGCACCGCGATCGACTACGTGAGTCGCTTCGGCTTCGACAGGAAGCAGCTGCCCGAAAACCTCACTCTCGCACTCGGGACGCTCGATACCACGCCCCTGCAGATGGCTGCAGGTTTTGCCGTTTTCGCGAACGGCGGCTACCGCATCGAGCCCTACTTCATCGATCGTATCGTGGACCCGTCGGACCGGACCGCCTGGCAGGCGACACCGCGCACCGTCTGTGACGCGTGCGCCGGCAACGCACAGGCCGCCGAGCAGGTCATCTCGGCACAAAACAGCTGGCTGATGAACGACATGATGCAGGACGTGATCCGCCGGGGCACCGGCCGACGGGCACTCGTGCTCGGCCGCGGGGATCTCGCCGGCAAGACCGGAACGACCAATGAGGCGCGCGACACCTGGTTCAATGGCTACAACTCACGGCTGGTCGCAACCGTCTGGGTGGGGTTCGACCAGCACGAGCGTTCGCTCGGTGAAGGCGAGGAAGGCGCACGCACGGCCGTGCCGGTATGGGTACACTTCATGCGTGAAGCACTGGCCGCGACTCCGGAGACGGTGCGCCCGATGCCCGAAGGACTCATACAGCTGCGCATTTCGCCGGTCACGGGCCGCGTCACCAGCGCCGAGGACCCTGGCGGGATCGTCGAGACCTTCATGGCGGACCATCTGCCCACGAACGCGAGCGGCGCGCCGGAAGGTGCCGGTGAGGGAACCACCAGCACCGAGCCGATCTTCTAGCACCTCACGGGGACCCGACGATGCCCAGACGCACCGCAATCCGGTCCGAGCACCTGCGTCGTGCCCTCGCGCAGGAGGCAGCGCGCCTCATGGCGGAGCACGGCGTCGGGGACTTCGGCCTCGCCAAGCGCAAGGCGGCTGAACGCTACGGCGTGACGGAAGGCTCGATGCTGCCGAAGAACGTCGAGATCGAGGCGGCGCTTGCCGAGTACCAGCGACTCTTCGGCGGCGACTCACATGTCGAGAGTCTCACCGCGCAGCGCCGCGCCGCGCTTGCAGCCATGCAGCTGCTCGCAGAATTCCAGCCGCGCCTCGTGGGCCCCGTGCTCGCCGGTACTGCGACTGAACACGCCAGCGTGCAGCTGCACGTGTTCGCCGACAGCCCGGAGGCCGCGTCGTTCCACCTCATGGATCACGGCATCGGCTACGAGGTCACAGCGCGACGCGTGAGGATGAGCGCCGATCGTGTGCTGAGCCAGCCGGTGCTGTGCTTCGAGATGGACGACCACGCCATCGATGCGACGGTATTTCCGGGCGACGGCATCCGCCAGGCGCCCGTGAGTCCCGTGGACGGCCGGCCGATGCGCCGCGCCGACCTCGCCCAGGTCGAGGAACTCCTCGGGTGCGATCAGGCGCGCCCGGCGATATCCGTATAGTCGCGCCGCTTCGGCCCGCTGTAGAGCTGGCGCGGACGACTGATTCGCATGGCCGGATCCGCGATCATCTCCTGCCAGTGGGCCACCCAGCCCACGGTGCGGGCGAGGGCGAACATCACGGTGAACATCGAGCGGGGGATGCCCAGCGCGCTGTAGATGATGCCGGAATAGAAGTCGACGTTCGGGTAGAGCTTGCGTGCGACGAAGTATTCGTCCTTGAGCGCGACCTCCTCGAGGCGCAGCGCAAGCTCGAACAGCGGATTGTCGGAGCGCCCGAGCTTCGCGAGCACCTTGTGGCACATCTCGCGGATGAGGCGGGCGCGGGGATCGAAGTTCTTGTAGACGCGGTGACCGAAACCCATGAGCCGGAAGTGGCTGGACTTGTCCTTGGCCATCGCCACGTACTTGGGAATGTTGTCCGCAGTGCCGATCTCCTCGAGCATCTCGAGCACGGCCTCGTTGGCACCGCCATGCGCGGGCCCCCCAGAGGCCGAGACGCCTGCCGAGATCGCTGCGTAGGGATTGGCACCGGTCGAACCCGCGAGACGCACCGTCGAGGTGCTGGCATTCTGCTCGTGATCGGCATGCAGGATGAACAGCAGGTCGAGCGCCTGCGCGTAGATCGGATCGACCCTGTAGGGCGCGCAGGGCACGGCGAAGAACATGTGCAGCAGATTGCTGCAGTAATCGAGATCGTTGCGCGGATAGACGAAGGGCTGGCCGAGGGAATGCTTGTGTGCCGCCGCAGCGATCGTCGGGATCTTGGCGATGATGCGGTGCGCGAAGATCTCGCGGTGACGCGGATTATTGATGTCCATCGAATCGTGATAGAAGGCGGACATCGAGGCCACGACTGCGGAAACCATCGCCATCGGATGGGCGTTGTGGTGGAACCCGTTGAAGAAGCGCAGCAACGTCTCGTTGATCATCGTGTGATGACGGATGTTGCTCACGAAGATGTCGAGGTCCTTGCGCGCCGGCAGCTCGCCGTGCAGCAGCAGGTAGGAGACCTCCATGAAGCTGCTCTTCTCGGCCAGCTGCTCGACCGGATAGCCGCGATAGAGCAGCACACCCTCGTCGCCGTCGATATAGGTGATCCGGCTCTCGCAGGCGGCCGTGACGCCGAATCCCGGGTCGAAGGTGAACACCCCATGGTCGCGATACAGCGTCGCGACGTCGAGGACATCGGGACCGATCGTCCCCGACCGGACGGGCAGGTCAGAGGTCTTGCCGGTTGCGGAATCCGTGAGCTGGTAGTTCTTCGGAGCCATGCGCGCTTCTTCCTGTTGTCGATCGCAGCGTTACATGGTCTGCGAGCGGAATCAAGGCGCGGAGTCACCTCGTGCGCGCCAGCGCATCACTCGACCACCTTCAGCAGCTGCCCGGGGTCCGGATCGCGATTCGGATAGAGCGCATTCAGGAGCTGCAGCTCCTCCTTCTGGTGCTTCTCGACCGGCATTTCCCTGGCGTACTGGTCGAGGCGCGTACTGGCGTCAGCCTTCACGATGCGAACGCGATACGGTTCGGCCAGCGGGTACTCGGCGGGCTTCAGGCTGCGCAGCGTCTGCACGATCGACAGGATCACGCGGTCGGCCTCCGGCCGGGTATCGACCGCAGAACGGCTGGCGCCACCGAAGACATAGACCTGCTTGTCGCGATATAGCGCCACCCAGCGCACCGGCCCCTGGCCCCCATCGAGTGGCGAGCCCGTGCGGGTGAGCACCGCATAGCCATCCATGCCGTTCGAGGACACCGCCTCACCCCCGCTGAGCTGCGCGCCCCGCAGCTTCTCGAGCAGGAATTCCCGGGGAGATTTGTTGTCCGGGCGCGCATCCAGCGTGATCTGCATGATGGCGTCCTTGTCGCGGGTATAGGCGAGGATGCGCTCGTGCTGATTCTCGACCGTCCAGTCCTTCGGGAAGGCGATGGTGATGCCGAGGTCGGCATGGTACATGCGGTTGTTACGCACGATGCCCTGCTTGCGGCTCGAGCCGAAGGGCATGCCGTCGATCGTATGCAGATACTCGTCGCGGTTGTCGACCCAGCCGCCCGGCGGTTCCTGGATGTTCGCCGAGCCCTTGACCGCCTGGATGACCCGCGCATCGGGGGCCGGGTGGGACGAGAAAACCCCGTGATAGATGCGGGGCTCGCGACCCTCGGCCCGCGCGCGAGCCACCTCGAAGCTCTCCTGGCTCTTGAAGACCTTGAACGTCTCGGCCATAGCCTCCGGGCGATATCCGCTCTTGGCCGCGTATTCGAGTCCGAGCCGGTCCGCCTCCATCTCGTTCTCGCGCCCGTAGCCCTGGAGCCAGGCCGTCGCTCCGATGTTGGCGAGCTGGGCAACGGCGTTCGAGCCGGTCGCAATCGCCGCTGCAGTGGCAAGGATCGAGGCGCCCATCGCACGGGTCTGGCGCCGCGCCGGATGACGGGCGGTGACGTGGCCGATCTCATGACCGAGCACGGTTGCGAGCTCCGCCTCGGAATTCAGGTAGACGAGCAGCCCGCGGTGCACATAGATGTAGTTGCCGCCCGTCGTGAAAGCGTTGATCGACTCGTCGTCGAGCACGACGAACTTCCACTCATCGTCCGGCAGATGGCTGTGCCGGGCCACACGCTGGCCGACACGGTTGACGTAGTCCTGGACCGCCTGGTCCTCGTACAGACCATAGGCGCGGATGATCTCCTCGTAGTAGCGCCGGGCCTGCTCGCGCTCGCTCTGCATCGAGCCCATGGCCACATTGCGGCCCCCCGTGGCGGGGTTCGACACGCAACCCGCCAGCACAAGGACCGACAGCAGGAACGCGGAAAGCAGGCGTGGCATGGTCTTGCTCCGTTGAGCGACAGTTATCATGACGCGAACGGCCGGGATCCGCATGCTATCTCATGACCCGCTCGGGAGCTTCGAGCGCCCGCCCGTGCGTCGAGTTCCGGTACTGCCACTGCGTTCCTCGCGGGCGCCCACAAAAAAGGGCGCCGTCGGCGCCCTCTTTCGCACAGAAAGGGCCGAGGCCCTTCCTCGAGACCCATGCCTCAGCGCGCAGCACCCACTGCGTACTTGCGGCGGAACTTGTCGACCCGGCCGGCGGTGTCGACGATCTTCTGCTTGCCCGTGTAGAAGGGATGGCAGCTCGAGCACACCTCGATATCCAGGTCCTCGCCAAGTGTCGAGCGTGTTTTGAAGGTGTTCCCGCAGGAGCAGGTGACCTTGATTTCAGTGTAGTCGGGATGCGTCGAGGTTTTCATGAGCCAGCCTGACGGGCCCTCACGGGACCCCACAAAAGGGCGCGCAGTCTACCGGGTGCCGTGGTGCCTCTCAAGCCCACCCCACTGGTCGAGCTTATCCACAAAAACTGTGCATAAGTCTGTGAGCAACCCGGCTGCGCGCTCGCTTTGTTGCCCGCCGCACCGCATATCTGCGGCCTTGGTCAAGAAATGGCCAAGGTGTTTCCGCTTTTTATATCAAGCACTTACCAATTTATCGTCGACCGCTTTGGGTGCTATTGCACGTAATCCCGCGATTTCAGGCGAAGGTAGCGGAGGGTGTGCATAAGCTCACCGCTCGACTGCGGCGCGTGAGGGCGGAAGAAACGCGACGAGCAGGTCGTTGAGAAAGCGCAGGCCCCGTTCACTCGCTCGCCAGCGCGTGTCGGTTACGACCGCGAGCCCCTGCGCAGCGAGCGACTGCAGACGCTCCACCACCGTAGACGCCGGCAGACCCGTACGGGCTTCGTAGAGGGACAGCTCGAAGCCGTCCAGGAGCCGCAGGGCGTTCAGCATGAACTCGAAGGGCCGGTCGCGCTCGGCAACGAGCGTGCACGACACCGGTGCCCGCGCCGCCGCAAGGTAGCGCCTGGGCTCACGGGGCCGGGTCGTGCGGCGGATCTCGCCCGTGGCGCGTGTGAGCTTGCCGTGGGCGCCGGCGCCAAGACCGAGGTAATCGCCGAAGGTCCAGTAGTTCAGGTTGTGCCGACAACGGCGGCCCGGGTGCGCGTAGGCCGAGACTTCGTACTGTGCGAGACCCGCGGTGGCCAGCCGCTCCCGGCAATGCTCGAGCATGGCCAGGGACTGCTCATCGTCCGGCAGCGCGGGCGGCCGGGCTGCGAAGGGCGTCCCGGGTTCCATCGTCAGCTGGTAGTGCGAGACATGAGCGGGAGCGAGCGCCAGTGCCTCCTGGACATCGCGCTCGGCTCCGCTCACGGCCTGTCCCGGCAGACCGTACATCAGGTCGAGATTGAAGTTCCCGAGCCCGGCCGCGTGCAGCTCTTCCGCAGCGAGGCGCGTCTCTTGAGGCGAGTGTATGCGCCCGAGAACGGCGAGCTGCCCGGCATCGAAGCTCTGGGCGCCGAGCGAGACGCGATTGACACCCACCGCCGCGTACTCGGCAAAGCGGCCACGCTCGACCGTGCCCGGATTGGCCTCCAACGTGATTTCCGCATCCGGCTCGATGCGCAGGGCCGCCCGCGCGCGCTCGAGGAGCCGCCCGATCGTCGCAGGCGCAAAGAGACTCGGTGTGCCGCCGCCGAAGAAGATGCTGCCGATCTGCCGCCCGGCGACCTCGGGTGCCTGTGCCGCGAGATCCTGCTCCAGCGCGTCCAGGTAGCGACTCTCCGGCAGCGGCTCGCGCAGCGCATAGGAACTGAAGTCGCAATACGGGCACTTGCGCACACACCACGGAAAGTGCACGTAGAGCGACAGGGGCGGCAGCGGATTCAAGGTCGGTACAGGATGCCTTTCGCATCGAGCTCGGTCAGCAGGGCCCGCAGTGCCTGGCCTCGATGGCCGAGAGCGTTCTTCTCCGCCGGCTCGAGCTCGGCGGCCGTACGACCCGTACCCGGCACTTCGAAGACCGGATCGTAGCCAAAGCCGCCCGTGCCACGTGGCGCGCGCGCGATGCGCCCCTCCCAGGTGCCGTCCGCGATGACCGGTCGCGAGTCCTCGTGGCTGCGGACGAAGACGATGACACAGCGATAGCGCGCGCTGCGCCGGGCGTCGGGGACGGCACTCAGCTCCCCGAGCAGCCGGCGCAGATTCGCCTCGTCGCCCGCGCCCTCGCCGGCGAAGCGGGCCGAGTGCACCCCGGGCCGGCCGCCCAGCGCGTCGACCTCGATCCCCGAATCATCCGCAATGGCCGGCAAGCCGGTCAGGTGCGCCGCATGGCGCGCCTTGAGGAGCGCGTTCGCGACAAAGCTCGTACCGGTCTCCGGGGGGGGGTCGATACCGAAGGCTGACTGCGGTTCGAGGTCGACTCCACGCCCGGCGAGCAGCGCGCGCAGCTCGCGCAGCTTCCCCGCATTGCCCGTGGCGAGCACCGCGCGCACGTTCAGCTCGCCCGTGTGAGTGCCTCGGCCTGCAGCGCGAACAGCCGGTTTGCGCCGGCGGCGGCGAGATCGAGCAGGGCATCGAGCTCGTGGCGGCGGAAGGCATGGCCCTCGGCCGTGCCCTGCACCTCGACGAAGGCGCCGCCGTTGTTCATCACCACGTTCATGTCCGTCTCCGCCTGGGAATCCTCGGCGTAGTCGAGATCGAGCACGGCAGTACCGCCGACGATGCCGACCGAGACGGCCGCCACCTGGCCGTGGAGGGGAGTCACCGCGATCGCGCGGCGGCGCTGGAGTGACTCACAGGCATCGACCAGGGCAAGGTAGCCGCCCGTGATCGCCGCAGTGCGCGTGCCACCATCGGCCTGCAGCACATCGCAGTCGACGGTCACCGTGCGCTCACCGAGGGCCCGCAGGTCGATCACGGCACGGAGGCTGCGGCCGATGAGCCGCTGGATCTCCTGCGTGCGTCCGCTCTGGCGGCCGCGCGCCGCCTCACGGGCGCTGCGCGTGTGTGTCGCGCGCGGCAGCATGCCGTACTCCGCGGTCACCCACCCCTGTCCCTTGCCGCGCAGGAAGGAGGGCACGCCCTCCTCGACCGACGCCGTACACAGCACCCGCGTGCCACCGAACTCCACGAGCACCGACCCCTCGGCATGCACGGTGTAGCCGCGGGTGAAACGCACCGGGCGCAGCTCTCCCGGGGCACGCCCGCCAGACCTCGTGGCGCTCATGAGCCGAGCCAGCGGAGGGCCGCCGCCGTGGTGTTGTCGCTGAGAGCGCCCGAGGCCGAGACGGCCCGATCAGCGAGCGCCTGCAGCTGCGCGTTCAGCGGCGCATCGGCCGGGAACGCGCCGGCGAGCTCGGCATCCTGGAGCCCGCTCCAGAGTCCATCCGTGCAGGCGAACAGCACGTCGCCGCGTTCCAGTGCGAGGCGGGGACCGATGGTCATCTCAGGGAGCATCGCGTCGCCGCCGACACAGGATTCCACGAAGTTGCGCATGGGATGCCCGTGCAGCTGTTCCTCGCTGATCACGCCCTCGCGCAGCAGGAACTCCACGTGGCTGTGATCGCGCGTCCGTGCACCGATGCGCCCGCCGCGCAGCAGATAGATGCGGCTGTCACCGATGTGGCCCCAGTAGGCCGAAGCACCCTGGACCAGGCACACCGCACAGGTAGCGCGCGGCCGCTGTTCGAGCGGCAGCTTCGTGCCGAGCCGCACGACCGCGTCGTGCGCCCGCCCGAGCGTCAGGTGCAGGAAGCCGAGTGGATCGAAGAGCGGCTGCGGCGCGTGCCGGAACGCCTCGACCAGCACGCCCTGGGCCGCTTCCGCGGCGAGCGCGCCATCGGCGTGCCCCCCCATGCCATCGAGGACGACGAGCAGCGCCGCGTGCTCAGTGACGACGGTGGCGACTCGATCCTGGTTGTCGTCGCGGGCTCCGAGGAGACTGACGTCGGCGTATTCGATCCGCAAGCCGTGACCCGCTGGACTGGGCTAGAATTTGCGCGCTTTATAACACACCGTTGTCCGGTCGTTGGCTGCATCCTGCACCGCGCCCGCTCCGGGAGTCGGAGCTCATGATTGCCAGCATGACGGGATTCGCACGCCGGGAAGCGACCGGGCCCTGGGGCTCGCTCACCTGCGAGCTGCGCAGCGTCAACCATCGTTTCCTCGAGCCGGGGTTCCGGCTGCCCGAAGACCTGCGAGCCGCGGAATCCGGGTTGCGCCAGGCGCTCGGGCGTGAGCTGAAACGGGGCAAGATCGACTGCACCGTCCACCTGCGCCCCGCGCAGGGCGCCGAGCGATCTCTCGACATCGACCGCGAAGCCCTCGACCGCCTGCTCGCACGCGTGCGCGAGGTGGCCGCCGCACTTCCGGAGGGCCGGAGCATCGATGCCGTCGAGCTGCTGCGCTGGCCGGGCGTCATCCGCGAGGAGCGCACCGACATCGAGAGCCTCACGGCTACCCTGCACACGCTGTTCGCCGAGACGCTGCGCGAGCTCGCCGCCGCCCGCGCCCGCGAGGGCGAGCGGCTGAAGGCGCTCATCGAGGAACGCTGCAGTCAGCTCGAGACGCTCGTGGCGCAGGTGCGCACGCGCCTGCCCGAGGTGCAGGCGCGGCTGCGCGCGCGGCTCGAAGAACGCCTCGCCGAGATCACCCTCGACTTCAACCGCGACCGCCTCGAGCAGGAGCTCGCGCTGGTGCTGCAGCGCATCGACGTGGCCGAGGAGCTCGACCGGCTGACCGGACACATCGAGGAGACGCGCCGCGTGATCAGCGGGAAGGAGCCGGCGGGCAGACGGCTGGATTTCCTGATGCAGGAGCTCAACCGCGAGGCCAACACGCTGTCCTCGAAATCGCAGGACCTCGAGAGCACCCGCATCGCGCTCGACATGAAGGTCGTTGTCGAGCAGATGAGGGAGCAGGTGCAGAACATCGAGTGAGCCAGTAACTCACTGATTCGCAAGGTCAACAGCTAACTGACCAGTCCCTCAGCTACGCCGCTGGCTACACTTCGCGCGTACCTGGCGCAGAAATCCGCATCGCCCCGGCGATGTCGTCATCAACCGAGCCTCGTATTTATTCCACGGACCATCCTGCCGTCGCTTCGGGCGTTGATAGCCGTAGACAGAATTTTCTGGGCAGCGGTTTGCGGCGGGTACTTCCTCATCGATTTCGCCGCGCAAAAGCCGCAAGGCTACGTTGTCGGAATCGAGTGGGAATGAAGCCGGTCCGAGCGGGCAGATAGCTGCCAGCATGACACGGGCGGGTCGCGGGGCTATTCATCCCTGCCGGTAACGATGGCGGTGTCCATCCTGGCGCCATCGCCCGATCCCCCTCGCCATCTGCGCTTCTCGACGGCTGTGAGCAGCCACGTCTTCTGCCGGCCGTCCCAATCCAGCCTCACCACGACCACTTCGGCAGGGTCGCTGTCGCTGATGAGGAATGCTCGCGGCAACGTCGGTCAGTTCGCACGCATCCGGCGGCAGCGGCTCGCGTGCCTCGTCAGTCCCAGCGTTGGAGCAGCAGTCGCTCGAGCCACGAGTCAGGTGTCCAGTGCCGGCAGTTCGCACACTGGACGATCCGCACCGCCACGACGTCCGCGTCAGTGCGATCCAGTCCGCTGTCGTGTTCGAGAATCGCTGCGCGTTCGGTCAGGTGTTCGACCAGGTCGGTCCACGCTCCAGATGACCCAACGCCTCCGATACGGTAAATTACCGCACCCTCCGGAGATGCCGCCATGACCTCCTCAACCGCCCGTTTCGATCTCAAGCTGGATCCCAGCGAAAAGAAAATCGTTGCGCGAGCCGCTGCGCTCATGGGAACGACCATGGCCGGCTTCGTGCGCGCAGCCGCCAAGGAGAAGGCGCAGGCTCTGCTCGAACGCGAAACCCGCATCGTACTCGGCGAACGCGACTTCGCGCGTTTCGCAGCAGCGGTCAGCGGGCCTTTCGAGCCGAACGCGCGCCTGTCGCGAGCACTGAAGGAGACGCGACGGAAAGTCCGTCGTGCTTGAGGAGCGCGCACTCGATGTCGCCGTGCACGACCGCAACGGCTTCGATTGCGGGGTTCCCGAACTCAACGATTACCTGAAACGCATGGCCGAGCAGCACCGGCACAAGGGCGTAAGCACGCCGTTCGTGCTGGTAGACACTGACGCGCCGACCGAGATTCTTGGCTACTACTGCCTGAGTGCGGCCCAGGTGGATGCCGCGGAGCTGCGGGAAAGTGACCGCAAGAAACTACCTCGCTACCCAGTGCCATGTTTTCGTCTGGGCCGATTGGCTAGCCGCAAAGACCGACACGGACAGGGCATCGGAAAATTGTTGCTCGCCTGTGCCGTCGATCGCTGCCTGAAAGCACGGAAGGATGTGGCAGCCTATGCGCTGATCGTGGACGCGAAGGACGAAAACGCCAGGCAGTTCTATGAGCACTACGGGTTCGTCGCATTTGCCGACGAACCCATGACACTCTACCTCGGGCTTGGCCGCTGATGCTCGATCATCGAGCAGCCGATGGGGTACATCCACAACGGAAATCAGCGTGAGCGACCGCCGTCGGCAGCGCACTCACCGACCCCACGCGCCATGCGCAACACGTTCTCGCGGTGAAAATCCAGGTAGCGCCTCTGACCCTCCGAGAACACACCAACGTTCACGCGGCCCTCGGGATCCACGCCCATCCGCTTCAGCGACTTCGGATCGGCAACCGGCGACACAATCAATTGCCCCGAGTCCTCGAACGAGATGAAGCCCTTGTCGAACAAGTGGTCGACCGTCGGCGTCAGCAGCAGTCCGTTCTCGCCGTCGAGCCGCTGCTCGTTGCTGCTGTCACGCCAGGGCTGGACGTGACTGGCGATCAGGTGTTCCAGCCGCTCGACCTTCGTGATGCGGCAGGCCCGCTCGATGGAGCGTACGTTGTCCCGGAACTGACCCTGCCCGCGCCGTGCCTGGACCAGCGCCGTCCGCTCGGTTTCAGGAATGACGGGGTCGGTGACGATACCCACCTCGACGCGGCGTTCCCACTCCTCGATGTCCTGCTCCGGCGCCGGCGAGTCGCGCTCGATCCTGCTGACCTGGTGCCCGAGGCTCGCGACGCTCGCCGCTTCTCTGCCGATCAGTCCGAACAGCGTTGCCGCGAGCGGCGCGCCGATCTGCGTCAGGTACACGCTCTGCAGTCCATTGCCATCGGGGTCAGGGGCGCGTACTTGCTGGCAAGATCCGGGCGCAGGCGAGCGATGTGATCCTTGGGGCGGATGGCATTGTTCAGGCGTTGCCAGCGCACGCCGACACGCCAGCCGATCTGACTCCAGTTCGTGCCGGCATTGCCGAACTCCTCGGGCTTCGGGCTCTCGCGGCAGTAGCCGCTGACGATGCCGAGCGCTGCAATGCGTGTATCGCAGAATGAGAAGACGATATCGCCTGGGGCAACCTCGCGCATGAACTCGTAGAAAGGGTTGCGATGACCGTTCTTGTTGCGCTTGGGTGACCAGAGATAGCCGCCCTCGATCTCCTGGCGGAAGGTCTGGTTCTGGTTGACCCACCAATAGCGCATTCGCCCTTTCGCCCTCGCTGGCTAAGCCAGCGCCCATTCCCCGGACAACACCTCGGCCTGCTCCAGCACCAGCTGCGTGGCCTTCTCCTGCATGTCCGGCGGGTAGCCGTACTTGCGCAGGATCCGCTTCACGATCACGCGGAGCTGGGCGCGAACGTTCTCGCGCATCGTCCAGTCGATGGTGACGTTTTTCTTGACGGTGGCGACGAGCTCGCGGGCGATGCCGGCCAGGGTGGGCTCACCCAGCACCTTGACGGCGCTGTCGTTGACTTCGAGGGCATCGTAGAACGCGAGCTCGTCTTCGCTGAGTTTCAGCGCCTCGCCGCGGGCGTTGGCGGCGCGCATGTCCTTGGCGAGCTGGATCAGCTCCTCGATGACCTTGGCGGTCTCGATCGCCCGGTTCTGGTAGCGGCGGAGCGAGGCTTCGAGCAGGTCGGCGAAGGAACGCCCCTGTACCACGTTGCGCTTCGCGCGGTTCTTGATCTCTCCGCGGAGCAGTTTCTGCAGCAGCTCGACCGCGAGATTGCGCTGCGGCATGCCGCGCACTTCGGCCAGGAACTCGTCTGACAGGATGCTGATGTCGGGCTTCTTGAGGCCGGCGGCGGCAAAGATGTCGATGACACCATCGCTGGTCACTGCCCGGGAAATGATCTGGCGGATGGCGTGTTCCAGTTCCTCGTCGGTCTTGCGCTCGCCCGGCAGGTTCTTGGCGAGTACTGCCCGCACGGCCTGGAAGAACCCCACATCGTCGCGGATTCTCAACGCCTCTTCATGCGGTACGGCCAGCGCGAATGCCTGCGAGAGCTCGGTGACCGATCGCAGCAGGCGGTTCTTGCCGTCTTCCAACCCGAGGATGTGCTCCTGCGCGCCGGGCAGCACCGAGAGCCGCTCGGGCGCGGTACCCGTCAGCCACTTGCCCCAGTCGAATCCGTGGAACAGCCCGCGGCAGACTTCGTACTTCTCCAGCATCAGGGCGACCGCCTCGGCCTGGTCGAGCGCCGTCTCGCCCTTGCCGCCCGCTTCGGTGTAAGTGGCGAGCGCCTGCTTCAGTTCATCGGCCAGCCCCAGGTAGTCGACCACGAGGCCGCCCGGCTTGTCCTTGAACACCCGGTTCACCCGCGCGATCGCCTGCATCAGGCCGTGGCCGCGCATGGGCTTGTCCACGTACAGCGTGTGCAGGCTCGGGGCATCGAACCCCGTGAGCCACATGTCGCGCACGATCACGATCCGGAAGGGATCGCGGGCATCGCGGAAACGCTCCGCCAGGGTTTCCCGGCGCTTCTTGTTGCGGACATGCGGCTGCCAGTCGAGCGGGTCCGAGGCCGAGCCAGTCATCACGACCTTGAGCGAGCCCTGGTCGTCGCCATCACCCTGCCAGCCGGGACGCAGCGCGATGAGTTCGCGGTACAGCTCCACGGCAATGCGGCGGCTCATGACCACCACCATGGCCTTGCCTTCCATCGTGGCGACGCGCGTTTCGAAGTGCTCGACCAGATCTCGGGCCACGAGCTGGATACGGGCCTCGGAGCCGACCACGGCTTCGAGCTGCGCCCACCGGCTCTTGAGCTTCTCCTTGCGATCGACCTCCTCGCCCTCGGTTACTTCCTCGAACTTCGGGTCGATCTTCGGACGCTCGGAGTCCTTGAGCTGGAGCCTCGCGAGGCGGCTCTCGTAGTAGATGGGCACCGTGGCGCCATCGACGACGGCGCGCTGGATGTCGTAGACGCTGATGTAGTCGCCGAAGACCGCGCGCGTGTTGGCGTCGGTCTTCTCGATCGGCGTGCCCGTAAAGCCGACGAAGGACGCATGCGGCAAGGCATCGCGCATATGCCGCGCGAAACCGTCGATGAAATCGTACTGGCTGCGATGCGCCTCGTCGGCGATCACGACGATATTGCGACGATCCGACAGCACCGGATGCCGGTCGCCCCGCTCGTCGGGGAGAAATTTCTGGATGGTCGTGAACACCACACCGCCGGAGGCGACGGCGAGCTTCTCGCGCAGGTCGGCGCGGTCGGCCGCCTGCACCGGCGGCTGCCGCAGCAGATCGCGGCAGCGCGCGAAGGTGCCGAACAACTGGTCGTCGAGGTCGTTGCGATCCGTCAGCACCACGACCGTCGGATTTTCCATGGCCGGGTGCAGCACCACACGTCCCGCATAGAAGGCCATCGTCAGGCTCTTGCCGGAGCCCTGCGTGTGCCAGATGACGCCGACACGCCGATCGCCGGGCAAGCCGCCGGGCCGATCGCCTGCACCGTACCGCCCCGGATCATCCGCCGCCCAGCGCTCGGGCACCCGCTGTGCCGCGCGCAGCGTCTCTTCCACCGCCGCATTCACGGCGTGGAACTGGTGGTATCCGGCCATCTTCTTGACCAGCTTGCCGTCGCCCCCGGCGGCCGCGGAGTCCTCGAACACGATGAAGTGACGCAGCAGGTTGAGAAAGCGCCGCTGCTCGAACACGCCCTCCAGCATCACCTGCAGCTCCGACTGATGCGCCGGCGCGTCCTCGCGCCCGGTGATGGTGCGCCAGGGCTTGAACCACTCCTTGCCCGCACCCAGCGAACCGATGCGCGCCTGCATACCATCGGAGGCCAGCAGCACGGCGTTGGTCGCGAACAGCGCCGGCACCTGCGCCTGGTAGGTTTGCAGCTGCTGGAACGCCGACCACACGGTAGCGTTCTCGTCGGCGGGGTTCTTGAGCTCGATCACCGCCAGCGGCAGGCCATTCACGAACAGCACCACGTCCGGGCGGCGCGTGTGCTGACCTTCGGAGACGGTGAACTGATTGACGGCGAGCCAGTCGTTGCTGGCTGGCGCGTCGAAGTCGACGATCCGTACCTGTGTCCCGGCAATGCCGCCGTCCTTGCGGCGGTACTCGACGGCAACTCCCTCAACGAGCATCCGGTGTACGACGCGATTGCGCTCGACGAGCGAGGGCGCATCCGCGCGGGTGAGTTTGCGGAAGGCGTCTTCGATCGCGTCGGGCGGGAGGTCGGGATTCAGACGCGCGAGCGCCTTGCGCAATCGCTGCTCCAACAGGACATCCCGGTAGTTGGAGTCGCTGCGTTCGGCAGCAGGCTCCCCCGCGGCGATGTCCGGACCGTGCAGCACGCCGTAGCCAAGTGCCTGGAGCCACGCAAGCGTGGCTTCCTCAACGACGGATTCGGTGAAGCCGCTCACTCCAGCACCTTCCAAGTGCCGCCCTTGGCAGGGCCGACGCGTTGCAGGCGGCCGGAATCCCGCAGCTTTCGGACGGCGCGCTTGATGGCACTTTCAGACCTGTTCAGGCGGCTTGCCAACTCGGGGAAGGAAAGCCCCGGCTCGACTTTGAGCAAGCCCAATATGGCATCGGGCGTTTTCAGGGGCGTTTTCAGGGGCGTTTTCAGGGGCGTTTTCAGGGGCATTTTCAGGGGCGTTTTACCCGGCGTCTCAGGGGAGTCTTCCTGGGCCGTCGCCCCCGGCACCCTGAAGCTCATGACCACCGCTCCCGGTCGCAGCAAGACCGTCGGCGGCTCCCGCCCCGCCTCTTTCATCAGCCGGGCGATCTTCAACGTGCCGCGACCCCAGGTTTCGATGATCCCGCGCCGGTAGAACGTGCGAGCGATCATCGGATTCCAGGGTCTGGATTCGTGCTCGCGGAACAGTGCCTCGGGGGTCAGGCCAAAATGCAGATCGCCGATGGAAATGATTTCCAGTCGGTCGTCGTACAGCGCCACGCCCACCGAGCCGCCGCCGATCGCATAGTCGCGATGCACGAAGGCATTGGCCAGTGCCTCTCGCAGGGCCTCCACCGGCAGCAGTGGCGTGTCCTCGCGTTCCATGCGTCCCGGTACGATTCGGCTGGCCACCGGCAGCGAGTCGAGCAGAAAGCGCTCCGCGCGCCGCATCAGCGCGAAGGCGTTGCCATGAAACTGGCGGTTGTCGAGGAATTCATCCCGCGTGCTGCCCTTGAATCGCGCGACTTTCAAGAGCAGTTGCGGGAAGTCCGGCTGGGGCTCCTCGCCCTTGCAGAACAACACTACGGCAGCGCGCGAGACACGCTCGCCCTCGACGAGCAAGCCCAGTCCCCGCAGGATCTCCAGCGGCTCCCGCGTGCCCGGATCATCGACGCGACCGCGACGGATGGACTCTTCCAGCGTCAGCACCATCTCGCGCGTATCGAGGCGGGACGCATCCCAGCCATTGGCCCGCCGATTTTCCCAGCGCTCGACGCCGTGCATCTCCTCCAGAAGCAGTCGCTGGAACGTCTCACGCGGCATCGTCCGCGTCGTATTCAGCACACGCTCGTAGGCTACGCCACGAAAGGCCACGGGAACCCGCGCGCTGCGCGTCGTGGTCAGCACCAGCACTTCGCGCCCGGCATCGACGGCCACGCGCTCCAGCGCGGGAAACAGCGGCGGTTCAAAGCCGCGGAAGTCATTCGCCAGCTCTTCCAGCGTTCTGTCGGTAACGGCCTGGCCGATGACCTTGCCGGCAGGCGTGACGCCAAACAGCAGACGCCCACCCTGGCCGTTCGCGAACGCGCAGAGCGTACGACAGGCACGCTCCTTCTCAGCGGTGGACTTCTTGAACTCGAGCGCAGCGGACTCTCCTCCCGCGATCCAGGCACGAAGCGTATCGACCGAGAGGCCCGCCACAGTCATGCGCGAGCCCTCACCCGCAGCTCGCCGGAGATGAGCTTGGGCAGCAGCGTGTCGCGCAAGGCAGCGAGAGTGCGGGATTCGCGCTGCTGTTCGACGACCTTCCGGTACATCGGTCGCAGCACCCGGTCGAAGGCTTGCATGACAGGGACGGCAGGCGAGACCACGCGAATGGGCCTGAAACTGGACTTGCTGATCTCCAGAAACGTTGAGCCGTTCGCGTGACTTACGATCTGGTCGTGTGCCGCACTCGCCCATCGCAGAAGAAAGAGGCTCGACGTTCCGGCACGCGGCTTCATCGCGATGAAGCCCTGATTGATCGCTACGGGTACTTCGGAGATCGCCAAATAGCCGATCGGCGCGCGTGACGAAAGGAGCACTGTACCCTGCGGCAGCAGCCCGGAGCTGATCTGCGCCAAGCCGGCGTCAGTGATCTTTCGTTCGGTGCCGAGTAAGACCGGCATCAAAAGTTCCGACAAGTCCTTCGGCGTGACCCAATGATGCACGCCCCCCTCCCAGTACTCGGCCCGTTCAGTCTTCGGCGTGCTCCCACCGACAACTTCTGCCAATTCGCCAATGGGCTTGACCTCCCACCCCCTCGGAATCTCCCCCATCTCCGATTCCTCAAACGAATCCGGAAACAGGTCGGCAATATGCTTGGGCAGGCCGGGGTCGCGCCCTTCGGCCTTGGCGCGGACGGGGTCGAAGTCCACGAACCACGACTTGAAGAGCGCCCGCGCCATCGCCTCCAGCGTCTCGTTCATCCGCCGGTTCAGCTCGATCTTGTCGTCCAGCGTGCCGAGGATGTGGGCGATGGCGCGTTGTTCGCGGGCCGACGGGAGCGTGATGTGCATTCGCCGCTGGTCGCCCAGACTAACGTACTCGGCCATGTCAGTCTGCCCCGCGACGCCCTTGAACTGGACGAAGAACTCGCGCCCGAACATCCAGTAGAAGAGGAAGCGAGGCTCGATCAGTGCAGGGTCGAGAGAGCGCCAAAAGCAAAGCTGCGGTGAGTAGACAAACCTCTGGGTCATGGTGCTTACGAAGGCGAAGCGGCCTACGGTACCTTTCGATGTGAATACGACATCACCCGGCTCGCTGACCTTGTTTCCGACTCTTGCCAGATTAGCTTCGGGGAAGCGGTCGGCATCATGGAATTGAAAGCCGTCATTGATATTTCCGGCACGGGCGAAAGGGAGGCCAGAAGTCGCGAACTCCGAGTTCTTGGCGCGGTAGCCATCGCCGATCACGAGCGTGCCCGCATCCAGCAACCGGCTGACTTCGTGTCGTCGCCAATCACCCGCCATACCCGAGCTCCTTCAGGTTGGAGGCAATAGCAGCATCCAGCTTCGCCGCCTCCGCGCCGACGTAACGCCCGGGCGTAAGCACGTGTCGCCGCTCGCCAACGCACGTTCTGTCCGATAAACGCACGCGTGCGTTTCGTGCGTTCATTTCGGCCCCCTCCGATAGCCCACGCCTCGGCCGCGCTCACCCTCTTTTCTTATAAACCCTTGTTTCTCAAGACGTCCCAGCAGCCTGTACGCCTGTGACGGGCTGAGTCGGCACAGCTCCGCAGTATCGCGCCGCGTGATCCGTCCGTGCTTTTCCACGTACTGCAGCACCATCTGCTCTTGCTGCAGCGGCTCAATGCCGCGCTGACGCACGTAGGCCGCTTTCTCGCCCATCGCCCGGTAGGCAGCGGCCGAGAGGTGCCAGGTACGCCCTTTCTTCTGCCCACGGTCTTCGACCAGACCGGCCTCGACTACGTGGTGCAGCGTGGCCCGCGCCTCCGCTTCCGGCTTCTGGATCAGCCGGGCCGCATCTTCCGTGGCCAGACTGCGTTCCTGCCACAGCGCATTCAGTACCAGGAGTTCATCGAGCCCCAGGACTCGTCCGCTCTGGGATTCCTTGACCAGCAGGCGCACGAACTCGAGATTGGCCTCGCCGCCTGCGATGACGACCGTGACTCCGGTGGAATCACTGCGAGCATATGAGGGAGCCGGCCGCCCGTTACGCAGCTGCTCGAAGAAGATGGTATCGATGCCGCGGGCCGTGCGCTCGACGATACCGGCACGCTTGAATGCATCTGCCAGGAGCGGATTGCGCGGGCGCGGCGCAGTGACCAGCAGGTTGTCCAGGCGCACGCCTTCGGGGAATCCCCCCGGGCTGCTGATTTCTATGCGATCGGAATGCCACTGGAAGTGCACCGCGCCCAGACGCTGATAGTCGCGGTGGATGAGTGCGTTCGCGAACGCCTCCCGCAAGGCGCGCTCCGGATAGTCGGGCACGCCTACGCGCAGCATGCCTACCATGAGTTCCTGCTCGCGGTTGCGGGCGCGGATGCGAACTTCGATTTCCTCCATCACTCGCAGCAGCGGCCAGCGAAAGAAGTCGTTGATCTCGACATCGAGCCCGCTCAACACCTGAAAGGCCACCTCGGCGCCCGGCACGAAGCGGCGCAGCGCGTCGTCCTTTCCGAAGAGCAGCAACGCGGCGAGCAGGACACCACGCACGCTGCCGTTTGCCTCCACGACACCGAGCGCCTTAGCGAGCTCGAGATCGGGCAGATTGAGCAGGGATTCGTCGCTGCGTCCACGACGTTCCCGAATGCTGCGCCGGAAGCGCTCGAACTCCAGCGGGTCCAGATCCTCCCAGCGTGCCGCGGGAATCCTCTGTGCGGATGAATCGAGCAGTCCGCGATCGGCTTGCAGGGACTGCATCGCGTAGCTGTCCATCGGCAGGCAGGCGGGTCGGCCGTCGCCGCCGACCGCACGGCGCAGGAACACTCCGTCGCTGGTGCCCACTGATTGCTGTTGCGGCGGCACTTCGATGAGCAGGACGGGCCGGCCGGCAATCAGCGCAGCCAGCTTGTATACCTCGGTGGTGCTGCCGTGGCGCGGTCGCGCACCAGTGATACGGCCGTCATCTTCCACGCCCACCAGCAACCAAGCGGGTTCCGTGCCGATGCGGTTGGCGAGGCACACGACGGCCTCTACGAGATCACGGTCGTTCAGCGGCCCGCGCTCCTCACCCTTGAACTCGACGTTCAGGGATTCGCCGGCCGCGATCAGGCTTCTGAGGCGCTCCGGCGTCACAGCTTCCCCGCCCAGAATCCCAGTTCGTCGAGACTGGCAGCGATCGCAGCATCCAGCTTCGCAGCCTCCGCCTGCTGCTCGCGCAGCGTCGCCGTGAGTCGCTTCATCTTCTCCTCGAACGGCTCACCGTCGTCTTCGGCCGCTTCGGCGCCGACGTAGCGGCCGGGTGTGAGCACGTGCCCGTGCTTGCGGATGTCCTCCAGCTTCGCGGCCTTGCAGAACCCGGGCACGTCAGCGTAAACGCCCGCATCCTTGTCGCCGCGCCAGACATGGTAGGTGCCGGCGACCTTTGCGATGTCGGCATCCGTCAGCTCGCGGTGCACGCGATCCATCATCGTGCCGAGCTTGCGCGCGTCGATGAACAGCGTCTCGCCGCGCCGGTCGCGGAAGCGGCCGTTCTTCTTGTTGCGCGCGAGGAACCAGAGGCAGACCGGAATCTGCGTTGAATAGAACAGTTGCCCCGGCAGCGCCACCATGCAATCGACCAGGTCTGCCTCGATGATGGCCTTGCGGATCTCGCCCTCGCCCGACTGGTTCGAGGACATCGAGCCATTGGCGAGCACGAAGCCGGCGAGCCCGGTGGGCGCGAGGTGATATAGGAAGTGCTGCACCCAGGCGTAGTTGGCATTGCCCGCGGGCGGGGTGCCGTAGGCCCAGCGCGGGTCGTCCTTCAACAGCTCGCCGCGCCAGTCGCTGTCGTTGAACGGCGGGTTGGCGAGCACGTAGTCGGCCTTGAGGTCCGGGTGCCGGTCGGCATGGAAGGTATCGCCGTGCGCGATCTGCGCGTCGATGCCGCGGATGGCGAGGTTCATCTTGGCGAGGCGCCAGGTGGTGTAGTTCGACTCCTGGCCGTAGATGGAGATGTCGCCGATCTTGCCGGCGTGCGCCTCTATGAACTTCTCGCTCTGCACGAACATGCCGCCCGAACCGCAGCAGGGGTCGTAGACGCGACCCTTGTAGGGGGCGAGCATCTCGACCAGCACGCGCACCACGTGCGAGGGCGTGTAGAACTGGCCGCCACTCTTGCCCTCGGCGCTGGCGAAGCGCGAGAGGAAATATTCATACACCCGGCCAAGCGTGTCCTTGGCGCGGTCGGCGGCGCTGCCGAGCGCGATGTCGCTGACCAGGTTGATGATCTGGCCCAGGCGCTGCTTGTCGAGCCCGGCGCGGCCGAAGTCCTTCGGCAGCACGCCCTTGAGCGTGGGGTTGTCGCGCTCGATGGCAGCCATCGCGTCATCCACCAGCGTGCCGATGGTGGGCTGCGGCGCGTTGGCCTTCAGGTGCTGCCAGCGCGCCTCCTTCGGCACCCAGAAGATGCTGGCGGCGCGGTATTCGTCGCGGTCCTCGGGGTCGGCGCCATCGGCCTGCTGGGCGGCGAGTTCGGCGTGCTTCGCCTCGAAGGCATCCGAGATGTATTTCAGGAAGATGAGGCCGAGGACAACGTGCTTGTACTCGGCCGCGTCCATGTTGTTGCGCAACGCGTCGGCGGCGGCCCAGAGCTTGGCCTCGAAGCCGAGGTTGGCGGTGGTGTCGCTTCCGGATTTCCTTGCTCGCGCCATCTTCATTCCTCTGCCGTCATTTCGTTTCCCACAGCGCCCGGACAGGAACCGCGAACAGGCCATCACCAAACGATATCGTTGCCTCACCGTCATAGAGCACGACGCCGGCAACGAAGCGCTTTCCGGCAGCGGCGCGCAACTTGCGCAGTCCGCGTAGATCGGCCTCGTTCACCGAGGCAGCAGCCTTCACTTCGACGCCGGCCAACCGGGCTCCACCTTCCTCCAGAACGATGTCGACCTCGAAGTCGTCCCGATCTCGAAAGTGATGAAAAGCCAGGGGGTCCTGCCGCCCACTGGCCTGTCGCTTCAACTCCTGCAGCACGAAGGTTTCGAGCATCGGCCCGAACGTGGACCGGTCGGCGTCCAGGCGCGCCGCATCGAGTCCCAGCAGAGCACAGGCGACTCCCGTGTCGCCGATGTGCAATTTGGAGCGCTTGACCAGGCGACTCATGTGATTGCTGTGCCACGATGGCAACTGATCCACGAGGAAGACACGCTCGAGCAGCGTGATGTGCTCGTGGATCGTCGGGCGCGACAGCTCGAAGGGCGCCGCCAGATCCGCAATGTTGATGAGGCGCGCGGTATGCGCCGCAACGAGCCCGATCAGCTTCGGCAGGGTGTCGAGGGATCGCAGACGGCTCAGGTCGCGCACGTCGCGCTGGATCTGCGTGTCCACGTAGTCGCGGTACCATGCGCGACGACGTGTTGCCGCACGTCGGGCCAACGCGGCGGGGTAGCCACCGGAGACCATGAGTTTCGCCAGTTCTCCCCCAAGTCTCGCGTGCAAGGCGGTCTTGAACTGCCCGCGAAGCAGACGATCAATGAACTGCGGTCGGGTGCCGGCAATCTCCGATTGCGCGAGTGGATGGAGCCGGAGAATTTCCATGCGTCCGGCGAGCGAGTCCGCCAGCCGTGGCACGAGCAGGACGTTGGCCGACCCCGTGAGAATGAAGCGGCCCGGGATCCGGCGACGGTCGATCTCTGCCTTGAGTGAGGAAAAAATTTCGGGGATGCGCTGAACCTCGTCCAGGATGGACCTGGCGGGCAGCCTCGCGACAAAACCGACGGGGTCGGCCTTCGCGGCAGCCAGAATCGCGTCGTTGTCGAACGAGACGTAGTGGTACCCACGGGCCTCGCCGACGGCGCGAGCCAAGGTCGTCTTGCCACTTTGCCGGGGACCGTGAAGCAGAACGGCCGGCGAATCGCGCAGCGCCGCGTTCAGGCGGGGAGCGAGCAGCCTGGGGATCGTTCGAGCAGCGCCAGACATGGGGTACGATAGGCCCGGCCGGCGGCTGAACGCAAGTTCACGCGTCGGCTGAATGAAAGTCCAGACGTCGGCCAAACGCAGATTGCCGTGTCGGGGGAGCGCAGGGCAAGGCGGGTGCAGTCAGTCTCCCAGCCAATGGGCGACCGGCCGCGCCAGAAATTCTTCCACGGAGATCCCATCTCCGCCCACTAGCAGCGAGGTTCGCACCTTGAACGCCGCCGCGAAGGCCATCGTCCCCGCATGGGCCTGCGGCGCGCGGCCACTCTTCACCTCGATAGCGACCAGCCGATTGCGGTTGCGCACGACGAAATCCACCTCCTGCCCTCGGTCACGCCAGTAGAACAGCTCGCATTCCCCCGCTGCCGCGGCGTTGGCCAGATGCGCGCCCACCGCCGACTCGATCAATCGCCCACGGAACTCACGGTCGGCGCGCACCTCGGCGGGGCTCAAGGCCGCGGTCACCGTCATCAGCGCCGTGTTCATCACCTGCAGCTTCGGGCTGGAGCCGCGGCTGCGGGCCACGTCGCCGGCGTATTTCGGCAGGCCGCGGACCATGCCGGCGCCGGCGAGCAGGTCGAGGTAGTGCGCGAGTGTCGTGGCATTGCCGGCGTCCTGGAGCTGGCCGAGCATCTTCGTGTACGAGAGCACCTGGCCCGAATAGCGGCAGGCCAGCTCGAACAGCCGGCGCAGCAGCGCGGGCTTGTCCACGCGCGTGAGCAGCAACACGTCGCGCGAGATCGAGGTCTCGATGAGGCTGTCGGCGATGTAGCGGGCCCAGCGGGCTGGATCACGCGCAAGCGGCGCCGCACCGGGATAGCCGCCGAAGTACAGGTAGTCATCGAGCGTGAAGTCGAAGGCTTCGCGCATTTCACTGAACGACCAGTGCGGCAGGTGCAGCGTCTCGAAGCGGCCGGCCAGGCTTTCTGTCAGCCCCTGCGCGATCAAGAGCGGAGCGGAACCCAGCACCACTACCTTGAGCGGGTGCTTCTTGCGCGTGTCCTCATCCCAGAGGCGCTTGACCGTCTCGGTCCATGCGGGAATTTTCTGTATTTCATCGAGCACGAGCACGGAGCCGGCCTTGCCGGTGCCTTCGAGGCGAGCGGCTTCCCATTGCTGGCCGATCCAGTCCGCGGCGCGCAGCGTCGGCTCGTCGGCGCTGACGTAACGCACCGGCACATCGAGCCCGTCGGTGACCTGCTGGACCAGCGTGGATTTGCCAACCTGCCGGGGGCCCGCCACCACCTGCACGAACCGGCGCGGCTCGGCGAGCCGGGCGGCGAGCACGGCGGCCTGGGGGCGCTGGAAGTCTGATTTCTGTTTGCTCACGATGTTGAGTATTTTTACTCAACTAAGCACGGTGCACCAGTGCGCCGCGCCCCGCTGGAGCCCGCCTATCGATCCAGCGCCAGCATCCTGACGAAGCCGGCGATCCGCTCGGCTTCGGCACTGGTGAGGTCATTCGGAATATTGACCAGCGTAACGACAAGACCCGGCCGCACAGGAACCGAGGAGCGATAGGTTCCCGCCATTTCATCCGGGGCTTGCTCCGTTGCGTCCCTCGCTGCGGGCTCGCCGCTGGCGAATCCCTTGTCCTTCTTCCGCGGCGCACTGGTGGCGCGAGTCTTGACGCTGAAGTTCGCGGGATCCTCGCGCCAGGTGAGGAAGAGCTCGACCGCTCGCCGAAATCGGCGGCCATACTCCTTCAGCGACGATGGGTTGAAGTCTCGCGCGCGCTTGTTCGAGAGGCGCTTGATGGCAGCGTCGAGATCCAGCGCACTCAGGTCGACCTTCTCATCGTCATCCAGGATTCCGAGGACATTTCTTGTAGCGACGCCCAATGCCTGGGCGGTGGCCGCGGGCATGAGTCCCTTGTCACCGGCGTGGTCGAGAAACCCCTGCAGATCGTCCGCCGAATACCCATTTGCCATGACAATATTCCTACGGTATATTGGCCGTCATACGGAAATATAACGTATTAATATGATCGACGCAAACACCCACTACCCGCGGGTCATCCAGCCCCAGCTGGGCGCCGACCTGCGCCTGTACCCGGTGGTTGCGGTGATGGGGGCGCGGCAGGTCGGCAAGAGCACCCTCTGCCAGGAAATCGCCGAAGCGCAGGGATTCGCGAGGCGAACGCTCGACGAACGCGATGTTCGCGAGCAGGCCATCGCCGACCCGGAAGGGTTCCTGGCGGACCTCGGAGACCATGGGGCGTTCATTGACGAGGTGCAGCGGGCGCCCGACCTGATGCTGGCCATCAAGGCGGTTGTCGATCGGGACGGACGCAGCGGCCAATACCTGCTCAGCGGGTCAAACCAGCCCAAAGTCGGACAGTCGGTGAGCGATTCGCTGGTCGGGCGCGCGACCTACCGCACGCTTCGGCCACTCACGTTGAGCGAACTGCGATTCGACGAGGAGCACCGGGGATGGAGCTTCCTGTTCGGATCAGACGAAGCGGCGGTCATTGCCGAACTTGAACGACGTGCCGCCTCCAGCGGGCCGCTGGATTGGCAATCCGTCGCCACGACAGGAGGGTTCCCTCGGGCAGTGGCTGCCCCACCCGATCAGCGTCTGCGCGTTCTCGACGATTACGTGGAAATCTTCTCGCGTCGCGACATTCTGGAGATCCTCGAAGTCGAATCCGCCCCGAGACTGGAAGCCTTCGTACGATTGACGGCCGCGCGAACGGGGCAAGAGCTCAATGTATCGGGCCTGTCGAACGACCTGGGCACGCCGATCACCACCATCCGCCGATGGCTTCAGGCGCTCCAGCGCAGCTACCTCATCGAGCTCATCCCGCCGTACTCCAGGAATTCCGGCCAGCGCGTGATCAAGTCGCCGAAGCTGTACAGCGTCGACGCTGCGCTCGCCCTGGCGGCTTCGCGCGAGACTGCGCCGACAGGCTTCCACCTGGAGACCCTGGTTGCCGGCGACCTGCTCGTCTGGCGCGATGGCGCGCCGACTCGCGATCTCCACCACTGGCGACTGAGCTCGGGGCAGGAGGTTGACTTTATCCTGGAGGAAAACGCACAGCTGCTACCGGTCGAGGTCAAAGCGAGCAACGGGGTGGGTGCGGATGAAGCGCGGCACCTGGTCACTTTCCGCGAACGTCACGCGAATACGCCGCGGGCTGTCTTGGTGAGTTGCGATCCTCAGATCAGAGTCATCAGGCCGGGCATACTCGCGTGTCCGTGGTGGGCGGTCTTGTGACGCAAACTGAATCGGCCCGAAGGCGGACTTTCACGCGTGTAGCTGGAGATGTAGCTGGACTGACCCGAAGCTACCTGAAACTGATATGAATCAACATACTACAAGCACCCGGCGCGAGCAGGTGCAGATCCCCGGGTCGCGGCAGCGCACCGCTCAAACCACCTTCTTCAGCTCCGATAGCACGGCGCCCAGGCTGACGAACTGGCGGCGCTGGCGCTCCTGCAGCTCGGAATAAGGCGGCCCGAAGACCACGTTGACCGAGTTCACGAGACCGGCGTAACGCGCAGCGAGCTTCGCCGGCAGCTCCTCGCGCAGACCGACGATGGCGAAGGTTTCGAGCATCTCGTCGCTCACCAGGGCCGGCATCTCGTTCCAGCGACCGGCCTGCGAGAGCCGCACGAGCTCCGCGCACACCTCGCCCAGCCCGTGATGCTCGAGCACGGCGGAGTACGTGCGGGTCGCGGCATAAAAGGAGATGTGCTTGCGGATCAGCCGCTTCGATTCCTCGAATTCCTCCTGCGTGGTGCCGGTGACGAAGAAGGGATTGATGGCGAAGTCGATGTCCTCGAGCCTGCGGCCGGCTTTGGCCGCGCCCTCGGCGACGGCGGGGCGGATCACCTCGCGCATGTAGCTCGGGGAATTCAGCGGGTGCATGCGGATGCCATCGGCGAGCTCGCCGGCGAGGCGGCAGTTGTAGCGGTTCACCGCCGCGAGATAGATCGGCACCGTCCCGACGCCCTCGATGGGACCCGGGTTGAAGAACGGGTTGCTGAGCGTGAACTGGTAGTGCTCGCCCCGGAAGTCCGGCGGCTCGCCGGTGCTGAAGTGGCGGAAGATCGCCTTCACGCACAGCACGTATTCGCGCAGGCGCGGCCCCGGCGGGCTCGGCCAGGGCGTCGAATAACGGCGCACGTTGTGGCCTTTCACCTGCGTACCCAGCCCGAGCACGAAGCGCCCGCGCGAGAAGCGCTGCAGGTCCCAGGCCATCTGTGCCGTCACGAAGGGACTGCGCGGGAAGGAGATCGCGATGCCCGTGCCGATGCGCGCCCGGCGCGTGTGCTCGGCCAGGATCATCTGCGGCAGGTAGGGATCGTGGCCGGCCTCCGGCACGAGGATCGTGTCGTAGCCGAGTTCGTCGAGCTCGCGTGCGTGCTGCGCCAGCTCCCCGATGGTGGGCGGCGCGGTGATGGTGGCTTCGATGCGCATATGCACAGGATTATAGAAGCACGGGCGCAGCGCGCGACTAGAATGCCGGGCCATGAGAGGCAGACTGTTCGTGGTGGCGGCGCCGTCGGGCGCTGGCAAGACTTCGCTCGTGAGGGCGCTGCTCGGGCGCATGCCGGAGCTGCGTCTGTCGGTCTCGCACACCACGCGGCCGAGGCGTCCCACCGAGCAGCACGGACGCGAATACTGGTTCGTGCCGACCGTGGACGCCTTTCGCGGACTGATTGCGGGAGACGAATTCCTGGAGCATGCGCAGGTCTTCGACCACTTCTACGGTACGGCCCGCGGACCCGTCGAAACCGAGCTTGCGAGGGGCCGCGACGTGCTCCTCGAGATCGACTGGCAGGGCGCGCGCCAGGTGCGTCACACGCTTCCCGAGTGCCGCTCGATCTTCGTCCTGCCACCCTCACTGGCCGAGCTCGAGGCCCGGCTGCGCAGGCGGGGCACGGATTCGGCAGAAGTGATCGCGCGCCGACTGCGCGATGCGGTCAGCGACATGTCGCACTACCAGGAGTTCGACTACGTGGTCGTCAACGACCGCTTCGAGGACGCGCTCGACGCCCTGGCCGAGATCGTCCGCGGCCGGGGCGAGCCGTGGAGGACGCAGCGCGTGGGGCTCGCGCCACTGCTGAAGGAGCTCCTCGGGGGCGCGCCTGCGCCGACAGTCTTTTCCAATTCAGGTATGAGCCCGAGAGACGTTGACCGGTAAGGGTTGAATCAGGCGGCGGGTCTGGACCGTCGATGGATGGATTGGAAGAGCCTGGTGCGAGCGGTGTTGAGGCGCTGCGCGGCCACATTATCGGAGATCTGGCTGGCTTGGTGTTGCAGGGCGTTGAGCGTGACGCCGGGCTTGAGGTATTGCGCGGCCCCAGGGATGGAACGCAGCCTGTCCCACGGCGTCATGATCTGGTCGGCGGGGTAGTGCTTGCGGATCTTGCCTTTGGCGTCGATTGCCTCGACGGCGAAGAAGCAGGGTCGGTGGAAGTTCAGATACGGGTTGAGGTGTTCGGCGCAGAAGGCATTGACCTCGGTGGCGAAGCGCTGCGGAATATGGGCGTAGCCGAGATGCTTGCGGACCACGGCGCCGTTTTTGGTCTCGACCAGGGCGTTATCGTTGCTGTGGCGGGGCCGGGAGCGGGTCAGTTCGATGTTGAGCTTGTTGAGCAGCTTGGCGACGGTGTGATTGATGTACTCGGAGCCGTTATCGGCGTGGAAGCCGAGGATCTGGAAGGGGAAGCCCTCGAGCAGGCTTTGCAGGGCGGGCAGCAGGTAGGCCTCGCTGATGCGCTCGGCGGTGGCGAGGAGCTGCCACTGGGTGACGCAATCGACCGCGTCGAGGTGATAGAGGCCCTTGCAGCCGTCCTAATCGCCCTGGTGGACGGAGTCGATGCGGATGAAGCCGGGGCGCCCCTCGGGCCAGGGCGGCTTGCGCAGGCCGATGCGCACGGGCGTGGGCCGGGTCTTGGTCCAGTGGCGGCGAACGCTGCGGTAGGCGGTGAGTTGACGCAGGTTGTAGAGGTGGGAGACGGAGATCGTCGCCGGGCGCGCGAAGCGCTCATCACCGGAGAGATGCAGCGCCCGCTCGAGCAGCACCCGCGTGGTGGGGCCGGAAGGCGTGCCATGCAGGCTGTCGACCCCCGCCAGCAGTGCGACGTCCTCGTCGCTGTAGCGGCGGCGAAAGCCCGCCGTGGGGGCAGCATAGCGCTGGGAGAGGCCCCCGTACTGACGGTGCTGTCGTATCAGTCGGGTCAGTTGCGGCCGTGAGTAGCCGGTGGTGCGCGCCAGGTAGCGGCGCAGCAGGCCCTTCTCGGAGCGCGCCAACCCTGGGTAGTCGAAGCGTCTGAGCACCCGGCGATGAAGCGATAGCGGGCCGCCTCGTCCGCGGTGGAGGTAAAGACCACATCGGCCGTGCCGGCGAGAACTCCCGGATCTGCGCCAGGGTGGTCAGCGAAGCGTCGTTCATGTCGATCACCATGTCGTGATGATCGGTCTGGAATCGCCGCTTCAGGCTCAAACCATATTGGAATCAAGGCCCCCCGTTCAGGCTCATACCATGTTGGAAGAGACTCCGACTGGCGCATAGCGCGCCACTTGCCGTAAGATTTCACATCCTTGCGGATCGTCGATCCGCTCCTGTTTCCCCGGGGTTCCGAATCATGGCGCGCGTCACCGTCGAAGATTGCCTGCAGAACGTCGACAACATATTCGATCTCGTGCTGCTCGCGGCCCAGCGGGCCCGGCGTGTTGCGAACGGGGCCGAGCCCACCGTGCCCGTGGAGAACGACAAGCCGACGGTCGTTGCCCTGCGCGAGATCGCCGCGGGCAACATCACGCCCGAGATGCTGCGCGAACCCGAGCCGGCGCCGGAGATGCCCGTCCCGGAGCTCGATGACCATTCGGGCTTCCGTGCCCCGCAGTTCGGCCTCGACGACTGACCGCGGGGATCGCAGCACCCACCGGCCACCCGCCATGGACTACGCGTCTTCGCTCCTGGGGTTCATTCCCGGCGTGAGACGCGGCCCCCCCGGTCTCAAGGACCTGCTCGCGCGGGTCGAGGCCTACCTGCCCGCCGAACAGGTGACCCGCATCAGGGAAGCTGCCGAATTCGGTGCCTCGGCCCATCAGGGCCAGAAGCGGCTCTCCGGCGAGCCCTACATCGTGCACCCGGTGGCGACCGCTCACATCCTCGCGGGGCTGCATCTCGATCCGGACACCATCGTCGCCGCCATCCTGCACGACGTCATCGAAGACACGCCGATCGCCAAGGACGAGATCGAGCGCCGCTTCGGTACGGCGGTCGCCGAACTGGTCGATGGCGTCACCAAGCTCGATCAGATCAAGTTCAAGAACCGCGAGGAAGCGCAGGCGGAATCCTTCCGCAAGATGCTGCTCGCCATGGTGCGCGACCTGCGCGTCATCCTCGTGAAGCTCGCCGACCGCACGCACAACATGCGGACCATCGAGGCCATGTCGCCGGAGCGGCGCCGCGCGATCGCCCGCGAGACGCTCGAGATCTACGCGCCGATCGCCGAGCGACTCGGCCTCTACAGCCTCAAGCTCGAGCTCGAGGATCTCGGTTTCAAGGCCGCCTGGCCGCAGCGCTACCGGGTGCTCGCCCGTGAAGTACGGCGCGCACGCGGCAACCAGCGGGAGTTCCTCAGGAAGATCGAACAGCAGCTGCAGGCTGCCCTTCTCAAGAACGACATTGCCGCAGAGGTGGAGACGCGCGAAAAGCATCTCTACAGCATCTACCGGAAGATGCTTCGCAAGCGCGCACCGCTCGCGGAGATCGTCGACGTCTACGGCCTGCGCATCGTCGTCGACCGGCCAGACACCTGCTATCGCGCGCTCGGTGCGGTGCACAGTGTCTACAAACCGATGCCGGGACGCTTCAAGGACTACATCGCCATCCCGCGCGTCAACGGCTATCAGTCGCTGCACACGACGCTCTTCGGTCCAAACGGCGTGCCGATCGAAGTGCAGATCCGCACCGAGGACATGCATCGTGTGGCAGAGTCAGGCATTGCCGCCCACTGGCGCTACAAGCAGGGCGAAAGCAGCAACTCCCTCGAGCAGGAGCGCACGCGCGAGTGGCTGTCACGCCTGGTCGAGATGCAGGACGGCGGCTCGTCGGAGGAATTCCTCGAGAGCGTCAAGGTCGATCTGTTTCCCGACAAAGTCTACGTCTTCACGCCCAAGGGCGAGATCCTGCGCCTGCCGCGGGGTGCGACACTCATCGACTTCGCCTACGCCGTGCACACCGACGTCGGCAACCGCTGTGTCGCGGCGAAGGTCGATCGCCGCCTGATGCCGCTGCGCTCGGTGCTCCGCAACGGTCAGACCGTGGAGATCATCACCGCGAAGGGCGCGAAGCCGAATCCCGGCTGGGTCAATTTCGTGGCGACGGCGAAGGCCCGCAGTGCCATCCGGCAGTATCTCAAGGGCCTGCGGCGCTCCGAGGCCATCGCGCTCGGCAGGCAGCTGCTCGATCAGGTGCTCGCGGAGCTCGAGACCGGGCTCGATGACATCCCCCCCGAGCGCGTCCAGGCCGTGTGCGGGGAGCTCGGCGCGAAGACGCCCGACGAGCTGTACGAGAAGATCGGGCTCGGCGAGCGGCTCGCCCCTCTCGTCGCCCGGCGCCTGCTGCCGGGCAGCGGCCTGCCTGCCGCCGCGACGGGCGAAGAGGAGCCGCGGGCCACTGTGCCGCTGGCGATCGCCGGCACCGAAGGGCTGCTCGTGAACTACGCGCGCTGCTGCTTCCCGATCCCCAATGACCCGATCCTCGCCTTCCTCTCGAGCGGTCGCGGCATCGTGATCCACCGCGAAACCTGCGCCAACGTCGAGGACTATCGCAGGCACCCTGAGAACTGGCTGTCGGTGGCCTGGCGATTCCCTGGTGAGCGGCGCTTCAGCTCCGCAATCCACGTGGAAGTGGCCAACCGCATGGGCGTGCTCGCCGCCGTGGCCGCGGCGATTGCGGGCACGGAGACGAACATCGACCGCGTGAGCGTCGAGGAACGCGATGCCGAGACCTCTTCGCTCTCCTTCGAGCTCAAGGTGCGCGACCGCAGGCACCTGGCGCGCATCATGCGCGTCATCCGCCGCATGCCCGACGTGCTGCGCGTCACCCGCGTGATTGCTGCGCACGCCCGCGGCGGAGAAATCTGATACGAACCAGCGACGAGGCAACGATGGCGAAGACGAGCATCCAGACCGACCGCGCACCGCAGGCGATCGGCACCTATTCCCAGGCGGTACGCGCCGGCGACACCGTGTATGTGTCGGGCCAGATCCCGCTCGATCCGCTCACCATGCAGATGGTGAGCGGCGACATCGACGCGGAAATCCGGCGCGTCTTCGAGAATCTCGCGGCCGTCGCCGCCGCGGCGGGTGGCAGTCTGGCCGATGCCGTGAAGGTCACCGTGTTCCTCACCGACCTCACGCACTTCGCACGCGTCAACGAAATCATGGCGCAGTACTGCCCGCAACCCTTTCCGGCGCGCGCCGCAGTGGGCGTCGCACAGCTGCCGCGCGGCGCGCGCGTCGAAGTGGAGTGCATCCTGCACCTTGCGTGAGCAACGGCCAGTCACGGCACTGCCCGGCGTCGGCGCCGCGCTCGCCGCGAAGCTTGCGCATCTGGGCGTCGAGCGTCTTCAGGATCTGCTCTTCGTCCTGCCGGCGCGCTACGAGGATCGCACGTGCGTCGTGGCGCTCGGGGCTCTGCAGCCCGGGCAGCGCGCCGCGGTCGAGGGCGAGGTTCAGCTCGCGGAGGTGGGCTATCGTCGTCGCCGCCAGCTCCTCTGCCGCATCGCCGACGGCTCGGGTTTCCTGACGCTGCGATTCTTCCACTTCCCGCAGTCGCAGGTGCAGACGCTCGCGCGCGGGACGCGCCTGCGCTGTTTCGGCGAGGTGCGCCGTGGCCCGCTCGGCCTGGAGATGGTGCACCCGGAGTATCGGCGAATCGGCACCGAAGGCAGCGGAGAGTCGCTCGAGCAGACACTCACGCCGGTCTATCCGGCGACGGAGGGGTTGCCGCAGGGCCGGTTGCGCGGACTCATCGTCCGGGCACTGCGGGAACTCGAGGAGCAGGGCGTCCAGGACTGGGTGCCGCAGGAGGTGCTCGCCGCGCTCGGCCTGCCGTCTCTCCAGCGCGCCCTGGCCTACGTGCATCACCCGCCACGCGAGGCACGGCTCGATGAGCTCGCCGCCGCGCGCCATCCGGCGCAGCGCCGCCTCGCCTTCGAGGAACTGCTGGCGCATCAGCTGTCGCTGCGGCTGCTGCGCCGGTCCGTGCAGAGCAACACGGCCTGGGCGCTCGGCGATCCGGCGCACCTCGCGGAGCGGCTGCTGGCGGCTCTGCCCTTTGCGCTCACCGGGGCGCAGCGGCGCGCCTTCGGCGAGATCGACGCGGATCTCCGCCGCGAGCGCCCGATGGCGCGACTGGTGCAGGGCGACGTGGGTTGCGGCAAGACCGTGGTCGCCGCCGCAGCGGCCGCCCGCGCACTCGGCAGCGGGCTCCAGGCCGTGCTCATGGCACCGACCGAGCTCCTCGCCGAGCAGCACTTCCGCAATCTCAGCGAGTGGTTCCGTCCCCTGGCCGTACCTGTGGCGCTGCTCACCGGCTCCCAGGCCGGCCGCAGCCGGCGCAGCCAGCAGGCGGCACTCGCGGCGGGCACGATCGGCCTGGCGGTCGGCACGCACGCGCTCTTCCAGCACGGCGTGGACTTTCCGCGACTCGCGCTCGTCATCGTCGACGAGCAGCATCGTTTCGGCGTGCAGCAGCGCCTGCGCATGCAGGAGAAGGGACGTGAAGGCGGGCGCTTCCCGCATCAGCTCATCATGACCGCCACGCCGATCCCGCGGACGCTCGCCATGACGGCCCATGCCGATCTCGATGTGTCCGTGATCGACGAGCTGCCGCCCGGCCGCACGCCGGTACGCACGGTGGTGCTCCCGGAGCAGCGGCGCGAGGAAATCGTGGCACGCATCGGCGAGGCCTGCCGCGCCGGCCGCCAGGTCTACTGGGTCTGCCCCCTCATCGAGGAATCCGAAGAGTTGCGGCGGCAGGCCGCGGAGGAAACCGCGTCGACCCTCGCCGGGGCGCTTCCCGGGGTGCAGATCGGGCTCGTGCACGGGCGCATGCCGGCGGCGAAGAAGCACGAGGCCATGCTCGCCTTCAAAGAAGGCCGTCTGCAGCTGCTGGTCGCCACCACGGTGATCGAGGTCGGCGTGGACGTTCCGAACGCCACCCTGATGATCATCGAGAACGCCGAGCACATGGGTCTCGCGCAGCTCCACCAGCTGCGCGGTCGTGTCGGGCGCGGCGCGCTCGAGAGCAGCTGCGTGCTCCTCTATCGCCCGCCCCTCTCGGAGGTGGCGCGCGAACGGCTCACCGCGATCCGCCAGACCAGCGATGGCTTCGAGATCGCGCGGCGCGATCTCGAGCTGCGCGGCCCGGGCGAGCTGCTCGGCACGCGCCAGACCGGTCTCGCGCAGCTTCGGGTGGCCAACCTGCTGCGGGATGCGGACCTCCTGCCGCACGTACAGCAGGCCGCCGAGCGGATGCTCTCCGCATATCCCGATAACATCGCACCACTCACCGCCCGCTGGATCGGTGCCAGCGGGCAGTACGGTCGCATTGGCTGAGTGGAGGACTCTGCATGAACCAGGCACGGGACTCCTCCGGGCTCGAACCCACCCCGGCCGGCAGCCATGCACTGACCGCAATGCGCCGCCAGGGCCGGCGGCTCGGGCAGTACGCGATGCTCATGCGCCTCGACCGGCCGGTCAGCAGCCTGCTGCTCCTGTGGCCGGTGCTCGCCGCCCTGTGGATCGCGGGCGATGCACATCCGCGCGGCCGGGTCTTCGTCGTGTTCGTGCTGGGTGCGCTCGTGATGCACGCCGCCGGCAGCGTCATCAACGACTTTGCCGACCGGGATGTCGATCCCGCGGTCAGGCGCACACGGGGCCGACCTCTCGCGGCACGGCACGTCGGCCCTCTGGAGGCCCTGGCACTCTCTGCGCTGCTGCTCGCCGTGGCACTCTGGCTCGTGATGCACCTGGATACGCTCACGGTGCGCATGTCCGTGGTCGGCGCGGCGCTGGCGGTGAGCGCTCCGTTCCTCAAGCGCTTCTTTCCGCTGCCGCAGTTCCATCTGGCCATCGCCTTCAGCTGGGGTGTGCCCATGGCCTTCGCGGCCCAGACCGGCACCGTGCCGCGCGTGGCCTGGCTGCTCTTCTTCGCGGGCATCCTCTGGGCCGCCGCCTGGGGAACGATCCATGCGATGGTCGATCGCGAAGACGATCTCAGGATCGGTGTGAAGTCGAGCGCGATCCTGTTCGCGGACATGGACCGGTTCCTCATCGCCGTGATGCAACTCGCCGCGCTCTTCGCCCTGCTGCTCGTCGGCCGCACCATGCGCTTCGGCCACTGGTACGACTTCGGCCTCATCGCGGCCGCGGCGCTGTTCGCCTGGCAGCAGTGGCTCATCCGCCGTCGCGAACCTGAGGCGTGCCTCCGTGCCTATGGGAGCAACCACTACGTCGGCCTGGCGATCTTCGCGGGTCTCGTACTCGAGTATTCACTGCACTCCTGAGCGGCTCCGTCCGCGGGAGGAAGCACCGTGCGGGCCGCAGCCCAGAGCTCGACCGTGCACGCCCCGCCCGCCTTCAGCGCCCTGGCGGCTTCCATGGCCGTGCTTCCCGTGGTGAGCACATCGTCGATCAGGGCCACGCGCTGGCCCGAGAGCGGCCGGCGCACGCGGAAGGCGTGACGGACGTTGCGGCGGCGCTCGGCCGCCGAGAGCCCCGTCTGCTCGCGCGTGGGCAGCGCGCGCTCGAGCACACGAGCCGCGAGCGGCAGGCCCAGGGTTCGCGCGGCGTACCGCGCGATCTCCTCCGCCTGGTTGAAGCCCCGCTCACGGAAGCGGCGCGGATGCAGGGGCAGTGGCACGACGCACTCGGGCCACGGGGGGCCAAGGGCCTGGCGTGCCGCCGCGAGTTCCATGCCGAGCACGCGGGCAAAGGGTCGCCGTCCGTGGAACTTGAGCCCGCGCACCAGGCGATCGACAGGCCAGGCGTATTCGAAGGGCACGAGGGCGGTGTCGAATTCGGGAGGCCGGCGCCGGCAGCGTGGGCAGAGTGAAGCGGTGCCCGCCTCGAGGAACGCCCCGGAGGGGAGCGCGCAGCGCGGGCAGGCATTGCGCAGCCGCGGCAGTGCCTCGGCACAATGACCGCAGAGGTCGGCGGGCCCTGGAAGATCCTGCGCGCCACAGAGCGTGCAGGTCGGCGGCAGCAGTGTGGCGGCCAGGAGGCGGTCCCAGCCGCGTGCCCAGGCCCCCGGGCGCAGCCGGGCGCTGATCACCTTCTGGCCAGGTGTCGACACCGATGATGCACCGCGGTTGACACTCGAGGGCCTGCTCCCGAACATGCGCGCAGCATGGCAGCGCCCACGGGCGCCTGCCGAGCGCACTAACTACTGTGAATATCCAGAATCCCATGAGCTCATCGCCTGCCGTCCGCCACGACTGGTCGCTCGCCGAGGTCGAGGCCCTGTTCGCCCGACCCTTTGCCGATCTGCTGTTCGAAGCCCAGCAGGTCCATCGCGCCTGCCACGAGCCGAACACCGTGCAGATGAGCACCCTGCTCTCGGTGAAGACCGGCGCCTGTCCCGAGGACTGCGCCTACTGCCCGCAGAGCGTGCGCCACGACACGGGACTCGAGCGCGAGCAGCTGCTGGCGGTGGATACCGTCCGTGAGCGGGCCGCGGCTGCGCGGAACGCGGGGGCCACGCGCTTCTGCATGGGTGCGGCATGGCGCTCACCGAAGAAGCGGGACATGGAAACCATCGTGGCGATGATCCGCGACGTGCATGCCCTGGGGCTCGAGACCTGCGCGACGCTCGGGATGCTCACCCCGGCCCAGGCCCGCGAGCTCAAGGATGCGGGACTCGACTATTACAACCACAACCTCGACACCTCGGAGGAGTTCTATTCCGAGATCGTCACCACGCGCAGCTACCAGGACCGGCTCGACACCCTCGAGGCCGTCCGTGAGGCGGGCATCAGTGTCTGCTGCGGCGGCATCGTGGGCATGGGCGAGAGCGTGCGTGACCGCGCTCGCATGCTGCAGACGCTTGCAAACCTGCCGCGCCACCCAGAGAGCGTGCCCATCAACCAGCTCGTGCAGGTGCCCGGAACACCGCTGCACGGCGCCCCGCCGGTCGATCCCTTCGACTTCGTGCGCACGATTGCCGTGGCACGCATTCTCATGCCCCGCTCGCAGGTGCGGCTCTCGGCGGGGCGCGAGACGATGTCCGACGAGCTGCAGGCGCTGTGCTTTCTCGCCGGCGCGAACTCGATCTTCTACGGCGAGAAACTCCTCACGACCGGCAATCCCGACGTCGAGCGCGACCGGACGCTGCTCGAACGGCTCGGCCTGAGAGCGCAGGCTCCGGCCACGCATGCGGCCTGATGCCGGGGCGTTGCGCGCGGAACTCGGGCGACTCGAGGCCGAAGGGCTGCACCGCCGTCGCCGCACCGTCGAGGTGAGACCAGGGCCGGGCACGACGGCGATCATCGACGGACGATGCCTGGTCAACTTCTGCAGCAACGACTATCTCGGCCTCGCGCAGCACCCGGACGTGAGCGCGGCGCTGCGAAGCGCCTCGAAGCGATGGGGCACCGGCAGCGGCGCCTCGCATCTCGTGAGCGGCCACAGCCGTGAACATGCGCGGCTGGAGGAAGCCCTCGCGGCCTGGACCGGGCGCGAGCGGGCGCTGCTCTTCTCGACCGGCTACATGGCGAATCTCGGCGTCGTCGAGGCGCTCGTCGGGCGCGGCGACCTGCTGGTCGAAGACCGGCTCGATCACGCTTCGCTGATCGATGCCGCACGTCTCTCGGGCGCGCGGCTGCGCCGCTATGCGCATGGGGATGCCACGAGTGCGGCGACTGCGCTGCAGAGCTCATCAGGCGGCACGGCACTGCTCGCGACCGACGGCGTCTTCAGCATGGATGGCGATCTCGCGCCGCTGCCCGAGCTCGCGGTGCATGCCCGCGCACGCGGCGCGTGGCTCCTGGTCGACGACGCCCACGGCCTCGGCGTGCTCGGTTCCAGCGGCAGCGGCACGCTCGAGCATCTCGGACTCGATGCACACGATGTGCCGGTACTGATCGGCACGCTCGGCAAGGCGCTCGGTACCTTCGGAGCCTTCGTCGCGGGCAGCGCCGAGCTCATCGAGTATCTGATCCAGCGGGCGCGCACTGCTGTATTCACGACCGCGATGCCCCCGGCCCTCGCCGCGGCGACCTGCTCGGCACTCGAGCTTGCGGTGCGGGAGCACTGGCGGCGGGAACGGCTGCACAGCCTCATCGCACGCTTCCGCGCTGCCGCGCACGCGGAAGGCCTGCCGCTTGCGGCCTCCGAAACGCCGATCCAGCCGCTCGTGCTCGGCTCGCCGGAGCGGGCGCTGGCCGCGAGCGCCGCTCTCGAGCGTGCGGGGTTCTGGGTTGCGGCAATCCGGCCGCCGACCGTGCCGCGGGGCAGTGCGCGTCTGCGCGTGACGCTCTCGGCCGCACACGAGGATGCACAGGTCGATGCGCTCGTGGAGGCACTGAAGCGCGCCCTGCGCGAGGGCCACTCGTGAGCCGCACACACGCCCGGCAGGCAGAGACCACGCTGCATATCGAGGAGAGGGGCTCGGGCGCACCGCTCGTGCTGCTGCACGGCTGGGGCCTGAACCTCCGCGTCTGGGACGGACTCGCACGACAGCTCGCGCCGGAGTGCCGCACGCTCGCCGTCGATCTCCCGGGACACGGCCAAAGCCCCTGGCGCTTCGCCAGGAACGAAGGCACGCTCGAGCAGCAGGCCGAGCTCATCGCGGCGATTCTGCCACCGCGCTGCACGCTGCTCGGCTGGTCGCTCGGCGGACAGATTGCGCTGCGCATCGCGAGTCTCTGGCCGCAGCGCGTCACACGGCTCGTCCTGATCGCCACCACGCCGCGATTCGTCGCGGACGCAAGCTGGCCGGACGCTCTGGCACCGAGCGTGCTCGAAGATTTTGCAGCCCGCCTCGAAGAGGACGCTCCAGGCACCGTGGCGGACTTCCTGGACCTGCAGACACGCGGCAGCGCAGGCGCCGGGCAGGTGCTCGCGGCACTGCGCAAGGCGCTCCTCGAGCACGGGCTGGCGGCCGATGCGGCGCTCGCCGCCGGGCTCTCGATCCTGCGCACGGCGGACCTCCGCGCCGAGCTCGGCACCATCAGGCAGCCGACGCTGGTGCTCGCCGGTCAGCATGACCGGATCGCGCCTCCGGCGGCGAGCCGCGCGCTGGCGAGTGCGCTCCCGCACGGCCGCTATCTGGAGCTGCGCCGAGGCGCCCACGCGCCCTTCCTCTCGCATCCCGAGTGGGTCGCCACGCAGCTGCGCGCATTTCTCGGGGAGGGGTCCTGAGCACGTCTGCGCCCGCGGATGCGGACTTCCGGCTGAACCGCCGCGCGCTGCGCCGCGCCTTCGACCGGGCGGGCGCGAGCTACGACGCCTCCGCACGCCTGCAGGCCATCGTGCGCGCGGAGCTGCTCGAGCGGCTGCAGGATCTGCCGCTGACGCCGCAGGCGGTGCTCGACCTCGGTGCGGGCACGGGCCAGGGCGCTCGCGAGCTGAAGCGCCGCTATCCGCGCGCCCTGGTGGTCGCTCTCGATGTCGCGCCCGGCATGCTGCACGAGGCGCGCCGCCGGTCGCGCCCGTTCCGTCGCTTCGAACGCCTCTGCGCCGATGCACGCCAGCTGCCGCTGCGCACCGCGAGCGTCGATCTCGTATTCACGAACCTCATGCTGCAATGGTGCGACGAGCTGCCGGCCGCGCTGAAGGAGATCCGCCGCGTGCTGAGCCCGGGAGGACTGCTGCTGCTGAGCTCGTTCGGGCCCGACACGCTCGCCGAGCTCAGAGCGGCCTGGGCCGGGGCGGATCAGCACGAGCACGTGCATCGCTTCCCCGATGTGCATGTCGTCGGCGACCAGCTCCTGCGATCCGGCTTCTCCCGGCCCGTACTCGATGTCGACCGGCATGTGCTCGAATACGACACGGTGCTCGACCTCATGCGCGAACTGCAGGGAATCGGCGCACGCAACGCGAGCGAGCGACGGGCGCCCGGACTCACCGGGCGCGGCCGGCTGCGGGCGATGCAGGATGCCTACGAGGGTCTGCGTCGCCAGGGCAGGCTCCCGGCCACCTTCGAGGTGATCCACGCGGTCGCCTGGGCCGCCCGGCAGGCCGACACGGGCGCTGCGGCACGGGCTGGCGGGGACGTCCACATCCCGGTCGGGTCCATCCGCCGCCGGGAGGAGCGATGAGCCACCCTCAGGGGCTGTTCGTCACCGGAACGGACACCGGCGTCGGCAAGACACTCGTCACCGTCGCGCTCGCGCGTGCGCTGAAGGCGCACGGTCTGCGCGTACGGGTCATGAAGCCGGTCGCCGCCGGTGCCGTGCGAACGGCCGAGGGTCCGCGAAACGACGATGCGCTGGCGCTGATCGCCGCTGCCGGCGAGGCGAATGTGCCCTACGAACAGGTGAATCCCTATTGCCTGACGCTCGCCGCCTCGCCGCACATCGCCGCCGCTGAAGAGGGCGTGCGCATCGAGCACGCCTTGATACGTGCCCGCTTCGAGACGCTGCGCGCGGCGGGGCACTTCATGCTGGTCGAAGGAGCGGGCGGCTGGCTCGCGCCCACGGGAGAGCAGGAGACCATGGCCGACATCGCCCGGGATTTCGGCCTGCCCGTGCTGCTGGTCGTGGGCCTGCGGCTCGGATGCCTGAATCATGCCCTGCTCACGCACGAGGCGCTGGCCGCGCGCAAAGTATCCATGGCGGGCTGGGTTGCGAATCAGATCGACCCGGCGATGGGCTGGGTCGACGCCAATGTGCGGACGCTCACGGCCCACTTTTCCCTGCCGCCGCTGATGACACTGCCGGCCGGGGTCAGCACGCGGGAACTGGAAGCCGCAGCCGATCGGGCCGCGCTCCAGATCATCTCCCGGCTGTACTTCGATCCGCGCGAACAGCAGAATGCGGGCCTCCAGGCCGGGACTGATGCCGCACTTCGAATCGGCCAGCACATGCAACCAGGACCGATCGAATGAATGCCGTACTCTGGATCCGTCGCCTTGCGCTCGCTGGCGCGCTGCTCTGCTTCGGCGTGGTCGTGCTGGGCGCCTACGTGCGCCTCACCGCGGCAGGGCTCGGCTGCCCTGACTGGCCGGGCTGCTACGGCCACATCACGCCGCTCGGAGCCGAGGCCAACCCGCACTCGGTCGCCGCCTGGCCGGGCGCGCCGCTCGACGTGGGCAAGGCCTGGCGCGAAATGATCCACCGCTATGCCGCGAGCACCCTCGGCCTGATCGTCGTCGCCATCGCCGTGCTGGCGATCCGCGCCCGGCGAATGAGGCGCGTGAGCGTCGGTTATACGCTGCTGCTGCTGGCCACCATCGTGTTCCAGGGCATCCTCGGCATGCTCACGGTCACCTGGCAGCTGAAACCGCTGATCGTCACCCTGCACCTGGTCTTCGGGCTGACGACGCTCGCGCTGCTGTGGTGGCTTGCCCTCAGCCTGCGGCCGCGATGGCCATCAGGAGAGCATGAGCAGACGCTGGCTGCACAGGCCACCACGGTCGTGCGGGCGGGCGCGCCGCTCACGGCCGCGCGGCGCCTCGCGCTCGCAGGCCTCCTCGCGCTCGCTGTGCAGATCGCTCTCGGAGGCTGGACGAGCAGCAACTACGCGGCGTTCGCCTGTCCTGATTTTCCCAAGTGCCATAACGCGTGGCTTCCGGTGACCGACTACCGCGACGCCTTCGTGCTCTGGCGCGGCCTGGGCATCAACTATGAAGGCGGCGTGCTCGACACACCGGCGCGGGTGGCCATTCATTTCACGCACCGCCTCGGCGCCCTCGTGGCCACCCTCGCGCTCGCGCTCGCGGCGCTCGTTGCGCTGCGCGCCGGCCCGAAAGCCTCGGCGCCCGGGACGCACAGCGCCGCCCGCGCGGTGCTTGCGGCACTCACGCTGCAGGTCGGCATCGGCATATTCATGATCTGGCAGGGCTTTCCACTGTGGCTCGCGACCGCTCACAACGCGGGAGCCGCCCTGCTCCTCCTGGCGACCCTGTGGCTGAACCGCACGCTTCGCGAGGGGCTGCCCCTTCGCACCCTGCGCTGACCCGCTCTCAGCGGCCCGGCTCTCAGCGACTCTGGAAGAGCCGGTCGGCCACGAAGGGGTTGTGACGCCGCTCCTCGCCGAAGGTCGACATCGGCCCGTGGCCCGGCAGGAAACGCACGTCGTCCCCGAGCGGAAAGAGGTTCTCGCGGATGGAGCGGATCAGGGTGTCGTGATCCCCGCCAGGCAGATCGGTACGGCCGATCGAACCCTGGAAGAGCACGTCACCCACGATCGCAAAGCGTCCCGGTTCGTGGAAGTACGCGACATGCCCTGGCGTATGCCCGGGGCAGTGACGCACCGCGAGCCGGACGTTGCCGACCGTGACCTCGTCGCCCTGCTCCAGCCAGCGGTTCGGCTCGAAACGCCCGGCCGTCTGGAATCCGAACATCCGGGCCTGCGCGGGCAGTCCCTCGATCAACGGACGGTCGCCCAAGTGAGGTCCCTCGATGGGAACGCCACAACGCCGCGCGAGCTCAGCGGTACCGGCGGCATGGTCGATGTGGGCATGCGTCAGCAGGATCTTCTCGAGCTCGAGCCCCTCCTCCGACACCACGGCGAGTACGTCGTCGAGATCACCGCCGGGGTCGACGACGGCGGCACGGCGCGTCGTCTCGCACCAGAGCACCGCACAGTTCTGCTGGAAGGGCGTGACGGGGACTACTCGAAGCTGCATCGGTCGACCTGCGGGTGGCTCTCGCGCATTATGCGCAAAGTCTGATCCGAGGTCGCCATGCTGATCGAGCGAATCTGGGCCGCCAACCCGTGGCGCAATTTCCACTACCTGATCGCCTGCCAGGAGACCGGCGAGGCACTGGCGATCGACCCTCTCGAATGGCGCCTCTGCCTGGAGGCCGCGCGCCACCGGGGCTGGCGGATCACGCAGATCCTGAACACCCACGAGCACCTCGACCACACCGGCGGCAACGCCGGACTCGTGGGCGCCACGGGTGCCCGGGTCCTGGCGCACGCGGGTGCCGCAGCACGCATCGGGGGCGTGGATCGGGGGCTCGCGGCGGGTGAGGTGATCCGCATCGGCCACACGGTCGAGCTCGAGTGCCTGGACACCCCTGGGCATACCCTGGCCCACATCTGCCTCTTCGCGCACAGCGATCAGCCGGCACTCTTCTCCGGCGACACGCTCTTCAACGCCGGCGCCGGCAACTGTCACAACGGCGGGCAGCCGGAGCTGCTCTATGAGACCTTCGTCGGCCAACTCGCGCGGCTGCCCGAGACGACGCGCGTCTATCCGGGCCATGAATACCTGGCGAACAATCTCGGATTCACGCTGGATCGCGAGCCCGGCAATGCCCGCGCAGCGGAGTTCCTCGCGGGCACGCGCGGCCAGGATGGAGCCGGGGCTCCGGTGACCACGCTCGCCGAGGAGAAACTCATCAACGTGTTCTTCCGCCTGCAGAGCCCACAGATCGCGGCGCGACTCCGCGAAGCGTTCCCGGAGCTCGGCGAAGAGCCCGATCCGAAGGCGGTGTTCCTCGCGCTTCGCGAGCTGCGCAATCGCTGGTAATCGGCTGCCCGAGCCGGTGCCCCGCACGCCGGGACGCGATCGTGCTCAGCCGGGGCGCGTCGTGAGCGGCACGTGTCGCGGCTCGCCCGCCACGCGCTCGAGCCAGGCGCGCACCTTCGGCCAGGGCTCGAGGTCGAGAGAAGCTTCATGGGCCACGTGGGTATTGGCGTAGAGGGCGATGTCGGCGACGGTGTAGCGGTCGGCCACGAACCAGCGACGCCACTCGAGGTGTCGCTCCATGACCTCGAGCGCTGCGCGCGCGCGTTCCAGGCGCTGCGGCAGCTCGGTGCGTCGCGGGTGATCGGGCGGCAGATGCCTCAGGATGTAGCGTGACGTCGCCACGTACGGCTCATGGCTGTACTGCTCGAAGAACATCCATTGCAACACCTGCGCGCGCGCCAGCCGATCCTCCGGCACGAAAGGCGTGCCTTCGGCGAGATACCAGAGGATCGCGTCGGACTCCGCGAGACAGCTGCCGTCCTCGAGTTCGAGCACGGGCACGCGCCCGTTGGGGTTCTTCGCGAGAAACTGCGGCGTGCGCGTCTCGCCGCGCTCGAGGTCGAGCTCCACCCAGCGATAAGGCTGGCCGAGCAGGGACAGCAGCAGCCGGACCTTGTAGCCGTTGCCGGAATCGAGATTGTCGTAGAGCGTCAGCATCCCCGACCCCAGGCCCGTTCGCGCGGCCCGAATGGCCCGGCGCGCGGACAAGCCTCAGAATACCACGGCCCACCCGGAGACCTCCGCATGACATCCCCCGATCTGCGGCACGATCCGCGCTATCGCCTCGCGTTTCTGCTCGTCACGATCGCGCTCCTCACGCTGGCGCTGCTGCGGATGCTCGCACCCCTCTGGTCAGCGCTCGCGTGGGCCGCCTTCCTCGCCTTCCTTCTCTTTCCGCTGCATCACTGGCTCACCGCGCGCCTGCGCGGGCATGCCAGCGCTTCGGCCGGGCTGCTGACGATCCTCACGCCCTTCGTGATCCTCGGCCCCCTGGTGTCGCTCGGCGTCGCCTTCGCCTCCCAGGTGGGGGACCTGGTGGCGTACCTGCGGGTCGCGAGCCAGAACTTCCATCTGCCCATGATCCAGGACCTGGAGCGTATCCCTGCGCTCGGGCGGCTGCGCTCGCTGGTGCCGGCCAGCCTCGACATCACTGCCGAGCAGGTACAGGGCTGGGTCGTGAGCGGAGCCGAGAAGGTCCTCAAGGCGGCGGCGGCCCTGGGCAGCAACCTGTTCATGGGAGCCGTCGGGACCATCTTCGGCTTCGTGGTGATGCTCTTCCTGCTGTTCTTCTTTCTCCGCGACGGGCGCGCGATGCTCGAGCGCGCGCTGCGCTTCGTGCCACTGGAAGCCACGCGCCGCCAGGGGCTCCTCATACAGCTCGGCAAGGTGACCCGTGCAGTCGTCTATGGCAGCGGGCTCACCGCACTCGTGCAGGGACTGCTGGTCGGCATCGGCTGGGCACTCGTGGGCCTGAAGGCTCCGGTGGTGTTCGGGGTGCTGGCGGCGCTCGCCGCCTTCATTCCCTCTGTGGGCACCGGCATCGTCATGGTGCCGGCGATCCTGTGGCTCCTCGTTGCGCAGCGCTGGGGCGCCGCGATCTTCCTCGGCGCCTGGGCGGGCGGCGTCGGTCTGCTGGACAATCTGCTGCGACCCGTGCTGGTCGCCCGCCAGACCGAGGTACCGGCACTTGCGGTCTTCGTGGGCGCGATCGGCGGTGTCGCCGCCTTCGGCTTCATCGGACTGTTCCTCGGGCCGCTTCTCCTGGTGCTCATCGGCACGCTGCTCGGCTTTGCGGAGGAATCGCTCCGGGACTCCCGCTGACCGGTCCGAGAGCCCGCGGTCGGCTAGAATCCGCGCCCTCATGGACGTGTCCCCGATCCTCGACTCCCTGAACGACGCGCAGCGTGAGGCCGTCACCGCGCCCGTCGGGCCGATGCTCGTGCTCGCTGGCGCCGGCAGCGGCAAGACACGCGTGCTCACACACCGCTTTGCCTGGCTCGTGCAGGTCGAGGGCGTCGCACCGCAGAGCGTCCTCGCCGTCACCTTCACCAACAAGGCGGCCGCGGAAATGCGCGGGCGGATCGAGGGTCTGCTCGGCATTGCGGGCTCGGCGATGTGGATCGGCACCTTCCATGGCATTGCGCACCGGCTGCTGCGCAGACACTGGCGGGAAGCGGGGCTGGTGCAGGGTTTCCAGATCCTCGACCAGGAGGACCAGCTGCGCCTCGTCCGCAAGGTCCTCAAGGCGCAGAACCTCGACGAATCGCGCTGGGTGCCGCGCGAAGTGCAGTGGTTCATCAACTCGAACAAGGACGAGGGACGGCGCGCGAAGACGCTGAAGGATGGCGGCGACCCGACGCGCCAGCAGCTCATCCGCCTATATGCGCAATACGAGGACGCCTGCACGCGCGCCGGCGTGGTCGATTTCGCGGAGCTCCTGCTGCGCACCTGGGAGCTCTGGCGCGACGATCCCGGACTTCTCGGGCACTACCGCAGCCGCTTCCGCCACGTGCTGATCGACGAGTTTCAGGACACGAACACCATCCAGTATGCGTGGGTGAGGTTGCTGGTCGGCAGCAGCGGCGCGCCCTTCGTGGTCGCGGACGACGATCAGTCCATCTATCGCTGGCGCGGTGCGCGCGTCGAGAACGTCCAGCAGTTCATGCGGGACTTCCCGGACACGAAGGTCTTCAAGCTCGAGCAGAACTACCGCTCGACCGGCAACATCCTGGCCGCGGCCAATGCGCTCATCGCCCACAACACCGGGCGGCTCGGCAAGAATCTCTGGACGAGCGGAGCCGACGGCGAGCCGATCCGGCTCTATGCGGCCTTCAACGAACGCGACGAGGCCGAGTTCGTGCTGAACCGCATCCGCGACTGGACCGGCCGGGGCGGCGCGCGGCGCGACATCGCCATCCTGTATCGGTCGAACGCCCAGTCGCGCGTCTTCGAGGAGCTGTTCCTCTCGGCGCGCATCCCCTACCGCGTCTATGGCGGTCTGAGATTCTTCGAGCGCGCCGAGATCAAGGACGCTCTCGCCTATCTCCGGCTGATCACCAACCGTCACGACGATGCCTCCTTCGAACGCGTGGTGAATCTCCCGGTGCGGGGCATCGGTGCAAAGAGTCTGGAGGTGCTCCGCGAGCGCGCGAGACACACGGGCACTTCGCTCTGGCAGGCCGCCTCCGGGTGTGTGCCGGGAGCCGGCACGGGCCCGGGCGCGGATGCACTCGGCGCCAGGGCAGGGACCGCCGTGCACGGCTTCCTCGCGCTGATCGGGCGTCTCGCACACGAAATCGCAAATCTGCCGTTGCACGAGCAGATCGATCATGTCCTGCAGGGCAGCGGACTCCTCGGGCACCATCGGCGCGAGAAGGCCGACCGGGGCGAGGCACGCGCAGAGAACCTCGAGGAGCTCGTGAGCGCCGCGCGCGGCCTTGCGCCCGAGGGCGACGCAGAGGAGATGTCCCCACTCGAGGCCTTCCTCGCGCATGCCGTCCTTGAGTCCGGCGAGGGTCAGGCCGATGCCTGGGAGGACTGCGTGCAGATGATGACGCTGCACACCGCCAAGGGGCTCGAATTTCCCGTGGTATTTCTCTGCGGCATGGAGGACGGCCTCTTTCCCCATCAGCGCTCGCTCAACGAGCTCGACGGTCTCGAAGAAGAACGCCGCCTCTGCTACGTGGGCATGACGCGCGCCATGCGCTGCCTCTTCCTGAGCTTCGCCGAGCAGCGACGCCTGCACGGCGTGGACACCTACGGTCAGGCCTCGCGCTTCATCCGGGAAATCCCCGAAGACCTCCTCGAGGAAGTCCGGGCCAGGCTGCACGTCGCGCGACCCGTGGCCGCCGGCCGCTTCAGGGCACCGGCGGAAACGGCGCCGGGCGGCATGCGGCTCGGCGCGCGCGTGCGCCATGGCCAGTTCGGCGAGGGCGTGGTGCTGAACGTGGAAGGCCAGGGCGCGCATGCCCGTGTACAGGTGAGCTTCGAGCAGCAGGGCACGAAGTGGCTGATGCTGCAGTACGCGAACCTGGAGCCCCTGCGGTGACCGCCAGGGCGCCCGCACCGAGACGCTTCTTCGAGCTGCTGCGCGCCTCCGCCACGGCGCACGGCTCGCTGGTCTGCGTCGGGCTCGATCCGGAGCCGGCACGCTTCCCCGTGCATCTGCGCGGTCGGCCGCGCGCGATACTGGAGTTCAGCCGCGCCATCGTGGATGCCACCTGCGATCTCGTCTGTGCCTACAAGCCGCAGATCGCGCACTTCGCCGCGGAGCGCGCCGAGGAGCAGCTCGAGGAGCTCATTGGCTACATCCAGGAACACGCACCCTCCGTGCCCGTGATCCTGGACGCCAAGCGCGGCGACATCGGCAGCACGGCCGGGCGTTATGCGCGGGAGGCCTTCGAGCGCTACCGCGCCGATGCCGTCACCGTGAATCCCTATCTCGGGCACGATTCGGTCGAGCCCTTCCTGGCGCATGCCGACAAGGGCGTCGTCGTGCTCTGCCGCACCTCGAATCCGGGCGCACGCGAGCTCCAGGATCTCGAGATCGGCGGTCGCAGGCTCTACCGCATCGTCGCCGAGCGCGTCGCCACCGAATGGAATGCACGCGGAAACTGTCTTCTGGTCGTAGGCGCGACCTATCCCCGCGAGCTCGCCGAGATCCGCAGCTGCACCGGCAGCATGCCCTTTCTCGTACCCGGCGTCGGTGCGCAGGGTGCGGACGTTGCGGAAGTGCTCGCGAACGGCCAGGCGCCCGGCGGCGGCGGACTCATCATCAGCTCCTCGCGCGCGATCCTCTATGCCGGCACGGGAGAGGATTTCGCCGCCGCGGCACGGCATGCGACACTTGCGCTTCGCGACCAGATCGAACTGGCACGGGCCACATAACAGGCACACGGCATGAAGATCGTGATTCTCGGCGCCGGACAGGTGGGACGCACCGCTGCCTATCACCTCTCGCGCGAAGAGGCCAACGAAGTCACGGTCGTGGACGTGCACGAAGACATCCTGCGCGATCTGCAGGACCGGCTCGACATCCGCACCGTGGTGGGCAATGCCGCCTATCCCTCGATCCTGGAAGCCGCCGGTGCTGCCGAGGCCGACATCCTCATCGCGCTCACGAGCAGCGATGAAGTGAACATGATGGCCTGCGAAGTGGCGTACACGCTCTATCGCACCCCCACCAAGATCGCACGCATCCGCTCGGCGGAATACACCAGCCGGCCGCAGCTCTTCAGCGACGAGGCACTCTCGGTGGACGTCTGGATCAGCCCCGAGCAGCTGGTGACGGAGTACGTCGAGCGACTCATCCACTATCCGGGCGCGCTCCAGGTGCTGGACTTTGCCGACGGCCGGGTGCGCCTCGTCGGTGTCCGTGCGCTGAAGGGCGGACTGCTCGTCGGTCAGCAGCTGCGTACGCTGCGCGAGCACATGCCGCGCAGCGAGGCACGGGTCGTCGCCATCTACCGCAGCGGGCGCAGCATCGCCCCTGAGGGCGAAACCGTCATCGAGGACGGGGACGAGGTGTTCTTCCTGGCCGCGCGCGACGACATCAGGCGTGTGCTCACCGAGATGCGCCGCGAGGAGAACCCCGTGAAGCGCGTGGTGATCGCGGGCGGCGGCAACATCGGCTTCCGGCTGGCGCGGGCACTGGACCGCAACAACCAGGTGAAACTCATCGAGCGCGACGCCGGCCGGGCTCGCCGCGCGAGCGAGCTCCTCGAGAACACGATCGTGCTGAACGGCGACGCCGCGGACGAGGAGCTGCTCATCGAGGAGAACATCGACAGCACCGATGTCTTCGTCGCGCTCACCAACTCGGAGGAGGCGAACATCCTCTCGGCCATGCTCGCCCGGCGTCTCGGCGCCCACAAGGTGATGGCGCTCATCAACAGGCCGTCCTACGCCGAGCTCATGGAAAGCGGCAGCATCGACGTGGCGATCTCGCCGCAGACCATCACCATCGGCTCACTGCTCGCACACGTGCGCCGCGGCGATGTCGTGCGGGTGCATTCCCTGCGCCGCGGCGCGGCGGAGGCAATCGAGGCAATCGTGCACGGCAATGCCGTCACTTCACGCGTCATCGGGCGACGCATCGATCAGATGCGGCTTCCGCAAGGCGCCTCCATCGGCGCCGTCGTGCGTGGCGAGGACGTGATCATGGCGCACCACGATACGGTCGTGCAGGCCGACGATCACGTCATTCTCTTCCTCGCCGACCGGCGGCACGTGGAACAGGTCGGCCGTCTGTTCCTCGGAAACGGCTCACGCTGAGAGATGCGCGTGCTCGCCGTCGCGCATGTCCTCGGCCTGATCCTCGCCACTTTCGGGGCACTCTACCTGCTGCCGCTCGGCTGGTCGCTCTTCGCCGGCGACGGAACGTTCTACGATTTCCTGATCGCCGCGATCCTGAACGTCATGTTCGGTCTCGGGCTCGCCTTCGCCACGCGCCGGCGGGCCCGCGAGCTCAAGCCCCGTGACGGCTTCATGCTCGTGACTCTGGCCTGGGCGCTGATGGCGGCCTCGGCGACCGTACCGCTGCTGCTGGTGCTACCGGGTCTCTCTTTCACGGATGCCTTCTTCGAGACAGTGTCCGGCCTCACGACCACGGGCGCGACCGTGCTCACGGGACTCGATACACTGCCACCGTCGATCAACCTGTGGCGGTGCTCCCTGCACTGGTTCGGCGGACTCGGGATCATCGTGCTGGCCGTGGCGATCCTCCCCATGCTCGGCGTCGGCGGCATGCAGCTCTACCGGGCCGAGACGCCAGGGCCGGTGAAGGACGAGAAACTCACGCCGCGCATTACCGAGACCGCAAAGTCGCTCTGGCTTGCCTATTTCGTGATCACCGTGGTCGGCATCCTGGCGCTGCGCGCCTGCGGCATGAGCTGGCTGGACGCGATCTGTCACTCCTTCTCCGCGATGGGCCTCGGCGGGTTCTCCACACACGATCTGAACGTCGGCTGGTTCAACTCGGCGGCCGTCGAGGTCGTGCTCACGGTGCTGATGCTGCTCGCCTCGCTGAACTTCGCGCGCCATTTCGTGGCGCTGAAACGCCTGAGCCTGAAGCCCTACATGCAGGATGCCGAGGCGAAGGCCGTGTTCGTCGTCATCGGTGCGAGCGTGCTGGGCATCACCGTGCTGCTCGTGGTCAACGGCACCTACCCGGCCTTCGGCACGGCCCTGCGGCATGCGGCCTTCAACGTCGTGTCGATGGCGAGCACCACCGGCTTCGTGTCCCAGAACTTCGAGCTCTGGCCGGGTTTCGCGCCGATATGGATGCTGCTGCTGTCCTCCATCGTGTGCAGCACGGGTTCCACGGGCGGCGGCATCAAGATGTTCCGCACACTGCTGCTGGTGCGCCATGCGATCCGGGAGCTGAAGCTCCTCGTGCACCCGAATGCGGTGGTCCCGGTGCGCATCGCCGGGCACGTCGTCCCCGACCGTATCATCCACTCGGTGCTCGCCTTCATCTTTCTCTATTTCTGGACCATCGCGACGCTCACCTTCGGCCTGCTGCTCACCGGACTCGATTTCCCGAGCTCGCTGGGCGCCGTCGTCGCGGAAATCAACAACCTGGGCCCGGGGCTCGGCAAGGTCGGCCCGGCAATGACCTACGCGCCACTTACCGACGTGCAGACCTGGATCTGTACCGCGGCCATGCTCCTCGGGCGTCTCGAGATCTTCACGGTGCTGGTACTCTTCACGCCGGCGTTCTGGCGCAAGTAAGCGCAGCGCGGAACCGATACACTGGACGCCGCGTTTCCCCACACACCTGCCAAGAGTCATTCACACCGCGAGGTCTGCCCAGATGCCCCAGTACACCCTTCCCGACCTGCCCTACGATTTTGGCGCGCTCGAGCCGCACGTCTCCGCGGCCATACTCGAGCTCCACCATGGCAAGCATCACAAGGCCTACGTCGATGGCGCCAACAAAGTGCTCGAGCAGCTCGATGCGGCGCGTCGCGGAAACGATGCGGTCCATGTCGGCGCCCTCGAGCGGATGCTGGCCTTTCACGTGTCGGGTCACGTCCTGCACAGCCTCTTCTGGGAGAACCTCTCACCCAAGGGCGGCGGTGAACCGACCGGCGAGCTGCTCCAGGGGATTCAGCGGGACTTCGGCGACTTCCGTGGCTTCCGCCAGCAGCTCACGCAGGCGGCCAGCACGATCATGGGCTCAGGATGGGCCATGCTCGCGTGGGAACCGGTGGGTGCCCGCCTGCTGACGCTCCAGGTGCACGACCACCAGTCGAGTACCGCCCAGGGTGCGGTTCCGCTGCTGGTCTTCGATGCGTGGGAGCACGCGTACTATCTCCAGTACCGGAACGAGAAGGCGAAGTTTTTCGAAGCGCTCTGGAACGTCGTCAACTGGGGTGACGTGGCGCAGCGCTACACGCGCGCACGCCCCTCCGGTCGTCACTGAGAGGAGATCTGGCATGGTTCAGATGAAACACCTGCTCCTTGTCGCGGCACTCGCACTCGCAGCCGCAGGTACGCTCGCGCAGGCGGCGGAGTCCGCCTGTGAAGCGAAGGCGATGGAGAAGCATCTCTCCGGCGCTGCGCGCACGAGCTTCATCACGAAATGCGAAAAGGACGCGAAAGTCGCCTCCGCGAAAGAGGTCTGCGAAGCCCAGGCGACGGAAAAGAAGCTGCACGGGGCCGCCCGGAAGAGCTTCACGAAGAAGTGCGTCGCTGACGCTGCAAAGTAACCCGAACGGTGCCGGGGGTCCTGTGTATCCCCGGCACCGCCCGCGGTCAGCGGTGAATGTACGCCTCGAGGTGCTCGATGGTGCGCTGCTGGTCCTCGATCACGGCCTTCACCAGGTCGCCGATCGACACCACACCGATCACCTGACCCCTGTCGAGGACCGGCAGGTGACGCACCCGCCTGGCCGTGACGATACGCATGCATTCGTCCACCGTCTGCTCAGGTGTGACGGTGATGACGGGTGAAGTCATGATCTGCCAGACGGGCGTCTCGCTGGAGGAGCGCCCGAGCAGCACGACCTTGCGGGCGTAGTCGCGCTCGGAGACGATCCCGACGAGCGATTCCCCCTGCATGACGAGCATCGCACCGATGTAATGCCGGGCCATGAGCTCGATGGCTGCGCGCACCGGCTCCTCCGGGCCAAGAGAGTGGATCGTGTGGCCCTTGTCTTCGAGCAGCTGCCGGACTGTCACCATGGCGGCCTCCTCGCTCCCCGGCCAATCTTGTAGCGCGACCCGCGCCGCGCTGCAAGCCACGGCCGCCGGCACGGGGTTCTCCGGATCAGGCCCGGCCTTGCTGGACCGGCTCCACCTGCAGCACCGTGCCGTCGGCACCGGTGACCCGCACACGCGCGCCGGCGGGCGCATCGGGTCCGCTCACTTTCCACACGGTATCCCCCGCCCGCACTTTGCCGGAGCCGTGCTCGATCGGCTCGATGAGCTCGAGCTCCTGGCCGAGGTGCTCGAGACCCCGCCGGTTGAGAGCCGGCTGCACCGAGGTTTCCGGCTGGCGCCGCGCGTGGCGGCGATAGACGAGGATCGCCACCACTCCGAGCACCCCGAAGAGCACGAGCTGCAGCTGCCAGGGAATCGCCACGAGGAGCAGCAGCGCACCGACGACCAGCGCGGAAGCGGCGAACCAGATGGCCACGGCTCCGGGCATGAAGGTCTCGACCGCCGCGAGCACGGCCGCGAGCACCCACCAGTGCCACCACTCCAGGTGCGCGAGAAAATCCATCATCGCCGTGGCGCCGACTGCTGGCGCTCCATCGCCGCCTTCGCGAGCTCGGCGATGCCGCCGATCGCACCGATCACGTTCGCCGCCTCGACCGGCAGGAAGAATACCTTCTGGTTGGGCGACTGGGCGATGTCGCGCAGCGCCTCGACGTACTTCTGCGCCACGAAGTAGTTGATCGCCTGCACATCACCCTGGGCGATCGCCTGCGACACCATGGCGGTGGCACGCGCTTCAGCCTGTGCGGCACGCTCGCGCGCCTCGGCGTCGCGGAAGGCGGCTTCCTTGCGGCCCTCGGCTGCGAGCATCACGGCCTGCTTCTCGCCTTCGGCCTTGAGGATGGCTGCCTGGCGCAGCCCCTCGGCCTCGAGCACGTTGGCGCGCTTGTCGCGCTCGGCCTTCATCTGCCGCGCCATGGACTCCACCAGATCCGCGGGCGGCTTGATGTCCTTGATCTCGATGCGTGTCACCTTGATGCCCCAGGGCGAAGTCGCGTCGTCCACGACCTTGAGCAGCCGATGGTTGATCTCGTCGCGCTTGGAGAGCGTCTCGTCGAGATCCAGCGCACCGACGACCGTGCGGATGTTGGTCAGCGTCAGGTTGACGATCGCCAGGCGCAGGTTGTCGACCTCATAGGCGGCCTTGGCCGCGTCGAGCACCTGGTAGAACACCACGGCGTCCACCGCGACCATCGCGTTGTCGCGCGTGATGACCTCCTGGCGCGGCACGTCCAGCACCTGCTCCATCATGTTCATCTTGCGACCGATGCGCTCGAAGAAGGGCACGATCCAGTGGAAACCCGGATCCATGGTGCGCCGGAAGCGGCCGAAGCGCTCGAGCGTGTACTGATAGCCCTGCGGTACCGTCAGCCAGGCCTTCGCCGCGACCACGAGGATCGCGATGAGGATGACGACTGGAAAGATACTGATATCGAACATCGTATGGTCCCTCTGCGTGACAGGTGATGATAACTGCGCCAGCGCGTTCGACAACATGGCCGATCTATGCATACTGTGAGGCAGTCACGGGATTGACGGCCTCGCACGGCCGGTCCCCGTTCGACCCGCAGCGTGGCCGCGGAATCCGTACACGGCTGCACAGCCTGAGGCTCCCCGGAGCCGCCGCGCTCGATGCGGCGTTCGAGGTAACCGTATTGATCGAGAATCTTACCGACACGACCCCGGCTTCCGTCTGGGCACTCTTCCTGGATGTAGACGGCACGCTGCTCGACTTTGCCGCGCAACCTCACCGCGTAGTCGTTGCACCGGGACTGCCCGCGCTGCTCGCCCGGCTCCTGCGCGGATTCGACGGCGGTCTCGCGCTCGTCAGTGGTCGCCCGATCAGCGCGCTCGACCGGCTCTTTGCTCCCTACCGGTTTCCGGCGGCGGGCATCCATGGCCTCGAACGGCGCGATGCGGCGGGCCGCTGGCATTTCACGGGGCTGGCTCCGGGTGCGCTCCAGCCCGCGCGACACGTTCTGAGTGCCGCCGTCCAAAACCACCCGGAACTGCTTCTCGAAGACAAGGGCCGCAGTCTTGCGCTGCACTACCGGCAGGCGCCGGCTCTCGCCGGAGCCGCGCTCGAAGCCGCCCGGGCGGCGCTCGCGGCTCTGCCTCCCGAAGCTCATCTGCAGCCCGGCCGTTTCGTCGTCGAGATCAAGAGCGGGGCGGCCGATAAAGGCACCGCGATTGCGCAGTTCATGGATGAAGCGCCCTTCTCCGGGCGCGTTCCCGTGATGATCGGCGACGACCTCACGGATGAGGACGGGTTTGCCTGCGTCGAGGCACGCGGGGGTCATGCCATCGAGGTGGGAAGCGCCACTTCCGCGTCGGGTCCGGCGCCGCGCCGTCGTGCACGGCTGGCAAGCCCATCCGCACTGCGTGCATGGCTGCAGGACATTGCTGCCGGGCTCGCCGATGAAGCTGCGGCGCGGGAAGTGCGGCCGTGAGGCTCGTGTGCGTGTCGAACCGCGTCGCGCCACCGCGCCGCGGTGCGGCACCTGGCGGGCTCGCCGTCGGAGTGCTCGCGGCCCTGCGCCGCACGGGAGGACTCTGGTTCGGCTGGAGCGGCAACGCTGCCGGCGAGGGAGAGCGCGCCCCTGAGATCGTGGCCCGCGATGGAATTCGCTATGCCACGATAGATCTGTGCGCGGAGGACATCGAGCGCTACTACAACGGTTACTGCAACGCCTCGCTGTGGCCGCTGTTTCACTACTTCCCGGGGCGTTTCGCCTACGACGAGGAGAATTTCCAGGCCTACCAGCGCGTCAATGCGCGCTTCGCCACCGAACTCCTGAAGCTGCTTCGGCCGGGTGACCTCGTCTGGGTGCATGACTATCACCTCATGCCCCTGGCGCGCATCCTGCGTGACCGGGGATTCAGCGGCCCGATCGGGTTCTTCCTGCACATCCCGTTTCCGCACGCGCAGGTGCTGCGTGTACTGCCCAACCACGAGACGCTGATGCGCGATCTCTGCTGCTACGACCTCGTCGGCCTGCAGACCCGCGACGACGTGCAGAGCTTCGTGTCGGCCGTCAGGCTCGCCTTCGGAGGAGCGGTGCGCTGCGACGACGGAAGACTCGACGTCGGCGGGCGCCGGGTGAGCGTCGGCACCTATCCCATCGGCGTGGACGTCGACGCCATCCGGCAGGAAGCCGCACGCACGGTACAGGAGGAGACCGTGCAGCGGCTGATCGCGAGCCTCCTCGGACGCAGGCTGATCATCGGCGTGGATCGCCTCGATTACAGCAAGGGCCTGATCCAGCGCTTCGCGGCCTATGAACACTTTCTGGAGCACGACCCGGAGAGCCACGGTCGCGTGACGCTTCTGCAGATCGCGCCTCTCTCGCGCACCGACGTGCTGGCCTACACAGAGATCCGCCGCGCACTCGAGCAGGCCACCGGCAAGCTCAACGGGCGTCTGGCAGCGGCCGACTGGACGCCCGTGCGCTACCTGAACCGCAACTACTCGCATGCCACCCTGATGGGCTTCCTGCGTGCTGCGCACGTGGCACTGATCACGCCCGTACGCGACGGCATGAACCTCGTGGCGAAAGAGTACGTTGCTGCGCAGGATCCCGACGATCCGGGGGTGCTGGTGCTTTCGTCGCTCGCCGGTGCCGCGCACGAGCTGACCGGAGCGCTGCTCGCCAACCCCTACGACCGCAGGGGCATCGCAGAGGCACTGCGCGCCGCCCTGCACATGCCGCTTGCCGAGCGTCGCGAGCGTCACCGCGAAATGGCCGAAGTGCTGCGGCGCAATGACATCCATCGCTGGTCCGAGCGCTTCTGTCACGATCTTCAGGCGGCGGGCGCATACGGCCCTCCGGCCGCTGCGTGATGCAGCGCCGGGCGCCTCAGGCAGCGCGCCCGTGCTTCTTCAGGTGCACGAGCAGGATCGAGATCGCCGCCGGCGTGACACCCGGGATGCGCGCGGCCTGACCCAGCGTCGCCGGTCGCGCGGCGGCGAGACACTGCCGCACCTCGTGCGAGAACCCCGCCACCTGGGAGTAGTCCAGATCCTCCGGAAGGCGCAGTGCTTCGCTGCGACGCTGACGGTCGATCTCATCCTGCTGGCGTTCGATGTAGCCTGAATACTTCGCTCGCACTTCCACCTGCAGCCGCACCTGCACGGCCAGGCGATCGTCGTCCGGCTCCTCTGCGCCACCGATGAGCTCGGCCAGCTCACGATACCCGACTTCCGGACGCCGGAGCAGCTCGAGCGCAGAGGCATCGCGCGCGGACGCACCACCGAGCACGCGCCCGACCCAGTCCTGCGGCATCTCACGGCCGGATACGCGCCGCGAAGCCAGTCGCGCGAATTCCGCCTCGCAGGCCGCGCGCTTGCGCTCGAAGAAGCGCCAGCGTTCGTCACCGACCAGGCCGAGTTCCCTGCCGAGTGGCGTCAGGCGCAGATCCGCGTTGTCCTCGCGCAGGAGCAGCCGATGCTCGGCGCGACTCGTGAACATGCGATAAGGCTCGCGCACACCTCGCGTGACGAGATCATCGATGAGCACACCGATGTAGGCTTCGGAGCGCTGCGGCACCCAGGGTTCGCGGCCTCGCGCCGCGAGCGCCGCATTCGTGCCGGCAACGAGGCCCTGCGCGGCCGCCTCCTCGTAGCCCGTCGTGCCGTTGATCTGTCCAGCGAAATACAGGCCTGCGAGCGTACGCGTCTCGAGTGAACCGCGAAGATCGCGCGGATCGAAATAATCGTATTCGATCGCGTAACCCGGCCGCGTGATGTGCGCGCGCCCGAAACCACGGATCGAACGCACCAGCTCGTACTGCACGTCGAAGGGCAGGCTCGTCGAGATGCCGTTCGGGTAGATCTCGTGGGTATCGAGCCCCTCCGGCTCGACGAAAATCTGATGAGAGCGGCGTCCGGCGAAGCGCACCACCTTGTCCTCGATTGAGGGGCAGTAGCGCGGTCCGACGCCCTCGATGACGCCGGTGAAGAGCGGCGAGCGATCGCAGCCGGCGCGGATGATGTCGTGCGTACGCTCGTTCGTCGCCGTGATGTGACACGGCCGCTGGCGCGGATGATCGCCGGGGCGCCCGAGGAAGGAGAACACCGGGCGCGGTTCGTCCGAATGCTGCTCGGCCATGACCGACCAGTCGAGCGTGCGTCCATCGATGCGCGGGGGTGTGCCGGTCTTGAGGCGCCCGGTGCGTGGCGCGAGCTCGCGCAGCTGCGCGGCGAGATGCAGTGAGGGCGGATCGCCCGCCCGCCCGCCTTCGTGGCGCTCGAGCCCGACATGGATGCGCCCGCGCAGGAAGGTGCCGACGGTGAGCACCACCTGCGGCGCCTCGAAGACGATGCCGCTCACCGTGATGACGCCCCGTACGCGATCGCCTTCGAGGGCGAGCGCAGCCGCCTCCTGCTGGAAGAGCGTGAGATTCGGCTGGTTCTCGAGCAGCATGCGGATCGCGCGCCGGTAGAGCTGGCGATCGGCCTGCGCGCGCGTGGCACGCACGGCCGGCCCCTTGCTCGCATTCAGCGTACGGAACTGGATACCGGCGCGGTCGGCGGCATGCGCCATCGCGCCGCCGAGGGCGTCGATCTCGCGCACCAGCTGGCCCTTCCCTATGCCGCCGATCGCCGGATTGCAGCTCATGGCCCCGAGGGTCTCGATACTCTGCGTCAGCAGCAGCGCACGCACGCCCATGCGTGCCGCGGCAAGCGCGGCCTCGGTGCCGGCATGGCCGCCACCGACGACGATGACATCGAATGCCTGGGGATGGCGCATGAGGCGGCGTATTGTAGTGACCCCCGGACCGCCCACCAAACCGCACCCCGGCGAATCCGGACGAGAGGCGGATCAGGCCGGGCGCGACTCGTCCGCCGCCCCGGTCCGTGATTTCGCGCGCGCCAGCAGCGCGCGGAAGTGCAGAAAATGCGCGGTGGCAAAGTCGCGGGCCTCGATCTCGAAGCGATTGCGCCAGTAGCCATGGCGCAGCCACTCGAGGAAATAGTGGCGGACCGTGAGAAGACCGGGTTCCCACTGCTTCAGGACGTGGAAGTACTCATGCAGGAGCAGCGTGGGGTCATCGAAGAACTCCGCTGCGCTGCCCCGGAGATAGATCCGGCGCCGGCGCGTCGTGGCCACGCTGCGGCGGTGGAGTCGCGCATAGAGGATCGCTCCACGATCTCCACCCGATCCACGGCCTCGCCGAAGAGCGGCAGCAGCGAGGCACGAACGTAATGGGGCAGCAAGACTTTCCGACCCATGCGTAGTCACCGGCTGGAGCAGGTCGAGCCGTGGATTCTAGACGCCGGGGATGCGCCCGGTGTCAGGCGAGTCGTGGCGTCACTGACGACGCGAACGGACTCAGTTCGACCTCCGCCGCGGCAAGATCCGCGAGCCAGTGCGCGGAACGCAGATACTCATACTCTTCGTGGCGCGCCGCGGCGATGACATCCGTGGTGTCGCCCGGCTTTCCCGGGTGGCACATGATCAGACCCCCTTCACTGACGTCCGAGAGCCACGCGCGCATGCGTTCGCGATAGCGACCCGTCGCGCCAAACGAGTAGCCGCCGGCAAAGTCCGTGTTGGTCTTCAGCCCGTGGCGCTCTGCACCACGCCCGAGCGCCCGCGCGCCGAGCGCAGCGACCAGGCCCGCCTTGACGCCGCGATATTTCGCCGGCCGCGTGGAGCGCAGCATCACCCCGCCTCCATAGCGGTCGGCGAGCGCACGGACGAGGACATCACGGACGACCGGAAACTGGTGCACATGCTGATGGCCATCGACGAAATCCGGCCGTGCGCCCGTCAGCTGTTCGAAGCGATCCAGCTGACGCCGGCACATCCGCTGCAGATCCCGTGGCCTGAGGAGCCTGAGCCAGGCCCGCAGCGCGAGGTCCGGCAGACGAATGCGCATGGCGTCTTCGCGTGCCTCGGTCAGGGTGAAATGGAGTCCCCTGCTGCATCCGGGCCGGCGTTGACCGCCGAGCCGAAGCGCGCCGCGCTCGACATCCGGGCCATGAACCATGATGCTCACGGCCGAGATGCGGCCCGCGTCCGCCAGCTCGACGATGGCGTCCGTGATCGAAGCGGTCGCCCCGAAATCATCGGCGCACACCGCAATGCGCCTAGGCACCCGCGGACTCCGCGGTGCTGAATACCCAGGATCGCGATACCGCGAACGTCCACACCGCCGCGACGCCAATACCTGCGGCAAGCGCAACGACAGGCAGCACGGCGAACTGGCGGAGGACCAGCGCGACCACTGCTTCATTGATCGCGAGGCCGGTCACGGAAACGGCCAGGTAGCGCGGGAGACTCTGCCCGTGCGGGCGCGACGAGCGGAACGTCCAGCGGCGCTGGCCGTGATAACTGACAAAGAATGCGACGACGAAGCCGCACGCGTTGGCCAGCAAGACCGGGCCGGTTCCGGGACCCGCCGGCACAAACCTCAGCAATGAGGCGGCCACCGCGAAGTGTGTGAGCGCGGCGGCGATGCCGACCATGCCGAAAGTCGCGAGCCTACGGACCATGGAGCGGTGAAGAGTCCATGGCGCCTGCACCGCTGCCGGGGTCGCCTCCCACCCGCGAATCGACCACGCGCCCCAGCAGATAACAGGGCCGCCGCTTCACTTCCGTGAACACACGCCCGACATATTCGCCGATGATTCCGAGAAAAATCAGCTGGACTCCGGAGAGGAAGAACACGGCAGCAGCCACCGTGGCAAACCCGGGGATCGCTTGCCCGTGAATCAGTTTCTCGAGCACGACGTACACGCCGTAGAGCAGTGACACGATCGAGAGGCTCACGCCGGCCACACTCGCGATGCGCAGCGGCAGGCTCGAAAACGCGGTGATGCCGGTGAGGGCGAGCTCTGCGAGGTCGCGCAGGCGAAACGAAGAGCGGCCACTCGCGCGCCCGCCCGTCTGGAAGGTGAAACCGACAGCGCGGTAACCCACCCACGCATACAGGCCTTTCATGAAGCGATTGCGCTCGGGGAGCTGCAGGAGCGCCGCGACGACCTGCCGGTCGAGCAGACGGAAATCCCCTGCACTGGGAGGAAGGCTGACGGGGCTCGCCCGGTTCATCAGACGATAGAACGCATCGCGCGCAACCCTGCGAAGGCGGGATTCTCCGGCAGCCGGGCCACGCACGCCATACACCATCTGATAGCCGGCACGCCAAAGCTTCACCATCTCCGCGATCGCCGAGACCGGATGCTGGCCGTCGGCGTCGATCAGCACCACACCGTCGCCGCGCGCCGCTTCGAGACCCGCCGTGAGCGCCGCCTCCTTCCCGAAATTGCGCGACAGCTCCAGGTACAGCACGTGGCATTGGGCGCTGACGCGCAGTATTTCCGCGCCGCTCGCGTCCTCGCTGCCATCGTTCACGACGATGATCTCGAAGTCCCGGGCCAGTCCGCGCAAGGCTGCGGCGAGCGTCAGGAGGAATTCCGCAATGCCGTGGGCTTCGTTGTGCACCGGTACCACCGCACTCAGGAGTGCCATGGCAGTCCGCGCGTCCGCGGGCGATGGCGTCACCGGGGCCGCGATATCGTTCCGGTCACTTCGCACGAGGCGCACTCCCCGGCAGTCCCACGGCCGGCAATGCCCAGTGCGGCCCCGGCGGCCGCGGGCCACCGCAGCGCGTGTCCGGAGGCACGACGATCCACTCGATCCGCAGCGGCTTGCCACGGGATGGCCTTCTGTAACCCACGGCGGTCCAGTTCCCCTCCAAAGCGACGGTGCCCGGATACGCGGGCGCCAAGGGCGATATATACACCGCGCCGCAGGACTGCAGCCGCTCGAGCGACACCCATGGCGACGCGCGCGGCTGACCGCGGATCAGCACCTGTGGGTGGTCCTCTGAATAGACGGAGACCATGCCCGAGATGACCGTCGGACCCACGATGTAGCGCAGGGGCTCGGAGGTCGTGCGGTGCCAGTCGGCCAGGACCGCATGTGACAGGGCTGCGGGGTCGAAGGCACGGAGGCGACCCCCATCCAGACTCGCCCGATTGTCGAGTGACGAGTCCACGACGTACCGCAGCGCCGCCGCGCCCTGTGTCGCGAAGAAGGCCACGAGCACGCCGGCGAGCCGAAGTACCACCCCGCGTGAGGTCAGGACGGAAATGATGGGCAGGGCGATGAACTGCATCGCCGCCGTCCCCCAGTGATTCTCGAGCCGGACGCCTCCAGCGAGCCCGAGAACCAGCAGCAGCAGGAACGGGACCACGCCGAGCGTCCAGATCCAGACGGCATCGTCCGCCTGCGGTGTGCCAGGGTGCGCCTCGCCCGCAGCAGCCCCGGCGCCACGCGCGAGCCTGTGGCTCACATAGCCCGCAAGCAGCAGCATCGCGACAGGCACGAGTGCGTCGCGCATCTCCTGCAGGACAAACCCGCCCGTCACGCTGAGGCGCTGCAGATACGTGAGGTGCGCAAAGATCATCTCGCTGGCGTAGCGGAACGGCGGGAAGTCGCGCGCGAAGAGCCACCCGATATGAGGCAGCAGGAGCACGAGCGTGGTGCCCGCAGCGATGAGGACACCCCGAACCACCTCCGGTCGCGTGTAGAGCCGCAGCCAGACGCCGATCAGTGCGAAGCAGACGACCAGGAGGCCGAACTGGTACTTCGTCAGCAGCGCGCCGGCTGCAGCCACACCGAGCAGGATCCAGTCCCGCAGGCGCCCGAAACGCACCCCGCGCAGAAAGTACCAGGCCGCGGCATAGCAGAACGGCACCAGCACCGTGTTGTGATTGAAGATGTGGCCGCGGTGCGCATAGAACGCGATGCACGCCGTCGCGAGCACCGCGGCCAGACCGCCGTCGCGACCCAGCAGCTCGGTCGCGAGCCGCCAGAGAAAATACCAGCCGATCGCAATGCCCAGGATGGCGAGCACGAAGGTCAGGGGCACGCTGACGGGCAGGACCTTCCCCGCCGCAATGAGGATCCACGTGGGCATCGGCGGGTGCTTGTGATAGCCCAGCTCGAGACCCTGCGACCAGACGAGCTGCTCGATGTTGTCCGACGGCGGCACGAGATCGAACCCGACCGGAAGACCGATCCAGAGGACGGCCCACGTGGCGAGCGCCACCCGGACACTCCAGGGCAGACCCGGTACCACGCGACGACCTGCGATGTCTGACACCATCGATGTCTGTAATTCGAGTTCTATGACTTCGTGAGACGGTGCAGAGCGGAAAAATCATACGCGATTCGGGGCCGATCGTGCGGGAAACGCACGCCCGTCCGTCTGGCCGCGGGCTCGGCTAGAATCGCACCCGACGGGGAGGCGCAATGCATACGAGAAGAATCCTGGCGGTGCTGCTGGCCGTCTGCGGGGTGGCCTTCGCCAGCACGGCTCTTGCCGCGAACGCAGCAGCGCCAACCGGCACCTGGCGGCTCATGAAGGACAGCGATGGCAAGGTGCCCAAACCGGGCGCCATCGTGGAGCTCACCTTCCGCGGCGGCAGCTTCGCGCTGAAGGCCGTGCAGCCAGGCGAGACGGTCGAGGACAGCGGCAGCGTCCAGGTCAGCGGCCACTCGATCACTCTCGATTTCAGGACGCTCGCGCAGGGCAAGGTCGCCGGTCCGTTCACGCTGTCGGCCGATACCCTGGTGCTGCCCTTCAGGATGCTGAGCGAGGGTCCCGGCTGGTCGATGTGGATGACCCCCACCGCACTCGATGCCTTCCTCGCGAAGGTGCCCCGGCGGCCACCCGGTCCGGAGTCCATTCCCGATCTGCTTGCGCGCCAGCAGAAGGTGGCGGAGGCCTTCGGCAATGCAAAGGAGCGCACGGCGATCGACCAGCGCGCCTCCGCGCAGGCGCCGAAGTACAAAGGCGGGCAGGCCGAGGCCTACTACGCCATCGGCACGTCGTTGTTCCTGAGGGGCTTCTATCGCGAGGCCTGGTACGCGTTCGCGCGTGCCTCGGTACTGCAGCCGATGAACGCCGTCTACCTGCACAACCTCTCGGCCGTGCTGCAGGAGATCGGGTCCGCACAGGATGCACGCACGATCCTTGAATGGGTCACGAAGAACTACCCGAACCTCGACCCACCCTGGGGCAGCCTCGGCATCGTGTGCGTGCAGCTCCACGATGCGGCCTGCGCGGGCAGGGCGCTCGAGCGGGCTCGTGCGCTCGCCCCCGAGAACGGTCTGTACGACTACGCGCAGGGCCGCCTCCTCGCGAGCGAGGGGAAGGCCACCGAGGCGCAGCGCTGGTACGCAAGGGCCTGGAGCAAGGGTTACGGCGGCTCGGGCAACGAAGGCGGCCGAGGGGGCGGCCGATGAGCGCCTCGATGACGCGCGCATGCAGCGCCATCCCCGCAGCAGCACTGCTATTCCTGCCCGCTGCGCAGGCCGCCGGGCCGACGACGATTCCCCCAGAGTGGGTCGGTCGCTACCAGGCGAAGGTCGTGAGTGCGAGCTCCGGCATCGACGGCGATGGCACCACGGTGTTCGGCAAGGGCATGACACAGACGACGATCAACATGAAGTCGCTCGCCTGCGCCACCGAGTTCACGATGGACATCGGACCGGGAGGCGGCATCAGCGGCCGCGGTCGGATCATGTACGTCCTGGCGGGATCCGCGAACAACCCGATGACCATGCTGGCACCCGGTGCCTTCGTTTCATCGCCGGGCGGCCTGGCCGTCACCCTGAAGGACGGCAAGCAGTATCGAGACTGGACCTTCTCCGGTCAGGTGACACCGGACGGCACGGTGACGATCCAGGGCCTGCCGGAGGAGAAGATGGACCGGCTGAACGTCGGCAAATGGGAAAAGCAGACGCCGTGGTCACCCCTCCCGGTGGCAGACAAGTCCAGGATGCGCGGGCCGTTCACCCTGAAGCTGACGCAGGCGAAGGGACAGCCGCCCGTCATCCAGGCCGACACGTTGTTCGACCTCGAGAGTCCACTCATCCGCAAAGTCCACTACCAGACCTACATCGTCAGGAGCGATGCGCCGCTCCAGCCAAGGTGCAAGTACGATGCGCCGGCCGCACCGAAGTGTGCCGCCACCGAGTACATCAGGACCAAGGCACAGGTCGGCGTCGAGGGTTTCTACACCGTGGAATCCTCCCGCGACCTGAAGACCGGTGAGACGACCGTCACCTCGAAGCAGGGCGGCGGCGAAATGAGCGGCGGCTTCAGCAGCGACTCATCCGGAAACGTCGCCTGGGAAGGCGGCGCGGGGCTCCTCGTCGGCTCCACGCAGTTCAACCCGACCGACAGCTCCTACCAGATGACCGTGGGAATCGGCGTCGACACCGGAAAGCTCCTGCCCGGCCCGGCAAAGCTCTCCGAGAAGGTGGAGCTGGTCTTCGACAGCGCCTGCGGCGTCGGCATCAAGGCCACGGGTGGCATCAGCGGAGGCGCCATGGGCGCAGGCGTCGAAGGCGCGATCTTCCTGACGAAGGGGCTCTAGCCGCCACACACCTGCTGTGCGGCCGCGTGCTCACCCCGAGAGCTTCGGCACCGAAGCGTTGCGCGCGTTGCCCGCCTGCTGGAAGACGTGCTTCATCACGAAATCGGCCGTCACCTCCTCGCCGGTGAGCAGCATCGCTGCGAGCTCACCGCCCAGGATCTGAGGCGCGATCAGCACGTCCGGCTGGACGAGCCGTACCCGACCCAGATGGTGCGCATCGTTGACCGCCGCGACGGTCCGCGCGGTGCCGGCAAGCTCGCGCACCGCCAGTACGACGAAGGCGTTCTCCGAATCGTCCTCGAGCATTGCGAGCACCGCGCGCGCCTTGTCGGCGCCCGCCTTGCGCAGCACGTCGGCGTCGCTCGGTTCGCCGATCACCATGTCCACCTCGTCGGGGATGGCCGCGTCGGGCTGTTCGCGCAGCAGGCGTGTGACCGGATGGCCGCGGCGCACGAGCTCGCGCCACGTATTGAGTGCGAGCGGTGTGTTGCCGATCACGAGGAAGTGGTTGATGCGTTGCATGCGTTTTTCCGTCCGATTGACGATGCGCCGCAGACTGCGGGTGATCAGGGGCGCGATCACGGCCGTCAGCGAGGTCGCGAATACGGCGACACCGAGCACGATGATCGACAGCGTGAACAGCCTCGATTCGGGCGTCTGCGGTGTGATGTCGCCGTAACCCACGGTGGTCATCGTGACCATCGCGAAATAGAACGCCGTCTCGAGATCGGTGACCTGCGGCCTGAATTCGGCGCCCAGGTAGAACGTGCCGAAGGTCGCATAGACCACCAGCATCGTGGCAGACGTCAGTGCGAACAGTGTGCTGGCCGTCACGCTGGTGCGGTCGAAGTGACGCCAGGCAAAAGCCAGCAGCGCCAGCATCAGGACGAAATAGGCCAGCAGCAGCCGCGAGTGGCCCTGCTCGCCGAAGTACATGCTGATCGCGGCCGTCGCGGCCAGCAGCAGGGCGATGAACCATGCCAGGCGCGAACGGAGCAGGAGCCCGACGGCCATGAGGAGCATCCCGAGGCCGATCAGGATCGGCGGCAGCAGCGCGGGATCCAGGCCCCTGTCGCCGGTCAGCAGCTGATCGAGGATGTGGCGCCAGCGGGGACCGAGCGCGCTCTGCAGGAGCCACAGGCCCCCGAGGCAGAGCAGAAGCGCGAGCGGCGCATGCGGAAACCCGTATCGTCCGCCAGGACGCAGGTGCCATTCCTGCATTCGGGTCTGCAGGAGTTGAGTCAGGCGGGGCAGCATGGACGAACGGCTCTGCGCGGCTCCGCGTTCGGCCTCTGGATATGGTGTCCACGATAGCAAGCGCGACGTGCACGACCAAGACCAGGGCCTGCATGCCCGGCTGCCTCCGGGGCCTGAAGAGCCTGAACAGCCTCGGTGTGGCGAGACACACAGGAGTGTGCTAGAAGGCGCTGTGCTCCCCGGCGCCCGAGAAGCGCCAGGACCCGCAGTCCGCAACGTCCCGACGTTCATCAGAGGCTGCCACAATGAAAAAAACATGGGGAATCGGAACCGCATGCGCCGTGGCGCTCACCTCGCTGGCGCTGCCCGTCTCTGCGGCGAACAACACTCCGGGGCAGGCCGTCGACAGGACGACCGCCGTGCAGGGCAACCTCCTGGTCAACGGTGACTTCGAAGAACCCGTGGTTCAGGCCGGTGCCTACACGTCTGTCAGGACAGGCCAGTCCTTCCCCGGATGGGAAGTGATCGGCGTGCCAGGCGGGCGTGTCTCGCCCATCAGCGGCAACTATCAGCAGGGCGGCATCCGCTTCAACGCGGAGCACGGGCGCCAGTGGCTCGATCTGACCGGCGACAGCAGCAATTCACCCACCGGCGTCCGGCAGTCGGTGCGCACGGACCCGGGCGCGACCTACGAGCTCGTCTTCTACGTCGGCAACGTCGCGGGTGGTGCCTTCGGCCGCACGAGCTCGGTGGAGCTCCTCGTGGACGGCAAGTCAATCGGGGTTGCGACCAACGACCGCAGCCTCGCCGGGCAGCAGGGCTGGGGCCAGTTCCGCAAGAGCTTCACCGCCAGCCGGGACACGACGACGATCGCCTTCGTGAACCGCGATCCGCCGAGCGACAACAGCAACGGGCTCGACAACGTTTCTCTCACGCTGGCGAAGCCGGGCACAGCCGCGCCTGCGGCCGCCGGCATGAACGTTGCCGGCGAATACACCTATTTCGGGCAGGGTCGCAGCACGATCACGCAGACCGGCGAGTGGTACTCGATCAAGGCCGGCAAGGGCTGGTATCGCTGGGTGGCCGAGATCCTTCCGAACGGGGACCTCGACTTCGCGCGGAGCGAGGACCCGATTCACGCCAATGTGAACAAGAGCTACCTGACGAAGCAGCAGTGAACGCAACAGCAACGAGAAGAACCATGAAACTCACCCAGAGCCTTTTCATCGTCGCCCTGATTTCAGTCGTGGCCGCATGCGGCAGCAAATCGGGCAGTCACGCAGTACCGGGAACCGTGAACACGGGGAGCAGTGCCGCCCGCGGCAATGCCAGCGCCGAGGAAGTGGCCGAAGAAGCGCGCAAGGGTCTCGACTGCCCGGCACGCGTCAGGACTGCAGCGCGCGACCCCCAGGCCCCCGCGGACGACGTCGTCGGTGTGCGGCCCGGACTCACCTACGAGGAAGCCGCCAACCTCGTGCTCTGCACGAACGAGCTTCTCGTCCTGCAACCCAATGCCGGACGCGGTGTGAACATCCAGACCTATGGCGCAACCCTCCGGCAGGGATTCGGCGCCCGCTTCGCCGAGCCGCGCGTCGAGAAGACCTCCAGGCAGATCATGCAGGAGATGCAGGACGAGGCCATCGCGCGCGGCGGCAACGCGGTCCGCCACGACATGAAGCCCGGCCAGGCGAAATGGTATGTCGGCACGATGGGACTGCCGGGTCAGGAGAGGGTCATCAGCGCCGCGCGCGAGGAGTGGTATGCCGAGGGCAAGAACCCGACGATCGCAAGCGTGGAGCAGGCGCTGGTCGCGAAGTACGGCACGCCGACGCGCACGATGCGTTCGCCCGGCCAGCTGACCCTCACCTGGGCCCATGACCCGCGGGGTCGCCTCGTGACGGAAACCTCACCTCTCTACAACCAGTGCACCGGCACCGCATCCCCCGACGGGGGCACGAACTACAACCCGGACTGCGGCATCGTGGTCATGGCGATCGTGGTTCCGGTGCCGTCGAACGATGCGCTCGCCCGCAACATCGATGTCGGCGTGGTCGATCAGGCTGGCGGCTATCAGTCGATCACGGCGACCGAGCAGGCGCTCGCCGCGCAGGAGTCGCAGCGCAAGGCGCAGCAGGTTCAGGACGCCTCGAAGAACGCGGACAAGCCCACACTATGAACGCACCCGCCTCCGGCCACACTTGGGCGGTCGCATCGCTCGGGGCGTGCGCCACGGCGCTGCTCTGCGCGGCTTGCAGCGGGCCGACGACATCGCCGGCATCGGGCTCACTGGCCGCCGGACAGCCGCCGGCGGCGGGTCCCGGCGCCACGACGGGCGCGGCACCGGCAGCCGCCCTGTCCGGCCGGACGGGCCAGCTCGTCAACCCGGAAGCCAGCACGATGGTCTTCCTCTATTACGATCTCGCCGGCATCCAGCCGCCGATCGAGACCTGGGTGGAGGACGACAGTCGCGTGAAATACGCGGCACCGATCGACAGGGCGGCGAAGCGTGCGGCCGTGCGCAGCGAGCTGGAGGCCGGCATCCCGGCCGTGCGCGGCGTCGGCCGGCTGCAGCTCACCATGAACGCGAACCTCAGCGACTACGATCCCTCCTACGGAGAGTTCACGGTCGGCGCCTTCGCGCCCAGCTCGGTCTTCACCTTCGACGCACTCGGCCAGAAGGTCTCACTGCAGTTCGACAACGCCCGTTCCGCGCAGACGTGGAAGGTCCCTGCCCCCGAAGCGCAGGCGATCCGCGACCGGATCGGCTACGCGCGCAACGTGCAGGCGGACGCCACCTTGCAGATCACCGGCGTGCGGCCCGGCCCGGGCGGCGGAACGATCACGGCAAACGTGCTGGAATACGAGCTGCGCAACGCACAGGACAGCCACGTCATCGGCCGGGTACGTGTCGCGCCCTAGCCACTCCGGGTTGAGCACGGCAGAGCCATAATGTGAGAATGCAGGTTTCCCTCGGAACCTGCCATGGGCGCGATCCAGCTCAGCTACAGCACTTTCGGCCTGACCGGCCTCGATTTCCTCGACGCCCTCGATGCGGTGGATCGCGCCGGCTATGAGGGCGTGGAAATCTCCTTCCATCGCGACCAGTTCAACCCCTTCGACATCGACGACGACGACCTCGCCCGCGTCCGCAAGCGGCTCGATGCCCTGCGCGTGAAGCCGGCGTGCGTGGCCACCGCGTCGCACTTCTTCACCCCGTCCCGCCCGCACGAGCCCTCGCTGATGGCCGTGGAGCGCGCCGGACGCAAGCGCCGCATCGATCTCGTCAGGCGCGGGATCCACGTCGCACGACGGCTCGGCGTGCGGCTGGTCACCTTCGGCAGCGGTTTCATCCGTGACGAACACGTGGCGAATCCTGGCATCGACCCCGGTGAGCTCCTCGCCGATTCCATCCGCGAGTGCCTGCGGGAGATCCGCGATGACGAGGACATCACGCTGCTGATCGAACCCGAGCCCGGCATGTACATCGAGACCCTTGCGCAGGGACTGGCGTTGCTGCGCGAGGTGGGCTCGCCGAAGTTCAAGCTGCACATCGACATCTGCCACGCCTACTGCTCCGAGCACGATTACATCGGCGCGCTCGCCGCAGCTGCGCCAGAGGCGCGCTACCTGCACATCTCGGATGCGCGCGCGGGCTACAACCTGAAGATCGTGCAGGATGCGGAGCACCTCGCGATCGATCTCGACTTCGCGAGTGTCCTGGTGCACTTCCCGGATACGGCCGACTATCTGCTGCTCGACCGGAAGCACCCGGTCCACTTCCGCGATGCGCCACTCACGCACGCCCGCCAGGCCCGTATCGACGCCCTCCTCACGCGCGCCGGGGTCACGAAACCGCTCGCAGTCATGGACTACACGAGCCTGTATGCCGGAGCCTCGCCGCTCGACGACGAGATCTTCACCTACCTGATCTCGGTGCCGGGCCTGAGCTACGATGTCCTCGAACGCGCCCGGCCGGTCGTGGCGTGGCTGCGCGGCGCAAGGAACCCGCCGCTCGTTGAGCGGATGGTGGCCAACACGCGCACGGGCGTGGTCCATTTCCACGAGATCCCCGGCGAGGGCACCCTCGATTTCGGCGCGAGCTTCAGGGCGCTGACCGACAACGGCTTCTCGGGCTACGGCTCGGTCGAGCTCTATCACCATGTCGCCTCATGGGAGAAGGCGCTCACCGACAGCTATCGACACCTGGCGGCATTCACCGCGGAAAAATCCGATGATCGATGTCGAACAACTGGGCTGGCGCAGTGAGCTCGTCGGGGAGCTGGATCACCGGCTCCTCAAGGCACCCAGCGTCAAGCTGCGCTCCGCACGGGAAAACCCGGGTGGCAGCGCGCTCTACTGCGTGGACCTGCGCGTGCGGCGTCCCAATGCCGGTGAATACCTCTCGGATACCGAGCTTCACTCCGTGGAGCACTTCCTGCTCGAAGGCCTGCAACGGCTCCTGCCGGAGCATTTCGTGTCGGTCGGCATCATGGGCTGCCAGACCGGCTTCTACCTCGTGTTCGCAGACGAGGGCCGCGCGGAGCGGATCTGCGCGGTGCTGGAGCAGATCCTGAGAGGCATGCAGGACGCGACGGCCGTCCCCTATGCGTGCATCGAGCAGTGCGGCAACTACCGCAACCACAGCCTGGAGCGCGCGCGCGCGGTCGCGCGCGAAATCCTGACGCGCCGCACCGACTGGCTGGATGCCGCATGAACGGAATCCCCCTCCGGTGGCAGGTACGCGAGCGCCGCGAGATCGCCTACGACGTCATCAAGGCGCCGCAGCTGTTCCATCCGGACAACGCCGCGCTGCTGTCGCTCGGCCGGCGGGACGGCGGCCGGCGCTTCGTCGTCGTGGACAACAATGTCGCGCGCCTGCACGGGCGCGCCATCCGCAGCTACTTCGCCCACCATGGCATCGAGGCCGGGATCGCCGTCTTCCCGGGCGGCGAAGAGCACAAGACGATCGAGGTCTACCAGGAGCTACTGCGCGAGCTCGACGCCTTCCCCATCCACCGGCGCGACGAGCCGATCATCGCCATCGGCGGCGGCGTGCTGACCGATGTGGCCGGGTTCGTCGCCGCGAGCTACCGCCGCAGCGTGCCGCACATCAAGGTGCCGACCACGCTCATGGGCTATATCGACGCGGCGCTCGGCATCAAGGCCGGCATCAACTTCAACGGCAACAAGAACCGCCTCGGCAGTTTCGAGCCGCCGCTCGCGGTGTTTCTCGACAAGTCGTTCCTGCGCACACTGCCGCACCGGCACCTCCTGAACGGGATGTGCGAGATCATCAAGCTCGCGATCATCCGCGACGTCGCGCTCTTCGAGCTCCTCGAGGCCCACGGCGCCGAGAGTGTCGCCGCCTGTTTCGCGAATCCCGCGGGCGACGACATCCTCGATCGTGCCATCGGTGGGATGCTGGATGAGCTCGCGCCCAATCTCTACGAGGAGCAGCTCTCGCGCAAAGTGGATTTCGGGCATACCTTCAGCTACGGACTCGAGACGCGACACGAGGATCGCCTGCTGCACGGGGAAGCCGTGCTGCTCGACATCCTCGTGTCGATCTTCATCGCCGTGCATCGTGGCCTGCTTCCCGAAGACGATGCCGGGCGCGTCTTTGCGCTGGTCGAACGGCTGGGTATCAAACCGGACCTCGGCGTGCTCGGGACGGAAGTCATGTGGCAGTCCCTCCTCGACCGCATCGAGCACCGCAACGGCCTGCAGCGCGTGCCGATGCCTGCCGGGCTCGGTCAGTGCGTCTTCCTGAACAACATTGCGCGGCGCGAGCTCGAGACCGCCGTGCTCGCACTCCACGCGCGGCTGAAGGCGACTCATGAACCCGCATGCGAACGTTGATCAACAGGAGATCAGTCACTTCGACCGCATGGCCAGGCTGTGGTGGGACCCCGCGGGCAAGATGGGGATGCTGCACGTCATCAACCCGCTGCGCAGCCGGTTCGTGTTCGATCACGTGCACGTCGGGCAACCGAAGGCCGTGGACATCGGTTGCGGGGGGGGCATCCTGACCGAGACGCTGGCAAAGGCGGGCTATGACGTCGTCGGCATCGACCAGTCGCAGCCGACGCTCGAAATCGCGCGCCAGCACGCGGCAAAGAGCGGCCTCGCCATCGACTACCGCTTCCAGACCGTCGAGCAGCTCGTAGAGCAGGAAGCCGGCCGCTACGACGTCGTGACCTGCATGGAAATGCTCGAACACGTGCCCGATCCCGCGGCCGTGGTGAACGCCTGTGCACGCCTCCTGAAGCCCGGTGGCCACGCGTTCTTCTCCACCATCAACCGCACGCTCAAGGCCCTGCTGTTCGCGATCATCGCCGGCGAATACGTCCTGCACATCCTGCCACGCGGCACCCACAGCTACCGCAAGCTGGTGCGGCCGGACGAGATGCGCGCCTGGGCCGGAAGCGCAGGGCTCGGTTTCACGAGCATCGCGAGCCTCATGTACAACCCGCTCACCCGGCGCTTCCGCGTCGCATCCGGGCGGGAGGACGTCAACTACATGGCGTGCTTCACCAGGAAGGGATGAGCGACTGATGCAGAAATTCCTGGCGCTCTCGCGCTCCACGCATGGCGTGCTCGACATCGCCATGCCGGGATTCGCTGCGCTGCTCTGGCTCGGCCATTTCCCGGACTGGCAGGTGCTGCTGCTCGCACTGATCACCGCGGTGGCGGGCTACACCGCCCTGTATGCACTCAACGACCTGATCGGCGTGCAGACCGACCGGGAGAAGTTCGCCGGCACCGGCATCAATCCCGGCTATTCCGTCGAAGCCTCCGAGCTGCGTTACCCGATCGCGCAGGGCAGGCTCAGCGTGCGCGGGGGCACGGTGTGGTTCGCGTTCTGGTACGTGGTCGCGCTCATCGGTGCCTGGCTGCTGAATCCGTGGATCATCCTCATCGTGCTCGCCGCGCCCCTGCTGGAGACCGCGTACTGCCTGTTGCTCAAGGTGACCTACTGGCGCGTGCTCGTCAGCGGCGTGGTCAAGTCTCTCGGGCCCGTGGCCGCGGTGCTCGCGGTCGTGCCGCAGCCCTCGCTTCCCCGGCTCGCCCTGATGGTCGCCTGGCTCATCGCGTGGGAGATCGGCGGCCAGAACATTCCCGCGGACTGGAACGACGTGGAAGAAGACCGCCGCGTCGGCGCCCGCACCATCCCCGTGGTCTTCGGCCCGCGCGTTTCCGGGGCGCTGGTCGCCATCGCGCTGCTCGCCACCGTGAGCCTGAGTCTCTTCCTGCCCGTCATGTCTCCGCTCCCACTGGGCCTCCCGTACCAGATCGCCACCTTCGCGGCCGGCTTCCTCCTGCTGCTGCTGCCGGGCTTCCGGCTCTTCCGCTCACACGAAGGACGTGGCGCAGCAAAGCTGTTCGACCGCGCGAGCCTCTATCCCGTGGTGCAGCTCGCGATCATCACGGTCTTCGTGCTGCGCGGGTAACGGACCTCCGCGATGAGCTCGCTCGATCTGGCCCTCATCGGCAACTGCAACATCGGCGCCCTCATTGCTCCGACTGCGGAGATCGTCTGGGCCTGCTTTCCGCGCTTCGACGGCGATGCCATGTTCTGCTCCCTGCTGCGCGAGCGGCAGGGCCATGACGATTTCGGCTTCGCCGCGGTCGATGTCGTCGATTTTTCCCATGCCGAGCAGGAGTACGTGACCAACACGCCACTGCTAGTCACGCGCCTCTACGACCGCCACGGCGGCGTCGCGGAAATCACGGACTTCGCGCCACGCTTCCTGCAGCATGGGCGCAGGTTCGCCCCCATGACCCTGGTGCGCCAGCTGCGCCGGCTCGCCGGCAGTCCGCGCATCGTGTTGCGGGTGCGACCGGCGCACCACTACGGCCGCGAGCGCCCCTCGGTGACCTGGGGCAGCAACCACATCCGCTACGTCGCGCCCGACCTGACGCTGCGTCTGACGACCGATGCGTCGGTCACGGCGATTCTGGAAGAAACGCCGTTCTTCCTGGAGGACACCTCCACGCTGATCCTGGGTCCGGACGAAACCCTGCAGGGCGGCGTCGCGGAGACGGGACGGCATCTCGCCGAGAACACGATCGCCTACTGGCGCGAATGGGTCTGCCATCTCTCGATCCCCTTCGAGTGGCAGGAAGCCGTGATCCGCGCCGCGATCACCCTGAAGCTCAACGCCTTCGACGACTCCGGCGCCATCATTGCCGCCCTGACCACATCGATCCCCGAGGCCGCGCACAGCGGGCGCAACTGGGATTACCGCTACTGCTGGCTGCGCGACGGTTATTTCGTCGTGAATGCGCTGAACCGCCTCGGCCGCACCCGCACCATGGAGCGCTACCTCGCCTACGTGGTGAACATCGCGGCAGGCTCGAAGGACGGCATCCTGCAACCCGTCTATGGCATCAGCGGCCGGACGCTCATCGACGAGCATGTCATCGACAGCCTGCCCGGCTACCGTGGCATGGGACCAGTGCGCGTCGGCAACCAGGCCTGCCGGCAGGTGCAGCACGATGTCTACGGCTCGGCCATCCTCACGGCAACGCGCGTCTTCTTCGATCGTCGTCTCGTGCGCTGCGGCGACGAGGCGCTCTTCCGGCGCCTGGAGCTCCTCGGAGAGTGCGCCGTACAGCTGCACGATCAGCCCGATGCCGGCCTGTGGGAATTGCGCGGCTCGGCGCGCGTGCACACCTTCTCCAGCGTCATGTGCTGGGCCGCCTGCGACCGGCTGGCGAGGATCGCTGCCCGGCTCGGCCTCACGCAGCGTCACGCGTACTGGCAGACGCAGGCCGGGCGCATCCATCAGGTCATCGACCAGCGCGCCTGGAACGGGAACCTCAACAGCTTCGTGGCGACCTTCGAGGGCAACGCCATGGACGCGAGCCTCCTGCTGCTGAACGAGGTCGGCTTCCTGCAGGCCGACGATCCGCGCTTCGCCGGCACGGTGGCCGCCGTCGAGCGCGAGCTGCGCCACGGCGACTTCATCTTCCGCTATGTCGAGAAGGACGACTTCGGCAAGCCGGAGAACGCCTTCCTCGCCTGCACCTTCTGGTACATCGACGCACTGGCCGCACTCGGACGACGCAACGAAGCGCGCGCGCTCTTCGAGCGCCTGCTCGCCTGCCGCAACCGTCACGGGCTGCTCGCGGAGCACATTGACCCACGCAGCCACGAACAGTGGGGCAACTTCGTGCAGACCTACAGCATGGTCGGGCTGATCAATTCAGCCCACCGGCTGAGTGTCCCGTGGGGCCAGGCCTTCTGACACCGCCCCCCACTGGAGAACAGGTGAACACCACCCCGGCCAGGACGGGCGGAGAACTCGCCGCGCCCCGCTTCAGCATGATCGGCATGGTCAGCTTCGTGCACATGCTGAACGACATGATGCAGTCGGTGATCGTCGCGATCTATCCGCTGCTGAAGGGTGAATTCAGCCTGAGCTATGCACAGATCGGCGTCATCACGCTGACCTTCCAGCTCACCGCCTCGCTCCTGCAGCCGGTCGTCGGGGCGGTGACCGACCGCCATCCGCTGCCATACTCCCTGCCGATCGGCATGTGTTTCACACTGGCAGGCCTGACACTGCTCTCGATCGCGCCGAGCTACGGGCTCCTCCTGGTGTCCGTGGCACTGATCGGTTGCGGCTCGTCGGTCTTCCACCCCGAGTCTTCGCGCGTCGCGCGCATGGCGTCCGGCGGCCGCTACGGCTTCGCGCAGGCCCTGTTCCAGATCGGCGGCAACTTCGGCCAGGCGCTCGGTCCGATGTTCGCCGCCGTCGTCGTGCTCAAGCTCGGACGGGCGAGTGCGGGCTGGTTCACCCTGGCCGCGCTGCTCGCGATCGTGCTCCTGCTGCAGGTGAGCCGCTGGTACCGGCAGCACATCGCCGAGCACCTGCACAGACACGCCACCGCCGCCCAGCGCCGGTTTCCCCGTGCCGTCGTGCGCTACACCATCGGCATCCTGTTCGTGCTGATGTTCTCGAAGTTCTTCTACCTGGCGAGCATCAGCAGCTACTACGAGTTCTATCTCATGCACCGCTTCGGCCTCTCGGCGGATGCGGCGGCGCATCTTCTCGCGGTGTTCCTGTTCGCGATCGCGGGGGGAACGCTGCTCGGCGGACCGCTCGGCGACTACATCGGACGCCGGCGCGTCATCTGGTTTTCGATCCTCGGCTGCGCGCCCTTTGCGCTCATCCTGCCCTACGCCGGTCTCGGGTGGACAGTGGCGCTCAGTGTCGTCATCGGTCTCGTGATTGCCTCGGCGTTCCCCGCGATCATCGTCTACGCGCAGGACATGCTGACGCATCGCATCGGCATGGTCTCGGGCCTGTTCTATGGCTTCAGCTTCGGTCTCGGCGGCATCGGCGCAGCCGTGCTCGGTCTGCTGGCCGACCGGTTCGGAATCGACGTCGTGTACCGCATGTGCGCCTTCCTGCCGCTGCTCGGCGTGCTCGCGATCCTGCTGCCGGATGTGCGGCCGCCTGCGCCGGCAGGCCCGCCGTCACGCAGCGCCTGAGGCCGCGATGGCGTCTTCCGTCACGGGCAGGAGGCCGCTGACGCGCGGATAGCCCGCGTACTGCGCGAGATGGATGAGCGTCTCCCGCGCCTGCTCCGGGGTGAGCTCCCCATTGGCGATGGCCGCGCGCACCTGGATGCCCCACACTGCCTTTTCGCCGAGGGCCGCGATCACGCCCATCGTCAGCAGCCGTCGGTCGCGGACCGACAGGGTTTCGCGCGTCCAGATTTCGCCGAACAGTTCCTCGAGCATGAGATCGCCGAAGGCGCTCTGGCCTGCAGGCGGGACGGGCACGATGTCCCCATACACCTTCTGCATCATCGCCGCGCCCTTCCGGCGCCGTTCCGAATCGCTCATCGCCGTTCTCCCCGGGTCGTTCACTCGACTCACCCGATCTTAGCAGCCCCAGCCCCTCTCAATTCCGCTCCAGGGCTCCGGTCATCATGGGGCGAACGAGGGCACGCGTGTCGCGGATCAGGGTGACATCGCGACGGGCTTTCCCGGCACATTCGATGGCGAGTGCGAGATCCTTCTCGCCGATCCCTGCCTGGCTCGCCAGGAACTGATCGCGCGCCGGATCGGCGCCGGGCGGAAACCGGTGCTTGCCGTCCAGCAGCGCACCGACCGCCGGAGTCAGGTTGCCGTTCGCGGCCATGACACGACGGAGTTTCTCGTAGGGCACGCCATAGTGCGCCGCCAGCGCCGTGGCCTCCGCGCCCACGACCAGGTGCGTCCAGGTGACGAGGTTGTTGGCGATCTTGGTGGCCATGCCCGCACCCAGCGGACCCATGTGCTCCATGTCCGTCGAGAAGGTCCCGATGACGGCGCGCGCCCGTTCGACGTCCGCCGCCTCGCCGCCCAGCATGGTGAACACGAAGGCATCCTGGTCCGTGGGGCGAGTGCGTGTCACCGGCGCATCGACGAGCGCCACCTTCTTCGGCGCAAGCTGCGTCCGCAGGTGCTCGAGGGTGGCGACCGCAATCGTGCTGTGGATGAGGAGGATCGAGCCCGGCGCGAGCCCCGCGAGAAGGCCGGCCGCGCCCAGCACCACCGCTTCCACCTGCTGATCGTCCCGGACGCACACGCAGGCGATCTCCGCGCCACGCGCCGCATCGGCCGCGGAGTCGCCGACGCGCGCGACACCGCGGAAGGCCTCGCGCGCCGCGGGCAGGGCATCGTGGACCGCGAGGTCGAAGCCTGCGCGCGCGATCAGCCGCGCCTGCGGCGCGCCCATGCTTCCCAGGCCGACGAATGCGATCTTCATGATGAGCTTTCCGGGTGCAGCTTCGAGAGCCGCTAGCGTAGCGCACGGAGTCTGCGGCGCGAACCACTGACCGTGCGTCCCTTGCGATGAATGGTTTTCGGCGGTAAACATCACAGGAGATGCGATTTGCCGCGATCGATTTCGAGACCGCCAGCCATCGGCGCGACAACGCGCCCTTCGACAACAGCGTACTCGCGAGCTGCTGTCGCACCTACCAGCTCCCGGACATTCGCCGGCCATTCGTCTGCACCGTCCGCGTGGCGCGGGAAGTCTGGAACATCCGCCCGACCCGGCTGCCGGACGTGTGCACGCGGCTGAACATCCCGCTGCGACACCACCAGGCCGACTCCGACGCCGAAGCGTGTGCCCGCATCGTCATGGCGGCGGAGCGGGCGGGATGGGTGCCGTGAGCGACCTTCGCATGAGGCCAGTTTCAGCTCACGCCGAGCTTGCCAATCCGCAGCATGAATGAATATCATCCATGTCGTGAAGACCGTGCCCCGCCTGGTGGATGGCGCGCTCGCCGCGCGGCTGCGCGTGATGCCGGCCGTTGTGCTCACCGGCGCACGGCAGACCGGCAAGAGCACCTTGGTCGAGAAGCTGGTGCCGGGCGAGCGGCGCTACCGCTCGCTCGACGACTTCGACGTGCGCGATGCGGCGCGCCGCGACACCGAGGCCCTGCTGGGAGGCGACGATCCGCTCACGCTCGACGAGGTCCAGCGCGAGCCGGGCCTGCTGACGGCGGTGAAGCGGGCCATCGACGGCGACCGCCGGCCGGGGCGCTTCCTGCTCACCGGCTCGGCCAACCTGCTCCTGATGCGGCAGGTGTCGGAGTCGCTGGCCGGCCGCGCGAGCTACCTCACGCTCTGGCCCATGACCCGGCGCGAGCAGCTCGGGCTCGCGCGCGCAGGGCGTTGGGACGACCTGCTGGCCGCGCCCGAAGGCGAGTGGCGAGACCTGTTGGCGGCTGGGGATGACCTCGACGAAGACTGGCAGGCGCTCGCGCTGCGCGGCGGGTTTCCCACGCCGGCGCTGGAGCTCACGACGCCGGGGGACCGCGCCATCTGGTTCGACGGCTGCGTGCGCACCTATCTCGAGCGCGACCTGCAGGACCTGGCCTCGATCAGCGCGCTGCCCAACTTCCGCCGCCTGATGCAGGCCGCCTGCCTGCGCGTAGGGCAGCTCCTCAACCAGACCGAGCTGGGCCGGGATGTCGGCCTGCCGCAGCCGACGGTGCACCGCTGGCTCAACCTGCTGGAGACGTCGTATCTGCTCGTGCGCCTTCCGGCCTACGCGGTGCACCGGACCAAGCGGCTCGTCAAGTCCCCCAGAATCTTCTGGGGCGACACCGGCGTCGCGCTGCACCTCGGCGCCACTGCGCCCGCAGGTGCGCACCTCGAGAACCTGGTGCTGCACGACCTGCTCGCCTGGCGCGATGCGCGGGTAGATCGCGTGGAACTCGCCTACTGGCGCACCACGATCGGCGAGGAAGTGGACTTCGTGATCGAGGCCGGCGGCAAGCTGCTGCCCATCGAGGTGAAGGCCACCTCGAGGCCGCGCCTCGCCGACTGCGCGCACCTGCGCACCTTCCGGCAGGAATACGGGCGCAAGGCGCGCGCCGGGCTCCTGCTGCACACCGGGCACACGGTCGAGTGGCTTACCCCCGACGTGCTGGCCGTACCTTGGTGGAGAGTGCTGTAGCCCATGGAACCGACCCAACTCAACTGGATCGCCAACTTCATCTGGGGCATCGCCGACGACGTCCTGCGGGATCTCTACGTCCGCGGCAAGTACCGCGACGTCATCCTGCCGATGACCGTGCTGCGTCGTCTCGATGCGGTTCTGGAGCCGACCAAGCAGGCCGTGCTCGACATGAAGGCCTCGCTCGACAAGGCCGGGATCACCAATCAGGACCAGGCGCTGCGCCAGGCCGCCGGCCAGGCGTTCTACAACACCTCGAAGTTCACGCTGCGCGACCTCAAGGCCCGCGCCAGCCAGCAGCAGCTCAAGGCCGACTTCGAGGCCTACCTCGACGGCTTCTCGCCGAACGTGCAGGACATCCTCGAGAACTTCGAATTCCGCAACCAGATCCCGCGGCTCTCGAAAGCCGATGCACTCGGCACGCTGATCGAAAAATTGCTGTCGCCCGACATCGACTTGAGCCCGCGCGGCCTCGACAACCACGGCATGGGCACGGTGTTCGAGGAACTGGTCCGACGCTTCAACGAAGAGAACAACGAAGAAGCCGGCGAACACTGGACGCCGCGCGACGCCGTCAAGCTCATGGCGAAGCTGCTCTTTCTGCCGATCGCCGACGAGATCGAATCCGGCACCTACCTGCTCTACGACGCCGCCTGCGGCACGGGCGGCATGCTGACGGTCGCCGAGGAAACGCTTCAGGAGCTTGCAAGGCAGCACGGCAAGCAGGTCGCCACCCACCTCTACGGCCAGGAAATCAACGCCGAGACCTACGCCATCTGCAAAGCCGACCTGCTGCTCAAGGGCGAGGGCGACGCCGCGGACAACATCGTCGGCGGCCCGGAGCATTCCACGCTCGCCAACGACGCCTTCCCGTCGCGCGAGTTCGACTTCATGCTCTCCAACCCGCCCTACGGCAAGAGCTGGAAGAGCGACCTGGAGCGCATGGGCGGCAAGGACGGCATCAAGGACCCGCGCTTCGTCATCGAACACGCTGGCGACCCCGAGTACTCGCTCATCACCCGCTCGAGCGACGGCCAGATGCTGTTCCTGGCCAACATGCTGAGCAAGATGAAGCAGGGCACCAAGCTCGGCAGCCGCATCGCCGAGGTGCACAACGGCTCCTCGCTGTTCACCGGCGACGCCGGCCAGGGCGAGAGCAACATCCGCCGCTGGATCATCGAGAACGACTGGCTCGAAGCCATCGTCGCCCTGCCGCTGAACATGTTCTACAACACCGGCATCGCCACCTACATCTGGGTGCTCACCAACCGCAAGCCGGCGCACCGCCAGGGCAAGGTGCAGCTCATCGACGCCACCCAGTGGTACCAGCCGCTGCGCAAGAACCTGGGCAAGAAGAACTGCGAGCTGTCGGACGACGACATCGCGCGCATCTGCGATGCGTTCCTGAAGTTCGAGGAGAGCGAGCAGTCGAAGCTCTTCCCGAACGCCGCCTTCGGCTACTGGAAGGTGACCGTCGAGCGCCCGCTGCGCCTGAAGGGCATCGACCCCGAGCGGGCGTACACGCCGAAGGAGATCAAGGCGCTCAAGGAAACCGCCGAGCGCGCCGACGACGCACCGCCGATCATCAAGAAAGTCCACAAGAAGGGCACCGCGGCTGACCCGCTGCGGGGGTTGTTCGAGGCGACGATCGCCGGCAAGCCGGCCGTGGTCGAGTACGAGCCCGACCCGGATCTCCGCGACACCGAGCAGGTGCCGCTGCTGGAAGAAGGCGGCATCGAGGCCTTCCTCCGGCGCGAGGTGCTGCCCCACGCACCCGACGCCTGGTACGTGCCGGACAGCGTCAAGACCGGCTACGAAATCAGTTTCACGCGCTACTTCTACAAGCCGCAGCCGCTGCGCACGCTGGAAGAGATCCGGGCGGACATCCTCGCACTCGAGAAGGAGACCGAGGGGTTGCTGGGCGGGATCATCGGCGTCACGACGTGATAGAGTTAAGCACAGAATACTGTGCTTAAGGCTAACGCAGGATGAAAGATGTTTCTAATCAACAAGTTGCGGAGCATCTTAAGCGCCTGAATCCATGGTGGCAGAGTGCCCGGGCGGACGAAGCGACCTCGGCGCTGCGCCCGCGTGCCTACCTCGAACCCATCCATCAGCTTCTGCTCGAATCGCAATTGCGCCGTGCCGTGGTCCTGCTCGGGCCGCGCCGCGTGGGCAAGACCATTCTGATTCGCCACCTGATCGCGCGCCTGCTGGATTCGGGGGTGGCGGGACCGCGTATCGGCTACGTCGAGATGGACCACCCGCTGCTGCACGGGCAGTCGCTGGAGGCGCTCGTGCGGCAGATCGAGGCAGCGGCACCGGCCACAGAGGGCACGCGCTATCTCTTCTTCGACGAAATCCAGTCGCACAAGGACTGGGAGAAATACCTGAAGGCCCTGGTCGATCATCGCCCCGACCTGCGCATCCTGGTGTCGGGCTCGGCCGCGGCGGCGCTCAAACGCCAAAGCACGGAATCCGGCGCAGGGCGCTTCACCGATTTCCTGCTGCCGCCGCTGACCTTTTCCGAATACCTGCAGTTGCGACCGGAAGCGCCCGCGATCCGCGAAGAACAGCCAGGCCTTTACGTGCTGGAAGACATCGAACGCCTGAATGCGCAGTTCGTGGAGTACGTGAATTTCGGCGGCTATCCCGAGCTGGCGCTGTCGCCTGCCGTGCGCGACAACCCGGAGCGCTTCGTCAAATCCGATATCGTGGACAAGGTGCTTTTGCGCGACCTGCCGCAGCTCTACGGCATCAAGGACATCCAGGAGCTCAATTCGCTATTCACCCTGCTGGCGTTCAATACCGCCGAGGAAGTGTCGTTCGAACAGCTCTCGCAGCGCAGTGGCGTCGGCAAGCAGACGATCCAGCGGTACATCGAGTACCTGGAGGCGGCGTTCCTGCTCAAGCGCGTGTTTCGCGTCGATCAGGACGGCCGGCGTTACCAGCGCGAACGGCATTTCAAGGTCTACCTGACCAACTCGGCCATGTACACGGGCCTGTTTGGCGCCCGGCGGCCGGATGACGCGGAGTTCGGACATCTGGTGGAAACAGCGCTTTTCGCCCAGCGCTTCCATGAGGATGCAAGGCTCAACTATGCGCGCTGGGGCACGGATGACTGCGAGGTGGACCTGGTGGAATCGCTGCCGTCTCTGAAACCCGTGATGGCGCTCGAGATCAAGTGGAGCGACAGGTACGCCGACAAGCCCGAGGCTCTCAAGGGCCTCACGAAGTTCGTGCGTGGCAACCGCCTCGCGGCAGCCTGGGCGACGACACGCAGTGCCTTCGGCAAGACCACGATCGATGCTACCGAGTTGCGCCAATGGCCGGCGGCGGTGCTGACATTCCATTTTGGCGTGCGCGCCGTGCAGGGACGCCTGGACAGTCACGAAGCCAGGATCAAGGGAGTCGAGGCGTGAACGGAATTCTGACAGGGCAAAGCTGAACCATGTCCACGCAACGCTACTCCGTCACGCCGCACCCCATCGAGACCCTGCTCACCTGGGTCAAGTCGGGCGAGATCGCCATCCCCGAGATCCAGCGCCCATTCGTGTGGGAGGCAATCAAGGTCCGGAACCTCCTCGACTCGCTCTACCAGGGCTACCCGGTCGGCTACCTGATCGCCTGGCGCAACCCGACCGTCAAGCTCAAGGACGGCACCCCGTCCGCCGGCAAGCGCATCCTCATCGACGGGCAGCAGCGCGTCACCGCCCTGATGGCAGCGCTGCTCGGCCGCGAGGTGCTGACCAGGGACTACGAGACCGTCCGCATCCGCATCGCCTTCCACCCGCAGGAGGAGCGCTTCGAGGTGGCCAACCCGGCGATCCGCAAGGACGTCGCGTGGATCGAGGACGTGGCGGAGGTGTTTGCGCCCTCCACCAGCGTCTTTCAGCTCGTGACCGCCTATTGCCAGAAGAACGCCGGCGTCTCGCAGGACGCGGTGTTCGCCACCATCGAGAAGCTGCGCAAGATCATCAACAACCACGTCGGCGTGATCGAGCTGGCCGACGACCTCGACATCGAGACCGTCACCGAGATCTTCATCCGCGTCAACTCGGCCGGCACGGAACTGTCGCAGGCGGACTTCGCCATGTCGAAGATTGCGGTCAACGAGACCTATGGCGGCAACCTGCTGCGCAAAGCGATCGACTACTTCTGCCACCTGGCCGTGGCACCGGAGTTCCTCGCCCGCATCGAGAAGGGCGACACGGCCTTCGCCGCCTCCGAGTTCCTGCCGCAGATGCGCTGGCTGAAAGACGTCAACGACGACATCTACGACCCCACCTACACCGACATGCTGCGCGTGGCGTTCACCTCCGAGTTCGGGCGCGGCAAGCTGCAGGATCTGGTAGCGCTGCTCTCGGGCCGCAACTTCGAGACCAAGCAGTTCGAGGAGGCGATCGCCGAGGCGTCCTTCGGCAAGCTCAAGCAGGGCGTGCTCGCCTTCATCAACAAGACCCACTTCGACCGCATCACGATGATCCTGCGCTCGGCGGGCTTCGTGACCAGCGACCTGATCGGCGGCCGCTACACCGGCAGCCCGGAGACGGCCTTCGACTTCGACATCCGACAAGTCGAGGCACGCGGACTCGCCGCCTACGCCGACGCGGTGATCGAGAACGAACTGCCCGCGAGCTTCTGGACCGGCATGCTGCCGCAGCTCATGGATACCTCGTCGTCGAACAGCCCCTACTTCCTCTGCTACCAGGCCGCGCAGGTGAAGCTCGGCGACAAGGGCTTCCTCTCGCGCGACATCACCGTGCTCGACCTGCTGCTCAACCGCAGCGACGTGCACCACGTCTATCCGAAGAAGCACCTCAAGTCGCAGGGCCTCGCGCGCGGCCGCTACAACCAGATCGCCAACTTCGTGCTGGCGCAGAGCGAGATCAACATCGCCATCGGCGACAAGCCGCCCGGGAAGTACTTCGCGGAGCTGGCCGAACAGGTGAACCGCGGCAAGAAGAAATACGGCGGCATCACCGAGGCGGCCGACCTGCGCGCCAACCTGCAGGAGAGCTGCATCCCGGAGTCACTGCTCGACGGCGCGATCCCGGATTACGACGACTTTCTCGAAGAGCGCCGGAAGCTGATGGCGCTCAAGATCAAGGCCTGGTTCGAGGCGCTGTGATGATCGGCGGCCTCAACCGCTACCCTGCAATGAAGGACTCCGGCGTGCCGTGGCTCGGGGAGGTGCCGGAGCATTGGCAGGTTCTGCCAAATCGCGCAGTCTTTACCGAGGTCAAGGAACGAGACCACCCCGGGGCGGACATGCTCTCGGTCACGATCACGAGAGGGGTGATTCGTCAGCAAGCGCTGCTTGAAGATAGCGCGAAGAAGGACAGCTCGAACTTGGACAAGTCCGCGTACAAGCTCGTCCGGCGGGGTGACATTGCGTACAACAAGATGCGCGCTTGGCAGGGCGCTGTCGGCGTGTCCGAATACGAAGGCATCGTTAGCCCGGCGTACGTCGTGCAGCGTCCGCGGCGAAGCGCGGCTCCCCGTTACCTGCACTATCTGCTTCGAACTCCGGCCTTCGCCAAGGAGGCCGAGCGATGGTCCTACGGGATCACGTCGGACATGTGGAGCTTACGGCCCGAGCACTTCAAGCTGATCTACTCGTGCATCCCACCCCTTGCCGAACAAGCCGCCATCGTCCGCTTCCTCGACCATGCGGACCGGCGAATTCGGCGGTACATCCGCGCCAAGCAGAAGCTGATCAAGCTGCTGGAGGAGCAGAAGCAGGCCATCATCCACCGCGCCGTCACCCGCGGCCTCGACCCCAAGGTCCGCCTCAAGCCCTCCGGCGTGGAGTGGCTGGGGGAGGTGCCGGAGCATTGGGAGGTGCGGAAACTCAGGCAATGCGGGTCTATTTCGGGCGGGTTGACCCCGAGCATGGCAGATCGCTCGCTGTGGGACGGTGACATTCCATGGGTTACGCCCAAGGACATGAAGCGCTTCACGATCGCGGCTGCGTCGATGAATGTTTCGGCCAAGGCGCTTGAAGTCACCTCATTGCGGCCAATTCCGCCAGGATCAGTACTGCTGGTTGTTCGAGGAATGATCCTCGCACGACGAGTACCGATCGCCCGGACGGTTCAGCCCGTCACGATCAATCAGGACATGAAGGCGATCGTTCCTGTCGTCGGGATCGACGCTGGATATTTGGCGTACCGTATGGATGCGGCGCAAGCCACGTTCGTGCCGATGATTGATGAAGCTGGGCATGGAACGAAGCGCTTTCCCACAGAGCGATGGAAGAATATCGTGTTCGCTATCCCGCCTGCGGCTGAACAAAGACGGATCGTCATCTGCATCGATCAGGCCACTGCACAACTCGCCGGCGCAGTGGACGTCGCCCAGCGCGAGATCGCCCTCCTCCGCGAATACCGCACCCGCCTGATCGCCGACGTGGTCACCGGCAAGCTCGATGTGCGCGAGGCGGCGGCGCTGCTGCCAGACGAAATCGAGAACGAACCGCTCGAAGAAGCCGAGATCGAGGACGACGTGCAAGAGAGCGAAGCTGGGGAAGGCGACGACGTGCCCGAGGAGACCGGGGCGTGAGCGAGGGTGAGCGGATCGCGCTCATCGATCGATTACGATCGATGCCGACCGAGACGGAATGGCTCGAGCTCAAGCGCAACCGCCACGAACCCCAGGAGCTCGGCGAGTATCTGTCCGCGCTCGCCAACGCGGCCTGCCTGTCGGGCCAGCCGCGCGGCTATCTGGTATTCGGCATCGACGACGCCACGCACTCAGTGGTCGGCACGGACTTCGACCCCTATTCGACGAAGGCCAAGGGCAACCAGGACCTGTTCCCGCTGCCGGACTACGACCTGAGCGTACCGGGTCAGGTGGCGATCAGTCTGAGCGGCAGAATCCTCGACGAGCGCTATACGCACCTGTTGATGGAGCGAACCGACCTCGCCCTTGGGCAGGTGATGCTGCTCGACCAGGTGCAGAAGGGCCGGCAGATCGACCGGGAAGCGCATCGCCGTCTGAAGGCGGCCGGGCTGGTCGAGGGCCGTTATCCCAATCTGATCGTGGCCGGCGCCATCGCCAAGGCGGCCGGTGACGCTGGGCGGCACATCCGCGAGCGCGGCTTCGACAAGCGGTATTACCTCGATCTCATTCTGGCCTTGGTGCGCGAGCACGAGCCGGTGGACCGGAAGGACGTGGATCAGCTCCTGCTCACCAAGCTGCCGGAACGTCTCTCGCAGGAGCAGAAACTTCGCAAAGTCCACAACCTGCTGCAGGAGCTGCGCCGATCCGGTCTGATCGACAACCGCGGCAGTCGGTCGAGGCCCCAGTGGGTTGCCGTCGAGCCAGCCTCGACGGAGGACGCGCGATGACTCAGCAAAGATATTTGGGTGGAAGCGCAGGCGACGGTCGCTTTGATGGCGGGAAAACCATTCGTAATCAGGCGCTTACAGCTTTGCTAGAAGTTGGCCCGATTCCTTCGTCTAGCAAAGGCTTTAGCAAAGGATCGAGCAAAGGCCCGATCCGGGGGCGTGTCCGATGACCACCGACACTTCCGAGCGCGGCCTTGAGCGCCTGATCTGCACGGCGCTGACCGGTGCGCCGTGCGAGCCGGGCGTGCCGGCCAACCGGGTGCAGGAGCGCCCGACGAGCTACGCCGCGGGCTGGATCTGCGGCGCGGCAGAGGACTACGACCGCGAATACTGCGTGGACCTCGCGCAGCTCGCGGCCTTCTTGGGCGCGACGCAGCCGCGGGTGTGCGAGGCGCTCGATCTCGGCGCCGACGGCCCGACGCGGCGCAAGTTCCTGGCGCGGCTGCAGGGCGAGATCAGCAAACGCGGCACCATCGACGTGCTGCGCCACGGGCTCAAGCACGGGCCGCATCACATCGACCTGTTCTACGGCACGCCGTCGCCGGGCAACGCGAAGGCGGCCGAGCTTCACGCCGCCAACCGCTTCAGCGTGACGCGGCAGCTACGCTACAGCCGCGACGAGACGCAGCGCGCGCTCGATCTGGGGCTGTTCATCAACGGCCTGCCCGTCGCCACCTTCGAGCTGAAGAACAGCCTGACCAAGCAGACGGTGGAAGATGCCGTCCTGCAGTATCAGCGCGACCGCGACCCGCGCGAGAAGCTCTTCGAGTTCGGGCGCTGCGTGGTGCACTTTGCCGTGGACGACCACGAGGTGCGCTTCTGCACGCACCTCAAAGGCAAGGGCTCGTGGTTCCTGCCGTTCAACCTGGGCTGGAACGATGGCGCCGGCAACCCGCCCAACCCGAACGGGCTGAAGACCGACTACCTGTGGAAGCGCATCCTCACGCGTGCGGGCCTGACGGACATCCTCGAGAACTATGCGCAGGTCGTCGAGACGAAGGACGAGAAGACCGGCAGGAAGAAGGCGGTGCAGATCTGGCCGCGCTTCCACCAGCTCGACGTGGTGCGCCGGCTGCTGGCCGACGCGCAGGCCAAGGGCGCGGGCCGGCGGTATCTGATCCAGCACTCGGCGGGCAGCGGCAAGTCGAACTCGATCGCCTGGCTGGCGCACCAGCTCATCGGCCTGCGCGAAGGACGAGGCGACGGTGTTCGACTCGATCATCGTCGTCACCGACCGGCGCATCCTCGACCAGCAGATCCGCGACACGATCAGGCAGTTCGCGCAGGTGGGCGCCACGGTCGGGCACGCCGAGCACTCGGGCGACCTGCGGAAGTTCATCGCCGAAGGCAAGAAGATCATCATCTCCACGGTGCAGAAGTTCCCGTTCATCCTCGACGAGATCGGGAGCGAGCACCGCGGGCGGCGCTTCGCCATCATCATCGACGAGGCGCATTCGAGCCAGGGCGGGCGCACTTCGGCGGCGCTGTCGATGGCGCTGTCAACAGCGGGCGCCGAAGAGGACGACGAGACGCTGGAGGACAGGATCAACCGGCTGATGGAGGCCAAGAAGCTGCTGCCCAACGCCAGCTACTTCGCCTTCACCGCCACGCCCAAGAACAAGACGCTGGAGATCTTCGGCGAGCCCGGAGCCGCAGTCCGACGGCACGGTGAAGCACCGGCCCTTCCACAGCTACACGATGAAGCAGGCGATCCAGGAAGGCTTCATCCTGGACGTGCTCAAGCATTACACGCCAATCGACAGCTACTACAAGCTCATCAAGAAGGTCGAGGGCGACCCGGAGTTCGACACCAAGCGGGCGAAGAAGAAGCTGCGCCGCTATGTGGAGAGCCACGACCACGCGATCCGGCTCAAGGCCGAGATCATGGTGGACCACTTCCACGAGCAGGTGCTGGCGGCGAACAAGATCGGCGGGCAGGCGCGGGCGATGGTGGTGACCAGCGGCATCGAGCGGGCCATCCAGTATTTCCACGCCATCCGCGACTACCTGGCCGAGCGCAAGAGCCGCTATCAGGCGATCGTCGCCTTCTCCGGCGAGCACGAGTACGGGGCGGCACGAAGGTGACCGAAGCGTCGCTCAACGGCTTTCCGTCGAGCCAGATCGCCGACAGGATCCAGCAGGACCCGTACCGCTTCCTGATCTGCGCCGACAAGTTCCAGACCGGCTACGACGAGCCGCTGCTGCACACGATGTACGTGGACAAGCCGCTCTCGGGCATCAAGGCGGTGCAGACGCTGTCGCGCCTGAACCGTGCGCATCCGAAGAAGCACGACGTGTTCGTGCTCGACTTCATGAACGACGCCGACACGATCCAGCAGGCCTTCGCCGACTACTACCGCACGACGATCCTCGCCGAGGAGACCGACCCGAACAAGCTGCACGACCTGAAGGCGGCGCTCGACGGTTATCAGGTCTATGCCGCCGCTCAAGTGGACCAGTTCGTCGCGCTGTACCTCGGCGGCGTGGACCGCGACCGTCTCGACCCGATCCTCGATGTCTGCGTCGCCGACTACCGGGAACGGCTGGACGAAGACGGGCAAGTGGATTTCAAGGGCAAGGCGAAGGCCTTCCTGCGTACCTATGGGTTTCTCTCGTCGATCCTGCCCTACACGAGTGCCGAGTGGGAAAAGCTCTCGATCTTCCTGGCCTTTCTCGTGCCCAAGCTGCCGGCGCCGGTGGAGGAGGATCTGTCCAAGGGCATCCTCGAAGCGATCGACATGGACAGCTACCGCGTCGAGAAGCAGGCGGCGGCCCGGATCCAGCTGCCGGATGCCGATGCGGAGATCGAGCCCGTGCCCGCGACCGGCGGCGGCCGCAGGCCGGAGCCCGAGCTGGATCGGCTCTCGAACATCCTCAAGGCGTTCAACGACCAGTTCGGCAACATCCCCTGGTCCGATGCCGACCACGTGCACAAGCTGATCACCGAGGACATTCCGCAGCGTGTCGCGGCTGACAAGGCCTACCAGAACGCGAGGCAAAACTCGGACAGGCAGAATGCACGCATCGAGCACGACAAGGCGCTCGCGCGTGTCATGACCGCCGTGCTGAAGGACGACACCGAGCTGTTCAAGCAGTTCATGGACAACGAGTCGTTCAGGCGGTGGATGGCGGATACGGTGTTCGGGCTGACGTACTCGGAGGATCGGGCGGGATAGCGCGTCGCGCAGTGACGACGCGTGCGGCGTCGCCGCCTCTCGCAACGCTCGTGAACGAGCGTAAATGTGCAGCGTAGGGGCTGGAATCGTCTATCCGCGGAAATACGGCTCGAAATCGTTGTCATCGCGCGTGAGCAAGGCCATGAGCTTGGGGTGCACGAAAAGCTTCTCCCTGCCAAAAGACTGCTCACGCAGGACACCGGCCGATGCGAGCGCCTTGAGGTAGCGGGACGCTGCCTGGCGCTCCGCGATGCTGGCCTCGACGAGATCGGCGATGCGGCAGTAAGGCTGCCTCGGTCGTATGCGCGGCGAGCGTGCGGATCGCACCGATCTTTGCCGTCGTCCACGTTGCGGTTTCCTCGACGGCGCGCAGCATGTAGAGCAGCTACGGTTCCCAGGCTCCTTCGCGCGTCACCGCGTGCAGATGCTAAAACAGCTTGTCGGCCGTGGTAACGATGTTCTCGATCTCCGAGCTAGCCTGTGCTTCCAGAAGTGGCAGTGTGTTGATCAGCATCGCGGGATTCGGGAGCAGTTCGGCAGCCTGCTTCAACTCGGCAAGCGCCGCTCGGGCCGTAATGCACCGCTTCAGGACCAGTGTTGTTTCCAGCTACACAGCGGGCGGCAGGCGGGGCTGATCGTCGTAGGGCCGACCCGGCCGCCAGCCCAGGCCTGCTGACGTGTCGTCGAAATCGGGGTTCTGCGCCATATGTGAAGGATATGTCGCTGGCAACGACAGGTCGAAAGCATGTGTCGTAATTTTGGTCATTTCGCGACAGATATGGACGACGGAGCCTTGTGAATCAAGCGCCTTCCGACTCCGCCCTGCAAATGTGTACTCATGCGTGTACTCGAGATCGGCTCGTCATGGCGCTCGCCCATTTGCGGCGTGAACAAATTTCATCCACGCCCTGCCGCTGGGGCGACCTTGCATTTCTGCAGGCGCATTCCGTAATTGCACGGATAATGCCCCGCCGAGTCATCTCCGCGCGCACACCGACTCTCTGGTCTGCTTCCTCGCCTTCGTGCTGTGGAAGACGCTCGAGTTGTGGCAACGCCAAGCCGGACTCGGCAACTCACCGCGCACGGTGCTCGAGGAGATCAAGCGCATCCACTCGCACGATGTAATCCTGCCGACCACCACGCATGGCGAGCTGCGACTGCGCTGCATCACGCAACCCGACCCACTGCAGGCGATGCTGCTCGAGCGGCTCGGTCTCGAGCTTCCCAAACGCCCTCCGAGCCTGATCTCGCTGAGCAGCAAGATGTAGTGCCGGCTTTCGACACAACTTTCGGCGCTACCCCTCGAACTGCGCAAGTTGGGCTAAACATCCGCAAGGCGACCCTCCGTGACTGGCGCGAGGCATTCGCGGGCCACCTGCGACGGGTCGGCGTCCCCGCCAATGCGACGCCCCGGGTGGTCCGCGGCGAAACCCGCCCGCGGAAGTCCGACGCCGTCTATCGCGCGGCCCGGCGCGGGGCCTCGACGCATATGCGCGCGCATGGAGCCCAGGGAACGCTAGGGCCTCAGAAGAGGCCCCGCACCCAGCAGCCGAAGTCACTGGGGGAGTCGTGTCATGAATCCTAACTCGGACCGCGGTTCCGTTATTCGTCCCGACTCACCACATTCGCCAACTCGCCCGCCGCCAGGATCTTCTGTCTCAGCGCTTCGAATACCACGGCCGGCAGCTCGCCGTAGGCGTATTGCCCTTTCGCCGTGGGCCGAAGGTCTGGGCCGGGCCAGTAGAAGCTGTTCACTTCCGTGGCCATGATCCAGTTGGGCTGGTTACCGAGGCCCAGACGCCGTCGCGTCGCGCCGCTGAGGGCGATGGCCTGGTCCGGATTCTTGGGCCGCTGGCGGGTGATGGGTGCCACGGTGACCACCCACTCGCCCTCTTCCTGGACCGCGGCGACAACGATCGCGCACGGGCGATGCTGCTGGCCCTCGATCTGCCCTGCATCCGCCTCGCGTTTCCACAGGTACGAGTAGCGGATGACCAGCCCCGGAATGGGCTGAGGAAAATCGGCCAACTATTTCAGGGCCTCGGCGTTGAACTGCGCAGCCTCGGGGGAAGGCTTCGCCGCGGCTATCGCAGCGCGCAGGCTCACGGGCAGCTGATCGGTCGCGTAGACGCGCCGATCCTGCCGACGCAGTCGTTCGTATTCCGCGGCCGAGAGCATGACCATCTGCGGCCGACCGTGCGACTGCACGCAGACCGGCTCAGTCTGCACGATCTGCTGAATGGCGCCAAAGCGCTTGGCGACCTCGGTACTCTTGAATACTTGCATCAGATGTCCTCCAGGGCCTTCATTTTACGGATAGTACGGATATTACGGAATTTCCGCAAACCATCTCATCCGGCAGTCCGGAAGGACCCTGGCGCCGGCGGATCGGAAGGATTCAATTGCTGATTCAGGTTGGCCACTTAACCTAAAATTAAGGCGCCTCGTTATTTTGGGTTGGGTACCGCTCACGCCGCCTGAAACGCCTTCCTGAACCGCCCGATCACGACCTTCCTCCTCTCCTCGATCTGCGCATCCACGAGGTCGGCCCACCACTGCAGCATCTCGCGTCGCTGCGTGCGGTACTCGGCCTTGTCGAAGTCGATTTCTTCCCAGCGCGCGCCGATGAGCTCGCCCTTACGCACCATGCAGAGCACCAGCAGGTGCAGCGCCAGCTTGTACGGCCGTCGGATCGAGGATTGGTAGATGCCGCGCAACAGCTGGCCAATCTCGGCTCGAGAGAGCGCGACGTCGCGACTCCGTGCGGTGGCGATGATCCGCGCCTCGATCGCGGCGGCGGGATTGAACCGCGTCTTGCCGCGCGCGATCGCGTAGGCATAGAGCCGCTTGATCACGTTGCGGGTCTGCAGCGCCATCTGGTCGGCGCCGCGAGCCTTCACGGCATCGGTGATCGCGAGAATGTCGGGGATGGTGACCTCGGCCACCGGCTTGTCGCCGATGGCGGGCAGCACGTCCTTGTCGAGCACACGGCGGATGTTCCGGGGCTCGCTGTTGGTGCGGCTGACAATATCGGAGTACCAGAGGTTTGCGAAGGCGGCGACGGAGTCAGCGGCGTGCGCTGACCGGGACTCCCTCTCGGCCTGTCTGGCGGCCGCGGGGAACTGTCCATGGGCGATCATCGCCCGGCATTGCTCGCGCCATAGACGCGCCTGGCCCAGAGTGTGCGCGGGACATTCGCCGAGGGTCACCCGCTCCTTCTTCGAGCCACGCCCGCCGAGCCGGTACTGCATACGCCAGACCTTCTTGCCGGTCGGCTGCACGTCGACGTACAGGCCGCCACCGGATGACAATGGACGAAGGTGGGGCGAAATGCCTGGAAACCAGGCACTTCGTGATTGCTTAGCGGAAGTCGCTGGACGTCTCCGGACGTCCCGCTATTTCCCGATGCAGAAGCTCGCGAAGATCTTCCCCAGCAGGTCCTCGCTCGTGACGTCCCCCGTGATCTCGCCGAGCGCCTGCTGCGCCAGGCGCAGTTCCTCCGCGACGAGCTCGCCCGCGCGGCGCTCGCGCAGCTGCCGCGCGCCCTCCTCCACGGCCCGGCGCGCGCGGGCCAGCGCCTCGAGGTGACGGCGGCGCGCCGAGATCGCCCCGGCCGCGGCGGTCTGATAGCCCATGCAGGACTTCAGGTGCGCGGCGAGTGCATCGAGCCCCTCGCCGGTGAGTGCCGAGAGATGGATGCGCGGCGGGCCGGCGACGGTGTCCGCGAGTGGCAGTCCCGTGGCGAGATCGCACTTGTTGAACACGAGCGTCGCGGGCACGTCGGGCGGCAGGCGCGAGCGCTCTTCACGAAAGGCCGCGCCGTCCGGATCGGTCGCCGCATCGATCACGAAGAGCACGCGATCCGCGCGGCGCATCTCGGCCTGCGCACGGCGGATGCCTTCGGCCTCGATCGAGTCGGCGGCGGCCTCGCGCAGCCCGGCCGTGTCGAGCACGTGCAGCGGCATGCCGTCGATGTGGATGCGCTCGCGCAGGATGTCGCGCGTCGTCCCGGGAATGGGTGTGACGATGGCGGCATCGTAGCCGGCTAGGCGGTTCAGCAGGCTCGACTTGCCGGCATTCGGCCGCCCGGCGAGCACTACGGTCATGCCCTCGCGCAGCAGCCGTCCCTGCTCGGCGCTCGCCTCGACGGCCGCGAAGTGCCCGCGCACGGTCTCGAGCCGGTCGCTCAGCTCCTGGTCGGCGAGGAAGTCGATCTCTTCTTCGGGAAAGTCGATGGCCGCCTCGACATACGCACGCAGCTCGGTGAGTGCTTCGGTGAGGCCCTGCACCATCGCGGAGAACTCGCCCTGCAGCGAGCGCATCGCCGCGCGTGCGGCTTCCTGCGAACCCGCATCGATGAGATCCGCAACGGCCTCGGCCTGCGCGAGATCGAGCTTGTCGTTGAGAAAGGCGCGCTGCGTGAATTCGCCAGGCTGTGCACGCCGCCCGCCGATCTCGAGCACCCGGCTGACGAGTGCCTCGAGCACGACCGGCCCGCCGTGGGCCTGGAGTTCGAGCACATGTTCGCCGGTGTAGGAGTGCGGACCGGGAAAGAAGAGCGCAAGCCCCGCGTCGATGGGCTCGCCTGCGGCATCGAGGAAGCGGCCGAAGACCGCACGCCGCGCCGCGGGGAGCTCACCCAGGATCACCGCGGCGATCTCGGGCGTCTTCGGCCCCGAGACGCGCACGACACCGATGCCGCCGCGTCCGGGCGCTGTGGCCACCGCGACGATGGTGTCGGTGTGTGTCACGTCAGGGCCTGCGGGCTCCACCAGACGCCGCGCGTTGCGTTTCGATGCGCCGGTTGATGTTCCACTGCTGCGCGATCGAAAGCACGGTGTTCGTCACCCAGTAGAGCACGAGCCCGGCCGGAAAGAAGGCGAACATCACCGACATCGCGAGCGGCATGATCATGAACACCTTGGCCTGCACGGGATCGGGCGGCGCGGGGTTCAGCTTGTACTGCGCGAACATCGCCGCCGCCATGATCGCCGGCAGGATGAACAGCGGATCGCGCGAAGAGAGATCGTTGATCCAGCCCATGAAGGGCGCCTGGCGCATCTCCACGCTCTCGAGAAGCACCCAGTAGAAGGCCAGGAATACGGGGATCTGCACCAGCATGGGCAGGCAGCCGGCGGCGGGGTTGATCTTCTCGCGCTTGTAGAGGTCCATCATCGCGCGCCCCAGCTTCTCGCGATCGTCCTTGTGGGTCTCCTGCAGGTTCTTGATGCGTGGCGAGAGCGCTTTCATCTTCGCCATCGAACGACCGCTCGCCTCGGAGAGCGGATAGAAGACGAGCTTCAGGAGGAAGGTCACGATGACGATCGCCCAGCCCCAGTTGCCCACCAGTCCGTGGACCTTGGAAAGAAGCCAGAAGAGGGGTTCCGCCAGCAGGGTGAGCCGCCCGTAGTCGGCCACGAGGTCCAGTCTCGGCCCGGCGGTCTTCAGCTGCGCCTGGAGTTTCGGGCCGATGAAGAGCTGCGTCTCGAAGGTTTCGCTCGAATGGGCAGGTACGATTTTCTGCGGACCGACCGCCGTGAGCAGATACTCGCGATCCTCGCTGCGGAGCGTGTAGTGGTAGGGAACGCCGGCCGCCGGCACGATGGCCGCGACGAAGTGATGCTGCAGCGCCGCGAGCCAGCCGCCGGTGATCTCGCGGGAGAGCTTGCGGTCCTCCGCGTTGTCGATGCGCAGCTTCTGGTATTTCGTGCCGTCGTAGTAGGCCGGGCCCTTGAAGGCATAGGTGTCGGGCGAGAACATCGAGCGCTCGACCGGCTCGTTGTGCCGCAGCAGCTGGGCATAGACGGCCGCGGACCAGGGCGCATCGCCCGCGTTCTCCACCCGATAGTCCACGTCGATGGCGTAGCTCCCGCGGTGGAAGACATAGGTCTTGGTGACCTGCACACCATGACCGTCGCTCCACACGAGCGGCACGCGCAGCTCGGCGCTGCCGGGTGCAAGGGTGTAGGTCTCCTCGGGGCTCGAGAACGTGGCGAGGTGCGTCGGATAAGGCGCATCGGTGCCCGCCGGACCTGCGAGGCCGCTCTGCAGCACGAACATCGTGTCGCGGCTGTCGCGGTTCAGCAGGCGCACGACATCCTCGGGGCGGTTCTTCACCTTCGGGTAGCGGAGCACATCGGCCTGGCGCAGTTCCCCGCCCTGCAGGCTGATTTCGAGGGCGAGCACGTCCGTGCGCACCTTCAGGGTCGCGGGCGTCGCCACGGTTGCGCGCTCGACAGCCGGCGTAGCCGCAGCCGCCGGCGCCTTCGGTTCAGCCACGTGAGGAACGCCCGACGGCACCGTGGCACCCAGTGAGGGCGCGGACACCCCGGACGCACCGTTGGGGTGCGCCGCGGTCGTGGGCTGCACACCGTAATCGCGCTGCCAGGCGGTGTAGTTGAGATAAAGCGCCAGGCCGAGCGCCATCCAGAGGACGACACGGAGATTGATGCTACTCATGATCGCTGTGGGGAACCGGGTCGAAGCCGCCATCGTGCCAGGGATGGCAGCGGCCGATACGACGCAGGGCGAGCCACCCGCCCTGCAAGGCCCCGAAGCGCTGCACGGATTCCAGGGCATAGCTCGAACAGGAAGGGTGAAAACGGCATTTTCCCGGGCCGAGCAGCGGGCTCAGGGTCCACTGGTAGAGCCGGATCAGGAGGCAGAGGAGCCCGCGCATTGCTTCGCTACTTTCTTCCACAGGCCGGCGAGGCTCGCACGCAGGTGCTCCCCGGACGCCTCGCGCACCCGGGGACGTGCCGCTACCACGATGTCGGCCGCGGGCAGCATATGCTGGTGCAGCCGGAACGAGTCACGAACGATGCGGCGGAGGCGGTTCCGGGCCACGGCGTTCCCCGTGACCTTCAGCGAGACCGCCAGTCCCAGTCGTGCGCAGGCCCGGTCGTTCGGCCTGGCCGTGACGGTAAAGAACCCATCCACCCAGCGCCGGCCCTGCGCATAAACCGTCTCGAACTCCGCAGGCCGTCGCAGCTTCTGGTGAGTGGAGAACGTGAGCCGCGACCTCTCCGGAGGCGGCGCCTTCCCGACCTGGGTCAGGGAGCCAGCTTCCTTCGCCCCTTGGCGCGCCGCCGCGCAAGGATTCTCCGACCACCCCGGGTGGCCATGCGTGCACGGAAGCCGTGCGTGCGCTTGCGGCGGACCTTGCTCGGCTGATAGGTACGTTTCATGGTTACAGCGCCTCGCGGCAGGTGACACTCGCAAAAAGGGCGGGAAGCGTAAGCAGGGGCCCTCAGAGTGTCAACATCGGTATAGACTGCGCGTTTTTTCGGGGGGAGCTCGGGCCTTGCAAGCGGGACTCTGGGGTCATTGTCTCCGTGCCCTCGAGGAGGAACTGCCCGAGCAGCAGTTCAACACCTGGGTGCGACCGCTGCAGGCGGTGGAAGGCGGTGGCGCCCTGCGTCTCCTCGCGCCCAACCGGTTCGTGGTCGACTGGGTGAACGGACATCTCCTCGACCGTATCGGGGAGCTGCTCCGCCGCGACATCGACGGCGTCGAGCCGCCGATCATCACCGTCGAGGTCGGATCTCGCCAACCCGCGGCGGCCGGTGCGGGCAGTCCGCCCGCTGCCACAGGACGGCCCCGGCGTGCCGAAGGCCTGGTCGTCGGAGCGCGGCTGAATCCGGACTTCACCTTCGACACTTTCGTCGAAGGCAAGAGTAACCAGCTCGCCAAGGCGGCAGCTCTGCAGGTCGGCGAGAATCCCGGTCGGGCCTATAACCCGCTCTTCATCTATGGCGGCGTCGGCCTCGGGAAGACGCACCTCATGCACGCCATCGGCCACATGATCCAGGCGAGGAATCCCGACGCACGCATTGCCTACGTGCATTCCGAGAGATTCGTGAGCGACATGGTGAAGGCTCTGCAGCACAACACCATGAACGAGTTCAAGACCGCCTATCGGTCGCTCGATGCGCTGCTGATCGACGACATCCAGTTCTTCGCTCGCAAGGATCGTTCACAGGAAGAGTTCTTCCATACCTTCAACGCGCTGCTCGAAGGACAGCAGCAGGTGATCCTCACCTGTGATCGTTACCCGAAGGAGGTCGGCGGGCTCGAGGAGCGCCTCACCTCGCGTTTCGGATGGGGACTGACCGTTGCAATCGAGCCCCCAGAGCTCGAAACCTGCGTAGCCATCCTGATGAGCAAGGCGCAGGCCACAGGTGTGGAATTTCCCGAGGAAGTGGCCTTTTTCGTCGCCCGGCGCATCCGTTCCAACGTCCGCGAACTCGAAGGCGCCCTGCGTCGGATCATCGCCAATGCGCGCTTCACGGGGCGTGCCATCAGCGTCGAGTTTGCCAAGGAGGCACTCAAGGACCTGCTGTCACTGCAGGCGAAGCTCGTGACCGTCGAGAACATCCAGAAGACCGTGGCGGATTACTACAAGGTCCGCATGGCCGATCTGCTGTCAAAACGCCGCAGCCGTTCGATCGCGCGGCCGCGCCAGGTCGCGATGGCGCTCGCGAAGGAACTCACGAGCCACAGCCTGCCGGAGATCGGCGATGCCTTCGGCGGGCGCGATCACACGACCGTGCTGCATGCCTGCAAGCGCATCAAGGATCTGCGTGACACCGAGCAGCGCATGCAGGAGGACTATTCAAACCTGTTGAGAACCCTGACCGGATGATGTGGGTTCTCTGTGGACGACAGTGTGGATAAAGTTACGCACACGCCGTGCACAGCATTCGAAGGAATCCATACGCGAGAGGTACACAGGATCGGCGAGCGGCAAGTCCTTGCACGCAAAGGGTGGATCGGACTTCTGCACGATTCCGGACGGGCCAACTAGCACTACTACTGACTTTCACTCGAGTACATCCATGAAGCTGACAGCGACCCGGGAAGAGATCCTCGCTCCTCTGCAGAGTGTCATCGGAGTCGTCGAGCGCCGGCAGACGATGCCGATCCTCGCCAACGTCCTGCTCTCGGCACAGAACAACCGCCTGAGCATCACGGGCACGGATCTCGAGGTGGAGCTCGTCGCCTCGGGAGCCGTGAATGTCGCGCAAGCGGGAGATGTCACGGTTCCAGGCCGGAAGTTTCTCGATATCTTTCGTGCGCTGCCATCTGGAACCAGCGTCGTGCTGGCGACCGAGGGCGAGCGGGTGAGCGTGAAGGGGGGACGGAGCCGCTTCGCCCTCGCCAGCCTGCCCGCGAGCGAGTTTCCCGTGATCGATCAGATCAATACGCAGCAGTCGCTTCGACTGGCGCAGCCGACCTTCCGGATGCTGATCGACAAGACCCACTTCTCGATGGCGCAGCAGGATGTGCGCTATTACCTGAACGGCATGCTCCTCGAGACCGAGGGCGCGCGGCTGCGCGCGGTCGCGACCGACGGGCATCGCCTCGCCCTTTGCGAGGCAACGCTGGAAGCGCCGGTGGGAGTCAGCCAGCAGGTGATCCTGCCGCGCAAGGGTGTCCTGGAGCTGCAGCGTATCCTGGGCTCCGAGGAACAGCTGGAGCTCAGCATCGGCAGTCACCACATTCGTGCACAGATTGGCGATATTCGATTCACATCAAAGCTGATCGACGGAAAATTCCCGGAGTATGGGCGTGTGATCCCACATGAACCGCCGCGCCAGGTGCTCGCGGACCGGGAGGCGTTGCGTCAGGCCTTACAGCGTACCGCCATTCTCTCCAACGAGAAGTATCGCGGAGTTCGCCTCAGTTTGAAGCATGATCTACTCATTATGCAGGCACATAACCCGGAGCAGGAGGAAGCCGAGGATCAGCTGGAAGTCGAGTACGAGGGCGAAGACATCGACATCGGCTTCAACGTCACCTATCTCCTCGATGCGCTTGGGGCCATCGAAGGGGACAAGGTGCAGCTGGGGATCGCTGACGCAAACAGCAGCTGTCTGGTGCAGGCGCCAGGAATGGCGCATACGCGCTACGTAGTCATGCCGATGAGGCTCTGATCCGGCTCGATGTCTCTTGCCACACTGCGAGTGGAGAGCCTTCGTTGCCTCCAGAGCGCAGAGCTCGCCTTCTCGCCGAGGATCAACGTCGTCTCGGGGCCGAACGGCGCCGGCAAGACCTCTCTTCTCGAAGGGATTTTCCTGCTGGGCCGCGGGCGGTCGTTTCGTACGCGTAACAACGAACGGCTGATTCGCCATGGTGACGCACTGCTGCGTGTGGTGGGGCGGGTGGAGCGCGACCCAGCCGCACGGGGGCATCAGTTGGGCGTCGAGGTCTCTCGCACGGAGGGCACCCGGGCCAGGATCGACGGAGCCTTCGCCGAGTCTCTGGCCGAACTTTCGCAGGTCTTTGCGGTTCAGGTCATCGATCCGGAGATCCACAAGCTCCTCGAAGACGGTCCCCAGCGGCGGCGCCGTTGGCTGGACTGGCTGGTGTTCCACGTGGAACCAGGTTTCGTTGAGCACTGGCTTCGCTATACGCGCGCGATCCGCCAGCGCAATGCGGCTCTGAGGCAGGGCGCTGTCGCGTTCGAGGCTTGGGATCCAGAGCTGGTTCGCCATGGCGAGGCCATCACGGCAGCCCGCCGACGGGCGCTCGAACGGCTGATCCCGCGATGGCACGAGCTTGGGCGCGAACTCGGTACGGTCGAGCTGACGCTAGGCTATGGCCAGGGGTGGTCGCAGGAGTCGTCCCTGGCCGCAGCGCTGCAAGACTCCCGGGGGAGAGATCAGGAGCGCCAGATGACCTGCGCGGGACCTCACCGGGCGGACGTCCTCCTCCGAGTCGACGGACGCGCCGCTCGCGAGGTTCTCTCCCGCGGGCAGCAGAAACTCGCTGCTGTGGCGATGATGCTGAGTCAGGTCGAACTGCTGCAGGAGGAGTATGGGATCGTGCCGACGCTCCTGCTGGACGATCCTGCCGCTGAGCTGGATCCGGTGCGCCTGGCTGCTTTTCTTCGTCGCGTCCAGAAACTCGATTGCCAGCTCATCGTCACGGCGATCCAGAATAATTTCAGTCTCTTAGGCGAGCCAGACCGGCTGTTCCACGTGGAACGGGGGAGGGTGGGTCAGCTATAATTACTGGTATGGAAATGCAAGCCTCCGCCTCGCCCCAGGACGTCTACGACTCGAGCAAGATCAAGGTCCTGAAGGGGCTGGATGCGGTCCGTAAGCGGCCTGGCATGTACATCGGAGATACCGACGACGGTACCGGCTTGCACCACATGGTCTTCGAGGTTGTCGACAACGCCATCGACGAGGCACTCGCCGGCTATTGCGACCGTATCGTCGTCACCATCCATGCCGATGAGTCCGTGACGGTCTCTGACAACGGGCGTGGGATTCCGGTGGACATCCACCCCGAAGAAGGCCGTTCTGCCGCGGAAGTCATCATGACCATCCTGCATGCAGGGGGGAAGTTCGACGACAGTTCGTACAAGGTGTCCGGGGGCCTGCATGGCGTGGGTGTATCGGTCGTCAATGCGCTGTCCGACTACCTGCAGCTCACGATTGCTCGCGGCGGGCGCCTGCATCGGCAGGAATATCGCCTCGGTGACCCGCAGGCGCCGCTCGCGGACGTCGGGGAGACTGCCGAGCGTGGCACGACAGTACGCTTCAGGCCGAGTGCGCAGATTTTCACGAATATCCAGTTCAACTACGAGATCTTGGCCAAGCGTCTGAGGGAGCTGTCGTTTCTCAACGCGGGTGTGCACATTGAACTGATCGATGAGCGCGAAAATCGCTCCGACGTGTTCGAACAGGAAGGCGGGCTGCAGGCCTTCGTGCAGCACCTGAACCGCACGCGCACGCCGATCCATGGCTCGGTCTTCTGGTTTCGTACTCAGGAAGGGCCGATCGTCGTCGAGGTGGCGTTGCAGTGGAACGACTCCTACCAGGAGTCGATGTTCTGCTACACGAACAATATTCCCCAGAGGGACGGGGGAACGCACCTCTCGGGCTTCCGTGCCGCACTCACGCGTACACTGAACGATTACATCGAGAAGGAGCTCTCGGCCAAGAAGGAGAAAGTACCCACCACGGGCGACGATTCGCGCGAGGGGCTGACGGCGATTCTCTCAGTGAAGCTGCCAGACCCGAAGTTCTCCTCGCAGACGAAGGACAAGCTCGTCTCGTCTGAAGTGAAGGGCATCGTGGAGTCGGCCGTGGCCGGGAAGCTCGCCGAGTTCCTGCTCGAACACCCGCAGGATGCCCGAGGGATCGTCGGCAAGATCATCGAGGCGGCACGCGCCCGCGAGGCGGCCCGCAAGGCCCGCGAGATGACCCGCCGCAAGGGCGCACTCGACGTGGCCGGGCTGCCCGGCAAGCTTGCCGATTGCCAGGAGAAGGATCCGGCGCTCTCCGAGATCTTCATCGTCGAGGGCGACTCGGCAGGCGGCTCCGCGAAGCAGGGCCGCGACCGCCGCACGCAGGCCATTCTGCCCCTGAAAGGCAAGATCCTGAACGTCGAGAAGGCGCGCTTCGACAAGATGCTCTCTTCCGCCGAGGTCGGCACGCTGATCACCGCGCTCGGTTGTGGCATCGGCAAGGACGACTTCGACATTGCGAAGCTGCGCTATCACCGTGTCATCATCATGACCGATGCCGACGTCGATGGCAGTCATATCCGGACGCTCCTGCTCACGTTCTTCTATCGGCAGATCCCGGAGCTGATCGAGCGCGGCCACGTCTACATCGCGCAGCCTCCGCTCTACAAGATCAAGCGCGGCAAGCAGGAGACCTACGTCAAGGACGAGAACGAGCTCAATGCGGTACTGCTCGGGTCAGCGCTCCAGGATGCGGCCCTGTACGTCAACTCCGGGGCACCCGCGCTTCAGGGCCTGGGGCTCGAGGCGCTCGCACGCAAGTACACCGAGGTGCAGGCGATCATCCGGCGCTGGGCCCGGCGCTACGATGAGCGGCTGCTCGAGCAGCTCATCTATCTGCCGGAGATCGTCCCCGCCGATTTCGACCGGGCGGACTGGCTCGCCGGCTGGGCACGTGATCTCAACGGACGGCTCAACGCCCTTGACGACGGCACGCGCAGCTATCGGCTCGAGACGCTCCGGGGTGAGGATGGCCGCGTCAGCCGCCTGATCGTTCACAGAACTGAACATGGGACGCCCTCGCACAAGAACCTGCATCGGGAGTTCTTCGAGTCCGCCGAGTACCGGCGCATCGCGGATCTCGGCCGGACACTCCTGGGGCTGATCGGCGAGGGAGCCTATGTGACGCGCGGTAACGAGCGTCAGGACGTGGGCTCCTTCAGGGAGGCGATGAACTGGCTCTTCGCGCAGGCGCGCAAAGGACAGAGCATCCAGCGCTACAAGGGGCTCGGAGAGATGAACCCCGAGCAGCTCTGGGACACCACGATCAACCCCGAAACCCGCCGGCTCATGCAGGTTCGCATCGAGGATGTGGTGGCGGCCGATGAGATCTTTACGACGCTCATGGGCGATCAGGTGGAACCCCGCAGGGAATTCATCGAGAAGAACGCGCTGACCGTAGCCAATCTCGATATCTGACGGCGTTTTACGAATCGCTGGCGAAACGTAATCACACAGTCAAAGCTGGATTGTCGCACATATGATACCGAAGCACCTGTTCCGTGCGGGCGTCGTGGCCCTCGGCTTCTGTCTGACTATGCTCGCCGCATGTGACCGTACGCCACGAGCCACCGCAAGTCCGACACCCGAAGCCCAGGCGCAACAGGCTCAGCGGGCGCTGGCTGCCGGTCAGCGCGCCTATGCGCAGACAGACTTCGCGACCGCGTTCGAGCGCTTCCGGGAGGCCGCCCTGGGGGGCAATGCGAACGCCCAGTACTACCTCGGCGTCATGTACGCCGACGGTCAGGGTACGCAGACGAACTTCGCGGAGGCGGCCCGCTGGTATGAGAAGGCCGCGGCGCAGAATCAGCCGGATGCCCTCTATAAACTCGCGAGGCTGTATGCCATCGGGCTGGGCGTGAACGTCGATGGCAAGCGCGCCATCGAGCTCTATGCCCGTGCGGCCGCCGCCTATCCTCCGGGTCAGGAACGTGACGCGGCCGAACAGCAGCGCGCGGCGCTCGCGGCGGCGGTGAAGAGCGGCGCACCTGCGCCTGGGCATCCTCCACCGAATTGATCCCCGATCCCGAGGCTCACACCCGCGTGGCGCGGCAGGACCGCCGTGAGCTCGTGGTGTGACCGGCAGCCGCATCCTGCTCCGGGAATCTATGTCATGATTTCTTTCTAACACCACGGCAGCTCGAGGAAAGCAATCGTGCTCACGACGCCGCGTATGGGTCTTTCGCCTCTGATCGCGCTCGCGCTGCTGCTCGTGGCCAGCCCGGTCTGGTCCGTGACGGTGTCCCGGGAACCGGGTATCCGTTCGGGTGCCGCACTCATCCTCGATGAGCAGACGGACGAGGTTCTCTATGCGCGGCGTGCCGATGTCCCGGCGCCGATCGCCTCCATCACCAAGCTCATGACGGCGATGGTCGTGACGCAGGCGCACCAGCCGCTGGATGAGCGCATCCAGATCACGACCGCGGACGTCTCGAAGAGCAAGGGCGCATATTCGCGGCTTCCGGTGGGCGCCATGCTCACGCGCGGGGAGCTGCTGCACCTTGCGCTGATGGCCTCGGAGAACCGGGCCGCGCACGCCCTGGGGCGCAGCTACCCGGGCGGGGAGGCCGCGTTCGTGCGTGCCATGAACCTCGAGGCCCGCAAGCTCGACATGAGGCACACGCACTTCGTCGAGCCTACCGGGCTCTCGGAGGACAACGTGTCGACGCCCGCGGATCTTGCGAAGCTGGTGATCGCGGCGTCCCAGAACCCGACCATCCGCGCCTACTCCACGGATCCCGCGCACGCCGTTGCGCTGGGGCGCCACCTCGTCGAGTTCCACAATACGAACTCACTGGTCCGGAATCCGGCCTGGGACATCGCCCTGCAGAAGACGGGGTATATCGCCGAGGCCGGCCGCTGCCTCGTCATGAAGGCGGTCATCGAAGGACGATCGGTCGTGATCGTGCTCCTCAACTCCTTCGGCAAGTACACACGCGTGGCGGACGCCAGGCGTGTGCGCAACTGGATGGAGCAGCAGCTCAGCGAGCACCGCTGAGGCGCCCGGCGCGCGCCGCCCGTGCCGTGGACTAGGCCGACTCGCCCCGGCGCAGCTCCTGGATCGTTTCCTCCACCCAGCGCTGCGCCTCCTCGTTCACCTGGCGCGGATCGCGGCCGCGCGCCACGATGGGCTTGCCGATGACGACGGTGATCGTGCCGGGCTTCTTCAGGAGTCCCCGGCGCGGCCAGTAATAGCCCGAGTCGTGCGCGATCGGCACGACGAGGCAGCCGGCGCGCGACGCGAGCAGGGCGCCACTCACGCCATAGCGCCGCGTCTGCCCGGGAGGCATGCGCGTGCCTTCGGGAAAGATCATGACCCAGTCCCCCTGGGCGAGGCGGCGGAGACCGCTCTGGATCACCTGTCGCACCGCCGCATGCGCGGACCCGCGATCGATGGCGATGGCATGGATCAAGGGCATGACCCAGCCGACGAACGGGACCCACATGAGCTCACGCTTCAGGACCCACACCTGGCGAGGACACACGACCGCCATGGCGAAGGTCTCCCAGGACGAGGCGTGCTTCCAGAGTGCCACGTGAGCGCCGGCCGGCAGGTTCTCCCTGCCGACGACGCGATAGTCGAGCCCGCAGATCACTCGCAGCGAGACGAGGAGCACCCGCGCCCAGACGCGCACCAGTACGAAGCGCACACGGAAGGGCAGCACGAGGCAGGCGAAAAAAAGGAACACGCCGTAGAAGAACGTCCACAGCAGGAAGAGCGCCGTGAAGATCGTCGATCTGAGCCACTGCACGGCCGGCCCGTCCTGGTGACTTTCGACCTTCAGCCCGGCAGGCGCGAGAGGTCGGCGATGCCGCCGAAGAGCTCTCGCAGCTCGACCAGCAGGGCGAGGCGGTTGGCGCGCAGCGGCGCGTCCTCGGCCATGACCATGACCGCATCGAAGAAGGCATCGACCTGTGGTCGCAGGCGCGCGAGCGTTGCGAGCGCTCCCGCGTAGTCGGCGGTGGCGATCGCCCGCGCCACGGGCTCGCGCACCTGGCCCATCGCGGCGTGCAGCTCGCGCTCGGCGGGCTCGCGCAGAAGCGCGAGATCCACCCTCGCGCCCGGCGGGCTCGTGGTCTTTTTCAGGATGTTGGCGGTGCGCTTGTTGGCGGCCGTCAGGCTCAGCGCCTCGGGCTGCGCGAGAAAACCGCCGAGCGCCCGCAGCCGCACCTCGAAGTCGAGCGGTGAGCGCGGAGCGAGCGCGAGCACGGCATCGAACATCTCGGTGGTGATGGCGCCCGTGTCGGTGCGCTCGAGATCGTAGGCGCGCAGACGCTCCATGGCATAGGCGTAGAGTTCCTGCACCACGCCCGCAGGCGCGGGCAGCGGTTGCGCCGCCACGGCCGCCTCGATCAGGGCGCGCAGGTCCAGCGCAAGGCGCTTCTCGACGAGGATCCGCAGCAGGCCGATCGCGGCACGGCGCAGGCCGAAGGGGTCCTTCGTGCCACTCGGCTTCTCCCCCAGCACGAAGATCCCGGCGAGTGCGTCGAGCTTGTCCGCGAGCGCGAGCGCCAGCCCGGTGTGCGTCTCCGGCAGTGCGTCACCTGCGCCGCGCGGCAGGTAGTGCTCGCGGATGGCCTCGGCAACCTCGGGCGGTTCGCCGTCCGCGAGGGCGTAGTAGCGGCCCATGACGCCCTGCAGCTCGGGAAATTCCCCGACCATGGCAGTAAGCAGATCGCACTTGCAGAGCTGCGCGGCACGCTCGGCGAGTGCCAGCTCGCCACCGATGTCCACAGCAATCCGGGATGCGAGGGTCCGTATGCGCGCGACGCGCTCGCCCACGGATCCGAGCCTGGCCTGGTAGGTGACGGCCTGCAGGCCGGCGAATCGTGCCGCGAGCGGTGCCCTGCGGTCCTGCTCCCGGAAGAACGCGGCATCCGAGAGCCTCGGGCGGACGACGCGCTCGTTGCCCGCCCGCACCTGCGCGGGATCGCGGCTCTCGATGTTGCTCACCGTGACGAACCAGGGTGCCAGCGCGCCCGAGGTATCCTGGACCGGGAAATAGCGTTGGTGCGCCTGCAGCGTGGCCATGAGGACCTCGCGTGGCAGTGTCAGGAAGCGCTCCTCGAAGCGCCCGGCGACGGCCACGGGCCACTCGACCAGCGCCGTGACCTCGTCGAGCAGTGCCTCATCGACCACAGCGTGTCCACCGTGCGTACGTGCAGCGGCGAGCACGCCCTCGCGAATGCGTTCGCGGCGCTCGGCGAAGTCGGCGAGCACATGCCCGCGCTCGCGCAGGGCCGTGGCGTACGTGGCCGGGGATTCGAGCGGGAGAGACGGCGGCCCGTGAAAACGATGGCCGCGGGTGGCACGGCCCGCATCCGTGTCGAGCAGCCGCGCCGGCACGATGTCCGAGCCGAAGAGCATGACGAGCCAGTGCACGGGCCGCACGAATTCGGCCTCACCGGCGCCCCAGCGCATGCGCTTCGGTATCGGCAGTGCCTCCACCGCGCCGCGCACGATGTCGGGGAGCAAGCTCACGGTGTCCAGGCCGCGCCGGTGACCCGTGAAGAACAGGAATTCGCCCTTGGCCTCGTGCACCCGGCCGAGGCTCTCGGGCGGTACGCCGCAGCTCTCGGCAAAGGCGAGCGCCGCGCGCGTCGGGCGACCGTCCGCATCGAACGCCGCGGAGACGGGCGGTCCGCGACGCTTCAGCTCGCTGTCGGGCTGGCGCGCGGCGAGGTCGCGCACCCGCACGGCAAGACGGCGGGGCGTCGCAAAGGACTCGAGCGCCCCGTGTGGCAAACCCGCCTTCAGCAGGCCATCGCGTATGCCCTCGGCGAGGGCCCGCTCGAGCTCGGGCAGCGCGAGCGGCGGGAGCTCCTCCGTGCCGAGCTCGATCAGGAAATCGCGGTGGTCGCCCGGGGTGTTCGCGCCCGTCGAGTCGGTCCTCACGCTGCCACCCGCGGTGCCTGCAACATTGGAAAACCAAGGCTCTCACGGCTCTCGTAATACGCCTGGGCAACGCCGCGGGCGAGCGCCCGCACACGCAGGATGAAGCGCTGGCGCTCGCTGACCGAGATCGCCCGGCGCGCGTCGAGCAGGTTGAAGGTGTGCGAGGCCTTCAGCACCTGTTCATAGGCTGGCAGTGCGAGCTGCGCCGCGAGCAGGGCCTTGCAGGCGGCTTCGTGCTCGTCGAAATGACGGAACAGCACCGCGATGTCCGCGTGCTCGAAGTTGTATTTCGACTGCTCGACCTCGTTCTGGTGGAAGACGTCGCCGTAAGTGACGCGCCCGAATGGTCCGTCGGTCCAGACGAGGTCGAAGACACTCTCGACGCCCTGCAGATACATGGCAAGCCGCTCGAGGCCGTAGGTGATCTCGCCCGTCACGGGGCGGCAGTCGAGACCGCCGACCTGCTGGAAGTAGGTGAACTGCGTGATTTCCATGCCGTTCAGCCAGACCTCCCAGCCGAGCCCCCAGGCCCCGAGGGTCGGTGACTCCCAGTTGTCCTCGACGAAGCGGATGTCGTGGACCAGGGGATCGAAGCCGAGCATCTTCAGCGAGCCGAGGTACCGCTCCAGGATGTCGAGTGGCGAGGGCTTGATGACGACCTGGAACTGGTAATAGTGCTGCAGGCGGAAGGGGTTCTCGCCGTAGCGCCCGTCGGTCGGGCGCCGCGAGGGCTGGACGTAGGCCGCACTCCAGGGTTCCGGCCCGATCGAGCGCAGGAAGGTCGCGGTGTGGAAGGTGCCTGCACCCATTTCCATGTCGTAGGGCTGCAGGATCACGCAGCCCTGGCCCGCCCAGTAGCGCTGCAGGGCAAAGATGAGGTCCTGGAAGGTCTGGGGCGATGTCGGCGTGTCGGCGGTACTCATGGCGGTCGGCAACCGGCAGTGCCCGTTCGCGGGCGCGCGGGAGTATAGCGGCTCGTCGATGCGCACTCGCCGGTGCGAGCGCTCCGCTCATGCACTAAAATCGTGCTCCGGCATGAGTGGCCTGATCCAGAATGGTGCATGCGCCCGCCTCTCGGCCGCCAAGCCATTGATTGGACGTTGTCTCGTTTTGGCACAGAGCCTGCATGCGTTGGACGGTCACTCCCGGAGGCACCATGACCCCCACTGAAGTCATCCAGCTCATCAAGGACAAGGAAGTTAAGTTCGCCGACCTGCGTTTTACGGATACGCGGGGCAAGGAACAGCACGTCACGATTCCGGCCAAGCTCGTCAACGAAGACCTGTTTCGCGACGGCAAGATGTTCGACGGCTCGTCGATCGGCGGCTGGAAGGGCATCAACGAGTCGGACATGATTCTGATGCCGGACGCCACCACGGCCGTGCTCGATCCCTTCTTCGAGGAGACGACCCTCGACATCCGCTGCGACGTGGTGGAGCCGACCACCATGCAGGGCTACGAGCGCGACCCGCGTTCGCTCGCGCGGCGCGCCGAGACCTACCTCAAGTCCACGGGCATCGCCGACAGAGCGACCTTCGGCCCCGAGAACGAGTTCTTCATCTTCGACAGCATCCGCTGGGGTAACGAGATGCAAGGGTCGTTCTATCGCATCGATTCGGTGCAGGGCGCATGGAACTCGGGCACCGACTATGCCGAGGGCAACAAGGGGCACCGCCCCGGCGTCAAGGGTGGCTACTTTCCGGTGCCACCCGTCGATGCCTTCCAGGATATCCGCTCGGCGATGTGCCATGCGCTCGAGGAGATGGGCATGGTCGTCGAGGTGCACCACCACGAGGTGGCCACCGGCGGACAGTGCGAGATCGGTGTCGGCGCGGGCGGGCTCGTCAGGAAAGCCGATGAGGTGCAGATCCTGAAGTATGTCGTGCACAACGTCGCGCACGGCTATGGCAAGACCGCGACCTTCATGCCGAAGCCGCTGGTCGGGGACAACGGCAGCGGCATGCACGTGCACCAGTCGCTGCAGAAGGACGGCAAGGCCCTGTTTGCCGGTGACCGATACGGCGGACTCTCCGAGCTCGCGCTCTACTACATCGGGGGCATCATCAAGCACGCCCGGGCGCTGAATGCCTTCACCAATCCGGGCACCAACAGCTACAAGCGTCTCGTGCCGGGGTTCGAGGCGCCCGTGATGCTCGCCTACTCTGCGCGCAACCGCTCCGCGTCGATCCGCATTCCCTGGGTGGCGAATCCGAAGGCGCGGCGCATCGAGGTGCGCTTCCCGGATTCGATCGCGAATCCCTATTTCGCCTTTGCCGCGATGATGATGGCGGGCCTGGACGGCATCCAGAACAAGATCCATCCGGGCGAGCCGGCCGACAAGGACCTCTACGATCTCGAGCCCGAGGAGGCGAAGCACATCCCGACAGTGTGTCACTCGCTCGACATGGCGCTCGAGCAGCTCGACGGCGACCGTGAATTCCTGACGCGGGGCGGCGTGTTCACCAACGACGTGATCGACGCCTACATCGCGCTGAAGATGCAGGAAGTGACGCGCTATCGCATGAGCACCCACCCGCTCGAGCTGGAGATGTACTACAGCTGCTGAAGGGGTCCATGACGGCGGAACGTGCCCAGCCCTCGTCGCTTGCGCACTTCGATGCGGCGGATCTCCTCGATGCGCTGTCCACCGGCATCGCCGTGCTCGACCGCCAGCTCTGTGTGGTCTACGCCAACGTGGCCGCACAGGACCTGCTGGCGGCGAGCGTTCAGCACATGCGGGGCCGTCCGCTTGCCGAGGTCCTGGCAGAGCCGAATGGCCTGGTGGGAATTCTCGCGCGGGCGCTCCGCACCGGGGAGACTTTTACCGACCGCGAGCTCCCGCTGCGGCCCGCTGCGACGCCACGTGAGACGCGCGTGACCGACGTCACGATCACTCCGCTCGCCGGCGTCACAGGAACGTACCTGCTTCTCGAGCTCGCCGATGCGACGCAGCGACAGCGGATCTCCCGGGAGACGGACTTGCTCGCGCACCTGGACGGCAGCCGCATGATGGTGCGGCAGCTCGCGCACGAGGTGAAGAATCCGCTCGGGGGGCTGCGCGGAGCGGCGCAGCTCCTCGAGCGCGAGCTGCATGACGACGGCCTGAAGGAATACACCCGCGTCATCATCGGTGAGGCCGATCGCCTGGTCGCACTGGTCGACTCGATGGCTGTTCCCCTTCGCTCGCCGAACAGGGCCTTTGTCAATGTGCACGAGCTCTGCGAGCGCGTGCGTCACCTTCTGCGCGCAGAAGCGCCTCCAGGCGTCGAGATCGGACGCGACTACGATCCGAGCCTGCCGACCGCTTTGCTCGACGAGCATCAGATCATCCAGGCCCTGCTCAATGTCGCGCGCAATGCCCTGCAGGCGGTGGGCGAACGCGGGCGCATCGTGCTTCGCACGCGTGCGCTGTCCGGCATCAGCATCGGTTCCAGGCGTCATCGTCTCGTGGCGAGCGTGCAGATCGAGGACGATGGTCCCGGCGTGCCGGGGGAGCTGCGCTCGAGCATTTTCTATCCGCTCGTCACGGGCCGTACGGAGGCACTGGGCTCGGGCTCGCGGTTGCCCAGGAGCTCGTAAGCCGCCAGGGCGGCCTCATCGAATTCGAGAGCGAACCGGGGCACACGGTGTTCACGCTGCTGCTGCCACTCGAGGAGCTGCGCGAATGACTTCCGGGTCCCTGCACGTATGGCTGGTCGACGACGATGCTTCGATCCGCTGGGTGCTCGAGCGCGCACTGAAGAGCGCGGGGATGCGGCCGCGCGCCTTCGAGGCGGCCGAACCGGCACTGGCAGCGCTGCGCTCCGAGGCACCCGATGTGCTCATCACGGATATCCGCATGCGCGGCCTGTCGGGACTGGAGCTGCTGAAAAAAATTCGTGCGATGCACCCGCGGCTTCCCGTGATCGTCATGACGGCGCATGCGGATCTGGACAGCGCCGTGTCCGCTTACGGAGGCGGTGCCTTCGAGTATCTCCCGAAGCCCTTCGACATCGACCATGCGGTGGAGCTCGTGAAGCGCTCCGCGCGTTCGCAGGTTTCGCCTGAGGGAATGATGACGGCGGGTTCCCTGCCCGGGATGCCGAGGCTTCTCGGCCGGGCGCCGGCGATGCAGCAGGTGTTCCGCGCCATCGGGCGCCTCGCCCGCTCCAGCGTGACGGTGCTGATCACCGGTGAGTCGGGTACCGGCAAGGAGCTGGTCGCAAGGGCGCTGCACGAGCACGGCCCGCGTGCGGGCCGCGCCTTCATCGCACTGAACACCTCGGCGATCCCCGCCGAGCTCCTCGAGTCCGAGCTCTTCGGTCACGACAAGGGCGCCTTCACGGGCGCCGATGCCCAGCGGCGCGGCCGCTTCGAGCAGGCCGATGGCGGCACGCTGTTCCTCGATGAGATCGGTGACATGCCCACGCCGCTGCAGACGCGGCTTCTGCGCGTGCTTGCCGAGGGAGAGTTCTATCGGGTGGGGGGCCAGGTGCCGATCCGGGCGGATGTGCGCGTGATCGCCGCGACGCATCAGGACCTCGAGGATCGCGTCCGCCGCGGGCTCTTCCGTGAGGATCTCTACTACCGGCTGAACGTGGTCCGCATCGAGCTGCCGGCGCTGCGCGCGCGCGCCGAGGACATTCCGGAGCTCCTGCAGCATCATCTGCAGCTTGCCGCGCGCGAGCTCGACACCGAGCTCAAGACGCTCAGTGCCGAGGCAATCGAGCGGCTCGTCGCCCATCGCTGGCCCGGGAATGTGCGCGAGCTGGCCAATCTGTGCCGGCGCCTCACCGTGCTCGCCCCGGGACGCGAGATTCGCCCCGAAGACCTGCCCGCCGATCTCTCGGGCGCGCCCTCCGGGGACGATGCGGGCACGGAATGGGTGCGAGCGCTCGCGGGCTGGGCTGAGACGCGGGCGCGGGCGGGCGGGGAACCACGGCTGTTCGACGAAGCCCAACCGCACTTCGAGCGGACACTGATCCGGGTCGCACTCGAGCAGACGAGAGGTCACCGCCAGGCAGCCGCGAGGCTCCTCGGCTGCGGCCGCAATACCCTCACGCGGAAGCTCAGGGAGCTCGGCATGGACGCCCCTCCGGATGCCGGCCCGTGAACCTGTGCGGCAGTGCCTGGTCTGATTCTTTGCGAGAGACTATCCTGAAAGACATGCGCATCCCCCTGGTCGTCTTTATGCTGTGCTGTGGCTCTGCCGCCGCCGCGACGGCCTATACCTGGGTCGATGGAGAGGGTGTCACCCATTACTCGGATCGGCCCCGGCCGGGTGCCGAACGCATCGAGCTCGGGGTGTCCCACGCGTCCGCCACCAGGCCGGCAAGCGCCGTGACCGCAGGCGCATCCCCTCCCCCCGCTGCGCGCACCGAGGCGGCTGCCACTTCATACGGTCTCTGCGAGATCGAAACACCGCACAAGGACGAGGTGCTGGCCAATGCCTACTCGGTCGCCGTGAGCGTGCGGCTCGAACCCCGGCTGCGTGGAAGCGATACCGTGACGCTGGTGCTCGACGGTCAGTCCGTGCAGGGCCCCGTGCAGGCCACGACGTTCACGATCTCTCCGATCGACCGTGGCACCCACACGGTCGCGGCGCGTGTTGCCGACGCATCGGGAGCTCCGCTGTGCGAGACCCCGGGCATCACTTTCCACGTGCGCCAGCCTTCGCTGCTGCAGCCGAATCGCCGGAAGCGGTGATCGCGGCGCGGGTCGCGGGAATTCTCATTGCTGGACGAGCTGGTCTTTCTCGGCAACAGCCTGCGGAGCTGGGTCTACGGCGGCGTGGCCTTCGCGGTGACCTTCACAGTGCTGCCGCTGGCCCACGCCTACGTGGCTTCGAAGCGCCGGCGCCTCGCGCAGCTGCGGGTGTCGCCGGCCATCGATCTCGGGCTGCTGCTGATCGAGGCCACCCGCCAGCTGTTCCTGTGGGTCGTGGCGCTCTATCTGGGCGCGCGCTTTCTCGAGTTGCCGGGGCGCGTCGATCGCGCGCTGGACGTGATCGTCGTCTCGGTCGCATGGCTGCAGGCCGCACTCTGGGCGGTGGCCGCGGCACGCTTTGCGCTCGACCGTCAGCGCGCGCGGGCGGCACCCGCCGCGGGCACGCCGGGTTCCATCGACGTCATTCTCTTCATCACGCGCATCGCGATCTTCACGATCGCACTGCTGCTCGCGCTCGACAACCTCGATGTCAACATCACCGCGCTGGTCACCGGGCTTGGTATCACCGGCATCGCCGTGGCACTCGCCGTGCAGACCGTGCTCGGCGATCTGCTCGCCTCGCTCTCGATCACCTTCGACAAGCCTTTCCATGTGGGCGACGTCATCGCCATCGACAATCTGACCGGTACGGTGCAGCACATCGGCGTGAAGAGCACGCGCCTGAAGAGCGTTTCGGGCGAGCAGGTGGTGCTCGCCAACGCTGACGTGCTCAAGAGCCGCGTCCGCAATCTCGGGCGCATGCACGAGCGTCGCGTCGCCTTCTTTCTGGGCATTGCCTACGACACGCCGCTCGAGAAGCTGCGCGCAGTCCCGGGGATCCTGCGCGAAACCATCGATGCGCAGCGCATGGTGCGCTTCGACCGCTGTCACTTCCTCGAGTACGGTGACTCCGCGCTGCGCTTCGAGGTCGTCTATTTCGTGCTGTCGGGCGACTTCGCCACGCACGCCGATATCCTGCACGAGGTGAATCTCGCGATCTTCGAGCGCTTCCAGGCGCTCGGCATCGAATTCGCCTTCCCCACCCGCACGGTGATCCTCCAGCGCGGGACGTGATCGCCGCGGGCGCGATGGGGCGCGGATCCCGCGCCGGACTCAGCCCGGGGATGCGAGGTCGGTCTCGTCGGCACCCGTGCGCAGGCTGCCGACGAGCTCGCCGACATGATGCAGGCCCTGCGTCTGCAGGTATTCCGCGATGCCGGCGTTGATCTTCCGGCAGACCAGCGGATCGTAGAAGAGCGCGGTGCCCACGCCGACGGCCGTTGCGCCCGCGATCAGGAACTCGATGGCATCCGTGGCGCTGCGGATGCCGCCCTGCCCGATGATGGGCACGCCATGGGGCTTCGCAACCTCGTGGACCTGAAGCACCTTGAGCAGCGCGACAGGCTTGATTGCCGGCCCTGAGAGCCCGCCCTGCACGTTGCCCAGCACGGGACGGCGGGTGCGGGTGTCGATGGCCATGCCCATGACGGTGTTCATGACGGAAAGCGCGTCCGAACCCGCTTCGATGCAGCAGCGCGCATTCTCGCGGATGTCCGTCTGATTGGGCGAGAGCTTGGTGATGAGCGGCTTGGTGGTGACCTTGCGGCACGCGGCGACCACCTGCGCCGACATGCCGGGGTAGTTGCCGAAGGCGACGCCGCCCTCCTTGACGTTCGGGCAGGAGATGTTGATCTCGATCGCGTCGATGGGGGAGTCGTCGAAGCGCCGGGTGACTTCCGCGTACTCCTCGACCGTCGAGCCGGAGACGTTGGCAATGAAACGTGTCTCCGTGAAATCGAGCGTCGGCAGGATTTCTCCCACGACACGCGCGATGCCGGGATTCTGCAGGCCGATGGCGTTCAGCATGCCCATCGGTGTTTCGCACAGGCGGTGCGGCGGATTGCCCAGACGCGGCTCGAGCGTCGTGCCCTTCAGGACGATGGCGCCGGCGTCACGATTCGAAAAGCCTTCGACGCGGGTGTATTCCTCACCGAAGCCGACGCAGCCGGAGAGGAGCACGATGGGCGAGGCGAAGTGCAGTCCGCAGAAATCGAGGGAGAGCGGCTCGGCGTGATCGCTTCCGGGTGCGGCAGGCATGGCGATGAAGTCTACAGGGTGTTGTCAGTCGAGCTCGGACTTGATCGGTCGGCTCATGAGTGCACGGACCACCTCCCGGGCGGGCAGTCCCTCGTAGAGCACGGCGTAGAGCCCTTCGCAGATCGGCATGCTGACGGCATGTCGCTGTGCCACGGCATGCACGGCGCGTGCGGCCGTGTAGCCTTCGACGACCTGCCCGATCTCGCGCAATGCGCCTTCGGGTGTCATGCCGGATGCGAGCAGGAGGCCGAAGCGGCGGTTGCGCGACTGATCGTCCGTGCAGGTCAGCACGACGTCGCCGAGACCCGCGAGGCCCATGAAGGTCTCCCGCCGGGCGCCGAGAGCCACGCCCAGGCGGGTGAGCTCGACCAGTCCGCGCGTAATGAGCGCGATGCGGGTGTTGGCACCGAAGCCGAGCCCGTCGGTCAGTCCCGCGCCGATGGCGAGCACGTTCTTGACGGCCGCACCCACCTCGACACCGGTGATGTCCTCTGACGTGTAGGCGCGGAAGTTCGCCGAGCTGAGGCTGTGGGCGAGCGCGGTCGCGAAGGCGGTGTTCCGCGAAGCGATCGTCATGGCCGTCGGCAGCCCGGCACCGACTTCGCGGGCAAAGGTCGGCCCGGAGAGCACCGCCACCGGCCAGCCGTCTCCGAGGACCTCGCGTGCCACCTGGTGGGGAAGCAGCCCTGTCTCGAGCTCGAAACCCTTGGTGGCCCAGCAGAGACGCATCCCGGGGCGCAGCAGCGGCGTGATCTCGCGGAGCAGGGCACGGAAAGCCGAGCTCGGCACGGCAATCAGGACGTCCAGTGCACCGTGGAGCGCGTCCGCAGGCGTCGGGGCGATCTCGAGCGCCGCCGGAAACAGCGCGTCGGGAAGATAACGCCGGTTGCACCGCTCGCGTCGCATGGCTTCGAGCTGCGTCGCGTCGCGCCCCCAGAGCCGGGTCGGCCGCCCCGTGCGCGCACTCTGGATGGCGAGGGCCGTGCCCCAGGAGCCCGCGCCCAGTACGGCGATGGGTGGGGGTGCTGCGGCCGGCGTGGTCACATCAGTTCTTGGTCGCAGCGGCCTGCGCTTCAGCCTCGGATTTCGCGTACAGCGCATCGAAGTTCACGGGCGGCAGCAGAAACTGCGGGAACCCGCCCTGCGTGACGAGCTGCGAGATCAGGGCCCGCGCGTACGGGAAGAGGACATTCGGGCAGATGCTGCCGACCGCGCGCCTGAGGTCGTCTTCGCTCAGGCCCTGCATCAGGAAAGCGCCTGCCTGTTTCACCTCGACGACGAACATCGTCTTGTCGTTCTGCCTTGCGCTCACGGTGATGGTGAGCACCACCTCGCGCAGATCGCCGCCGATGGGCGCGATACCGGTCTGCAGATCGAGCGAGATCTGCGGATTCCACTGTCCGTCGACGCGCGGTCCCTGCGGGGACTCGAAGGAGGTGTCCTTCAGATACACCGCCTGCAGCACGAGCTGCGGGCCGTCCGGCAGCTGTCCGTCCTGGGGCGGGGCAGCGGTTTCATTCGTCATGCAGTATTCCTCGTCCGGGTGGGCAATCGCGCGCTCAGTCGCCGAGCAGCGCATCGAGTCGGCCGTCCGCGTCGAGCTCGCAGAGCTCGTCGGAGCCGCCGACGTGGGTATCGCCGATGAAGATCTGCGGCACGGTGCGCCGCCCGCTGCGCGCCATCATCTCGGCGCGCATGCCGGGTTCCGCCACGACGTCGATCTCCGTGAATGGCAGCTTCCGGCGCCGCAATACCTGACGCGCCCGCTCGCAGTATGGGCACGACTGGTTCGCGTACATCACGATGTCCGGGAGGCTCATGACCGCATCCTCACGACTTCGCGAGCGGCAGGCTCTCGGTCCGCCAGGCGGCGAGGCCCCCGCGCAGATTGAACGCGCGTGTGAAACCCTGGGCGGTGAGCTGACGTGCTGCAGCAGCGCCGAGAGAGCCGGTGTCGTCGTAGACCACGATGGGCTTTTCCCGGTGCTTCTTGAGTTTGCTGGTGGCCTCGAGGATGTCGGCTGACGGCATGTGGCGCGCGCCGCCGATGTGGCCTGCCGCAAACGCTTCGGCGGTGCGGATGTCGAGCACAAGGGCGCCCTGGTTCATGAGGCGGATCACCTCCTGCGGTCCGAGCGCGGCGAAGGCGCTGGCGCGCGCGCGCAGCTCGTAGGCGATCGCCGCGAGCGCTGCGAGCACGGCGGCCGATACGAGCCAGGGATGATGGCCGGCGAACTCGATGAGCCGATCCATGAGAGACACACGCTCCGCGCCAGATGCAAAAAAGGGCGCGCATTATAGCGGGCCGCCGCCACGCTTCCCATGTGCGAAACTTCCGGGCATGCGCCGGGGGACCTCATTCGCGATCCTGCTGCTCGTCCTGCCGGCCCTCGCGGCCGGCGACACGAAGGCGCGCAGCGCGGCGACCGAGGCGGATCTTGCCTCGGTGCGCAGGCAGATCGAGCGCATCAGCGAGCAGGCAAGCCGCGCCGCGGTCGAGCGCGACCGGCTTGCGCGGGAGCTCGGCCGCGCCGAGCAATCGGTCGCGGAGGCCAGGCGGGGAGTCGAGGGCGTCCGCCGTGAGCGGGTGGAGCGCAGCCGCCAGCGCAGTGTCCTCGCCGCCGAACGGCGGGAGCGTGAGGCCTCGCTTGCCGCGGAGCGCCGCGAGCTCGCCGGGCAGATACGTGCCGCATACCTCATCGGGCGTGAGGAGCCACTCAGGCTCCTGCTCAATCAGCGCGACCCCGCACGGGCGGGACGCATGTTCACCTACTACGGCTACTTCGGGCGCGCACGCGCGGCGCAGATCGCCCGCATCGAGGAGCACGTCGCGGCGCTCGCGCAGCTCGACCGGGAGCTCGAAGCCGAGGAGCAGCGCATGGCGGAGCTCGAAGGACGCCAGCGCCAGGAGCTCGGGCGCCTCGAACAGGCGCGCGCGCAGCGGAGCACGGTGCTGGCGAGCCTCGATGCCGAGTCGCGTTCGCGCACGCTGCAGCTCGAGCGCCTGAAGCGCGAGCAGGGCGCGCTCGAGGCGCTGCTGCGCGAGCTGCGTCGGGCACTCGAGCGCCTGCCGCCAGAGGCTGGCGGTGCCTTTGCGAAGCTTCGAGGCCGGTTGGCCTGGCCGGTGTCAGGCCGGATTCTCGCCAGCTTCGGCGAGAGCCGCGCGGGGGGGCTGCGCTGGCAGGGCATGCTGCTCGGCGTCGAGCGTGGTGTCCCGGTCCGTGCGATCTATCAGGGTCGTGTCGCCTATGCAGACTGGCTGCCGGGGCTCGGGCTGCTGGTGATCGTCGATCATGGCCAGGGGTATCTCAGCCTCTATGGCCACAACGAGCAGCTCTACCGCAAGGTCGGGGAGCGCGTCGCCACCGGCGACACCCTCGCGGCGGCGGGCGACAGCGGCGGCCGCAGCCGGCCCGAGCTGTATTTCGAGATCCGTAGCGGCAGCCGCCCGGTCGATCCCCGGCCCTGGTTCAGACAGCGCGACCCGTGATCGGCATCACGGATAAGCGGTGAAATCCGGTCAATAGGCCGCTCGCCGGCATCCGTCCGGCGACCGCACCATGGTCACGCCATGCGTCGCGCGCCCGATCTGACGCGCGGCGGCTGGCAGCTCGCCAAACCGCCAACTCCATCAAGGCCCGCATCGCGGGGCTCTGTGATCGTTGGCACTGTTCCGGGGCCCAGGCGGGAGCACATCGGAGACCCGCTCAGAAGATGAACGACGCAAGAGACACGCGGCGCATTGCCCCCTGGAATTTCCTCGAGCCCTACGAGCAGCTCGTCAGGTCCCTGCTGCCCCGCGCGACTGCGATCTCGCTCTTCGATGGTGACGCGAATCTGCGCTGGTCGAGCGAGACGGCCACGGAGCCCGCGCTGCTCACACTGGTCGATGACGCGCTGGCCGCGGCGCGTACCGATCGCAGCAGCATCGGACAGCTGCAGATGCTCGACGAGCACGTCCCGCTGTACCTCTGCTGGCTGCGCGACGGCGCGGAGCCGCCACTCGCCGTGCTCACCATCGCCTGCCGCGAAGCCGCGGGGCAGCCGCAGTCCTTCAGCTTCGTGAGCGCGCTGCTCAAGCCGGTGCTCGAGTGTCTGCGCCGCGAGCTCGTCTCCCGTCGCGCGCTCTCGGCGCGCGAGCGCGAGGTCGAGCTGCTGCTCGCGGTCGAGAGTGAGCACGAGGAGTCCCGGGTCGGGAGCGCTGACGAGCTGAGGGCGCTCCTGAAGAGTGCCGGTGAGCACCTGGGGTGTGCGCTGGCTGCCCTGATCGTGCCGGAGAAGAGTCTGGTGCTGATGCAGCCGCTGGGCGCCCGACCACCGGACGGCGCGCTGCTTGCGCGCACGCACCGCCAGATCCTGTCCGTCGTGCAGATGCGCCGCGGGCCTCTGGTCGTCAATCGCGTGCGCACGGGGGCGGGCGGCTTCGCACTGCCGTTTCGCATCCTCGCCTGCCCGCTGCGCCATCCGAGCGGGCGGACGATGGGGGTGCTGACGCTCTTCCGGCGGGAGGAAGAGCCCGAGTTCAGCGAACGGGAAACCCGTCTGGGCGGGCGACTGGCCCGCAAGGCCGTGCAGCTCATCGAATCGAGCTACGACGCGGCGAGCGGTCTGCTGACCCGACCTGCCTTCGAGCAGCGCGCGGCTGCGGCGACCCATCAGCGCCCGCCGGATGCACAGTGGAGTCTCCTCTACATCGATGTCGATCAGCTGCACGTCATCAACGAGAGCTTCGGCATGCATGTCGGCGATACGGTGCTCGCCCAGGTCAGCGAGCTCGTGCGCCGGCGGCTGCCGCCCCGGGCGCTGGCTGCGCGCATCTCGGGGGACTGCTTTGCCGTGCTGCTGCCGGTGATGCTGCATGGCGCCGCCGACTTCGCCGAGAGCCTGCGTGAGGCAGCGCAGCAGATCGGCGCCCTCTTCGGCGACGCGCGCCTGCGGGTGTCGGTGAGCATCGGCGTGGCCGAATGGACTGCGCAGGAGGAGCTCTCGCACGCGTTCGCGGCGGCCGAATCGGCCTGCAAGGCGGCCAAGGACCGCGGCCGAAACCGCACCGAAACCTGCGAGCCCACGGATCTCAGCATCATCCGGCGCGTCGACGACATCAACGTCGCGGGGAACCTGCGTCTCGCCATCGCGGAGAATCGCCTCCGGCTCGACGGGCAACTGATCCTGCCGCTCGGCACGGCGCTCGATTCGCGGCCGCACTTCGAGCTCCTGCTGCGCATGGTCGGCGAGGACGGCCAGACGATCGGACCCGAGCGGTTCCTCTCCGCCGCCAATCGCTACCAGCTCATGCCCGAGATGGACCGCTGGGTCGTCCGCGAAGCCATTGCGCGGCTGAAGCCGTACGCACCGATGCTCGTCGCCCGTCAGGTCGTGTTCGCGCTCAATTTCTCCGGCCAGACGATCGGCGACCCGGGCTTCGAGGAATTCCTCGTGCGGGAGATCGAGGCGAGCGGACTCGACCCGGCCATCTTCTGCTTCGAGCTCACCGAGAGCGCTGCGATCGCCAACGTCGCGCGCGCGGAGCTGCTCATGCGCCGCCTGCGTCAGCTCGGTTGCGAGGTGGCGCTCGACGACTTCGGCACGGGGCTCTCGTCGCTGTCCTATCTGCGCCAGCTGCCGGTCAGCATGCTCAAGATCGATGGCAGCTTCGTGCGTGACATCCTGAAGGATGCGCGCTGCGAATCGATGGTGCGCGCCATTGCCCAGCTGGCCCATAGCATGGGACTCGTGACGGTCGCCGAATACGTCGAGACGGACGAGATCCTCGCGCGCGTCTCGGCGCTCGGAGTGGACTACGGCCAGGGGTTTGCGATCGGCCACCCCACTCCACTCCCGGAGCTGCTCTCGGGACTTCCGGTCTTCACGGCGGCGGCGCGACTCGCCGGCTACGAGGACGCGGACGCGCCCGACGAGGACGCGCCGCCACTCGGGGTGGTCAATCTCTGAGGGACGCACGCTTGCAACGCGGCAGGCCGTGTAGTTCACTCGGGCCGAGGTTTCGAGGAATCCGGAGTATGGCCGTCGCATCGCGCACGCTGGCTGCGCTCGCCGCAGGGACGATCCTGGGTTTTTCCGTGTCACTCACGGGCAACGTGCTGGCCGACCGGTCCGGCGATCTGCACCCGGCAGCAGCGCCGGCTGAAGCGCTGGCACGGGACGACAGCAGGCTCATGGCCGAAGTCATGGAGCGGATCCGCACCGAGTACGTGGACCCGCTGAGCGATCATCAGCTCATGGAGAACGCCGTGCGCGGCATGGTGTCCGCCCTCGATCCGCACTCGACCTTCCTGAGCAGCGACGAGTACGAGGACATGCGGGTCAGCACGGCGGGCTCCTATCCGGGCGTCGGCATCGAGGTGGCTGCGGCGGACGCGGGGATCAGAGTGCTGCGGCCGATTCCCGGTTCACCCGCCGCGCGGGCGGGCATCCTCGCGGGAGACGTGATCGTCGCGATCGACGGTGCGGCGCTCGGTCGCGGGGATCTCGAAGGGGCCATCGAGCGGATGCGCGGGCCCGCGGGCTCCACGGTCGCCCTGGCGGTGCGCCGCGACGGCACACGGGCGCCGTTTCGCTTCGTGCTGCGGCGCGCCCGTGTCGAGGTGCACAGCGTCACTGCAGCCACGCTCGAGCCGGGCTATGGCTACGTTCGCATCAGCCATTTCAGCGAGACCACGCCCCAGGAGCTCGAGCATGCGCTCGCCGGGCTCGAGGCGCGCGAACCGCGTCTCCGGGGCCTGGTGCTCGATCTGCGCAACAACCCCGGCGGTGTCCTCGAAGCGGGGGTGGATGTGTCCGACGCCTTTCTTGAGGAGGGCCTCATCGTCAGTGCGGACGGCCGCACGGCCGAGGCACGCTTCCGCATGTACGCCACGCCGGGTGATCTCATCGACGGCGCCGATCTCGTCGTGCTGGTGAACGGCGGCTCGGCCTCGGCGTCGGAGATCGTGGCCGGAGCGCTGCACGATCATCACCGTGCCGTCCTCGTGGGTCGCACGACCTACGGCAAGGGTTCGGTGCAGACCGTGATGCCGCTTTCGCTCGGCCGGGCGATCAAGCTCACGACTTCGCGCTACTTCACGCCATCCGGCGCCTCCATCCAGGGCAAGGGCATCGTGCCCGATGTCGTGCTCGAGGGACCGGAGCCGACGCCGTCAGATTTCGGCGATCAGGATCCGGGCACCCGGCTGCTGGAGCAGGACCGCGAGGTGCGGTCCGCCCTGCAGACGCTCAGGCACATGCCGCGGCGTTCGCCGGTGCGCACCGCCGCCGTGCGGCCCTGAGCACGGGCAGGACGGCCAGGTGGAGCTCGTTTACTGGTTCGTGGATCTGGTGCTGCATCTCGACCGGCACCTGGTCGAGCTGCTCCAGGAATATGGCCTCTGGATCCACGCGATTCTCTTCCTCATCGTGTTCGCCGAGACGGGGTTCGTCGTCACGCCCTTTCTGCCGGGGGACTCGCTGCTATTCGCCGTCGGGGCACTCGCCGCGGTGGATGTCAGCGGCACGCTCACGGCGCCGCTGGCCTGCGGACTGCTCGGTACGGCGGCCGTCCTGGGCAACACGCTGAATTACCAGATCGGCCGCGCCGTCGGTCCGCCGGCCTTCAGCGGCCGCTACCGGCTGCTGAAGATGGAGCACCTGCGCCAGACCGAGGCATTCTTCGCGCGTCACGGCGGCAAGACCATCATCCTGTCGCGCTTCCTGCCGATCCTGCGCACCTTCGCGCCTTTCGTCGCCGGTGTCGGGCGCATGGCCTATCCGCGCTTCCAGGTCTACAACGTGACCGGTGGATTCTCCTGGGTGCTGCTGTTCGTCGGCAGCGGCTATCTCTTCGGCAACGTGCCGCTGGTGCGCAACAACTTCGGGATCGTGACGATCCTGATCGTGGTCGTGTCGGTCATCCCGGTGGCCCTGACCGTTCTGCGTTCACGCCGCGCAGCGCTCAGGCCATGAGCGCGCGCACGGTGCCGAAAATGGCGCCTGCGAGCAGGATCAGCGTCGGCAGAAAGGACAAGCCGAAGCCCGTGCCACGCTTCTTCGGGTCCCGCACGTAATCGCGGAAATAGAGCGCGCGACCGAGCACGAACAGCACACCGAGCCCCGTGGCCCATGCCGGACTCACGTAATACGCGAACATCAGGATCGCGGGTATGAAAGCCACGAGTTGCTCGAGCGTGTTCATCTGCACCCGGTAGTAGCGCTCGAAGTGTTCGTTACCCGCGGTGGCGGGCGCGTGCACGCCATATTTCGCACGGGCATGACCCACGGCCATGCCGAAGAACAGATACTCGACGAGCGCCACTGCGACGACCAGATGAACCGCGACCATGATTTTTTCCTTTTCCCGGCGGGACTGCTGCAGCGGAGCATAAGACCTCACCCGTGTCCGGGTCGATCCTCTGGCAGAATGCGCACATGGGCGACACGAACCGCGGTTATGCGCATCGCATCGATATCGGCGCAGACACCCTGCGCGTCTGGGGCGCGCTCACGGATGCACGTCATCTCGCCCGCTGGTGCGCGCCGGGGGCCGCGGTGAAGCCGCGCGCGGGTGGAAGTTTCCGCGCGCGGGTCGATCGCGTGAACGAGCTCGACGCCCACATCGACGTCTTCGAGCCGGGCCGCCGCCTGCGTCTCGTGCACGTTCCGGCGCGCCGCGCGCCACCGGTCGAGGCGGTGATCGTCGATGACCTGCTGCTCGAGGGTCGCGGTGGTGCCACCATCGTGCGGCTGCTCGGGTCCGGTTTTCCCGGCGCCGAATCCTGGGATGGGGACTACCTGCGTCTGCGTATCGGCTGGGAGCGCGCGCTCGCGCGCCTCAAGGTTTTTCTCGAGAAGAATCTCGACGAGGAGGTGGCATGATCGGCTTCATTTTCCGCGCCGTCATTGCGGCGCTCGGGCTCTGGCTTGCGACCTATCTGCTCGCGCCACGACTGCAGATCGACGATGCCATGACGCTCCTGCTCGCCGGTCTGCTGCTCGGTGTGGTGAATGCTTTCGTGCGCCCCCTGGCCGTGATCCTCACCTTCCCGATGACGGTGGTCACCCTCGGGTTCTTCCTGCTGGTCGTGAATGCCGCGATGCTCGGACTCGTGGCGCTGCTCCTGCCCGGTTTCCGCATCGACGGCTTCTGGAGCGCGCTCCTGGGTTCGATCATCGTGAGCGTCACCGGCTGGGTGGGCTCATGGTTTATCGGTGCGCGTGGGCTGGAGCGCATGGGGAACGGCTGAACGCAGTCCGTGGGCCGATGTCGCCGCACGCCAGAGGGCCAGTGCGAGCGCGGCAAGCAGCAGGAGTCCGAGCCAGCCGCCGAAGTGCAGGCGCTCAGGCAGCGCCAGCACGTCGGCACGGCCCGAGCTCACGATCGGGATGGCGATGACGATGCCCATGAGCGCCTCTCCCGTGATCATGCCGGCCGCGAAGAGCATGCCGCTCCGTCCGGCAGCCTCCGTGCCGGACCGCCGTGTCGCGAGCCAGGCGAGCAGCCCGCCGAGGAAGATCGGCACGTTGAGTTCGAGCGGCAGGTAGATGCCCACGGCCGCCGCGAGCACCGGCGTGCGAAAACCCGAGCCGCGCTTTCGCAGCGCCTCGTCGAGCGCGATGATCGCCGCGCCGATCCCCGCACCGATCGCCACCATGCCCCAGGGCAGCGCACCGCCGAAGAGGCCTTTCGATACCGAAGCCATGAGCGTCGCCTGCGGGGCGGCGAGCGGATTCGGATGCGCGGCGCTCGGCACGCCGATGCCGTAGGCCGCGGCGAGCAGATTCAGCACCGGCGCCATCACGAGCGCGCTGGTGATCGCGCCGATCGCGAGCATCACCTGCTGGCGCCAGGGCGTGGCGCCGACGATGTAGCCGGCCTTGAGATCCTGCAGATTGTCCCCGGCGATGCAGGCCGCGCAGCAGACCACCGCGCCGATCATGATGGTCGCTACCGGCCCGAGCGCCGCGTCCCGCCCCATCAACCCGAGCAGCACGACCGCGGAGAAGAGAATCGTGGCGATGGTGATCCCCGAGACCGGATTGTTCGAGGAGCCGACGAGCCCCGCCATGTAGGCCGACACCGAGCAGAAGAGAAAGCCCGCCACCACCATGATCACCGCCATCGGCAGGCTCACGGCGAAATTGCCGACGATCGTCTGATAGAGCGCGAGCAGCGGCAGCGTGAAGAGCACGATGCCCGCGAGCACCCACTTCATCGGCAGATCCTGCTCGGTATGCGGCACCGCACCCGCGCCCCCGGCACGCGTGGCGGCAAGCCCGCTGCGCACGCCCAAAAGGATGGAGTGACGCAGGGACACGAGCGCCCAGAGTCCGCCGATCAGCATCGCGCCGACCCCGAGATAGCGGATCTCGCGCGACCAGATGAGATTGGCCGCCGTCTCCGCATCACCCCCCGCGCGCGCGATCTCCTGCGCGAGCGCCGCATTGGCGTCGAGGAAGTGCGCGGCGTAGATCGGGATGGCGATGTTCCAGGAGAGGATGCTGCCTGAGAGCACCACGATGCCGATGTTCACGCCGACGATGTAGCCCACGCCGAGGAGCGCCGGCGAGAGATTCAGGCCGAAGTAGGCGATGCCGCGCCCGACGAAGCCCGCCGCCGCGGCCGTGTCGGGAATGAGCTGCAGTCCGCTCGCCGCGGCGAGCTTCACGAGGCCGCCGCCGAGCGCCGCGGAGCCGAGGATCCTCACGCCCTGTGCCGGGTTCTCGCCCGTCTTCAGCACCTCGGCGGCCGCCTTGCCCTCGGGAAAGGCGAGCTGCTGATCGACGATGAGCGAGCGGCGCAGCGGCACCGAGAACAGCACGCCGAGCAGGCCCCCGAGCGCGGCGATCGCCAGCACCCAGGCGAACTCGAAGCTCTGCCAGTAGCCGAGGATCACGAGCGCCGGCACGGTGAAGATCACGCCCGAGGCCAGCGACGATCCCGCCGAGCCCCCCGTCTGCACGATGTTGTTCTCGAGGATGCCGCCGCCGCCGAGGGCCCTGAGCACGGCCATCGAGACGACCGCCGCCGGGATCGCAGACGCGATGGTCATGCCGGCGAAGAGCCCGAGATAGGTGTTCGCCGCGGCGAGGATCATCGCGAGGATCACCGCGAGGATGATGGCGCGGAGAGTGAGCTGGGGAGGGAGCGGTTGGTTGTCCATCGGCAGTCGTTCCCCATTGTTTCACAGCTGGTACCGCTCGATATCGAGCGCTCCGTGAAATACGCCGAGCATCTCGACATTTCCCTCATCATTGATGAGATATGCGACGTGGTAGTGCCCGTAAAGCAGAATGCGCACGTGTCGCTTCGAGGCACTATAGCGATATCCCATTTCAGGGAAATCGGCGAGGGCCCGCGTCCGCTCGACGTTGCGGAGTGGTTCCTGAGTCCCAACCCGGACCTCGAGCAGGGCGACGATGGCCGGGCGCTCAGCCCGCGGGAGTGGCTGCTGCGCGGCAGCGACCCTGCTGCCGTCGCCTCGATCGCAGCGCTGCTCTGAAGCGAACGGGCCGGGGCGCGCTGCGAACGCCCGCATGGCGAAACCCCCGCCGTCCCCGGGGGCCGAGGCACTGCGGGCCTTTGCGCCTGAGCTGCGCATTCTGCGTGCCGGTACGGCGCTCGCACGCATCTACTTTACCGATGGCCGTGGCGCCACGAGGTGGAATGCATTCCGGCGCTTCGGTCCGCTCGGCTCGCGCTTCGATCATCACGTTCCCGATCGCACGGGGGCACCGTGCGAGCAGGAGCGTACGATCCTGTATGCCGCCGTGCACATCGACACGTGCGTCGCCGAGGTCCTCCAGCAGACACGCCGCGTCGACCGCACGCGCGGTGCGCCGTGGCTCGCCGTCTTCGCTTTTGCGCGAGACCTTGCCCTGCTCGACCTGACCGGCGCGTTCTGCACGCGCATCGGCGCTTGCATGGCCATTGCCTCCGGCAGCCGCAAGCGGGCCCGCGACTGGTCGCAAGACTTGTACGAGGCCTACGGCACGATCGACGGTCTGTACTACCCGTCTTCCATGAACGGCCACGCACCGGCGCTCGTGACCCGAGGACAGCCCGACGCCGAGGTGATCCGCCGGCATCTGCAGGCGCTCGAGGATGCGCTCACCCATCTGCGTCCGCACGCTGGTAACACGGCTATGCAGCTGTGCACACAGAACGCGCTGGACGTGGCGACCCACATCGCGGCCGGTTCAGGCGTCGACGCCCCCGAGTACGCGACGATCATCGATCGCCTGGCCGAGCTGCGGATCTCGCGCACCGGCCCTTCCCGGTAACGTATCCAGTTGCTGTCTGCCTTATGTGGCAGATCCGCGTCCTCAGCCGCCCTTCTTGTCCTCCGAATCCGGCGGCGCAGCCTGCTCGCCCCGCAGCTTCGCGATGCGCCGTGCCAGCTCCTCGCGCGCTGCATGCTTCGCCGCCTTCGTGCCCCACGGCGGCGCGGCCGGAACAGGCGGGGGCGCCGCACGCGCTGCGGCCGCCCGGGCCGCTTCCTCTAGCGCCCGCTCTTCACCGGCTTTGGCTTCCCGCGCCGCCTGCTCGCGCGCCGCCCAGGATTCCGCAGCGATCGGCATCGGCAGCTCCCCGCGCCTGGCTGCGAGCCACAGCCCGCGGCTGATCGGCCACTGCATGGGATGCGCGAACTCGTGGGCGAAGGGTTGATTGAGCCCCACGAGCACCGGTTGCCACTCATCCATGCTGCTGCGCCGGATGGCGAGTGCCGGGTTGAGCTGATACCAGCCGTGGGCGATGCGCTTGAAGAGCCTGCGGTTGTAGGCGTAGTCGCGCTCGACTTCGCTGCGTGACAGCACGCTCGAGAGATGTGCGCGCTTGCGTCGCTCGGGTCGCAGCACGCCCGGCGGCAGATGATGCCAGGCCTCGAGGACCGTGGCAGTCGCGACGCCCGTGCGCTCGTTCCAGCCCGAAGCCGCCAGCGCCGTACGGAACAGGACCCAGAGCGTCTGGAACACGAGGTACTCGCTCTGGTGCCGGTCGAGACGCACGAGCCGCTCGCCGGCATCGAGATCGATGGCGCTCGGCGCGGTGTACTCGCAGATCGCGCCGAAGGCCCCGCGGGCGTAGGCCGCGTCGCGGAAGGCCGCATGCAGCGCCCAGTGAAAAGCGTTCCACCCGAAATCGTCGATCGCCTCCACGTCGGCACCGCGCTCGAGCAAAGCCTCGACGAGCGCTGCGTTGCCCACCGTGGCCGCGGCCATGAGCGGCGTCTGGTTCATCGGCGTGCGGTGCTCGAGGCCGTATTGCTCGCATTGCTGCAGCACGCCCTTGAAGCTCTTCGAGCGATAGTCGTTCAGGTACTTGTTCGCGAGCAGCGCGTGCTGCTTGCCGAAAGCGCGGGCCGCGTTGTACCCGTCGCTCTCGGCGAGCCAGTGCGCGAGCACGGGAAGATCGCGGAACGCGGCGTATTCGTAGAGCTGCTGGCACAGCTTCCCGCCCGGCGTGTGTGTACGAAACACGGCGACGAGCTTCTCGCGCACGGCCTTCTCGTCGAGCACCGGCCAGGGCACCGGCGTCTCCTGCAGGAAGGTCCGGCGCACGGCTTCGGCCTGCTCCTGCTTGCCCTGCAGCTCGAGGCGCCGTGCCTCCTGCTGCCATTCCTCCTGGGTCGCCTCGCGCGCATCGACCTTGACCTGGCTCGCGCTCGGCGAGAGTCGGAGCAGCCGCAATAGCGGGTGCTCGGTATCCGCTTCGACCAGGTAGACGTTGCGAACTGCGCGCGTGAGCGCGACGTAGAGCGCGTTAGCGAGCGACGCACGTCCTCCCGGTCGGGGTGCAGCGTGACGCCGCCCTGCGTCTCGCCTACGGCCTCGACCAGAAAGTTGCTTTCGCGATCGACCGAACCGAAGCGGTGCTGCTTCACGAGCAGCAGGCGGTTGGCGACTGCCGTGACCTCGCGACCGTTGCGGAAGTTGGCACGCAGCACGTTGAGCGGCTGGCGAGCGGCGAGCTGCTCATTGCGCCAGAAGAGCGTCTTCACCCGACTCCAGGAAAAGAAGTTCGGGTGCACGATCTGGTTCGAATCTCCGCAGAGCATGAAGCTGCCGGCGGCCTTCAATGTCCGCAGCACGAGGAGGAGTTGCGCCGGCGTGAGATCCTGCACTTCGTCGACGACCACGAAGTCGTAGCGGGCCTGAGCGAGCGGGAGCCAGTCCTGGGCGAGAAGACCCAGATCGTAGAGCCCGGCCCCGGCGAGCCAGGCGCGATAACGCTGAAAGAGATCGTAGACGCGCGGCCGATCTTCTGCGCCGTAGATCGACTGGCGTACGCCGAGCGCGAGATAGGGCTCGCGCGACAGGACGCCTCCCGCCTCGGCGGCGATGACCCCGCGGATTTCCTCGTACGCCTGATGGGCATCGAGGCCGCGGAAGGCCTGTCGCTGGCGTTCGAACCAGCCGCCAAACTCCCGCCAGGTCGCCTCGCGGCCGGGCGGTATGCGCAGCGTCTCGAGGAATTCCCGATAGGAGAGGAACTCGATCTCCTGATTCCCGCGTTCGAAGCCGTCGGCGAAGTAGATCTCGCGGGCGCTGCGCGCGAGATACGCCGAATGCGTTACGTAGAGTGCCTGGCCATCGATGCGCTTGATCTTCTCGAGCGTGAGCGCCGTCTTGCCGCTGCCCGCGCCGCGGACGATCACGATCGGGGGCGAGGCGAGCCAGATCGCGTGCTGTGCATCGTCGAAGGAGAGCGGCTTGTCGAGCCACGCGATCTCGCGCCGCGAGGGATGCAGGTAGCGCATCGGCTCGGCTTCGGCGTCCACTGGAGGCTCGGCGACGTCCGCGATCTGTGCTTCGTCCACATCCACGCCGCGCAGGAAGCGCGACCGCTCGTAGGCGTGCTGCTCGATGAGCTCGAGCAGCACGGCGCAGGTCTCGCCCTCGTGCCGCACGAGCGCGATCAGGAGGCGTGCCGCATCGTCGAGCTTCGCGCGATAGAACTTGCCGTGGCGGAGATTGACGAGCTTCTTCACACCTGCGGCGCGGAAGTCGTCGCGCTCGAGCGCAGCGCGAATGCGGGCGGTGGCCGCAGTGTGCCGCGACGTGTCCAGCCCTTCGTACTCCAGAACGCGCATGGCGGCCTACCACCCGCACTTCTGTCCTGCGTTCTGCTCCTTCAGCCACGCGCTGAGCGGCTGGAAGTACTCGATGAGCGCTGAGGCGTCCATCTGGCGCGTGCCGGTGAGCTGCTCGAGGGTGTCCTGCCAGGGCTGGCTCGCGCCCTGGCTCAGCACTTTCGCGAAGCGCTCGCCGGCGGCCTTGCTGCCGAAGATCGAGCACTCGTGCAGCGGACCCTCGAAGCCGGCGGCCTTGCAGAGTGCCTGCTGGAACTGGAATTGCAGGATGAAGGCGAGGAAGTAGCGTGTATAGGGCGTGTTGGCCGGGATGTGGTACTTCGCTCCCGGATCGAAGTCGGCTTCCGACCGGGGTACGGGCGGCGCCACGCCCTGGTACTTTTCGCGCAGCTGCCACCAGGCAGCGTTGTAGTTCGCAGGCGTGATCTCACCCGAGAACACCCGCCAGCGCCACTCGTCGATGAGCTTGCCGAAGGGCAGGAAGGCGATTTTCTCGCTCGCCATCTTCATCTGCTGGTTGATGACGGCCTCGCGGCCCGGCTTCACGGCGCTCACCAGCCCGATTTCGCTCAGATAGCCGGGCGTCACCGAGAGGTTGACGGTGTCGCCGACCGCTTCGTGGAAGCCGTCGTTTGCACCACCCCGGAAGAGATACGGCAGGTCGCGGTACCAGAGGAAGTAGTAGACGTGGCCGAGCTCGTGGTAGATGGTGAAGAGATCTTCTTCGGTCGGGCGCATGCACATCTTGATGCGCACGTCCTCCCGGGCGGAATCCATGTCCCAGGCGCTCGCGTGGCAGACGACCTCACGATCGCGCGGCCGCGTGAGCATGGAGCGCTCCCAGAATTTCGGCGGGAGTGCGGGGAAGCCGATCGACATGTAGAAGTGTTCGGCGGACTTCGTCATCCGCAGGGCATCCCATTTCTTCGCCTTCAGGAGGCGGTCGGCCGATTCGATGCTCGCCTGCGGATAGGGCTTCAGCACGTCGTCATAGATGCGGTTCCACTGCTGGGCCCACATATTGCCGAAGAGGTGCGCGGGGATGGGTCTGCCGGCCGGCACCCTGTTCTCGCCGTAGACCTTTGCGAGGCGGCTACGCGCATAGCAGTGCAGCTCGCGATAGAGGGGCTCGACCTGCGAATAGAGACGCGCGGTCTCGCTCTCGAACTCGGCGGGTGTCATGTCGTAACCGGCCCGCCAGAGCTCGCCGAGATCGCGGAAGCCGAGCTCACGCGCGCCTTCGTTGGCGAGCGCCACGAAACGTTCGTAGGGCTTGCGCATCTGGACGCCCACGTGATGCCAGCCGGTCCAGACATCGAGGAGCTGGTCGTAGTCGCGACTCTTCGCGAGGATCTCGCCGAGCTCATCCACGCCCGGGCAGTGCGTCGCGGCCTGTGTCTTCGCGCCCTGGCGCTTCGGGCAGTAGGAACCCTCGCCATACATCGCATCGAGGCGCGCCGCGAGCTCCGTGAGCTCGGTGCGCCTGGCTGGGTCGTCGGGGGCAGGCGCGCTGACGTCGAGCTTCAGCAGCATCATCGCGCGCCGTGCATCAGCGGACACCCGGCCTGCCGCCTCGCCCTCGTAACGGCGCGACTGTCCGACGGCGCGGGTGAAGTATTCGAGGTAGCGGGCGCTCGCGCGTGCGTTCAGGAGCTCCGTGTCGGGCGTGATGTACGTGGCCTGCGTCCATCCTGCGGCGTTCGCCTCGCGCGCGAGATCGGCCATCTCGCGGTTGATGCGCGCCACGAATTCGTCGGCGGTCTCCGCTCGGGCGGCGGGCTCTGCAGCCGGTGCCTCGTTCACCGGCTGACCGCCACAGGCGGCAAGCCAGACCGCCGGAATTCCGCACAGCAGCGCGCTGCGCATCGTGCGAATCATGTGTCAGCCTCCTGTCGGAACTCACCCATCCATCTGCGCACGGGTCGGGCGATCATGAGCAATGCGACCCCGGCCCCTGCACCGATGAGGGCCATCTGCAGGAACTCCTCTGGCATGGCGCTCGCGTCCGAAGCGCCGACGTGTCCGCCGATCAGCCCGGCGAAGAGATTGCCGACCGCCGCACCGAGAAACCAGGTGCCGAGCATCTGGCCGGTGTAGCGTGGCGGTGAGAGCTTCGTGACATTGGAGAGTCCGACCGGTGAAAGACACAGCTCCCCGAAGGTGTGCAGCAGATAGGTCAGCAGCAGCCATGTGGGCGTCACCGCGCTGCCGGAAGCCACCACGAGCTGCGTGGCGAGCATCATCACTGCGAAGCCCGCACCGAGCAGGATCAGGCCGAAGGCGAACTTCACCGGTGCGGAAGGATCGAGGCTGCGCCGGCCGAGCGCCACCCAGAGCCACGCGAAGACCGGTGCGAAGAGGATGATGAAGACCGGATTGGCGGACTGATACCAGGAGGCCGGGTGCACGCCCTCCGGGAAGAGGTGGCCGAGCCACGAGCGCTTGGTGTAGTCCTGGGCAAAGAGATTGAAGGTGGTCGCTGCCTGCTCGAAGCCCGCCCAGAAGATCGCCGCGCACAGAAAGAAAATGGCGATTACGCCCACGCGGCGCCGCTCGTGCATTTCGAGCTTTGCGAACAGCAGCACGTACCCGAAGAACGCGAAGGCGAGCGCGATCATGGCCGTGGCAAAGGCCTGGGCGAGGGTCGTGACACTGACGGGAACGATGCCCCGGAAGATGAGCAGCGCAAGGAGGATCGTCGCGGTGAGTCCCGCTCCCACCAGCTGCCAGCCTCTGCGTCGCTCTGTCTCGTTCGCCGCGTGAGGCCGGGCGCCCGCCTCGCCGAGGTGACGGCGGGTGAACCGGTACTGCAGCACGCCGAGGAGCATCGCGAGCCCGGCCACGAAGAATCCGCCGCGCCAGTTCCACGCCTCGCCAATGGTGCCGGCGATCAGAGGCGCGATGAGCGCGCCGAGATTGATCCCCATGTAGAAGATCGAGAAGCCGGCATCACGCCGCGCGCCGGGCTGACCCTCATAAAGTGCACCGACGATTGCCGAGATGTTCGGTTTCAGGAGTCCCACACCGACCACGGTGACTGCCAGCCCAAGATAGAAAACCTGCGGCGAGGCCGGAATCGAGAGAATGAAATTGCCGATCGCGATGATGAGTCCGCCCCAGAGCACCGCGCTCTGCTGGCCGATCAGCCGATCCGCAATCCACCCACCGGGCAGCGAGCCGAGATAGACCGCTCCCGTATAGAGTCCGTAGACCGCGCCGGCGGTCTGTGGGTCGAGCCCGAAACCGGGGTTTGCGCCCGAGGTCGAGGCGACCAGGAACAGCACGAGCAGCGCGCGCATGCCGTAATAGGTGAAGCGCTCGAAGAACTCGGTCATGAAAAGCGTCGCGAGACCTCGTGGATGACCGAGGAAGCGGCGATCGCCTGCAGTGGTGCCGGTGTCGCTCATGGTGAGCTCGTCGTGTTCGGGTGCGTGGCGGGCGGCTGCGGTCCTCCGAGTCTACAGCGCGAGCCGCACACCGAACCATGCGCTCGCGGGCGCTCCCGGGGAGAGGAAGCGCGGATTGTCATGACCGGCGCCGAGCACCCGGTCTGCCCTGCCGAAGACTCCGAAGGTTTCGTAATGCGCGTCGAGGATGTTCTCTGCGCTCACCACGAGCCGCAGTCGTCCGCTGAGCGCATATTCCGCCCGTACATCGACCACGGTGTAGCCGGGAATGGGCGCGGTGAGATTGGCCTCGTCCCCGCGCAGCCAGCGCTTCGAGCTGCAGAGCACATTCGCCCCGACGCTGAGCCGGGGCGTGAGTGCGAGATTCGCATCTAGCTTGAGCAGGTGCTGCGGAACGCCGGGCAGGCGGTTCCCCGGGCGGACCTCGATCTCGCCATCGATGGCGGCCGGATTGTGATCGCTCGCGATGCGGAAGCGTTCCCTGAAGGTTGCGTCCAGATACGTGTAATCGAGCGACCAGTCCAGGCGCTCCGCGAGGGCGCGGCCCGCGAGATTGAGTTCCAGGCCCTGGCGGCGCGTCGCCCCCACGTTGCTGAAGTAGCCTTCGCTCGTCAGTGCCCCGGCGCTCACGAAGAGGATGTCGTGGGCGTTGCGCGCGCTGAAGGCGCCGAGATGCCAGTGCAGCGAGCCTTGCCGGCCGCGGATGCCCGCTTCCAGGCTGCGCGTGACGACCTGCTCGAGCGGGGGATCCGAGACGAAGGCATTCGGAAGCCGGCAGGGTGCGTCTTCATCGGCGCAGGTGAGCTCCACGGGCGTGGGCGCGCGGCTCGATTCGCCGTAGGCGGCATAAGCCTGCACTGCCTGCGACAGCCGGGCGGTGATCCCGGCGCTCGCATTGAAGCGCTGGAAGCGGTGATCGCCCGTGAGGGCGGTGCCTCGCCGGTCGCGCAGGCCCACGTCGGTCCGGTTGTAGCGTCCGGAGAGCGTGAGACCGATCCGCTCGTGCACGGCCCAGCGGTCATGGAGGTACGCGCTCACGTTGCGGGTGTCACTCCGGAGCGCGACCCGCGAGTCTTCCACGAAGAAGCCGCCCGGCAGTGCGCGCCGCGTGTCATCCAGATGTCCGAGCTCGGTGGCCGAGCCGAAATTCATGCCCGAAGTGTCGATCGAGGCACCGACCGCGAGCGCATTCATCCGGCCTGCGAGCATGCGCGCTGCCTCGAGCTGCACCGTGGCGCCGCGACCATCCTGGGTGAGTGTGCTGCGATTGAGCGTGGCACCTTCGACCGCCGTGCCCGAGGGAATCGGCAGGCCGCGCGTATCGAGCGCACGCTCGCTCTCGTTCTCGCACATGAATCCCGGATCGTCCTCGCAGGGCTCGTAATCGGAGTCGTCACCATTGAGCGTGTCGACGTCGCTCGCGCGGCGATAGACGAGACCCCGTGCGGCGAGCGTGTCGCTCCAGCGATGCGAAGCGCGCAGCGTGATGAGTCCGAGCCGGTTCTTCGTCTGATCCGGGCGGGTGAAGACCGCACTCCGGTCGCCAGCCAGCAGCTGCGCAGGGGTCGCGCCATTGCCGATGAGATCCGTGCGCGCCAGCGCGACTTCCATCCGGGCGCTGTCGGCCGCGCCCCGCCAGTCGAGACTGCCGAAGAACTGGTTTGCCTCGGAGGGCGAGTCGTCGCGCCAGCCGTCCTCTTCGAAGCGGCGACCGGTGAGAAACCACGCGAAACGGTTCCCCATGGCACCTCCCGACTCGAATTCAGCGATACGGCGACCGAAGGATCCTGCCGTGAGCCCGGCGCGCAGGCCCGGTGCCGTGAAGCCATCCTTGGTGCGGATCGAGATCGCCCCGCCCTGGGCGTTCAGGCCGAAGACCGGGCTTGCACCGGGAATGACCTCGATCGTTGCGATCGCCGAGTGCGGGATGAGCGCCCAGTGCACCGTATCCCCGAAGGGCTCGTTGAGGCGCACACCGTCCTGGTAGACCACGAGCCCCTGCGGCAGACCAAGCAGCGGCGAGGCGACGAAGCCGCGGAAGTGCACGTCGGCCTGCAGGGGATTGCCCTGTGCCTCGTTGACGGCCACGCTGCCCAGCTGCCGGTTCATGAACTGTGCGAGATCGGTGCCGCGGGCGATGCGGTGCGCACTGGCGGCCTGCACGTTGGCTGGCACCTCATCGATCGGAAGGGTCGCATCCTGCAGGGGCGTGATCCCCGTAATGGTGACCTCCTCGAGTGCCCGGGGCTTCTCCTGTGCCGGGGCGGAGATGACCGGCGAGACGAGCAGGGCGAACGCGGCGCTGCGTGCGGCGGCACGCAGGATCATGCGCCCTGTTTCCCGGCCGGCGCGGTCTGGCCGCGCATCCTGATGAGTATGCGGGCCATGATGAGCCCGCCTTCGTAGAGCAGATACATCGGCACCGCCATGATGGTCTGCGAGATGGCATCGGGGGGCGTGAGGATCGCAGCGATCACGAAGATGCCGATGAGCACGAAGCCGCGCTGCGAGCCGAGCTTCTCCACGCTCACGAGACCCGTGAGTGCCAGGAGCACCACGGCGATCGGCATCTCGAAGGCGGCGCCGAAGGCGAGAAACATCGTGAGTACGAAGGAGAGATAGGAGCCGATGTCCGTCATCATGCGCACGCCCAGGGGCGTCGTATGCGCGAAGAACTCGAACATCACGGGGAAGACCGCGAAATACGCGAAGGCAACGCCGCAATAGAACAGGATGATCGATGTGATGAGCAGTGGAATCGCGAAGCGCTTCTCGCGCCGGTACAGCCCGGGAGCGACGAAGGCCCAGAGCTGGTAGAGCACATAGGGCATGGCGACGAAGAGCCCCACGAACACCGCGAGCTTGAAGGGCACCATGAAGCCGCCGACGACGGTGGTGGCGACGAGCGCGGCACCGTCCGGGAGCTTGTCGAGGAGCGGCTGGGCGACGAAGGTGAAGAGCTCGTTCGAGTAGTAGAGACAGGGCGCGATGGCGATGCCGACGGCCACGATCGCCCGCAGGAGCCTGGCACGCAGCTCGAGCAGATGCGAGATCAGCGTGCCTTCGGCAAGCTTCTCAGCTTCCTCGCTCATGCGACGCCTCGTCGGCGCGCTGCGGTGATGGCGGCGCGGACGGCGCGTCGGGACCGGGTGCTGCCGCGGGAGGGGGCTGCGTCGCGTGCGGTTCTGCACGCGGGCGGGGTGGAGCGTTCGAGTCGAAGGAAACCGAGGTTTCCTGCTCGAGCTGGTCGCGGAACTGTCGTGCGAGCGTGCGCGCACGACCCACCCAGCGGCCGATCTGCGCGGCCACCTGCGGCAGCTTCTGCGGCCCGAGGACGATCAGGCCCAGCACGAAGATGACCAGCAGCTCCGAGAAGCCGACCTCGAACATGACGACTCACCCCGACCGCAGGCGCGATCAGGCCTTTTTCTCGGACTTCGAATCAGCCGCCGTCCGTGTTTCTGCGAAGTCGGCATCCGGCTCGTCGGACTTGAGCTGCTTCGGCTGCTCGCCGTCGCCCTCTTCCATGCCCTTCTTGAAGCCGCGCACGGCGGCGCCGAGGTCCGTGCCAATGGTGCGCAGCTTCTTCGTCCCGAATACCACCAGGACGACCAGCAGGATGACCAGCAGCTCTCTCATCCCGATACCCATGGCTCAAGCTCCCGGGCGCCAGCGGCGCCACAAGTTCAGGGCGCCGATCATAAGCCAAAAGGAGTCCCGGTGCGGCCGGACTCGAGCCAGAACGTGACGGGCCCGTCGTTGACCAGCATCACCTGCATGTGGGCACCGAATTCGCCCCAGGCGACTGCGGCATGCAGGGTCCGCGCCCGGGCCACGAGGGCCTCGAAGAGCTCGCGAGCCACTTCAGGCGGAGCTGCCGTGGCAAAGCTTGCACGCATGCCCTTGTCTGTGTCAGCCGCGAGCGTGAACTGCGGCACGAGCAGGAGTCCACCCTGGATGTCGCGAAGACTCAGGTTCATCCGGCCGCGCGTGTCCTCGAAGAGACGGTAACCGAGCACACGCTCGAGGAGCCGCGCCGCACTCGTGCGGTCGTCTTCGGGACGAACGCCGACGAAGGCGAGGACGCCGCGGCCGATGCGGCCGGTTTCCCGTCCGGCGACCGTGACACCGGCCTCGGTGACGCGCTGGAGCAGGGCGATCATCAGCGCAGGGGCGCGAGGTGCGCGAGGAACTGCGCGACGGTCTGGTCGTACACGTCACGGTTCGGCTTCCTGCGGAAGCCGTGCCCCTCGTCCCGGGCCGCGAGATACCAGGCCTCGCCGCCATTGGCGCGCACCGCGGCCACGATCTGCCCGGATTCGGACGCCGGCACGCGCGGATCGTTCAGGCCCTGCACGACGAGCAGGGGACTGCGGATGGCACGCGCGCGCGTGAGCGGCGAGATGTCCTCGAGAAAGCGGCGCATGCCCGGATCGCGCTCGTCGCCGTATTCGGCGCGGCGCAGGTCCTGCCGGTAGCCCGCGGTATTGCGCAGGAAGGTCACGAAGTTGCTGATGCCGACCACGCTGATGCCACCGGCCAGGCGGTCGCCGTAGTGCACCAGCGACGCGAGTGCCATGTAGCCGCCGTAGGAGCCTCCGCGTACGACGACACGACGACGGTCGAGATCGCCCTGCAGACCGATCCATACGAGGAGCGAGCCGATGTCTCGCACGGCGTCCTCGCGCTGCCGGCCGTTGTCTAGATCGAGCCAGGTGCGGCCGTAGCCCGAGGAGCCGCGCACGTTCGGCGTGACCACCGTATAGCCCAGCTCGTTCACCACGAACTGCAGGAATGCATCGAAGCGGGGTCGGGCCTGAGCTTCGGGCCCTCCGTGGATGTCGATGAGCACCGGGTGTGGCCCCGGGCTGCGTGGCCGGTAGACAAAGGCGGGAATCATGCGTCGCTCGCGCCCCGCCCGGTCCCAGGTGGGGTAGCGCACGAGCTCGGCGGTCACGAGCTTCGAGCGGTCGATCGGGCCCACCTCGCTTTCCGTCCAGCGCACGAGCTCGTTGCGCGGCAACTCGTACACGTACACGTCGCGGGGCGACTGCGGGGTTTCGACGGCGAACGCGAGACGCGTGCCGCCCGGGTCGAAGCGCAGATCCGTGATCTGCCCGGCCGGCACCTGCGGCGGCGAGAGCTCGAGGCGAAGAGCCTGGTCGATCACGGTGAGGCGGCTCGTGCCGTCGATGTTGGCGACCCAGGCGAGGTAGCGTCCGTCGCGGCTCAGGTCGAACTCCTCGATGTCCCAAGGTATGTGGTCGGTGACCACGCGCGCCTCGCCGCTCGCGGGATCGACGAAGCGCAGCTGCGCGAACTCGCCGCCCCGGTCGGACACGAGCCAGATACCGTGGCCATCGGGAGCGAAGCGCGCACTGCGGATGCCGACCTTCTGCTCGCCCGCTTCCACTGCAGTGAGCCGCCCGGTTGCGACTTCAGCGACGAACAGGTGGCTCTCGTTCACCGAGACATACTTCTGAAGGAGGAGCTGGCCGTCGTCCGGGGACCAGGCGAGCGGCAGCCACATGTCCCGGTTCGCGGCCACCACCAGACGCGGCTGTGCGCCGCTCGTGACGTCGACGACGTAGATGTCCTGGCTCACGCCGTCGCGCGCATTCCCGTGGAAGGCGACGCGCCGGCCGTCGTGCGCCCAGACCGGATTGCCGTGCAGTGAGTGCCCGTCGGTGAGGAGCTGCGTGCGCCGGTCTGCGAGACTGAAGAAGAAGAGCTGGGCGTTCTCGTTTCCCTCTCGGTCGGAGAGGAAGACGAAACCCTTTGCCACCTCGTTTCCAGGAGCGCGCGCCACGGTCACCGGCTCGCGCCCGAAGGTGAGCTGTTCGCGCGCGCCCAGCGGATGCGCGACGCGGTGGATCTGTTCGGTGTCACCGAAGCGTGTGGCGATCAGGAGGCTGCCATCGGGCAGCCAGTCGAGGAGTCGCGCCCCGCGCGACTGCTGCCAGGGCCAGAGTCGCTCGGCGAGCGCCGGGTCACTCGCTGGAATGTTCTCGAGGACGAGGTTGCCCCGTTCCTCGCGCGTCACCGCGCCGAGAGCCTGTGCAGTCACGAGGGCCGCGAGCAGCGAAGTCGCCAACCAAATGCGCATGGTGATATGGTGCCTCACCCCGAAGCTTCCGGCATCCCTTGATGAGCGCACCGCTGCTCACTTCTCATCCTCACGGCATCACGACCGTGGATTCGGGCTACCGAAAGCCGGGGCTCGTCGCGTCGCACCTCATCGTGCACGGCGGGCGGGCCGCCTTCGTCGACGTCGGGGCCAACTCGGCCGTGACGCATCTGCTCGGTGCGCTGGCGCGCCTGGGCGTCGCGCGCGAAGCCGTGGACTACGTGATCCTCACGCACGCGCATCTCGATCACGCGGGCGGTGCGGGAGCGCTCATGCACGAGCTGCCGGCGGCGCGCGCGGTGCTGCATCCGCGCGCCGCGCCACACCTCATCGAGCCGGAGAAGCTCATTGCCGGCACCCGCGCAGTGTATGGCGCGGAGGCCTACCAGCGTATGTACGGAGAGATCCAGCCCATTCCGGCAGAACGAGTGCGGGTCACGGCGGACGGCCAGCATCTGGATCTGGCCGGCAGGGCGCTCGAATTCCTGCACACACCCGGGCACGCGCTGCATCATCAGGTGATTGCCGACGAGCAGTCTGCGAGTGTCTTCGCGGGTGACACTTTCGGTGTGTCCTACCGCGAACTCGATACGGACCAGGGTGCCTTCATCGTTCCGACGACCACGCCCACGCAGTTCGATCCCGTACAGCTCCTGGCTTCCATCGATCGCATCCTCGCGCGCCGGCCGCAGTCCGTCTATCTGACGCACTACGGGCGGGTCGGCGAGGTCGAGCGGCTCGGAGCGATGCTCAAGGCGCAGGTGCACGAGCTTGCGGCGATGGCACGCCGGCACGCGGCGGCAGCGGACCGTTACGCCGCGATCCACGCGGAGATGCGCGCGCTCTGGCTCCGGCGCCTGCGCGAACACGGCTGCACGCTCGATGAGCACGGGATCGACGCGCTGCTCGGCATGGACGCCGATCTCAACACCCAGGGACTGATCGTCTGGCTCGACCGGGAAAGAAAGTAGCCGCACCATGCAGAGCTTCGAAGGTTTCCGCATCCACGAAGAGAACGGGAAGATCCGCGCCGGGATCGAGCGGCTCTCGATCGACGATCTCGCGCCTGGCGAGGTCGTGATCCGGGTGCAGTACTCGGACATCAACTACAAGGACGCGCTCGCCGCCACCGGCGCCGGGAAGATCCTGCGGCGTTATCCGCTGGTCGGGGGCATCGACCTCGCGGGCGTCGTCGAGTCCTCGGCCGATGCGCGCTATGCGCCGGGCGACGCGGTGCTGGTCACGGGCTGCGGGCTCTCGGAGACGCACGACGGCGGCTATGCCGCGTACGCGCGCGTGCCGGGTGACTGGGTGATCCCGATGCCATCGGGGCTCGACGCCTTCCATGCGATGGCACTCGGCACGGCGGGCTTCACCGCTGCGCTCGCCATTCACCGGATGGAGCACAACGGGCAGAAGCCCGGGGGTGGTCCGATTGCCGTGACCGGCGCGACCGGCGGCGTGGGGAGCATCGCGATCGACATGCTCGCCGCGCGCGGTTACGAAGTCGTCGCGGTGAGCGGCAAACCGGAAGCGGGCGACTACCTTCGGGCACTCGGGGCCTCGAAGGTGCTCATGCGCGACTCGATCAGCTACGGTTCCCGGCCGCTGGAGGCGGCCCGCTTCGCCGGTGCGATCGACAACGTCGGCGGAGCGATGCTCGCCTGGCTCACGCGCACCGTGGATCTGTGGGGCAACATCGCGAGCATCGGACTCGCCGGCAGCCCGAAGCTCGAGACCACGGTGATGCCGTTCATCCTGCGCGGCGTGAACCTGCTCGGCATCAATTCGTCGGCGACGCTGCGCGGACCGAGACTCGAGGTCTGGCAGCGTATCGCGGGAGACCTGCGTCCGAGACACCTGGATCGCATCGTGACACGCACGATCCCTTTCGCCGGGCTGCCCGGCGCCTTCGATGCCTATCTCCAGGGCAGCGTCACAGGCCGCACGGTGGTGCGCATCGGTGCTGCCTGAGGACTCCGGGACGGGGCGGAACCTGGCTCCGCTGCTCATCGCCATTGCCGGGCACGTCACGAGGCTCGCGGGCACCAGCGACCGGACGCGCGCGACGGCACGCCTGTGTCTCATGGACGCGCTCACCTGCGCATTCGGCGCACTGCAGGATCCGGCCTGCACGGCGTTGCTCGGTCCGGTCGTGCCAGGCGCCACGATGGCGGGTGGCGCACGGGTGCCTGGCACGAGCTACGAGCTCGATCCCGTGCAGGCGGCGTTCAACCTCGGGATGATGTTCCGCTGGCCGGGTGGTGCAAGTGCCTGGACCGCGACCGCATGGGGTCACCCTGCCGACAGCCTCGGCGGCATCCTCGCCGTGGCCGACTGGCTCGCACGGCGCGCGGTGATGGAGGGACGGCCGCCACTCACGGTGAGCGAGGTGCTCACGACCCTGATCAGGGCCTGCGAGATCCAGGGCGCGGTCGCGGAGGTTTTCGGCGGCGGCGGCGATCACGGACTGCGCGCGCGCGTGGCGACGGCTGCTGTCGTGACCGCCATGGTCGGCGGCACACGTGCCCAGCGGATCGGCGCCGTCTGGCAGGCCTGCCGCGAGCACGGCGCACCGCAGACGGGAATTCTCCCGCGCTGGGTGGCCGGTGATGCCAGCGCGCGTGGCGTGCGCCTGGCCCTGCTGGCGGCGACCGCGGAGCCGGGTGATCCGCCCGTTCTGTCGCAGGAGGCGCAGTCGGTGCGCGGAGTGATGGAAGGCGTCCTGCCCGGGTTTGACTTTCCCGTGGTCGCCGCAAGACTCGCAAGTGCAGCCGCCACGTGTTTCGGCAGCCGGCAGGGTGAGCGCGTCGGGGCGCTGTTCGCCGATCCGGTGCGGCTCGAGGCCATGCCGGTGACGACCTTCATGGCGTGCCTCGTGAAGAACTGAGCCGGACGATGGCGGCGCAGGAGGTCGAAGCACCGTGGTGTGCGCGGCTCGGCAGCGCGGCGGCCGAGATCGGCGTCACGCTCGATGGCGTACAGACAGGGCGGCTCTGGCAGCTTGCGAGTCTCCTGCGGGAACGAAACCGCCAGGTCAATCTCACGGCCGTCGATACGCTCGAGGGCATCCTGACGGTGCATGTGCTCGACAGCCTCGCAGTCGTGCCGCACCTGGGCGGGGCCCGGCGGCTTGCCGACGTCGGTACGGGCGGCGGCTTTCCCGGGCTGCCGCTCGCCGTTGCCTGCCCCGGGCGGCACTTCACGCTGCTCGATGGCACGCACAAGAAGATTCGCTTCGTGCGCGAGGCCATCGAGGCACTCGGGCTCGCCAATGCCGTCCCCGTGGTCGCGCGCGCCGAGCAGTATCGGCCCGCGGAATGCTTCGATGCGGTGATCGTGCGTGCGCTCGGGAAGCTCGGCGACATCGTGCGCGTGACGCAGCATCTGCTCGTGCCGCACGGGGTGATCCTGGCGATGAAGGGCCGGTATCCGGAGGATGAGCTGCGATCGGTGCCGCGCGGCTGGCGGCCGGAGGTCGTGCGGCTGCACGTACCGGGCCTCGACGCCGAGCGCCACCTGGTCCGGCTGCAGCGCCCGGACGTGTGAGCGGTCTGCGGTACGCTGTAAGCTTCCCTCATGAAACGCGTCATCGCCATCGCTAACCAGAAGGGCGGCGTCGGCAAGACCACGACGGCGGTCAATCTCGCCGCGTCGCTCGCTGCGACACGCCGGCGTGTGCTGCTGATCGACATGGATCCGCAGGGCAATGCCACCATGGGCTGTGGCGTGGAGAAGTCTGGCCTGGCACGCGGGACCGCCGAGGTGCTGCTCGGTGAGTGCGATCTGGCCGGCGCGCTGGTGCACGTCGAGCTCGGCGGGTTTCAGCTGCTGCCCGCGAACCAGGATCTTACCGCCGCCGAAGTGCGTCTGCTGACGCTCATGGCGGGGCGCGAGATGCGCCTGCGCCAGGCGCTGAAACCGGTGCGTGACGCTTACGATGCGATCCTCATCGACTGCCCGCCCGCACTCAACATGCTGACCGTGAATGCGCTGGTGGCCGCCGACAGCGTCCTGATTCCGATGCAGTGCGAGTACTACGCCCTCGAAGGACTCTCAGCGCTCGTCTCGACCATCGGTCAGATCCGCGAGGCAGTGAACCCCGATCTCGAGATCGAGGGCATCCTGCGCACCATGTATGACCCGCGAAACAACCTCGCCACCGAAGTGAGCAGCCAGCTGCTCACGCATTTCGGCGAGAAGGTCTTCCGTACCGTCGTGCCGCGGAACGTGCGGCTCGCAGAGGCACCGTCTTTCGGCAAACCCGCGCTCTATCACGACAGGGAATCGCGCGGCGCACTTGCCTATCTGGCCCTCGCCGGGGAGATGATCCGCCGTGCGGACGGGGTGCGACCGCCCCTGGCAATCACGGGCGACTCGCCTGCCAGTTGAAGTCCGGCGGCGCGAATTCCCCGAAGCGCGGCAGGCTGTCGCGCACCTCCACCCAGGGTGCACGCGAGCCGTAGTAGATGTGGCAGAGGGCGCGCGCGCCCGGGTCGTTGTCCAGACAACCGGCGGAAAAGAAAGTCGCCCTGGGCAGCACGGCGGGTGCCGCGCTGCCGCACGTCCCGCAGAAGCTCACGACGTAGAAACGCGTTCCGGGCATGTGCCAGCGTACGATACCGGCCTCCCCTCTCAGGAAGCGCAGGGTTCCGGGCGCGCACGTGAGCCCGACGAACCAGCTGCTGCCCGAGCGGCGCCGGCAGCGCGAGCAGTGGCAGACGCGCATTGCCGCCAGAGGTTGTTTCACCTCGTAGGCGATGGCGCCGCACAGGCAGCCGCCGCGGGCGAGCCCTTCTGCGACGGCTTCCTGTGACGCACCCGACGACGTCTCGTCTGCGCAGGAAACGCGTCGCACGGGGAGATCCGCATCGAGCGGAGGCAGCCAGGGCAGACGCGCCTCCGCAGAGGCGTGGCCGCAGGGCCGCTGCCCACCGACGTTTTCGAGCCCGCCCGCCGGGAGCAGGACACCACCCGCCGCGCGTCGCGCGGGCAGCACTGTGCCGCACTGCGAGCAGAACGCACGCGTGATCCCGGGCGACGCGGCGAACTGGGTAACGCAGTCTCTGCCCGAGAGCCAGCGCAGGTCTGCGGCCTCGATCCAGGTGCCGAAGCCCACCCCGCTCGCCTTGCGGCACCCGGGGCAGTGGCAGTACCACATCTCCCCCGTGGGTCCGGTCGCCTCGTAGCGCACCTCGCCGCAGAGACATCTGCCCTGCGTGTGTCCGTCCTTCATCAGTCACCCACCGGGTTGCAGCCCAGGCCGCCGAAGCCGCTATTATCGCGCACATGAACGCGAAGAAGACCGGGCTGGGACGGGGCCTCGAGGCACTGCTCGGTCAGATGCCGAACCGTCCGGTCGCGGCACCGGGCGCCGGGCCCGCGGCTGCGGGCGCTGCCGCGCCAGCGCGTTCGGACGACGAGCTCGTGAAGTTGCCGCTCGACCTGCTGCAGCGCGGGCGCTACCAGCCGCGCGTCGACATGCGGCCCGAGTCGCTCGCAGAGCTGGCCGATTCCATCAAGGCACAGGGTGTCGTGCAGCCGATCGTGGTGCGTCCGCTCGAGCCGGCGGCCCCTGGTGCGCCGCAGCGCTACGAAATCATCGCCGGCGAGCGTCGCTGGCGCGCCGCGCAGCTCGCCGGTCTCGACGGGATCCCGGCCGTCGTGCGCCGCGTGCCCGACGAGGCGGCGATCGCGATGGCGCTCATCGAGAACATCCAGCGCGAGAACCTGAATCCACTCGAGGAGGCGCGCGCGCTCGAGCGACTCATCACCGAGTTCGGCGTCACGCACCAGCAGGCCGCGGATGCGGTCGGGCGCTCACGTGCCGCGGTATCGAATCTCCTGCGCCTGCTCGAGCTTCCGGAGGAGGTCGCGACGCTCGTCGAACACCGGCAGCTCGAGATGGGGCATGCGCGAGCACTCCTCGGCCTCGCGCCACGCCGGCAGCAGGTCGAGGTCGGACAGCTGGTGGCGAAGAAAGGCCTCTCCGTGCGGGAGACCGAAGCCCTGGTGCGCCGTCTGAGTGGCGCGGCCTCTGCAGGCAGCGGCGCCGGGCGCACGGCCGACGGTGCGGGCGGTGCGCGTGATCCGAACGTGCGGCACCTGGAGGAGGAGCTCGCCGGGAAGCTCGGCGCGAAGGTCGCGATCCAGCATGCAGCCAGCGGCAAGGGGAAGCTCGTCATTGGTTACAACAGCCTGGATGAGCTCGATGGCATCCTGGCTCACATCCAGTAGGTATTGGCCGCAGTCCTCGGCGGTGGACTGCCGGCCGTCAGCTCCTTATAATCGCGCGCCTTCCTGACCGGTGTGCCCTAAGTGGCCGTCGGACAAGGTAAAAGCGAAGCCACTTCGTTCGCGCAGGGATCCGGGAAGTGGCTTTTTTGTTGCCTGGAGTCTGAGGAGTAACGTGGTTTCGGTTGGACTGCCCGAGGCACGGCGGCTGGCGATCAGCGTCGTGGCTGGACAGGCCACCGTGACGGTGATCGCGGCGATCGTCTGCCGCCTGGTCGCCGGGCCCCACGCTGCACTCTCGGCGCTCCTGGGCGGCGGTATCGGCACCCTCGCGAGCCTGGTGATGGTCGTCCTTGGATTCGGGCGGCGCGCCAGCTCCGACGCACATCTGATCGTGCGCGGATTCTATCTCGGCGAGGCGGTGAAGCTCGGCCTGACGGTCGCGCTGTTCGTGCTGGTGCTGCGGACGATGAAGGTTTCCGTAGGGCCGCTGTTCGGCGCCTACGTGGCGACGTTCTTCGTCTACTGGCTTGCGCTCGGCAACGTGCTGCCACCGCTCGGTGGCGGCCCGGGCGTGCGGGGCCGGTAGCGGAGCACGGAGAGGACTGTACGGGGACGCACGCGTCCGGAAAGATCATGGCCTCAGAACACGCTGCCTCAGAAGCCCCGAGCGCAACCGGCTACATCGTCCACCATCTCCACAACCTGACCGTGCACGTCGGGGATGGCCCCTTCTACACCCTGCACCTCGACAGCATCTTTTTCTCGGTGCTGCTGGCCGTCGTCTTCGGCGGCTCCTTCTATGCCGCAGCACGGCATGCACGGCGCGCGGGCGTCGGCGTGCCGAACAAGTTCCAGGGCTTCATCGAGATGATGGTCGACTTTGCCGACTCGCAGGTGAAGGACACCTTCCACGGCACCAGTCGCCTGATCGCCCCGCTGGCGCTGACGATCTTCTGCTGGGTGTTCCTGTTCAACTTCATGGATCTGCTGCCCGTGGACCTGCTGCCCTTCATCGCGCGGGGCGGTGGCCTGGAGTACCTGAAGGTTGTGCCGAGCACGGATCTGAACACCACCTTTGCGCTCTCCATTACGGTGTTCCTGCTCGTGATCTTCTACAGCATCAAGATCAAGGGCGCGGGCGGGTTCGCGAAGGAGCTGCTGCTGCACCCCTTCGGGCCCCTGCTGGTGCCCTTCAATCTGGTGCTGAACATCGTGGAGCACGTGGCACGCCCTGTCTCGCTCTCGCTGCGTCTCTACGGCAACCTCTATGCCGGCGAGATGGTGTTCCTGCTGATCGCGGTGCTCACACTCGGCGGTAGCGCGTCCTATCTGCTCTCGGTCGGTGGACTGCTCGCGGTGCTCGGTCAGGTGATCCTCGGCCTCATCTGGGCCATCTTTCACATCCTGATCATCACGCTGCAGGCCTTCATCTTCATGATGCTGACCGTCGTGTACCTGAGCATGGCACACGAGCACCACTGATCGTTTCAACTTTGAGCTGATCTGCTTCCTTCAGGAGACAAAAGTGGAAAATATCGCAACAATCCAGTCCATGACCGTGCTGGCCGTCGGCCTGATCTTCGGCATGGGGGCTCTCGGCACGGCCATCGGCTTCGGTATCCTCGGCGGCAAGTTCCTCGAGGGTTCCGCGCGCCAGCCCGAGCTCACGCCGGCCCTGCAGGTGAAGATGTTCATCGTGGCGGGCCTGCTCGATGCGGTGACCATGATCGGCATCGGCTTTGCCCTCTTCTTCACCTTCGCGAACCCCTTCCTCGGCGCACTGACGCAGTAAGGGTTCCGATCGAGTCGTTGAGGAGACCGACGTGAACATCAATCTCACGCTGATCGTGCAGATGATCGTGTTCGCGCTGCTCGTGTGGTTCACGATGAAGTTCGTCTGGCCCGTGCTTCTCGGGATCATGGACGAGCGGGCACGCAAGATCGCGCAGGGTCTGGCCGCCGCCGAGAAGGGGCGAGGCCGAGCTCGCGCAGGCGCGCGACAAGGCCGAGGGCATCATCCGTGAGGCCCGGGATCGCGCCAACCAGATCATCGATCACGCCCAGCACCGTGCGAGCGATCTCATCGAGCAGGCCAAGGGCACGGCGGTTGCCGAGGGCGAGCGCCTGGTGGCGGCTGCGCAGTCGCAGATCGAGCTCGAGACGAGCCGTGCGCGCGAGCAGTTGCGCCGGGAGGTCGGCCAGGTCGCGGTCACTGCGGCATCGAAGCTTCTCGGCCGGGAGATCGACGCGCGCACGCACGCCGATCTCATCGACCAGCTCGCGACGCAGATCTGACCATGGCCGGTGACAAGAGCACCATCGCGCGGCCTTACGCCCATGCAGCGTTCGAGGCGGCCAGCGAGCGCCGGGCGCTTGCCAGCTGGGGGCAGGCGCTCACGACTGCGGCCCAGGTCGTGCGCGACCCGCGTGTCGCGCGGCTGGTCGGCCATCCGCGGGTGTCGCCCGGGCAGCTCGCGCAGCTCATCATCGATGTGGTCGGCGCACAGCTCGACGAGCCTGGACGCAATTTCCTGCGCACCCTGGCGGAGAACCGCCGCCTCGAGGTGCTGCCCGAGATCGCGGCTCTCTTCGAGCGGCTGAAGGACGAGGCCGAAGGCACGATCGACGTGACGGTCACCTCTGCCGTCGAGCTTCCGGCCGAACAGCGCAGCAGGCTCGCGACCGCACTGGCGAAGCGCCTCGGGCGGCGGGTGGAGCTGCACTGCGAGATCGACCCGCAGCTCATCGGCGGAGCGGTCCTCCGCGCGGGCGACATGGTCATCGACGGCTCATTGCGGTCGCGGCTCGAGCGGCTCGAGCTGCAGGTCACCGCCTGACTACAGAAATTCCGACGAAGGACAGCACATGGCCATCAAGGCAACCGAGATCAGCGATCTGATCAAGCAGCGCATCGAGAACTTCCAGGCGGTCACGGAAGCGCGCAACGTTGGCACGATCGTTTCGCTCACCGACGGCATCACGCGCATCCATGGCCTCGCCGACGTCCGCTACGGCGAGATGATCGAGTTTCCCGGCAACACCTTCGGGCTCGCCCTCAACCTCGAGCAGGACTCGGTCGGCGCCGTGGTGCTCGGCGATTACAAGCACCTGGTCGAAGGCGACCAGGTCAAGACCACGGGCCGCATCCTGGAGGTTCCGGTGGGCCGCGAGCTCCTCGGCCGCGTGGTCGATGCCCTCGGCCGCCCCATCGACGGCAAGGGTCCGCTGAAGACCACGGCGACCGCACCCATCGAGCGCGTCGCTCCGGGCGTCATCTACAGAAAGTCGGTCAGCCAGCCGGTGCAGACGGGTTACAAGGCCATCGACTCGATGGTGCCGATCGGCCGTGGCCAGCGCGAGCTGATCATCGGTGACCGCCAGACCGGCAAGACCGCCCTCGCGATCGACACGATCATCAACCAGAAGAGCTCGGGGATTAAGTGCGTCTACGTCGCGATCGGCCAGAAGCAGTCGACCATCGCGAACGTCGTGCGCAAGCTTGAGGAGTACGGCGCGATGGATCACACCATCGTGGTTGCCGCCTCGGCTTCGACCCCGGCTGCCATGCAGTACATCGCCGCCTATTCGGGCTGCACCATGGGCGAGTACTTCATGGACAATGGCGAAGACGCGCTCATCATCTACGACGACCTCTCGAAGCAGGCGGTCGCCTACCGGCAGATCTCGCTGCTGCTGCGGCGCCCGCCCGGCCGCGAGGCCTTCCCCGGCGACGTGTTCTACCTGCACTCGCGACTGCTGGAGCGCAGCGCGCGCGTCAACGAGGAATACGTCGAAAAGGCCACGCAGGGGCGCGTGAAGGGCAGGACCGGCTCGCTCACCGGCCTGCCGATCATCGAGACCCAGGCGGGTGACGTCACGGCCTTCGTGCCGACCAATGTCATCTCGATCACCGACGGGCAGATCTTCCTCGAGACCGATCTCTTCAACTCCGGCATCCGTCCCGCCATGAACGCCGGCATCTCGGTATCGCGCGTCGGCGGAGCGGCGCAGACCGGCATCATCAAGAAGCTCGGCGGCGGCATTCGCCTGGCGCTCGCACAGTATCGCGAGCTCGCGGCGTTCTCGCAGTTCGCCTCCGACCTCGACGAGGCGACCCGCCGCCAGCTCGAGCGTGGCGTGCGTGTCACCGAGGTCATGAAGCAGAAGCAGTATGCGCCCATGTCGGTCGCGGAGATGGCACTGTCGATCTACGCGGTCAACAGTGGCTACATGGACAAGGTCGACAGGAAGAAGGTCGTGGATTTCGAGGCTGCGCTGCAGGCCTTCGCACAATCGAACCATGGCGAGCTCCTGAAGAGCATCGATGCGAACCCGAACCTGACCCCCGAGTTCGAGGCAGGCCTGAAGAAGGTCTGCGAGGACTTCGTGGCCACGGGCAGCTACTGAGCCGACATCGATGCCCGGCACGAAGGAAATCCGCACCAAGATCACCAGCGTCAAGAGCACGCAGAAGATCACCAAGGCGATGGAAATGGTGGCGGCGAGCAAGATGCGCCGCGCGCAGGATCGCATGCGTCTCGCGCGACCCTATGCCGAGAAGATGCGTGTCGCAATCGGGCACCTGAACAAGGCGAATCCCGACTACCGGCATCCCTTCCTGGTCGAACGCGCGGATGTGAAGAACGTCGGCGTCATCGTCATCTCGACCGACCGTGGCCTCGCGGGCTCGCTGAACATCAATCTGTTCAAGCAGGTGCTCTACCTGATGCGCGAGTGGCAGGGGAAGGGTGCGCAGGTGAGCCTGTGCATCATCGGAGCAAAGGGCCTGGCGTTCTTCCGGCGGCTCGCGACGCCGATCCTGGCGAATGTCACGCACCTCGGTGACCGCCCGCACGTGAAGGACCTCATCGGTACGGTCAAGGTCATGCTCGATGCCTATCGTGACGGGACGATCGACCGGCTGTTCCTGGTGAACGCGCAGTTCGTGAACACCATGACGCAGAAACCGAACGTGCTGCAGCTCCTGCCGGTGGAGACCCTCGACGCGTCCGAGCTGCAGGAGCACTGGGACTACATCTACGAGCCGGACGCGGCGGACATCCTCGACGGGCTCCTGATGCGCTACATCGAGTCACAGGTCTACCGCGGTGCGGTCGAGAACGTTGCCTGCGAGATGGCGGCGCGCATGGTGGCCATGAAGAGCGCCTCGGACAATGCCGGCAAGCTCATCAACGAGCTGCAGCTGGTCTACAACAAGGCCCGCCAGGCCGCGATCACGAAAGAGCTCTCCGAGATCGTGGGTGGCGCGGCGGCCGTTTGAAGATTTAAGGAAGACTTTCAGCAATGAGCACGACCAACACTGCAACGGGCAAGATCACCCAGATCATCGGCGCGGTCATCGACGTGGAGTTCCCGCGCAACGCGGTGCCGCGGGTGTATGACGCACTGAAGCTCACCGAGGGTGTCGATCTCACGCTGGAAGTCCAGCAGCAGCTCGGCGACGGCGTCGTGCGCACCATCGCCATGGGCGCGTCCGAGGGACTGAAGCGCGGTCTCAGCGTGGTGAATACCGGTGAGCCGATCATGGTGCCTGTCGGCAAGGCCACGCTCGGGCGCATCATGGACGTGCTCGGCTCGCCGCAGGACAACCGCGGACCCGTCCAGGCGAAAGAGCGCCTGCCGATCCACCGTCCGGCACCTTCCTTCGCCGAACAGGCGGGCGGCCGGGATCTCCTGGTCACGGGCATCAAGGTCATCGATCTCCTCGTGCCCTTCGCCAAGGGCGGCAAGATCGGCCTCTTCGGCGGCGCGGGCGTGGGCAAGACCGTCAACATGCTCGAGCTGATCAACAACATCGCCAAGCAGTATTCGGGTCTGTCGGTGTTCGCCGGCGTCGGCGAGCGCACGCGCGAGGGCAACGACCTCTATCACGAGATGATCGAGTCGGGTGTCATCGACCACAAGGAGCTTTCGAACTCCAAAGTGGCGATGGTCTACGGCCAGATGAACGAGCCGCCGGGTAACCGCCTGCGCGTGGCGCTCACGGGCCTCACCATGGCCGAACACTTCCGCGACGAGGTGCGCGAGGACGGCGGCAAGGGCCGCGATGTGCTCTTCTTCGTGGACAACATCTACCGCTACACCCTCGCGGGCACCGAGGTGTCGGCACTCCTCGGGCGCATGCCCTCTGCGGTGGGCTACCAGCCGACGCTCGCCGAGGAGATGGGTGTGCTGCAGGAGCGCATCACTTCCACCAAGACCGGCTCGATCACGTCCATCCAGGCCGTTTACGTCCCGGCCGACGACCTCACGGATCCTTCGCCGGCGACCACCTTCGCTCACCTCGACGCCACCGTCGTGCTCTCGCGCCAGATCGCGGCGCTGGGCATCTACCCGGCGGTCGATCCGCTGGATTCCACTTCACGGCAGCTCGATCCGCTGGTCGTCGGCGAAGAGCACTACAACACCGCACGCGGCGTGCAGGCCGTGCTGCAGCGCTACAAGGAGCTGCAGGACATCATCGCGATCCTCGGCATGGATGAGCTCTCCGAAGAGGACAAGCTCACCGTGTTCCGCGCGCGCAAGGTGCAGCGCTTCCTGTCGCAGCCCTTCAACGTCGCGAAGGTGTTCACGGGCCAGGATGGCAAGATCGTGCCGCTCAAGGATACGATCCGCGGCTTCAGGGGCATCATCAGCGGCGAGTACGACAGTCTTCCCGAGCAGGCGTTCTACATGGTCGGCTCGATCGAGGAAGCCGTCGAGAAGGCAAAGACCCTCACCTGAGGTAGAGGCCCATGGCTGAAGCGAGCACCATTCACGTCGATATCGTCAGCGCCGAGGGCGAGATCTTCTCGGGACCGGTGGCGATGGTGTTCGCGCCCGCGATCATGGGCGAGCTCGGCATTGCGCCGCGCCATGCGCCCCTCCTGACGCTGCTCAAGGCGGGCGAGGTGCGGGTGCGGATGCCGGACGGGCAGGAGCAGTCGTTCTTCGTCGGCGGCGGCGCGCTCGAGGTACAGCCAAAGCGCGTCACGGTGCTCGCCGATACGGCGCTGCGGGCACGGGATATCGACGAGGCCGCGGCGCTCGCGGCCAAGCAGCGCGCCGAGGAGGCACTGCGCGACCGGGCCGGCGCAATCGAGCAGGCCGAGGCACTTGCCGAGCTGGCGCGGGCGGCGGCGCAGCTCAAGATGATCGAGCGGCTGCGCAAGATCCGCGGCTGACGGCAGCCACCATCCAGAGCCGCGCCGCCTTCGCCCAGGGCTTTCGCGAGCTCCTCGCTCCCGGCGTGGGAGTGTTCGCGTGGGGTCTGGTCACGGGCCTTGCGATGGTCAAGTCGGGCCTCACCCTCGCGCAGGCCTTCGGCATGGCGCTGCTCGCCTATGCCGGCTCGGCGCAGCTTGCGGCGCTGCCACTGATCGCTGGGGCTGCGCCGGTGTGGGTCGTGGTGCTGACGGCGACCGTGGTCAATCTTCGCTTCGTCATCTACAGCCTTGCCCTCAGGCCGACGCTGGGGACGGGCTCGCGGAGCCGGCGGCTTGCCCTCGGCTATCTCACCGGCGACATCCCTTTCGTGAAGTTCATGACGCTGCTCGAGCGTGGATCGCTCCCGGCGCAGCGCATTGCCTGGTTCGCCGGCGCCTCGGCCTGCAACTGGCTGGCCTGGCAGGCGGGCTCGATCCTCGGGATCGTGGCCGGCGGTGCCATTCCCGCCGACTGGGGTCTCGCGCTCGCAGGCACGCTGGCGCTCCTGAGCCTCGTCGTGCCTTTGTGCACGCGGATGCCCGTGCTGGCAGGCGTGCTGGTCGCCGGCATCACGGTGGTCGTCGCTCATGGTCTGCCGCTGCGACTCGGCGTGCTCCTGGCGGTGGTCTGTGGCATCGCGGCGGCCGTGGCCGTGGAGGCGCACCTGCGGCCTGAGGGCACTGCGGCATGAGTGAGCGCGAGATCTGGCTGTCGATTCTCGGCATCACGCTTGCCACGGTGCTCACTCGTGCCGGCCCCCTGCTCCCGAGCAGGGACCTGCGCCTCGCACCCCTCATCCAGTCGGCGCTGCGCTACGCTCCGGCCTGCGCGCTCGCGGCGATCGTCCTGCCGGACCTGCTCCTCACGGGCGGCACGCTCGACGTCTCGGTCGCGAATCCGCGGCTCCTTGCCGGCATCGCCGCCGCGGCGACGTGCCTGTTCACCCGCGGTACGCTGAGCACCATCGCCGCGGGCATGGTCGCGTTCTGGGCAGCCCGCTGGTTCACCGCGTGACAGAGTGGCCTGCTGCGCTCGGCTAGAATCGGGGCTCCAGTCTTCCGAGGCGCGCACGATGCCGCTCACCATCCTGATTCTCGCCGCCGGGCAGGGCAAGCGCATGCAGTCCGACCTGCCCAAGGTCCTGCAGCCGCTCGCGGGCCGGCCGCTCCTGAAACACGTCATCGACACGTCGCGTGCGCTCGCGCCCGCGGCGATCCACGTCGTCTATGGCCATGGCGGCGAGCGCGTGCGCGATACGCTCGCGGGCGAGCATGTCGACTGGGTGCTCCAGGCCGAGCAGCTCGGCACCGGACACGCCGTCATGCAGGCCATGCCACGCATCGCTGACGATCAGCTCGTGCTGGTGCTGTATGGCGATGTGCCACTCGTGCAGACGGGGACGCTTGAGGCACTCGTGGAGCGGGCCGGACCGCAGACCTTGAGCCTCCTCACGGTGATGCTCGAGGATCCGAGCGGTTACGGACGCATCGTGCGCGACACGCAGGGTCGGGTCCGCGCGATCGTCGAGCACAAGGACGCGGGTCCGACCGACCTCGCGATCCGCGAGGGCAATACCGGCATCATGGCCGTGCCCGCAGGCCTGCTGCGCCGCTGGCTGGCGCGGCTCGGCAAGGACAATGCGCAGGGGGAGTACTACCTGACCGACATCGTTGCCATGGCGGTCGAGGAGCAGGTGGAGGTCGTGCCGCTCGTTGCCGCGCTCGCGACGGAAGTCCTCGGCGTCAACGACAAGCTGCAGCTCGCCGAGGTCGAAGCCGCCTACCGGCTGCGGCGGGCGCGTGAGCTCATGCTGGCGGGTGTCACGGTCTGCGACCCGGCGCGTCTCGATGTGCGCGGTGAGCTGAGCGTCGGACGCGATGTGTTCCTCGATGTCAACGTGGTGCTCGAAGGACACGTGGTGCTCGGCGACCGCGTCCGGATCGGATCGGGCTGCGTGGTGCGCAACACCCGGATCGAAGCGGATGCCGAGCTTCATCCGTACTGTGTGATCGAGCGTGCGGAGATCGGTCCGAATTGCGTCGTGGGTCCCTATGCGCGGCTGCGGCCCGGGGCGAAGCTCGCGCGCGACGTACACGTCGGCAATTTCGTCGAGGTGAAGAAGAGCGAGCTCGGTGAGGGCAGCAAGGCAAACCACCTCTCCTACCTGGGTGATGCCGTGATCGGACAGGGCGTGAACGTTGGCGCCGGCACCATCACCTGCAACTACGACGGCGCAAACAAGTGGCAGACGACCATCGGTGACGGCGCCTTCATCGGCTCGGGCACCATGCTGGTGGCGCCCGTGCGCATCGGTGCCGGGGCGACGATCGGCGCGGGCTCGACCATCGCGAAGGATGCCCCGGATGGTCAGCTTACCCTCGAGCGCTCGAAGCAGCTCACGGTCGCGAGCTGGAAGCGACCGACGAAGAACCCGAAACGCTGAAAGGAATCACCATGACATCGAAGCCCACTGCCACGGAGGCCGCAGCAGCCAGACTGCGTGCACTCATCGGCAAGGAAGTGCATGTGAGCGACTGGCTCACCATCGACCAGGCGCGTGTGAATCTCTTCGCGGATGCCACGAGCGATCATCAGTGGATCCACGTCGATCCCAGGCGTGCCGCCACCGGCCCGTTCGGCGGGACCATCGCTCATGGCTATCTGACACTCTCCCTCTATCCTCATCTACGCGGGCTGGTGAGTGAAGACTGCCCGATCGCCCCCGGCGTTACGAGCATCGTGAACTACGGGCTCAACAAGGTGCGCTTTCCCTCGCCGGTGAAGGTGGGTGCGCGCATCCGTGCGCGCTGCACGCTGCTCGCGGTCGAGGATGTCCAGGGCGGACTGCAGATTACCGAACAGTACGCCGTCGAGATCGAGGGCGGAGCCAAGCCGGCCTGCGTCGCCGAGGCGATCGTGCGGCTGGGGTTCTGATCGACTCCGGCCGGACCCGTCGCTACAGTGCGCCTGCCTGGGTGAGCCGGAGCTTGTCGATGCCAGCCAGGAATCCCGTGGACGTGGGATGCTTGCCGGTGATCATGAAGCTGACTTTGTGCTGCCCGGTAGTGAGCGCAAAGGTGCCGATCTGGATGGCGCCGGTCGCGAACACAGCATTGGCCTTGCCATCGAAGATCTGGCTGGCGGGCTGGCCGTCCACCTGGATCTGGAGCTGACCGTAATCCGGCGCACGTGTCATGTGCAGCTCAACCGCATACTTTGCCGACTGAGGCACGTCGATGAGCAGGTCGAGGACCGCGCCGACAGCGCCACCTGCCCAGAAGAGCTGCCTGCCGCCGCTCCAGCTGTTGCCGAAGCTCTCCATCGGCTGCACGTGCAGCTGGCCGCCCGCGAGCAGGTACGCTTTCTTTTCCACCAGCGTCTCCGCTTCGATGTCGAGCGGTGCGCTCACGTGCTCCAGCACCAGTGCAGGAACAGGAGTTGCCAGACGGCGCTCGGGTGCGGACCCTGCCACCATCGGGCCGACCGGTGCGGTCGTGCTGCGCGCCCCTGCCGGTGCGCCGGCCCGGCTGAGTGCAGCGACCTCTGCCTGCGTGGTCCACCCCGCGAGCAGCGGCCGGTTCGCATCCTGCGGCACCTCGAACCCGGTCCAGTCCGTCATATTCCTGAAGTCCAGCCGGACGCAGCTCGGGGCCTGAACCAGCGGGTTCTGCAGGCACTTGAAAGTCGCCCGGAGCGTGCCGGAGTGCTTGTTGCCCGGATCGGTCAGCTTCACCAGTTCTTCCAGCCGGTTCGACTGGCTGTTCCATGTTGCCCTGCCTTCAGCCCAGAGCAGGGACGGCTTGGATGAACTGACCTCTTTGCCACCGTCGAAGTTGACCACCCAGATCCTGCACATGCCGTTGAACCAGTACGCACGCTCAGGATCGGTCGCTGTGCCCTGCACCTCCTTCAGCTTGAACTCTGTGCAGTCGGCCATGCGCTTGGCCGTCTTCGTGACATCGACGTTCACCGTCGTGCTCGAGAAACCGAGCGCAGCGGCCTGCATGGGTACCAGCGCCACGAGGAGTGCGCCGGTGCTGCAGAGGATATCGGAGATGATTCGCTTCACTGCAGATTCCTTTCTTCCATTGCATGCCGGGGAGGAGCGTGTGGGATTGCGGAATTGCTCCGTTTCCTCATTGATGATCACTGGATGCGCACCGCGAGAGTACGTGCCAGTTCCATGAGCTGCGCCTCCCGATCCGAGGCGTCCGTGGCGAGCAGGTCGATATCGAAGACCGTGAGTCCCTTGACCGCTTTGATCTTCACCTCATCCGCGCTCGTGCTGAGCCAGCCTTCCTGTGCGATGTCGACACGGCGGCGATTCTCGCGCACGGCACTGCCGGGGGCTATTTCCGCCAGCCGATCGGGCGTACGTGCGACGTTGAGGATCACGGTCAGCACCTCGCCGGTGGGGTTCACGTAGGAACACTGGTAGGCATCAATGCCTTCGACCAGCGATGCGCCGGAGTGCGTCGTCATGCCGGCCGATGCGCCGGGAAGCACGGTCTGCACCTGTCCGGGCGTCAGGAGGTCGCAGGGGCCGGGCTTTTCGGCCGCCGTGGCGGCGTGCTGCTCTGGAGGTGCCTGCCGTGTGCAGGCGGTGCAGATGATGACCAGCACTGCTGCACATGCCACGAATGCGGACCCGGACTTCTCTTTCATTGACGTCGCCTCTGGCTGATCAGCGTAAGGGTGTCACTTCTTTACACAGCGGGCGTAGGCGTTGCACGCATGGCCCGCAGAGCAGTCATTGGATGTCTCGCATGTCTCCCTGCAGGTGCCTGCCCGGCACTTGTAAGGCACGCAGCTCTCGGTCTGGCCATTGGCAGCCCTCACCGTAAGCGCATCCGTGCACGCATACGGCATCACTACGCAGAGCCCGGTGTTGGTATTGCACTGCGACCCCTCGGCACAGTCGTTGGTCGATGCGCAGGTCTGCCGACAAACCCCGCTGCCTTTCTCGCACGCAAAAGGGCTGCACGGAAACCGGAACCACGTGCGGCACTGACCATCGTCGTCCTTGCGGTAGACGGTGGAGACATCTCCGAGGCAGCTTGTGGCGCAGCTTCCGGTTGCCACGCTCGTGTCGCCGGGCGCGCGGCGCGCGCCCGGTGGTATTACCTGTGCGATACGCACCGGTGCATCGGCGCGTGCCGTGGTCATGACTGGCAGCTGGCGCAACGGCACGGGCGGCTCGCCCGCGCGGCGTGTCGGGTTTGCTTCCGATGCGACCGGGCTGAGCTCGATGCGATCCAGGCCGACGAGATAGCCGGTCGATTGCGGGTGCTTGCCGTCGATGCGCACCCGCAGCGCGTGTGAGCCTGCAGCCAGGAAGTAACTTCCCGCGTGCAGCGTTGAGGGCGGCAGGACGCTGCTGCCGTAGCCATCGAAGGCCGCGCCAGAGGCGCCGTCGATATCCACCGAAACGCGCGCATAATCGGGCGCCCGAGTGAAATCCATATCGATGGCGTATTCTGCGGGCTGCGTGACGCTGATCGCCAGCTCGAGCGCCGCGCCGGGCGAGCCGCCTGCCCACAACAGCTGCGCCCCACCACTCCACCCCGCACCGAAGCCGGTCATATCTTGCGTCGTGACGCGACCTGCGCCTGCGCGCGCGGTTGCTGTCAGACGCTCGCCCTCGAAGACCAGCTGTGCGCGTCGGGTGTCCGGCAGCGCCAGCGGAGTCAAGGCCGCAAGGAAGATCACCACTGTTCCCGCCGTGCGAGTGCGGCTGCCTGGGGTGACCCTGGTAGTGGAGCGGTGTGTGCGCATTGCCCCGAACCCCGTCAAATGTGTTGCACCAGCACGTATAGCATAGCCGACGGCCACTGGGTCTCGCCGCGGGCGGCTATGATGCGCCGCGTGGCTCTGAAAGAGGGAGGAGACATGGCGCGGCCGGGCCCGGGCCGACTGCTGCAAGTCGGCGCCTGGAGGGTGGATACCGCATTGGACCTCATCCAGTGCGGGGAGCGGGTCGAGAAGCTCGAACCACGCATGATGCGACTGCTTTGCTGTCTCGCAGAGCGGCCCGGCGAGGTGTTTTCCGCCGACGAGATCCTCGCGGCCGTCTGGCCGGGGGTGGTCGTCGGCCCGAATTCCGTATATCAGGCGGTCGCGCAGCTGCGCAGACTCCTCGCAGACACGGGAGACCAGCCGGCGTACATCGCCACCGTGCCGCGCAAAGGGTACCGGCTGGTCGCGCCGGTGCGTGCGATTGAATCCGGTAGCGCGCCACCCGTGTCGGCGGTCGGAGGGGAGGACCATGCGGTCTCTTCCGTACCGCGTCACGCGAGCATGCGACTGCGCCTGGCAGGTATCGGGGCCGCGATCATCGTCGCGATCGCTGCCGCCTGGGTGTTCACGCGCGGCAGCACGCCTGCAGAGGCAGGCGTTGCCGTGGCCGTGCTGCCGTTTGCGGATCTGAGCAGCGCGAATGACAACCAGGACTTCTGTGACGGGCTCGCGGAGGAGGTCCTCAACTCCCTCGCGCGCGTGCCGGGATTGCGCGTCACGGGCCGGACCTCTGCTTTCCGTTTCCGCAAGCGCGTCGAGGCGCCGGAGGAGCTCGGGAGGACCCTCGGCGTATCGCATATCCTCGAGGGCTCGGTGCGTCGCAATGGCGAGCGCCTGCGCGTATCGGCGCAGCTCGTGAGTACACGCGACGGGTTCGTGTTGTGGGCCAATTCCTTCGATCGCGCGAGTGCGGGCGCGATCACTGTGCAGACCGAAATCTCGCAGGCAGTCGTCGACGCGCTGAAGATCCAGCTGTCCGCGGATGCACGCGGGCGGCTGAACCGGGGGCCGAGCGCGACCGTGAGCGCCTACGAACTGTATCTCCTCGGAAGACACCAGCAGCTGCAGCGCAACCCCGACGCCCTGGCTCGGGCTGTCGAATATCACCGGCTGGCGATCGATGCCGATCCGCGCTTTGCGCTCGCACACGCCGGGCTTGCTGATGCCTACATGGCGGGCTACTACTATCAGAACCGCACCCTCAAGGAGACGGCACCGCTGGTGGAGCGCGAAGTGGATGCTGCACTGCGGCTCGATCCTCAGCTCGCGGAAGCGCATGCGGCCCGGGCGGTACTCCTCGCCGAGCAGCGACGCCCCGACGAGGCCGTTACGGCGCTCGAGCACGCGATCGCCATCAATTCCAATTATGGCGAAGCCTACGTGCGGCTCGGTGCTGCGCATGAGTACGCAGGCCGGCCCGTGCAGGCGCTGGCCGCCTATGACCAGGCACTGGCTCTTGACCCCCTGCACGCCATCCTGCACGTCAGGCGCTGCCTGACACTGCAGAATCTGGGGCGCTATGCTGAGGCGGAACGCGCCTGCAACCGGGCGATCGAGCTGCAGCCTGAGATTCCCAATGCCTATTGGGCGCGGGGGCTGTGCGCGTGGGCACAGGGAGATCTGCCGGCTGCGATTCACAGCTACGAGCTGGCCCTGCTGCGCGCACCGCACCGCCTCGATATACGCGGAGAGCTTGCGCTGCTGCTGCTCGACGTCGGTCTGCCCGAGCGGGCGCGGCGTGAGATCGATGCCGCACGACAGTATGCCGGGCCGGACGACCTCGGGGTGGCGCTCGTCGGCGCGCAGCTGCGCGTTGCCACGGGCGAGACAGCAGCGCTGCTCGCGGAGCTGCGCGCCCGCGATTTCAGGGACGCCGGTCCGCAGCAGCACCTCGAAGCGGCGTATCTCGCCATGATCGGTGGTGACGCACTTCTTGCGGACCGGCTGCGCACGGCGGCTCTCGCCAGTCCTTCGTTCAGCGAGGAATCCATCCGGCCCGGGGTCTACGACGTGCGCTGGGGGAGTTGCGGAATGTGCGCACTCGCGTTTCTCGAGCGGGCGCGCGGCAACACCGTGGCTGCCGACCGCTACCTGGGTGTGGTCCGGGACTACCTTACGCAGCTCGTGAAGGCCGGGCACCGCTGGCACGGTCTCGAGTACGTGCGGGCGACGATGCTGGCGCAGCAGGGTCGTGAATCCGCTGCACTTGCATCCCTCACGCGTGCATACGAGATGGGTGGCCGGCGAGCCTGGCTGATGCGCACGGACCCCGCATTGGCCGCGCTGCGCCGCACGGAGACATTTACATCCATCATCCAGCGCATCGATGCGTCGAATGCTCACGCGCGCTCGATTCTTTCCGGGCAGATTCCCACCCGGTAGATCACCTCATAGTGCGCAATGAACTGCACGCGTGTGGCGCTCAGCGAGTAGGTGATCAGCCACTCCGGCAGAGTGTCGGTGCGTACGGGGCTGCCAGGCGTCGGAGGACGCGACAGCAGCACCGATCCGTTGAGCGCACCGAAGCGGCTCGTAAAGACCGGATCGGTTGCGCTTGCGCGCACCCAGAATGGCAGGATCTGATCACAGCTCACGGGAGTCGCCGGCATGGCCATCGCGGGTACCGTCGTGGCGCGTTGAGTGGCCAGCTGTGTCAGTGGTGCCGCTGCACCTCGCGAATTCGTGCCGACACGGCCACCCTCAGGAAGGGCGAGTGCCTCGATTTCGTGGACAGTCTGCGAGCCGTTGACGAGATCCAGCGGCACATCATGGGAGCCACGTGAATTGACCAGGCGCACGATTACCCTGTTGCCGACGCCGAGATCCGGGATGGCGACCACCACCCGGCGGCGGGGGCCGCCCGCTGCATCCGGTGAGAATTCGAAATGACAGCGATACGTGAGCTGTTGCGGATAGATGCAGAGCACGCGTGCCGCAGGGTCGTCCGGTGAAAAATTGAGGACGTCGATCGCCTGGCGGTTGATTGGCCCGGAGCTGCCAGCCGACAGCGTTTCGGGTCGCGCGGACAGTGCGATGACCGCCGTCATCCGGGGAATTTCCAGTGCCGGTGCCGCAGATGCCGGGCCCCAGGGCAGCAGGCATGCAAACGAGCATGCGAGCAGGCACGGTCGATGCATCGAGGCATGCGCAGGAGAACTCACGACTCCAGAACGATTGACGCCTGCGGCGTGGTCTGCGCTGCATCGGAGCACGCCTACAGCGCGCAGGCGAGCGGGGCCAGACGTCGACGCAGGTGTGCCAGCGCGTACTTCTTGCGGCTGAGCACCGTGTCCCGCGGTGCTGCGCTGCGCGCGGCCATGACCTCGATGCTCGTGCCCGCGCACCACATCAGGATGACCGCTCGCTGCTCCTCGGGCAGGTCATCCAGGGCTCGCGACAGGGCGGCCGCCGATTGCGAGCGTTGCAGGTCCTGGTCCGGACCTGGCACGGCTTCGCCGTCGGTGAGCAGCGCCTCGATGGACACGGGGTCGATGGGCCGTGTCCGGGTCGCGTCGTGCCTGCGGGTGCACTCGTCCAGAAAGGTGTTTCGCGCTATGGCGTACAGGTAGGCGCGCAAGCCCGATTCGTCTGCCGCAGGTACTGCGTTCCTGCGCATGGCGTCCAGAAGCTTCAGCCACGCGAATTGCGCGAGGTCCTCGGCCTGGCTCCGGCAGCGACTCAACCTCGTGAGATAGCCGACCAGCGGTTGACGGTGGCGGCGGTACAGGACTTCGAATACTTCACTGGTGCCGGGCTCAGGCATGGCGCGTCTCCCCGCTGCGTGTTCTGCGTCCGCATGAGAACGGCCGGGGAGCGTCGGTGTCCTGAAGATGTGCTGAAGGATGGCTGAAGCTTTTCTTCCGCCACGCCCCGGGAGCCGTCAGGGTGCCGGGAGGAGGAAGAATTCCCCCGCTTCGTGGCCGGCGAAGCGGATCGGGGCGTATTCGGGCACCTGATCGAAGCGCAGGTTGGCCGCCGCATAGGCCACGCGCGCGGCTACCTCGCGATGCAGCTTCTGCCCGTCGAGCGGCTCGTCGTTGGCGGCGAGTACTTCCAGCAGGGCCTTGGCGAAGACCGAATGGCGTCCACCACCCGCGTCCATCACGGGGGCGAGTCCCCCCGAGGTGAGCACGGTGCGCGAACGCTTCCCTGCCATGGTACGCAACCAGTGCAGGCGCTCGTCTGCGGTCATGCCCGTGCCGAGCCTGCCCATGGACGAGCGCGTCAGGGCCCCGGAGTAGCAGGAATCGACGACCAGCAGGATCTGCTTTGCCCGCATGATGTTGAGGATGTCGGTGATCGCGGTGGTCGGAATCCAGTTGGCAGTACTGTCGCGCTCGGCGTCGACCGGCAACCAGTGGCCGCGCTGATTCACTTCGTCGAGCTCGCCGTGCCCGGCGAAGTAGAGCAACAGGTTGTCATGCGGCGTGAGCGCCTCGCGCAGCCGGTTGAGCGCAGAGAGAATGTCGTAGCGCGTCGCATTCAGGAGCACCGTGGTTCGAAAGCCGTAGCGTTGCCGGAGCACCGCCGACAGCTCCGTCGCATCGCTCACCGGTGAGGTGAGGTCCGGCAGGGTCTGGTAGTCGTTGTTGCCGATGATCAGGGCGTGATAGCTGCCGAAATCGATGCCCGCGGTGAGTGCGCGGTCGCCGGTACGCGCGATGGGTGGCGCGGCAGGCGTCGCCTGCGGCGTCACGGTGCCGCGCAGCGTGAAGCGCAACTCGTCCCGCTTTCCCTGGCGATCCACGGCGATCACCGTCACCGGGGAATCGCCGGCGGCCACGGGCAACCGCAGCGCGAAGATGCCGAGTTCGTTCGGCTCGACCGAGACGTCATTGACCGTGACGGCAACGACGCCAGCCGGCGCGGATACCCGTCCGACGAGCTGACGTTCGGTCGTCTGCGCGAGGGCCACGGGGACGATGTCCCGCGTGCGCAGCAGCTGCGGCTCGACGAGGGTGAGCTTCGGGCCGGCGAGCAGCCGCTCCTGCAGCGGCTGCTCGAGGCGCGCCAGTTCCGCGTCGCGGCGTGCGGCGAGGGCCTGCGCGCTCTCGAGCTCGCGGCTCAGGCGCTCGATTTCCTGGCGCTGCGCGCCGAGATCCCTGTCGCGCAGCTCGAGCTGCTGCGCGGCCTCGAGTTGGGCGCGCGCACGCTCCTCGACGGACGCGGAGGATGCAGTCGCCGGCGGCGGCGATGGGCCGTCGAGCTCGACGGCCGCATCGAGTCCCGCCGCGCGCCGGTACCACTGCAGCGCCGCACGTGCGTCGACGGGCACTCCGAGGCCTTCCTCGTAGAGATGTCCAAGATTGATCCGGGCGCGCACGCCGCCCGCGTCGGCGGCGAGCCGGTACCAGCGCGCGGCCGCCGCGTAGTCCGCCGCCGTGCCGAGGCCGCGCTCGTAGATCTCGCCGACGATCGTGCGTGCTTCGAGGTCGCCACGCTCGGCGGCCGGCAGCCATGCGGCGAGGGCGCTGCGCAAGTCCGCACGATCGTATGCGACGTACTCGCCGCCGCGTATCTGGCAGTCGCGGGCGGGCAGGCGCGCTGGCCGGCGCGCGCTCACGTAGGTGGTCCTCTCGCCGAGGCGGCGGATCTGTCCTGGAAGCAGGCAGTCGACCACCAGCAACTCATCGGCGCGCGCGGCTTCCCTCACGGCGTCGGTCTCGCCGGAACCGGCCTCACCGGCCGGGAACGCGAGAAGGCACAGCAGCAGGACCCCGGCCGCGGCTGCACTCGTCAGGGGTGCGCGCCCGCACATTCCAAGAGCGGGTTGCTTCATCCACTCGTATACGAATCAGACGCGGCGAGTGGCGTACCGACCCGGGGAAATTCATGGCCTCAAGCCACTCCGCCGGCCAGGTTCGTTCTGTCGATACAGGCAGCCCGCGACGGGCGGATCCCGCACAGGTCGAAACGATGAAGATCGGTCCCGCATTCGTGCTCTGTGGAGTCGCGGCTGTGGCCGCTGCTCAGGATCCCGGGCCGCAGTCGCTGCAGCCTCCCCTGCCGCCCGAGGCGATCACACCGGAGGGGCAGACATTGCCTCCAGTCTCCGCCGCTTCCGAATCGCCCGCCTCGACCGTGCGCAACCTCTTTGCCGGTACGCTCGCTGCGGTGATGCAGGCGGCCGGTATGAGCGTGGCCGTCGGCCTCACGCAGGCCGTCACCGGTGGGCTCACGAACTGGTTCAGCCGCAGAACCGGGGCGCCCGCAATGGCGCCTCCGCTGCCGGCGGTGGCAGCCCCGCCACTCGTCGCGCCACAGCCCGTGCTTCCCGAGACGCAACCCGTGTCGACACAATATTTCGACCCGCGGACCGGAGGTGCGACAGCGGCGGATCCTGCGGTCGCGGCGGCAGCGCAGAACCCTGCCGCGGCTGGCGACACGATGTTCGCCGGCCTGGCCTTCGAGGTACATCTTCAGGACGCCTCCGGCGCCACCTTTCCGGTGGATCCGGCCACACACGAATTCCACACTGGCGACAGGTTCGTCGTCTTCTACCGGACAACGCTCCCCGGACGCATGGGCGTATTCAACATCAATCCGGCGGGCGTGCAGAGCCGCATCGATGCCGTGGAGATCGCGGCTGGCCAGCTCGCGAAGCTCGGGCCATATGAGTTCACCGCTCTCAAGGGCGACGAGACGCTGCGTCTCGTGCTCACGCCATGCACGACCCCAACTCTGGTCGGAGTGACGCGCGACATCGTCAACGCCGGCACCGGCGCAGGTTTCTCAGGGGCGAACGCACCCGCGCAGGCTGCGCTCGCGTCCTGCACCAGCGCCGGCATGGCGGTGCGGGGTGTCGGTGCGAGCGCCATGCGCACGCGCGACATCCGCAAGGTCGCCGTCGAGGGCACGACCGGATTTGCACTCGATGCCGTGTCCTCCGCAGAGCTCGCCAGCGGAAGCGTTGCGCCGCGCGAGGTGACCATCGTCCTGCGGCATCGCTGAGAGAAGAAGGAGACATCCGCGCCGCCGGACTTCGCGTCGCGATCTCGGCGGCGTGGACGCATGCATCGTGGGGCTCGAGCGCGCTACTGCGGACAGTCCACCGTGAAGGTGGTCGATACGCGCTCCGATCCATAGCGGGCCGCGATCGCGATCGTCTTCTGTACCATCGTCGGAGGAGTCCCGACGCGGGGCTGGAGGCTCCCGGCATGGATGCGGAAGTTCTCCTGATTCTCACTCGGTTCCACAGTAACGAGCCTCTGGACGAATACGCACTCGACGCGCAGCGAGTTGCCGGGAACGGGCTGCCCGCCGACGAGCTCCAGATCGACCGCCATCGTGCTGATCGCCGGCCGCAGCAGCTTGACCGTCGCATAGTAGGTTTTCTCGTGGTTCTCGGTGCGCATCGTCGGGTCCACCGTGAGTGTGTCGAGCCAGCGCATGGTGAGCTTTGGTGGGATCTTCGGCAGCGCTGCAGGCTTCGGCAGTGGCGTCTGCGCCAGGACTCCCTGCGGATTGGTTGCACTGAGCAGCGCGACGACCACGAACTGCAGGGAAGTGAGTCTTTTCATGGTGGTCTCCTTGGACTGAAGCATTGCGGACAGCAGTTCGTTCACGCGAACGAACGAGTAGGATCCGGCGCGTCAGAGCGCTGTCGTGACCGTTGCAGCCTGATTGGCACCGGCTGTCGTGAGACGGCTGACGTCGATCATGCTGCCCTTGCCTACGAGGCTGTAGATCGGCCGGGTGTAGAGAGCCGCGTCCTCGTACGATCGCCGGGAGGATTCACTCATGCCCCTGATGCCGAGCCAGTAACCCAAGAAGTGGAAGTACTGGTGCGGCATGTTGTTGTTGTACTGCTGTTGCGTGCCATTGACGACGACCGCGCCGAGCGCGGTCCAGTCGTCCTTGAGTGTTCCGCCCACGCAGTTCATCTGGTAGACCGCGCGCAGATTGAGGCTCTTGCCGGAGGCACGGTACGCCTGCAAGGGCACGAAGAACGAGGCCTGTGTGAACCAGTTGCCGTTGTAGCCGAGGAAACCCTCGTTCCAGCCGTGCGTAAGCACGTGAACGTCGATGATGTGGCCGGGAGCGAGCCGTTTGATCAGATTGACGACGCGGTCGGGAACGGCGTCGGCATCCTCCATCACGGCGACTGTATCGTAGTGCGACTGAGTGTTGAGAAGCGAGCTGCCAGACTTTACCGCGTCCTCTATCGCCTGATCGGACATGTCGTTCAGCCAGCTGTAGGGGTTGAAGGTCTGCTGACGCCAGTTCGCGGGGTTCAGGCAGGCAAGATTGCCGCCGAGCTGGCCCGCGACCCGCGCGACGAGGTCAACCACTGTCTCTCCGGCACGAAGCTGGAACTCCCAGTCGCCGCAGGTCACCGTGGAGATGTTCACGTTCAGCGCCTGCCGCAAGGCCGGGTCGACGTTGTTCATGACGCCGCCGTTCTCGAGGATGACGACGAGCGCGCGTCTCGCAGGAGGACCCGAAGGCAGCCGTCCCGCGAGCGCGCTGGTGTCGAGTCTGATGCTTCCGCTCAGAACGCCGCTGAGCGCGGCCTTGGAAAGAACACGATTGGTGATCGCGGTCGCCGTATGCTGCAGCGAGGCAGGTTTGCGCACGATCCGGACCGGCACCTGCGTGAGTGTCGTCGCCGGCGCTCTCGTGGAGAGCGTCGGCTGCGGGATCTGTGCCGGCACGACGCCGGCGAGTGCGGTGGCGAGCACCAGAGTCAGGGCATGGAGCATTCTGCGGTGCATGACGGGTTTCTTCTGTGGCTGAGTGACCTGCATCCGGGTGGCGCAAGCCTGCGCGACGGCGCATTGCTATCCCCACAGTCCCGTGCAGAGCCTGGTTACCGTGAACGTGGTTGAAATGCGGTCGGATCCACTGCCGTAGCTGGCGGTGATCGTGAAGGTCTTCGACGATCCGTACTGCGTCGACGGCCTTCGGGCGGCAGGCGCCAAGGTGTTGATTGTGAAGTTGCCACGGTAAGCGTTGGGCTCCACGTAGATCTGCGTTGGCATGGCCACACAGTCCCCGTAGAGAGTCTCTCCCTCGCTCACCGTTGAGTCGGAAAGAGCCAACGTGATCAGCATTCTGCTGGCCGCTGGTCGCATCAGTTTCACGGTTGCGGTGATGTTTGTGCCGGCCGCTGCGGGGGTCGGACTCACCGTCAGGGTGTCGAGCCAGCGCATCGTGAGCTTCGGTTTCACTGGCGGGAGAGGAGTCTGCGCCTCGATCACCGCTGGCATGCTCGCGCCGAGCACTGCGATGACGACGGGCAGCAAGCGGATGAATGTCGTCATGAGGATCTCCTTCTGCAGCGACGGTGGCCCGGAATGCCACGGGCGCAACCGGCTCATGGAAACGTGCGAGACGGTCATGTAAACGAACGGGCGGGTCAGACTGGTCTGAGCGTTCGCATCGGACTTCCCGCACGCTATGCGGTGCTTTGCCGCGACTGCACGCTGACGGTGAGCAGCGACAGCAGCAGGAGCGCAGCTGCCTGCGCTCCCTGCAAACCACTTCTGTCGTCTCGCTCGTTTCCAGCTGCTGTCCGCACCCCGTTCGTCGCGTGGCCGGGGATGGCGGTTCGAACAGTTACGAAGGAGTCAGGGAAATGCGTCGAATTCGTGCCGGGCTGTGGCTCGGGGCCCTGTACAGCGGCCTCGCCATCGTCACGATGCCTGCCCAGGCCGTTACCATCGTTGCAGGGTCCGGAGCCAACCCTCCGGCCACAGCTACGGGAATTTACGAGATCGCGAGGCTCGAGGGCCAAAAGGTGCAGAAGGCGCTGGCGCTCGTCCATCGCGGGACGCTCCAGGAGGTGCATAGCCGCGGCACCATCGGTTACCAGCGCCGCGAGGCGGGGAGCACGGCCATCAAGATTTCGACGGCGGCCTACGAGAAGCTCCTGACGCTGGCGGGCGGTCCCAACAGGGATGTGAACACCATGCCGCTTGTGACCCGCTGCGAGTTCTATGGACTCGCGGGGATCCCGACTGCCGGAATGACGTGCCCGGTGAGCCGTCCGCCGCCTGCAAAAGTCACGCCCACTGGCGGCTCGTGTCCCTCCGGGTATCAGAAGAGGCTGGAAAAGATCGATGGCAAGGCGCAGTGGATCTGTGTGCCGGTCGTACAGGCACCTGCGTCTCGGACAGTCGACGAACTGCTCGTGCAGGCAAGGCCTGCACGAGCGCCCAGGCTGCGCACCATAGCTGCCTGGATCGAGCGCCTCCTGCCCATTGCAACCGCCGAGGCACGGATCCTGATGCTGCAGTTCAAGTCGGACATGTTCTTTCGGCCCATCTCTTTCGGTCTGTTCAGCCCGGAGGCGAGCGGCACCGAGTACGGCGGCTGGAGCTTCCAGGGCTTTGGCTTCGACATCAGGTGGCTGAACGACGGGCCATGAACATGCCTCGGAGCATCTGCTTCTTCTGGGGAGGATTCCTGTTCACTGCAATGGCAGTGCCGGCACTCGCGGCCAACCCTGCGCTCCAGAGCTACTTTGCGCTGGCCTGCCAGACTGCGACTGGCGCCCTGGCGGTCCGCTGCAGCGAAACGCCGGGCGGACTCGGTGGTCTGTCGGGCGACAGCCAGTCGTCGCTCAATCCCAGCCAGAACATGAGCCATACGAAGTCATCGGCAGCGGTCGCCGAAGTGCGCAGTACGGAGACGCGGGCGCGCGCGGCGAATGTCCGCGAGGGAGGAGGGTCCCTGGCGCAGGCCTCGCAGTCGGTCCGCTTCGGCCCGTTCAACCTGCTCGTGCATGGACGCGGGACCTGGTTTGAGCGCGACCGCAACCCTGACGTGCACCGCGAGCGCAGCCTCGAAGGCGACGGCTGGGCGGTCGAAATCGGGCTCGACCGGCAGGTATCCGAGCGGTTCCGCCTCGGCGGCCTGGCCGCCTTCGAGTCCGTGCGCTACGACTTCGCGGCAGACCGCAGTGGCGGCAGCCTGGTGCCCGCGCCCCATGCCGGTTCGGCGGAAACCGAGTCGAAATCCCTCACCCTGTTCGGCGTGTGGAATACGAGCGAGCGCAGCTACGTCGACGCCGCACTGGGCTATGGCTGGCAGGAGCACGATTTTCGTCGCAATCCGGTCTTCCAGGGCTCTGGTGGGGGAGCGCAGGTGACCGGCCGGGTCGTTGGCGACACCCGCAGCAAGGTCGTCTGGGTGGCTGCGAACGGCGGCCTGGACTTCGCCGCGGGTGCCGCGACCTTTGGACCTTTTGCCGGACTCACCTACACGCGCTCCGAGATCGATCCCTACACGGAGCAGGACCGCAACGGCTCGGGTCTCGCGATGTCGTTTGCGGAATGCATCCGCAACTCCCTCGTGGGCCATGCGGGTCTGCGTGCCGACCGGGCATTCAGTACGACGCGCGCCGTGCTCGTGCCGCAGTTGCGCCTCGAGTACCGCCATGAGTTCCGCACTCGGCCGCTCTCGCTGGACAGCCACTATGTCCTCGACACCGGAGCCTCGCACGTGACGGTGGTCGGGGATCGACCGAAAGCCGGGCGTATCAGTATCGGTGCGGGGCTGACAGCGATCCTGCCTCAGGGCTGGGTTACCTTCCTGGAGGTCGAGACACTGGCCAGCAGCGATATAGATCGGCAGCGTATCGCGCTCGGCCTGCGGATCGAGCTCTGAGGTGCGTACTTCTGCAGCGCTCGTCATCCTGGTGCTCCTGGGCGCCGATGCGCACGCACAGACCGCGCCCGGCGGAGGGCTTTTCGTGAAGATTACGCGCAACGGCGCGCCCGTGGCGAAGGCAACCGTGTGCGTGGGTACGACACTCGACCGCAATGCCTTCTACCAGTCCGCGACGGACCTTCAGGGATCGGTACGCTTTGCTTCCGTTCCCGGCGGGACGTTCGTCGTGACGGCACACGCCGGCGCGGGCGGCGCACAGCACGTTCATGCGCCGGCAACGCCGGCGAATCCCCCGCCCCTTGTGTCGCTGACACTCGCTCTCCCGCTGTCCGGCGGGCCTGCCTGTCCCGATACGCCCGCCGGAGCTCAGCGGACGTTCAGGCCCTCCGCCATCACCCTGCCGCAGAGAAGCGCCGTGGAGGCCTGGCGCATCGAGCCGCAGAATCGCCAGCACTGCTTCGGAGCGATCGGGGCTGAGTGCGGGCAGGCCCAGGGCGGCTTGCCGCTGACGGCCCTGTGTGCGAATGGCAGGTGCTTCGTGAACCCCGGTAGCTGGGACCACGATGAATGCTGCTTCGCGCATCCGCTGGGGATGGCCTGCCAGGCGGGTCCACTGGATGCGGTCAGTGGGCATGACGGCCATTGCGTCACGGAATGGGACAAGGCGGTGCGTCTCACGACCAGGGGCCTGAACTGGGTCCGGGACGTCGACTTCGCGCGCACGAACGCGACCGGTACCGTCGAGTTTCCGCTCTACTGCGCGCCGCCGGGCATGCTGCTCCCGCCGGCTGATGCGGCCAAGTGCTGTTCGCGCCAGACGCGCGCACTCACGCCCGTGGAACAGGTCCGGGCGACGGCTGCAGGAGAGCCGCTGGCCGCCTGTCGCTGAGGCTTCCAGGGCTTTTGCCGTACCCCGTAAGTCCGGGCGCGCCCCTCATTGTCCACTGGGCGAGGGTGTGACGAAGATGGCTGCCTCCGGACCCGGCGATTGCTTATGATTCAAATGGGCGGAATCCGTTACCCCCTGCTGAATCAAGGGTTTACACATGTGTGGAATCGTCGGTGCGGTCGCCGAGCGCAACATCGTCCCCATCCTCATGGAAGGGCTGCGGCGCCTCGAGTACCGGGGCTACGACTCGGCGGGCATCGCGGTGCTGGACGACACCGTCCACCTGAAGCGGGTGCGCACGGTCGGCAAGGTGAAGATGCTGCAGGAGGCCCTCGACGGGTCGCCCACGCACGGCAAGATCGGCATTGCCCACACGCGCTGGGCCACGCACGGCGTGCCGAGCGAGCGCAACGCGCATCCGCACGTGTCGCGCGACGGCCTCGCGATCGTGCACAACGGCATCATCGAGAACCACGAGGAGCTGCGCGCCGAGCTCACGCGTGCGGGCTACAGCTTCTCTTCGGAGACCGATACCGAGGTGATCGCCCACCGCATTCACTACCATCTCGGCACGCTGGGGGATCTCTTCAAGGCCGTGCGTGCCACGGTCGCCGAGCTCGAGGGCGCATACGCGCTGGCGGTGGTGAGTGAGCGCGATCCGGACCGCATCATCCTCGCACGCGAGGGTTGTCCGGTGGTGATCGGCCTCGGGGTGGAGGAGAACTTCGTCGCTTCGGACGTGGCTGCGTTGCTGCCGGTGACGCGGCGCTTCGTGTTCCTCGAGGAAGGCGACGTTGCGGAGGTGCACCGGTCGTCGCTGCGCATCCTCGACCGCGAGGGCAACCGCGTCGAGCGGCCAGTGCGCGAGAGCGAGCTGTCCGCGGAAGCGGCCGAGAAGGGCCAGTACCGGCACTTCATGCTGAAGGAAATCCACGAACAGCCGCGCTCCGTCGCCGATACCCTCCAGGAGCGTGTCGCGAACGGCCGTCTCCTCGAAGCGGCCTTCGGGCCGGCAGCCGGCGAGGTGTTCCGGCGCGCCGAACATGTGCACATCGTCGCCTGCGGGACGAGCTTCCATGCCGGCGCGATCGCCCGTTACTTCATCGAGCAGATCTGCAGGCTTCCCTGCACGGCCGAGATCGCGAGTGAGTACCGCTACCGCAATCCCGTGGTGCCGAAGAACTCGCTCTTCGTGACGATCTCCCAGTCCGGCGAGACGGCCGATACGCTCGCCGCGCTGCGGCTTGCGAAGCAGGCGGGGTACCTGTCGTCACTCGCCATCTGCAACGTGCCCGAGAGCTCGCTGGTGCGCGAATCCGAGCTCGTGATGCTGACACGGGCAGGCCCCGAGATCGGTGTCGCGTCCACCAAGGCCTTCACCACGCAGCTCGCGGCGCTCATCATGCTCGTGATCGCACTCGCCAAGCACCACGGTGCCGACGCCGAACGCGAACGCGGGCTCGTGCAGCGTCTCATCGAGATTCCCTCCATCATCGAGAGGACGCTCACCCTCGACCCCGTGATCCAGGCTCTCGCCGGGCGCTTTGCCGAGAAGCGACACGCCCTCTTCCTCGGCCGGGGTGCGCTGCACCCGATCGCCCAGGAGGGCGCGCTGAAGCTCAAGGAGATCTCCTACATCCACGCTGAGGCGTATCCGGCCGGTGAGCTCAAGCACGGGCCGCTGGCGCTCGTCGATGATCAGATGCCGGTGATCGCCGTCGCTCCGAACAACGATCTCCTCGAGAAACTGAAGTCGAATCTCATGGAGGTGCGTGCCCGTGGCGGCGAGCTCATCGTGTTCGCCGATCCCGACTCCGGCATCGAGCCCTCGGAGGGCGTCACGGTGATCACGATGCCGAAGCACGTGAGCTACGTGCAGGCACCGCTCATCTACACCGTGCCTCTGCAGCTGCTCGCCTACCACGTGGCGATCCTCAAGGGCACGGATGTCGATCAGCCGAGGAATCTGGCGAAGAGCGTGACGGTGGAGTAGGCGGGTCATCGAAGCTCGCTCCCGCCACGCCCCAGCTTGTGCGGACAGGGGCAGTCCCGGCATGATGTACGTCGATGGAACCCATCGACCTGCCTCGACCCTTGGAGGATTATTTCGCCTTCGCCGAGGTCGAGCGCCGTGCTGGTGCGCGGCGCTTCTGTATCACGCTGCCGTATCTCCACGATGCGCGCCTCGACCGCCTGCAGTGGTGGTGGCGCGTGGGCGAAGCCGAGGAGGCCCTGCTCGGTGAGCGGGGCCTGATGTCGAGACGCCACCGTGAGGTCGAGCGCTTCAGGCGGCATATCGGGCGCTGGCTCGTGAACACCGGACAGCGGCTCGAGGGCCAGGACCCGATTCCGCGCATCGTCAGCGTGGCGGCCGATTTGCGGTCCGCTGCCGCCGGTGCAGAGGCGGCGGATCCATTACCGGCGAGTGCTTCCGTGTCTGTGATGCGCGCCGTCGGGTGACAGCCCGCCTCGAGAGCGCTCAGGCGATGAGCCTGGCCTTCAGATCGTAGGCGCTCGCTCCGAGGACTTCGACATCCGCCCAGTCGCCGGGCTTGAGGTGTTCGGCCTTCTGGATGCGCACGACGCCGTCGATTTCCGGGGCGTCGCCCGCGCTGCGGGCAACTGCACGGGTGCCATCGATCGCATCGACCAGTACGCGCATCCGTTGCCCGATACGGGCCCGCAGACGCCGGGTGCTGATTGCGCGCGCACGCTCCATGAAGCGCGCGTAGCGCTCTGCCGCCACCTCGGCGGGCACCTGGCACGCCAGCTGGTTCGCCGCGGCACCCTCGACGGCCGAGTAGCGGAAGCAGCCGACGCGATCGAGCTGCGCATCCTCGAGCCACTCGAGCAGCTCCTCGAATTCGTGCTCCGTCTCGCCCGGGAAGCCGACGATGAAGCTGCTCCGGATCACGAGATCGGGGCAGACCGAGCGCCACGCCCGGATACGCGCGAGCGTATCTTCGGAGTGCGCGGGCCGGCGCATGCGTCTGAGCACCGCGGGGCTCGCATGCTGGAAGGGCACGTCGAGATAGGGGAGCACGCGGCCGTCGGCCATGAGCGGAATGACCTCGTCCACGTGCGGATAGGGGTAGACGTAGTGCAGGCGTATCCAGGCGCCGAGCTCGCCCAGCTCACGTGCAAGATCGACCAGGCGGCTGCGGTGGCTGCGCCCGTGCCACTCGGCGGGACGGTAGCGGATGTCGGCACCGTAGGCGCTCGTGTCCTGGGAGATCACGAGGAGCTCCTTCACTCCGGCACGGACGAGGCTTTCGGCTTCACGCAGCACCTCGTCGATCGGGCGGCTCGTGAGCCGTCCGCGCAGCGCAGGGATGATGCAGAAGCTGCAGCTGTTGTTGCAGCCCTCCGAGATCTTGAGATATGCGTAGTGCCGCGGCGTGAGGCGGATGCCCTGGGCGGGCAGGAGATCGACGAAGGGATCGTGGCGGGGCGGCAGGTGCTCGTGCACGGCACTCATGACGTCCTCATAGGCGTGCGGGCCGGTGACCTTGAGCACGCGTGGATGCTTCTCCAGGATCCTCCCGGGCCGTGCGCCCAGGCAGCCGGTGACGATCACGCGGCCGTTGTGGTCGAGTGCCTCGCCGATCGCCTGCAGCGACTCATCGATCGCGGCGTCGATGAATCCGCAGGTGTTGACGACGACGAGGTCGGCGGCCTCGTAGGTCGCCGAGACCTCGTACCCCTCCGCACGCAGGCGCGTGAGGATGCGCTCGGAATCCACGAGCGCCTTCGGGCAGCCGAGGCTGACGAATCCGATCCTGGGGGGGTGCGCGGCCATCGACCGGGGGCTCCTGGGCAGGGCCTGGAAGGCGGCCGCGTATCCTACGGACCGGCCGGGAGTTCGCCAAGTTCCCGTCCGTGCAATCCGGACGGCGGGACGCCGGGGCCGTGGATGTCCTGGATCATCCCGGCATGGCAGTGACGCAGTGCGAAGAAGACGCACAGCGCAACGATCGGCATGGCCAGCCACCGCCAGAGCACGCTTCTGCGCGGGTGTGGAGATCCGGTATCAGGGGCTTCGGCCATGCTGTCAGCGTACCCGCATGTGGGCGATTCTCACAGTCCGTGCCTTGCGCCGGGAGGCGGTGCACCGCCAGCTGCGGACGCTCCGAAGCGCAGCCGCTCATCGAGCTGGCGGCGCAGGAGCCAGTAGCTCGCGACCGCCTGCAGCGCCACGGTTGCGATGGACAGGTACCACACGTGCACGATTTCGAACCACGGCTGCACGGACAGCCAGATGACGGGAAGCACGAACGTGACCAGCCGGCTCGCACTGCTGGCGAGCGCCGGGAGCGTATTGCCCAGGCCCTGGAAGAGACTCGAGCAGGCGAAGATCACGCCGTTGGCAACGAAGCTCAGTGAGACGAGGCGCAGGTATTCCGCACCGATCGCGATGACCCGCGGGTCGGTACTGAAGGCTCCCACCATCCGTTCCGCACCCAGCTGGCTTGCGAGTGTCAGGAGGACCATCGATCCGACACTCAGGATGGTCGCGATGCGAAAGGTCTCGCGCACCCGCTTCGCGTGGCGCGCGCCGAAATTCTGTCCCGCAACCGGGGACGCTGCAAAGGCGATGGCCATGACCGGCATGAAGAGCGACTGCATGACGCGCGAACCGATGCCGAAGCCGGCCTGCGCTCCGGCGCCGAAGTCGCGGATTGCCCAGTAGATCACTGCCACATAGGTGAACATGAGCGCGAATTCGCCGCCCGCAGGCAGGCCGATGCGCAGCATGCGCCACCACGTGGCCAGCTGCGGCCGCACCAGCGAGAGATCGAGCCGCACGTATTTTTCGAGGCGCGAGAAATACCACGCGAGCATCACCACGCCGGCCGCAATCGCGATCGAGCTCGCGAGACCGGCGCCGAGCACCCCGAGCGGGCGCCCGGTGCCCCACCCGGCGATGAGCACCGGCGCGAGGGCGGCGTTCAGGGCGACCGTGAGCACCTGGACCACCATCGTGGGCCGCACGATGCCCGTGCCGCGCAGTGCCGAGCTCATGGCGATCAGCGCGAACTGCAGCGCCATGCCGGGCAGGAACCAGTGGAGATAGGTCGTGCCGGCCGCCGTCGTGCCGGCATCCGCCCCGATCGACTCCATATAGGGTCCGGCGAGCGCGTAGCCGGCGAGCAGCATCAGGCCCGAGATGGTGGCGGCCAGCGCCAGCGACTGATTGAAGACGAGAGTGGCATCGCGCCGGTCGTCGCGTCCCACGGCGTGGGAGATGAGCGTCACGGTGCCGATGCCGAGGATCTGCGTCAGGCCGATGACGATGAACATCGCATTGCCGGCGCCGCCGACCCCGGCGATGGCCTCCTTGCCGATGCCCGCGACGAAATAGAGATCGACCAGATAGTAAAGCGTCTGCACCAGCATGCCGAAGCCGATGAAGGCCGCCATGCCGAGCAGATGCCTGGCAATCGGACCTTGGGTGAGATCCTTCATGCGAGGCACCTCAGGACGCGTCGCGCCAGGCGATCGCGGTCGGGAATCGAGCGCATGACGGTGTCATCGACCTGCACGCTGATACCGAGGGCCTCGATGCGCGGCGCGAGGTGCGCATCCTGTTCGTCGATCACCAGGATGTCCAGCAGCCCTGCGTAGTGCTCCGCGATTGCCAGCGCGCTGCTCGAGCCCGCAAGTTCGCGCAGCAGCTTCGCAGCCGGTCCCTTGAGCGCCTCGCCGCCCACGATCGGAGAAACGGCGACCACGCGCACGGTGCTGCGTTCGAGCCACGCACGTACGTCCGGTACGGCGAGGATCGGGTCGATGCTGAGATGAGGATTGGACGGGCAGAGCACGGCGGCGCACGGAACGTCGCCGGCGAGCAGCGCGGCGAGCGGCGGCGAAGGTCGGGCAGACCGGGCGCCGCGATATTCGATGGCGCGCACCCTGGGGCGGCACTGCCGGTGCACGAAGTAGTCCTGGAAGTCGAGCAGGCCCTCGTCCGTGTCGAGGATGGTGCGCACGGGGTCGTCGGACATCGGCACGATGGGCGTGTCGATGCCGAGTGCCGTGGCAAGCTCGCGGGTCACCGCGGACAGCAGTCGGCCCGAACGCAGCCGCTCGGTGCGCAGGACATGCATCGCGAGGTCCCGGTCGCCGAGGCGGAACCAGTCTGGTCCGCCGAGTCTCTCCAGTGCCTCCAGGAAATGCCAGGTCTCGTCCGCCCGGCCCCAGCCGCGCGTCGTGTCCGCCGTATCCGAGAGTGTGTAGACGAGCGTGTCGATGTCGGGGCAGATGCGCAGGCCCAGATGCTCGAAGTCATCGCCCGTGTTCGCCACGACGACGAGTCCGCCGGCCGGCGCGGTCCGGGCGAGCCCGTGAGCGAGCTTTGCGCCGCCGACGCCGCCGGAAAGTGCGACGACGGGTGCGTGCGCCGCACTCACCGGAACCTCATCGGAAGAGATCGATCTCGCGGGCACGCTGCAGGGCCCGCGCTCCGCGCTCACCGGAGGACTCGGCTGCCGCGAGATGCTCGAGCCCGCGGATCACCGCGGCCGGGCGGCCTTCGCCGGCCTCGCCCATCGCGAGGACACCGATGGCAGCGAGGCTGTCGGCCAGGGCGATCTCGGTGTGCCGCAGGCTGCGTCCGCCACGATCGGGACGGCCGCGCAGATCCACGAGTGCCGGCAGGCCGGCGGCGCCGATCGCGTGGCCCGTGGTGCCGAGCCGCCACGCGCGCCCCAGGCTGTCGGCGATGATCACGGCGCATTCGATGCCGGCGCGTGCGCGCAGTGCGGCACGCAGTCGCTGCGCGGACTCGTCCGGATCCTGCGGCAACAGCAGTGCCTCGGTTTCCCCGGCAGAATCGGGCAGATTCGACTGATCGACGCCCGCATTGGCGAGGACGAGGCCGCGCAGGTCCTCGACGACGATCACCTCACGTCCCACGCGCAGCACCGAGCGCGATTCGCGCAGCACGAGCTCGACCAGCCGGGCATCCTTGCCCGTGGCCGAGGCGAGCTCGCGCGCCCGCGTGGATGGCACGACCTCGGCGAGAGGCACGCGCCGACCCTCGGCCTTCGAGACGATCTTCTGGGCGACCACGAGCACGTCGTCGTGGCGCAGCCCGACGCCCTCGCGCGCAGCCGCCTCGAGTAGCAGCACTGCGAGATCGGCTCCGGCCGGGACTTCGGGCAGTCCCCCGAGGGCGGTGATGGTCAGCCGGGCGGGCGAGATGTAGGTCGCCGTCACTTGCCGAGCACGATGCGCAGGCCGGCTCCCTTGACTCCGAACTTGCGGTTGATCTGGATGAGCACTGAGGTGAGCGCTTCGGAAGCCGCAGAGTTGGCGAGTGGTCCGGCTGGCCAGCCCTTGAGTCCGATGGCCTCGATGAGGCCGATGACGGTGTCCCGTGCCGCGACATCGTCGCCGCACACGAGGACATCGCACTCGGGCAGCTCGTCGGCCGCGAGTTTCTCGGCCGCGATGTTCTGGAAGGCGGAGACGACCTTGACCTGCGGGCCGAGGAGCTGCTGCGCCTCGACGGCGGCGCAGCCGGCGGCCGGAAGCTGCACCGTGCCGACCTTGGGCGGCTTGAGCGGCACGGTCGCGTCGATGAGGATCTTGCCGTCGAGTGCGCCGCGGACCGCCATGAGCGTGCCGTGGTGCGCCTCGTAGGGCACGGTGAGGGCCACGATCTGCGCGCGCTGCGCCGCCGGCGCCAGCTCGTCGGCCTCGATGTGCGCTCCCGGGAGCTGCGCACGCAGCGGCTCGGCCGCTTTCACTGCCTTGTCGCGCGAACGCGAGGCAATGATGATGGGGTAGCCCCTGCGTGCCCACTGTTTGGCGAGCCCGGAGCCGAGTGCCCCCGTGCCGCCGAGGATGGCAATGCTGGGTTTTGCGCCGGACCCCTGGGGGTTTTCAGTCGATCGATGATTCTGTGCCATGGTGGACAATGATAGCCGATCGTCCCGATTGCCCGCGCGATTGCGTGCGGCGATGGCTCTCGGCATGCTGCGGGCCGGGCCGGCCGGAGACCGGAGCAACCGGGGAGCCGTCTTTCGGGGTATGGCCATGCGTCTGCAGCCGCTGAATTTCGACCGCGCCTATTACCGCCGCTTCTATGGCGATCCACGCACTTCGGTCACGTCCCGCGCGGAGATGTGCGCCCGCGGGCGCTTCATCGCGGCATGGTGCACCTACATCGGACTCGCGCCGCGGCGCATCCTCGACGCCGGCTGTGGCACGGGCATGCTGCGAGCGCCGCTGCTGCGTGCGCTGCCGCGCGCGACCTACACGGGCGTCGAGGTGAGCGAATATCTCTGTGCGCGCCACGGCTGGATCCACGACAGCGTGGCGGACTTTCGCGCGGATCGGCCTTTCGACCTCGTCGTGTGCTACGACGTGGTCCAGTATCTCGGGGATCGCGCAGCGGCGCGCGCGCTCGCGAATCTCGCACGGCTCTGCCGCGGTGCCCTCTACTTCAGTGCTCTCACACTCGAGGACTGGCGCGACAACTGCGATCGCAGCCGCACCGACGGCAACGTACACCTGCGTCCCGGAGACTGGTATCGCGAGCGTCTCGCGCGGCGCTTCCGTCAGGCCGGCGCCGGCCTCTGGCTGCGTCGCGGCGCACCCCTGACGCTCTGGGAGATGGAGTCCGCATGATCAAGGCGCTGCTCCTGCTGCTGAACGCCGCGAAGCTCGGCCCGATTCTCAAGACCGGCGGCACCATGATCGTCTCCGTAGCGGCCTATGCGCTCCTGTTCGGGTTCTGGTACGCATTCGGCTTCGTCGTGCTGATGCTGGTGCATGAGCTCGGTCACTATGTCGCCGCGCGACGGGCCGGTCTCTCGGTCGGTGCGCCGACATTCATTCCCTTCGTGGGCGCATGGATCGAGCTGCGCGATCAGCCGCTGTCCGTGTCCCAGGAAGCGCGCATCGCCTTCGCCGGACCCTTCATGGGTACGGTGGGCGCGGTGGTCGCACTGTTCCTGGCCGGCCAGTACCAGAGCCCGCTGCTGCTCGCCGTCGCGTATTCGGGCTTCTTCCTGAATCTCTTCAATCTCGTGCCGATCACGCCCTTCGACGGCGGGCGCATCGTGGCGATCCTCTCGCCACGCATCTGGCTCATCGGTGCGCCCGTGCTCGCCGGGGTGTTCCTGCTCATTCCGAGTCCCATGTTCGTCGTGATCCTCCTGCTGCTCGCCCCGACCATCTGGCAGGGACTGAAGGGCGCGTGGCACGGCAGCGTGCCGGCGGGCAATCCACGCTACTACGAGGCCCCGCGTGCCGATCGTATCCGCTACGCGGCCTACTACCTGCTGCTGCTCCTTTTCCTGTGCATCATGACCTTCGAGGTGCACGGGCAGCTGCGCGGCCGGATCGGCTGACCATCGTGACGTTTCCGGGCATCCGCCTCGCCGGCGAGGTCCGCTGCGAACGCCATCCGGGCGAGGCGCTCTCGCTCGTGCTGCAGGGGACCGAGGCCGCGGCTCAGCGGCTGACGCCGGTCGAAATCGCCTTCACCGCACCGCAGCTGCCGACGCTCCCGAGTCTTCTGCGAAACGCGCTCATCGAGGAACGGGCACTGCCGGGTGGTGGCGAAGGGCAAGGCGCGCTGCGGCGCTTCGTCGTCGTCGCGGAGAGGGGCCGGCGCTTCGAGATCCAGGCGCGTTCGGTGCACGTGCACCGCGATGCGCGCACGCCGTTCTTCGCCGCCGTGCCGCCGGCGCGAGCGCCGTTCGCCCGCCGCATCTTCTTCCGTCTCATCACGGCGGTCGTCGCGACCCGTCCCGGGTGCGGGCTCCTGCGGCGCCTGCGGCGCCTGCGGCGCCGCTGAGAGGCGCGAGGCGATACGTGTACCACCTCCTCGCTTTGATGGCGCTCGCGGCCGGCCTCGGGCTCACCGTGCAGGTCGGGATGAATGCCGCGCTGCGGCAGGCATTCGGCAGCCCGGTGCTGGCGAGCCTCGCGAACTTTCTGGTCGGCACGGCGGCGCTCGTCGTCTTCGTCATGCTCGAGCGGGCTCCGCTGCCGGGCCGTGGCGCTGCGGGGAGCGTGCCGCTCTGGGCCTGGTTCGGAGGGCTCTTCGGCGCCTTCTATGTCGTTGCGGCGACGGTCGTCGGTCCGCGCCTCGGCGCGAGCATGCTCCTTGCGCTCACGGTACTCGGACAGCTCCTCGCTGCGCTCGCGGTCGATCACTTCGGCTGGCTCGGCTTCCCCCAGCAGCCGCTTTCCATGGCACGTCTTGCGGGAGCGGCATTGCTGCTCGCGGGTGTGCTGCTCATCTCACGCTGAATCGAGGCACAGGATGTCCCCGGCGGCTCGCATTCCGGTCACCGTGCTCACAGGCTTCCTGGGCTCCGGGAAGACCACGCTCCTCAACCGCATCCTCACTGCGCAGCACGGCAGGCGGATTGCCGTCATCGAGAACGAGTTCGGTGAGATCGGCGTGGACCACCAGCTCGTGATCGGCGCCGAAGAGGAGATCTTCGAAACCAGCAACGGCTGCATCTGCTGCAAGGTGCGTGGGGACCTGATACGCATCCTCGGGCAGCTCCTGAAGCGGCGCGACCGTTTCGACTGCGTGTTGATCGAGACCACCGGCCTCGCCGATCCGGGCCCGGTTGCGCAGACTTTCTTCCTGGACGAGGATCTTCGCGAACAGTTCGTGCTGGACGCGATCGTCACCGTCGTGGACGCCGCGCACATCGAGGAGCATCTCGATGTCATGGACGCTGCAGGGGAGCAGATCGCCTTCGCGGATGTCGTGCTGCTGAACAAGATCGATCTCGCCGACGAGGCGGCACTGCAGCGCATCGAGCGGCGCATCCATGCGATGAATGCCCCGGTGAGGATCTTCCGCACGCTCGATGCCGACATTCCGGTCGATCGCGTGCTGAACCTCGGTGCCTTCGATCTCGAGCGGGCGCTCGCGACGGATTCGTCCTTTCTCGAGCCGCAGTACCCCTTCGAGTGGGCGGGCGTGTATGCGTTTGCGCCGGGTCGCCACGAGCTGTGTCTCGCGGGCGCGGTGTGCGCGCACGATCACGAGGCACACGTGCATACGCATGACGGGGGCCTGTCGCTCGCCGTGCTGGAGGCGCCCAGTGCCGATGCCTCCGGACTCGAGGCACAGATCGAGCCTGCCGTACGCGTGTTTGCGGAAGAGAGTGTGCTCCCGGACAGCACTGCCACGATCGTTCCCGCGGCACACCCCTGGCGGCTCCCGACCGCGCACGATCACACACACTGGACGCTGAGGATCGAGCGCGCCGGGACCTACGCGATATTCTGCGAGCATGCGCCCGGGGAGGTCGGGTTGCGCGTTGCGGGAGCCGGCCATGTGGCGGAACGCCATTTCCGCTCACATCACCATGACGGGGAGATCGCCTCCGTCGGCATCACCGATCGCCGGCCCGTCGACCGGCAGAAGGTGAACGACTGGTTCTCGGACCTGCTGCAGAGTCGGGGCCAGGACATCTTCCGGATGAAAGGCGTGCTCGACATCCGCGGTGAGGATCGTCGCTACGTGTTTCATGGTGTGCACATGATGTTCGACGGGAGGCTCGAGCGCCCCTGGGGCGCGGGCGAGCGCGTCAGTCGCCTGGTCTTCATCGGTCGCAGACTCGATCGTGCCGGGCTCGAGGCCGGCTTCCGGTCCTGTCTCGCCTGAGGCTGGTGCGTGGCACCGTCGGCGATCCTCGAGTCCCGCGCGAGTGTCGAGCTCGACGACTACATCATCGACTGCGCCTGGTCGCCCGACGGGCGCAGCCTCGCCGTCGTCTGCAGCGAAGGCACGGTGCATCTCTGCGAATTCGGGGAGCGCGAGTCCTGCGTGCACGAGCTCGGGATGCACGCGCTCGGCGCCCTTGCCGTCGCGTGGCAGCCGGGTGGCGCACGCTTCGCCTCGGCCGGACAGGACGGCACTACGGCGATCTGGGACGCCGGGGCGCACCGCGGCGAGCATGTGCGCTTCCGGCCGGGCAGGAGCGTCGTCGAGGCGCTTGCATTTTCACCCGACGGTCGCTGGCTGGCCGCCGCGAGCGGCAGGGTCGTCGCACTCTGGTCGACCGAGGGCGAGCGCCTGCACGAATTTGCGCCGGCAGAGGGTGTGATTGCGGCACTGGCCTGGGACAGACCGGGACGCGATCTGATCGCGGCAACGAAGGGCGGTCTGCTGGCGCATCGCATCGAGCCGCCGCGCTTCACGACGCGCCGCTATGCCCGGCCGGGAGCCTGTCTCACGGCCGCGCCGAGCCCGAACGGCAAGGTGCTCGCCACCGGGACCCAGGACGGCAGCGTGCACTTCTGGTACCTGTCGAGCGGGCGCGCCGGGGAGATGCGCGGCTACGGCACGAAGGTGCAGCTCACCGCGTGGAGCTCGAACGGCCGCTATCTCGCCACCGGCGCCGGCGCCGATGTCGTCGTCTGGGACTTCGCCGGGAAGGGACCGGAAGGCTCGCGTCCTCTGCAGCTGTGCGGGCACACCGAGCGTATCGAGACACTCGCCTTCCAGCCCGGCGGTCCCTGGCTCGTCTCAGGGGGGCGTGACTGGCGTGTCATGCTGTGGCTGCCGGGCAGGGCGACGACGCCGGTCGATGTGCAGCTCGGGGACGCTGAGGCCACGGTGGCGCGCTTCTCGCCGGATGGCCGCTTCGTCGCGGTCGGTCAGCGCAATGGCCGGCTCGCGTTCTATGCGCTGCTGCCGCCCTGATGACCGCCGGGCGGCACGACCAGCACATCGGTGGGCGCGAATAGCGCCGTATGGCGGCAGACGCTGCCGAAACTGGCGGCGGAGCTGCGGCGCTGCCGCGGCTCATGCCGGCCGATCACGACGAGTTGCGGTTCGAGCGCGCGCAGCTGCTCGAAGAGCCGCTCGATCGCGTCGCCCCGCGCAATGAGTTTCTGCACGGGCGTCTCGCCGCAGCTCGCAGCCGTCAGCGACGCGAGCAGCTGCTCGCGACGGCGCTGCTCTTCTTCGGCATACACATCGACCGCCGAGCGCGACAGGCCGTAGGATTCGAGACGCGCGGCAAAGGGAGCTTCCCAGGCGTGAAACGCAAGGATCTGCCCGTCATCCGCGACGCATCGTGCGGCCCAGGCGAGCACGGCGCCCGAGAGCGGACCGAGATCGACCGCGGCGAGGACCGTGGCGGGTGCCTCGGCGGTGTCCCGGCGCACGAGGAGCAGGGGCGTCGGTGAGGTGGCGAGCAGCTTGAGTGCCGTACCACCGAGGCTGAGCCCGCAGGCGCCCGCTTCGTGCTCACCCCGCGCGCCGGCCACGAGGAGGTCCGGCTGGAAATCCCGGGCGGCGCGTCGCAGTGCCACCGATGCGGCACCGACGACGAGGCCGGTCGAGATCTCGAGCTCGCGTCGGGGGTCGAGTTCATCGGCCAGCCTGCGCAGCGCCGCGCGCGCCTGGCGGTGCGCGGCACGAGTCAGTGACGAGTCTGATCGCCAGGGCCCCACGAGCCAGCGCCGGGGCGGGACGATGTGCACGATGCGCAGCTGGGCCCGCCGCAGACGGGCCCAGCCGGCAGCGGCGTACACGGCCCGGGTTGCGGCGGCGGAGAAGTCCGTGCCGACCAGAATTCGCTTCACGGTGGTGTGTCCTCGCCCATCCCTATCGACTCTCGTGCACGATGGCTAGCATAGTGCATCGCTCCACGATGGGGGCGACGGGAGGCAGGTGGCATGGCTGAACCGCTACGGATTCTGGGATGCACGGATTTCTCGCCGGCAGGCGACCGCGCCCTGCGCCGCGCGGCGCTGCTGGCCGCACAGACCGGCGCGGCACTGCACCTGCTGCACGTCCTGCCCCCGGGCGAAGTCATGGAACGACTTCTGCCGGCGGCAGGCACGGACGGGCTCCGGGCCCATGCGGACCGGGGCCTGCAGGAGCGTGCGCAGCGCTTCACCGCCGAGCTCGGCGTGACGGCCACCTGCGAGCTGCGCCAGGGGCGCGCGCACCAGGAGATCCTGCGGGCGATCGAAGGGGTCGGGGCGCACCTGGCGGTGCTCGGTGCCCAGGGCGAGCGCGCGGCGCTCATGCCGCCCTCGACCATTGGCGGCAGCGTGTTCGAGGTCGTGGAGCGCGCTCGTGTGGCGATCCTGCTGGTGCGTCGCGAGGCAGGGGGCGACTATGCGCAGGTGCTCGCCTGCGCCAAGGGGGTGGCGAGCGACCGTGCCGTACTCGCGTGGGCGGACCGCCTCAGCCCGGGCGAGCTCATCCAGGTGGTTTCGGCCTACGACGTTCCCTATGCCCGCCGGCTCACCGAATGGGGTGCGACCGATGCTGCCATCGATGCCTATGCGGCGCGCGAGCGTGACCGGCGTGCGCAGCACGTCGGCGAGGTGCTCGACGGACTGGGTATACCGGCGGCACGTGCCCGCCAGCACATCGAGCGGGGCGAGGCGGTGAAGACGATCCTGATGAGTGCCGCCCGCTGGCAGGCCGACCTCGTCGTGGTGGCCAGGCGCGCCTACGCCGCCTTTCTGGTCGAAGGGCCGTTCGGCAGTGTCGCTCGCGAGGTGGCCGTGCTGGCGCCGATGGATGTGCTGGTCGTGCCGCCGGTTTCCTGAGCTCGCGCTTCAGGGCGTCGGCGAGCGGAGCTCCGCCACGGGGTGTGCCGTGAGGGGAATGCGCCGTGCGCCAGCGATGCTCGCGTAAGTGGCGAGCTGGACCTGCAGCGCCTGCGACCACGTAAAGTGCTCCAGGACCTTCGCCCGGGCAGCGGCACCGAGGGCGTCGAGGTCGCGGGCGTAGAGCGTGGCGATCGCTTCGGCCAGGCTGGCGGCATCGAGCGGCTCGGCGAGCTCGCCCACCGAGCGGTCGATGATCTCCGGTATGGCGCCTGCGCGGGCGCCGACGACCGGTCGTCCGCAGGCCATGGCCTCCACCACCACGAGCCCGAACGTCTCTTTGGTGCCAGCATGAACCAGCGCATCGCAGGAGGCGAGCCAGGAGGCGAGCTCGCGGCTGTCCCGCCGGAAGGGCACCATGGTGACATTGGCAGCGACACGTGCGTCACGGTCACCGCCGATCAGCAGCAGGTGATAGGGTGAGCCCAGTTTCGCGAAAGCCTGCAACAGGATCGGGATGTTCTTCTCACGGGAGAAGCGGCCCGCGAACACGAGCAGGCGCGTGTCCGCAGAGAGCCCGAGCTCGCGGCGCAGGTCGGTTCGCCGCCGTGCGGGATGAAATACGTCGGCATCCACGCCGAGGGGCTGGAAGACCGCGCGCGCGATCCCGAGGCTCAGGAGGTAGTCGCGCATCAGGCGGCTCGGCGCGAGCACGGCGTCGAAGTGTCCGTACAGCCACCGCAGATAGCGTCGGGTTGCTTCTTCCATGCGGTGACCCATGCGCCGCCCGATGAGTCGCGCCAGGTCGGAGTGATAGAACGCCACGGCCGGAATGCCACGGCGCTGTGCGACCCGCCAGGCGCACCAGGCAGGATGGAAGGCGTCGCCCACCTCGATCAGGTCGGGCTCGAGCGCCTCGAGCGTGCGGCTCCAGAGCCGGGGATTGAGCGGCAGGCGATAGTTGAAAGTGCCCGGCACGATCCTCCCGGGGAGGGTGGTGAACCCCCCGGGCACGAAGCGATAGCAGTCACCCGGGACGACCAGCGAGTGACGCACGCTCGTGTGGGCGGTGAGCCAGGCATGCTTGGCCTCGAGGTAACGACGCACTCCACCGCTCGTCGGCGAATGGAACACTGTGGTATCGACGAGGTGCATGAAGTTCCCTGGCGGCCGCTGCGCGCCGCGGGCCGAGGGCGCACTGGTGGGTGCATTGCACTCGCGCCGCGCGGCAGTGTCAAGGGCGGCGGGGCGAGCTGGCGGTGCGGCATGACGGACGGCCGTCACCCGGGCCCGCAGCGCGTCCGCACATTGAATTCCGCCGCCGGGCTACCACATTGGTGCGACATGGATGGGAGCGGAAGCGGGTACCCCGATGAGATCACGCCGCACTGAGAACTGGATGTGGGCCGAGGCCTGTGCGCTCGTCGACGAGGCTGAGCAGCTTCACCGGCGCTTCTTTCAGCTGCTGGGCGCGGCGCGCTCTGCGCCGGTGTGGGAGCCGCCCGCCAACGTGTTCTCAGGGCAGCGCGAGACCTGGGTCACCGTCGCGCTTCCAGGGGTCGCGGCCACGGATCTGCGCGTACGACTGTCGTCCACAGGGCTCCTCGTGGAGGCCGAGATCTCGCCGCCGGTGCCCAAGGAGCGGATGCGCGTGCTGCGCCTCGAACTGCCCTACGGCCGGCTCCAGAAGCGCATCGACCTGCCGGCCGGGGAGTATCTGCTCGCCGAGCAGCGGCTCGAGAATGGCGTGCTGTACGTGCGTCTCCTGAAGGAGTAAGCGGCACATGAACGATCGACCGGAGGAAACCCCAGTGAGCGAGCCCGCGGCGGCACCGGCGCCCGAGGACGTGCTGATCATCGTGCCCGTGCGCAACATGGTGCTGTTCCCCGGCGTCGTGCTGCCCGTCGCGATCGGACGTGAGCGCAGCATCGCGGGCGCCCAGGAGGCGCTGCGCGCACGCCGCAAGGTGGGCTTCCTGCTGCAGCTCGAGTCCGAAACCGAGAATCCCGGACCGGAGGAGCTGCACAAGGTCGGAACGATGGCGAGCATCGTTCGCTACGTCACCGGCCAGGACGGCACGCATCATCTCATCTGCCAGGGTGAGCAGCGCTTCACCGTGCTCGACTACGTGAGCACCGATCCTTTCCTCGTGGCCCGCGTCGAGACGCACGAGGATCCGGTCACCGTGCCGCCCGAGATCGAGGCGCGAAGCGTCGCGCTGCGTGAACGGGCCATCGAGGCCGTGGAGCTGCTGCCACAGGCCCCGGCCGAGCTCGCCAATGCCATCCGTGGCATCGAGGCCGCGGGGGCCCTGGCCGACGTGGTCGCGAGCTTCATGGACGTGAAGCCAGCCGAGAAACAGGAGCTGCTCGCCACCTTCGATCTGAAGCAGCGGCTCGATCGGGTGCTCGAGCTCCTCGGCCAGCGCATCGAGGTGCTGCGTCTCTCCCGGGACATCGATACGAAGACGCGCGAAGCGCTCGAAGAACGCCAGAAGGAGGCGATCCTGCGCGAGCGGCTGCGCCAGATCCGCAAGGAGCTCGGCGAGGACGAGGAAGGCCCCGCCGAGCTCGCGGAGCTCGAGGAATCGGTCGCGAAGGCCGGCATGCCGCAGGAGGTCGAGGAGCACGCACGGCGCGAGCTCGCACGGCTGAAGCGCATGCCCGAGGCTGCCGGTGAATATTCCATGGCGCGCACCTATCTCGACTGGCTGGTGGCGATGCCGTGGTCGAAGCTCGATACCGAGCACCTAGACATCGAGCGCGCCCGCAAGGTGCTCGACGAGGATCACTACGGGCTCGAGAAGGTCAAGAAGCGCATCCTCGAGTTCCTCGCCGTGCGCAAGCTCAACCCGGAAGGGCGCAGTCCCATCCTCTGCTTCGTCGGGCCACCCGGCGTCGGCAAGACCTCCCTCGGGCAGTCGATCGCTCGGGCGCTGGGGCTGAAATTCCAGCGCGTGAGCCTCGGCGGCGTGCACGACGAGGCCGAGATCCGCGGCCACCGGCGCACCTACATCGGCTCGCTGCCGGGCAACGTCGTGCAGGCGATCCGGAAGGCCGGCACGCGCAACCCCGTCCTCATGCTCGACGAGGTGGACAAGCTCTCGGCCAGCATCCAGGGCGATCCGTCCTCGGCACTGCTGGAAGTGCTCGACCCTGAGCAGAACAACACCTTCCGGGACAACTATCTCGGCGTGCCCTTCGACCTGAGCAAGGTGCTGTTCATCGGCACGGCGAACGTGCTCGACGCCATTCCGGTGCCGCTGCGCGACCGCATGGAGATCATCCATCTCACGGGCTACACCGAGGAGGAGAAGCTCGAGATCGCGAAGCGCTACCTCGTGACGCGACAGCTCGCGGCCAACGGCCTCAAGCCCGGACAGGCACAGCTCGCCGACGAAGTGCTGCGGCGGATCATCGCCGACTACACCCGCGAGGCGGGCGTGCGCAGTCTCGAGCGCCAGGTCGGCGCCGTGCTGCGCAACATCGCCGTCACCATCGCCGCCGGCGAGGCGGCGAGTGTCACGGTGAGCCCGGAGGACCTCACGCGCATCCTGGGCGCGCCGCGCTTCGAAAACGAAGTCGCCCTGCGCACGAGCGTTCCCGGCGTCGCGACCGGTCTCGCCTGGACGCCCGTCGGCGGCGACATCCTGTTCGTCGAATCGAGCCGCGTGCCAGGTTCCGGCAAGCTGATCCTCACCGGCCAGCTCGGCGAGGTGATGAAGGAGAGCGCGCAGGCTGCGGTCACGCTCGTCAAGGCGCAGGCCGAGAGTCTCGGGCTCGATCCCGCGCTGCTCGAGAAATCCGACCTGCACGTGCACGTGCCCGCGGGCGCGATCCCGAAGGACGGACCGAGCGCGGGCGTGGCGATCTTTACCTCGCTCGCGTCGCTCCTCACGAACCGCACTGTCGCCAACGACGTGGCGATGACGGGCGAGATCAGTCTGCGAGGGCTCGTGCTGCCGGTCGGGGGCATCAAGGAGAAGACCGTGGCCGCCGCGCGCGCCGGCATCAGGACCGTGATCCTGCCCGCGCGCAACCGCCGCGATTTCGAGGAAATCCCGGAGAGCGTGCGCAACGCGCTCGAGTTCGTGTGGGTCGAGAAGGTGGAGGAGGCACTGGCGCGCGCGCTCAAGGAGACGCCGGCGCGGCGCGCGGCCGCATGAGTTCACCATGAGTCTGCTCGACAATACGCAGATCGCGGAGCGGCTCGATGAGATGGCCGACGTGCTCACCGAGCAGGACGCCAATCCCTATCGCATCCAGGCCTATCGGCGTGCGGCGGACAGCGTGCGCCGCTACGCGGGATCCGTTGTGGAGCTTGCGGTCGGGCAAGGCATCGAGGGGTTGATGCAGCTCCCGGGCGTGGGTCTCGGGCTCGCGCGCTTGATTCATCAGCTCGCCACGACCGGCGAGCTGGCGAGCATCGATCGCCAGCGCCTCGCCGCCGATCCCATCGAGATCATCGCCTCCATTCCCGGAATCGGTGAGCGCACGGCGGTGCGCATCCACGACCGGCTCGGCGTGCAGACACTCGAAGAGCTGGAAATGGCGGCACACGACGGGCGCCTCGCGCGGCTCATCGGGCTCGGGCCGAAACGCATCGCCGGCATCCGGGACGCGCTCGCCGGCAGGCTCGGGCGGTTGCGGCGCATCGCGGCGCGCATCCCCTCCGATCAGGCGGACGTGGGCGAGATCCTGGATGTCGACGCGGAGTATCTCGAAGGTGTGCGCCAGGGGACGCTGCGACGCGTCGCGCCACGGCGCTTCAATCCGGGTCGCGAGGCGTGGTTGCCGGTGCTGCATACGCGGCGCGACGAGCGGCACTACACCGCGCTGTTCTCGAACACGGCGCGCGCCCATGAGATGGGCCGTACCGACGACTGGGTGGTGATCTACTTCGATGCCGATTCCGGCGAGCGCCAGTGCACGGTGGTGACGGAGCTGAGCGGCCCGCTCGCCGGCAAGCGCGTGGTGCGCGGCCGCGAGCGTGAATGCGAGATCTGGTACGGAGGCGAGCGCGCGCCAGGCGGCGCGCCGACGCCGCCCCGTGCATCTCGCGCGCGTGCCGGCGGCCAGCACTCACAGGGCTCGGCGCGCGGCTGAGGTTCCGCCAAGGCCCGCGCCATGATGCGCATCCAGGGTATCGACCATCTCGTGCTGCGGGTGCGCTCGCTCCCGGCGATGATCGCCTTCTACTGCGACGTGCTCGGCTGCCGCGTGGAGCGCGTGCAGGAAGATCTCGGGCTCATGCAGCTCCGTGCCGGTGCCTCGCTCATCGATCTCGTGGATCTCGCCGGGCCACTCGGGCGCGCGGGCGGTGCTGCGCCCGCGACGGAGGGGCGCAACCTCGATCACTTCTGCCTGCGCGTCGAGTCTTTCGACGCCGAAGCGATCCGCAGCGAGCTGACGGCGCGCGGACTGGAGGCAGGCGAAGTCGCTATGCGCTACGGCGCGGAGGGCGAAGGGCCTTCGATCTACGTCGAAGACCCGGAAGGCAACGTCGTCGAGCTCAAAGGGCCGGCTTTGCGGCCGGCCGTCCAGGCCGTGCGTTCCAGCCACTAGCGCAGCCTGTCAAGCTTCGCGCCGAATCGTCAGAAGATCTGCGAGGGTATTGATGAAGTGCTCTTCATCTACGCCAGCCAGTGTGCTGACGTGGAAATAGCGCTTCGCCAGAAAGTGGCCCATCAGCGCGCTAGTGACGACATTCCAGAGCGCATGCGGATCCATGCGAATCACATGACCCGCCTCCATCATTTTCTGCAATTCGCGACTATCACGCTGCTGCGAATCCTCGACGAGCATCCTGCGGACGCTTCTCGCGTCTTCCGACAGCTTGTCCTCTTCACGAATCAGGATCTGAATGAAGTCGCTCTTCTGCTCGAACATGTGCATGATCACACGCAGCTTGAGGACCAGCTCCGCGCGCGCATTGCCCAGCGAGCCGCTCAGCGTCCTCGCGTGCATCTCCGCCAGTTCTGCGTAGCTGGCCGTTTCGCGTGCCACCAGCTCGTGCAGTAGCTCTTCCTTGCCAGAGAAGTGGCGGTAGAAGCTGCCGGTGCCGGATCTGAGGCCCGCCGCACGCTCCAGATCGCTGATCGGGGTGCCGTCGAATCCTTTCTGCGCGAAGAGCCTCAGCCCCGCGTCTAGCAGCTTTTCGCGCGTCTGACGTCGATCGCGGGTCAACTCCGCCGCGGGTGCGACGGATGAGGAGTTGCGGTTGGGGGCGGCCATCGCGGGAGCTCACTGAGACATCGTAAGTATGCGGCATGAGCCGCACGCACTTTGAACATTGACAAGCTACAAGGCAAGTATACACTTGCCTTAGACAATATTTAACAGTGCGCTTGGGAGTATAGACTTGCATCCGACCGCTTCTCTCCGCTCGCCTCGGCCGTTGACCGGCGACGAGGATGCAACCATGTCAGGCGACGTCGTTCGGGTACGGCCATTTCCGCTGCAGCAAGTACGCCTGCGTCCTGGGCTCGTCGCCACCCAGCTCGAAATCAACCAGCGCCACTTGCTCGGCCAGGATCCCGATCGGCTCCTGCACATGTTCCGCGTTACGGCCGGCCTGCCGTCGATCGCCGAACCGCTCGGCGGATGGGAGGCGCCGGACAGCGAGCTGCGCGGTCACTTCGCCGGTCATTACCTGTCGGCCTGCGCACTCATGCATGCCTCGACCGGCAATGAGGATTTCAAGTCGCGCAGTGAGCTGATGGTGCGCGAGCTCGGTCGTTGCCAGGACGCAATCGGCAGCGGTTACCTGAGCGCATTCCCGGTGGAATTGTTCTACCGCCTGCGCAGCTTCAAGCGTGTCTGGTGCCCGTTCTACACGCTCCACAAGATCATGGCCGGACTGCTCGACGTGTATCGGCTGACCGGCAATGCGCAGGCGCTCGAAGTGCTCCGGAAGCAGGCCGACTGGCTGCTGCTCTGGCTCCGGGACGTCGGCGAAGACCACATGAACGCCATGCTCGAGCTCGAACACGGCGGCATGAATGAGGTTCTCTACAACCTGTATGCGGTGACAGGCAGCGAAGCACACCGCGATCTCGCACGCCGCTTCGACCACGAGCGATTCTTCGGGCCGCTGGCCGTTGGCCGCGACGAGCTCAGCGGACTGCATGCCAACTGCCAGATTCCGAAGGTCATCGGCGCGGCGCGTCGCCATGAGCTGCTGCACGATCGCCGCGCGCGTGACGTCGTCGATTACTTCTGGCATCAGGTCACGGGCAAGCACAGCTACTGCACCGGTGGCACGAGCAACAAGGAGCACTGGGGCAAGCCCGGCGAGCTGTCCGGCGAGTTGAGCGGCTACACGCAGGAGTGCTGCGTCACCTACAACATGCTGCGGCTCTCGCGGCACCTGTTCGGCTGGAACGCCGATCCCGCGGTCGCCGACTACTACGAGCGCGCGTACTTCAACGGGATTCTCGGGACGATGCATCCTGCGGACGGCAGCAAACTGTATTACGTGTCGCTGTCTTCTGGCCTGTGGAAGATGTTCGGTACGCCGGGGCATGACTACTGGTGCTGCACCGGCAGCATGGCGGAGTCCTTTGCGAAGCTGGGCGACAGCGTCTACTTCCGCGACGACGATGGCATATACGTCAACCTGTTCATTGCATCCGAGCTCGATGATCCCGGCACAGGCCTCCGCCTGATACAGGAAACCAACTTCCCCGAGGAAGAAGGCACGCGTTTCACCCTCCGCCTGCGTGAACCCAGGCGACTGGCGCTGCGGATCCGCGTGCCGGCGTGGTCCAAAGGCGGCCAGGCCACGCTGAATGGCCGGTTGATCGAAGGTTTCGCCGAGCCTGGTGGCTATTTCCGCGTGCAGCGAATCTGGCGGGACGGCGATCGCATCGAGGTTGCGCTGCCGATGTCGCTGCATGTTCACCGCATGCGCGACGACGCTACGGTCCAGGCGATCATGTACGGCCCGCTCGTGCTGGCGGGCCGGCTGGGTACGGCAGGCCTGACGTCAGACAAGATTCGCGCGTCGCCCGCACGGCCGTTCAAGCCGCCCGAGTACACACTCGATGCTCTCGCGGCGCCTTCGTTGACCGTGCCCTCGGATGATCCATCGACCTGGATCGAGCGCGTGCCCGGACGGAGCCTCGCCTTTCGCACGAGAAATCTGAAACAGAACGTTTCTTTCGCGCCGCTCTATCAGGTCATCGACGAGCGCTATGCCACGTACTGGAAGGTGACGGGGGCAGGAGATGGCACATGACTGGCACTCGCAAGTGCCGAGCGGCGGCGCTCCTCGCATTGGCGCACCGTCCAGCGGCTCTGTCGCCGACTATGTTGAAGGCCATTGAGTCCTGCAATCAGGAGAGGATCCCAATGAAGCAACTGTCTCAGGTCAATGTGCCGGCAGCGGTACTCGCCGCGGTCATGGGCGCGGGCCCTGTTCAGGCACAGCAGTCGGCGGCCCAGCCCACGATCGCAGAGGTGATCGTTACAGCGCAGAAGCGCGAGCAGTCGTTGCAGGACGTGCCGATCTCGGTCGTTGAGCTCGGGGATGAGCAGCTCGAGCAGCTGGGCATCCGCACTCTGCGGGACATTGCCGGCAACGTGCCGAACCTGGTCGTGAACAATTTCAACGGCCGTGCCGACATCGTGCGCCTCTTCATCCGCGGTATCGGTCAAAACGACGTCAGCATCACCCAGGATCCCTCAGTCGCACTCTACGTCGATGGCATCTATGTCGGCACCGCTGCCGGCGCGGCCTTCGAGTGGCCGGACGTCGAGCGAATTGAAGTGCTGCGCGGGCCTCAGGGAACGCTCTATGGGCGCAACGCCACCGGTGGTGCGGTAAACATCATTCTGAAGAAGCCCTCGGCCGACGGTGTGGCCGGCCGCATCGATCTCACCGGTGGCAATTTCAACTTGAAGCGCGCGAGCGGCGTCTTGAACCTCCCCCTGGGCCGCCAGCTCGCCTTGCGGGTTTCCGGGCTCTTCGGTGAGCGCGACGGCTGGATCAAGAACACAGGCCCCGGGGAGGACTTCGGAGGCCAAGATCGCGACGCGGTGCGCGCTGCGCTGCGCTGGAGCCCGTCGGATAGCGTCACGGCCGATTACACCTTCGAGCTGTCCAAGGTCCGTGATACACCGCCGCTCAGCTACGCGGCAGCCGGAATGGGCAGCGGCACCTATCCGCTCGGAGCGCCTTTCAATCAACCAGGACTCGGTCTCGTAATTCCGGCGGCGACCGTTGTCTACACCAATGACCCGCTGACTCCGGACCGGCCGGGCTCGGTGCAGGCAGCACGTCTCGTGGAGGCGAGCGATACGGAGGTGCAGGGTCACGCACTTGCGCTCGAGTGGCGGGTCTCGGATGCACTGACGTTGCGTTCGTTGAGCGGCTATCGCGACGTGCATGCCGACCAGCTTGCCGACTATCTGCCGACAGGCACGGCGACGATCGTCCTCGCGAGCTTTCCGAGTCTGACGCCTCTTTTTCCTCTCGGTGCGCCATCTGCGATCAACGAGAGTCGGCAGATCGTCGACTTTCGTACATTCTCGCAGGAGTTCCAGGCGTTCGGCGAAACGAAGCTCAAGCGCGGAGGCTCGCTGGGCTACGTCGGTGGGCTCTACTACTACACCGACGACGCCAGGTTGGCCGACGTTGACGGGAGCGTGTTCGGGCCGCGCGACCCGAACAACCTGACGACCATCGAGGACGAGTCCTACGCGCTGTTCACCGATCTTACGTGGACGCCGCCAGGGCTCGGTGAGCGCCTGCACCTGACCGCCGGTGCTCGGTACTCCGAGGACAGGCGCAGAGCGTTCCGGATCCAGGAGAACTCTTTCTCCTTCGCCGCTGTCGGCGGATTCACGGCGGCGAACTGCGCGCGATTCGCAGCGACTTTCGCGGCGCTCGGACAGACCTGCGTGCCGAACGGCGCCATCGTCGGGAGCCGCTATGAGCGCAATTTCAGCAACTCCAGCTTCTCTGGCACGGTTACCTTCGATTTTGCGTCGAATGTGAGCGCTTACGCGAAATACGTCAGCGGCTACAAGACCGGCGGGACCTCGCAGCGCTCGGCAAACCCCGTCAAATTTGCCGAAGGCTTCGAGCCCGAAGATGTCGTTTCCTATGAGATCGGACTGAAGAGCTCGTTTCTGGACCGGCGCATGACGCTCAATACTGCGATCTTCCAGATGGATATCGACAATTTCCAGGCGAGCGTGCAGACCGGCGCATCGCCTGGCGACCGTGACTTCTATGGCGTCGATGGCAGTCAGATCAGGGGCATCGAAGCCGAATTCGCTGTGGCGCTCACCAGCGAGTGGCGGCTGCGCGCGCAGGCCGGCTTGCTCGACACGAAGTGGGGTGCGCCTGTAATCGACGTGATGCTTGACACCGGTGTGATGAAGCGAGAGACGTTTGTGGAGTCCTTCTCGTATGCACCCAGACGATCATTCACGCTTGGCATCGACTACGGCCGAGCGCTCGGCACTGATTGGCGTCTCGACGGATTCCTCAGTTATAACTACCAAAGCGAGATGATCAACTCGAACGCAGCCGGAGACGTGGGGCCCCTTCCTGCGCGCGGTCTGGCCGATGCCGGTGTGTCTTTGACACGTGCCATCGCCGGTTCGGGCGAACTGATGCTGCGGCTGTGGGGACGCAATCTGAGCGACAAGCAGTACCTGCTCGCAAACCTCGGATCGTTTGGGTTCGCTGGCGCAACCTCGATCGTCGAATTCGGGGAGCCCCGGACTTACGGGGTCACGCTCGATTATCGGTTCTGATATGGCCTTCTTTGTCAATCGAAGGCAGGCGTTTCTCACGTGGGGTTCACGAAGGTTGGATTGCCTCTGATGTGGCGCGTGATACCGAAGCGGGAACGCGACGCGTGGAGCGTGGTTGCGACGATGGATCATTCTGATATCCGCGGATTGGCTACCGCATCTCATCACTTCTTCGCGGGGCCGCCTCGCTCTAGTATGGCCAATCTTGATCCGGAGCAGTTCAATCGGTCGCGGCAGGCATCGGACTGGCATGGACGGTTGGCGCGATAGATCCAGAGAGCATCGCGCGGTTGGTCGCGGCGATGAATGGCAGAGGCGGTCCAACGCAGTACGGAACGATATTGCGCCCGAGATCGGTCTCCCACCGCCAGTCCGTTTGGATCGGGCGTGGTGGAGCGTGGCTCGACCACGTGGTGCGGGGCAGACCGGCCGCTACTTCGTTTGCTCGAGGTCAGCGGTGAAGCCGATGCCGCGGCGCTTCGGCGTGGGTGGATTCATCAGCTCGCGGATGGCGGAGAAAATCGTGGCGGTGGCTTGGTCGTGTTGTCGGTACTCGTGCACGAGCTCGTCGAGCTTGCGGGCGAGCTCGGCGTTGGAACCGCGGATCGCGATGCTTTTGGGAACCGTTCCGCGTTGAGTTTGACCTGCTCGTTCAGGCGCTTGGTCGTGACGCCGTAGAGAGCGCGGTGAGCTCGGTGTCGAGCACGACTCGCCGTCCGGATTGGCCGATCCCGGAATCCGCACCAGACGACGTGCCAGCCACCGACGATACCCTCATTCCGCGCCACGCTACAAAGCAGGTGGCGACGGCGCTCGCGGATACGCCGGTGGTCATGGTCAACGGGCTGCGCCAGTGCGGGAAGACGACGCTGGTGCGCGGCTTCGCCGCCGATGGGCGGCGGTACATCAGCCTGGACGACGAGACGGCGCCGACCGCGGCACGCGATGATCCGGCGGGCTTCCTGCGTCCGCTCGACCGCGCCATTGTCGATGAGGTGCAGCGAGCGCCGGAACTGCTGCGCGCGATCAAGCTATCCGTCGATCAGGACCGGCGCCCCGGACGTTACTTGCTCACCGGCTCGGCTGATCTACTTACATTGCCGACGGTATCCGACAGCCGAGCCGGGCGCATGGAGATCGTGACCCTGTTGCCCCTGTCGCAGGCCGAGATCGGGCGAACCGCCGGTCGCTTCGTCGGGAAGGTGCTTGCCGGGATGTTGCCTCAACCATCCGAGGTCACCACCGACGGGAAGCTGGCACAACGTGTCTTGCGCGGCGGCAATCCGGAAATGTTGCGGCGTGCGGATCTTGCGTGGCGCCGTAACTGGGCGCGTGACTACATTGCCGCCATCGTGCAGCGGGATGTCCGCGATGTCGCTGCGGTCGAAAGGCTCGATGCGCATGCCCCGACTGCTGCGTATCCTGGCACAGCACTCGGGGCAATTGACCAACTTCACGCAGATCGGAGATCGGATTGGCCTCGACGACAAGACGACCCGCAAGTACCTCGGCGTGCTGGCTGCCCTGCTGGGTGCAACGCCGGAGCGCGTGGTCGGCGATCGCGCCATTCTCGGCGCTCTGCTCGAGACCTTTATATTCACCGAGGTGCTCAAGATGGCGACGGTCTGTGAGCGACAGGTCGCCCTTTACCACCATCGCGACAAGGACCAGAACGAGGTTGACCTCGTGATCGAGGAGGACGCCGGCGGAATCGTGGAACTGGAGATCAAGGCAGCCGCAACGGCTCGTCCTGCGGACTTCGCAGGGCTACGGAAGCTGGCGGCGACCACAGGCAAGAGATTCCGGTTGGGCGTGGTCCTGCACGATGGAGATGCCGTGATCGGGTTCGGGGATCGTCTCGTTGCGGCGCCGCCGAGCGGCTTCCTTCGCCGGTGTGACCTTGCTGGCCCTGTGCCGGGCCGGGCGATCGTGCCGGCAGAGACCGGCGGCGACAGTCCGACTGAATGCGACGCGCGTTTCGGACGGCGCCATCGGGCCGGAGCACATTACACGCCTGATCGCGCGCGCGTATCCCGTAGACATGGCCGTAACACTCCCCTATCGTCCCGCACGCATGCAACTCGAATTCTTCGGCGCCGCGGGCGAAGTCACCGGTTCCTGCCACATCCTGAGAGTCGGGCGGCAGCAGCTGCTCCTCGACTGCGGCCTGATCCAGGGTGGAGGCGATGCCGAGCAGCGCAACCGACGGGATTTCCCCTTCGAGGCGGGCGCCATCGACGCGGTGGTCCTGAGCCACGCCCACATCGACCACTGCGGGCGGCTGCCCCTGCTGGTGAAGCGCGGTTACCGCGGACCGGTCTACACCAGCCGCGCCACGCGTGAGCTGCTGCCCATCCTGCTCGAGGATTCCGCGCGGCTTGCCGAGCGCGATGCGGAACGCAACGGGCGCGCGCCGCTCTTCAGCGTCGCCGACGTGGCGCAGACCCTGCGGCTGGTCAAGGTGCTCCCCTACGATGAGCAGCGCAGAGTCGTGCCGGGCGTCACGGTGTGCCTGCGCGATGCGGGGCACATCATGGGTTCAGCCAGCGTCGAGCTGTGGCTGGAAGAGCTCGGCGTGCAACGGAAGCTCGTCTTCAGCGGCGACCTCGGCCAGTACGATTCACCGATTCTCCTCGACCCGTACCGGATGCAGGATGCCGATCTCGTGGTCATGGAGAGCACCTACGGTGACCGGCTGCACCGCAGTCGTGAGGCCACCGAGCAGGAGCTTGGTGAGATCGTTGCGATGGCGGTGCGCGATGGCGGCAACCTCGTCATCCCCGCCTTCGCCGTCGGACGCAGCCAGGACCTGCTGTATCTCTTCGGCAAGTACTACGAGCGCTGGCAGCTGGATCGCTGGCAGATCTTCCTCGACAGCCCCATGGCGATCGAGGCGAGCGCCGTGTACTGGAGACATATCGAGCGCCACGACCAGGAGGCGCTGCGCCTGCGCGAGGAGTTCGGCGCGATGCCGGGGCTGCCGAATCTCGTCCTCAGCCGCACGAGCGAGGAGTCGCGCGCCATCAATGCGCGACGCACGGGAGCGATCATCATCGCGGGCAGTGGCATGTGCAACGGCGGGCGCATCCTGTACCACCTCAAGCACAGTCTGGGCCGCTCCGAGTGCCACGTGGTCATCACGGGATTCCAGGCTCCCGGTACGCTCGGGCGCGCGCTGGTCGACCGGCGCTCGACGGTGCGGATCCACGGCGAATCGATCGCGGTGGCCGCGCGGATCCACACGCTCGGCGGACTCTCTGCGCATGGCGATCAGGACGATCTCGTGCGCTGGTACGGGAGCTTCGAGAAACGCCCGCCGGTCTGGCTCGTGCACGGCGAGCCCCATGGTGCACAGGGCCTCGCGGCACGGCTCGGGGCCATGGGTGCGCGGATCACGATCGCGCAAGCCGGCGAGATCGTCGACTTCGCAGCGTTGCCGGCGTCAGACCCGGGCGCCCCACAGCCGGTCGGCGTGAGCGGCTGAGTCCTCGTCCGGTGCGGGGAGAGCTCGGCGAGCAGGGCCTCGACGCTGTCGAGGCGCTGCTCGCGATCCTTGGCCATGAGCCGGTCGAGCAGCGGCTGATGTGCCGCAAGCGACTGCGGCAGCCGCGGGACCGGTGCCTGCACGTGCTGTCGCAGCACTTCGAGGGCACTCGTGCCCGTATGCGGCTTCCGGCCCGTCAGCATCTCGTGGAAGATCACGCCGAGACTGTAGAGATCCGTACGCCGGTCGAGCACGCGGCTCAGGTCACGATGCACGAGACCTGCGGCGTGCACGATGCTCAGGGCCTCGGCGATGCGGCGCAGATACACGAGACTCTGGTCCGGTGAAATGCCCTGCTGGAGGCGCGCCTTCAGATCCCCGCAGGGAAAGTACTCCATGGCGAGGTACTCGTGACCGCCGTAGGTCCCATAGTCGTAGATGTCGACGATCGACGGGTGGTCGAGGGCTGCGATCGCGGCGTATTCGCGTGCGAAGAACTGCCGGGCGTCGGTGCCCTCTCCATGATTCCTGCGGCTCACCTTGAGTGCGACCTTGCATTCGAGCTCCTCGCTGTACGCGAGATACACCACGGCCTTGTCCGATTCGCCGAGGCGCCGCAGGATCGCATAGCGCGGGATGACGTGCGATACGGGGACTTCCGTGGGGGGATGCAGGACGGGTGCTGCAGCCGGCACGTCGTGACGCGGCCTGCGGCCGTACTCCTGCACCCGCAGAGCGAGGCGCATGGCCACCAGGAGCCGCCCCGTGGTGACGAGGCTCTTGGGCAGATAATCGGCGGCACCGAGTCGCAGCGCGCGCACGGCGGCGAGCTCGTTGCCGTCGTCGGCGAGGACGATGACAGGCGGAAGCTCTGCCTGCTCGCGCAGACGTCGCAGCCATTCGAGGCCCGGAGAGTCGGCCGCATCCGGATCGGTACCGAAGCTCGTGCCGAGCAGCACGAGATCGAACTGCCCGAGTGCAGAGGAGTCGACCAGCCGCTGCAGCTCCGCCGGATCGGCGCGCGTCGTCAGCGCCGTCGGCCACGCGATGCTGAGGTGATGCTGCACCCAGGTGCAGTAACTGGCGTCAGGGTCGACGATCAGGATGCGTTCCGCCACGATGACTACGGCTCCATCCGGAAGCGCCGGTGCCGGCGTCGGGGTTGGGATTTCTATGCGGGCTGCGATGTACGGATCGTTTCTAGCCCATCCCGGCGCCGGTGTCCGTGAACTGTATCATCAGGTCCCCAGGAGCCGCCGGGCGGCGAGCTATGCTCAGGGTCCCGCGGTCGAGGGAGTGTCTCATGCGTATCCTTGCTCTGGCCGGCTTCCTGATCGGGCTCGGTGCCGTGCTCGCGCCCTCGCGGGCGGCAAGCGAAGCGGAGTCGGTCAGCCGCCCGCAGCGTGCCGCCGTGGAGGCATTCCTCGGGGCCGTCGCGAGCGGCAATCCGGGCACGGTCGCCTATGCGCTCCACCCGACCGAGCTCGAAAAGCTGCGGGCGCGGCTCCTGGAGCTGATGCGCTCGGAGAGCACGCGCGGGGACTTCACGATCCGTTCACGACTCTTCGGCGTGGCGACGACGCTGGCTGAGCTCGAACGTCTGACAGCCCTGGATTTCTATGCGTTGCTCGGCAGGCGCCTGGTGCTGGTCGGGCGCAGCTACGCGGATGCGCGCTATCTCGGAGCCGTCCGTGACAGTGGGGATCTCGTGCACGTGGTGCTGCGCGGCAAGCCGCCCGAGGGGCGCGGGACCGTGCAGGTCGTCGAGCTCGTGAGCATCCTCCCCTACGGCAAGGACTGGAAGGCCGCGATCCCGAGCGAGATCGAGGCGCAGATCGACGATCTCGTGAGCGGGCGGGCGCCGCCCGCCGGGCTGCCGGTTCCGGGCGTATCCGGGGTGGCGACGGCTGCGCCGGCCGCTCTGACCGGCAACCCGCCGGCGATCCTCGAGCTTCTGAGCGCGGCCGAGAAGGAGCTTGTCGCGGGTGACTGTGAGAGCTATTACCGTCAGCGCATGAGTCCGGACTTCCGCCGCGTCACGTCCACCAAGGCGCTCGAGGCGCTGATCAGCGGCTGCCGGCGCAACGACGAGCTGCGCGAGCGGCTGATCGCGACGCTGCGCATCCTGCGCGGGCTCACGCCGCGCTTCGAGTACGAGGGCAATCGTGCGGTCTACGACCTCTCGAACCAGGGCCTGCCCTATGACCGCATCGCTCTCCAGCGCATCGACCGGCGCTGGTACGTCGCGGAGTAGGCTGCCTGTGCTGAAGATCCGCGATGCCGTACGCAGCGATGCCGGGGTGATTCATTCGCTGGTGAGTGAGCTCGCCGAGTACGAGCGGCTGGCGCATGCGATGAGCGCCACGGAAGCTGATTTCGCGCGCACGCTCTTCGACGAGCCGCGTGTCGCGCGGGCGCTCATTGCCGAGTGGGAGGGTGCAACGGCCGGTCTCGCGATCTATTTCTTCAACTACTCCACTTTCCTCGCCCGCCCTGGTCTCCATCTCGAGGATCTGTTCGTGCGCCCCGGGCACCGCAAGCTCGGTATCGGCCGGCGCCTGCTCGCCGAGCTCGCGCGCCGCGCGCAGGCCGCCGGCTGTGGCCGCATGGAATGGGCAGTGCTCGACTGGAACGAGCCGGCGATCCGCTTCTATCGCGCGCTCGGTGCGCAGCCACTGGACGAGTGGACGGTCTTCAGGCTGGAGCGGAGTGGAATCGCCGCGCTCGCTGGTGAAGCGCGCGCCGAGGACGCTCACCCGGCACGGTGAGGACGCCCGCTATTCCTTCGTCAGCACAAACCGTTTCCCCTGCCAGGAGAGCACGGCGCCTTCCGGAGTGATCTGTTCGACGCGCAGACCGTCGGCAGTGGCTTCGCCTTCGCGCAGGCGATGCATGTTGATGAACACGAAACGGTCTGCCGGCCGTACGGCATAGACGTGCATGTCGAGTCGCAGCTCCGGGATCGAGGCCCCGCGGGCCACGAGTTCCTCGCGACCCGGGATTCCGGGTACACCGACAGCCGGCTTCGCCGGCACGGTCTGCGGCTCGTCCGGCATGTCCTTCGTGTCCGCTGTGGCATGGGCTGGCGCCTCCGCCTCGCCCGCGAGCACCGGCTCCTCGAGCAGAGGCGGCGCGCGTGATGGGATGATCCCGGCGCCGGCCGCATGCGCTGCTGCTGCACCCGCGTCTGTCGCAGACGGACCAGGCCGTGGCGCTGGCTGGCCCGATACGGCCGTCGCCGGTGGGGGCGGTGCGCCCTCGTGCGCGGTCGCCTGCGCCTGCACCTGTGCGCGTTCGGGCGAGCGTATCAGCAGCCAGGCGACGATCAGCAGATTCACCGCGAGCAGGACGAGGAGCCCGATTGCCCAGACGGGGAAGCGGCTTCGGGGCGGAGCGAGTTTCACCTCGAACAGCGCGGGCCCGCTCTGGCGCTGGCGCTCGTTTTCGGACTTCTTCAGGGCATCGAGAATGAATGACATGGGGATCACCCGCCCTGGCTGGTGGCCGGCACCTGCAGCCACGGCGTGTCCGGTGCGGCGAGCGCCGTGTCGAGCATGATGCGCGTCTGGAGGCCGGCGATGCCGTCGGCGGTCAGCCGGTGGCGGCGCTGGAAGTCCTTCACGAGCTGCGCGAGCTGCGAATCGAACAGCTCGCTCGGGGGCTCCGCGGGCGCGAGACCCGCGAGGCGCTCGAGGCTCTGACGGAGCCAGCGTACCTCTTCACCGCGCATGCCGAGGGAGAGATCCTTCGACTGACCCGGGCCGCGCCGCCACAGCAGGATGTAATCGCCGAACCAGTAGCGTGACAGGTCGCCGATGCCAATCGGGCGCTGGGCGCCGCCGAGATCGACGCGGCCGCGTTCGCCGTCGAGCGCGGTGAGCACGACCTGGTGCGATGCCCCCGTTTCGTCGCTCAGCAGCAGCACGGCCGGACGGTTGAAGAGACGCAGCTCCGCGAGCGAACCTCGCTGCATCAGGCACTCGAGTCCCGCGCGTGCGGCCTGCGTGCAGGGATCGGTGCCGCCCGCGACATAGCGCAGGCCCCAGAGCGCGAAGAGCTTGTTGAAGGCGTTGTCGGTATCGGTCTCGTTCGGGTACTTCGCGAGCAGAGAGGCGAAGAGCTCCGGCGGCGGAACCTCGGCGGCCGGCGGGTTCGCCGGCGCTGCGACTGGCGGACTCGCAGCACTTGCGGCGGCGGGAGCATGAACCTCTGTGTGCCGGCCGAGCAGATACCACCACGCGCCCGCGCCGCTGCCGGCAAACAGCGCGAGCGCGACGGTTGCTGCCATCCAGGGTAGCCACGAGGGCGCGAAGCGGCGGCCGAACACTTCGCCTGCGGCGCGACGCACGAGTCCGGCGGTCACGTGATGATGGTCCTGGGTATAGGCGCCAAGGAGCGCCCGGTCGCAGATGACATTGATGACGCGCGGTACGCCCTGCGACAGGCGATAGACCTCGCGCAGCGCTCCGGGCGTGAAGGGATCGCTCGTGGCACCGGCCACCCGCAGCCGATGGCGCACGTAGGCGGCGGTTCCGTCGCCCGAGAGGGGTGCCAGGTGATAGCGACCGGTGATGCGTTGCGCAAGCTGCCGCAGCTCCGTGCGGCCGAGGAGCTCGCGCAGCTCCGGCTGGCCGATCAGGATGATCTGCAGCAGCTTCTGGGTTTCGGTCTCGAGGTTGGTGAGCAGGCGCACCTGCTCGAGCACCTCGGGAGCGAGGTTCTGCGCCTCATCGACGACCAGCACGATGCGCTTGCCGTTCGCATGGGCGCGCAGCAGGTAGTGGCTCAGGATGTCGACCAGGTCCTTGATGCTGCCCTGGGCAGAATCGGGTACGCCGATGCCGAGCTCCTCGCAGAGGGTCAGCAGGAATTCCGCCGGCGTCATGCGCGGGTTCAGGATCAGCGCCACCTCGGCGTGCTTCGGCACCTGCGCGAGGAGCGAGCGGATGATGGTCGTCTTGCCGGTGCCGACCTCGCCCGTCAGCTGCACGAAGCCGCCGGCTTCGTTGATGCCGTACACGAGGTGCGCGAGCGCTTCCGCATGGCGCTCGCTCAGGTAGAGGTAGCGCGGATCGGGGGTGATCGCGAAGGGCTTTTCGTTGAGCCCGAAGAAGAGATACATGCCGGAACGGACGGGTCGGCGGTGGTCGACCGCGGCTCCCAGTCAGGTCATCTGTGCGCCGAGTTCGTGGGGCGCGAAGTCGTCGACGTTGATGATCTCCATGATCTTGCGGTCGTAGTCGCTGAGGAGTGCAGCGTCCCTCTCCGAGAGGATGCCGGCCGCGCGTCCCTGCTCGATCATCCCGGGCAGATCGAGTGCCGTGATCCGTCCGGTCTTCACGCCTTCGATGCGCAGCTTCTTCTCGAGCGGTTCAGCGACCTCTGCCAGCTCGAGGACCTCCTGCAGGAGGCCGAGCGCATTGCCGGGCTCCACGGCGCGGTACACGAGCGCGCACAGCCGGTCACGCGCGGCGGTCGGATTCAGCACGAGATCGGCGAGCCGGCGACCGAGGCGGTCGTCCGGCGCGGAGTAGGTGAGGCCGCGCGGAAAGACGAGCAGCCGCATTGCACCGGCGAGGAAGGCGTTCGGGAAGTTCCGCAGGAAACCATGCATCTGTTCCTGCGCTTGGTAGAGAAGCGTCCGGCAGGCCCACTCGACGATCGGCAGGTCGTCTTTCTGGCGACCCTGGTTCTCGTAGTGCTTGAGGACCATCGAGGCGAGATACATGCAGGAAAGCACGTCACCGAGCCGTGCGGAGAGGTTTTCCTTCTTCTTGAGATAGCCGCCGAGGGTGAGCATCGCCACGTCCACCGCGAAGGCGAAGGATGCCGAGAAGCGCACGACGTGCTGGTAGTAGCGGGCGGTCGGGCCTTTCACCGGGACGCGGGTGAAGCGCGCGTTGGTGAGCGCCATGACGAGCGAGCGCATGGCGTTCGAGATCGCGAAACCGATGTGTCCGAAGAGTGCCGTGTCGAAGGCCGGCACACCCCGCCGCCGGTCGGAATCGTGCGCGGCATTCATCTCGCGGAGCACGAAGGGATGACAGCGGATTGCACCCTGGCCGAAGATCATGAGGTTGCGTGTGAGGATGTTTGCGCCTTCCACGGTGATCGCCACGGGCACGATCTGGTAGCCGCGACCGAGGTAATTGCGGGGGCCGAGGCAGATGCCTTTGCCGCCGTGCACGTCCATGGCGTCGTTGGCGACCTGACGGCCCATCTCGGTGATGTGGTACTTGAGCATGGCGGCGGGCACGGCAGGTTTCTCGCCGGCATCGATCGCTGCCGTGGTCACCGAGCGCCCCGCATCCATGATGTACGTCGTGCCGACCATCCGCGCGATCACGGTCTCCACACCTTCGAAGCGGCCGACGGGCATGTTGAACTGCCGGCGGATGCGCGCGTAGGCGCCGGTGGCGAATACCGCGGCCTTGGCCCCGCCCGTGGCGTTCGAGGGCAGCGAGATGCAGCGGCCGACCGAGAGCTGCTCGACCAGCATGCGCCAGCCCTGGCCGATCATCTTCGGGCCACCGACGATGAAGTCGAGCGGCACGAACACGTCCCTGCCCTGGATCGGGCCATTCTGGAAGGGGACGTTGAGGGGAAAATGACGCCGGCCGATGCCGACGCCCGCCGTGGAGCGCGGCACGAGTGCCACGGTGATCCCGAGATCGGTCTCGCCGCCGAGGAGACCCTCGGGATCGAACAGCCGGAAGGCGAGACCGATGACGGTGGCGACGGGCGCGAGCGTGATGTAGCGCTTCGAGAAGTTCAGCCTGAGGCCCACGATCTCCCGTCCCTGCCAGGTCCCGCGGCAGACGATGCCGGTGTCCGGAATGCCTGCGGCATCCGAGCCGGCCCGGGGTCCGGTGAGCGCGAAGCAGGGGATCTCGTCGCCGCGCGCGAGGCGCGGCAGGTAGTAGTCCTTCTGTTCCTGCGTGCCGTAGTGGTTCAGGAGTTCCGCCGGGCCGAGCGAGTTCGGCACGGCGGCGTTCGAGGAGGCCGTGGGGCTCCGGCTCGAGAGCTTGGTGAGGACGCAGGAGTGCGCGTGGGCGGAGAACTGCATGCCGCCGTACTTCTTCGGGATGACCATCGCGAAGAAACCCCGGGTCCGGAGGAAATCCCACACGTGCGGCGGCAGGTCGGCACGCCGGTGTGTGATGTCCCACTCATCGAGCATCCGGCAGAGTTCTTCGCAGGGTCCATCGAGGAAGGCCTGCTCCTCGGTCGAGAGGCGTGGCGGGGCGGCTGCGAGGAGCTTCCGCCAGTCGGGCGCACCGGTGAAGAGCTCGCCGTCCCACCAGACCGTGCCCGCATCGAGTGCCTCCTGCTCGGTCGGCGACATGGAGGGCAGAAGCCGCAGATAGGCCTTCATGAAGGGGCGCGTGATGAGCGCGATGCGCAGCGGACGCACGTTCAGCAGCCAGAGCGCGGCGAGCATCAGCCACAGGAACCCTTTCCAGATCCCGGCCGGCGCACTCTGCGCGCCGAAGATCGTGTAGGCGGCGAGCAGTACCGTGAAGGTGAGCGTGAAGACGAGCAGACCGACGCGCCTGTAGGCCAGGAGCACGACGGCGGCTATGAAGGCCAGGGTGAGCCAGCCCCCAACGCTGAACAGCGCATAGATCGCCGTGACGATCAGGATGAGGGTGACGAGGATGCCGATCATGATGACTCCTCTGGGGCCCGCATCCGACTATAGCGAGGCCGCTGCGGGGCTGCACCCCACAGCGCTGTGCTGCGTCAGCCGAGGAGCTCCTTCACCCCGTCACGTTCCTCGCGAAGCTCGGCGTCGGAGAGATCCATGCGCCTGCGGCTGAACTCGTCGACCGCGAGGCCCTGCACGATCTGATAGTCGCCGTTGCGGCAGATCACGGGGTAGGAGTAGATCACGCCTTCGCGGATGCCGTAGCTGCCGTCGGACGGCACGGCCATGCTGAGGTAGTCGCCGCTCGGCGAGCCCTTCATCCAGTCGCGGATGTGATCGATCGCCGCCGAGGCCGCCGAGGCCGCCGAGGAGGCGCCACGCGCCTTGATGATCGCCGCGCCGCGCTGCTGCACGGTCGGGATGAAGGTCTTCTCGATCCAGTCCTGGTCCACCAGGGACTTTGCGGGCTTGCCGTCGACGAGGCAGTGGCTGAGGTCCGGATACTGCGTTGAAGAGTGATTGCCCCAGATGATCATGCGTTGCACGGCTGTGACGTGGCGCCCGGCCTTCTCCGCGAGCTGCGTGAGCGCGCGGTTGTGATCGAGGCGCGTCATCGCCGTGAAGTTGCGCGGGTTGATGCCGGGCGCATTGGAGCGGGCGATGAGGGCATTGGTGTTCGCCGGATTGCCGACCACCAGGACCCGGACATTGCGGTCGGCGACCTCGTTCAGTGCCTTGCCCTGCACGGAGAAGATCTGCGCATTGGCCATCAGCAGGTCCTTGCGCTCCATGCCGGGGCCGCGCGGACGCGCACCCACGAGCAGCGCGGCGTGACAGTCGCGGAAGGCGATCTTCGCGTCGTCGCATGCCACGATGCGGTTGAGCGTCGGGAAGGCGCAGTCGCTGAGTTCCATCACCACGCCCTGCAGCGCACCGAGTGCCGGGGTGATCTCGAGCAGATGCAGGTTGACGGGCTGATCGGCACCGAGCATCGCACCCGAGGCGACACGGAAGGCGAGGGCATAACCGATCTGGCCGGCAGCGCCGGTGATAGCGACATTCAGGGCAGGCTTCATGATCCGCTCCACGAAAGGGGCGGAGATTCTAGCGAGGCGGTCGCGCACTCGCGAGCCGCTTTCGTGCCGCTCGTGATCAGTCGGTAGGGGGGGGGCTTGACACATCACTAGTGATGTAGTTAAATACACCACTACTGATACAGCATAGTGCTGCGTCGACCGATCCGGAGAGAACGTATGAACAGCGAGTCCACCAGCAACCTCAAGAGCTTCGCCTGCATCATGGCCGCTTTGGCGGTCACCGTCGTCGTCAGCTGGAGTTTCATCGATGCCACGTCCGTCCTGCGCGGGACCCGGGATCGTGCCGCCGTCGCCAGGCTGGCCGCCGTGAGCAAGGCGGCCGCACCGCCCGGACAGGCCGACGCGCGCGTTCGGCTAAACTAGTGTGCTAGTGGGCCGTCACGGCACGCACGGGAGCATTCATGGACCCGCAGTGGGGCGATAGCCAGCCGATCTACCGGCAACTGCGCGACCGGGTGGTGGCGATGATCCTCGAGGCGTCCTCAAGGAAGGCGATCCGCTGCCCTCGGTCCGCAGTGTCGCGGCTGAGTACCGGCTCAACCCGCTCACGGTCCTGAAGGGCTACCAGCAGCTGGTGGATGAACAGCTGGTGGAGAAACGGCGCGGCCGCGGCATGTTCATCGTCGAGGGCGCGAAGAAGGCACTCATGAAGGACGAGCGACAGCGTTTCCTGGAGGACGAATGGCCCCGCGTCTACGGCACGATCCAGCGTCTCGGCCTCTCGGCCGCAGAACTCCTCGAGCGGGGCACTGCGGTGTCGCCGAAGTCCTGGCCGATGCGGCATGCGGGTGAGCGCAATGACGGCAGTGATTGAGGCGCGCGCGCTCGCCAAGTCCTACGGGGCGACCCGCGCGCTCGACGGAGCGAGCTTCACGGTCGAGTCCGGGCGCATCGTCGGACTCATCGGTCCGAATGGTGCCGGCAAGACGACCGCGCTCAGGGCGATCCTGGGGCTGACACATTGTGAGGGCGAGCTCACCGTGCTCGGGCGTGATCCTCGCCGCCAGCGCGATGAACTGATGCGCGAAGTGTGTTTCATCGCGGACGTCGCCGTGCTCCCGGGATGGCTGCGCGTCAGCCAGGCGCTCGAGTTCGCCGCCGGCGTGCATCCGCGCTTCGATCGGGCACGCGCCGGGGATTTCCTGCGCAGGACCGACATCCGCATGAAGAGCCGCGTGCGCGAGCTCTCGAAGGGCATGGTCACGCAGCTTCACCTGGCGCTGGTCCTCGCCGTCGATGCGCGGCTGCTCGTGCTCGATGAACCGACCCTCGGCCTTGACCTGCTCTACCGGCGCACTTTCTACGATACGCTGCTCAATGACTACTTCAATGAACAGCGCACGATCCTGCTCACCACGCACCAGGTCGAGGAGATCGAGAATCTCCTCACTGACGTGATCTTCATCGATCACGGGCGCGTTGCGCTCGCGGGCGCCGTCGACGCTCTCGGGGAGCGCTACGTGCAGCTGACCGTGACTCCGGAGCAGGCCGCGCGCGAGAGAGCTCGGGCCCTTCCATGAGCGCGAGGTCTTCGGGCGCATGGTCATGTTCTACGAGGCGTGCGACCCCGCGCTGCTGGCGCCGCTCGGCGAGATACGCACACCGTCGATCGCGGATCTCTTCGTCGCGAAGATGCAGGGTGGCGCCAGGCCGCCGGACACCACCAGCGCGGGGGCTCCGGCATGAACCTCATGGTGACGCTCATTCGTCGCGAGCTCTGGGAACACCGGGTGCTCTGGATCGCGCCCCTCGTCGCCGCGGCGCTGCTCATCGCCGTGGCACTCGGGGGCCATGCGCAGGTCGAGGTCCCCCGGGACGTCGCCCTGGATGACCGGGGGCGACTCGCGCTGTTTGCACTCATGCAGTGGGCTTTCGTCCTTCCGCAATACCTGCTCATGCTGATCGTGCTGTTCTTCTATCTGCTCGACTGTCTCTATGCCGAACGCCGTGATCGCAGCATCCTCTTCTGGAAGTCCATGCCGGTGTCGGACGGCCAGACCGTGGCGTCCAAACTGCTGACGGCGCTGCTTGTGGTGCCACTCGGGGTCTTCGTGCTCGCGCTCCTTGCCGATCTCGTCTTCGCCGCGATCATCGGCCTGCGCTTCGGGGATGCGAGTGCCTTTGTCGCGTGGGACACCCGCACATGGCTGAAGCTTCAGGCGCTGATGCTCTTCGGGCTCATGATCGCGATGCTGTGGTACGCACCGGTCGCGGCATGGCTGCTGCTGATCTCGGCCTGGGCGCGGCGCAATCTCTTCCTGTGGGCCGTGCTGCCGCCTGTCTTTGCCGTGATGCTCGAGCGCATCGCGCTCGGCACGGACCGCATCGGCGATTTCCTGCGCTACCGCCTGTTCGGCATATGGCGTGAGCTTGGTGTCAGAGAGGGACTCGGCGACGCGCTGCGCATCGGGGGTGAGCGCCTCCCGCGGGTGGACCGGCTCTTCGACGTCATCGATGCCTCGCCGGTCCTTGGTGATCCCCATCTCTGGCTTGGACTGCTGTTTGCCGCGGCGCTCGTCCGGGTCACGATCCGCATCCGTCGCCGTCGCGACGACCGCTGAGCCATAGAAGCGAGCGATCGGTTCGATCCGGACGGGCGATTGGCATTGGACCACGCGACGCGGCAGTATTCGCTCCGGACATCCGGATCGTTCGTACGCTTACGCCAGGAGATTGCCATGGCCCGTCGTCCCGCCCGCTCCCGTCGCTCCTCCCCTTCCGTGTCCCCGGCGCCGGCACGCGGGGTGCCGTCGATCGATATTGGCATCGAGCCCGCTGCGCGACGTCGTGTTGCAGACGGCCTCGCAAATGTGCTGGCCGACAGCTATACGCTGTATCTGAAGACGCACGCTTTCCACTGGAACGTGGAAGGACCGATGTTCAACACACTCCACCAGATGTTCATGGAGCAGTACACCGAGCTCTGGAATGCGCTCGATCTGAGTGCAGAGCGGATCCGTTCGCTGGGCTTTCCCGCGCCAGGCACCTATCGCGAGTTTGCGAAGCGCAGCTCGATCCGGGAGACCGAGGGCGTGCCCGAAGCCATGGAGATGGTCCGGCTGCTCACCCTGGGCCACGAAGCGGTTGCACGGACGGCGCGAGACGTTCTCGAGCAGGCGGACGCTGCTGACGACAATTCGAGCGAGGATCTGCTCATCCAGCGCCTGCAGGTGCACGAGAAGACCGCCTGGATGCTGCGCAGTCTGCTGCGCTGAGCGTCTGCGCCATCCCGATTTCGCGGGAGCCACGCTTGCAGCGCTCCGGCCCGTGCCGCGGCGCAGCCTACTGTTGTTTGGTCTGATAAGACGATAAGGTATGGCTTCGTGCCCCGCGGCGCCGGCCGACCTGGGCATTCGCATTTTGAGAAGAACTGCATGGGAGAGCGTGGCATGAGCATTTTCGGATTCCGACGCGGAGCGTCCCTGATGCGCGCCGTGACGACCCTCACCCCGGGCGTCCTGATCCTCTCTGGGGCGCCTGCCCTCGCACAGGAGGGCACGGCTGGCACACTCGAGGAAATCATCGTCACCGCCCAGAAGCGCGAGGAGGCGCTGCAGGAGATCCCGATCGCCATCACGGCCTTCTCGACCCGGGAACTCGAGACGCAGCGCGTGAGCAATGTCTTGGATCTTCTGAACAAGGTGCCCTCGGTGAGCCTCACACCCTTCGTGGGTACGCGTGCCGCTCCGAGTCTCTTCATCCGCGGCATGGGCAGCACCAACATCCAGAGCACCAAGGATCTGGCGACGGGCGTCTACATCGACGGGGTGCCGCTCGGCCGTGCAGTCGGTCTCGCGACGGACATCGCCGATCTCGAGCGTGTTGAGGTGCTGCGCGGCCCGCAGGGCACGCTCTGGGGCCGAAACACCACGGCAGGCGCGATCAGCTTCATCACCCAGAAGCCCGATGACAAGCTCTCCTTCGGCGCGCAGCTGACCGCCGGGAGCTGGGACCTGCGCTCGGCGCGGGTGAAGCTCAACGTGCCGCTCACCGACAAGCTCTTTGCGCGCGCTTCCTACACACGCAGCGAGAACGATGGCTGGGTAAAAAACCTCAACACGACGCTGCCGAACCAGATCAATTTCAACGAGGACCGCCGAAAGGAAGCGCTGAGGCTCGCACTACGTTACGAGCCGGTGGAGCATGTCACCGTCGACTATGGCTACGACAGCTCGAAGATGATCTTCGGGAACCATTTCTATCAGATAGTCAGCGGGCCGGCCGCCGTGGCGGGCCGCCAAGAGTCGGTGAACCGCGCGCGGGGGCTCTACCCGAGTGACACGGAGGTCTCGGGCCACAACCTGACGATCGCCTGGGATCTCGGGGCCGCCACGGTGCGCTCGATCAGCGCCTACCGCGAGCTCGACAGCCAGACGAACATGAACTACATCGATGCGTTCACGCAGGACAACGCACAGGGGCAGCATCAGGTCTCCCAGGAGCTGCAGCTGGTCGGCAACGCCCTCCACGATCGCCTCAAGTACGCCACGGGCCTGTTCTTCTTCGAGGAAAAGAGCCGCGAGAATGTTGCCACGCGCTTCGCCGGCGGTCTGTTGGTTGACAGCTTCCTGGTGCAGTCGAAGAGCACTTCGGCTGCGGTCTACGGACAGGCCACGTGGACCCCACCGGTGCTCGAGGATCGCCTCGGCGTCACCCTGGGACTGCGCTACACCGAGGACTCGCGCAAGGCCACCAAGACCTACGTGCGCACGGATCTCGGCGGCGGATCCCCCGGGCTGGTCATCGTCGGTGACCGGGACTTCCACTCCCTGAACCCCGCCCTGACACTCGACTACGCGTTCGCGCCCAGTGTGAACGCTTACGCGAAGTACTCCACCGGCTACCGCGCCGGCGGCTTCAGCACACAGAGTTCTCCGCAGCGCATGGCCGCAGGCTACGAGCCCGAGGACGTGAAGGCCTGGGAGGTGGGCGTCAAGTCCGATCTCCTCGAGAAGCGCCTGCGCGTGAACCTCGCGGCCTTCCGTAACAAGTACACCGACCTGCAGGTCGATCAGGGTCGCACGCCGAACGTCGACGTGGTGAACGCCGCCAGCGCGACGGTCAAGGGTGCGGAACTGGAGAGCGCGGCGATACTCGCGCGCGGGCTGACGGCGAATCTCTTCTATTCCTGGCTCAAGGGTGAGTATCAGACTTATACGGTTGACGGTGTGGACTTGCTCTCACAGCGCCGGATGCCGCTCGTGCCACGCTACCAGTTTGGTGTCGGCCTCGAGTACGCCTTCCCGCACGCCGCGATCGGCAATTTCGTCCTGAACGTCGATTACCGCAAGCAGGACAAGTTCTACTCGGGTCCGCAGCCAGACACCCTCACGGCGGGCTACGGCGTCTGGAATGCACGCCTGCAGCTGGCGGATATTCCGGCCGGAACCGGTTCCTTCCGCGTGGCCGTCTGGGGCAAGAACCTCTCGGATGAGGTCTACCGCTTCGCGACCACGAATTTTGGCGTGTACTCCGCCTACTTCGGCGCGCCTCGCTCCGTTGGTGTGGATGCGATCTATGAATTCTGAGGCAGCATGGCAAGATCATGCCTCCTCGAGAAAACAGGAGTGACCCTCACATGAACGAAGCCGTCATCGCGAGTCGCACGCCCTTCGGCGTGGAGGTCGAGGAGGGCAAGAGCTACTGGTGGTGCCGCTGCGGCCGGTCTGCGAAGCAGCCTTTCTGTGACGGCTCGCACAAGGACACCTCATTCACTCCGCTGGAATACAGGGCGGAGAAGTCCGGCAAGGTCTGGTTCTGCGGCTGCAAGCGCACGGGCAAGCAGCCGCTCTGCGACGGTACGCACAAGCACCTCGGTTGAGGTCGACGGGGCGGGCATGCGCCCGCCCCGCTTCCTGGCATGTATCTCGAAGCCCGACGCGACGGCGAGCGGCTCCTGCTCGAGTTCACGGGTGCTTGGCGCGCGGCGGATCTGCCGGCGATCGGTGCGGCACTCGAGGGCCTCGACTTCGCAGGCGCGCGCCAGGCGATGCTTTCCACCACGCGCCTCGAAGCCCTCGATCTCACGGGTGCATGGCGGATGCGCGAGCTCGTCGGGCATCTGCGCAGTCTCGGCTGCGAGGTGGCCTTCGACGGCGCGGAACCCGATCAGCTGCGGCTCGTGAACGAGACGCTCGGGGGTGTCCAGCACGCTCCGCAGCCATCCGAGCCACGGCCTGACACCTGGGCGGAGCTCGCTCCGCTCGCGATGATCGGTCGTCGCGTGCTGCGCGGCTGGGAGGGGATGCTCGACGGGTCCGACTTCGTCGGCCGGGTGAGCGTCGCTCTGGGCGCTGCGCTCACTAGCGCCCGGCGCCTGCGGCCGACCTCCATCGTGCGGCATGTCTTCGATACCGGGCTCATGGCGATCCCGATCGTCGCCCTCATCGCCTTCCTCATCAGTGTCATCGTCGCCTACATCAGCGCCCAGCAGCTGCAGAAGTTCGGCGCCGAGATCTTCGTGGTGGATCTCATCACCATCAGCGTGCTGCGTGAGATGGGCGTGCTGCTGACGGCCATCATCGTCGCCGGACGCTCCGGCAGCGCCTTTGCTGCGGAAATCGGGGCGATGAAGCTCAACGAGGAAGTCGATGCGCTGCGGGCCACGGGCGTCGAGCCGATCGAGGTGCTGGTGCTGCCGCGCGTGCTCGGACTCGTGATCGCGCTACCGCTGCTCACCATGATCGCCGATGCGGTCGGTCTCACGGGCGGTGCAATCCTCTGCAAGCTGCTCCTCGACATGCCGATCGTGCAGTATCTCCAGCGTGCGAACGATGCCATCGGGACCACGACCTTCTGGGTCGGGATCATCAAGGCCCCGGTGTTCGCGCTGCTGATCTCGCTCGCGGGCACGTTCCGCGGGCTGCAGGTGCGCGGTTCCTCACGCGAGCTCGGACGACTCACGACCGTGGCCGTCGTGCAGTCGATCTTCCTCGTGATCCTCGCCGATGCACTCTTTGCCGTGGTGTTCATGGAGCTCGACATCTGATGGATGACGCAGCGACTGCGCCGGTCATCGAGGTGCGCGGACTCGTGAACCGCTTCGGCACCCAGGTGGTCCACGACGGACTTGAGATGGAGGTCCGCGCGGGTGAGGTCTTCGGGATCGTCGGTGGCTCGGGTTCGGGCAAGTCGGTGCTCCTGCGCACGATCCTCGGCCTGCATCGCCCCCAGGCGGGCGAGGTGCGGCTCCAGGGTCGTGCTCTCGGGCAGATGTCGCCCGCGGAGCTGCGGACGTTCAAGGCGAGCTATGGAGTGACCTTCCAGCAGGGGGCGCTGTTCAGTTCGCTGGACGTCCTGCAGAACGTGCAGCTGCCGATGATCGAGCACCTGCCGCTCGACGCCCGGACGCTGGATACACTCGGGATGCTGAAGATCCGCCTCGTGGGGCTCCCCGGGGAAGCGGCCCGCAAGTTCCCTGCGCAGCTTTCCGGGGGCATGGTCAAGCGCGCCGCCCTCGCCCGGGCGATCGCCCTCGATCCCGCGCTCCTCTTCCTCGACGAACCGACCTCGGGCCTCGACCCGATCAGTGCCGCGGCCTTCGATGAACTGCTCATCTTCCTGCAGCGCGAGCTCGCACTCACGGTGGTGATGATCACCCACGATCTGGACACGATCTTCCGCACCTGCAATCGTGTGGGGGTGATCGTAGACCGGCACATGGTGAGCGATACGCTCGAGGGCATCATGGGGCAGCCCCATCCGTGGATCCGCGAGTATTTCCACGGCGAGCGGGCCCGCCGCCGTTACGGAGGACGCGATGGAGCGTGAGGCAAACTACGTGGCGGTGGGCGCCTTCGTGGTGCTCATCCTCGTGCTCGGGGGCCTCTTCGTCTACTGGTACACGGACAGCTATGACCGGCGCAGCTACGAACGCTACGAGATCTACTTCGAGGGCACGGTGACGGGGCTCGCGCGCGGGGCGGCCGTGCAGTATCTCGGCGTGAGCGTCGGGCGTGTGGTCACCATGCGTGTCGACCGGCGTGAACCGGGCCGCGTGCAGGTGATCGCGGACATCGACTCTGACACGCCGATTTCCACGCACACGGTCGCGCAGCTGACGCTCCAGGGCGTGACGGGTCTGCTGTACATCGACCTGAACGACAATCCGGAGAACCGCAAGGTTTCGGCGCCGGTTCCGAGCGAACGCTATCCGGTGATTCCCTCGGTGCGCTCGAATTTCGATGTCTTCGTGAGCAGCCTGCCCAGTCTCGCAGGCCAGGCGGCACGCATACTCGAGCGCGTGGAGCGTCTCCTGAGCGATCGCAATGTGACGGCCGTCGGGAACACGCTCGGCAGCATCGAGCAGGCGAGCGGCGAGCTGCCGCGCACTCTGCGGGATGTGCAAGGGCTGGTGACCGAGCTGCGCGCGACGACGCGCGAGATCTCCGCTGCGGCGGAAAGCATGCGCGCGGTGACTGACCAGGCCGGCCCCCAGGTGACCGCCTCGATCGCCCAGGTGCGAACCATCGCGGAGAACCTGGCGCGCACGACCACCCGGCTCGATCGCTTCCTTGCCGACAGCCAGCGGGACCTGGGCTCATTCACACGCGATGGCCTGCCCGAGTTCGAGCGACTGCTGCACGACAGCCGCGCGGCGGCGAACGAATTCCGTGAACTGTCGAGGAGTCTGCGCGCGGATCCTTCGCAGCTCATCTACCAGCCGAGCTATCGCGGCGTGGAGGTGCCCCGATGACGTTCCCGTTCCGGCGCGCGTCGATCCGGCTGACCGCGCTCCTTGCGATGATCACGGTCCTGGGCGGCTGTGCGGGTGGCCTGAAGAGCGATGCGCCGCCCGCCCAGGCCTACGTGCTGGCCGCAGCGCCCGCGGAGCGCAGCGCATCGGTGCTCGACGCGCGTCTGCAGATTGCCCGGCCTGGCGTACAACCCGGACTCGAAACCGATCGCATTGCCCTGGTTCGGGCAGACCGGCGGCTCGATTACTACGCTGCGAGCCGCTGGGCGGGACCACTGCCAGAGGTGATGGAAGCGCTGGCGGTCGAGACGTTCCGCGCGGCAGGCGGGCTCATTGCCGTGCAGGAGGACGGCTCACCGTTCACTCCTGATTACGTGCTGCACATGGCGATAGGGCACTTCGAAGCGCACTACGCCAGTGCGGATGCAGCCCCGCAGGTACGTGTGACCCTCGACTGCACGCTCGGCCGACGTGCCGACCGGATTGCCGTGGCTCATTTCGTCGCCGACGGCATCTCGCAGGCGGAGGCCAACCGGATGGGGGCGATCGTTGCGGCCTTCGAGCACGCCGCGCAGACCGCGCTGGCCGCTGCGCGCGAGCGCACGCTCGAGGCCATTGCGCGCGACGCCCGCGGTGGTGACTGAGTCCGCCGAACGCCGCACCCGTTCAGAAGGTCGAGAGTCCGCTTGCCTCCATGACGCGGTAAAGCCAGTAGCGGCTCTGTGCGGGGTCGGCATACACGCCGAAATCGGCGGTGTATTCGATGCCGGCCGGCGCACGGTTGGCCCACAGCGTGTCGAACCAGCGCAGGAGCGCGACAGAGACCGCCGACGTGCGGGCGGCTTCGACCGCGACGTTCGCCTCGAGGTTGTAGTCGGCGAGGTTTCGCCGGGTGAAATTCGCCGAGCCGAGTGTGAACCACAGGCGTTCGGAGTCGTAGACCGCGAGGAGCTTGGTGTGGAACTGCTCGCCATGCGTGCGATACCAGCGCACCTTGATGGCTCCATCGCTCGAGGCCGCGAGCTCGGTTGCGACGGGCCGGTTGGGAAGGCCAGACTTCGCGCGCCCGAACGCATCCTTGCCGGGATCGAGAATGAGACGGATGGCGACCCCGCGGCCGCTGGCGCGCAGCAGTGATTCGACCACCGGGCGATCGGCAAGATAGAAGAGCGCAGCGTCGATGGCGTCGCCCTCGACGGTCGCATCGATGCGCCCGACGATGGCCTTGCGGATCGACCCCTCCGTGAGGACGCGAGCGCGTACGGCGGTACCTGCGGCGAACTCTGCTTCGCTCGCGGGGGGCGGGCGCGGACGTTCAGGAGGCGGCATGACCCGGGCGAGCTGCCCGCGCCAGCCCGAGAATCGGGCGATGGCGAGCTCGCTCGCGAGCAGCGGCTCGAGAACCGGGCCGGTGAGGCGCAGGCCGGCATTGGAGTGGGCGCTGCTGGCATCGTGCGGGTTCGCCGAGGCGATCACCCCCGTGAGACCGCCGTGCCCGTCGTCGCCGATGACGACCTTGCGGTGGTTTGCCTTGAAGTTCAGCAGCCGTGCCCAGCTCGCAAATCCCGCGCGCGAGGGCCGGCCATCGAGCGGATCCGGAAGCGCATCACCGCCCGATCCGCTGCCCGCCCACCAGCGGACGCCCAGGCGCCACAGCGCCGAGTAGATGGGGTTCGAGTCGCGCAGGCGGTCAAGGTCCGTGCGCACGACGTCGATGCCAGCCTCGCGCAGCGCAGCGAGCTGAGGGGACGGGTCGCCACCGTAGGCATCGTTGATCGGATCGGTAATGAAGAGGATTTCGAGGTCGGGGTGTGCCTTCTTGCGGCGCACCAGTGCGTCGCGCAGCTCCCGCGAGAGCTCGCGCCGCGGCGGGTCCGTCGCGGACATCACGGGACTCTTGTCGTTGAACAGAAAGAAATCGAGCACCAGGAATTCGCGTGCCTGGTCGATGACGGCGAGGACGTTGTCGAAGATCTCCTGCGAGAGGACGGCGCGGCCATAGCCATCGGCGGTGGTGGTGTCGATCAGCAGCCGCAGGTCTCCGGACCGCACGTTTTGCCACGGCGGCTCGATACGCACGCCGGCAGGAAGCGGTTTGCTCGTCTGCCAGATGCCCGTTCCGGCCCATATGGCGAGCAATGCCGCGAGCCCTGCGCGCCGCAGCCAGAGACGGCGCGCACGCCGGGTCGCGGGCGATCTGCCTGCGTCGTGCGTGGCGAGCGGGTCGGCGGACATCGTCCGGCGGTCAGCTGCTGGCTGCCGCGTCTTCGAGTGTCATCGAGAGCTCGATCCAGCGCTCCTCGACCTGCCCGATCTCGCGGGCGAGCCCGGCATGCTCGGCTGCCCGGACACGCTGCGTTTCCGGCGGATGCACAGCGTAGAACGCGGGGTCGGCCAGCTCCTGCTCGAGTGTCGTGCGCCGGGCGCCCAGTGCGGCGAGCCGCCCTTCGAGCTCGCGCAGCTCCGCCCGCAGGGGCGTCAGGCGGTTACGGGCTTCAGCCGCGCGTCGCCGCTCCTCACGCCGGGTGGTGGCGGTTGCCGGCGCAGCGGGGGCGTCCGTCGATCGCACCCGCGCACGACGGGCGAGCAGCGCCGCATAGTCCTCGAGGTCTCCGTCGAAGGGCTCGACCCTGTGATCGTGCACCAGGACGAAGGCGTCGCAGGCACCACGCAACAGTGCCCGGTCATGCGAGACCACGACGACGGCACCGCCGAACTCCTGCAGCGCGAGGAGCAGCGCGTGGCGCATCTCGAAGTCGAGGTGGTTGGTCGGCTCGTCGAGCAGCAGCAGATTCGGGCGGCGCGCGACCAGGATGGCGAGCGCCAGGCGCGCGCGTTCCCCGCCGGAGAACCGCCCGGTGGGCTCGAAGACACGTTCGCTGCGGAAACCGAAGCGCCCGAGGTGATCGCGGCGCTGCTGCTCAGTCCAGCCCGCGACGCGCGCGCCGCCCTGGCGAGTGAGCTCGTAGAGCGCGGAATCCGCGGCCCCGAGCTGCTCGAGCTCGAGCTGCGCGAAGAACCCCACTGCGAGGTCCGGTGCGCGCTCCACAGTGCCCGCCCGGGCCTCAAGCCCCCCGGCGAGTACCTTCATGAGCGTAGACTTGCCGGCGCCGTTGTGGCCGAGAATGCCCAGGCGGTCGCCGGGCCCGAGGGTGAGCGACACGCCCTCGAGAACGGGTCGGTCACCGTATCCCGCGGAGACCTCCTGGAGCGCCACCAGCGGCCGTGGCAGCTTTGCCGGTATTTCGAACTCCCAGGAAAAGTCCGTGGCCTCCTGAAGTGCTGCGATGTGCCCGAGGCGTGCGAGCCACTTGATGCGGCTCTGCACCTGGCGCGCCTTGCTCGCCTGGGCCCGGAAGCGGTCGACGAATCGCTGCAGGTGCTGGACTTCGGCGCGCTGCCGTTCCGCGAGGGCCTCGCTCCGTTCGCGTTCGGCGGCGTACTGGAGCTCGAAGGACGAGTAATTGCCCTCGTAGATGCGCGCCTGCCCGGCCCCGATGTGCACGATGCGCCCGACGATGGAGTCGAGAAACTCCCGGTCGTGCGATACGAGGAGCAGCGTGCCCGGGAACGCACGCAGCCAGCCCTCGAGCCACAGGAGCGCATCGAGATCCAGGTGATTGGTGGGCTCATCGAGGAGCAGGACGTCGGCACGGCGCATGAGCGCCCGTGCAAGGCTGGCTCGCATGCGCAGTCCGCCGGAAAATGCCTCGATCGGACGCGCGATGTCCGGGGGTGCGAAGCCCAGGCCATCCAGCATCGACGCGGCCCGGCTGCGTGCCCCGTAGCCGCCGAGCCGCTCGTATTCGGCGTGCAGCGCGGATTCACGCTCGCCGTCATGGGCGGTGGCTGCGGCGGCAATGGCCTGCTCGGTTGCCCTGAGCTCGAGGTCGCCATCGAGGACGAACTCGATCAGCGGCTGTGTGGAGTGCGGCAGCTCCTGCGCGACCCAGGAGATGCGCAGCCCCGCCGGCGACTCGTACTCCCCGGCGTCCGCACTGAGCTCACCCCGGACGAGGGCGAGCAGACTCGACTTCCCGCTGCCATTTCGCCCGACGATGCCCACCTTGTCGCCACGGAAGATGCCAAAGCTTGCGCTCTCGATGAGAATGCGCGGCCCCCGGCGCAGTCGCAGGTTTCTGAGGTTCAGCACGAGCCCATCCTACCGCGGCCCCTGACCCTCGCGTCGACGCTGCGACCGCAAATCCGCGACGGCCGTCGCCTCAGGCGCGGAGACCCCCTGCATCCGGACCTGCCATGGCGGGCAGGAGCCCGGCATAGGGAGGCGCACCGTTCTGCTGGCGCAGCAGCAGCGCGAGCAGTTCCTCGGCTGTGCAGGGTTCGCCGAACAGCCGGCCCTGGCCATACTGGCAGCCGTGTGCGCGCAGGAACTCGATGTGGCGCATCGCTTCGATGCCTTCGGCGACCACCTCCATGCCGAGGCTGCGCCCCATGTCGATGATGGTGCGCACGATGGTGGTGTCGCCGGCATCGTCGCCGATGCCGCGCACGAAGGACTGGTCCACTTTCAGCGTGCCGATGGGGAACTGCTGCAGTGCCGAGAGTGAGGAGTAGCCCGTCCCGAAGTCGTCGATCGACAGATGCAGTCCGAGTGCATAGAGCTCGTCGAGAAGCCGAACGGTGCGCTTCGCGTCGGCCATGAGCGTGGTCTCGGTGATTTCGAGTTCGAAGTTCGTTGGCGAGACACCATGTTCGCGGAACACCGAGCGGCAGCGCAGGATGAAGCTCGCCTGGCGCAGCTGCTTCAGGGAGAGATTGAGTGAGACGCGCCCGGGGCTGGAGACCTGGTCCTGCATGGCGCGGTAGTCGCGGCACACCCGGTTCAGCACCCACTCGCCCACATCCAGGATGAGATTGCTCTCCTCGGCGAGCGGAATGAACTGCGCGGGAGGAATGTCACCGTGTCCGGGAAGCCGCCAGCGCAGCAACGCCTCGGCGCCCGCGATGAGACCGGTGCGCAGATCCACTTTCGGCATGTAGCGGATCAGGAGCTCGTCGCGCTCGAGGGCGCGGCGCAGCTTGCTCTTCAGCATCAGCCGCTCGACGGCTGCCGCGTTCATCTCCGGGGCATAGAAGGCGAAGGTGTTGCCCCCGTTCTGCTTCGAGTAGTACATCGCGGCATCCGCGTTGCGGATGAGGTCGATGACGTTCTCCGCGTCACGCGGGCAGAAGGCGATGCCGACGCTCGACGTGAGATAGATCTCCTGCTGGTTGAGCTGGAACGGACGGCTGATCTCGGTGAGGAGCGTGCGCACGAAGTGCGCGATCGGCCCGCGGTTGTCCGCATCGAGGGGCAGCTCGTCGATGAACAGTGCGAACTCATCGCCTGCGAGCCGTCCCAGGACCGTATTCTTCGGCAGGTGGCGCATCAGGCGCTCGGTGAGGATCTCGAGGGTACGGTCGCCCGCCGCATGCCCGAAGGTGTCGTTCACTTCCTTGAAGCGGTCCAGGTCGAGGTACAGCAGCGCGAGCGCCTGCCGTGCGCGCGCCGCACGCGCGATCGCCTGCTGGAGGAGGTGCTGGAACTGCATGCGGTTCGGCACCTTGGTGAGCGCGTCATAGCGGGCGAGATAGCGGATGCGGCGCTCGGCACGCTTGCGGTCCGTGATGTTGCGTGCGACGAAGATGTTGCCCTGGAACTGCGGATCCTCGCTCGCGATCTGTGAGCCGCTGAGCGAGATCGGAATGGTCTGGTGCTGGCGGGTACGCACCACTGTTTCGCGTGTTTCCTGGGCGGCCTGCAGGAGATCGAAATCCGCGCGCTCGCCTTCTTCGAGGATCGATTCGATGGATCTGCCGAGGAGCTCCGGCTCGCTGAAACCGAGGAGCCGGCACGCGGCCGCATTGGCCACACGGATGACTCCCTCAGGCGAGGTGACGAACACCGCATCCGTCATGCTCGAGAGCATGGTGTTGAGATAGTTGCGCGAGATGGTCGTCTGGCGCAGCCGGTAACGCATGCGCTCCAGCGCTCCCTGCAGCGCGCCGATTTCGTCGCGTCGTGCCACGTCGAGCGGGCGGGAGTAGTCGCCCTGCCCGATGCGGTCGGCACTGCGGATGAGCGCGGTGATCGGTCGCTCGAGGCGTCGCCCTGCCCAGAGCGCGAGGGCGACCGCTCCGGCGAGCGCCAGCAGAGTGAGGGCAGTGACGATGCCGAGCAGGTGCTGCAGATCCTCACGGCTCGCGCTTTCGATGCGTGCTCCCATGGCGGCCACGGCCTCGGCAGCCGGCTGGCGCAATTGCACTTCGACCTCTCCCGCGCGCAGCGGTATCACTGTTCCCGGCGCTGCCTGGCTCAGGTGGTGAACCGGGGCCGTTGCCGCGGCCGCTGCCGCCTCGCTGGCCAAGGCCTCCGTGCGGCGCTGCCAGGACCAGAGGACGCGCCCCTCGGGATCGCGCAGTACGAGCCCGCTGACCGCGGGTTCCTCGATGATCGGGCGCAGCGCAGCCGCAATGACGCTGTGAGGGGCGTCCCGCGGGAGCTCGCCGGCCACCACCGCGGCGTGCCGGGCGGAGGTCTCCGCCTGTGCGCGAAGCCCGGCGACGATCAGCTGGCGGGCTTCGGGTTCGGCGAGCTGTCTGAAGTGTACAGTGTCACGATGCGCCTGATACAGCAGCAGCGCCACCATCGTGCTCGCCCCAAGGATCACCGTCAGCGCAGCGATCCCGGCATACTTGAGCTTCAGGCTGGTGGCGTTCATCGTTTGCATTGGGCGCCGGAGGCGCGAAGCGCCTCGGGCGCGGAGCATTTTCGGCGATCTTACCCGGGGGGGATCGCGGGGGCCACCATGGCGGAGCGGGACGGGAGGCCGGGATCGGCAGTGGTACTGGACGAGCGGGAACTCACCGGACGCGCCCGTACCCACGTCGTGGACGTCGAAGCGCCTCGCTGCACCCTGCATCCGCAGACGGTGGAGGCGTTTCTCGCCCTGCGGGAGGCCGCCGCCGGCGCCGGCATCGACCTGGCGCCCGTTTCGAGCTTTCGTGACTTCGACCGGCAGCTCACCATCTGGAACGCCAAATTCCGGGGCGAGCGCCCACTCTATGATGCTGCGGGTGACATGCTCGATTTCGGGAGGCTCGGTCCAGGGGAGCTGATCGACACGATCCTCCTCTGGTCGGCGCTGCCGGGGGCGAGCCGCCACCACTGGGGCAGCGACCTCGATGTCATCGATCGCGCAGCCCTGCCGCCGGGCTGCGAGGCCCGGCTGTTGCCGCAGGAGTTCGCTCCAGGCGGGCCGTTCAGCGCACTGGATGCCTGGCTGCGGGGGAATATGGCGCACTTCGGCTTTTTCCGGCCGTACCAGTGCTTTCGCGGCGGGGTGTGTCCGGAGCCCTGGCACCTGAGCTTCGCGCCTGTGGCGGAGCCGGCGCTCCGGGCGCTGACCGTCGAGCGCCTTGCTGCCGCGCTCGAAGGGAGCGGGCTCGCGGGACTCGAGAGCGTTCTCGCGCGCCTGCCCGAGCTGCACGCGCGTTATGTCTGCGCCATCGATCGGCCGGGATCGCTCAGCGCGTCGACCAGGCTTTCTTGAGATAACGAAGCATATGGCCCCGCGTACGGGCCAGTGGCTCCGGGGGCTCGACAAAGACGGGCGGGCTGCGCCGCAACAGGTGCCAGCTTTCACTGCGCAGCACCTGACGCAGGAACTCTGCGTTGCGCTCGATGGCTTCCATGTAGGGATTGTGGCCATCGAAGAGTGCTTCGAGGTAACGGTACGCGCCTCCGAAGGCGACGTCGAGGCGCTGCCGGCGGGTCTCGGCCATGAATTCCGGGGTCTGACGGAGCAGGTCGAGACCCGAGGCGTACTTGACCGCCCGCCCGCCGTTGGCGGCGATCGGCAGGGCCATGCCGCCGAGCACGAACTCCGGGTAGAGCCGGTCGCGGCACTTCTCGAGATAGCAGCGATCGGCCATCTGGGCAATCATGTCGGCCGTACCGAGCAGATGCCCGAGTGTCCGGTCCCGCTGATCGGATACCGCAATCGACTCGAGCGGCACCTCATAGCCGGTGAAATGGATCACCTCGCAGGCGATCGCGACCCAGTGCGCGAGTCCGACCAGGGGAAGATGTTCTTCGAGCATCCCCGCACCGCGCGCGACGTGCACCCGTGTGTAGCCGGCGCCGTGCTCGAGCGTATCGACCCCTTTCCTGCGCAGGTAGCCGATGTCGTGGAAGAGTGCCACGATGATGCCCACGGCGGTGCGCTCGGCTCCGAGGCACGTCTCTCCTGCAGCCTGTCGCTCATAGCCTGCCGCCAGGCGCGCGAAGGCAAGCGCGATGTCGAGTGTGTGCTGGCGGTCGTGATAGACGGTGTCGACGCCGTGGTAGCCAGGCATCTGGCCCGCGAAAAAACGCTCGAAGACATCGAAGGATCGAGCCACCGGTGCGAAATCGCCATCCGGCCAGTCCTGCGCGAACAGCGCACCCACCGCCTCTCTGACGTCCGCGGTCGAGCTGACCTGTACGGTATTGGTGACGTCGTAATCGCTGCGCCGTGGATTGGGTGTCGGCATCGTGCTGCGGAGGTCGGGCAGACGGCTGCAACCTGCGTCGCAAGCCATTTTTTTCAATTTAGGTCATTCGGCCTCCGCGCCTGCGTGACGTGCCGCACACTTCTGCGGACCTCTGCTACACGTCGAAGGTGGCCAGCACCGGCGCGTGATCCGAGGGACGCTCGGCACGCCGGGGCTCGCGGTCGATCCGGCATTCGCTGCAGCGTCGGGCGAGCGCCGGCGAGGCGAGGATCAGGTCGATGCGCAGCCCGTGATTGCGCCGGAAAGCGAAGGCCCGGTAGTCCCACCAGCTGTAGCTGTCTGCCGGCTGCTCGAAGAGCCGGAAGGTGTCGACCAGTCCGAGGGCGGTGAGTGCCCGCAGCGCTGCGCGCTCCGGCTCGCTCACGTGCACGGAGCCGGCCCAGAGCGCCGGGTCGTGCACGTCGCGGTCTTCGGGAGCGATGTTGAAATCACCCGTGACGACCAGCAACTCGTGCCGCGCCAGCTCGGCGTCGAGCCAGCCATGCAGTGCCTCCAGCCAGCGCAGCTTGTAGGCATACTTGTCCGACCCCACCGACTGGCCATTCGGAACATACAGGTTGATGATCCGCAGCGGACCGACCGTGGCCGCGAGCACGCGGCGCTGCGGATCCTCGAACCCCGGGATGTCGGTCACGATCTGTGCCGGCGGACCGCGCGCCAGCACGGCGACACCGTTGTAGGTGCGCTGCCCACTGATGGCAGCACGATAGCCTGCCGCGGCCAGTTCGACTCGCGGAAAACCGGCGTCGGCCAGCTTCGTTTCCTGCAGCGCCACGAGGTCCACTGGATTGGCCGCAAGCCACGCCGTGAGCTGCGGCAGCCGTACCCGCAGCGAGTTGACGTTCCATGTGGCGATACGGATCGTCATGCGTGCGCGGCAGCCGTAGCAGACCGGACGCCAGGTTCAGGCTGCGATGCCGTGCTGGCGCAGCAGCGGGCGGATGTCGGGCTTGCGACCGCGGAACTCGATGAAGCCCTCGAGTGGGTCGCGACTGCCACCGCGCGAGAGGATGCTGTCGAGGAAGCGCTGTGCCGTGACGCGGTCGAAGACGCTCGTTTCCTCGAAGGCCGAGAAGGCATCTGCTGCGAGCACTTCGGCCCACTTGTAGCTGTAGTAGCCCGCTGCATAGCCGCCCGCGAAGACGTGTCCGAAGTTGTGGGCGAAGCGGTTCCACTCGGGCACCGGCACGACGGCGTAGCGGCGGCGCACCTCGTCGAGAACCTGCTGCACACGTCCGCCGCGGGCCGGATCGTATTCGGCGTGCAGCCGGAAATCGAAAATCGCGAACTCGATCTGCCGCAGCGTCTGCAGTCCCGCATGGAAGCTGCGCGTGGCGATCAGCTGCGCCTGCGTGTCGGCCGGCAGTGGCGCGCCGGTCTGGACGTGCGCCGAGATGCGTGCGAGCACCTCGGGGTGCCAGGCGTAGTTCTCGAAGAACTGACTGGGCAACTCGACGGCATCCCAGGCAACGCCATTGATGCCGGCCAGGCTCGGATAGGGCACGCGCGTGAGAAGGTGGTGCAGGCCGTGACCGAATTCGTGGAACAGGGTCACCACGTCGTCGTGCGTGAGCAGGGCGGGGTGGCCGTTGCCGGGCGGCAGGAAGTTGCAGACGAGGTAGGCCACGGGGGTCGCGCTGCCGCCCGCGAGCGCCTTGCGGCCGATGCATTCGTCCATCCAGGCACCGCTACGCTTGTGAGGGCGTGCGTAGGCATCGAGGAAAAAGCTGCCGACGGCCTTGCCCCCGGAGTCGTGGATCTCGAAGAAGCGCGCATCCGGATGCCAGAGCGGAGCGCCCGTGCGCTCGCGGATGCGCACGCCGAAGAGTTTCTCGGCCGTGCCGAACAGTCCCTCGAGCACGCGCGGCAGGGGGAAGTATGGCCGCAGTTCTTCCTGGGAGACCGAGAAGCGGCTGCGCTGCAGCCGCTCGGCATGGAAGCCGACGTCCCATGCGGCCAGTTCATGGCCCGCGAACTGCGTGAGCTCGGTGAATTCCCGCAGCGCTGCCGGACGTGCGGCCTGCGCGAGCTCCTCGAGGAAAGCGAGCACCTCGGGAACGGAGCGCGCCATGCGGGTGGCCAGCGCGTAGTCGGCGAAGTTCGGAAAATCGAGCAGGCACGCGGCCTCGTGACGCAGCTGCAGGATATCCTCGATGACGCGGCTGTTGTCCCAGCGCCCGGCGCCCGGTCCCCGATCGGAGGCCCGTGTGGTCCAGGCCTCGTAAAACTCGCGGCGCAGTGGCCGGGACTCGGCGTCGGTGACGACGGCGACATAGGTGGGCTGATCGAGTGCCAGGACCCAGCCGTCGAGGCGGTTCTCGTGGGCCCGGCGGCGCGCCTGCTCGACGATGGCCTCGTTCAGCCCGCGCAGCTCCGCGGCATCGCGCACGTGCCGGGTCCAGCCGTTGGTCGCGTCGAGCACGTTTTCCTCGAAGCGTGCTCCGAGCCGGGTGAGTCCGAGCATCACCGCCTTGAAGCGATCCTTGCGTCCCGCATCGAGCGCCACACCCGCGAGCCGGAAGTCGCGCAGGGCGTGCTGGAGCAGGCACTTCTGAGTGGGATCGAGCCTGGGGCCTTCGTGCCCGGCGATGTGCACATGGGCCCGATACAGAGTCTCGCTCTGGGCGAGATCCGTGTGGTAGTCGGAGAGCAGCGGGAGACAGGCATTGTAGGCCGTGCGCAGCGCCTCGGAGTCGAGCACCGCATGGAGATGGCTCACGGGCGACCAGACACGTGCCAGACGGTGCCGCAGCTCTTCGAGTGGCTCCACGACGGTCGCAAAGGCCGGCTCTGTCGTCCTGCCGATGCTCTCGATGCGTGCCCTGTTGGCTGAGAGCACCTCGCGAAGCGCCGGCTCGATGTGCTCAGGGCGGATGCTCGGGAAGCGGGGCAGCCCCTCCTGGACGAGTAGCGGGTTTTCCATACGTGTCATTGCCGGATCCAAAGCGGCATTCTCCGCGGGAAGACCCGGAAAATTCAACGCGGACGCGGCGGTCCTGGGGTGCGCAGGCACCCAGGCCGCGCAGGGCCATCTCCGTCGCGCGTTTGCGCTACATTCGGTCCGTCTCTCCTTGCATCGCAGGCCCTCCATGAAACAGGACTTCGATCTGCTCGTCGTCGGCGGTGGCAGCGGCGGCCTCGCCTGCGCACAGCGGGCCGCAGACCACGGCGCGCGCGTTCTGCTGGCGGAATCGGGGCGGCTCGGCGGCACCTGCGTCAACGTCGGGTGCGTGCCGAAGAAGGTCATGTGGAACGCGGCCGGACTTGCACAGGCCATCCGCGATGCACCGGAGTATGGATTCTCCGTGGATCTCCGGGGCCATGACTGGGCTGCGCTGAAACGGGGGCGGGACGACTATGTCGTGCGGCTGAACGGCATCTACGAGCGCAATCTGGAGCGGCGCAAGGTCGAGCTCGTCCGCGGCCATGCGCGGCTCGCGGGCCCTGGGGCCATCGAGGTCGGAGGGCGCCGTATCAGCGCGCCGCACATCGTGCTCGCCACGGGCGGACGGCCTATGAGACCTGATGTGCCGGGGGCAGGGCTCGGCATTACCTCGGACGGATTCTTCGAACTGGCGCATCGTCCGGAGCGTGTCGCGCTCGTCGGCAGTGGCTACATCGCTGTCGAGCTGGCTGGCATCTTTGCCGCGCTAGGCTCGAGAACGACGCTGGTGCTGCGTCACGGCCACGTCCTGCGGGGCTTCGATGCGATGCTCGCAGAGAGCGCACTCGCCATGCTGCGTGAGGCGGGCGTCGAGCTGGTCACCCAGGGCGTTCCGGAATCGCTGTCGCGCGAGGCCGAAGGCGCACTCGACCTCTCGCTGGCCGATGGTCGCACGGTCGGAGCCGTCGATGCCCTGATCTGGGCGATCGGGCGCGAGCCGCTCACCTCGGATCTGGGCCTCGAGATGGCTGGCGTCACGCGTCACGCGCTCGGCTTCGTCCGCACCGATGCCTGGCAGGCCAGCAACGTGCCCGGCATCTATGCCGTAGGCGACGTCACCGGCCGCGCGGCGCTGACGCCCGTGGCGATCGCTGCGGGGCGCCGGCTCGCCGATCGGCTGTTCGGCGGCCAGGCAGACCGGCGGCTCGACTACACGTGCATCCCCACGGTGATTTTCGGTCATCCGCCGATCGGTACCGTGGGGCTCACGGAGATCGAAGCGCGCGCCCGTCACGGCGACGATGCGGTGCGCGTGTACCGTTCGAGTTTCGTCCCCATGTACCACGCGCTCACGGCGCACAAGCCGCGAACGGAGATGAAGCTCGTCACCGTCGGATCCGAGGAGCGCATCGTGGGCTGCCACGTGATCGGTCCCGGTGCCGACGAAATGCTCCAGGGATTTGCCGTGGCCGTACGCATGGGAGCACGCAAGCGTGACTTCGACGACACGGTGGCGATTCACCCCACGAGTGCCGAGGAATTCGTGACGATGCGTCAGCTGTGAGCGGCCCTGGACCGCAGGGCCGCGAGCACCGGTGCCGTGGCAGGTCGCATGCCGCGCCAGAGATAGAACGATTCGGCGGCCTGCTCCACCAGCATCCCCCAGCCCTGGTGCGTACGCATGCACCCGTGCTCACGGGCCCAGAGCTCGAAGGGCGTCTCGGCCCTGCCGTAGGCCATGTCGTAGCAGACCGTCTCCCGTCCGAGGATGCGCGGCGGCACATCCGGTGTGCCGCCCTGCAGGCTCGACGCCGTGGCATTGATGACCAGATCGAAGGGCCGGACCGGGATGTCGCCGAAGCCGCAACCTGTCACCGGTCCGAGCGAGGCGAAGCGCTGCGCGAGCTCGCGTGCGCGGGCGGCCGTGCGGTTGGCGATCACGATCTCCGCCGGCTCGAGTGCGAGCAGTGGTGCGAGCACGCCGCGCGCCGCACCTCCAGCACCGAGGAGGAGCAGCCGGCTGGCGATGAGCTCGATCCCGAGGTTGCTGCGCAGGTCGCGCACGAGGCCCGCGCCGTCGGTATTGTCGCCGAGCAGGCGGTGATCCCCCTGGAGCGCGAGCGTGTTGACGGCACCGGCCCGCTCGGCGCGTGGCGTGAGCTCGTTGGCAAGCTCGGCCGCGGCCGCCTTGTGGGGCACGGTGACGTTCAGGCCGAGTCCGCCGCCCGCGAAGAACTCCAGCGCGCAGGACCGGAAGCGCCCGGGCGGTGCGTCGTAGAGCCGGTAGCTCATCGACTGTCCCGTCTGCCGCGCAAACAGTCCGTGGATGAACGGCGACCAGCTGTGGCTGACGGGATGTCCGATGACCCCGTACTGGTCGGGTTCGCCGCTCATGTCTTTCTGTCCTGCATGGTGGGTACCGGGGTCGACCCGGAACTTATACCGCAGGGATCACCGTTCGCACACCGGCTCAGCGTGTGCCGGTGCGCGCTTCGCGCTCGCGCACGGTCACGCCGCCGCGCGCATCGACGGCGAGCTGTGCGTAGAGCGCCGGCAGCCATTCGCGCATGCGCTCCGCCAGGAGGTAGGGCGGGTTGACGATCACGAGCCCGGAGCCGTTCAGTGATGCGCGGGAGTCGGCGGCGTAGAGTCGCAACTCCGCATGCAGCAACGGCCGTACGATGTGCGCCTCGAGAGTGGCTCGCCACGCGGCGGTTTCACGCTGCTGCTTGATCGGATACCACACCATCAGCACGCCCGTTTCGAAGCGCTGCAATGCGTCGTCGAGTGCGGTCGTCACACGCGCGAAGTCCGCGGTGCTCTCCTCGTAGGGCGGATCGACGAGCACGAGACTGCGCCGCTCCGGAGGCGGCAGCACCGCGCGCAGCCCCTGGAAGCCGTCACCTGCCTCGACGCGCAGGCGCGGCATCGGCGCCGCGGTCATGCGCAGTGCCGCCGCTTCCTTCGCCTGTCGCTCGAAGGCCACGCCGCGGTCCTGCGTGCGCAGGAGCTGCCCCGCGATGAGCGGAGATCCCGGGTATCCGCCTCGACCGCCGAGGCGTCGATCGAGTGCGCCCAGTGTGTCCAGGTAGGCGGCAATCTCTGGCGCCGCCACGCCCTCCTGCACATCGCGCAGCCGCCCGATGCCGCTGCGCCATTCGGCCGCAGCAGACCCTTCCCGCGACAGTTCGTAGAATCCGCTGCCGGCATGCGTATCGACGTAGAGGAGACCCTTCGCCTTCCGCTGCAGCGCCTGCATCAGGGCGACGAGCGTGACATGCTTGTGAACATCGGCGAAATTGCCGGCGTGGAAGCTGTGACGATACTTCACGCGACGACCGGCCGGGCCGGGTTCATTTCCCGGGCTTCAGGAGGATCACCCCGATCGCCTCGGCTTCGTAGCCCGACAACGCGTCGCGATAGAGCAGGAGCAGGCCCGACTGAGAGGGCGATGCCACGGTTCCGCCGTCAATGGCCTCGACCTTCAATGCCGACGTGAGGCCTGCTCGCACGGTGCCTCCTGGTGGCCCGGCCGCCGCGAAGCGCGGCAGTCCCGGCGTGCAGGTGAGCCCCCGGATCGCGTCGGTGACGCTGCCCGTGAAGTAGTTGTCATAGGCCAGCACGTCGAAGGTGATCTGCGAGGCAGAGGTGAGCCCGAGTGCGGCAAGCGGCACCGTCAGGATCATGTTCGCCGAGTCGAGATCCGCATCCGCGTAGAAATAGGCCGATGCCGTCGTGCTTCCTGCCTCCTGGACGTAGATGAGTGTCCGACCGCTCGAGCCGAAGGCGCCGTCCTCGGCGTTGAACACGTACCAGTCGGCTTCGCCGTCGCCGTTCGTGTCGATATCGATCTCGAAGCCTCCCGGATATGCCGGATGCGCCCTCTGCCCGTAAGTGCTGACTGCGAACTGCAGCCCGTAAGCTCCCCCGCCGATGCCGACGAGCCGCGCGCCGACGGCTGCGAGATCGACCACTGCGAGGTTGTCGCCCGGGCCCGGAAGCGCGGCGCGCGGGATGCGGGGACTCGTTCCGAGCAGTGAGAACACGTCGACGCGGCCGTCGAGCACCCCGCTCTGATTCACGAGCGCGAGGACCCCCGGCCGCCTTGCGCTGACGGGAATCTGCCTGCCGACCGCCCTGACCCCGGCCGCACGATGCGGAAGGACATGCCATGCGAGATGGATGTCGTCACGCTCATCGGCGATGGAGATGTAGCCGTCGAATTCCACGCCCTCCAGGCGGAAGCCGTCACCGCCGCGTGCACCGCCGTTCAGCGTCCAGACCGGAAGGCGACGCGGATCGATGGTCACGCGGACGTCGAAGTCCCTGCTGTCATTCGCCGGAACCAGGATCTTCGCGGGCACATCGAGTGCCACTGCGCCGCTCGCGGCGTCGTTCGCATACCGGAAGGCGGTCGTGATCCGGTAGCTGCGCGCCTTGCGGTCGTAGTTGCGGACACGCACCTGGCGACGCACTGTGATCTTCTCGTACGTGGGCTGGTAACCGAACGAGAGGCTCGCCGTGCGCTGGTGTGCGTCCCACGCGGCAGTGCTGCTGGCGAGCGCCTGGTCGATGCGCACCTCGCCGGCACCGATGCGGGTGATGGGTGCGAGTGCGCCGGGCCTGATCGCGGGATTGACGAAAACCTGCGTATCGGCTGTGTTCATCAGCAGCGACCTGATTGCCGCCGGTGAGCGCTGCGGGTAGGCCTGTGCGAGGATCGCTGCGGCCCCGGACACCACCGGTGCAGCGCCCGATGTGCCCCCGAAAGGCGCTTCCCCGCGGCCCGTGCCCGCCACGGCGGATATCGAGGCGCCCGGCGCACCGATATCCGGCTTGATCTGATTGAAGCTGTAACCCGGGCCACGCGAAGAGCTGTCGGCCATGCTGCCCGTGAGCGGCACGGCATTCGCCGGCGTGATCGACACGCGGACCGGCGCGTCGACATGGGCCTTGATCAGATTCGCGTAGGACTGAATGATGACGATCGTGGGCACGAAGACCTTGCCGCCACCCTGGGCGAAGGTCACGGCATCGCCGGTGTCCACGAGTCCGATGAGCACACCTGTGGCACCTGCTTTCGCCGCGCGATCCACTTTCACGCTGATCGCGCAGGCGCCGCGGTCGATGAGTGCGATCCGCCCGACCGGATCGGCGAGGTAGGGGTCGGTCGGCTCGATGTCCGCGGTGGTTTCGTCGTCGCGGCAGCCGCGCCCGACGTAGGCGACACTGCCCGAGACACCCGGACCGATCGGTGCCCAGTCTAGGGTGGCCGTGTTCGGGTAGATGCCGGCAATGGATGCCGGCGAATCGATCCTGAGCGGGATGGCCACAGCCGCGGGCATCCGGGTCTGGGCGACGCTGATCACCTCGGGCGTGGAGCCGGGCGAGCTCGTGACGTACGGGCGATCTCCGTTATTGCCTGCGGATGCGACGACAATCACGCCGGCACGCACGGCATTGGCCGCAGCGAAGCCGAGGTCGTCCTCCTTCTGGCCGTACGGTGAACCGAGAGACAGGTTGATGACGTCTACCGCGTCGTCCATGCTGCCGTCGCCGTCCGGATCGAGCGCGAACTCCATGCCCTGCAGGAGTGCCACGCCGCTGCAGGCGGTGGACACGGCACTGCACACCTTCACGGCATAGAGACTCACGCCGGGCGCCACGCCGACGTGGCTGCCGTCGGCGCTGCGCCCGCCGATGATGTCAGCGACATGCGTGCCGTGCCCGTCGAAATCAATCGGATCCGGATCGGGAGCGAGGGGAGGTGAGTCGGCGCCCCCGGACCATGCTTCGCCGACGAAATCGTAGCCGCCCACGACCTTGCTCGTGGGGAAGAGTCCGTCGAGCGAGGTATTGCGTGAATCGGCCGGACCCGTACCGTACGCGGCTTCGTAGGCGGCGCGCGTGCCGGCTCCGCCGAGATTCCGGTGGGTGTAGTCGATTCCGGAATCGAGTACAGCCACCTTCACGCCCCGTCCGTCGAAGCCCGCCTGCTGCGCGGCGGAGGCGCCGATGTAGGGCACCGTGTCTTCGAGGCTGGTCCGGTACTCACCCACCGGTCGGAGCGTCAGGACCTCCGGCTGGCGGGCGATTTCCGCGAGCTTCGCGGCATCGACACGCACGATCACCGCGTTGTAGGCGATGCGCAGGCGGGCAATCTCTCGGCCACCGAGGGCTGCGATCCGGGTGAGCAGCGCCGACTGTGTGCGACTCAGCTCCGCAGAGTGTGTCATCTGTGCCGCGCGTCCGAGCCGGCCACCTTCCCGGTGCGCGTTCTCGCCGTTGGCGATCGCGAGAGGCACGCCTGCGAGCTGCACGACGACATCGACTGGCCCGGACGCCCTGGCGAGTGCTGCGTCGAGCTTCCCGGTGGTGCGCGGCACCGGGAGCGCGAGACGTGAGGCGTCGACGATCCCGTCTTCCGGCTTCGTTGCGCTGTCTGCGACGGGCAGTGCGACGAGCGTGCTGGCAATGGCGATGGCCGGGGCGAGGAAGGCCGCGAACCTGTACCTGGACACGTCTGGAACTCCCCGTTTCTTGTGTACTTGCTGCGGAGTGCGTCTCGAGCCGACGGTACTCCCGGCTCGACGCGAATTCAACCGAGCACCGGGTGCAGGCTGCGTGCCGTCCGGCGATGCGCGGCCGCGCGAGCGGGATGCGTCAGGCGCGCTTTCGGGCCGAGGGCCGCTTCGCGCGTGATTTCTTCTTGACGACGTTGCGAGTGAGGGGCTTCGGTCGCCGTGCGCGGGCCGGGGACGCGGCAGGCGCTGGCGCCCGTTCGCGCCCCGGCGGCTGCGGGCTGCGTGGCTTCTTCGTGCGGGTTCGCGCCGCGGTGGCAGGCGGCTTCGCGGGTGTCGTCCCCGGGGGTGACGGTGTGGTGCCGGACGATGCCTCGGCAGCGGTGGCGGGTTTGCGCCCACGCCCGAAGCGTCCGCGACCGCGCTCCGGTGCAGCGGCGAGCAGTGCACGACACTCCTCGCGTGTCAGGGTGTGCGGATCGCGGTCCTTCGGGACCCTCGCGTTCTTTCTACGATCGGTGATGTAGGGCCCATAGCGGCCGTGCAGCACCTGGATGCCCTCGTCCGCGAAGTCCAGAATGATGCGGTTCGCATCGGCTTCCTTCTTCAGCCGGATGACTTCGAGTGCGCGCTCGAGCGTGATCGTGTAGGGGTCGTCATCCTTCAGTGAGGCATACTTGCTGCCGTATTTCACGTAAGGACCAAAGCGTCCGACGTTGGCGTCGACGGGGTCGCCCTCGGGCGTGAGCCCGAGTCTCCTCGGCAGCTCGAAGAGCACGAGCGCTTGCTCGAGCGTGATGCTGTCCATCTTCTGCCCGGGGCGCAGCCCGGCGAACCGTGGTTTTTCCTCGTCGTCCTTCGTGCCGATCTGCACGAAGGGCCCGAAGCGGCCCATGCGCACCGTGACCGGCTTGCCGGAGGCAGGATCGGTGCCGATTTCACGCGCCTGGGCGACCTGCTCGCGTGTGACGTTCTTTTCCGTCTTCTCGACGAGTTCGATGAAGGGCTTCCAGAACTTGCCGAGCGGGATCGTCCAGTTCTCTTCGCCGCGCGAGACCGCGTCGAGCTCGTCTTCCATCGCGGCGGTGAAGCCGTACTCGACGTAGCGATGGAAGAACTGCGTCAGGAAGCGATTAACGATCTTGCCGATATCGGTCGGCACGAAGCGCCGGTTTTCCATCTCGACGTACTTGACGTCCTGCAGGCGCGAGATGATCGAGGCATAGGTCGACGGCCGGCCGATGCCGTGCTCCTCGAGTGCCTTGACGAGCGAAGCCTCCGAGTAGCGCGGTGGCGGCTCGGTGAAGTGCTGCGCGGGCGTGATGGCTGCCAGCGCGACGCGGTCGCCTTCCTGCATGGGCGGCAGAATATGATCGCTGTCATCCTCGGCGGCGTCGTCATGACCCTCCTGGTAGACGGCGATGTAGCCGGGCTTGACGAGCGTCGAGCCGTTGGCACGCAGGATGTGGCGCTGCGCAGCCGCGATCCGCGTCGCTGCGTCTCCGTGTTCCGTGGCGCCGGCCAGCAGGTCGACTGCAACGGTGTCGTAGACGGCGGCGGCCATCTGGCATGCGACCGCGCGCTTCCAGATGAGGGAGTAGAGTCTGAAGAGGTCATCGTCCAGCCTGCCTTCGACCTGGGCGGGCGTGATCGCCGCGGAAGTCGGGCGGATTGCCTCGTGAGCCTCCTGCGCGTTCTTTGACTTCGTGCGGTAGATGCGCGGCTCTTCCGCGACGGAGTCGCCGCCGTAGAGGCGCGCGGCCACCGAGCGCATCTCCTGCACGGCCTCGGCGGCGAGCGCCACGGAGTCGGTGCGCATGTAGGTGATGAGGCCGATGGCGCCCTCGCCGATGTCGACGCCCTCGTAGAGTTTCTGGGCGAGCTGCATCGTGCGCCTCGCGTAGAAGCCGAGCTTGCGCGCCGCCTCCTGCTGCAGCGTCGAGGTGGTGAAGGGTGGCGCGGGGTTGCGCCGCCGCTGCTTGCGGTCGACGGCGAGCACCGTCAGCAACTCTCGACCGCCCGGTCCGTCGTGCGCCGCCTCGTGCAGCGCGCGCTCGACTTCGCGGGCCTGAGCCTCGTTCACGAAGCTGAACTGCTCGACCTTCTCGCCGCGATACTCCACCAGGCGCAGCGGGAACTGCTGTCGGACGTGCTCGCCGGTGGCGTCGATCGTCCAGTACTCGCGCGTCTGGAAGGCCTGTATTTCCTCCTCGCGCTCGCAGATCATCCGCAGCGCGGGGCTCTGCACGCGCCCCGCCGAGAGGCCGGGCAGCACCTTCTTCCACAGCAGTGGCGAGAGGTTGAAGCCGACGAGATAGTCGAGCGCCCGGCGCGCCTGCTGTGCGTTGACCAGATCCATCGACAGATCACGCGGCTCGTTGATCGCCTCGCGGATGGCGTTCCTGGTGATCTCGTAGAACACGACGCGGTGCACGCGCTTGCCGTCGAGGGCGCCGCGCTCCCCGAGCATCTCATGGAGATGCCAGGAGATTGCCTCGCCCTCGCGGTCGGGGTCGGTCGCCAGGTAGAGCGCCCGGGACTTCTTCAGGGCGCGCGCGATGGCTTCGACGCGAGGCTCGTTTTTCTCGAGCGCCCGATACTGCATCGCAAAGCCGCGCTCGGGGTCGACCGCGCCCTCCTTTGGCACGAGGTCACGGACGTGTCCGTAGGAGGCCAGGACCTCGAAATCCTTGCCGAGGTATTTCTTGATCGTTTTCGCCTTGGCAGGCGATTCGACGATGACCAGGTTTTCAGCCATTTTTCACAAACGAGCCGCTGCAGGAGCCAAGGCCAGCCTGCGGTCACGTGGCAGGAGGAGTGCGGCAGTAACGACCACCGGGACGCGGCTCGACCCGACCCTCGAGCTCCAGGATGAGCAGCATCGAGGCTACCGATTCACTCGGCAGGCTCGTGCGCTCGACGAGAGAATCGATGCCGGCCGGTTCGAAGCCGAGGGCATCTAACAGGATTTTATAATCCTTGTCCAACTCGTCGCTCTGCGGCGACGTTGGGTCAGGCGGCCGCCCGGCGTGCGCAAGTGACTGAGAAATGAGTGAAATTTTCAGCTCGGCGAGCACATCGGCGGCTTCTTCGACAAGCTTGGCGCCCTCGCGAATCAGCTTGTGGCAACCGCGGGACAGCGGGCTGTGGATCGACCCCGGGATCGCGAAGACCTCGCGGCCCTGCTCCCCGGCCGCCCGGGCGGTGTGCAGCGAGCCGCTGCCGCGGGCGGCCTCGACGACGAGCACGCCATGGGCGAGCCCGCTGATCAGGCGGTTGCGGCGCGGGAAGTGGTGCCTCAGGGGAGGAGAACGTGGGGGCAGTTCCGAGACGAGTGCGCCGCTTGCGACGATGCGCTCGGCCAGCGCCGCATTCTCGGGCGGATAGACGCTGTCGAGCCCCGTCCCGCAGACAGCCACTGTGAGTCCGCCGCCGGCAAGGGCTCCGGCATGGCTCGCGGCGTCGATGCCGAGGGCGAGCCCGCTGGTGATCGTGAGTCCCGCCTCAGCGAACCAGCGAGCGAATTCGCGGGCGGTGCTGCGGCCGGTTGTCGTGGGGTTGCGCGAGCCGACGATGGCGAGCTGCGGGCTCGAGAGGGCAGCGATGCTGCCGCGCACGAACAGCACGGGCGGTGCGTCCCGGATCTCGGCAAGCAGCGGAGGATATGCGTCCTCGTGTGCGAGCAATGGGTGCACATCGGTTGTCTTTTCCAGCCAGGCGACGTCTGCGGCGATGGCGGCGTCGTCGGGTGCAAGCAGGGCTTGCGCGGTTTCTTCATGCACTCCGAGCGCGTGCAGCTCCGCCCGGCGCATTCGGAGCAGTTCCTCCGGGCGGCCGCCCTGGCCGGCGAGTGCCCGCAGTGTCGCGGCCGCCAGGCGGGGGGCGCGTCCGAGCACAGCGGCCGTGCGAAGGTCGTCCATCGCTCAGAGCATACGGCGACCGCGCGTCGCCGGGCACACTCGCTATCTGGGCATACGCGACGGAATCAGCGCCGGCGGCCCCGGGCGAACTCAGGGATTGCGAACACGATCGGCGACGTGGATGGCGTTTTCGGCACGGACGATGAGTCCGTAGCTCATGCGGTCGAAGGTCTTGAAGACCAGCAGGGTGCCGGCCCGCTCGTCCGGCAGGCGTACGCGTGGTGCGAAGGCGCCGCTCACGTGCATCCCGAGCCTGCCCGCGTCGCGGTCGCGCACCACCGGGCCGGCCTGGTCCACCGCCAGCACATGACCGGGTTCGATGCCGTGACGCTGGCCGCGGTTGATCACCACGACCTGGTACTGGCCGATGAGCGCCACACCGTCCACGACCGAAATGATCTGCCCGCGCACATTCCGCTCGGGTGCGCGGGGGTTGAGGTTTGCAGGCGTGTCTCGATCACCGGCGATCAGCCGGTCGCCCTCGAGCGTCTCGCGCGCTGACTCGCTCAGCATGGCCTTGGCCGGTGCGCCGGCATCGTTGACCGTTGCCGTAGCCGTGTACACCGCCTGGTAGCCGAGGACGTCCCCGGTCTCGGGATCCCGCAGCTTCTCGCCGATGTGGTACACGAGGAAACGGGACTTGTCTGCGGCCGCAAGCTTGCTGACGTAGATCTCCTGGCCCGCGCCACCGACCATATGACCGCCGCGCAGCGCGAGGACGTGTGGTGCCTCGCGAATCTCGTCCTTTTCGAGCACGGTCGGGCGGGAAAGGAAGGCCGCGATAGCCTGGTAGGGAATGGTGGCGATCGGCCCTTCGAGCGGCGAGCTGCGCAGCCGCGGCTCGAGCCGTGCCGCACCGCCGCGCTCGAGCTGCACCTGCGGGCGGCCATCCGCCCCCTGCGCCAGCGTGAGCACATCTCCGGGATAGATGAGATGGGGGTTCTCGATCTGCGGGTTGACGTACCAGATCTCGGGCCACAGCCAGGGATCGCGCAGGTACATGGAGGCGAGCCCCCACAGCGTGTCGCCGCGCTGCACCGTGTAGCTCTTCGGTGCCGAGGGCAGAAGCTCAGGCCCGCCGGTCGAAGGAGCTTCCGCGGCCGGGGCGGACGTTGCAGGTTCGTCGACGGCCGCCTCTGTGGCGGTCAGGTCCTGTTCGGCGGCAGGCGCTTCGGCGGTCGGCGGATGCGCGACAGGGACGGTGGCTGCACGGCCATCCTGCCCTCTCCAGCTCGAGCAGCCGCAGAGTGCCACGAGCAGTGCGCACGCGCCTGCGCGAGCCCAGTGATCTCGGGCCGTAAGTGTCTGATTAGAGACCATCCTCCACTCCTCTGAGCCGGGTGGGGCAAGCGACCTGGATGTTATAATCGCTGGCCGGTTGCGGGCGCACGACTCAATTGCAGCTTTGTGCACTTGATCACGACCGGCGCACGAGTCTGGCACCGACGGGACCGGAAAATGCGAGCGAGGAAAGAACATTAGCAGCATTTCCGTGTCCAAAGCACGAGATATGGCGACCGTACCATGGCGAAGCTCACGATCCTCGAATACCCCGATACCCGGCTCCGAACCAAGGCCTCTCCGGTCGTGGACTTCGATGCAGCACTCGGCACGCTCATTGGCGACATGCTCGAGACCATGTATGCCGCGCCCGGCATCGGACTGGCGGCAACCCAGGTCGATGTGCACCAGCGCCTCCTCGTCATCGACGTTTCTGCCGACCGGGACCAGCCGCTCGTGTTTGCCAACCCGGAGATTCTCGCGCGGGAAGGCGTCGGCACGATGGAAGAGGGCTGCCTCTCCGTGCCGGGGATTTTCGACGAGGTGGATCGCGCCGCGAGCGTGCGCGTGCGCTACCAGGACCAGAACGGCACTTTCCATGAGGCCGGGTTCGAGGGCTTGTTGGCAGTCTGCCTACAGCATGAGATGGACCACCTCGACGGCCGCCTGTTTGTTGATTATCTCTCCGAGCTGAAGCGTGAGCGCATCCGCAAGAAGCTCGAGAAGGACCGCAGGGAACGTGCCGCACACGGCGGCTCGACGCCCGTGGCCGCACGTGCGCTCTGACCCTGGCGCCTGCTGCGGCCGGCCCATGTGACAGGTCTGCGCGTCGCGTTTGCCGGCACGCCGGAGTTTGCATTGCCCCCCTTGCGGGCGCTCGCGGCGTCGCGCCACAGGATCGTCGGAATCCTCACGCAGCCTGATCGCGCGGCCGGTCGGGGCCGGCGGCTCGCGCCGAGTCCGGTCAGGCAGGAGGCACTCGCACGGGCGTGGCCCGTGGCGCAGCCGAAGAGCCTGAAAGCCGTCGAGGCCGTCGACGAGCTGCGCTCTTGGCGGCCGGATGTGCTGGTGGTCGTGGCCTATGGACTGATCCTGCCGGTCACGGTCCTCACGCTGCCACGCCTCGGGTGCGTGAATGTCCACGCGTCACTCCTGCCGCGCTGGCGCGGTGCAGCGCCCATCCAGCGGGCGATTCTCGAAGGCGATCGCGAGAGTGGCGTCACGATCATGCAGATGGATGCCGGTCTCGATACCGGGCCGATCCTGCTGCAGCGGCGTGAATCGATCGACCGTGAGACGACGGCCTCGCGGCTGCACGACCGGCTGGCGGTACTCGGTGCGGAAGCGCTGCTGGAGGCACTGGACGGCCTGGTGACGGGTACGCTCGAGCCCCGGCCGCAGCCGGACGCGGGCGCGTGCTATGCACACAAGATCGACAAGAGCGAAGGGCTGATCGACTGGAACCGCGAGGCGCCGGCGATTGCCCGCCAGGTGCGCGCCTTCGATCTCTGGCCCGTGGCCGAGACGCGCCTCGCGGGTGAGCAGCTGCGCATCTGGCGCGCGGAGGCCCTGGAAGAAGGGACGCGCCGTGAGCCTGCCGATCCGCGCAGCGATGCCGCTCCCGCGGCCGGTACCGTGCTCGGACTCCGGGACGACGCCCTGCTCGTCGTCTGCGGATCGGGCGTGCTGGCGATCCACGAGCTGCAGCGCGCCGGCCGCCGTCGCATGACGCCACGCGAGCTCGCGAGTGGTTGCCCGCTCGACGGAGCGCGTCTGGGATGAAGCCGCCCCCGCCGCGCACGAGGCTCGCGCCCGGGGCGGGTACGCTGGCGACCGCCGCCCGCGCGGTCGCTGCAGTGGCTGCCGAAGGCCGCTCGGCCGACGCGGTGCTCGCCGGGATCAGTCCGTCGCCCGAGCGCGCTGCCATGCGTGCCGTTGCCCTCGGCACGCTGCGCTGGTATCTGCGGCTCGCGCCGGCCATTGGCGCACTCCTCGCGCGCCCGGCCTTCGAACTGCCGCCGCCCGTGCATGCACTGCTCATCGTGGGGGCCCACCAGATCGAATACTCGCGCAGCGCCGTGCACTCGAGTGTGCACCTCGCTGTCGATGCGTCGCGCGCACTCGGTCATGCGCATCTGGCGGGGCTGGTCAACGCCGTGCTGCGCCGCTTCGCCGCCGGACGGGCGGTGCTCCTGGCGCGCGTGGACGCCGACATGGCTGCGCGCACCGCACATCCGCCGTGGCTCGTGGACGCAATCGGGCGCGACTGGCCCGGGCAGGCCGCGCGCGTGCTGGAGGCGAACAACGTGCAGGCGCCGATGACGCTGCGGGTCGATCTGCAGCGTGGCTCCGCTCCGGAGTACGTCCGGGAGCTTGCCGGTGCGGACATCGCTGCCCGCTGTCTCACCTGGCGTGACTCGGCGGTCGAGCTGATTCGCCCCATGAATGTCGCGGATCTGCCAGGCTTCCCGGAAGGCCGGGTGTCGGTGCAGGATGCGGGAGCGCAGCTCGCGGCCCCGCTCCTCGATGCGCAGCCGGGGATGCGCGTACTGGATGCCTGCGCCGCGCCGGGCGGCAAGACCGGCCATCTGCTGGAGCACACGCCCGGGCTCGCGGTGCTCGTGGCCGTCGACAGCGACAGTGCGCGACTTGCGCGGGTGCGCGCGAATCTCGAGCGTCTCGGGCGCGAGGCGCAGTGCGTGCATGCCGATCTGCGCGATCCCCGCGACAGTGAGGCACTGCGCGGTGCGCCCTTCGATCGTATCCTGGTCGATGCGCCCTGCTCGGCGACGGGTGTCATCCGACGTCACCCGGACATCAAACTCCTGCGGCGCGAGGACGATCCCGCGGTACTCGCTGCCACCCAGCTCTCGATCCTCCGTAGCTGCTTCGCACGGCTCGCCGCCGGCGGACGCCTGGTCTATTCGACCTGTTCGTTGCTCAGGGTCGAAAACGACGCGGTCATCGGCGGGCTGCTCGCGTCGGAACGCACGGCCCGGGTGCTTGCATGGCCCGCTGCCGTGCCTGTTCCGCCGGGTGCGGTCCCTGCCCGCCACGGCATGCAGCTGCTCCCGGGCGCCGAAGCGGACACCGATGGCTTCTATTATGCTTGTCTCGAGAAGGCCGCCGGGACGACGGCATGACAGCGCGAAGATGGACCAGGGCGATCCTGTGCAGCGCGTGGAGCGCGGCTGCCGCGGCACTGCTGGCATGCGTGGCAGTCGTGCGGGCGGACGTGCTCGACGGCGTGCTCGCGGTACGCTCGGCCTATATCAGCGTGGGTGGTGGCGTCTTCGAGCTGCATGCCCGCGTACAGTATCCGGTCAACGACGAGATTCGCACCGCCCTGCACGATGGCAGTGTGCTGCTGGCCGATCTCGATGTCAGCGTCGCCCGCGAGCGGCGCTTCTGGTTCGACGCGGAGGTCGTATCGATCACCCTGCGCCGTGAGCTCTCCTTCCATACCGTGAGTGACCGTTACGTCGTGCGTGATGTCCGCAGCGGCATCCAGCGGAGCTTTCCGACGCTCGAGGAGGCGCTGGCGGCACTCGGCGCCATTGACGGCGTGCCGATCCTGGTGGAGCCGCAGCTTTCGAACGAGGCGCGCTACCGGGTCAGCGTGCGTGCCGGCATCCGTCGCGGCCACCTTCCCGATGCGCTGCGACGGATCATGTTCTGGTCCGATGACTGGCACCGTGCGAGCGAGTGGTACGCATGGTCCCTGCCACGCTGAAGAAGCCCGGACGCTACGCGCTGGCCGCGGTGTGGGTGCTGGGTCTGGCCGGCGCACTGCTGCTGCTCGCAAAAAGCGCGCAGAACTCCGTTCTCTTCGGCCGCCTGCAGCCGTGGATCCTGCTGCTGAACATCGTGGGCGTGATCACGCTCATTGCGCTGCTCGCGCGGAAACTGTGGCAGCTTCTTCGCGATTACCGCGAACACGTGCCGGGGTCGCGTCTGACTGCGCGGACGGTGGGCATCTTCGGCGCACTCGTGGTGGCGCCGCTGCTGATCGTCTATCTGTTCTCGCTCGAATTCCTGAACCGGGGCATCGACAGCTGGTTCCGCGTCGAAGTGAAGCAGGGACTCAACGACGCGCTGGTGCTGTCACGCGCTGCGCTCGACATGCGCATGCGCGAGCACGGTCAGCGCACCGAGGAGTTCGCGCGCACGCTGGCGCTGGTGAGTGACACCGAGTTGCCGCTGGTCCTCGATGCCCACCGGCGTGCCACCGGTGCGCGCGAGCTCGTGGTCTTCGGACCGCACGAGCGGGTGATCGCGGCCAGCAGCTCCGCCGGGCCGGACAGTCTGCCGGCACGTCCGCCGCCCGACCTGGTGCGCCAGGTCGCGGGCGGACGTCCGTACTACAGCCTCGAACCGCTCGCCGATGAATACCTCATCCGCACGGCGGCGCCGATCGGTTTCACCGGCGAGGCCGCGCGCTATCTCGTGGCGCTCTACGACGTGCCGCCGCAGCTCGCCGCGCTCTCCGAGGCCGTGCAGCGCTCCTACTCCCAGTACGGCGATCTCGCAGCTCTGCGCGAACCGCTGAAGTACAGCTTCCGCCTGATCCTGACGCTCGTGCTGCTGCTCGCGATGCTCGCGGCGATCTACGGAGCGATCTTCTCGGCGCAGCGGCTGACGCGTCCCGTGCAGGATCTGATCGCCGGCACGCGCGCGGTGGGCAAGGGCGACTTCGGCACCCGGCTGCCGCTGCCCTCGCGCGACGAGATGGGCTTTCTGGTGCACTCCTTCAACGACATGACCAAGCGCCTGCGGCGCGCCCGCGAGGAGGCGCAGCGCAGCCAGAAGGCGGTGGAGCAGGAGCGCGAGCGCCTCGCGATCATCCTCGCGCGACTGTCAACGGGGGTGCTGGCGGTCGATCGTTCTCTCACGCTGCGCATTGCCAATGAGGCGGCGAGCGCGATTCTGGCGACCGACCTGTCCGGTGCGACGGGGCGACCGCTTGCCGAGCTTGCCGACCCGAACCCCCGGCTCGGGCAGCTGATCACGGCGCTGCAGGCACGGTTGCTCGCTGGCCGCGAGGAGTGGCGCGAACAGCTCGAGCTCGCAAGCGGCCCGGGTGGCGGCCGGCGCGTGCTGATGTGTGCGTGCACACCTTTGCCTGGCGCCCAGGACGAAGCCGGCTATGTGATCGTCTTCGATGACATCACCGCGCTCCTGCAGGCCCAGCGTGACGCCGCCTGGGGCGAGGTGGCCCGGCGTCTCGCGCACGAGATCAAGAACCCCCTCACGCCGATCCAGCTGTCGGCCGAACGCATGCGCCGCAGATTCCTTGCCAGGATGAGCCCGACGGACGCTGAGATTCTCGAGCGCGCCACGCACACCATCGTTCAGCAGGTCGAGGCGATGAAGCAGATGGTGGATGCCTTCAGCGAGTACGCTCGCGCGCCCGACATGCGCGTGACACGTTTCAACCTGAACGAACTCGTCACGGAGGTCGCCGAGCTGTATCGTTCGCAGGATGCGGCCATCGACATCACGCTCGAGCTCGATGAGCGGCTCGACACCATCGAGGCCGACCGCGGGCGGGTGCGCCAGATCCTGAACAATCTCGTGGCCAACGCCTTCGAAGCGCTCGATGGTCGCGCCGGCGGACGGGTCGACCTCGCCACGCGGCTGGAGTCCGGGAGCGAGCCGCCGCTGGCCCGCATCGTCGTGTGTGACAACGGGCCAGGGTTCCAGAACGAGATCATCGGGCAGGTGTTCGATCCATACGTGACGAGCAAGCCCAGGGGTACCGGCCTGGGGCTCGCCATCGTCAAGAAGATCGTCGAGGAGCATGGCGGCCGAATCGAGGCAGACAACCGGCCGGAGGGCGGTGCGCGTGTGTGCGTGCTGCTGCCGCTGAGCGATCACTCGCGGCTGGCCGGATCGCGGCGCGAGCGCCGGATCGACTGGATGAAGGAGCGGGCATGAGCGGGGCACGCATTCTGGTGGTGGATGACGAGGCCGATATCCGGGGCCTCCTCAAGGAAATCCTCTCCGAGGAAGGCTACGAGGTCGATGTGGCAGCCGATGCCGGGCAGGCGCGGGCTTCTCGCTCGCGGCAGAACCCCGATCTGGTGCTGCTCGACATCTGGATGCCTGACACCGACGGCATCACGCTGCTTCGCGAATGGTCGGCGACTGCGGGCGACGCGTGCCCGGTGGTGATGATGTCGGGGCACGGTACCGTGGAAACCGCCGTCGAGGCGACCCGTCTCGGCGCCTTCGACTTCGTCGAGAAGCCGCTGTCTCTCACGAAGCTGCTGCGTACGGTCGAGCGGGCGCTCGATGCCGGGCGCCGCCGGCGCCAGACGGTCCGGCTCCCCGTCTCGCCGCTCCTCGTTCCGGTGGGCAAGAGCAAGGCGATACAGAGGCTGCGTGCCGAGCTGCAGCAGCTCGCTCCGAGTCGCTCGTCCCTGCTGCTCGTGGGCGAACCCGGCTCGGGGCGCCAGGCCTTCGCGCGCTTCCTCCACGACGCGGGCCCGCGCGCCGCGCAACCTTTCGTCACCGTGGTGGCGAGCACACTGCGCGCCGCGGATGCGGAGGCGGTGCTCTTCGGCACGGCAGGCGGGGCACCGGGGCTCCTCGAGCAGGCCGCCGGGGGCACGCTCTTCATCGACGAGCTCGAGGACCTGCCGCCCGCTGCACAGCGCGCGCTGCTCGGGGCGCTCGAATCCGGGCGCTTCAGCCGCATTGGTTCAGGGGTGTCCGCCGAGCTCGGTTCGCGCGTGGTGGCCTCGGCGCAGCCTGGCGTCGAGGTACGCGCAGGCGGCGAGGGCGTGCGCCGCGACCTGCTGTCGCACCTGAATACACTGATCGTGCGGGTGCCGCCGCTGCGTGAGTATGCCGAGGATGTGCCCGAGCTCCTGCGCTATTACGCCGACCGGCTGGCGGATGTCGAAGGTCTGCCCCTGCGTCGCTTCAGCGTCGCGGCACAGAACCGGCTGCGCAACTACCCGTGGCCCGACAACGTGCGCGAGCTCGGCAACCTCGTGCGACGCTTGTTGATTCATGGTGGTCCGGAGGAAATCCGCCTCGAAGAAATCGAGCACGAGCTGGTGGTGCAGGCGCCGCCAGACGAGCCACTCGTCAAGCAGGATCTGCTGGCGCTGCCCCTGCGCGAGGCACGCGAGCAGTTCGAACGCGCCTATCTGCAGCAGCAGCTGCTGCTGTGCAACGGTAAGGTGGGTCTGCTCGCCAAGCGGGTCGGAATGGAGCGCACGCATCTCTACCGGAAGCTGCGTTCGCTGGGGATCGACTTCCGCAGCACTGCGGAGGAGTGAGAGCGCCCGCGTTCACTCCCCGACACGGATCACGAGGGCATCGAGGTCGGCGGCCTGCAGCTGCGCGCGCAGCCTGTTCAGCTCGGCAAGGTCGTTCACCGGACCGATACGCACCCGGTGCCAGACGTCCGCGTCCACCGCGACGCGCTGCACGATCGCCGTGATTCCCTGGCGTGCGAGCTGCGCGCGCACGCGATCCGCATCGGCCATCTGGCGATACGAACCGGCCTGCAGCACGTAGACGCCGGGCCGTTCGATCTTCGCGGCGGGCAGGCGCTCGACATCGCGCTCCTTTTCGGGCACCACGACCTCGAACTGGGGCAGCATCTCGTAGAAATCGTACTGGCGGGCGCGCCCTTCGCCGGTCTCCGCCGTCTCGGGTCCCGTCCTGTCGGCGGGGGATCTGCGCGGCTCGGGGCGGACAGGCACGTGGTTCGCGGTGCGTTCGCCGCTGCGCTCGCCGACGACGAAGGCGCCCAGGGCGAGCACCAGCCCGATGGCGAGCCCGCTGCCGAATCCGCGCCCGCGATCCAGGCCGCGCCTGCGGTGGCGGGCATTCTTGAAGTCCCGGGCGGTGAGGCGGCTCACGGATCCGTGCCTGCGGCCCGCGCTCACATGGTTTCCGGCGCCGAGACGCCGAGAAGGGCGAGCCCGTTGCGCATCACCTGCGCCACGCCGAGCGCCAGCGCGAGCCGCGCGTTGCGCAGCAGCGCATCGTCCACGATGAACTGCTCGGCGTTGTACCAGGTGTGGAAGGCATGCGCGAGCTCGCGCAGGTAGTGTACGAGTGCGTGCGGCGCACGATTGGCCGCTGCCTGGGCGACGAGTTCGGGGTAGCGGGTGAGCGCGCTGAGGACGGCCTGCTCGTGCGTACTCGATAACAGCGTCAGACTGGCAAGCGCCGTGTCGCGGTCGAAGGACAGGCCGCGCGCCTCGAGCTGCTTCATGACGCTCGCGACGCGGGCATGTGCGTACTGGAGGTAGTAGACGGGATTCTCGTTGCTGCGCGACTTGGCGAGTTCCAGGTCGAAGTCGAGCGGCTGGTCGTGGCTGCGCATGAGATAGAAGAGCCGGCAGGCATCGTTGCCGACTTCCTCGCGCAGCTGCCGCAGCGTCACGAACTGGGCCTCGCGCTTGCCCATCGGTACTTTCTCGCCGCCGCGGAACAGGCTCACGAACTGGATGAGCGTCACTTCGAGGCAATCGCCCGGCTCGCCGAGCGCCTCGAGCCCGGCGCGCACGCGGGCGACGTAACCGTGGTGATCGGCACCAAGCACGTCGATGAGCCGGTCGAAGCCGCGCGCGCGCTTGTCGAGGTGATACGCGATGTCGGAGGCGAAATAGGTCTTCTGTCCGTTTTCGCGCACCACCACGCGATCCTTCTCGTCACCGAACTCGGTGGCACGGAACCACGTGGCCCCGTCGCGGACATAGAGATGCCCCTGCCGCTCGAGGACCGCCAGCGCGCGCTCGATCGCACCCGACTCCTCGAGCGAACGTTCCGGGAACCAGCGGTCGAATGCCACGCCGAAACCCTCGAGATCGTCGCGGATGTCGGCAAGCATCGCCTGGAGGGAGCTCCCGAGCACGTGGCGGAACCCCTCAGGCCCGAGGAGCCGGCGCATGCGCGCGATGACCGCATCGATGTAGGCGTCCTTGTCGCCGCCGGCCGGCGCGTCGGGCGGCAGTCCGGCGAACACCTCGGCGGCGCTCCGGTGGAGGGTCGCGCCGGCTGTTTCGCGCAGCTGCGCGGCAATCCCGGCCACGTAGTCGCCGCGGTAGGCGTTGGCCGGGAAATCGAGGCGCTCGCCGCCGATTTCCAGATAGCGCAGCCAGGCGCTGGCCGCCAGGATGTCCATCTGGCGGCCAGCGTCGTTGATGTAGTACTCCCGCTGTACGGCGAAGCCGGCCGCCGCAAGCAGGTTCGCGAGCGTCGCCCCATATGCGGCCTGCCGACCATGACCGACATGCAGCGGGCCCGGTGGGGTTGGCCGAGACGAATTCCACCAGCACGCGCTGGCCCTGCCCGAGCGTGTTCTCGCCGTAGCGCGCGCCGAGCTCGTGGATGCGCATGAGCTCGGCTGCGCCCGCATCGCGAGCCAGGAAGAAATTGATGAAGCCCGCGCCTGCAATTTCCGTGCGTTCGATGACCGGCGTCGGAGGCAGGGCGTCGACGATCGCCTGGGCGAGCTCGCGCGGCCTGCGGCCGGCGCTCTTCGCCAGACGCAGCGCCACGCTGGTGGCGAAGTCCCCGTGCGCAGCGTCGCGGGTGCGCTCGACGGCGGCGGTGGTCGGGTCGATCGGGCCCGGCAGTACACCGCCGGTGAGTTTGTGGAGCGCTTCGAGCAGAAGCTCCTCGAGTCGTTGTTTCAAGATGAACCGTCCGGGCGCGGGGGCGGCAAGTTTAGAGGCAAAGGCGCAACCCCGGAACGTGTGACCCTCAACTTTCCGGCGCGTCGGGCGCCGCGGTCAGAGTGGTGTGCCGATCACGAGCCGCCAGCTGCTGACTTCGCCGGCGATGCGATAGCCAATCCCGAGGCGCGGCAGCGGCAGCCCGTGTACACGCAGGCCCGGGCGCGTGCCGACTGACACGCCGAGCTCGAGCTGGGCACGGCTCGCGGCGACCTGGCCGACGGGTGCCCGGGGCGCATCGGCGAAGAGGTCGAGCCGGGCGTAGGGCCCGATGTCGACCTCCTGCGCACCCCGGCGCCAGCCGCTGCCCCGCCGCAGCTCGATTCCGGTGCGCAACCGTGCAAAGTGATCGCTCCGCAGCTCGCTGCGGAAAGAGGCGCCCGCATAGCCCAGGTCGCTCGAGAAGCGGTTGCGCCACGAACCGCGCTGCCACGCGAGCTCGCTGTGCACGCCCGCGGCGTAGAGCCAGGCATCCAGGGATTCGCTGGCGAAGCTGCCGCCGAATCTGGCGTAGGGACTGAGGCTCCAGCCGGGCTGCATCTCGAACTCGAGCTCGAGGCCCGGCACGAAACTCAGGGAATCGATGCGGCTGGGCAGCCCGCTCGCGAGCACGTCGTGCGGGGAGAAGTCCAGAAAGCCCACGGTCACGGGCAGCGTGAGTCGCAGGGGTGGGGTATCCGCATCGTGTGTGTCGAGGGTCCGGGAAAACGGCAGACGGTAGATCTGCAGCTGCCGGCCGCAGAAATCGTAGACCCCCGAACCGAGCTCGGTCGCGAAGGCGTAGCTCGCGGGCTGACTTCCCGGGCCTTCGCCGGGAGCGGGCGGGCCGCAGGGCCCGGCCACCGCCGGCAGGGAGCGAGTCGCGAGTGTCACTGCGGCAAGGCCGCCGAGTAGCCGCCGACGCACGGATCCGGATCTCTCAGACAGCCTTCGGGCGCAGCATCCAGACATACAGCGCGAGCAGGATGTACCACACGATGGCGGCGCTGGTCAGGTCGTGGGAGATGAAGTGCGCGCCGCGTGCCTCCTGGGCGATGGCGAACACCACGCCCATGGCCACGCCGCCCGCGAGCGCCACGTATGCCGCCCTCGGCCGTCGATCCCGCAGCAGGAAGTAGAAGCACATGAGCGCGAAGCCCGAAGAGGAATGCGCTCCCGGAAAGCACCGGGCGCGCGGCAGTGCATCCGGGCGGTCCGCGAACAGTCCGACGTAGGGCCGGGCGCCGCCGTATTGTTCCAGATCCCAGGGGCAGTCGACGTTGGTGGTGTGCTTCAGTGCCCCGACGATGCCAGTGGCGAGCACGATCGACAGCACCACGTAGACCGCACCGCGCCGCCAGGGGCGTGTCCGTGGCCAGATCCAGCTTGCGAGGACGACCAGCAATGCCGCGCCGGCGATGAGGCGCGCGAGGTTGCGCCCGCCGGTGTGCACCAGCTCGTTCGCCCAGAAGCTGTGGGCGCCGACCCAGCCGTCTGTCGTGCGATCGAAGAACACCCGATCGGCAAGCCACATATCGGCCCCGGTGAGCGCGATGCCTCCCAGCACGCAGGCGAAAACCGCGGCGGGGAGGAGCACATGGGTGACGGTGAAGCGCCTGCGCAAGCCAGCGTCGATCGTTTGGGACGGGGGCGGCCGTACCGCCCGGGTGTCGCGCGATGATACGCGATGGCATGCGGCGCGTGTGTCAGGCACCGTGGGTGGGGATGGCTGCACTCAGCAGAGCTCGAGTGGATCGACGTCGAGCGCCCAGCGGACGCGCCGTGCAGAGGGCGCGGCCTCGACTTTCGGCAGCCAGGTGTCGAGAAAGCGATGCAGCGCACCGCGCTGGTCACTCTCCACCAGGAGTTGTGCGCGGAAGCGCCCGGCACGACGGACCATTGCGGCGGGTGCCGGTCCGCGCAGCTTCACACCCGGCGGCGGGTGTGCCAGGTGTCGCACCTCATGCAGGAAGGCGAGCGCCGCATCGGGTGCCGTGCCCGAGGCGCGCAGGAGCGCGAGGTGGCTGAACGGCGGCCACTGCGCCGCGGCACGCTCGGCGAGCATCGCCTGTGCGAAGCCTTCGTACCCCCCCTGGAGCAGACTGCCGAGCAAGGGATGCTCGGGATACTCGGTCTGGATCAGCACCTCGCCCGCCCGTGTGCCACGCCCGGCGCGTCCGCCGACCTGCACGATGGTCTGGGCGAGGCGTTCGGCCGCGCGGAAGTCGGTGCTGAAGAGCCCCTGGTCGCCGTTCACCACGACCACCAGCGTGAGGTCCGGGAAGTGATGGCCCTTGGTGACCATCTGGGTGCCGACCAGGATGCGCGCCTCTCCCGAGGCCACCCGCGCCATCACCGTCTCGAGATCGCCCTGGCGGCGCACGGCGTCACGATCGAGCCGCACCAGAGGCGCGGCAGGAAAGAGTCGCTGGAGCGTCTCTTCGAGCCGCTCTGTGCCCTGACCGACGGGTTTGACGGTGTAGCCGCACTGGGTGCAGTGCTCAGGCAGCGGCGTCTCCGCCCCGCAGTGATGACAGCGCAACTGGCGTGCCGCCTGATGCACGATCAGCCGCGCGTCGCAGTGCATGCAGGGCGCGATCCACCCGCAGGCGGTGCACACGAGCGTCGGCGCGTACCCGCGCCGGTTGATGAACACGAGTACCTGTCCGCCCTGTGCGAGGTGTCGGTCGATTGCCTCGAGTGCGCTCCCCGAGAGGCCGTGGCGGGTGGTCTCGGTGCGCAGATCGATGAGCACGACACGTGGCGGCTGCGCCTGTGCGGTCCGGCGCGGCAGCGACAGGCGCATGAACCGTCCGGAGGCGACGTTCTGCAGGCTCTCGAGGCTGGGGGTCGCCGAGCCGAGCACGATGGGGACGGCGGCTGCCTGCGCGCGCACGATCGCAAGGTCGCGCGCGGAGTAGCGAAAGCCGCCCTCCTGCTGCTTGAAGGACGCGTCATGTTCCTCGTCGATCACGATCAGGCCGAGCGCAGGCAAGGCCGCGAACACCGCCGAGCGTGTGCCGATGAGCACGCGCGCGACTCCGGCGCGGCCGGCGCGCCACGCATCGAGGCGCTCGCGATCGCTGAGTCCCGAGTGCAGAACGGTGAGCGGGGCAGCGAAGCGGTCGCGGAAGCGCGCAACCAGCTGGGGTGTGAGTCCGATCTCCGGCACGAGCACGAGTGCCTGCCTGCCACGTGCGAGCACGCCCTCGACGAGGCGCAGATACACCTCTGTCTTGCCGCTACCCGTGATGCCCTGCAGGAGAAAGGTGCCGAAGCGGCCGAACTGCGCCGTCACGGCCGCGACGGCCTGCTCCTGCTCGGGCGTCATCGGTGGAAAAGCTGCGTTGCGCACGAGCACATCCCCCGCGTCCCCCGCGCTTCCCGGCACAGTCGTGTGGCGCTCCAGTGCCGTAATGAAGCCGTGCCGCAGCAGGCCCCGCAGAGGGCCGCGCCATGAAGGCACGCACGCCTCGAGCTCCGCGGCCCCGAGCCCGCCCGCCCCGGCGGCTGCCAGGCGCTCGAGGAGCTGGCGCTGCACCGGCGCCCGCCGCAATGCCGCGGCGGCGGCCGCGGCGACGCCCTCCGGAGTCATGCGCCAGCGGGTTTCGGGCTCGTGCAGCGCGGCCCCGGCGCGCAGCGACTTTGGCAGCGCCGCGGCGATCACCTCGCCGATCGGGTAGTGGTAGTAGGCCGCTGCCCATCTGAGCAGACCGAGGAGAGTCTCGTCGAGCAGCGGTTCCGCATCCAGCACGGCATTCGCGCTTCGCAGGCGACTCGCCGGCACCGAGCTCTCTTCACCACGTTCGACCAGGAGCCCGATCAGCTGGCGGGCACCGAAAGGCACGCGCACACGCGAGCCCGGCGCGATCGCGTCCGCACTCACCCCAGGCGGGGGCCGATAATCGAACAACCGGCGCAACGGCGCATCGATCGCGACCCGCAGCAATGCACCTTCGGTCATCGCCGGTTACCGGGACGCTTGTCCACAGCTCCTGTGGATATGTCTGTGGAATACCCGCGCCGCAAGGTGGCAATTTGCGGTATTTGCAGGCTTTCTGCTTGGCTTGGTCAAAATATCGTCAGCCATATCAAAATCTAGTTAATTCAGTCACTTACACATCTGCCGGGGTGGTCTCATGCCAGTTTATGACAAGCTCGTCACCCAAAGCCTGCGGGATTGTTCGTAAGTCTCTGATTCCAGCTCGAGCACGCTCCCGGCCTCGCGAGTGAAAGCAGGACTGCGCGGCCCGCTACGATAACAGCATGAACACAGGGTGCCTGCGATGCACAGTGCGGGTTGTGTGACGCCCGCGGGGGTGCGACTGCCGCGCGAGTTCTATGCACGCGGGACCCTGACCGTCGCGCGTGAGCTCATCGGCATGCATCTCGTGCGCCTCTATCGGGGCAGGCGGCTCGTCGGGCGCATCGTAGAGACCGAGGCCTACCAGGGTCCCCGGGATCTGGCTGCCCATTCCTCCCGCGGTCGAACGGCGCGCACCGAGGTGATGTTCGGCCCACCCGGCCATGCCTACGTCTATTTCGTCTACGGCTTCTGGAACTGCCTGAACATCGTGACGGGCCGCGTGGGGCGCCCGCACGCCGTGCTGCTGCGGGCCCTCGAACCGGTCACCGACATCGGGGAGTCCACCTGGGGGCCGGGTCTGCTGTGCCGTGCACTGCACATCGATCGGGCACTCAATGGGGTCGATCTCTGTGGCGACACGCTGTGGCTCGAGGAGCCGCGCTCCGCGCAGGGCGCCGCCCGCGTGTCACGCAGCACGCGTATCGGCGTGGCGTATGCGGGCGAGTGGGCGCACAAGCCCTGGCGCTTCCTCGAGCGGGACTCGCCCTGGGTCTCGACTGCGGGTGCGACGCTCAGGGCAGGGCGGCGACCGCTGCCTCGCAGGCGGAAGCGAGCTGATCGCGGTGTGCGACGTTGATGCCGAGATCGCGCAGCAGGCCATCCTGCAGACCGTAGATGCAGCCGTGCACCGAAAGTGTCTGACCGCGGTCCCAGGCGTCGCACACGATGGTGGTCTGGCAGACGTTGATCACCTGCTCGATGACGTTGAGCTCGCACAGGCGATCGAGGGCCTCTTCGCCCTCACCGAGGGGCCCGAGCCGCGCGAGATGCTTCTGACGCACGTCCTGCACATGACGCAGCCAGTTGTCGATGAGCCCGAGCCGGTCGTTGTGCAGCGCCGCCCGCACACCGCCGCAGCCGTAATGTCCACAGACGATGATGTGGCGCACCTTCAGCACATCCACGGCAAACTGCATGACCGAGAGGCAGTTGAGGTCCGTGTGCACCACGACATTGGCGACATTGCGATGAACGAACAGCTCGCCCGGCAGGCGCCCGACGATCTGGTTGGCCGGCACGCGACTGTCGCTGCATCCGATCCACAGATACTCGGGTGACTGCTGGCGCGCGAGCTTGAGGAAGAACTCGGGATCCCGCGCGCGGATGTCGGCCGCCCAGGCGCGGTTGCTGTCGATGAGCTCCATGAGTCGGCGTGCAGGCATCTCGTGTCTCCGTGGGGATGCGCTTCGGGGGTGCGCGGCCGGCGTGTGACCTGCGTGCCACGACGCACAGGATCACGTGCCGGATGAAGGGTTTGCTTCGTTGAATTCTTGCATATAACTGCCGTAATCTTACGCTGTACATGCTGGGCATCGACCTCGAACGCGCCGATCGGGGTTGGGACGAGGAGCTGCGCATCGTCCCGACTGCGGTGGCGTGCAGCCTGCAGCACCACGTGCTGCGCACCGATGTCGCGGGCATGCCCCTCGAGTGGATCGACTACCGCGAGGCGGCGCGACTCTATCATCAGCAGCAGGTGGCCTACACGTGCGGCACGTTGCTCTACCGGCTCTATGGCGGCCACAACGCCCGCAGCGGGCGGCGCACGGTCCTCGAGGTGAACTCGATCGTCGCGACCGTCGGGCACACCGGCAATCCCGGCAACACGTGGCACGACTACGTGCCGCCGCTCAACAACCAGACGCTCTTCCGCCGCGACGCCCATCTCTGCATGTACTGCGGCATGCGTTTTCCCGCTCGCGAGCTGTCGCGCGAACACATCCGGCCGCTCAGCCAGGGTGGGAAGGATTCCTGGACGAACGTGGTGGCCGCCTGCCGGCGCTGCAACAACCACAAGGCTTCGCGTACGCCCGAGCAGGCCAGGATGCAGCTGGTCGCCGTGCCGTTCACGCCGACCTATGCCGAGTACATCTTCCTCAAGGGCCGGCGCGTGCTCGCGGACCAGATGGAATATCTGGTGGCGCACTTTCCGCGCTCGAGCCCGCTGCATGCGCGGATCCAGCGCTGGCTGTCCTGACTCGCCGCGTGATCTATCTCATCGACGCGTCCGTCTACGTCTTCCGCGCCTACTACGCCATCCCGCCCGGAATGACCGACCGCGAGGGACAGGCCGTGCATGCGGTGTTCGGCTTCGGGCGTTTTCTCGGGGATCTCATCGAGCGCGCGCGACCCGAGTACGTTGCGGTCGCATTCGACGAGAGCCTCCGCGCGTCGTTTCGCAACCGTCTCTATCCCGCGTACAAGGCCAACCGCGAGCCGGCACCGGCGGACCTCAGGGCGCAGTTCGCGCGCTGCCGCGAGCTCTGCGGACATCTCGGGCTTGCCGTCTTCGGGCATGCGGAGTACGAGGCCGACGACATCATCGGTACGCTCGCTGCGTGCATGCGTCGCGCGGGCATGCCGGCCACGGTGGTGACGCGCGACAAGGATCTCGCGCAGCTCGTGCGTGAGGGCGATGTCTTCTGGGATTACGGCGCCGACGAGCGCTACCGGTATCACGAGATCGAGGAGCGCTTCGGTGTTGTGCCCGAGCGCATGCCGGATTACCTCGCACTCACGGGGGACAGCGTCGACAACATTCCGGGCGTGCCCGGCATCGGGCCGAGAACCGCGGCGGCACTGCTGCGCGAATACGCCTCGCTCGAGGAGATCTTCGATCACCTCGACGAACTGTCCGGGCTTCCCGTTCGTGGCGCCGCGCGGCTTGCGGAGCGCCTCGTCACTCATCGACGGGAGGCCTTTCTCGCGCGGTCGCTCACCGAGATCCATTGCCGCATGCCGCTCGAGGCGTCCCCCGGGATGCTGCGGCGCCGCGGACCGGACCTGCCGGCCCTGGAGGAGTTCTTCGACCGGCATGGCTTCGGGCCGATGTTGCGGCGGCAGGCGGCGCGCCTGGCCGCGCTGCCCTGCTGAGCGCGCAGCCGCGGGCGGTTGCGCTATCCTCGGCGCAGAGAGGGGGGCTTCCGTGACGGGCAGAAACATCGATTCCGTTCTGCTCGAGGAGCGCAGCTTCCCGCCCCGACCGGCCTTCGCCGATCGGGCGCGTCTCAAGCCTGCCGATCTGGCGGCGCTGCATCGCGAGGCCGGGGCAGACTGGCGGGGATTCTGGGAGCGCCTCGCGCGAGAGGAGCTCGAGTGGGTCCGACCCTTCACGATCACGCTCGACGAATCCCGCGCGCCCAATTTCCGCTGGTTCACGGACGGCACGCTGAACGTTTCGGCGAACTGCCTGGACGCGCAGCTTGCCGCGCGCGGCGACAAGACAGCGATCATCTTCGAGGGCGAACCGGGCGACTCGCGCCGCCTGACCTATCGCGAACTGCACGGCGAGGTGTGCCGTTTCGCCAATGCGCTCGGGTCGCTCGGCATCGGCAAGGGCGATCGCGTCGTGATCTACATGCCGATGGTGCCCGAGGCCGTGATTGCCATGCTCGCGTGCGCGCGCATCGGAGCCATCCACTCGGTGGTCTTCGGCGGCTTCTCGGCAGTGTCGCTCAGGGAGCGCATCGAGGATGCCGGAGCGAAGCTTCTGATCACCGCCGATGGCGGCTATCGCAACGGCCAGATCATCGAGCTGAAGGCGGCCGCGGACAAGGCGCTCGCCGCCGGGTGTCCCACGATCGGGCAGGTGGTGGTGTTACGGCGGAGCAACCACGGCGCGCCGATGCATCCGGGACGGGACCAGTGGTGGCACGAGCTGATCGAGGGCCGCTCGGTGGCCTGCGAGCCGGTGGCTGTCGAGGCCGAGCATCCGCTGTTCCTGCTCTACACATCGGGATCCACCGGTCGCCCGAAGGGCATCCAGCACTCGAGTGCGGGTTTTCTCCTCGGCGTGAAGACGACGATGCAGTGGGTGTTCGACCTGCGCGAGGACGACGTCTTCTGGTGCACGGCCGATGTCGGCTGGGTCACGGGACACAGCTACGTCGCCTATGGCCCGCTCGCCAACGGCGCCACGATCGTGATGTACGAGGGTGCGCCCACGTGGCCGGATCCCGGGCGCTTCTGGAAGACCTGCGAGCGCCACGGCATCACGATTCTCTATACGGCGCCGACCGCCATCCGGGCCCTGATGAAGTTTGGTGAGGACGTTCCGGCCGGCTACGATCTCTCGAGGCTGCGCCTGCTCGGCAGCGTCGGCGAACCGATCAATCCGGAAGCCTGGATGTGGTATCACCGCGTCATCGGCCGCGAGCGCTGTCCGATCGTCGACACCTGGTGGCAGACGGAAACGGGCGCGATCATGATTTCGCCGGTACCGGGCGTGACGGCGACCAGACCCGGTTCCTGCACGACGCCGCTCCCGGGGATCTTCGCCGAGATCGTGGACGATCACGGCCATCCCGTGACGCGCCCCGACGCGGGCGGCTATCTGATCGTGACCAGACCCTGGCCCGCAATGCTGCGCACCATCTGGGGTGACAACGAGCGGTATCTGCGCACGTACTGGGAGAAGTTCGGCCAGGGCCGGTATGTCGCAGGCGACAGCGCACACCGCGACGCCGATGGCTATTTCTGGATCATGGGCCGCATCGACGACGTGCTGAACGTTGCAGGCCATCGCCTCGGCACGATGGAGATCGAGTCGGCGCTCGTGGCGCACCCGCGGGTCGCCGAGGCGGCGGTGGTTGGCAAGCCGCACGACATCAAGGGAGAGGCGGTGTGCGCCTACGTGGTCGTCAAGGGGAGGCGACCGGGCGCCGACGCGCCACGGCTCGTCGAGGAGCTGCGCGCCACGGTGACCGAGCAGCTCGGTGCGATCGCCAGGCCCGACGAGATCCACTTCGCAGACAATCTGCCGAAGACCCGCTCGGGCAAGATCATGCGCCGGCTGCTGCGCGCGCTCGCCCGCGGCGAGGAGATCACCCAGGACGTCTCCACACTCGAGAACCCGGCAATCCTCGATCAGCTCCGTGGTAACGTTCGCGCGCCAGGCGCCGCGGCGCCTGTGCGCAAAACGAAGGTACGCCGGGTCGCGCGCAAGAAGGCGGGCGCTCGCAGGATTGCGAAAGCGGCGAAGAAGGGCGGTACCCGAGGCAAGCCCGGCGCCCGGAAGACGGCAGGCGCCGGGAGCCGCCGCAAGCGGCCTGCCCGCAAGCGCGCGACAGCGGGCAAGGCCGTGCGTACTGCTCCGCGGCGAGCACGGAAGAGGCGGCCGCGCTGATCGGCGTTTGGCGCGTCTCCGGGAGTGGGATGTCGTGCTGCCTGCAGTGCAGTAGGTAGTAATCACGACGGCCAGCCCGTCGGCGGGACAATAACATCGCCGCCCACAGGTCCAACTAGCTAGAGGTGTACGCATGGACGCAAGTCCGAAGTCAGGCTCGGCCCGCAGATTCGCGCTGCCGCTGGGTATTACTGCAGGTCTCGCTCTGCTGGCGAGCGGCATGGTTGCCGCTCAGCAGCCCCCTTCTCCGAAGAAGGGAGAGCCGAGCGTCCATCAGGCGGAGATGGCACAGGCCAGGGCCGCTGCCGGTCCGAGCGCCGAACAGATGAAGCGCGGCGAGGCGGTGTTCAAGGAAACCTGCATCGCCTGCCACCAGGCCGATGGCAAGGGGCTGCCCAAGGCCTTCCCGCCGCTCGCAGGCTCGGACTTCCTGATGGCGGACAAGAACCGCGCCATCAAGATCGTGGTGAACGGTCTTTCGGGCGCAGTCCGCGTCAACGGCGAGACCTACAACTCCATCATGCCGCCGCTGCCGCAGCTCACGAATCAGCAGGTCGCGGATGTGCTCACCTATGTCCTGAATTCCTGGGGCAACAAGGACGGCGCGATCGCGCTGGCGCAGGTGAACGCCGTGCGGCCGGCGCAGCCCAAGATTGCTGCGTCCTCCGCGGGCCATCCGGGAACGACGGTGGCCGAGACGCGCTACCAGGCCGGGTCCTCGCCCCTGCAGGGTGCGCCGACGGAGCAGCTCATCACCCCCGGAGCGCCGACGCTCACCAAGGTCGAGTTCGACGAGGCCAAGCAGATCTACTTCGAGCGCTGCGCGGGCTGCCATGGCGTGCTGCGCAAGGGCGCGACGGGCAAGCCGCTGACGCCCGACATCACGAAGAAGAAGGGCACGGAGTATCTCAAGGCCTTCATCACCGTCGGCTCGCCGGCGGGAATGCCGAACTGGGGTACCTCGGGGCAGCTCACCCCGCAGCAGATCGACATCATGGCGCGCTTCGTGCAGAACGAGCCGCCGACGCCGCCCGAGTACGGCATGAAGGAGATGAAGGACACCTGGAAGGTGCTCGTGCCGGTCGAGAAGCGCCCGACGAAGAAAGAAAACAACCTCAACATCGACAACATCTTCGCGGTGACGCTGCGTGATGCGGGCGAGGTGGCGCTCATCGATGGCGACACCAAGCAGATCGTGAACGTCATCCGCACCGGCTATGCGGTGCACATCTCACGGCTCTCGCACTCCAGCCGCTACATCTACACCATCGGCCGCGACGCCAAGATCGATCTCATCGATCTGTGGATGAAGGTCCCGGACCGAGTGGCGGAGATCAAGGTGGGCCTCGAGGCTCGCTCGGTCGAGACTTCCAAGTACAAGGGCTACGAGGACAAGTACGCCATCGCCGGCACCTACTGGCCGCCGCAGTACGTCCTGATGGACGGTTCGACACTCGAGCCGAAGAAGATTGAGTCCACGCGTGGCATGACGGTCGACAAGCAGGAGTACCATCCGGAGCCGCGTGTCGCCGCGATCGTCGCTTCGCATGAACACCCGGAGTTCATCGTCAACGTCAAGGAGACCGGCAAGGTCATGCTGGTCAACTACGAGGACATCGATAACCTGAAGACGACCGAGATCGGTGCGGCGCTCTTCCTGCACGACGGCGGCTGGGACGCCACCAAGCGCTACTTCCTGACGGCTGCCAACCAGTCGAACAAGGTGGCGGTCATCGATTCCAAGGACCGGAAGCTCGCGGCGCTGGTGGACGTCACCAAGATCCCGCACCCGGGACGTGGCGCGAACTTCGTCGATCCGAAGTACGGCCCGGTGTGGGCGACGAGCGCCCTCGGCAGCCCCGAGATCACGCTCATCGGCACCGACCCGAAGAAGCATCCGGAAAGCGCCTGGAAGGCGGTGCGGGTGCTGCAGGGCCAGGGCGGCGGTTCGCTCTTCGTGAAGACGCATCCGAAGTCCCATCACCTGTGGGTGGACACGCCGCTGCATCCCGACGCAACCATCAGCCAGAGCATCGCGGTGTTCGACATCAACAACCTCGACGTCGGTCCGCAGGTGCTGCCGATCGCGGAGTGGGCGAATCTCGGCGACGGGCCGAAGCGTGTCGTGCAGCCCGAGTACAACCAGGGCGGCGACGAGGTGTGGTTCTCGGTGTGGAACGCCAAGGACAAGAAGTCGGCGATCGTGGTCGTGGATGACGCGACGCTGAAGCTCAAGACGGTCATCAACGATCCGCGGATCGTGACGCCGACCGGCAAGTTCAACGTCTACAACACCGTGCACGACGTGTACTGAGCCTTCCATACGGAGGGGCCAGATGTTCAGCGGCCGGCGCCTGGCGCCGGCCGTTTTTTTTGCGTCGTGCCCGGGCTATCGCGTTGCCGCTACGGCGGTAGGTAGTACTCCCGAAGCCTGCTGTGCCGTCGAGGCCATACACTTCGTCCCCCGCAAGGCAGACGACAAGGAGATCCCTGCGTGAACGTCATATGCATGAAGCCGGCGCGCATGCTGCGCATCGGCACGGGTCTGGCTGCGCTCTCGGTGAGCATCGCGGTGCAGGCGGCAGAGCCCGCTGTGGCGAAACCCGCGGCCGCCCAGCCTGCGACCATTGCCGAGGCCTTCAGCGGCGGCAAACCGCAGATCTCGGCACGCTACCGCTTCGAACAGGTGGACGAGAAACCGTTCGCGAAGGATGCGCACGCCTCGACCGTGCGGCTGCGCCTCGGCTACGAGACCTTGTCCTGGCGGGGTCTGTCCCTGCTCGCTGAGTTCGATCACATTGGCGCGATCGGTGCCGAGGCCTACAACAGCACGCGCAACGGCAATACGGCGCGGCCGGTCGTCGCCGACCCTACGGACACCGACCTCAACCAGCTGCTCGTGCGCTACACCGCAGGCACTGAGGACGCCGTGCTCGGCCGTCAGCGCATCAATCTCGACAACCAGCGCTTCGTCGGCGGAGTGGGCTGGCGCCAGAACGAGCAGACTTTCGACGCCGTGACCCTGCGCACGAAGCGCCTGTCACGGACCACGCTTTCGTATTCATACGTCGGCAGCGTCAATCGCGTGTTCGGACCTGACCCCGGCACGCCGCCAGGAAGACTCCACGGCGACACGCACTTTCTCAATGCCGCGTTCGATCTCAGGAAGGCCGGCAAGCTGAGCGCCTTCGGGTACCTGCTCGATTTCGATAACGCCGCGTCACTGTCCAGCGAGACCTTCGGTGTGCTGTGGACGGGTCAGTACCCCATCGACCAGTTCAAGCTGCCGTGGTCGGTGTCCTACGCCGCGCAGGGCGATCACGGTGGCAATCCGGTCGACTATTCAGCCGACTACTGGCAGGTGGAAGTCGGCATCGCCCAGGACAAGTGGAGCGCGAAGATCGGCCGTGAGACGCTCGCCGGCGATGCGACGCGCCCGGGGCGTGCCTTTCAGACACCGCTCGCCACGCTCCACGTGTGGCAGGGCTGGGCCGACAAGTTCCTGACGACGCCGCCCCAGGGCATCGAGGACACCTACGTCACGCTCGGCGGCAAGGTGGCGGGCTTCGATCTGCAGCTCGCGTGGCACGACTTCGGCGCGGAAGCCGTGAGCCGCGACTACGGCACGGAATGGGATGTCTCCGTCGGCCGCAAGTTCGCCAAGCGCGTGGATGTGCTTCTGAAGGCGGCTCGCTACGACGCCGACACCTTCGCCACCGACACGACCAAGCTCTGGGCGATGGTGACGGTCGCGTTTCCCTGAAGTTCATGCCCGCGCCCCGGCTGGCCGGGGCGCGGGCGCGGACGTCTTCGCCTCAGGGCGCCGTGACGACCGGGATCTTCCCGATCCTCGCGCGCCACTCTGCCGGCCCGCTCCTGTGCACGGCGCCGCCCTGCGAGTCCACCGCCACGGTGACGGGCATGTCCTGCACCTCGAACTCGTAGATCGCTTCCATGCCGAGATCCTCGAAGGCGAGCACGCGCGAGCGGCGGATCGCCTTCGACACGAGATAGGCCGCGCCGCCCACGGCGATGCAGTACACCGCCCGGTGTCTGCGGATGGACTCGATCGCCGCCGTGCCGCGCTCGGACTTGCCGACCATGCCCATGAGTCCCGTCGCCTCGAGCAGAGGCTCGACGAAGCGGTCCATGCGCGAAGCCGTCGTGGGTCCGGCGGGACCGACCACTTCGTCACGGACGGGATCGACGGGGCCGACGTAGTAGATGAAGCGGTTGGTGAAGTCGACGGGCAGCCGCTCGCCGCGCGCCAGCATTTCGGTGAGGCGCTTGTGCGCGGCGTCGCGTCCGGTGAGGAGCCGGCCCGAGAGGAGGAGCCGCTCGCCCGCGCGCCACGTGGCGATGTCCGCGCGGGTGAGTGCATCGAGATTCACGCGGCGGCTGGTGGAGAGATCGAGCGTGAGCCTCGGCCAGTCTTCCAGGTTCGGCGGCGTGAACCGGGCCGGACCGCTGCCGTCCAGTGTGAAGTGCACGTGCCGCGTGGCAGCGCAATTCGGCAGCAGCGCCACGGGCTTGGACGCGGCGTGGGTCGGATAGTCCGTGACCTTGACGTCGAGCACGGTGGTGAGGCCACCCAGGCCCTGCGCACCGATGCCGAGGGCGTTCACCTTTTCGTAGAGCTCGAGCCTGAGCTCCTCGGCGCGGCTGGCGGGCCCGCGCGCCCGGAGCTCGTGCAGATCGATCGGCTCCATCATCGCCCACTTGGCCATGAGCATGGCTTTCTCGGGTGTGCCGCCGATACCGAGCGAGAGCATCCCCGGTGGGCACCAGTCCGCACCCATTGCCGGGAGCTGCGCGAGCACCCAGTCGACGACGCTGTCGTTCGGCAGGAGCATGGCGAACTTCGACTTGTTCTCCGAGCCGCCGCCCTTGGCCGCGACGATCACCTCGACTTCATCGCCCGGCACGAGCCGCACGTGGGTGACGGCTGGCGTGTTGTCGCGCGTGTTACTGCGCCTGCCGTCGGGGTCCGCGAGCACGGAGGCGCGCAGTATGTTGTGCGGATCGGTGTAGGCGCGGCGCACGCCCTCGTTCACCATTTCCTCGAGCGTAAGCCTCGCATCCCAGCGGGCATTCATGCCCACTTTCACGAAGGCGAGCGCGATGCCGGTGTCCTGGCAGATGGGGCGATGACCCTCGGCCGCCATGCGGGAATTGATCAGGATCTGGGCGATCGCATCTTTCGCGGCCGGCGACTGCTCGCGTTCGTAGGCCTCGTGGAGATTGCGGATGTAGTCCACGGGGTGGTAGCAGGAGATGAACTGAAACGCGTCGGCGACGCTGTCGATGAAATCATCCTGGCGGATCGGGCGGCTGGACATGGTCTGGTGGGGCTCGGTTGCGAGGGGTGCGATATTGACAGATGAGGTGCCCGGCGGCGACCGTGTCACAACCTATACCCAGTTAGGCAGTAGCCTGCTACGCTCCCGTGGCCGCCCCCCGGAAAAGGAGCGAGACAGTGCCCGTCGATGAACGTCGTGGTGTGCGCCTGAACCGCCGCCGCCTGCTGCAGCTGCTGGGTGGCACGGCCGTCGTGACGGCGGCCGGCATTCCCCTGTATCACTATGTCTTCAGGCGCGACGCAGCGACGGCCACGCCCGGTCCGCGCACGACGCGGAAGCTCGGGAGCTGGCAGGATCTCTACCGGCAGCGCTGGACCTGGGATCGTGTCGCGAAGGGTTCGCACGGCTGGGCGAACTGCCGCTCGGCCTGCGCCTGGGACATGTACGTGAAGGACGGAGTGGTGGTGCGCGAGGAACAGACCGCCACCTACGGGCAGTCGGAAAGCGGTGTACCGGATTTCAACCCGCGCGGCTGCCAGAAGGGCGCCTGTTATACGGAGGTGATGTACGGGCCTTCGCGCACCACGGTGCCGCTGAAGCGGGTCGGGCCGCGCGGCTCCGGGCAGTGGGAGCGGATCGGCTGGGCGCAGGCGATGCGCGAGATCGCCGGGAAGTGCATCGATGCTGCGACGCGCTACGGCACCGACACGATCTACCAGGACCTCGGACCCAACTTCGACTTCGGCCCGACGACCGCCGGCCGTTTCAAGTTCCAGTTCATGGCGGGCGGGATCTTCGCCGACAACTGGGCGGAGATCGGGGACCTGAACATCGGCGCCACCATGACCATGGGCTTCGCACACACGGGTGGCTCGGCGGATGAGTGGTTCCTCTCCGACTATCTCGTCGTGTGGATGATGAATCCTTCGGTGACGCAGATTCCGGATGCACACTTTCTCTACGAGGCGCGCTATGCCGGTGCCGAGCTCGTGGTGATCGACCCGGTGTATTCGCCGACCTCGATCCATGCCGATCAGTGGCTGCCCATCGCGGTCGGCACGGATGCAGCGCTCGGGCTCGCGGTGGCGCGTCATCTCTTCGACGCTGAGGCGATCGACCTGCCCTTCGTGCGCGAACAGACGGACCTGCCGCTCCTCGTGCGCCTCGACAGCGGGCGCTTCCTGCGGGAGGAGGACCTGAGGACAGGCGGGCGTCCCGACCGGCTGTATCTCTGGCATCCGGATCGAAAAATCCCGGTCGAGGCGCCGGGCGCCTCGGGCAGCGATACCCGGCGCCTGACACTCTTTCGAACCGCCGATCGAGGGGCAGTGGCCGGTGACGCTGGCCGATGGCCGGGAAGTGCGGGTGGCGCCCGTGGGAACGCTCCTGAAAGAGCACCTCGAGCCGTGGACCTTCGAGCATGCGGCCCAGGTGACCGGATTGCACGTCGAGCAGATCCGTCTGTTCGCCGAGGGCTGGGCGCAGGCGAAGCGGCCGATGGTGCTGTCGTCCTGGGGTGCCAACCGCTACATGCACTCCGACCTGATGAACCGCACGAAGCTTCTGTGCCTGGCGCTGAAAGGCGCGCTCGGGCGCAAGGGCGCGGGTTACCAGTCCACGGGCTGGGTCGATCTCGACGGCTTCAGCAACGCCATGCGCATGGAAAAATCCGGTCTGCGCGGACGTCTCGCGGTGCTCTTCAGCTCGATCACCCCCGGTGAGCTTTTCAACTCCGTGCTCGACGTGGTCCGCAAGCGCAAGACCGAGCTCGAGGCGACCCTCGAGGGCGAGACGAAATATCTGAACCATAAGCTCTGCACCACGGACGTGGTGGAAGTCAACCTGAAGTCGCCCGGGTATCGGGCCGCCCTCGAGCGCGAGCAGCAGGGGCTCTCGCCCCGTCCGCTCGGCGCGTATTACGACGAGGCGCACGAGAAGGGCTGGTCGCCGGGTCTGCCGCGCAAGGGTCCGCCGAAGGTGTTCTTCAGCGGTGGGGCGAATCTCCTGCGGCGGAACAACCTGCCGCAGTATCTCAAGGCTTACCAGCTCGACGAGATGGAGCTGATCGTCGACGTGAACCCCAAGTTCACCTTCACGGGCATGCACGCGGACTACATCCTGCCGGCGGCCGGCTGGTATGAGAAGCCCGGCATCAAGTACAACGTGGCGCACGTCCCGTATCTGCACTACACCGATGCCGCCGTGCCGCCGCTCGCGGAGTCGAAGGACGAGTACGAGATCTACTGGCTGCTCAGCCGCGAGATCGAGCGCCTCGCGAAGGAACGCGACCTGCCGGTCTTCGACGGCTGCGGGCGAGGCCCGATCGACTGGAAGACGCTGCACCAGCGCTACAGCAACCAGGGAACGCTCGGCCAGAAAGACGCGGAGAAACTCACGGAGGAGATCCTGCGCAGCGGCGCCACCGAGGGCATGACGATCCAGGGGCTGAAGCAGACGGGGATCGCCCGGTACACGTCTACGGGCACGGATGTCGCCGCGACCTCGCTCCACAATCCCGACTGGAAGGGCGAGGGCGTGCTCACGACGCTCACGCGCTTCACGGAGCACAAGGAACCATGGCCGACGTACAGCGGACGCATCACGACCTTCATCGACCATCCGTGGTTCGTGGAATTTCGCGAGCAGTTCGCCACCCACAAGACGAGCCCGAAGGCCGGTGGCGATCATCCTTTCCAGTTCGTGAGCTGCCATGCGCGCTGGTCGATCCACTCGACCTGGCGCGATACGCCGATGATGCTGCGGCTGCAGCGCGGCGAGCCGCAGGTGTGGGTGAATCCGGGGGATGCCGAGCGCATCGGCCTCGAGGATTACGCGTACGCGGAGATCTTCAACGACTACGGCTCGGTGCGCATGCGCGTGAAGCTCTCCGGCCTGGTGCGCCCGGGCGTCGCCTACTACTACCACGCGTGGGAGCCGCACCAGTTCCCGAACCACGAGTCCTACAAGTGGCTCATTCCGGGGCTCGTGAATCCGCTGCACATGGCCGGGGACTACGGGCACATCCGGCACGGCATGAACCGCTACCAGCCGGGCAGTGCGGTGCAGGATACGCGCATCGGTATCCGGCCCTGGACCGGGCAGGCAACGGGCGCGAAGCCGGTCGTGCAGGTCTGAGACGCGAGCCATGAGATACGACATTCCGAAGCCGCTGCGCCAGGTCTCCATGGTGCTCGACCTGAACAAGTGCCTCGGCTGCCAGACCTGCACCATTGCCTGCAAGAAGCTCTGGAACACCGACGAAGGCACCGACTACAGCTACTGGAACAGTGTCGAGACGCTCCCGGGCCGCGGATTCCCGGCGGGTGTACACGATCCCGCCACGGGCGGACGCACCGTCGAAGGCGGGGTGCGGCGCGGCGTCGTGCCGAACCTCGACACCGCGTACGGTCGCGCGTGGACGTTCAATCACGAGGAGGCGCGCGCTTCGGCGGGTGCACCGGACAAGATCTGGATCAGACCGCGCGAGACAGTGAAGTGGGGCCCGAACTTCGACGAAGATCAGGGGCAGGGGGACTACCCGAAGGACAATCACTACTTCTACCTGCCGCGCCTGTGCAACCACTGCACGCACCCGGCCTGCGTCGACGCCTGTCCGCGCGCGGCCATCGCCAAGCGCAGGGAAGATGGCATCGTGCTGGTCGACCAGGACCGCTGCCACGGCTATCGCTTCTGCGTCGAGGCCTGCCCGTACAAGAAGGTCTACTACGATCACGTGCGCCAGGTGTCCACGAAGTGCATCTTCTGCCTGCCGCGCATCGAGGAAGGCGTCGCGCCGGCGTGCGCCCGGCAGTGCCCGGGGCGTCTGCGTTTCGTCGGTTACCGCGACGACGAGCAGGGGCCGATCTGGAAGCTGGTCGAGAAGTGGAAGGTTGCGATTCCGCTGCACCCCGAATACGGGCTCGGGCCGAATGTCTTCTATGTGCCACCGATGAGTCCACCGAAGCTCGACGCCGAAGGGCGCCCGACCGGCGAGCCGCGCATTCCGGTCTCCTATCTCGAATCGCTGTTCGGCGCTGCCGTGCATCCGGCGCTCGAGGCGCTGCTCGCCGAGCGAGCCAGGCGCCGGCGCGGTGAGGCGAGCGAACTCATGGATCTCCTGATTGCCTACGACTGGCAGCAGAACTTCAGGCTGCCGCCGCGCCAGCGTGAAGTGCTCGGGTGACACCATGAACAGGAAGATCCTCCTCATGTCGGCGCCCGTGGCGATGCAGCCCGGCGGCTATGTCCCCGTGGCGTACGCCGATCGCACGACGCCAGTCACTGCTGCTGCCGAGATCGCCGTCGAGCCCGGGAGCGGGGGCTGGCGTGTCACGCTTGCCTGGGCCTGTCCGCAGCCCGTCCGCGAGACGGTACGGGAAACGGACCGCTTCGCCGACGCCTGCGCGGTGTTTGCGCCCGAGGCACCGGAGTCGCCGTGGATGACCATGGGGGCGCAGGGTCTGGCGGTGCAGGGTTTCCTCTGGCGTGCCGACCGACCCGGGCTCTGGGCGATCCGTGCCGAAGGACTCGGCACCATGCAGCGCAGTGCGGCCACGGGCACACAGGTGAGTGCGGACTGGGACAATGGTCGCTGGCGTGTCGTCCTCAGCCTTCCCGAATGGCCGGCCCTCGCCGCGCAGCGACGCGTCGCGCTCGCCGTGTGGCGCGGCGGCGCCCAGGAACGCGCAGGGCTCAAATCCGTGAGCGCGGGATGGGTGGACGTCGCGTGAAGGATGGCACGCTGCGGATGCTCGCCTGGGCGCGCCTGTGGAGTCCGCTGAGCGAAGCCCCCGAGTTGTGTGCAGCCTGGGAGGCGCTCGATCTGCCCGGGCGCTTCGATGCGCAGCGCGTCGAATACTGGAGCACTTTCCATGCGGGCGTCCCCCAGCCGGCCGTGCCGCTGCAACTGCATGCACTCCTGCGATGTGATGGCGGGAATCTGCGCGAGGCTCTCCTGCGCGTGGCCGGGCACCTGGAGGTGGAGATGGGCGAACGACGGCTGCCGCCCGACCATCTCGCACCAGTCTGCGAGCTTTTCGCACTCGCGATAGAGCGCGAGGAGACGGTGCTGATCGAGGGACTTGCAGTGCGTCACCTCGAACCCTGGGTGCAGGCGGCGCTCGCCGCCCTTCCGGGAGAGCGGGTGTCGATGCGGGCGCTGCTGCAGGCTTTTGCGGGCGATGCGCAAGTCGCAGCGTCCTAGTCCTCGCCGGCCTGCACGCCGCAGCGGCCGGCCGCGACGCAGCGCGGCGGGCAAGCCCACCGTCGAACGCCTGCTCGATGTCGCCGAGGAGGCGTTCGCCGCGCGAGGCTATGCGGCGGCATCGCTCGTGGATATTGCCGGGCAGGTCGGCATCCGTGCCCCGAGTCTCTACAGTCATTACCGGAGCAAGGAGGCGCTCTACCTGGCCGTGGTCGAGCGCCTGCTCGCGCACTTCGTACCGCTCACGAGCGAGATGCTGCAGGGGGCGGTGACGCGCGAGCAGGTGCTCGAGTGGCTGCGCCGCTATGTAGCGCGACACTTCGAATACCCGAACCTCGCGCGGCTCCTGCAGCATGCGGCGCTCGACGGAGGGCCGCGCACGGACGACATCGCGCGGCGACTGCTCGGTCCGATGTTCCGCGAGGATCCGGCGAAGATGACGAGCGCGGGTCTCGGGGTGCTCGATGAACGGTTGCTGCAGAGGTGGGCGGTGATGGCGCTCAACAACATGGTGATGTCCTACATCACCATGGCGCCGCTCTACGAACGGCTCATCGGCGCCGATCCCTTCTCCGAGGCCTCGCGGCGCAAGCAGATGGAAATGGTCGTCATGCTGGTCGCGGCGACCATGGATCGTCCGACCGGCGCCTGAAGGCGGTCACTCATCCGGTCGGGACGCCGGGCGCCGGAGCGCCAGCACCACCGGCGCATCGTCAGACCAGCGCAAGATCGAGCAGCAGGAAGCTCACGAATCCCGCGATGAGCGACAACGCCGCGTTGTCCTCGTCGCCGTGGCGGTGCGATTCGGGAATGATCTCGCCGCCGACGACGTAGATCATCGCGCCGGACGCCACGGCGAGGAGCAGCGGCACGATGCCGATGAAGAGCGCTCCGGTTCCGAGGCCGAGCATTCCGCCCGCGAATCCCAGTATGCCCGTGCTCGCGGCCGTCACCGCGGCGACGGCACGCGTGTAACCGAGCACGCGCAGGCTCGTCGCGACCACGAGTCCTTCCGGTACGTTCTGCAGGGTGATGCCGGCGGCGACCGGCCACGCCGTCGGATTGTCTGGCGCGCCGAAACCCGCGCCGACCGCGAGACCCTCGGGTATCTTGTGGATGGCGATGGCGATGACCAGCAGCCAGATACGCGGGTGCGACCAGCCGGTGCGGGAGACGCCGCCATGCCGCCCGCCTTCCGCGCCCTTGACGAAGTGCTCGTGCGGCAGCACGTGGTTGAGGAGCGCGATGAAGCCGACACCGACGATGAAGGCCACGATGATGCCGAGTCGCCCGCCACGTCCCGTGCCGTGGGCGTCGACGAGGCTGAAGGCGGCGTCGAGGAGTCCGAGCGTCGCGGCGGCGAGCATGAGGCCCGCCGCGGACGCCAGGGCGGCGACCTCCACCGGGCGCGAGAGCGTGCGCATCCAGAGGGCAGGCAGCGCGCCCGCGACCGTGCCGCTGGCGGCCAGCAGGCAGGCGAGGACGCCCGCCGACCCGTGGGTCGCGAAGATGGCGGGCATCCGCGGCGCCTAGCCTGATCTGCCCGTGCCGCGTGCAATCTGGCATCGCATGGACGTGATTGTTGCCGGATCGAGCCGTCATGTCGACGTGCAGCAGCGCTGCCTGGCGCCGATGCCCGGACGGCGTGACCGCTCAGGGCAGCGGCGTCTGCAGCAACTGACCGCCAGCCACCAGCACGAGCCGCTTGGAGGCGAGAATCGCCATGTCCGCCACCCTGCCGATTCGCTGCGGATTCGCCCCGAGATCATTCGTGGTGCTCGTGCCCGGAATGAGCTGCACCGGATTCTGTGAGCCGGACGGCAGGACGTACACGCCCGTCGCATTCATGGGGCCGACGTCCACATAGAAATACAGGGCTCCGTCCGTGTCGAGCGTCGCGGCGGCGCCGACGCCGGCCACCGTCGCGACGGTGCTGACCGTGCCGCCCGTGGTGATCCTGCGGATGCGGCCGCCGGCGAGCTCCGTCACGTAAAGCGTGCCGTCGCTCGCCAGCGCGAGCCCCGCCGGCTGGTTGAAGCGCGCGCTGGCCACCGGCCCATCAGTGCTTCCGGATTGCCCGAGCGCGCCCGCCCAGGTCGTGACGTTGCCGCTCGCATCGATGCGGCGGATCGCATGATTGCCGGTATCGGCCACGTAGACGTTGCCGGCGCCGTCGGCCGCGATGCCCCGCGGTGCGGCGAAGCGCGCGCTCGTCCCGGGTCCGTCCACGGCGCCGGTGGCCGCGCAGGCCCCGGCGAGGGACGAGACGACGCCGCCCGCAGCGACCTTGCGGATCACGCTGCCGCCGTTCCCGTCCACGATGTAGATCGTGCCCGATGCGTCGCGCGTCATCGCGGCGACGTTTACGAACTGCGCGAGGGTGCCGGAGCCGTTCGCCGTGCAGGTGAATCCGCCCGGCAGGCCGGTGACGGCCGATACCGCCCCTGCAGAAGTCACTCTGCGCAGCCACTCGTAGCTGTCGAGCACGTAAGCATTGCTGTCACCCGAGGAGGCGACGCGCGCATCGAGATACGACGAGCCGTCGCCGAGCTCGAAGAGCGCCTGGTCGGTGATCACGCCATCCGGCGGTGTGCTGCCCGAAGGCGTGGTGACATTGCGCGCGAAACCGATGGTGCGTACTGCGCCGGCGGGCGTGACCGCGCGCAGCCTGAAGGTATCGGCCACGAACAGCGTTCCATCCGGATTAGCGACGTACGCGCCAAAGGACGTGCTCGCATCGAAGGTTGCAGCGCTCCCCGTGCCGTCGAGCACCAGAAACTGACCGGTGTTCGGCGCGCCGGCAAAGGTCGCGACGGCCTTGGTTCCCAGGTCCACGGTGCGCATGCGGCCATCGGCGGCGCCCACGTAGAGCGTCGATCCATGGACGGCCATGCGCGACGTCGTGCCGAGTCCGCCGGCGGCGGTCCCGATTCCATCGACATAGTTGGCTGTGCCATCGCCGGCGACGGTTTCGACCGAACCCGCTGTGCTGCCGGATCTCACGATGCGGCGGATCCTGAAGTTGTCGGCAAGGTAGACGTTGTTGCCCGTGTCCACCGCCATTGCCGCCGGTATCGCGAAGAGGGCGGTCCCTGGCGCTCCGTCCTGGTAACCCTGGTGCGCGCCGCCCGCGTAGGTCGTGACGACGCCGGCGGTGGTGACGCGACGGATGCGCGATGGCACCGAAGGTTGCGATGCTATGTTGTCGGCGACGTAGAGATCGCCGTCCGCACCGATCGCCATGGCCGAGAAACCATAGAAGCGGGCGCTCGTGCCGGTGCCATCCGCCGAACCCGACATACCGGCAGTGCCCGCGATCGTCGATACGGTGCCATCGGTCGCGAGTTTGCGGATGGTGAGCGTGAGCTGGTCCGCTAAATAGGCGTTGCCTGCGGCGTCCACCGCGATACCGGCGGGGCTGCCGAACTTCGCTGTCGCCGCGGGGCCGTCGACCGCCTCCGCGACCGTGCTGGCCACCCCGGAGAGGGTCGTGATCCGGGTGCCGTCGGCGCTCAGCCGACGCAGACCAAAACCATCGTCGAAGAAGAGATAGCTCCCGGAGGGTTCGCGTGCGGCCCGCCACGTGCGGCCCATGCGTGCCGCGGTGGTGAGGCCGGAGGGCAGCGGCGAGAGCGACACCGAGGTCGGCGGCGCTGCGGTGACTGTGAGTGTCGCAGCGCTACTTACCTGCGTGGTCACGCCGCAAGTCACCCGCGCCCGGAATCGTGCCCCGTCGTCGCCCGCGACGGTCGCGGGTGTCGTGTAAGAGGCGGCGGTCGCTCCAACGGTGTCGGTGAAAGTCACGCCGGCATTCTTGAGATAGGCTTCGTGCACGAGCGCGGTGGTGCGCAGCGTATCCGAGCCACCGGCCCGGACGCGCTGCCGATGGGCGAGTCGCTGCAGGTCGGCGTAGAAGGCTTCCGCGAGCTGCCGGACTGCAGGGTCAGCAGTGCGCTGCGTCGGTCGATCCAGTGGAGGGTTCCCTGTTGTCGATTCTTCCGCGGATCAATCTAATCGCTGGGTACGGAGGACGCAATTCGAAGCCGCCGGCCGGGATCGGCCTTCTGTCATACTTGCGTGCGCTGTTGAAGTCGAAGACCCCAAGGCTGGCCATCATCCGACCGATGCCCTCGACACGTCTGCGGGTCCGTGCGGCCGCTCTGCTCGCCTGCATGGTGGCCGCTGTCGCCGGGGTCGCTGCTGCGGCCGGTCCGGCGCAGGGCCTGAAGGTCGTGCGCTTCGCCTTCCGCGCGGTCGAGACGGGCTTCGACCCGCAGCGCGTCGACGACCTGTACTCCTCTGCGGTGAACGGCGAGATCTTCGAGTCGCTGCTGCAGTTCGACTATCTCGCCCGCCCGGTCAGGCTGATGCCGCAGGTGGCGGAGCGCGTGCCCGAGCCCGAGGAGGGCGGGCTCGTCTACACCTTCCACCTGAAGCAGGGAGTCTATTTTGCCGACGACCCGGCTTTCCGGGGGCGGCGCCGCGAGCTCGTTGCCGGGGACGCGGTCTATGCACTCAAGCGGCTGCGCGATCCGCGCAACCGCGCGCCCTACGCCTGGCTGGTCGAGAACCGCATCGTCGGCCTCGATGAGGCACACGATGCTGCGGTGCAGTCGGGCGCCTTCGACTACGACGCACCCGTCGCGGGACTGCAGGTTCTCGACCGCTACACGCTGCGCATCCGCCTGAAGCGCCCGGACTTCAACTTTCTTTACATCTTCACCATGCCGCAGACAGCGCCCGTTGCCCGCGAGGTGATCGAGGCCTATGCCGCGGACACCATGGCGCATCCGGTGGGGACCGGCCCCTTCCGCCTCGTGCAGTGGGTGCGACGATCGAAGATCGTGCTCGAACGCAATCCGGTCTATCGCGGCGACGTGCTGGAAACGGCTTATGCCGATCCGAAGGATCCCATCGACCAGCGCGTGATCCGCGAGCTCACGGGCAAGCGTCTGCCACAGCTCGACCGCGTCGAGCTCTACCCGATCGAGGAGGAACAGCCGCGCTTCCTTGCCTTCATGAACGGCGAGCATGATCTGCTGCAGGAGACGCCCGCGGCCTACATCAACCAGGTGCTCCCGGGCGGGCATCTTGCGCCGACGCTCGCCAGGGCAGGTGTGGGCTTTCAGCGCGAAGTCGCGCCGAGCATCACCTATGACCTGTTCCAGATGGAGAATCCCGTCGTGGGCGGCTACACGCCTTCGCAGGTCGCGCTGCGTCGCGCGATGGTGCTCGGCCACGACCGCGGCGCCGAGATCGCGATCGTCCGGCGTGGCGTGGACGTGCCCGCGCAGAGTCCCGTGCCACCGGGCGTCGTGGGCTACGACGCAGGCTTCAACTCCGGTGCGGAGCAGGACTTCGACCCGGCGCGCGCCCAGGCGCTGCTCGATCTGTACGGCTTCGTCGATCGCGACGGCGATGGGTTCCGCGAGCGGCCTGACGGCTCGCTGCTCGTCATCGACTACATGCACTCGACCGGCGGGCAGACGGCACGCGCGCTCGCCGAGCTCTGGGAGAAGTCGATGCGCCGTATCGGCATCCGCCTCGTGCCGCGCGCCGTGCAGTTCTCCGACCAGATCCGCGACCGCAAGGCCGGCAAGTTCATGCTGGCGAGTGCGGCGTGGGCGGCGGACTACCCTGATGCCCAGAACTTTCTGCAGCTTCTCTACGGCCCGTACTCGGGAGACTCGAACGACTCGCGCTTCCGGCTCCCGGCCTACGATCGCCTCTACGAGCAGGCGCTCGCCATGCCGGACAGCCCCGAACGCAATGCGCTCTACCGTGAGATGTGCCGCCTGATGCTCGCCTACGCGCCGTGGCGCCTGGGCATCGACCGCGTCTTCGTGAACCTGTACCGGCCGTGGGTGCTCGGCTACAAGAAGCACCCGATGTATCACATCTCGCTCAGATTCCTGGACGTCGACCTCGCCCTGCAGCAGGCTGCGGCCGGGCCCTGAGGGAGCAGGGCGAGCGCATGACCGCATTCATCCTCCGCCGGCTCTGGCAGATGGTGCCCACGCTCGCCGGCGTGATCCTGCTGGTGTTCTTCCTGTTCAACTGGGTCGGCGGAGATCCGGCGCTCGTGCTCGCGGGCAAGGTGGCGGACCCCGCGACCATCGCCAACATCCGCCGTCAGCTCGGCGTCGACCAGCCCTACTGGGTGCAGCTCTGGATCTTCGTGAAGCAGGTCTTCACCTTCGACTTCGGCCGCAGCTGGTCGACGAACGAGGAGGTCGCGCACGTCATCCTGACGCGCATCGGCCCGACACTGACGATCATGGTCCCGGTGATGCTGATCGGCACGACGCTGGCCGTGCTGTTTGCCGTCCTGGTGGCCTACGTGCGCGGCACGCTCACCGACCGCATCGTGATGATCGTGGCGACCACCGCGATGTCGGTGAGCTTCCTTGTGTACATCATCGTGTTCCAGTGGCTGTTCGGCTTCCGGTTCGGGATCTTCCCGGTACAGGGCTGGACGGACGACTTCTGGACGAACCTCACGCGCTATGCGCCTCTGCCGATCATCCTTGCCGTGCTCGTCGGGCTCGCTCCGGAGCTGCGGCTGTATCGCTCGTTCTTCCTCGAGGAGCTCGAACAGGATTATGTGCGCACGGCGCGCGCGAAGGGTCTCTCCGAAGCGCGCGTGCTGCTGCGCCATGTGCTGCGCAATGCACTCATTCCGATCCTCACGAATATCGGCATCTATCTCCCGGGCCTGTTCGTCGGTTCCTTCCTGCTCGAGGTGTTCTTCGCGATCCCGGGCCTCGGCCGGGAGATCATCGGCGCGGTGAACCGCAGTGACTTCCCCGTGATCAAGGCCGTGACGGTGTATCTCGCCATGTTCACCATGCTCGTGAATCTCCTGGTGGACCTCGCCTATCGTTTCGTCGATCCGCGCGTGACGTTCAGGTGAGCGCATCGGCTGTCATTCCGGCGCGACATTCTCCGGGCCTCTGGGCGCTGGCGTGGCGTCGCCTGCGGCGCGACCGGGTCGCGATGGCCTCGCTGACCGTCGTTGCATTCTTCGTCGCCCTGATGCTCTCCTCCGCACTTGGCTTCGTCGCGCACGACTGGTCCGCCGAGGTCGGGATCTCCTATGCGCCGCCTGCTTTCATCGCTGCCGGCGCACGTGAAACGACCGGAGCCGGACTGGAGACGGCAGCGGCTGTGACCGGGCCGAAGCCGGTCGATATCTCGGATGTCGATCCGCTTGCACCGCGCTACGCCGAGTGGCGGGAACGCGCAGGGAAGATCGAGAGCGTGCGGTTCCACCCGAGTGCCACCCTGCCCCTGGGCGGCGACAAGTGGGGTCGTGATGTACTGAAGAAGACGATCAAGGGATCGGAGGTGTCGATCACCGTCGGGCTGGTCGCGGCACTGCTCGCCGTGGCGCTCGGCGCGGTCTTCGGCGCGACCGCGGGCTACTGGGGCGGACGTGTCGACGACATGTTCGAATGGCTCTACAACGTTTTCACCTCCATACCGTACATCCTGCTGATCCTCGCCTTCGCCGCCGTGCTCTCCCGCGGCCTGGCGACGATCATCCTGATCCTCGGGCTCACGGGCTGGACGGGTGTCTACCGCCTGATGCGCGCCGAGTACATCAAGCACGCCGGCCGCGAGTACGTCCGCGCGGCGCAGGCGATCGGCGCCAGTCACGCCGCGCGCATGTTCCGCCACATCCTGCCGAACACGGGCCACGTCATGCTCGTCCAGCTCTCGCAGCACGTCGTGCAGTTCATCAAGGCCGAGGTGATCCTGTCGTTCCTCGGCCTCGGCGTGCCCGTCAGCATGGTGTCCTGGGGCACGATGCTGGCCGAGGCGCAGGAGGAGCTCGTCATCGGCAAGTGGTGGCAGCTCGTCGCGGCGGGGACCTCGATGGCCGTGCTCGTCACCGCGGTGAGCCTGCTCACCGATGCGATGCGCGATGCGCTCGATCCGAGGCTGCGGTGAGCGCATGACGGGCGGGGAGCCATCCGCGGACACGGCGGCCCTCCGCCCGCTGCTCGAAGTGAGCGAACTGCGCGTCGCGTTCCGCGCGGAGCGTCACACCCTCACCGAGGCCGTGAAGGGCGTCTCCTTTGCAGTCGGCGGGCAGTCCACGGTCGCGCTGGTCGGCGAGTCGGGGAGCGGCAAATCCGTCTCCGCGATGTCGATCGTTCGTCTCCTGCCGGAGAACGCCGAGATCGCGCCCGGCAGCCGCATCGTCTACGGCGGTCAGGACCTGCTCGCGGCGACGCCTGCGGCGATGCGCAACCTGCGTGGCCGCGACATCGCGGTGATCTTCCAGGAGCCGATGACCTCTCTGAACCCGGTGTTCACGATCGGCGACCAGATTGCCGAGGCGCTGCGGCGGCACGTGAGGCTCGGTGCACGCGCGGCGGCGGCGCGTGCGGTGGAACTGCTCGACGAGGTGGGCATTCCGAGGCCCGCGCAGCGCGTGCGTTCCTATCCGCACGAGATGTCCGGCGGCCAGCAGCAGCGGGCGATGATCGCGATGGCGATTGCCTGCGAGCCGCGGCTGCTCATTGCCGATGAGCCCACGACCGCGCTCGACGTGACGATCCAGCGCCAGATCATCGAGCTGCTCGCGCGCCTTCGCGAGAAGCACCAGATGTCGATGCTGTTCATCACGCACGATCTCGGCCTGGTCGGCGAGATCGCCGACGACGTCGTCGTGATGCAATCCGGAGAAGTGCGCGAGCAGGGAACGGCACGGGAGATCTTCGAGACGCCGCGGCACCCCTACACGCGCGCGCTGCTCGCGTGCCGACCTACGCTCGACCATCGGCCCGCGCGCCTGGCTGTGATCGCCGACTTCGTCGATGGGCGCCAGCCGCCGGCCCTGTCCGACGCGCCACGGAGCGTGAACGGGCACGATCCGGTCGTCCTCGAAGTGCGGAATCTGCGCAAAGTCTTCTGCATGAAGAAGGGCCTCTTCAGCCACGAGGCGGTCGCGGCGGTCGACGGTGTGTCCTTCACCCTGCGCCGGGGGCACACGCTCGGAGTCGTCGGCGAGTCCGGCTCGGGCAAGACCACCGTCGGCCTCACCGTGATGCGCCTGCACGAAGCGAGTGGTGGCGAGGTGCGCTTCGAGGGTACGGATCTGCTCGCACTGTCGGATGCGCAGATGCAGCCCTACCGGCGACGCATCCAGATCGTGTTCCAGAATCCCTACGCCTCGCTCAACCCGCGGTTCACGGTCGGACACATCCTGCTCGAACCGATGGCGATCCACGGCATCGGCTCCGGTACCCCGGAGCGCCTTGCGATCGCGCGACAGCTGCTGCGCCGAGTCGGCCTGGCGGAAGACGCCCTCGGTCGCTATCCGCACGAGTTCTCGGGTGGCCAGCGCCAGCGCATCGCCATCGCCCGCTGTCTCACACTGAAGCCGGACGTGCTGATCTGCGACGAATCCGTTTCCGCTCTCGACGTCTCGGTGCAGGCACAGGTGCTGAACCTCCTGCAGGACCTGCAGGACGAGCTGGCGCTGTCGTACATCTTCATCTCGCACGACCTGACTGTGGTGAAGTACATGTCGGACGAGGTGCTCGTGATGAGCGGCGGCCGGTGCGTCGAGCTCGCGAGCGCAGACGAGATCTATCGCGCGCCGCGCGACGAGTACACGCGGCGACTTCTCGGCTCGATTCCGCAGGGCTGGCGGACGAAGACGGGCGTATGACCGGGCTCGCGCAGGCGGGAAGGCCTGCCGTCCCAGACTGGAATCCACGAGGTGCATCGTGCTCGAAGGCAGGAAGGTTCTCATCACAGGGCATACGGGCCGGCTGGGCGGCTCGGTGGCCGCAGCCTTTGCGGGGAAATGCGATCTGTGGGGTCTGGCGCGGTATTCAGGCAGGGGCCAGAAGGAATACTGGCAGGCGCTGGGTCTGCACACCATCGTGGGCGATTTTGCGCGCGACGATCTTTCGCGGATCCTGCCGACGGATTTCGACTACGTCCTGAACATTGCCGCCAACACTGCGCCTGCGACCGCGCTGGACGGGTTGCGTGACAATGCCGAGGGCGTCGGTCTCCTGATGGCTCATTGCCGTGGAGCCCGGGCCTTCCTTCATGTATCGACCATCGGCGTCTATACGCCGTGCCGGGATCCCGACCATCGCCACAGGGAGACGGACGCGGTGGGATCGAACTACAACCCGCTCTATGCAGGCTCGAAGCTCGCAGGCGAAGGCGCAGTGCTGGCGTTTGCGCGAGTCCTGAACCTGCCTGCGGTCATCTGCAGGCTGGGGGCGCAGTACGGCCGCTACGGTGACGGCGGCCTCCCGGGAATCATCCTGTCCATGCTCGAGGCGGGGCAGCCGATCCCGCTCAGGGACCCCGAGAGGATGTACGTCGCCCTGGTCAGCAACGACGACGTGGTCGCCTTCGTCGAACCGTCTCTGCAGGCCGCAGCCGTCCCGGCGAAAATCCTCAACTGGGTCGGCGACGAACCCGTATCCTTCCGTGACATCATCGATCATCTGGCAGGACTGGCCGGGGTGCAGGCGAAATACGCAGGTGAGACGAACGCATGGGGATCGTTCTGCGTCGACGCGACGGAACGCCGACGCATCACGGGCCCGTGTCGCGTGTCGTGGCGCGAAGGGCTGACCCGGATGTACGAGGATCTGAAGGCCAGGGAGAGGGGCGCAGCCACGCCTCGCTGAGAGCCGGGCGGAGCGCCTCCCGGATGGACACGCAGAGCCCGATCAGCCCGGCGCAAGCCTGAGATCGAAGCTCACACGCACGTCGTTGCCGACCCAGTTCGTGGACTTCCAGTCGCCCTGGCCGACACCGAAGTCCAGGCGCCGGATCGTGACCGCGCCCTGCATGCGCGTCACCTGGCGGTTGTCTTCCATGCGCATCTGCATCACGAAGGGGACGGTGACCGGCCGCGTGATGTCGCGGATCGTCAGTTGCCCGCTCGCCTCGTAGCGGTCGGCGCCTCTCGCGACGATGTCGGTGGCGACGAAGCGGGCGACCGGGAATCGCGACGTGTCGAAGAACTCGCGGCCACGCAGCATGCCGTCGCGCTCCTCGTCCCGGGTGTCGATCGAGGCCGCATCGATGCGCACATCGAGCCGGCCGGGTGTGGCGGGCCGCGAGCCGAGATCGAGCACGACCTGGAATTTCCCGAAGCGCCCGCTGCTGCGCGCGCCAGCCTGATCGAACTCGAAGCGGACCGCGCTGCCTTCGGACTCGCTGTGCAGGGCTGCCGCTTCGCCCGATGCAGCGGACCCGAGCCCCAGCGCGAGGACGCCGAGCAGGGGCAGCATCCGCCGCAGCACGTCGTTCTTCAGCACGAAGTGATGTTTGAGCGCAGCGAGCACGTGGAGGACGATGAACGCGAGGAGCGCGCCCATCAGCAGCTGGTGCGCGCTCTGCATGAGCTCGAAGGTCGCCTTGCCCGGCTGTACGAGATCCGGGAGCTGCACCAGCCCGAACCAGCTGACCGGGAAATTGCGCGCCGAGGACATCATCCACCCCGAGAGCGGGACCGCGAACAGCAGGATGTAGAGCCCTGCATGCGTGAGACGCGCGAAGGCGCGTTCCCAGGGTCTGCTGCTCGCGGGCAGTTCAGGCGTCGGATTCACCGCACGCCAGAGCAGGCGCAGCAGCGCAAGCGCGAGAATCGTGATGCCGAGCGACTTGTGACGCGCGAGCATGGCCAGCTTGCCCTGCCCGAGCGGCAGTGCGTCGGCAGTCCTGGCGAGCGCGATCTGCGCGATGATCAGGGCGAGGATCAGCCAGTGGAGGAGCTGCGCGCCGGTGCCCCAGCGCTGCGTGGTGTTGCGTAATGGCATGGGCGCAAGCTTAAAGAGGTATGACGGGAATCGGAAGCCGTACGCCCGGATCTTCGCTATGCTTCGGCATCCCCGCCTGCAGAGCCGCACCTCAAGCCGGACATCATGATCGAGTTCTATGTTCCCCTGCACTACACGCACATTGCACTCGCGATCCTGAGCCCGGTCTTCTTCTCCCTGCGTGTCGCACGTGCAGTGGCCGGCGAGAACCCGGCACAGGGCTGGCTCCGCTACGTGCCGCATACGGTCGATGCGCTGCTGTTCGCTGCGGGTGTGGCACTGGCCATGGTGCTGCGCCAGTATCCGTTCGTGAGTCCCTGGCTCACCGCGAAGCTGCTGGCTCTGTTTCTCTACATCGTGCTCGGGCACGTGGCGGTGCGCCGCGCGCGGAGCCGGTCCGCGAAGATCACCACCTGGCTCGTCTCGCTCGCCGTGCTTTTCTACATCTACGCCGTCGCGATCACGAAGAACCCGCTTCCGGGGACGTGAGACGCTGCCCGCATCAGAGGCCTTCACGTTCCGGCCGCGGCAGGGTGATCCTGCGTGGGCGCCCCGGCGCGTAGCGCCGCACCAGCAGTGCGGCGGCGAGGACGATCAGGTTCAGGAACCCGATCATCACGAAGGGCGCCTCGGGTCCTGCGTGATCGTAGAGATAGCCGCCCGCGAGTGAGGTGACGAGGATCCCGACCGCTCCGAAGAAGCTGAACATCGCGACCACGGACGCGCGTTCGGCGACCGGTGCCTCCTGGCCGATGAGCGCGGTGGCGCCGAGGAAGGCGCTGATCTGTCCGATGCCGAGGAGCGCGAACAGCGGCAGTGTGGCACCCGCGAGCGGATCGGAGACGATGCGTATCGAGAGATAGCCGATTGCGGCGAGCCCCATGCAGAGCGCGAGCCCGGCGACGCGATTGAAACGGTCGATGAGAAAGAAGGCGATACCGGCCCAGGGGAGCGCCGCGATCTGTGCCACCACGAAGAGCGTCTTGCCCTGTGCCATGGCGTCCGCGCCCGTTCCGCCGGCTGCGAAGACGGCGGCCTGCCCCCAGAGATTGGTGAACGTGCCGAGAATCACCAGATCGCCGCGGGCGACGAAGGCAGCCGAGTAGGCGAGCGTGATGCGCGGGTTGCGCATGGCGGTAAAGCCCGCGCGCAGCAGGTGCCCGATCGAAGGACGCTCTTCCCGGCGGACCTCGAGCCCGGGTTTGAGTCCGCGTGCCACGATCAGCCCGGAGACCAGCGCAGCGGCGGCCACGATCAGGAGCGTCCATCGACCGGCCGTGACCGCGTCGTAACCGGCTTCCGTGAGCCACTTCGGCAGTCGGCCGAAGACCACGGTAAGCGCGACGATGCCGAGACCGTTGCAGATGCCGACGAGCGTTACCATGCGCCCGCGCGACTGTTCGCGCGGGTAGTCGCTGACCACCGTGGCGAGCATGCATGTGGCCGCCGAGACCCCGAGCGCATAGAGGATGCGGTAGACCGTGAGCTCACCCGTGCTGCCTGCATACGGATAGAGCGCATAGCCGAGGGCCATCACGACATAGCCGAGCGCGAAGACCTGCCGGCGTCCGATGCGGTCGGCCACCACGCCGAAGAGCGTGAAGGTCGCGAGCTGCGTGATCTCGGTCCACATGACAAGGTGGCCGCTCACCCGGCCCTGTTCGTCGAGCGGAACGCCGAGATGCACGTTCAGGACGTAGGGCGTCGCGACTCCCACGAACACGAGGAGACCGATGGTGGTGAAGGCTGCGAACAGCAGCGTGCGTGCATGGCCGCGGGTGACGCCATCGGCGAGCTCGATCGGACCGAGTCTGACCATGGGTCGGCTCAATCCTCGGTGAGCAGGAGAAGGGTCATGCCTTCGGGCGACTCGAAGAGCGCATTATCGCGCGGGTCCAGACCTCGCGGCAGGCCGGTCACGGGTTCGAGACCCAGCGCGCACAGCCGGGCGATGCGCTCACGCATGTCTGGCGCCGCGAATACCAGCGCCGGGCGTGCGAGACTCTGTGGAGGGTGGAGCGCGAGATCCAGGTGATCGCTCGTGAGCGGCATGTGCGGCCAGGGCCCGGCTTGCTCCTCGAGCGCCACGAAGCCGCAGCTCTCCCAGAAGCTCGCACAGCCCCGGAAGTCGTGCGCGGGCATGCTGAAGGCGACGAAATCCCCGCACAGGGAGACTTCTTCCCGTCGCCGGTCGCCGGGAGAGTAGGTGCGCGCCTCGAGCACGGTGACGTTCTGTCCTGCCGGGTCGCAGAAGCCGATTTCGTTGAAGACTTCGTTCCCGGTGCGCAGGCGCTCGAAGGCGATGCCGCGCGCCTGGAGCTCCGGAATCTGCGCGGCGAGGTCCGCTCTCGCGAAGATGATCGAGGGCGAGGCGACGGCATGCTGGTGCAGCCCCAGCACGAGCCTGCCGTCGGTCAGCACGCCGTAGGGATGTGCCCAGGCATCACCTGCGACGCAGTGGCTGAATCCCAGGCGCTCATGGAATTCGACCGAGGCGCGTATGTCTGGTGTCTGCAGGCCGATCTCGAGAAAGCGCCCGAGCACTCCGTGTGGCGCTGCGGCGGCGGGTTCAGTGGCCGCGCGCGGCACGACTGCTCGAGCGCGCGCCGTTCAGGGCGAGCTGTCCGAGCGCCGCACTCGTCCAGCCCTGGCAGTGCGTGGCGATCAGGTCGCCGAAGACCCGTGCATGGTCGGGGCTGGCGTTGAGCGCCGGCACGTACTGGAAGCGCTCGCCGCCTGCCGCGAGGAAGCGCTCGCGGTATTCGACGTCGATTTCGTGCAGGGTCTCGAGACAGTCCACGGCGAAACCGGGGCAGGTCACTGTGACACTGCGCGTGCCGCGGCGGGCGAGATCCTCGAGCACCTGCCGTGTGCCCGGACCCAGCCAGCGACCGGGCCCGAACTTCGACTGGAAGGAGAGCGTCCACTCGTCCTCCGACAGTCCGAGTTCGTCGGCGAGCAGACGTGCAGTCTTGCGTGCCTTGCAGTGGTAGGGGTCGCCGCGACGGAAGTAGGCGGCCGGAATGCCATGGAAGGACAGCAGCAGGTGTTGCGTGCGGCCGTGGAGCGACCAGTGATCGAGCACGGCGTTGCGCAGCGCTTCGATGTAGCCCGGGTGATCGTGGTATTCGGCCACGAAGCGCAGCTCCGGCAGCCAGCGCCACCCCGCGAGTTCGGCGGTGACCTGATCGTACACGGCGCCCGTGGTGGTCCCGCAGTACTGCGGGAAGAGTGGCACGACCAGGAGTCGCGTGGCGCCCGTGCCGCGCAGCCGCTCGAGCGCCTCAGGTACACTCGGGCGCGCATAGAGCATGGCGAGCTCCAGGGAGATCGGTGCAATCACCCGCTGCGCGAGCTCGTCGGCGAGCCGCGCGCGCAGCTTTTCAGAAGAGGCCAGGAGCGGCGATCCCGCCGTGGTCCAGATCCGGCGGTACTTGCGCGCACTGACGAGGGGACGCAGCGGGAGGATCGCTCCGTGCAGCAGCGGCAGCCAGAGTGCGCGCGGCAGCTCGACGACGCGCGGATCAGCGAGCAGCGCACGCAGGAAACGGCGTACGTCGCGCGTGCGCGGCGAATCCGGCGTACCGGAGTTGACCAGCAGCACGCCGATGCGCTCGGGCGCGTCGTGCTGGAATTCCGGGGAGCTGAGGTATCGGGCCATGGTCGCGGCTGTCCGTGGACGCAGAACGATACCGAAGCGGGCGCTGCGCTGCCAGCCGTCGGTGATCTGCTGCAGCTCCCGGCCGAGCCGCGCGGGGCTCAGGCGCCGCCCCGGTCCCCCGCTCGTTCCGGCGGCTGCGCTTCGAGGCGGCGGGCGAAGAACTCGAGCGACCGCTCGCGTGCGAGTGCGGCGCTCGGCGGGTCGAAATCCGCGCGCTCGGTGCAGTTGAAGCCGTGCCCTGCGGGATAAATCCAGATGACACCCTCCGGGTCGGCCGCGCGGATCCGCTCGATGGTCGCCCGCGGGATGCTCGCGTCGCGCTCGCCGAAGTGATACATCGTCGGGCGCTTCGGCTGCCTGCCCTCGTCGAGGTACTGCGGGATACGCGCACCGTAATAGGACACGGCGCAGGCGATGGGGAGCTCGCAGGCGGCGAGATAGGCGAGGGCACCGCCCCAGCAGTAGCCGACCACGCCGACGCGACCCGCGTGCCTGACGACATTGATCGCGGCGGTGAGGTCTCTCAGGATCGCGTCCCGGGTGAGCTGCATGACATGGCCGCGCCCGACCTGGATGTCGCGAGGCGTGTAGCCGAGCTCAATGCCCTTCCTGATGCGATCGAACAGCGACGGCGCGATGGCGACGTAGCCCTGGGCGGCATAGTCGTCGGTCACTGCGCGGATGTGCGAGTTCACCCCGAAGATTTCCTGGAGGACGACGATTGCGCCGCGCGCGCTGCCCGGGGGCGCCGCGAGTCAGCAGCGGAACTCGTGGCCGTCGCGGGCCATGATGGTGGTGAATTCACCCATGTACGGTCTCCTGCGGCGCCGTCGTCGCTCACCTCTCGAGGATCGCGCTCACGCCCATCCCGCCGGCGGTGCACACCGAAATCAGCCCACGTTTCGCACCGGGGTCGCCCGCGAGCAGCTTGGCGAGCGTCGCCACGACGCGCGTGCCGGTGACGGCGAAGGGATGGCCGAGGGCGACGCTGCCGCCCTTGACGTTCATGCGCGCCCGATCGATGGCTCCGAGGGCGCGTTCGAGCCCGAGACGCTCGCGGCAGAACTCGGGAGATTCCCAGGCCGCGAGCGTGCACAGCACCTGCGCCGCGAAGGCCTCGTGGATCTCGTAATAGTCGAAGTCCTGCAGCCGGAGATCCGCATCCTTCAGCATCGCAGCCACGGCATAGGCCGGGGCCATCAGGAGCCCGTCATGACCAGTCGCGAAATCCACGGCCCAGACCTTGCCGTAGCGCAGCCACGCGAGGACGGGCAGGCCACGCGCCGCCGCCCAGTCCCCGGAGGCGAGCAGGAGGGCGGATGCACCGTCGGTGAGCGGCGTGCTGTTGCCTGCCGTGAGTGTGCCGCCCTGCGGCGCGAACGCGGGACGGAGTTTCGCGAGCTTCTCCGCCGACGTGTCGGGGCGCACGTTGTCATCGGTCTTCAGGCCGTGGAAGCCGACGACGAGATCGTCGTAGAAGCCCTCACGCCAGGCGGCTGCGGCCCGGTGGTGGCTCTCGCAGGCAAGCTGGTCCTGCGCCTCGCGCGGGATGCCCCAGCGCTGCACCATGAGCTCTGTGCTCTGGCCCATCGAGAGGCCCGTGCGTGGTTCGATGACGCCGGGATAGACCGGCTTGAAATGCTTCGGCCGCAGGCCAAGGAAGGGCTTCAGGCGCTGTGGCAGGGAACGGGCCCGAAGCGCCCGCAGCAGCAGCTGCTGGTAGGCTCTGGGATAGGCGATGGGCGGGTCACTCACGCTGTCTACGCCACCGGCCATGCCCGCCTCGATCTGCCCGAGCGCGATCCTGTTACCGATGGTGATGGCCGCCTCGAGGCTCGTGCCGCAGGCCCGCTGCAGGTCGAGCCCCGGCGTCTGCGGATGCAGGCCCGACGAGAGCGCGCACTCGCGCACCAGGTTGTAGTCGCTCGAGTGCTTGATTACTGCGCCTGCGGCCACGTCGCCGAGCCGCACGCCGTCCAGTCCGAAACGCGCCACGACGGCCCTGAAAGCGGCAGTCAGCATCTCCGGGTTGCCGGCGCCCGCATAGGCACCGTGGGCGCGCGCGAAGGGGATGCGCACGCCCCCGAGGATGGCGACGCGCCTGACACCTGAGCCGACGAGCATGGGAATCTCCTGACGCCTGACAGGTAGAATGCCACGCTCCCTTTTGCGAAGCACGCTGGCCCCATGCGCTCTGCAATCCGCAATCCGGCGCCGCTCCGTGATGCCACGAGGATCCTGCGCCTTGCGGCGCCGCTCCTCGTCAACAACGTGGCCACGGTCGGCATGGTCCTGACCGATACCGTCATGGCCGGACGCCTCGGCGCGGAGGAGCTCGCCGCCGTTGCCGTGGGTGCGAGCTACGTCATGTACTTTCACCTGTGCGGTCTCGGGTTTCTGATGGCGCTCTCGCCCACCGTGGCTCATGCCTACGGGGCGGGACGCAACGGGCACGTCGGCTGCTTTTTCCGCCAGGCGCTCTGGCTCGCGCTTCTTCTGAGCGTCGTGGGCGTCGCGGGGCTGGCCGTGGCGCAACCCGTGCTGCTCGCGATCGGCATTCCACCGCAGGTGGCCCGACACGCTGCGAGCTATGCGCACGCGATCGCCTTCGGCCTGCCACCCCTGTTCGCCTTTCTCGCGCTGCGCTTCTCGAGCGAGGGGATCGGCTGGACGCGACCGATCATGTTCACCGCCCTCATCGCGCTCGCAGTCAAGGTGCTCGGCAACTATCTGCTCGTCTACGGGCATCTCGGGCTGCCGGCGCTCGGTGCCGTGGGCTGCGGGGTGGCGACTGCGATCGTCGACTGGCTCATCTTCGCGGTTCTGTTCGTCCATGTGCGACGTCACCGGCGCTATGCCCCCTTCCGGCCGCTCGCGCGCTTCGAGTGGCCGCAGGCGGCGCGCCTGCGCGAGATTCTCGTGCTGGCTCTGCCGATCAGCGGCAGTGTGCTCGCCGAAGGCGCCCTGTTCTCGTCGGCGGCGCTCATCATGGGAACCTTCGGTGCGACGGTCATGGCTGCACATGCGATCGCGATCAACTACGCTTCCCTCATGTTCATGGTTCCCCTGTCGCTGCATTCGGCGACGACGATCCATGTCGGTCACGAACTCGGACGCGGCAACCCGGCAGCTGCCCGCGCCATCGGGTGGACCGGCATCGGGATGTGTGCCGTCGTCATGTCGATCTCGGCACTCGTGCTCCTCGTCGCGCGGGGGATGATCGCGGGTCTCTACACGCACGATGCCGCCGTGCTGGGTCTCGCCACGCAGCTGCTGCTCTACGCGGCGATCTTTCAGGTGGCCGATGGGCTACAGGTGGGCGCCGCGGGAGCACTGCGCGGTTTCAAGGACGCGCGAGTGCCGATGTACCTGAATCTCTTCGCATATTGGGCGGTGGCCTTTCCGCTTGCGTGGTATTTCGGGGTGGTGCGCGCCCTCGGGCCCGCTGCGGTGTGGTCCGGGCTCATCGTCGGACTGTTTGCCTGCGCTGCGCTGCTGTCGCTGCGCTATGGGCTGGTGACCGCGCGCGCCATGCGGGCCCGGGACGCGACGGTGCGGGTCTGATGCGCCCGCACCGCTGTGTGTCACTGCTCGCGGGCGTCTCTGCGGCCTTTCTGGCAGCGTGCACGAGTGCGCCGGTCTCCGCGGCGCGGGGTGACCCCGAGGCCGAACTTGCGCGCCTCGTCGACGAGTACTTCGAGGAGAGCCTGCGGCTCTCGCCATTGCAGGCGACCTTCATCGGCGACCGGCGCTACGACGACCGGCTCGAGAACCCGGCGAGCGCCGCCTACGCCGAGGCGCTCGCCGCGAGCGACCGGCGTTTCCTCGCAGGCGCCCGCGCGATCGACCCCGTGGGGCTCGTGCCCGACTCACGCCTCAGCCTGGAGGTCTTCGTCCATGATCGCGAGCTCGCGCTCGAAGGCGCGAAATTTCCGGCTTACCTGCTGCCGATAGACCAGTTCAGCAGCCTCGCGACTCTCGTGGCCGTGCTCGGCTCAGGTGGAGGCGCCCAGCCGTTCCGCGACGTGCGCGACTACGAGAGCTTCCTGAAGCGTTCGCACGATTTCGTGATCTGGGCCGACACGGCCATCGAGAGCATGCGGGAGGGCGCGCGTCGCGGCGTGACCCAGCCGCGCGTCCTCATGCAGAAGGCGGTGCCCCAGCTGCGGGAGATCGCGGACGTCGCACGACCCGAGGACAGCGTCTTCTGGCGGCCCATCGCAAATATGCCGCCGGCGATCGCCGCACCCGAGCGTGCACGTCTCGAACGCGTCTACCGGGCGGCCATCACCCGCGAGATCCTGCCTGCGTACCGGCGGCTGGCTGACTTCATCGAGCGCGACTATCTGCCCGTCGCGCGCACGAGCGTTGCGTGGACGGCACTGCCCGGCGGCGAGGCCTGGTATCGCCACCTCGTGCGGATGGCCACCACGACCGACATGACGCCAGAGGAGATCCATGCCATCGGACTCGCCGAGGTGGCGCGCATCCGCGGGGAGATGGAGCGCGTGAAGACACAGGTCGGGTTCGCAGGCGACCTGCATGCGTTCTTCCGGTTCCTGCAGGACGATCCACGCTTCTATTACACATCGGGGCCCGCGCTTCTGCAGGGCTATCGCGACCTGAAGAAACGCATCGATGCGCTGCTGCCGAAGCTCTTCAGTGATTTCCCGAAGGCCGATTACGAAGTTCGCGAGGTCGAGTCCTTCCGGGCGGCATCGAGTGCCGGCGCCTTCTACGCGCCCCCCTCGGCCGACGGCTCACGACCGGGGCTGTTCTACGTGAACACCTACAATCTGCGGGCACAGCCGAAGTTCGACATGGAGACGCTTTCCCTGCACGAGGCGTCACCGGGTCATCACTTCCAGATCGCCATCCAGCAGGAGCTCGCGGATCTGCCGCGCTTCCGGCGCTTCAATGGTTACGTTGCCTATCAGGAAGGGTGGGCCCTGTACTGCGAATCGCTCGGCAGGGAGCTCGGTCTGTTCACCGATCCCTACCAGTGGTATGGACACCTGAACGACGAGATGCTGCGCGCGATGCGCCTGGTCGTCGACACCGGCCTGCATTCGCAGGGCTGGTCCCGGGAACGGGCGATCCGCTACATGCTCGACAATTCCTCGCTGGCCGAGAGCGACGTCGTCGCCGAGGTCGAGCGCTACATTGCCATCCCCGGCCAGGCGCTCGGCTACAAGATCGGACAGCTCCGCATCAGCGCGTTGCGCGCGAGGGCGGAAGCTGCGCTCGGGGCGCGCTTCGATATACGGGCCTTCCACAGCCTTGTGCTGCGCAAGGGCGCACTGCCGCTCGCCGTGCTCGAGGCCGAGGTCGATCGCTGGATCGGGCAGCAGGTACGAACCGCGGGCTGACGGCGGAAACTTCAGTGCGTTGCAGCAGCCTCGATCACCAGCGCGCCATCCCGCTCGCGGCTGCGCAGTGACGTGGTTGACAGCACGGCGGTGAGTGCCTCGGTCACCGTGAGACCCGAGGCGGAGCCGCTGAGCAGAACGTGCTCCGCGGTCGCACGTGCCTGCGGCGAGCTGAACACCACGGGGCGACCGAGCTCGTGGCCGGCCCATTCGAGATACGCCGCGAGCGGCTGGCCGTCGATCTCGAACGGTGGCGCCGCCTGCGCCGTCCAGCTCCACTGGGAATCATACGGCGCGACCTGGCTGCGCTCGACTTCCCCCGATCCGGAGATGAGCAGCCGCTCGCCTGCATCGCCCTCGAGGGCATGGCCGGTGGCCGGCTGCACGCGCACGCGTCCGTCGCGCACGCTCACCTGTACCTGTTTCGGCAGGATGCGTACCTCGTAGCGTGTGCCGAGGTGCCGCACCGAGAGAAACGGGGTCCCGATCTCGAGACGAGACTGTCCGCCGCTACTCCCAGCATCGACGTACAGCGCGCCGCGACTCAGGACGATGCGATCGGCGGCGGCGAGTTCAGCCTGCGTGTCGCTGTCGATGCGCACCGAGGTGCCATCGGCGAGCGCGAGCGCCATGTGCCCGCCGCGATCCGTCGCGAGCACATCCCCGGAGTGCAGCGCACGGCCTTCGCGAACGGCGTGCCTGCGGAACCCGATTCCCGCCACCCGGACCGTCGCGCCGTTCGCGCGCACGACGCTTGCCACGGCAGGCCCTGGCGCAGCCCGCAGCGGACCGGCCGCCCAGAGCGCGAGGGCCAGTGCCGCGACCGAAGCGGCGGCGGCGAATGCGGCCCAGCGTCGCTGCCGCGAACGCTTCTCGACCAGGAGGCGCCACTCTTCGCGCACCGCGGCGTGTACGGCACGCGTCATCTCTGCCGGCGGCTGCGGGCGCTGACCGGCTGCGAGCAGCACGCGCGCCATGTCGGCATCCTCGCTTCCGGCCTCTGCAGCCCCTGGGGCCTGTTCTCGCTGAGTCATGGGGTCCTCCTAGCGCTCGAGTCCCCGGGCGATATCCGCAGCTTCGGCGCCGAAGACGGTTTCGATCGCCTCGCGAAACGCGACCCGCGCGCGCGCCAGCAGCGACTGGGCGGCCGTGAAGCCGATGCCGAGGCGCTGTCCGATTTCCTCGACCGAGTGGCCTTCCACGTACTTCCACTCGAGCGCATCGCCGTAGCGGGCCGGCAGACGATCGAGCACCGACTGCACGAGCCGCCCGACCTCGGTACGCCCATGACTCCTCACGAGGTCGTACTCCTCGGGTGCCTCGAGCGCCTCGATGGCCGCACGCAGTTCCGGTCGATCGTCGATGAGAACGAGATGCTCGCGGTGTCGGCGATTGGCCCGCAGGTAATCGACGATCTCGCGGCGGCAGATCTGGCAGATCCATGTGAACAGCGCTGCTTCGCCGCGGAAGCCCGCGAGCTTGCGCATCGCCTTGCAGAGCGCCGACTGGGCGACCTCGCGCGCCGCCTCGACGTCGCCTCCGAGGCGTGGCAGCGCAAAGCGGTAGAGGCGCGCAAAGTGCGCATTGAAGAAGACGTCGAAGGCCCGCTCGTCTCCTGCGAGCATGCGCCGTACGAGCTGTCGTTCGCTGGTCAAGTCCGGTTCCATGCCGTTTCCCGAAGATGAATTCTTGGACGCCGCCCGGTCCCGAAAGCAATCGGTTCTGCGACGCAACCTGGGACCGTGTCTCCCCGGGGCGGGGGTCGGGGTATCGGCCGGAGCATGCGCCAGGATACCCCTGGGGCGTCAATCGAGCCGGCCGGAGGGGCAGCGACACGCAGCCACGTGGCTGCAGGCGGTGTAGGATCTTCATGATGCGGTCCCGCTTCCGAGCAGCGCTCTTCTGCTGCGCGTTGCTGCTGCCGGCGTTCGCCGCCGTGGGTGTCGAACGGGGCCAGCCGCTCACCGCGGCACTCGCGGAGCTGCGCCGCGCAGGTCTTCGGGTGATCTTCAGTTCCGCCCTCGTCGCCCCGGGATTGCGTGTCACCGTCGAGCCGGGGAGAGGCAGCCCCGAAGAGCTTGCCCGCCGCATCCTTGCACCGCATGGTCTCGCACTCGATCCGGTCCGTGCGGGTCTCTTTGCGGTCGTGCGGAATCCAGGGCCGCTGGCCGCGCCGTCGGCGATGCCGTCCACCGTGGCGCCCGCGGCGCCCGATGGGGTCGAGATCTGGGCCAGCCGCTATGCCGTCGAGCAGCAGACGAGTGCCGCTTTTCCCCGGATCCGGCGTGAGGAGCTCGAGCGCCTGCCGGGACTCAATCAGGATGCGCTGCGCGTGACGCGCTTCCTCCCGGGCACGGCACCGAGCCCCTTCGGGGCCCGTGCACACGTTCGCGGCGGACGCCAGGACGAGCTCGCCGTGTATTTCGACGGTGTGCCCCTCTACGAGCCCTTCCACTTCAAGGATGTGCACGGCCTGCTCGGCATCCTCGACCCCGGGGCCGTCTCGTCCATCGACTTCTTCAGCGGAGTCTTCCCGGCGCGCTTCGGCAACCGGCTCTCGGGAGTGCTCGACATGCGGCCGCGACGCTTCACGGGTCGCAACGAACACGCCCTGGGGCTCAGTTTCCTGTATTCGCATGCGTTCACACAGGGTCGGCTCGAGAAGCGGCCCGTGCAGTGGCTCGGTGTGTTCCGCCGCAGCAATCTGCGCGCCTTTGCGGAGCTTGCGGAATGGGACGGCGCCCGGCCGGATTTCCTCGATGGTCTCGTGCGCGTCGAGATGGAAGCGGGCGAACGCTCGAGTGTGACGCTCGGCTGGCTGGTCCTCGACGATGATCTCACCGCCGACCTGAAAGATCGCACGGAGCAGGCCGTCATCGGGCATCGCGATGCCACGAGCTGGATCGCGTGGCGTTTCCTCCCCGACGACACGAGCGAGGTGCAGGCCACAGTCTCCCGCACCGAGCGCCACACGAACCGGGACGGGCGCCTGAACCGGCCCGGTGCGGCGGCCGGCACCCTGCACGATCATCGCCTCTTCGATACGACGACGCTGCGACTGGAGGGCTCGGCGCGCCTCACCCGGGCGCTCCAGCTGGGCACCGGTGTCGAGGTCTACGACTATCGGAGTACCTACGATCTTGTGAGCCAGGGGCAGCTCGAGCCCGAGCTCGCCGGGGCGCTTGGCAGACCGGCCACCTACGCGCACGAGCTACACGTCCGCCCCGGGGGCCAGGCCTATGCGGCCTATGCGGCGCTGCTCCTCACACCCTCGGGGTCCATGAGCGTCGATGCCGGCCTGCGCTGGGACGCGCAGCGCTACGGGACGGCGTTTCGTGCCGATCAGCTGAGTCCGCGCCTCGCACTTCAGTATCGCGCCGACCCCGTGACGACGATGCGCCTCAGCTGGGGACGTCTCGCCCAGGCTCAGCGCCCTGATGAACTGCAGGTTGCCGATGGCGATCCGGCATTTCACGCCGTACAGCGTGCGAGCGAGGGCGTCCTCAGTGTCGAACGGCGGTTGCCGGGGGATGCGCTCCTGAGGATCGAGGCTTTCGGGAAGCGCATCCGCTCGCCCCGCCCCGCGTACGAAAACCTCCTCGATCCTCTCGTGCTCCTGCCTGAGCTCGAGGTCGATCGCGTGGCGGTGCGGCCTGAAAGCTCACGCGCCTATGGTGCCGAACTCAGCCTGCGCTGGCAGGCGGGCGCACGCTGGTCGGGGTGGAGCAGCTACGCCTGGTCGGAGGTCACGGACCGGTTTTCCGGCGATGATGCACCGCGCAGCTGGGATCAACGCCACGCCTTGAGCACCAGCGTCGTCTGGATGCGCGCACCCTGGGAGCTGGCCGCCAATGCGGCCTGGCACAGCGGTTGGCCGCGCAGCATGCTCGGTTTCGACGCAACCGGTCATCTCGCCGCGACCGAGCGCAACGGCGGCTCGTGGCCCGATTACTTTTCCCTCGACCTGCGGGCATCCTGGTCGCGCGACATCGCACGCGGAGCGCTGCAGCTCTACGGCGAGCTCGGCAACGCAAGCGGTCATGACAACCTCTGCTGTGCGACCTATCGGCTCGTGCAGCCAGGCAGCATCTCCAGCCTCGAGCGCGACACTTCGGTCTGGCTGCCGCGCTACGTGCTGGTGGGCGTGATCTGGCACCTCCCCTGAGGGCCCGCTCGACGCCGCTGGATTGCGCCGCAAGGCAGTGGCGCGGCAAGATGCCGCGGATCGTATCAGGCGTGACGGCTTCGCCGGAGAGGACAGGCATTGAGGGTTCCGGGCTTCGTATCGCTGGGTTCGCCGCGCGGGCCACTGTGCGGCCCGTGCCGCGGCTCGTGCGCAACGGGTCCGACAGTGCGCTGTCCGCTGCGCTGATGCCCGTGGTGCGTCCGGCCGTGGATCGGATCTTCGAGCGTCGTCTCGCGCGGCTGGTGAACGGCGGCGAGCCCCGGATCCTGCAAGGTGGCCGCAAGGGCGTCGAGAAGGAGAGTCTGCGTGTCACACCGGCGGGACGCATCGCGCAGACGCCACATCCGCGCGCAATGGGTTCTGCGCTGACCTCCGCGCACATCACGACGGATTTCTCGGAGGCGCTGATCGAGCTGGTTACCCCGACCTTCACGACCAGCTGGGAGCTGCTGCAGTACCTGTGTGACCTGCACAGTTTCGTCTATCAGCACCTGGGCGAAGAGCTCCTGTGGGCCACGAGCATGCCCTGCGCCCTCGGGAGCGAGGATGACATCCCCATCGCGCACTACGGCAGCTCTAACGTCGCGCGCATGAAAACCGCCTATCGACGGGGCTTGGCGCTGCGCTACGGGCGTGCCATGCAGGCGATCTCCGGGGTGCACTTCAACTACTCGTTCCCGGAGCGATTCTGGGAGGCATGGCCTGCGATCCGCGAGGCGCGCGTGCGCGGCAGCGGGCTCATCAGCGAGAGCTACTTCGACCTGCTGCGGAACTACCACCGCAATGGCTGGATCGTCCTGCTGCTCTTCGGCGTTTCGCCCGTCGTGTCTGAGTCCTTCCTTCGCGACCGCGGCCTGAAGATGTCCAGGCTCGGACGCGACACGGCCTACGAGCCCTACGCGACCAGCCTGCGCATGAGCGACATCGGCTACCGCAACCGTAACCAGGCCGGGCTCTCGGTCTCCGTCAACGGTCTCGAGCAGTACGTGCGCGATCTCGGGCGTGCGATCGCCACGCCACACCCACCCTACGAGGCGCTAGGTGTGCAGGTGGACGGTGAGTATCGCCAGCTCAATGCAAACATCCTGCAGATCGAGAACGAGTACTACAGCTTCATCCGCCCGAAGCGCGTGGCGCGGTCCGGCGAGCGCCCGACGCGGGCTCTGCAGCGCGCGGGCGTCGAGTACGTCGAGGTGCGGGCGCTCGACGTGAGCGCCTTCGATCCGGTCGGAGTGAATCAGAACAAGCTGCGCTTCCTGGAGGCCTTCATGGCCTACTGTCTCCTCGCCGACAGCCCGCCGATCGGCGCGGACGAGCAGGTCGTGCTCGACGGGAATCATCTGGTTGTCGCGCGGCGCGGGCGGGAGCCAGGTCTGACGCTCGAGCGCGGCGGGCGACGTGAGCCCCTGCTCGGCTGGGCGCGGGAAATCCTCGACGCCATGACGGGCATCTGCGAGCTGCTGGATCTCGGTGATGCTTCGCGGCCCTATGCCAGTGCGCTCGCGGCCCAGGCGGCGAAAGTGGAGGATTTCTCCCTCACGCCCTCCGCGCGTCTCCTGGCTGACCTGGAATCCACCGGCGAGTCCTTTTTCGAGCTGGCGCTGCGGATGTCGCAGGCTCACAAGAGCTATTTCCTCGATCTGCACCAGCCCGGTGCAGGGCGGCTGGCAGAGTTTGCGGTGGAGGCCGAGGAATCGCTTCGGGCCCAGCATCGGCTCGAGACGCAGGATAAGTTAAGTTTCGAGGATTACCTGCATCACTATTTTGCGAACTGAGTCACAGTCCGGGCGCCAGCCGGCGCGACGACCCCTCGTAAAGCGCGCCAGAGCGTCTACAATCTGACGCTCTTGAGGGAACAAACCCAACGGCATGGAGGCCGTCAGGGGCTGCCATGAAGACACGAAAACCCCCGCGCAATCCGCCGGTGGAGCACCGCATCTCCGGTCTCGTACGGCTCGATGCGGCCAACGAGGACACCGCTTTCGCACGCCCGCGAGACATTGCGGCTCCCGCGTCTACCTCGGGCTGGGATCCCTACGAGGTCTGGCGAACGCGCGTCAAGGTCCCGCAGGACCGGCGCGCGCCGCCGCCATAGCGCGATCAGCAGCAGCGCGAGCAGCGTCTTTCCACTGAGCGCGCCACCGCCACCCGATTTCGCCGCAGCACCGCCGCTGCCCGCAGAACTCACGGCGCCCGGCGCACTCACGTCGAGGGGCAGGCGTGCGTCGTTGTTGTCCGTGACCGGATCGCCGAGCTGGGCGCTTGCGATCGATGCACTGATCTCCTGCAGGCCTGCCTGCTGACCCGTCACCGTGAAGCTCACGACCTGCGAAACGCCGGGGGCAAGCGCCGTTGGCTGGCAGGTCACGGCCGCGTTCTGCAACGCACAGCCGAGGGCGTTGGCGCCGGCTGAATCCGCGCTCAGTCCTGCAGGCAGGCGCACGGTGAGCAGTCCGTCGCCTACCGCCGCAGCGCCACGGTTCGTCACCGTGGCCGTCACGACGACCGACTCGCGCACGAGGAGCGCCTGCGCAGCCGCATCGAGCGAGACCGACAGATCAGCGCTCGGATCGACCTCGAAGCTCACCTGCCCGCGATTGTTTCCCGCCACCATGTCGTTCGTCGCGCTGAGCGACAGGATCAGTGTCGAGGTGCCGCTCGCGCGAGGTGTGAGGCCGAGGGTGATCGTCCGGGAGGCACCTGGAGCAAGCGTCCCGAGTGTGCAGGTCACGGTATTGTCGGCACCGTTCGCGCAGCTGGCGGTGCCGTTCACCGATGCGGAGTCGAGCTCGAGGCTCGCTGGCAGCTGTGCGACGAGCTCGACGCTGTCAACGGCCAGCGTGCCCGCCGACTCGACGTTGAACGAATATGTGAACCGGCGGTCGCTCAGCGGGCGACCGACCGGCGGCGGGGCATCGAGCGCGGCGTCCGCGACGCTGGCGGGGGTGAGGCAGTTTGCCGCGGCGATGACGGGGGCCATCTGCTCCAGGCTGCACTGCGAGAAGGTCTGGCTGCCGTTCAGCCGTGGAGCCATGAGGAAGGTCTGGGGCGTCGACCGGCAGGCGCTGCCCGCCTCGCCGTCATGCGGTGCACCGAAGTTGTGCCCCATCTCGTGTGCGATGACCAAGGCGGCGTTGGTCGGCGAAAGCGTGCCCTGCGTGAGGGCGGCGCCCGAGCGGGCACGGCAGATCGTGCCCACATAGGCGATGCCGACCGTGGTGCCCGAGAGATTGCGGCCCGTCAGCAGGTGCGTGAGGCCACGTGCAGTCTGGGAGGGCGTGGCCTGGCGCCAGTTCGCGAGCTCGGTGAGCAGCGTGTTGGGATCTCGAGTGTCCGAGAACGGGTCGCTGGCCGTGCGGAATATCATGAGGTCGGCGAGCAGCACTTTCACGCCGATCTGCGCGGTGAAGAGGCCGTCCACGACGTTCATCCGGGCGATCACGGCAGCCTCTGGCGTGAGCCCGTCTGCGGTCGTCACGAGACTGAACTCGTAATCACCGACCGCGGCCACCTCGATCTGACGCAGGGGCGCGAGGGTGACCGCTGCCGTCTGCAGTTCCTGGCTCAGCGCTTCGTAGGCCTGAAGGGCGGTGGCCTGCGCAGGCGGTCGCTCCGCTTCGCCTGCCGGGACCGCGGCGGCGCAGCTCGCCGCGTCTGCAGGCATCAGGGCGTCCGCGAGGCGATAGATCACCGGGGAATCGGCGCGCAGCGCCGGGAGCGGCGCGACCGCGAAGCGTTCTGCTTCGCGTGCCGGCTCGACGGCGTACAGATCGTTTCCATCGAAGATCATGCCGTAGAGACCGGCGGGCGTGCGCGTGATACGCGCCCAGGAGCGCGCGGCGCCCGTCACCCGGCCGCGCAGCGGCTCGGCCTCCCCCGGCGCGCGCCCTCGGGTCGCGCCTCGCAGGCGCTCGTTCGGCTCGAGCTCGAGATCGAAGTGCCGGCCGTAGGCATCGAACGAGAAGTCGTGACCGCGGCCCGCGGGCACGATCCGTTCCATCCGCTCGTAGTGCAGGATGCGAAAGTCGCGTGCAGCCGCGCTCGACGTCGCGGGCACGGCAGCGAGCAGCATCAACGCTACGACCCACCGTCCTGGCATCACTGCGCGCCTGCGTTCATCCGGTCGCGGACTCTAAAGGGGTGCACGCCTGTCTGCAGGGATCATCGTCACAGCCTCCCGCATCATTGCGGCCCAGTCACCCCGGAAATGCGGGTGCCTGGGACATAATCCCGGTCAGCGTGCAGTCCTTCAGCAGGATGTCCGGATCGGACAGCTTCGTGGGGTCGAAGCGTGCACGTCCGGCAATCAGCTTGCGGGCCGCGATCTGGTCCTTCGCGCGATTCACCGTCTCGATGGCAACGAGCTCGCCGGCCCGCAGATAGCAGGCGCTGAAGGCGCGGGTCGCCGGATCGCCTCGCAGCACGATCTGCTCGTGATCGAGCGCCAGCCCCACGATGACCAGCTTGAGGTCGTACTGGTCCGACCAGAACCAGGGCACCTTGTCGTAGATCGCGGGCTCGCCGAGCATGTCCAGCGCGGCGACTGTCCCCTGCTCGAAGGCTCCATCCACGGATTCCAGGCGCACACGCCGGCCATAGTGGCGGCTCGGATGATTCGTGCAGTCGCCCGCCGCGTGGATGAGCCGGTCGCTCGTGCGGCAGTGCTCGTCGACGCATATGCCGTCAGTGCACTCGAGGCCGGATTGCCGTGCGAGCCCGTCGGCGGCCTCGGCGCCGACGCCGACCACCACGAGGTCCGCGGGATGGATGCTGCCATCGGCGAGGGCGACGCCCTCCGCCCGCTGCGCGCCGACGACGGCCGCGACGCGCGCGTCGAGCACGATGCGCACGCCGTGGCGTGCGTGCTCGGCCTCGAAGAAGCGCGAGACCCGGGGGCAGACCACACGGTTCATCACCCGGTCGGCCATCTCGAGCACCACGGCATCGTGGCCGAGCTCCCGGCAGGTCGCCGCCACCTCGAGTCCGATGTAGCCGCCGCCGATCACGGCGACCCGTCGCACCTCCCGGAGACGGGCGTGGATGGCATCGACGTCGGCGAGTGTGCGCAGGTAAAACACACCGGGGAGTTGCGCACCGGGGACCTGCAGCGCTCGTGGCCGGCTGCCCGTCGCGAGCAGGAGCGCGTCGTAGGCGATCACCTCGCCGTCGTCCAGCCCGATGCGGTGCGTGTCCCGATCGATCCGGACACAGCGGTGCCCCAGCCGCAGCTCGACGGCGCGCTCGGCATAGTAGCTCTCGCTACGGAGGGCGAGCCGCTCACGGGCGAGGGCACCCGCCAGGTATTTCTTCGAGAGGGGCGGTCTCTGATAGGGCAGGAAGGCCTCGTCGCCGATCAGCGTGATCCGGCCCCGGAATTCCCTGCGCCTGAGCGTGTCGATGGCCTGCGCGGCGGCCTGTCCGGCGCCGACGATGACGATGTGTTCGGGCATGTGGAGTGCGAAGGATACCGGTCGTGTCGTCCATGACCAAGAACACCGTCAATCCACTGTCGGGCGTGCGCTACAATGCGGCAGCGCCCGGTGTTGCTGCCGGTGCGGCCGGTACAAAGATTGGCATGAGCACTGCACACACCGGGACCGTCTGAGAGGGGATTTCCATGAAACTGGTTACGGCCATCATCAAGCCTTTCAAGCTCGACGACGTACGCACGGCCCTCTCCGACATCGAAGTCTCCGGCATGACCGTGACTGAGGTGAAAGGCTTCGGCCGCCAGCGGGGGCACACCGAGCTCTATCGCGGCGCCGAATACGTCGTGGACTTCGTGCCCAAGACGCGCATCGAAGTCGCGGTGCGCAACGAACTGGTCGATCAGGTCGTCGAAGCGATCCTCAAGGCCGCAAAGACCGGCAAGGTGGGCGACGGCAAGATCTTCATCACGGAAATCGAGCGCGTGATCCGCATCCGCACGGGCGAGACCGACGACGCGGCACTCTGAGCGGACGGCAGCTGCCGGTGAGCGACTGCGATCCCCTGGCCCGGGCCGCCGCCAAGCTCAGCCTCGGCAACAATCGGCGGCATGTCTTCCTCTGCGTGGGCGACAAGTGCGCCCCGCGAGCCGAGCAGGAAGAATCCTGGGCCTATCTCAAGCGGCGGCTGAAAGAGCTCGGACTGCTGGGCGCCGAAGGTGGCGTGCTGCGGACGCGGGCGGACTGCCTGCGCATCTGTACCCAGGGTCCGATCATGCTCGTCTATCCCGAGGGCACGTGGTATCACCACTGCACGCCGGCGAACCTCGAGCGCATCCTCATGGAGCATCTCGTCGGCGGCCGCCCGGTCGGGGATCTGGCATTCGCGCGCGCTCCGCTGCGCGACGACTGAGCCGCGCGCTCACCAGCGGACGAGACCGGTCGCCCAGCTGAGGAGTATCGCGATCCCGAAGACGATCCGATACCACGCGAATCCCGTGAAGGTGTGGCCGCTCACGAAGCGCACGAAGAGCCGCACGGTGACCAGCGCGCTCGCAAAGGCTGCCACCGAGCTCACCGCGAGCACGCCGAGCTCGTCGATCGTCAGCGCTTCGCGCGCCTCCCACAGCTTGTAGAGTGTCGCGGCGATCAACGTCGGGATGGCGAGGAAGAACGAGAACTCCGTGGCCGCCCGCCGGCTCATGCCGATCAGGAGTCCGCCGAGGATGGTGGCCGCCGAGCGGCTCGTGCCGGGAACGAGCGCGAGCGCCTGGAAGAAGCCGAGCTTCACGGCATCCGGGACACGCAGCTCATCGACCGAGGGAATCGATTCGCGATGCGTGCGCCGCTCCGCCCAGAGGATCAGCGCGCCGCCCACGACGAGCGCGATCGACACCGGAATGGGTGAGAACAGTACCCTCTCGATCGATTTCTCGAGGAGCAGGCCGAGCACCGCGAGAGGCAGGAAGGCAACGAACATGTTGAGAGTGAACCGGCGTGCCTCGGCACTCGAACCGATCTGCCGCACCGTTGCGGTGAGGCGGTGCCGGTATTCCCAGCAGATCGCGAGGATGGCTGCGCCCTGGATCACGATGAGCATGCGATCGACTGCCTCGCCTTCGAGCCCCAGCAGGGAGCGCGCGAGGATCAGATGCCCGGTGCTTGAGACCGGCAGGAACTCAGTGATGCCCTCGACCAGGCCGAGGAGCAGCGCATCGATGAAACTCATGGCGTGGAATGAAATCAGTGCGACGGCGGGAGCTGCGCAGTATGACCGAAATGCCTGTGCCCGGTTCCGCTAGCCCGGCGTTGCGGGTGGCAGCGACTCGAGCAGCTCCTGCAGCGGCGCCGGCTTGCCGAAGAAATAGCCCTGTCCACGATCGACGCCGAGTTGCGCAAGCCGTTCGCGCACCGCATCGGTCTCCACGCATTCTGCGACGGTCTCCATGCCCATGGTACGGGCGAGCCAGGCGATCCCCATGACCAGGGACTCGGAACGCGGGTTGTCTGCGAGCCCGCTCACGAAGGAGCCGTCGAGCTTCAGCATGTGCACATCGAAGGCCTGGAGATACGCGAGCGAGCTCACTCCGGTGCCGAAGTCGTCGAGCGCGAAGTGGACTCCTCGCGTTCCGAGCCGCCGGAACATCGCGCGGGTGCGCGCGACGTCGGCCACCGCGGCGGTCTCAGTGAGCTCGAACTGGAGCCACTCTCCCGGAGTCTTCCCCGGGCCGATGCTGCCCGTGATCCATTCCAGAAAATCCGGGTCGCCGACGGTCGGGCCGGAGAGATTGATCGAGAAACGCACGCCACGTCCCTCGAGCTGCTGGCGGGCATTTTCCAGTGTGGCGAAAGCCCGGGCAATGACTGTGCGATCGAGCAGCGGCAGCAGACCGTAGCGCATCGCCGCGGAGAGAAAGACCTGCGGGGACAGGCGCACCCCGCCTTCGCTGATGATGCGGACGAGCAGCTCATAGTGCGTCGGAGCGGGCTCACCGTGCAGGCGCACGATCGGCTGTGCGAGCAGCTCGATGCGCTGCTGGTCGAGTGCCTCACGCAGGCGTGCGGCGAGCATGACGTCGTCGTGGCGCTGCACGATGCTGGCGTCCGCCTCCTGGTAGATTTCCACGCGTGCACGGCCGCGATCCTTGGCCGCCTTGCAGGCCGACTCGGCCGCGGCCAGTGCATGTCCGAGTTCGGTGGAGCCTGCAGCCAGGGCGGCGATCCCGAAGGAGAGCGAGAGGGCCGGCAGGAGTGCGCTGCCGGATGCCGCGCGCGCGTTCACCGCTGCGCGCAGCCGGGAGGCCACCGCACGGCCCTGGGAGAGCGTGGTGGCCGGAAGGTAGAGCGTGAATCGGTCGCCGGAGAGATGGCAGGCGAGAGCGCCCTCCGGGAGCGGTGTTTCCCGCAATGCGGCGCCCACGGCAGCAATGGCGCGATCCCCGGCGGCGAAGCCGTGGAGCTCATTGAGTGCGTGCAGTTCGTCGATGTCGCCGTAGAGCACGCAACCCGCGGTGTCCCGGGCGTTCGCGGCCGTCAGTCCGACCTGGCGCTCGAAGGCGACTCGCGTGAGCAGGCCGGTGTCCGCGTCGTGCGCGGTGGTAATGAGCTCGCTGACCCGGGGCGCGAGCTCCTGGAGCCGGCGTGAATCGTCTGCCTGGAAGCGGGTCTGGTCGGCTGTGCGCACGACGGCGAGCATGCCGATGCTGACCTGCAGCGCATCGCACAGCCCGAGAGCGAGCAGGCGCCCACGCACCGGCCCCTCGCTGTCGGTCCGCAGGCGGTTGCTGCCGCAGGGTCCGGCCGTGCCGCGGGTCCGCTCCAGGAGCTCTGCACCACCGTTTCGGCCGAGCTCTTCGAGCAGCACTCGCGCCTGCTCGTCGCGAATGAAGCAGCGATGCAGGTGGTAACGGGGGGCGATCAGCAGCACGGCGGCGGCGTTCAGGCGCAGAGCGCAGCGCTGCAGCACAGCGGCGAGGTCCACGGGTCTCGAATCGGTGAGAAGTGCCGCGGTCGAGGCTTCGGACAGGGCTTTGGATGCGGCCGGCTGCATGGTGCCGATTCGGGCTTTCTGAGCCGTTGACCCGCTGAACGTAAAGCGCCGCGTCTGCGCCAGTCCGGGAGCTGCTTCGCGGCTCGTGCCCGCGGACGCGTCTGCTGGCGCGCGGAGTCGTGATAATGTGAACGGATTCACGTTGCGCAGAGCCGTCCCCGCGGGGCGCCCGCAGCGGGATCGTACTCGCGGTCTAGCGGTCTGGCGGTCGGGTCGTCCGGTCCATGCCGAGTGCGCCGCTGCGTACCACGTCGCGGAGCTCTGAAGCCGAGCCCAGCTCGCTGATGAAGGCCGTGACCTCCACTTCGCTGGCCGTGAGCTCGACGATGAAGTTCTCCGCCGCCGGGTCGAGCACGCGCCCACCGGTGCGCGCGATGCATCCCCGCACCCGGTCGACCTGCTCGGGCCTGACCCGCAGCCTGAGCAGCACGAGCTCGCGCTCGAGGTGCTCACCCAGGGTCATGTCCTCGACGCTCACGACGTCCACCAGCTTGTGCAGCTGGTTGGCAATCTGCTGGATGACGGCATTCGAGCCCGTGGTGACGAGCGTCAGACGCGAGACCGTCGGGTCGTCGGTGGGGGCGACCGACAGCGATTCGATGTTGTAGCCGCGGGTGGAAAAGAGGCCGGCGACGCGCGTGAGCGCGCCCGCCTCGTTCTGGAGTCGTATGGCGATGATGTGGCGCATCGGGCAGCTTCTGGACTGGCTCGTGCAGAATACCCGATCGCTCCGTCCCGGCCCAAGCAGCGGCACCGCCCTCCACCGCCTTGGTGCGATTTGGCTTGCGCGCGCGCGGCTACCTGATAGGCTTTTCGGTCTCATGAGTGATACGGTGATCATGGCCCGACCGGCCAGCCATCCGCTCGCCGGCCAGCAGATGACCGGCGCGCAGATGATCGTGCAGGTGCTCGCCGACGAAGGTGTCGGCGCCATCTTCGGCTACAGCGGGGGGGCGATCCTGCCCACCTATGACGCGGTCTTCCTGTACAACGAGGAGCAGCGCCAGGGCGGCGGACGCCAGATTCCGCTGATCGTGCCGGCGAACGAACAGGGCGCGGGTTTCATGGCGGCAGGCTATGCGCGCGCCACCGGCCGTGTCGGCGTGTGTCTGGTCACCTCGGGTCCTGGGGCCACCAACACCGTCACGCCGGTGCGCGACTGCATGGCCGACTCGGTCCCGATCATCGTCATCTGTGGACAGGTGCCGACGGGGGCCATCGGGTCGGACGCCTTCCAGGAGGCGCCGGTGTCTTCGATCATGGGCTCGGTTGCCAAGCACGTGTTCCTGATCACGGACCCCGCGCGTCTCGAGGCGACCGTGCGCACGGCCTTCGAGATTGCGCGCACCGGACGTCCGGGGCCCGTGGTGATCGACCTGCCCAAGGACGTCCAGAACTGGACGGGCAGCTTCCGCGGCGAGGGCACGCTGCCGATGCACGGCTTCAGGCGCCGCATGAACGAGCTCACGGGCACCGTGGTCTCTGCAGAGCATGCCGCGCAGTTCTTCGAGATGCTCGCCGCGTCCGAGCGCCCGCTCATCTACGCCGGGGGCGGCGTGGTGCACTCCGGGGCCTCCCAGGCACTGCGTGAGTTCGTCCAGGCCTTCGAGCTGCCCGTGGTGAGCACGCTCATGGGCATCGGTGCGATCGATACGACTCACCCGCTCTCGCTCGGCATGCTGGGCATGCATGGCGCGGCGCATGCGAACTACGCCGTCGACGACTGCGATTTCCTGATCGCCGTCGGCGCCCGGTTCGACGATCGCGTCGCAGGGGTGCCGGCGCGTTTCGCGGGTAACGCCAGACGCCTCGCGCATCTCGACATCGATCCGGCGGAGATCAACAAGGTCAAGCATGCGCACTGGAGTCACGTGGGGCTGCTGCCGGAGGCGCTGCAGGCGCTCACGGCCCATGGGCGCCGCGTCGGCTATTCACGCGACCTGTCGCTATGGCACGCCGAGCTCGCTGAGCTCAAGCGTAACTACGCGATGAACTACGATCGCGACAGCACGCTCATCCAGCCGTACTACGTGATCGAAGAGATCAACCGCCTGACGCGCGGCGAGGCCATCATCGCCACGGGCGTCGGCCAGCATCAGATGTGGGCCGCGCAGTACTTCGACTTCAGGTCGCCGCGGCTGTGGCTCACCTCGGGCAGCATGGGCACCATGGGCTTTGGCCTGCCGGCGGCAATCGGTGCACAGGTCGCCAATCCACAGCGACTGGTCATCGACCTGGACGGGGACGCGAGCATCCGCATGAACATCGGCGAGCTCGAGACCGTCACGACCTACGACCTGCCGGTCAAGGTCGTCGTGCTCAACAACTTCGGCGATGGCATGGTCAAGCAGTGGCAGAAGCTGTTCTTCAAGGGGCGGCTCGCCGCCTCGGACAAGTCACTGCACAAGAAGGACTTCGTCAAGGCCGCGCAGGCCGACGGTTTTCGCTGGGCCCGGCGCCTGGACCGCAAGCAGGACGTGCCGGGCGTGATCGGGGAATTCATTCACTTCAAGGGGCCTGCCTTCCTCGAGGTGATGATCGACCCCGATGCGGGCGTCTACCCGATGGTGCCACCCGGGCAGACCTACGATGCGATGATCACGGGCGACTTCATCACCTCGCGCCGCAAGGCGGCAGCTGGCACTCCCGGAGCCTCGGAGATGTTCTGACCGGGCTGCGCGGCTCCCGGCGTGGCCTGCCGCAGCGGGGATCCGAAGCTGAGCTGCGGCTGATGCGGATGCGGCGACCCGGTCTGTGGCGTAAAAAATCGCCGCGAACCCGTCAGGGAGCCATCCATGGCAACGACCGAGCCCAGTTCTTCCGACCAGTCCCGCGCGCTGTGGGCTTCCACGGCCGCGTTCACCGTCTGCTTTGCGGTCTGGACGATCTTTTCCATCATCGGCATCCAGATCAAGCAGGATCTGGGCCTGTCCGACACCCAGTTCGGCCTGCTCGTCGGCACGCCGATCCTCACCGGCAGTCTCATCCGGCTGATCCTCGGCATCTGGGCCGACCAGTACGGCGGGCGGCGTGTGTACGTGGGTGTGATGCTGAGCGCGGCAGTCGCGACCTGGCTGCTCACTCATGCCTATGACTACACGACTTTCCTGATCGCCGCGCTCGGCGTCGGCATCGCAGGCGGCTCCTTCTCCGTCGGTATCGCCTATGTTTCGCGCTGGTATCCCGTGAAGCAGCAGGGCACGGCGCTCGGCATCTTCGGCGCCGGCAATGTGGGTGCTGCGGTCACCAAGTTCTTTGCGCCGATGGTGATGGTGGCCTTCGGCTGGCAGAGCGTCGCGCAGCTCTGGGCGGTCGGGCTGGTCGTGATGGCCGTGCTGTTCTGGTTCACGACCCGGGACGATCCGGAGCTCGAGAAGCGCCGCAGGGCGGGGACCAGGCCCGATTCCCTCGCCACCATGCTCGAGCCTCTCAAGAACGTGCAGGTCTGGCGCTTCTCGCTGTATTACTTCTTCGTCTTTGGTGCCTTCGTGGCGCTGTCGCTCTGGCTGCCACGCTATCTGATCGGGGTCTACGGGCTCGACATCCGTGCCGCAGGCATGCTCGCGGCGTTCTATTCGGTGCCCGCGAGCCTGTTTCGCATCTACGGCGGCGTGCTCTCGGACAAGTACGGTGCGCGCCGCATCATGTACTGGACCTTCGGCGTCTCGGTCATCTGCACTTTCCTGCTGGCCTATCCGCCGACCGACTACGTCGTGCACGGCATCCACGGTCCGATGACCTTCCGGCTCGAGACCGGCCTCTGGGGTTTCATCATCCTGGTGTTCGTGCTCGGCTTCTTCATGAGCCTCGGCAAGGCCGCGGTCTACAAGCACATCCCGGTGTACTACCCGGGACACGTGGGTGCCGTGGGCGGCATCGTCGGCCTCGTGGGCGGGCTCGGGGGCTTTGTGCTGCCGATCGCCTTCGGCGCGATGAACGACCTCATGGGCATCTGGCAGAGCTGTTTCGCGCTGCTGTTCCTGGTCGCGGCGGTATCACTCGCGTGGATGCACATCTCGATCCGCACGATGGAGCGCGAGGCCGCGGGCGAAGTCCTGCGGAAGCTGCCCGAGCTTCCGGAGATGCAGCCGATCCACGAGCCGCAGCACGTGGGCGCCCTGGGGAGCCACCTGCTCGAGGACTGGCGGCCGGAGGATCGCGACTTCTGGGAAAGCCGTGGCCGTGCGATCGCGAAGCGCAACCTCTGGCTCTCCGTTCCCTCGTTGCTGCTGTCCTTTGCGGTGTGGATGGTCTGGTCTGTGGTCGTCGCCAAGCTGCCGGCCATCGGTTTCAGGCTGACGACCGACCAGCTCTTCTGGCTCGCGGCGCTGCCGGGCCTGTCGGGTGCGACGCTGCGGATCTTCTACTCGTTCGTCGTGCCGATCTTCGGCGGGCGACTGTGGACCACGGTGGCCACCTGGTCACTCATGATCCCGGCGCTCGGCATCGGCTTCGCCGTGCAGAATCCCGAGACTCCGTACTGGATCCTGCTCGCACTGGCGCTCCTCTGCGGCTTCGGTGGCGGCAACTTCGCTTCCTCGATGTCGAACATCTCCTTCTTCTTCCCGAAGTCGGAGAAGGGTCATGCGCTCGCGCTCAACGCGGGGCTCGGCAATCTGGGTGTCAGTGTCGTGCAGCTCGTCGTGCCGCTGGCGATCACCGTCGGGGTGTTCGGAGCACTGGGCGGTGAGCCGCTGATCGCCTCGGACGGTGTGGCCCAGAATCAGCCGCTGTGGCTGCAGAACGCGGGCTTCATCTGGGTGCCGTTCATCGCAGCCTCGGCGATCGCGACCTGGTTCGGCATGAACGATCTCGCCACGGCCCGGGCGTCCTTCGCCGAGCAGTCGGTCATCTTCCGGCGCCGGCAGAACTGGATCATGTGCTGGCTGTATCTCGGCACCTTTGGATCCTTCATCGGGTACTCGGCGGCCTTCCCGCTGCTGGCCAAGATCCAGTTCCCGCACGTGCCGGTGCTGAAGATCGCCTTCCTGGGTCCTCTCGTGGGTGCGCTCAGCCGCTCGCTCACCGGCTGGGTCTCGGATCGCTGGGGTGGCGCGCGCGTCACCTTCTGGGTATTCATCGGCATGGCGGCCGGGGTCTGCGGGGTGCTGTACTTCCTGCAGGCGCAGAGCTTCGCGGGCTTCTTCGCGATGTTCCTGTTCCTCTTCTTCGTGAGTGGCGTGGGCAATGCCTCCACCTTCCAGATGATCCCCGCGATCATGCGCCGCGAGATGGACCGGCTCATGCCGCAGCTCAGCGGCGAGGAGCGCACGCGTCAGGCCGAGCGGGAGAGCGCCGCGATCATTGGCTTCAGCTCGGCGATCGCCGCCTACGGCGCATTCTTCATCCCGAAGAGCTACGGCACTTCGATCGCGCTCACGGGCGGACCGCAGGCGGCGCTCTGGTGCTTCTTTGCCTTCTACCTTAGCTGTATCGCAATCACCTGGGCCGTATATACGCGCCCGGGTGGCCTGCTCCACGCCATCGAGCGACGCTCCACTGCGACGGCACCGGCGCCGGTGGTGGCCCGGGAGACGGCCTGATACGCAAACTACGCAGGGCAGCAGGGCGGCGTTGGTGCTAAAGTCGCGGCCCGCGATCAACCGGGTACGCAGCGTCCCGGCTTGTGGGCAGCACAACGTCTCCCAGGCCCTGCACACCCGCCGGGCCGTGGCACCAGACCAGTCGCCTCCAGGCTGACGAGCTTCGCACTCGCGCACCGCGGCACGAGCGCAGTTGCGCGCTGTCATTGGGGGTTCCCGGATGAGCTATTTCCTCGACCGGCTGCAGTTCTTCAGGCGCAGCGCGGACACTTTCGCCGATGGTCACGGTGTCACGAAGAGCGAGAGTCGGGGCTGGGAAGATAGCTACCGCGCGCGCTGGCAGTACGACAAGATCGTGCGCTCGACGCACGGTGTGAACTGCACCGGCTCGTGCAGCTGGAAGATCTACGTCAAGAACGGGCTCGTCACCTGGGAGACGCAGCAGACCGACTATCCGCGCACGCGCCCCGATCTGCCGAATCACGAGCCGCGCGGCTGTCCGCGCGGGGCGAGCTATTCCTGGTACCTGTACAGCGCGAACCGTCTGAAGCATCCGCTGGTGCGCGGCGCGCTGCTGCGCATGTGGCGGGAGGCGCGCAGGACTCTGCCCCCGGTCGAGGCCTGGGCGAGCATCGTCGCCGACCCGGCGAAGGCCAGGGAGTACAAGTCGCGGCGCGGCATGGGCGGCTTCGTGCGTGTGCGCTGGGACGAGGCCAACGAAATCATCGCCGCGGCCAATCTCCACACGGTCAGGCAGCACGGGCCGGACCGCGTGATCGGCTTTTCGCCCATCCCCGCGATGTCGATGGTGTCCTACGCTTCCGGCGCGCGCTATCTGTCGCTCCTCGGCGGCGCGTGTCTGTCATTCTACGACTGGTACTGCGACCTGCCACCGTCCAGCCCCCAGGTGTGGGGCGAGCAGACCGACGTGCCCGAGTCGGCCGACTGGTACAACAGCCGCTACATCATTGCGTGGGGATCCAACGTCCCCCAGACGCGTACGCCGGACGCGCACTTCTTCACCGAGGCGCGCTACAACGGCACCAAGACGGTGGCGATCACCCCGGACTATTCGGAAGTCGCCAAGCTCACCGACCACTGGCTGCACCCGAAGCAGGGCACCGACGCGGCGCTGGCGTTTGCGATGGGCCATGTGATCCTCAGGGAATTCCACGTCGACAAGCCCTCGCAGTACTTCACCGACTATTGCCGCCAGTATTCGGACATGCCGCTGCTGGTGCGCCTCGAACGGCGCAGCGACGGGCGACTGGCGGCCGAGCGCTTCCTGCGCGCCTCGGATCTCGGGGGCCTCGGCGAGAACAACAATCCCGAGTGGAAGACGCTCGCGATCGACGAGAGCAGCGGGCAGATCACCGTGCCGAACGGCTCGGTGGGCTTTCGCTGGGGTGAGAAGGGCAAGTGGAACATCGAGGAGAAGGACAGCGCGGGACGTCACACCCGTCTGCTGCTGTCCCTGAAGGACGCCCGCGACGGCATCGAGTCGGTCAGCTTCCCGTACTTCGGCGGCGTCGAGCATGAGAAGTGGACGGCCTCGAAGTTCGATGAGGTGCTGGAGCGCAACGTCCCGGTGCGCCGCCTGACCCTGGCGGACGGCCGGGAGTGGGCGGTTGCCACGGTGTACGACCTGCTGCTCGCACACTACGGCGTGGATCGCGGCCTCGGCGGTGCCAACGTCGCCAGGGATTACGACGACAACCTGCCCGGCACACCCGCATGGCAGGAGAAAATCACCGGTGTGCCGCGCCACGACGTGATCGAGATCGCGCGCGAGTTCGCCCGCACGGCCGACAGGACGCGCGGCCGCAGCATGATCATCGTCGGTGCGGCGATGAACCACTGGTACCACAACGACATGAATTACCGTGGGCTCATCAACATGCTCGTCATGTGCGGCTGCGTCGGCCAGACCGGGGGCGGCTGGGCGCACTACGTGGGCCAGGAGAAACTCCGCCCGCAGACCGGGTGGCTGCCGCTCGCGTTCGCGCTCGACTGGAGCCGCCCGCCGCGGCAGATGAACGGCACTTCGTACTTCTACATCAACTCCGACCAGTGGCGCTACGAGAAGCTCGGCGTCGGGGAAATCCTCTCGCCGCTCGCCGATCCTGCGAAGTACACGGGCTCCATGGTCGATTTCAATCTGCGTGCAGTGCGCATGGGCTGGCTGCCGAGTGCGCCGCAGCTCAACCGCAACCCGATCGAGATCGTCCGCGAGGCCGAGAGGGCCGGTGTCGCGCCGGTCGACTACGCGGTGTCCGAGCTCAGGAAGGGCTCGCTGGACTTCGCCTATGCGGATCCGGACGCACCGGAGAATTTCCCGCGCAACATGTTCATCTGGCGCTCGAACCTGCTGGGTTCCTCGGGCAAGGGGCACGAGTACATGTTGCGCCACATGCTCGGCACGCGGCACGGGTTGCAGGGCAAGGATCTCGGGGAGCGCGGCGCACAGAAGCCCGAGGAAGTGAAATGGCGCGACGCGGCGCCGGAGGGCAAGCTCGATCTCCTGGTGACGCTCGACTTCCGCATGTGCACGACTGCGCTGTACTCGGATGTGGTGCTGCCGACGGCCACGTGGTACGAGAAGAACGACCTCAACACTTCCGACATGCACCCTTTCATCCATCCGCTGTCCAGGGCGGTGGATCCGGCCTGGGAGGCGCGCAGCGACTGGGACATCTTCAAGGGCATCGCGAGAACGGTCAGCGACCTCGCTCCCGGCGTGCTGGGTGTCGAGAAAGACCTGGTGCTGGTACCGACCCTGCACGACACGCCGAACGAGCTGTCGATGCCGTTCGACGTGCGCGACTGGAAGAAGGGCGAGTGCGAGCCCGTCCCTGGCAGGACCATGCCCGCGATGGCCGTGGTCGAGCGCGACTATCCCAATCTGTACAGGAAGTACACCTCGCTCGGACCTCTGCTCGACAAGTTCGGCAATGGCGGCAAGGGTCTCAACTGGGATACCAGGGACGAAGTGAAATTCCTCGGTGACCTGAATCACCGCGTGCGCGAGGAGGGCGTGAGTTTCGGGCGTCCCAGCATCGCGTCCGCCATCGATGCCTGCGAGGTGATCCTCCATCTGGCACCGGAAACGAACGGCCACGTTGCAGTCAAGGCGTGGCAGTCGCTCGGCGAATTCACCGGTCGCGACCACACGCATCTCGCAGCCGGCAAGGAGCACGAGGCGATCCGCTTCCGCGATGTGCAGGCACAGCCGCGCAAGATCATCTCCTCGCCGATCTGGTCAGGCCTGGAAGACGAGCACGTGAGCTACAACGCCGGCTATACCAACGTCCACGAGCTCATTCCGTGGCGCACGCTCACCGGTCGCCAGCAGTTCTACATGGATCACGAATGGATGCGCGCCTTCGGGGAGGGCTTCATGGCCTATCGCCCGCCGGTCGACACCAAGACCGTCGCGCCGATCCTCGGCAGGAAGCCGAACGGCCACAAGGAGATCGTGCTCAACTGGATCACTCCGCACCAGAAGTGGGGGATCCACAGCACCTATTCGGACAACCTGATCATGCAGACGCTCTCGCGCGGCGGCCCGATCGTCTGGATCAGCGAGGACGATGCGCGCGAAGCCGGCATCCAGGACAACGACTGGATCGAGCTGTTCAACGTGAACGGGGCGATCGCCGCGCGGGCAGTCGTCAGCCAGCGCATGATGCCGGGGATCGCAATGATGTACCACGCGCAGGAACGCATCATCAACACGCCCGGATCGGAAATCACCGGCACCCGTGGCGGCATCCACAACTCGGTGACACGCGTGGTGGTCAAGCCCACGCACATGATCGGCGGCTACGCACAGTTCGCCTACGGCCTGAACTACTACGGCACCGTGGGCACCAACCGCGACGAGCTCGTGATCGTGCGCAAGATGGACAAGGTCAACTGGCTGGATGGCGAGCCGGTCCCGGCCGGTGCTTCGGAGGTCGCGTGATGAAAGTCCGTGCGCAGATTGCGATGGTGCTGAACCTGGACAAGTGCATCGGCTGTCACACGTGCTCGATCACCTGCAAGAACGTCTGGACCAGCCGCGAAGGCGTGGAATACGCGTGGTTCAACAACGTCGAGACGAAACCGGGCATCGGCTATCCGAAGGAGTGGGAGAACCAGGACAGGTGGAACGGCGGCTGGGTGCGCACGGGCGCCGGCAAGCTCGTGCCGCGCGCCGGTGGACGCTGGCGGATGCTCTCCAAGATCTTCGCGAATCCGGACCTCCCGCAGATCGACGACTACTACGAACCCTTCGACTTCGACTACCAGCACCTGCACGAGGCGCCTGACAGCGAGCACCAGCCCACCGCACGCCCGCGCTCGCTGATCAGCGGCCAGCGCATGCAGAAGATCCACTGGGGGCCGAACTGGGAGGAAATCCTCGGCACCGAGTTCGCCAAGCGCATCCGGGACCGCAACTTCGACGACGTGCAGAAGGAGATCTACGGCGCGTTCGAGAAGACCTTCATGATGTACCTGCCGCGACTCTGCGAGCACTGCCTGAACCCGGCGTGCGTCTCGGCCTGCCCGTCCGGCGCCATCTACAAGCGCGAGGAGGACGGCATCGTCCTGATCGACCAGGACAAGTGCCGGGGCTGGCGCATGTGCGTCTCGGCCTGCCCGTACAAGAAGATCTACTACAACTGGAAGAGCGGCAAGTCCGAGAAGTGCATCTTCTGCTACCCGCGCATCGAGATGGGCGAGCCGACGGTGTGCTCGGAGACCTGCGTGGGCCGCATCCGCTATCTGGGCGTGATGCTGTACGACGCCGACCGCATCCCGGATGCCGCGGCCGTGCCGTCCGAACGGGACCTGTACCAGGCGCACTTGGACATCTTCCTCGATCCCTTCGATCCCGCGGTGATCGAAGCTGCGCGCAGCGAAGGAGTTCCGGACAGCTGGCTCGAGGCCGCGAAGGCCTCGCCGGTGTACAAGCTCGCCATCGACTGGAAGCTTGCGCTGCCGCTGCATCCTGAATACCGCACGCTGCCGATGGTGTGGTACGTGCCGCCGCTTTCTCCCATCCAGTCCGCTGCCGAGCGCGGCCGCATGGGCATGAATGGCGAGCTGCCGGACGTCGCTTCGCTGCGCATCCCGGTGCGCTACCTGGCCAACCTGCTCACGGCAGGGGATGAGGCTCCGGTGGTGCGGGCCCTGGAGAGGATGCTGGCGATGCGTGCGTGGCGTCGCGCGCGCAACGTCGACGGCGTCGACGACCATGCGGTGCTCGCACAGGCCGGCCTGACCGTGGCGCAGGCCGAGGACATGTACCGCTATCTCGCCATCGCCAATTACGAGGATCGCTTCGTGGTGCCCTCCGCGCATCGCGAATATGCGAACGACGCCTTCGGGGAGCGCGGGGGTTGTGGGTTTTCCTTTGGAAACGGCTGCAGCGGCGACAACCCGGCAGACCTGTTCGGACAGAGGAAGACGACCACCTACGCCGTACACCCGAACCGCCAGGAGAAGTTCGAGGTGGCCGAGTGAGTCTGGTCAGGCTCGTGGGCGTGCTGCTGGACTACCCGCAGGATGAACTGTGGGAGCACGGCGGGGAGCTGCTGGGCGCGGCCGACGATCCGGCCCTGCCGGCAGCCCGCCGCGGTGACCTCGTGCGCTTCGTGCGCGAGCTGCTCGGGACCGATCCGCTCGAAGCGCAGGACCGGTGGCTGTCGCTGTTCGACCGGGGTCGCGCGATGAGCCTGCTGCTGTTCGAGCACATCCATGGGGAATCGCGCGATCGCGGCCAGGCCATGGTGGACCTGATGGAGACCTATCGCCGCAACGGCTTCGAGCTGGCGGCCCGTGAGCTGCCCGACTATCTGCCGCTGGTGCTGGAATACCTGGGGCAGCGGCCACAGGAGGAAGCTCGCGACTGGCTGCAGCACGTGAGCCATATCGTCGGCCTGCTCGCGGCGCGTGCCGCGGAGCGCAACAGCCCGTATGCGGTGCTGCTGGAGATCCTGGTCGAATACGCCGGCGGCCGGACGGACCTGGACGCGCTGCGCCGGCGCGCCAGCGAAGAACCCCGGGACGATACCCCGGAAGTGATGGACCGGCTGTGGGAGGACGAGGCGGTGCGCTTCGGGAATGAGGCGCCCGACGAGAATTGCACGCCAGCCGGCCGCGTATCCGCACGCTCCACCGCCACCCGACAGGTGCAGCCATGAGTTACCTCGATCTCTTCGCGTTCCAGATATACCCCTACATCGCTCTCGCGGTCTTCTTCGCCGGGAGCTGGGTGCGCTTCGATCGCGCGATGTACACCTGGCGCAGCGGCTCCAGCCAGCTGCTTTCGGACCGGGGCATGCGGGTCGGCAGCAACCTGTTCCACATCGGCATCCTGGTCGTCCTCGGCGGCCATCTGGTCGGCCTGCTCACGCCGCACTCGGTGTACGAGATCTTCATCACCGCGCCGCAGAAGCAGCTCCTCGCCATGTGGGTCGGCGGCGTCTTCGGCGTGGTCTGCCTGATCGGCATCAGCATCCTCACCGTGCGCCGCCTGTTCAACCCGCGCGTACGGGCCACCGGCACCATCGGCGATACGGTGGTCCTCCTGCTGCTGTTCTTGCAGCTGCTGCTCGGGCTGTACACGATCCGGATATCTGCGCAGCACCTCGACGGGAGCGTGATGATGGTGTTGTCCGAGTGGGTACAGCGCATCGTCACTTTCCGCGGCGATGCGGCCGGGCTCATCGCCGGCGTGAGCTGGATCTACAAGGCGCATATCTTCCTGGGCCTGACCCTGTTCCTCGTGGCACCGTTCACGCGTCTGGTGCACGTCTGGAGCATTCCCGTCAGCTACCTCTGGCGGCCATACCAGGTGGTGCGCCGCCGTACGGCGATGCTGCGCTACGGTTCCCGGGCCTGAAGGCCATGAGCGACGGCCACGCGGAGCCCGGGGCCCGCAGCTTCGGCCGGCCTGCGCCATGTGCGCTGACCGTCGGCGACACCTCGATCAGCGAGGCCGACATCGCCCGCGAGATGCAGCACCATCGGGCGGCACGCCCCGAGGAGTCGCGCGCGGCGGCGGCGCGGGCCCTCGTGGTACGCGAGCTCCTGCGTCGGGAGATCGAGCGCCTCGGCTTGAGCCCCGAGGCCCGGCCGATCGGGCACGAAACCGCGGAGGAGGCGGCCATTCGCGTGCTGCTCGAGCGCGAGATCGAGGATCGAGTGCCGCTCGAGGAGGACTGCCGGCGCTACTTCGAGCAGAACCGCGAGCGCTTCCGCTCCCCCGAGCGTATCCGCGTGCGCCACATCCTGCTCCAGGCAGCGCCCGACGATGTGGCCGGTCGCCTCGCGGCGCGTACGACGGGCGAGCGCCTGATCGCGGAGCTCAGGGAGAATCCCGCGCTGTTCGCCGACCACGCGCTGCGCCACTCCGCATGTCCATCGCGCGATCAGGGTGGTGAACTCGGCTGGCTGGAGCGTGGCCAGACGACCCCCGAGTTCGACCGGCAGGTCTTCCGGCTGCCCGAAGGCCTGGCGGGCCTGCCCGTGGAGACGCGCTGGGGCCATCACGTCGTCTGCATCGACGAGCGGCGCCCCGGCGAGCGGCTCGACTTCGACGCGGTGCAGACGCGGATCTCCGCCTATCTCGAGCTGCAGGTCCGGCAACGCGAGCTGCAGCAGTATCTCCTCGGTCTGCAGGAACGCCATCCGGTGCGAGGGCTCGGGGAGATCGAAGCCGCTGCGGCCGCCTGACGGGCCGTGCTCATGACGGCAACGGCGGCGCCGTGTGCCGCGAGGCGCGTATCACCCTGAGCGCGCTGCGCACGACACCGATGAAGGCCGCAAGCCATCCGGCGAATGCGGCGTAGAGGAAGATCCTCGGCAGCGGAGCGAGGAAGTCGAAGCCCATGGCGAGCATCAGCTCCTGCGTGCAGGTGGCGTACATGCCGAGCGGGAATACCGCGCCCCAGTAGAGAGGATCGTACGCCAGCGGGAAACGCTTGTAGACGTAGCGCCATACTCCGAGCAGCAGCAGCATGGGGATCCACCAGGTTCCGGTGGCCCAGTAGAAGATGGTGAAGCCCTTCAGGAAGGGGCGCAGCGAATCGAGGAACGGGGCGTCCGGCGCATTGACGATCAGGAGCGATCCGGCGAGCGTGGAGATCGCCATCGCGCCCATGTTGATCCAGTAGGGTGGCGAGAGATCGCCGGGCTGGAAGCGAAAGAAGGTGTACCGATAGAAGATGAGCGACATCATCCAGATGTAGAGCATGCCGCCCCACAGCCACATCGAGAGAGCGAAGAAATTCATCTCGAGCTTGTGGGGCTGGGCGATGTGCGCGGCGAGCAGTGCGCTCAGCACCGCGACCGACTGCGTGGCGACCACCGCCAGGAGCCACCCGCCGCTGATGCCGCGATCGAGTGGCGGCTTGTCCTCCTTGACGGTGAGGGCGGTGAAGATCGCGTAGGTGAGGGCGATCCACAGCGCCACGCCCAGGCCCCAGAGCACGAGCCCGCCGCGCAGGCTCCCGGCGAGTATCACGAACTGGCTGCCGAGTACGTTGGTCGCGGCCACGGCGGTGAAGAAGCCGGGGCCGCGCAGATGATCGATCAGATCGCGGAAGAAGGCGCGCGGGTGCCACACCAGCCGCGCCAGGTTGAGCAGCCACAGCACCACGTAGACGACCACGTTGAGGGCGAAGAGCCCTTGGGCGAGGCGCGGCAGCCCGAGCACGTGCGAGCCGATCGAGACGATGCCCGTCGCCATGACCATGCCGAAGTAGGCGGGCGAGAAGTCGGCGAGCGCGGTGCGCCAGCCCGCGGCGGCTTGCGAGGCGGTGGCCGTCGGCGAATCGGCGAGGTGTTCCGGACTCACGTACGAAGTGCCATCCTGTGCTGGAATCCTGAGATGTCTCGCATAGGATACCCGGGAGGGAAGCCATGAAGTACCTGCACACCATGGTGCGTGTCACCGATCTCGAAGCGTCGCTGCGCTTCTACCGGGACGCCCTCGGGCTCGAAGAGCGTTCGCGTCGCGAGAATCCTGAAGGTCGCTACACACTGGTCTTTCTCTCGGCGCCGGGCGACGAGTCCGCGCAGCTCGAGCTCACCTACAACTGGGATCCCGAGCGCTACACCGGTGGGCGCAACTTCGGGCACCTCGCCTATGCAGTGGACGACATCCATGCCGCCTGCCGGCGCCTCCAGGAGCATGGCGTGACCATCAACCGTCCGCCGCGTGACGGGCGCATGGCTTTCGTGCGCTCGCCCGACGGGATCTCGATCGAGCTGCTGCAGCGGGGCAAGGCGCTCACGCCGGCCGAGCCCTGGCAGTCCATGCCCAGCACGGGCCAGTGGTAGCCACGCCGGGCCTTCCTCGCCGAACTCGCGGCCCCGGCGGAGGAATGCCGCGGTGGCCGGGGTGAGCGGATGGACGGTACAGCCGGCGTTCATCGGCCTCTCCATGGTGGATTGCGCCACCTCAGGCGTAGGGGTCCGCCGCGCCGGGCTCGATGCTCTTGAAGCGCCTGTGGACCCACAGGTACTGATCCGGAACGCGGCGCGCACAGTCCTCGATGCCACGATTGATGCGCTCGGCATCCGCGACCGGCGAATCGCCGGGAAAGTCCTCGAGCGCGGGGTGGATGACCGCCCGATAGCTACGGGTGCCCGGCAGGCGTTCGACGAAATAGGGCAGCACCGCGGCGCCGGTCATGCGCGCGAGCCGTGACGTTGCGACATTGGTCGCGGCCGGGATGCCGAACAGGCGTGCCATCTGCGCGCCTTTCTTCCGGTAGCTCTGGTCAGGCGCATACCAGACGCACTCGTTCCCCTTCAGCGCGCCCACGAGCGTGCGGATGTCGTCGCGCGGGATCGCGCGCCGCAGACGGCGGCTGCGGTTGCGGCGCAGGAATTCCGCCAGCAGCGCGTTGCTGCTCGGGCGGTACATGACGCTCAGCGGCAGCTGCATCGCGAGGAAGCGGACCGCGGTTTCGGTGGTCGTGAAATGCGCGCCGAGCAGCAGTGCGCCCCGCCCGCGCCCGAGCGCGGCCTCGAGATGCTCGAGACCCTCGAGTCGCCCCCGCCTGCGCATCGCTTCGTCCGGCAGCCACCAGGCATTGGCCGTTTCGAAAAGACCGATGCCGAGGCTCTCGAAGTGCCGTCGCGCGAGCCGCTCACGGTCCTGCGCACCGAGGCCGGGCATGCAGAGCTCGAGGTTCCGCCGCACCGTGCCTCGCTGGGGCCGCATCAGGTGCCAGGCGAGCCTGCCGAGCCAGCGGCCGCAGACGAGCTGCGCCCCGAAGGGCAGCAGCGCCGACAGTCGCAGCAGCCCCAGCGCGAGCCAGGTGGGCCAGTAGCGCGGCCCATACAGCCGGGCCGGCAGGCGCTCGGCCATTCTGCGCAGACTCCTCAGTGGCTCCGGAGCGCGAGCGCCGCGCTCATCGCCGTTCGCGGGAACCGCCACTTGGCGGGTCGATCTTCCACACGCCAGGCTCGTTCTCGCAGGCGCGGCTCTTGCGGCGACTGCGTCCGTCCTCTCCGGTGACCCGCAGTGTGAAGTCGCGGCACAGGCCCGCGCTGGAACGGCGGCCCTCGCCGGCTACCAGCTCGTAACGCAGCGGTCCGTTGTCCCAGCGCACGGGCTGACCCGGGCGGGCGATCTCGAGCGCATGACCGATGCAGCGGCGATCGCCCTCGTCGAGGTCACGGCCGACCTTTGCGCCGATCAGCGCGCCAATTGCCGCACCGATGATGGTCGCGACCGTGCGATCGCCGTTGCGATCACCCACGCGCGAACCGAGCACGCCGCCTGCGACACCGCCGATGACCGCACCGATCTCTTCGCGATTGCAGTGGCCGTCAGAGATGTCGTAGTCGTTGTCCCACTGGCGGCCAGAGTAACCGACATAGTAGGGATCATGCTTCTTGCGCCAGCCGTGCGCGGGGGCATGGGCGGGCGGATCGGCGAAGGCCGCGGCCATCCAGCCGAGCGACACGAACAGGACGAACAGGGATACGAGGTGGCGCATGCGAAGTGGCTCCGTCAGATTCTCACCAGGGCTTTGCCGAGCGTTTCGCCGCGCATCAGCCGGCAGTAGTGGGGGACTGCGTTCTCCAGACCCTCGACCACATCCTCCCGATAGACGATGAGCTGCGATTTCAACCAGGCGATCGCCTCCTTCAGGAATTCCTCACGCCGCCGCTCGTAGTCGCGCAGGATGAGCGAGCGGATCTGCGCCCTCGAGGCCGTCGGTTCCTTCGACTCGCCGGGGTGTACGTCGCGCCCGCAGAGCACCACGCGCGCGCCTGCGGCCAGATGTCCGCCGGCGGCGATGCTGTCGAGCAGCTCACCACCGACGTTTTCGAAATAGACCTGCACGCCGCCTGGCGCCAGTGCACGCAGGCGCTCCTGGAGATTCTCCGTGCGGGGGTCGATGCAGGCGGCGAAGCGGGCGCTGCGCACGGCCCAGTCGCACTGCGCGCGCGAGCCCGCGATGCCGATGGCGCGGGCGCCCTTCAGCCGCGCGATCTGGCCGGCCATCGAACCCACGCCGCCCGCGGCGGTCGAGATCAGCACGGTCTCGCCGGCCTGCAGCTTCGCCACTTCCAGCAGCCCGAAGTAAGCCATCATGCCCGGGATGCCGAGGGCGCCGAGCGCGGTCGACGCCGGATTCTGCCCGGGATGCAGCCGGTAGGCCCCGATGCCATCGGAGACATGGAGCTGCTGCAGGCCGGTTTCGAGCACGAGCGTATCGCCCGTGGCGAAGAGATCGTGCCGCGACTCGACGACCTCGGCCACCGAGTATGCCGGCAGCACGCTGCCGGTCTGCAGGCCCTCCACGGCGGAGCGCCCGCTCGCGTAGGCGGGCACATACGGATCGAGCGACAGCCACTTCGTCTGCACCAGCATCTGACCGCCGCGGATCTGTGGCGGGTCGTTCCGCACGAGCTCGAAGTCGTCAGGCGTCGGCAGCCCTGCCGGCAGACGTCTGATACGGACCTGAAGATTGTGCACGGGCTGTTCCTCCATGTGCGTCGCAGGCGGATGATGGTGGACAGCCTATCATCGACGGGCCGACCCGCGTCAGCCGGACGCGCACGGCCGTGCCGCTTCCGGCCTCATTGCCTCGTGCTAGAGTGTGCTGCCGTGATGAGGCGCCGCATCGATCTGACGCTCGGCGAGCGACTGGGACTCGGCTTCGGGGCATTGCTCGCCGGACTGGGTCTGTTCACTGCCGCGGTGCTCTACTGGGGCAGTCAGAGCGCGCGTGCCCAGCGCGCCTATCTCGAGCACATCGCACCCCTGCACGGCCGCGCCCAGACGCTCGAGGGGAAACTCCTGTACGTGGCGATCGGGATGCGCGATTTCGTGCTGTACCCGGAGGCCGCGAGCCGCGTGGAGCTCTCCGGGCGGATCGGCGCGCTGCGGGCGGCGCTGGCGCGCTTCGAAGAGGTGCCGAAGCCGCCATCGGGCATGGCGTATCAGCAGCGGATCGCACCGCGCATCGGCGCGTACCTCGACGGCGCCACGGAGCTGCTGGAGCACGGCCTCACGAGCGAGGAGCGGCTGACCCGCGCGCGGGCGCTCGGTGAGCAGCGCGAGGCGGCGCTCGGCGAGCTCCGTGGCTACATGGAGGTGCTGCAGAAGGACTCGGATGCGGCCGTGGCGACCATGGCCGGCGCGCGCGAGCGCGTTGCGAGTGGCTCCCTGGCGATGGTCACGCTCGCCGCCCTCTTCGCGCTCGTGGCTGCGGGGCTCACCGCGCGCTCGGTGCGCCGGCCGATGCGCGAGCTCACACGGGCGGCCGCGTCACTCGGTGATGGCGACTGGCTGGCTGCGCTCCGCCTGGCAACGCGGGAACTGCCCGCCGGGGACGGGCCGATCGCGGTGCGCAGCGAGACGCGCATTCTGGCTCGCGCGCTGGCGGCTGCGGCCGCCCGACTCGCGCACGCCGACGACCACAAGAACCGGTTCCTGGCGGTGCTCGCCCACGAGCTCCGCAATCCGATGGCACCGATGACCTCTGGCCTGGAGGTCCTTCGACGTGTACCCGCGGACAGCGACGAGGGTCGACGGGCGCTGGCGATCATCGACCGACAGACGCGCCAGATCGTGCGGCTGACCGACGATCTGCTCGACGTCACGCGCATTTCGCAGGGCAAGATGCGCCTCGAGCGCGAATCGATGGATCTCGTGCAGGTGGCGCGCGCCTGCGTGGAGGATCACACGTGCATGCTCGCGGACCGCTCGCTCAGCCTCGAGGTGGATCTGCCCGCCACCCCGCTCTGGGTGCACGGCGATCGCGCGCGCCTCGCACAGGTGATCGGCAATCTGCTGGCCAACGCCGCGAAGTTCACCGACCCGGGTGGCGTCATCCGCCTGCGCGTGCACGAGGACCGGCCGCGCGCAGAGGCCGTGCTGCAGGTCGCCGATACCGGCATCGGCATGGACGCCGGGCTCATTCCACGGCTCTTCGAGCCTTTCAGTCAGGGGCCGACGGGGCTCGCGCGCGGCAATGCCGGTCTCGGACTCGGGCTGGCGCTGGTGAAGTCGCTCGTCTCCCTGCATGGCGGGTCGGTCGAGGCGCGCAGCGCGGGCGCGGGTTGCGGTTCGGAATTCGTCATTCGCCTGCCGCTCGGCGTTCCGGCCGCGTTGTCTGCAGCGCCGGACCAGAGGACCGCGGCGCGCGACGCGGCAGATCCCTCTCGTTGGCGGGTGCTGGTGGTGGACGATTACGTGGATGCGGCCATGGGGTTACGGGCACTGATCAGGCTCGATGGCCACAGGGTCGAGATCGCGACCGACGGCCCGGAGGCGCTCGAGAAGGCACGTGCCTTTCGCCCGCAGCTCGTGCTCTGCGACATCGGATTGCCGACCATGGATGGTTTCGAGGTCGCGCGGCACTTGCGTGCCGAGGCCGGCGGTCAGGACCTGCTGCTCGTTGCGCTCACCGGCTATGGCTCCGAGAGCGATCTCGCCCGGTGCGCAGCAGCGGGCTTCGATCGTCATTTCGTGAAGCCGCTCGACCCCGAGCGCCTGAGGGAGCTCTTCGGCGAGCTGGCACGGCGCTCGGCGCGACAGGGACCGTCCGGTGAGGCACCATGGGCAGACGGGAAAGCCGCCGCCGATGAATACTGAGAGCACCATGAGTTCCAATCCGATCGCCACCGACGAGCAGCACGCGCTCGAGCGCCGCGCACTCGCGCTGCTGAAGCATCCGGAGCTGCAGCGCACCATGCAGGAAGTCCGCGAGCACTGGCTGCGCGCAGCCGCTCCTGACGAGGAGCTGCGCGCCCGCTTCGACGCCGCCTTCGAGGAGGTCATGTTCTGTGCCGCCGTCTGGTCGCTCAACCAGGATCCGCAGCACCCGAAGGTGGTCACGATCACCCGCCTCGAGCACCACATCGGCGGACTCAGGGTGCCGGGTTCGCGCTACGGCATCGACAATCCCGATTCCGTCTACCGGGTCATTCCCATCTCGGGCAGCGAGCGCTATCTCATCCGCGGGCGCGTGCCGGAGCGGCGGCTCACGGAGAATTACTTTGCGCTCTGGGATGCCAATATGCACAGCGTCGCCGTGTTCAATGGCCAGGATCTCGTGCTCGGACCCGACCGCAGCTTCACCATCGAGGTGGACGCCGACCCGCCCGATGGGCGCGCGAACCACATCCGTTCGACGCCCACTGCGCACGAATTCTACATCCGCGACGTGCTGCTCGACTGGGAGCGCGACCGTATCAATACACTCAGCGTCGAGAAGCTGGGACCGGCGAAGACACCGCCGAAGTCCGAGGCTGAGCAGCTCGCGCTCACGGCGCGCTTCATGCGGAATTATGCGGATCACACCCTGCGCTGGAACGACCAGGCGCTGAAGAAGCCCGCGAACGATCTGGCCTTCACCATCGATCGTGACACCGACGGGGCGCTGCGCAACCAGCTCTATGTCATGGGTCACTTCCGCATCGCGGACGATCAGGCGCTGGTCCTCGACGTGCATACGGGGGGTGCGAAATATTTCCTCGCGCCCATCACGAATCACTGGGGCACCACGAACGATATCGTGAACCGCACCGCGAGCCTCAACCTGAGCCAGCTCGCGGCGAACGCGGACGGCAGCCACACCCTCGTCATCGCCATGCAGGACCCCGGCGTGCACAACTGGCTCGATCCCTGCGGCCTGCACGCGGGGATTCTCACGCTGCGCTGGGCGGAGTTCCCGGGCGGACGGCGCACGCCGGACACGCGCGCTTCGAGCCGGCTCGTCTCGCTCGCGCAGCTGCGCCAGGCGCTGCCCGCCGGCACGAAGTTCGTGACGCCCGAGGAGCGCCGCGAGCAGCTGGCGAGGCGTGCCCGCAGCTACGCCTGGCGACTGCAGGATCGCTGAGATGACCGGCACCGGGCCGGGCGCGGCGACGAATGCGGATCGCGTCTGGCTCATCACCGGTTGCTCGAGCGGTATCGGCCGCGAGCTCGCGCTCGCGGCGCTCGCGAAGGGCGAGCGTGTCGCCGTCACGGCGCGCGACGTGACGAAGGTGCACGACATCGTTGCCTCCGCTCCCGGGCGTGCACTGGCCCTGGCGCTCGACGTCACGAAGCCGGAGCAGGTGGGAAGTGCTGTAGGCGAAGCTGAGCGCATGCTTGGCTGCATCGACGTACTCGTCAACAACGCGGGCTACGGTTATCTCGCGGCAATCGAGGAAGGCGACGAGGCGGACGTCCGCGCACTCTTCGAGACCAATTACTTCGGCATGGTGGCGATGATCAGGGCGGTGCTGCCCGGCATGCGCGCGCGCGGGCGCGGCCATATCATCAACGTCTCCTCGATGACCGGTCTCGTGGGTAACCCGGGTGTCGGCTACTACGCCTCGACCAAGTGGGCAATGGAGGGATTCTCCGAGGCGCTGCGCAAGGAGCTCGCGCCCCTCGGCATCCGCGTGTCGCTCGTCGAGCCTGGAGCGATCCGCACCGAATGGGCGGGCGGCTCGCTCAAGCAGTCACCTGCCTCGCTCGCAGCCTATGCCTTAACGGTGGGCGCACGCCGGACGATGATCCGCGGCGCGCATGGCACTCAGGCGGGCGATCCGCGCCGCGTGGCTGAGGCCATCGTCATGCTCTCGGCGCTCGAGGATCCGCCGATGCGGCTGCTGCTCGGGCGGGACGTCTTCGAAATGTTCAGCGCCAAGCTCGACGAGATGAAGGCATCGCTCGAACAGTGGCGGGCGGTGAGCCTGGACGTGGACTATCGCTGAGCCAGATCCACGTACCGTGTCTCCGGCAACACCCAGAGCACGAGCGGGATGGCCAGCAGATTCACCACCGAGAGCGCCACGATTGCGTAGCTGGCGCCCGAGAGCGGCCCTGCCAGCCAGCCTACTGCAGCCGGACCCGCGACGAAGCCCCATCGGCCGATCAGGTTGTGCGCGAGGCCATAGGCTGCGGCGCGCACCTCCGTGGGAAAGAGCTCCGTGGTCATCACATGCCCGATGGCCCAGATGCCGAGTGCGAGCTGCAGCAGGAGCCATCCTGTGCCGACGGCCCATGTGCCTGTGGCGCGGAAGCAGAGCACGGTCGCTGTGGTGGCGAGGCACAGCATGAGCACGGTTGCCGGGCGTCGCCCGATGCGATCCATGAGCCAGCCGGCCGCGGAATAGCCGAGGACGGCAGACATGAGCGCCGGCAGGGCGATGACCTGTAGGTGCCGGGGGGTCCAGCCACGCTCCTCGAAGGCGTAGTAGGTGAAGAAGAACAGCGTGGCCGACCAGAAGGTGATCAGGAACCACAGGGCGCTGATCGCGATGAAGCGTCGGCGCAGCTGCGGCGTGAGCACGGCGCGAAGCTGGGCGAGCAGCGTGTGAGGCGGCGCTGCGCCCGACATGCCGTCTGCGCCTCCGCGCGCAGCCAGCCAAGTTTCGGATTCGTGCAGCACTCGCCACAACCCTGGAAGGAGCAGCAGCGGCAGCGCCCCGATGACGAACAGGGCGCGCCACCCGTGACCGGAGTCGACGGCCGGCTGCAGCAGCATGGCGGGCAGTGCCGCGCCCAGGCTCGCCGCGGCGCCCATCACGCCGCTCGCCCGGCCGCGGACATCGGCGGCCAGGAACTCGTTGAGCAGGATGTAGGCGGTGGAGAGCTGCGTGACCAGACAGACCCGCGCACACAGCTGCAGCACGATGAACTGATCGATGCTCCGCACGAAGGCGCTTGCGAACGTGAACAGGCCGAATCCGAGCACGGCGCCGAGGATCACCGGGCGCCGCCCGAAGCGATCGCCCAGTCGGATCGTGAAGAATGCGAGCACGGCGCCCAGGCCGATGATCGATAGCGCGCTACCCAGTGCCCGTGAGCCGGCACCGAACTCCCTGCCGACATAGGGGAGCACGATGCCGGCGACGTTGGTGTCGAAGCCCTCGAAGAGCACCACGCCGCAGAGCAGCGCGAAGAGGAGTCGCTGGTTTGTGCTCACCCGCGGGCGCTCATGCGCAAGCAGCCAGTCTTGCCGGTTGCAGTCGCGATGAGCGCCCGGAGATGATCGTGCTTCCCGCTCAGCCCGCCTGCACCTGGATGCGCCGCGGCTGGAGTTCCGCACGCTTCGGGATGCGCAGCGTCAGCACACCGTCCTTCAGGGCGGCGCTGATCTTCCCGGAATCGAGTTCGCTGCTGAGCGCGAAGCTCCGCCGATAGTGGGTGGCGCGCACGTCGGCATGTACCGGCTCGATCTGCTGCGGAATGTCGACCTGCACGTCGCCTTCGATGACGAGGCTATCGCGCTCGACACTCACGCTCAGCCGCTCCTTCGAGACGCCTGGCATGTCCGCGACCAGGGTGATGCCCTCCGTCGTCTCGAAGATGTCCACCGGCGGGCGCAGCACCGGCTGCTCGCGCACCGGGCGCTGCGCGGCCTGTGTGCCGCCCGGCTCGGGTGACGTCACGTTCTGCTTGTTCATGATGTCCTGACCTCGTGTAAGCGTTACTGGATCTGGATCTGCCGCGGGCGGGACGCTTCGCGTCGCTTCACGCTCACGTGCAGGACGCCATCACGGTAGTCCGCCTGCACCTGGTCCGGGTCCACGTCCTCGGGCAGGGTGACGGCGCGGCGGAATTCCCCGCCGAAGCGCTCCTGGCGGTAGTAGCTCGCCTTGGGATCGGACCCGAGCTCGCGCCGGCCGCTCACCGTGAGCAGGCTCTTGTGCAGCGAGATGTCGAAAGCCTTCGGGTCGCAGCCCGCTGCAAAGAGATAGACGTCCACCTTTTCCGGCGTCAGCCCGACGTTGATCGCGGGGAAGGAACCGCTCGGCAGAGAGCGGATCTCAGCCGGTGCGGCCCAGGTGCCGAAGAGCTCGTCCATCTGCTGCCGGGCACGCCGGAAATCGTCGAAAAACGGGCCGTCGAAGCCCGGGAATCTGCCGAACATGTCTGTGCCTCCTGTCGAAGCCGTCTCGTTCATCCGTTGGGCCTGTAAATTTGGGCAGAGGGAGGGAAGTTCAAGGGGCGGGGATCGCTGACGTTTTCTCTGCCATGCGCTTCCGGGATGCATCGACCATTGTGCCGTTCGTTGCCCGGGATTCAGGCCGTGGCCGCGGTGACTTTCAGTCCTGGCGTCGTATCCGGCCAACTGCGGCCACCAGGCGATATGCGTTCTCGAGCAGTGGCAGCTCGAGTGAGTGCTCTGCTGCGAGCCGCACCGCGTGGCCGAGGGTCTCCTCGATCTCGAGCGGCCGGCCGGCCTCGAGATCCTGCAGGATGGACATGCGGTGCTGCGGGGCGTTTTCGCGGAAGTCGGCGCCCATACGCATGACGATCTCAAGCGCCTCGGCCTCCGTTCCGCGGCAGAGGGTGGCGACCGGCATCATGGACTCGTCACCCGGCGAGACGCCTGAGGCCTGCGCCAGCCGTGCTGCTTCGCGCAGCAGTCGCACGAGCACGCGCGCGGCATCGGGATCGCTCAGGTATTTCCAGCTGTCCGCACGCGTGAGGACGGCGAGTGCGGCGAGCGGGACCCATGACACGAATTTCGCCCATTCCTGGCGGACGATGTCGACCACCGCGGATGAGCGCACGCCGGCGGCGTCGATGGAGTGTGATACGCGCGCGGCGCGCTCGCTCATTTGGCCCGTGAGCTCGCCGATCGCTATGTTCACGTTGCGTGTGAAGAGTACCTCGCCGGTGGCGAGGAGTTCGCCGCTGGTGTTGGCGAGCGCCCCGAGCACACGGCCGCGGCCAAAGATTTCGGCGAGCAGTTCGTCCTTCACGACACCATTCTGGATGGAGAGCGCGCAGCCGATGTCGGCCGCACGCAGCGGCGCGAGCGCTGCCGCGGTCCCGATCGCCTTGGTGGCGACGATCAGTACATCCGCCTGGCGCAGCGCCGTCGGATCGCTGAGTACTTCGACGGGTGTCGCGATCTCCACGAGACCCTTGATGCGCAGGCCCTGCTGCGCGATGCCCGCCGCGCGCCGCCCGCGGGCGAGCATCACCACCGGATGCCCCGCGCGCACGAGGTGCGCGCCGAGTATGGAGCCGAGGGCGCCGGCTCCGAGGATCGCGAATCCGGTTCGGGACATGGCGTGCATCTTACGCGCCCACATCGCACCCGGGCTGACCTCGCGCGCGGTCATGGCTTTTTCTGCGCTCGTTGTATGATGAGCAGGCCAGCATCAGCGTGCCGGATGACCGGGCCCCGCACGGAAGCAGTACTGCATGACCATCACTCTCTCCGCGAACGTGCACATCGAGATGGCCGTTCCCGACGTGCAGCGGGCCTATGCGCTCCTGCACGGGCGCTTCGGCGCCGGCAGGATCGAGCAGGAGTTCGTCGCCCGGATTTCGCTGCCCGACTTCATCGAGATCGAGCATGTCGGCATGGGTGAGGTGGTGCTGCAGTTCTGCCGGCCCGCTCCGCGCGAGCGCTGGCCGGAAGCCGCGAGAGCGCATGTGCTCGGCGCCGACATCCCGCACACGGGTTACCTCGCGCGACGGGGTCCCTGCGTCTCGAATCTCACCTTCTGCGTGGACGACATCGCGAATGCGCGGGTGCTGCTCGAGCGCGAGGGCATGCTGCCGGCGCTCCTGATTCCGATGAGCACGCCAGGGCGCGAGCGCCCGCCCGGCTATTACTTCACTGCCATGGAGCAGCTCGGCTTCGACCTCGAGCTCACCGAAGGGGTGCTGCGCTCGGGTGGCGGGCGCGCGCCCCTGTATCCGGCCTTCGCGCAGCCCCGACCGCGCTTCGACGAACGCCTCGGGCCGCTGCGCCGCCTGCGCGTCGCGGTGGCTGAGATCGAAAAACCACTGGCGCAGCTCGCGCGACTGTTCGGCATCGAGGCGACCCGCGCGAGCGTCGGACCGGTGCAGGGAGAGCCTGCCATGGAGACTGCCGAGCTGACGCTCGGCAATCTCCCCATCCAGTATTGCCAGCCGCTTTCGCGCGAGGGGCGGCTGGGCGAGTTCCTCGAGCGACACGGACCGGGCATCTACAGCCTGGTGTTCGATGCTCCGGGTGGCGCGGCGCCTGCCGGCGCCGAGGCGACATTCGATGCGACGTCACTGCGCACGCGCCCGGCGCTGGGTTTCGACATCGAGATAGAACCGCTGCACATGGCAAGGGATGCGCGCGCATGAAAGCCTGGCGACTCGCATCTGACCGGCCCCTCGAGGGCGTGCACGACGCGAAGCTGGGCATTGCGCTCCACGAGGAGCCGGCGCCGACTCCAGGGTCTGGAGAGGTGCTGCTGCGCCTGCGGGCGAGCTCGCTGAACTTCGTCGATCTCGTGACGCTGAACGGCTTCATCCGCAACGCCGGCATGGTGCCACTGCTCGACGGCGCCGGCGAGATCGCGGCGGTCGGTCCGGGTGTCACGCGCTGGAAGGTGGGCGATCGCGTGATCGCCAACGCCCAGCAGAGCTGGCTCGCGGGCGAGCTCACTCCGGAGAGCTACGGGCACGTGCTGGCCGGCACCATGGACGGCATGCTGCGCGAGCAGGCCGTACTTGCCGAGGCCGGTCTGGTGGCGATTCCCGAGCATCTCTCATTCGAGGAAGCGGCGACGCTGCCCTGTGCGGCACTCACGGCCTGGAGCAGTCTCGTGCGGCACGGGCCCCTGTTGCCGGGCCAGACTGTGCTGGTTCAGGGCAGTGGCGGGGTGTCGGTGTTCGCTCTGCAGCTGGCCAGGTGCTTCGGGGCGCGCGCCATCGCCACGACCTCGAGCGCGGCGAAGGCCGAACGACTCACGCGACTCGGTGCCGATGCGATCGTCAATTACGTCGAGAACCCGGCTTGGGGCCGGCGCGTGCGTGAGCTCACGGGTGGGCGGGGCGTCGATCTGGTGGTGGAAGTGGGAGGAGCCGGGACACTCAGGCAGTCGCTGCACTCACTGCGGCCGGGCGGGCGGCTTGCGCTGATCGGGGTGCTCTCGGGCATGGGCAGCGTGCCCTTTGCCGATCTGTTCCCGATCATCCAGCAGGCACACACGGTCTATGGCGTGTCCATGGGCAGCTGCGCCGATCTCGCGAACCTCGCCCGCGCCATGGCGCTGCACGGCTTGCGGCCGGTGGTCGACCGCGTCTTTCCCTTCGATCAGGCGCCGGAAGCCTATCGCTATTTCGCCAGCCGCGCGCACGTGGGCAAGGTCGTGATCGGCGTCTGAGGCTCAGGGCTGGAAGTCGGCCAGCATCTGGTCTGCGGCATCCGTCAGATCGCGCACGTGAGTGCCCTGGTTGACGGCCTGGAATACCGTCGGCTCGGAGTAGGCGTGGCAGGCACCGCGCAGGTGCTGCGCCTCGGTGGCGCGCCGGCCTGCATAGGCCACGACGTTGTAGCGGCGCGAACCGCTCACGAGATACCCCTTGTGGAAGACCATGGCCGCCTCGAGCGCTTCGGGATCGGCACCGAAGCGTTCCATCGCCCAGAGCGAGAAGCCCTTGAGCAGAGGCAGTCCGGCGAAAGACTCGGGCGCCGTGATGCGCTGCTCGAAGGTCTGCCAGCGGTGGACCTCGATGCCGTCGCGCAGCACCCGCGACCAGGCGGGTCCGGGATATTCGTCCGGTACCTCCACGTCGTACTGACGTATGCCACCGCGCAGCGCCTGCGCGATGGCGAGCAAGGTCAGATCATAGATGTGTGTGCAGTGTCCCCGCGGATCGTGCGTCGCGAGCATGTGCCGTGTCGACGTCGCGAGCGGCATGCCCACGAGCGCGCGCAGCGGCCCTGCGGCGCCCGGACAGACGTTCAGCGGGACGCGGCGGAATTCGGGAGTGATCCCGGTGATTCGTTCGCCGTCATGCTCCAGCACCAGCCGCATGGCATGGGCGACGTCTTCGAAGGCCGCACGCACTCTGCCGGCGGTGGCAATCAGGCGGATCCGACGGCGGAAGACCCCGCGGCCGTACTGGGGGTTGGTAATCAGAGGCAGTGCCATTCAGTGTGCTCCCGGGACGATCGATTATCGCAGCAATGGGCGAGCGCCTGCGCGAGGCGCTATAGTCAGGCACGGATGGTCCGGCGCGAAGGAGCATGCCATGGCTTACGTCACGGTCATCAATGAGCACCATTACGTCCAGCAGATCGTCTCGGGTCACCACCACTGGGTGGCCGATGAGCCCGCCAGCGCGGGTGGCTCGGGCGCAGGCCCGGCTCCTTACGAGTTGCTCCTCGGAAGCCTCGGAGCCTGCACGGCCATGGCGCTGCGCAGCTTCGGGCGACACCAGCAGTGGGAACTTGGCAAGATCACGGTCGGCCTGCGCCTCGCACGCGGCGAGGACGGTCGCGAGCACGTCGATCGCAAGCTCTCTTTCGGCAAGCCGCTGACCGCGGAGCAGAAGAAGCGGCTCCTCGAGGTTGCGAGCAGCACGCCGGTCAAGCAGACGCTGTCCCGGAGCCTGGAGATCCGGTCATCGATGCTCGATTGACCGGCTACAGCGGGAGCGTCTGACACATCCTGACCGGATATGATCCACCGGCCCGGCGTCGGGCAGCAGCCCTTCTGCCTATGCTAGGTGAGACGCGTGAGCGCGCTCGCGCCGTTGCGTCGGCGCGACGGCATTCATTCCCGGGAGGCAGTTCGATGAATCGATGCAGGCTGAACACGGTGGCGCTGCTGGGCAGTGTCGTGATCGGTGCCGGAGCCACGGCGGTGGCAGCCGACGGACCAAGCGCCGACGCGGGTGTGTTGCAGGAAGTGCTCGTCACGGCGCAGAAGCGGGTGGAGAACCTCCAGGAGGTCCCCATTGCCATTACGGCGATCGATGCCCGGGCGCTGGAGGTCCAGGGCGTGACGGATACCGATTCCTTCGCGAAGTCTGTGCCCAACCTGCACATCAAGCAGGGGACCACGGGCGTCATCACCATCGCGATCCGCGGTGTCAGCAACAACGATCCCGGCAACCCGGGGTTCGAGAACGCCGTCGGCATGTACCTGGATGGCGTCTATGCGGGCAAGGCGGTCAACTCGCTCTTCGACCTCGACGATGTGGAACGCGTGGAAGTGCTGCGCGGGCCGCAGGGCACGCTGTACGGCCGCAACACCATCGGCGGAGCGGTCAACTTCATCAGCAAGCGGCCGAGCGGGGAGCTTCGGACCACAGTGAAGCTCGGTCTGGGCAACGAGGATCTGCGGACGGCCAACATCAGCGTCGACCTGCCCGCCATCGGAACGGCCGACGAGGGTCTCGGTACGCTCAAGGCGCGCCTGAGCTACTTCCTCCGTCAGCGCGACGGCTTCACGAGGAACGTGCAGCAGAATTTCGTCGCCACGGCCCGGCCGATCGCGCCCTTCGAGCGCTTCGGTGATGTGGACCGCCAGGGCGTGCATGCCGCCTTCGACTGGCAGCCGCGCAGCCCCGTACTGGTGTCCTACGACTACACACGCTTCAAGGCAGACGATCATCAGCGTCTCATGCAGGTGATCGATGTCGTGCGGCCGGGCACGATGCCGGCGGGCTTCGAGAGCTACATCCCGAGCGGCCAGCCCTCCGTGGGAAGCGCCAATGAGAATCCCTATTTCGAGACGGCGAGTGACACGCACTCGCTGATCATTGGCTGGGAGCTGAGCGACACACTCACCCTGAAGTCCATCACCGGCTACCGGCGCATGGAATCGCTCGATGGCCAGGACTTCGACGGCAGCAACGTCAGCTACTACGAATCGAAGCGCGATTACGACGGCACGCAGCGTTCCGAGGAAGTGCAGCTCGTCGGCAGCACCCGGCAGCTGAAATACGTGCTGGGTCTCTTCTGGTTCGACGAAGAGATCGACAGCCTGCGCGTCCAGCAGTTCACCAATGCCACATTCGAGCGCGACAACAATTCCTATCTCGACAACAGCAACAAGGCGATCTTCGGCCAGATCGACTACACGCCGGCAGCGCTCGAGCGTCTGACGGTGACCGTTGGAGCGCGCTATACCGAGGAGAAGAAGGACATGGCGCGCTACCTCAGGAACTGGCTGGGCGGCACGGGCACGTTCCAGATCCGCGATCCTGGACCGAACCTCCTGCTCCCGACCCTGAAGTTCAGCAACACCTCGTTCATGCTCTCGCCGAGCTATCGTGTCACAGACGATCTGAACGTCTATTTCCGCTACGCCGAGGGCTTCCGCAGCGGCGGGTATGACGGACAGGCCTCATCGGCCGCATCCGCGGCCGTGCCGTTCAAGTCCGAGAAGCTGAAGTCCTATGAGGCGGGCATGAAGTCGCGCTGGCTGGACAATCGTCTCGAGCTGAATGCGGCAGCGTTCTACAGTGATTACACGGACATGCAGCTCACGTCCTTCACCGGGACGGTCTCGGCGACGCTCAACGCCGGCAAGGCGTCGATCGATGGCGCGGAGCTCGAGGCTGCCGCGGTGCTGAGTGAACGTCTGCGCGCGAACCTGAGCCTCGCGTATCTGCACTACAAGTTCGACCGCTTCGACCTGGGGCCGGTCATCGGCGACGTTGCATCGCGCGCGCGGCTCAACAACGCGCCCCGCTACAGCGGCAACCTGGGCGTGGACTACGACTTCCCGAGCCTGGGCTTCGGCGACCTGTCGCTGCACGTCAACTACAACTACCAGGCCTCTGCAGAGGCGATTGCCATCAAGACGAACGGCGACGCCCCGAATTCGCGTCTGAGCCCGCGCGGACTCCTCGATGCGCACCTGGCGCTCTCCAGGGCGATGCGCGGCGAGCGCGCGAAGCTGCAATTCACGCTCTGGGGCATGAACCTCACCGACAGAGAGTACTTCGACAACGTGATCGACTTCGGCGGCTTCCGCGCCGGCACGCTGGGCTGGCCGCGGACCTACGGCGCGAGTGTCGCCGTCACGTTCTGACATGCCGACGGCCGGCTCCGGTGACGGAGCCGGCCCGATGTCTGCGCCCCGCGGACGTGAGCGCGCGTGGTACCGCCACTACGTGCTCGGCGTGCTCCTGCTCGCCTATATCTTTTCCTTCATCGACCGCCAGATCCTGAGTCTCCTGGTCGGACCGATTCGCCGCGACCTCGGTATCAGCGACTTCGAGATGAGCCTGCTGCAGGGCTGGGCTTTCGCGCTGTTCTATTCCGTGATGGCGATCCCGATCGCCTGGCTCGCCGACCGCGCGAACCGGCGGACCATCATTGCGGGTGGCATCGCGCTCTGGAGTGCGATGACGGCGGGTTGTGGCCTGGCACATTCCTTCGGCACCCTGTTCCTCATGCGCGTCGGCGTGGGCGTCGGCGAGGCCGCACTCTCACCTCCGGCCTATTCACTCCTCAGCGACTACTTCCCGCCGCAGCGGATCGCGCGGGCGCTGGCGATATTCACCATGGGTCTGAGTGTCGGCGGCGGCGCCGCCTTTCTGATCGGTGGCCTGGTGATCGATGCCGTCACCACTGCGCCCGACGTGGTGCTGCCGGTCGTCGGGACGCTGCGTCCGTGGCAGACGGTCTTCGTCATCGTGGGCGCGCCAGGCCTCCTGGTGGCGCTCCTGATGTATGGCATCCGCGAGCCTCCGCGCCGCGGCGGGCTGCGCGACGCGACGGGCCGCGTGCGTGGGATATCGCTGCGTTTCCTGTGGAGTTTCCTGCTCGAGCGCCGCCGGCTCTACCTCGGATTTCCCGTCGCTACGGCGCTCCTTGGCGTGTTCAGCTACGGACTGATGGCCTGGTATCCGAGCTTTCTCATCCGCACCTACGGCCTGACGATGGGGCAGGCCGGGACATACTTCGGTCTCATCTACCTGATCTTCGGCCCGCTCGGCACCTACTGGGGCGCACGCGTGGCGGAGAAGATGGAAGCGCGCGGCCGGGTCGATGCGCACATGCGCTTCACCATGCTCGCGGCGCTGGCCATGACCCTCCCCGGCACGCTCGGACCGCTGATGCCCTCGGCACCGCTCGCGCTCCTCGTGCTGGTGCCGACGATTTTTCTCAAGTGCAGCTACTACGGGAATACGGGCGCGGTCCTGCAGCTCGTGACACCGAACCAGATGCGCGCGCAGGTCACCGCACTGCAGATCTTCTTCGGCAACATCGTCGGGATGACGGTCGGCGCCTCGGCGATCGCGGCGCTCACCGATTTCGCGTTCGGCGACGATGCGGCAGTCCGCTATTCACTGGCGATCGTCGCTGCGGTGTTCTGCCCGGCGGGGGCGCTCGTGCTGCGTAGCTGCCTGAAGCCCTATCGCGAGGCGCTCGCGGAGGCGGCTCAGCGATAGTCGGAGATCCTCCGGCCCGTCCAGCTGCGGAACGCCCGACGAAAATTGCTGACGTCGCTGTAGCCCAGCAGGAAGGCGATCTCCTTGGGCGTGAGGCTCGTGTACTCGAGGTACTGGAGCGCCAGGTCCTGGCGGGTCTCGTCGAGGACGCGCTGATACGTGACGCCCTCGCGCAGCAGGTGACGGCGCAGCGTGCGCGGCGTCATGTGGAGCTTTCGCGCCATGGCGTCCATCCCGGGAAACTCCCCGGGTGCACCGATGAGCGTGTCGCGGATCCGGGCGGCAAGCGAGCTGCTGGCGGCGATGCGATGGGCGGTGAGCTGACACTGCCGCTCGCATACCCTGAAGACCTCTTCGTTGGCGAGGCTGATCGGGTCGTCGAGGCAGGCGACGTCGAAGTGCACCACGGTACGCGGCTGACCGAAGAGCATCGGGCAGTCGAAGCGGCGACGGTAGGCGGTCAGGTCCGCAGGCGCCGGATAGGCCAGGTGCAGCGATTTCACCGGGAAGGGGTGGCTGGTGAGCGCCACGGCGAGCGCCATCGCACGACTCACGTACTCCTCGACGGCGAAGGGCAGGAGGCGGCCCAGCGGGAAAGTCTCGTTGATTTCGATGCGCCAGCGACGCTCGTCGATCGTCACCTCGGGACGGATGATGTGTTCGTTCAGGGTGTAGTACTTCGCCATCACGCCGCGCGACTGGCGCAGCGTCGAGCTGCTGAGGACGGCGTAACCGAGCACGCCGAAGTCGCTGATGCGGAATTCGGCACCGAGAGCGATCCCGAGGAAGGGATCGCCGGTGAGCCGCAGCATATTGCCGATGAGGGTCCGGTACTGCGCCGGAGTGCCGCGGAAGACGCCTTGCACATCCTCCGCGCGCAACCCTGTCCCGGCAAGCACCTGGTCCGGCGGGAAGCCACGCGCGTTCATGCGCGCCAGATAGAAGGCGACCCGGTTGACGGCGAGGAGGCTGCTCTGCGTGGGGTGCACCGTACCGCGCGTCCCCTGAACGGCCGGATATGACATGCAGGGGGCAGCTTACGCATTCAGCCCGCACATGCAAGCCGCGAAGCGGCTCGCTACGATTTTTGTGGATCTGCACGCATGACCAAGGTTCCCTACGTCCGCCTGATACGCCAGTTCGCCGAGCGCACGCCACAGCGCGTGGCGCTCGTGCTCGAGGACGAATCGATCAGCTGCGAACAGCTCGAGCGCCGCTCGAACCGCCTGGCGCGCGCCTATGCGGCCCTGGGCGTGCGCGAGGGCGATTTCGTCACGATCTGCCTGCCGAACTGTGCGGAGTATTTCTACGCCTGCCTCGCGACGTGGAAGCTCGGCGCCGTGCCGAATCCGCTCGCTGCGAAGATGCCGCGCATGGAGCGCGATGCAATCCTCGCGGAAGCCGGCCCCGTGCTGATCGTGGGCATCACCGACGATGCCGGCGGCCGGCGCACGCTGCCGGCAGGCTTCGAGCCCGATCCGTCCCTCTCCGACGATCCCTTGCCGGAGAAGGTCGCGCCGTACGAGCGGGCGATGACCTCGGGCGGCAGCACCGGGCGACCGAAGCTCATCATTCCGGCCAATCCGGCGCTCTACGACATCGACCATCCGCCGCAGCTCTTCACCTCGCGCACTGCCATGCTGGTGCCGGGGCCGCTCTACCATGCGGGCCCGTGGAGTGCCGCCTGGGGTGGACTCTTCGCCGGCGGCACGATCGTCGTGATGGGCCGCTTCGATGCGGAGAGGTGCCTGCAGCTCATCGAGCGTCACCGCATCGACCGGGTGTTCTTCGTGCCGACGATGCTGAACCGCATCTGGCAGCTGCCCGAAGAGGTGCGCGGGCGCTACGACCTGTCCTCGCTCGAGTTCGTGCTCTCAGCCGGCGCGCCGTGTCCGCAGTGGCTGTTCCGCGCCTGGATCGAGTGGCTCGGGCCCGAGCGCATGTTCGAAGGCTACGGGCCGAGCGAGCGCATCGGCCGCACGTTCATCACCGGCCGGGAATGGCTCGAGCGACCCGGATCCGTCGGACGCCCCATGGACGGGTGCCGCGTGAGGATCCTGGACGAGCAGGGCCGTGAGCTCCCCGCGGGCGAAGTCGGTGAGATCTACATGATGCCGGCGAGCGGCCCCGGGACGACCTTCAAGTACCGCGGAGCCGAGCGGCGCATGACGGCCGACGGCTGGGAGTCCGTGGGCGACATGGGCTGGTTCGATGCGGCAGGCTACCTCTACATCGCTGACCGGCGTACGGACATGATTCTCTGCGGCGGGCGCAACGTCTATCCGGCCGAAATCGAGGCGGCGCTGAATGCGCATCCCGCCGTGCGCTCGAGCGTGGTCATCGGCCTGCCGGACGACGATCTCGGCCAGCGGATCCACGCCATCGTCGAGACGGACGGCGTGACGGACGAGGCACTGCGCGCGCACCTCGAGGCGCGCCTCGTGCGCTACAAGTGGCCGCACAGCTTCGAGTATGTGCGCACACCTCTGCACAACGAGGCGGGCAAGGTGCGCCGGTCAGCGCTGCGCGCTGACCGGCTGCCGCGGTCCGGAGTCAATACTCGTAGGACAGATTGATGCCGTAGGTCGCGGGTTCGGCCCAGGCGGCCGCCTCAGCGTAGTAGCCCGAGATCGCGCCGCCCACGGGGACCGGACCATCTCCCTGCGGAATGACCTGCAGGGGGTATTTCTTGTCAAGGATGTTCCGGCCCCAGAGGCTGACGCGGGCGCGCTGCCCGTGCTGCAGTTCGCGCTGGAGGGTGAGGCGCGCGTCGAGCAGACCGAAAGAGGGTTGCGCGTTGAAGTTGCGACCGGGGAGGGCCGGGCCCGCTCCCGAGTCCTGGAAGGACTTGTCCTGCCACCGATAGCCGAGGCTGGCCGACAGCGAGCCGGTCGCGAGGTGCATCAGGGTGTAGTCGGCGCGCGCCTCGAAGGAATGCTTCGGTGCGTGAGGAATGACGAAGACCCGGGCCAGGTTATCGCCGATCCGGTAGGGCGAGCCGTCATTGGCTGCAGGGTCGAAGACGCTGCCGGGGACGGCGGCGATCCGGTCGATCTTGGTGTGCAGCCAGGCATAGTTGAGGCTCAGCGTCAGATCCTCGAAGGGCGCCATGAGCAGTTCGAGTTCCGCGCCCTCGATGGCAGACTTGCCGGCGTTGTAGACCGCGCTCGAGAAGTTCACGGGATCGACGATGAAGTTCACCTGCATGTCGTCGTACTTCGCGTAGAACGCGGCCGCATTCAGCCGGAGTCTCCGGTCGAGCCAGTAGGACTTGAGGCCGAGTTCGTAGCTCGTGAGTTTTTCCGGCCCAAAGAGCGCCTGACTGAAGGTGCCGGCACTCGCGCCGGCGTAGATGCCCCCGGCCCTGAAGCCGGTGGCGACCTTGGCGTAGGTGCCGACGTCATCGGTCCAGTGATACATGGCCGTGAACGAAGGATTGAAGCGGCTGAAGCCCAGGTCCGCACTCGCACCGGTTGCGGCACCACCTTCGAGCACATAGCCGTTTACCGTCTGGAAGCGTTCACCGAAGCGGTCCTCCTTCGTGTAGCGCGCGCCAACGGTCAGGTCGAGCTTCTGCTGCAGGGCGCGAGGTGTCCAGGTCAGCTGCCCGTAGACGGCCCTGGATTCCGTATCGGCCTTCAGCAGATTCGTACGCTCGAGGAAGAAGTCCGGAATGGCGGTGATCCTGAAACCCGACCCGCCTTCCTTGAAGTAGTAGAGGCCGGCGACGTACTGCAGACCGAGCCCCGGCGCCTTGCCGACGAACTGCAGTTCCTCGCTGAACTGATGCGCCTTCACTTGATCCTCGGAGTTCAAGCCGAAGGGCATCCGTGGCGCGAAGGTGAAGGCCTCGGCGTAGTTCTGGAAGAAGTGGCTGTCGATCGTGCGGTAGCCGGTCAGCGACCTGATGGTGAGTGTCTCGCTCGGACTCCAGCTCAAGGTGAGTCCGTGAGCATCGTAGCGCGCCTCGCTCAGTGGCAGATCGATCGGGCGGTAGGTCACGCCGGGGGCCTCGCGCGGCTCGGCAGGATAGATGAAGCCGTTGATGTCGAGGCCCGCGAGCGAAGCGTTGTGGTAGTAGATTGGGGTGGAGTCGAGCGTGCCGAGTTCGGCGAAGTAATCAGCCTGGAGCGAAGAGCTGAGATCCCAGTGCAGCTGCAGTCGTCCGGCGCGCTGCTCCTGCGCGCCGTAGTCGTGGGAGGAACCGGCGTTCCTGACGTAGCCGTCGATCGAGCTCGCGAGGAGCGACACCTTTGCAGCGAGGCCATGCCATGCCGGCAGGTCGACGGTGGTCAGGCTCCTGAACAGGCTGCGGTTGCCGAAGTCGAGCGACTCCCGCAGCCCGAGCTCGCCGCTCGGCTTGCGCGTGACCAGATTGATCGCCCCGCCCGTGGTGTTGCGTCCGTAGAGCGTGCCCTGCGGGCCGCGAAGGATTTCCACGCGCTCGATGTCGGCGAGATCGAAGGTCGATACGCTGGGACGCGCGATGAGGAAGCCGTCCTCGTAGAGGCCCACGGCAGGATTGCTGTTTACCGGCGCGGGGTCCGCCTCGCCCTGACCGCGCATGTAGAGGATCAGGGTATCGGAGGCGGCCGGATAGGGCGAGAAGGAGATGCTGGGCGTGGACTGCGCCACGCCAGTGAAGCTCGTGATCCCGCGGTTCTCGAGCTCTGCGCCGCTCAGCGCCGTGATGGCGATGGGCACGTCCTGCAGCTTCTGCTCCTGCTTCTGGGCGGTGACGATCACCTCTTCCAGCGCCGGCGACTCCTGCGCGAGCGCGCTGGCGGAGGCACAGCCGACCGCTCCGAGTGTCACGATCCTCTGCAGCTTGGGTCTCTTCACGCGCATTGCATGTCTCCGTGGAAGGTTTCGATCAGGGCAGCGCGGCTACGGCGCTGATCTCGATCAGCGCCTCGCTGCTGCCGAGGCTCGTGACGCCGATCAGGTTGAAAGCGTGGGGCGGAAAGGGCTGCCCGTCGCAGGCCACGCGCATCGCGGACGCAAATTCGTCCGCACGGGCCTGGTTCAGGCCGACGATGAGGACGTTGCTGCTGACGACGTCCGCGGGCTCTGCACCGGCCGCCTGCAGGGCGATGCGCAGGTTGGCGAAGGCGGCAAGTGCCTGGGCGCGGACGCTGTTTCCACCCACGATCTGCCAGTCGCGACCGAGCGCCGTCTGTCCGGCGATGAACGCGAGGCGCCGGCCCGGGGGCACGATCACCACGTGGGCGAGTGGCGGGTAACTGAACAGCCCGCCCGGGTTGATGCGCTCGAGAGGCGCGGGTGGCACATTTCGTGGTTCCTGAGCGAACACGCTGCCGGAGATGCAGCCGGCAATGCAGATGATCATGATCCGCCGCAATTTCCCTCTCCTTGCCTTGGCACGCACCGACCGGGGAGGCGATGCCCTGGTGTCATGCAGGTGCCCGCGCATGAACGCCAGTGACATATCAGATGATATATAATATCTTCCCGGGCCGGTTTGTCCAGCAATCCGTTCGGAGTCGCGACGCCCATGAAGCCAATGATCAGCATTCCCCTGTTTCTGGCGTTGCTCCTTCCCGGCTTGCAGATTGCTGCAGCACAGGCACCCGCAGACCCTGTGCCGGAGGCGCTCTACCGGCAGCGCTGCGCCGCCTGTCACGATCACCCACAGGACCGCATTCCTCCGCGATTTCTGCTCGGCTTTCGCTCGCCGAATGCGGTGGTCCGGACGCTCACCCGTGGCGCCATGCGCCCGATGGCCGAGGGACTCGACGCGGCCGAGATTGCCGGGCTCGCCACCCTGCTCACCGGTCGGGCGCCCGGCACGGACCCGGTGCCGTCCGCCAACCCTTGCGCGCGACCTGGTTCGCCGGTGAAGGTGGGAGCGCACGACTGGCCGGTCATCGGCAGGGATATCGCGGGTACGCGCTTCCAGCCCGCACCGGGGCTGCGCGTGGAGGATCTGCCGCGCCTGAAGCTCAAGTGGGCCTTCGCCTACCCTGAAGGTGCGTCTGGGCCCGCGCAGCTCGCTGGCGGGCGGGTGTTTCTCGCCTCCGGCGACGGGACTGTGCATTCGCTCGATGCGCGCAGCGGTTGCAGCTACTGGAGCTTCGATGCCGGGCGCTCGGTGCGTGCCGTGACGGTGGCGCTGCTCGTGCCGGGGAGCGACCGTACAGCCGTCATCTTCGGCGACGACCAGGGTGCGGTCACTGCCCTCGATGCCACGAGCGGGGCACGGCTGTGGAGGACCGAGGTCGAGACGCATCCGCTGGCGCGCATCACGGCACCTCCCGTCGTGCATGAGGGGCGCGTGTACGTGCCGGTCTCAGGGATGGAGGATCCGCTCACGCACGATCCGGACTATGCATGCTGCACGCACCGCGGCAGCGTCGCCGCCCTCGATGCCTCGACCGGCAGACTCATCTGGAAGCGCTACACCATCGAAGAGGCGCCCAGGCCACTGCCAGGGACGGGTGCAACAGGTCCAAAGCACTTCGGTCCGGCCGGTGGATCGGTGTTCACGCCGCTCGGGATCGATGTCCGGCGGCGGCTCGTCTATGCGGCGACCGCCGAGGCCTACGGTCACGAGAATCCGCCGGGCGCGTATTCCGTGATCGCGTTCGACATGGAGACGGGCGCGCACCGCTGGCAGCGCCAGTTCATGCCTGCGGAGAAGGATCGCGCACGTATCTGCCACGAAGCAGGCGAGAGCGACTGCCGCAACATGTTCTCGATGAGCACGCAGGTCATGGTGCGCGCGCTGCCGGGTGGCCGCGAGATTCTCCTGGCCGGAAGCAAATGGGGCTGGATGTACGCGCTCGATCCGGATGCGAACGGCCGTACGCTCTGGCGCCGTAAGGTGGGCAAGGGCGGTGATCTCGGCGGCATCATGTACGGACCGTCGGCCGATGAGCGGACGCTCTACGTGCCAGTTGCAGATACCATCGTTCTGCCGCCGCAGCGCGCGGGCGGGCTCGCGGCGCTCGATCTGGCGACGGGCAAGGTGCGCTGGCAGATCGAATCCGAGGCACCGGTCTGCAGCTGGCAACTCGGCAGGGCCGCGAGCTGCACGGACGTGAACACCTGCGATTGCAGCAGTGCCAAGGTGGCTGCCACGACTGCGATTCCGGGTGCGGTTTTCGCCGGCGGATGGGACGGGCACGTGCGTGCCTACTCCACGCGCGACGGGCGGCTGCTCTGGGACGTGGACACTGCCGTGCCTGTGCCGGCCGTGAACGGCATCGAGGCGCGCGGCGGCCAGGTCGGGGGTTACCCGGTCGTGGTGAGCGGTGGGGCCGTCTACATCACCTCGGGTGCCAGCGCCATGGGTCGGCCGGGAAACGCCTTGCTCGTATTTGAACCCCAGGCCGAGGGTCCGCACCCATGAACAGACGCGAGTATCTGCAGAGCAGCGCCGCGCTGATCGCGGCAGCAGCCGTGCCGGGATGCAGCGCCCGGCACGAGTCCGCAGCGGTGCCGCAGCGCGCTATGTACGACCGCGGGGAAGTGCCGGTCGAACTCAGCGGCTGGACCCGAACCCGCGGCGTCATGCCCGCGTACGATTCTCTGCAGAGCGATGTGGAGGCCGACGTGCTCGTCGTCGGCGCCGGACTCGCGGGTGCCTCACTCGCGCTGCATCTGGCGCAGGCGGGCGTGCGTGTCGCAGTCCTCGAGGCGCGCCAGCCGGGCTGGGGCGCCTCCGGGAGGAATGCGGGGCATGTGCTGCCGGTCCTGAAGGATCTCGAGGTCTTTCGGCACTTTCCCGACGGCGGCCGGAAGTTCCTGGAGCTCTTCCGCGAGCACCGGTCGATCACCTTCGATCTCGCGAAGCAGCACAGTATCGACTGCGATGCCGTACGCTCGGGCTATCTGAACGTCATGCGCCGCAAGGGAGCGTTCGAGGATTTCAGTGAAGAGGCGGCACGGCTCGAGAAAGAGCAGGGGCTTGCGGTGCAGCGGCTGGGCGCCTCCGACGTGCAGCGGCTCACGGGCTCGGCGTACTACCGCTATGGCGTCCTCTACGAAGCAGGCGGGCGCGTCAATCCCTATCTCTTCACCAACGGCATGGTGTCGGCCGCGACGCGCTCCGGTGCGGCGGTGTACGGCGAGAGCGAGGCCCTGGTGCTCGCCCGTTCAGGCAATCGCTGGCAGACCCGGACTGCGAAGGGCAGCGTCACGGCCGAGCGCGTGGTGTTCTGCACCAACGCCTACCCGACGGAGATCGTCCCGGAATTCGCGGACAGCTTCTATCCGCTGACGGCTTATGCAGTGTCCACTCGCCCGCTGCCGGCGGCGGCCCGCCCGATCGTCATGCCTTCCGGGGCGACGCTGGCGGAGGTTCCGATCGATCTCAACCCCTTCGTCGTCGATGGCGAGGGGCGCATCATCACCTCATCAATACCGAGTGTCTCCAGACCCGAGGATGGCGCCTGGCACTTCGGGAATCATCTCGCGTGGATCCACCGGACCTGGCCCGAGACGAAGGACCTGAACATCGAGCTCGAGACCTACTGGACGGGGCGCGTGGCCCTCCGGGATCGGGAGTTCCCGGGCGTCTTCGAAGTGCACCCCGGGGTCTTCGGGCTGATGCATTTCAATGCCTGGGGCAATCTGATGGCGCCGCTGATGGGGATGCTCCTTGCTGAGGGACTTGCCCGCGACACAATGTCCGGCCTGCCCTTTCCCCTGGAGAAGCCGCAGCGGGTGGGCGATCCCGACAAGCAGAGCTTCAGGATACGCAGGGTCCTGATCCCTGCGGCTCGCATCGCCCAGAAGATCGGCTTCATCTGATCGGGCGCTTCTGAGCGCCTGTGGTGCGGCGCGAGGCATCGAGGTGCGGGGCGATGAGTCTGTGCAGTACCTTGCGCTGCCTCGCCGCCGGCCAGTGGTCTGGATCCAGCGCGGCCATCTTCGCGATGCCATCGGTGGCGGCGATCAGCAGATCGGCGAGCTCTTCCTCCTGCTCGCCGGGTTGCGCATCGGGCGCCAGAGCCCCGGCCAGCAGGCGCCGTGCATAGTCGTAGTGGCGGTTGTAGACCTTGCGGACGGCAGGGCTGCTGATCGCGTGCGCCGCGAACGCCTGCCAGACGAGCTCCTTGCGTCGCGTCTCGGGTGTGGTCGGCAGCGTGTCCAGCAGGATTTCGTCTGCGCTGTACCGGTCTTCGGCGCGCAGCCGGTCGCCACGTTCAGTCTCGTGCCGCACCGCTTCCTGCCATGCGGCCATGACGAGATCGTCTTTCGAGGTGAACCAGTGATTGATGAGGCCGATCGTGCAGCCAGCCTCCCGTGCGACCTGTCGCATCGACAGGCCCTCGAGTCCGTCCCGCGCCAGTACCCGGAAGGCACTCCGGACGATTCTGCGGCGCTGTTCTTCCGCGTTGACGCGCTTTGGCATGGAGGGAAAGTATAGCGATTCAGAGGGTGCAGACGCGGTAGACTGATTGCATGCTTCCACCTCGTGCAGCCGCTCTCTACCTCGCGGCGCTGGCGGACTATGTCCCGGATGGCCGCGTCGACAACGCCTACTTCGCGCGGCTGAGTGGCCGTGAGCCGCAGTGGTTCGAGCGGCGCACCGGAGTGCGGAGCCGCAGCCGGGCGGCCCCCGGTGAGAACACCAATACCATGGCCATCGAGGCCGTCTCGCGACTCGCGGCGAAGCACGCTGCGGAGCTCGCCAGGGTGGGCCTGGTGATCGGGGCGACCTACACGCCCTGGGACACGATCGGCACGCTCGCGCATACCGTGCAGCGGCACTTCGGGCTGCAGACCGCCCGCGCGATGCTGCTGTCGTCGGCGTGCTCGTCCTTCGTCGATGCGCTGGAGGTGGCCACGGCTTACCTCGAGCTCGGGCGCGCGGGCAGTGCGCTCCTCGTGGCCACCGAACACAACAGTCTCTATGCCTCGGATGACGATCCGACGTCGGGACACCTCTGGGGCGACGGCGCGGTCGCCGCGCTCGTCACGGCGGAGCCGGTATCTGCGGCGCGGTCGCTGCGAATCCTCGAGACCACGGCCGCAGGCCTCGCCTGTGTCGGTACCGGACCCGAGGCCGTACGCCTCGAGCCCCGTGGCGCGGGGCTCGTGATGCCCCACGGGAAGGACGTCTTCCATCATGCCTGCCTTGGCATGGAACAGACGGCCCGGACGCTCCTCGCGCGCCGGGGCTTGCAGGCGCAGGATGTACGCCTGTTCGTCGCGCATCAGGCCAACCGGCGCATCATCGATCACGTCGCGGAGCACATGGGCCTCGAGGAGGACCAGCTTGCGACGACCCTCGAAGACTTCGGCAACACCGGATGCGCGAGTGCGCCGATCACGCTCAGCCGCAACCTGCACCGGCTGCGCCCGGGGGACTTCGCGCTGATGGTCGTCTTCGGCGGCGGCTATTCGGCAGGCGGCGTGCTACTGCGGATGGAGTAGCGCGAACGTGAGGATGGGCCACGGCTTCACACTCTTCAACACGCCGATCGGGCGGTGCGCCATCGCCTGGGGTTCATGCGGCATCACGGCGGTCCTCCTCCCTGAGGGGAGCGACGCTGTGCTGCGCGCTCGCATGGCGCAGCGCTGTCCGGCTGCGCGCGAAATGGCACCGCCGCCATCGGTGCGCGGGGCCATCGAGGCGATCGGTGCCGTGCTGAGTGGCCAGAGCTCGAGCGATCTCAGCGGCATCGCGCTCGACATGGATGGCATAGCCGATTTCGATCGCCGCGTCCTCATGCTTGCCCGCAGCATTCCGCCCGGTGCGACGCTCACCTACGGCGAGCTCGCGGCCCGGCTCGGATCGCCCGGCGCCGCACGCGCAGTGGGTCGCGCACTCGGGCGCAATCCCTTCGCGATCGTCGTGCCCTGCCACCGGGTGCTCGCAGCCGGCGGTAAGCCGGGCGGTTTCAGTGCGCACGGTGGCACGGCCACGAAGCTGCGCCTCCTTGCCCTCGAGGCGCGGCCGTCGTATGACTCCTTCGCTCCTGCAACTCCCGAGGCATCATGAAGCCACTCAAGCATGCGCATCGCACTTTCCGGGCTGTACTGCCCGCGCTGATTCTCGTCACGGCTGCCCTTGCCGGCTGTCAGCGATCCGGAGAGGCCCCTGTGGCGGAGCCCCCGGCCGTCACGGCAGCCCAGGCCGAGAGCCACGCAGCGCCGGCGCATCCCGCCGCGGCGCATGTGCACCCCGTGCATCCGAAGCTCGAACTCGATGCCGACGGTCGTCGCTGGAGCATCGACGAACCGCTCCACACGGGGATGCGGCGCATCCGCGACGCCGTGGCGCCGTACACCGGCGCCTCGCCGAAGCAGCTGTCCGCCGACGAGGGGCGGGCGCTTGCCGCCACCATCCGCGCCCAGGTGCAGTTTCTCGTCGAGAACTGCAAGCTCAATCCGAAAGCCGACGCGACGCTGCATGCGCTGATCGGCGATCTGCTGGCCGGTGCCCAGGGGCTCGAGGCGGATCCGGCGGCGCTCGACGGCGTGCCGCTGATCGTCGAGGCGCTCGGGCAGTACCCGCGCTACTTCGACGATCCGCGCTGGCAGCCAATCACCTGAGGCGAAGCGGCTGCCTCAGGAGGCGGCACGTGACACGACGCCTGATCGGCCGGATCCGCCAGCTGTGGCGCTATCCGGTCAAGTCACTCGCGGGTGAGTCCGTCGAGCGTGCGGTCGTCGACAGGACGGGCCTTGCCGGTGACCGCAGCTGGGCTCTGCGCGACGTCATCGCCGATGAGCTCACCCACTGCAAGGCCATTCCGGCGCTTCTCGCGTGCACCGCGCGTTACCCCGTGGCGCCAGGACCCGGGCCGGGAGTCTCTCACGCGGAGATCGTGCTGCCGGACGGGAGAGTCGTCCGGACCGATGACCCATTCGTCGAACCGGTGCTCTCGGCGGTCGCAGGGCGTCCACTGACACTCTGGCCGCTGCAGCCACCTGAGAACGTCCGGCACTACCGGATCCGGCGCCCGATGACGCTCACCGTGATGCGCCAGCGCATGGGTCTGCCGCCCGATGCACCGCTTCCCGACTTCTCCATGTATCCGCAGGAGATGATGGCGGAGCTGCAGCAGCACGTCACGCCCCGCGGTTCCTACAAGGACGCGTACCCCGTTCACTTCGTCACGTCGGCATCTCTCGATGCCCTTGCGCACCTCGCTCCGGGCGTGGATCTCGACGTGCGCCGGTTCCGGCCGAACGTCGTGATCGAGACCGGCGAGGCGCGAGGCTTTCCTGAACACGACTGGGCCGGCTTCGATCTGATCATCGGCGGGATCGTCATGCACTGCGGGCCAAGGACGGTCCGCTGCGCGATGCCTGGCCAGGCGCAGCACGGGCTCGCGCCGGAACCGCGGATCGGTGCGGTCCTCAGGCGGCATACAGGCTTCTACATGGGCGCCTATGCATCGATACACCAGGGCGGGGTGATCACCGTAGGCGACGAAGTGTTCCTCGAGAGCGTGCGGCGCGAGCGACCCTTGCGTCCTGCGGTGCTGGCGCAGTCCGTCGCTGCAGTCGAGCCGGCGATCACTGCGCCGCGGGTGGACGACGGATGCTTTCGCCGGCTGCGCGTCGTCTGGAAGGAGCGTGAGGCCGAAGACGTCGTCTCACTGGGCCTGAAGGCGGAGGGTGCGCCCCGTGTGGCTTTCATCCCCGGACAGCACCTCGTGCTCAGGTTGCGAAGACCCGGCCATCCGACGCCGCTGCTGCGCAGCTACTCGATCAGCAGTGCTCCGGGAGACGGCGCGCGCGAAGACTTCCGCATCACCGTCAGGCGTATGGGCGCAGGCTCGAGTCATCTGCACGACAGCGTGCAGGCGGGCGACGAGCTCGAGGCGCGCGGGCCGAGCGGGCGATTCTTCGTATTGCCTGCTTCACCGGCACCCCTCGTGCTCATCAGCAGCGGCATCGGCGTGACGCCCCTGTTTGCCATGCTGCAGGCCGTTGCGGGGCATGCGCCCGCCCGACGCGTCGTCTGGGTGCATGCGACCCGGAACGGCCGCACGCATGTCTTCAGGCAGCAGGTCGGAACGCTGGCCGCGTCCCTCAGCCGGTTTTCTTCCCTGATCGTCTATACGCAACCGGACGCCCAGGACGTGCCGGGGCGTGACTATCAGCTCTCGCGACATCTCGTAGACGAGGATTTCGCGTCCATTGCCGACCTGCGATCGGCGGAGGTCTTTCTCTGCGGGACGCCTGCCTTCATGAGCTCGGTGTCGGGTCTGCTTCGACGCTGTGGTGTCGAGGTCGAGAGGATCCACTGCGAATCCTTCGGCGGAGCACGGTCGCGATCTTCCGCAGCGGATTTCTCGGGAATGCGAGCGCAGCCTGCAGTGCGGCGTGTGCGCTTCGCGCGGTCTGGTATCGACGCAGAATGGTCGGCCGCGGGGGGTTCGCTGCTGGAGCTGACCGAGGAGCTCGGCCTCGCGGTGGATTCCGGCTGCCGGCTGGGATCCTGCTGTGCCTGTGCCGTGCCACTGATCGCAGGGGAGACCGAGTATGCGGGGGCAGGCATCGTCGCGCCGCCACCCGGCACGGTGCTCCTCTGCTGCGCAGAGCCGCTCACCGATCTGGTCCTCGATCTGTAGTACCCGTCCCTCTGCGCCGCCGTCCGGGCATGGCGTATCATCGAGTGGGTGGCCCGGCCGGTGGAGAGCAGATCGTGCGTGTGGGAGAGGTGACCGAGCTTTGGCGTTATCCCGTGAAGAGCCTGGGCGGGGAACGCATTCGGGCCGCCTCCCTCGTGACGGGCGGCCTCGAAGGGGACCGGTACTGGGCAGTCAAGGAACGCCAGATCCGCACGGCCAAGCAGTGGCCCGGGCTGCTGCGGCTGACAGCACGCTATCTGCGCGAACCGCATGCCGGGGATTACGGTCGTGCGGTGGCTCCGGTGGAGATCTCCTCACCCGATGGGTCGCACTGCACAAGCGACGATCCGCAGATCGATCCGTGGCTGGGTGGGCAGTTGCGGAAGACTGTGCACCTCGCCGCGAGAGAGCCGCCCGAGAACCGCGCGCACTACCGGCGGGCGGGCGCCATGAGCGAAGCCGACATCAAGGCGGAGATCGCACTGCAACCGGGCGAGGCGCTGCCGACCTATGAGAGCGTTCCGACGGATCTCCTGACGCAGCTGGCCGAGTACGCCACCCCCCCGGGTTTCTACTACGATGCCTATCCGCTGCATCTGCTGACGACGGACAGCCTGCGATTCCTCCACGAGCGCAGCGGCCTCGACACGGACGTACGCCGCTTTCGTCCCAACGTGCTGGTGCGCCCGGATGCCGAGGTCCCGGCACTCACCGAGTTCGACTGGATCGGGCGGGATCTCGCCGTGGGTGAGGCCGTGCTGCGGATCGAGTCGCGCACCGTGCGTTGCACCATGCCCTCCCGTCCGCAGCCGCTCCTGGGCATTGCGGAGGAAAAATCCATGACGCGTGCCATCGTCGATCACGTGAAGCGTGAGCTCGGCGTCAACGTGCGCGTCGCGCGCCCGGGGACCGTACGGGAGGGCGACGCCGTTATTCTGCTCGATCAGGGAGTCGTCGCATGACCATCGAACACGTGCAGCCACCTGGCCTGTTCAAGGCCGAAGGTTTCAGCCAGGTCGTCGTGGGCACCGGGCGACGCCTGGCATTCATTGCGGGTCAGGGTGCGTACGATGCACAGTTCCAGCTTGTGGGCCGAGGCGATCATTACGCACAGGCTGTGCAGGCCTTCCGCAATCTGACCACGGCGCTCGAGGCGCTCGGCGCCGGACCGGCGCAGATCGTTTCGACGACCCTGTACGTCGTCGGTCTCACGCCCGAGGTACTCGAACGGTTCACGGCGGCGATGAACCACGCTCTCGACGGGCGCCCGTTTCCTCCGAATGCGGCCACCATGGTGGGTGTGGAGCGGCTTGCCTTCCCGGAGATGCTGATCGAGATTTCGGCGATTGCGCTGCTCGACTGAGGTCCTCGGGGATCGCGGTGCCGGCCGCGTCAGCGAGGCGTCATCCGAGCACGCGCGTCCAGAAGGTGCGCATCTTCTCCCAGGACTGACGGTCCGCATTCGCGTCATAGGCCAGTGGCAACCCGAAGCGCTGACCGTTCTCGGTGGCCTTCGGATTGGTGAAGGCGTGCCGGGCGCCGGGATAGACCACCACCTCTAGATCCACGCCGAGCTCCTGCATTTCCTTCCGGAAAGATTCGAGCTGCTCGGCCGGAACGAAAGAGTCGTCGCCGGCCTGACAGATGAGCACCTTCGCCTTGACGTCCCCCTTCCTCGCCGCGTGAGTGCGATCGAGCGAGCCGTGGAAGCTCACGACGCCTCGGAGATCGAGCCCGAGCCGCGCAGCATGCAGGGCCAGCGCGCCACCCATGCAGTAGCCCATTGCACCGAGACGAACTGCATCCACCTCGGGTCTTGCAGCGAGTGCGGCAAGCGCCGCGCGGATGCGCTCACTCGTCCCGTCCATGTCCGCGAACAGCCCGTTCATGAGTTCGCCCGCCTCCTTTGCGTCGGTGGCGGTGCGCCCCTCGCCGTAGATATCGGCCGCGAGGGCGACGTAACCGAGCCCCGCGAGCTCGCGCGCCCGGCGCTCGAGGTAGTCATTGAGTCCCCACCATTCGCTGAAGATCACGATCCCCGGACGCCGGCCGCGCTGTGCGGCATCGAAGGCGAGGTGGCTCCGCATGGTCCTGCCGCCTGCGGCATAGCGAACGGTCTCGGTCCTGATATCGCCCATGACACTCTCCTCATCGGGACTCGCAGGATCTGATTAGACCTCCCTGCGGCAGCCGCGTCGATCCCCGCTTCCGTGGGGCATGCCCGATGGCGTAGGCTCTGTCCTGTTCCGCCACGAAGAATCTGATGGACGCACCCATGATCACGGCTTCCTGTCTCTGTGGCGAGGTCGGCTGGCAATACGACGGGGCGTTCGCCTCGATGAGCCATTGCCACTGTTCGATGTGCCGCAAGCATCACGGCACGGCGTTCGTGACCTTCGTGACGGGGCCGGGCAGGGGTTTCAGCTGGGCCGGCGGCGAGGGCAGCATCCGCTGGTATCGCTCATCCGAGCACAACAGGCGCGGCTTCTGTGTGCGTTGCGGTGCCAAGATGCCCATGCTGCTGAGCGAGCACGACCTCGCGATTCTCCCGGCCGGACCGCTGGAGGGCGATCCCGGCCTGCGCCCGCAGAGGCACATCTTCGTCGGCTCGCGCGCGCCCTGGTACACGATCACGGACTCCCTGCCGCAGCATGCAGCGCTTCCGCCGGGACTCAGTGCCAGCGTCGTCTCGCGGCCGATGCCGGAAACCCGGCCTGACACCATCTCGGGCAGCTGCCTCTGCGGGGATGTGGCGTTCGAGATCGGCGCGGCGCCACGGCGCATGTACAACTGCCACTGCCTGCGCTGTCGCCGGGCGCGCAGTGCGGTGCATGCCACGAACGTCTTCTATCCGCTGGAGAGTTTCCGCTGGGTCCGGGGCGAGTCGCAGCTCACGGACTACGCCTTGCCCGGCGCACCCTACTTCGGCACTTCCTTCTGCTCACGCTGCGGCGGCATGATGCCGCGCTCCGGAAAGGAGCACGGCATCGTGACCGTCCCAGCCGGTTCGCTGGATACGGATCCGGGAATGCGGCCGCTGGCACACATCTATGTTGGCTCGAAGGCTCCATGGTTCGAGATCACGGACACGCTGCCGCAGTTTGCGGAGATGCGGGCACGGTGAAGTTCACTGTGGACATCAGGTTGTTCCGCGCGGCGGCTTGGCCGCGGTCGCTGCCACCCCCGCAGTTCCGGGGCGTGGCCACCGTACACCGTCGGGACTCATGACAGGAAGCAGCAAGACGGCGCTCCGCGTGGGGCTCTTGCTTGCAGGTGGTTGCGCTCTCGCGGCGGAGCTCGATCCCGCCGGGCGGCTCGCGCATTCCGGCGCAGCGAAGCCTGATGCCGGGCCTGTCCCCGCCATGCCCTGGATCGATCGCGCACACGACTGGGTCTACGATGCCGCCTGGCGCTCGGCACGGCGAATCGATGGGTTTTTCGGGCCCGCGCAGGACCCGGCGCGCTACGGGCAGGCCCGTGGCAGCATCACGCCGGCGCTGCTGTGGGACGAATTCCGGGGCTGGCATCCGCAGCTGCGATTCCGCGTGGACCTGCCGCTGCCACGTCTGGACGAGCGCTTCGATGTCTTCATCGGCCGCGTCAACCGTGACGAATACGTCACGGAGCGCGCGGAACCATCGGGCGCCTTCCCGCGGCAGTACGGGCCGATCGAGGAGGACCAGACGCTCTTCGGGATCTCCTATCGCGAGCCGGCGCATCAGGGCTGGCGTTTCGCCGCGGGCGGTGGCGTGCGCGTGCGGATGCCGCTCGACCCCTTTCTGAAGATGGGCTACCTCTATGAGCGGGGCAACCCGAGACGCCTGCTGTTCAGTGCGCGGGAAACCGTGTTCTGGCAGAGCAGCGAGAATTTCGGGTTGACCAGTCGCGCGGATCTGGCCCGCTTCGTCGGTGAGCGCTGGCTGCTGCGCTCCACCGTTTCCGGGACGGTGTCGCAGGAAACCGAGGGAGTGCGGGGCTATGCGACGCTCATGGCACTGCGGCCGCTGGCGCGCCGGCGCGCCGTGGCGCTGCAGCTCGGCATGAATGGCGAGACCGATACGCCCGTGCCGCTGCACGAGTACGGGTTCAAGGCCGCCTGGCGCCAGAGCGTCGTGCGCGACTGGCTGGTGCTCGAGCTGCGCACGAGCCTGACCTATCCGAAGGATCTCCCCGGTCAGCCGCGCGAAGCGAGCTGGGGGATGGGTGCGGGCTTCGAGATGTACTTCGGGACCGACGAGTTCTCCGCCCAGCCGGTGACGTTCTGACGGCGGACCGCTTCGAGTGTGTCCTCAGACGAGCGTGTGGAAGACCTGCTGCACGTCCTCGTCCTGCTCGAGCCGGTCGATGAGCTCGAGGACCTCGGTCGCCTGCGCCTCGGGCAGCTCCACGGGCGTCATGCACACGTACTCGTGCGCGGCCGAAAGCGGTGCGAGTCCGCGGGCCTCGAGCGCCTCCTGCACGCGGCCAAAATCCTCGAACGCGCAGCGCACCACGAGCTGCGCCTCGCCCTTCTCGCCCGTGCCTTCACCCATTTCCTCGAGCCCGTGATCCATGAGGTAGAGCTCGAGATCGTCCTGGTCGATGCCTTCCGGGTTCAGCCGGAAGACCCCCATCTTGCGGAACTGGAAGCTGACACTGCCGCTCGTGGCGAGATTCCCGCCGTGCTTCTGGATGACGTTGCGCACCGATGCCACGGTGCGCGTCGGGTTGTCCGTGGCCGCTTCGACGAGGAGCGCCACGCCGTGCGGCGCGTAGCCCTCGTAGAGCACCTGCTGATAATTTGCCGCGTCGCGTCCCGAGGCGCGCTTGATGGCCGCTTCGACCTTGTCCTTCGGCATGTTCACGGCGCGCGCGTTCTGAACTGCGCGGCGCAGTGCGGGGTTCGAGCCCGGGTCGCCGCCGCCGGCTTTCGCCGCCATGGTGATGTCCTTGGCGATCCGCGCGAACTGCTTGGCCATGCGGTTCCAGCGCGCGAACATCGTGTGCTTGCGGACTTCGAAGATTCTTCCCATATCAGACGATTATAGGTGACCGGCGACCCGACCCGGTCATTCGCTATGCTAAAGGGGAATATGGAGGTGCATCCGGGCGGATCCGATGCACGGAGAACGGTGGCGATGTCAAAGAAACCAGTCGGCAAACCGGTTGCACGCGGCGAGCCACGCGTTCGACGGGCGTATTTCGAGTGCCGCTTCGGACAGCTGCACGTGCAGAACGCAATCCCGCCAGGCGGGGGATTCGACGAGGGCACCTCACTCCTGTGCCTGCATCCGACACCGCTGTCGGGCGGCGTCTTCGCCGGGCTCCTGCGGACGATGGGCCACGACCGCTCGGTGTATGCACCGGACCTCCCGGGTTACGGCGAATCCGACGCTCCGCCGGCGGCGCCGACCATCGCGGACTATGCCGGTGCCCTGGGCGATTTCCTCGACGCCATGCGCTTTCGGCAGATCGATGTGCTCGGAAGCCACACGGGAGCGGCGATCGCCGCGGAGCTCGCGGTCGGCCGACCACAGCAGGTGCGGCGCGTGGTCCTGGCCGGTGTGCCGCTGTTCACGGCGTCCGAGCGCGACGCTGTCGCGCGCTCGACCGCATCGCTGCCGCATGGGGACGACGACGGGCGCCTGCTGGCGGAGTGGCACCGCAGCGTGGAGTGGGGGCGGCCGGACATGCCGTTCGCGGTGGTCGTGCAGCAGTTTGCGCAAAAGCTGCTGGCTGGCCCGCGTGCAGGGTGGGGCATCGCTGCGGCGCTTCAGTATCCTCTGCGCGAACGGCTGAGCCTCGTGCGCCAGCCGCTACTCGTGCTGCGCGTGAGAGATGCAAGTCCAGACACGAGCCTGCGCGTGCGCGAGGTGCTTCCGGCTGCACGCTTCGCCGATCCGCCTGAGGGACAGGTCCGGGGGCTGTTCGACGCGGATCCGCGGGCGGCGCTCGGGGCTGTGCAGGAATTTCTGGCCTGAGACGCCGGTGCTCTGGTGACGGAATGCCGGGGATGCACTGCGCGGCACTTCAGGAGGAAACTGCGAACGGCCTCACGAATCGAGGGCTCTCTTCAGACTTAATGTTCGAACATCGATTGCGTCAGGGAGCATCTGTGGGCCTGCCGAGACCGCCGCCTTCCCCGGTGGAAGACGATCTGGAGAGCACCGCGGAACTGCCCGCACTGGGGTTTGCCTCGCCTGAAGCGACCCCTGGGGATCCGCTTGCCGCTACGGACCAGTGGGTCGAACTGGCGCCGCAGGAGCCCGAGCCGGCCGCCGATTCCGGACCCCGGGATCTCGCCGCCACGCTGCGCGCGGCGGAGGGGCTGCTCGAACGCCAGCGGGAGCGTGTCGCTGAGCTCGAACAGGAGCGCGATCGTCTCCATGAGGATCTGCACCCGCTCCGGGAGATGCTCGCCACGCGTGCGGCGATTCTCGAGCAACGCGAAGCGGCGCTCGCGGAGGCTCACGCCGCAACGGCCGCAGCGGAGGCCCGTGCGGCGCAGGGCGACCAACGACAGGCGGCGCTCGAACGCGAGGTGGGCGAGTTGCGCCGCCGCACGACGGTCTATCTCGAGGCGCTGCAGTCGAACCTCGGGAGACGTGACGTTTACGAGAGTGCCTGCGCGGCGCTCGACGCGCGCATCGCAGAGCTCGAAGCAGAGCTCGCGGCGAACGGGGCGCGCATACGGATCCTGGAGGCCGCGCTCGCGGAGCGTGACGCCGGGCTCGTACGCGCTGCGGAGCGTGCCGAAGCACAGGCGAGGGCGAGCGAGGCTGCGGCGGCGGCACTGGAGCATGCCGAGGTGTTGCAGCTGGAGCTGCGCGAGAAGGACGCACGGCTGCAGGCACTCGAGGAGCGGGATGCGAAGCTCCGCGAGCTCGAGAGTGACGCGGCGGCCCGGGTCGTCGCGCTCGGCGATCTGCAGCAGAGCATCCAGCGCATCGATTTCCTCACGCAGAGTGGGGCGGATGTCATGCCACAGGGACCGAAGCGTCTGCTCATTCGCAGCGATGGCGGGTCGGAAGTGGTACACGTACTCGGCCGGCGTACGACGATCGGGCGCACGCCGGACAACGATCTGCAGATCGATACCAAATACGTCAGCCGTCATCATGCGGTCCTGCTGGCCGGACCCGTGCAGACCATCATCGAGGACCTCGGCAGCACCAATGGCGTGCGGGTCAACGACCGCCGCATCCAGCGACGGGCGCTGAAGGACGGGGATCGTGTCCTCATCGGCAAGACGGGCTTCCGGTTCGTAGTGCGGCCGACCGACGCTTCATCCTGAAATCGCAGCGACGGACGTCCCGCCGTGCCGGCAAGTCCGGTAAGCTCCGCGCGTGAGTTCCTACATACACCGGATCCTGAAGGCGCGCGTCTACGATGTCGCCATCGAGTCGCCGCTTGAGGAGGCGCCGCGTCTTTCGCGCCGCCTCGGCAACCGTGTGCTGTTCAAGCGTGAAGACCTGCAGCCCGTCTTTTCCTTCAAGCTGCGCGGCGCCTACAACAAGATCGCACAGCTTTCTGACACGGTCGCGCAGCGCGGCGTGATCTGCGCCTCGGCCGGCAACCATGCCCAGGGCGTGGCGCTTGCGGCGCGCCGCCGCCGCGTGCCGGCCGTGATCGTCATGCCGGGTACGACCCCGGAGATCAAGGTTCAGGCCGTGCTCGATCTCGGCGGTGAGGTCGTGCTGCACGGCGATGACTACGATGCCGCCTGCGATCACGCGCTCGTGCTCGCGCGCGAGCGCGGCATGGCATTCGTGCACCCCTTCGATGATCCGGATGTGATCGCCGGCCAGGGTACGATCGGGGTGGAGATCCTGCGTCAGAGCGGCGGTGAGGTCGACGCGATCTTCGTGCCGGTGGGCGGGGGCGGTCTCATCGGCGGCATCGCAGCCTATGCGAAGAGTCTCTATCCACACCTCAGAGTCATCGGTGTGGAACCCGAGGATGCTGCGGGCATGTTCGAATCGCTGAAAGCCGGCCGCCGCGTGACGCTCGAGCGGGTCGGGATCTTCGCCGACGGGGTTGCAGTGCGCCGGATCGGCGAGGAGACTTTCGCCCTCGCGCGCGAATACGTGGATGAGATCCTGCTGACCGACACCGACGAGATCTGCGCAGCGATCCAGGACATCTTCGAGGATACCCGTTCGATCGTCGAACCGGCGGGCGCGCTGGCGGTTGCGGGCATCAAGAAATACGTGGCCCGCGAGGGCTGTCAGGGCAGGCGCATCGTTGCCGTCAACAGTGGCGCCAACGTCAACTTCGATCGCCTGCGCCATGTGGCCGAGCGCGCAGACTTCGGCGGGGAGCGCGAGGCGCTGATCGCCGTCGAGATCCCCGAGAGGCCCGGCAGCTTCCTGCAGTTCTGTCAGACGCTTCGGGCCCGCAGCGTCACCGAATTCAACTATCGCTACGAGAGCGCGCAGGCGGCGCAGATTTTCGTCGGCTTCGCCATCTCCCGGGGCCGTGCAGAGCGTGAGACGGTCATCCGACAGCTGCGGGAGTCGGGCTACGCGGTGACCGACATGACCGACAATGAGATGGCAAAGCTCCATGTGCGCTACATGGTCGGCGGGCATGCGCGCGGCATCGCGGACGAGCAGCTGTACCGCTTCGAGTTTCCCGAGCGCCCGGGGGCGCTCGCGCGTTTCCTGCAGGCAATCGGCACACGCTGGAACATCAGTCTCTTCCATTACCGCAATCACGGGTCGGACTACGGGCGCGTGCTTGCGGGCATCCAGGTCCCCGAGAGGGAGCGCGCGGATTTCCTCCTGCATCTGAACGAGCTGCGCTACCCCTACATAGAGGAGACGCAGAACCTCGCCTACCGGATGTTTCTCGGCGCCTGAGGGCAGCCATCGTGCGCTGCGTGGCTCGCGAAGAGCATCTGACCGTGCGCGGGCTGCGTCACCGGCTGCTGCGCTGGGGTCCGGCAGATCGTGCCCCCATCGTGCTGCTGCACGGATTCATGGACAGCAGCGAAACCTGGCAGTTCGTGGTCGACGAGCTGCCCTCCGACTGGTCTTTCGTCGCTTTCGATTGGCGGGGCTTCGGCGGCACGGATCGGGCGGCCGAAGGCTACTGGTTCCCGGATTACTTCGCCGATCTCGAGGCGCTGCTCGAGCGGCTGGTGCCGCACACGGGAGCGCGTCTCGTCGGTCACAGCATGGGTGGCAACATCGCGACACTCTACGCGGGTATCCGTCCCGAACGCATCGAGTGGCTGGTCAACCTCGAGGGCATCGGCCTGCCCTGCACCCAGCCCGGGCAGGCACCGGGCCGCTACGCACAGTGGCTCGATGCGCTCGCCCGTGGACCGCGCGCGGGTCGGTACGTCTCGGTGGAGCGCTTTGCAGAGACCCTGCGTGCGAAGCATCCACGCTGGACGCCGGAGCGCGCCCGCTTCATCGCGCAGGCGTGGACGCGACCTCGTGCGGATGGCGATGGCGTCGAGCTCGCGGCGGACCCACGTCATCGCCTGCCGAATCCCGTGCTCTACCGCCACGAGGAGGCCGAGGCCTGCTGGCGGGCGGTGCGTGCTCCGGTGCTGCTGCTCATGGGTGAGCAGTCGGCGTTCCGCCCGCACTTCGAGGAGCGCGGTGGCGAGGGAGGCTGGAAGCGGCACCTTGGCGATCTGCGTTTTGCCTGGGTCGCCGGTGCGGGGCACATGATGCACATCGACCAGCCGGCGGCCGTGGCCGCACACATCGAGCGCTTCGCGAAGGAACCACCGGACGACCAGGGGCGCACGCACCGCTGACGGGCACGGTCCGCCGCCGTGCCGTGCCTTACGGGTCGTGATCGACCTCGATGGTGGCATGGCCGATGCCGAAGTCGAGCCGCAGTCGTTCCCGCACCTTCGGGATCACCTCGCCCGCCGGTGCTCCAGGCTGCAGCCGCACGTGCAGCGTGGCCAGCACCTCGCCCGATGTGAGCGACCAGGTGTGCAGGTGGTGGGTCGTCGCGACGCCTGCCACCCTGCGCAGATCCTGATGGATCCGTTCCGCATCGATGTGATCGGGCGTGCCCTCGAGGAGGATGTGCGCCGAGCGGCGGACGATGAACCAGCCGCTGCGTACGATCAGCAGCGCGATGAATACAGAGAGCAGGGGATCGATCGGTGTCCAGCCCGTGAAGCGGATCACCAGCGCCGCGACGATCGCGGCCACCGAACCCAGCAGGTCGCCGACCACGTGCACCGCCGCGCCCGAGATGGCGAGGTCCTCCTGTACGCCTTCGAGTGGCCGGCCGCCGTGATCGTGCCCGCCATGCACGTGGCTGCCGCGGTGCAGGATCGCGAGGCTGCCGCGATTCGCGAGGAGGCCTGCCGTGGCCACGATCAGCATCGTGTCACTGCGGACCCCGGCGGGTGTGACCAGGCGGTGTGCTGCCTCGAGGATGATCCAGCCGCTCAGCAGCAGCATCGTGACGCCGTTGGTGAAGGCAGAGAGCACTTCCATGCGCCGGTGTCCATAGCCGTGACGGGCGTCAGGCGGGCGCTGTCCGAAGCGGACGCTGACATAGGCGAGGACGAGCGCGCCGACGTCGGTGAACATGTGCCCGGCATCCGCCAGCAGGGCGAGCGATCCGGAAACGATACCGCCGATGACTTCGACCACCATGAAGCATCCCGTGACGATCATGGCGAGGACGAGGCGGCGTTGGGCGCTGTGAGCCCGCGGCGCGTCGTGCGGGTGCGAATGAGCCGGCGGCGCCTGGCATGAGGGCTGTTCAGAAGACATCGTGGCATCGTCCCCGGCGCGGGGACTGGGGGCATGGGAAGACTGTTGAATTCTATCAGCGATTACCACGGGTCGCCGGGCAGTGGTTCCGTGGCGGCCCGGGCGCGGCATGCGAGAATGCGGTTTTTCCGGCTTCCTGAAACGGCGGGCCTTCGATGACGGAAGATCTGGCTACTGCGCCCTGGCTGCGCCGGCTGATCGTCGCCTCCATCCTCGTGGGGCTGGTGGTGCTGGTGTTCCAGGTGCTGCAGCCGTTCATCGTGCCCGTGCTCTGGGCCTGCATCCTCGCCTATGTGAGCTGGCCGCTGTACGAGCGCGTGGTGCGGCTCCTGCAAGGCCGGCGCGCGCTCGCAGCCCTGCTGATGACGCTTCTTCTGAATGCGGCGGTGATCGTGCCGGTGGTGTGGGTGCTCGCGTCGATCCGCATCGAGGCCGTCGATGCCCTGCGCGAACTGGCGGCCGTGCTCGATGGCGGCGTGCGGCTGCCGGAGGCACTCCTGAGACTGCCCCTCGTCGGTGAGTGGCTGCGCGAGTTCGCCGAACGTGCGGCGCGTGACCCGAGTGCGCTGCGTGCCGAGATCTCGGGACTCCTCAACCACGCCTTCCCGCACCTCGGAAGCATTGCCGGAGGCGTGGGGCGCAATATCGGCAAGCTCGCGGTCGCAATCATCAGTCTCTTCTTCGTGTACCGGGACGGCGCGCACTTCGCGACTCAGGTGACCGGCCTGCTCGCGCAACTCCTTGGCGCACGTGTGCACCACTATGTGGTGGCCGTGGGTCTCACGGTGAAGGCGGTGGTCTACGGGCTGGTGCTGGCGGCGCTGGCGCAGGGTTCGCTCGCGGGGCTCGGCTACTGGGTTGCGGGCCTCGAAGCGCCGGTGTTCCTCGCTGCGCTCACCACGCTCGTTGCGCTGATTCCGTTCATGGTGCCGCTCGTATGGGGTGGAGCGAGCCTGTGGCTCATGGCCCGAGGCGAGACGGCCGCAGGCATCGGGCTGTTCCTCTGGGGGCTGATCGCTGTCAGCTGGATCGACAACATCGTTCGCCCGCTGGTCATCAGCAACGCGACGCGCATTCCCTTCCTGCTGGTGCTGTTCGGAGTGCTCGGCGGTATCGCCGCCTTTGGCCTCGTCGGACTCTTCATTGGTCCCGTGATCCTGGCGGTGATGGTAGCGCTGTGGCGCGAGTGGAACGCCGAGGCACACCAGCAGTCGGCAGCTTGAGATTCACGGGGCTTTCGCGCCCGTCCCCGGGTCGTCGACCGGCAGCTGGAACATCAACGCCCGCACATGGCGCACGGGCGGCGAGCCGAAGGACAGTACGGTGTCGTGGTAGCGCTTGAGCGTGAAGCTGTCCCCCCAGCGACGCCGGGCCTCCTCGCGCAGTTCGAAGTGTTCCTGCGCGCCGACGAAGTAGGTGGGCAGCTGTGCCGAGGTGAGCTGCGCGCGCACCCACTTTCCTGCGGCCTCACGCTCCTCCTGGAAGGTGTCGTGGGTCATCAGCCGCATCGCTTCGGTGCGGGAGATGCCATCGACGTGCACCGCCTGATCGAGGATGGCATTGGCCACGGCGCGCAGGTACCACTTGCGCTGGATGAGCTCCATCAACGGATCCCCGCCCATGTAGCCCTGCTCGACCATCAGGCGTTCGGCATAGACCGCCCAGCCCTCGATGAACGGCCCTGAGGACAGCACTGCGCGCAGCATCGAGGGGTAGCGGCTGGCATGCGTGAGCTGCAGATAGTGCCCCGGCATTGCCTCGTGGATCGTGAGGTCGTGGATCGAGCGCGTGTTGTATTCGCGCAGGAAGGAGTCCACCTGCTTCTTTGTCCAGTCCTGCGGGATGGGCGAGACGGCATAGAAGGTGGCGAGGCCCCTGTCGAGGGGGCCCGGCGGATCGCAGTAGGCGAGCGCCACACCGCGCTGGAACTCCGGCATGGGGATGATCACGAGCGGATCGGGATAGACGGTCACCAGATCCTGCCTGCGCACGAAGGCGAGTGCCTGCTCATAGGCGCTGCGCGTCGCCTCGAACACCTGGTCACGCGCCGGCCGCCCGGCATAGGCCAGCTCCAGAGCCGCGGCGATGGCGCGCTGCTGCTGTGCGGCATCGGGGTTCTCAGGCAGGGGCGGTGCTCCACGGCGGCCGTGCAGCACCTGGCGCGCGAGCCCGTACATCTCGTGGCGTACCCGCACGAGTTCCGCCTCCGCGCGTTCGCGGATCGCGGCGCGCGACAGCGTCGAATCGAGCGCAAAGCGCAGCTTCGTGTCGTAGAGTGCGCCGCCGAGGCGGAAGTTGCCCGCTGCCTCGGGCAGCAGCCGCTTCTCGAGCCATAGCTGGTGCTGGGCGATCGCGCTCCGCGCCCGCTCGATGGTGGTGCGCAGCGTGGCCTGGTCGGCGGCTGGCAGCTGTGCCAGCTGGGGCAGGATGGTCTCTTCGATGAGCGTGACGACCCCGGCATTCTGCTTCACTGCCGTCTCGGCATGAATGCGCGGCACCCGCGCCGGCTCCAGCACCTCGCGCACCTGCGCCAGGAAGCGCGGCAGCTGCGTGAGGCGCGCCCCGATGCTCTGCAGCCGCTCGGGCCAGGGCGCGAACTCGCGAGCGGCGAGCGAGTAGACCGCGTTGCCGGCGAGGTCGGTGTAGATCAGCGGATCCCAGCGCCAGGCCTGCAGCTCGCGGTAGCGCCACAGATCACCTTCGAGCCTGACCTGCAGCAGCGATGCGTCGACCTGGGAAGCCGGCGGGAGCTGTGCACGATCGATGCGGCGCAGCGCCTCGAGAAATCCTTCGGCAAGGGCCGCGTGCGCTTCCTGCCCGGCTGCGCTCACGTCATCGAGGCGGTCGTCGAAGCGGTGCTCCCCGAGCTGCGTGGCGAGCACCGGAGACAGGGCGAGCGACTCGTCCAGGTAGCGCTGTGCGAGCGCCTGAAAGCTCTGCTCTGCCGTGATCACCGGGGTGGGGGAAATGCTCGATTGTGGTGGCGGTGGCACACAGGCAGACAGCCATGCACCGGCAAGTGCCAGGGCGGTCCGCCGCACTGCGATCGGGCGCGGTACGAGGCTTTTCACGATCGCTCCTCCGGGCCGCCTGCGAACGGACAGTGACCTGCAAAGTTAACAGTTTTGCGCCGCCGATTGTGCCGCAGGCCCGCAGCCCGGGCGTCATTCTGCGCTGTACGTCCATACACGTCGCGCGAGGTGCCGGTCGGCGCCAGACAAGCCTGCCGAGCTTGAACCATCCGGGCGGTGACCGGTCTGCAACGGAAGGTCGTCGTGTCATACTGGAAGGGAGGCATCCGTCGTGTGCCGCACTTCGGAGCCGGGACCAGCTGGAGAGACTCCGATGACGCTCACGCAAGCCTGCCTCCGCGGCATCGCCGCGGCTGTGTGTCTTGCTGCCGGTGGATGCATGCAGGCACGCACGGAACAGTCCCGCGAGGCGCCGACGCACATCGCCGGGAGCGAAGCCGTGGTGATCCTTGCCAAGCCCCAGATCGAGGGAGCCGCCGCGGAGGACGACTTCATGGATTGCATCGGTGGGCGACTTGCGAGCGGCGGCGGTGCGATTCACGTTGCTGGCAACGATGAGTTCGTCGACAGCCTCTTTCCATGGTTCGAGCCGGGTACGGCACCGAGCAAGCCCGAGAACGTGGTCAGGCTCCTCGAACGGCCCGGCGTCAGCGAGCGGATCGCCAGTACGGGTGTACGTTATCTCGTCTGGCTGGATGGCGCGACGCGCAAGACCGACGGAGGTGGCAGCCTGGCCTGTGCGGCGGCACCGGGCGCGGCAGGCTGTCTCGGCTTCGGCTGGTGGGAAAAGGAGTCCGCCTATGAGGCGACCATCTGGGACCTCAAGCAGGCCCGATCGGTCGGCTCGGTGCAGACGAACGTGACCGGGACTTCCGCGATCGTCGGTGTGGTGGTACCTCTGCCCTTCGTGGCGCGTGTGGCCGGCACGGCGTGCAACCGCCTCGCCGCGCAGCTGCGGAGTTTCTTCAACGGTGACGGCGAGGCGCCTGTCGCGCGTCCTGTCCCGGCGGCGGCAGGCACGAACTGACGCGGAGTGCGGACATGCACAGGATCGTAGGCACTCTGCTCGGCGGCCTGCTCGCGGGGGCGCTCGTGGCCTGTGCCACCGGGAATGCGGCGCGCAGCGGCGGTGCGTCCTCGACGACCGAAAGCGCCTCGTCAGGAACCGGGAGCACGGTCCCGGCCAGCGCGCGGAGCGAGCCGGACGCGGCGATCGCCCGTGGCGACGGCTCTGCGCCGCCGCCAGCGCTGACGCCTGATGAGCGTCGCGCGGCGCTCGATCGGCGCCTGGACGAGTCACTCGGCAGCTTCGACGAGAAGCTTCGCGGGGAGCAGGAGAGCACTGCCCGGGAGCGCGACGCGCGCACGGTGGCGGCCGGCAGTGCCACGGTCGAGTCCGGCCGTGAGGAGATCGGTCCCGGGAGGCACTCTGGCGGCGGGGCGGCGGCAGGGACGGACGGAGGCACCGGAGGGGATCGCCACTCGGGTGATCTCAAGTCCGAGCGGCAGACGGGTACCGGCACGCCGGATTCCGGAGGCGTGAACGCCGGGGGCGCCGCAGGTGGCAATGGTGCGGCGGGGCGGGCGGTTCCGGATGGCAGCGACGACGACATCGTGGCGCGCCGTCTGCGGCGCGCGGCGGAGCAGGAAACCGATCCGGAGCTGAAGGAGAAGCTCTGGAAGGAATACATCGAGTACAAGAAGGGCGGGCAAGGCAGGTAAGGCGTGAGCACGCGCGTTTTCTTCAGCACTGCAGCGCTGGTGGCCGGCGCGCTGCTCTCCGGGTGCGTGACCCGGGAGGTGCGGCCGCTCGAGAAGATCCATCCCATCCAGGCTCAGACCCAGATCCCGGCAGCGCAGCTGCTCGACGTGGCAATACGCGAGCTCGACGCGAGCGTGCCGCAGGACATCGCAGGCGACGAGGAAAAGCTCGCCAGGAGGCGCATCTTCCCCGAGATCCGCAAGGCCGAGTCGAGGTATCTTGCGAGCCTGCTGCGCTCGACGCTCGAGTCCTCGGGGCAGTGGGGCGCCGTGCGCGTCGTGCCTGCGGGCGTCGACTTCGTCGATGTGCTGGTGAGCGGACGCATCCTCGAGTCGACCGGCAAGGTGCTCGCACTCGAGATCACGGCAACCGATTCGGTGGGGCGCACCTGGATCGCCCACAGGCGCTACGAGAGCGTGGCGGATGCCGGCTCATACAAGAGCACTGAGGCCCTCAAGGCCCGTGATCCCTTCCAGAATGTCTTCTCGCGCATCGCGAACGACCTGCTCGCGGCACGCGAGCAGCTCTCCCCTGCGGCGCGCGAGGAGATCCGCCGTGTCACCGGGCTGCGCTTCGCGGCAGACCTCGCGCCGCAGGCCATGGGCAGCTATCTCGCGCGAGGCGGGGACGGGCAGCTGCATGTCGCGCGGCTGCCGGCCGAGGGCGACCCTTTCGAGGCGCGTATCAGCCGTATCCGCGAGCGTGATGCGGGTGTCATCGACACGGTGAACGGCTACTACGCGAATTTCGCCGAGCAGATGCAGAATTCCTATGGGGCGTGGCGCCAGGCGAGTTACACGGAAATCGAGAAGGAGGACCGCGCACGCACTCAGGCCCGTACGCGCACCATCCTGGGTGCGGCGGCCGTGCTCGGCGCCATCTTCGTCCCTGACCAGTGCTCGCCCGAGGACTACAACTGCCGCCGCGTGCAGAGCGCGGCGCGCACCGCGGCGACCGTCGGCGGCACGGCCGCGGTGCTCTCGGGCATCAAGAAGTTCTCCGATGCACGCGTGGCCGGTCAGGCCGTGAAGGAGCTCGCGGAGAGCTTCCAGGGGGAAGTCAGCCCGCAGGTGGTGGATCTCGAGGGCCGGACACTGCGTCTGACGGGCAGCGCGGAGGAGCAGTACCGTGAGTGGCGACGCATCCTGCGCGAGCTCTATCTGGAGGAAGCCGGCGATGTCGTGACGCCGCCGGCGGCACCGGCGGCGCGAGCCACGGAGACGGATGCGTCGCGGTGAATCCATGGCGCCATGGATGCGCGGCCGGCGGATCTGTAACCGTTTCACGCTCCTCGCAGAGCTCTCCACCGGTGGCACGACGGCGATCTGGCGTGCCCACGACGAAGACCGTGGCATCGACGTCGCACTGAAGATCCTGCCGCGCGCCGGGGAGACGCTGGCGTGGCACGCTTTCGGGCGCGAGCACAGCCTGGCATCGCGGCTGGAACACCCGGGCATCCTGCGGGTGGAGGCGCCGCTGCGCGGCCCGGATGTCGTCGTCCTGCCGATGGAGTTCGCTGCGGGGGGCGATCTCACCGGCCTGCGCGGCGGGTCCTGGCAGCGCATCGTGCCGCTCCTCATCGAGACTGCCGAGGCGCTCGACCATGCACACGGGCGCGGTGTCGTGCATCGCGACCTGAAGCCGGGCAACGTGCTGCTCGACGGCGGCGGGCACGTGAAGCTCGCGGACTTCGGCGCTGCAGCGCTCGGCGAGTCATCGAGTGCCGAGGCGACGCTCGGCACGCCGCTGCAGACAGGCTCTCCGTTCAGCGCCAGTCCCCAGCAGCTGCAAGGGGAGGCACCCACACCTGCCGACGATATCTACGGCCTGGGTGCGCTGGCCTATGAACTGCTCTCAGGGTATCCGCCGCACTTTCCGCAGCTCGACGCGCGACCTGGACCCGCGGCCCCCGTGCCGAAGCTCGTGGCGGCGCAGACGGCTCCGCCGCAGCTCATCACACTCGTCGAGCGCATGCTCGCGCAGGATCCTGCCGGGCGGCCCGACTCCATGCGCGCAGTGATCGAGGATCTGCAGTCATCGATGCCGGCCGCAGCACCGATGCAGATCACGCCGGCTCGCGGCCGCGCACGCTGGCCGTGGGTGGCGCTGGCGATGCTGCTCGCTGTCGCCGGCGCCGTATTCCACGAGCTGCCGCAGATTGCGGTGCCGCGGCTGGCGACACCTCCGGCTGCACCTGTGACGCATCCGGCGCCGCCGCGCAGCGTGACTCCTGAGGCGGCGGAGGCGCGCACGGCCGCGGCGCTCGAGGAACAGCTGCAGACCGGAGCGCGCGCGCTCACGGATCGGGAGCCCGCGCTTGCCCGCCAGGCTTTCAGGAGCGCGCTCAGCATCGATCCCGCGAGCCGCCGCGCAACCGACGGGCTGAGCCGGACGGACCGGCTCGATCAGGCACTCGCATTGCTGGCGCGTGCCGAGGCCGCACGCAGTGCGGGTGACGCCGCGCAGGCCGTGCCGCTCTATGAACAGGCGCTCGCCCTCGACGCCACGAACGACCGCGCCCGCTCCGGACTCGCGGCGGCACGCGCAGGAGTCCGCGATGAAGCCCATGCACGCCTCATCGGCGAGGGTCTCTCCGCACTGGCGGCCGGACGGTATCCGGCGGCGCATACAGCGTTCATGCGTGCCAGGTCGCTGCGACCGGGCAGCCGGGAAGCCGATGAAGGGCTCGAGCGTGTCGCACTCGCGAGCGAGGCCCGGGCCTACGGCGCCGACCGCGATCGCATCGCGAGGCTCGAGTCCGAGGAGCGCTGGGAGGAGGCGCGTGTCGCCTATGAGCGGATCCTGGCGGCTGATCCGTCGATCGACTTCGCCCGCATCGGGCGCGGCCGTGCGGCGTCACGCGCCGAGCTCGCGGAGCGCCTGCAGCGTCTGATCGATCATCCAGCCCGACTGGGCGCCCCTGAGGTGCGCGCCGAAGCCGGTCGTCTGCTCGCGGGTGCGCGCTCAGCGCAACCCGCGGGGCCCGCCATCCGCTCGCAGATCTCGCGGCTCGAGGCTCTGCTGCCTGACTTCGGCAGACCCGTGCAGCTGGCCATGGAGTCCGATGATGCCACGCAGGTGTCCATCCAGCGCGTCGGGTCCTTCGGCACGTTCCGGCGTCTGGAGATCGAGCTGGTGCCGGGCAGGTACACCGTAGTCGGCACGCGCGAAGGCTACCGTGACGTGCGCCGCGACGTCACGATCGCTCCCGGGCAGCCCGTCCAGACGGTTACCATCCGCTGCGTCGAGCGCATCTGAGACACTCACTGCATGAACGCTCCGGATTCCAGACGCGAGGCGGACGTGGCACGCATCCGTGTGCGTGAGCCCGCGGGAATCCGGGAACTCGGTTCGTCCCTGAGCTTTGGCGCCCGCGGGGCGGACGTGGTCGTGCCCGGTGCCCGCAGTGCCCGCGGGCTGGTGATCGCACGGATCGAAGACGAATGGTGTGCCGTCCCGGAGGGCGATGAACCACTGCGCCTGAATGGCGAACGGCTTCCGGCGGCGCGTGAGCTGCGCGCGGGTGATACGCTCGCGCTGGGCGAGGCGCAGATCATCGTCGAGGATGCGAGACCCGATGCGCTTGCGATCGAGGTTCGACATCTCGTCGGCAATGCCACGATTCCGCCGCTCGACATCGATGCCGGCTCCGGGATTCCCGCCGAGGGCGATGAGCTCGAGATCCGTGCCCTGGACCTGTCGGGAAGGGGCTCGTCCGCCGAAGGTGTCCGGCGCCCTCCGGAGACATCACGGCGCCGGCTGTACGCGGCGGCAGCCGCCGCTCTGGCGCTCCTCGCGCTGGGGCTTGCGTTCGCCTCACTCACGGCGGTGCCGCTCGATCTGCACCCCGCCGCGGCCCGCGTGCGCACGCCGGACAGTCTCCTTTCGTGGCGCACGGGGGCGACGCTCTTCGTGCTGCCGGGCCGGCATCGCGTCCGTGCCGAGTTGCCCGGGTACCGTGCGGCCGAACGGCAGGTCCGGGTTTCCAGAGGCGAGGAACCGCCGCTCGTGCAGCTGAGCCTCACGAGGCTGCCCGGCCGGCTCACCGTGGACACGGGGCGCATTGCCGCGACGCTGCTCGTCGATGGCGTGGTCGCGGGGCAGTCGCCCGGGCCGATAGAGGTCCCCGAGGGACGCCATGCGATCACCGTGCGGGCGCCGCGATATCTCGACCATGTCGCGGTGATGGATGTCGCCGGCGGCGGACGGGCGCAGACGCTCGGGGTGACACTGCAGCCGGCGTGGGGGACGCTGCATGTGCGCGTCGAGCCGGCCGGAGCGCAGATTGCTGCTGACGATCATCCGGTGGGGTCTGCGCCGCGCACGATCGAGCTCGATGCAGGCGTGCACCGCCTGCAACTCTCGGCGCCTGGCTACAAGACATGGGAGACGAGCGTGATGGTGCGCGCCGGCGAGACGCAGACCGTCGGGCCGGTGACCCTGGGGGCGCCCGATGCACGACTCAGCGTGCGTTCGACGCCGGAACGTGCACCGGTGCTCGTGGACGGGGTTTATCGTGGCCGCACGCCGCTCGATGTGGAACTGCCGGCCGGAGTGACGCACGAGATCAGCATCACTCGCGCGGGCTTCGCGACATTCACCCGCAGGGTGTTTGCGGCTGCCGGCGAGCGCAGTACGCTCGAGGCGCATCTCGAGGCGCAGAGAGGCAAAGTCTCCCTGCAGGGGGAGCCGATCGGGGCCGAGGTGCGGGTTGACGGGAATGCGCGCGGCGTGACGCCGCTCGAGCTCGAGCTGGGTGCGGGCGAGCATCGTGTCGAGGTGGCGAAGGCGGGCTTCGAACCTTTTGCGGCATCGGTTGCGGTCAGCGCGGATCTGCCACGCACGCTCGAGTACCGGCTGCTGCCGACCGATAAGGCACTCGCGGCCCTGCAGACGGCCCCGACCATTTCCACGCGCAGCGGTTACGTGCTGCGACTCGTCACCGGTGGCAGCTTCGCGATGGGGAGCGAACGGAATGAACAGGGCCGGCGCCCGAACGAGGCCGTACTGCGCCCCGTGCGACTCACCCGCGCCTTCTACATCGGCAGTCACGAGGTGACGAATGCCGAGTTCCGGCGCTTCCGGCCGGGACACAAGTCCGGGTTCGTTGGCCAGCGCACCCTCGATCTCGACAGCCAGCCGGTGGTCGCCGTCGGGTGGGAGGATGCTGCGGCCTACTGCAACTGGCTCTCCGCGCAGGATGGACTTGCTCCCGCCTATGAGACCCGCGGTGGCCGGCTTGTACTGAAAACGCCGGTCGGCGACGGCTATCGCCTGCCGACCGAGGCCGAGTGGGAGTTCGCGGCACGCTATGCTTCACCCGGGCGGTTTCGGCGTTTCGGCTGGGGTGACGCCCTGCCGGTGCCGGCCCAGGCGGGCAATCTCGCGGGCGCCGAGAGCGCCTCGCTCGTCGATGGCTCGCTCACCGGCTATCGGGACGAGTTCGTGGTGAGCGCACCGGTCGGGCAGTTTGCCGCCAATGCGCTGGGTCTGCACGACATGGAAGGCAATGTCTCGGAGTGGGTCAACGATTTCTATTCGTCGTTCATCGCGGCGACGCCCGTCAGCGATCCGCTCGGACCCGAACAGGGTCTGTTGCATGTCGTGCGTGGTCCGGGCTGGCGTACGGCCACGCCGGGTGAGCTGCGGCTCGCATCGCGTGCAGGGCGCGGGGAATCGGGCCCCGACACGGGATTTCGCATCGCCCGCTACCTCGATCCAGGCTGAGAGGAGGATTCGTGCGTCGCACCTGGCATCTGATCATTTTCACGGCACTCATCTCACTGCTCTGCTGGGCGGCGACGCTCATCGGTGTGCAGGCGCTCGCGCAGAGTCCGGCGGACTCCGCGCCTGCCGATGAGCGTGGTTCCGCCGACAACAGCGTCAGTTTCCCCGTCGACATATGAACCGTCGCTATCCGGGCGAGTTTCTCTTCAGCGTTTTTGCGCTCGCGATCGCCACGATTCTCGTGCATGCGTTCTACGTGCTGCACGTGCGCCCGATGGCCCAGGCGGTCCTGACCCAGCAGCGGCAGGCGACCCTGCGTGACCCGCTGTACGTGCCCGAGCGTTCGCTGTACATCATCGTCAAGGACTACGAGCAGGAGGCCGAGATCATCCTGATGATCTGGGCGCTCGCCATCATGGGCTACAAGGCCCTCGAGCAGCGACGCGAGCGCCGGGCGCTCGATGCGGAACTGCTCGCCCTGCCCGAGGGGAAGAAGATCCTGCCCGAGGACACGCGCGAGTACTCACGCAGACTCGAGACGCTGCCGGCGGACGAACGCTCGCTGCTCGTCCCGCGGGCACTGCTGGCCGCACTCGCCCGTTTCGGCGCCACGCGCAACGTGCAGGATGTGTCTACGGTGGCGCACGGCGTGTGCCAGTCGGAGGCGGAGCGGCTCGACTCCGAGATGTCCATGATCCGCTACATTGCCTGGGCGATCCCCGCGATCGGCTTCATCGGTACGGTCCGGGGTATCGGCGATGCGCTCTCGGAAGCGCACAAGGCGGTCACGGGCGATATCTCCGGTGTCACCGAAGGCCTTGGGGTCGCCTTCAACTCGACGCTGGTGGCGCTGCTGCTGTCCATTCTTCTGATGTTCCTGCTGCATCAGCTGCAGCGTACCCAGGAGCGGCTGGTGCTCGACGCCGAAACCTGGCTCGATCAGGCCGTGATCCGCAACATGCAGGCACTCTGAACGGCGCACCGGTGCTCGCTATCGCACTCGATGATCGCGCACTCGCCATGGCTGTCGATGGCGAGCTGCGCAGCCTCCAGCCCTCCGTGGTGTATCGGGACGGGGGCGGCGAGCGCACGGGGCGACCGGCGTGGGACGTGCAGAGGGAGCATCCCACTCAGGTCGCGACGGACCACTGGGCGGAGCTTGCGCGCGAGCCGGTGCCACCAGCGGCGGCGGCGCTCGCCACGGCGGAGCTGCGTGAGCGTCTGGCGACCTTGCCTGGAAGCGGGGTGACGGAGAATCCGCCCTCGTGGCTGCTCGCGCCCGCGACATTCGAAGCGGGCGCGCTCGGCGCCGTTCTCAGTATTGCCCGTGCCGCCGGACTGGCGCCAGCCGGGTTCGTCGACGCCAGCGTCGTCACGACCGCGGCGCTCGGTCTCGAGGGTCCGGTGCTCGTGCTGGAGCTCGGGCTGCATCATCTCGCGGCCACCACCGTGATTTGCGGCGACCGGGTGCGCCGCGGCCGGGTGAGTGTCGGGCAGTGCGGGGGGCTGATCGATCTCTACCAGGGCTGGCTGCAGATGATCGCCGCGGCGATGGTAAAGCGCACACGCTTCGATCCGCTGCACGAAGGATCCACGGAGCAGCAGCTCTTTTCTGCTCTGCCGGCACTCGCGCGCGAGGCGGCCGGCTGCGGCATGGCGCGCGCGACGCTGGAGGTGCGTGGCGAATGCTTCGAGGTGGAGCTCAGTCGCGACCAGTTCGCACAGGCGGCCCGTGACCTGTATCGAGAGCTGCTGAGGCTCGTGCACGAGCTGCGACCGGCTGGAATGGCGCTCACGATTGTTGCACCCGCCGTGATGGCAGAGCTTCCGGGTCTGCGCGCGGAGCTCGAGCAGCTCTCCGGTTGTGAGCTCGTCGCGATCTACGACGGTCTCGCGGCCGTGGCCGCCACGCGACTCCGGGCGCCCCTTGTCGGCGCCTCTGCCGAGTGTGTGCCGCTGCTGCGCGCCCTGCCGCGCCGCGCCTCGGTGGTCGTGCCGGAGTCCGCGATTGCCGCGCGGTGGCGCCTCGGGAGCGCCGCGGGGGCACTGCGCCGGCCCACACATCTCCTTTTCGCAGGGCGGGCGGTGGAACTCGGGGAGGGTCCGCTGGAGATCGGTCGCGACCACGCGGTCGCGGCGGGTGCGATCAGACTCCCCGAGGGGCTGGCCGGCGTCTCGCGCCGGCATTGCAGCCTGCGGCGCGAGGGCGACGGCGTGCTGCTGATCGATCACAGCCGCTTCGGCACGCGGGTGAACGGCGAGCGGGTCGCAGGGCGCGTGCAGCTGCATGCCGGCGATCGTCTGCGTATTGGCGATCCCGGCGTCGAGCTCGACCTGATCGCCGTGGGCGAGTGAGCGGAATACCCACGTGGCCAGGAAGCGTCGTCAGGCCGAGGTGTTCAGCCTCTCCTTCCTGGACGTCATCTGCTGCGGATTCGGGGCCGTGGTGCTCTTCTACTCGGTACTCAGTGCCCAGAGTGGCGTCGAACGCCTCCGGCGCACGGAGGACCTCACGGCGCAGGTGAACCGCCTCGAGGAGCAAGTGCTCGAGGGCACGCGCAACTTGGTCGTGCTGCGCAATACGCTCGAGAAGACCGAGACGGACACGACGCGCGCCGCGGCGCGCACCACCCGCGTCGTCGAGGAGCTCGCGCAGAGGCGCGAGCAGTCGTCGGTCTACGACCAGGCGAGCCTCGCGCGGCGCGAGCGTATCGAGAAACTGAAGGCGGACATCAAGGCGCTCGAAGAGAGCACGCGGCGCCTCGAGGCGGGCAGCGTGGATCGGGCCCCGCCAGGAGAGCGCATCCGGTCCTTCCGCGGCACGGGTGACCGGCGTTACGTCACGGGCCTGAAGATGCAGGGCAGGCGCATCCTGATTCTGCTGGATCGCTCGGCCAGCATGATGGATGAGGACATCGTCAGGGTGATCGTGCTGCGCAATTCGAAGGAGGAACTCCGCCGCGCCGCCCCCAAGTGGCGACGCGCCATCGATACTGCGGACTGGCTCCTCACCCAGCTTCCCGCTGGCAGCCAGTTCCAGATCTACGCCTTCAACACCGCAGCCGAGCCTCTCGTGGCCGGCGCCGCGGGTGGCTGGCTGCAGGCCGGGGACGCGCCGGCGATATCGGGCGCGGTCGATGCACTGCATCGCGCCACGCCCGAGGGCGGCACGAGTCTGATCAACGCCTTTGCCGCGATTCGGAGGCTCTCGCCCGCACCAGACCAGGTCGTGCTGATCACCGATCATCTGCCGACCCAGGGTGCGAGCGCGCCGGCGGTGCGCCGCCATGTCGATGCGCGCGGAAGGGAGCGGCTGTTCGACGAGGCGATCCGCACGCTGCCCGAGGGTCTGCGTCTCGATGTGGTGCTGCTGCCGATGAAAGGCGACTATCCGGCTGCCTGGCGCTTCTGGCAGCTCGCCATCGCGCGTGGCGGAGCGTACCTCATGCCGTCGCGGGACTGGCCGTGAAGCTGGAGCGGCGCGAGGCGGAGGTCTTCAGCCTCTCCTTTCTCGATGTCATCTGCTGCGGTTTCGGGGCGATCATCCTGCTGCTCGTGCTCTCCGAGTCCGGTCGGCCTCTCGTGCTCGAGAAGAGTCGCGAGAATCTCGAAGGACAGGTGCAGAGGCTCCAGCAGGAGCTCGCTGTCATCCGAGGCGACACGGATGAGCTCAATCGCGAGCTGAAGGGCCGCATCGCGGTGCTCGACCGCGAGCGTGTCAGGCTTGCGCGGCTCTCCGGCGATCTCACCAGCATCCGCGGGCAGTTCAGCGCGAGCAGGAGCGAGGCCGATGTCACCAACATCATCGAATCGGAGCTGGTCTCGGCCTATCAGACGCTCACGGTCGAAATGCGGAGACTGCTGGCAGAGCGGCCGCGTCGCCCGCCGACCGAGGCGATTGGCGGCATTCCGGTCGACAGCGAATACATCATCTTCGTGATCGACACCTCGTCGAGCATGACGCGCAACCACTGGGATGCCGCCACTCAGGTTCTGCAGGAGATCCTCGACATCTATCCGCACGTGCGCGGTCTGCAGGTGATGGATGACGAAGGCCGCAACATGTTTGCCGGGACACGCGGGCAGTGGCTCGCGGATTCCCCGATCCAGCGGACCCGCATTGTCTCGACCATGCGCAGCTGGCGCGCGTTCAGCAACTCGAGCCCGGTCGAAGGGATCGAAGAGGCGATCCGCACGTACTGGGCGCTGGACAAGCGCATCAGCATCTACGTGCTCGGCGACGAGTTCACGGGTGACTCGATCCAGGAGGTGCTCGATCAGGTGGCGGCGATGAACAGGCCGGATGCGGGCGGGCGTCGGCGCGTGCGCATCCACGCAATCGGCTTTCCGGTGCCTGCCGACATGCCGCCGTTTACAAACATGCGCTTTTCGGCATTAATGCGGGCGGTGTGTGATCAGAACGAAGGAACGTTCGTGGGCATCACCAGCGAAAAATCCTGCAAGGCGTGGGTCGATGTCTTCGGCGTCCGCCGGTGTGTCGGTGGCGGTGGCTGATCGTGCGCTGATGAATCCGTCGATGGCAGCGAGACGCCTGGCGGCCGGACTGCTGGTCCTCACCGTGCTGGCCGCATGCGGAGGCGTGAAGATCACACCTGATGTAAAGCTTCCACGGGCGCTGGTCAGTCCATTGCCCGCGAGGGTGGGTGTCGTGGTTGCGGGCGACATGCGCAATTACACGCACCGCGAGACCCGCTGGGGCAGCAACTGGCAGGCCGACCTCGGGCCCGGGCACGTGCACTGGGCCCAGGAGCTCTTCGGAGCGGCGTTTCGCGAGGCCGACCTGTTCTCTTCGCTCGAGGAAGCGCGGGCGAGTCCGGGCCTGCAGGCGATCTTCGAGCCGCGCATCGTCCAGTATTCGTTCACGACGGCACGTGAGACGGGCCGCTATTTCGCCGCGACGATCCGCTATCGCATTGCACTGTACACACCCGACGGCGCGAGCGTGGATGCCTTGACGATCACGGGCTACGGCAACAGCCTGTCGAGCGGGGCTTCGGGAGCGCGACCACTCGAGGAGGCGACGCGCGCCGCCATGCGCGATGCGGCAGCGAAGTTCCTGGTGCAGTTCCCGGAGCAGGAGGTGGCCCGGCAGATTGCACGCGGCGAGCCGGTCCTGGTGGCGCCCGCAGCCGACGCCGCCGGGTCTGCCGATACGATCGAAGCCGTCCCGATCGAGCCGGAGTCCCGGGCCAGCCCGGTGTCTCCGGCACCTTCGGGTGCTGCGACACCGCAGCGGGGCGGGATCCTGCCGTTCACTCGCGCTGGCGATCGGTCGTCTTCCTGACACGTACGGCCATGCGTTCGCGGAGTGCGACGTTACGCGTATCGACGGCCTTGCCGGCCTCGAAGCGCGGCCGGTAGCGCGCCTTGCGCGCCGCCGCGACCACCGCGCGTACCGTTGCTTCGGAGGCGGCCGTGCCCGGCTGGGCCACGGCATCGCCGACTTTCCCATCCGGGCCGATGGTGAGGCGGAGCTCCACCGTCTGGACTTCGTAGTCCCCCGGATCGAGGCGCGTGCGGCTGATCGAGGAGGAGGGCGGTCGATAGACGAGCTGCTCGGGCATTGCGAGCAAGGTGGTGTCGCCGCCCGCACTGAGATCAGCCCACGCCTTTTCGTAAATCTGGATCGCGCGAGTGGCTGCAGCACCCGTCAGGTACCAGTCGCCCAGATCGACCAGCGTCTCGCCGTGCAGTCGCCGGTCGGGTGGCTGGGAGCGCTCGAGCACCTGCAGCGCGAGCAGCAATGCCCGTTCGCCCTCGGCACTCATCCGCCCCGAGGTGCCGGCGTCGGGCAGCATCGAGCTCGCATCCAGGGGATCACGGACCGTCGACTCACCGGAGTCCACGCCATTTGCGAACTCGAGCCGGTAGGTGCGGGCGATGCCTCGCAGCGGCGCGACGCTCGCGATCTGGCCGCGACCTGCCTGCTCGGCAATGGCGAGTGCACGCAGGTGCAGGGAGCGCGCCGTGGCGTAGCGACCGACCGACTCAAACCAGCGTGCATGGCGATCGAGCGGTTGCAGCAGCCGCAGATCCCAGCGCCCGTAGGCCGTCTCGGCGATGCGGAGGGCGTACTGCTGTTCCTTCTCGGCTTCCGTCACCTGGCCGAGTGCGACGTAGGCTTCGATGAGCCGATCGAGGACCGGGAGCTGATCCGGATTGAAGAGGCCGTCGAGATTGCGTGACAGGTCGACCGCGCGCTTCAGTGCCACGGCTGCGGCTTCGTAGGAACCTTTCGCGATGCAGCTTGCACCGAGACCGTGCAGCGGGCGGATCAGCCGGCGGTCCTGGGGCGTGCCGGAGGTCTCGAGGATCGAGATGCTCCGCAGGAAGAGCTTCTCGGCATCGTCGAAGTCGTGCAGCCGGTACCGGGTGGTCGCGAGGTTCACGAGCGGCGTCACGAGCCTCGCATCGTCGCGGCCATACTGCTCTTCCGTGAGCTGCACGAGCTTCTCCGCGAGCGGCAGGGCTTCATCGTAACGCCGCGCGTCGAACAGCGAGCGGAACTCGTGATATACCGGCACGCGCTCCGCGTCGGTGACGGCCAGGGCCGGTGTGACGAGCGCGACGCCGAGCACAGCGGCGAGCGTCGTGAGCAGGCAGACTGCCCTCATGGGCTTCTCCGGTTATCCATACTGATTTAACTCCATGTCGGCACCGCAAGCCAGAACAGCCCTGGTGGCCGGCGCGAGTGGCCTGGTTGGCGGACACCTGCTCGCCGTGCTGCTCGAGGCGCCGGAATACGCACGCGTGTACGCGCTCTCACGGCGCCCGCTCGCGACCGAGCACCCGCGCCTCGCCAACCGCATCGTGCGCTTCGGGCAGCTCGGGGCCCAGATCGCAGGCCTGCGCTGCGACGATGCCTTCTGCTGTCTCGGGACTACCCTGCGCGAAGCGGGCTCCCGGGAGGCATTCCGCAGCGTCGACTGCGGTCACGTGCTCGAGTTCGCCCATGCCGCGCGTGCGGCCGGGGCCCGGCGCCTGGTGGTCGTGTCCTCCGTGGGGGCGGACGCGAGGGCCAAGGCCTTCTATCTGCGTGTAAAAGGCGAGATGGAGGAGGGGCTCACCGGCGCGGGCTTCACCTCGCTCGACATCCTGCAGCCGTCACTCCTGCTCGGGTGGCGACGCGAGCTGCGCGCGGTCGAGCTCGCTGCGGGGCTGACCCTGCCGCTCGTGAATCCGCTGCTCCGCGGCTCGGTCGCCCGCTTTCGTGCCATCCCGGCGCGCACGGTGGCCGCGGCCATGCTGGGAGCGGCGCGCTCGGGCCGCCGCGGTGTCTATCGCTACACCTGGGACGGAATCCAGCAGCTGGCCACCGCGAAACCACCGCGGGCAATGGCCTGAGCTTCGCCCGGAATTCCGCGGGGCGCGAGTGTGACTGCGCTCACGATCCGCGGTCCCGGACAGGTCGTGGTGCGCCGACGCACTGTCCGAATCCTCAATCAGTGATGTGCTGCTCATGGCCTGACAGCGCCTATCGTTAAATTGGCTGCGACTCGCGGAACGGCGTGGTTTGACATGGACACACTGCGGTCAGCACTCAGGAGCCGCATGGCGGCGCGCATGCTCGCCACGCTTGCCGTGGCCGTGGCGCTGCCGCTCGGGGTCCACGCGCTGCTTGCCGGCCGTGAAATCGTGCGTCAGGGTGACGAGCAGGCGAGCCAGCGCCTCGAGCTCCAGAGCCGCAGCTATGCCGCGGGGCTCATGGAGCGGCTCGCTGCCGCGGAGACTGTCGGCCGGGCACTGAGCGCGGATGACGTCGGCCCGGGCGGCCAACGGCTGCGCGAGCGTGTGCTCGACTCCCGGGCGTTCAGGGACGTGGAGATGTTCGAGGCCGGGAGTGAATCGGCTCTGACGGCGCTCATGCGCACGCCGGTCCGCTCAGCGCGCGCTGCCCTCGAGGGTGGTCAGACGGCGCTGATTACCGGTCCACGCGGTGATGGGCCGCGTACGGTGTATCTGCTGCGTGGCGTACGTGCTGCCGGACGACCGGCGCTTGCGCTGTTCGAGATTTCCCCGAAGTGGCTCTGGGGCGGCGCGCCACGCAACGGCGGCACCGCTGACATCACCGTGATGGAAGCCGACGGCGCCGTGCTCCGTGGTGCGACGGGGGCGACCGCCGAGCTCGCGGCTCTGGTCGAGCGCGGCGACCTGGGTTTCGCAGAGCGCCCCGATTCCGCCGGACTTGCCTGGCAGCACGAAGGCGCGGAGTGGCGGGCGGCGTTGGTGCGCGTGCCCGTCGACTCCGAATACCGCGCCGCCGGATCGTGGGCCGTGATCGCCGCGGCGCCGCGACCGCGCAGTCTCGCTCTCGCTGCGGTCGCCGCACGGACCGTGCCGGCCGCACTCGCGTGTGCACTGCTCGCCGCGCTGGCGGGTGCGGGCTATCTCGCGCGGTCCTACGTTCCTGGCCTGCGCGGGCTGCGGCGCGCGCTGCTCGCCACCGGGGAGGCCAGCGTCGAGCGGCCACCCCCTGCCGCCGATGAGGCTGGCGAGGTGCTCGAGGCCTGGGAGAAGGCGGCCGCAGTGACCCGCGACCGCCTGCGCACGCTCGGTGTGCTGAGTGAGATCGACCGGCTGCTGCTGTCCTCCTCAGAGCTCGAGGCGACTCTGGATGCAATCCTTGCGCGTGTGCGCGCCGTGACACACTGTCACAGCGTCGGCATTACGCTGCTCGACGCCGATGCGCCCGCGCATGGGCGCGTGTACGTTGCTTCGGACGGGGTGAACGGGCAACCCGTGAGTCGCGTGGCGCTCGATCCGGACATGCTCGGTGTGCTCGCGGGGGCACAGGACGGCCTGACCGTGGCGCGTTGCGAGGAGCAGCGGCACAGCTTTCTTGCGCCGCTCAGGGAGCGCGGGGCCGAGTTCTTCTGGATATGGCCCGTGCGCGCGGGCGAGCGGCTCCTGGCGATTCTCGCCGTGGGCTATCCCGATGCGCCGCTTCTCGATGCCGAGACCGCCCACTATGGCAGCGAGTTCGCGGCGCGTCTGGCGATCGCGCTTTCGAACAACGCGCGGGACGAACAGCTCTATCGCCAGGCGTATTTCGATCCGCTCACGCAGTTGCCCAACCGGCTGCTGTTCCGCGACCGGCTCGCCCAGGAGCTCGCGAGCGTGACGGCCGGCACGGCGCGCGGCGCGCTCCTGTATATCGATCTCGACCACTTCAAGAAGATCAACGATACCATCGGGCATTCGGCCGGCGATCAGCTGCTGGTCATCGTCGGGCAGCGCCTGCGTGCATGCGTGAAGGATGGCGATACCGTTGCGCGGCTCGGCGGCGATGAGTTCACCGTGATTCTGCGCAATGTGGCCGATCCGGATGCCGCGCGGACCATTGGTGAACGCATCATCGAGTCCTTGCAGCTCCCCGTGAACCTGGGCGGGCGCGACCATTTCGTGCGCGCCAGCATCGGCATCACCCTGTTCCCCGACGACGGAGCGTCCATCGATGTGCTGATGCGCAATGCCGACGTCGCCATGTATCGTGCCAAGGCCAGCGGGCGCAGTCGCGTGACCTTCTTCGACCGCCACATGATGCGCGGTGTGGCGGGCGGCACCGTGACCGAAAGCGGCCTGTTCCGCGCACTTCGACGGCGGGAGTTCTCACTCTATTACCAGCCGCAGTTCGACGTCGCGACCGGAGCCCTCACGGGTCTCGAGGCACTGTTGCGCTGGCAGACGCCGCGCGACGGCTTGCGCTACCCGCACGAGATCGTCCCGGCGGCCGAGGAATCCGGGCTCATCGCCGATATCGGCGGCTGGGTGCTCGATGCCGCCTGCGCCCAGCTCGCAGCCTGGCGAGCCCGGGGCATCGCGCCCCCGAGACTCGCAGTCAATGTCTCGGTGCAACAGCTGAAGCACACGGAGTTTCCGCAGGTCGTGCGGCGCGCCCTCGACCGTCATGGGCTGCCTCCGGAGTTGCTCGAGATCGAGCTCACCGAGGCGGTCTTCGCCGACGTGCGGGCGAGCGAGGAACTCCTGCGCCTCGCGGAGCTCGGAGTGCGCCTGGCGCTGGACGACTTCGGGACGGGCTATTCTTCGCTGAGTCACCTGCGGCAATATCCGGTGCATGTGCTCAAGATCGACCGCAGCTGTATCGAACAGGTCGCGCAGGATCCGGCGGCCGCGGCGCTCGCTGAGGCGATCATCGTCATGGCGCACACGCTCGACCGGCGTGTCGCGGCCGAGGGCGTGGAGACCCTCGAACAGCTCGACTTCCTGCGCGAGCGGCGCTGCGATTTCGTGCAGGGGTTCTATCTTGCGAAGCCGATGTCCGGTACGGCGGTGACCGAACTGCTCGAATCGCGCGTCGAGCACGCCATGAGTGCTGCGGGCGGGGATCGTCGGGCCGCGGGCTGATGCGATCACCGGCGCGGGGAGCGATCCGCTCGAGGAGCCGGTGGACGGCGGCAGCGGTCGCCGCGATGCTGCTGCTCGGCGGATGTGCCACGACACCCCGGACACCTGCTCAGTCGATGGGTGCTTCCCTGCTGAGGGTATCGGAAGCCCTGATCGGCACGCCCTACCGCTACGGCGGCGCGGATCGGCGCGGATTCGATTGCAGTGGTCTCGTGTATTTCGTGCACGCGCAGCTCGGGCTTCAGGTGCCGCGGACTGCAGCCGCACAGCATGCTGCCGCGCGGCCCGTGGGGCGTCGAGCCCTCGCCCAGGGTGATCTCGTGTTCTTCCGCACCCGTCCCGCAGGAGAGGTCGACCACGTCGGCGTCTACGTCGGCGCAGACCGCTTCGTGCACGCACCCGGCAGCGGGCGCACGGTTGCCTATGGTTCGCTCGAGGACCCGTGGTACGCCACACGCCTCGTCGGGGCCGGACGCTTCTGGGTGCCGCAGGTGCTGCCCGGCGCGGCCCACGCCGCGCCGTGACGGCTCTTCGGCCTCGGTCGGGCAGGAGATATGTTTACTGCGGGGGCGCAGCCGGTCTCATTTCGCGGTGGCCTGCGACCTGCGGCACAGGGCAGCGCTTGACGCTCATCGGCAACATGCGGACACTTTATGACCGTGACAAGGGCAAACCCGCCGAAAGGCGGGGACGCAAAGCCTCCGGTCTAAGGGATTCGGTCCTAAGACAGCGGGGTTGCCGGTGCCTCATCTGAGGCGGCGACTTCGCTCCCGAGCCCCGGCCGCCTGGCCCCAGTCGCCCTTGCAGGGGTGAGTCGACAGATTTCCGGGGAACGATGCGATGACCGACCAGATGCGCGCACTCGCGGGGGGGATGCCCGCACCAGCCGACGCCGGACGGAGCGCGGCTGCGAACGATCCCTTCGTGATCAATCTGAGCTCGTCGACGACGCCGCTCGCGCTCGAGCAGCCGAAGTCTCCGGAACTCGCCCGATTCACGTTCTTCGTGAGCCGCAGGCGTGAGGAAGGACGCGAGCGCTTCCGTCTGCACATGGGCTATTTCGAAACGGCTGCCGAAGCCGAGGAGTGGCTCGTCGTCGTCCGTGATGTCTATCCGGCCGCCTGGGTCGGCGAGGCGCCCGGCAAGCGTCTGCGCGGAGCGCAGGCCGGATCACGAAAGCCGGTGGCTTCGTCCGGGACAGTGAGCGAACCGCTGCAAGCAGGCGAAGCGCAGAATCCGGCGCCGCCACCGGCGCCACTGGTCGTTGCGACCGAACCGGCGAGCACGCCGGAGGCTGCACCCGCTGCCCCTGCGGCGCCCGAGGCGACGCGCGACGTGCCGACCCTGAAGCCCGTGGGCGCTGCGCAGCAGTCGAATGTGCGCGAGGTGCTCGCGCAGCTCAGCGACGACCCGATACCCACCGAGCCGGCTCCCGATGTCCTCAGTGATACGCAGGTGCTGAAGCTCCTCGAGAAAGGGACTGGGGCGGCTCCGGCCAGCGGCAAGACCGCGCGTCCGGCCGACGCGCGTGCTGCCGAGGCCGTCTCGATGCTGCGCCCTGACGACACGCAGACAATGCGCGCACTCAGGGCGGAGGTTGCGCGGAACGTCCAGGTCTCCTTCGCCGTGCAGCTGCACTGGTCCGTGCAGCCGATCGAGCTCGACAAGGTGCCGCCGCTCGCGATTTTCAGCGCCTACACGCTCTACACTGTCGAAGGCAGCCGCGAGGGCCGGCGCTGGTACGGCCTGCGGCTCGGGTTCTTCAGCGATGCCATCTCCGCGAAACAGGTGGCCGGCTACGTGCGCTCGGAGTTTGCGTCGGTCGCGGTGATACCCGTGACGGCGAATGAGCGTGAGCGGGCCGGCAACCGGAAGTCGGCGTCCAGGCCGCGTCCGGCATCCGCCACGGTGAAGCCCCCGAAGCCGCCGACAGACGAGTTCAAGCTGCTGGACGACACCGCGGCGCAGCGTACGCCACTGGCCGCCGATCCGGCACCTGAGGTGCAGCCAGAGGCCGTGGATGACGTGGACACGGCGCCAGCCGAGGTGCCAGGCCGTCGCCGGCGTGGCGCACGACCACAGGCCGCGCCACGCACGCTCGATGAGACGCTCGAGATCCTCGGCGCCGGAGAGCTCGAGATCGACCGCAGCCACACGCTGCTCAACGACTCGGGCGTGCGCCACATTCGCATCCAGGCCGATAATCGTCCGCCCTCGGCCTTCTCGCGGCTCCTCGACCGGCTCACGGACCGCCTGCGCCAGAACTGAGCGCGCGTCAGCCTTTGCCGAAGAGCTTCTCGAGCCCCGCGCGGGCGCGATCCACTTCTGCCGTGTTCGGTGCAACCCAGGCGCCACTCCGCGGCTTGAAGTGGTCGCAGAAGTTCGCACGCGCCTTGTCGCTCACCTCCTCGGCGGTCGGCTCGCGGCAGTGCTTGGCGACCCGCGTGTCGTAGTCCACGCACATGCGGCAGACGTGCAGCTCGGCGCGGCACTTCGGGCATTCGTCGAGACGGCGCAGCGGCAGCGAGAGCTCCGCGAGCGAGGCGCCGCACTTCCAGCAGACGAGATCGTGGGCCATGCGCGCAGTTCCCCGGGCGAGTCAGTACAGGACGACCGAGCGGATCGATTCGCCGCGGTGCATGAGATCGAAAGCCTCGTTGATGCGTTCGAGCGGCATCCTGTGGGTGATGAGCGGGTCGATCCGGATCTTCCCGTCCATGTACCAGTCGACGATCTTCGGCACGTCCGTGCGTCCACGTGCGCCGCCGAAGGCCGTTCCCTTCCAGACGCGGCCGGTGACGAGCTGAAAGGGGCGCGTATGGATCTCCTGGCCGGCGCCCGCCACCCCGATGATCACGGAGACGCCCCAGCCGCGGTGACAGCACTCGAGCGCCTGGCGCATGAGATCCACGTTGCCGACACATTCGAAGGAATAGTCCGCCCCGCCGTCGGTGAGCGCAACGAGATGGGCGACGAGATCGCCCTCCACGTCCTGAGGGTTCACGAAGTCCGTCAGGCCGAACGTCTCCGCGAGCGCCTTCTTTCCCGGATGCCGGTCCACGCCGATGATCCGGTTGGCACCCACAAGGCGTGCGCCCTGCACGACGTTCAGTCCGATGCCGCCGAGGCCGAAGACCACGACGTTCGCGCCCGGCTCCACCTTCGCCGTGTTGATGACCGCGCCGATGCCGGTGGTGACGCCGCAGCCGATGTAGCAGATCCTGTCGAAGGGCGCGTCCTCACGCACCCTGGCTACCGCGATTTCCGGCAGCACCGTGAAGTTGGAGAATGTCGAGCAGCCCATGTAGTGATGGATCTTCTGGCCGCCGAGCGAGAAGCGGCTCGTGCCGTCCGGCATCACGCCCTGGCCCTGGGTCGTGCGGATCGCCGTGCAGAGATTGGTCTTGCGCGACAGGCAGCTCTTGCACTGCCGGCACTCGGGCGTATAGAGCGGGATGACGTGATCGCCCTTCTTCACGGAGGTCACGCCCGCGCCCACGTCCACCACGACCCCTGCGCCCTCGTGACCGAAGATCGCGGGGAAGAGCCCTTCCGGGTCGGCGCCCGAGCGGGTGAATTCATCGGTATGGCAGACGCCGGTGGCCTTGAGCTCGATCAGCACTTCGCCGGCGCGCGGGCCGTCGAGGTCCACCGTGGTGACTTCCAGCGGCTGGCCGGCGGCGTGAGCGATGGCGGCACGGGTTTTCATGGCAGGCCTCGAGTCCGTTACGGCGGATGAGGATTCTGCGAGGCCCGGGCAGCGAGCGCAAACCGGTGCCGTCGGCGACGCGCAACCGGATGCAGTGGTCTGCGATCCGCACCTGGGGTTGCGTCGACAGCATTCGTCGCGTTTTTGGTAAGCTGCCATGACATTGCAGGGCACGAACTGCGATGTCTTCGCTGGCACTCCGCCACGGATACCATGACCGACCCCGAACGCAACAAAGCCTTCGTCCTCGACTTTCTCGACGCCGTCCGTCGCGGTGACGTGGCGAAGATCGTCGCTGCCTACACCGAGGACGGTTACTGCGAAACCATGGGTCGCACGCTGATCTCGGGCAGATTCCCGCGGGACGCGGTCGCCGCAGCATCGGGGCGCATCTTCGAGGCATTCCCGCAGGGCCTGGATTTCCAGATCCTGACGGTGACGGCAGAAGGCGATCGGGTCGCAGTCGAGGCGACCTCGCGCGGCATGCACGTCTCGGGCAAGCTCTACGCCAATCACTACCACTTCCTCTTCCGCCTGCGCGACGGGAAGATCGCGGTGATGAAGGAATTCATGGACACGGAGCACGTCACGGAGGTGCTCTGCGGAGGCGCCCGCCCGTCAGTATAATTCGCCTATGCCTACCTACGATTATCTCTGCGAAGCCAACGGCCGGACCCTCGAGGTCTCCCACAAGATGAGCGAGACGCTCGCCACCTGGGGCGAGCTCTGCGCACGGCTCGGGATCGAGCCCGGCAGAACGCCGAAGAGCTCGCCCGTGCAGCGCCTCATTTCCGGCGGTGCCGTGATCTCGAGCAGGAATCTCGGCAGCACCGAGCGTCCCTGCGACTACGGCACGCCCTGCGGCGGCTGCGCCTGCAGCGGAGAGTGATGCCGGCGCTCGAGGGCCGGATCGCCGTCGTCACAGGCGCCGCCCACGGCATCGGCCGGGGCATCGCCCGGCGCTTTGCGACCGAGGGCGCGCAGGTCGTGCTGGCGGACGTCGATACGGGCGCGGGCGAGGAGGTCGCGGCGGCGATCCGCGCCGCAGGCGGCCGGGCGTGGTTCGTGGCCTGCGACGTCGCCGACAGCGCCAGCATGGAGCGCCTGATCGACGACGCGGTCGCGCGCTTCGGCACGCTGCACATCCTGGTGAACAACGCGTTCCGCAAGGGGCCGGACGGCGCGCTCGAGACGATGGCGGCGGCGGAGTTCGCTCGCGCGCTGCAGGGGAACCTCTACGCCGCGCTCTCGGCCATGCAGCGGGCCTTTCCGACGATGCACGTGCAGCGCTATGGTCGCATCGTCAATGTCTGCTCGCTCACCGGCATCAATGCGCATCCGCGCTCGGCCGACTACAACGTGGCGAAGGAAGCGCTACGGAGCCTCTCGCGCAGTGCCGCACGCGAGTGGGCCGGGCACGGGATCACGGTAAACGTCATCTGTCCGGTGGCACGCACGGCGGGCTATGACCGCTGGGCTGCCGAGAAGCCTGCGGTGGCGGCGAGCATTCTCCGGCAGAACCCGATGGGCCGCATGGGCGATCCGGAGGTGGATATAGCGCCGGCGGCGGCATTCCTCGCGAGCGAGGAAGCGCGCTACATCACGGGTAACACGCTCTTCGTCGACGGCGGTTCACACATCAACGGCGTGAACTTCGCCGCCGCGGCGCAGGAGTCGGACTAGGCACGGCCGCCGCCCGCGTTCGCCCCGGGAGAAACGCATGCAGAGCCCGCCCGGTGTGCGAGCGGGCCTTGCGGCGCGCGATTGCTGCCGGAGGCCCGGATGCCACGATGCGCCCTCCTTCATCGCCGGCGCCCGGTCCGAGATCGAGGATCCAGTCGGCCTCGGCCATGACGTCCAGGTTGTGCTCGACCACGACCGCCGAGTTGCCGGCATCGACCAGGCGATGCAGCACGTCGATGAGCTTCTCCACGTCTGCCATGTGCAGGCCGACGGTCGGTTCATCGAGTACGTAGAGCGTGTGCCGGCGTGGGACCCGCGTACGGGACGCGACGCGACCCGCGGGTGGGGCCGCGGCCTGCGCCGCAGGCAGCGGAGCATCCAGCGGCGCCTTGGCGAGCTCGGTAACGAGCTTGATGCGCTGAGCCTCGCCGCCCGAGAGTGTGGGGGAAGGTTGGCCGAGCGTGAGATAGCCGAGTCCCACATCCCGCAACAGCTGCAGTGCGTGATGGATACGTGGATGGGCGCGGAAGAAGCCCGCGGCATCATCGACGCTCATCGCGAGCACGTCGGCGATGCTCTTCCCGCGCCAGAGCACACTCAGCGTCTCGGCATTGAATCGCTGCCCGCCGCACACGTCGCAGGTGACCTTCACGTCTGGCAGGAAGTTCATCTCGATGGTCTTGACTCCCTGGCCTTCGCATTCCCCGCAGCGCCCACTGCCTGTATTGAAGGAGAAACGGCTCGCGGCGTAGCCACGCAGGCGGGCCTCCGTGGTGCCGGCGAAGACGCGGCGGATCTCGTCCCAGAAGCCGACGTAGGTGGCCGGACAGGAGCGCGGTGTCTTGCCGATGGGCGTCTGGTCGACTTCGAGCACGCGGTCGAGTCCCTCGATGCCGGCAATGGCGCGGCAGCCGATGAAGGAAGCCTGCGCCAGCCTGGCGCGTCCCGCGCTCCGTGCAGGGCTCTCGGCAAGGATGCGCCGCAGGTTGGTGTAGAGCACGTCACGCGCCACGGTGGATTTTCCCGATCCGGACACGCCGGTGACCACCACCAGCCGCCCGAGCGGCACCTGCACGTCCACATTTCGCAGGTTGTGAAGTCGCACCTTCTCGAGCGTGAGGCAGGGCGTGTCACGATCCACCACGCGCCGCGGCTGCGCAGGATGCGCCAGCGGCTCGCGCAGGAAGCGTCCGGTGATCGAGCGCGGATTGCGCATGAGATCTGTCACGGTGCCCGAGCCCACGACCTCGCCGCCGAGGATACCGGCACCCGGACCGAGATCGAGCACGTGATCGGCACGGCGGATCGTTTCCTCGTCGTGTTCGACGACCACCAGCGTGTTGCGGTGCGCGGCGAGCTCGGCGAGCGAGTCGAGCAGAATCCCGTTGTCGCGCGGGTGCAGGCCGATCGTGGGCTCGTCCAGCACATAGCACACGCCCTGGAGGTTCGAGCCGAGCTGCGCGGCGAGGCGGATGCGCTGTGCCTCGCCACCCGAGAGTGTCGGCGCTGAGCGGTCGAGCGTCAGATAGCCGAGGCCGACGCGCTCGAGGAAGCGAAGCCGACCGCGGATCTCCGCGAGCAGATCACGCGCGATGGCCTTTTCGCGCGCCGAGAGCCGGAGCCTGGCGAAGAAGGCGGCCGCGCCGCGTACGGGCTCGGCGGTGAGTTGCGCGATGGAACGGCCGCGGAAGCGCACGGCGAGCGCGACCGGGTTCAGGCGCTGGCCTGAGCAGGTCGCGCAGGGAAGCACCTCGCGTTCATACCACTCGTTCCACCAGGCTTCTTCGCCGCTCTGCTCCTCGTCGAAGCCCGACAGCCCGACGCCGGTACCGAAGCAATCCGTGCACCAGCCGTGCCTGGAGTTGAAGGAGAAGAGGCGCGGGTCGAGCTCGGCGAAGCTCGTGCCGCAGGACGGGCAGGCACGCTTGGTGGAGAACACGGCCACGCGGCCGGAATGCAGCACGTGCACGAGCCCTTTGCCATAGTCGAGCGCGCGCGCCAGCACACCGTGCAGTTCGGTGTCGCGCCGCGCGCTCACCTCGAGCGTGGCGACCGGCAGCTCGATGGTGTGCTCCCGGAAGCGCGACAACCGCGGCCACTGCCGGGTCGGGGTGATCACTCCATCGACGCGCAGCCCCTCGTAGCCCTTCTGTGCGGCCCAGCGGGCGAGATCCGTGTAGTAGCCCTTGCGGGCCACGACGAGGGGTGCGAGCAGCGTGATCCTCTCGCCCCGGTACTCGCGCAGGATGTGCGCCGCGATGGATGCCGTGCTCTGCGGCTCGATCGCGACATCGCACGCCGGGCAGTGCTGGATGCCGAGCTTGACGTACAGCAGGCGGAGGAAGTGATAGATCTCCGTGAGTGTCGCGACCGTGCTCTTGCGCCCGCCGCGGCTGGTGCGCTGCTCGATGGCCACGGTGGGCGGAATGCCGTAGATCGCATCCACGTCGGGGCGCGCCGCCGGCTGGACGAACTGGCGTGCGTAGGCGTTCAGCGATTCGAGGTAACGACGCTGACCCTCATTGAAGAGGATGTCGAAGGCGAGTGTGGACTTTCCGGATCCGGAGACGCCGGTGATCACGGTGAAGCGGTCACGCGGGATCTCGACCTCGATGTTCCTGAGGTTGTGCTCGCGCGCATTGTGGACGACGATCGCGTGCCGCGAGCGGTCGATGCCGTGCGACGGGGCGGCCCGATAGGAGGCACCGGCATCGCCGACGGCTCCGGCCGACGACGATCCGCTCCGGGCAGCGGCGGACGCGTGCGCGGCGTCGCCGAGCACTGCCTCATATTCCGCGAGCGCACGACCCGTGTGCGAGCGCTCGTTCGTGCGCAGCTCCGCCGGGGTCCCCGTCGCCACGATTTCGCCGCCGCGCTCACCGCCTTCCGGACCGAGATCGATGATCCAGTCGCCGGAGCGGATGACATCGAGGTTGTGCTCGATCACGAGGAGGGAGTGCCCGGCGTCGAGGAGCTTTCTGAAGGCAGACAGGAGCCGTGCGACGTCCTCGAAGTGCAGCCCCGTGGTCGGTTCGTCGAAGAGGAAGAGCTTGCCGTTGGGTATGGCGGCGTCGGCCGCGCGGCGTATGGGTCTGCTGCCGTTGCGCGTCGCGACCGCCAGGTGCCCGGCGAGCTTCAGGCGCTGAGCCTCGCCACCCGAGAGCGTCGGCACCGGCTGGCCGAGCTTCACGTACTCGAGCCCGACGTCGGCGAGGGGCGCGAGCCGTGCCTGCACCTCACGTGAATCGCCGAAGAAGGCGAGCGCCTCCGTGACCGTCATCTCGAGCACGTCGGCGATGCTGGCGCGGACGCCCGTGGCGCCTTCGTGGCGGATTTCCAGGACCTCGCTGCGGTAGCGCCGCCCGTCGCAGTCCGGACAGCGCAGATAGACGTCCGACAGAAACTGCATCTCGACATGCTCGAAGCCGTTCCCGCGGCAGGCGGGGCAACGGCCATTGCCCGAATTGAAACTGAACGTACCGGGCGTATAGCGGCGTTCCTGGGCGGCAGGTGCCGCGGCGTAGATTTCGCGGATGCAGTCGAAGGCACCGACGTAACTTGCGGGGTTCGAGCGCGTCGTGCGTCCGATGGGCTTCTGGTCGACCAGCACCACGTCGTCGATGAGTTCCGCGCCGCGCAGCGCATCGAAGGGCCCGGGTGCCCCGGTGGGGCGACCGAGATACTTGAGGAGCGCCGGGTGCAGGATGTCCTCGACGAGGGTCGACTTGCCCGAGCCGGAAACACCAGTGATGCACACCAGGCGCTTCAGGGGAATGCGCACGTCGACGTGCTTCAGATTGTGTGCCGCAGCGCCGGTGAGCTCGAGCCAGCGGTTGCGTCGTGCCTCGGCGACGACGCCCGACCCGGGCAGCGAAGGCCCCGGCGAGGAGCGCGGAGATGGGGGGTGAATGGTCCTGCGGCCGCTCAGGTACGCCCCCGTGAGCGAGCGCTCGTTGCGGCGGATCTCTTCGGGAGTGCCGAAGCCCACGATCTCGCCGCCGCGCTCGCCGGCGCCAGGTCCGAGGTCGAGCAGGCGATCGGCCTCGAGCATGATCTGCGGATCGTGCTCGACGACGAGCAGCGAGTTGCCCGCATCGCGCAGCCGGCGCATCACCCCGATCACCCGCTGCATGTCGCGCGGATGCAGGCCGATCGACGGCTCGTCCAGCACGAAGAGCGTGTTGACGAGCGAGGTGCCGAGGGCGGTGGTCAGGTTGATGCGCTGGACCTCGCCGCCCGAGAGCGTTCGTGACTGCCGGTCGAGCGTGAGGTAGCCGAGCCCGACATCCACGAGATAGCCGAGGCGGGACCGGATCTCGCCGAGCAGCAGATCCGCGGCCTCGTCGAGGGGCGCCGGCAGCTCGAGACCACGAAAGAGCTCGCGGGCACGCTCGAGCGGCAGGAGCATGAGGTCGTGCAGGCAGAGCCCGGGGATCGTGCGGAGCATTCCGTCGGACCATTCGACACCACGCGGGCGGAAGCGCCCTTCCGGAGCGAGCACCCGATCGGCCAGCTCGCGTGACCCGATCCGCCAGAGGAGCGATTCCGGTTTCAGGCGCGCTCCGTCGCAGGTTTCGCAGGGTGTATAGGCCCGATAGCGCGACAGCAGCACGCGCACGTGCATCTTGTAGGCCTTGGTTTCGAGCCACTCGAAGAAGCGCTTCGTGCCGTACCAGGTCTTCTTTTCCCATGGGCCTTCGCCCTCGATGACCCAGCGCCGATGCTCGACCGCCAGCTTGCGCCACGGCACGTCGAGCGGTATCCCGCGCCGCGCGGCGAACTTCACGAGATCGTCCTGGCATTCGCGATAGGAGTCGGTCTGCCAGGGCTTGATCGCCCCGCCGCGTAGCGTCCGGTTCTCGTCCGGAACGACCAGCCCGTAGTCGATGCCGATGGTGCGGCCGAAGCCGCGGCAGGTCTCGCAGGCACCGACCGGTGAGTTGAAGGAGAAGAGGCTCGGATTCGCGTCGCGGTAGGAGAGGTCACAGTCTGCACAGTGCAGTTCCGTGGAGTAGCGCCATGATTCCCGCACCTGCGACGGAGGATCCTCGCTCATCACGCGCACGGTGAGGCGCCCCTGGCCCACACGCAGCGCGGCCTCCAGTGCCTCGAGCACGCGAGCCCGTTCGGCGGCGCCCAGGCGCAGGCGGTCCTGCACGACTTCGAGTGCGCACTGCTCTCCTCCGTCCTGCCCCTGCGGTTCCACGAAGCGCGTATAGCCCTGCTTCTCCAGCAGGTCGCGCACTTCCGCCAGGCTGAAATTCTTCGGCACAGGCACCGGGAAGCCGATGACCAGACGCGGATCGCCCGCGGCACGGGCTCTCTCGCTCATGTCGGAGAAGATGCTGTCGGCCGTATCGCGGCGCACGGGGCGCCCGCAGCACCGGCAGAAGAGTCGTGCCGCGCGAGCGAACAGGAGTTTCAGGTGATCGTTGAGCTCGGTCATCGTACCGACGGTCGAGCGCGAGGTACGTACGGGATTCGTCTGGTCGATGGCGATGGCGGGTGGAATGCCCTCGATGCGATCGACCTGGGGCTTGTCCATGCGATCCAGGAACTGGCGCGCATAGGGCGAGAAAGTCTCGACGTAGCGCCGCTGGCCCTCCGCATACAGCGTGTCGAAGACCAGCGACGACTTGCCGGATCCGGAAACGCCGGTCACGACGACCAGTTCGTTCAGCGGAATCTCGAGATCGAGGTTCTTGAGGTTGTTCTGACGGGCGCCATGCACGCGGATGGCGTCGCCGGGGCGGTGGGTCATTGCCCGGTGAATTCTATCGGAGTGGCCGTCGGTGGGGCCAACCCGTGAGGCGGGACGGTGAGAGGATGCCCTGCGGTTTCGCTAGAATCGGCGCTCTGCCGGCCAGGGAAGAAGTCATGGACGATCCCGCTGCGAGTGTCGGGTGCGAAACACCTCGAGAGGGCACTCCTCCGTCCGCTCCGCGAGGCCTGTCCGGCTGGCTCACAGGACAGTGGATGCTCCACGGTCGCTCGCGGCGCGCCTATGCACGCTGGGCGATCGGGCTCCTCGCGCCGGGAATCGATGAAGACGTGCTCGAAATCGGCTGTGCTTCCGGCTATGCGCTCGGTCTGATTGCCCCTGCGGCTCGCGGCAGGATCGTGGGTATCGACCGATCCGCCGTCCTCCTCAGGATCGCTGAAGGACATCTTCGGCGCGTGGGCGGTGCCGCACGCACGACGCTCATCTGTGCCGCAGAGGACGACCTGCCGAGCTTCGATGTGGCCTTCGAGAAGGTGCTGGCGATCAATGTCTGGCCGTTCCGCAGTGAGTCCGTACGGGTGCTCGACATCCTGCGCGTGCGCCTCGCGCCGGGCGGACGCATCGCCGTCGCCGTACGGGCACCACGGCGTGCCGCCCCTGCAACCGCACAGGCGCTGGGCGCCGAGATTGCCCGGGCGCTCGAGACGGCCGGCTTCGGACGCATCGAGGCGCACCTCAGCGACCGGGTCGGTGGGCGGCGGTGCGTGTGCGTCACGGCATGCAGGGCGGGAGCGTCGCGCCCATGAGCAGGGCCGCGGGATTCCTTCCCATGTCGCGCGCCGGGATGGAAGCACTCGGCTGGGACGCCTGCGACGTCATCGTCGTCACCGGCGATGCCTACGTGGATCACCCGAGCTTCGGCATGGCGATCATCGGGCGCGTGCTCGAGGCGCAGGGCCTGCGCGTCGGCATGATCGCCCAGCCCGACTGGCACAGTGCCGAACCGTTCCGTGCCCTCGGGCGCCCGAGGCTCTTCTTCGGCATCACCGGCGGCAACATGGATTCCATGGTGAACCGCTATACCTCGGATCGCCGGGTGCGCAGCGACGACGCCTACACACCGGGCGGCGAGGGCGGGCGCCGCCCGGACCGTGCCTGCATCGTGTACGCGCAGCGTGCACGCGAGGCGTATCGCGACGTACCGATCGTGATCGGCGGCATCGAAGCCTCGCTGCGGCGCATTGCGCATTTCGACTACTGGTCCGCGAAGGTGCGCCGCTCGATCCTCCTCGACGCGAAGGCGGATCTGCTGGTCTATGGGAATGCGGAACGGGCGATCGTCGAGATCGCCCGACGGCTCGCGGCCAATGAGCCCATCGATGCCATCACCGACCTGCGCGGCACGGCCTGTGTGCGCCGCGACCTCCCGGAAGGCTGGGTCGAGATCGACTCGACGCAGCTCGAGGCGCCGGAGCGCGCCCGCAGCGTCGAACGTGGCACGCGCAGCGTCATCCGCCTGCCTTCGCACGAGCAGGTTGCAGTCGACCCGCTCCTCTACGCGCACGCCTCGCGCATCCTGCACCTGGAGTCGAACGCCGGGAATGCACGGGCACTGGTGCAGCGCCACGGCGAGCAGGACGTATGGCTCAACCCGCCGCCCATCCCTCTCAGCACCTCGGAGATGGATGCCGTCTACGAGCTGCCCTATCAGCGCCGCCCGCATCCGGTCTACGGCGAGGCGAAGATCCCCGCCTACGAGATGATCCGCTTCTCGGTGACCATCCAGCGCGGCTGCTTCGGCGGCTGCACCTTCTGCTCCATCACGGAACATGAAGGCCGTGTCATCCAGAGTCGCTCGGAAGACTCCGTGATCCGTGAGATCGAGAAGGTGCGCGACACGGTGCCGGGCTTCACCGGCGTGATCTCCGATCTCGGCGGGCCGACGGCCAATATGTACCGCCTTGCCTGCCGGAGCCCGGAGATCCAGCGCGCCTGCCGAAAGCCCTCGTGCGTCTATCCCGAGATCTGCCAGAACCTCCTCACCGACCACTCCGCACTCGTCGCGCTCTACCGCCGGGCGCGGGAAACGCCGGGCGTGAAGAAAGTGCTGATCGCCTCGGGCGTGCGCTACGACCTCGCCGTCGAATCGCCGGAGTACGTGCGTGAGCTCGTCCAGCACCACGTCGGCGGCTACCTGAAGATCGCACCCGAAGCGATCGCCGAAGGCCCGCTCTCGAAGATGATGAAACCGGGCATCGGTGCCTACTACCGGTTCAGGGAGCTCTTCGAGCGCTACTCGAAGGAAGCAGGGAAGAAACAGTACCTCATCCCCTATTTCATTGCCGCGCACCCCGGCACGAGTGACGAGGACATGCTCGAGCTCGCGCTGTGGCTGAAGCAGAACGGCTACCGCGCAGACCAGGTGCAGGCTTTCCTCCCCTCACCGATGTCGACGGCCACGGCGATGTGGCATTCAGGCCGCAATCCGCTGCATCGTGTCACCCGCTCGAGTGAAGTGGTCGGTATTCCGCGCAGCCTGAAGGTGCGCCGGCTGCACAAGGCCTTCCTGCGCTATCACGACCCGAACAACTGGCCGATGCTGCGCGAAGCCCTGCGGCGCATGGGGCGCGCGGATCTCATCGGCAATGGCCGGCATCAGCTGGTTCCCTCCTACCAGCCTCCCGGCACCGGCCATGCACCCGAGGGGCACCGTGGCGGCAGCGCTCCTCGCCCCTTCAGGACACAGCATACCGGGCTGCCCGGGGTCTCTCGCAGGCGTCGACCCGGGAGATGAAGTGGGCGAGATACTGCGTTTGCGCTGCGGGAACTGAGGTTTATACTGATTCGGACAATAACAAGAGTGAGGGATGTCCCATGAGCTCGATCAGGAGAGGACGCGTGCTGCGTGACACCAGCACAGGTGAGGGCCTCGTGTTCGTCGATGGTGCCCAGCACCCATTCCGCCTCGAAGGCATGTGGCAGTCGGAATACGCACCGAAAGTGAACATGGCCGTCGATGTGGAATTCGACGATCAGGGTCGCGTGGTGGCGTTGCGCAGCGTGAGCGCACAGACCGCCGCTGGCGAGCAGGCTGCACAGGCACTCGGCGCTGCGCAGGAATCGGCGAGGAAGATCGCGGCCGAGTTTCAGTCCAAAGGCCTGCCGGTCATCCAGCAGTATGCGCAGCGGGTCGGCTACCCGATCCTGGGCGCACTCGCAGCGCTCGTGATCGGCTGGTTTTTCCTGCCCGCCGCATCGATGGACCTCGGGTTCATGGGCAAGAACTCCGTGACGTTCTACCAGGGCCTGAAACTGCTCAACAGCGGCGGGATCGCCGCGCTTGGTGGCGGCAGCGCCGGCATCTACGGCCTGCTGTGCTTTCTCTCGCTGCTCGCGGTGCTGCTGCCGCAGGTCTGGTCGGATCGGCGTGCGGGCTTCGGCATGATGTCGCCGCTCGTCCTCATGCTGCTCATCGGCATCATTGGCTACTTCAAGATGTCGTCGCAGTTCTCTGCAGGCACCGAAGCGGCGGGGGCGTTCGGCGGCGCTGAATTCCAGCAGATGGCGCGGGAGGCCGCGAGACAGGCGGCGGCCGAGATGCGGAAGGCGATTTCGATCGGACTCGGCACCTACCTGTCGGTCATCGCTGCACTGTATCTGGCCTGGCAGGGCTGGTCCCGGACCCGCGCCGCGAAGCCGCCGGGCAACACCGGCTGAGCCGAGTGCCCCGCGCGCCCGCGCGCGCTCCTTCTGGCGGGCACGCTCCTGCATCTGGCGTTGATGCTCCTGGCGGTATTCGATGCGCTCGCGCTGGGTGGTCAATGCACGCAGTCGCGTCTGGTATTCCGCCCGCTCGGCATCGGTCATCAGGTCGCCCCCGTAGATCCGGTCCGTGTCCTGGTCGCGCCGCCGCTGGCGACCCTGCGCGAAGGTGCCGGGCGTCATGATGCCCAGCAGCACGCCCGCACGCGCACATTTCAATCATCGTGGTCCTCACCGGTTTCACCGTTCATCGGTGCGGACCGATGAGCGTGGCCGTCATGCTGTCCGGCGCGCTCGTGGGCAGCGGGTCCCGAAAAGCTCCCCGTGAGCAGTGCCCAGGACCAGAAGGCAAGCACGCCCGCTGCGACTGCCACGCCAGCCAGGAGGGCCATTGACGTCGCTGCGCCTGTGGCGGTGCCTTCCTTGTAGCCGGTGATCATGGCGCGCACCAGGTTCTGTCGGTGAACCAGGCTGCTCACGATGACGCCCACGATGTGCACCACGACCACCAGCAGCCAGGCGTTGGCGAAGAACTCGTGCACCTCCTCGAGCGACTCGCCGCCGCCAATGCCCGCATAGGTCATGTAGCCCGTGGCGCCCGTCGCAAGGCCGAGCAGCAGGATGGCATAGATGGCCCAGCTGCCGGCCGGATTGTGACCGACGAACGCCCCACCTTCACGACGCAGGAGTCCTCGCAGATAGCGCAGGGCCGCTCCGGGTCCGTAGAGGAAGGACGCGAAACGTGCGTAGCGTGTGCCGACAAACCCCCAGATCAGCCTGAAGGCGATCAGGCCGGTGGCCGTGAAACCGAGCAGCACGTGCCACCGGAGCGCTTCGTCAGATTCCGCGAGGAGATACGCTCCCGCGAAGCTCAGCACGAGGCCCCAGTGAGATATCCGTACCGGAAGATCCCAGACCTTGACTTGCTCACCCATCTGTCATGCTCCTGGCCGGGCGTCGTGCGGCTCTCCATGGGAGGGAGGGTGCGGGCCGCCCCTTAAGCCGACATTAAGAGCGTCGCGACGGAGTGGCGCAGAAGATTCCGTGCAGCGCACCCATGAGCTCGGCGGCCGGCCCGGGCAGGAGCGAATAGTGGATGCTCGTGGCCGCGCGTCGGGTGCCGACGATGCCCTCCGCGCGCAGTACGCCCAGGTGCTGCGAGAGTGCCGACTGGCTGAGCGCGAGTCGCCTGTTGAGCGCGGCGACCGGCGTTTCTCCTTCGGCGAGGAGACAGAGGATCTCCAGCCGCTGCGGGTTGGCGAGCGCCCGCAGCAGCCGCGCCGCATCGTGCGAATGCGAACGCATCTGGCGGGCTCGCTCACGGGTGTCCGGCTTGATCCTCATGACTTGACCGCAAGAATATCAGTATTGGCTTATTTAGCAATAGCTAATATAATGCTTCCTTGAGGGCCCGTCAGATGGAAACCCGACCAGGAGGAGCATTGTCATGAACGTCGATCGACTGGTATTCGCGATTGCAGGTACGATGATTCTCGCGAGCCTGTTGCTCGCTCATTTCGTGACCCCCTGGTGGCTGCTGCTCGCGGCCTTCGTCGGCTTCAACATGCTGCAGGCGTCCTTCACCGGCTTCTGCCCGCTCGCGATGATCCTGCGGCGGCTCGGTGCCGCCCCGGGCGCAGCGTTCCACTGACATGCATCGCCGCTTCGGGGGCGCCACACTCGTCGCGGCGCTGGTCGCCGTGCTCGGCCTCGCGGCCTGCGGAGGTGGCGGGCCTGCTCCCCCGCAGGCCAGGGCTGCGCAGCTTGCAACGCTGACCGTCACGCCCGAGCGCATTCCGCTCGAGCGTGTGCTCGATGGCGTGATCGAGGCCGTCAACCAGAGTACGGTCTCGGCTCAGACCGCCGGTCGCGTGGCGGAAATCCTCTACGATGTGAACGACTCCGTGCCGGCCGGGGCCGTCATCATGCGACTGCGCTCGGCCGAGCAGCGCTCGAGCCTCACCCAGGCTCAAGCGGCGCTCAGCGAGGCGGAAGCGCGGGAAGCGGAGGCGCAGAACCGCTTCCGGCGCATCACCGACATGTATGCGCGGCGCGTCGTCGCAAAGGCCATGCTCGATGAGGCCACGGCCGGCCGGGATGCCGCGGTTGCGCGGCTCGCGGCCGCGCGCGCGGCGCTCGCCAGTGCCCGCGAGGGCGTGGGCTACACGGAGGTACGGGCGCCGTTCGCGGGCGTCGTCACGCAGCGCCATGTTGAGCTCGGCGAAGCCGTGACTCCCGGAACTCCGCTCATGAGCGGGGTGTCACTTACACAGCTGCGGGTCGCGGTGGAGGTGCCACAGTCACTCGTAGCGCGCGTGCGTGCGAGCGGGCGTGCCGGAATATATACGGGAGATCGCCGTATCGAGGCGCGCGCGCTCACGATCTTCCCCGTCGCTGCGTCGCCGTCGAGCAGCTTCCGTGCACGTCTGGAGCTGCCCGAGGATGCCTCGGGTCTCGCTCCCGGGATGTTCGTCAAGGTCGGTTTCATCGTGGGTGAAGCGCAGCGGCTCCTCGTGCCCGTGAGCAGCCTGGTCGAGCGCAGTGAGGTGACTGCCATCTACGTCGTGAACGCGGATGGTCGCGCACTCATGCGGCAGGTGCGTGTCGGTCGACGCCATGGCGAGCGACTGGAAGTCCTCGCGGGGCTCGCTGCCGGTGAGCACGTGGCGACCGACCCGATTGCAGCCATGAAGCATCTTGCGCCCGTGACCCGACCGGGTGGCAACGGGGCATGAGCGCAGCGCAGGGAGGTCCCGCACCGCTCGGCCTCAGTGGCCGGCTCGCGCGGAGCTTTCTCGACAGCCAGCTGACTCCGCTTCTCGCGCTCGCAGCGCTTCTCCTCGGAGTGTTCGCGGTGGTCGTCACGCCTCGGGAGGAAGAGCCGCAGATCGACGTCACCTTCGCGAACGTGTTCATCGCAGCGCCAGGCGCCTCGGCCAGTCAGATCGAGAATCTGGTGGCCTCGCCGATGGAGCAGGTGCTGGGCGAAATCTCGGGCGTGGAGCACATCTATTCGGTCTCGAGCCCGGGTCTCGCCGTGCTCGCCGTGCAGTTCGAGGTCGGCGAGCCGCGCACGGAAGCGATCGTGCGCCTGTACAACGCCATCTACTCGAACCAGGACTGGCGGCCAGCGAATCTCGGCATCCTGCCGCCGCTCGTCAAGCCGAAGGGCATCGACGATGTGCCGATCGTGGCGCTCACGCTCTGGACGCAGGACCTGGCGCGCGGCGCGTTCGAACTCGGACAGGTGGCGCGCTCGCTCGAGACCGAGCTCAAACGCGTTCCCGGCACGCGCAATGTCTACACCGTGGGCGCGCCGGAGAGCACGGTGCGTGTGCAGCTCGATCCGCAGCGTCTCGCGGGACACGGCCTCACGATCGCCGGACTCGTCAGTACTCTCGAGGCCGCGAATGTGGTGCGCCATGCCGGTGTGCTGGTGGGCGACGGGCGGGTCACTCCGGTGCAGGCGGGCGAATTCCTGGCAAATCGCGACGACGTGGCCGGGCTCGTCATTGGTGTCGAGAAGGGGCGACCCGTCTATCTCGAGGATGTCGCCGCGATCAGCGCAGGACCGGATCAGCCGGAGTCCTATGTGTGGATGGGCACGGGTCCCGGAGCCTCGACGCGGGGGCTGCCGGCGCTTGCCCACGTTCCTGCTGTCACCATCGCCGTCTCGAAGAAGCCCGGTGAGAACGCGAGCGACATCGCGGGAGAAGTGATCGCGCAGGTCGAGCGGCTGCGCGGCAGCTTCGTGCCCGAGGGCGTGCAGGTCACCGTGACCCGCAACTACGGCGAGACGGCGAACGACAAGGCGCAGAAGCTCATCCAGAAGCTCCTGTTCGCCACGACCTCCGTGGTGCTGCTCGTGATGCTGGCCATGGGGCGCCGTGAAGCGGCCGTGGTTGGGGCGGCGGTGATCGTCACGCTGGCGGCGACGCTGTTTGCGTCGTGGGCCTGGGGCTTCACCATCAACCGCGTCTCGCTGTTCGCACTGATCTTCTCCATCGGCATCCTGGTGGACGACGCCATCGTCGTGGTCGAGAACATCCACCGTCACATGCGCCTGGGGGGAGGCTCGCTCGCGGAAATCATCCCGCGCGCCGTGGACGAGGTCGGCGGCCCGACCATTCTGGCCACTTTCACGGTGATCGCGGCCCTCCTGCCGATGGCCTTCGTCTCCGGCCTCATGGGTCCGTACATGAGCCCGATCCCGATCAACTCCAGCATGGGGATGATGATCTCACTCGCCGTGGCGCTGGTGTTCACGCCCTGGCTGTGCCGCAGACTCCTCGGGCACGGCCACGCACCGAATGCGGCTGCAACGCCTGGTGTCGAGCCCGGGGCCGACGCACGTCTGCAGCGGCTCTTCGATCGCATCGTGCGACCGCTGCTGGCGGGCAGTGCCGGACGTGCGCGTCGACACCGGCTCTACTGGGGTGTCCTCGCGGCCATCGTGCTCGCAGCCGGACTGGCAGCCGTGCGGCTTGTCGTGCTGAAGATGCTGCCCTTCGACGACAAGTCGGAGTTCCAGGTGATCGTGAACCTTCCGGAGGGCACGCCCGTGGAAACGACGGCGCGCGTGCTGACGGAGCTCTCCGAGGTGGTGGAGCGCATTCCCGAGGTCACTGACTACCAGGCCTATGCGGGTACCGCAGCGCCGATCAACTTCAATGGTCTCGTGCGCCAGTACTATCTGCGGCGCTCGCCCGAGCTCGGCGATCTGCAGGTGAATCTCACCGACAAGCACCGGCGTGATCGCCAGAGCCACGAGATCGCGCTCGCAGTGCGTCCGGCGCTGGCTGCGATCGGGGCGCGCCATGAGGCCTCGGTGCAGGTGGTCGAGGTGCCGCCCGGCCCGCCGGTGCGTGCGCCCCTGGTTGCGGAAGTCTACGGGCCGCGCTACGAGGAGCAGCGCCACTTCGCGCGCGAACTGCGCAGGCTCTTCGCAGCCACCCCGGACATCGTCGACATTGACGACAGTGTGGAGGCCCCTGCGCCGCGGCTCATCGTGGATGTGGACCGGCAGAAGGCGGCACTGCTCGGGATCTCCCAGCAGGAGGTTGCGCAGACACTGGCGGTGGCACTCGGGGCGGCGGATGTCACTTACGTGCGGGCGGGGCACGAGCGCCAGCCGATTCCCGTACGCCTCGAGCTGTCTGTGCCCGAGAAGAGCAGCATCGAGAACCTCCTCGAGCTCGAGTTGCGCGGGGCCGATGGTGCACGCGTGCCACTGTCCGAACTGGTCTCTGTACGGCAGACACGGTGGGACGCGGCTATCCATCACAAGGATCTGCGCCCGGTAGTCTACGTCACGGGGGACATGGCGGGGCGTCTGGACAGCCCGCTCTATGGCATGTTCGCCATGGTCGGGCGCATCGCGGATTCGCCCCCGGGCGGTCAGCCGGTCGTGCAGCGCTTCGTCTCCCCGCCGGACGATCCAAATGCCCAGGCGATCAAGTGGGACGGGGAATGGCAGATCACCTACGAGACCTTCCGCGACATGGGTCTGGCGTATTCCGTAGGCCTCGTGCTGATCTACCTGCTCGTGGTCGCGCAGTTCCGCTCGTATGCGGTACCGCTCGTCATCATGGCGCCGATTCCTCTCACCATCATCGGTGTGATGCCCGGGCATGCCCTGCTGGGCGCGCAGTTCACCGCGACGTCCATGATCGGAATGATTGCGCTGGCGGGCATCATCGTGCGCAACTCCATCCTGCTCGTCGATTTCATCAACGCGGAGCGGGAAGCGGGACGGAGCCTCGAGGATGCCGTGGTGCGTGCGGGAGCGATCCGTGCCAGGCCAATCGCGCTCACAGCGCTCGCGGCGATGATCGGTGCGTTCTTCATTCTCGACGATCCGATCTTCAACGGCCTGGCGGTGTCGCTGATCTTCGGCATCTTCGTCTCGACACTACTCACTCTCGTGGTGATTCCGGTTCTCTACTACGCATACCTGCAACGCCAGGAGGCCTGATATGGCACATGTCGCAATCATCGGTGCGGGAATCGGGGGCGTGCCCTGCGCGTTCGAGCTGCGCAAGCGCCTCGCGAAGGAGCATCGCGTCACGCTCATCGGCACTTCGCCGCACTTCGAGTTTACGCCGTCGAATCCCTGGATCGCGGTCGGCTGGCGTACGCCCGCTCAGACACGGGTCGAGATGCGCCACCCGCTCGAGCGCAAGGGCATCCAGTGGATCGGCGATGCCGTGACTTCGATCGATGCACCGGGAGGCGAGCTCGAGCTCGGCAGCGGACATCGCCTGCATTACGACTATCTCGTCATCACGACCGGACCGAAGCTGGCTTTCGACGAGGTGCCCGGGCTCGGGCCCGCGGGCTTCACTCAATCGGTGTGCACCCAGGCGCATGCGCAGCTTGCCTGGGAGAGGTACCAGGCCTTTCTGGCCGACCCGGGTCCGGTGGTGATCGGTGCGGCGCAGGGCGCGAGCTGCTTCGGCCCGGCCTACGAGTTCGCGATGATCCTGGATGCCGACCTCCGGCGGCGCCGGCTGCGCGATCGGGTACCGATGACCTTCGTTACGAGCGAACCTTACATCGGCCACATGGGGCTCGCCGGGGTCGGCGACAGCAAGGGGCTCATGGAATCCGAGCTCCGCCAGAGACACATCCGCTGGATCACCAGCGCGAAGATCACGGCGGTGAGCGATGGCGAGATGCGCATCGTCGAGCACGACGAGGAGGGCAAGCCGAAGAAGGAGCACGCGCTGCCCTTCCGCTACTCGATGGTCATCCCCGCCTTCAAGGGCGTCGATGCGGTGGCCGCCGTCCCCGGACTCTGCAATCCGCGCGGTTTCGTCGTGATCGATGAGCACCAGCGCTCTCCGAAGTACCCGAACGTCTACTCCGCCGGCGTGTGCGTGGCGATCCCGCCCGTGGAAGCGACGCCCGTGCCGACCGGTGCGCCGAAGACCGGCTACATGATCGAGTCCATGGTGAGCGCCATCGCCGAGAACATCGCGGCCGAAGTGAAAGGCCAGGCAGTCAGCTCGAGGGCGAGCTGGAATGCCATCTGCCTCGCGGACTTCGGCGACACCGGCGTGGCCTTCGTGGCGCTGCCCCAGATCCCGCCGCGCAACGTCACGTGGGCGAAGGAAGGCAAGTGGGTGCATCTGGCCAAGATCGCCTTCGAGAAGTACTTCCTGCACAAGGTGCGCAGCGGCTCGGTGACGCCGGTCTACGAGCGCTACGTACTGAAGGCCCTAGGCATCACTTCGCTCAAGGAGACGCGTTCGTGACACCGCGGCGGCGCGCCGCCCGCGCCTGCAGCGCCGGCCTTGCGCTGGCGCTGCTCGCTGCGGCGGCCGCGTTACGGGCCGAGACGCTCGAGGACGCCTGGGGTCGCGCGCTGGCGCACGACGCGGCACTCGCAGCGGCAACGGCGGAGTCTGAGGCCGCGGCTGCCGGAGAGCGCGCCGCGCGCGGCGCGCGCCTGCCGCAGCTCGGTGTGGACGCAAGCTACATGCGCCTGTCGGAAGCCCCGGCGCTCGAGATCGACATGCCGGGGGGGACGGTTTTCCGCTCGCCGCCGATCTTTCCGCACGATGCGGTCGTGATGGGCTCGGCAAGCCTGCGTCAGCCGCTGTACACCGGTGGCCGCATCACATCCGGCATCGAGGCGGCGCGACAGGCGGCACGGGCGGCCGGCGCACAGGAGAGCGCGACACGCTCGGCGCTGAAACTCCGTGTCGCGCAGCGTTACGTCGCGGTGCAGCGGAGCCGGCGCGCGCTGGCCGCTGCCGAAGCCGGCGTGACGAGCCTGAAGGCGCACGTATCGGACGTGCAGGCGATGGTCGAGAGTGAAAGCGTGGCGAGGGCCGATCTGCTCGCGGCGCGGGTCGCGCTGGCGGATGCAGAGCAGTCCCGGGTGCGCGCCGTGAGTGCGGCGGCGCTCGCGGTGGCAGGCTACAATCGTCTCCTCGGCGAGCCGCTCGGTCGCGAGCCGGAGCTCGACGAGCGTCTGCCGCTGGACTCCGCACTTGCCACGCAAGCGATCGGGGAACTTTCCGCCACGGCAATGGGGCGGCGCAGTGAGCTTGCCGGCCTCGACGCCCAGGCCCGCGCACTCGCCGCACGCGCACGTGCGGAATCCGGCGGCCTCCTGCCGCAGCTCGCTCTCTCGGCAGGCTATACGCATCTCAGCAACCAGATTCTCGACCGCGAGCAGCTCACCATGGTCGGCGCGGGCTTTACCTGGAATCTCTTCGATGGCGGGCAGGCGCGGTATCGCGCGGCCTCACTGCGGGCAGCGAGCCGCGCGGCGCGTCATCGGGCGGAAGACCAGCGTTCGCTCATCGAGCTCGAGGTGCGCCAGGCCTGGCTCGGCGTGGCCGAAGCCCGGGCACGTGTGCTCGCGAGCCGGGAAGCGGCCGCCCAGGCCGAGGAGAACCTGCGCATGGCGCGCGAGCTCTACGGCGCGGGTCTCGGCACGAATACCCAGGTGCTCGCGGCCGTCGCGCTGCAGGTCACCGCAGCGAACAATCGCGACGACGCGCAGCTCGACGAGTCTCTCGCGCAGCTCACCCTGGCTCACGCCGTGGGCGAGCTGTGAGAGGCCCTCGTCACTTCGTCAGTTGCGCGCGCGAAAGGTGTCGCAGGACTCGACTGTCCCGCGCTGTTCCGCGGAGCCGTGAGTGAAGGATTCCGGAGCGATGCGCCCCAGGGTCCACCGCTGAATGGTGTCGTCGCCCACTGCCGCCGCCGCGCGCAGAGCTTCCTCGATGTCGCCAGGCTCGAGGCACTGCCTGCTGCGGTTGGCGTGGTTGGCCCAGATGCCGGCGTTGCCGCTCTCGCGGGTGAGCGGCGATGCGATCAGACCCCACCCGGGGTGCGATGCGGGACAATGGCGTCATGACTGGTTCCGGCCTGCCCATCGATGCCGCCCTGCCGGCGCTGCGCACGGCGCTCGCGGGCGCGAGCTGTGCGGTGTTGCAGGCTCCGCCAGGGGCCGGCAAGAGCACGGTCGTGCCGCTCGCACTGCTCACGGAACCCTGGGTCGGGACGCGCAGGATCCTCCTGCTCGAGCCGCGCCGGCTTGCGGCGCGTGCGGTGGCCGAGCGGATGTCCGTGACGCTGGGAGAAGCCGTCGGTGCCACTGTGGGTTACCGCATGCGTTTCGATACGTGCGCGGGGCCGATGACCCGCATCGAAGTGATCACCGAAGGCGTGCTCACGCGCATGCTGCAGGACGACCCGGCGCTCGAAGGCGTGGCGCTCGTGATCTTCGATGAATTCCACGAGCGCAGCCTGCAGGCCGATCTCGGACTCGCACTCGCCCTCGATGCCCAGGAGCAGATCGCGCCCGGACTCCGCCTGTTGGCCATGTCGGCGACGCTCGACGGCGAGCGGCTCGCTGCACTCATGCGCGGAGCACCGGTCGTCGCCGTCGCGGGCCGCCAGCACGTGGTCGACACCCGCTTCGTGGGTCGCGGCCTGCCGCTCCTGCCCGGCGGGCCCGACTCGCCGGAGCGATTCGCAGTGCAGATCGTGATGCGTGCGCTCCGCGAGGAACCCGGTGACCTGCTCGTCTTCCTGCCTGGCGCGGGCGAGATCCGCCGCGTGCAGGCGATGCTCGAGGAGAGGATCGGGATTTCTGCCGGCGTGGGCGCGCCCAGCGGGGGCAGCGTGCGTGTTCTGCCGCTCTACGGTGATCTGCACGGCGAGGTCCAGCGCGCGGCACTGACCCGATCCCGTGATGGTGCGCGTCGCGTCGTGCTCGCCACGAACATTGCCGAGACCAGCCTCACGATCGAAGGCGTGCGCGTCGTGATCGACTCCGGCCTCGTCCGGCGTGCGCGCTTCGACCCGGCGAGCGGCATGAGCCGGCTCGAGACCGCACGCGTCTCGCGAGCCTCTGCGGATCAGCGCCGCGGGCGTGCCGGGCGCCTCGGGCCGGGCGTGTGTTATCGACTCTGGAGCGAGGGCGCTCATGGCGCGTTGGCCGCACACACGCCGCCGGAGATCGTCGAGGCCGATCTCGCACCTCTCGCCCTCGAGCTCGCGAGCTGGGGTGCCAGTGATGCATTGCGCCTTCGATGGCTCGATGCGCCGCCGGCGGCGATGCTGGCCGCCGCCCGCGAGCTGCTCGTGAGGCTCGGAGCACTCGATGCGCACGACCGCATCACCGCGCACGGTCGTGAGATGCAGGCATTTGCTGCGCACCCACGGCTCGCGCACCTGCTGCTGCGCGCGCGCGAGCTCGGTGTGCCGCGACTCGGCGCGGAGCTTGCCGCCCTGCTGTCCGAGAGAGACTTCCTGCGTGGCCCTGTGCATGAACGCGATGCCGACCTGCGCGCGCGCCTCGCATTGCTGCGCCGCGGCGCCGCGGCGGCCGGGCAGGGGGCTGGAAGCGGGGCGGGTCTGAGTGAGCGCGGAGCGCTGCTGCGCATCCGACGTGTGGCCGACCAGCTCGAGCGCCCGCTGAACGCAGCGCGAGGCAAGGCTGCAGGGAACGGCCGGCTCCGGTCGATTCGCGACGATTCATGCGGCGCGCTCGTGGCTCTTGCTTATCCGGATCGCATCGGCCGGCGACGCCCGGGTCGCGAGGGCCGCTATCTCCTCAGCAACGGACGCGGCGCACACTTCGAAGGCGCACAGAGCCTGGCGCGCAGCGAGCTCATCGTGGCCGCAGAACTCGATGATCGCGAGCGCGAGGCACGGATTCTGCTTGCCGCCCCGCTCACGCAGTCCGATCTCGAAGAACATTTCGCGGAACAGATCGAGTGGCACGATACCGTGCACTGGGACACGCGTGCCGAGGCGGTCGCGGCGGTGCGGAGGCTGCATCTGGGCGCGCTCGTCCTCGATGAGAAGCCGCTGCAGGCCGCGCCGTCCGCAGCGGTGCGCGCCGCCATGCTCGAAGGTCTGGAGCAGATGGGACTCGACGCGCTTCCATGGACGGGCGCCGCACGCGACCTGCAGGCGCGCATGGAGTTCGTGCGTTCACTTGGACGCAGCGATCTCGGCGAGTGGCCGGATGTCTCCGGAGAGACGCTGGCGCGCGACCACGAGGTCTGGCTCGGCCCCTGGCTCGATGGCGTGACGCGCCGCGCGCACCTCGGCCGCATACCGGTCGCCGAGGCGCTGCGTGCCCGACTTGATTACCGTCAGCAGCAGCGACTGGAGGAGCTCGCACCCGCGCATCTCGAAGTGCCGGGCGGCGCTCACATCCGCATCGACTACTCCGATCCCTCTGCGCCTGCCGTCGCAGTGCGTCTGCAGGAAGTCTTCGGTACGCCGGCGACGCCGCGCATCGGCGGGGACGCCGTCGCGATCGTCTTCCATCTGCTCTCGCCTGCACAACGGCCTCTGCAGGTGACGCGCGACCTCGCGAGCTTCTGGCGCAGTGCTTATGCAGAGGTGCGAAAGGACATGCGCGGTCGCTATCCGAAGCACTACTGGCCCGAGGATCCTCTCCAGGCCGAGCCCCGACGCGGCATGCAGCCGCGCAGCGGGCGGCGCGCACGATGATCGGCGCGTGTCCGCGCAGTGTCCGGGCATTCAGCCTGAAAGCCCCTCCGCCTTCATCGCGGCCTGCACGTGCGGGCGTGCTGCGACGCGTGCATGCAGAGCCTTGAGAGCCGGCCACTGTCCGAGGTCGATTCCCGCGTACTGTCCCCAGTTGAGGATCGTGAACAGATAGGCGTCGGCCACCGTGAATCGCTCCCCGAGCAGGAAGGACCTGCCGGTCAGCGCCTGCTGTGTGAAGGAGAGGCGTCGCAGGACGTTCGCCCGGGCCATTTCCTTCATGGGTTCGGTGGCGGCCGGATTGAAGAAGGGCGAGAAGTTCTTGTGTACTTCGGAATTGAGGAAGCCGAGCCACTCCTGCAGCCGGTAGCGCTGCATGTCACTGGCCGGCGGGGCGAGGCCCGACGAAGGGTTGCGGTCCGCAATGTACTGCAGGATCGCGGGGCCTTCTGTCAGCACCTGGCCGTCATCCAGCACGAGCGCCGGTACGTAGCCCTTGGGGTTGATGGCATTGTAGTCGGCACCGTCCGAGGTCTTCTTGTCGCGCCCGACCTTGATCGCGTCGAATGTCACAGCGGCTTCGCGCAGCGCAATGTGTGCCGCGAGCGAGCAGGCGCCTGGGCTGTAGTAGAGCTTCATGAGTGTCTCCGAATGGTCAGAGCCCCATGCTAGCGCCTGGCGTGCGAATGACAAGGCAGGTATCGGGCAGCGTTGTAGAATCGCGCCCGCGGGCCTGTAGCACAGCGGTTAGTGCAGGGGACTCATAAGGCCATTGCCTTATACTAAATCCCAGAGGATTTTCGCCACCTTCGTCTAAGACTTCGCGTTTTCGTCTAAGAATCAGCGCAACGGCCGCACAGCATCCTTACGCTTGTAGACGCGCAGCATGTCGGAACGGTGGCCTAGCAAGTTGTGCTCCGCGTCAGTGGCGCCCTTCGCCCGTATGTCGTGAAATCGCCAGTTGATTTGCTGCCGTCGCATCTGCGAGTGGATCGCCCACTCAGTCCACGGCTGACCGAACTTGTTCACGAGTAGCGTAGCCACGCAGTCGGCCCGTCGCCGCTTTGCGGCGCGGTCCACAAAGAACTTAAGGGCGGGGGACCACGAGACGATGCGGGGCTTGCCCGTCTTGCTTTCCGTGTACACGATCCCCGCGTCCGTGACGTTCCCCGCGGTCCACGAGCGGAGATCGCCCTGTCGGGCACCTGTGAGCAGGGCTACGGCGAGCAGGTCTTGGAACGGCTCAGGCGCGGCCTCGAATGCGGCCCGGAACTCTGCGTCCGTAACGTACCGTCTGCGCGGGATTTCCTTGTTTCGCCGAACGCCACGGCAGGGGTTAACGTCTGTCCACCCCTGCCGCATCGCGAAGTTATAGGCGCTGGACAGTACGGCAAGTTTTCGGTTGGCCCGTGCCCCGTGGCCCGCCTTACGTTGCGTCTCTAGGTACTTGGCGACCATCGAGGGCTTCAGCGCGTGGATGGGGCCTGTTCCGAATACCTCTATCAGCGAATCTACGATGCTGCTGTAGCTCTTGAGCGTGGCAGGGCTCAGGCCGTCCGTACCGTCGGCCACGTACAGCCGTAGCATTTGCTCAATCGTGGCGGGCTTCTCGCTGGTGGCTTTGTACAGGGCGAGATAAAGCGCGGCTTCCCCTTCCTCTACGCGCGTCAGCGGCTCCCACTTGTTCCTGTGAACGCGGTAGTAGCGACCGTGCTTTACGTGGACCTTTGAGGGCAGCTGCATAATCCGGCTCCCATGAGGGGGCGCCAGTATGCCGGAGGGCGTCTAATAGCGCACTCGGGCGGCCGTCCTTGCCAACAAAGAACGTGACGCCATTCTCGGCCAGCCAGCGTTTTACACGGCTCGGGCGGCTGTAGCCGGAGAGGCGCTGCAAGTCGGCGAAGCTAGCGATCATTTCGCGCCAGCGACCTCCGCGCAACTGCGCGCAAGCAGCCTTTCGACCGCGGCGCGGCGTAGCTTCGCGTCATCGACAGAGACAATGGCCGCGACTTGGCCCGGCAATGTGAACAACCCAATGATGGGGATAAATTCGCTACCGCGGTACGAGTCGGCGCGGGCCTTGGCGTCGGCCCCCTGCTTCACCAGTAGAACGTGCTCCGCGCGTAGCTCATCGCATGACATGCCGCGGTATATCGACTCCATCTTGAGCTCCCCGTTGTGGTCGTTCGTAACGAAGTTCGCGCATCCTGATATCAACAGGACCAACGGCACGACGAAAACCAAGAACCAAACCAACCAGTCGGAGCGGTCGTCATAGAAACTCATGGCGCGTCTCCCTGCTTCAGACTCCCCGTTCGTACCCCCCGGGCAATGCGAACCTTCTCGCGTTCTGTTTTGTGCTTCGCTTCCCGCGTCTCCGTCCACTCCCTCGTTTCGGGCGGCAGTTCATTCGCGGGCTCCCATCCGTCGAACCATCGGCAGCGCCAGCAAGGCCGGCAATCCGCGTGCTCTTGGCCGTTCGGTGGGCCTTCAAGCTGCGCTATCGCACGGTCTATCGGCGCGGCTTCCCGGCTGTCGCGATCTGAAACCGGCTTCGGCGGCGTAGGCTGTATGAGCAGCGCGGGCGACTCCACGCGGCGGAGACCGCGGCGGACCGCCTGCAACTTCTCGACGCTGATACCGGCGAGGCGGGCGGCGCTGCGCAGGGTCTCTCCGCGCGCAATGTGCGCCAGGGCCGCTTGCTCGGCAGGAGACAGGCAACCGACCTCGCTCTCTAGCTCGAAGCTGTCGTCGTTCGCGGCCGGTTCAACATCGAAGCTGGCAAAGCGGGCCTCCGCGCGCTGCATCTTCGCGGCTGCGTTCCTCAATATCCCGTCGAACCAGTCGGGGAGGCTTCCCCGCGTCGGGTCGTATTCGGCGCGCCTCTCCCACGCGGCAAGAAGTGCCGCCTGCAAGGCATCTTTCCTGTCTTGTGGGCGGTGCCGCAGTCGGCGCTTCGCCACAGAGGACAGACGGGGCATGTTCGCCACAAAGAGGGCCCGGAATTCAGGGTCGGAAAGCCTACGCATTGGTTGTCTCCAGAGTGTTGTTGCCTCCTTTGGCGAGTCGTACCTTGTCGTTCGAAATCTCGAACACGCCATAATGAACCAGCCGGTCTATGGCTTGGCGAGCGGTGTCGCGCCTTCTGTCTCTTTTCTCCGGGTCGTGCACGAGCCGGGACGCAACGGCGCCAATCAAATCCTGGGCCGGTACGCCGGACTCGTCGAGGGTCGCCAATTCATCGAATGCGGCGGCAGCCACGTTTTCGACGCGGCCGAACTTGCGGCGGCTTGGCACGCGGGGGGCGTCGTCCGTGTGCTCCACGACGCAGCTAGTAGCGGGCTTCTCGAATGTGCCGACTTCTACGGGCTTCAAGCGGAAGCCGAAAGTCTGGCCGTCTTCCCCGTCGCGTTGCTTCGTGACCCGCGCGAAGCGATCCTCCCCCGCGCGCTCAACGCATATCTCCACGTCGGCGGCAGCGCGAATACCGGACCAACCACGGGCGCCTTTCGTAGCATCCTTCCCCGCGTGGTGAATGAGCACGACGAGCGCGCCGGTTCGGGCGCGCAGACGGCGGCATCCGGAGATCACGGCCCCCATGTCCTCGCCGGAGTTCTCGTTCCGCCCGATCGACGCGGCGGCGAGCGTGTCGACCACAAGGACCTTAACGCCGGCCGCGCGCACTGCGTGGATGAGTTCGTCTTGGGTCTTCGTGTCGCCCAAGTCGAGTTGATCGCCGAGGAAGTGCAAGTCCGCATCCCCCGCGGCGACCCCACGTTCCTTCAAGTACGCGCGAACGCGGTTCGGGCTGCTGCCCGCGGCCTCGGCGGCGATCCATCCGCAGCGCGTGCGGCGGGTCTCCCGGCCGCGCCACTCGACCCCGCGCGAGACGGCGAAGACCACGTCCAGCACCCAGAAGGATTTGCCGCTGCCGGATTCGCCGAACACGACGGCAACTTCCGCGTCGGGCAACACGCCGTCAACGATCCACTCGGGGGGCGGGGCGCTCGCGATGTCCGCAACGTGGCGGAACACGAAGCGGGGAGGCTTGTCGCCGGCGTCCGCATCGTTCGCGGCAGGCCCCAAGTCGTCAAACTCCGCAGGGGAGGCGGGCAGCGCGAATCCGTCTAGCGTCTTCGGTCGCGCGTCGGACTTGCCCAACGAGTCCCACCGACGGCGAATGGCGAGCGTGCCGGGGTACTTCGGCTGTGCGGCGCTCCAATCATCGAAGAGGGCGAAGCCTCCCGTGCTGCCCCGCGTCTCGTGGTGCACGCGTTGCATGGCATCGAACCACGGGGCGTGGTCAGCGACGGTGCCTAGCGATTCGAGATACCCACGCGCCTTGCGCAAAGAGCCGTCGGCCGCTGGCGCAGCGGTCGGCACGGGGCGTGTGAACGCTTCGACCAGTCGCTCCGGCATCGGCCTTAGCTCGCTGATCGGCGGCAGTTCGCCGGCGACGGCGATGAAGCCGTTGTTTTCCAGTAGCTCGAATCCAGGGACCGCGCACTTTCGACCGCGCAGGTTGAGGGCGGAGAAGTACCAGTGCGTGCCGCCCGAAGCGGTCTTGAAGGTCGGCACGTCTACAAGCGCGTCGAGCGCTGCCAGCTGCTCGCGGGCGGCCTCCGTGGCGGGCGGTACGCTCGGTTGTGCGTAACTGTCATCGTCCACGATGGCGACACCATGGCCACGGCGCACGCCAACAGCGGCATTCGGGAATTGCTTGAAGCGGCGGCGCAGTTCCGCAGGGTCGCGCGTGCAGTGGTTCGCGCCCCCGCCGACAGGGCGCTTGTCGAATTTGCCTTTTTCGGCGTTCCACTCGGGGGCGTAGCACAGGACCGCATAGCCCCCGGCGATAAGCGCGAGGCCAAGGGAAAGGGCGGCGGGCCCGGTGGGCAGGGGGAAGGGCGGGGCGGCTTGGGGATCGCTCCCCGCCGCGCTCGGCGACGGGGCGGTAGTCATGCGCGCACCCCCTTGCGAGGGTGTATGACCCATCGCCCGTGGGGGCTGTCAAGGCCGTACTCGGCAATGACGCCACGCCAGTAGGCGGAGCCGTCCAGCGTGACCTCAACGCGCCATGTGTCTTGAATCGCGGGGCCGTTGACCAGTGCCGCGACCCTCTCGGCAGTCGGCGAGTGCGCCGCGAGGTAGTTTCGAACCGCAGCAAAGGCCGCGTCCGTCGGGGCGCGGTCGAGGGCGTCATATACCCGGCCGCGAGGCGTGACAGTCAGCAAGTCGAGCCAACCAGCGCGGGCGCTCCACACGGCGACGTGTTCAAACAGTTCCGGGTGGCGGTAGAAGGCCGACGCGGCGGCGCAGAGAATGCGCCGCTCTACGTGGCCCGGAGTCCACGAGACGGCGAAGCGGCGCTCTACCCAAGACACGCCCGCACTGTCGCGGGCCGGGTAGGCGTACACCATGACGGGGTCGTTCGCGTCGTCGCGATGCGTGACGGGACGGAACGGCGCGGCAGGGAATCGTTGAGACATTGCAAGGCCCTCAGTCGGTTGCTGCGGTACGCGCAGCGCGCTGAGGTTCCCTGCCGGGGGCTAAGTGGCTTGCCGTCCGACGATTCCCCGAAGGCCGGGGCCTCTCACGTCGAACGTTCGACCGTTCGTGGTCGCACGTCCCGCCATTGCGGCGGGCTCCGGTCTCGCGACCGTGTGCTTTGCACTACACCACACGGAAGCCCCGCTGTCAAGACTTTTGTCGAGCAGGCCGGGGGCCGCACCACGTTACCACGTAAGCGGGGTCTCGTGTCAAGTCACGCTGCGGCAAGCAGCGGACGGTTACAAAGAGAAATTAAGCGCAAGGGGGAGAAGGTAACAACGAAAAACGGGCCGTCAAAGACGGTAACCCATTTGCCATTTGACGCCATTTGGACACCATCTGATGGCGCCAAACCATACCATTTCGCCATTTCCCCCTTTAGGGGGAATGGCAAATGGGAATGGGAGTCTGGGTGGCAATGCCATTTCGGACGAAAAACCAAAATCAATTCGGAAAATTAATCCCGAGAATTAAACCCCGTGGCGAGTACGACGCCAGCGCACGGCTGCCCGCAAACTTTATTTTCAGTTCGGCCGTACAGCGGGCCTTCGAAACGACATACATAGTGGGAGGGGAGTGATTGCGCCCCGGCTACGATGCACTGTCCGCAATGGCGCCACGCCCCCTCCCTTTTCAATCGGAGAACCCCGTGGCCTACGTTCGCGAATCCATCCGCTCTGCCGGCTTCCCTGATGCCGTCGCCCCGTGGCAGTTCGCCCTTGCCGTTGCCGTGCTGGTCCGCGCCCTCGCGGATGTCGCCGTGCTCCGTGCTGGTGAGCGGGCCTACGACGCGTCGCTCGACGATGGGCGCGACGCGCTCCGCTGGATCGCAGGAGAGGACCTTGGCGGGCTTCGGTTCGAACAGGTAGCCGAGTCCCTCGGCCTTGGTTGCGAGGCGCTACGGGCCTCCTGCGCGCGCTACGTAGCGGGTCCTTCCGGGGAGCAACTTCAAACGGCAAGCGCAGCCGCCCTTTTTCGGGCGTGACGAGGCGGGGCTAGTTGACCGATCCTGAAGTTGCCAAGGCAACGCGCAAGGCGTCGGGCCGTGGAAGGCCGCCGAAGGACTCTGCCGACCGCGGCGACCTCGTGGCACAGCAAGCACGCGCAGCGGCAGAGCGCGCCGATAAACTGGCCCTTGAAAACGCCGTTCGTCGTGGCGAGCTGCGCGAGGCCAAGGACGTAGCGCGCGAGTTCGCCCTTCACGTCGGCGCCGCGCGGGCAAAGTTGCTGAGCATCCCTGTGAAGTACGCGCCCCGGATTGCCACGTCTCAGGACGTGGCAGAGGCGGAGCGGATGCTGCGGGAGGCCATCAACGAGGCGCTGCGGGAGCTTGTCGGCTGATGCAGGGCATACCCCGGGCCAGACCCCTCTTTCGCGAACTCGCCGCCCTGTGGGCTCCTCCGCCCGTCCTGACGGTCTCTCAGTGGGCGGACAGGTTCCGGCAACTGTCGCGCGAAAGTTCGGCGGAGCCCGGGCAGTGGCAGACCTCCCGCGTTCCGTATCTGCGGGAAGTCATGGACTCGCTGAACGATCCGGCAACAGAGCAGGTCTGGTTCCAGAAGTCGGCACAGGTCGGCGCCACGGAGGCGCTTAACAACCTGGTGGGGTTCTTCATGAGTCAAGACCCCGCCCCGCTGCTCGTGGTCCAGCCAACCGTTGAGATGGCGGAGACGTGGAGCAAAGACCGGCTCGGCCCGATGATTCGCGACACGGCGGCCCTGAGTGGCCTTGTCGCATCGGCGAAGGCGCGGGAAGGTACGAATACGCTTTTGGCCAAGGAATTCCCCGGGGGCCGTCTGGCGCTCGCCGGGGCGAATAGCGCCGCTGGCTTGGCGTCCCGCCCGGTGCGGGTGCTGCTCATGGACGAGGTAGACCGCTACCCCCCGAGTGCATCAGACGAAGGCGACCCTTGTAACCTCGCGATGAAGCGGACGCAGACCTTTTGGAACCGTCGCGTCTTCGCCTGCTCAACGCCGACGCTCAAGGGCCATTCGCGCATAGAAGCGGGCTACTTGTCGGGCGATCAGCGGCAGTTTTGGGTGCCGTGCCCGCATTGCGGTGAGTTTCAGACCCTCAAATGGTCGCAGGTCAAGTACGACGAGGACGCACCGAAAGACGCGCGCTACTGCTGCGAACACTGCGGGACGTTGATTGACGAAGTTGACAAGAACGGCATGGTCTCGCGTGGCGAGTGGCGCGCATCGGCCCGGTTCAACGGCATAGCGTCGTTCAGGATATCGGAGCTCTACTCGCCCTTCTCGACATGGGGCCGGATGGCCGCGCAGTACGAGCAGGACAAGAAGTTTCCCGAGACGCTAAAGACGTTCGTCAACACGAGCCTTGGCGAGCCTTTCGAGTCGCAGGGCGACGGCGTTGAAGGGACGGGCCTTGTCGCCCGCAGGGAAAGCTACACGGCGCAGAGTTTGCCCGAAGGCGTATTGCTCCTGACTGCCGGTGTGGACGTGCAGGGCAACCGCCTTGAAGTCTCCGTTTGGGGGTGGGGCGCGGACGAAGAAGCCTGGCGCGTGGAGCATGTTGTCTTGCGCGGCGACCCCGGTACGCCGTCCCTGTGGAACGATCTGGACGAACTGTTCCGCAAACGGTACGTGACCGACGACGGGCGGGAGTTGATTATCGAGGCGGCGGCTATCGACTCCGGCGGGCACTTCACGCAGACCGTGTACGGCTACTGTGCGACCCGCAAGAAGTATCGGCTGTGGGCGATCAAGGGCTTTGCCGGATTCGGGAAGTTGATTTGGCCGAAGGCTGCCAGCAAGGCGGGCAAGACCTCCGGCGACTTGTTCCTCGTCGGCGTGGATACGGCGAAGGATCTGCTCTACGGGCGCCTGCGCTCAATCCTTGACGACGGCCCGGGTTATATCCACTTCGACGCGACGTTCGATCAGGCGGACGCTGACCAGATATCGGGGGAGAAGATCATCTACAAGATGGTCGGCGGTCGCAGGGTGCGACGCTTCCAGCCGGTGTCGGATGATGCGCCAGTTGAGCAGTTGGATTGTTTCGTCTACGCCTATGTGCACGATTTCCTCGGATTGGACCCACCCGATTTCCTGTGATGGGGACCACCCGATTTCCTCAGTTGGGGACCACCTGCGAGCCATGGATGGAGTGGTCCGCGGATGTTCAGATTGGCGTTCAGTGCTGGTGTTCGAGGCTGTCGCGGTCGTCGTGGCCGGCGTGCCGGGCCTGGCTATCGCACCCTGCGTGGGTAACCACGCAGGAGACGGCAGCATGGGGCTTCGCAGCATGACGGTGCATCGGTACGAGGAGATCCGGCGGCGGCTGGCCGAGGGCCGCAGCCTGCGCGAGATTGCCCGCGCCCTGGGCTGTTCGCGGCGCACGGTCCGCGAGGTACGCGACGGCGAGCGCCGCTCACCGGACGCGCCGAAGTCGCCGCCCGATCCGTTGTGGATGTCGCAGATCGACTGGCCGACGCTGATCCACGATCTGGGCCTGGGTCATCCGCTGAAGTTCCTGTGGGAAGAGCGTGCCCGGCAGCTGACCACGTACCCGAACTTCTGGAAGCAGTTCTACCGCAAGTTCCCGCAGTACCGGGAAGCCTCGGTCACGGCGCGCGAGTTCGAGCCCGGCGAGCGTGTCGAGGTCGACTACGCCGGCGATCCGATCGCGTGGATCCATGTGCCGACCGGCGAGATCCGCAAGGCCTGGGTGTTTGTCGCCGGGCTCGGCTTCAGCCAGCTGCTCTTTGCCTGGGCGGCCGAGGACATGAAGAGCCGCAACTGGCTGGCCAGTCACCGGCGGATGTATGCCTATTACGGCGGCGTCCCGCACGTGACCGTGCCCGATTGCCTGAAGCAGGGCGTACTCAAGTGCCACCTGTATGACCCGGACCTGAACCCTGCCTATGCACAGCTGGCCGCCGATTACGCCACGGCCGTGGTGCCGGCGCGGCCCGACCACCCCAGGGACAAGGCGATCGCAGAGGGACTGGTCAAAATCCTCATGCGGTATGTGCGCTTCCGCTACCGGCGCCGGCGCTTCACCTCGATCAGCGAGATCAACACGGCGTTGGCCGAGTGCATCGAGCACATCAACGAGCGACGTCACTCGCGCTTCGGCGTCTCGCGCCGCGAGCGCTATGAGACGGTCGAGAAGGCCGCCCTCAGCCGCTGCCGATCGGTGACGTGGACTGTGGGGAGTGGAAGGAGGCCAAGCTGCACGCTGACTGCTACGTCTGTGTCGAGGGCGACTACTACAGCGCCCGCACATCCACCGGCACAAGAAGCTGCGGATCAAGCTCACCGAGAACCAGGTCGAGATCTTCCTGCGGCTCGAACGCCTGGCGATCCATCCGCGCAGCCGCCATCGCAATGGCCGGCGGATCAAGATCGACGCGCACTTCCCGCCCGCGTCCCAGGCCTACTACGAGGCCACCCCGCAGAAATTGCTGTCGCAGTCCCGCTTCATCCACCCGGAGCTGAACCGGTTGTTCGTGGAGCTGTTCAACGCCGACGTGTTCGGCAACATCCGCCGCTGCCAGGGGTTCGTCAGCCGCTGCACCAAGGAAATCCACCGCAGCGGCCACGAGCTCGCCAGCGAACGCATCGCGGCGGCCATCGCGAGCATGCGGCGCTACAACAAATACCGCCTGACGTACTTCCAGGCGCTGCTCGAGCAGGCCCGCAAACAGGCCGTCTCGCCGCCGGCCGGACGCGAGATCGTGCGCCGCCCCGGCAATCCCATGCTCCGCTACGCCCGCGCCACCGATGACGCTACTTCCGTTCCGCCCACCTCAACCCAGGAGACCTTGGACCTATGAGTACCGCGATCGCCAAAACCCTGATGGCCGAGATGAAACTGCTCGGCATGCTCGGCGCCGTCGACAAAGCCCTGCACGACGCCACGCGCGAGAAGACCAGCTACAGCGAACTGCTCGATACCCTGCTGCAGGCCGAAGCCGACTACCGGCAGGAGCGCAAGACCGGGTATCGCATCAAGGCCGCGAAGTTCACCCTGCGCCCGGCGTTCGAGGACATCGACTTCACCGCCAGCCGCTCCATCAGCAAAGCACAGATCAAGGAACTCTACGGCCTGCAGTGGCTGCACGATGCCAGACCCGTGCTGCTGATCGGACCCACCGGCGTCGGCAAGACGTTCATCGCCCAGGCCACCGGGCTCCATGCCTGCGCCTGCGGCATGTCGGTGCTGTACATGACGCTCACCACCTGGCTCGAGAATCTGGCACTGGCCCGCTCCAGCGGCACCTACCTGCGTTACCGCGACAAGCTCGCCAGGCCCGAGCTCGTCGTCATCGATGACTTCGGACTGCGAAAACTCTCGGCGACCGAGGCCCAGGATCTGTGCGAGCTGCTCGAGGAGCGATCCATCGACAAGTCCACTCTGTTCACCACACAACTGCCGCTCGATCACTGGAGCGAGGTGATCGCCGATCCGGTCATCGCCGACGCCATCCGCGACCGCCTGGAACACTCCGCACTGGTCCTGAACATCACCGGCGAGAGCTACCGCGGCGTCAAAGCCCGAAAACTTGCCAGCAAGCGAAAGGATGCCTAAGAATCGTCGCCTACGGCTCCGCCGGTGACCCCTTCATGGTGGTCCCCAACTCGCGAAATCAGCCGGTCCCCATCGGGGAAATCCTGCACCTATGCGGCCTGTGTGGGCCGCGGCGGCTCGAAAGTCCTCGATGGACGCGCCCGGCGCCCGGTGACCTTCGCCCGCAAGCCCGTGGAGGTCGCAGAAGAAAAACAAGAGCAGCGGGTCGAGACGACCGAAGCTGCCGTACCTACTCAACAGCCGCCGACCCGGAAGGGTCGAGGCTTCAAGCAAGTCAACGTACCGCGTAGCTCGTGGCACAGCTGGAGGGAATTTTAATGGTCGCGAGGATCAAGGAATGTTGGCGCACGAAGGGAACGCGCATCATTGCCGTTGCAGCGGGCATTGTTGCGGCGGTTGCCTCTGTGCCCGACGTTATCCCGCCGACGCATCTGAAGTACGCGCTGGCCTTCACGGCGGCCGTTACGTATCTGCGCGGGCAGTCGAACGCCAACGCTGAGAAGCGCGGCGAGGTTCGCTGATGCTCCCCGCCAAGATCATTGCCGGCGACACGTTGAGCCTGTCGATTGCAGCCGGTGACTACACGGCGGGCGTGCTGTACCTCGAAAACACGGCTGCGTCTATTTCGGTTGCGGGCACGCTCACCGGTTCGGCTATCGAGTTCAAGGCGAACGCTGCTACCACTGGCGCATATAGCGCGGGAAAGTATTTCGCCAGCGTGCGGCTGAACGACGGCACGGTCTATGAAACCGTTGAAACCGGATGGGTCGAGGTCGTGCTTGACCCGGCCGCGGCTGGTAACACGGATCGCAGGCCGTGGCAGCGCAAAGTTCTAGACGCTCTTGAGGCAACGATCCTTGGCAAGGCGTCGCAGGATCAGCTGTCGCTTTCCATCGCGGGCCGCAGCCTGTCGCGCATGAGCCCGTCTGAGTTGATGGACTGGCGCGACAGACTTCGGCGCGAGGTAGCGGTTGAGGAAGCGGGCAGTGCGTCGGGCTTCGGACGGTTCGCCCGCGTGAGGTTGGCAGGATGAGCCCCGTTCAGAGGCTTGCGCGTTGGCTGCTCGGCGAGACGGCTGCCAAACGCAGCTATGCGGCGGGGCAGCCTTCGCGGCTGTCCTTCGGTGGCGTGCAGCCTTACACCAGCTCTGAGGACCAAGGGCTTGCAACTAGTCTTGTGACGATGCGCAACCGCAGCCGGGCCGCAATTCGCGACAACGCGATAGCGCAAGGCGTGCGTCAATCGCTTGTCAATTCCGTGATCGGCCCCTCGGGCGTCGGCATGGACCCGGACGTGTGGCTCAAGAACGGCGAGCCGAACCGCAGAGTTAACGACGACATTCGCCAAGCGTGGAACGCTTGCAAGGACCGCCTTGACATCGGCGCCCGCAACTCGTTTGCGGACCTTGAACGACTTCTGTTCGCGGAGGTTGTCGCGACTGGAGAAGTGTTCGTGCGTGTGCATCGCTTCGCGGCCAGCGGATCGAAAATCGCCCTGTCGCTTGAAGTGATAGAGGCTGAACGGATCGCGGGCGAACTGGAAGGCCCGAACGTGAGCCCGGCCCCGGGCAACGTTATGAAGATGGGCGTAGAAGTGGATCGATTCGGCCGCGCGGTTGCGTACTACGTCCGCACGCGCCACCCCGGCGAAGCCCGATGGGGCAACGGCTCGGAGACGGACAAGGTTGAGCGTGTTCCGGCCTCGGAGATTCTGCATATCTGCCCGACTTCGCGATGGCCGCAGACACGGGGCGTCCCGATGCTCCACGCGGTACTGCGGACTCTGACCGACGTAGACGCATATTCAGCGGCGGAGATCGCCCGCGCTCGAGTGCAGGCGGCAAGCCCGATCACGATTGAAACGCCAGAGAGCCAAGCGAGTTTTGCTGAGCAGCAAGAAGACGGCACCTACGAAGTAAATTTGGAGCCGGGCATGGTGACGCGTCTTGCTCCGGGCGAGAAGCTGAACGCTTCGCCGGTCAACGCGCCCAATCCTGCATTCGCTGAGTTCATGCGCTCCAAGTACCGCGAAGTGGCGGTCGGCATCGGCCTTCCGTATACGTCCGTGTCGGGCGACTACTCGCAGAGTAACTATTCGAGTGCGCGCCTTGAGAATCTAGTTGCGCGGGATACGTTCAAAGCCTTGCAACAGACCTATATCAACCAGTTCCGAAAGCCGCTGCATCGTCTGTTCGTGCAGACAGCCGCGATGTCGGGGCTTTTGAAGACGCTCCCCGTTGATAGGTTCGCCCTCGACATGGAGACCTACGAAGCGGCGATGTTCTACCCGCGCGGCTTTGTGTACGTGGACCCGCAGAAAGATATCGCGGCGAACGTGGAGGCCATCAACAACGGCCTTACGAGCCGCACGGCTGCACTCGCCAATGGCGATGGCCGCACGGTTGAGGACGTGTTCGCCGAACTGGCGCGCGAAAATGAACTGGCCGCGAGTTACGGCCTGACGTTCGTCGCAACGAAACCGGACCCCGCAACAGCGGAGAAGAAGCCGGAGGCATCGAATGAAGAAAACGATACGGCTACCAAGCTACAAGCGGACTGAAGTTGAAGACATCGACAGCGAGCAGAAGGACAGCGTAACCCGCCTGTACTTCTCCGCAACGTCCGAGGTAGCGGTCCAGCGGTCCTTCGGGCGGGAGATTCTTTCTCACGCTCCCGGCGCGGTGAATCTGGAACGCGCCGAAACAGGGGCGCTGCCCCTTTTGTGGGACCACTCCGACATTATCGGCATGGTTGACGGTGTCGAGATCAAGGACGGGCGCAGCTGGGTAGAAGCGCACCTGTTCGACACGGAGCGCGCCCGCGAGGTCGGGAAGATGGTTGCCGGGGGCCTTCGCAACGTCTCCGCGCAGTACGTGCTTGACGAAGTCGAGGAAACCGAACCTGGGACTTTCGTTGCGCGGAAGTGGACCCCGATTGAGTACAGCATCGTGAGGATGCCTGCCGACCATAGAGTAGGCATCGGGCGGTCCCACGATGAGGAACTTTTCGACGTGCAATTCCGCACGCTCGAAAACAACGCGGCTCTCGCCGCAAAGAACGGCGAGGCCACCCCCGCCAACACAAGGAAAGCAAAGATGGAAAACCAGAACGCGCCCGTCGTGAGCGGCGGGGACAACAGCGCAGCCGAGCTTGAGGCGTCCCGCGTGCGGGCGATCAAGAACCTTGCCAGCGCAAACAACATTTCCGAAGACGTGCAGGCCCGCTGGATCACTGGCGGCACAAGCGTTGAGGCGGTGTCCAGCGACCTGATGCAGATTCTTAAGGCGCGGTCTGAGAACGCCAAGTCGGTTACCGAAATCGGCCTGTCGGATGTCGAGGCCCGGCGCTACTCGCTCGGCCGCGCCATCAAGGCGGCTGCCGAGGGCAACTGGTCGGAGGCTGGCTTTGAGGCGGAATGCTCGCGCGAAATCGCAAAGCGTACCGGCAAGATGGCCGATGGCCGGCGCATCTTCGTTCCGAATGAAGTCCAGCATCGCGGCGCGCGTGCCATGTCTGCGTCGAGCTTCGCCAACGGCGGCGCTCTCGTGCAGACCACGAACGGTGGCATGTCGTTTATCGACATGCTCCGCAATTCCTCGGTGGTGTACCGCGCGGGGGCGTTCCGCCTGCCGGGTCTTGTCGGCAACGTGACGATTCCAAAGCAGCTGACTGCGGCTTCGGTGTCGTGGGTCGGCGAGGGTGCCTCGGGCAGTGCGTCCAACATGACACTTGGGCAGGTCTCGCTTGCGCCGAAGACGGCCATTGCGGTTACCGAAATCTCACGGCAGCTGCTCCTTCAGAGCACGCCGGCCGTTGATGCACTTGTCACGAACGATTTGTCCCAGGCCGTGGGCCTCGCGGTCGATCTGGCGGCGCTGAAGGGTTCGGGCAACGCGGGCCAGCCTCTCGGCATCATCAGCACGTCGGGTATCGGTTCGGTCTCGGGCACGAGCATTGCCTACGCTGGCATCGTCGAATTTCAGACCGACTGCGCGGGCAGCAATGCGCTGAGCGACGCGGCAGCCTATGTCACGACTCCGGCTGTGGCGGGGCTGCTCAAGGCGCGCGTGAAGTTCAGCAATACGGCCTCCCCGATCTGGGAAGGCAAGCTGCTGAACGGTTCGGTGGACGGCTACGCGGCCCATGCGTCGAACCAGATGCCGAGTGCAAACCTGCTTTTCGGCGACTTCGGGCAGTTGGTCGTGGGGGAGTGGGGGGTCCTCGAAATCGAAGTCGACCCGCACTACGGCTTTGCCACCGGGCAGATTGGCGTGCGGGCTTTGTACTCCGTCGACGTGGCTGTTCGCCATGCCGCGGCGTTCTCGCTCGCAACCTCGGTCACCTGACCCCCGCGGGGCGGGCCTTCGGGCTCGCCCCTCTCCCGAACACTTCACTTGAGGTAAACGAAGATGTCTTTCTCCTCTCACTTCGGCGCTACGGGCGTCGTCTCTCTGCTTGCTCCGGTTGACGCGGCCAACACGGCCGCTGCTACTGGAGCTTGGGTGCAGATTCCTGCCGGCGCCGTCGGCGAAATCGAAGTCACAGCTCATGCGGGCGTGCTCGACGCTGGCACGGTTGACTGGACCCTTGAAACCGCATCGGATGGCGGCGGCACGGGCGCTGCAGCCGTCACTTTCAACGAGGGGGCTTTCGATCAGGTCACCACGTCGAACGATGACCCGAACATTCAGACTCGCACGTTCGATGCGAAGCTGTGCAAGGGGTTCGTCAAGATCAAGGGTACGATTGCCACGGGCGGTGCGCTGGTCGCGGCTAGCGCTCGCTACGCCAAGAAGTACGCGTAAGGACTGAGGGCCGGGAGAAACCCCGGCCCTTTCCCAATGCTCGAAACTTCGGATGACCGCCTGGCGTTCCTTGATGCGTTCGGCGAGTCCGTCTCCATATCCGGGGGCGGATCGTTTACCGCAATCGTGGACGCGGAGTTCGCGTCTGCTTCGTTTGACGGGGTGGACGGCGAAGACGCGTTCATGGCGCTGTGGGCGGTAGATGCTGGCATCGCGTCAGTTACCAAATCCTCGACGCTCACGGTTCGCAGCGCCAATTACAAGTTGCACCGGGCGGAGCCTGACGGTACGGGCTGGACTCGACTTGTGTTGAGGGTCGCGTAATGGCCGACCATCGCGCGCTGCTCATCGTGAACGCGGCGGCTGCGGTCATAGACACGGGCTCAACGGCCTACGTCTACGTGCATCGCACGCTGTCGCTTGCACAGGCTGAGCTTCCGGCTATTTCCGTGAGGATCGGGGAAGACCGGCCCCTAGAGGATGACGGGCAGTCGTCCATGAGTTTTATTGATTCGCGCCTCACGCTCAACGTGCAGCTACTAGCCACGGGGGCGACGGAGGCGGCTGTTATCTCGGCCCTCATGGGCCTGCGTACCGACGTACACAAGGCGTTACAGGCCGACGTGGCGCTCGGCAAGACCTACATCATTGATACGCGCTACGGCGGGGCCAGTGCCCCGGACCTGAACGTAGACACCAAACGAGTAAGCGGGGAAATGGTCGCGCAGTGGCACGTTGTTTATCGCTGCTCGGTCACAGACCCGACGGGGGACTAAGAAAATGGCACACGGACTAATCCGCAGTGAGGTTGTCTTGGCGAAAGCTGAGACTACCTACGGCACGGACTCAACGCCCGGCAACGGGGACGCAATCCTCGTGCGTAACGTCTCCGTCGCTTCCGCAGGGCTTCGTATGTCGGATCGGCCGGCAATGGGTCGCGGTCTCGGCCAGCTGCCCCCCGTCTACGGCGGCGGGTTGAAGACGCTCACGTTTGAAGTCGAGCTTAAGGGCGCGGGCGCGGCGGGCACGGCCCCTGAGTTCGACGCGCTCCTCGAAGCGTGCGGCCTCAAAGGGACGAATGTTGCGAGCACGTCGGAGACCTACGCGCCCGACAACGGCGGCGGCACGTCCTGCACCATCTACTATTTCGAGGCGGCGGCGGCGGGTTCTTCGCAGGTTCGCCATATCCTGACCGGTTGCCGCGGCACGTTCTCGCTGTCGGCGGAAGCTGGCGGCATTCCCGTTCTCTCGTTCACGATGACGGGCCATAGCGCGGTGCCGACTACACAGAATCTCCCGTCCCCGACGTTCGATTCGACGGTCCCGGTAACCATGAAGAACCTTACCGTTACCGTGAACTCCGTAAAAGGCGCGGTCCAGTCATTTTCTCTCGACCTTGGAAACAGCGTGATTACACCGGCCGATATGAACGCTGCGGACGGCTACGGCGAGGTAACCATTGCCGAACGCGCTCCGTCTTTCCAGTTGACCCGGCATAACGAACTGATCGCCACTATCTCCCCGTGGGGTGACCTTGTGGCCGGTACAGCCCGTGCAATCACAACCGGAGACGTTGGCACGGCCGGGAATATTTGGTCGTTCAGCGCACCGAAGGCGACCTATGTTGACGTGTCGCCCGGCGAAGTGGACGGCATACGGCAGTCGGTCTCCAGGTTCATGCTTGGGCCGAACAGCACCACGAGTGACGAACTGAGCCTGCAATTCAAATGAGAATTCTTAACAAACTAGAAGACGCGGTATTCGAGCACGACGGGGCCGAGTTCACTGTCTCGCCCCTCACGGCTGCGCAGCGCATCTCGGTCTATGCTGCACTCGACAGTGATATAGGCGAGGCTTACGCGAAGTTGTGCCGGTTCTGCGTCAAGGGGTGGCGCGGAGTAACAGACGAGACCGGCGTGGAACTGCCGTTTTCTGTCGGGGAAATGGACCGGTTGTTTTCGCACCCTTCGGCATCGGCGCTGCTCGTAGCGCTCGGCGCGTTCGTACTAGACCGGTCGTCGGTCCCGGTCCCTACGTCGCCCGGTGCGTCGCCGCAGCCGTAACGCCGGGCTGGACCAATTGCGGGAGCTGCAACTGCAAGGGCGGCATCAACCCGATACCGCGTGCGTGGTCCCTCAAGGGATACGAACCTACCTCTGAATGCCCGACATATCACGCGCCAAGTGATATGTCGGACGTGCTGAAAATATATCGGCACTACAAGAACGGGAACCTGTGGCTGGCGGGCGGCGTGTCCGATCAACCACAGGCGTATGCGGAGCTAATGAGTGCTGTAGAGATTGGCGTATCCGCAGCGCGAGACAGGTAACAGCAATGGATCAAGAAATTAAGGCTGCCTGCGAGGCTGTGGGGTGCGTAGTCGGTGCCGTCGTGGCGTGGGCGATGGCGCATCAGCCGGTCTTCGCTACGGTCTCGTCGATCATGTCAATAGCCCTCGGGCTTCTCGCGGTCCCGTTCTACGTAAAGCGGCTGCTGAGAGACTGATGGAAGTATCTGTTAAAGGGTCCGTTGAGGAAATCATGCGGTCCCTGAATGCGCACCCGAAAGCCGTCGAGAAGGCAACCGTGTTAGCCCTCAACAAGGTAGGCGCAACTGTGCGCGCCCGCGTAATCCGCGAACTCCGCGACAGGTTCGGCCTGCAGCGCGCCTCGGTGGCCAATCGTCTGAAGATGCGCAAAGCCCACGGCGACAGTCTGCGCGTTGACGTGGTAGCGCACCCTTCCGCCCCTTCCATTGCCGCATACAGCGGGCGCCAGACACGCGACGGTGTTCTCTCCCGCGCGTGGCGCAGAGCCCGCGTCTATCCCCGTACCTTCATACCTAAAGGCCGTAGTGTCGCACTGCGTTGCAGGATTTCCCCGATGGGGACCGGCTGATTTCGCGAGTTGGGGACCACCATGAAGGGGTCACCGGCGGAGCCGTAGGCGACGATTCTTAGGCATCCTTTCGCTTGCTGGCAAGTTTTCGGGCTTTGACGCCGCGGTAGCTCTCGCCGGTGATGTTCAGGACCAGTGCGGAGTGTTCCAGGCGGTCGCGGATGGCGTCGGCGATGACCGGATCGGCGATCACCTCGCTCCAGTGATCGAGCGGCAGTTGTGTGGTGAACAGAGTGGACTTGTCGATGGATCGCTCCTCGAGCAGCTCGCACAGATCCTGGGCCTCGGTCGCCGAGAGTTTTCGCAGTCCGAAGTCATCGATGACGACGAGCTCGGGCCTGGCGAGCTTGTCGCGGTAACGCAGGTAGGTGCCGCTGGAGCGGGCCAGTGCCAGATTCTCGAGCCAGGTGGTGAGCGTCATGTACAGCACCGACATGCCGCAGGCGCAGGCATGGAGCCCGGTGGCCTGGGCGATGAACGTCTTGCCGACGCCGGTGGGTCCGATCAGCAGCACGGGTCTGGCATCGTGCAGCCACTGCAGGCCGTAGAGTTCCTTGATCTGTGCTTTGCTGATGGAGCGGCTGGCGGTGAAGTCGATGTCCTCGAACGCCGGGCGCAGGGTGAACTTCGCGGCCTTGATGCGATACCCGGTCTTGCGCTCCTGCCGGTAGTCGGCTTCGGCCTGCAGCAGGGTATCGAGCAGTTCGCTGTAGCTGGTCTTCTCGCGCGTGGCGTCGTGCAGGGCTTTGTCGACGGCGCCGAGCATGCCCGAGCAGTTTCATCTCGGCCATCAGGTTTTTGGCGATCGCGGTACTCATAGGTCCAAGGTCTCCTGGGTTGAGGTGGGCGGAACGGAAGTAGCGTCATCGGTGGCGCGGGCGTAGCGGAGCATGGGATTGCCGGGGCGGCGCACGATCTCGCGTCCGGCCGGCGGCGAGACGGCCTGTTTGCGGGCCTGCTCGAGCAGCGCCTGGAAGTACGTCAGGCGGTATTTGTTGCAGCGCCGCATGCTCGCGATGGCCGCCGCGATGCGTTCGCTGGCGAGCTCGTGGCCGCTGCGGTGGATTTCCTTGGTGCAGCGGCTGACGAACCCCTGGCAGCGGCGGATGTTGCCGAACACGTCGGCGTTGAACAGCTCCACGAACAACCGGTTCAGCTCCGGGTGGATGAAGCGGGACTGCGACAGCAATTTCTGCGGGGTGGCCTCGTAGTAGGCCTGGGACGCGGGCGGGAAGTGCGCGTCGATCTTGATCCGCCGGCCATTGCGATGGCGGCTGCGCGGATGGATCGCCAGGCGTTCGAGCCGCAGGAAGATCTCGACCTGGTTCTCGGTGAGCTTGATCCGCAGCTTCTTGTGCCGGTGGATGTGCGGGGCGCTGTAGTAGTCGCCCTCGACATAGACGTAGCAGTCAGCGTGCAGCTTGGCCTCCTTCCACTCCCCACAGTCCACGTCACCGATCGGCAGCGGCCCGAGGGCGGCCTTCTCGACCGTCTCATAGCGCTCGCGGCGCGAGACGCCGAAGCGCGAGTGACGTCGCTCGTTGATGTGCTCGATGCACTCGGCCAACGCCGTGTTGATCTCGCTGATCGAGGTGAAGCGCCGGCGCCGGTAGCGGAAGCGCACATACCGCATGAGGATTTTGACCAGTCCCTCTGCGATCGCCTTGTCCCTGGGGTGGTCGGGCCGCGCCGGCACCACGGCCGTGGCGTAATCGGCGGCCAGCTGTGCATAGGCAGGGTTCAGGTCCGGGTCATACAGGTGGCACTTGAGTACGCCCTCGCTTCAGGCAATCGGGCACGGTCACGTGCGGGACGCCGCCGTAATAGGCAGCATCCGCCGGTGACTGGCCAGCCAGTTGCGGCTCTTCATGTCCTCGGCCGCCCAGGCAAAGAGCAGCTGGCTGAAGCCGAGCCCGGCGACAAACACCCAGGCCTTGCGGATCTCGCCGGTCGGCACATGGATCCACGCGATCGGATCGCCGGCGTAGTCGACCTCGACACGCTCGCCGGGTTCGAACTCGCGCGCCGTGACCGAGGCTTCCCGGTACTGCGGGAACTTGCGGTAGAACTGCTTCCAGAAGTTCGGGTACGTGGTCAGCTGCCGGGCACGCTCTTCCCACAGGAACTTCAGCGGATGACCCAGGCCCAGATCGTGGATCAGCGTCGGCCAGTCGATCTGCGACATCCACAACGGATCGGGCGGCGACTTCGGCGCGTCCGGTGAGCGGCGCTCGCCGTCGCGTACCTCGCGGACCGTGCGCCGCGAACAGCCCAGGGCGCGGGCAATCTCGCGCAGGCTGCGGCCCTCGGCCAGCCGCCGCCGGATCTCCTCGTACCGATGCACCGTCATGCTGCGAAGCCCCATGCTGCCGTCTCCTGCGTGGTTACCCACGCAGGGTGCGACAGCCAGGCCCGGCACGCCGGCCACGACGACCGCGACAGCCTCCGAACACCAGCACTGAACGCCAATCTGAACATCCGCGGACCACTCCATCCATGGCTCGCAGGTGGTCCCCAACTGAGGAAATCGGGTGGTCCCCATCACAGGAAATCGGGTGGGTCCAATCCGAGGAAATCGTGCAGCGTCGCGTAGGCAAGGCCCGCTTGCCAGTCGAGAAGGTCTACGGCCCGTCGCTGCCTAAGTCCTTCGCCAAAGACGAGATTACGCAGCATATGAACAGGACGGTTAACGAACGCTTCCCCCTTGAGTTCATCCGGGCATTGCGCGCCATCTGGGCGCGCGAGGGCGTCTAATGTCGGCCTCTACCGGCTACAGCATTACCGCGAGTGACAAGACGAAAGCGGCGATAGATTCCGCTAAGCGCAACTTCCGCGACCTCGACAGGTCGGTAAAGAGCATCGCCGGAAACCTGGCGAACGTCGGCAAGCTAATTGGCGCGGGCGGCGCCGTGTTCGCGGCTTTCAAGGCGTTCGGGGCGCTATTGAGAGCGGTCAGCTGATTTGATGGTCTGATTTTCACGATTGATGATGGACCATCGGCGAACGCGATTTTCGGCGACCGCCGGATGAGTGGTTGCCCCTCAGAACGGCGGGCCATCCAGCGGCAGAGCGATTTGGCCGTCGTCGGGATCGGCACGATGGTCGTGATCGTACCGATGCATCTGGGCGAAGTAGTGATTCTGGAAGCGGGTGTAGAGCTCCTCGATGAAGTCATTGATGGCGATCACCGCTTCGTCAGGAAGCGCGGAGAACACGAACAGATCTGGATCGTCGTTCAGGTTGTGCATGGGGCCCCGCCTCAACGTGCGCCGGCGGCACGGCGTGAGCGCTGCGTTTCGGGCGGGGCGAAGACCTGCAGGTAGAGCTTTTCATCGAGCACGGTAAGCTCGCGCTGGGCGGCGGTCATGAGGAGCTCCGCCGCCATGGAGATGAAGATGCGATAGTTGCCGGCGGCGTGATCACACAGCGTGTGGCGCAACTCCCTGGTCATGAGGCTGGCATTACCGGCGGCGCCGAGCAGGTGGTCGAGGCAGGCGAGGAGTTCCTCACGAGTGGCGATCTCGGTGGCCAGGCGGGTGCGGATGCGCGAGCCCAGCGGGATCAGCTCCTCGCGGCGCAGCTTCTCCAGCAGGCGTGCATCGCCCGAGAGGACGATGCACAGCAGCGACTGGGAGTCGAAGCGGGCGGAAGCGAGCAGGCGCAACTCGTTCAGCACCATCGGACTCATTTCCTGCGCCTCATCGATCAAGATGACGGAGCGACGGCTGGCCGAGCCGAGGTGATCGAGCCAGCGGGCGCGCAGCGCCTTGAAGCCGCCCCAACGGTTGCTGACGCGGATGGAGATGCCGAAGATGTCGCCGAGCTCGCGGTAGAAGTCGCTCAGGTTACTTTGCGGATGGTGGATGACGCCGACCGAGAGGTCAGCGAGGCGCGAGAGGCGCTCGGCGAGCAGGCGCATGACGACGCTCTTGCCGGAACCGGGATCGCCATGCACGAGCGCGAAGCCGCCCTCGCGCAGGTGCGCCTGCTCGATGCGCCAGCAGAAGTTCTCGACCTTCGGCGGAACATAGAGGGGCCTCGGTCGGCACCTCCGGGGTGAACGGGTTCCATTTCAGGCCGTACAGAGCGAGGAGCTGTTGATTCACGGGGATTTCCTTCAGTCATCGGTGGGTAAATACGCCGGTGGCAGCCCCGTGGCGGCGTAGTCGGCGATCATCTGTTTGAGGAGCGGTGCGATGCCGCTCGCCGGCATCGGTGCCGCTGCGGTGGTCGGCTCCACGCGTCGGCGCAGGGCATCGGCGTTGGCCGCTTTGTCGAGCGGGCGCACGGGGAGAGGATCGTGCCCGAGCGCGCAGCGATCAGATCGACGCGGCTCAAGTCCCAGCGCGCGTAGCGCAGATGCACTTCGCCTAAATGGCGATACCGGGACGGGATCTCGAAGCGCTGGCCTTCCAGACTCACCGTGCCGTCGGAACGACGCTGGCGGCGCTTGACCTCGATGCGGAAGGCGCCGCGCAGGGCTTCACTGGCTGGGCACTCGCGTCCGACGTTGGGGCCCGCGAGGTAGCGCTCGAGCGGGTCTCGCCGATCTCGCGGTGCTCGGTGCGGTGATATTCCTGCGTGACCCAGGCCTGGGTCGCCAGGTTCAGCTGCTCGAGGTCAAGCTCGCTTCACCCTCCAGCATCGCGAGCAGCCGCCCTTCAACTCGAGCCCAGAGATTTTCCTGCTTCCCGTTCACATGAGGTGAGTACGGCAGCGTCGGCACGTGCAAAATACCGAGGGTGTGCAGCCCCGCGGTGAACTCCGCCGCGATCATCGCCGAGCCGCGGTCGCTCATCAGCGAGCGCGGCAGGCCCACCTTCTGTAGCGCCTGACACAGGCCGTGGACGAGCTGTTCTGTCCCCCCGCTCCCATACCATTGCGCGTGGCACAGGTAGCGCGAACGATCGTCGATGAAGCCGACCAGGAGCGGTTTGATCCATTCGCCGCGCCGGGTGAGCACCTTGCGCGAGCCGTGATGGAAGTCCAGATGCAGCAACTGCAGCACATGCTCGACTTCGTAGCTGCGCACTTCGCGCGATTCCACGCGATCGCGCGCGGCGATCGCGCCCGCGCTCTGCCGTCTGACCGGGCGTTGCCGCCTCATGCCCTGCGCTTTCAAGTACCGCCGTACGCTCGGGTACGAGGGACACCGACCCTCGGATGCGGCGGCGAGCGTGACGCGCAGGTTATCGGCGTGTAGTTGTGCGGTCCACGCCGGGTGCTGACGGTATTGTTCGGCGAGCGCCTGCGCGGCGGCGCTCGAGATGCTGGGGAAGCGGCCGATGTCACGGCGCACGTGATTGCGCAGTGCCCGTACCGGATCGTCGGCGTTCCTGGCGGCGTAGTACCAGCGCTCCAACGTCGAGCAGCCGAAGCGCACTTCAAGTCCGGTGAACGGATGGCGCCAGCGCTTCACCGCCAAGTCGCGCAACGCCGTCTGTAACTCGCCGTCCGCCGGCGGTGCGGCCAGGAGCGGTCCGATGATCGCAAAGCGCAGCCGCGCCCAGCGATCCCGCTGTGGCAGATCGTCATTGGAACTCAACATCACTCCCACTGCGACACCACGCTCGGCATCGCTCATGGGGAACGCAGGCTACAAAGCCCGTCGGCCAACCGCTATCGGCATCCTCTGCGGGTCGGCGGCGCCCTTCGGATTACCAGATCATGGCGCGCGTGCTCAACGGCGACATGAAGCGCAGTAACTGCATCATCCGATCCGCCGGGACGAGCGCCTCAAACCGTTCCAGCAGGCTCACCGGCAGTCGTGCGCTGTCGATCACAACAGCAAAGCGTTCGCGCCTCGATTGCCAGAGCGGCGTGCGCAGGAAGTCCTCGATCCACCAGGTGCGCCACCGACCCAGCGTGCGTTGCGGGATCGTGAACAGCTCGCACAGGGCTCGGCCCTGAGCCGCCCCGCGCGGGGACACCAGCATCAACACCACCGCCAGATACACCCGGCGGCCTAGAAACCGCACCGAGGCCGGCGTCGCTCGCTTCTCGCAACGCCCACAGGTGAAGCTGAACCGCGAGGAATAGTCCTCCATGACCGACGCCGGACAGCCACGCGGTTTACGGGGATAGTCAGCACAGTGCAGCGCTCCGGCACAGTGACCGCAACGCCCGCGGCGGATCTCGGCCGCGAACTCCTCGTCAATGCGCTGCAGGAATCGAAAAAAGGCGGGATCTTGCAGTAGCGCGTGGCACACTTCGTTGGTCTCCTTGGTTGTGGCAAACCGGAGACTCTCCCGAGGGGATCTTGTGATCAAGATCCCCGAGGGGGATCCACTTCAAACCATCATCAAACGTGATCGAATATCGCGCTCTGCCCACCAAAATAGATGGCCGTGCTCACTATCACGTCAAGCTGACTCCGCCATCAAGAACCTGGCCGAAAGCAACAAGGACTTTGCGAAGGCCGTAGCGGAAGGCGAGATGGCCCTTAAGGGCATGTGGTCGGCAGGCCAGACGGCGATAGAGGCACAGAACAAACTGAACGAGGCGCTGCGGAACCCAGAGCTGGCTATCTCTGTGCAAAGGACGGCTGATGTCGTAGCGGCTGGCAGTATCAAGATTAAGACCTTTTTCTATGAGGCTCTGGCCGCGCTGCAGAAGATGGACCGGTGGCGGTACGAACGTCTCGGGTTCTACAAGCACGAAGACACGCTGAAAGAGGATTACCAATACCTCGTCGCAAGCAAGATGCCGGCTGCAATCGCGGCGCAGAAGTTGAAGGACGCGCAGAACGGACCGGACAAGTACAAGGAACTCCTCGACGCTGCGAACAAGCGCGACGCACAGGCGGCAGCCGCGCAGGCGGCCAAGGAAGCGGAGCAGGCATTCGACGACTACGTAAAGAGCCTGCAACGTGCTTACGAGGCGCAAGAGCAGTGGAACGAAATTGTGGCGAACGCTCACCGGAGCGTTCGCGAAATGTTCTGGGACTTCAATGACCGCTTTGACCAGAACCTAAAGGACTCAATGGAGGCGGTGGCAGACAGTGTAGAACGCACCGTCGGCGTGGCGCTGGACGGCTTCGGGGAGATGTCGATCTATGCAGAGCAGGCCGCGCGCAACATGCAGGATGCCTTCGCGGACTTCCTGTTCGATCCGTTCGACCGGGGCCTAAAGGGAATGTTGAAGGGCTTCATCGATGTCATCCGGCGAATTGTCGCAGAGCAAACGGCAGCGAAGATATTCGGCAGCAAGAAGGATGGTGGCCTCGGCCTTGGCGATATCGTCGGCGGGTTCTTCGGCCGCATCTTCGGCGGTAAGCGCGAGGGTGGCGGGCCTGTAAGCGCCGGTACTCCATACCTTGTGGGCGAGGCGGGCCCGGAACTGTTCGTCCCCGCCCGTAGCGGTTCAATCGTCCCGAACGGCGCGGGCGGAACGTCCGTAACGATCAACATTGATGCGCGGGGCGCAACGGAGGACGCGGTAAAGATGCTTCCCGCTGTAATGAAGCAAGCCAGCGACGATGCCGTGGCGCGCATCCGGGACGAAGTCAGACGAGGGAAGTTGTAATGGCACGGGAAGTGATCTGGCCGCGCGCCCTGCGCGTTTCGTCGTTCAACGCCGGACTCGTCGGCAACGCGGGCGAGGCGGTAAGCCCACTGACGGGGAAGGCGCAGACGCTTGACCGCTCAGGCGACCGCTGGCGGTTCACGCTGACGGTCGAGGACGCGAGCAACAACGCGAGCGTAGCCGAGCAGGCCATCGCGGAAGCGTTCATTGCGTCCATTCGCAACAAGAACGCCCGCGTGTGGGTGCCCGTGCCTGGAGCGCTGCGCGGCTCATTCCCCGCGTCGGAACTTTTCACAAACGCCGACTTCTCTAACGGTGCGACGGGGTGGAATGTGCAGGAAGGGACGCTGACGGTTGCCGACCGTGTGCTACGGCTCACGGCGAATCGCGTATCGGGCGCCGCCCCTGCAATCTCCCAAGCCCCAGCCGCCACGCAATACGCCCCGCTCGTGATGCGTGGCTTTCTCGGCGCGCGTAATCGCAAGGGACTGACGCTAGGCACTTACGCGGGCGGGGCGGACTACAGCACCGACGCGCAAGGGCTGCTAAAGAAATCCATCTTCCCCCTAACCACGAATGCAGGGGCCGCTTATCCGGCCGTCTACGACGGAGACGGCACCGTGACCGTTACGGGCGACTGGCTGGAGTGTAACTTCGCGTCCCTCTCCCGCTGCGCCCTTGTGGACAACGGCCCGAACGCGTTGCCCTACTCGGACCAGTTGGGCAACGCAGCGTGGGCGAAGGCGCATTTGACCGTTTCGGAAAACGCGGCAACAGCCCCCGACGGCACGGCGACAGCCGACGTGTTGGTAGAGGACAACGCGAATGCGCAGCATTACATCGGCCAGCAAGGCACGCGGGCGACGGCAGCGGAGGCTATTGTCGGCTATGGGTTCTTTCGTCGGGGAACCGGCGCACGAGACCTGCGCCTTGTAGTCGGGAATGCGTCCCTGACCGATTACGCACAAGCATATTTCGACCTCGGAACCGGCGCTGTAGCGAGCGTCGGGACGAACGGCGCGGGCGCTACGAATGCGCGGGCCTTCTCGGTGCCCATTGGCGCCGGGTGGTGGTTCTGTGCTCTCGTCGCAAATGTCCAGTCAAGCGCAGACATATATCTATATGCCGAAATGACGAGCGGCGGGGTTGGCGGTTACGCGGGGGACGGCTCGTCCAGTATTGTTGCGTGGCGCCTCGGTGCCGCGCGGTCGAGTGTGCCGACCATCGGCGCACAGACCACGGCTTCCGCACTCGCAGGCGGCGCCGCGCAGCCGGGCGCAATTCTCAATATCAAGGGCCTGCCGGTCTCTACTCAAAACCTAGCCTGTGCCGGCGACTGGTGCCAGATTGGCAACCAGTTCTTCAAGCTTATAGCGCCTCTCGACAGTGACGCGGCCGGGCGCGGTCAGTTGTCCATCTCCCCGAACATTCGCACCCCGTTTGCCGATAACGAGCCCGTGATCTTCAACCGGCCGATGGCCCGTATGCGCCTCGTGGGTGACGTGATGTCGTGGTCTGCGCGTCCCGGTACGTCGTCCTATCAGTTCACGTTTGAGGAAGCCTTGGATGGCTAACCCGATTACGGATAACAACGTCCTGGCGGAGATCGTCAAGGCCGAGCAGTGCATCGGGTGGCTCGCGTTCTTCGACTTCGACGGCGCCCCGTACTACCTCACCACACGGGCGCATCCGGTCAGTTACGGCGGGAAATCTTACCTACCTGTCGGTGTGATGGTGGGAATAGACCCGCTGCGCGACGCGGCGGAGAGCAAGCCGAACGGCCTTGTTATTTCCATGTCGGGGGTGGACTCCGCCCTCATTGCCATTGCCCGCGATCCGGGCGACTACTTCGGCCGCAAGGTCTGGTTGCGTCTCGCGTGGTTCAGGGAAGACGATTCCTTGATCGGCGTATCTAACGCCGTCGTCGGGATCATGTCGCATATCGAAATCGCCCTTGGCGAAAGCAACATCATTTCCCTTCACTGCGAAACCGACCTTGCCGCGTGGAATCGCGCGAAGCCGCTCTACTCGACCGACGCGACGGAGCAGCGATTCTTTTCGGGAGACAGGTTCTTCGACCAAGGGCCGAACCTTCGGGGCAAGACGATTTATTGGGGCGGCAATCGCGTGTACTCGGGCGGCAGTGTCGGGGGCGGCGGCGGCGGTACCGGTATCCCAAGGCTGGTATCAAGATGAGACTGGACAACTGGCCTCAGCTGCTTACGCAGTACATCGAATCGAAGCGCAACACGCCTTTTGCATGGGGCACTGCCGACTGCTGCCAGTTCATCGCGGGGGCTATCGCAGCCACTACGGGGGAGGACCCCTCCGTGGCGTTCGGCTCATACGAAGACGAGGCGGGCGCCCAAGCATTGCTTGACGGCTTCGGGGGTCTTGAGGGGTTGATTACCGCGGCACTCGGCGGGCCGATGGCCGCAGCGCAAATGGGCCGTGGGGACGTGTGCATCGCCGACGGTTGCGCGTGTGTCTGCACCGGGCAAAACGTCGTGGGTTACGGCGCTGCGGGGCTCGTATTCGTCCCGCGTTCCCGCGCCTCCCTCGCGTGGAGGGTCGGCTAGTGCCTTCGCTGGTGCCCGTTATCGCGAAAGCCTTTACTGTGGTCGCGCTCAAAGCCGCAGCGGTAAAGGTCTTCACAGCTATTGTCATTAACCAAGTCCTGTCCCTCGCGTCCAAGGCCCTTGCCGGCAAGCAAAGGGGGGCGTCTCCGCAACCGCTGGAAGTAACCTCTGCGTGGTCCGGCACAGAGCCCGGAGCAATGGTATTCGGACAGCGGGACGTGCCGGGCCGGGAAGTCTTCAAAGGGTCCAGTGGCGACAAGAACACGTACTTGCACGTAGTTTACGAACTCGCACGCCACCAGGTCGAGGCGATAGACGATATCTGGCTTGACGACAACCACGTTCCGAACTCGTCGTGGAACGGCACCACAGGGGAAGTCACCACGGGGGCGCTTGCCGGCAAGTGCTACATCTGGAAGTACCTGGGACGCTCCGACCAGACGGCCGACACTGTTCTAGACGGTGCCTTCACTGAGTGGACCTCTGACCATCGCGGGCGCGGCGTGGCGTACCTGCACGTTCGCTATACCTTCGATCAGGACGTATACCCGTCTGGCGCTCCGCAGGAAGTGCGGGCACTCGTCAAGGGACAGCGACTTTATGACCCCCGTAAGGACTCCACGAAGGGGGGCAGTGGCTCGCATCGCGTTGACGATCCGACAACGTGGGAGTGGTCGAACAACCCGACGCTTTGCCGGGCCTCGTACCTCGTGGGCGGGTCGCTTTGCTATGACGTGAAGAACCCGGCGCTTATGGGCCATCTTGGCTATGGCGTTGACGCAGACCTTATAGATTGGGATTCAGTCATCGCGTCGGCGAACGTGGACGACGAGTCCGTCTCTGGCGGCTCTGCGCCCCCGTCTGGAGCGCAGGCCCGGTACACATGCGACGGCGTGCTCTCGACTGGCGCGCAGCTGGCCGAGAATATAGACACACTCGACACGTCCGCAGCGGGGCAGACCGTCTGCGTTGGCGGTATATACTCCATCTATTCGGGCGATTATGAGGCCCCGACTATCACGCTGACGGCAGACGACTTGGCGGGGGACCTTGCGGCGGTCGTATCGACCCCCCGGGCGGATCGGTACAACGCCGTTCGCGGTGTCTATTACAGCCTCGATCAGCGGACATTCACGGAGTTCCGCCCGCGTCGCGATACCGGATACGTTACGCGCGACGGAGGGAAGGAACTCTGGCGAGATATCACACTGCCCATGACGACGAACAAGTATCGCGCGCAGCGCATTGCGGAACTCCACTTGAACCTGTCTAACGACATGGAGACCGTGCATTTTCCCGGAAATCTCGGCTGCTACCGCGTGGGGCTCTGGCAGACAGTAAGCCTGACTATTGATGAACTCGGCTACAACGCCGTTGTGTTCCGTTGCGTTGGCAAAGAGGCCACGGAAGAAGGCATTGTAAAACTCGACCTTCGCCGCGTTAGCTCCGGGTCGTACACGGACCCGCCGACGGCCGATTACATTACGGATACTGGCGCATCGGCATCTGGCACTGTGCCTGATTCGCTGGCGCCACCGACGAACTTCTCTGCGTTCGGTACGGTCTCGGCTATCGTGTTCTCGTGGGACTTGCCGGACCCGTTCCAGCCCGGCACGACGTTTGAGCTTTCCGAGCACACGGCCGGTTCCCCATTCGCCGATGCCGCCCGCGTAGCCGTCACGACGAACAACAACTACACGCTGCCACGCACGGACACCACGCAGCGGTACTACTGGATTCGCGCGAAGCGCGGTGCCTTCCTGTCGTCGAACGTCCCGGCTACGAACGGCCTTCCGGGCAAGGCATCTGCTACCGGATCGTCTCTGAGCGGGTCGGCCTCTCCTGGCAGCATTGACCATACGTTCAGCGGTTCCAGTTCGGCCACGTCGGGCTCGGTGACTGTGACTCCGAGTGGCGGCACGCCGGGCTACACCTACGCATGGACGCGCGTTAGCGGCTCTGCAGATGTCTCTGCGGTTTCAAGCAGCGCGGCGACTACAGCCTTTTCCGTTGTCAGCATGTCGGACGGCGCCACGAAGTCCGCAACGTTTCGCTGCACCGTTACAGACTCGGCCTCCGCTACGTACACAGTAGACGTGTCGGTCGCGTTCGCCCGCGCCGACGTGGGCGACGTGATTACGGCCCCGGCTATCAACCTGACACGCAGCACAGTCTCCCCCACCGACGCGACAACGGCTTTCGAGATCGGGGCGGATGGGTACGTATATCGGACCTCGACCGGCGGGGCGAATGTCAAGGGTGCGAAGTGGTGCGACCCGGTCGGCAACGCGGGCCTGTACAAGGTCAAGGTCACGAAGACCGGCGGCTCGGCCTTTACCGGGGGGACGGAGGGCTCCTACGTGAACTGCTCAACGTCGCCAGTGTGGACGCTTACTGAATCGACAAACGGCAACGCAACAAAGACCGTCACGTTCACTATCGACATTGCAGATACCGCGACCTCGACCGTACAGAGCACGACGACTGGCAATACCATGAAGTCGTCGGTCGAAGTCTAAGCAACCGACGCATGTATTATGTGCTTCGTCGGTGGCGGAAAGCCCTTGGCATGCGTGTCTAAGGCAACTGTCCGAAAGTGGCGTAATTCTCGGTATCATCGGATGGATGCTTAGACGCCAGAGTCTCGTAAGTCATTGATGGGCCTGTAGCACAGCGGTTAGTGCAGGGGACTCATAATCCCTTGGTCGTAGGTTCGAATCCTACCGGGCCCACCAAATCCCGGGGCATAAGGTTTGGCGACTCGCCGGCAGGCGCCCTTACAATGGTGCAATGGCTGACTTCAACTCCGACCGGCTGGCGGTACTCATCGACGCTGATAACGCCCAGCCTTCGGTGGCCGCCGAGCTGATGGCGGAAATCGGTCGATATGGCACAGCGACCGTGCGGCGTGCCTACGGCGACTGGACGACCCAGAACCTCAACGGCTGGAAGGAGCATTTGCATTCGCTTGCCATCCAGCCGATCCAGCAGTTCCGACTGACTACAGGCAAGAACGCAACCGACTCCGCGCTGATCATCGACGCGATGGATCTGCTCCATGGCGGTCGAGTCGACGGTTTCTGCCTGGTCTCTTCGGACAGCGACTTCACCAGACTGGCCACCCGGATCCGGGAGTCCGGATTCTCGGTCTATGGGTTCGGCGAAAAGAAGACGCCCAAGCCATTTGTTGCGGCGTGTAACCGGTTTATTTTCACCGAAATCCTCAGGGCGCCTTCCGAGCCGCCTGCACCCCCGCCGATCGGACAGACCCCGCTCAAAGAGATCCTGGCGGGGGCTGTGGCCGCAGCCGCCGGAGACGATGGCTGGGCGTTTCTCGGTGCTGTCGGAAGCCTGATCACCAAGGCAAATCCGGAGTTCGACCCCCGGAATTATGGGAAGAAGAAACTCGGAGAGCTCGTGAAGAGTCAGGCGTATCTCGAAGTGCGGACACAACAGGCGTCCGAGAGCGCCCCCACGGCGCAAATATATGTGCGCATCAAGGAGCCCTGACCAGCCGCCGCTTGAGGCAAGGCGCCATGCGTACAGACCGTCCGGGTGACAGATATGGGCAAGACCAGACTGGAGGCATTCAGCGATGGTGTAATGGCGATCATCATTACGATCATGGTGCTCGAGCTGAAGATTCCGCATGGAGACAGCCCGGGAATGCTGGTCCCGCTCGCTCCCGTGTTCATGAGCTACGTACTGAGTTTCGTCTACATCGGGATCTACTGGAACAATCATCACCACATGCTCCACATCTGCAAGCGCGTCACGGGAGGCATTCTCTGGGCGAACCTGCATCTGCTCTTCTGGCTGTCGCTCTTTCCGTTCGCCACCGGCTGGATGGGCGAGAATCACTTTGCTGCAGTTCCGACCGCGCTCTACGGCGGCGTGCTCCTGGCGGCGGCAATCGCTTACCGAGTTCTTCAGAACACCATCATTGCTGCACAGGGTACGGGGTCGCCTCTGAGGGCCGCGATCGGAAGCGACTGGAAGGGCGGGCTCTCACCTGTCCTGTACGTGCTGGGCATCGTATCGACCTTGCGCTGGCCGTGGATGGCGCAGGCGCTCTATGTCGTGGTCGCTCTGCTGTGGCTGGTTCCCGATCGCCGAATCGAAAGGTCGCTGGAGGGCCATGGTGCCTGACGCCGGGCGCGGGCCGCTTGATGCGGCCCCTGGGAGACCTGTTCGGCTTGACGAATTTCGGGGTGAGCCTCACTGTGGCTCCGCCTGGGGGTACATCGGCCCTGCGACATGCGCATTCGAAGCAGGACGAGTTCGTCTACGTTGTTGACGGCACGCTGATACTTCACACAGACGCTGGGGAAACGGAACTCACTTCGGGCCTGTGCGCCGGGTTCAAGGCGGGCGGCGACAATGCTCATCGACTCGTCAACCGGTCTGCTGCTGACGCCGTATACCTCGAAGTGGGCGATCGCACGGCAGGGGATACCGTGACTTACCCGGACGACGACATGGTGGCAGCGCTGCACGGCGGGAGCTGGGTCTTCACCCACAGGGATGGAAGCCCCTACGTGTGATCCGTCGACCAGCGGACTTCATGCCGTCGTTACCTCCCGCCGTGTTCTACCGCCGCCTGGCCGATGCAGTGCTCGTCCTCCACTTCGGGGTCGTGCTCTTCGTGGTGGGCGGCCTGATCACAGTCGTCGCAGGAAACAGGCTGAACTGGCGCTGGGTGAACCAGCGGTGGTTCCGGCTGGTGCACCTTGCAGCCATTGGCGTCGTCGTCGTGCAGGCCTGGTTCGGGCAGGCCTGTCCGCTCACGACACTGGAACCGTGGCTCCGTATGCGGTCGGGCGCACTGGCTGCAGAGGCTCATCTACTACGAGCTGTCCGCCTGGGTATTCACGGTGGTCTACACAGCGTTCGCGCTGCTGGTGGTGCTGGCCTGGTGGCGCTTTCCGCCACGGCGTGAACCCCGCAAGCGAAACGACGCGTGGCCGTCCGGTCACTGTCATTGAACCAGACCGGGACCACGGTCCCAAGAGGTACGAAACAGACGTTTCGTGATCGGAGCGAGCGGGCGAGGAGGAAAGAGCATGCTGAACAATCCTGTCATCGAGACGCTGCTCAACCGTAGGTCCATCAGGAAGTACGCGGACCAGGTGCCCTCGGATGAGGTGATCGAGACTATTGCTCGTTCGGGACAGCAGGCTCCATTTGCCTACCAGCTGGGCAGTTTGCTGCTTTCCCGGGAACGCGCCCGCAATCCCTTCGACGCACCCCTGCTCTTCACGATCTGCATCGATTCCCACCGTCACGAGGCGATCATGGCCCGTCGCGGCTGGCGGTTGGTACAGAACGATCTGTCGCTGCTGCTCCTGGGTATCCAGGATGCCACGCTGATGGCCGCGAACATGGTCATTGCTGCCGAGAGCGTGGGCCTCGGCAGCTGTTTCCTGAGCGGGATCCCATACCGGGCGGAGAAGGTCGTCCAGGCGTACAAGCTTCCTCCGCGCGTATTTCCCCTTGCCGGCCTGGTGATGGGCTACCCGGCGGAGGATCCGCCGCCGCGTCCGCGATATCCGCTGGATTTCGGGCTTTTCGAGGGACGATATCCTGCGTTCACGGATGAGCAGGTCGTCCGGGCCATGTCCTGCATGGACGATGGTTATCTCGCCGAAGGGTACTACAGCCACAGAGGCGCCATGATCCCCGTGGAGAGCGGGCACGCAGAGACGTTCACCCGCGAGGATTACAGCTGGACGGAACACATTTCACGCAAGACAGGACAGTGGGCTGAATCGCCGGATGAACTGCTCGCCCAGTTCGCGAGATGTGGCTTCCGGATACCCGGACCTGGGCGAACCGGTGCGGATTGATCGCCCGGCTCGTGCTCGGTGCAGTTCTACTTCACTGGTACCGTTTCGGGAGCGTGCTTGTCCTTGACGAAGAACACCAGGAACCTGGCGGGCCGGGAATCGCTGGCGTTCCTCGAGACGCTGTGGATGTCGTCAGGCGATTCGTAGAATGTCTCACCGGGTCCGAGTGTCGTCTTCTTGCCGCCCTGGACCTGCATCACGATGTGGCCCTCCAGAACATAGACGAAGGTGTAGGCGTTGTGTCGATGCTTGTCCGATGCGGCGCCCGGCGCATATTCGACGATCAGCATCTCAGCTTCTTTGCCGGGCAATCCCGTGAGTTCCTTGAGCATGAGCGGACTGACCTTCGTACCGGCCGCCGCCTCGCGGGGCGTCGGTTCGGCTGCGGACAGGTTCCCTGCCGCGTCACTGGCCAAGGATGACGCGAGGAAAGAATTCAGTACGATCAGGAAGAGTGAAGAAGCCGTCTTCGAGTGTTTCATGCCGTCCCCTGCTTCAGGAGGTGTGTTGATCCGGGCAGCCATGTCGCGGTATCCGCGTTTGCCGGCAACGCCCTGTTCAGCATACGCCTGATGGAATGCGGGCCGAGCTGGGCCGTGGCGCGATCGTCAGCCGACCTTCTCGATAGTCCCAGTGAACGCTGCGACCGATCACCCGAGAAGTCAAACAGTTTATTTTCTGGCACGCTCGACTACACTTTGGAAAGTCAGTCCCAACCTTCCTGGAATTCATGCGCAGAGCCAGCATCAGCGCGTTCGTCCTTTGTGCGGCCATTATCCTTGCCGGAAAGGCACTCGCGCAGCAGAAGTCGTCCGGCAATGCCGGATCAGCCACGGACCAGGTCGTCGTCAGCGCGACGCGCGATGAGCGCGCGAGCTTCGACTTGCCGTTGTCCATCGACAGCATCGCGGCCGACGTGCTGCAGTCGCAGCGGGCCATGGTCAACGTCTCGGAGACTCTCAATCGTGTTGCTGGCGTGGTCGTGCTGAACCGGGAGACCTACGCGCAGGAGCAGCAGATCATCCTGCGTGGCTTCGGATCGCGCTCGCAGTTCGGCGTGCGCGGCATCAAGTTGCTGGCAGACGGCATCCCCGCGAGCACACCCGACGGCCAGGGAGGCAGCGGGCTGTTCGATCTGGCTTCCGCAGCACGCATCGAAGTGCTGCGTGGCGCGTTCTCGACCCTGTACGGCAACCATTCGGGTGGCGTCGTCGAGATCTTCACCGAGGACGGGCCGCCCGACCCGACGGGCACGGCGATGGTCAGCGTCGGCAGCGATGACAGCTGGCGTACGGGCGTCAAGTTCGGCGGGCAGTCCGGCACCCTGAACTACACGGGCTCACTGTCCCGTTACGAGACCGACGGATATCGGGACTGGGGCCGGGCGCGCAAGGACCAGTTCAACGCCCGCCTCCGGGAGGCGATCGGCGAGCGCTCATCGCTCACGGTCGTGCTGAACTACATGAATCTCCCTGACAACCTGGATCCGCTCGGCCTGACGGCGGCGGAAATGGCAGCCTCACGGCACCAGGCGAGCCCCGTTGCACGGACGTTCCGGACGCGCCGCAGCCTGGACAACCTCCAGGGTGGAGCGGTGTTTGAGAGCGCGATCACCGACGCGGACGCCGTGCGGATCATGGGCTACGCGGGCACTCGCAGCAACGAGCAGTACCTCGCCATTCCCGCAGCCACGCAGAACGGGATCCTCCACTCGGGCGGCGTGAGCACGTTTGACCGGGACGTCTGGGGAAGCGGGCTGCGATGGACGCACCGCAGCGACGTGGTGACGTGGGCCACGGGTGGCGAATACGAGCGGGCAAGGGATGCGCGCAAGGGCTACCTCAGCGATCTCGGTGTGCGTGGCGCGCTGAAGCGCGACGAGGTCAATACCGTGTGGCAGGCGGGCGTCTACACGCAGACCGAATGGCGGCTCGCGGACGCCTGGCGCCTGTCTGCGGGGCTCCGATACACGAAGGTGCGTTTCGATTCACAGGACAGGTTCATCTGCACCACTGCGCTGATCACGGCGCCCGGCACGGCGCCGGGATCGTGCAGCGGCAGTACGGCGGTGATCACGGCGACGACGCAGAATCCGGACGACAGTGGCTCGAAGAGCTACGATGCGTGGACGCCGGCGATCGGCGTGCTGTACGAGCTGTCCGGGTCCGTTCATCTCTATGCGAACTTCGGCCGCAGCTTCGAGACGCCGACGTTCATCGAGCTGGCTTACCGGCCGGATGGGGCCAGTGGCCTCAATTTCGACCTGCAGTCCAATCGCAGCAACCATTACGAAGTCGGTGCGAAGATGCGGCTGGGCGCGCAGTCCAGGCTCAACCTTGCTGTCTTCGAGATCGACACCCGCCGCGAGATCGTCACGGCGACCAACGCCGGGGGGCGCACGAGCTACCAGAATGCGGGTGACAGCCAGCGTCAGGGCGCGGAGCTGACCTTCGAAGGCCATTTCCCGCGGAACGTGACTGGATATCTGGCGGCAACCTGGCTGCGCGCGCGGTTCACGGACAGCTTCCGCGCGTGTGCCGGGATCCCCTGCACGGCGGCCCAGCAGATCGTGGTTCCGGCGGGCAACCAGGTCCCAGGTGTGCCCCAGTACACAGCATATGGAGAGCTCTCGTGGCGGCATGCGCCGACGAAGCTCACGATGGCCCTCGAGGCACGCTGGAGCAGCAGGATCCGTGCAAACGACCTGAATACCGCTTCAGCCCGGGATTACCTGGTGGCGAACCTGCGCGCGGGATTCGAGCAGCAGGCGGGGAGCTGGAAGTTCTCCGAGTTCGTCCGGATCGACAATGTCTTTGACGAGGCCTACGTGGGCGCGGTGTACGTCAACGATGCCAACGGGCGCTTCTACGCGCCCGCGCCGGCGCGGAACGTCCTCATCGGCGTGAACGCCGGAGTCGTGTTCCGCTGATCCGGACCGGGTGGGGATGCAGTCTTCGGTATCATGCTGCCGACGACCACTGTGAGGGAGAGGGAGATGGCGGAGAGAGATCCTGCGGTCGCAGGCTACGTCGATCCGGGCGGCGAGGAACGGGCGCGGCTGCGCGAAGACTTCGACTTCAACGACGCCAATGGCGATGGGCGCATCACTTTCGGGGAGTTCACGCGCTTCATGGCTGCGCTGGATTCGGACATCACCGCCGAGGAATGCCGCATCGGCTTCGAGGCGATCGACAGCGACGGGAACGGGGTGATCAGTTTCGAGGAATTCGTCGCCTGGTGGGCCGAGCGATGAACGAGGAAAGCCTGCGCGAGCTCCTGGCGCGCGTGCATGAGCGGCTGGGCCACGCGCACTCGGTCGATGCCGATTCCCGCCGTCTGCTCGTCACCGTCATGGACGACATCCAGCGCGCGCTCGGTGAGGGATCCGCTTCCGGCGCTGCGCTGCGCCTCGAAACGCTCGCCGCGCGTTTCGAGGCGGAGCATCCGCTGCTGGCGCAGGGCCTGCGTCAGCTGGTCGACGCGCTCGGCAAGGCAGGGATCTGAAGGGCGCCGATTCCCCGGTCAGTCCTCCACGAGGAAGCTGCGCAGCTGCTCGCTCCTGCTCGGGTGGCGCAGCTTGCGCAGCGCCTTCGCCTCGATCTGGCGGATCCGTTCACGCGTGACGTCGAACTGCTTGCCGACTTCTTCCAGCGTGTGGTCGGTGTTCAGGTCGATGCCGAAGCGCATGCGCAGCACCTTGGCTTCCCTCGGCGTGAGCTGCGCGAGCACGGCATGCGTGGTCTCGCGCAGCGATTCCATGGTCGCCTGGTCTATCGGCGAGGTGACCGACGTGTCCTCGATGAAGTCGCCCAGGTGCGAGTCTTCGTCGTCGCCGATGGGCGTCTCCATGGAGATCGGTTCCTTGGCGATCTTCAGGACCTTGCGCACCTTGTCCTCGGGCATCTCCATGCGCACGGCGAGCTCGTCAGGCGTGGGTTCGCGGCCCATCTCCTGGAGCATCTGGCGCGAGATACGGTTCAGCTTGTTGATCGTCTCGATCATGTGGACCGGGATGCGGATGGTGCGTGCCTGGTCGGCGATCGAGCGCGTGATGGCCTGGCGGATCCACCACGTCGCATAGGTCGAGAACTTGTAGCCGCGCCGGTATTCAAACTTGTCGACGGCCTTCATCAGGCCGATGTTGCCTTCCTGGATGAGATCCAGGAACTGCAATCCGCGGTTGGTGTACTTCTTGGCGATCGAGATGACGAGGCGCAGGTTGGCCTCGACCATCTCCTTCTTGGCACGGCGTGCCTTGGCCTCGCCGATGGAAACCTCGCGGTTGATTTCCTTGATGTCATGCACCGACAGGTGGAACTGCTGCTCGAGCAGTTCGAGCCTGTGCTGTCGCAGCTCGATCTCATCCTTCAGGCGCGCAAGCCCCGCAGAATACTTCTTGCCGGCCTTGACGTGCCTGGCGAGCCAGCGTGAGCTCGTCTCGTTCTTCGGGAAGCTGGTGATGAAGTCCTTGCGCGGCATGCCCGCATCGCGCACGGCAAGGACCATGATCTCCTTCTCGAGCTGGCGGACCTCGGAGATGTGGGAACGCAGGTTGAGGATGAGCGCGTCGAACATGCGCGGCGAGAGCTTGAGCTCCATGAACTCGCCCCCGAGCTTCCTGCGCAGCTTGAGGGTCTTCGGATCGCCGGCACCGTGCCGGGCAATTGCGGTCAGCGTCTGCGTGTGAAGCTTTGCGATCGAGGCGAAGCGGCGCGCTGCCTCCTCCGGATCGGGGCCGGTGTCGACGGCTTCGTCGCTGCTACTGTCGTCGTCGCCCTCTTCTTCGTCGTCGCCTTCTTCCTCGGCTTCGGTGAGCTCCATCTTGGTCGGATTCTGGGGCTGTGCGATGACATCGGGGGCATTCGGATCGATGAACCCCACGATGATGTCGACCAGCCGCGCCTGGCCCCCCTTGACCGGCTCGTAGGCTTTCAGGAGGCACTCGAGGGTCGACGGATAGAGCGATAGTGCACCCCGCACGGCATCGAGACCCTCCTCGATACGCTTGGCGATGCGGATCTCGCCCTCGCGGGTGAGCAGCTCCACCGTCCCCATCTCGCGCATGTACATGCGCACGGGATCCGTGGTGCGCCCGAGCTCGGCGTCGAGCGCGGCGAGTGCGGCCGCGGCTTCCTCGATGGCTTCTTCGTCCGTGGGGCCGGACGGTTCCGTGGCGAGCAGTGATTCGGCATCCGGCGCCTTCTCGTACACCGGGATGCCCATATCATTGATCGTGTTGACGATCTCCTCGATCTGCTCCGGATCGACGATTTCCGAGGGCAGGTGGTCGTTCACCTGCGAATAGGTGAGGTAGCCCTGTTCCTTGCCGCGCGCAATCAGCAGCTTGAGCTGTGACTGGCGATCCTCCGGCATGGCGATTCCGCGCCGCTCCTGGCCGACCGGCTTGCGGGTGTCGACCGCCTGCGGCGAGGTGGTCGGCGGGGACTTGAGTTCAGCGACCCTGCCCCTGGCGGGTGCAGGCTTCACCGGTGGCGTTGGCGCTCCGGCCGAGGCGGTCGGCTTTGCCTTCACCTTCTGGGGAGGCGCCTTGCGTACCGCAGTCGTGGCGGCCGACTTCTTCGGTGCCGTCCTGGTCGCCGGCTTCCTGTCGACGGACGCGTGCTTCCGGTTCGCTGCGGGCGTGGTCTTGTGCTTGCGTGCAGTCATGTGCGATGTTGAAAGCGGCTACGGGTTCTTCACCGATCTGGGGACTCAGAACGGCGGAGTAAAGGGTGCTCGGGCGAAAGCCCGCAAGTCTACCGAGACCCACACAGCAGCGCAAAAGCTCAGTGGCCCGGTGCTGCGGGGCGGGCTCCTCCACGTCGGGACATGAGGCGCCGCAGCTCGAGCTCTTCCTCCGGGCCGAGACCGGTCTCGCTCTGCGCCAGAAGTTCCTCGATTCGCTGCCGTTCCACGCTGTCCAGCAGTTTTTCGACGGCGTTCGAGAATTCTGCAGCAGCCGCTCGCGGATCCGTGACCAGGTTCTCCTCTCCAGCGAGCCGTGCCAGGCGCTCATGTGCCGGATGCTCACGCCACCGCTCGAGGATCTGCGCGGTGGATTGCGCCGGGCGCTTCTGCAGCGCTTCGAGCAATTCGCGCAGGATCTCGACACCGGGGTCCCGCACCTGCGCCAGCGCGGCGCATTTCTCGCTGCTCACGGCCTGGGCAGTGCCCGGGAAGTGCAGCAGGGTCCGGACGGCCTGGCGGACCAGGCTCCCGCGCCCGGCGCTTTCTCGCGCGCGCGCGGGGCGCACCGGCGAGGGGCCCACACCCGCCTTCCCACCTGGGGTGCCGGCCGCCGCAGAGGTCCAGAGCGCCAGCAGCCGCTCCGGGGGCAGGCGGATCTCGCGCGCGAGACGCTCGAGCAGCAGTTCTCTGTAGAGGCCGTCAGGCACCCGGGCGGCGAGCGGACGGGCCAGTTCGGCGAAGCGTGCCCGCCCGTCGGCATGCGAGAGCTCGGCCTGACCCGAGAGCTCATGGACCAGGTATTCCGAGAGCGGGAGTGCAGCGTCCAGCCGCTGTTCGAAGGCTTCGCGGCCCTCCGTGCCTACGAGGGAGTCGGGGTCCTCGCCCTCGGGCAGGAAGAGAAAGCGGATCTCGCGACCTTCGCGTGCCTCGGGCAGTGCGTTCTGCAGCGCTCTCCAGGCCGCCGCGCGCCCGGCCCTGTCGCCGTCGAAGGCAAATACGACTTCGCTCACGACGCGGAAGATGCGCTTCAGATGTTCCGCTGTCGTGGCCGTGCCGAGCGTGGCCACGGCATAGGCGATCCCCGCCTGGTGCAGCCGCACCGCGTCCATGTAACCCTCCACGACGAGGAGGCGGCGCAGCGGCGCGCGGAGCTGCCGTGCTTCATGGAGCGCGTAGAGCTCGCGACCCTTGTGAAACAACGGGGTCTCGGGCGAGTTCAGATACTTGGGTTCACCCTGATCGATCACCCGCCCGCCGAAGGCGATGACACGCCCACGTGCATCGCGGATCGGAAACATGATCCGGTCGCGGAAGCGGTCATAGCAGCGATCTCCGCCTTGCGACGCGGTTCGCTCGCGCTCGACGATCAGGCCGGCTGCGAGGAGGCGCTGGCGGCGTGACTCGTCGGGCCCGAAGCGTCGAAGAATCTCGTTCCATGAGTCCGGCGCGTAACCGATCATGAACCGATCGAGGATTTCGCGCCCCAGTCCGCGCTGCGTGACGTATGCGCGTGCGCGCGCATCGCGCGATAGGGCCTCGGCGTAGAAGCGCGCGACGCGCCCCATGAGCTCGTACAGGTCCTCGTCTGCCGGAGACCGACCTGGGGAGTCCAGCTCGCGCGGCACGTCGATGCCGAGCCGCGTGGCGAGTTCCTCGACGGCCTCGGGGAAGCTCAGGCGGTCGAAATTCATGACGAAGCCGAGCGCGGTGCCGTGGGCGCCGCAGCCAAAGCAGTGATAGAACTGCTTCGCCGGGCTCACCCAGAACGAAGGTGTCTTTTCGCTGTGGAAGGGGCAGCAGGCCTTGAATTCATGGCCTGCCTTCTTCAGCGGCACGCGGCTGCCCACGAGCTCGACGATGTCGGTGCGTGCCAGCAGCTCGTCGATGAATGTCTGGGGAATGCGACCCATCGGGGAAGCTTAGCGCTCCCCGCCGGGCTTCGCCTCAGCCTGAGGTGCCGAGCTTTTCCCTGATGCGGGCGCTCAGGGCGCCCATGTCCGTCCGGCCCTGGGCCCTCGCCTTGACGTGGCCCATCACCTTGCCCATGTCCTTGATCGAGGTGGCACCGGTGCTCGCAATCGCCTCTGCGATGAGCGTGTCGACGTCAGCCACCGAAAGCTGCTCGGGCAGGTAGCCCTGCAGCAGCGCCACTTCAGCGGATTCTTTCGCGACCAGGTCGCTGCGCCCGCCGCTCTCGAATTGCGCGATCGCCTCGCGCCGCTGCTTGATCATCTTCTCCAGGACCGCGAGCACCTGCGTGTCGTCGAGCGTGATCCGCTCGTCCACCTCACGCTGCTTGATGGCCGCGAGCGCCAGGCGGATGGTGCCGAGGCGCTCCTTCTGGCCGGAGCGCATCGCGGCCTTCATGTCTTCCTGGATGCGTTCCCTGAGCGCCATTGCGGCGGGCCGGAGAGGATGATGGGCTCAGCGTGCGCGGCTGGGCTCGCGCGAGACGCGCTTCATGTGCCGTTTGACGGCAGCGGCCTTCTTGCGCTTGCGCTCCTGGGTGGGCTTCTCGTAGAACTCGCGGCGACGCAGCTCGGTGAGAATGCCCGCCTTCTCGCAGGCGCGCTTGAAGCGGCGCAGGGCGGCGTCGAAATACTCGTTCTCGCGAACACGAACGCTCGGCATCGAAACCTCAAATCATTGATCTGGAAGAAGTTTTAACATGGTCCCGCTCAGGGCGAGGCGCGCGATTCTAATGAGGAGCAGGGGAAAAGGCAAAGATGCGTATTCTGGCAGTCGAATCCTCGTGTGACGAGAGCGCCGTGGCCGTGCTCGATTCGGCCTGCGGCCTGCTCGCGCATGAGCTGTTCAGCCAGGTCGAGCTGCACCGGCTGTACGGCGGCGTCGTGCCCGAGCTCGCCTCGCGCGACCACGTCCGCAGGCTCCTGCCGCTGACGCGTGCGGCACTCGAGCGCGCGCAGAGCGGGCCGGAAGACCTGCATGGGGTCGCCTACACAGCCGGCCCCGGGCTCATCGGCGCGCTGCTCACCGGCGCAGCGTTCGCCCGCAGCCTCGCCTATGGATGGAGGCTGCCCGCCGTGGGCGTCCATCACCTCGAGGCGCATCTGCTCGCCCCGCTGCTCGAGCCGGAGGCCCCTCCCTTTCCGCATGTCGCCCTGCTGGTCTCAGGCGGACACACCATGCTGATCGAGGTTCGGGAGCCCGGGGCCTACCGGCCGCTCGGAGAGACCCGGGACGATGCGGCGGGTGAAGCCTTCGACAAGACGGCGAAGCTCCTGGGCCTGCCCTATCCGGGAGGTCCGGAGCTCGCGCGCTGCGCGGAGCGGGGGCGACCTGGTGTCTTCACGTTTCCGCGCCCCATGCTCGACCGGCCTGGGCTCGAGTTCAGTTTCTCCGGCCTGAAGACGGCCGTGCTGCACGCCTTGCGCGGCCGTACGCTCGAGCCGCAGCTGATCGCCGATGTCTCGCATGCGGTGCAGGACGCGATCGTCGAGACGCTGGTCGCCAAGGCGCTGCGGGCCGTCGAAGAGACCGGACTCGATGCGCTCGTGGTCGCGGGTGGCGTGGGTGCCAACCGGCGCCTGCGGGCGCGGCTCGGGGAGGCGGCAGCGGCATGGGGCGCGCGCGTCTGGTACCCGCGCATCGAATTCTGCACCGACAATGCCGCGATGATTGCCATGGCCGGACTGCTGCGCCTCGAGGCTGGCGAGCGTGCGACACTCGCCATCCAGGCGCGGGCACACTGGCCGCTGGCGAGTCTCACGCCCCTGCTGCGCACTGCATCTGCCCGAGAGGCGACATGACCGGTACACACACGGGTGACCGCATTTTTCTGCGCGGTCTCGAGATCGAATGCATCATCGGCTTCATCGAGTGGGAGCGCCGCGTTCCGCAGACGGTGAGCATCGATCTCGAACTGCCCGTGGACTGCCGCCGTGCGGCACGTACCGACAGCATCGCCGACACGCTGGACTACAAGGCCGTGGCGAAGCGCCTGATTGCCTTTGTCGAGGGCTCGCACTACCGGCTGGTCGAAACGCTCGCGGAGCACACGGCACGACTCGTGCTCGAGGAATTCGGCGTCGAGTGGGTGCGCGTGTCGGTCAACAAGCCCGGGGCAATCCGTGGCTCGCGCGATGTGGGCGTGACGATCGAGCGCAGGCGTGGCGGCCACGACGCCCCGGTCGGGAGCTGACGCGGATGTTCAGGGTCTTCGTTGCGGCCGGCAGCAACGTCGAGCCCGAGCGCCATCTGGCGGTTGCGGCGTCGGCGCTTGCTGCGGCCTTCCCAGGTACCTGCTTCTCGCCGGCCTATCGCAACCGGGCCGTCGGCTTCGAGGGCGCGGACTTCGTCAACTGGGTGGCGACCTTCGAGACCGGTCACAGCGTCCGCGAAGTGCGCGCGCGCCTGCAGGCCGTCGAGACGCTGTGCGGACGGCCGCGTGACGCGCCGCGCTGGGCGCCGCGCACCATGGATCTCGACATCCTGCTGTACGGGGATCTGGTGTGTGATGAGCCGGGCCTGAAACTGCCGCGGCCTGATCTCCCGCGCCGCGCATACATGCTGGGTCCGCTGGCGGATCTCGCGCCGGATCTGCGCCACCCGACGCTCGGCGCGACCATCGGCGAGCTCTGGGCGCGCTTCGATCAGGCAGGGCATCCGCTCATTCGTCTGCCCACGCCGGTGCCCCCCGTGGCCGGCACCGTGGGCGGATGATGCGCCGTTACCAGCCGACGCTGCGGCCGCCGTCGATCGCGAGCACCTGGCCCGTGATGAAAGGCGCATCGCAGGCCAGGAAGAGTGCGGCGCGCGCCACGTCCTCGGGCGAACCGGAGCGCTTGAGGAGCGTCCGTTCCACGATCTTCGTGCGCAGCTCGGGAGCCATGCCCGTGGCAGGCCACATGACAGGGCCGGGCGCGATGGCGTTCACGCGCACCTCGGGGGCGAGCTCGCGTGCGAGCGCCTTCGTGAGCATCACGAGTCCGGCCTTGGCGACCGAGTAGACCGCATGGCGGCGCAGGGGACGCAGTCCGTGGATGTCGGTGATGTTGAGCACCAGTCCGCGGGTGCTGCGCAGGGGCCCGGCTGCGGCCTGGGCGAGAAACAGCGGTGCTTTGAGATTGGTGCCGATGAGGTCCTCCCACTGTGCTTCCGTGATCTCCCCCATGGGTGTCGGGTAGAAGCTCGAGGCATTGTTGACGAGCATGTCGAGCCGGCCATGAGCCGCGCTCGCTGCCTCGATGAGATGCGGCAGGCGCCCGGTGTCCAGGAGGTCGCCTTCCAGCGCGGCGGCCGAACCCGGGCGGGCGGCATCGAATTCCCGCACGAGCGCCGCGGCCTCCTCTGCGGAGCGGCGGTAGTGCAGGACCAGGCTCGCGCCCGCGGCGTGCAGAACGCGCGCGACGGCCGCTCCGACACGGCGCGCCGCGCCGGTCACGAGGACGGCCTGACCGGCAAGCGGCTGCGGGACGGAGGGTGGCATGGAGCGAGCTTATGACGACTGCGGCAAATCCCTCAACGCTTCCGGTGCTCTCGCCCGAGGAGCACGCGCACTGCGGACGCGTCGCGGCACTCGTCCGCGAGCGAATCGTCGCGGCGGGTGGCTCGATCGGTTTCGACGAATATCTGCAGCTCGTGCTCTATGCGCCCGGGCTTGGCTACTACAGTGCCGGCAGCGTCAAATTCGGCGCCGCGGGCGACTTCGTGACGGCGCCCGAGCTCTCGCCCCTCTTCGGTCGCTGTGTCGCGCAGCAGTGCGCCCAGGTGCTCGCCGAGACCGGGGGTTCGATACTGGAGTTCGGTGCCGGCACGGGTCGCATGGCCGCCGATGTCCTCCAGAGGCTTGGCTCGCTCGGGGTGCTGCCCGAGCGTTACCGGATCCTCGAGGTGAGCGCCGACCTGGCGGCTCGCCAGCGCGCGTGCCTCGCGGCGCTGCCGGCGCCACTCGCCACCCGGGTCGAGTGGCTGACGAGCCTGCCGCAGGGCCATCGGGGTGTGGTACTCGCGAATGAAGTGCTCGATGCGCTGCCCTTCCAGCGCTTCGTGTGGCGTGACGGGGCGGTGTACGAGCTCGTCGTGGGCGTCGATGAGCGCGGCACGTTCAGGGCGCGCGAGCAGCGGGCCGGTGGCGCACTGCGCGCCGAGGTCGAGCGCATCCGGGCCGAGCTGCCCGAGCCCTGGCCGGAGGACTACGTCTCCGAGCTGTCCCCTGCGATCGGGCCCTGGATGGCGAGTCTCTCCGGGCTTCTGGAGTCCGGTGTGATCCTGCTCTTCGATTACGGCCTGCCGCGCACGCACTACTACCACCCCGAGCGCGCGCGGGGCACGCTGCGCTGTCACTTCCGGCACCGCGCGCACGACGATCCGTTTCTCCACCCCGGCATGCAGGACGTCACGGCCTGGGTCGACTTCACTCGCGTGGCGGAGGCGGCGGTCGCAGGCGGGCTCGAGCTCGCAGGGTTCACGACCCAGGCGGGCTTTCTGCTCGGCTGCGGCATCGAGACCTTGCTCCAGGAGAGCGCCGATATCGCTGAGCATGTGCGGCTCGCCGGCGAGGCGCAGAGGCTCCTGTTGCCCGGTGAAATGGGCGAGAGCTTCAAGGCCATGGCGCTCGCGCGTGGTGTCGATGCTCCGCTTGCGGGCTTCAGTCTGCAGGATCTGAGCGCCTCGCTGTAGCGCGCAATTCCTCAAGGACTGCAAGGCGCTTCCTGCGCAGCAGTGCGCCGATCGCCGCGCCCGTGAGGCCTTCACGCTCGGGTCCGTCGAGTGTCACGGCGGCTGCCTGCTCGAGGGCCTGCAGGAGATAGGATCCCTGGGGATAGACGTCCTGTTCGCGGCCGGCCCGACCGCGTGCATCAGCAGCGCAGGCTTCGAGGAACTCGGCGAAGCGCTGTGGGCGGCGAAAGGCATCGCAACGCGTCAGGAGCTCGAGTATCGTACTCGCCCGCAGGTCGAAGGCACGGTGCGCCACCCCATGGTGGCGAGTGACCAGGACAGCGAGCTCGCGATACTCATTCGGCACGCGCAGCCGGTCACAGAGTCCGTGCAGCAGTGCGACTCCTGACCGCTCGTGCCCAGGGTGGCTGGGCCAGCGATCGCGAGGCGTCAGCGCCTTGCCAAGGTCGTGCGTGAGCACTGCGAAGCGCACGCGCACACTCGCGCGCGCATCGGCTGCCGCCCGCAGGGCGAGCAGTGTGTGACGACCGGTATCGATCTCGGGGTGCCAGCGCGCCGGCTGGGGTACGCCGAAGAGCGCGTCGATCTCCGGATAGATCACGCGCAGTGCATCGCACGCACGGAGCACTTCGAAGAAGACCTCCGGGCGGGGCTCACCCAGGGCGCGCCCGGTTTCCTGCCAGACCCGCTCCGGAACGAGTGCCGCGACTTCGCCGGAGGTCACCATGTCGCGCATGAGCAGGAGCGTCTCCGGAGCGACACGGAAGCCGAGCGTGGCGAAGCGCGCGGCGAAGCGCGCCACGCGTAGGATGCGTACGGGATCCTCCACGAAGGCTGCGGACACATGGCGCAGCAGTCGCGCCTCGAGATCACGCTGCCCGCCGTAGGGATCGATGAGGTCGCCCGAGGCGCCCTCCGCCATGGCGTTGATGGTGAGGTCACGGCGCGCGAGATCGTCCTCGAGCGTCACATCGGGGGAGAAGGCCGTCTCGAAACCACGATAGCCGGAGGCGACCTTCCGTTCGAGGCGCGCGAGGGCGTACTCCTCGTGGCTCTCGGGATGCAGGAATACGGGGAATTCCCGCCCGACAGGCCGGAAACCGCGGCGCTCGAGTTCCTCGGGTGTGCTCCCCACGACCACCCAGTCACGTTCCCCCACCGGGCGGCCGAGGAGCCGGTCCCGTACGGCACCACCGACGAGGTAGACTTCCATCTTCTGATGGTAACCGACCCGCAGCGCGCCGCCGGCACCGCACGGCTTCGCGTCGAACCGCTCCGGCTCCTTGCCCTGGGGCTGCTGGTGGCCTGTCTTTCAGGGTGCGGGACGACCTATGTGCTGCAGGCCGCACGCGGGCAGTGGCGGGTGATGTCGGCCCGCCAGCCGATCGACCGGCTGGTCGGTGACGAGCGTACGCCCGCGACGCTGCGCGAACGGCTGGAGGCGGTGCGCGCGATGCGCGCCTTTGCCTCGGCCGAGCTCGCGCTGCCTGACAACGCGAGCTATCGGTCCTTCGTGCAGCTCGACCGCGCGTACGTCGTCTGGAACGTGGTGGCGACACGCGAGTTTTCCGTGGAACCCGAGCACTGGTGCTTTCCGGTCGTGGGATGCCTCGCCTATCGGGGCTATTTCAGCGAACGCGCGGCACGCCGCTTCGCCGAGCGGATGGCGCGCGAAGGCCGTGACGTGTTCGTGGGTGGCGTGGCGGCCTATTCGACGCTCGGGCACTTCGCCGATCCCGTGATGAGTACCATGCTGGCATGGGGCGAGGACGAGCTCGCCGCAATGCTCTTCCATGAGCTTGCGCACCAGGTCGTGTACGTGCGCGGTGACTCCGGATTCAACGAGGCCTTTGCAGTCGCGGTCGAGCAGGAAGGATTGCGTCGCTGGCTCGGCTCCCAGGGCCGCAGCGCGGGACTCCAGCGCGCGCTTGCGCGCCGCGCACACCGGGCGGAAGCGGTCGCGCTCCTGGCGCAGCGCCGGCGGGAGCTCGCGGCGCTCTACCGTGAGCCGCTCGATCCGGGGACGATGCGCGTACGCAAGCGCGAAATCCTGCGCATGCTGCAGCTCGACCTGCAGGCGCTCGAGCGCCGCCAGGGAGAGCCTGGCGGGTACCGGGGATGGCTCGAGCAGGGCATCAACAACGCGCACCTCGCGTCGGTGGCCACCTACTTCGACTGTGTGCCCGCCTTCGAGCGCCTTCTCGCCGCGCAGGATCGCGATCTGAGGCGCTTCTACGCGGCTGTCCGGCGTCTCGATGGACATGCACAGACAGCCGCGCGCCAGGCTTTCTGTTCATCTCACTCCGCGGAGGCGGAGCCCGTTCATGGCGCGCGCAGCGGCACGAGCAGCATGGCGCTGCCGCGGCGCACGTTGAGCACCAGCGATCCGGCACCTGCGGCTGCTTCCTTCAGCTGCCTGAGGTCCGCCACGCGCGAGCGGTTCACGCCGATGATCACATCGCCTGCGCGAAGCCCTGCGGCCTGTGCCGGGCTGCCCGGATCGATCGTGCGCAGCACGACGCCCCCCTCTTCGCCCACGTTGGCGAGGCTCGCGCCCTCCAGCCCCGGGTGGATCTTCGCGGCGCTTTCCCCGCTGCCCGGCTGACCTCCGGCGTCGCCGGCTGCAGCCGCATCGCTGATGACCGCGATCAGGCGCTGCGGCTTGCCGTCACGCAGCACGCCGATCTCCACCTTGTCGCCGACGCGTGCCAGACCGATGGCATTGCGCAGCTCCTGGTTGGAACGCACGGACTGGCCGTTGACGGAGGTGATCACGTCGCCCGTGCGAATGCCGGCGCGCGCTGCGGCCGAGCCCTGCACGACCTGCGAGACGAGTGCGCCCTGCGCGCTCTCGAGCCCGAGCGACCTGGCGATGTCGGGCGTGACGGTGTAGATGCTCACGCCGAGCAGTCCGCGCTTGACCGACCCGAATCGAATGAGCTGATCCATGACGCTTCGTGCCATGTTCACCGGGATCGCGAAGCCGATGCCGATGTTGCCGCCACTGCGCGAGAGAATGGCGCTGTTGATGCCGACCAGTTCACCGCGCAGGTTGACGAGCGCGCCGCCGGAATTGCCGGGGTTGATCGAGGCATCCGTCTGGATGAAATCCTCGTAGCCCTCGGGGTTGATTCCCGAGCGCCCGAGCCCCGAGATGATTCCCGAAGTGACCGTGTGCTGCAGCCCGAAGGGATTGCCGATCGCCACGACGAAGTCGCCGACCTCCACCCGCGTCGAATCGCCGAGCGCAATCTGCGCGAGTCCCTGCGGCGCGACCTTCAGCACCGCGACATCCGACGGGGCATCGGTACCGACGACCTCGGCCTTCAGATCGCGTCCGTCCTGCAACGTCACGGTGATTTCGCTCGCGTTCTCGATGACGTGCGCGTTGGTGAGGATATAGCCGTTGCGCGCATCGACGATGACGCCCGACCCGGCACTCTGGAACTGCCGCTCGCGCGGCCCGAGTTGCGGAGGCACGTCGAAGAAGCGACGGAAGAAGGGATCGTCGAGCAGAGGGTTCTGGGGTCCGCGCTCGCGCACCGTACCGCGTGTGGCGATGTTGACCACGGTGGGCGAAACGCGCCTGATCATGGGTGCAAGGGTCGGCAGCGGCGCGAAGCCTTCCGCGCCGGGCGGCGCAGCGGCGAGGCCCGGGGTCGCTGCGAGCAGCAGGGTCAGCAGCGCTGCGGTATTGCGCAGATTCATGGGAAGGGCCCTCGTTCGCCGGATGGGAAGAGGTACGGATTGTAAGGACGCCGGGAACCGGCATGGGCCGAATAGGGGCGGCCGTTCGATACCATATATTGAATTCCATACGCCGGGCACGAATGGCCGCCTTGGCTCTTGACGAACGGATTACGCGCCAAGATTCGATATAAGTCTATGTTTATCCATATGAATTCAGGTTTGCGATCCCACATCGCCTGCTCTTGACGAGCCGATTTCACGTAACTTAGTCTGCGACTTCGACACAAGATCTTGTGTTGCACAGGCAAACTGGGTCGGGTCGGTGAACGCGGGGGGAAGGGGGCTGTCTGACAGCAGCCGCCGGTCACGTGTAGCGGGTCTCGCGCACATCTGCCGCGGGCAACGGCACGGCTCCCTCCGGCTCCCGGCTGAAGCAAGGACACCACGAGGGGAGCGTCAAGCGTCCATGAACAGCGTCGTGAAGATCGAACCCAAAGATCTCGATTCCATTCCGTTCCAGGAAGCGTCGCTCGATATCTGGGACAAGAAATACCGCCTGAGCGCCAAAGACGGGCAGCCCATCGACCGGACGATGGACGATACCTACAAGCGCGTGGCGCGCTCGCTCGCCGACGTCGAGCACGAGGAGGTGCGTGAACACTGGTACGAGCGCTTCCTGTGGGCACTGCGTCGCGGGGCCATTCCGGCAGGCCGGGTCACCTCGAATGCCGGCGCACGGGAACACAAGCCTGCCACTTCGACGATCAACTGCACGGTCTCGGGCACGATCCATGACTCGATGGACGACATCCTGCGGAAAGTCCACGAAGCAGGCCTCACGCTCAAGGCGGGTTGCGGCATCGGATACGAATTCTCCACGCTCAGACCGCGTGGCGCCTACGTTTCCGGGGCGGGTTCCTACACCTCCGGGCCGCTGTCGTTCATGGATATCTACGACAAGATGTGCTTCACGGTGTCGTCGGCCGGCGGTCGCCGGGGCGCACAGATGGGCGCCTTCGACGTGGGACATCCGGACGCGATCGAGTTCATCCGCGCCAAACGCGAGAACGGACGCCTGCGCCAGTTCAACCTCTCGCTGCTCGTCACCGACGAGTTCATGCGGGCGGTACGGACCGATGGCGAATGGCGGCTGGCCTTTCCCGTGAGCCGCCACGAGTGCGAAGCCGGGCATCCGGATCTCCAGGATCCTCAGAAGTTCGTCTGGCGGGAATGGCCGACACACGAGAACTACATCGTCAACGACGAAGGCCTGGTCGCCTGCAGGATCTACAAGCACCTGCCGGCGCGGCGCCTGTGGGACGTCATCATGACGTCCACCTACGATTTCGCCGAGCCGGGATTCATCCTCATCGATCGCGTCAACGAGATGAACAACAACTGGTGGTGCGAGAACATCCGTGCGACCAACCCCTGCGGCGAGCAGCCTTTGCCGCCCTACGGTTCGTGCCTCCTCGGTTCGGTGAATCTCACCCGCTTCGTGCGCCATCCCTTCACGGAACGGGCGGAGTTCGACTGGGACGAATACCGCGAGGTGGTGCGTGTCTTCACGCGCATGCTCGACAACGTGGTGGAGGTCAACGGTCTGCCGCTCGAGAAGCAGCGCGAGGAGCTCCAGCGCAAGCGCCGTCACGGCATGGGTTTCCTGGGGCTGGGTTCCACTTTCGCCCTGCTCGGCATGAAATACGGCTCGCCCGAGTCGGTGCAGTTCACCGAGGACGTCTCGCGCGAGATGGCCGTCGCGGGCTGGGAGGCGGGTCTCGAGCTTGCCCGCGAGAAGGGACCCGCACCGATCATGAACGAAGAATTCGTGGTCACCCGGGACATGCTCCGCAAGCGCCCGGAGATGGCGCGCGAAGGCTGGAAGCCGGGTGCGAAGATCCCGGGGCGGCTCCTGCACGCGCGCTACAGTCGCTACATGCGCCGCGTAGCCGAGGTGGCGCCGCAGCTCGTGCACGAACTCGCAGAGGTGGGCTGCCGCTTCACGCACCACAGCTCCATAGCGCCCACGGGGACGATCTCGCTGTCGCTCGCCAACAATGCGTCCAACGGCATCGAGCCCTCCTTCGCACACCATTACTTCCGCAATGTCATCCGCGAGGGGCGCAAGACGAAGGAGAAGATCGACGTGTTCTCCTTCGAGCTGCTCGCCTATCGTGAGCTCGTCGATGAACAGGCCATGCCCGGTGTGAGCGGTCCCGTGGGGAGACTGCCCGAGTACTTCACCGTGGCCGACGAGGTGACGCCACACCAGCACGTGGACATCCAGGCCGCTGCGCAGAAGTGGATCGATTCCTCGATCTCGAAGACTGCCAATGTGCCGGCCGACTACCCGTACAAGGACTTCAAGGACATCTACCTCTACGCGCACGAGAAGGGCCTGAAGGGCTGCACGACGTTTCGCTTCAACCCGGAGGCCTTCCAGGGCGTGCTGGTGAAGGAACAGGACCTCAGGAACACGACGTACGTCTTCACACTGGACGATGGCAGCGAGGTCACCGCCAGGGGTGATGAGGAAATCGAGTACGACGGCGAGACCCACACTGCCGCCAACCTGTTCGATGCCCTCAAAGAGGGTTATTACGGAAAATTCTGAGCGCGAGACTCCACACCATGAGTGCCATCAAGATCGAACGGAAGATCGCCAAGTACCGTGTCCTCAAGCCGGAGGACAAGTCTCCCACAGAGAACAGGAGCAGTGCCGTTGCGGGCGGCGGTGAGCCGGAGCTGGTGCGCGACAAGGACGGTCGCACGGCCAAGGTCATCCGCATGCACGAGAAGCTCGAGCGCCCTGAGATGCTCATCGGCTCGACCTACAAGATCAAGACCCCGGTGTCGGATCACGCCATGTACGTCACCATCAACGACATCCTGCTCAACGAGGGCACGGAGTACGAGCAGCGCCGCCCCTTCGAGATCTTCATCAACTCCAAGAACCTCGACCACTTCCAGTGGATCGTGGCGCTCACGCGCATCATTTCGGCGGTGTTCCGCAAGGGCGGCGACGTCACCTTCCTGGTCGAAGAGCTGAAGGCGGTGTTCGATCCGCGCGGCGGCTACTGGCAACCGGGTGGGAAATTCATGCCGTCGATCATCGCCGAACTGGGGTACGTCATCGAGAAGCACCTGCAGCAGATCGGGCTGATGCGCAAGCCCGAGCTCGACGAGCACCAGCGGAAGCTCGTGGAGGAGAAGCGCGCCGAGTTCGAGGCCCGTACCCGCCAGACCGACGCTTTCGCGAAGTCGCATTTCCCTGAGGGTGCCCAGCTCTGCTCCAAGTGCAGCACGGCGGCCGTCGTGATGATGGATGGCTGCATGACCTGCCTGAACTGCGGCGAGTCCAAGTGCGGTTGAGGGTTTGCATGCCCACACCGGGCGGTGCGCCCGGTTCCCAACCCTGATGGGATGAGGCACGCCCTGTGCGAGGCAGCATGCGGGCTGCCTCGTTTTTTGGCGTGTGCTGCCGGGCGGGCAAGAAAAGAAGCCCCGCTTGCGCGGGGCTGATCGGTCGCTTGCTTGTCTCTGGAGGAGTTGTTTGTTCTTCTGCACCTGGAGCGAAGCAACGGTCGTGCCAGCCGTCGGGTGAGGCCGGGTTGCGATCTGTCCGGCCGCCCTGCGCACAGAATTCTGTGACGCAGTCCACATTTTTTCGCCCAGACGCGGTAAAAGCGCGCCTGTCCCGGAATGTGACAGAACAAGTGGCTGTCAAGAGTGTCGACGGCGCAAGTTGCCTTGCAACTTCGCCTGGACCGCCTGTATGCGCAGACGGGTCCATAACTCCACTGCAAACAGTGGCTTGAATCGCCGAGACGAGTGTAAATGCCGCCGACACTTCGCACGCCTGCGGGCGCCAGACGATGCCTTGCGATCCTGCTGTTCGCAGGCTGCATCCTGCTTGCCGCCCTGGTCTCTCGCGTCGCGCGAGCCGACGATGTCGCCACTCCGCGCCCGTCCGAGCTCGAGCGGGACGTGCAGTTCTGGGTCCGCGTCTACTCCCAGATCACGACCAATGAAGGCTATCTGCACGACGAGCGCAATCTGGCGGTCGTCTACGCGACACTGAACTTCGGTGCGAATGCGGGCCCGCGGGAACGCCAGGCGCTGATCGACGCCGAACGCGATCGCTATGCGGCAGTCCTGCGCCAGCTCGCCACGGGACAGGCGCCGGACGGCGAGGACGTCCAGCGCGTGCGGGCCCTGTGGGGCAGGGAAGGCAGCCCGGAGCGCTGGCTTGCCGCGAGCCGTGAGATCCGCTTCCAGCTCGGGCAGTCGGACCGGTTCCGGGCGGGCCTGGAGCGGGCCGGTGCGTGGGAGACGCACATCGCACAGACGCTCGCGAACATGGGATTGCCACGGCAGATCGCGGTGCTGCCCCACGTCGAGTCGTCGTTCAACCCCGCGGCCTACTCGAAGGTCGGCGCGGCCGGCCTGTGGCAGTTCATGCGCTCGACCGGGAGGCGCTATCTGCGCATCGATAGCGCCGTCGACGAACGCCTCGATCCCTTCCGCGCCACCGAGGCGGCGGCCCAGCTCCTCGCCTACAACTACCGTGTGCTCGGCAGCTGGCCGCTCGCACTCACGGCCTACAACCATGGTACCGCCGGCGTGCGCCGTGCCCGGGACGCGATGGGCACCGATGACATCGCCCGCATCGTGCGCGAGTACCGCAGCCCGAGTTTCGGCTTCGCGTCGCGCAATTTCTATGTGTCCTTCCTCGCCGCGCTCGAGATCGATCGCGATCCGGAGAAGTTCTTTGGCCGGCTCGTGCGTGCACCGGAGATGGACTACCTCGAAGTCGAGGTGCCGGCGTACGTACCGGTGGCGGCGCTCGAGCGGGTGACGAAGCTGGCACGCTCCGAGCTGCAACTCCTCAACCCGGCCCTTCAGCCGATCGTCTGGAATGGTCAGCGGCTGGTTCCGCGGGGCTACAGGCTGCGGCTGCCTGCCGAGAGCCATCGTGGCTGGACGAGCGAGCTGCTGGCGCAGCGACTGGCGCCCGCGGAGCTCTTCGCCGGGCAGACCGAGCCGCGTCTGCACAAGGTCCGGGGGGGTGAGACGCTGGCGCGGATCGCTGCGCGCTACGGCGTCGCGCTGCACGAGCTTGCAGAGCTGAACGATCTTGGCATACGGGTGAAGCTGCGCGCCGGGCGGCTCCTGAAGCTTCCGGATGTCATGCCGCGTACTCTGGCGAGTGCCCGCAACGCAGCTGCAGAGCCCGCCCCGACAGTACCGCTGCCCGTGAGCGACGCGGCGCAGGCGGCTGTCTATGTCGTCCGGCGGGGCGATGTGCTGTCGGATATTGCCGCGAGAGTCGGCGTGCCGGGTGTCGATCTGCTGCGGCTCAATGACATCCGCAACCCGGATTTCATCTATGAGGGCCAGCAGCTCCGGTTGAGGACCGCGGAGGTTGCCGCGCCCCCGACTTCGGCAGGCGACGCGGCGGAGGCTGTGCCCGCCGGCAGAACTCCCGGGCGCGGCGAGCCGGTTTCCAGGACGCAGGCAGAGGCGCTGAGTCCGGCACTGGGTCCGGGGATCGAGCCTCTGCAGTCGGCGGATCCCATCGAATACGGAGTGCGTCGTGACGGCAGTGTACAGGTCGCCGCTGCCGAGACGCTCGGCCACTATGCCGAGTGGCTCGGCGTGAGTGCCGCGACCCTGCGCAGGCTGAACGGGCTGCGATCCGGGCAGCCGGTGCTGATCGGGCGGACCGTGAAACTCGATTTCAGCCAGGTTTCGCGCGAAAGTTTCGAGGAGGCGCGCCGGCGCTACCATTCGCAGCTGCAGACGGAATTCTTCGCAGCGCATCGCATCGTGGGAACGGACATCTACATAATCCGCCGGGGCGACTCGCTGTGGAGCGTGGCCCAGCGCTATTCGAAGCTCCCCGTGTGGCTCCTGCAGCAGTACAACCCGGACGTCGACTTCACCGAGATGCGCGCCGGCATCGAGGTGGTCGTGCCACGGGTCGAGGAGATCGCGGTACCGGTCGGCTGAGCCGCACGCCCCGCCTGTCGTCCGGTGTGCGCTCTGTGACGGTGGCACGAGCGGCGGGGCGCCGGGAGCTGCTTATAATCCACCAACGTCGTTCATTGCCGGTTGCGTGATCCGATGAGCTTCCTTTCGAAACTGGCGGCGAGCCTGATTCTTGTGACTCTCGTCGCGGGATCGGCGCTGGCCGCTGCGATCGCCGTGCCGGGACATCCGGTCCTTGCCGATCGCGTGCTGGTCCGCAAGTCCGAACGCCGGCTGTATCTGATGAGCGGCAGTGAGGTGCTGCGCAGCTACCGGGTGGCTCTCGGGTTGAACCCCACGGGGCACAAGGAACGGGAAGGCGACTTCCGGACGCCGGAGGGGCACTACGTGCTCGGTCGCCGCAATCCGCGCAGCGACTTCTTCCTCTCCATCCAGATCGACTATCCGAACCGGGCAGACCTCGTCTATGCGCGGCGCAATGGCTGGAAGCCGGGCGGGGCCATCATGATCCATGGTCTGCCGAACCGGCTGCGCCGCGAGCCCGACTATTACCTGACGCAGGACTGGACCGATGGCTGCATCGCGGTCTCCAACGGCGACATGGTCGAGATCTGGCTGTTGACTCCGGAGAACGTGCCCATCGAGATACTGCCCTGAGCAGTCGCAGCGGACCCGGACAGCCATTGGACAGCAGCGTCGTCATCCCTGAATTCGTCGATGCGCGGGTGGGTCCGCGCGGCAGTCTCGAGAACCTTTCCCAGGCCGAGATCGACAAGCTCCTCGACTCGGGACGCGGAGGGCTCTATCCGCTCTTCCGGCGTTGCGCGCTCGCCGTGCTGACCTCCGGCACGGCGACGGACGACGCCCAGGAAGTACTGGAACGCTATCGGGCCTTCGACATCCAGATCCTGCGTCATACGCGCGGCATCAAGCTCGAGATCCGCAACGCCCCGCCGGAGGCCTTCGTCGACGGCGAGATGATTCGCGGGATCACGGAGCTCCTCTTCGCTGTGCTGCGCGACGTGGTGTTCATTGCCAATGAGATCGTCGAGAGCGGCCGCTTCGATCTCTCCGCATCCGCCTCCGTCACGAATGCGGTCTTCCACATCCTGCGCAATGCGCGCGTGCTGGAGTTCAAGGCGCGCCCGAACCTCGTGGTCTGCTGGGGCGGACACTCGATCGGTCCCGAGGAATACAAGTACACGAAAACCGTGGGCTACGAGCTCGGGCTGCGCGGGCTCGATGTCTGCACTGGCTGCGGGCCGGGCGCCATGAAGGGGCCCATGAAGGGCGCCACCATCGGTCATGCCAAGCAGCGCATCATGGGTGGCCGCTACATCGGCGTCACCGAGCCGGGGATCATCGCCGCCGAGCCGCCAAATCCGATCGTCAACCAGCTCGTCATCATGCCGGACATCGAGAAGCGTCTCGAAGCCTTCGTGCGGCTGGCGCACGGCATCGTGGTGTTCCCCGGGGGCGTCGGAACGACGGAGGAGATCCTGTATCTGCTCGGGATTCTCCTGGATCCGGCCAACGCGGAGCAGCCGGTGCCCGTCGTGCTCACCGGGCCGAAGGCGAGCGCATCGTACTTCGAGCACGTCCGGCGTTTCATCGCGGGCACACTGGGTGAACCCGCACTCGAGCGGCTCGCCGTCATCGTCGACGATCCGGCCGAGGTCGCGCGGCACATGGTGCGCGGCGTGGGAGCGGTGCGCGATTACCGGCGGCTGTGTTCGGACTCCTACAATTTCAACTGGCTCCTGTCCGTCCCGCCAGAGCTGCAGCAGCCCTTCGAGGTGACTCATGCCTCGATGCGCGCCCTCGAACTGCACCGGGACCAGCCCCGGCATCGCCTCGCTGCAGCGCTGCGGAGAGCCTTTTCCGGCATCGTCACGGGCAACGTCAAGGATTTCGGCATCGCGGCCATAGAGCGGCTCGGGCCTTTCGAGCTCTCGGGCGATCCCGTCGTGATGAAGCTGCTCGACGAGCTGCTCGCGGCCTTCGTCGCCCAGCAGCGCATGAAGCTCCCCGGCCGCACGTATCGGCCCTGCTATCGGCTGGTCGCATGACATAAGCCGTCGCGCCCGTCGCTGCGCGTGAACCAGTTCCTGTTGGTTCATGGCGAAAACTCCGTAGGCTCGTGCCAACCGTCAGGGGGCTGCAATGAGTTCTTCGGACAGGCTTCGGACCGAACCGGTCGCCCGCACGGGCGCAGCCGATCCCTATGCCAGCTGGCTCGATCGCATGCAGCGCGGCCGCGGCCGGCATGCCGCGATCACGAAGAACCTCAATACCTGGTCGAATTACAAGTCGTGGGCCGACAGGATCAAGGGATCCTGGACCGATCAGGGCGAGAGCGGCACCAGCAAGAAGTAGGTGCTCATCCAGGCATGGTCGTGAGCGCTTCGGGGACCGGACCGGACGGCTGCGGCGCGGGCACAGGCCCGTCGCCCCGCCCGAGCCAGGCAATGAGTGGCTCCCACTGCTCCAGCTCCTCACGCACCAGATAGCTCTTCATCTCATGCAGCCCCAGCCCGAGCTCGGCACTGCGCACGTAGCTCTGCGAGTCGCGCAGCGTGGTGACGATCGGGATGTTGAGCGTCTGCAGAAAGCGCATGAGGGACTGGTAGATCACGGTATTGCGGCGCACGCGGTTGGCGACCACACCGATGCGGTCGTCCTCGCGGCGGATCTTGGCGATCAGCAGGAGATCCGCGATGCAGCGCGAGCAGGTGTGGAGGTCGATGTCCGAAGGGAGTACCGGGACGAGGATCTTGTCGGCGTCGCGCGTGACATCCGGGAAAGTGCGTGCATCGACCGCAGCCGGTGTGTCGATGATCAGGCGCGTCGTTCCCTGGGGCACGCGCAGCTGCCAGCTGCGCGTCATGCGGCTGTCACGCTCGAAGGCCGGAATCGCGAAGATCGGCGGCTGGGTCGGTTTGCGCTTCCTGGCCCAGCGCATGGACGAGCCCTGCGGATCGAAGTCCATCAGTACAGGGCTCTCGCCACGCGCGGCAAAGTACGCCGCCAGATTGATCGCGATGGTCGTCTTGCCCGATCCTCCTTTGGGATTGAGGACGACGATGCGCTGCATGCTGCCTTTCGCTTCAGCGACGGGAGTGAGCGGGTCAAGCCTACGCAGGGCGGTCCGGCACCGCAAGCTGTGAGCTGGCACACGCCGGGGGGCTGCCCCGGTCCCTAACATTGCCGCCGGCTCCTCGCTCGCAGGCTGCAGAATGGAACGTCTGTTGTTTCTCTGGGATGAGCTCGATGACTGGCTCGGCGCGGGCCGGCATCTGCTGCTCGCGCTGGCGGCGACCTCAGGGGTGTGGCAGTCCGGTCCGTCTCGCTGATCCCGGCCTCGGAGGCGTCCTCCGGGACTTGAATTCTCCTCCTGTGCTCCCAGACTGAGGCACTGGCCCACCGATCGCGAGGGAGCGAGTCCGCCAATGTCCGCACAGGCCCGAGGGGAAACCCTGGCCTTTCAGGCCGAAGTCCGCGAGCTGCTGAAGCTCATGATCCACTCCCTGTACAGTCACAGGGAGATCTTTCTCCGCGAGCTGATTTCCAACGCCTCGGACGCGAACGACAAGCTGCGTTTCCAGGCGCTCGCCCACCCCGAACTGCTCGCCGACGGCGGTTCGGAGCTGAAGATCTGGATCGACTACGACGCCCAGGCGGGCACACTCACGGTGCGCGACGAGGGCATCGGCATGACGCGGGCCGAAGCGATCGAGCACCTCGGCACCATCGCGAGGTCGGGGACCGCCGAGTTCTTCCGGCGGCTCTCGGGAGACCAGCAGAAGGACTCGCAGCTCATCGGACAGTTCGGCGTCGGCTTCTATTCCGCCTTCATCGTCGCGGAGCGCGTCGAGGTGTTCAGCCGGAGGGCCGGCGAACCCGTGGCAGCGGGCGTACGCTGGGAGTCGCGCGCCGAAGGAGATTTCACGGTCGAGACGGTCGAGCGCACCGAACGCGGCACGAGCGTCGTGCTGCACCTCAAGCCCGAGGCGAAGGAATTCGCCGACGGCTGGCGCCTGCGTGCACTCGTGCGCCGCTATTCCGATCACATCGCGTTTCCTGTGCTCATGCGCAAGGAGGGTGCGGCCACCCTCGAGTGGGAAGCGGTGAACCAGGCGCAGGCGCTGTGGACGCGTCCGCGCGCCGAGATCCCGGACGAGGAGTACCGCAGCTTCTACCAGCACGTGGCGCACGATTTCGCGGATCCGCTCGCGTGGAGCCACAACCGTGTCGAGGGCAAGCGGGAGTACACGAGCCTGCTCTACATTCCCGGCCGTGCACCCTTCGATCTCTGGCAGCGGGAGGCGCCCCGGGGTCTGAAGCTCTATGTGCGACGCGTGTTCATCATGGACGACGCCGAGCAGTTCCTGCCCCTGTATCTGCGCTTCGTGAAGGGCGTGATCGACTCCGGGGATCTTCCGCTGAACGTCTCGCGCGAGCTGCTGCAGCGGGATCCGGAGGTGGAGAGCATCAGGAGCGGACTCACGAAGCGCGTGCTCGACATGCTCGCGCGCCTCGCTGCGGATGATCCGCAGAAGTACGCCGGTTTCTGGAAGGAATTCGGGGCGGTCCTCAAGGAGGGCATTGCGGAGGATGCGGGGAGCCGCGAAAAAATACTCCCGCTGCTGCGTTTCGCGAGCACGCAGCACGAGGGCACGGAGCAGACCGTCTCGCTCGCTGACTATGTCGCGCGCATGAAGGCTGGCCAGGAACGCATCTACTACGTCATCGGCGAGACGCCGGAGGCGGCGCGCGGCAGTCCGCACATCGAAGCGCTCAAGGCGCGCGGCGTGGAAGTGCTGCTGCTCGGCGACCGCATCGACGAGTGGGTCATGGGGCAGCTCACGGAGTTCGAAGGCAAGCGCTTCAAGGACGCTGCGCGCGGCGATCTCGAGCTCGGGTCGCTTGCCGGCGAGGCGGAGCGCGAGCGGGAGCACGCGGCGCTCAGGGAGAGCAAGGGCCTGCTCAAGCGGGTGAAGGATGCGCTCGGCGAACGGGTGAGCGAGGTGCGGGTGAGCAGCCGGCTGCAGGACTCCCCGGCGTGCTTCGTGCTCGGTGAGCACGATCCGGGCGCGCAGATGCGGCGCGTACTGGCCGCCACCGGACAGCAGGCGCCGGCGGTGAAGCCGGTGCTCGAGCTCAACGTCGACCATCCGCTCGTACGGCATCTCGATGCGCTCGGCGAGGGTGAGCAGTTCGGGGAGCTCGCCCGGCTGCTCTACGATCAGGCGGCGATCGCCGAGGGTGGTCAGATCGAGAATTCTGCGGACTATCTGCGGCGCCTGAACCACCTGCTGGTGCGGCTCGCCGGGATTGCCTGATGCGCACATTGCAGCCGGGGCAGACCGCCGTTGTCCACTACACGGGCTGGCTGTACGCCATCGATGCACCCGAGAACAAAGGCCGGAAGTTCGACAGCTCCTACGACGCGGATCGCCCGTTCGCGTTCCGCGTCGGGGCGGGCGAGGTCATCGCAGGCTGGGACCAGGGTACCGTCGGCATGAAGGCCGGCAGCCGCCGTCGCCCTGCTCGAGATCCGCTGAAGTCCGGGGGATGACGGTCCAGCGCATGTCCCTGTCCGGGCCGGCAGGGACCCTGCAGGCCATCGTGGAGACGCCTGCCGGCACCACGGCCGTGACACGCTTCGGTGTCATCTGTCATCCCCATCCGCTGTACGGGGGCACGCTCGACAACAAGGTGGTGCATACGCTGGCACGTGCCTTCCAGCAGCTCGGGCTGGCCACCATCCGCTTCAATTTCCGCGGCGTCGGACAGAGTGCCGGTCACTATGATGAGGGACGGGGCGAGACTGCGGACGCGCTCGCGATCGTTGCGCACGGCCGGTCGCTCTGGCCGGGGGCACGGCCCTGGCTGGCAGGCTTCTCCTTCGGTGCCGGTGTGGCGATCCGCTCGGCGGTACAGGCCGATGCGGAACGACTCGTCACTGTGGCGCCGCCGGTGGCGCACTTGGGACAGGCCGACTTCCCGGTCCCCGACTGTCCATGGCTGCTCGTGCAGGGCGATGCGGACGAGGTCGTGGATGCCCGCGCGGTGCTGGAGTGGGTGGCGCGGCTCTCGCCCGCTCCCGCGCTGCGCGTGCTGGCGGGTGCCGGGCACTTCTTCCACGGCAGGCTGGATGATCTGCGCGAGACCGTGCTGACGTGGGCGGGGGGATAAAGAAAAACCTGGCGGCCGTACGGTCCGCCAGGTTCTCTGCAAAAAACAGAATCCGCCGCGGCTCAGGAATTAACCATGCTCTTCAGGCTCTTGAGGGGCATCACGCGAACCTTCTTGCTCGCGGGCTTGGCCTTGAACATCATTTTCTCGCCGGTGAAGGGGTTGACGCCCTCGCGCGCCTTCGTGGCAGGCTTCTTGACGACCTTCATTTTCAGAAGCCCGGGCATCGTGAACAGCCCGTTGCTGCGCAGACTCTTTCTGATGATGACGGACAGCGAATCGAAGACGGAACCGATCTGCTTGCGGGTGAGATCTGTGTCCTTCGCTATGAGGTTCAGGATCTCCGACTTGGTCGGCGCTCCACCTTTTTTCGCCATTTTCCGATACTCCTGCAATAGGTGACTGTGGCTGGAATGGGTGACTGTCGCCGCAGCACATGCGGCTTCGAACAGGACGGCGCGCAACATAACACATGGTATAGGCTTGGCAAGCGGTTTTTTGCGTTTCGGTGTATGCGAAAAGCCTGTTTTTATAGGGTCTGGCGCGTCAGGGTGGCGATGAGTCGTTCGGCGTGAGCTGCTGCGCCGGCAACGATGACGTCCTTGTCACGGCTCGCGGTGCCGCGCGCGATCGCGAAAGATGCGCGCGGCAGTCCGAGCATTTCCGCGAGCAGTGCGATGAGGCGTGCATTGGCCGCCCCGTCGACGGGCGGTGCGCGCACACGGAAGCGCAGGCGGCCGGCATGCGCGCCGGTGCAGCCCTCGCGTCCGGCGCGCGGCTGCACGCGCAGGTGCAGCACGAGATCGGCGCCCCGCAGGCTGTAGCCGCCCGTCGCGGTCATGCACTCAGTGGAGCAGGATGAGGATCGCCTGGATGGCGATGGCGACCCAGAGAGGCGACAGATCGAGCCCCGCGATGGGCGGGATCAGCCGCCTGACGGGCGCGAGCACGGGGTTGCACAGGCTCGCCAGGACAGCCGCCAGGGGCGAATAGCCAGGCGGGTCCACGAAGGACAGGAGCGCGTAGAAGAGGATGGCGTAGAAGTAGCCCTGCAGCGTGATGCGCGCGATCTCGAGCGCCGTCAGCCGCAGCCACTCGATCGGCGGAGGCAGCGCACCGGCCGCCAGCAGCGAGAGCAGCCCGATCATCGCAGCTCCCGCGAGCACGACGGCGATCACCGAAGCCGTATCGACCTTGCCGACCGGCGGCAGCACGCGCCGCAGTGGCAGGACCAGCCAGTTGGTCAGGCGCACGACGGCCTGGGCGATCTGGTTGCGGAAATCGGCCCGCACCCACTGCAGGAGCACCCGCAGGACGAAGACGAACAGGTAGAGCGACAGGAGCACATCGGCGACGAAGTACAAGGCGGTCATGGCGTCGATCCTGGCTCTCCGGATGCACCGTAGTGTGCGGCAAGCTCACGGCTTCGGGTGGCCGCAGCGGCGACGGCGGTGGCAACGATGCTGCGGAGACCGGCGGCATCGAACGCGCGCAGTGCCGCTTCCGTCGTACCGCCGCGCGAGGTCACTTCGGCCCTGAGGCGCGCGAGATCGCCGTCGCTCTCCTGTGCGAGCACACCGGCGCCATGCAGTGTGCCGATGGCCAGGTCGTTTGCCACCGCCGGTTCGAGCCCGAGAGCGACGGCTGCGTCGGCCAGGAGTTCCGCGAGCAGGAAGAAATACGCCGGTCCGCTGCCGGAGAGGGCCGTCACCACATCGAGCTCCGCCTCGCTCGCCACCCATGCGACGCTGCCGACGGCTCCGAGGATCGCAGCGGCGAGCATTCGATCGTCAGGTGTCACTTCCGGCGTCGCGAATAATGCGCTCGCGCCCGCACGGACGAAGGCGGGGCGGTTCGGCATTGCGCGCACGACAGGCACGCCCGGGCCACACCACGCGCGCAGGTCGGTGACGCGCAGGCCTGCGGCGACGGAGAGCAGCAGCGGCTTGCCGGCTCCGAGCTGGGCCCGCAGCGGCCGCAGTGCCGCCGCGGCGTCCTGGGGTTTCACCGCGAGCACGGCGACGCGCGCACCGCGCAGCGCCGCGGCATTGTCGTCGGTGACCGTCACGCCGAGCGGGGCGAGCGCCGACCGCTGGCCCGGATGCGACTCACCCACTGCGAAGCTGGACGGTGGGCAGCCGCTGTCGAGCAGGCCGCCAATCATGGCGCGTGCCATGTTCCCGCCACCGATGAAGGCGATGCGGGTCTGCAGGAAGGGATCCAGGGTGCTCATGCGCGGGCTCCGAAGATTGCGGTACCGATGCGAACCATGGTCGAGCCTTCCGCGATTGCCGCCTCGAGGTCGCTGCTCATCCCCATGGAGAGTGTGTCGAGGTCTGCGCCGCCCGAATTCAGGCGTTCCAGCAGTCCGCGTGTCGCGGCGAACCAGCGCTGCTGTTCCGCCAGTCCGCTCTCCTGGGGCGGCAGACACATGAGCCCCCGCAGCCTGAGCCGCGGCAGCGCGCGGACCACGGAGACGAGCGCATCGAGCTCCTCCGGCGCGACGCCGGACTTGCTGTGCTCGCCGGCAATGTTCACCTGGATGCAGACCTGGAGCGGCGCCGCATGAAAGGGGCGCTGTGCGGCAAGCCGTTCGGCGACGCGCGGGCGATCGACCGAGTGCACCCACGCGAAGGTCTCCGCGATCGAGCGCGTCTTGTTGGCCTGCACCGGACCGATGAAGTGCCACGTGAGTCCTAGCGGGCTGAGCGCGCGGATCTTGGGCAGAGCCTCCTGGAGGTAACTTTCCCCGAAGTCCGCGAGCCCGCAGCGCGCCGCTGTCTCGATCGCCCCGGCCGGCTGGCCCTTGCTGACCGCCAGCAGCGTGACCCGATCGACACTCCGGCCGCAGCGTTCCGCCGCCGCGGCGATGCGCCTGCGCACTGCCTGCACGTTTTCAGGCAAATTCTGCGGCACCGTTAACATATTGGCTGAGAACACCCTCCGCTATACTGCGCCCGCCTGTCCGGAGGCCTCGTCGCGCGGCCTCGGATTTCGTGGAGGCCACATGGCCGTCGACATCGCGCAGCTGCTCGCTTTCGCCGTCAAGAACAACGCCTCGGACCTGCATCTGTCTGCCGGGGTGCCGCCGATGATTCGTGTCGACGGCGACATGAAGCGCATCAACATGCCACCGCTGGCACACAAGGAAGTGCACAGCATGGTGTACGACATCATGAACGACAAGCAGCGCAAGGCCTATGAGGAGTTCTTCGAGACCGATTTTTCCTTCGAGATCCCCAAGCTCGCACGCTTCCGGGTCAATGCCTTCAACCAGAATCGCGGTGCCGGTGCGGTCTTCCGCAACATTCCGTCGGTAATCATGAATCTCGACGATCTCGCGGCACCGAAGATCTTCCGCGACCTGTGCATGCTGCCACGTGGTCTGGTGCTGGTCACCGGTCCGACCGGTTCCGGCAAGTCTACGACGCTCGCCGGGATGATCAATCACTGCAACGACAATCGCCCGGATCACATCATCACGATCGAGGATCCCATCGAGTTCGTGCATGAATCCAAGCGGTGTCTGATCAACCAGCGCGAGGTGAAGCGCGACACGCTCGGCTTCGCGGAGGCGCTGCGCTCGGCGCTGCGCGAGGACCCGGACGTGATCCTGGTGGGCGAGATGCGCGACCTCGAGACCATCCGCCTCGCCCTCACCGCGGCCGAGACCGGGCATCTGGTCTTCGGGACACTGCACACGAGCTCCGCGGCGAAGACGATCGACCGCATCGTCGACGTGTTTCCCGCCGCCGAGAAGGAAATGGTGCGCTCGATGCTTTCGGAGAGCCTGCGTGCCGTGATCTCGCAGACGCTGCTCAAGCGCAATGGGGGCGGGCGCGTGGCCGCCCACGAAATCATGATCGGCACCCCGGCGATCCGCAATCTCATCCGTGAGGGCAAGATCCCGCAGATGTATAACGCCATCCAGATCGGGCAGGCCCATGGCATGCAGACGCTCGACCAGTGCCTCACCGAGCTCGTGAGCCGCGGCATGGTGAGCAAGGAAGAGGCGCGCTACAAGGCGCAGAACAAGGATGCGATCTGAGCGGAGCGAACGGAGCGAGCCATGGATCGTGAACAGGCCATCAAGCTCATGCAGGATCTGCTGCGCCGGGTCGTGGAGAAGAAGGCCAGCGACCTGTTCGTGACGGCGCACTTCCCGCCGGCGATCAAGGTGGACGGTGAGATCCGGCCGCAGAGCGAGCGCGCGCTGACGCCGGAGCAGTCGGCGATCCTGGTGCGCGCACTCATGAACGACCGCCAGTCCAAGGAATTCGACGCCACGAAGGAGTGCAACTTCGCGATCGCCCCGCCCGGCATCGGGCGCTTTCGCGTCAGCGCCTTCGTGCAGCAGGGACAGACCGGCTGCGTCATCCGCCTGATCAATGCACGCATCCCGACCTTCGAGGAGCTCGACCTGCCGGCGGTCCTCAAGGAGGTGGTGCTCTCCAAGCGCGGGCTCGTGATCATCGTCGGGGGCACCGGGTCGGGAAAATCCACCACCCTGGCCGCCATGGTGGGTCATCGCAACGAACGCACGCGCGGACACATCGTCACCATCGAGGATCCGGTGGAATACGTGCATCAGCACAAGGGCTGTGTCGTCACGCACCGCGAGGTGGGCGTCGATACGGAATCCTGGCACGCCGCCCTGAAGAACACGCTGCGCCAGGCTCCCGACGTGATCCTCATCGGAGAGATCCGCGATCGCGAGACGATGGAGTACGGCATCCAGTTCGCCGAGACCGGGCATCTCGTGCTGGCGACCCTGCACGCCAACAGCGCCAACCAGGCGCTCGACCGCATCATCAACTTCTTCCCGGACGAGCGGCGCGAGCAGCTGCTCATGGACCTGTCGCTGAACGTTCGTGCGCTCGTGTCGCAGCGGCTCGTGCCGCGCGAGTCGGGGGCGGGGCGCATCGCCGCGACCGAGATCATGCTCAACTCGCCGCTGATCCAGGATCTCATTTTCAAGGGCGAGGTGGCCCGGATCAAGGAGGTCATGTCCCGCTCCACGCGGCTCGGCATGCGAACCTTCGACCAGTCGCTCTACGAGCTCTACGAGACGGGCTTCATCTCCTACGAGGATGCCCTGCGCAACGCCGATTCGAAGAACGAGCTGCGTCTGCGCATCAAGCTCGAGAGCAAGCGCGAAGTGAAGAACCTGGACGACGCAGGTGCCCTCACCATCCTCGAAGAGGAAGACCGGGGGCGCCCGCTGTGAGCGGATCCCGGGGAGCAGGGGCGGCTCACGACGAGGAGGCCGTGGAGCTGCGCATGGGCGCCACAGAGGGAGGCGGGCAGCCGAGCCTCAATACCAGGCCTCTGTTCAAACTGATGGTGGAAAAGAAGGCCTCGGACCTCTTCTTCACATCCAATGCGCCCATCAAGATCAAGATCGAGGGGCAGATTTTCCCGATCAACAAGCAGATCCTGTCTCCCGAGACGGTGCGCCAGGCCGCCTGCGGGCTGATGAACGCCGCACAGCTCGAGCAGTTTCAGCGCGATCTCGAGCTGGATTTCGCGATTTCCGAGCCGGGACTCGGTCGCTTCCGTGTCAACGTCTTCCAGCAGCGTGGCAACCCGGCGATGGTGCTGCGCTATATCACTGCGGACATGCCCCGGCTCGATGAACTCGGACTGCCCGATATCATGAGTGATCTCATCATGATGAAGCGCGGTCTGGTCCTCCTCGTGGGTGCGACCGGCTCGGGAAAGTCGACGTCGCTCGCGGCGATGATCAACTACCGCAACGAGAACTCCTCGGACCACATCGTCACCATAGAGGATCCGATCGAGTTCCTGCATACCAACAAGCGCTCGATCGTCAATCAGCGCGAAGTGGGGCTCGATACGCATTCGTATGCGCGCGCACTGCGCGGGGTGATGCGGGCCGCTCCTGACGTGATCCTCATAGGAGAGGTCCGTGACCGCGAGAGCATGGAGGCGGCCATTTCGCTTTCCGGAACGGGGCACCTGGTGCTCGCAACCCTGCACGCCAACAACTGTGCCGAGACGCTCGATCGCATCATCAACATGTTCCCGCGCGAGCAGCACACACAGATCTTCCTGGATCTGTCGCAGTATCTGCGTGCGATCCTCGCGCAGCGCCTCGTGCCGGGGAAGGATGCCCGGCGCGTCGCCGCCGTCGAGGTGATGCTCAACACGCCACACATCGCCGAGCTCGTGAAGAAAGGCGACGTGATGGCCATCAAGGAGGCGATCTTCGCGTCCAGCGAGAGAGGCATCCAGAGCTTCGACATGGCGCTCCTCGCACTCTATCGGCAGGGCCGCGTCGAGCTCGAGGAGGCGCTTGCCAACGCCGACTCGCGCACCAATCTCGAGGCGCGCGTCAACTTCGGCTGACGCGTCTCAGCCGGTCCTGAAGACCGATGTCGCATCGAACACCGGTCCGTCCACACAAACCCGCTTCATGACCGGACCATCCGGCGTCTGCACGCGCACGACGCAGCCTGCGCAGCCGCCGACTGCACAGGCCATGAATTCCTCGAGCGACACCTGACAGGGCAGTTCGTGGCGTCGTGCGAGCCTCGCGACCGCGTGCAGCATGGGGGTCGGACCACAGGCAAAGACCTCGACCTCCTCACGCTCTGCAGGCAGCAGTGCCGAGAGCCAGGCATCTGCGAGCCCGGTCACCGTGCCCTCGAAGCAGCCCGGAAATCCCGCACGGCTGGCGAGCCGGCTCGGCACTCCCCACTCTTCGAGCAGTGCCATGCCCGCGGTGCAGTTCTCCGGCACGCCGCGCACGGCGAGTCGCGACGGGCTTGTCCCGAAGGGAAAGGGAATTTCCGAGCCCATCAGCACGAGCGGCTGCCACGCCGTTCCGCGGCACGTCTGCAGCCGTTCCGCGAGAAAGACCATCGGGGGAATGCCGACTCCGCCACCGATCAGCAGGGGGCGTGGCCGCGCAGGGTGCGTCACGAAGCCGCACCCGACCGGCCCGAGCACGCTCAGCGTTTCGCCGGGCCGGCGTGCCGCGAGCGCCCGCAGCCCGGGACCGACCACCTTGTAGAGCAGCTCGATCCAGCCGGTCGCTGTATCGGCGCGCATGATCGACAGCGGGCGGCGCATCGGTACGTCGGGATCGCAGGCCAGGTGCACGAAGCTGCCAGGCGCCGCGTGTGCCGCACATTTCGGCGCCTGCAGTCGCAGCACGTGCTGTTCGCCAGGCCAGGCCGTGTGCGCCAGAACCTGCGCCTCCTCGAGATAGATCGAGCCGCGGTGCCGGCGGGTCATCGGTCTGGCCCACGCCCGGCGACGAGCGCATGCAGCACCGCCATGCGCACCGCGACACCATTGCGCACCTGATCGCGAATCGCCGACTGTGGTCCGTCGGCGACCTCGGATGCGATCTCGACGCCGCGGTTCATCGGCTGCGGATGCAGGACGATGGCAGCCGGATGCGCGAGTGCCAGGCGCGGCGCGGTGAGGCCATACTCGGCAAAATAGCGCGCGGGTTCGAGGCTCGCATCGAGCGCCATGCGTTCTCTCTGGATGCGCAGCATCATCACCACGTCTGCGTCACGCAGCCCTTCTTCGAGCCGCTCGAAGCGCGTGCAGCCGGCGAACTCCCCGCGCTCCGGCATGAGCAGAGGGGGCGCGATGATGCGCAGTTCAGCGGTCCCGAGGGTACGCAGTACCTGCCATGCGGAACGCGCGACCCGCGAGTGACGTACGTCGCCGACGATGGCCACGGCGAGACGCCGGAAGTCACCCTTGCGCTGCCGGATCGTCAGCGCGTCGAGCAGCCCCTGCGTCGGATGCGAGACGTGTGCCTCGCCGCCGGACACCACGCTCACGTGGGGAGCCACGTGAGCAGCGATGAGCCCGGGTACGCCCACCTCGGCGTCGCGAATCACGAAGATGTCGACGTGCAGTGCCTCGAGTGTGTAGGCGGTGTCCAGCATGCTCTCGCCCTTGGCACGCGAGGACAGCTGCACCTCGAGGTTCACCACTTCCGCGCCCAGGCGTTTGGCGGCAAGCTCGAAGGAAACGCGCGTCCGTGTCGAAGGCTCCGTGAAGAGATTGGCCACCGTGATGCCGGCAAGCGTCGTACTGCGCGGATTGGGCGCCCCGGGCGCCCGCACGTAACCCTGGGCTCGTTCGAGGAGCCGCTCGATCTCCGCACGGTCGAGTCCCTCGAGGGTCAGCAGGTGACGCAGGCTGCCGTCGGGCCGGTACTGCTCGGTCATCGCTCCCCCCCTTCTCCCGCCAGCCAGCGCTCGAGGATCACGGCTGCCGCAGTGCTGTCGATGTCGGTCTTTCGCACCTTGCGCCGCCGCGTGCCCCGCGCCCGCGCTGTTGCGAGTGCCTGGCTCGCCTCGAGCGAGGACCATCGCTCGTCGACGGACACCACGGGAAGGGCGAAGCGGCGCCCGAGCTCCGCGGCGAAGCGGCGTGCGTGTGAAGTGAGCTCGCTCGGGCTGCCGTCCGCATTATAGGGCGTGCCGACGACCAGCAGATCAGGACAGGCGTCCGCCACGTGTCGTGCGATCGCCGCCCAGTCGGGCCCCTGGGGCGAGACGGGGAGGGTGGCGCGCGGCGCGGCCGCACGGGTCAGGGTATCGCCCACTGCGAGGCCGATGCGCCGGAGTCCGAAGTCGAAGCCGAGAACCGTGCGCGGCCGGGCGTCCTGCTCAGGCATGACCTGCAATGTGGCTGAGGCGCGCGACGTCGATGCCCGCGATCCGCCATGCTGCGTGCCAGCGCTCCTCGAAGGGCAGCTCGAAGACCACACGCTCGTCGAGCGGCAGCGAAAGCCACGCGTTGTCGAGAAGTTCGCGCTCGAGCTGACCGGCTTCCCATCCGGCGTACCCCAGCGCGATGACGGCGCTCTCAGGGCCCTCGCCGCGCGCCATGGCAGCCAGCACGTCGCGTGAGGTCGTCACCTGGATCTGATCCGAGACCTGATGGCTCGAATCCCAGGCTCCGCCCGGGCGGTGCAGCACGAAGCCGCGATCACCGTGCACCGGTCCGCCGCGCAGCACGGCCTGGGCGGCGATGGATGTACTGCTCGGCTCTAGCTTCATTTGCGAGAGGACGTCCGCGAGTCGCATGGGCAGGGGCTTGTTGACGACGATTCCGAGCGCGCCCTTGTCGCTGTGTTCGCAGATGATGGTGACCGTCTGTGCGAAATTCGGGTCGGCGAGCGACGGCATCGCGATGAGCAGATGGTTGGTCAGCGAAGTGCCGCTCATACTTCAAGTATGAGCCATTTTCGCCCCTCCGGCTAACGCGTGTCGACGGGTGCCGACAGCTGGCCGCGCCCGACCTGACCGCCGACGAACTGCCACTCGTATGCGAAGCGCAACACCTGATAGCGCTCGGCAACCGCCTGCGGGAAGGGGTCGAAGGGGCTTGCGATCTTCAGGATCCCAAGGGCCGCCTGATCGAGTTCGGGTGAGCCGCTCGAGCGACGGATGGTCGCCGATTCGAGCTGTCCGCTGGAGGCGATGGCCACTTCCAGCACGGGGTTCGCCGGAACTGCCGGGGCGCGTGCCGCCGCCGGGAAGTTGAGCGTACCGAGCCGCTCGATCCTGCGACGCCACGCGTCGAGATACGGAGCGAGCACCGACTCGCGCGTATCAGGTGTGGTCCAGAGTTCCGCACGCGAGCTGCCCCGCAGCCGGGCGTCCTCGCCCTCGGCGTCGAGCCCGAGGCTGTCACGGCCGTGTTGTTCCTCGATGAGCAGAGGCCGGTCGTTGCCGTGCCGGTCAGGGGTCGCGTTCACCGCGTACTGCACTTCGGTGCGCGGGTCACTCGTGGCCAGCAGCGGTTCGTCTGCCGGTTCCTCGTGCGCGGCCGGCGGCGCGGCGGCGCGGCCCGCGGGATCACCCTCCTGGCCGCGGCGATCCCGGGAGGCCGCCGGCCGGGCGGCTGCATCCGCGCCCGTGCCCGAACCGAGCTGCGTGCGCTGCGCGAGGTAGCTCGCCGAATCGTTGCGCTCCGCCTCGGGCAGATCCTCGCTCACGATGAGCACGTCGAGTCCCGGGACAGTGTTGCTCGCATTGCCGGTACCGAAGGTCACCCCGAGCAGCACGATGCCATGCAGGAGCGCGGCGAGAAACACAGTGGTCATCAGCCGGTCGGCGACCGGAGCAACCCCTTCCCGCAATGCCAGCGCCCTCGAGGCCAAGGTGATCTTTCGCGTCCCGTCTGCCCGGCGCCGATTATAGGCGGGCCGCCGCAAGTCGCCGGTCGACCGCGTCCATCAGCATGCCGCCGATGTCGATCCGGAACTGCCTGTCGAGCTCACGAATGCCGGTGGGGCTGGTCACGTTGATCTCGGTGACGAAGCCACCAATCACGTCGAGACCGACGAACAGCATGCCACGCGCCGCAAGTGTCGGGCCGATGCGGGCAGCGAGCCAGCGGTCGCGGTCGTTCAGGGGGCGGCCGACGCCTCGTGCGCCCGCGGCGAGATTGCCACGGTTGTCGGTTGCGGCCGGGATGCGCGCCAGCGCGTAGGGAACGGGTTCGCCGTCGATCACGAGCACGCGCGAGTCCCCGCTCTCGACGATTTCCGGCAGATAACGCTGCACGATCGCAAAGCGCTGCCCGTAGTCGGTCAGCGTCTCGAAGACGACGTTGGTGTTCTTGTCTCCGGCCTCGAGGACGAAGATCGAGCGCCCGCCCATGCCGTGGAGTGGCTTGCAGACGATGCGGCCGTGTTCGGCCAGGAAGGCGCCCATCTCCGCCATGTCGCGCGTGATGAGCGTCGGCGCGCAGCACTCCGGGAACCAGGCCGTATAGACCTTCTCGTTCATGTCGCGCAACCCCTGCGGGCGGTTGACGACGAGTGCTCCAGCCTCTGCGGCCCGCTCCAGGATGTAGGTGGTGTAGATGTACTCGGTGTCGAAGGGCGGATCCTTCCGCATGAGGATCGCATCCACCTCGCCGAGCGGGAGAGCGAAGGGCGTACCCAGGGTGAACCAGTCGCGTTCATCGGCGCGAACCGTGAGCGCACGGGCGCGCCCGAGCGCCACCCCGTCACGCAGCGCCAGATCGTGCTGTTCGAGGTAGATGAGCTGCCAGCCTCGCGCCTGTGCCGCAAGCAGCATCGCGAGCGTCGAGTCCTTCGCATACCTGATGTCCCCGATCGGGTCCATCACCACGGCAAGGCGCCGGGTCTTTCCGGATCGTACAGTCATCTTTTACAGAACCTCATGGGTCGTGGCGGCCTGCGACCTTGCGTATCGAAACCGTGACGCACGTGGCATAGCAGGGGGTATTCCGATATGTTAAAACGCACCGACGCTTTCAGGCAGATTCTGCGCTAATTGGGGGACTCGAGTGGAAGCAGTGGAGAGGCCCGTGGCCGGCGCCGATTCGAGGCTCAAGGGACTGAAGGTCCTGGTGATCGACGACAGCAAGACGATTCGCCGTACTGCCGAGACGCTACTGACCAAGGAGGGCTGCGAGGTATTCACCGCAGTCGATGGCTTCGATGCGCTGGCCAAGATTGCCGACCACCAGCCCGACATCGTGTTCGTGGACATCATGATGCCCCGGCTGGACGGCTACCAGACCTGCTCGCTCATCAAGCACAACAAGGTGTTCAGGTCGATTCCGGTGATCATGCTGTCTTCGAAGGACGGGCTGTTCGATCGGGCGCGCGGCCGCATCGTGGGTTCGGAGCACTACCTGACGAAGCCTTTCACCAAGGACGAGCTGCTGAGCGCGATCGATACCCACATCGGGAGATGATGACGATGCCGCTCATACTCATCGTCGACGACTCGCCGACCGAGGTGCACGTGATGACGAAGGCCCTCGAGCGGCACGGCTTCAGGACGGCGAGTGCGGCTGACGGTGCCGAGGGCATCCGGCTCGCGCGCGAAATCCATCCTGATCTGATCTTCATGGACATCGTCATGCCGGGCATGAATGGCTATCAGGCGACCCGTACCCTCATGAACGATCCGAGCACCCGGGCAATCCCGATCGTCATGGTGAGCTCCAAGGGCCAGGAAACCGACCGGATATGGGGTCTTCGCCAGGGGGCGATCGACTACATGATCAAACCGGTTTCGCCGGACCAGCTGGTCGCCAAGGCGCAGGCCACGCTCGCCGCCTGACCATGCAGGAGGCCACCTCGCTCAGGGCGCTGCGTGACCGTCCCTTCGAGCTGCTCGCCGAGCTCGAACGGCGCGGACGTGCCCTCGCGGCTCGCGCGGGGGAGGACGATGGCCCCGGTCGCGAGTGGGTCGGCGTTGCGCTGCGTATGGCGGGAGAGCTGTATCTCGTGGCGCGCGAGGAGACGCGCGAGGTGCTCGGGGTGCCCCAGACGCTGACGCGCGTGCCGGGCGCAAAATCCTGGATCCGGGGACTCGCGAACGTGCGTGGACAACTGCTGCCGGTCGTCGATCTGCGCCAGTATCTCGGCAGCGGGGTCACTCCGCTGACGCGCGGCACCCGCGTGGTCGTGGTCAATCATCGCGAGATCCCTGCCGGTCTCATGGTGGACGAAGTGCTGGGTTTCCGCCGGTTCGCGGAATCCGAGTTCGGCGGCGAGGCACCGCCGACCGTGGTGCGCTGCGAACGCTATCTGGCCGGGGCCTTCCGGCGCGGATCCGAGCAGTGGCCCGTGCTCTCGCTGCGCAGCCTCATCGAGAGTCCGAGTTTCCTGGATGCCGCCGCCTGAGCTGCGTGAGCCCGCCATGACCGAACCCCAGAGTGCCCTCCGCAGCGTGCGTCGCCTGATGCTCCTGGCCGGGGCTGCGGCACTCGTGGTCGTGCTCGCGGGGCTCGTCCAGATGCTCATGGCACGCACTGCCGCGTCCGTGCCGACCGGGGATCCGGCCGTGCTCACGGCGCTGCAGTCGATCGCACTCGATGCAGCTGCAGCCGGGGCGGGTGACGAGGCCGCGATTGCTGCGGTCGAGAAGCAGGCCTTGACCCTTCGCGAGCTCGCGGCCCGTGAGCCCGGCTCCGAATGGGCGCGCGACGAGGGTCTGGCGAAGCTGCTGGGGAGCGCCGATGCCGTGGTCGCTGCCCGCGCACCGCTGGTCAACGCGGCCGATGCCGTTTCCAGCGCGGACCGCCTCATGCCGCGATTCCTGAAGGAGACCGAAGCGCTGAATGCATCCGCCCCGGAGGCGGCTGCCCGGGCACTCGAGCGCCTGGCCAGTCGCGCTCAACGCGTGCAGCTCGATCTCGCTGCGCTCGCGAGCGGTCGGGCCGCCGATGCCGGCACGGCCCGGCGTCTGGCCGAGGACTCGGACTACATCCGCCGTCTCATCCAGGGGTTGCAGGGCAATGATGCCGGCATGGGGGTGCCGCGGCTCACGGCAGCCGCGGCCGAGACCCTGCAGTCGCTTGCCGCACTGCACGAGGAGCTCTCGGGCGTGGTGCGCCGCGCGGTCACGGCAGCGCCGGCACTGCCTGCGGCTCAATCGGCGGCGCGCGCTCTCGGGCGGGAGGCGCGTGCCTTCGCCAGCGCGCGGTCGGGCCGTACGGGCGCGGTGCGCGCCGCCTTGCCGTGGTGGGCGATCGCTTTCGGGCTGCTTGCGCTCGTGCCGCTGACGCTGATGTTCCGGCGTTTCCGTGAGCTCGAGGATGACGCTGCGCGCCAGCGTGCTGCCGTCGAGTCGCAGCGCAGCGAGACCGACCGGAACCAGCAGGCGATCCTCAGGCTGCTCGATGAGCTGTCGAGTCTCGCCGACGGCGATCTCACCGTGCAGGCGACGGTGACCGAGGACATCACGGGGGCGATCGCCGATTCGATCAACTTCGCGATCGAGGCCTTGCGCGGCCTGGTTGCGACGATCAATCATTCTGCAATCCAGCTCGAGAGCGCGACGCGGCAGACCCAGGCGCTGGCGCAGCACCTGGCGCGGGCGAGCGGCGCGCAGTCGAAGCAGATTGGCTCCGCCAGCGAGTCCATCGCGGCCATGGCGTCCACGACCGAGGAGGTCTCAGGCAATGCGGAGCGGGCCTCGGACGTGGCGCGTCATTCTGTCGACGTCGCCCACAAGGGCGGCGATGCCGTGCGCCGCACGATCGACGGCATGAATGCCATCCGCGAGACCATCCAGGAGACGTCCAAGCGGATCAAACGTCTCGGAGAGAGCTCGCAGGAGATCGGCAACATCGTCGAGCTCATCAACGACATCGCCGAGCAGACGAATATCCTGGCCCTGAATGCCTCGATCCAGGCCTCGATGGCGGGGGATGCGGGGCGCGGCTTCGCGGTGGTTGCCGACGAAGTGCAGCGCCTTGCCGAAAGAGCGGCCAACGCTACCAAGCAGATCGAGGTACTGGTGCGAACGATCCAGACCGACACCAACGAAGCGGTCGTCTCGATGGAGCGCAGCACGACGGACGTCGTGGGAGGCGCGCTGCTCGCCGAGAATGCGGGTGCGGCGCTCGAGGAAATCGAGCAGGTCTCGAACCAGATCGCGAGCCTCGTGCAGAACATCTCGGCGAGCTCCCGCCAGCAGGCGGCTGCGGCACAGAACATCGCGCGCAACATGCAGGCACTGCGCGACATCAGCTCCCAGACTGCGGATTCGACGAGCACGACGTCTCAGGCCATCGCGAAGCTCGCGGACCTCTCCGCAGGACTGCGCCGCTCGGTTGCCGGCTTCCGCCTCCCGGGCGCACCGCCGCCGCAGGCGCCCGCTGCCGCCGGTCAGCAGCCCCCCTCGGACACCTCGGACCGCCTCCGCCAGGTCTCGGCGGCCGGCCGCAGCTGACAGACTTCCTGCCATGGCTGAGATCGCTTCCCAGACCCTCGACATCGCCGGCCGCGAGCTCAACGCGACACTCGCCGAGGCGCGTACGGCACTCGAGAACTTCGTCGAGCAATCGGAGAATTTTGCGCTGCTCGAGCGCTCTGCCGCCGAGCTCCATCAGGTGCAGGGTGTGCTGCGTGTCCTCGAGATCTACGGTGCTGCGCTGCTCGTCGAGGAAATGCAGCATGTCGTGCGCTACCTGATCGAGGGTGCCCACGAACGCAAGAGCCAGGCCGAAGCACTCGACGCCGTGATGCGGGCCATGGTGCAGCTCCCGGGCTATCTCGAGCGGGTGCTGGCCGGCGGGCGCGACCTGGCGCTCGTGCTGCTGCCGTTGCTGAACGATCTGCGCGCCGTGCGCGGCAGCGCACTGCTGTCCGAGGGCACGCTGCTCCTGCTGAACCTCAAGTCGGACCGTGACGCCCAGCCTGCCGCTCCGGCTCCCGGTGAACCGGTGCTGGGCATCGAGCAGTGGGCGCGGCGACTGCGCGCGCGCTTTCAGGTCGGGCTCATTGGCTGGATCCGTGGCGAGCGCCTCGAGCAGAACCTCGAGATCCTCGCTGCCGTCGCGCACAAGCTCGAACAGATCGCCACGCGCCAGCCGGTTTTCCAGCTCTGGTGGGTGACCGGGGCAGTGATCGAGGCGTTGCGCGAGAACGGCATCGAGGGGGGCGTCTCGGTGAAGCGCCTGCTCGGTCTCGCCGACCGCGAGATCAGGCGCCTCTACGAGCAGGGTGAGGCGCGCTACTGCCAGAACCCGCCCGTGGAACTGCTCAACAACCTCCTGTACTACGTGGCGCGTGCGGAAGGGGCGGGTCCGCGCGTCGCCGCCGTACGAGCTTCGTTCCGGCTGGGCGAACTGCTGCCTGTCGACGATGCGATCGAGCAGGAACGCGAGAGCCTCTCGGCGCCGAGCGTAAAGCTCATGCAGACAGTGGCTGCGGCGATCCGCGAGGATCTCGCCAAGGTCAAGGATGTGCTCGACATCTTCGTGCGACGCGGGGGCGGATACCCCGAGGAGCTCGCACCGCAGGTCGACCTGCTCCGCAAGATCGGCGACACGCTCGGAGTTCTTGGCCTCGGCGAGCTGCGGGCACGCGTGCAGGAGGAGTGCGCGCGGCTGGAGGACATCGTCGCGGGACGGCTGCCGGGCGACGAGGCCAATCTCGTGCAGGTCGCGACGACGCTGATCGGTGTGGAAGACCGCCTCGATGAGCAGCTCGTGGGCATGATTCTGCCGCGGGCGCGCGGAGCGCAGTCCGCGGAGGGGGAAGATGCGGACTTCCAGCACGTGCAGTCCGCCGTGCTGCGCGAATGCATCGTCAACCTCGCACGCGTCAAGGAGGCGGTTGCGCAGAACGTGGGTGGCACGCTCGATGCCACCGGCCTCGACGGCTGGGCGGAGCTGATGCGCGGGATCTCTGCGGGTCTGCTCATGCTTGGCAAGGCGCGCGCCGTCGAGATTGCGGGCGGCATCATCGAGCAGCTGAAGATGGTCATGCGACCTGGCGGCCCCGCAATGCCGGTGCAGAACCTCGATCGCCTCGCGGATGCGATCGTCAGCCTCGAGTACTACATGGAGACCCTGCAGGCGGGCCGGGGTGATCCCTGGTACATGCTGGACAACGCCCGCACCTGCCTCGATTCGCTGCAGCAGGTGACCGAGCGGGCCGTGCCCACCGTGGCGCCGGTGGATCCGACGGTTTTCGCGCAGACCCTGCGCATTGCGCGGGCAGAACCCGTCGCAGAGGTGGTCGGAGATCTCACGGCCACCGATGTGCCAGAGAGGCTCGCTCCGACGCTCGCCCCGCACGGCGCAGACCGGATGCCCGCCGAGCATGCCGATCCCGAGCTCCTGGCGCTGTTCGTCGACGAGGCCCGCGAAGCGCTCTCGGTCATCGAAGGTCGCTTCCCGCTCTGGGAGCAGAATCCGCTCGAGGAGGGTGCACTGACGGAGATGCGCCGCGCCTTCCATACGCTGAAGGGCAGCGGCCGCATGGTCGGCGCGCGTGAGCTCGCCGAGTTCGCCTGGGCGATCGAGAACCTCCTCAATAGGCTGCTGGATCGCACGGTGACGAGCTCACCGGCCATCCTGGCGACGCTGCGCGAGGCGCTGCGCTTCCTGCCGAAGCTGATCGACGAGCTCGAGAGCGAGGGATCTGAGCCCACTGACGTGTCGGCGATCATTGCCCGCGCACACGCCCTCGCCGCAGGCCGCGCGCCGGAGACGCTCGTCCCGCCCGGTGAAGAGGAAGCCGAAGCGGGCCTGCCGCCATCGGTTGCGCCGGCTCCGAAGGCTGTCAGCGCGGCGCCTGCGCCCGAGGAGCCGCCTGCGCCGGCCCCGGGCAGCGACGATGCACTGCGCGAGATCTATGCGCGCGAGACCCGCAGCAACATCGCGACGGTGCGGGAATTCCTTGCAGCTGAGCAGGTGCGGGCAGCGCCGCACCTGCTTGCCGAGGATGTCTATCGTGCCTGCCATACCCTCAGTGGCAGCTCCAAGATGGCCGAGGCACGCCATGGTGTCCGTCTCGCCGAGCCGCTCGATCACTGGCTGCGCAAGGCTTTCGACAGTGCTCTCGGCCTGGGCGACGATGATCTGCGCCTGCTCGCCGACTGCATGGATGCGATGGAGGCGGTTGCGCTGCATCTCGATGAGGCAACCGGTTTCTTCCTCGCGCACGACGTGCTCCTGGAGCGCATCGGACGTGCAGAGCGTGAGCTCGACGAGCGGATCCGCGCCGCTGCGCTGGCTGCCCAGCCGCCGCCTGCCGCGGCGACTCCGGCCCTGCAGGGGGAGGCGGCGCCGGTGGATTACGATCCGGAAATTGCCGCCATTTTCTGCGAGGAGGCCACGGAGCTCATCGAGGCCGCGCAGGCGGCACTGCTCACCTGGAACGAGACACGCGGCGATGCGGAGCGACTCGCGGGTCTCAAGCGTCCCCTGCACACGCTGAAGGGCGGCGCGCGCATGGCGGGCGTGACGCCCATGGGCGATCTGAGCCACGAGCTCGAGAGTCTCGTCACCCTCATCAGCAGCGGCGCAATCAGTGCGGACAATGCAGCCGGCGAGGCCTTGCAGGCGAGCCTGGATGAGCTCGCCCGCATGCGCGAGGGCGTGGCGGGCGGGCGGCCCGTTGCGCCGGCGCACATACTCATCGCCCGCATCCGGGCGCTGGCGCCCGGCCAGCCCGCAGCAGAGGTAGCGCCGCCCGTCGAGCGCTCGCGGGAGCCCGCGGAGCCGCTCCTGCCGCTGCTGCCGGCCGATGCGGCGGGAATGCCCGAGCCGGTTGAGACCGCGGCGGAGATCCTGGGAGGTGATCGAGAAGTCCCGAGGCCCGGGTTGCCGCCTGATGAGCTCTCTGCGGGCCCCGAGGCCGTCCTGCCCGCGGCGCCGGCGCCGGTACCCCCCGGACGGGAGCCGCTCCCGGCATCCGAGCGTGCGGAGATGGCTCGCGTCGATGCGGCGCTGCTCGATCAGCTGCTCAACAATGCGGGCGAAGTGAGCATCGGACGCGCGCGCCTCGAGCAGCAGCTGGGCTCCATCGATTTCAACCTGGCCGAGCTCTCGCGCACGGTCACGCGCCTGAAGGAGCAGCTCCGCAAGCTCGAGATCGAGACGGAAACCCAGATCCTGCACCGCCACGAGCAGGAGGCTGCGCACCGCAGCGACTTCGATCCGCTCGAGCTCGACCGCTACTCGACCATGCAGCAGTTCTCGCGGGCGCTCGCCGAGACGGCAAGCGACGTTGCAAGCATCCAGCAGCTGCTCGAGACACTCACGCAGGACGCGCAGAACCTGCTGCAGCAGCAGTCGCGCACCATCACGGAGATGCAGAATGGCCTGCTGCGCACACGCATGGTGCCGTTCCAGCGCCACGTCCAGCGTCTGGCGCGCATCGTGCGGCAGGCTGCGTCGGAGACGGGCAAGAAGGCCGAGCTGCTCGTCGAGGGCGCCTCCGGCGAGCTCGACCGGCAGGTCCTCGAGCGCATGCTGCCACCCTTCGAGCACATGCTGCGCAATGCGGTCGTGCACGGACTCGAGAGCGTGGAGCGGCGGCGGGCGGCTGGCAAGGACGAATCCGGGCGCATCACGCTCGGACTGCGGCGCGAGGGTGCCGAGGTGATCGTGACCATCGCCGACGACGGTGCCGGCATGAATCTCGAGGCGATCCGCTCCAAGGGAGCTGCCCTCGGGCTCATTGCCGGGGATCAGGTGCTCTCGGACGAGGACGCGATGCAGCTGATCCTCGAACCGGGTTTCTCGACGGCCGGGACGGTCACGCAGCAGGCCGGGCGCGGCGTGGGCATGGACATCGTGGCAACGGAGGTCAAGAAGCTCGGCGGTGCTCTGCACATGCAGACCACCGCGGGGCAGGGCACGGAGTTCACCATCCGCCTGCCCTTCACTCTCGCCATCGGACACGCGCTGGTCGTGCGCACGGGCGACGAGCACTATGCGCTGCCGCTGACCACCGTGGAAGGCGTTGTGCGGCTCTCCAAGGCCGAGGTGGCCACGCACCTCCATTCCGAGGCCGCCAGTTTCGAGCATGGGGGACAGAAATATCGCTTCCAGCATCTGGCCAGCTTCGTCGGGCTCGAGCCCTCGCCGCTGCCGGAAGGCGACGTGACGGTGCCCGTGGTCCTGGTACGCGCGGGCGAGCACTCGACGGGGCTGATCACGGATGAGCTCATCGGCAGCCGCGAAATCGTCGTGAAGTCGGTTGGGCCGCAGATTTCTTCCATCCGGGGCATCGCAGGCGCCACCATCCTCGGCGATGGACGCATCGTCGTGATCCTGGACATCGCGGCGCTGCTGCGTGCCGAGTGGCTCGGCCGTACCGGACCGGTCGTGCTGCGCGAGCGTGGCGACCGGCGCGTGTTCGCGCTCGTGGTCGACGACTCGATCACGGTGCGGCGCGTCACGCAGCGTCTGCTCGAGCGAAACGGCATGCGCGTCCTCACGGCGCGTGATGGTCTCGATGCCGTGGCGCTCCTGCAGGAGCACGTGCCCGACATCATCCTGCTCGACATCGAAATGCCGCGCATGGACGGCTACGGGGTCGCGGCGCACGTCCGCAACGACCCGCGCCTGGCGGACGTGCCGATCATCATGATCACCTCGCGGGTCGGCGAGAAGCACCGTGCACGTGCCATCGAGCTCGGCGTGGACGACTATCTCGGCAAGCCCTATCAGGAGGCGCAGCTGCTGGAGGCGATCGAGCCGCTGGTCATGCGCCGGCGCGCACGGCTTGCCGGGCGCAGCGCGACGACGCGGATCGAAGGGCGCGCATAGGAGACCACCCTTGGCCGAGCGCATCACGGAGATCTACAGCCTGCTCGTGCCGCTGGTGGACGACCGCCTGATCGTGCCGCGTGCGTGCATTGCGGAGGTCATCGGCTTTCAACCGCCCACGGAGATGGTGGGAGCCCCGCCCTGGTACCTCGGGACCGTGCCGTGGACGGGGCGCAGCGTGCCGCTGGTGTCCTTCGAGGGTGCCTGCGGTCAGAGCATCCCTCCGGCCTCGGGACGCACGCGCATCGTCGTGCTGCACTGTCTGGGCGACCGGCTCGACGGCGGCTACTTCGCGCTGATCTCACAGGGATTCCCGCAGCTCGTGCGCGTCAGTGCGGATGTGGTGCGCCCGGATGCGTCGCGCAGCTTCCCCGAGCGCAGCCCGGTGATCTGCCAGGTGCGCATGCTCAACGAGGCGCCACTGGTGCCCGATCTCGAGCGGCTCGAGGAGATGATCGCCGACGAGACGAGTGTCGGGGTCGCCTGATATCGGGTCGGCGGCCGCGCATCGCCGCCCGGCAGAGCGACGGGTTACAGATCCCCGAAGGCCTGCTGGATCGCGCTGAGCGCGGTGATGGCGGCCGTCTCCGTGCGCAGGACGCGCGGGCCCAGTCGCACGGCCCGGAAGCCCGCGTGCAGAGCGGCGGCGGTTTCCGTGACCGACAGTCCGCCTTCCGGGCCGATCAGCAGCATGAGCCCCGCGCCAGGCGCGGGCAGCTCGGCGACGCGCATCGTCCCTTCGGGGGACAGCAGCACGCTGGTGAGGCCCGGCTCGCGGCGCTCCAGGAGCTCGTGCAGGGCGAGCGGCGCGGCAATCCCGGGGACGCGATTGCGCCCGCACTGCTCGCAGGCGGCGATCGCGATCGTGCGCCAGTGCTCCAGGCGCCGGTCGGACTGCTGCGCGTCGAGACGCACGACACTGCGCTCGGCAGCGAGCGGCACGATGTGCGCGACGCCGAGCTCGGTGGCCTTCTGCACCACGAGGTCCATGCGGTCGCCGCGCGAGATGCCCTGGACGAGCGTCACGTGCAGCGGCGATTCGCGCTCGATCCCGCGGTACGCCCCGACGGCCACGAACACCTCGTCCCGACCGCAGCCTTCGAGGCGCGCTTCATACTCGCCGCCGTGACCGTCGAAGAGCGTGAGTGCATCGCCTGCACGCAGCCGCAGCACCCGGCGAACGTGGTTGGCTGCGATCCCGCCGATCGTGCAGCGCGAGCCCGTGGCGAGGGGCTGCGCGCTGTAGACGCGCCTCAGTCGCATGTGGCGAGCTCGATCCCTTCGCGCGCCACCTGTCCCATATAGGCGATCTCGTCCGGTGAAATCACATAGGGCGGCATGAAGTAGACCACGTCACCGATCGGACGCAGGAGGACGCCGCGAGTGAGGGCGTGGCGGTAGACGCGCAGACCGCGGCGTTCGCGCCAGTCATAGGGCATGCGGTTCGCCCGGTCGCGCACCATTTCGATGGCGACGATCATGCCGTGCTGGCGGACTTCTGCGACGTGCGGATGGTCCTGCAGCTCGAGTGCGGCGCTGCCCATCTGCGTGGCGAGCGCGACGTTGCGGGCGAGCACGTCGTCGCTGCGGAAGATCCCGAGGCTCGCACGCGCCGCGGCGCAGGCGAGCGGGTTGCCCGTGTAGCTGTGCGAGTGGAGGAAGGCGTTGAGCCTGACGTACTCGTCGTAGAAGGCAGCGTAAATGTCCTCCGAAGTCATGACGACCGAAAGAGGCAGGTAACCGCCCGTGAGGCCCTTGGACAGGCACAGCAGGTCCGGGCGGATGCCAGCCTTGTCGCAGGCGAACATGCGGCCAGTGCGTCCGAAGCCGACGGCGATCTCGTCGGCGATGAGGTGCACTTCGTAGCGGTCGCAGGCGGCGCGCAGGAGCTCCAGATACACGGGGTCGTACATCCGCATGCCGCCTGCGCACTGCACGAGAGGCTCGATGATGACTGCGGCGATCTCGTCGGCGTGGCGCTGCAGCGTAGCGTCCATCAGTGCAAATTTGCGCCGAGAGTGCTCGATCCAGCTATCTCATGGCTCACGGACGAAACAATCTGGTGAGGTGACGGTGATCACGTCCATCAGGAGCGGTGCGTAGACCGAGCGGTACAGTGGGACGTCGCCCACGGCGAGGGCCCCGAGCGTTTCGCCGTGATAGCTGTTCGTGAGCGTCACAAAGCGGCACTTGCGGCTGCGCCCGACATTCCGCCAGTAGTGGAAGCTCATCTTGAGAGCGGCTTCGACGGCGGACGAACCGTTGTCTGCGTAGAAGCAGCGGGTGAGGCCCTGCGGGGCGAGTGCCACGAGCTCCTCCGAGAGCTCGATCACGGGTTCGTGCGTGAAGCCGGCCAGGAGCACGTGCTCGAGCCGCGCGGCCTGGCCGGCGACGGCTGCGGAGATGCGCGGGTTGGCGTGCCCGAAGAGATTGACCCACCAGGAGCTGATCGCATCGAGGTAGCGGCGCCCCTCGAAGTCCTCGAGCCACACACCCATCCCGCGGCGGATCGGCACCGGCGGCAGATGTTCGTGGTCTTTCATCTGCGTGCACGGGTGCCAGACAACGGCAAGGTCGCGCGTGGCGTAGGCGGCGTTGTCCGGGTGACTCCTCATGCGGGCAGACTCGGGCGGTCGGGCGCGCTATTCTGGCATGGCCGAGGCGGTTCGAGGCGGATGCGGGCATGCGGGAGTCATCGTCGACCCCACGGGGGTTGCGCGTCGATGTGGCGACGGGGCTCCTCCTCGGTGTCCGTCAGGTGCTCTCGCCAAATTTCGACGCCCGCCCCACGGGCGTCGGGCCCGAACTGATCGTGGTGCACGGCATCAGCCTGCCGCCGGGGGAGTTCGGCGGACCCTGGATCGACCGGCTGTTTGCCGGCGACCTGCCCGGCGACGCCCATCCGTATTTCATGGAGATCGCCGGGATGCAGGTGTCGGCGCACGTACTCGTCCGCCGCGACGGGACGCTCACTCAGTACGTGCCGCTCGGCGCGCGGGCGTGGCACGCGGGCGCGTCGGACTACCGCGGTCGCAGAGCCTGCAATGACTTCTCGATCGGCATCGAGCTCGAGGGCACGGATGAGCTGCCCTACGAGTCGCTGCAGTATGCGTCGCTCACGGCCGTCATCGAGGCGCTGCTGGTCGCCTATCCCTCGCTGGGGCGCGAGCACATCGTCGGGCACAGCGACATTGCGCCCGGTCGCAAGACAGACCCGGGGCCGGCCTTCGACTGGCGCCGGCTGCCCGGCGGAGGGACCGGAGATTCGCGGTCAGGCTTTTCCTGAACGGTGACGTTCATGGCGCCAGAGGACTTCCACGCCGCGCTCGTGGCGTGCGAGGACGCGCGCAAGGACGAACAGCAGGTCGGAGAGCCGGTTGAGGTATTTCAGCACCTCCGGATTCACGGCTTCGGCATGCGCCAGCGTCCAGACGCGCCGCTCGGCACGCCGGGCGATGGTCCGCGCGACGTGGCAACCCGCTGCAGCGGGTCCGCCGCCAGGCAGGATGAACTCCTTGAGTGGCGGTAGCGACTCGTTGAAAGCGTCGAGCGCCTGCTCGAGCCGCGCGACGTGTGCGCTGCCAATCGCAGGATGCTGCGGGAGGCAGAGCTCGCCACCGAGGTCGAAGAGCTCGTGCTGGATCGCGGTGAGGCAGCTCGCAGCCGATTCCGGGAGCCCCGCCACCGCGAGCACGACCCCGATTGCACTGTTCAGCTCGTCCACGGTCCCGTAGGCCTCGACCCGCGGATGGTCCTTGGCGACCCGGCTGCCGTCTCCGAGCCCCGTCGTGCCGCTGTCGCCCGTGCGCGTGTAGATCCTGCCGAGCCGGTTCCCCATGGTTCCCGCAGGCTAGCGTAGATGGGGATGCATGGCGAGCATTCATGCCCTGCCTCCAGGTTGACAGCACCGCCGCGCGACCAGCACGCTGCTGCCCCATGCCCACGAGAGAGCTCCAGGCCGCGCTCGACGCCGCGCAGGCCGCCGCGACGGTGATCCGCGCCCTCTACCAGCGCAATCTCGCCGTGCAGGTCAAGGCGGACCAGTCGCCGGTGACCGAGGCGGATGTCCGCGCCGAGGAGGCGATCCGCACGGTGCTTGCAGCGCGGTTCCCCGACTATGGTTTCTACGGCGAGGAGACCGGCCGTAGCGCCATGGACGCCGAGAACATCTGGCTGGTCGATCCGATCGATGGCACCAAGTCCTTTGTGCGCGAATGCCCGTTCTTCTCGACGCAGATCGCGCTGCTACGGGAAGGGCGCCTGGTCCTCGGCGTCTCGAGCGCCCCGGCGTATGGCGAGCTGGCCTGGGCGGAAGCCGGCAGGGGCGCCTTTCTCGACGGTAAGCCGATTCGCGTGAGTGGCGTCTCTCAGCTCCCGGCGGCAATCCTCTCGACCGGTAACCTCAGGACGCTTGCCGGGTCTGCCCGCTGGGCGCGCTTCGGTGATCTGGTACGCGCCGTGAACCGTGTGCGCGGCTATGGGGATTTCGTCCACTACCACCTGCTGGCCCGTGGCGCACTCGACGTGGTCATCGAGTCCGATGTCAACATCCTCGACATTGCCGCGCTCACGGTCATCGTGCGCGAGGCCGGCGGTGTCTTCACGGACCTCGAGGGCGGTGAGATCACGCTCGACACGACGAGCGTGCTGGCGAGCAATGGCCTCCTGCATGCACCGGTCGCGGCCGTGCTCCGCTGAGCGGCCGTGCAGCGCTCAGGCCGGCAGTACGACCTGCCGGCCACCGATCTCCCCGGCGATCATCGGCGCGACGTAGAGCTCACTCAGCACGGATGCACTGAGCATCTCCGCGCTTGGACCCGCGCGCCAGCGCCCGTCGCCGAAGAGCAGCAGTGCGCGGTCGGCATACCGGGCTGCGAGATTCGGGTCGTGCAGCGTCGCGATCACCGTTGCACCGGCCGAGGCGCACGCGCGGAAGATCTCGAGCACGCTGATCTGGTGCTGCGGGTCGAGATGATTCGTCGGCTCGTCGAGCAGGAAGATCTCGGGTTGCTGGGCGAGCAGGGCTGCGATGGCCACGCGGCGCAGCTCGCCGCCGGAGAGTCGGTCGGTGGTCCGCGCTCCGAAGCCCGCGAGCCCGACACTCGCGAGCGCCTGGCGCGCAAACTGCCGGTCGGTCTCGCTCTCCCAGGCAAAGGTGCCGAGGTGGGGGTGTCGCCCGACGAGCACGAATTCCTCGACCGTCGTGACGAAGCCGCTCTCGGCATCCTGTGCAAGCAGCCCGATCCGCTGCGCGAGGCTGCGGCGCGACTGCGCGCGCAGATCGTGGCCGTCGAGCTCCACCTGCCCGCCATCGGGTGCGCGCAGCGCCGCCAGTGTGCGCAGGGTGAGGGTCTTGCCGGAGCCGTTGCAGCCGAGGATTGCCACGAACTCGCCGGCGGCGAAGCCCGTGTCGAGCCCTTCCACCAGGGTTCGCGCACCGGCACGCACGCGGAGGCCGCGGGCTGCGAGTCGTGTGTTCAATCAGGGTTGCAGACGGGCGGATGTCCAGGGCCCCGGAAGCAGGCTGCCGCTGGCCGCCGCGGTGAGCGTGCGGCAGTAACTCACCCGATCGTGAATCCTCGCAAAGCCCTCGACCCAGAGTTCGACCCGTTCTGCCCAGAGGCGGTAGCCGCCCCAGTGCGGGGGCCGGGGAATCGCAAGTCCGGGATCCGGGAGGTCCACCGGACCTGGCATGGGTGCCCCGAAGCGCCCGGCGGTGTCCGCGATCGTGGCGACGAGCGCCGCGCGCGACGCGATCGGCCGGCTCTGGGCGCTCGCCCATGCGCCGATGCGCCGCTGCCAGGGACGCGTGGCGAAGTAGGCGTCGCTCTCGGCCTCGGGGACCCGGGTCACGATGCCTTCGATGCGCACCTGGCGCTGCAGGTGATCCCAGTGCAGGGTGGCGGCCGCGTGGGGATTCATCTCGAGCTCGGATCCCTTGCGGGATTCGTAATTGCTGAAGAACACGACGTAACCCGGATCGGCCACGATTTCCTTGCACAGGACCATGCGGACCGAGGGTCGCGCGTCGCGGCTTGCGGTGGCGAGCGCCATGGCGTCCGGATTCGGCTGGTCGCAACGGCCTCGGGCTTCCTGCAGCCACCGTTCGGCGACGACGAGGGGCTCCGCGGGGGGCGGGTCGGGCAACAGATCAGTCTCGATGCTCATGAACAGGCATAGTAACAGTGATCCAGTCGTCGCTCAGAGAGCAAGCCGGCAGACGTCGCTTGCGTGCTCTGCGCGGCGCCGATACAAAGAGAACGTTCGCTCAACCGATGGCCTCCAGAAATGAACCTCGACGACCTACGACGGCGCCTCGATGAAATCGACCACCAGTTGCTCACGCTGGTCGCCGAGAGACAGGCGACCAGCCTGGAAATCGCGCGCGTAAAGCGCCGCACCGGGTACCCGACACGGGATTACGCGCGCGAGCGCGAGGTGCTGCTCGCTGCCCGCGCCTCGGCCAGCGCGCTCGGTGTGCCACCCGCGCTCGCCGAGGGAATGCTGCGCCTGCTGATCCGCCACTCGCTGACCACGCAGGAGCAGGCGAGCGTCGCGGCGAATGGCGCCGGCACGGGCCATCGTGCACTGGTGATCGGCGGCGCGGGAAAGATGGGCCGCTGGTTCGTCGAGTTCCTTGCATCCCAGGGGTTTGCGGTCGAAGTGGCGGACCCGGGGGGCGCTCCTCCCGGCGCCGTGAACATCGGGGACTGGCGCACGAGCGACCTCGCGCAGGACTTCATCGTCGTGGCCACGCCGCTCGGGGCGACCGGGGCCATTCTCCGCGACCTGGCGCTGCGTCGCCCGAAGGGCGTGGTGTTCGATATCGGTTCGCTGAAGTCGCCGCTGCGAGCCGGACTGATGGCGCTCAAGTCCCACGGCTGCCGGGTCACTTCGGTGCATCCGATGTTCGGCCCCGGCACGGAGCTTCTCTCGGGCCGGCACGTGATCTTCGTGGATCTCGGGGTTGCGGAGGCGCTCGAACGGGCACGCTCACTGTTTGCGCCGACGATGGCCGAGCAGGTGGTGACCACGCTGGACGACCACGATCGGCTCATCGCCTACGTTCTCGGGCTCTCACACGCGCTCAACATCGCCTTCTTCACCGCGCTCGCCGGGAGCGGTGAGGCGGCACCGCGGCTGGCAAAGCTCTCGAGCACTACCTTCGACGCACAGCTCGAGGTGGCGGGTGCGGTGGCCCAGGAGAGCCCTGAGCTCTACTACGAAATCCAGAGCCTGAACGACTACGGTGCCGAATCGCTCGAGGCCCTCGCCCAGGCCGTGGAGCGCATCCGCAACGCCGTGCTCTCCCGGGATCCGGAGGCGTTCAGGGCCCTGATGCTGCAGGGACGGGATTACCTCGAGGGCCGCCGGAGCGTGATGGAACGCCGCGCTTGACCCGTCTCGAGGAGGAAAACCGTCAGCTCAGGGCGCGGTTGCTGGAGATGACCGAGGCGGCGGCGCGCAACGAGCGCCTGCTGCGCAAGACCCAGGCACGCGAGCTCGAGCTGCTGCGCGCGGGCTCCATCGTGCAGCTGCTCGATCTCCTCATCAACGGACTGCGTGAATCCTATGCGCTGGCGGCCGTGGGGCTGGTCCTGCAGGATCCGCACCACGAGCTGCGCCACCTGCTGGTTGGCGATGGTTTCACCGGAGAGATGCTGCGTGCGATCCGGTTCGTCGACACCCTCGCCGATCTGGAGCCACCGCTTGCCGGGCTCGACCGGCCCTGGCTCGGTGCCTGGCGGGCGGCCGAGCACGAGCAGATTTTCGCGGCGGGCAGGCCTCTGGGCAGTGTTGCGCTCATTCCGTTGCCGCGACGTGATCGGCTCGAGGGCATTCTTGCCTTCGGCAGCCACGACAGGCGCCGCTTCACCGACGCGCTGGCAAGTGACTTTCTGGGCCACCTGGGCGTGATCGTGGCGGTCTGCATCGAGAGCACGGTCAATCGCGCGCGCCTGCTGCGCAGCGGCATGACGGACTTTCTCACCGGCTGGCACAACCGTCGCTACCTGCATGCGCGGCTGCAGGAGGAACTGGCGCGAGCGCAGCGCAGCGAGGGGTGCGTTGCCTGTCTCATGATCGATGTCGATCACTTCAAGCGCATCAACGATCAGCACGGGCATCTCGCCGGCGACCAGGTCCTGAAAGAGGTTGCGAGACGCATCGACACCGAGATCCGGGCTGCAGATACCGGGGCGCGTTTCGGCGGAGACGAGTTTGCGATCGTCCTTGCGGGCGCCGGGCTCGAGGAGTCCGAGGCGCTCGCCCGGCGCGTGCATCGTGCCGTGACCGCCTGGCCTGTCGCGGTGTCCGCAGCTTGCGAGGAGCCGGTGACCGTCTCGATCGGCGTCGCGGTCGCACGACCCGGCCGTGAGGCCCGCGATCACGCGGCGCTCGCCGAGCAGCTCCTGGCCGAAGCCGATGCCGCGCTCTACCGGGTCAAGACGGCCGGACGCAATGGGGTGGGCCGATCCGGGAAACTGGTCGCTTAGGCGCATGCGGGCGCCGGCCTCTCGCGCTCGAAGGCGAGGGCCAGGCGTTCAGGCCATCCGCCGCCTGAGCAGCACGATGAACAGTGGTGCGCCGACCAGCGCCATGATGGCGCCTACGGGCAGCTGCCGCGGGGCGGCAATCGTGCGTGCGACGAGGTCGGCTGCCGCGAGGAGCGTGCCACCGAGGAGCGCGGCTGCGGGGCCGACGAGGCGATGATCGCTGGTGCGCAGCAGGAGGCGCGCCGCGTGAGGTGTGACGAGGCCCACGAAGCCGATCGTGCCCGCGTTCACCACCGCGGTCGCGGTGAGCGCCGCGCACCCAGCGAATATCGCCGTGCGCCAGAGGTCCACATCGAGCCCGACACTGCGCGCGCGCAGCTCCCCCGAGGCGAGCACGTTCAGGGGGCGGCCGAGGAGCACCGCGACCAGGAGGGCGAGCAGGGCGGCGGCGACACTGGGCAGCGGCCGGCTCGCCCAGCCCAGATCGCCTGCGAGCCAGAACACCATGCCTCGAAGCTGGCCGCCGTCGGCGACGGCGAGCAGCACACTCACGAACGCGCCGGTGGCACTCGCGATCACGACTCCCGTGAGCAGGAGCCGTGCCGTGCCACCGCCCTGTCCGAGCACGAATACGGCCAGCACGGCGGCCAGCGCGCCGAGAACCGCGCCGCCCTGCGTACCCGCGAGCCCTGCGCCAGCGGCCATGGCGAGCAGCGCACCAACGGCCGCTCCGCCAGAGACTCCGAGCACGTAAGGGTCGGCAAGCGGGTTCCGGAACAGCGCCTGCAGGAGCACTCCGGCGAGGGCGAGGACGCTGCCGACGCCGAAGGCCGCGAGCACGCGTGGCAGACGGATCTCTCGTACCACCACCTGTGCCGTGACGTCGCCCTGGCCTGCGAGCCCCTCGAGGCTGCCGCGGAAATCGAGTCCCCCGCTCCCCCAGGCGAGCGACAGCAGGGCCGTCGCGACAGCGAGGGCGACGAGGAGTGCGAGACGCAGGAACAGACGTGATCCGGGCATGGCGCGCAAGACTATGAGCGCCGGAACACGCCGACAAGTGCGCGCGCCGGGTTGTGCCTTGTGGCCGTGGGCCCGCACAGGTAAGTTCACGCCTGATGACGGACGTGATCGACCCTGACGGCTTCCGCGCGAATGTCGGCATCGTGCTGATGCACGAGGGCGGGCGGGTATTCCTGGGCCGCCGCACGGGAGGAGGCGGCTGGCAGTTCCCGCAGGGAGGCATCCGTCGGGGCGAATCAGCCGAGGCGGCGCTGTTTCGCGAGCTGCGCGAGGAGATCGGCCTCGAGGCTGCGGACGTGGAGATCCGCGGCCGCACACATCGGTGGCTGCGTTACCGGCTTCCGCAGCGCTACGTGCGGCACGGCCGCCGCCCGCTGTGTATCGGCCAGAAGCAGCGCTGGTTCCTGCTCGAGTATCGTGGCGCAGAGGCACGTTTCCGCTTTGATGCCACCGGCGAGCAGCCCGAGTTCGACCGCTGGCGCTGGGCCGACTACTGGGAACCGGTTCGCGAAGTGATCTACTTCAAGCGGGAGGTCTATTCGCGCGCCTTGCACGAGCTCGGACAGACAGCCTTCCCGCGTGGGCTGCCGCCTTACCCTTCCTGGTGGGGCACGGCGCGGCGGCACGGCGCAGCGCGCATCGGGACGAGCAGCTCTCAGGCATGACGGTGGCCGGCATGCGATGATCCGACCCGCGGCCAGGCTCATCGTCCGCACCCATGCGCCTCTGCGCCGCTGGCTTACGGGCGCAGCGCTCGTGGTGCTGGGGGCGCTTGCGCTCTATGGCAGCTTCGAGTACGGCCGCTACAAGGCGGGTTTCGACCGCGTTGCAGCGGGACGGCAGCGGCGGGAGTCCGAAGCCGCGACCGAGCGCCTCGACCGGCTGAATCGCGAGCAGCGGCTGCAGCTTGCCGAGCTCGAGACGATCCGTGTGAGCCAGACGCGCGAGCGCGCTGAAGTCGCGCGCACCATCGGGGAACTGCAGGCGCAGGTGGCGCGCCAGGAGCAGGAGCTGGCGTTCTTCCGCGGGGTCGTGGCCCAGGGGGCGCCATCGGCCGAAATCCGGATCCAGCAGCTGCGTATCATGGGAACCGGGGATCCGCGGCGCTATCAGTTGCGCCTGAGTCTCGTGCAGGCGGTGCGCCCGGGCAGTCCCGTGACCGGCACGGTCCTCGTCAGGGTCGAGGGCGCCCGCGACGGGGCGGCCACGACACTCGATCTTGCAGCACTCACCGGGGGAAAGCGCCGGGAATTGGCCGTTGCGTTCCGCTATTTCTCGAATCTCGAATTCGAAGTCAATCTGCCGGCGGCGTTCGCGGCCGAGCAGGTTTCCGTCGAGGTCCGCTCGAGCCGGCGGAACGTGCCGCCGGCAACGCGTACCTTCATGTGGAGCGTTGCAGCAGGCTGAGTGCTGCAGGGGGGATGGATGCTGCGACGCAAGAACCCAGGGTCGTCTCGCATCGAAACACTGATCGGCAGGAGCGTGCGCGTACGAGGGGATCTCGAGTTCTCCGGCGGTCTGCACCTCGACGGGTGCGTGACCGGCCATGTGCAGGCCGCGCCCGGCGTGGCCGCAGCGCTGTCGGTGAGCGAGCATGCCTGCATCGACGGATCGATCGAGGCTCCGAGCGTGAGCATGAACGGTGTGGTCCGCGGCGACATCCGCGCACGCGGCCAGGTCGTTCTCGGGCCCCGGGCTCGGGTCGAGGGCGATGTGTACTACGGGCTGATCGAGATGGCGCCCGGTGCCGAGATCCGCGGTCGGCTGGTGCCCCACGAGCCCGCAGCCGGCGCGCGGGACGAAGCGGCGGAACCCGGTGGGCCGTTTTGACGGCTGTGCAGACTGGTTCTAAACTGCAGGCCGACATTGCCCTTTGAGCCACATGAGCACCTCATCAGACGTTTCATCCGCCGACGCCGTGACCGGCATGGAGCCGCTGCTCGTGTTCACCGAGGCGGCGGCCCGCAAGGTCGGCGATCTCATTCGCGGCGAGGGGAATCCGGCGCTCATGCTGAGAGTGTTCGTCCAGGGCGGCGGCTGCTCGGGCCTGCAGTACGGGTTCGAATTCGACGAACAGGTGCAGGACGGCGATACCTGTGTCGAGAAGCTCGGTGTGCGTCTGGTGATCGACCCGATGAGTGTGCAGTATCTTGGCGGGGCGGAAATCGACTACCGCGAGGGACTCGACGGCGCGCAGTTCGTGATCCGCAATCCGAATGCCGCAACCACCTGCGGCTGCGGCTCATCGTTTTCAGCCTGAGTCAGCGGGCGGCAAGCGCCGGGCTGCCGGCGCGATCGAGCGAGGCGATCAGGCCCGAGGTCTTCGCGACGAAATCGGCTCGCAGAGCATCTCCGATAGGGGTCGCGTCGACCAGCCGGATGGTCTGCGGGTTCCTCGGGACACCGTGCACGCGGTATTCGTAGTGCAGATGCGGACCGGTGGCCAGTCCGGTCATCCCGACGTAACCGATCAACTGGCCCTGTGCGACCCGCTGACCGGCGCGCAGGCCGCGCGCGAAGCGATCGAGGTGGCCGTAGACGGTTGCGATGCCGCGGGCGTGCTCGAGTTCCACGACGTTGCCGTAACCACCCTTGCGACCCGCCAGCCGTACGCGGCCATCACCGGCCGCCCGTACCGGCGTGCCGGTGGGCGCGGCATAGTCGACGCCCTTGTGTGCACGAATCAGGTTCAGTACCGGGTGGTGGCGGCTGGGGTTGAAGCGCGAGCTCACGCGGGTGAACGCGACAGGCGCACGCAGGAAGGCTTTCCTGAGGCTCGTTCCCTCCGGAGTGAAGTAGCTTGCGTTGCCGTCGGGTCCGACGTAGCGAACTGCCCGGTACACGTGCCCCTGGTTGACGAACTTCGCGGCAAGGATGGGGCCGTCCTGCACGTACTCGCCGTCCTCGAAGCGCTGTTCATAGGCCACGACGAAGGAGTCGCCCGGGCGGATGTCGAGCACGAAATCGATGTCCCAGCCGAAGAGCTCCGCAAGGGCCAGCGTGGTCTGGTCCTTCATACCCGCCTTGCCCGCAGCCTCGAACAGGGAGCTGTCGATGACGGCTTCGGCGCGACGCACCTCTGTCTGGAGCGGGATCTCGAGCAGCTCGCTCGCGAAGCCGTCCGGCTCGCGGCGTACTTTCAGTGTCTCGCCGGGCGCCAGGCGCCGCTCGAGTCCGAGCAGCGCGCCGTCGCGGTGCTGAAGCGTGAGCACCTCGTCGGGATAGAGGCGGTCCAGCTGGGCGCGTAGCGTGGGGAGCGCCCGCATCGATGCGAGATCCGCGAGATCGAGTTCCAGGCGGCGGAAGATGCGCTCGAGCGTATCGTTGCGACCCACCGTCACGGTGGTCGTGGAGTACGCCACGGGTGCCGCAGCGTGCGGCGTGGCGTTGCCCTCCGGAGCGGCCCGGGAGGCCTGCCCATCCGCCGCAACCGTCAGCGCCTGACCCGCGGCTCCCGTGTGCTCCGGTGCCCGGGCGGCAGGCGGCTCGGCGCGATACCAGGCCCACGCAAGCACGGCACACGCGAGCGCCTGCAGCCACCGTCCGTGACGGGGCGCGAGTCCCGGGATCCCGGGCTGGATGACGATGCGCATGCCCGGGAAGCTACCCGAGCAGCAATCCCCGGGTCAACGCGCCGACCAGCCGGAGTGACGCGTGTGTGATGCGTGCCCGCTGCGCCAGCCTGCTACAGTGTCGCGCCCCAGCGTCCTGACCCGGTCCAAGCGATGAACATCGCCGCACAACTCGCCGAGCTGAAACGTGGCTCCCATGAGCTCCTCACTGAAGCGGATCTCGTGAAGAAACTCGAGCGCGGCCGGCCGCTGCGCGTCAAGGCGGGCTTCGATCCCACGGCACCCGACCTGCATCTCGGACACACCGTGCTCATCAACAAGATGCGCCACTTCCAGGACTGCGGCCACGAGGTAATTTTTCTCATCGGGGATTTCACGGGCCTGATCGGTGATCCGACGGGGCGCAATGCCACGCGGCCACCTCTGACGCCCGGAGAGGTGCAGCAGAATGCGCGCACCTACGAACAGCAGATCTTCCGCATTCTTGACCCCGCGCGCACGACCATCGAGTTCAACTCGCGCTGGTTCGGATCGATGAGTGCGACGCGCCTGGTGGAGATCGCCGCGAAGCACACCGTCGCACGCATGCTCGAGCGCGATGATTTCGCCAGACGCTATGCGACCGGGCAGCCGATCTCCATCCACGAATTTCTCTACCCGCTCGCGCAGGGTTATGACTCCGTCGCGCTGCACGCCGACGTGGAACTCGGCGGCACGGATCAGAAATTCAATCTCCTCGTCGGACGCCACCTTCAGGAGGCTTTCGCACAGGAACCGCAGGTCGTGCTCACGATGCCGCTGCTCGAGGGGCTGGACGGTGTGCAGAAGATGTCGAAATCTCTCGGCAACTACGTGGGTATCGCCGAGCCGCCGGAGACGATGTTCGGCAAGCTCATGTCGATCTCCGACGAGCTGATGTGGCGCTACTTCGAGCTGCTGAGTTTCCGGCCGCTTGCTGAGCTCACCGCGCTGCGAGGCAGTGTGGCTGCCGGTCGCAATCCCCGCGACGTCAAGTTCGAGCTCGCGCGGGAAATCGTGGCGCGCTTCCACGACGCGGTTGCCGCCGAGCGGGCGCAGGCGGAGTTCATCGCCCGATTCCGGCAGCGCGAGCTTCCCGCCGATCTGCCCGTGCAGACGTTCACGGCCGATGAGGCCGGCACGCGACTCGCGGGACTCCTGAAGCAGCTCGGTCTGGCGGCCAGCACCTCGGAGGCCTACCGGAAGATCGCGGAGGGAGCCGTGCGCCTCGACGGCGTCAAGGTGACCGATCGCGATCTCACCCTGAAACCGGGTGCAAGCCACATCGTGCAGGTCGGCCCGCGGCGATTCGCCAGGCTCGTCGTCGAAAAAGCCCTGTAGATTCACGGGCATGCGGAACGCGAGAAATTCTTCCGAACCGCGTTGACAAGCGGGCAACGGCCGCTATACTGCGCGCCCTCCAGACGAGCCGCGCCGCGGTTTCTGCGGCGGCAGGCGATCAACGGAAAACTCGGGTTGACGGAATATGGCCGAGGGCTATACTTCCGCCCCCCTCCTCGACCCCGGCGGTCGGGGCGTTATTTAAAAGTTCGGCAGGTAATTTGTGTGGGGACTCGTGTCGATGCGTCCTTTGGCGTAAAGACCGAGTGACCAAATGTCCAGCAGTAGTTGGGCCTTTGATCGCTCCTTTGATTGAAGCTCGAAATCTTCAAGTCGAAGAGTTTGATCCTGGCTCAGATTGAACGCTGGCGGCGTGCTTAACACATGCAAGTCGAGCGGCAGCGCGGGAGCAATCCTGGCGGCGAGCGGCGAACGGGTGAGTAATGCTTCGGAATCTGCCCTTCAGTGGGGAATAACCAGTCGAAAGGTTGGCTAATACCGCATACGCCCTTCGGGGGAAAGCGGGGGACCGCAAGGCCTCGCGCCATTGGATGAGCCGAAGTCGGATTAGCTAGTTGGTGGGGTAACGGCCTACCAAGGCGACGATCCGTAGCTGGTCTGAGAGGACGACCAGCCACACTGGGACTGAGACACGGCCCAGACTCCTACGGGAGGCAGCAGTGGGGAATATTGGACAATGGGCGAAAGCCTGATCCAGCGACGCCGCGTGTGTGAAGAAGGCCTGCGGGTTGTAAAGCACTTTTAGTGGGGATGAAAAGCTCGGGGCCAATACCCTCGGGTCTTGACCTAACCTACAGAAAAAGCACCGGCTAACTCTGTGCCAGCAGCCGCGGTAATACAGAGGGTGCGAGCGTTAATCGGAATTACTGGGCGTAAAGCGCGCGTAGGCGGTTTCGTAAGTCGGATGTGAAATCCCCGGGCTCAACCTGGGAATTGCATTCGAGACTGCGAAGCTAGGGTGCGGAAGAGGGAAGTGGAATTTCCGGTGTAGCGGTGAAATGCGTAGATATCGGAAGGAACATCAGTGGCGAAAGCGACTTCCTGGTCCAGCACCGACGCTCAGGCGCGAAAGCGTGGGGAGCAAACAGGATTAGATACCCTGGTAGTCCACGCCATAAACGATGAGAACTAGACGTTGAGAGGGTCAGCCTCCCAGTGTCGCAGCTAACGCGTTAA
>JADJHU010000015.1:890000-1028894 GCA_016707425.1 Gammaproteobacteria bacterium
CTGCGTCTGCTGGGCTGGAGTCAGCACGGCGTGGACCTGCGCGCGGACACCGGCCATCTGCTGCACGCGCGCGGTAGCCGCTGCGCCTTCAGCCTGCGCCAGCGAATCGGCTGCCGCCTGATAGCCGGGGTCGGTCGGCTGCATGGCCGCGAAAGCCTGCCTCTGCTGGATCAGCGCCTCTCGGCGGCCTTTACCCTCGGCGAAGCTGTTCTGCATGATCTGCTTGATGCTGGCCTTCTGGCTGTCGCTCAGGTTCAGCTTCTCGAACGCCCGCATCGCATGCGGCCTGCCTTCGTGATCGCAGCCGCTGTCCTGGCCGGGCGGTGCCGCGAGGGCGATGCCGCTGAAGGTCAGCGCGGATGCCAGGGCCAGAGCAGGGAAGAGATTCTTGCGCATGGAGTCATCCTCTGTTGCCGGGTGGGTGATGGAATACCTGTCCGTTCGACGACTATCCTGCACGGATGTTCACTGTTGAAGCGTAAAGATCGGTTAAGAGCCGTGTTCCCGCGCGTGATCTGAGCAGGCGCCATGCCCAGGATCCTGATTGCCGACGATGATCGGGCATTATGCAGCCTCCTGGCCGAGTATCTCCGCCGCGAGGGCTTCGACGTCGATGTGGCGCATGACGGTCACGCGGTTCTGGCCCGGCTGCACCAGGCGGCGCAGCGTCCCGATCTCCTGATCCTCGACGTGATGATGCCGGGCCGGAATGGTCTCGAGACGCTGCGCGAGCTGCGCATGCGTTACCGCCTGCCGGTGATCATGCTGTCCGCGCGGGGCGATCCGGCAGACCGGATCGTCGGGCTGGAATTCGGTGCGGACGACTACGTCGCCAAGCCCGCCCTGCCACGCGAGCTTCTGGCCCGCGTCCGTGCGCAGCTGCGGCGCATCGCGCCGGATGCCGACGGGACGCTCCGCGTGGGCGCACTCTGCATGCGGTCTCGCGAGCGCCGCGCCTGTGTGGGGGCGTATGAGCTGTCGCTGACCGGGGCCGAGTTCCAGCTGCTGCGGGTGCTGGCCGAGCGTTCGGGGGAGCTCGTCGACAGGGCGACGCTGACGCGTGTTGCGCTGGGGCGTGAGCTCGAGCGCCACGACCGCAGCGTCGATGTGCACGTCAGCCGGCTGCGTCAGAAACTTGCTGCCGTCTCGACCGGGGCCCTGCGGATCGAGTCGGTGCGTGGCGCGGGCTATGTGCTGGTGAGCGATACGGCATGAATCCGTTACGGAGCTCGCTCTACTGGCGCCTGCTGCTGTGGTTCTGCACCGTGAACGTGCTGGTCCTCGTGCTGGGCGGTTTTCTGACGCGGCGTTTCGTCGAGTACAGCACTGAGGTGGAGATCGACTGGAGCACGCTGGCGCAGTCCGCCGACCGGGCCTACCGGGACGGTGGTGTCGCTGCGCTGGGGGACTGGGCTGAGCGGCAGCGCAGTGCGGGCATCGAAGCCACGCTGTTCGAGGACGGACAGGCCCTGTACCCGATCCGTCTGCCGCCGCCCGTGTGGCGTGCCTTGCCGCCGATGCTGGAGACCGGGAGCGGCCTGGTCCGAAAACTGGGACGGGGCCGGTACGTGTACCTGGTCGTGCAGCCGCTTGCCCGAACCGACGGACATCTGCGCCAGCTGGTGGCAATGAGCCGCGCACACACGTATCTGCCACCCCGGACGCGCCTGCAGATCCTTCTCGGTGTGCAGCTGACGCTGTCTCTGCTGTTCATCGGTCTCGTGGGCTGGTGGGTGGCGCGCAGTGTGGCAGGCCCCGTGAATGCACTGCGCGAGGCGACGCGGCGGATGGCAGCCGGGGAGCTGTCGGCGCGCGCCGGGCGGCAGAGTGGCACGGCACACGACGAGCTCGCGGAGCTTGCTCGCGACTTCGATGCGATGGCCGGGCGCATCGAGGCGCTGGTGGCACACGATCGGGGCATGCTCCAGGATCTGTCGCACGAGCTGCGTTCGCCGCTGGCCAGGCTGCACCTGATCCTCGATTTCGCACGGCGCAGCGCCAGCGCAGCGGAGGCGGAGCCCTGGTTCCGGCAGGCTGAGCACGAGATTGTCCGTCTCGATCGCATGACGGGCGACATGCTGGCCCTGTCCCGCATGGAAGGCGGTCTGCCGGGCATGGAACGTCACCGCGTGGATCTCGCCGAGCTGGCGCGCGATGGCCTGCGGGAGGCCCGGCTGGAGGCCGATGCGCGCGGCATGAGGCTCGAGTGGACGCCGTCCGATGAGCCGGTCGAGGTCACCGGCAGCTCTGTGCTTCTCAGCCGCGCTCTCGGCAATCTGATCGCGAATGCGATCAAGTACGGCGGTGAAGGCAGGAGTGCGGAGCTGAGCGTCCGTGCTCGCGATGGCTGGGCCGAGTGCACTGTGCGTGACCGCGGCCCCGGCGTTCCGGAGGCCGAGCTGGAATCGCTCGTACGGCCGTTCTTTCGCGGCAGCAACGCGACGCAGGCGGACGGCCACGGGCTGGGTCTCGCCATCGTGCAGCGCGTGGCGAAGGCGCACGGTGGGGAGCTGCGGATCCGAAATCGCGAGGGTGGCGGGCTCGAGGCGCAGCTGCGCCTGCCCCTGGCGCCACCCGCCGCCCCATCGATCGGCACGCAGATCCCTGGTGATTTGACGTAGGCTTGCCCGAGGAACCGGCACCGCTGTGGCGCGTTAGCGGGACGGCCCGTGCAGACGCGCTCCTGCCGTGGGCGGTGCAGTTTCTCTTCCGGGAGTTCGCAGGAATTGAATACCCGTCGACCGACACCGACTGCCCCGTCGCTCACCGACGGCCCGGCGTGGCACGCGCTGCAGGAACACGTGCGCGCGCTGCGAGCGATGCACCTGCGTGAGCTGTTTTCCAGCGACCCTGCGCGGAGCGAGCGCCTCACACTGGAGGCCGCCGGCATCTGCTTCGACTACTCCAAGCAGCGCATCACGGACGAGACGCTGCGCCTGCTGCTGGCGCTGGCGGACGAGGCACACCTGGCCGAGCGCATCGCCGCGATGTTTGCCGGCGAGCGCATCAACCGCACCGAGCACCGCGCGGCGCTGCACGTGGCCTTGCGAGCGCCGCCCGGTGCCGACATCCGCGTCGATGGCATCAACGTCGTACCTCAGGTGCACGAGGTGCTCGGGCGGATGGCGGTCTTCGCCGGACGAATACGCGGCGGCGAGTGGCGGGGACACGGTGGCAGGCGCATCCGCAACGTCGTCAACATCGGCATCGGCGGCTCGGATCTCGGCCCGGTGATGGCCTACGAGGCGCTGCGCCACTACAGCGCGCGCCACCTGGTGTTCCGCTTTGTCTCCAACGTCGATGGCACCGACTTCGCCGAGGCTGTGCACGACCTGGAGGCTGCGGAGACACTCTTCATCGTGTCGTCGAAGACCTTCACGACGCTCGAGACCATGACCAACGCGCTGAGCGCGCGTGACTGGCTGCTTGCGAGACTGGGTGGCGACGCTGCCGCGGTCGCCCGGCACTTCGTTGCGGTATCCACCAATGCCAGGGCGGTGACGGACTTCGGCATCGCCCGCGACAGCATGTTCGGCTTCTGGGACTGGGTCGGGGGACGGTATTCCATGGATTCGGCGATCGGCCTGTCGACGATGCTGGCGATCGGTCCCGGGAACTTCCACGCCCTGCTGTCCGGCTTCCGCGAGATGGACGAACACTTCCGGCACGCGCCCTTCGGGCACAACATTCCCGTGCTGATGGGTCTGCTGACGGTGCTGTACGTCAACTTCTTCGGTGCGCAGACCGTGGCCGTACTGCCGTACGAGCAATACCTGAAGCGCTTTCCGGCCTATCTGCAGCAGCTGACCATGGAGAGCAACGGCAAGCACGTGACGCTGGACGGGGTGCGTGTCGACTACGACACGAGTCCGGTGTTCTGGGGCGAGCCGGGCACCAACGGCCAGCACTCGTTCTACCAGCTGATCCACCAGGGTACGCGGCTCATCCCCTGTGACTTCATTGCCTTCGGCCGCCCGCTGAATGCGCTGGGCCGCCATCACGACCTGCTGCTGGCCAACGTCTTCGCGCAGACGGCAGCGCTGGCCTTCGGCAGGAACGTGGAAGAGGTGCGCGCCGAAGGTACTGCGGAGGCACTCGTGCCCCATCGCGTCTTCGAGGGTAACAGGCCGTCGAACACCCTGCTGCTGGAGGAGTTGACGCCCGCCGCCCTGGGCAAGCTCGTGGCGCTGTATGAGCACAGCGTGTTCACGCAGGCGGCGCTATGGCGCATCAACGCCTTCGATCAGTGGGGTGTGGAACTGGGCAAGGCGCTCGCGCAGCGCATCGTCCCCGAGCTGGAAAGTGCCGCTGAACCGGTGCTGACTCACGACGGTTCGACGAACGCACTGATCCGTCGCTACCGCCGCATGAAGGGCTGAGCCGCTACAGAGGAAACATCGATGCAACTCGGCATGATCGGCCTTGGCCGCATGGGTGCGAACATGGTGCGCCGCCTGATGAAGGGCGGGCATGAGTGCGTCGTATTCGACCAGTCGCCCGATGCGGTTGCGGCGCTGGTGGTGGAAGGCGCGGTGGGCGCCGTTTCGCTGGCGCAGCTGGTGGGCAGGCTGGAGAGGCCCCGTGCGGTATGGCTGATGGTGCCGGCTGCAGCAGTGGACCGCACCATTGCCGCACTCCTCGCTCTGCTCGAGCCCGGTGATGCGCTGATCGACGGCGGCAACTCCTATTACGTGGACGACATCCGCCGCGCGAGGGAACTCGCACCGCGTGAGATCGATTATCTCGATGTCGGTACGAGCGGGGGCGTGTGGGGCCGCGAACGTGGCTATTGCATGATGATCGGCGGTGGCACGGCTGCGGTGGAGCGACTCGACCCGGTGTTTCGCACGCTCGCGCCCGGTCCCGGTGGCGTCGGGCGCACGCCCGGGCGGCCGGCGAACCGCGGCACGGCGGAGCTGGGGTACCTGCACTGCGGCGGCAGCGGCGCCGGGCATTTCGTGAAGATGGTGCACAACGGCATCGAGTACGGGCTGATGGCCGCCTATGCGGAAGGCATGAGCATCCTGAAGGGCGCGAACGTGGGGGCGCGCGAGCACGCGGTTGATGCCGAGACTACGCCGCTGCGCGACCCCGAGCACTACCAGTACGAGCTGGATCTGTCGGAGATCGCAGAGCTCTGGCGGCGCGGCAGCGTGATCTCTTCCTGGCTGCTGGACCTCACGGCGGCCGCGCTGGCCGAGGATCCGGGTCTGCAGAAGTTCGCCGGGCGCGTCTCCGACTCCGGCGAGGGGCGCTGGACGCTCAAGGCCGCGATCGACGAAGCCGTGCCGGCGCCGGTGCTGAGCAGCGCACTGCACGCGCGCTTTGCGAGCCGCGGTGAGGCTGATTTCCAGAATCGGGTGCTTTCGGCGATGCGTTTCCAGTTCGGGGGCCATCACGAGAAGCCGGCCGCGCCGGACGCCGGAGGGATCACGTCGGCCTGCACGAGCACTCGGCCCTGAGGCTGATGAGGGATGGACGTGTACCCTCATGAGCCATCCCGGGGTGGGTAGGTCACGTGGGTGCCCTCGACCTTCGCGAAGGGTGTGAGCGCGTGCATGCGGTGCCCTTTCTCCGACAGGATTTCAACGACCGGAATGCCGCGTGCGACGAGTGCGTCGGCCACGAGCGACCGATGACACCGCCACGGCACCGCCTCCGCGCACATGATCGCGACGCGGTTGCTGCGGCTCATGTGCACGAGCTCGTCGAGCGCCTCGGCGAACGCCGGCGTCTGCATGTAATCCGCATAGCCGCGAAAGCTCGCGTTGCGCCAGCCCATGTTCCGGGAATCCTTGCGCGCGTGCCGCAGGCCGCCCAGTTGCGGCATGGGCACGTAATCGATTCCTGCTGCCGTCAGAGCAGCGCCCAGCGCCTCCGCGTTGAACTGCGGGTTGTGCCGCGAGCGCGGTATCGTGCGGATGTCGGCGAGCTGCCTGATCCGGCAGGCCTGCAGCAGGGCAATGAATGCTGCGATCGGTCGCGTCGAATGGCCGACGGTAAACACCGTACCGTCTGGCCCGTGCATCTTTCGCGACAGGGAATGTTCGCTCATCGAAGACGCTCCGCACGCCCGCCGCCTTCCATTATGCAGTCGGCGGGAGGCCGGGCGATGCACCGCCGGTGCGGGACATGAGCCGTGTGGCAGCGGTGCGCGCGCGTGCGCGTCCCGAGGGTGATGCCGCGCTCGATGCGCTGCTTGTGCGCATCCGTGCCTGCCGGCTCTGCGAGCCGACTCTGCCACTCGGCGCCCGACCGGTACTGCAGGCGGGGACCGGCGCGCGCCTGCTGATCGTCGGCCAGGCTCCGGGCATGAAGGTCCACATGAGCGGCGTGCCCTGGGACGATGCGAGCGGCGAGCGCCTGCGTGACTGGCTCGGTCTCGAGCCGGCGGTTTTTCACGATCCGCGGCGCGTCGTCATCCTGCCGATGGGGTTCTGCTACCCGGGGCGCGGCCGTGGTGGCGATCTGCCGCCACGATCCGAGTGTGCGCCGCGCTGGCATGCGCCGGTGCTCGCACACCTGCCGGCGGTCGAATTGACGCTGTTGATCGGCCGGTACGCGCAGCGGCAGTTCCTGGGTGCCGGGCGCAAGCCGAGTCTCACGGCGACCGTGGCCGCATTCGCGGATTACGCACCCCGCTTCCTGCCACTGCCGCATCCGTCGCCACGCAACACCGCCTGGTTCCAGCGTCATCCATGGTTCGAGCGGGAGCTGCTGCCTGTCCTGCGCCGGCGTGTGGCCCGTCTGTTCGGGAGAACGGCAGGAGCAGAGGCGAGGACGCGGTGAGCGCCATGGACGGAGTTTCATGAAGGCGATTGCGGTCATTCCCGGGCAGGCGCATCTGCAGTGGATCGAGCGCCCGGAGCCAGTGACCGGTGCCGCCGACGACGTCAAGGCGCGCGTCCTGCGGGTGGGCATCTGCGGCACGGACCGCGAAGAAGCCGGTGGCGGGCGGGCATTGGCGCCGCAGGGCCGGCAGGAACTCGTGATCGGACACGAGATGTTCGGTCAGGTCGTCGAAGTCGGCGCGGGCGTGACGCGCGTGAAATGCGGCGACTATGTCGTCTTTACCGTTCGGCGCGGCTGCATGCGCTGCGTGCAATGCAGGGCCGCGCGGCCTGACATGTGCCTCACCGGGCAGTATCTGGAGCGCGGCATCTGGGGCCTGGACGGCTACCAGGCGGAATACGTCGTGGATCGTGAGGAACACGCAGTGCGGGTTCCTCCGCACCTGGAGGCCGTGGGCGTTCTCTGCGAACCGCTGTCCGTCGCGGAGAAGGCGGTCAACGAAGCGATGCTGATGCAATCCGCGCGCATGCCTGCGGGGGCTGTGGGCCGGGAGTGGTTTTCCGGGCGCCGGTGCCTGGTGGCGGGACTCGGACCGATCGGGCTGCTGGGTGCGATGGCCCTGAGGCTGAGAGGGGCCGAAGTGTATGGACTCGATGTCGTGGATGCCGGCAGTGCCCGTCCGCGATGGCTCGAGGGTATCGGCGGCCATTATGTCGATGGTCGCAGGATCGCTGCGCATGAGGCATCGAGTGCGCTCGGCGCGATGGATCTCATCTTCGAGGCTACAGGGGTTCCGGCACTGGTGTTCAACCTGCTCGATGCGCTCGCGCGGAGTGGCATCTGCGTGCTCACGGGCATCCCCGGCGGCACGCGCCCGATCCAGGTGGCGGGTGCCGAGCTCGTCCGGCGACTGGTGCTCAGCAATCAGGCGATGATCGGCAGTGTCAACGCGGCACCGGCACACTGGGAGGCGGCCGTGGAAGATCTGGATGCGGCGGTGCAGCGATGGGGGGACCCTATCGTGCAGCTCATCACTCACCGCCACCCTGCGCGGGACTTCGAGGCCGCGCTCGAGCACCATGGAAGCGACGAAATCAAAGTGGTGCTCGAATGGGGCGACAAGGACTCGCGCGCCGTATCAGGCACGGGCAGCGGGACAGGATCGGCCACACGATGACGGCGATTGCATATGCGCCTGGCTGGCCCGGCACCGAGCCGCGCTGGACGTCCAGCGCCAAGGCGGGCGTGGGGACGTCACTGAGCAGCGCGAGCCACGTGTGGTTCACGCTGAGCCACGGCATCCTGAACGAAATCTACTACCCGCGACTCGATACACCGTGCATGCGCGATCTGGGGATGATCGTCACAGATGGCATGACCTTTTTTTCGGAGGAAAAGCGCCACGCGAGTACGCGCGTGAGCTATCCGTTCAGTGGCGTACCGCTCTACCGCCTGACCAATACCTGCAGGGCGGGCCGCTATCGGATCGAAAAGGACGTTCTGGCAGATCCACTGCGCGACGTGGTGCTGCAGCGGACGTGCTTCGTCCCGCTCGAGGGATCGATGGACGACTATCGCGTCCATGTCCTCGCAGCACCCCACATGGGTAACCGCGGTGGCGGCAACACGGCCTGGCGCGGCGAATACAAGGGCGTTCCGATGCTGTTTGCGCAGCGGGCGGATTTTGCGCTTGCGATCGCGTGTTCCGCGCCATGGCGCCGGCGCTCGGTGGGTTTCGTCGGTGCGAGCGACGGCTGGCAGGATCTCATGCGCAACCGGTGCCTGACCGCAGAATATGACCGGGCCGAGAACGGCAATGTCGCACTCACGGCTGAAGTCGACCTGGTGGCATGCGGAGGTCGCTCCGTCGTGGTGCTGGGTTTCGGGCGTACGTCATCTGAGGCCGGACACCGGGCGCTCGAGAGTCTCGCCGACGGCTTCGACGCTGCTCAGACAGCGTATGTGCGCGAGTGGCAGGACTGGCAGTGTTCGAGCCGGGATCTGGCGAAGGACCGCCCGGGCGAAGGCGATGCCTATCGGGCGAGCATCATCGTCCTCCGGACACACGAATCGAAGCGGCTTCCGGGCGGGCTCATCGCCAGCCTGTCGTTTCCCTGGGGCTTTGCAAAGGGTGACGACGACATGGGCGGCTATCATCTCGTCTGGCCACGCGACCTCGTGGAAACCGCCGGTGCGCTCCTGGCCGCCGGTGCACGCGAGGATGTGGGGCGCGTCGTCCGCTATCTGCGGACGACTCAGGAAGCCGATGGCCACTGGCCGCAGAACATGTGGCTCGATGGCTTTCCGTACTGGAACGGCATCCAGATGGACGAGACGGCCTTCCCGATTCTCCTGGTCGACCTGGCGCATCGCGAGGGCGCACTGTCCGGCGACGAGCTGCTGGGACTCTGGCCGATGGTACGTCGTGCGGCCGGCTTCCTGGTGCGCAACGGCCCGGTCACGCAGCAGGACCGCTGGGAGGAAGATGCCGGGTACTCACCCTTCACCCTCGCCGCGGTCATCGCGGCTCTCCTCGTCGCCGGCGAGCTGGCCGATCAGTGCGGAGAAGCGGCGGTCGGCACCTATCTGCGCCAGACGGCGGACTGCTGGAACGACGCGATCGAGCACTGGACATACGTCACCGACACGCCACTTGCGCGGCATGCGGGGGTCACAGGCTACTACGTGCGCATTGCACCACCCGAGGTGTGCACGGTGGGCTCAGCGGCTGCCGGATATGTCCCGATCAAGAACCGGCCACCCGGAGAGAGCAGCGAACCTGCGGCACAGATCATCAGTCCGGATGCGCTCGCGCTGGTGCGCTTCGGGCTTCGTGCGGCGGATGACCCGCGGATCCTCGATACGGTGAAGGTGATCGACGAACTGCTGCGCGTGGACACGCCTCATGGATTCTGCTGGCGCCGCTACAACGGGGACGGTTACGGCGAGCACGAGGATGGCGCACCATTCGACGGCACCGGGCGGGGCCGTGCCTGGCCGCTCCTGACGGGCGAGCGTGCGCACTATGAGCTCGCGGCGGGTCGTCCGGGCGTGGCCGCCGAACTCATGCGCATGATGATCGCCTTCGCCAATGATGGCGGCATGCTGCCCGAGCAGGTGTGGGATGCGCCTGACATTCCGCGCCGCGAGCTCTTCTTCGGCCGTCCGTCCGGATCGGCGATGCCGCTCGTCTGGGCGCATGCGGAGCACGTGAAACTCCTGCGTTCGCTTCGTGAAGGACGTGTCTTCGACATGCCGCCCCAGACACTGGAGCGCTATGTCCGCAATCGGGTTGAGCCTGCGTTCGCGTTCTGGCGCTTCAATCACAAGACCCGCACGTCGCCTGCCGGGCGGGCACTACGCGTCGAGGTACTGGCAGCCGCCACGGTGCACTGGAGTGCGGACGAATGGCATACGGTGCGCGACACTGCGACCCGCGACACGGGCCTCGGCGTGCACACCGTCGATCTTCCGGTGGATGGTCTCGGTCCGAACGGCGTCGTGAAATTCACCTTCTTCTGGCATGACGCGGCGCGCTGGGAAGGAAGGGACTTCGAGGTCGTGACGGCGTGAAACAGCATGGGGCGCCATATCATCTGATGCCGAATGGACCCTGCGTGTGAGCTTCGACGTCATCGTCATCGGCACCGGCGCGGGGGGCGGCACGCTTGCACGGGCGCTGGCTCCGGGCGGACTGAAGGTCCTGCTGATCGAGCGCGGCGATTTCCTGCCGCGCGAAAAGGCGAACTGGCGCGCAGACGAAGTCTTCCGCCGCCACCGCTATCACAACGCCGAACCGTGGCTTGACGGCGCCGGCCGGCCATTCCAGCCCGTTTGCGGTTATCACGTCGGCGGCGACACCAGGCTGTACGGGGCGGCGGTGCTGCGCCGCCGGGAAAGCGACTTCGACACGGTACGTCATGCCGGCGGCGACACTGTCGCATGGCCGATCCGTTACGCGGATCTTGCGCCATACTACGATGTCGCTGAGCGCTGGTACTTCGCGCATGGGCTGCGTGGAGAGGATCCTACAGAACCCGAAGCGGCGGCGTTTCCCGGTCCGCCCTTCCGCCACGATCCGGCAATCGAGGAAGTGTTCCTGCGGCTCAGGGACATCGGGCTGCATCCGTTTCACCTGCCGCTGGCCCTGCATCTCGACGAGGCTCGTCGCGAGAGGAGCCCCTGCATTCGCTGTGACACCTGCGATGGCTTCCCGTGTCTGGTGGCCGGCAAGGGCGACGCGGAGATGTGTGGCGTGCGTCCCGCACTCGCACATCCAAATGTCACGCTGCGCACGGGTCTGAAGGCAGTGCGACTGGAAACCTCCGGCGACGGCCGACGGGTGGTCGCCGTGTGCTGCGAAGGTGGCGGTGCCACGGAAAGTTTCCGTGGCCGCGTGGTCGTCGTCGCTGCCGGGGCGATCAACTCGGCGGCCCTGTTGCTGGCTTCGGCGAGCGGGAGGCATCCACGCGGGCTGGCGAACGGCTCCGACCAGGTCGGGCGCAACTACATGTGCCACATCAATTCAGTGATGCTCGGGTTGCGCCCGGGGCGCGCCAACGGCGTCGCATTCCAGAAGACGATTGGTGTGAATGACTTCTACCGCGAATCGGGCGACCCGGCGTTTCCCTGGCCGCTCGGCCACGTGCAGCTGCTGGGCAAGGTGACCGGCGAGATCCTCAAGGCGCAACGCCCGTATCTTCCGCGCACGTTCACCGACTGGTTCAGCGGACGCTCCGTGGACTGGTGGCTGACGACGGAGGATCTTGCGAGTCCTGCCAATCGCATCACCCTGACCCCTTCCGGACAGATCCGCGTCGCCTGTACCCCGAACAACCTGGAAGCTCACCACCGGCTGATTGCGCGCTGGCGCCGGGTCCTGCGGCGCATCGGCTTTCCACTGGTGTTCACGCAGACCATGGGCATCGAGGCGGTGGCCCATCAGGTCGGCACGGTGCGCTTCGGTCGGGATCCGGCCACGAGCGTGCTCGATCCCCATTGCCGTGCGCACGAGCTCGACAACCTGTTTGTCGTTGACGGCGGCTTCATGCCGTCGATCTCCGCGGTCAACCCCTCACTGACGATCATGGCGCAGGCGCTGCGCGCCGCGGGCCACATCCGTGCGCGCTTTGCCGAGGGCACGTGGGCGGAGTCGCGGGCGTGACGGCGAGCGCTCTCTGCCGTGCCGCCACCGTCACCGTTGCCACGATGGTGAGCGTGCGCCAGTGTCTTCGGGACGCCCGGCACATCATGCATCAGGGCGGGCTTCAGCCTGGCCGCCCGTCGATGCGTGCCCGCAGGAGGATCGGGGAGTACACGACGACGTAGATGCCGAAAGCGGCGAGCCAGAGGAGCCCTGCCGCAAGCACCGTCGCGACATAGGCCTCCGGCACCAGGGCAGGCGCAAAGACTCGCACCAGCGCTGCCAGAGCCAGCAGGACATAGGCGAGAGCGATCGGCTTCGCCACGACCAGCGGACGCCCCGTGTGACCGAGGGAGGCGCGCGTCGTGACCGCAAGGATCATGAGCGCGGCCACGCCGATCGTGAGTGCGTGCAGCCAGTGCGCTGCCCAGGGCAGGCGAAAGCCAATCCAGACCGCCTTGAGCGCGAGCCCGATCGGCAGCCAGCCATAGGCGACGTGCAGCACCCAGACGATCGGCTCGTCGAGCGTCTTCAGGCCCTGCCAGCGCGCGAGGCGGGCGAGCTGCGCGGCGGCGGCCACGCCGGCGACGAGTGCCGCCAGTCCGGATTCGGGTGTCAGCAGCTCGACGACGACCACGGCGATCATGGCCCCGATGGTGAACTTCTCGAGCCACGGCGTGCTGCGGACCTCGGCGGCGATGCCGCGGCGGCGCAGTGCATTGGCCGTAAAGGCCGGCACGATGCGTCCGCCGATGATGGTCACCAGCAGCATCACGAGATGAATTGCGAAATACAGCGCATGACGGGCCAGCGCCACATCGCCGCGCACGAAGCCGTAGAGCATGGCGGCGTCCGCGGCCCAGAAGGCGGCGAGCACCAGCAGGAGCGGTGTGTTGCGGTTCTGTGCGCGCACGAGCGGCGGCGCGAGCAGAGCGATGAGCGCCGGCAGGAAGGTGAGCTCGGCGGCCGCCACGAGCCACCACGGCAGGGCGGAGGCAAACGACAGCGCGAGGCGGCCGGCGACCCAGAGCGAGAAGAGCAGGATGAGCGGCCGCCCGCCGAAGCCTCGTGCACCCGTCCAGCTGGGCACTGACGTGAGCAGGAAGCCTGCGATCGCAGAGACGATGAAGCCGAAGAGCATCTCGTGACCGTGCCACAGCTGCGGCAGCGTGCCGGCGAACGGCGCCAGGCCATGGTGAAAGATCACCAGCCAGGCGCCGAGGGCGAGGAACGCATAGATGCCCGCCGCCAGGAAAAATGGCCGGAAGCCATAGGCGAAGGGCGTGAACCGGGCCGGCACCTGCGCTTCCGAAGATGCGTTCTGCATGACAGTCCCTTTAACAGACATTCGTGATGCTGATTTGCAAGGCGGCGAGCTTACGGGAAATGCGCTGGCTTCGCAGCTGCCGCTTCCCCGCCCCGCGGTCACGACGGGAGGCGAATACGGACATTGTGGCGTGCACCCGCTCACACTCCGCAGACGCGGCGCCCGCCGGGAGGCATGAATGTGTGAGCCAGGCACGGTGGGCGCCGTTCTCTGGCCGCTAGATTGATTCCTGGACATGTCATATCGCGGGGCCCAGCCCCGTGATTTCCAGGAGCGCCAGACAGTGGATGCCTCATCTGCGGCACGCCGCGTTGATCTGCCCGAGGACGGGAGTGGGGCCGCTCGCGCCGCACCGCAGCTCCTCGGCGAGGTGATCGTTCTCTCGACGAGCGATGAGCTGCTCCTCGAGCTCGGTCAGCTCCTCGGCGCGCAGGTGATCGTGCGCCCGACGGAGTCGCTCGGCGCTCTCGCCGATCTCGTCATCCCCACCCGCCCGCAGATCCTGGTGATCGAGTGCACGGATGTCGCTGCACTCGAGTCGGAGCTGCGCGCGGCTTCCTTCGGTCCGCGTCAGATGCCGACTGCCGTCTTCGTCGATGCCCCGGCCCTGCGTGAGGCCACTCCGCCCCTGCGCCGGGCTGGCGTGCGGGTGGTATTGCCGCTTCCGCTCGCTTCCGGGGAGACGCGTACGGTGCTGCGATCGGAGCTCGAGACCGTGCGGACTGCGATCGCCGCACGGATTGCAGCCGGCGAGCGGTTCACGCTTGCAGCGCCCGATCCGGACGCGCGTCCCGGCGCGACGGCGTCGCCCCGGCGAACGGTGCCGAAGCCACTCTGGCTCACTGGGACCGTCGTGCTGGCGGTCGTGGCTGCAGCGGGCGTGTGGCATCTGTGGAAGGGCTCCGGCGGTGCGGTCGCCATGCCGGATGCAGCCCGCACTCAGGGGGCGCAGGCCGTTGCCGGGGATACGGCTCCTGCGCCTGTGCTGATCGTGGGTGGATCTGTCGAGGAACTGCTCGAGAAGGCGCGCGCCGCGATGCGCGATCGCCGCTACACGGAGCCGCGGGAGGACAGCGCGCTCCTCTACTTCCGCTCGGCGGTCGCGCAGGAGCCGGCGAATGCCGAGGCGCTCGACGGTCTTCAGCGGCTTTCGGCCCTGGTGACTGTACGGCTCGAACAGGCGCTGGATGAGCGGCATCCGGAGGAGGCAGCCCGGGCGGCGAGCGATCTGCGCAGTCTCCGTGGCCGGGACCCACACGCCGCTGCTCTCGAGCTCCGGATGCACAACCTGCAGATGAGTGCGGCGCTCGAGTCCGGCAGTACCGAGCGGATCGCGGGTGCGCTCAGGCAGGCCGCACAGTCCGGCGTCGTGCCGCAGCCGCAGCTGAACCAGTGGCGTGCCGACCTCACGCGCCGCCAGGAGGGCGATCGCGTCGCGCGCCTCGTCGCCCATGGCGGCGAGCGGTTGCGTGCCGGGCAGCTGCTCGAGCCACCGGGTGCAAGCGCCCAGTCCTTTGCGGCGCAGGCTCTGCAGCTCGCTCCTGCTGATCCTGCCGCGGAGCGTCTTGCGCGCGACGTGGCGGCGGCGCTGCTGCAGCGGGCGCGCGAGGCGGGACTGCGCACGCCTGAGGGTGAGCGTGCGCTCGCGGAGGCACGGGCGCTCGGCGCGAGTCCGGCCCAGATCGCAGCGCTCCAGACCCGCGAGAGTCCCGTCCGGTCGAAGGCAGCGTCGGAGGCGGAGCACGCAGCGGAGGTTCAGGCCGCTCTCGAGGCCGCCGCCCAGGCGCGCGCCGCACAGCAGGCCGCGCAGGCTCGCCGCGCCGAGCCGCCCGTGGAGCAGGTGGTCTCGGCGGGGGGGCTCCCGGTGATTGCCCACGAGAAGCTGCGACGCACGCGGGCCATCGCGCCCGAGTATCCGGCGCTGGCATTGCGATCAGGGGCGTCGGGCCGCGTGACGGTGCGCTTCGTGGTGGATGCGCACGGCGAGCCCCAGGACGTACAGGTCATCGATGCCGAGCCGAAGGGCGTCTTCGACCGCGCGAGTCTCGCGGCGGTACGGCGCTGGCGCTATGAACCCTGGACTGTGGCGGGCGAGCCGGTGGCGGTCGAGACCTCCCTGGTCATCCGCTTCGCGCCCGCGGAGCAGGAGCGATGATGCGACAGGCAATGCGCTCTCCGTTCATGATGCTTCGCGGTCGCGGCGCGACCGTGCTTTCGGCGGTCCTGATCGCCGGGATCATCGGGGTGGTGCTCCTGCCGGGTTATCGCCTCGCCCGCTCGCTCGCCGCGAGCAACACCGCTCTGCAGCTCGTGAGCGAGCAACAGAGCACGCCGGAGCTGCTGGTGCGCGAGATCGAGCTGTTGCGGGACCGGCTCGCGACGCGCAGCTACGTGGGCCGCAACCTCGAGGAGCTGCGCCGGCTCGTGACCTCGTATGACCAGGCGCTCGCGGCCGTGCGGGCGTCGGATGCCGGCGCACTGGCCGAGGTCCAGCGTGCCGTGGAGCTGTGGGCACGCCAGCGTGCCACACTCGAGCCGCTGGTGAGCTTTTCCGCCCAGCCCTACGTCGATACTGACCGCGGTGGCACGGCGCTGACGCCGGATGGCCAGAAGCTGGCCGCCGATGCGCGCAAGGCCTGGCAGTTCGTGCGCGCGAATACGCCGGCGCTCATCGGCCAGTTCGAGCGCGCGGGCGAGTATCTGCGACGGCAGGCGGCGGGGGGCGCGGACGAACTGCGCGCGCTGCTGCTCTCGGGTGTGCTCGCCACGCTCGTGCTGTTTGCCATCACGCTCTATCTTCAGCTGCTGAAGGGCCGCCATGAACGCGCTGCGCGCGAGTCCCAGGAGCAGACTCGCGACATCCTGCGATCGGTGAAGGAAGGCTTTTTCCTGCTCGACGCTGACATGCGCATCGGAGCGGTATGGTCGGACGCGCTTGCCACGATCTTCCAGCGCAGGGAGTTTGCAGGACTGGCCTTCGAGGAGCTGCTCGCGGGGCTCGTATCGGAGAAGACACTGCAGACGGCCGTGAAATACATCGGGCTGCTGCGCGGCGAGCGGGCACAGGAGAAGCTCATCAAGGGCATCAATCCGCTCGCCCAGGTCGAGGTCAGGCTGCCGGACCTCGGTGCGGGCGTCGAGACGCGCTATCTCGAATTCGATTTCCATCGCGTGAGCGGGCAGGACAGCATCAGGTACGTGCTGGTCACGGTGGTCGACGTGACCGCCAGCGTGCTGCTTGCGCGCGAGCTCCGCCAGTCCCAGGAGAGCGGCAGCGGGCAGACGGATCTCCTGATGGGGATGCTGCACGTCGATCCGCTGCAACTGGACAATTTCCTGGCGACGGCACGCGCAAACCTCAAAGTCGTGAATGCCGTGCTGCGCGAGCCTTCCCGTGAAGATGACGAGTTCCGCAGCAAGATCGCAAAGATCTTCCGCGAGCTGCATGCGGTCAAGGGCGAGGCGGCGCTGCTGCGACTGGGCACGGTCGAAGCCCGTGCGCACGCCTTCGAAGATGTCCTGCAGGAGCTGCGTGCCCGCCCGCAGCTGACCGGGAACGACTTCCTGCCGCTGCTCCTGAAGCTCGACGAGCTCCTGGCGCATCTGCAGGCGCTTCAGGAGATGTCGATGCGTCTCCTGGAGCTGCGCGCTGCCATGACGAGTGCCGCTGCGTCGGCGGGCGCAGCGCGGGGCGAGATGGCGGCCCCGATGCTCACGCCCGGCGCACTTGCGGAGTTTGCCGACGGACTTGCGAGGCGCTGTGGCAAGCGTGTGCAGATCGTGACGGAGGGGCTCGAGCACGTGCCGCCCGCCCTGCAACGCCCGCTCGGCGAGGCGGTTCTGCAGATGCTCCGAAACGCCGTGGTGCATGGCATCGAAAAGTCTTCCGTGCGCGAAGCGGCGCAGAAGACGGCGGTGGGGACGGTACGGATCGCCTTCGGACGCTCGAGCGAAGGCTGTTCACTCAGTTTCGAGGACGACGGCGCGGGGATCGTGGCCGACACGCTCAAGTCTGCAGCCGTGCGCAAGGGCTTGCTGAGCCCGGAGGAAGCCGGGCAGCTCGAACCGCGGCAGGCGTTCCGTCTGATTTTCCAGCCGGGGTTCTCGACTCAGGAGGAGGCGACGCCGGACGCCGGTCGCGGCGTCGGGATGGACCTCGTGGCGAAGCTCGTGCGCGAGCTGTCGGGGCGCATCAGCGTTGCGACGCGACCGGGGCGGTTCACGCGCTTCGAGATCCGTCTGCCTGCGGCAGTCGAATCCGTCGCCGGCGTGGCCTGAGGAGTGCCCGATGCCCGTCCCGGCTGGCCCCGCAATGCGCAGGCTCCGACTCATGATCGTGGACGACTCGAATCTCATCCGTCGTCGCATCGAACGCACCCAGTCCCTGCCTGAGCTCGCCGTCGTGGGCTCCGCCGGCAATGGCGAAGAGGCGCTCGAGGTGTTCCGGCGCACCGATCCCGATCTCGTGACCATGGATCTGACGATGCCCGAGATGGACGGCATCGAATGTATCGCTCATCTCGTGCGGCTCAAGCCCGAGGTGCGCATCCTCGTCATCTCGGCCCTTGCCGACAAGGCGACGGCGATCGACGCGATCGAGAAGGGCGCCTCGGGCTTCCTGCACAAGCCCTTCACGGACCGGCAGCTGAACGAGGCGCTTCTCGAGCTTGCGAGGATCCCGCAGCATGCTTGACGAACGCGAGCTGCGAACCTTCGTCGATGGCACGACGAACTTCTTCGAGGTGGCGGCACAGCAGCCGGCGACGGTCGGCAGTCCGTATCTCGTGACCGATGACCGTCCTGGCGTGCACGAGTACACGGGCATCATCCGCGTCTCGGGTCGGCGCAGCGGTCTCGTCTATTTCACGGCGCCGAAGACGCTGCTCACCGTGCTCCTGATGAAGATGCAGGAGAACGATTTCAGCCACCAGACCATGTGTGACGCAGTCGGCGAGGTGGCCAACACCATCTCGGGCAACGCGCGGCGCGACTATGGGAAGGACTTCGTGATCTCGGTGCCGACAGTGGTTTCGGGGGGCTCGGAGGAGTTCGAGCTGCCGGGGGACACGCGCCCCTACGTGATTCCGATCAACTGGCGAAGCCACGCCGCGAAACTCGTGGTGTGTCTGCGCTGAGCCTGCGCGCGGCGGCTCCGGGCGCCGCGGCAGTGCGTGCCCGCGCTGCGCTCCCGTGCCAGAATGGCGCTATGCAAGAGCACCAGTGTGCCTCGCGCGTGCTGATGGTGCGGCCGGCGGCTTTCGGCTACAACCCGCAGACGGCGGCGTCGAATCACCTCCAGATCGACGCGCGGCTGGCGCCCGCAGAGGCGCAGGCGCGCACCCGTGACGAGTTCGACGCCCTGGTGTGCGCGCTTCGCGGGTCGGGCATCGAAGTCTTCGTGGCGCAGGACACGGCTCCGCCCGCCAGACCCGATGCCGTCTTCCCGAACAACTGGGTGAGCTTTCACGAGGACGGCACCGTGGTCCTCTATCCGATGCAGGCCGCGAACCGGCGCCTCGAGCGCCGCCCGGAAATCGTCGCCAGGGCAGCGGGTGAGCTCGGGTTTCGCGTGCGCCGCACCGTCGATCTCACGCACCATGAGAGTGACGGCCGCTTCCTCGAAGGCACGGGCAGCGTGGTGCTCGATCGTACACAGCGCATCGCCTACGCCTGCCGTTCACCGCGTACGCACGAATCCGTGCTCGAGGAATGGGCACGCGAGCTCGGATATGAGCCGCTGATCTTCGATGCGACAGACGCCGGGGGTATGCCCTACTACCACACGAATGTCATGCTGAGCATCGGCGAACGCTGTGCGATCGTGGGCAGCGAGGCGCTCGCAGGCGGCGATCGTGCCCGCGTGCTCGGGCGGCTCGCGGCCGGTGGCCGGGAGCTCATCGAGATCGACCGGTCTGCGGTCGCGTGCTTCGCGGCCAACGTCCTCGAGCTGGCGAGCTGGGACGAGGGTTTCGGTGATTTCCGCCTGATGGTGATCTCGGCGAGCGCGCGCCGGGCGCTCGATGCCCGCAGTGTCGCGCGCCTGATGGCCTGCACCGACGACCTTCTCGTCGCGCCCGTACCGACCATCGAGGCGCTGGGTGGCGGCAGCGTGCGCTGCATGCTCGCAGAGGTCTTCGCACCTTGATCGGATGGCTTGCGGTCGTCGTGTCTGCATATCTCCTGGGCTCTGTGAACGGCAGCCTGCTCGTCGGGCGATTGCGCGGTGGTGTCGACATCCGTGATCCCGGGAGCGGCAATGCGGGCGGCACCAATGCGCTTCGCACCCAGGGCGGACGCTTCGCGCTCGCCGTCATCGTGATCGATATCGGCAAGGGCTGGATTGCCACGCGTCTGCCTGTGCTCGCAGAGCTCGCATCCGGCGGGCGAGGGGGCGATGGCGCAGTGTTGCAACTCTGGTGGCCCGCGAGCTGCGCTTTCGCGGCGATCCTGGGGCACGTCTACCCGCTGTGGCACGGCTTTCGTGGAGGCAAGGGTGCGGCCACCGTGGTGGGCGCCCTCGCCGGTCTTGCCCCCGTGCTGCTCCTCCCGCTGATCGGCACCTGGCTCGCCTGCGTCATGCTCTCCGGCTTCGTGGGGCTCGCCACCATCGTGTCAGTCGTGGTGCTGCCCGTCGCTGTCGGCATTCTGGGTTCACAGCCATTTTTTCCTCTGCTGGGATTTGCGCTCGCCGTCGCGGCGTTCGTGAGCTTCACGCATCGCGGCAACGTTTCCCGCATGCGCGCCGGCACCGAGCCACGAGCCCGACGGCTCTGGCTGCTTCGACCATGAGCGGCGACTGCAGGAACGGAGGTGATGACGGGACGCTCGCGCAGCGCGTATTCGAGGCTCTTGCGCCCGGCGGATTCCGTTCCGGAGAGCGTCTCGCCGCGGAGCTGGGTGTCAGCCGCAGTGCGGTCTGGAAGGCTGTGGAGAGGCTGCGCAGCCTGCAGGCCGAGATCCATGCGGTTCCGAACCGTGGCTACCGGCTTGCCCAGGCGACCGTGCCGCTCGATGCGCGGCGCGTTGCAGCAGCACTGTCCCCGCAGGCGGCAGCGATGGTGCATTCGCTGCGCGTCGCCTGGTCGCTCGGCTCGACCAATGCGCAGCTGCTCGAGGCGCCTCCGCCCCCTGCCGGCCGCGCGAGCGTGCTGCTTGCCGAGCATCAGAGCGCCGGACGTGGGCGCCGCGGGCGCACCTGGATCGCGCCTCTGGGCGGAGCAATCTGTCTTTCCATCGGGTGGAGCTTGCGCCTGCTGCCACCCGGGATCGGCGCGCTCGGGCTCGCGATCGGCGTATGCGTGCGTCGCGCACTCATGGACTGCGGGGTGCAGGCCGTGGGCCTCAAGTGGCCGAACGACCTGGTCGCCGATGACGGCAAGCTCGGCGGCATCCTCATCGAGCTGCGTGCCGAGGCCGGTGGACCCGCGTTCGCTGCGATCGGCATCGGGCTCAACGTGACCCTCGGTGCGCGCCTGCGCACCGCGATTGCCGGGACGGGCACTTGCGCAGCCGATCTGATCTCGCTCGGACTGGCGGACGTCGATCGCAACCGTCTGGCCGCCTGCGTGACCGAACGCTGCCTCGCGGGTCTGCAGGAGTTCGATGCGGCGGGCTTCCAGCCCTTCGTGGCCGAATGGCGTGCAGCCGATACGCTCTGCGGGCGGGAGGTGACGGCGCATGTCGGAGGCGAGTCTCTCGTGGGAATCGCCCGGGGCATCGATCTCTCCGGGGCACTGCTTCTCGAGACGGCCGTGGGTCCGCGCGCGCTCATTGCCGGAGAAGTGACCGTGCGGGCCGGCTCATGAGCGCGTGTGCCGCTCTTCTGGTCGATCTCGGCAATACCCGCGTGAAGTGGGCGCCACTCGTTGCGGGCCGCCCGGGCAGGCAGCGCGCGGCCGCGCATGCAGACTGGTCGGATGCCGACTTCTCCCGGGAGTTGTGCACGGGCGTGCCGCGGGGCACACCTGTGCTCGTCGTGAGTGTGGCCTCGGATACCGTAAACAGACGCCTGGCGCGCGCCGTGACACGCAGCCTCGGCGGCAGACCCGCTTTCGTGCACAGCGCACGCCGCGCGGCCGGGGTGCGCAACGGCTACCGCGAGCCGTGGCGGCTGGGGGCGGATCGCTGGGTCGCAGTGCTTGGTGCGTACCACCTGTTCCGTCCTGCTCGCCATGTCTGCGTCATCGATGCGGGGACCGCCCTGACCATCGATCTCGTGGATGACGCCGGAGATCACCGCGGGGGCGTGATCGTGCCCGGGCCAGAACTCATGGTGTCGAGTCTGCTCGCCGGGACGAGCGGCATCCGCAGGCGGGTGGCATCCACCGCGCGCGTGGCACGCGCTTTCTTCGCCCGGGACACGAGGGCGGGGCTCGAGCGTGGAGCGGAGCATGCCACCGGGGCACTCGTCGAGCGCGCTGTGCACGAGGCGCGGCGGTTGCTGGGTGGCCCGGTGACCGTGGTGCTCACAGGTGGCGCTTCTTCGCGCCTGCAGCGCTCGATCGAGGTGAGACACCGGCTCGTGCCCGACCTCGTCCTGCGCGGGCTCGCCGTGCTGCTGCGCGATGGGTCACGCGACATCGTGTGAGCACACGCACACCGCAGACACGCTGGGCTCTGGTGCCCCTCGCAATCTAGAATGGGCCTTCATGCGTACGCTGTTCCTCGCCCTGCTGCTCGCGAATCTGGCGTTCTTTGCCTGGGCCCGCTGGCTCGCACCTTCGACCGATGACGCCACGATCTCGGCGCCGCTCTCTGTGCCGAAGATCATGCTGGCAGGCGAGCGCCGTGCATCGCCGATGGTCGTCGCTGCCGCGGGACCGGGGGGGCCACGCTGTGTGTCCGTCGGACCCTTCGCCACGGCCGGGCATGCGGCCAGCGCCGCGAAGATTCTCGGATCGGGTGCGCTCGGCACGCGTGAGCGCAGTGAGTCCGCCACCCTCGTCGAGAGTTACTGGGTGTACGTGGGCGGATTCGCCTCGGCACCCGACGTGATGGACGCCCTGCGTCGCCTGCGCGGCGCGGGCTTTGCCGAAGCCGAGGCCATGCCACCCTCACCCGAGGGTCGGCGCGTTTCTGCGGGCACCTTCCGTGAGCGCGAGCGCGCCGACAGCGCCGCCGCAAGAGTGCAGCGCCTCGGCCTGCAGCCGGTGGTCGCCGAGCGCACGCGCGAGGCGGAGACCTTCTGGGTTGATCTCCAACTCGCCCCCGGAATCGCCGACCCTGTACTCGAGACGCTGCAGGGCGGTGTGCCGTCCGCGCCCTTGCAGTCGAAGAGCTGTCCGGCCGTGTCCGCCGAGTCGAGCGGGCCCGTACCCAATCCGCCGGCTGCGGACGTCATTGGCAGGGCAGCGACGCCGGATGAGGCGTCCATCGCTTAGAATGCGTCGGCCAGGACCAGCGCCGGCTTAGCTCAGTTGGCAGAGCAACTGATTTGTAATCAGTGGGTCGGGGGTTCGATTCCCTCAGCCGGCACCAACAGAATCAACCACTTCGACACTCGGCACAGCAGCCAAATTTCCCGCTGCTACCGTTTTGCTACCACTCGGCAGCAGGATCGCCGCCACGCGGTCCCCGGCGTCCGCCACGTCCTCGGGCCATACGTCCGCGTACTGGTCCATCGTGAAGGCCGCGGAATGGTGGCCCATGAGTGTCTGCACCACCTTCGCGGTTGCCCCGGACCGAATCAGCGCAGTAGCGAACGAGTGACGCAGCATGTGCGGCGAGCCCTTGACGGCCACGCGGTCGGGGTCGTCCGGCGTCGGTCCCGTCCGCCGCAGCAGCGGCAGCCAGGTGCGGGTGCGCCAGTTGTGGTACTCGGTAGGTCCGCCACCGGGGGCGGGGAACACGAGCGGCCCCGGTGTGCGCAGCCGGTGCAGGCGAAGCTCCTGCGCCACGGCAGCCGGCAGCGGCAGCGTGCGGCGTGCGTTGGCGGTCTTGAGTTCGGACCACGCGCCGTGCGTGTACTGCTCCACCACGCGCAGCGTGCCGGCCGAAAGGTCCACGCGCTCCCACTTGAGCCCGGCCGCTTCCCCGAAGCGCAGCCCGGTCACGACGACGAGTCGCAGGAAGGTCGCGGTGCGCGGGTCCGCAGCGTCCAGCAGACGCGCAATCTCGTCCGGCGTGAAGGCCCGCACCTTCGACTTGCACGCGGGTCGGCGCACATGCTCGAAGGGGTCGCCCGTCATCCAGCGGAAGCGCCGCGCATGGCGCAGCACCACGCGCAGAAGGTCGAGCGCATTGCGCACGGTCTGGACGCCCGCGCCCGCAGTCAGCATCTCCTGCCGCCACGTCGCCACGCCCTCGGCGTCCACGGTGCGTAGCTTCCGGTCCCCCCATCGCGGCGCGACGTGCACTCGCCACGTCATCGCGTAGAGCGTGCGGGTTGTGTGCCGCAGCGGTGCGCCCGTCCGGTTGTCGCTGCCTTCCGCGCAAAGTGTGCGCCAGGACTCGTAGGCGTCACGGACCGTCCGCGAATCGTTCGGCGCGACGTACTCGCCGCGGCGGATGGCGACCTTGTGCGCGGCCAGCGCGTCCTCGGCAGCCTTTCGCGTGTCGAAACTCTCCCAGTGCCGCTTCCCGGTCGCGTCCCGGTAGTCGGCCACCCATCGTCCCCGTCTTTTGCGAATACATGCCACGTGCGAGCCTCCAGTTGTGTGAAGGCCGCGAGGCGCCGCGTAGAATTGGCGGCAGCCGCCGCGACCCCCCGTTAGGTTGCGTTGCGGTCAGGGCCTCGGCGATGTTTCCGCATCGCCGGGGTCCGTCCCGCCCATCGTGCACTTCCCCGTGGCAGGCTGCAAATCAGGCAGAAAGCACGAGCTGCGGCCCCGACAATGCGGCATCTTGCGAAAAGGGCGCTCCCCGTCCGGGGCAGCCAGTCGCTCGGGTTGGTCCCGGCACCATGGCCGCAGCGCGCATCGCGACGCTCGGCAAGAGGCGGCCGGCGGAAAATGCCGCTGCAGCGGTATTTTCACAATCCGCGGCGGCCGATAAATTCCACGTTTCGGCCGATTCCATCCAGCGCGCGCGCAAGGTGATCGATGGCGGAAGCAAGGCGCTGCAACGCGCGGTTGAACACGATGAGGTCTCGCTAAAGGGCGCCAATCAGCATACCGCTGCAGCGGTATGCTCCCAGTCTGATGCGGTCGAAAAGATGGACGTTTCGCGCAGCTCTGTGCAGCGCGCCCGCAAGGTGATCGAGGGATGACGAGGCGCTCGCGTTCGTGATCTCGGCGAACATCCAGCGCCGCCATCTCACGACGGAACAACGCGCGATGGCCGCAGCGCGCATTGCGACGCTTGCGCACGGCGGCGACCGGCGGGGAGAGAATTTCAAAACCGCTGCAGCGGTTTTGAACCAGTCCGCGGCGGCCGATAAATTCGACGTTTCGGCCGATTCCATCCAGCGCGCGCGCAAGGTGATCGAGGGCGGAAGCAAGGCACTGCAACAGGCAGTCGAAGACGGTGAGGTCTCGCTCACGAAGGCCGCGGCCGTCGCGCGTCTGGCGTCGTCGTAGCGGACAAGTTGCGTCATGCCGCCCCCTTTCGTGCCTTCTCAAACGGTAGCGGCGCGGTAGCAGGGCCAAAAAGTTCCCGGCGAATCATGGCCGTGCGCGTGCTCCACTGATCCTGAGACAGTTGGTCACGGCGTCCACGTCGAAGCGCACGTGCTTGCCGGCCCGCACGCAGGGAATGCGCCCGCCCTTCGCCAGTTCATAGACCGTGCTTTTGGGCAGCGCGAGCACTCGGGCGAGCGTGCCGGCGTCCACGAGCCCGGGCGGTGCGGGCGAGGGTGCAGGCGCGGGCGGATTGATCGGGACCAATGCCGCCTCGTACTGCTCGCGCGACAGGCGCAGCGTGCCAATGCCAGCCAGCGGGATGAGCACGTCAGCCATAGTGCCGCTCCCGCCTCGTCGCGGTCGGTGTAGTCAGTGAAGTCAGTGATTTCCCATTTAAGACCTCTGACCCTATAGACACCGATCCAGAAAGGTCGCAAAGCGCACACGCGCGAGGAAGGTAATGCGGAATCACTGACTTCACTGACTTGACTGATCGGCGCCCCATCACTTGACCCTCGCCAGGGCGGCAGCCGCGGCCAAGCGCTCGCGCGGGGGCAGCTCCCGCCGGGCGTAGACGCTTTGGCGCCGGTCGTCTACCTTCCACAATCCGTCTTCGGCGGCCTCGTTGCGCACCGGCACGTATCCGGCGGCCTCCATCCGGTGCGGTATCTGTCGCCGGTTGCGCCGGTCTAGCAGCCACTCACGGAAGTTTTCGCTTGCGCGCGCTGAGACGGCCGCGAGCGTTACCGCTGACGGTCTGTTGAGTGCGTCCAGCGCGTCGGCAAGCTCCGCGTCCTCGGGGGCGCGGTTCGTGTCCACGGCGTTCCAGAAGGCGGCTGTCTTGCGCGGTGGTGCCTTAGGATCGAAGGCGGAAAGATCGAGCGCGGCGAGATAGGCCGCGACGTGATCGAGCCCGCCGTCCGCGTACCAGGCGTACAGCTCGCGCCAGTAGTCCGGGCGGAAGTCCTCGCGCGTGAGGTTCGACCACGCCACGAAGTGCCGGCGATCGTCCGGCGGCAGGTAGATACCGTCCACGTGGTTGGTCGTGATGACGACGCCCATGACGTTCATCACGGCGTGCTCGCGCAGGTGCTTTTCGTCGCAGCGGAGCACATCGGGCGGCGCTGCCGTGTAGACCTTCATGTGATCGTAGAAGCTGTAGCGGTCTACTTCGCCCAGGTCCCGCGCCTCGCTCACGCGCAGGATCACTGACTTCACGAAGCCATTGAATCGCCCGAGCAGATGCGTCGGGGAGACTTCCGAGAAGTTCCACGGGCCAATCGCGTGCTTCGCGGGCTCGAGTAGCGTGTCCTTGCCAATGCCTTGCGCGCCTCCGAGCAAGAGCGCGTGGTTGATCTTTTCCTGCGGCCGTTGCACACGATGCGCGAGCCAGCGCGTGATGTGTTCGGCCTCATCGGGATAGACGCGCTTCACGTGATCGAGCCACCGGCCGGCGCATGTGGCGTCGCCCGCCTTGCGCTCCGGCGGGCGGTACAGGTTGAAACATGCCACGCCCTTGCGCTCGATCCATCCGCCATCGGCGACGAGCCGGTCGCGTATCACCATCGGCTCGCCCGGCGCCCATGTCATCTGGTCTATGGGGCGATTCGCGTCGAGCCAGTCGGCCGGCCTCTCGTCGTGCACGGGAGCAACCCGGGCGTTCACGCTTGCTCCGGGCCAAAGTTCGCGCGTCGGCACGAAGATGTACTGGCGCCCAGGCAGGTAACTGCAAAAATCGTCAACGCTGATCGGCCGGGTTTCTTCCGGCGTAACGTGCCGCTTGCGCGCGGCAATCTGCTCCACCTCCTCCGCGGGTAGCGGCGGCCTGCATCGCGCTTCGTTCATTGCCTGCAGCACGACTGCAATCTGCTCAGGCTCGGCGCCCTGCTTGCGCAGTCGGAATGCTTCGCGGCTCAGGTGGGTATTGCGATCGTGCGTGATGAAGCCTTCGGCCTGCTCCTGCGGTGGCGCCTTCTTCGGGCTCTCGACCGCAAAGACGCGCCGCGCGACGTCGGCAGCGTCCCGAAGGTCCGCGAGCTGCGCCCCGGCGATGCGTTCGCCTGTGACCGTGAAGTAGCGCCCGCCGGAGTAGATTTCGAGCCCTTGCGCGTCGCGCTTGGCGGTCCCAACGTCGCCGGTTCCGAGAATGTGCAGCCCGTTCCCTGAAGGCGAGCGTTCGCAATACGACGCGGCCGCGGCGAGCACCTCCACGACGCGCTCGTCGTGCTCGTCGAGCCCGTCGAAGTCGATGCCGGCGAGCGTGATCTCCTCGCCGGGGACTTCTCCGAGCGCAACGCCCAGGCCCGCGCATCGGGCGGTCAGCTCAGTCGCGGCGGCCTCGAAGTCTACGAGCCGTGCGCGATCCTCAGGTGAGTCGAGCGCGCCGCGCCGCGGGGTGCCGTCGGCGTAGTAGGGGACTTTCCGCGGCTTCTCCCCCGGCGCCCCCGCCACGGATCGCCAAAGCAGCCATACGGGCAGCTCGCGCAGTCCGGCCGGCACCTTCTCGCGAATGCGCGCGACAAGCTCCGCGTGCGGGACGACGATCGCTGCGCGGAACTGTTCGCGGGGATCGGTGTTGGGTGTCGTGGATATCGACGCGGTGATAGACTCGCGGTGTTGTTTTCGGCTTTCGGCCTCGGCAAGCGCGCCAACGCTTCCGGGGCCGCGTCGTCTCTGGGGGTCATGCATGGCAGCCCCCTACGCTCGCGCAGACGATGACTGCCAGGACAACGGTATCCGGGATGGCTGCGAGCGCACGGACGAGCGCCACGAGCGCGCCGCTCACGGTCGCACCTCGGCATTGCCCGCGGCCGATGGGGTCGGAGAAGGGCCGGTTTCCGGGGTGTTTGCGGCCTTCGCGGTGGGCTTTCCGCGCAACCTGCGCACGGCCTCCTCCTGATGCAGTCGCGTCCAGCCAGCCGGCAGGTCGGCAGGGTCGCGCGAGCGCAGCCAGGCGGGCGCGTGAGCCGGCAGCGGTCGCCACTTCCACAGTGCGCAGCGCGGGGCGGAGCAGACCGCGACTTGCTCGCGCCAGCTTCCGGGCGCGGACGTGTCGGCGATGCAGCTTCGGCAATATGCCGCGATGGCCTGACCGCGAGTCATGGCCGCACCTTCCGCAGCGCGAACACGGCATCGCGCAGGCGTGCCCACGCGGTGCAGTTCGTGCGCAGTCTGGCCGGGCTCGGGTGCGGCAGCCGTGCGCCGCAGGATCGGCAGCGCGTGCCGGATGGCTTCGCGCGGCGGGGGAGTCGTAGTATCGTTGCCATCTCGTGACCTCGAACCCGCGGCATCGCCCTGCAAGGCGCCGCGGGTTTTTTTCGCTTCAGGCGACCTTGCCTGCGCTTCGCGCCTCGCGGATGCGGTCGCAAACCTCTGGCGTCCAAAGGCGGCGGCCCCACGTGTCGCGCGGTCCTCCAACCTTGTCGTGCCAAACGTTCGCCGTGATCTCACTTACGGGTCGGCGTGGGTCGATGCGCTGTTGTGCTTCTGCTTTCACCAGAAACTGAATGTTCTCGGTCATTCGGGGTGCTCCGTGATATCCCGCATAGGGGTATACTCCCCGCTTAGTTCGGTAATTCCTGCGAGGGTTTTGTGGCACGACAGCCCGCGATCCCGGACGAGACAATCGAGCAGTGCGAAGCTTTCGCCTTGCGGTCGGTCGCCGGCGCGCTCCTGCCGGACGATGAACCGCTCGCCGGCGTGTCAGGCATCGCGGCCTACGTGCGCGACGAGTGCCGCGAACTGTCCACCTCGCGGGTTTATGCGGCGGTCAACACGATGACGGCGCAGCCGTGGGTGCTGCACGTGGACTCAATCCCCGTCACGTTCGCATCAAGCGCGGAATGCTGGATGTCGCACGGTCGTCACGAGCTCGCGGCCCAGGTGCGCGCGTCGCACGACTGGCAGTCGATCGGCAGGCGCGGCGGCCGGCCGCGCACGCGCAGTGCGGACACTCCGCGCAGTGACGATGGGACGCGGCGCACGCTGGTCAGCGGCGGCACTCTCACTTATCCGCACGAGTAGGGAGCCGCGCACGCGGTAGCTGCTACCAGATTGCTACCGCTTCCAGCCGCATGAACGAAAATCAGCCGGACGCCAGAAACGAAAAAAGGCCGGGAATTCCAGCCTTTTCCGTGCGCCTCAGTCTGGTCTGTGCGCGTCAGGGCAAATTTGTAATCAGTGGGTCGGGGGTTCGATTCCCTCAGCCGGCAATGATGCCGCATACCGGTAGCAGGCCATCACGAAGCGCGCCAGGCTTCCCATGGTGACCAGCGCCTCTTCGTCGCACATCGGTGCGCGGGGGAAGGCGCGGCGCAGATGTTCGGCATAACGTCCGCCAGCGAGACCGATCTGTACGCCGTGTTCGTCGAACAGCGGCGCGTTGCCCGGCGCGCAGCTCGCCGAGCGCGCCTTGAAGACGTAGCCGTGGAAGATCCTGCTGCGTACCACGTCCGTGGCGAAACCATCGAGGCGCGCGGTGATGTCGGTCGCGTGCGCCTCGACGCTGCGGACCGCCTCGTGCCCGGCGGCGAGCCGGACACGCTGCATCGCCGGGCGTGGCACGCCCAGACCGATTGCGACCTCCGGGCACAATGACACGACCTCGGCGACCAGGGGCAGCACGACGGAAACCGCGTTGCTGCGACAGTCGCTGCCGTCAGGGCGGACTTTCTCGCCGGCGAGGCAGGCGCTCGCACCGATGCGGACGCGAAAGCCGGCATTCCATAGCGGGGCCGTGACGGGATCCGTGCGCAGTGCGTCGAAGAGATGGTCCCGGAGGGTCACGCGTGAATTATAGGAGGGCGCCGCGGTCGGTGTCGTCCGCCGCTACTTCATGAGCCGCCGCCGTATCAGCCACCCTGCGACGCCGACGCCGACGACCGCATAACTGAGCAGCACCGCGACATTCACCAGCGGCCGCACCGGGACGGCGCCGAGCGTGAGCGCACGCGCGAGCTCGGTGGCGTGCAGCAGAGGCAGGGCTTCGGCGAGTCGGCGGGCGGTCGCGGGGAGGCCCGAGGCTGGAAAGAACACGCCCGAGAGCAGCATCATCGGTGTCATGGCGAGCGTGAAGTAGTAGACGAAGAAGTCGTAGGATTTCGCGAACGCCGTGACGACGAGTGCCACGCCCGAGAAGGCGAGTCCGGTGACGAGGACCACGGGCAGTGCGGCGAGCGGTTGCCAGCCCGAGACGATGCCGAGTGCGTACATCACCACGAGTATCGCGGCTCCGGACAGCACACTCTTCAGTGCGGCCCATACCCACTCTCCGAGCACGACGTCACCGATGGTGAGGGGCGCGTGCAGCATGCCTTCCCACGTGCGCTGGATCGCCAGCCGTGCGAAGGCGGAATAGAGCGCTTCGAAGGACGCGCTGTACATCGTCGAGTAGCAGATCATTCCGGCGGCCAGGAACGCGAGGTAGGGCACGCCCTCGATCTTCGGCAGGAAGGCTCCGAAGCCGAGCCCGAAACCGAGCAGCCAGATGAGGGGATCGGCGAGATTGCCAATGAGCGAGGGCACGAGGAGCTTGCGCCAGACGAGGAAGTTCCGCCGTACGATGTGCAGGAAGCGCAGCGAGAGGAGCTCAGTCACGGATGTCGCGACCCGTGAGCTTGATGAACACATCCTCGAGGTTCGCGGCTCGCGAGAGGGCGCGCAGCCCGGAGTGGCGCCCGGCGGCGCGCAGCAGTTCATCCGGTTCGCGGCAATAGCAGAAGGCGGTCTCGCCGGCGATCTCCACCCGCCCGGCGAGCGCCCGTCCGGTCTCCTCGATCCAGGCCGGCATGCCTTCACCGAAGATCTCGGTCACCTGCGGCTCGATGCAGGTCTCGATGAGCTTCCTGGGCGTGTCGAGTGCGATCAGCTCTCCACGGTCCATGATGGCGACACGGTTGCAGAGCCGCTCGGCCTCCTCCATGAAATGCGTCGTGAGGATCAGCGTGCGTCCTGCGCCGAGTAGCGATTTCAGGCGGCTCCAGATGAGATGGCGTGCCTGGGGATCGAGCCCCGTGGTCGGCTCGTCCATGAACAGCACGATGGGGTCGTTGATGAGCGCGCGCGCCAGGGTGAGCCGCCGCTTCATGCCACCAGAGAGCGTGTCGATGCCGGCATCGGCGCGTTCCGTGAGACCCGCGAAGTCCAGCAGCTGCGGTATGCGCGCGCGGACGTCCCGGCGGTTCAGGTCGAAGTAGCGACCGAAGACCAGGAGGTTCTCGGTCACCGTGAAGTCGGGATCGAGATTGTCGAACTGCGGCACGACGCCGACGCGATAGCGCGCGCGACGCGCACCCTGCGGGATGGCGTTGCCCGCGAGACGGATGCGGCCGGAGTCGGGACGTGTGAGCCCGAGGCAGCAGCGCAGCGTGGTGGTCTTGCCCGCGCCGTTGGGCCCGAGCAGCCCGAAGCACTCCCCGGGCGAAACCGCGAAGCTCACGCCGCGGACGACTTCCCGGGTTCCGTAGCTCTTGTGCAGGGACTCGACTTCGAGCACCTGCTCATTGTGCGGGTCGCCCCCGAATGTGCAACAGCCAGACGCTCAGCGGCCGCTGCTGGCGTCCATCATGAGGCCGGTGCCGCCCCGCGAGACGTGCGCCACGATGGCGCGGCGCCGGTGCAGCTTGGTGATGGCGCCGAGATTGATCGCGAAGGCCAGTTCGACCCGCTGGCCCTTGCGCAGCCCGAGGTTGCTGGTCTCGACGAAGACACCTGTTGCGCTCAGGTTCATCGCCCGGCAGAGTCGCCGGCAGCCGCCCGCAACGACGATGTAGACGGTGGTGCGTGCACGGTGCCGGCTGTGCAGCCGTCGTTCCAGCGATTGCACCTCGGTCATCGACATGCTCCGGCATCTCCCTGGATTGACCGCATTATGCCGCCTGCCTGGAGCGCGTCGGCGGCGACTGAACTTAATCGAGCCACACACGCACCGATACGGGGCAGTGGTCGGACAGCCGGAGGTGCCGGGCCTCGTCGGCGCGGTAGGTCAGTCGCTCGAAGGAGCCGGGTATGACGCGCGTACCGAGTGTGCGGCCGAGCACGATGGAGTCAATGTAGCCACGATGCGCCTGGTACGGCGCGCAGTTGCGGAAATCCTGCCCCTCGGCGGCGTTCACGAGATCCGCCCCCGGCGGGTCGCCATCGTCGATCTCCGGCCATAGCCGCTGCAGTCGGCCCGTGGCGGAGCGCGCCGGACCCTGGTCGTGCAGCAGGTCGCGGTTGAAGTCACCCAGTACGGCGAAGCGACGCCCGGCGAGGGCCTGGTCGTCGATCCAGCGTTCGAGGGCGCCGGCCTGCCGCGCGAGGACGGCGCAGTCGCGTTTCGGATCGTCGAGCAGGCGCCGCCCGCAGCCCGATTTCAGGTGCACGGCAAGCAGGCGGATTTCGCGCGGTTCACCGGGAAAGAGAATCAGTTCCGCGCCACGCCGCACGCTGTCGCCGAGCGACAGGGCCCGCAGATCGGCACCGCATCGATGGCGCAGTCCGTGGCGGATCGCGAAACCGGTGTTCTGCACGTGGCGTCGCGCGGTGAAGCAGAAGTCGTAGTCCGGGAACACCCGGTGTGCGGCGGCTTCGCCATCGACCTCCTGCAGCGCGATGACGTCGGCATCGAGCCGGCGGGCATAGCGGGCCAGCGCGGCGAAATCGCGCGCCGAGCGCTCGAGACGCCCCGCGACGTCACACGGTATGCGGCGCTCCTCGCCCTGCACGCGCGCGCCGGAGGCTGTGCAGGTCGTGCGCAGCTCCTGGAAGACCTCGGGTGAGATGAGCCATTCCAGATTCCACGTGGCGAGCTTCAGGCTGGGCCGTGTCGTGGGCGCCGCCGCACGGCCCGCAGCCGTGACGGCGAGCAACGTGCCCAGCGCGAATCCGGCGAAGCGCCACGCGCTTCGCGCTGCCGCCTCAGCGCCAGCAGGTGTCCACGCCGCCCGGGCCGGTCGAACCGCGGACCCCGGTGTCCGTGATCGAGAGCTGCGTGCACTGCGTGTCATCGGTCTGACCCCCACCCGCAACCGGATCGGCCGTTGCCGTGTAGCCCTGGGCGCCGGCGCCCAGAGCGACGGTGATGGCATAGCGGCCGCCCTCCGTCTGCGCGAGGAGCCCGAGGCCCGCCGGCGGGGCCGCCGCGATCTGGTCGGTGTAGGCGTTGTTCTGCAGGTAGAACTTTTCCTGTGCGGCCTGCAGCTGCATGAGTGCCGTCTTCGCCTCGGTCCGCTGGGTGCGGATCATGTAGTTCCGGTAGCTCGGCACGGCAATCGAGGCAAGGATCGCGATCACGATGACCACCACCAGCAGCTCGATGAGGGTCACGCCCCGCAGCGCGCTTCTGCAGGCATTACGGCGCATCGCGGCGCTCCCAGAAGGTGCGTACCGTGCCACCGGCTGCGACGCACTTGTTCAGGATCTCGACTCCGGCCACGCATACCGTGGGCGGCGCGGTGGGCGGCGAGTTCGGATCGTTGGAGCTGCCGTTGCGGATCATGGCAACGTTGACCTCGCCGACGATGCCGCGCTGGTGCAGCGCGACGAACAGGTCGTTGCTGTCGGTCACGCCGTCGTCCGTGAAATCGAGGGCCGGCCCGCCGCTGTCGACTCTCAGTGCGTAGACCCGGTTGATGTTCGACGGATAACACGGATCCTGCGCCTGGGGCAGGAGCGGCTGGAAGGTGGTGAACAGGATGACGTTGTTCACGGTGGTGGCCTCCGCGAGCACTTTTTCACCCGACCAGCCGCCGTTGAGGTTCATGCTGAGCTTCCAGCCTGCGGCTGCAGGTGGCACCGCGATCCCGCCCGGATTGCTCGTGATGTCCACGAGGCCCGCGTCGGTGAGGGGGGTGATCGCGTTATACGTGGCCTGAGAGAGATGCGCATAGGGTCTGGCATCGCGGATGGAGTAGAAGCGCTCCTGGGTCACCGTGTTGAGCGGGTGGCCGCGGTAGCCCGAGCCGATGGCGATGTTGTAGTAGGGCGCCTGGGCACGACGCTGCACGAGGGCGACGTCGGGCGCGCTGTAGAAGCGGCGGTTGTCGGCGTTCGTCGCACCCGTCACATCGCCTGCACCGAGCTTCGCGATGACTCCACCGGTCACGAGCGAGGATCGCGGCTGACCGTTGAAGATATCGAAGCGCCACACCCTGCCGCCCATGTCCGCCGCATACATGCGGTCCGCGAACAGATCCCCGTCGGTGTCGATGACGGTGATGCGGCCCGGGATGGAGTTGTTCATGCTCCGGCCCGAGGTGTTCAGCTGGAGATCGGGTGTGCCGGTGCCCGGCCCTCCCGCGTACCACAGGCGCTGGCCGGTCTGCGCATCCACGATGTAGATGCGATTGCCGACCGTATCGGCAGAATACGGCTGGTTTTCCTGTGTCCGGTCGTAACCGCCACCGAAGATCAGCACGAACTTCTCGGGATCGGTGTTGCCCGGCGCGCCGCTGACGCGCACACGCGTGATGACCGGGGCCGACCAGGTTTCGCCGATGCCGGGGAGCTCTGTCGGGCCGATGTTCCAGAGCAGCTTCGGCTGCGCCCGATCCGTGACATCGAGCGCGTAGTAGTGGTCACCGCCGCTGCGCATGCCGAAGAACAGCCACACCCGGTCGCCCTCCGAGGCTGTCACGATGCCGTCCTGGTTCTTGTCGAGCTTCAGCACGCGGACGTCGCCGTCCAGTCCGTAGCTGCGGCTGGTGACGGCGAGGTTCTCCCGCAGCGTGCCGAGGCGCGAGAGGAGCTCTGGCGGCATGTAGGCCCAGAGTTCTTCCCCGCCGCCGCTGCCCGTGCGGGCGCTGAAAGCATGCAGGAAGCCGTCGTTGGTCGGCGTGAAGACCACGGCATCTGCTGCGTCCGGGCTCGCGGTCGTACCGCCATAGGAGACCACTGCGGGACGACCATGCAGCGGGTCGCCCATGAATTTCACCTGATCGGCACTGCTGCCGTCATGGTTGAGATCGTCCACGTCCAGGCCGCGCACCCAGCGGATCGCGTCCTGGCAGGTCGTGGAGCAGCTGCTGGTGTTCGAGCCGGTACCGACGACCGCATCCGTGAGTGCGCTGTTGGTCGTGTCGATGACATTGCCCGCCGACGTGAGGTTCGAACCGGCCAGTGAGGTATAGAGCTTGCGCGCGCCGGGGAGCGGCAGCTGGCTCACCGCACCACCCTTGGTCACGTCGTTGCCGTCAGGCGAGGGCGACCAGTAGCTCGTGGTGCCGTTGGCGAAGAAGCCCGCGGCATCGACGGCGTTGGTGCCGTTCGTGTCGACCACGGAGGTGCCGTCCAGGCGGTACTTCTTGAGGTTGCCCGGCCAGTGCGTGCCCTGGCCCACCTTGAACACCGAGAAGAACAGGTCATTGCTGGTCTGGGCACGGTTGAAGGCGTTCACCGCGATCGAGGGCGTCACGAAGGTCGAGCTTTCTTCCTGGATGCCGCCGAAGATAGTCTGCAGGGGCGGCCGTGAGCGTGGGCACGTCGCTGGCGGTGTAAGCGTGCTCCGTGCCACCGGCACGCGCGATGTTGTTCATGTAATCCATGCTCGCGGCGAGGTCCGACCCGAAGCCGATCATGTAGGTGAGAGCCGTCTGGCTTCCGGGGAGCGAGGGAGCGAGATCCGTCTGCGGATTGCTCAGCCACCCGGCGAGATCGTCCATGCAGATGCCGCTGCCCGTGACCCAGCCGCCGTCGTGATAAGGCTCGTAAGGGTCGGCCGCGCAGGCGCTCTTGCCGATCATGGACGCGATCTTGGCGTTCGCGTCCGTATCCAGGGTCGGGGCGCCGTCGGTCAGGTAGACGACATAGTTCTTCTGGCACTGGTACTCGAGCGGCGACTTGTACTGCGAGCCGCCGCTCACCCGTGAGGCGGCGACGCTCAGGCCCGGAGACGACCGGTTGCCGTAGTCGACGTTGCCGCCCTTGAGATACAGCGCTGCTTCGTAATACGTTTCCGAAAGCGGCGTGCCGCCGTTGCCGGCGGTCGGCGAGAAGCCCTGCAGCGTGTTGATGATGGCGCTGCGGCTGGTGGCGATGTTCTGGACCGCGTTCAGCACGTAGCCGCCCTGGGCATCTGTGCTGTAGCGCATGAGCCCGAGGTTCACACCGTTCAGCGAGCTCGCCAGATCGATCGCCACATCGCGCACGATCTCCAGGCGTGTCTTGGGTGTCGGCGTCCCGGGGCCGGCCTTGTAGTTCAGGTAATTCGCACTGTAGAAGCGGTAGGTACCGGTGAGTGCACTGCCGCTCCACAGGCTGTGCGGCGAGGTGTCCCAGCCGGTGCCGCCGTTGTAGATGTAGACCTTGCTGTCGCCGGTCGTTGCACCGTGCGTGCCCTCGTCGTCGACGTATTCGACGGGCGTTGCGTTGCCGCCGGCGATCGACCGCCAGCTGGTCTTGCCGCTCACGGTGCGGTACTGGCCCGCCTGTTTCCGGGGATTGCCGAAAGTGGGCCACGCCCCGCTGGTGGCGAGCGCCGCCTGCGAGGTGTTGCAGGTGTTGGACGCCACCGGAAACCAGTTGCTCGAGCCGCAGGAGGGCGCGGTGTCCGAGTTGACGCTGTAATAGATGCGGTCGGACGAGCAGCCTGCACTGGCATAAGTGGTGTTGGGATCGTAGGGCGGTGCGGTCGGTATGACCGTGGTATCCATGCTGCCCGAGGTATCGAGAATGAAGAGAACGTTCGGCTGGGCGCCCGTCATGGCGGCCTGGCTGTGGTAGATCTCGGTGTCGTCCGCGAGGGCTGGCAGGCCCGCACTGGTCGCAAGGAGCGCGCCGAGGGTGATGTGGCTCAGTCGGTTCGTGAAGCTGGACATGTCTGGCTCCTGTGAGCGTCTCGGCTGCCGTGGCCTAGCGCCGCGTGGACCGCACGGGCAGGGCGGCGGTGACGGAGAGCAGCTCTCCGGTCTTCAGGGAATAGAGCACCGTCAGCATCGTTTCCGGTTTGCCGGCAATGGCCGTCTGCAGTTCCGCGAGACTGACCCGCTGCTCGTTGACGAAGTAGCCCGTGGCGGCGGTAGCCCGCAGGGATTTCGGTGCGCAGCCTGCGCAGGGGGCCGTGACGAGCGCACTGTCCACACCCGAGGGCAGGACGACCGAGTGGGCCGGCGCCTCCACCGCCAGATCCACGGTCTTCAGCTCGGGCGGCCTGGCGACCGCGACGCCAGCGAGGGCGAAGCCCAGCAGCGCAAGAGGAAGGCGGATGTTCATGACCTGTCGCTCCATGCAGAGTCTCAAGGGTTGATCGATCGCTCGGAGCCACCGCTCCCGGAGCTCTGGATCACGAAGGCGCCCTGCACATGCTGCGCGCGGGCATTGCGGGCAGACGTCCCGGTGCTCGTGATCTCGTAGTGGAAGCCCACGAACTTTCCGGCGCTGAACCCGGGAATGTTCAGGTCGTCGCCGAGATACCGGCTCGAGGTCGCGTACTCGTCAGTCGCCGAGCCGGGAACTGCGGTAGCGGGCGCGACCGTGGGCGTGCCGCTCTGCGGGACATTCGCGAGCGTGGTGAGTGCCTGCTCGACGCCCGTTTCGGCCGCCTGGAAGGCGTTCTGACGGTACTGCTCATTGCCCGCCATGATGAGCTCGGTGCTCGCCGAGTTCATGCCACTCACGGCGAGCAGCGTCAGGATCAGCAGCAGGATCAGGCCGATGACCAGCGCGGCGCCACGCTGCTTCCGGGGGTTCTGGATGGACTGCTTCATCGTGCACTCAGAGCGTGCGCGCGTTGCGCACGCGGATGGTCTTGGATATCAGCATCCGCCGGAAGCCGTCGTTCGGCGTGATGTCGCGGTCCGCGTACTGATACCTGTGATTGTCGGTGAAACCCTGCTCGGGCTGATCGGCACGCACCATGAGCCAGATCCGCACCGCAACCACCTGGAAGCCGGCAGGCACGGCGTTTGGATTGACGTAGCGTGTGGCAATGCCGTTCGGTGCGTCGGGAATGCCGTCGCCATTCTGGTCGAGGCCCGGGTCGATGACGCCGTCGCCGTCGTAGTCGCCCGTATCGATGCCGAACTGCACCTGGAGGTCTTCCACGCCCGGGAGGATCTCCTGATCGCCCGAGGCGGCGAACGCCGGCCCGTTGGTGAGTGCCTTCACGCGCAGTGCTGGCACACCCGGGCGGCCGGTGGAATTCCTCGAGATGTAATACGTGCGCACCAGCAGGTCGCGCACTTCCACATTGTCGGGCTGCAGCGCAGGAGAGGCCGGCAGCACGCCATCGGCGAGAACGAACTGGTTCGTCGGGCTCAGCCGACTGACGAGGAGCTGCAGCCGGCCTGCCGTCGCGGCCGCCGGCGCGGTCGAGGCGCGCCGGATGGTGAGCGTATCGGCCGTCGGGCTCGCACCACCGCCTGCGGCGGCGCAGGGCCGCGTGTAGGCATTGTTGGAACCCTGGGCGGCGGCGATCAGATCCACGGCGAAGTTGGTGCCGCAGGCCTGGGCGCTGCTGGGCAGACCCGCCAGCGCCGGCTTCGACTGCTGCATCAGAGAGGACGGAATCGGTGAGGCCGTCGAGCCGCCCTGGATGAACTTGAAGTCGTCCGGCGAGTTGGTGAAGCCGTAATAGCCCGCGAGCATCACATCGGCCTCGATCGCCGACATGGCGAAGCGCGCGTTCTCCTGGAGTCGCGCAATCGAGTCCGTCACCGTGTGGGTGTTGCGGCTCTGCGAGTAGACGAACACGGCGCCCACGATCAGGAGCGACCCGATCGCCAGAGCGACCATGAGCTCGATGAGGCTCAGCCCCTGGGTGCTTCGCTTCATGGGATCACCGGAATGAGCTCGATGGTGGTGGCGTAGGAGAACCGCGTACTCTCTCCGGCCTCCTGCCAGTCGACCAGGATGTCGTAACGGTCGGGGCGTCCCGTCGCGGCCGCCGGCGTGAACTGCACGTTGGCGGTCGGGGCGCCGCCGGGAAGTGCCGCATTGACGCTGGCGACCCAGCGTGCGAGATCGTCTTCCGCGAGTGCCGCAGGGGTGCAGTTCGTCGTCACGACGCAGTCGTGTGTCGTCGGGCTGCCGCCGTAGCCCGCGGCCACATCATAGGCGGCCCGGCCAAGGGCGTTTGCACGGATGCGGTCCGCCATGTCCTGGACCAGATTCACGGCCTGTGTCCGGATGAGCGCCGAGCGTCCCGCCTTCAGGCTCGAGACGTACAGTCCCGCGATGCCGAGCATGCCGACGGACAGCACGACGAGTGCCACCAGGGCCTCGACCATGGTAATTCCGCGCTGGCGGGCGGCCCTGCGCACGGGCGTCATGGGCGCGTTCATGGGCAGCCTACCCCCGGCCCCCAGGAGCCGATTTCGGCCATGTCCCGCGTGATGCGCGAGCGGCCGGTGGGGCTGACGTCGATGCCGCGTGCCGCCGACTGAAGCGTGCCGGACTGCAGCGTATTGCCCCGCGCGTCGCAGAAGACCGTGCGTGAGGCGGTCGCCTGACCGGCAATGGTCTGCAGGAAGCCGTTCGCACCGAAGGACAGGCACACGCCGTTCGACACTGGCGTGACGGCGGGGTCGATGGTGACGCTGGCGCGCACGATGTCGTTGCCCGCGGCGTCCCGGAGGCAGTTGTTGTCCGCATCGACAAAAACGATCCAGCCTGTGAAGGCCCCGTTGCTGCATCCCGCTCCGGCCGTATCAGGATTGGCAGACGGACAGACGGCCACCGGCTGCTGGCGCTTGATCGCCTCGGTGCGGGCCGTCTGCAGTGCTCCGAGGAAGTCGTTGGCCACACTTGTCATACGGTTGTTGCGGCGGAACTCGACGAAGTTCGGGGCGCCGATCGCGAGAATGATGCCCGCGATCGCGAGCGTCATCATGAGTTCCATCAGCGTGAAGGCCAGTTGCCTGCGTTTCATGGGCGCACATCCTCGCGTGTGCAGAGCGGCCATGACACACGAGCCGACGAGTGGCCGGCAAGAGCCGACTGCCGGCACTGTGCTGCGAGATGCGTCACATCCGGCGCTTGACTTAAGTGGCACCCTGTCTGCGCCTCGGAGGACATCATGGGATGGATAGTGCTGCTGCTGGTCGTGGGTGCGATCGTCGTTATGGTCGCCATCTACAACCGCCTGGTCGCAACGCGCAACGCGTACCGGAATGCCTTTGCGCAGATCGATGTGCAGCTCACGCGTCGCTACGGCCTCATTCCGAACCTGGTGGAGACGGCGAAGGCTTATCTCCGGCACGAGCGCGACACGCTGGAAGCCGTCATCCGGGCGCGCAACTCGGCAGCAGACGGATTGCGCGCGGCCTCTGCCGATCCGGGCAATGTCGCGGCCGTACGCCAGCTCTCGGGCGCGGAGGCGCAGCTCTCGGGAGCGCTCGGCCGGCTGTTTGCCCTCGCTGAGGCCTATCCCGAGCTCAAGGCGAACCAGAACATGATGCAGCTCTCCGAAGAGCTGAGCTCGACGGAAAACAAGGTGGCCTTTGCGCGCCAGGCCTACAACGACGCGATCATGACCTATCACAATGCGTGTGAGAGCTTTCCGGGTAATCTCGTCGCAGGCGCCTTTGGTTTCGCGCCTGCGGCACTCCTGGACATCGCAAAGCCCGAGGCGCGCGAGGCTCCGAGCGTGAGCTTCGACTGAAGCCGGTCGGGTCGTTCAGGGTGGCGACTCGCGTGGACTTCTACGCCCGGCAGGCAGGCGCACGCCGGCGGACCGGCTGGCTGCTGTTCGCGTTCGTCGTCGCGGTGACCGCGGTGGTGCTGGCACTCGATGCAGTGATCCTCGCGCTCGTTGGCTACGAGCCGCAGCGCGCGACGGCCTTTGCACTCGTGATCCTCTCCGTGATCCTCCTCGGCAGTCTCTACAGGACCATGCAGCTCCGCGAGGGCGGCGGCGTGGTGGCGCGCTCGCTAGGCGGCGTGCGGGTCGACCGAGACTCCACGGATCCGGCGCGCCGGCGCCTGCTCAATATCGTGGAGGAGATGGCGATTGCCTCCGGCGTGCCCATGCCCGAGGTCTACGTGCTCGAGCAGGAGACGACGATCAACGCGTTCGCTGCCGGACACACGGCCGCAAACGCCGCGATTGCGGTCACGCAGGGGGCCGTGGAGCGACTGACCCGCGACGAGCTGCAGGGCGTGGTTGCCCACGAATTCAGCCATATCCTGAATGGCGACATGCGCCTGAACCTGCAGCTGCTCGGCTGGGTGTTCGGACTCTTTGCGCTCGCGCTCATCGGTCGCACGGTGCTGAGGCACGTGTCCCGCCTCCGCCGCGGCAGCAGCGCGATCGGGCTGATCGGACTCGTGGCAGTCGCAGCACTCGTTCTCGGATGGCTCGGGCAGCTCGCCGGCCGCATTCTGCAGGCGGCCGTGAGCCGTCAGCGTGAGCGGCTTGCGGACGCCTCGGCCGTTCAGTTCACGCGCCATCCCGAAGGGCTCAAGGGCGCCCTCCTGAAGACTGCGGGTCCCGGCGGCGGCTCGCTCCTCGCCAGCGAGGCGGCGGACGAGGTGGCCCACATGCTGTTTGCGCCCGGAACGCGGCGTCTGTTCGCCACACATCCGCCTCTCGTCGAGCGCCTCCACGCGCTCGATCCGCGTTTCGATGCGGGCTCGCTTCCGGCTGCGATCGCGGCGGCGCTCCGGGCAACGGAAGAATCCACGCGGCCGGATGCGGACAGGGCGTCGGCTGCGCATGCCCCCACCCCCGGGCTGGCGATCATTGCCGCAGCGCCTCTTGCCATTGCACGGCAGGCCGGGCAGCCACGGACGTTGCATGTTGCGCAGGCGCAGGAGCTGCGTCTCGCGATGCCCGAGAGTCTGCGCGAGCTCGCCGGAACCGGAAGCGGCGCCCGCGCCCTGGTGCTGGCGGTGCTGCTGAGTCATCGCGATGCCGTGCGCGAGCGCCAGCTCGAACGCCTCGCGAAAGCGCTCGGGCCCGCAGAGTGCATCGCCGTCGAGGCGGCGCTGCCGATGGCCTCCGGGCTTGGGCCCTTCCTGCGGCTGCCGGCGCTTCAGCAGCTGTTTCCCGCACTGCGCCGGCTCGCGCGTGCGGAGCGCGAGCGCCTGCTGGCACTTGCCGAAGACCTCACGCGCGCCGATGCGTGCATCGATGTCTTCGAGTACTGTCTGACGCGGCTCCTGGTCACGGCGCTGCGCGATGAGCTCGAAGCGCGCACACCGCATGGCAATGCCACACTGGCCTCGGCTGCAGCCGATCTCCAGGTGCTCTTCACCACGGTCGCCCGGTCCGGGGCGACCGACGAGCGCCGGGCGAGAGAGGCCTACGAAGCGGGAATGCAGGGCCTCCTGCCGCGGAACCGACCGGAATACGCACCGCGCGAGGACTGGCCGCTCGCGCTCGACGCTGCGCTCGCGCGCCTCGGGCGGCTGCATCCGTTCGCCAAGGAGGCGCTGATCGAAGCGCTCGTGCGCACGCTGGCCGATGATGACCAGCTCAGTGTGCCCGAGGCGGAGCTGCTGCGGACCGTATGCGCGATACTGCACTGCCCGTTGCCGCCGCTGGTCCCTCTGAACGAGGGACCGCTCCCCGGGATGGCTGTGACCCGGTCGGCGGCCTCGATGGCGGTCTGAATTACTGCAATCCGCACGCATCGTGGCGACGCGTGCGGTCTCACGTGTGCATGGGTGCAAACATCCGAGGACGGAAATCATGAAGCGACTCACCGGCTCGCTGCTGGCAGTGACGATGGCATGGGCATCGGGTGCAGGCATGACCGCCGAGACTCCTGAATCCGGCGGTGCACAGGCGCCCGCCGAGGGCACGGTGCAGATCCCCGGATTCGCAGCGCCCTTCTCGGCCTTCGCCAGTGAGGAAGCGCGGCGCGCCTACCTCTACGAGCATTCACCGGCGTTCTACAGCTCGCCCATTGCGCGCATGCAGATGCTGCCGATCGCCGAGCAGCGCAGGACGCTCGACGAGCATTATCTCGGGCCACTGATTGCGAAGGCGAAAGCGCGCTACGCCGTGAGTATCGAGGCGCGCACCATGGGTGGCGTCTACACGGAGGTGATCACGCCCGCCGAGGGTGTCGCGCGCCAGAAGGACCGCCACGTTCTCATCAATCTCCACGGTGGAGGCTTTGCCCTGGGTGCGCGCACCAACGGGCAGCTCGAATCCATTCCGATCGCAGGCCTCGGCAAGTACCGGGTCGTGGCGATCGACTACCGGCAGGGTCCTGAGCATCACTTTCCCGCTGCCAGCGAGGATGTCGCGAGCGTGTATCGGGAGCTCCTGAAGACCTACCGCCCCGGGCACATCGGCATCTTCGGCTGCTCCGCTGGGGGCTGCTCGCAGCGCAGTCGCTCGCCTGGTTCCAGAAGGAAGGCTTGCCGGCACCGGGAGCGGTCGGCATCTACTGCGCATCGGCCGGCCACCTGGGGGATGGCGATTCGGGCTATACCGCTCCTGCACTCAATGGACGGTCCGTGCCGCGGCCCGGGGCAGCGGGCGAGCTGATGCGGCTCGCCTATTTCCAGGGCGCTGACCCCAGGGACCCTCTGGTTTCACCGGTCGATCATCCCGCGGTGCTCGCGAAGTTTCCGCCCACGCTGCTCGTGACCGCGACGCGCGACATGGCGATGAGCTCGGCGCTCTACACCCATCGCCAGCTCGTGAAGGCGGGCGTCGCCGCGGATCTGCAGGTCTGGGACGGCCTGCAGCATTTCTTCTTCGGCGATGTCGATCTGCCGGAGTCGCGTGAGGCCTACCGGGTGATGGTCGATTTCTTCGACCGGCACCTCGAAGGCGCCCGACAGCCGCGCGACACGGGCGGGCGGCGCCCGTAGAGCCCTCCGCCCGGCGGGCCAGCCTCAGCCGGCAGCTTCGAGCGCCTGGGCGATGTCGGCCTTGAGATCGTCGATGTGCTCGATTCCGATCGAGAGCCGCACCATGTCCTCGCTCACGCCGGCTTTCGCAAGTTCCTCGGGCGAGAGCTGCCGGTGCGTGGTCGAGGCCGGGTGGGTGGCGAGCGAGCGGGCGTCTCCGATGTTGACGAGGCGGATGACGAGCTTGAGCGCATCGAGAAAACGCTCGCCCGCGGCACGGCCGCCGCGGACGCCGAAGCTCAGGATGCCCGAGGCCCGCCCGCCCATGTAGCGGCGCACGAGCGCGTGATCGGGAGCATCCTCGAGCCCGGCGTACTTCACCCAGCTGACGCGTGGGTGCTGGCTCAGGAAGCGTGCGATCTCGACGGTGTTGTCGCAGATGCGGTCCATTCGCACCGCTAGCGTCTCGATGCCCTGCAGCACCAGGAAGGCATTGAAGGGCGAGAGCGCCGCGCCCATGTTGCGCAGCGGAACGACGCGCGCGCGCCCGATGTAGGCGGCCTCGCCGAGCGCCTCGGTGTAGACCACGCCGTGATAGGAGACATCCGGCTCGTTCAGGCGGCGGAATTTCCCCCTGTGTTCGGCCCAGGGGAACCTGCCTGAGTCCACGATGGCACCGGCGATGCTGTTGCCGTGGCCGCCGAGATACTTCGTGAGCGCGTGCACCACGATGTCCGCGCCGAAATCGAACGGTCTGCAGAGATAGGGCGTCGGCACGGTGTTGTCGACGATCAGCGGTACGCCGTGGCGGTGCGCGATGCCGGCAAGCGCGCCGAAGTCAGTGACGTTGCCGAGCGGATTGCCGATCGACTCGCAGAACACCGCCTTCGTTCGTGCATCGATGAGCTTCTCGAAAGCCCCGGGTTCGCGGTAGTCGGCGAAGCGCACCTCGATGCCGAACTGCGGCAGTGTGTGGGCGAACAGATTGTAGGTGCCACCGTAGAGCGTGCTCGAGGTGACGATGTTGTCGCCGTGCTCGGCAATGGTGAGGATCGAGTAGGTCACGGCCGCCATGCCGGAGGCCAGCGCCAGCGCGCCGACGCCGCCCTCGAGCGCGGCGATGCGCTTCTCGAGCACGTCCGTGGTCGGATTCATGATGCGGGTGTAGATATTGCCCGGCACCTTGAGATCGAAGAGATCGGCTCCGTGCTGCGCGCTGTCGAAGGCGTAGGACGTGGTCTGGTAGATGGGTACCGCCACCGCCCGGGTTGTCGGATCGGGGGTATAGCCGCCGTGTACGGCGATCGTCTCGGGTCGCATTGGTATGTATCGCTCCGTGAGGAAGGGCGGGCCGCCGGTCTCGGTCAGCCTGCGAGGAAGCCGCGCAGCGCAGCGTCGAAGTGGGGAATGTCCACGAGGAAGGAGTCGTGCCCTTCGAGCGAATCGAGCGCCGTGAAGGTGGTCCGGGCGCCGGACGCGGCACAGGCCGTGGCGATGGCACGTTGCTGGTCGACGGGAAACAGGAGGTCCGACTCCACACCGAGCACGAGTGCGCGTTCGAGTCCTGACCGTCCGAGCGCGGCCTCGTACGAGCCGCCATGATCCGCCAGATCGAAGCGGTCCATGGCGCGCGACAGATAGAGGTAGCAGTTCGCGTCGAACATCGACACGAAACGGGTGGCCTGCGCCTCGAGGTAGCCCTCGACGGCGAACTCCGCGCCGAACGGTCCGGGCGTGCGGCGCGAGACTGCAATCGGTTCGCGGCCGAAGCGCTGCTCCCACTCCGCGGCCGAGCGATAGGTGATCGTGCCGAGTTTGCGCGCCAGCCGCAGACCGTTGCGCGGCGGAGCGGTGAGGGGATAGTTGCCGCCGCGCCAGTCGGGGTCACGCAGTACGGCTTCGCGCTGCAGAGAGCGCAGTGCGATGGTGAAAGGCGAGGCTGCAGCGGTGCCCGAGATGCTCACGAGCGTGCGTGCTTCGCCGGAAACATCGCGGCGAAGGCGAGCACCACCATGCCACCGAGCGATGGCCCGATCACGGTCGCCAGCCGCTCGATCCCGAGCGTGCGTGCGGTTTCGCGTCCGGCGCGGGCGATGTCTTCGACGGCGAGCTCCGGAAATGCGAGCCGGTAGGCCTGCCCCGTGTGCGGATCGGCCGATGCGGGACCGGTCGAGCCGAAGCAGCTGCCGAGAGAATTCACGCAGATGACGAACCAGCGATCGGTGTCGATCGCGCAGCCCGGGCCGATCATCTGCTCCCACCAGCCCGCGCGCGGATCCTCGGGCGAGGAGGCGGCGTGCGCCGGCGGCGAGAGTCCGGTGAACAGAAGGATTGCGTTGCTGCGCCCTGCATCGAGCGTGCCCCAGGTTTCGTAGGCGCTCACGGCCCCGCGCAGCTCGCCACCGTTCCACATGGGGAAAGGGTCGGGCAGCGCGGCGTAGCGGCGCGCATCCTGGGGCATGAACTCCTGCTCCGCAGCCGCCATCACGGCTCCGGGTCCCCTGCTTCCGGAATGCCTTCGAACAGCGGCGTCGACAGGTAGCGCTCGCCGGTATCCGGGAGCATGGCAAGGATCACGGCACCCTTCGGCGCTTCCTGCGCGACCTTCAGCGCCCCGGCGAACGTCCCGCCGGAGGAGATTCCACAGAAAATGCCCTCACTGCGTGCCAGGGCGCGCGAGGTCTCGATGGCCTCGGCATCGGTCACCGGCAGGATGCGGTGCGGCGTCTCGCGGTCGAGCACGCCAGGCACGAAGTCCGGCGCCCACCCCTGGATCTTGTGAGGTGCAAACGTCCCGCCTGCGACCAGCGAGGCGCTTGCGGGCTCGGTCAGGATGATCGTGGTCTCGGGACGGGCGAGGCGGATCATCTGTCCCGCTCCCGTGAGCGTGCCGCCCGTGCCCCATCCCGTGACGAAGAAATCCAGCCGCCTGCCGGCGAAATCGCTCAGGATTTCGGGGCCTGTCGTGTTGCGGTGGTAGGCGGGGTTCGCCGGATTCTCGAACTGGCGCGCGAGGAACCAGCCATGCTTCTCGGCGAGTTCCTGCGCCTTGCGCACCATGCCGACGCCACGTCCTGCAGCGGGCGTCAGGATGACCTTTGCGCCGAGCATGCGCATGATCTTGCGCCGCTCGATGGAGAAAGTCTCCGCCATCACCGCGACGAAGGGATAGCCTTTGACTGCGCACACCATCGCGAGCGCGATGCCCGTGTTGCCCGACGTGGCTTCAACCACTGTCTGGCCTGGTTTGAGTGTCCCGCGCTGCTCGGCGTCCTCGATGACGGCGATCGCGAGGCGATCCCTGACCGAGGCCATCGGATTGAAGAATTCGCACTTCACGTACATGGTGACGTGCGCCGGCGCGAGGCGGTTGATACGCACGATGGGGGTGCGACCGATGGTGCCGAGGATGTTGTCGTGGATCATGGGTGCGCTTCCTGTGGGACATTCAACTCTACGGCCCGGGACGGGTTCCGGCGACGGCCAGTGAGACATCAACACATAACCAGCGGTTATAATGACCCCCAACGGCTATTCCGGGGAAGTCCGTGAACCTGCACCATCTGCGCTACGCGGTGGCCGTCGCGCGCAGCGGCCTCAGTGTGACCCAGGCAGCAGCCTCGCTGGGCACTTCACAGCCCGCCGTGAGCCGGGCCCTGAAGGAACTCGAGCGCGAGCTCGGCTTCGACCTCTTCGTTCGTGATGGTCGGACATTCTCGCGGCTCACATCCGAAGGCGAGCGCGTGATTGCTGCGGCCCGCCGCGCACTCGATGAGATCGAGAACATCGGCGTGCTGGCGGCGAATCTCAACGACGATGCGCACGGCACGCTGGCGATCGCCACCACGCACACGCAGGCGCGCTACGTGCTGCCGCCAGTCGTGCGGGAGTTCCGGCGGCGCTTCCCGGAAGTCGGACTGCACCTGCACCAGGGGACCTCCGAGCAGATTGCCGAGCTGATCGCTGCGGAGCGCGTGCAGCTCGCGATCGCCACGGGGTCCGAGAGCCTCTTTCCGGGGCTCGTGCGCCTGCCCGTCTATCGCTGGTATCGTCACGTGATCGTGCCGCGCCGCCATCCGCTGGCCCGCGTCGATCGGCTCGAACTGCGGGAGCTCGCGAACCATCCTCTGGTCACCTACGTTTTCAGCTTTGCCGGGCCCTCCTCGCTCGAGCAGATCTTCGCGCGCGAGGGCCTCGTGCCGAAGGTGGCACTCACCGCGCGCGATTCCGACGTCATCAAGACCTATGTGCGCCTCGGACTCGGCGTCGGCATCGTGGCCAGTATGGCGCTCGTGCCCGAGGAGGACCGCGACCTCGCCGTGATCGATGCCTCGCACCTCTTCCCGATCCATACCACCTGGGTCGGCTATCGGCGCCGCACACTGCTGCGCGACTACGCCTATGAGTTCCTGCAGCTCTTCGGGCCGCACCTGACGCGCCGGCTCGTGGCCCGGGCGACCGAGGCGGGCAGTGCAGAGGTCCGCGCGGAGCTCTTCCGGCGCATCGCGCTGCCGATGCGCTGAGTCCGACGGGCCACGTCCGTGAGTGAACGCCTGCAGAAGCTGCTCGCCGCCGCGGGGCTCGGGTCGCGCCGGACGATCGAGGCGTGGATCCGCGCCGGGCGCGTCACCGTGAACGGCCGGCCAGCCCGGCTCGGCGATCGTGCAGGACCGGGTGACCAGGTCAGGCTGGACGGGCGGGTGCTCGAGCTCGGGGAGGCGGGGGCCTCGATGGCGCTGCTCCTGTATCACAAGCCGCTCGGTGAGGTCAGTACGCGCAGCGACCCGCAAGGTCGCCCGACGGTCTTCGACCGGCTTCCGCCTGCGCCCGCGGGGCGCTGGATTTCGGTTGGCCGCCTCGACGTGAACACCTCCGGCTTGCTCCTGTTTACGACCGATGGCGCCCTCGCGCACCGGCTGATGCACCCGTCGGGCGGGATCGAACGTGAATACCTCGTCCGCGTGCGCGGTCGGCCCGATGCCGCCGTGCTGGCCCGACTTGCCCAGGGGGTGGTGCTCGATGACGGGGCGGCGCGTTTCATGCGCATCGAGCCAGCCCGCGCGAGCCCGGGCCACGCCTGGTTTCGCGTCGTGCTCCTCGAGGGACGCAAGCGCGAGGTCCGGCGGCTGTGGGAAGCAGCAGGCTTCGAGGTGAGCCGCCTGTCGCGGCTGCGCTATGGCCCGGTCGAGCTGCCGCGTGACCTCAGACCCGGGCAGTGGCGGATCGCCGACCCGGAACTCCTCGACAGCCTGCACGGGGCTGCCGCGGCGGCCCACCATCGGCATTGACACCTCGTCGGCCCGAAATCAGAATACGCGGCTCATTTTCGCGGAGGGGTACCCAAGCGGCCAACGGGAGCAGACTGTAAATCTGCCGGCTCACGCCTTCGTAGGTTCGAATCCTACCCCCTCCACCAGTCGAGCGGGCAGGCGACGGACCGGTCGGTGCGCGATGAGCGAGCGCGCGATCAGCTTAAGCGGGTGTAGTTCAATGGTAGAACCTCAGCCTTCCAAGCTGATGGTGTGGGTTCGATTCCCATCACCCGCTCCAGATGTCCGCCGTTCTGCCCACGTAGCTCAGTCGGTAGAGCACGTCCTTGGTAAGGACGAGGTCACCGGTTCAATCCCGGTCGTGGGCTCCATGTAGAACGCTGGCATCTGCCCGTGGGCGGTGCGCGGCGCGCAGATGAAGTTGCAAGGGCACGTGTTTTCAGAGGGTCAGGGTCATGTCCAAGGAAAAGTTTGAGCGCAGCAAGCCGCATGTGAATGTTGGGACGATTGGTCACGTGGACCATGGGAAGACGACTTTGACGGCGGCGCTGACGAAGGTGATGGCGGAGACCTACGGTGGGTCGTTTATGGCGTATGACCAGATTGACCGGGCGCCGGAGGAGAAGGCGCGAGGGATTACGATTTCGACGTCGCACGTGGAGTATCAGTCGAAGGGGCGTCATTACGCGCACGTGGACTGTCCTGGGCACGCCGACTACGTGAAGAACATGATCACGGGTGCGGCGCAGATGGACGGGGCGATTTTGGTGGTGAGTGCGGCGGACGGGCCGATGCCGCAGACGCGGGAGCATATTTTGCTGGCGCGGCAGGTGGGGGTTCCGTACATCGTTGTCTACATGAACAAGGCGGACATGGTGGACGACAAGGAGCTGCTTGAGCTGGTGGAGATGGAGGTACGGGATCTGCTGACGCAGTATCAGTTTCCGGGGGATGCCACGCCGATTGTGGTGGGTTCGGCGCTGAAGGCGCTGGAGGGGGATGCTTCGGAGATTGGGGTGAAGTCGGTGGTCAGGCTTGTGGAGGAGATGGACCGTTATATTCCGGTTCCGAAGCGTGAGGTGGAGAGGCCTTTGGTGATGCCGGTGGAGGATGTGTTTTCGATTTCCGGGCGTGGCACGGTGGTGACGGGGCGTATTGAGCGCGGGATTGTGAAGGTGAACGACGAGGTGGAGATTGTTGGGATTCGCGCGACGACGAAGACCACGTGCAGGTGTGGAGATGTTCAGGAAGCTTCTGGACGAGGGGCGTGCCGGGGACAATGTCGGGGTGCTGCTGCGTGGCACGAAGCGTGAGGATGTTGAGCGCGGGCCGGTTCTTGCCAGGCCCGGGAGCATTACGCCGCACACGAAGTTTGAGTGTGAGGTGTATGTGCTGACGAAGGAGGAGGGTGGGCGGCACACGCCGTTTTTCAAGGGGTATCGGCCGCAGTTTTACTTTCGCACGACGGATGTGACGGGCATGGTGGAGTTGCCCGGGACACGGAGATGGTGATGCCCGGGGACAACATCCAGATGACGGTGGAGCTGATTGCGCCGATCGCCATGGAGGAGGGTCTGCGCTTCGCCATCCGCGAGGGCGGCAAGACCGTCGGCGCCGGCGTCGTGGCAAAAATCCTGAAGTGACACAGGGCGCTGAAGGCAGGTTATCGGCGGTCTGAATACAGGCCAGTAGCTCAATTGGCAGAGCGGCGGTCTCCAAAACCGCAGGTTGGGGGTTCGATTCCCTCCTGGCCTGCCATCGGATCCATATGAAACAAGATGCGAATGCCGAAGGCACCCGCCCGGCGGACACCGTCAGGCTGGCAGCGGCCGGCCTGCTGGTGGTGGCAGGCATCGCGGGCTACTACCTGCTCTCCGGGCAGGCCGTGTGGCTGCGCTGGGTGGCCGTCGCTGCCGGACTGGCCACGGGTGCGCTCGTCTTCGCGCTGTCACCGCGCGGCCGCGACACCTGGCAGTTCGTGCTCGACTCGCGCATCGAGCTGCGCAAGGTGTACTGGCCGAACCGCCAGGAGACGGGCATGACGACGCTCGTGGTGTTCGTGTTCGTGATCGTCATGGCCGTGTTTTTCTGGCTGCTCGATCTCGGACTCGCCTGGGCAACACGGGCGCTCACCGGACAGGGAGGCTGAGATGGCGCTGCGCTGGTACGTGGTTCACGCCTACTCGAATTTCGAGCATCGCGTGGCCGAGTCGCTCAAGGAACGGATCCGTCGTGCGGGACTCGAGACGAAGTTCGGAGAGATTCTCGTGCCGACCGAAGAGGTCGTGGAGATGCGTGACGGGCAGAAGCGCAAGAGCGAGCGCAAGTTCTACCCGGGCTACGTGCTCGTGCAGATGGAGATGGACGAGGAGACCTGGCACCTCGTGCGCGACGTGCCCAAGGTCCTCGGGTTCATCGGCGGCACTTCGGACAGGCCGGCGGCGATTACGGACCGCGAGGCGATGCAGATTCTGCGTCGCGTGGAGGAAGGTGTCGACAAGCCGCGCCCCAAGGTGCTGTTCGAGCCGGGCGAGGTGGTGCGCGTGATCGACGGGCCGTTCAACGATTTCAACGGTGTCGTCGAGAGCGTGAACTACGAGAAGAACCGCCTGCAGGTGGCGGTCCAGATCCTCGGCCGCTCGACGCCCGTGGAGCTCGACTTCTCGCAGGTGGAGAAGGCGTAGGCATTTTGACGCCGTGCCACGGAGGTGCGGCGCGTCACGGCACGGAAGCGCATGGGGAGCCCATAGGGGCGTTCGGACCCAGGAGAGCGAGACATGGCGAAGAAAGTACAGGGTTACGTCAAGCTGCAGGTCCCTGCAGGTGCGGCGAACCCATCCCCGCCCATCGGACCGGCGCTCGGCCAGCAGGGCGTGAACATCATGGAGTTCTGCAAGCAGTTCAACGCGCAGACCCAGAAGCTCGAGAAGGGGCTGCCGATCCCGGTGGTGATCACCGTGTACAGCGATCGCAGTTTTACCTTCATCATGAAGACGCCGCCCGCGGCGGTGCTGATCCGCAAGAGCATCGGCATCGAGAAGGGCAGCGGCGCACCCAACACGAACAAGGTGGGGCGTATCACGCGCCAGCAGCTCGAGGAGATCGCAAAGACCAAGCAGCCCGATCTCACAGCGGCCGATCTCGACGCGGCGGTGCGCACCATCGCGGGCAGCGCCCGTTCCATGGGCGTGGACGTGGAAGGAGTCTGACCATGCCTGCAGCAGCCAAGCGGACCCAGACCTGGAAGGCGAAGCTCCAGCCCGGCAGGCAGTATCCGGTCGATGACGCGCTCAGACTCGTGAAGGAGCTCGCCACGGCGAAGTTCAACGAATCGGTCGATGTCGCAGTGAACCTCGGCATCGATGCGAGCAAGTCCGACCAGCAGGTGCGCGGCTCGACGTTGATGCCGCACGGCATCGGCAAGACGGTACGTGTCGCGGTGTTCACCTCGGGCAAGAACCAGGATGCCGCGCGCGCCGCGGGCGCCGATCTCGTCGGGCTCGAGGACCTCGCCGAGCAGGTGAAGGCCGGCCAGATCAACTTCGACGTCGTCGTGGCGAGTCCCGATGCGATGCGTGTGGTCGGCCAGCTTGGTCAGATCCTCGGACCGCGGGGGCTCATGCCGAACCCCAAGGTCGGCACCGTCACGCCCAATGTCGCGGACGCGGTAAAGAACGCCAAGGCGGGCCAGGTCCGTTATCGCGTGGACAAGGCGGGGATCGTGCATTGCACGATCGGCAAGGCGAGCTTCGAGGTGGAGAAGCTGCGGGAAAACCTCAGAGCGCTGGTCGCGGACCTGCAGAAGGCCAAGCCGGCGACCTCCAAGGGTGTGTATCTCAAGCGCATCACGATCTCATCGACGATGGGACCGGGAGTGCAGGTCGATCAGGGGAGCCTCGGCGCCTAGGCGTCCGGGGCCGGAGAGTTTGATGCGGGCCGCTGCGCTGCGAGGCGTGCCGGCCATCATCGAAGACCGCAGGTGAGGGGAAGCTTCGGCCTCTCTTCTTAATGTCCTGCGCAGATGGTGAACCGCTCATCGAGGATGTTCCTCGCATGGAGGGTCGCCGTCAGGTGGTGCTGTCGGCCGGCGGCCGGCGGCTGATTCATGCCAGGAGGAAGGCAATGGCACTCAATCTGGAAGACAAGAAGGCGATGGTGGCGGAGGTGAGCGCGGTCGCGGCGAAAGCCCAGTCCGTGGTCGCCGCCGAGTACCGCGGCCTCACTGTCGCGCAGATGACCGAGCTCCGTGCCAGGGCGCGGACCCAGGGCGTGTACGTGCGTGTGGTCAAGAACACGCTGGCACGCCGGGCGATGGCCGGCACGGCTTTCGAGGCGATCGGACCGCGGCTGAAGGGTCCGCTCGTGCTCGCCTTTTCGCAGGACGATCCGGGTGCGGCGGCGCGCGTGGTGAAGGACTTTGCGAAGGGCAACGACAGGCTCGTCGCGACTCTCGTGGCCCTTGGCGGACAGGTGCTGTCCGGGAAGGACCTCGACAGGGTTGCGAATCTGCCGACGCGTGAGCAGGCACTGTCGATGCTTCTCGGTGTGCTCAAGGCACCCGTCGAGAAGCTCGTTCGCACGCTTGTGGAGCCGCAGGCGAAGCTCGTGCGCACGATCGCGGCCGTCCGCGCTCAGAAGCAGGCCGCCGGAGCCTGAGCCCCGTTCTCAAGTTTCAGTATCAGGAGACCCAACATGGCTGTCAGCAAAGACGAAATCCTCGATGCAATCTCCAAGATGACCGTTATGGAGGTCGTCGAGCTCATTTCCGACATGGAAAAGAAGTTTGGCGTTACTGCCGCGGCGCCGGTCGCCGTGGCCGCCGCTCCCGGAGCGGGCGCGGCCGCGGCCGCGCCCGCCGAGGAACAGACGGAGTTCACCGTCATCCTCAAGGAGTACCCGGCCGACAAGAAGGTATCGGTCATCAAGGTGGTCCGCGAGCTCACCGGCCTCGGTCTGAAGGAGGCGAAGGACCTGGTCGAGGGTGCTCCCTCCACCGTCAAGGAAGCGGTGAACAAGGCCGATTCCGAGACGATGAAGAAGCAGCTCGAGGACGCCGGCGCGAAGGTGGAGATCAAGTAGACCCCGTGCGCCGCACCGTCGCGGTTGCGTGCAGACTCCGGGGCCCGCGCTCCGGGTCTGCTGCGCGGCCGCGGCTTTTCCCGTTCTGATGAGGTGAACCGATGGCTTACTCCTTCACCGAGAAGAAGCGCATCCGCAAGAACTTCGGCAAGCAGTCCGGCATCCTCGAGGCGCCCTACCTGCTCGCCATCCAGCTCGATTCCTACCGGCAGTTCCTGCAGGCGGAGACGGCGGACGATGCGCGCGTGGAGACCGGGCTGCATGCGGCCTTCCGCAGCGTCTTCCCGATCACGAGCTATTCGGGGCATGCGAGCCTCGAGTACGTGAGCTACCGGCTGGGCGAGCCGGTCTTCGACGTCAAGGAATGTCAGCTGCGCGGGCTCACCTATGCCGCACCGCTGCGCGTCAAGGTGCGCCTGGTCGTGCTCGACAAGGAAGCCGCGGGCGCCAGGAAGCCTGTGAAGGACGTGCGCGAGCAGGAGGTCTACCTCGGCGAGCTGCCGCTCATGACCGACAACGGCACCTTCGTCATCAATGGCACCGAGCGGGTCATTGTTTCCCAGCTGCACAGGAGCCCGGGCGTGTTCTTCGATCACGACCGCGGCAAGACCCATTCTTCCGGCAAGCTCCTGTTTTCGGCACGCATCATTCCGTATCGCGGCTCGTGGCTCGACTTCGAGTTCGATCCCAAGGATGCGGTGTTCGCGCGCATCGACCGGCGGCGCAAGCTTCCGGTCACCATCATCCTGCGTGCCCTCGGCATGACCGAGGCCGAGGTGCTGGACACTTTCTTCGAGAAGAACACCTTTTTCCTCGGGCGGGAGTCTGTGGCCCTCGAACTCGTGCCGCAGCGCCTGCGCGGCGAGCCCTCGACCTTCGAGATCCGCATCGGTGAACAGGTGATCGTCGAGGAAGGTCGCCGCATCACGGCACGGCACGTGCGCCTGCTCGAGGAAGCGGGAGTGAAGCGCCTGAATGTGCCGCGCGAGTACGTCTACGGCAAGATCCTCGCCCACGACGTGGTGAACACCGGGACCGGCGAGATCCTCGCCAAGGCCAATGAGGTGCTCACGGCCACGTCCGTCGAGAAGCTCATCGAGGCCGGTGTCACCGAAGTCCAGACGCTGTACGTCAATGACCTCGATCGCGGGGCCTATGTCTCCGACACGCTGCGCATCGATCCGACCCGCACGCGCCTCGAGGCGCTGGTCGAGATCTACCGCATGATGCGTCCGGGCGAGCCGCCGACCAAGGACGCGGCCGAGAATCTTTTCAACAACCTGTTCTTCAACACCGAGCGCTACAACCTCTCTGCGGTGGGGCGCATGAAGTTCAACCGCCGCGTGGGCCGGAAGGAGATCACCGGCTCGGGCGTGCTGTCGAAAGAGGACATCATCGACGTCCTCAAGGTGCTGATCGACATCCGCAACGGCAACGGCGGCGTGGACGACATCGACCACCTGGGCAACCGCCGCGTGCGTTCGGTGGGCGAGATGGCGGAGAACGCCTTCCGTGTCGGGCTGGTGCGGGTCGAGCGCGCGGTCAAGGAGCGCCTCGCCATCGCCGAGACTGAACCGCTCATGCCGCAGGAGATGATCAACGCCAAGCCGGTGGCGGCGGCGGTGAAGGAGTTCTTCGGCTCCTCGCAGCTCAGCCAGTTCATGGACCAGAATAACCCGCTCTCCGAGGTCACTCACAAGCGGCGTGTCTCGGCGCTCGGCCCGGGCGGACTCACGCGCGAGCGTGCCGGCTTCGAGGTTCGGGACGTCCATCCGACGCACTACGGCCGCGTGTGCCCGATCGAGACGCCGGAAGGCCCGAATATCGGCCTCATCAACTCGCTCTCGGTCTACGCGCGCACCAACCAGTACGGTTTCCTCGAGACGCCCTACCGGCGCGTGGAGAATGGCCGCGTCACGGACCGCATCGATTATCTCTCGGCGATCGAGGAGGGTGAGTTCGCGATTGCCCAGGCCAACGCGCGCCTCGGAACGAAGGGCGAGCTCGAAGACGAGCTGGTCTCGTGCCGCCACCAGAACGAGTTCAGGTTGATGCCGCGCGAGCGCATCGACTACATGGACGTCTCGCCGAAGCAGATCGTCTCGGTGGCCGCCTCCCTCATTCCATTCCTCGAGCATGACGACGCGAACCGTGCGCTCATGGGGTCCAACATGCAGCGCCAGGCAGTGCCGACGCTGCGCTCGGAGCCCCCGCTCGTGGGCACCGGGATGGAGCGCCCGGTGGCCATCGACTCCGGGGTGACCGTGGTTGCGCGCCGCGGCGGCACCGTCGATTCCGTGGACGCCCCGCGCATTGTCGTGCGCGTGAGCGACGACGAGACGACGGCCGCCGAGCCCGGCGTGGACATCTACAACCTCACGAAGTACACCCGTTCGAACCAGAACACCTGCATCAACCAGAGACCGCTGGTGCGCGCGGGTGACCGGATTGCGCGCGGTGACGTACTTGCCGACGGGCCCTCGACACACCTGGGCGAGCTCGCGCTCGGGCAGAACCTGCTCGTCGCCTTCATGCCGTGGAACGGCTACAACTTCGAGGACTCGATCCTCATCTCGGAGCGCGTCGTCGAGGAGGACCGCTTCACGACGATCCACATCGAGGAACTGACCTGTGTCGCACGCGACACCAAGCTCGGGCCCGAGGAGATCACGGCCGACATCCCGAACGTGGGTGACGCGGCGCTCGTGAAGCTCGATGAGGCCGGGATCGCCTTCATCGGCGCCGAGGTCCGGGCGGGCGACATCCTGGTCGGCAAGGTGACGCCGAAGGGCGAGACCCAGCTCACGCCCGAGGAGAAGCTGCTGCGGGCGATATTCGGCGAGAAGGCCTCGGACGTGAAGGACACTTCCCTGCGTGTGCCGCCGGGCATGGACGGCACCGTGATCGACGTGCGCGTGTTCACACGCGACGGAGTCGAGAAGGATTCCCGTGCGCTCGCCATCGAGAAGGCGGAGATCGAGCGCGTGCGCAAGGATCTCGCCGACCAGCAGCGCATTCTCGAAGACGATCTCTTCCAGCGCGTACGGGACACGCTGATCGGCAGGACGGCCGCCGGTGGCCCGCGTCGGCTGAAGAGTGGCACGAAGATCACCGCCGAGTACCTGGACGAGATGCCGCGCGAGGAATGGTTCGAGATCCGCCTCGACGACGAGGAGGCCAACGGCCAGCTCGAGGCGGCCGCGGACCGGCTGAAGGAGCAGCGTAAGGCGGCCGAGAAGCGCCTCGACGACAAGCGCGCCAAGATCACCGCGGGTGATGATCTCGCCCCGGGCGTACTCAAGATGGTCAAGGTCTATCTCGCCGTGAAGCGCCGTGTGCAGCCCGGCGACAAGATGGCCGGACGCCACGGCAACAAGGGCGTGATTTCCACGATCGTGCCGGTGGAGGACATGCCCTTCCTCGATGACGGCACTCCGGTCGACATCGTGCTCAACCCGCTCGGCGTGCCTTCGCGCATGAACGTCGGTCAGGTGCTGGAGACCCATCTCGGCTGGGCAGCCAAGGGACTCGGCATCAAGATCGGACGCCTGCTCCAGGCCCAGGCGGCCATGGGCGAGCTGCGCAGTTTCGTGCGCTCGGTCTACAACGACACCGGCGGACAGAAGGAGAACATCGACAGCCTGGATGATGCCGAGCTCGTCGAGCTGGCCCGCAACCTCAGCCGTGGCGTGCCGATGGCGACCCCAGTGTTCGACGGCGCAAGCGAGCAGGAAATCAAGCGACTCCTGACGCTCGCCGATCTCCCGACCAGCGGCCAGACCTGGCTCGTCGACGGTCGCACGGGTGAGCGCTTCGAGCGCCAGGTCACGGTGGGCTACATGTATATGCTGAAGCTCAACCACCTGGTCGACGACAAGATGCACGCGCGGTCCACGGGACCGTACTCGCTCGTCACGCAGCAGCCGCTCGGCGGCAAGGCCCAGTTCGGCGGCCAGCGCTTCGGCGAGATGGAAGTCTGGGCGCTCGAGGCCTACGGCGCCGCCTACACGCTGCAGGAGATGCTGACGGTCAAATCCGACGACACCCAGGGCCGCACGCTCATGTACAAGGCCATCGTCGACGGCAACCACGAGATGAAGGCGGGCATGCCCGAGAGCTTCAACGTCCTCGTGAAGGAAATCCGCTCCCTCGGTATCAACGTCGAGCTCGAGCAGGACTGAGGTGAAGACATGAAAGATCTTCTGAAACTCTTCAAGCAGCACGTGTCGGTCGAGCACTTCGACTCGATCAAGATCGGGCTTGCCTCGCCCGATCTGGTCCGCTCGTGGTCCTACGGCGAAGTGCGCAAGCCCGAGACCATCAACTACCGCACCTTCAAGCCGGAGCGGGATGGGCTCTTCTGCGCGAAGATCTTCGGGCCGGTGAAGGACTATGAGTGCCTCTGCGGCAAGTACAAGCGCCTGAAGCACCGTGGGGTGGTCTGCGAGAAGTGCGGCGTCGAGGTGACCCAGTCGAAAGTGCGTCGCGAGCGCATGGGGCACATCGAGCTCGCGAGCCCGGTGGCGCACATCTGGTTCCTGAAGTCACTGCCTTCCCGCATCGGCCTCATGCTCGACATGACGCTGCGCGAGATCGAGCGCGTGCTGTACTTCGAAGCCTTCGTGGTCATCGATCCCGGCATGACGCCCCTGCAGCGCGGCCAGCTCCTCACGGACGAGATGTTCCTCGAGGCGATCGAGGAGCACGGCGACGAGTTCGATGCCCGCATGGGCGCCGAAGCCGTCTTCGAGATGCTGCGCACCATCGACCTGCAGGCCGAGGTGGTCCGCATCCGCGAGGACATGGCGGGGACCAGTTCCGAGACCAAGCTGAAGCGCCTCTCGAAGCGGCTCAAGCTCGTCGAGTCCTTCATCGAGTCGGGCAACAAGCCCGAGTGGATGGTCATGACCGTGCTGCCGGTGCTGCCGCCCGATCTGCGGCCGCTGGTGCCGCTCGATGGCGGCCGCTTCGCGACCTCCGATCTCAACGATCTCTACCGGCGTGTCATCAACCGCAACAACCGCCTGCGTCGGCTGCTCGAGCTGAACGCACCGGACATCATCGTGCGCAACGAGAAGCGCATGCTGCAGGAGGCGGTCGATGCACTCCTGGACAACGGCCGGCGCGGCCGGGCGATCACGGGCACCAACAAGCGTCCCCTGAAGTCCCTTGCGGACATGATCAAGGGCAAGCAGGGACGGTTCCGCCAGAATCTCCTCGGCAAGCGCGTGGATTACTCGGGCCGCTCGGTCATCGTGGTCGGTCCGCAGCTGCGCCTGCACCAGTGCGGGCTGCCGAAGAAGATGGCGCTCGAGCTCTTCAAGCCCTTCATCTTCCAGAAGCTGCAGCTGCGCGGCGAGGCCTCGACGATCAAGGCCGCCAAGCGCCTGGTCGAGCGCGAGGGTCCTGAGGTCTGGGACATCCTCGAAGAGGTGATCCGCGAGCACCCCGTGCTGCTGAACCGTGCGCCTACGCTCCACCGCCTCGGCATCCAGGCCTTCGAGCCTGTGCTGATCGAAGGCAAGGCCATCCAGCTGCACCCGCTCGTGTGCACGGCCTTCAATGCCGACTTCGACGGAGACCAGATGGCCGTGCACGTGCCGCTGTCTCTCGAGGCGCAGCTCGAGGCGCGCGCGCTGATGATGGCGTCGAACAACATCCTCTCGCCCGCCAACGGCGACCCGATCATCGTGCCGTCGCAGGACGTGGTGCTCGGGCTCTACTACATGACGCGCGAGCGGGTGGGCGCGCGTGGCGAGGACATGTGCTTTGCGGACGTGCAGGAGGCGCATCGCGCGTACGAGAGCCGCGAGGCCGATCTGCAGGCGCGGGTGCGTGTGCGCATCCGCGAGTACCCGTCGGGCGATGAGTCGCCGGGCGGGCGCGTGCGTGTGGTGCCGACCACGGTCGGCCGGGCGCTGCTGTCCGAGATCCTGCCGAAGGGCCTGTCCTTCGACCTGATCAACCGGGACATGACCAAGAAGAACATCTCCGCTACCATCAATGCGTGCTACCGGGCGCTGGGGCTCAAGGAGACGGTGGTCTTCGCGGACCAGCTCATGTACACGGGCTTCCACTATGCGACCCGGGCCGGGGTGTCCTTCGGCGTCGACGACATCGTCATTCCGGACCAGAAGTCCAGGCTGGTGGCCACTGCGCACGGCGAGGTGAAGGAGATCCAGGACCAGTACGCCTCGGGCCTGGTGACCAACGGCGAGCGCTACAACAAGGTGGTGGACATCTGGTCGCGGGCCAATGACCAGGTGGCGAAGGCGATGATGGAGAAGCTCGGCAGCGAGGACGCGACCGATTCCCGCGGCCGGAAGCAGAAGCAGAAGTCCTTCAACTCCATCTTCATGATGGCGGACTCCGGCGCCCGCGGCTCGGCGGCACAGATCCGCCAGCTCGCGGGCATGCGCGGACTCATGGCCAAGCCCGACGGCTCGATCATCGAGACGCCGATCACGGCGAACTTCCGTGAGGGTCTGAACGTCCTTCAGTACTTCATCTCGACCCACGGTGCGCGCAAGGGTCTGGCGGATACGGCGCTCAAGACCGCAAATTCCGGTTATCTCACACGCCGTCTGGTCGACGTGGCGCAGGACCTGGTCATCACCGAGGTCGACTGCGGTACGGAGAACGGCCTCATCATGACTCCGCTGGTCGAGGGCGGGGACGTGGTCGAAGGTCTGGGCGAGCGCGTACTGGGACGTGTGGTGATCGGTGACGTGCTGCGCCCCGGCAGAGACGAGGTGCTGGTGGAAGCGAACACCCTGCTCGACGAGCAGCGGGTGCGTGCTCTCGAGGCAGAGGGCGTGGACCAGGTGAAGGTGCGTTCGCCCATCACCTGCGAGACGCGCTACGGCGTGTGCTCGATGTGCTACGGGCGCGATCTTGCCCGTGGCCGGCGGATCAACATCGGCGAAGCAGTCGGCGTGATCGCTGCGCAGTCCATCGGTGAGCCGGGTACGCAGCTGACGATGCGGACCTTCCATATCGGTGGTGCGGCATCACGGGCTGCGGCGGCTTCGAGCGTCGAAATACGCAACAAGGGCTTGCTGTGCTTCCACAACGTCAAGGCCGTCGAGCACGAAAAGGGCCATCTCGTGTCTGTTTCCCGCTCGGGCGAGATCGGAGTCGTGGACGAGTTCGGGCGCGAGCGCGAGCACTACAAGCTCCCCTTCGGGGCGATGATCACCGCCCGCGAGGGTGATGAGGTCGCGGGCGGACAGGTGATCGCGACCTGGGATCCGCACACACACCCGGTGGTGACCGAGGTGGCCGGGTTCCTCAAGTTCCAGGACTTCGTCGACGGGCTGACCGTCACATCCCAGGTGGACGAGATCACGGGTCTTTCCAGCACCGTGGTGCTGGATACCAAGCAGCGCGGCGGCAAGGATCTGCGCCCGATGATCAAGCTGGTGACGGCGAAGGGCAAGGAAGTCACCTTCGCCAATACCGAGATCCCTGCAGCGTACACGCTGCCTCCCGGGGCGCTCGTGAACCTCGGAGACGGAGCCCGGGTATCGATCGGCGACATCATCGCCCGCATCCCGCGCGAGTCGTCGAAGACGCGCGACATCACCGGTGGGCTGCCGCGTGTGGCGGACCTGTTCGAAGCGAGGAAGCCCAAGGATCCGGCACTCCTCGCGGAGCGCAGCGGCACGGTGAGCTTCGGCAAAGAGACCAAGGGCAAGCGCCGCCTGGTCATCACCGGCGACGACGGCGAGAAGTACGAGGAGCTGATCCCGAAGTGGCGCCAGCTCAATGTGTTCGAGGGCGAGACGGTGGAGCGCGGCGAGGTGATCGCCGATGGTGAGCCGAATCCCCACGACATCCTCCGGCTCCAGGGCGTCGAGGCACTGGCCAACTATCTGGTGCGCGAGATCCAGGACGTCTATCGCCTCCAGGGTGTCAAGATCAACGACAAGCACATCGAGGTGATCATTCGCCAGATGCTGCGCAAGACGGAGGTGGCCGCCGCCGGGGACACACACCTGCTCAGAGGTGAACAGCTTGACCGTGCGCGGGCGCTCGACATCAACGATCGTGCGCGTGCCGACAACAAGCAGTCGGCGACGCTGCAGCCCGTGCTGCTCGGCATCACCAAGGCTTCTCTGGCGACCGAATCCTTCATCTCGGCGGCCTCCTTCCAGGAGACGACGCGCGTGCTGACGGAAGCCGCCGTGCGCGGGCTCAAGGATGACCTGCGCGGTCTCAAGGAGAACGTCATCGTCGGGCGGCTCATCCCGGCGGGCACGGGCTTCGCGGCGCACGCTCACCGCCGCCGCAAATCGGAGGGCGCGGAGCGGCGCAGCTTCATGGACGTCGGTGGCGGCGTCGGTGAGGTCGAGGAGAGCAGTGTGGGCGAGGAGGAATCCCCGGCCGCGGGCTGATGCAGGGCCCTGAGGCCGGCCCCGCATCGTGCCATGCGGTTGACAGGCGGAAGGCGCCTACCTAGAATCGCCGGCCTTTCTCGGGCCGGCTGCACGATCCGGTCTGAAAAACTGCGACTTGCGAAAAACCGGGCCGCCTCCACTGGCGGCCCGGTTTTTCCTGCCCCGGCGCTTCGGACAACCGGGGCGAGCAAGACCTAACGAATCAGTCACTTTAAGGTAATCACGCATGGCCACGACGGGTCAGCTCATTCGCCAGCCGCGCCGCACAAGAGCGGAGAAGACCAAGGTGCCGGCGCTCGGTGCCGCACCCCAGAAGCGGGGGGTCTGCACGCGCGTCTATACCACCACGCCGAAGAAGCCGAACTCCGCACTCCGCAAGGTCTGCCGCGTACGGCTCGTGAACGGCTACGAGGTTTCGAGCTATATCGGCGGGGAAGGCCACAATCTCCAGGAGCACTCGGTGGTCCTGATCCGTGGCGGGCGCGTGAAGGACCTTCCCGGAGTGCGCTATCACACCGTCCGCGGCACCCTCGATTGTGCCGGTGTCGGTGCACGCAAGCAGGGTCGCTCCAAATACGGCGCGAAGCGGGCCAAGAAGTAGGCCCCGCCACGCTGGCACTCACAGCCCGAGGTCATCATACCCATGTCGCGCAGAGCACAAGCCCCGGTTCGCGAGATCTTGCCGGATCCGAAGTTCCATAACGTCATGCTGGCAAAGTTCATGAACGTCGTCATGGAGAGCGGGAAGAAGTCCGCCGCAGAGCGCATCATCTACGGTGCCATCGATCGCATCGGCGAGAAGACCGGCCGGGCCGGCCTCGATGCGCTCGCGCTCCTGTCGCAGGCGCTCGACAACGTGAAGCCTGCGGTCGAGGTCAAGTCGCGCCGCGTCGGCGGTGCCACCTATCAGGTGCCCATCGAGGTGCGTGCCTCGCGCCGGCAGACGCTCGCCATGCGCTGGGTGATCGACGCCGCCCGTGCGCGCAGTGAGAAGTCCATGGCCTTCCGTCTCGCGCACGAGCTGATGGATGCGGCAGAGAACCGCGGGGCCGCGGTGCGCAAACGCGAAGACACGCATCGTATGGCGGAGGCCAACAAGGCCTTCGCGCACTATCGCTGGTGAGGAACGCGCCGTGCCCCGCACAACGCCCATCGAGCGCTATCGAAACATCGGCATCTCGGCGCACATCGACGCCGGGAAGACGACCACGACCGAGCGCATCCTGTTCTACACCGGCGTCTCGCACAAGCTCGGCGAGGTTCATGACGGTGCGGCCATCATGGATTACATGGAGCAGGAGCAGGAGCGCGGCATCACCATCACGTCCTCGGCGACCACGTGCTTCTGGAAGGGGATGGATGGCGTTTTCCCCGAGCACCGCATCAACATCATCGACACGCCGGGGCACGTAGACTTCACCATCGAGGTGGAGCGCAGTCTGCGCGTGCTCGACAGCGCCGTTGCGCTGTTCTGCGCGGTTTCGGGCGTACAGCCACAGTCGGAGACGGTGTGGCGGCAGATGAACCGCTACCAGGTGCCGCGCATCGCCTTCGTGAACAAGATGGATCGCGCAGGCGCAAACTTCCTGCGCTGTGTTGAGCAGATCCGCACGCGCCTGCGTGCCAACCCCGTGCCCATCCAGCTGCCGATCGGCGCCGAGGATGCCTTCGAGGGCGTGGTGGATCTCATCCGCATGAAGGCCATTTACTGGGACATGGAAACCCAGGGAATGAGGTTCGAGTACCGCGAGATCCCCGAGTCGATGCAGGCTCAGTGTGCCGAGTATCACACCAGGATGGTGGAGGCGGCTGCGGAGGCGAACGAAGAGCTGCTGAACAAGTATCTCGAGGAGGGCGGGCTCAGCGACGAGGACCTGCGCCGGGGGCTGCGCGAGCGTGCCCTGCGCGGCGAGATCGTGCTGTGCATGTGCGGTACCGCCTTCAAGAACAAGGGCGTGCAGGCGCTGCTCGATGCGGTTATCGAGTTCATGCCCTCTCCCGTCGAGATCCCGGACGTCAGGGGCACGACCGAAAGCGGTGAACCGGATACCCGCCCGTCGAGTGACAGCGCACCGTTTTCCGCGCTGGCATTCAAGATCCTGAACGACCCCTTCGTCGGCAACCTGACCTTCTTCCGTGTCTATTCCGGCGTGCTTCGGTCGGGCGATACCGCCTACATCCCCGGCAAGGGAAGGAAGGAGCGCATCGGGCGACTGCTGCAGATGCACGCCAATGAGCGCAGCGAGATCAAGGAAGTGTATGCCGGCGACATCGCCGCGGCGGTCGGTCTCAAGGACGTGACTACAGGCGATACGCTGTGCGACGCGGAGAAGGTGATCACGCTCGAGAAGATGGAGTTTCCGGAGCCCGTGATCGCAGTGGCCGTCGAGCCCAAGACGAAGGCGGACCAGGAGAAGATGGGTCTCGCGCTGCAGCGTCTCGCAAAGGAAGACCCCTCCTTCCGCGTCAGCACGGACCAGGAGTCCGGGCAGACCATCATCCAGGGGATGGGCGAACTGCACCTCGAGATCATCGTCGACCGCATGAAGCGCGAGTTCAAGGTCGAGGCCAACGTGGGCAAGCCGAAGGTCGCGTACCGCGAGACGATCCGGGGATCGGTCGAGCAGGAAGGCAAGTTCGTGCGTCAGTCGGGCGGGCGAGGCCAGTACGGACATGTGTGGCTGAAGATCGAGCCGCAGGAATCCGGAAAGGGCTACGAGTTCGTCAACGGCATCGTGGGCGGCGTCGTGCCGCGGGAGTACATCCCTGCGGTGGACAAGGGCATCCGGGAGGCCTGCGAGTCCGGGGTGATCGCCGGTTATCCGGTGGTGGATGTCAGGGTCACGCTGATCGATGGCTCCTACCACGAAGTCGACTCGAACGAGATGGCGTTCAAGATCGCCGGCTCGATGGGCTTCAAGGAAGGCTTCAGGAAGGCGAAGCCGGTACTGCTCGAGCCCATCATGAAGGTCGAGGTCGTGACACCCGAGGAGTACTCGGGCGACGTCATCGGGGACCTGAACCGGCGACGTGGCCAGATTCTCGGCATGGACGAGACGCTGGCCGGCAAGACGATCACCGCCGAGGTTCCGCTGTCGGAGATGTTCGGCTATGCGACGACGGTGCGCTCGATGAGCCAGGGTCGTGCGACCTTCACCATGGAGTTCGCGAAGTACATGGAAGTCCCGCCGAACATCGCGGAAAGCATCATCAAGAAATGACACTGGAAGGGTCTGGCGCAGCGGGTGTGTCCTGGCGCTGAGACTCCTCAACTGTTCACGGAGACGCGACGATGTCCAAGGAAAAGTTTGAGCGCAGCAAGCCGCATGTGAATGTTGGGACGATTGGTCACGTGGACCATGGGAAGACGACTTTGACGGCGGCGCTGACGAAGGTGATGGCGGAGACCTACGGTGGGTCGTTTATGGCGTATGACCAGATTGACCGGGCGCCGGAGGAGAAGGCGCGAGGGATTACGATTTCGACGTCGCACGTGGAGTATCAGTCGAAGGAGCGTCATTACGCGCACGTGGACTGTCCTGGGCACGCGGACTATGTGAAGAACATGATCACGGGTGCGGCGCAGATGGACGGGGCGATTTTGGTGGTGAGTGCGGCGGACGGTCCGATGCCGCAGACGCGGGAGCATATTTTGCTGGCGCGGCAGGTGGGGGTTCCGTACATCGTTGTCTACATGAACAAGGCGGACATGGTGGACGACAAGGAGCTGCTTGAGCTGGTGGAGATGGAGGTACGGGATCTGCTGACGCAGTATCAGTTTCCGGGGGATGCCACGCCGATTGTGGTGGGTTCGGCGCTGAAGGCGCTGGAGGGGGATGCTTCGGAGATTGGGGTGAAGTCGGTGGTCAGGCTTGTGGAGGAGATGGACCGTTATATTCCGGTTCCGAAGCGTGAGGTGGACAAGCCTTTTCTGATGCCGGTGGAGGATGTGTTTTCGATTTCCGGGCGTGGCACGGTGGTGACGGGGCGTATTGAGCGCGGGATTGTGAAGGTGAACGACGAGGTGGAGATTGTTGGGATTCGCGCGACGACGAAGACCACGTGCACGGGTGTGGAGATGTTCAGGAAGCTTCTGGACGAGGGGCGTGCCGGGGACAATGTCGGGGTGCTGCTGCGTGGCACGAAGCGTGAGGATGTTGAGCGCGGGCAGGTTCTTGCCAGGCCCGGGAGCATTACGCCGCACACGAAGTTTGAGTGTGAGGTGTATGTGCTGACGAAGGAGGAGGGTGGGCGGCACACGCCGTTTTTCAAGGGGTATCGGCCGCAGTTTTACTTTCGCACGACGGATGTGACGGGCATGGTGGAGTTGCCCGGGGACACGGAGATGGTGATGCCCGGGGACAACATCCAGATGACGGTGGAGCTGATTGCGCCGATTGCCATGGAGGAGGGTCTGCGCTTCGCCATCCGCGAGGGCGGCAAGACCGTCGGCGCCGGCGTCGTGGCAAAAATCCTGAAGTGACCGGGACCTGACATCATGGCCAACCAGAACATCCGTATCAGGCTCAAAGCCTTCGATCACCGCCTCATCGATACCTCCGCGCGTGAAATCGTCGAGACGGCGCGACGCACCGGGGCGACGGTACGTGGCCCGGTGCCGCTGCCGACGAAGATGGAGCGCTTCACGGTCCTTGTTTCACCGCATGCCGACAAGGACGCCCGTGACCAGTTCGAACTGCGCACCCACAAGCGCCTGATGGACATCCTCAACCCGACGGACAAGACGGTGGACGCCCTCATGAGGCTCGAACTGCCTGCCGGCGTGGATGTGCAGATCAAGCTCAATTGAGGTGAGGATGAGCACCGGGGCTTCAGGCGGGCGAACTGCACCCGCATGCCGGAGACCTGCCAGGCTCTTGTAACGCACAGGGTGGCTGCGTATACTGCGCGGCCTTTTTCGTCCTCCGGCAGTTTCGGCTGCAGGAGGACACTGAACCGCGAATTCCAGCGGAATCGGGCGAGGTTGGCTCCCCCGGTGCACAGCGCCTGAAGCGGCTGTGGCCGGAGCCAAGACCACTCGAGATTCTCCCCGCACAGGCGGGTGAAGCTCCTGTCGTCACCTCACCCGGCTTCGCGAGCGGTGATCGCCAATCGTAGCGGTCGCCGATGAACTTGAAGGAAGCGCTATGGCCATTGGTTTGGTCGGCCGCAAATGCGGCATGACGCGAGTGTTTACGGACGCCGGCGAAACCGTGCCCGTCACGGTGATCGAGGTTCTGCCGAATCGCGTCACGCAGGTGAAGTCGGGCGAGCGGGACGGTTACCGGGCGGTGCAGGTCGCGTATGGCCGTCGCCGCCCGCAGCTGCTCTCGAAGGCTGTCGCGGGCCACTACGCCCGGGCCAAGGCGGAGCCGGGCTCGGGGCTGATCGAGTTCCGCCTCGATCCAAAGGACGGAGACAGCGTGGCGCCGGGTGCAGAGCTCAAGGTCGATGTGTTCCAGGTCGGCCAGAGCGTGGATGTGACCGGCACGACCATCGGCAAGGGCTTCGCCGGAACGATGAAGCGCCACAACTTTGCGGGCGGCTACGCCTCACACGGCGCATCGGTGACGCATCGCACCCCGGGTTCGATCGGCCAGCGCCAGACTCCCGGCCGTGTGTTCAAGGGCAAACGCATGGCGGGACACATGGGTGTCGTGCGGCGTACGACGGAGAATCTGCGGGTGATCGAGGTGGATGCCGAGCGCAACCTGCTTCTGATCCGCGGCGCGGTGCCGGGTGCCGAGGGCGGCAACGTCATCGTCCGGCCCTCCCTGAAGGCGGGACGTCAGGCGCTGCGCAAGACACTCGCGCCAACCAAGGCGGGCCCGGGATCCTCGGGCAAGCCGGTGGCACAGGCGAAGAAGTAAGGGTTCACGATGAAACTCAAGCTGGTCAGTGGCGGAGGCGAGCTGCAGGTTTCCGAGGGTACCTTCGGCCGGGCGTTCAACGAGGCGCTCGTGCACCAGGTCATCACGGCCTACAGAGCCGCCGGGCGTTCGGGCACGAAGCGGCAGAAGTCGCGCGCCGAGGTACGCGGTGGCGGCAAGAAGCCCTGGTCCCAGAAGGGTACCGGCCAGGCGCGTGCCGGCTCGATCCGCAGTCCCATCTGGGTGGGCGGTGGCAGGGCGTTCGCGGCACGGCCGCGCGACTTCGGCCAGAAGGTCAACCGCAAGATGTATCGCGGTGCCATCAGCTCGATGCTCTCGGAACTCGCGCGCCAGGATCGGCTGCTGGTCACCGAGGGTCTGGCGCTCGAGGAGCCCAAGACGAAACGGCTGGTCGAACGGCTGAAGACCCTTGCGCTCGACGATGTGCTGATCGTCGTGGACGCGGTCGACGAGAAGCTGTTCCTCGCCGCGCGCAACCTGCCACACGTCGAGGTGCTGCCGGCCGCGGCGCTCAATCCCGTGAGTCTCGCCGCGCACGACAAGGTGCTGATGACCGTCGGAGCCGTGAAGATGATCGAGGAGCGCCTGCAGTGAGCAAGGAACGACTCATGACCGTGCTGCTCGCGCCGCATGTGACCGAGAAGACCTCTCTGGCCATGCAGAACCACAACCAGTACACCTTTCGTGTCAGGCGGGATGCGAGCAAGACCGACATCCGCCAGGCCGTCGAGCTCATGTTCGGCGTCAAGGTGCGCGGCGTGCAGGTGGCCAACGAGCCGGGCAAGGCGCGCCGCTTCGGCGGCACGACCGGGCGCACCCAGGACTGGAAGAAGGCCTACGTGAGCCTGGCCGAGGGCCAGACGATCGACTACGAGGCGCGGGTGAGAGCCTGAGGCTCGGCCGCGAGGAATCCATCATGGCTCTGCTCAAGCTCAAACCGACTTCTCCGGGCACGCGCTTCCAGGTGCGGATCGACCGCTCGCACCTGCACAAGGGGGCGCCGTGGGCTTCGCTCACCGTGCACCAGCAGAAGACGGGCGCGCGCAATCATTCGGGGCGTATCACCACGCGCCATGTCGGCGGTGGCTCGCGCCAGAAGTACCGTCTCATCGATTTCAGGCGCGACAAGGACGGCATCGCCGGCGTGGTCGAGCGGCTGGAGTACGATCCCAATCGCACGGCACACATTGCGCTCGTCAGGTACCGTGACGGTGAGCGTCGCTACATCATCGCACCCAAGGGCCTCTCGGCGGGCGACGAGGTCCGCAGTGGCGCAGAGGCTCCCATCAAGCCGGGCAATGCCATGCAGTTGCGCCACATCCCGGTCGGTACGACCGTGCACAACGTCGAGCTGAAACCCGGAAAGGGCGGTCAGCTGGCGCGCAGTGCCGGCACTTCGGTGCAGTACACCTCGCGCGAGGGTCTGTACGCCTACGTGCGGCTCAAGTCGGGCGAGATGCGCAAGGTGCACGTAGAGTGCCGCGCGACCATCGGCGAGGTGTCCAACGACGAGCACGGCCTGCGCAGCTACGGCAAGGCAGGTGCGAAGCGCTGGCGCGGGATCCGCCCGACGGTGCGTGGTGCGGCGATGAACCCGGTCGACCACCCGCACGGCGGCGGCGAGGGCCGGTCGGGCCAGGGTAATCCGCATCCGGTCTCACCCTGGGGCTGGAATACGAAGGGTTTGAAGACGCGCAGCAACAAGCGCACGGACAGCATGATCGTGCAGCGCCGCAGGAACCGGATCAGGTAACCGATATGCCACGTTCACTGAAGAAAGGCCCGTTCGTCGATCTGCACCTGGCCAGGAAGGTGCAGGCCGCGGCCGCCCGCAACGATCGCAAGCCGATCAAGACCTGGTCGCGACGCTCGATGGTCGTGCCCGATATGGTCGGTCTGACGATTGCCGTGCACAACGGACGGCAGCACGTGCCGGTGCTGGTCACCGAGAACATGGTCGGGCACAAGCTCGGCGAATTCGCCCCGACGCGCACGTTCAAGGCGCATTCCGGCGACCGCAAGGCCGAATCGGCCCGCTGAGGAGAGTCCGAGCGATGGAAGTTTCCGCAAAGCTCCGTCATGCGCGCATCTCGCCGCAGAAATGCCGTCTGGTCGCCGACACCGTGCGCGGCCTCCCTGTCGGCAGCGCGCTCGCGACACTCAGGTTCATGCCCAAGAAGGGCGCGAAACTGGTGCACAAGGTGCTGAAGTCCGCCGTCGACAACGCCGAAAACAACAACGGCGCCGATGTGGACGAGCTCAGGGTGCACCGCATCCACGTCGATACGGCTCCGGTGCTGAAGCGTTTCGCAGCGCGCGCCAAGGGCCGCGGCGCACGCATCGTGAAGCGCAACAGCCACATCACCGTCGTCGTGAGCGACGGCAGGAAGGATTGAGGCATGGGTCAGAAGGTCAATCCGCTCGGGATACGGCTCGGCATCACACGCGACTGGTCGTCGAAGTGGTATGCGGGCAGGAAGCTGTTCCCGGCGCAGGTGTATACCGACTTCCAGGTGCGCCACTTCCTCAGGCGCCGGCTGGCCGATGCATCGGTGAGTCGCATCCAGATCGAGCGCGCAGCCAAGAAAGTGAACATCACGATCCAGACCGCGCGGCCCGGTATCGTGATCGGCAAGAAGGGTGAGGACATCGAAAAGCTGCGCGTCGAGACGGCAAAGCTCCTGGGGATGCCGGTCACCGACGTGCGCCTGAACATTGCCGAGATCCGCAAGCCCGAGCTCGATGCGCAGCTGGTGGCCGATGGCATCGCGCAGCAGATCGAGAAGCGCGTGATGTTCCGCCGCGCCATGAAGCGGGCGGTGATGAGCACCATGCGCAGCGGCGCGCTCGGCATCAAGGTGCGCCTGTCGGACCGGCTGAACGGCGCCGAGATCGCCCGTACCGAGTGGTACCGGGAGGGGCGCATTCCGCTGCACACCTTCCGTGCCGACATCGACTACGGGTTCGCCGAGGCGAAGACCACGTACGGCGTCATCGGTGTCAAGGTGTGGATCTTCAAGGGCGAGGTCTTCGAACAGACCGAGCTCGAGCAGGTGCCTGAAGGTGACGCCGCGCAGGCGATTCCGGCGGCTCCTTCGGGGGCTGCCGTGACTGAACCCCCGGCTGCGGCGTGAGGAGACGGACACTGGCAGCCGGTGGCTGCCAGCGGTGAGCTAAGAGCATGCTTCAACCCAAACGCACCAAGTACAGAAAGCAGTTCAAGGGCCGCAACGCGGGCCTCGCCCAGCGCGGGAGCGCCGTGTCTTTCGGCGAGTTCGGCCTGAAGGCCACGGGCCGTGCCCGCATGACCGCACGCGAGATCGAGGCGGCGCGCCGCGCGATGGCGCGGCACGTGAAGCGCGGCGGGCAGATCTGGATCCGGGTTTTTCCCGATGTTCCGATCACCAAGAAGCCGCTCGAGGTGCGCATGGGCAGTGGCAAGGGCAACGTCGAGTACTGGGTCGCCAAGGTGCAGCCCGGAAAGATGCTGTTCGAGATGGAAGGCGTGGATGAGGCGACTGCGCGGGAGGCGTTTCGCCTGGCCAGCGCGAAGATCTCGGTACCCACCATGTTCGTGAAACGGCAGGTTCGCTGATGAGCGTACAGGATCTCCGTGGCAAGACTGCGGCCGCACTGAACGAGGAGCTGCTGAAGCTGCGCAAGGAGCAGTTCGCGTTGCGCATGCAGCGGGCTACCGGGCAGGAGGTGAAGCCCGACCAGTTCGGCAAGGTGCGCCGCAGCATCGCGCGGGTGAAGACGGTGATGCGCGAGCAGCGCACGGCGGAGGGACGCAAGTGAGCACGACGGAGCAGGTATCCGGGCAGAAGGGCAGGCGCACCCTCACCGGGCGTGTGGTCAGCAACCGCATGAACAAGACGATCGCCGTCGAGATCGAACGGCTGATCAGACATCCGCAGTACGGCAAGTTCGTCCGGCGCACGACCAGGCTCCTCGCTCACGACGAGAACAGCGAGTCGCGCGAGGGCGATACGGTGACCATCGTGCCGTGCCGGCCGCTCTCGCGGCGCAAGTCGTGGCGACTTCTGGAAGTCGTCTCCCGCGCGGGCGTCTGAGACCGGGCAAGGCAGAGGTGGCAGCATGATCCAGTTGCGAACGATGCTGAACGCAGCCGACAACAGCGGTGCGCGCACGCTCATGTGCATCAAGGTGCTCGGCGGCACGCGTCGCCGTTATGCGACCGTCGGCGATGTCATCAAGGTGAGCGTGAAGGAAGCGATTCCGCGCGGCAAGGTGAAGAAGGGCGAGGTGTACGACGCAGTCGTGGTGCGTACCCGCAAGGGCGTGCGCCGCCAGGATGGCTCGCTGATCCGCTTCGATGGCAATGCGGCGGTCCTGCTCACGAACAAGCTCGAGCCGATCGGCACGCGCATCTTCGGGCCGGTGACCCGCGAGCTGCGCACGCAGGCATTCATGAAGATCATCTCGCTCGCTCCAGAGGTTCTGTAGGCCATGAGGAAGATCAGGAAGGGCGATCAGGTCGTCGTGATCTCCGGCAGCGACAAGGGCCGGCGTGGCGCGGTGATCGAGGTGCTCGAAGGCGGCCAGGTGGTCGTCGAGGGCGTGAACATGGCGAAGAAGCACCAGCGGGGGAATCCGCAGCAGGGCACGCAGGGCGGCATTGTCGAGAAGGCCATGCCCCTGCACGCATCGAAAGTGGCGATCTGGAATCCGGCCGCCAAGAAGGGCGACCGGGTGGGCGTGAAGTCGCTGGCCGATGGCAAGCGCGTGCGCTTCTTCAAGTCGAATGGCGAAATGATCGACGCCTGAGCGTCGGCGAAGGTCAGGCAATGGCAACGGCCAGGCTACAGCAGTACTACCGCGAAAACGTCGTGCCCCGGCTCACGAAGGAGCTCGGGCTCTCCAATCCCATGCAGGTGCCGCGCATCGCGAAGATCACGGTCAACATGGGAGTCGGCGAGGCGGTCGCCGACCGCAAGATCATGGATGCGGCAGTGGGCGATCTCACGAAGATCACGGGTCAGAAGCCCGTGCTCTGCAAGGCGAAGAAGTCCATCGCGGCCTTCAAGGTGCGCGAGAACCTTCCGATCGGCTGCAAGGTGACGCTGCGCGGTGCGCGCATGTACGAGTTCCTCGACCGGCTGATCAGCATCGCGTTGCCGCGCGTGCGTGACTTTCGCGGCATCTCGCCGCGGTCCTTCGACGGGCGCGGCAACTACAGCCTCGGAGTGAGGGAGCAGATCATCTTCCCCGAGATCCAGTACGACCAGGTCGACCAGGTGCGGGGCATGGACATCACGATCACGACGACGGCGAAGGATGACAGGCACGGGCGGGCGCTGCTCGAAGCCTTCAACTTCCCGTTCCGCAAGTAAGAGGACGGCATTCGCATGGCCAAGACGAACATGGTCGAGCGCGAGAAGCGCCGGGCGAAGACGGCACAGAAGTATGCCGCGAAGCGTGCCCGGCTGAAGGAGCAGATCCGCAATCCGGGCACCTCTCCCGAGGATCGCGCCGCTGCGCAGGTGAAACTGCAGCAGCTCCCCCGGGATGCGAGTCCCACCCGCCAGCGCAAGCGCTGCCAGATCACCGGCCGCTCGCGCGGCGTGTACCGCAAGTTCGGCCTCGCGCGCACCAAAATCCGCGAGGTGGCGAGTCGCGGCGAGATTCCCGGCCTCGGCAAGGCGAGCTGGTAAGGAGCGCAACGAGCATGAGCATGACTGATCCGATAGCCGATCTGCTCACGCGCATTCGCAACGCGCAGGCAGCCCGCAAGACGGAGGTGAGCATCGCCTCCTCGCGGCTGAAATCTGCGGTGGTGAAGGTGTTGCGCGACGAGGGCTACGTGGCGGATTTCCGCGAGGGGGGTGACGGCGTCAGGCGCACTCTTACGATCGAGCTCAAGTATTACGAAGGCCGTCCGGTGATCGATCGGCTCGAGCGGATCAGCCGCCCGGGTCTGCGCATCTACCGCGGCAAGGACGAGTTGCCGAAGGTTCTCGGCGGCATGGGCACGGTGATCGTCTCGACGCCGAAGGGCGTGATGACGGACCGCCAGGCGCGTGCGATCGGCCAGGGCGGCGAAGTACTGTGCATTGTGGCGTGATGGGACGCGCAGCTCATGAGTAGAGTCGCCAAGAAGCCGGTCGAACTGCCCCAGGGTGTCACTGCCACGGTGAGTGGGGACAGCGTCGTGATCAAGGGCACGAAGGGTTCACTCACCCTGCCGCTGGTGGCGGGTGTGCAGGTCGTGCAGGAGGACGGGCGCCTCGCCGTGAAGTATGGCGAGGGGGAGCGCACTCGTGCCGGGTCGACGCGTGCACACCTCGCAAACATGGTGCAGGGCGTGAGCCGGGGCTACGAGCGCAAGCTCGAGCTGGTCGGTGTCGGCTTCCGTGCCGCAGTGCAGGGCAAGGCGCTTGCCCTCACGCTCGGGTTCTCGCATCCCGTGACCTTTCCGATTCCGGATGGCATCAGCATCGAGACGCCGAGCCAGACGGAGATCCTGGTGAAGGGCATCGATCGCCAGCTCGTGGGCCACGTCGCTGCCAGGATCCGCGAGATCCGCCCACCCGAGCCCTACAAGGGCAAGGGTGTGCGCTACGCGGACGAGCAGATCGTGCTCAAAGAGGGCAAGAAGAAGTAGCGGACGGCCAGGACATGAACATCACCAAGAAACAGCGGCGCACGCGCCGGTCAGTGAAGACGCGCGCCAAGATCCGCGAGCTCGGCGCGCCACGTCTGAGCGTTCACCGCACGCCGCGCCATATCTATGCGCAGGTTTTCGATGCGGGTGGCGGCCAGGTGCTTGCCGCTGCGTCGACGCTGCAGGAGGCGGTGCGCCAGGGCCTGGCGACGACGGGCAACGTCGAGGCGGCGAAGGCCGTCGGGCGGGCGATTGCGGAACGCGCAAAGGCCGCCGGCATCAGCCGGGTGGCCTTCGACCGCTCGGGTTTCCAGTATCACGGCCGTGTGAAGGCCCTCGCTGAGGCCGCGCGTGAAGCCGGGCTCGAGTTCTGAGGCAGGAACTGAATATGGCTAGAGTCGAGAAGAATCAGGCGGGCGACGAGTATCTCGAGAAGCTCGTGGCCGTCAATCGCACCGCGAAGGTCGTGAAGGGCGGCCGACAGTTCGGGTTCACCGCGCTCACGGTCGTCGGCGACGGCGCGGGGCGCGTGGGCTTCGGCTTCGGGAAGGCACGTGAGGTGCCGGTTGCGATCTCCAAGGCGATGGCCCAGGCACGCAAGAACATGGTCAACGTCGCCCTGCGCAACGACACCCTGCACTACGCAGTGAAGGGGGCGCACGGAGCGACGCGCGTGTACATGCAGCCCGCTTCCGACGGCACGGGCGTGATCGCCGGGGGCGGGATGCGTGCGGTCCTCGAGTGTGCCGGCGTGCGCAATGTGCTGGCGAAGAGCTACGGCTCGCGCAATCCGATCAACGTCGTGCGCGCAACGGTCGATGCGCTTGCCCGGATCCGCGCACCCGAGGAGATTGCGGCCAAGCGCGGCAAGACCCTCGATGAACTGCTTGGAGCCTGAGCCATGGCCCAGACCAGCAAGCTCAAGGTGACGCTCGTGAAGAGCCTCGCCGGACAGCTCGGGAACATCCGCTCTTCGGTGCGCGGCCTCGGCCTGCGCCGCTGTCACCAGAGCATCGAGGTCGTGGATACGCCGGAGAACCGCGGGATGATCCGCGCCGCGGTGCATCTCCTGAAGGTCGAGAGAAGCTGACAGTGCACAGCGGGAAGCGAGCGAACCGATGCGTCTGAATACACTCAAACCGGCTCCGGGTTCCCGGCGTCCGCGGCTGCGCGTGGGGCGGGGCGCCTCCGCTGGCCAGGGGAAGACCTGCGGCCGTGGCGTCAAGGGGCAGCGCGCGCGCAAGGGCGGCTATCACAAGGTGGGTTTCGAGGGCGGCCAGATGCCGCTGCAGCGGCGCCTGCCCAAGGTCGGCTTCCGTTCAGCCCTGAAGTCGACGCGTGCCGAGGTGCGCCTCGACGAGCTCGCCAGGGTCGACGCCGCGGTCATCGATCTCGCCGCGCTCAAGCAGGCGAACATCGTTCCGGCGGGTACCGAGCGCGCAAAGGTCGTGCTCTCGGGGACGATCGCCCGTGCGGTGACGCTCAGGGGCGTGTCGGCGACCCGTGGCGCGCGCGCGGCGATCGAGGCCGCGGGCGGCACGGTCGAGACCTGAACGGCACCGACGGCAGACAGGACGGAGATCACGGGGACGGTTCTTGGCCAACGCAGCATTCAATCCGGGGGTCAGTCTGGGAGATGCGGCTCGCTTCGGCGAGATCCGCAGTCGACTGCTGTTCCTGATCGGGGCGCTGGTGGTCTACCGCATCGGCACGTTCATTCCCGTGCCCGGCATCAACCCGGCCAGGGTCGCGGACTTCTTCCGCGATCAGTCCAACACCATTCTCGGCATCGTCAACATGTTCTCCGGCGGCGCGCTCTCGCGGCTGTCGATCTTTGCGATGGGCGTGATGCCCTACATTTCGGCCTCGATCATCATCCAGATGATGTCGATGGTCGTGCCCCAGCTCGAGGAGTACCGCAAGGAAGGCGAGTCCGGCCGGCGCAAGCTCACGCAGCTCACGCGCTATCTCACCGTGATGCTTGCGGCCTTCCAGGGTCTGGGTGCGGCCGTGGCGCTGCAGAATGGCGGCATGGTGATCGTCCCCGGCTGGCAGTTCCTGTTTACCGCCACCGTCACCATGGTGACGGGAGCCATGTTCCTGATGTGGCTGGGCGAGCAGATCACCGAGCGCGGAATCGGCAACGGCATCTCGATGCTGATCCTCTCGGGCATCGTCGCCGGGCTCCCCGGCGCGGTCGGCAACACCGTTGGCTCGGTCAATACCGGCGAGATGAGCGGTCCGTTCGCGCTCCTGCTGATCATCATCGTGCTCGGCGTCACCGCGTTCGTCGTGTTTGTCGAGCGGGCTCAGCGGCGCATCGCCGTGAATTACGCGAAGCGGCAGGTCGGAAGGCGCATGATGATGGGCCAGCAGTCGCACCTGCCCTTCAAGCTCAACATGTCCGGTGTCATTCCGCCGATTTTCGCCTCGAGTCTGCTGCTGTTCCCGGCGACCATCGCCAGCTTCTTCGGCGCGAACAACGAGACGGGTGTGGGCGTGTTTCTGCAGAACGTAGCCGCGGCGCTCGGCTACGGCCAGCCCCTGCACCTGGTGATCTATGCGCTGCTGATCATGGGCTTCTGCTTCTTCTACACCGCCCTGGTTTTCAATGCGCGGGATACGGCGGACAACCTCAAGAAGTCCGGCGCCTTCATCCAGGGCATCCGCCCGGGCCAGCAGACCGCCGAGTATATCGACAGGGTCCTGACGCGACTGACGCTCTGGGGTGCGGTCTACGTCACGGGCGTGTGCCTGCTGCCGGAGATCCTGATCTCGTCTCAGGGCGTGCCCTTCCAGTTCGGAGGCACATCGCTTCTGATCGTGGTGGTGGTGGTCATGGACTTCATGGCGCAGATGCAGGCGCACCTCATGTCCCACCATTATCCTGGGCTGCTGAAGAAGGCGAACCTGCTCGGCTACGGCCGCGGCGGACCGGCTGCACGCGGCTGAGGTTCCTGGAGAGATTCAGATGAAAGTACGGCCATCGGTCAAGAAGATGTGCAAGAACTGCAAGATCGTGCGGCGCAGGCGCGTCGTCTACGTCATTTGCTCGTCCGACGCGCGTCACAAACAGCGACAGGGTTAAGTCATGGCACGCATAGCCGGTATCAACATTCCGATGAACAAGCACGTGTGGGTGGGGCTCACACATATCTATGGCGTGGGCAGGAACCGTGCACGGGCAGCCTGTGTGGCCGCCCGGGTCGACCCCACGACCAAGGTCAAGGATCTGACAGAGGCGGAGATCACCGCGATCCGCTCGCAGATCGCGAAGTTTGCCGTCGAGGGCGATCTGCGTCGCGAGGTGTCGATGAACATCAAGCGGCTGATGGATCTGGGCTGCTATCGCGGCGTGCGCCATCGCCGGGGGCTGCCTCTGCGCGGACAGCGCACGCGCACCAATGCGCGCACCCGCAAGGGTCCGCGCAAGCAGGCGGTGAAGCTGAACGCTCCGCCCGGCAAGGCTTGAGCGCGCTGACGACGGGCAGCGGATAGCTCCGGAGGAAAGAGACACAGATGGCTGAACAGAAGCAGGGCGCCGCCGCGGGCGGCGCCAAGAAGCCGAAGAAGGCGCGCAAGAACGTGCTCGATGCGATCGCGCACATCCACGCTTCCTTCAACAATACGATCATCACGATCACCGACCGGCAGGGCAATACGCTTTCCTGGGCGACCTCGGGCGGCTGCGGCTTTCGCGGATCGCGCAAGAGCACGCCCTTTGCCGCACAGGTGGCGGCGGAGAAGGCGGGCACGGCGGCCCAGGAGCATGGGGTCCGCAACGTCGAGGTGCGCGTGGGCGGTCCGGGGCCGGGTCGCGAATCCGCCGTGCGGGCCCTGAATGCCTGCGGCCTGAAGATCACCAGCATTTCGGACGTGACGCCGATTCCTCACAACGGCTGTCGTCCGCCGAAGAAGCGGCGCGTTTGAGGCGCCGGAGGATTCCATAGATGGCGCGTTATATCGGTCCCACGTGCAAGCTCGCTCGCCGCGAGGGCACGGATCTGTTCCTCAAGAGCGGTGTCAAGGCTCTCGAGAGCAAGTGCAAGTTCACCGTGCCGCCCGGAGGCGTCAAGGGCGAGCGCCGTCAGAGGCTCTCCGACTACGGTGTGCAGCTGCGCGAGAAGCAGAAGCTGCGGCGCATGTACGGCGTGCTCGAGCGCCAGTTCGGCAACTATTACCACGAGGCCACGCGGCGTGCGGGCTCGACCGGCGAGAACCTGCTGAAGCTGCTCGAGTGCCGGCTCGACAATGTCGTCTACCGCATGGGATTTGCGGCGACGCGCGCCGAGGCCCGTCAGCTGGTAAACCACAAGGCGATCACCGTGAACGAGAAGCCGGTGACGATCCCGTCCTACCAGCTCAAGGCCGGTGATGTCGTGCAGGTGCGCGAGAAGGCCCGCAAGCAGCTGCGCATCCAGAGCGCGATGTCGATCAGCACCCAGGTCGGCCTGCCCGAGTGGGTCGAGGTCAACGACAAGGAGATGCGCGGCGTCTTCAGGCAGATCCCGTCCCGTGAGGATGTCCTGCCCGATATCAACGAGAATCTGGTCGTCGAGCTGTATTCGAAGTAATGAAGCTGCAGGCTGTGAGCCGCGAGCTCTCGTGGAGCCAAATCGTATGCAAGGATCAGTGACCGAATTCCTCAAGCCCCGCCTCGTGAAGGTCCAGCCTCTCGCGCCGCGCCAGGCGCGCGTGGTGATTGAACCGTTCGAGCGAGGCTTCGGCCACACGCTCGGCAATGCCCTTCGCCGCGTGCTGCTGTCTTCCATGCCCGGCAGTGCCATCACTGAGGCCGAGATCGCCGGCGTGCTGCATGAGTACACCAGCATCGAGGGCGTCCAGGAGGACGTGGTGGACATCCTGCTCAACCTCAAGCAGGTGGCGATCCGCATGCACAGCCGCGACAGTGCCGAGCTGCGCCTGCACAAGAAAGGCCCTGGCCCGGTCAAGGCCGGCGACATCCAGATGGATCATGACGTCGAGGTGGTCAATCCGGAGCTCGTGATCGCAAACCTCACGAAGGCCGGCGAGCTGTCGATGGTGCTGCGTATCGAGCGTGGCCGCGGCTACCGTCCTGCAGCGCAGAGGGCAGTCTTCGAGGAGCAGAGCCGCCCGATCGGGCGTCTGCAGCTCGATGCTTCCTTCTCGCCCGTGCGCCGCGTCACCTACGCCGTGGACGCCGCCCGCGTCGAGCAGCGCACCGATCTCGACAAGCTGGTGCTCGAGATCGAGACCAACGGCACGATCGATGCCGAGGAGGCAATCCGGCGGGCAGGCTCGATTCTCAAGGACCAGCTCTCGGTCTTCGTCGATCTGCAGGGCGAGGACGAAGCGGTTTCCAAGGTCGCCGAGATGCAGTTCGATCCGCTGCTGCTGCGGCCGGTCGATGAGCTCGAACTCACCGTGCGCAGCGCCAACTGCCTCAAGGCCGAGAACATCCACTACATCGGCGACCTCGTGCAGCGCACGGAGGTGGAACTCCTGCGCACACCGAACCTCGGCAAGAAATCGCTCACGGAAATCAAGGAAGTGCTGCAGAGCCACGGCCTGATGCTCGGCATGCGGCTCGACGGCTGGCCGCCCGCCGGGCTGAGGCACGACGAAGACCGCGGCACGCTCTGAGGCGGGGGATTCCATGCGTCATCGACTTTCCGGACGGCAGCTGTCGCGCAACAGTCCGCACCGGCATGCGCTTCTGCGCAATATGAGTGTGTCGCTGCTGCGGCACGAGACGATCCGTACCACGGTGCCCAAGGCCAAGGAGCTGCGCCGCGTGGTCGAGCCGCTGATCACGCTCGCCAAGACCGACTCGGAGGCGCATCGTCGCCTCGCATTCGCGCGCCTGCGCGACGTCAGCGTCGTGGAGAAGCTCTTCACTGACCTGGGTCCCCGCTTCCGCGCACGCCCGGGTGGCTATACACGCATCCTGCGCATGATGCCGCGAGCGGGCGATTCGGCGCCCATGGCGCTCATGCAGCTCGTGGAGGGGCCCGCCGAGACACCCGCTTCCGCAGCAGCGGAGCCTGGCAAGCTGAAGCGCCGGAAGGCTGCCTGAGGCGAAAGCCTGCAGACCGCGCAATAGGGCGACAGGGAGAGGCCGGGTGCCGCGGTGGCGATCCGGCTTCTCTGTCTTTGCGGTAGACTGATCGCGAGCGCCACAGCTTCGGGGGGATGCTGCGATGAGTCTCGCTTCCGAGTTCAAGGAATTCGCGATCAAGGGCAACGCCATCGACCTCGCGGTCGGTGTCGTCATCGGTGCCGCGTTCGGGAAGATCGTGACGTCGCTCGTCAACGATATCGTCATGCCGCCGATCGGTCTCGCCATCAGCGGCGTGAACTTCAAGGACCTGGCCGTGCAGATCGGAACCGATCCCGCAGGAGCGCCTGTGCTGTTCAGGTACGGCGCGTTCATTCAGACGGTTTTCGAGTTCGCGATCATTGCCTTCGCGCTTTTCCTCGTGATCAAGGGCATCAATCGCCTGAAGAGGCCGCCCGAGCCCCACGCGATACCAGTTCCTCTGCCGACGAAGTCGGAATCGCTGCTTCAGGAGATCCGCGACCTGCTGGCCAGGCGCTGAGCGCCGGGGCAGCGGCTGCGCGGAATGCATCGCGCGTGAGGTTCTCGTGGCCAGTCCGGGTCACGACGAGATCGTCTTCGATGCGGATGCCGCCGAAGCGGCGCAGGGCCTCGACGCGCGACCAGTTGATGTGCCTGCCGAATGGCGGGTTGCGGGCCGCGGCGAGGAGTTCGTCGATGAAATAGATCCCGGGCTCCACGGTCACGACCCACTCCTCCTCCAGAACCCGGGTGAGCCGCAGATGCGGGTGACCGGGAGGGCGCTCGATCTCGCCACCCTCGGGGCTGAGCATCGTTCCGCCCACATCGTGGACCTGCAGGCCGAGCAGGTGTCCGACGCCATGCGGAAAGAAGACCGTCGAGAGGCCGCTTTCCAGTGCTTCTTCACTGTGTGAGCGAATGATGCCGGCATCCCGGAGGAGCTCCGCGATCAGCCGGTGAGCCAGGAGATGCAGCGCGCGCCAGTCGAGCCCGGGCCGCACGTGTGTGCAGAGACGCTGCTGGAGCGTGTCCATCGCGGCGATCAGGGCCGTGAAATCCGGGTCCCGGGCGCAATGGGTGCGCGTGACGTCGGTGGCGAGACCGGAAAATTCGGTCCCCGCGTCGATGAGCAGCGAGTGATGCCCGGCCGGCGGGGTGCGGGCGAGCATCTGGTAATGGAGGGCGGCACCGTTTTCGTTCAAGGCGACGATGGGATTGTACGGCAGCTCCTGTTCACGCAGGCCGCAGGCGGCGAGAAAGGCGAGCTCGATCGCGAACTCTGAACCGCCGGACCGGAAGGCGTGCGCGGCGGCGAGGTGCGCATGGGCAGCCCCCCGGCTGCCACGACGGAGGCATTCGATCTGCCAGGGCGTCTTGCGTGCGCGGGCGAAATGGAGCCGGGCGATCAGGCGCGCAGGGTTGATCGCTGCGAGCCCAAAGCCCGAAAGTTCCGGGAACGGCTCGCCGATGAATGCGGTGCGGGCGAGGCTGGCCGGGAGTGCGCGCCGCGCGGCCGCGCGGTCTCCGGCGAGGCGCAGCTCGAAGTGCGACGTCCAGTCCTCCTCGGGAGGGTCGGCTGCCTTGTTCCAGAAGCCCGGAGGCTGGTGAAAGACGAGCACGGCGGGTGCCCCGGGCTCGAGGTACAGGAAGCAGTCCGGCGCATCCACGAGCGGCACCCAGAGCTTGAATGCAGCCTGTGCCCTGAATGGATAGGTCTGATCGTCCTGAAACAGGGTCGGTGCGGTGCCTGAGTGCAGGAGCAGTGCGTCGTACCCGCAGGCGCGGAGTGCGGCACCGGTCTGGCGCATCATCTCGGTAAAATGACGGTCGTAAAGCTGTGCGGACTCATCGCGGGACGGATGCATGCGTTTGCGCTCCATCAGACTGCCGTGCACCTCATCGCCCGCTCCACGGGGCCGAATGCCCGGAGATGACGCAGGACTGTCGCAGATCGGCAACAGTTCAGTGTGATCTGTTTCAAATCATTGTCCGAGTCTATAGAATTCGCGCCGCGACACGGAGTCGCCGAACAAACTCGTTTGTTTGCCGTACGGCATTACAGTGACTTCTTAATCCATACTTCTGGGGTATACATCAATGAACGCCAAGCTCGTAGTCAGCGCCCTCGTTGCGGCGCTTGCGCTGACGGCCTGCGCCAAGCAGGAAGTTGCCAGCACCGCTCCCGCTCAGGAGGCTGCGCCTCCGGCCGCTGAGGCTCCGGCCGCTCCGGCCGCTGAGGCTGCTGCGCCGGCCGCTGACGCTGCTGCTCCGGCCGCTGAGGCTGCTGCGCCGGCCGCTGCTCCGGCTGCGCCTGAGCAGGCTCCGCAGAAGCAGTAATTCCCGGGAATTACAGCTTCGCGAGTCATAGGGCTCGGGGGCCCGGTCAGGCAGCGTGCCTGGCCGGGCCTCGTCGTTTCTGAGGAGCGGGATCCATGAGCGTGAGCGTGCGCGATGCGCGCCGGTCGAAGGCCGATCAGCGTTGGGTGGAGAGCGTGTACCGTGATTACCTCGATGACCTCGCGCCGCTGAATACCGGCGTCTTCCCAGCGCTCGGCGAGGTGGGCCATCGTGAGCCCGATCAGCTTGCGCGCTGGTTTACCGACCCGAGCGCATACCCACTGCTGATCCTCAGGGAAGTCGAGCCTGTCGGCTTCGCCATGGTCGTGCGCGACTCCGGGCGGAGCATGCAGACGCCCATCGACTACCGGATGGCGGAGTTCTTCGTGATGCGCCCGCTGCGTCGCAGGGGAATCGGGGAGAGCGCGGTGCGACTCATCTTCGACCGCTTTGCCGGACGCTGGGAAATCCTCGAATACCAGCGCAACCCAGGAGCCGTGAGTTTCTGGCGCCGGGTGGTGGTGCGCTACACGGGCGGCAGGTATCAGGAGCGCTGTGCCAACGGCGAGGTTCGCCAGATCTTCGACTCAGGCGGGCATCGCGTTCCGCATGGCAGCTGACGAGCCGCAATCCGGTTCAGTGGCGCAGGGAACAGCCACCGCAGCCTCGCGAGGCTGGCGTCCTCGTATGCGAGTCCTGCCTGAAGCGCCGGCCGACGACGGCTGGCAGTCGACGTTCAACACTGCGCAGCAGCCTGTCCCGCGTTGTGGCAGGCAACAGCTGCCAGCCGCTGTAAGCGGCGCTGGCAAGAACGAGCAGGGCGACGACCAGACCCTCGAACACGGTGATGTCTCCTGTCAGCCTGCGCCCAGCAGCAGCGCCGCGCGATACGTGAGAAAGGCCGCGAGATACGCCAGCACGAACAGATAGGCGACGACGAGCAGCGGGTAGCGCCAGGAATTGGTCTCGCGCCGCACCGCGATCAGCGTGGAGAGGCACTGGGGCGCGAAGACGTACCAGGCGACCAGGGCGAGGCCCGTTGCCATACTCCAGGTGCCTGAGATGACAGGCACCAGCGCGGTCCCGATATCACTCCCCGGAGTGGCCGACAGCGCGTAGACCGTGCCCAGCGCGCCCACCGCCACCTCGCGTGCCGCCAGCCCCGGCACGAGCGCGATCGAGATCTGCCAGTTGAAGCCGATCGGCGCCAGGACGACTTCCAGCGCACGACCGATCATGCCGGCGAAGCTGTACTGGATCGCTGCCCCGGGGGCCCCCGGTGGCGGCGCGGGATGGCTGGCGAGAAACCACAACACGACCATCAGCGTCAGGATGATCGTGCCCACACGCCCGAGGAAGATGCGTATCCGCTCCCAGAGTCCGAGCGCGAGGTTGCGCAGGTTCGGCCAGCGATATTCGGGCAGCTCGAGCAGCAGCGGATATTTTTCACTGCGCAGCCAGGTGCGCTTCAGCGCGAAGGCCACCCCCATTGCGGCGAGCACACCGGCCAGATACAGCCCGAACAGCACCAGGCCCTGCAGGTTGAAACCGGCGATCGAGCGCGCCGGCACGAAGGCACCGATCAGCAGCGCATAGACGGGCAGTCGCGCCGAGCAGGTCATCAGCGGCGCGATCATGATCGTTGCCAGCCGGTCACGGGGCGAGGGAATCGTGCGCGTCGCCATGATCCCGGGCACGGCACAGGCGAAGCTCGAGAGGAGCGGAATGAAGGCGCGACCCGAGAGACCGATCTTGCCCATCAGCCGATCGAGCAGGAAGGCGGCGCGGGGCAGATAACCCGAATCCTCGAGCGCCAGGATGAAGAAAAACAGGATCAGGATCTGCGGCAGGAACACGAGCACGCTGCCGACTCCGGCGATGACGCCGTCGACCAGCAGACTGCGCAGGGGCCCCTCGTTCATGACCCGCTCGATGAGCTGGCCCGCGGACGCCACGGACGCACCAATCGCCTCCATGGGGAGGCTTGCCCAGCTGAAGACGGCCTGGAAGATCACGAACAGCAGTATCGCGAGCAGTATCGGTCCAGCGACGGGGTGCAGCACGATTCCGTCCAGGCGTGCGAGCATCGCGGCTCGCGGCGGGACGGCGTAACCCGCCTCGCGCAGAATGCGCCGCGCGTGGAGCTGCGTGGCTTCGATTTCGGGTGGTGTGAATCGGGGCGGTTCGACACGGCCCGGCGACGCGCCAGCCCGGCAGCTTTCCAGGGCGGCAACCAGGGCCCGTTCGCCACCCGAGCGCACGGCCACGGTCTCCACCACGGGGACACCCAGGGCACGAGCGAGCGCGTGGGTGTCGAGGCGATACCCGCGCGCGCGCGCCACGTCGCTCATGTTGAGTGCCACGATCATGGGCCGGCCGAGGTGCCCGAGTTCGAGGACCAGGCGCAGACCGAGTCGCAGGTTGGTTGCATCGAGCACGCACACGATCACGTCGGGCGACGGCTCACTCGCGTGCCGGCCGAGCACGACATCCCGGGCGATCGCCTCGTCGAGTGAGGCCGCATCGAGACTGTACGCACCGGGCAGATCGAGTACGCGGTAGCGCCGGCCGCTGACCGGGTCGATGAACCGCCCCTCCTTGCGTTCGACCGTGACGCCGGGGTAATTCGCGACTTTCTGGCGGCTGCCGGTGAGGCGATTGAACAGCGCCGTCTTGCCGCAGTTCGGCATACCGATGAGTGAGAGCCGCAGGTCGTGCGCCGCAGCTGCCGATGCGCTCATCGCTGCGGGTGGGCCGGATCGGGTTCGATGCAGACGGGTTGCGCTTCCGCGCGGCGCATCGCGAGAACGGTCTCACCGATTCTCACGACGAAGGGGTCGCCACCCGGGCGGGCCTCGGCAATGACTCGCACGGCTTCGCCTCGTACGAATCCGAGCTCCAGGAGACGCTGCACGAGCTTCACGGACCCGGCTGCGTCCGGTGCGATGGCCGTGATGATTCCGCAGTCGCCTGGGCCCAGCTCGCCGAGACTGACCCGTTCGGGTGCGTGAGCATCGTCGAGTGGCAGGGCCATGGCGGAGCCGTCCATCTGCGCAGTATGGATGAGAACGGTTCGCATTGGCAATCTGGCCGGTGGCGGCGATGGTGCCTCCGGCGACGAAGGTCAACCAAGGCGCGGCGGGCGCCTCTCCTGGAGGAGTGGTTGCAGAGCCTGGCCCGTGTATGAGGCTTCGCAGGCCGCGATCTGCTCGGGCGTCCCGCAGGCAAGAACCCGCCCGCCCCCGGCGCCGCCCTCCGGCCCGAGATCCACCACCCAGTCCGCGGTCCTGATGACATCGAGGTTGTGCTCGATCACGACGACCGTGTTGCCCTCGTCGCGCAGCCGGTGCAGCACTGCGAGCAACTGTGCGACATCATGGAAGTGCAGCCCCGTCGTGGGCTCGTCCAGAACGTACAGTGTGCGGCCGCTGGCCCGCCTGGCGAGCTCGCGTGCGAGCTTCGCCCGCTGGGCCTCGCCGCCCGAGAGCGTCGTGGCGCTCTGGCCGAGCCTGATGTAGGACAGGCCGACATCCACGAGCGTCTGGAGCTTCGGGGCGATGGCCGGGAGATTCTGAAAGAGCCGCAGTGCGTCCTCGACCGTGAGCTCCAGGACTTCGCAGATGTTTCGGCCGCGCCAGCGGATGTCCAGGGTCTCGCGGTTGTATCGCTGGCCCCTGCATGCGTCGCAGGGGACGTACACGTCGGGCAGGAAGTGCATCTCGACCTTGATCAGGCCCTCACCCTCACAGGCCTCACAACGCCCGCCTTTGACGTTGAAGCTGAAACGTCCGGCATCGTAGCCGCGCATCCGCGCTTCCGGCACCTGCGCGAACAACTCCCGGATGGGTGTGAAGACCCCGGTATAGGTGGCTGGATTCGAGCGGGGCGTACGCCCGATGGGGCTCTGGTCGATATCGATGATCCGATCGATCTGCTCGAGGCCTTCGAGGCCCGCGAGCGGTGCAGCCGGGCCCGTCCCACCCTGCAGCCGGGTGCGCGCTTCCCGGCAGAGGGTGTCGTTGACGAGCGTGCTCTTGCCCGAGCCCGAGACGCCGGTGACGCAGGTGAGCAGTCCGATGGGAAATTCCACGGTCAGATCGCGAAGATTGTTGCCGCGTGCACCGATCACGCGCAGTGAACGCTGCGGATCACGAGGCGTACGCTGCCCGGGGATCGCGATCGTGCGGCGCCCTGCGAGATACTGCCCCGTGAGCGAAGCATCGTTCTCCATGATCTGCCCCGGCGCCCCGCGCGCGACGACCTCGCCGCCATGCACGCCCGCACCGGGTCCGAGGTCGACGACGTAGTCGGCGCGGAGAATCGTCTGCGCGTCATGTTCGACGACGATCAGCGTGTTGCCGAGATCGCGGAGGCGTTCGAGCGTGGCGAGCAGCCGTCCGGTGTCCCGCGCGTGCAGCCCGATCGAGGGTTCATCGAGGACATACATGACTCCCGTGAGCCCGGAACCGACCTGGCTCGCCAGCCGGATCCGCTGCGCCTCACCGCCCGAGAGCGTGTCGGCGCTGCGTTCGAGGGTCAGGTAGCCGAGCCCGACGTCGACGAGGAAGCCGAGTCGCATGCTCACCTCACGGAGGATCCGGGCTGCGATCTCGCCGCGCCAGCCATCCGGCACGAGTCCGCGGCAGTGCTCGAGGGCGCCAGCGATGCTGAGACGGCTGAGCTCGGGGAGCGTGCGGCCACCGACGAATACGTGGCGGGCCGCACGATTGAGGCGCGTGCCGGCACACTCCGGGCAGGAGCGCGTGGCGAGGTAACGTGCGAGTGCTTCGCGGACCGCGGTCGACCCGGTCTCGCGGTAGCGCCGCTCGAGGTTCGGGAGGATGCCTTCGAAGGGATGCCTCCGGCGCAGGGTCTCGCCGCCGGCCTGGACATAGCGGAACCGGATCGCTTCGGCGCCGCTGCCGTGCAGCACGATTTCGCGCGCCTGCGCGGGGAGCTGATCCCAGGGCGTCTCGACATCGAAGCGATAGTGACGGGCGAGCGCCTGGATGGTCTGGAAGTAATGCTCGTTATGCCGGTCCCACCCGCGTACGGCGCCACCCGCGAGCGAGAGATGCGGATGCATGACCACCCGTCCGGGATCAAAGAATTCCTCGACACCGAGGCCGCCGCAGTGGGGACAGGCGCCCGCCGGATTGTTGAACGAGAAGAGCTTCGGCTCGAGCGCGGGAGTACTGTAGCCGCAGACCGGGCAGGCGTGACGGCTCGAGAACAGCAGTTCCGCACGCGCCGGCTCGTCGATGAAAGCCAGGCCTGCGAGGCCGTCGGAGAGCCGAAGTGCCGTCTCGAAGGATTCTGCGAGGCGCTGTGCGGCGTCCTGGCGGATCCGCAGCCGATCCACGACGGCCTCGATGGTGTGCCTGCGCTGAGCGTCGAGCGCGGGCACTGCATCGAGTTCGTGGATCCCGCCGTCGATGCGCACCCGCACGAAGCCCTGCGTGCGCAGACCCTCGAGCACTTCCTCGTGCCTGCCCTTGCGCGCCACGACGAGGGGCGCCAGCAGCAGTGCCGCGGTGCCCTCGGGCAGCTGCAGTGCCTGGTCGACCATCTGGCTCACGGTCCGGGCTTCGAGGTCGATGCCGTGCTCGGGACAGCGTGGAATGCCGGCGCGGGCATAGAGCAGCCGCAGATAGTCGTGGATCTCCGTGACCGTGCCGACGGTGGAGCGCGGGTTGTGCGAGCCGGACTTCTGTTCGATGGCAATCGCGGGCGACAGACCCTCGATTGAGTCGACGTCCGGCTTCTCCATGACGGACAGGAACTGCCGTGCATAGACTGAGAGCGACTCGACGTAGCGCCTCTGACCTTCGGCATAGAGCGTGTCGAAGGCGAGCGAGGACTTGCCGGAGCCCGAGAGGCCGGTGACGACGATCATGCGGTTGCGGGGCAGATCGAGGTCGATGCCGCGGAGATTGTGAGTGCGCGCGCCGCGGATGCGGATTTCCTGCATGGCGTCGCAGTGTAAGCGGCCCGGGCCGTGAGTCTCAAAACCGGGCGAACGGGCCTCAAACGCGCAGGTGCGCGGCGGGTCCCCGGATGGCTACAATGGTTTCAACTTCAATCGAACGGGGCTTGCGTCCATGGCGCGCGGCATCAACAAGGTCATTCTCATCGGCCATCTCGGCCAGGACCCGGAGACCCGGGCCATGCCTTCGGGCTCCACAGTGGCGAACCTGCGTGTCGCAACCAGCGAGAGCTGGAAGGACAGGCAGAGCGGTGAGATGAAAGAGCATACGGAATGGCACACGGTGGTGATGTTCGGGCGCTTGGGCGAGATCGCAGGCGAGTACCTGCGCAAGGGCTCGCAGGTCTACATCGAGGGCCGGCTGCGCACGCGCAAGTGGCAGGACAAGAGTGGCACCGACCGCTACACGACGGAGATCGTCGCCAATGAGATGCAGATGCTCGGCGGGCGGGGCGGTGGGTCCGCTTCCGAGCCGCGTGAACGGCGCAGCGAGCCCGTCGAGAGCGTCGCATCGAGCACCGAGCGTGGTGAGGGCTTCGACGACGAAATCCCGTTCTGAGCACCTGCCCGATCACCGGGCAACAGCGGGGAGTCACTATTAAGTTATTGATTTTCCATAGAAATACCTCTGACACCGGTGCCGGGAGGCGCATTGCGCCAAGCTACCCTAGAATGCGCACAGCCCTGAGTGCTCCCTGATCGATGCCCGGCTGCTATTACATCAAGACCTTCGGTTGCCAGATGAACGAGTACGACTCCGCGCGCATGGCGGACGTGCTTCGGGAATCCGAGGGCCTCGGGCCCACAGATGATCCCGGCTGCGCCGATGTCCTGATCGTGAACACCTGTTCGGTCCGGGAAAAGGCGCAGGAGAAAGTCTTTTCGCTGCTCGGCGAGTGGCGGCAGCTGAAAGCGCAGCGGCCCCACGTGATCATCGGCGTGGGCGGGTGCGTGGCGAGCCAGGAAGGTGAGGCGCTCAGGGAGCGCGCCCCCTTCGTCGATCTGGTCTTTGGCCCCCAGACCCTGCACCGCCTGCCCGAGATGCTCGGCGAGCTGCGGCGCGAGGGTCGCGCGGTCGTCGATGTGAGCTTTCCCGAGATCGAGAAATTCGACCGGCTTCCCGAGCCCCGTGCCGGGGGTGCCGCGGCCTTCGTCTCCGTCATGGAAGGCTGCAGCAAGTACTGCAGCTACTGCGTCGTACCCTACACGCGTGGCGAAGAGGTGAGCCGCGCCTTCGACCCGATCCTGGACGAGGTGCGCGTCCTCGCCGCTCAGGGCGTGCGCGAGGTGACGCTGCTCGGGCAGAACGTCAACGCCTATGCCGGGGCGATGAGCGATGGCTCGATCGTCGATCTCGCGACGCTGATCCACCACGTCGCGGCGATTCCGGGGATCGAGCGCATCCGCTTCATGACCTCGCACCCGGTGGAGCTCACGGACAGCCTCGTGGAGGCCTTTGCCACCGTGCCCAGGCTCGCCGGGCATCTGCACCTGCCGGTGCAGAGCGGCTCGGATCGCATCCTCGCGCTCATGAAGCGTGGCTATACCGCTCTGGAATTCAAGGAGAAGATCCGGACGCTGCGCAGGGCGCGCCCCGATATCGTGATCACTTCGGATTTCATCGTGGGCTTCCCCGGGGAGAGCGAGCGCGACTTCGAGGCCACGCTTGCGCTGGCGCACGAGGTCGGTTTCGACCAGTCCTTCAGCTTCCTCTACAGCCCCCGTCCCGGGACGCCGGCGGCGTCACTCGCGGACGATCTGCCCCCGGCGGTCAAGCAGCAGCGGCTGGAGCGCCTGCAGGCGCAGCTCGAAACTCAGGCGGCGGCGATCTCCGCCGGGATGGTGGGGTCTCCTCAGCGCGTACTGGTGGAGCGCCGCAGCCGGCGTGATGCCCGCGAGCTCGCAGGACGAACGGAGAACAATCGCTGGGTGAACTTCGCCGGCCCTCCGTCGCTCATCGGCGGCTTCGCGGATGTGCTCGTCACGGCGGCGATGCGGCACTCGCTTCGCGGGCGCCTGCTCGTACGCGAGCCCGAGCGTGTCCTGGCTGCGACGATCGGTACCTGAAACCCCACGTGGCGAACACAGCTCCTGCGGCCAGCCGCGAATTCGATCTGGAGCCTGCCGACAATGCGCGGCTCGCGAATCTCTGTGGGCCGCTCGATGAGAACCTGCGGCTGGTGGAGTCACGGCTGGCGGTGCAGATCAACCGGCGCGGCTCGTCTTTCCGGGTGCGCGGCGCGAGCGCGGGCACGGCCGAGACTGTGCTGCGCGAACTGTTCGCGCTCACGCGCTTCGAGGAGGTGACGCCGGAGCGTGCGCATCTGGCGCTGCGCGAATCAGAGTCCTCCGGGGTGCCTGCGTCCGGCGGCGAGGCCACTGTTGTGCCAGGGGAAGAAGCGGCCGTGGATGACCCGGCCGGCGTGCGGACGAGCCGCGGGACCATCCGTGCCCGCGGTCCCCGGCAGCGCGAGTATCTCGGCAGTATCCGGGCGCGGGACCTGACGTTCGGGGTCGGCCCTGCGGGGACCGGCAAGACCTATCTCGCGGTCGCCTGTGCCGTCGAGGCGCTGCAGGCGGATCGCGTACGACGTATCGTGCTCGTGCGTCCGGCGGTCGAGGCCGGTGAGCGACTCGGCTTCCTGCCTGGGGATCTCACCCAGAAGGTCGATCCGTATCTGCGGCCAATGTACGACGCGCTCTACGAGATGCTGGGCTTCGATCGCGTGGCGCGGCATATCGAGCGCAACGTCATCGAGGTGGCCCCGCTCGCCTTCATGCGCGGGCGTACGCTGAACGATGCCTTCGTGATCCTCGACGAGGCACAGAACACCACGATCGAGCAGATGAAGATGTTCCTTACGCGCATCGGTTTCGGCTCGAAGGCGGTGGTGACCGGGGACGTCACGCAGACCGATCTGCCCGCAGGCAAGCTTTCCGGACTGCGCCACGCAATCGATGTGCTGCGTGGCGTGAGCGACGTGGCGTTTGCCTTCTTCGATGCCAGGGATGTCGTGCGCCATCCGCTCGTGCAGCGCATCGTGCAGGCCTATGAGGCGCAGACCGGAACCGGGGATGGCCGTCCGTGAGCGGTGAACGCAGGCCCCTGCAGCTCGATTGCGTGCGCAGGGTGCGCAGATGGGCTCCGGCTGCTGCAGATCTGCAGAGCTGGGCGGGCGCGGCACTCGGGCGCCGTGGGGCAGGCGCCGAGCTCGGTGTGTGTATCGTCGGTGCGGCCGAGAGCCGGCGCCTGAACCGCCGCTACCGGGGACGCGACACGCCCACCAACGTTCTTTCCTTTCCTGCCGCCAGGCTGCCGCGTGCGAGTCTCGTCGGGGCGCGACCACGTCCGCTCGGCGATCTGGTCGTGTGTGCCGCCGTGGTGCGCGATGAGGCGCACGCCCAGGGCAAGGCGCTGCGTGCGCACTGGGCGCATCTGATCGTCCATGGCGCGCTGCACCTGATCGGCTACGACCACGAGCACACGGCTGCGGAGGCTGCGCGCATGGAGCGCCGTGAAGTGGCTGTGCTTCGCCGGCTGGGTTTCGCCAACCCGTATCGGAGCGCTGTCTGATGGCGCGCGATACCAGTCCGACGGGCCGCTGGATCCGCCGCCTCACCCAGACGCTTTCCGGCGAACCGCAGGATCGCGCCGAACTGCTCGCCGTGCTGCGCGAGGCCGGTGAGCGGGGGCTGGTCGATGCCGAGGCGCTCCCCATGCTCGAGGGAGTGCTCGCCGTTTCCGACCTGCAGGTGCGCGACATCATGATACCCAGGGCGCAGATGGTGTTCGTGCGCCGTGACGATCCGCCCGGGCGGCTGCTGCAGGTCGTGGTGGAGTCCGGCCACTCGCGCTTCCCGGTCATGGACGAGGATCGCGACGACATCGTCGGCATCCTGCTGGCGAAGGATCTGCTGCGTCTGTGGGATCACGAGACCCATGCACGCTTCGATATCCGCGAATACATACGCCCCGCAGTGTTCGTGCCCGAGGCCAAGCGCGTGAACGTTCTGCTGAAGGAGTTTCGCGGGAATCGCAACCACATGGCGATCGTCGTCGACGAGTATGGCGGGGTCTCGGGGCTCGTCACGATCGAGGACGTGATCGAGCAGATCGTCGGCGAGATTGCCGACGAATACGACATCGACGATGACCAGGACATCCGCAGGGAGGCCGAGCGTCAGTTCTCGGTGCGCGGGTCGACGCGTATCGACGATTTCAACGAGTATTTCGGCACGCGCTATCCGGACGAGGAGTTCGACACCGTCGCCGGACTGGTCATGAAGCAGCTCGGGCGCCTGCCGCGACGCGGCGAGTCGGTGATGCTCGACGGTCTCGAGCTGCGCGTCGTGCGCGCCGACCGCCGGCGCGTCGACACGCTGCGCGTGATCACGCCGCACGACCTGGTGCCGCCCGAGGAACGCCCGTCGCGAAGTGACGGCGATACCGCGCCGTGAGATCCGGGGGCGCCGCGCCGGGCGCGATCGTCCGCCGGGCCGCCGCACAGAACGGATTCGCACTCGCCACCGGTGCACTCCTCGCATTCGCCTTCGCGCCTGCGAATCTCTGGCCGCTCGCCGTGCTGTGTCCTGCAGCGCTCATGTGGCTGTGGGAGGGCAAGCCGCCGCGGCGTGCGGCGGCGCTCGGCTTCTGGTTCGGCTTCGGCACCTTCGCCGCGGGCACGTACTGGCTCTACGTGAGCATCCACGTGTTCGGGCAGGCGCCGACATGGATGGCGGTGGGTCTGATGCTCGGCCTGGTGGCCATCATGGGTGCATATCACGCTGCGCTCGGCTATGTGGCCGCACGCTGGCTGCCGCCGGAGGGCGCGAGGCGGTGGCTCCTCGGGGTGCCGGCGGCATGGCTGCTGATGGAGTGGTGGCGCGGCTGGTTCCTCTCGGGGTTCTCCTGGCTCTCGCTCGGCTACTCCCAGACCGACACCTGGCTCGCGCGGCTCGCGCCCGTCGGCGGCGTATACCTGCTGAGCTTCGCGCTGCTCCTCGGATCCGGGGCATTGCTGACACTGGTGCGCGGCCGCGGGAACGAGCGCCGGCTTGCACTGGCCGTGCTCGCCCTGCCATGGCTCGCGGCCGCAGCCCTCGGGCGCATCGAGTGGACGCGCCCTGCGGGTGCACCGCTGTCGGTGGCGATCGTTCAGGGTGCCATCCCGCAGGACCTCAAATGGATCGACAGCAACCTTCAGCACACGCTCGATCTCTACGAGCGCCTGACCCGCGAGGCACTCGGCACCGGTCTCGTGCTGCTGCCCGAGTCTGCGCTGCCCGAGCTCGCGCACAATCTCGCCGACTATCTCGCCCGCCTGTATCGCGAGGCCCACGCACGCGGCTCCTCGGTCATGCTCGGGCTCGTGCGCGCCGAAGAAATGGACGGGCGGATCCGCTACTACAATTCGATCCTGTCGCTCGGCGCGCAGGTGGGCTGGTACGACAAGCGGAACCTCGTGCCCTTCGCGGAGTTCTTTCCCGTACCGGGCTTCGTACGCAGCTGGCTGAGGATGATGAGTCTGCCGTACTCGGATTTCACGCGCGGCAGCGGCCATCAGCAGCCGCTGGAGGCGGCGGGCGTCGCTGTCGCACCCACGATCTGCTACGAGGACGGTTATGGCAGTGCGCAGCTCGGCATGCTGACGGAGGCGACGGTGCTCGCAAACGTGACGAACGACGCCTGGTTCGGTCACTCGACCGCGCGCTACCAGCACCTGCAGATCTACCGCATGCGTGCGATCGAGGCGGCGCGGTTTGCCCTGCGCGCAGCCAATGACGGGATATCCGCGGTCATAGATCCCCGCGGTCGGATCGTCGCGCAGGCGCCGCAGTACCAGCCGGCCGTACTGCGGGCGCAGATCGTGCCGCGCGCGGGCCTGCCGCCGTACGCGCGGACAGGCAACTGGCCCGTCGTGCTGCTGGCCACTGCGATGCTTCTGGGCGCGAGCTGGCGCACTCTGCGGCGGGCGACCCGCGCGGCAGCGACTTGAACTTTGCGACAGCCGGACCGGTCTATGGACGCATTGTGGTTTCGAATCATCCGGAGCGAGGAATCCAAGATGGTTGATCTGGCATGCGTACGCTGTCTGGTGAGCGTTGTGGCGGTGGTATTGTCGTTTTCGGCCTGTTCGGGCGGTCCCTCGACCGCGGTGGCTGCAGACCAGCAGCGCGCGGCCCAGACGGCACCGGCAGCGGCCCAGCGGGAGGTGCCGACGGCTGCGCCGTCCGGTGTGGTGCGGGCCCTCCCGGATTTCACCGGTCTTGTCGAGCGCTATGGACCGGCGGTGGTGAACGTCGATGTCGTCGCGCGGCGCGAGCCCACCTCCAACATGCCGCCCGGACTGTCGCCGAACGATCCGTTCTATGACTTCTTCCGGCGCTTCGGCATGCCGGGCCCGCGCAATGCGCCGCCCGCCCGGGGCGAGGGTTCGGGCTTCATCGTGACCGCCGATGGCTACATCCTCACGAATGCTCATGTCGTCGACAACAGCAGCGAGGTGACCGTCCGGCTCACGGACCGGCGCGAGTTCACGGCGAAGGTCGTCGGACTCGACCGGCGCACGGATGTTGCCGTGATCAAGATCGATGCGAAGAACCTCCCGACGGTGAAGCTCGGCGATCCCGCGAAGCTGCGTCCCGGCGAGTGGGTGGTTGCGATCGGGTCGCCTTTCGGATTCGACAACAGCGTCACGGCCGGCGTCGTCTCGGCCACGGCGCGGGCGCTCGGCCCGGAGAGCAGCCTGGTGCCCTTCATCCAGACCGATGTGGCCGTGAATCCCGGGAATTCGGGCGGTCCGCTGTTCAACCTGAATGGCGAGGTGGTCGGCATCAACTCGCAGATCTACAGCCGCACGGGCGGCTACATGGGCGTGTCGTTCGCGATCCCGATCGATGTTGCGATGGATGTGGAAGCCCAGCTCGTCAAGGCGGGCAAGGTCACGCGGGGCCGCATCGGCGTTGCGATCCAGGAGGTCAATGCCCAGTTTGCCGAGTCCTTCGGCCTCGACCGGCCCCGCGGAGCGCTGGTCAGCTCGGTCGAGCGGGGTGGTCCGGCCGACAAGGCAGGGATCAAGGCGGGTGATGTCATCCTGAGTGCAGGCGGCCGCACGGTCGACCGGTCTTCAGAGCTGCCGGGCATCATTGCAGGCATCCGGCCCGGCACACAGGCCGAGCTCGAGGTGTGGCGAAACCACAAGGCCGAGCGTATCGGCGTGCGTGTGGGTGAGCTCGAGGAGCCGCAGAGCCGCAATGCCTCACGTTCGGCGAGCGGCGGCGAACAGCCCGAGGAGTCCAGCCGGCTCGGACTCGCCGTGCGGCCGCTCACACCCGAGGAGCGCCAGCAGGCCGGAACGGAGGGCTATCTGGTCGTTGAGGATGTCAGCGGACCGGCAGCCATGGCGGGCGTGCAGCCGGGCGACATCATCGTCGGTGTGAACGGCACACGCGTGAAATCGCTCGCGGATCTGCGTACCGCGACACGCAAGGCCGGCAAGACGGTTGCATTGCTGATCGAGCGGGATCAGGCTCAGATCTTCGTACCGATCCGCGTCGAATAGCGGCGCAGGGAAGTCGTGTATTCTTGCGCTCCGCGAGCGAGCGCAAGAATACGCAAACCCTGCCCATGGAAGAACGTTACGACCCGGCGGCCGTGGAACGCGCCGCCCAGGCATGCTGGCACGACGAGCGCCTCTTCGAAGCGCACGAGCGTGCGGCTTCCGGCGATCCGCAGCGGAAGTTCTACTGCCTTTCGATGTTCCCCTATCCGTCGGGCAGGCTGCACATGGGACATGTGCGCAACTACACCATCGGGGACGTGCTCACGCGCTTCATGCGCATGCAGGGCTGCGAGGTGCTGCAGCCCATGGGCTGGGACGCCTTCGGGCTGCCCGCCGAGAACGCAGCGATCCGCAATCGTGTCGCGCCGGCGAAGTGGACCTACGACAACATCGCCTACATGAAGCGCCAGCTCCAGGCGCTCGGCCTGGCGATCGACTGGCGCCGGGAGTTCGCAACCTGCCAGCCCGCGTACTATCGCTGGAACCAGTGGCTCTTCCTGCGAATGCTCGAGCGGGGCATCGCCTACCGGAAGACCGGCGTCGTCAACTGGGATCCGGTCGACCAGACCGTACTCGCCAATGAACAGGTCATCGAGGGCCGGGGCTGGCGCACCGGCGCGCTCATCGAGAAGCGCGAGATCCCGATGTACTACCTGAACATCACGGCCTACGCCGGGGAGCTCCTCGCGGCGCTCGAACACCTTCCCGGCTGGCCTGAGCGCGTGAAACTCATGCAGGCCAACTGGATCGGCCGCAGCGAGGGCTGCGAGATTGCCTTTCCGTACGCACCGGACACCCGCGCGCTGATGCAGACCGATGGCGCGCTCAGGGTGTTCACGACGCGCGCGGACACGCTTTTTGGCGCGAGTTTCATGGCCATCGCCGCCGAGCATCCTCTCGCGCTCGCCGCCGCGGCGCGCAACGCGGAGCTAGCGTCCTTCGTCGAGGAATGCCGTCGCGGCAGCACCATGGAAGCGGATCTCGCGACGCAGGAAAAGAAAGGCCTGCGGACCGGCCTGCATGTACTGCACCCATTCACCGGTGAGCGCATCGAGGTGTGGGTCGCGAACTACGTGCTGATGGGCTATGGCGAGGGCGCGGTCATGGGCGTGCCCGCGCACGATGAACGGGATTTCGAGTTCGCATCGCGCCATGCGCTGCCGATCGTCACCGTGGTGAAGTCGAAGACGGGCGCCTATGAGGACGTGCGTGCGCCGTGGATTGCGGCGTACGCGGAGCATGGTGTCACCGTGAATTCGGGCGGCTTTTCCGGCCTTGAATCAGCGGCTGCGGTCGAGGCAATCGCCGCCGCACTCGAAGCGAGAGGTCTCGGCTGCAGGCGTGTGCACTGGCGGCTGCGCGACTGGGGCATTTCGCGGCAGCGCTACTGGGGGTGCCCCATTCCGCTGGTGCACTGCGCGGCCTGCGGCGAGGTGCCGGTGCCGGACGATCAGCTGCCGGTCGTGCTGCCGGAGGATCTCGTTCCCGATGGCAGCGGGAATCCGCTCGCAAAGACGCCGTCCTTCTACGAGTGCCGCTGCCCCAGGTGCGGGGGCGCGGCACGGCGCGAGACGGATACGATGGACACCTTCGTCGATTCCTCCTGGTACTTCCTGCGTTTTGCCTGCGCGGACAACGCCGAGCGCATGGTCGACGAACGCGTGCGCCACTGGCTCCCGGTGGACCAGTACATCGGCGGCATCGAGCACGCGATCCTCCATCTGCTCTACTCGCGCTTCTGGACACGCGCCATGCGCGATCTCGGGCTCCTCGGGCTCGACGAACCCTTCGCCAATCTCCTCACCCAGGGCATGGTGCTCAATCACATCTACAGCCGCCAGGGTGCGGGCGGCGGCATCGAATACTTCAATCCGGCCGAGGTCGATGTACGCACGGAAGCGGACGGACGCACACGCTACTTTGCGCGTACGCCTCAGGGTGAGCTCGAGGTCGGGTATGACGGCCTCGGCACGATGTCGAAGTCGAAGAACAACGGCGTCGACCCGACGGGCCTCATCGAGGAATACGGCGCCGACACCGCGCGGCTCTTCATGATGTTCACCTCGCCGCCGGAGCAATCTCTCGAGTGGTCGGACGAAGGCGTGAAGGGTGCCTTCCGTTTCCTGCGCAGGCTCTGGGCCGCCGTGCACGAACACGTCACGCACGGGCCCGCGCCGGCACTCGATCGCGGTGCGCTTACGCCCGCGCAGCGCGCCCTGCGCCGCCTCGTGCACCAGACGCTCGTCAAGGTGACGGACGACATCGGCCGGCGGCGCACGTTCAACACGGCGATCGCCGCCGTCATGGAGCTGCTCAATGGCATCAGCCGCTTCGACGACGATTCGCCCCAGGGTCGGGCGGTGCGCCACGAGGCGCTCGAGATCGTGACGGTCGCGCTCTCGCCCATCGTGCCCCACATCTGTCATGCACTCTGGCGGACCCTCGGGCACTCCGTGACACTTGCCGCAGAGCGCTGGCCGGAGCCCGACACGAGTGCCCTCGTGCAGGAGCTCCTCGAGCTTGTCGTGCAGGTGAACGGGAAGCTGCGCGGCAAGGTCACGGTGCCGGCCGGTGCGAGCGAGGACCAGGCCCGGGAGGCAGCGCTCGGCGACGAGAACGTGCGCCGCTTCATCGAGGGCAGGCCGTTGCGCAAGGTCGTATACGTGCCCGGACGGCTTCTGAACCTCGTGGCGTAGTGTCCGTGCCACGGCACCGCACTTCCTGTCGCGATCCGCGTTTCCCGGGCAGGGTCATCCTGCCGGCATTGCTGCTCGTGCTCTCGGCGTTCGCGGGCTGCGGTTTCCACCTCCAGGGCCGCACGCCGCTGCCGGCACCGCTCGCGGTCACCTTCATCGAGGCCGGGAACGGGCAGAGCGATTTCGTGCAGGATCTGCGCAAGGCGCTGCTTGCCTCGGGTGCGCGACTCGTGCGGGAGCCGTCGGCAGCAACCACGAAGCTGCGCATCCTGCGGGACGAAGTCTCGCGCACGGTGCTGTCGGTGTCGGCGACGAACATCCCGCGCGAATACGAGCTCACGTACGCGGTGCGTTTTTCCGTGGAGGCGGGCGGCCGCGAGCTGCTCGCACCCCGCGATGTGTCCCTGTCGCGCGACTACAGCTTCGACGAGCAGCAGATGCTCGCCAAGACGCGTGAGGAAGAGCTCCTGCGCGAGGCGCTGGCCCGCGACCTGGTCGGCATCGTGATGCGGCAGCTTGCGAGCCTGTAGCGGAACAGGCGAACCGGCGTCTGCCACGCAGTCCATGGATGGCTTTGCGCGGCTCGCGGAGCTCCTCGCGGCTACTGGCTGGCGGCCTCTTCGGCGGCCCGGCGCTGTTCGGCGGCCTGGCGCTGGGCCTCCTCGAGCTCCTTCCGGACACGGTCCTCCGTTGCACGCGCCTCCTTCGCCGCCTGGGCTGCGGAAGCGCCTCCGGCGCCCGCACTGGCCACGGTCTCGCCCAGTCCGCAGCCGCCGAGCAGCGCGGTGGCCATGATTACCGTACAGTAGCGCAACACCTGAAGGCCCCTCCTGCTCGTCAGCGCGGCCGGAAGTGTAATCTACGCCGATGAGCATCCCCATCGGGCATCGGCGATGATCGTCTCGCGACCCGTGTCACGATCCGGTCTCTCGTGAAGCTGACTGCAGATACCCTGGCTGCGCATGTCGCACGCCAGCTCCTGCCCGCCTATCACCTCTGTGGCGACGAGGCGCTGCTCGTGAACGAGGCAGCCGATGCGCTGCGCACGGCGGCGCGCGCACGGGGCTTTACGGAACGCGAGGTGCACTTCATCGAACGTGGTACGGGCTGGGAGGCGGTGCAGGCCGCCGCGGCCACGCTCTCCCTGTTTGCGGCCCGCAAGGTCCTAGAGATCCGCATGCCGACGGGCAAGCCGGGCGCTGCAGGGCCGCGGGTGCTCGAGGGGCTGTTCCGGGGGGCGCGCGAGGACCTGCTCGTGATCGTGTTCACCGGCCGCCTCGATCGTGAGACGCAGGGCGCCTCCTGGGTCCTGGCACTCGAGCAGTCTGGTGCGCGGGTGATGCTCGACCCGGTCGATCCGGGAAAACTGACCGCCTGGCTTGCAGAGCGCTGCCGGCGTGCCGGACTCGAGGTTGAACCGCAGGCGCTGGAACTCCTCGCCGCGCGCACCGAGGGGAATCTCCTGGCCGCGCAGCAGGAAATCGACAAGATGCGGCTGCTCTGCGCGGACGGACGCCTGGATGCTGCAGCGGTGCTCGCGAGCGTGGCGGACAGCGCACGTTTCGAGCTCCCGCAGCTGGCTGCCGCCATCGCCGCCGGCGATGCTCCGCGGGCGCTGCGCGTGCTCACGGGCCTGCGTGCGGAAGGTGCCGAGCTGCCGCTCGTGCTCTGGGTCACGGTGCGCGAACTGCGTGCGCTCAGGCGCGGCCGCACACGACGGCTGCCCTTCGGGCGTCTCGCGGAGCGGGCGCTGCGCGCCGACCGGATGCTCAAGGGGCAGCTTCGTGGCGACCCCTGGGACGAGCTCGCACTCCTGGCGCTCGAGGCCGGAGGTCGTTCTGCCTTGCCCGTCGGGCCTGTGGTCCGCAGGACGGGGACATGAAACCTCTCGGCATCTTCGGCGGCACCTTCGATCCCATCCACGTGGGACACCTGCGTACCGCCTTCGAGCTGCTGCAGGCGCTGCGCCTGGGCGGGGTGCGTTTCGTCCCGACCGGCACGCCGCCGCACCGCGAGCGGCCGGTGGCCGACGCGCAACTGCGTCTCCGGATGGTGCGTGCGGCGGTTGCCGATCAACCGGGTTTCGCAGTCGATGACCGCGAGGTGCGCCGCGAGGGCGTGTCCTACTCCGTCGACACGCTGAGCGAGCTGCGTCGGGAGGAGCCGGATCGCCCTCTGTGCCTCCTCCTCGGCATGGATGCCTTTCTGGGACTGCCGCACTGGCATCGCTGGCGTGAGCTGCTCGACCTCGCCCACGTGATCGTCGCCCATCGTCCCGGCTGGAATGTGCCCCTCACAGGCCCCCTCGGGGAGCTCATGGCCGAGCGGGTGACGGACACGATCGGCGTGCTGCACGAGCGGCTCGCGGGGTGCATCCATGTCCATGCGGTCACGCAGCTCGAGATCTCCTCCACCGAGCTTCGGCAGTCGATCTCGGCCGGACTCGACCCTCGCTATCTCACGCCCGATGCGGTCCGTGACGTCCTGCGTGACTCGGGATGCTATGCTGGCCACGACGCTGAGCGCGTGAGGAGAGGAACGTCCGCCCGATGACCAAGCCCAGGAGCCCGCGGCGCTCGACCCGGCGCGCCTCCCCCCTGCCGGAGATCGTGAGCGGGGCACTCGAGGACATGAAAGCGGTCAATGTGGCGCGACTCGACGTGCGGGGTCTGACGGACATCGCCGATACGCTGTTCATCGCCTCGGGAAACTCCGATCGCCACGTGCGCTCGATCGCCGAGCGCGTGGTCGAGCAGGCGAAGGCTGCAGGCTTTCGCCCCTTCGGCGTCGAGGGGACGCGCGAAGGAGAGTGGGTGCTCGTCGATCTGAACGACGTCGTGGTGCACGTCATGCTGCCGCGGGTGCGCGAGCTCTATGGCCTCGAGCGCCTGTGGGAGGGTGCGCCAGCGGCGGAGGCGCCCGCCGCGCCCGCACCCGTCCGTCGGGCTCCCCGCAAGCGCACGGCAGCGCGCACGCAACGGGCCGTCCATTAGGCGCACGCTGCGTCCCTGGATGGTGCGATGCGCGTGCGCGTGCTTGCCGTCGGATCGCGCGTGCCGGGCTGGGTTCGTGCGGGCGTCGAGGAGTATGCCGCCCGGCTCGGTCCGACGCTGAGACTGTCCGTCGTGGACGTCGCCCCCGGCACACGTCGACCCGGACTCCCTCCAGGGCGCGCGATTGCTGAAGAGGGGCGGCGGATCCTGGCGGCACTGCGCCCTGCAGAATACGCCGTGGCCCTGGACGAGCGCGGCCACGCGTTCACGACACTCGAGCTGGCGGGCTGGCTCGCGCGGCGCCTGCAGTCGGGCGAGGATCTCGCGCTCTGTATCGGCGGACCCGACGGGCATGCGCCGGAAGTGCTGGCGCGCTGCGCACTTCGCTGGTCGCTCTCGCCGCTCACCTTCCCTCATGCGCTGGTGCGAGTGCTGCTGGTCGAACAGCTCTACCGGGCGCAGAGCGTGCTCGCTGGCCATCCCTATCATCGTGAATAGCCGCACCCTGGCACCCGTGCTGCATCTGGCGTCGGCGTCACCACGCCGCCGGGCATTGCTCGAACAGATCGGCGTGGCTCATGAGGTCGTGGTGACGGGGGTCGACGAGGGTGCGTTGCCCGGAGAGCGGCCGCGGGACTACGTCGAGCGCCTGGCGCTGGCCAAGGCGCGTGCGGCAGCAGCTCAGCCAGGCCGTACGCCGCTTCCCGTGCTTGCCGCCGATACGACCGTCGTGCTGGATGGGGAGCTCCTTGGGAAGCCGCGAGACCGGGCCGAAGGCCTCTCGATGCTGGGGCGGCTTTCCGGCCGCACACACAAGGTGCTCACGGCCGTGGCACTGCTCGCCGGCTGCGGCCTGGAACACCTGCGCACGAGTGTGAGCCACGTGCGCTTTCGTACAATCGGACCGGCGGAACGCGAGGCCTACTGGGAGACTGGAGAGCCTCTCGACAAGGCGGGTGGCTACGCGATCCAGGGGTTTGGGGCCGTGTTCGTCGCACACCTCGAGGGCAGCTATTCGGGCGTCGTGGGTCTGCCGCTCTGCGAGACCGCGGAGCTCCTGCAGGAGGCGGGCATCGCCTGGTGGGGCACAATCGATCCATGACGACTGAAATGCTCATCAATGTGGCACCCCGCGAGGTGCGTGCGGCCCTGCTCGAGCAGGGCGTGCTGCAGGATCTCTACATCGAGCGGGCGAGCTGCCGCGGCATCGTCGGCAACGTGTACAAGGGCTGTGTGCAGCGCGTGCTGCCGGGCATGCAGGCGGCCTTCGTCGAGATCGGGCTCGAGCGCACGGCTTTCCTGCACGTCGGCGACATTTCCGGTGTCACGCGGCCCGAGGATACGATGATCGGCTTCCCGCGGGTCGACGACATCCGCCGCCTGGTCTCGCAGGGCGAAGAGATCCTCGTGCAGGTCGTGAAGGATCCTCTCGGCTCCAAAGGGGCGAGGCTCAGCACTTTCGTCGCGCTGCCGTCGCGCTATCTCGTGTACATGCCGCGTGGCGAGAGCGTCGTCGGCGTCTCGGCGCGCATCGAGGAGGAGGCCGAGCGGCAGCGGCTGCGCGAGACCGTGCAGCGGCTCGCCGGCGAGCGGCAGACCGGTGGCTACATCGCGCGGACGGCCGCGGCGGGTGTGCCCCCGGAGGCTCTGCAGGAGGACATGACCTACCTCGGGCGCCTCTGGGACCACGTGCGCGACCGAGCTGCACGCACGCCCGCGGGCCGACTGGTCCACGAGGATCTCCCGCTGTCGCTGCGCCTGCTGCGCGACGAACTCGGACGCGGCATCGAGCGGGTGCTGGTCGATTCCCCCCGGGAGCTCGCCCGCATGATCGAGTTCGCGCGTGAGTTCGCCCCCGAGGCGCTCGGGCGGCTCGAGCAGTACTCGGGCGCGCGCCCGCTGTTCGACCTGCATGGCATCGAGGATGAGATCACGCGTGCGCTCGACCGCAAGGTGCCGCTGAAGTCCGGCGGCCACCTGGTCATCGACCAGACCGAGTCGATGACCACGATTGACGTGAATACCGGCGGATACGTCGGACGCCGCAATCTCGAGGAGACGATCTTCCGCACGAACCTCGAGGCGGCCGTGGCAATCGCCCGCCAGCTGCGGCTGCGGAATCTCGGCGGCATCATCATCATCGATTTCATCGACATGCAGGACGAGGCGCACCGCCGCCAGGTGCTCGCGGCCCTCGAACGCGCGCTCGCGGGGGACCGGGCGCAGACGCACGTCGCGAGCCTCTCGCCGCTCGGACTGGTCGAGATGACCCGCAAGCGCACGCGCGAGAGTCTGGAACACATGCTCTGCCAGCCCTGTCCGGGCTGCGAGGGGCGTGGCTTCGTGCGCACCCCGGAAACGGTGTGTCAGGACGTCTTCCGTGAGATCGTGCGCCAGAGTCGCCAGTTCGCGAGCCGTGAGCTCCTCGTCCTGGCGCATCAGGATGTCGTCGATCGTTTCCTCGGCGAGGAATCCGCGGCCCTCGGAGAGCTCGAGATGCAGATCGGACGGCCGATTCGCCTGCAGACCGAGGCGCTGTATATGGTGGACCAGTACGACGTGGTGCTGATGTAGGCGCGATGAGCGGACAGGAGGATCCGCCCGCGGCGATTGCGGACCCGGTGGCCGCAGCACCGCCGGCGACGCGCTGGATCGGCAGGCACTGGCGCGCGCTTGCGCTCGTGGCGCTCACGCTCGGGGCGCTCACGTCCCTCGCCGTGCTCGCGTATCAGCTTGCGCTGGCCCGTGTACCCCAGCACCGCGCGACGCTCGAGCATTTCGTGCAGATGCAGACAGGCTTCGAGGTGCGCTTCGCAACGCTCGAGGTCGGCCTCGGCTGGCACGGACCGGAGGCGCGCTTCACGCAGATGGAGATGCGAGAACCTGGACAGCAGGCTGCCGTCGTGCGTGCTCCGCGGCTCACCGTTGCCTTCGACACCTGGCGCATTCTGCGCAATGGCCAGGTGCAGGCGGCGCGCCTCACGTTGACTGACCCGGAGATCGACCTCGCGCCACTGCTCGCGTCGACCGCGCGGAACCCGGGTGCAGGCGGCGCCCCGCGTGTCGGGGTGCGCCTGTTCGGGCGGCTGCCGAATCTGCGTGTGGATATCGAAGGCGGGACGCTGCGCCTGCCGCCCCAGGCGCCGGAGGGTCTGCCCCACACCATGCGCATCAGCCGTGCGGCGCTGCACCGCGGTCCCGAGACCGTCAGTGCCAACGCGCAGGTACTCCTGCCGCCGCACCTTGGACGTTCCCTCTTCCTGTCGCTGCGAATGCAGGGGCCGCTCGATGTCCTCGAGAAAACCAGCGGCACGCTGCGCCTGAACGGACGGAGCCTCGCCTTCTCATCATGGCGCGACATTCTGACCCTGCGCTGGGTGCCTGCGGCAGGCAGTGGAGACGTGACCGCGAGCCTCGACTGGCAGCGCGGCGAGCTCGAGGCGCTCGAAGGGGAGTTCGCGGTGCAGGGCGTCGCATGGCGGGCCGGCGAGGGGCAGGTGTCGTCCCGTTTCCCACGGCTGCGCGCCGCGGTGACGGCGCGCAGGCGCGGCGACCTCGTGGCCTGGCACATCACGGGACTCGAGCTCGATGATGGACGGACCCGTGCAAGCTCCAGACGTCTCGACCTCGAGACACGCCCGGACGGCGAGGTCACAGGTCAATCCGCCATCCTGCCACTCGGTGCGCTGCTCGGGCTCGCGCGTTCCGCGGGGCTGACCATGCCTCCGGAGCTGCAGGCGCTGCAGATGGGCGGTGAGCTCTCGGGCCTGCGCTTTGCCTGGCGTCCCGCGGCGCGGCCCGGAGAGCGCCTGCATGCCGAGGCGCAGCTCCACGGCCTTGGTGTTGCGGCCGTCGACGAGACCGCCTCGCTCACGGGCGTCGATGCGGAGGTGCGCGCCACTGACGCGCGCCTGGAGTTGCACGCCCGCGCACCCGAGGTGCGGCTGCGGCTCCCGGCTCTGTTCGCGCGCGTGCCGGAGTTCTTCGGACTGGAGGGAACACTCGTCTGGTCCCGGGAAGAGGCGGGATGGCGCCTGACCAGCGAGCGCCTGCGGCTCGAGCACCCGGCGATCGCCGTGAGCCTGCACGGACAGCTTGCCCGGGTTGGCGGGGACCCGCCGGCATTCGAGCTGCGCGGCACCTTCGAGCGATTTGATCTCGCAGCCTGGCAGCAGGATTTTGCACTCGCCGCCCGCTGGGTGACGCCGGCGGCCGTCGCGGTGGCGCTGCAGTCGGGCGAACTCGAGAGCGGTGAATTCGTCGTACTCGGGCACATCGCGCCGGATTCTCTGGCCACGAACATTGCGGACTTTGCCGGGCGGCTCGTCGCGTACCAGGTTTCGGTGGCGGGCCGTCAGGACTGGCCTGAGGCCGATGGCCTCCGCGGCGAGCTCGTCTGGGGCGGTGCGCATGTCCGCCTCGAGCTTCTCGGGGGTCGCGCCTCAGGCCTCGATCTCGAGCACGCCACAGGACTGTGGGAGACGCGATCACCGCGCCCGCGCGAGCTCGCGCTTTCTCTGCATGGCCCGATCGAGCGAGCGCGTGCGTGGGTCGATACGCAGACCGCGCTCGGAATGGAACTGCAGGGCCTCAGGGCGCTCGATCTGAGGGGTCCGGCCCGTTTCGAGCTCACGCTGGACAGGGATCGGCGCAGGCCGGAAGCCGACGGGACGTGGCGAGTCGCGGCTGCGCTCGAGGGAGGTCGGCTGGGGCTCGGCGCGACTCTGCCACCCGTGGAGCACGTGAGCGGCACCTTCGTCCTCGCGGCATCGAGGCTCGAGAGTGCACGGCTCGCAGGCACATGGTTCGACGGTCCTGTGATGCTGCACCATCCCGCGCGGCGCGGCCGTTCAGCCTCCGAAGACGCAGTCGATTACGGTCTGTCCGCGGACGGTCGGGCCGGAACGTCCGCGCTGCTTGCCGCACTCGGGCTGGATGCCGCGGCCGCGGGACCTCGGGCATTGCCGCAGACTTTCGACTGGACGGCGGAGCTGCGCCACACGCCCGGCACGACCCGCCGACCGGGGAGCTGGGGGGTGGATTTTCGCGCGGCGGTCGGCGGAGCGGGAGTCGAGGATCTGCCCGCGGTGCTGGCCTGGGCGAACGATGCGCGGTTGCCGCTTGCGGCCCGGCTCGAACTGCCTGAGCGCGGCTCGGGTACGCTGCGACTGGAGGCGTTTGGTGCCGCGAGGATGCGCGCGAGACTGACGCGTGGCCACGGCGGCTGGGAGGTGGAGCGCGCCGCACTGCGCTTCGGAGAGGGCACGCCGACGCTGCCCGCCGAGGCGCGCGTGACCATTTCCGGAGAAGTCGATCGACTCGATCCCTGGGCCACACTCGTGGCCTCGCGTGCCCTCGGTGCGTCCGGCCGCAAGCTCCTCGGTGGCTCGGTCGATGTGGGCGTGAACAGCCTGATGGTCGGCGCGCGTGAGCTGCCGGCGACCCGGCTGTCCGGCAGCTTCGACGCAACGGGGCTGCACGTGGCGCTCGCCGGCCACGACCTTGCGGGCTCGATCGACTGGCCGTGGAGAGGGACTGAGTCCGTGCGCCCTGCCAGGCTGCGCTTCGCACGCCTCAGCCCCCCACAGACACGGAGCACTGCGGAGGCGGCGGTGGTGCTGCTCACGGCAGTGCCGACGGCTGAGGTCGCCGTCGACGATCTGCGCTGGGGCACACGGCAACTCGGGCGCCTGCAGCTGCGCACGGTGACTCGTGACGATTCCCTGGAGCTGCGGGGAATCCGCCTCGCCAGCGCCTCGTTCGAGGCTCGGGGAGACGGGGTCTGCCGCCTCGCACCCCGCAGCTGTCGCGGGACGGTGCGGCTGGAGACTCTGGACCTCGCGCCAGCGCTGCGCAGCCTGGGCTTTGTGCCGGATCTGCAGGCCGGCAGGGCAGAGGGTGAGCTCGACCTGGACTGGGCGTCGGCTCCTGGCGGTGGAGGCTGGGCCGGGCTCAGTGGGCGGATCCGTATACGCCTGGAGAATGGGACGGTCGAGTCGCCTCCGCCGGACACCGCGGCGAGACCGCTGCCGCTGTTCGCGGCACCTGCTGCAATCCTGCGGGCGAGCGCGCCGGGTGTCGGCTTCGAGTCGCTCGTCGGCACCTTCGAGCTCGGCAACTACGAGCTGCGTACGCGCAGGCTGCAGGTGGTCCTGCCTGGCGGGGAGCTCGACATCACGGGCCGGGCGGATCTTGCTGCGCGCCTCTACGATCAGGAGGCGGTGCTGAAGGCCGATGGCGGGCTCCCGGCGGCGCTGCGCCGCCTGCGCGAGGAACGCTCGCTGTCGGCCGTCATGAGTGCGCTGCGCGATTTCGCGGGCCCGCGTGACCGGCAACGCTCGTTCTTCACCTTGCGCGGCAGCTGGGATGCCCCCATTGTCGAAGCTCGCGGCGAGCTGCGCCGCTGAGAGGTGGCGTGAGCGTGGCGAACATGGAGACCGGCGGCGTCGCTGCCCTGCAGATGACCTCAGGCCCGGATGTCGGCGCGAACCTCGAGCAGGCGGGGCAACTCCTGGGGGAGGCTGCGCGGCGGGGCGCCGTGCTCGCGGCGCTCCCCGAGAACTTCGCGTTCATGGGCCTCGAGGATCGCGCCAGGCTCGCGGTGGCCGAGCATCCGGGTGAAGGGCCAATCCAGGATTTTCTCGCGCGAAGCGCTCGCGATCTCGGGCTCTGGATCGTCGGGGGTACGGTGCCGATCCGCATCGAGGGCGAGCAGCGCGTCGCCGCGGCCTCGCTTCTGTTCGACGCCCAGGGGCGGCGCGTCGCCCGTTACGACAAGATTCACCTGTTCGACGTCGACCTGCCGGGGCGCGACGAGCGCTATCGGGAATCCGCCGGTGTCGCCCCGGGTCACGAGCCGGTGGTTGTCGAGACGCCGGTGGGCCGGCTCGGAATGGCCGTCTGCTACGATGTGCGCTTTCCCGAACTCTTCCGGCGCCTGAGCGTGCGCGGAGCCACCTGGTTCGTGCTGCCCTCGGCCTTCACGGTATCCACCGGCCGGGCTCACTGGGAGACGCTGGTGCGGGCGCGGGCGATCGAGAATCTCGCCGGGGTGGTGGCGCCGGCACAGTCCGGCGTGCATCCGGGCGGTCGCGAGACCTACGGCGACAGCATGATCGTGGACTTCTGGGGTCGCGTGCTCGCACGCCTGCCGCAGGGTGCGGGATGCATCGTCGGAGAATTCGACACCACTGCGCAGGTCGAAGTCCGCAGGCGCTTTCCGGCGCTCGAACACCGTGTTTTCGGAGACTGATCCGCACCCATGATGAATACCGCAACGCCCATGGAACCGCTGGCCATTGCCCGCAACCTGATCCTTGCTCCGAGCGGACTCGACGAGACACGTATCGATCGCGTGCTCGGTCACGTGCTCGGCCATGCGGTCGACTCGGCCGATCTCTACTTCCAGCTCGCGCGCGAGGAGTCCTGGTCGCTCGAGGACGGCATCGTGAAGGAGGGTTCGGCGAGCATCGAGCAGGGCGTGGGGGTTCGCGCCCTGGCGGGCGAGAAAACCGGCTTTGCGTATTCCGACGAGATCATCCTCCCGGCACTCGAGGAAGCATCGCACGCAGCGCGCACCATTGCCCGCAGTGGCGTGAGTCGCAGCATCCAGGCCTGGCAGCACGCCACGGCGCATCGCCTGTACCGGCCGATCGATCCTGTCGGCAGCCTGCGTGACGATGACAAGGTCGGCTGGCTCGAGCGCGTCGATCGCGAGACGCGGAAGATGGATCCACGCATCGTGCAGGTCATGGCGAGCGTCACGGCCGTGCACGAGGTCGTGCTGGTCGCCAACAGCGAAGGGCAGCTCGCGGCGGATGTGCGTCCGCTCGTGCGCTTCAACGTCTCCGTGATTGCCGAGGCGAACGGACGGCGGGAGCAGGGTTACGCCGGCGCGGGCGGGCGCATCTCACTCGACGAACTCGTCGCGGGCGGGCGGCCGCTCGCCATCGCGCGCGAGGCCGTGCGCCAGGCTCTCGTGAATCTGGAAGCCGTGCCGGCACCGGCCGGTACCATGACCGTCGTGCTCGGCCCGGGCTGGCCGGGTGTGCTGCTCCACGAGGCGATCGGCCACGGCCTCGAGGGTGATTTCAACCGCAAGGGTACTTCGGCCTTTTCGGGCCGCATCGGAGAGCGGGTGGCGAGCGAGGACTGCACCGTGGTCGACGACGGCACGATCGCGCGCCGCCGTGGATCGCTCAACATCGACGACGAAGGTACGCCGACGCAGTGCACGACGCTCATCGAGAACGGCGTGCTCAGGGGTTATCTGCAGGACAAGCTGAACGCGCGCCTCATGGGCACGCGCTCGACGGGCAATGGCCGGCGCGAATCCTTTGCGCACATGACGCTGCCGCGCATGACCAACACCTACATGCGTCCCGGACGGCACGAACCCGGGGAGATCATCGCCTCGGTGGAGCGGGGGATCTATGCGGTGAACTTCGGTGGTGGCCAGGTCGACATCACTTCGGGCAAGTTCGTATTCTCTGCGAGCGAGGCCTATCTCATCGAAAAGGGGCGGATCGGTGCGCCGATCAAGGGCGCCACGCTCATCGGCAACGGTCCGGACGTGCTCACACGCGTCACGATGGTCGGCAATGACCTGAAGCTCGATGACGGCATCGGCACCTGCGGCAAGGATGGACAGAGCGTACCGGTCGGTGTCGGGCAGCCGACACTGCGCATCGACGCGCTCACGGTCGGTGGCACGGGCTGACGTGTCGTCAAGCTGCGTTTTCGGTCTTCTGCTGGCGGCGGATTTTTCGCATCGGGTGCCCACGGCGGCTTAGGGTGCTGGGGCGGGCGACAGGAAGTCGGCGGGATGCTCCCCCGGTCCAGGAGGACGGCCGCCCGCCGACCGGGCGAGCCTCCAGGGGCTCGTCCGGGAGGCGGTTGTCCGGCATCGGTTTCGCGGCGTGTGATGTCTCGCACGGTGCGGGTGATCGCACACCCGATACGGTGTCATGGCCATGGACAGTCCGCCGCCCGGGAGGCTTCCTCAGCCTCTGTATGAGAGTCTGCCTGCGCTGTACCTGCTCGCAGGTGCAGTGGCTCTTGGCGTCAGTCGCTGGATCGGTCCGGGCTGGCTCGCGTGGCTCGTGTCCCTGATCGGGGTCGCGGGCGTTCTGGGCGGGCTCGTCGTGTGGCTGCGCCGGCGCGATTACCGCCGCATGCAGGCCCGCTATGGGGGCGGCTCGCTCCCGGACTGAGGGTCTTTGCGGTGCTCAGAGCGCTTCGGTCGCCGGCGGCTGCATGCCGGGCAGCGTCTCCGAGAAGCCATGATCCGGCGCGCGACGCTCGTCGAGATAGCGCAGCTCATGCCGCCCGATCGTCACGACGTCGCCGTCTGCCAGACTGTGACGGCGCACCCGGCGCGCCTGGACGTACATGCCGTTGGTGCTGTTGAGATCCTCGATCACGCAGCCGCCGGCGGTCGTCACGATCTGACAATGGTGGCGGCTCACGAAGCGGCTGTCGAGCTGCAGGTCGTTGTCCGGGGTGCGTCCGATGACCACGCGACCTGCACGCAGCGGCAGCTCGGCGATCGTACGGCCATCGCTCGCGAGCACGATGCGCGCAAGCGGGTGCTCGCCTGTGCCTTGCGGCCGGCTGGCCTCCGGTGAACGCGATGCCCCATCGCCCGCTTCGATCCCGGGTTCGGCGAGCGCCCGAAGGCCGCGATGGGTCCGCGCGGCGAATTCCACCCACTGGAGTTCCTCGACTGCGCTCGCGATGTCCTCTGGTGTGACGAAGTCGCGGTCCGCTCCATAGGCGGCCATCATCGCAGTGTCGCAGAGGGTGTTGATGAGGCGCGGCACGCCGCCCGAGTACCGGAAGATCTCCGTGAAGCATTCTTCGGCGAACAGCTGGCGCCCTTCCGCTCCGGCAACATCCAGTCGATGCTGGATGTAGGCACGCGTGTCTTCCGGGGAGAGTGCGGTCAGGTGGAAGCGCAGCCGCACGCGCTGTGCGAGCTGCACGAGCTCTGGTGAGTCAAGCTTTTCATTGAGCTCCGGCTGGCCCGCCAGGATGATGCGCAGCACTTTCTCCTTGGTGGTTTCCACACCGGAGAGCAGCCGGATTTCCTCGAGTACGCGGTGACTGAGGTTCTGCGCCTCGTCGACCACCAGCAGCACCCTGCGCCCTGCCGCGTACTGCTCGATGAAGAAACCGTTGAGGGTCGCGAGCAGCTCGGCCTTCTTCATCCTGAAGGGCTGGAAGCCGAACTGCACGAGCAGTGACTGCAGGAACTCGATCGCCGAGACCTGCGTCTGGTTGATCTGGGCGACCACGACATCCCTGTCGATCTCGCGCAGGAAGCTCTCGATGATCGTGGTCTTGCCGGAGCCGATCTCGCCGGTGATGACGACGAAGCCATCCGTGAACCAGATGGTCGACTCCATGTACGCCTTGGCGCGCGAGTGATTCCGGCTGAGATAGAGGAACTGCGGATCCGGACTCAGCCGGAATGGCAGTTCCTTGAGCCTGAACAGTTCCAGATACATGCGCTGCGTCCCGCCTCAGCGGCCCATGATACGGGTCTGCGGATCGATCGCCAGGAGCAGTCTCCTCGCCCGCCGGTCGCGAGCGGCAGCGCTTGCCTCCACGATCGTGCAGTGTCCGAGCTTGCGCTCCGGGCGCGCCTCCTTGCCGTAATCGTGCCAGTGTACCCCCGGTTCGGCCAGAAACCGTTCCCGGGGCGGCATCCTGCCGATGAGGTTGATCATCGCGGCGTGCCCGCGGGGGCGTGTCGAGCCGAGCGGCAGCCCGAGAATCGCGCGCAGGTGGTTCTCGAACTGGCTGGTCTCGGCGCCTTCGAGGGTCCAGTGTCCCGAATTGTGCACACGGGGGGCGATTTCGTTCGCGATCAGCTGTCCGCGCCGCACGAAGAACTCGATGGTGAGGACTCCCACGTAGCGGAAATGCCCGAGCACTTTCTCCAGGAAGACGCGGGCGGTGCGTTGCAGTCGCGGGGATCCGGCGGGCGCACGCGTCAGGCGCAGGATCCCTCCACGGTGCAGATTGGCATTGAGCGGGTAGCTGACGATCTCGCCTCGTGAGCTGCGTGCCCCGATGATCGATACTTCGAAGTCGAAGGGTACGTGCTCCTCGTAGAGGAGTGGCGCACCGCCGAGTTGCGTCCAGGCGGATCCGAGGTCGTCCGCTGACCGCAGCACGTACTGGCCCTTGCCGTCGTAGCCGAAGCGGCGCGTCTTGAGCACGCCGGGCAGGCCGATCGTGCGGACGGCGCGCTCGAGGGCGCGGCGCGAGTCGACTGCTGCATGCCGCGTACTCGGGATCCCGAGCCGGGCAAACAGCCGCTTCTCCGCGAGCCGGTCCTGGGCGACCGCGAGCGCTCGCAGCGGCGGTGCAACGGTCCCCGGGGGGCCGAGCCGGCGAAGGGCTGCAACGGAGACATTCTCCCAGTCGACCGTGACGACGTCGCTGCGGCGTGCGAGGGTCGCGAGCAGTCGCGGGTCGTCGAGCTCCCCACAGAGGATGGGCGCAACCTGCCCGCCCGGGCTGTTGCCTGCGCGATCCAGGAACAGGAAATCGAGCCCGAGCGGATAGCCGGCCAGGGCCATCATGCGACCGAGCTGGCCCGCGCCGACGATTCCGATGGTCATTGCGATGCGGCGGGCGGGACGCGCGGGTCGGGTGAATCGAGCACGGTCGCCGTCTGGACCCTGCGGAAGGTCTCGAGTGCCGAGGCGATCGCGGGTTCGTGCAATCCGAGGATCGCTGCCGCCTGCAGCGCCGCGTTGGTGGCGCCGGCGACGCCGATCGCGAAGGTCGCCACCGGCACACCGGCCGGCATCTGCACGATCGAGAGGAGCGAATCGAGGCCGTTGAGCGCCTTCGACTGCACAGGTACGGCGAGCACGGGCAGGGTGGTCTTGGCGGCCGTCATCCCCGGCAGGTGTGCGGCGCCGCCCGCCCCGGCGATGATGGCCTGCAGCCCGCGGCCGCGGGCCGTCTCGGCGTATTCGAAGAGGAGATCCGGAGTGCGGTGGGCCGACACGACGCGCACTTCGTAGGGTACACGCAGCCGGTCGAGTGTCTCGGCTGCGGCGCGCATCGTCTCCCAGTCGGAGCGCGAGCCCATGATGATGCCCACGAGCGGTTTCATGGTGCGATTATCGCACGGCCGCGCACGGCGTACGCCCCGGGGCTCAATCCGCCGGCGCGTCGGATCCGAGCAGGGCACGTAGCGCGCGAAACAGCTCCCGACCGGCAGTCCTGCGGGCGGCGTCGGCGGCGGCCGGGTCGCGTGCACGTGCGACGAGCGTCTGCCACGGAGGTTCGCTGGCGCGGGGCTCTAGGGCTGCGAGCGCCGCGAGTGCCGGCTCGCCTTCGGCGATGAGCCGGTCGCGCCAGCGCTCGATGAGCCGGAAGCGCCCGGCCTCGAGTGCCGCGCCGCGGCTGCGCGCCGCGAGCGCCGCCGCGAGTGCCTCGGTGTCGACGTCACGCATGAGCCGGCCGATGTACTGGCGTTGCCGCGCTCCGGCTGCACGGCTGCCGATGTGCCTGGCTTCCCGGACGGCGTCCCGCAGGCGCTCGGGCAGCCCGAGGGCCTCCAGCTCGCCTTCCTCCAGCGCAATCAGGCGCTCGCCGAGTCGCTGCGCCTCTTCGGCGGCACGCTTGCGGGCGCTCTTGCTCGGACCCTCCATGTCTGCGGCATCGTGGTTCACTGAACCTCGCTTTCCGTCCGCCCCTCAGGCGACTGGTACAATCATTCTGCCATGTCACAGGAAGTCGATCGCAGCCGCATTCCCGAGCTCGAGGCCATCGTGCGTGTCGCGCTCGCCGAAGCGCAGCGCGGTGGCGCAACGCAGGCGGAAGCGGATGCGAGCCTGCATCGGGGCCTCACGGCCACCGTACGACTCGGTGAGGTCGACACCATCGAGTATCACCGCGACCGTGGCCTCGGCGTGACTGTCTACCTCGGTACACGCAAGGGCTCGGCGAGCACTGCGGATCTGCGGCCCGAGGCCGTGTGCGACACCGTGGCCAAGGCCTGCGCCATCGCACGGCATACGGCCGAGGACCCGTACGCAGGTCTTGCTGACGAGGCGGATCTCGCCCGCGCGCCGCCGGATCTCGACCTCGACCACCCGTGGCCGATCTCCCCGGAAGAGGCGGTGGAGCTCGCACGTCGCTGCGAGGACGCCGGACGCGCCGTCGATGCGCGACTCACGAACTCGGAGGGCGCCACGATCGCGACCCACCGTGGCGTGCGCGTCTATGGCAATTCGCTCGGCTTTCTCAGCGGCTATCCGAGCACGAGCCATACGGTGAGCTGCGTTCTGCTCGCCCGCGACGGCGAGGACATGCAGCGCGACCACTGGTACGCGACGGCCCGCGATCCGGGAGACCTCGAGGCGGTCGAACGTATCGGGCGCCGCGCGGGCGAACGCGCCGTTGCGCGCCTCGGTGCCCGGCGACTCGGAACCTGCGAGGCACCGGTACTGTTCGCGCCGGAAGTGGCCCGCGGCCTCTGTGGGCACTTCGTCGCGGCGATCCGCGGCAGCAGCCAGTATCGCCGGTCGTCCTTCCTGCTGGGCGCAGCGGGCGAGAGCGTGTTTCCACCCTTCGTGCAGATGCGCGAGCGGCCGCACCTGGTGAAGGGCGTCGCCAGCAGCCCCTTCGATGCCGAGGGGGTCGCCACCCGCGATCGCGATCTCGTCCTTGACGGAGTCGTGCAGGGCTATGTGCTCAGCAGCTACTCGGCACGCCGGCTGGGGCTGAAGACGACAGGCAATGCCGGCGGGCTGCACAACCTACTCGTCGAGAGCAGCGCAGGCGCCGAATCGCCCGCGGCACTCATGCGCCGCATGGGTCACGGGCTGCTCGTCACCGAGCTCATGGGGCAGGGCGTCAACGGGGTGACGGGTGATTATTCGCGCGGTGCCACTGGTTTCTGGGTGGAGGGCGGGGAGATCGCATTCCCCGTGCAGGAGGTCACCATCGCCGGCAACCTCCGTGACATGTACCGGCGCATCGTGGCAGTTGGCAGCGACGTGGATCTGCGCGGCGGCATTCGCACCGGCTCGATGCTCATCGAGGCGATGACCATCGCCGGGGAGTGAGCGCCGCAGGGGCTCAGGCGGATTCCTCGAGCAGGTCGCGCAGCGTCCGCTCTCCGCAACTCGTCCGCCACGCGGTTTCCAGGCGCGCGCTCAGGCGCTCGACTGCGGGTACGCGCAGGCCCGGGGCGGCCTGCTGGCCGCTGCGCTGGCTGCGGGCAACTTCCATGATCTCGTGCAGCGGGATGTGCCCCACATCGCGCCCTGGCAGGAGCCGCTCGTCGTCGGTCGCGATCAGGAGCCGGCCGCCCTCGAGCGCCGTGACGATGCGGGCGATCGCGAGTCCGGGCATGCCGAGGGCGCGGGCGAGTTCGTCGACGGTCCAGTGCGTTTCGCCCGTGACATGTCCGCGGCCGACGAGATACATGATCTTCAGCGCAAGCTCCTCGATCTCGCCGTTTGCGAGCCTGAGCTCCGTGAGTCCGAGCCGCAGGTAGTTCGGGTTCTGCGCATAGAAGGAGATCTGTGCGCCGATCAGCAGGATCAGCCAGCCGAAGTAGGTCCACAGCAGCGCCGCAACGATAAGCGCGAAGCCTGCATAGACGATAGTGAGGCGCGTCGATGCCACGACCAGGGTCGTGAAGAGCTTGCCGATCGCCGCCCACAGGACGCCGGCCGTCACGCCGCCGATCAGTGCCGGCGCGATGCGCACCTTCGTGTTCGGGACGAACATGTACAGCGCCGCGAACATGGCGGCCACCATGAAGTAGGGCGAGAGCTCGAGACCCAGTGCGGCAAGCTCCTGCATCAGCGGCACACCGCGGAGGGAACGCATCGCGGCGCTCTGCATGGCGGCGTGCGAGAGGCCGATGAAGCCGACGGGGAGCAGCGGCCCGACGATGAGCAGCCCGAGGTACTCGGTGAGGCGGCGCGCGAAGCTGCGAGGCTGTTCGACACGCCACAGGAAGTTGAAGCTGTCCTCCACCTTCCGGATCGTGCCGAGCAGCGTCCAGACGAGCAGCGCAAAGCCGACCGAGCCGACCAGCCCGCCGCTTACGCTGTCGGCAAACCGCATGACACTGCGCGTGAGCTCGGTTGCGCTCGTGCCGACCGGCCTGAAGAACTCGTAGACGATCGGCTCCAGGGCACGATGCGCGCCGAAGCCCTTGAGGATCGCGAAGCTGAAGGCGAGGAGCGGCACGACAGACAGCAGTGTCATGTACACGAGGCCCATCGCACGCAGGTTCACCTGGCCGCGCGAAAGGTCGCGCAGGATCGCGTAGGGGTAGCGCAGCAGCCGGATGGCGGCAGGCAATGGCCCGGTTCTGCGCGAGCGCTCGCCGAAGAGCCACTGGTCGAGCAGATTCCACAGCCAGGCCGACATTGGGGCGGCAGCTTACGGCGGCTCCGGGTCCCGTGTCACTTCGGCCGCGCGCGGCTGGGTGACGACGGCGTGTCGGCGTTCTACCGGTGGCGCTGCGCCATTCCGGAGTCGCCAGGGAGGCTGCTGGCCGGTGAGCCGATCGTTTCGTCCTGCACGGCACTGGATGCGCTGACGCGGGCGACCGCGACGAAGCGCTGACTTCAGGAATCCGCGCGCTCTGCGGGAACTGCGGATTCTGAGCGTGAGAGAAGGGATATAGAGTAAAAAGCCATCGGTGACACCCGAGGACTGATTCGTGACGTCGAAGACCCTCATCGCGATCGTTGCCACGACGGCTGCGCTCACCGGCATCGTGGAATCTTCCGCCGGCCCGCGGAACGACGAACCGATCCAGCCGATCCAGGCCGCGGTCGTCAAGGATCCCGCGCGCGTGGAGCTCGGTCGCAAGCTGTTCTTCGACCCGCGGCTGTCGCGCTCCGGGTTCATTTCCTGCAATTCCTGCCACAATCTCAGTCTCGGTGGCTCGGACAACCTTCGTACCTCAGTGGGGCACCACTGGCAGAAGGGTCCGATCAACTCGCCGACGGTGCTCAATTCCAGCATGAACGTCGCGCAGTTCTGGGATGGTCGTGCCCGGGATCTCAAGGACCAGGCCGGCGGTCCCATCTCGAATCCGGGCGAGATGGCCTCCAGTCATCAACTCGCCGTCGACGTGCTCAAGTCCATCCCCGGCTACGTCACGGAGTTCACTGCGGCTTTCGGTACACCGGGAATCGACATCGACCGCGTGACGACGGCCATTGCCGCATTCGAGGAAACACTCGTGACTCCGGCGTCACGCTTCGATCGCTGGCTGGGCGGTGATGACGCCGCGCTCACCTCTCAGGAGCTCAGAGGCTACGAACTGTTCAAGAACAGCGGTTGCGTCGCCTGTCACCACGGTGCTGCGGTCGGAGGCACGACGTTCCAGAAAATGGGTCTGGTGGAGGCCTATCGCACCGATAACGCCGCCATCGGCCGTGCGGCGGTCACTGGGGACGACGCGGACCGGTTCAGCTTCAAGGTGCCGACACTGCGCAACGTCGAGCTGACCTATCCGTATTTCCATGACGGGGCCGCCGAGACGCTCGAATCGGCCGTAGAGATCATGGGCAGGGTGCAGCTGGGACGTCAGTACAGCGACCAGGAAGTGGCGGACATCGTCGCTTTTCTGAAGACACTGACCGGTAAGCAGCCGGACGTCGGCCTGCCGATTCTGCCACCGTCGAGCAACGAGACTCCGCGCCCGCTGCCCTTCGACTGAAGCGCGGCGTCGAGCCGCAGCGGTTTCCGGCGCTCAGTGCGCCGTCAGGCGGCGCAGTGCCTCCAGGTACTTCTCCGTGGTGCGCGCGATGATATCGGGCGGCAGTCGGGGGCCGGGAGATTTCTTGTCCCAGTCGAGTGTCTCGAGATAATCACGCACGAACTGCTTGTCGAAGCTCGGCGGGCTCAGGCCCGGGCGCCAGGTAGCGGACGGCCAGAAACGCGACGAATCGGGTGTGAGCGCTTCGTCGATGAGCGTCAGGCGCCCCGTCTCGTCCAGTCCGAACTCGAACTTGGTATCGGCGATGATGATGCCGCGCTCGCGCGCGTGCTGGGCCGCAAACCCGTAGAGCGCGAGCGCCGTGTCGCGTACCTGCGCCGCGCGCCCGGGGCCGATGAGCCGTGCCGTCTCCTCGAAGGAGATGTTCTCGTCGTGCTCGCCCACGGCCGCCTTGGTGGCCGGGGTAAAGATGGGGGCCGGCAGCTGCTGAGCGAGCTCGAGCCCGCGCGGGAGCGCGATCCCGCACACCGCCCCGGTGCGCTGGTAGTCCTTCCAGCCCGAGCCGATGAGATAGCCGCGCACGACGGCCTCGATTGGCAGTGCCTGCAGGCGCCGGACGACCATGGCACGGCCCGAGAGCTGTGCACGTTCACCGGGATCGAGGGGCAGGTCTTCGAGCCTGTGCCCGCTCAGGTGGTTCGGCACGATGTGGCGCGTGCGTTCGAACCAGAAGCGCGAGATCTCGGTGAGCACGCGGCCCTTTTCGGGGATCGGATCAGGCAGTACGACATCGAAGGCCGAGAGGCGATCTGTGGTGACGATGAGCATCGTCCCCGCGTCGACTGCGTAGATGTCGCGCACCTTGCCGGTGTGGATCTTCGCGAGCCGCCGCAGCGTGCTGGTGTGCAGAGTCTGGGTCGGCGTGTCCACGGCTCGGGGTACTATAGCGGAACCCATGTCCTGGACGGGCAAGCTGATCGGCGGTTTACTCGGGCTGCTCGTTTCCGGGCCGTTCGGCGCGGCCGTGGGCGCGCTGCTCGGTCATCAGTACGATCTGGCGGCCGCACGATCCGCGGCTGGGGGCGTCGCGCCCGGAGAGCGCTTCTTCCAGGCCGTCTTCCAGGTCATGGGCCATGTCGCGAAGGCCGATGGCCGTGTCTCCGAGCGGGAGATCGATGCGGCACGACGCATCATGCAGGAGCTGCGCCTGAGCGAGGCGCAGACGGCAGAGGCGATTCGCCACTTTACGCTCGGCAAGCAGCCCGACTTCGGGCTGGATGCGGCGGTGCTCGGCCTGCGTCGAGCCTGTGCCGGGCGACCCGATCTCCTGCGCGTCTTCATGGAGGTCGAGCTGCGTGCCGCACTGGCAGGCAACGATCTCGCCGGCCCGTCGCGCCCGCTGCTGCAGCGGATCGCGGGCCTGCTGCGCATCTCCGGGCTCGAACTCGCGCACATGGAGGCGCTGCTGCGCTTCCACGAGGCCGGCGCGGGGGCGGCGCCTGGTCCTGCGCAGTCGTCGCGGGACGCAGCACTGTCGCACGCCTATAGCGTGCTTCAGGTCGAGTCCGGTGCGAGTGACGCGGCCGTACAGCGCGCCTATCGCCGGCAGCTGAGCCGCCACCACCCGGACAAGCTCAAGGCGAACGGCCTGCCGGACTCCATGCTCGAGCATGCCAAGCAGCGTACCCAGCAGATCATCGAGGCCTGGGAGCTCATCCGCGCGCAGCGCGGCCTGTGAGCGACCCGCCCCAGGCTGTAAGCTCTCGAACCATGCTGACTCACTGGATCGCGCCTTCCATTCTCTCGGCCGACTTCGCCCGCTTGGGCGAAGAGGTCGATGCCGTGCTCGCCGCCGGCGCCGACCTCGTGCACTTCGACGTGATGGACAACCACTACGTGCCGAATCTCACTGTGGGGCCGGTGGTCTGCGAGGCGCTGCGCCGCCACGGCGTCACGGCTCCCATCGACGTGCACCTCATGGTGCGCCCGGTGGATCGCATCGTGCCGGACTTTGCGCAGGCGGGCGCCACGTACATCAGCTTCCATCCGGAGGCGAGCGAGCACGTCGATCGCACCATAGAGCTCATCCGCGAACACGGCTGCCGGCCCGGGCTGGTCTTCAACCCGGCCACGCCGCTCGACTGGCTCGACTACACGCTCGCGAAGCTCGATCTGGTGCTCATCATGTCGGTGAATCCCGGCTTCGGCGGGCAGCGGTTCATTCCCTCGGCGCTCGCGAAGCTGCGCGAGGCGCGCCGGCGGATCGAAGCGGGCGGTCGCGAGGTGCGACTGGAGATCGACGGCGGAGTGAAGATCGACAACGTCGCCGCGATCGCTGCTGCCGGAGCCGATACGTTCGTGGCCGGCTCGGCGATCTTCGGCAGCGGTGACTATGCGGCGACCATTGCCGCCATGCGGGAGCGGATCGCCTCCCGCTGAGAACCTATTCCTCGTCGTCCTCGTCGTCCAGCGACGTGACCGGTGCGGGACGTGCGGCGCTGGCCCGGGCCACCGGCACGATCACCGGCCGGGTCTTCATCTTCGGTCGCGCGTTGAATACCACGATGGTCTTGCCCGTGGCGCGCAGGTGCCCCTGCTCCTCCAGCACTTTCAGGACGCGTCCGGCCATCTCGCGCGAGCAGCCGACGAGGCGTGAGAGCTCCTGGCGGCTCACCTTGATCTGCATCCCTTCCGGGTGCGTCATGGCGTCGGGTTCGTCGCAGAGGTTGTTGATCGCGTGAGCGACGCGACCCGTCACGTCCACGAAGGCGAGATCGCCGAGCTTCCGGTTGGTCCGGTCGAGGCGCGTGGCCAGCTGGGTGGCGAGCTCGAAGACGAGCCCGGGACTCTCGGCGGCGATCTGGCGGAAGCGCGGATAGGTCATCTCGGCGAGTTCGCACTGGTTGCGGGTGCGCACCCAGGCACTCCGCGTGGGCTGCTCGTGAAAGAGGCCCATTTCGCCGAAGAACTGACCCTTGTTGAGGTAGGCGAGGACCATCTCGTTGCCTTCCTCGTCCTCGATCATCACCTCGACCGAGCCGCTGATGATGTAGTAGAGGACATCCGGGAGGTCGCCGGCGTGGATGACCACCGTCTTGGAGGGTACGGTGCGGACGCGGCAGTAGCTCAGGAACCGGTTGATGGCCGGGATGTCGCTCAGCGGCCTGACGTGCTCTTCCATTGCTCCCCCGAAGATCACGAAGATTCGTGTTTCTGTGGCGGCTTTTTATTACATAAACTCATGGCACTGCAAGCGATCGGAGCTGGCGCCCCCGGAAGCCGGTTTTGCAAAGCGCCAGGCGCTTGAGTACACTTGCCGCCCTTTTTGGGGCCCGCCGCCCCCGTGGGCGCTATTTGCTGATGGCGGGTGGAGATCAAGAAATGACTACAGCTTTCGCCAGGCCCGGCACTGTCCGCGGCGACTGGTTCGTCGTGGATGCCAGCGGCAAGACGCTCGGCCGGCTCGCTACGGCGCTCGCGCACCGCCTGAAGGGCAAGCACAAGGCCGATTACAGCCCGCACGTCGACATGGGGGACCACCTCGTCGTCGTCAATGCCGGGAAGATCAGTGTCACGGGCCGGAAGCTCGAGGACAAGTTCTACTACCGCCACAGCGGCTACATCGGTGGCATCAAGTCGATCGCCCTCGAGAAGCTGCTCGCCGAGCACCCCGAGCGGGTCATCGAGTTCGCGGTCAAGGGCATGCTTCCCAAGAACCCGCTCGGCCGCCGTATGTTCAGGAAGCTGCACGTGTTTGCGGGCGGGAGCCACCCGCATCAGGCACAGCAGCCGAAGCCGCTCGAACTCTGAAAGGTCCAAGAATGCCTGCCATCCAGAACAACTACGGCACCGGCCGCCGCAAGACGGCCACTGCCCGTGTCTACCTTCGTCCGGGCAATGGCCGGATCACCGTGAACGAGCGTCCGCTCGACGAGTTCTTCGGACGTGAGACCGGCCGCATGATCGTCCGCCAGCCACTCGAGAGCGTGCAGCTCACCGACAAGTTCGACATCACGGTCCAGGTTGCCGGAAGCGGCATCACCGGCCAGGCTGGTGCGATCCGTCACGGCATTACGCGTGCGCTCATCGAGCACGACGAGACGCTGCGCAAGCCCCTGCGCGCTGCCGGCTTCGTCACGCGTGATGCACGCGAGGTCGAGCGCAAGAAGGTCGGCCGCCGCAAAGCCCGTCGCGGGACGCAGTTCTCGAAGCGCTAGAGGAAGCTCCCGAGCCGCGCCGCGATCATCCGACCCATTGGGGGATCGTCTAATGGTAGGACAGTGGACTCTGACTCCATCAATCTAGGTTCGAATCCTAGTCCCCCAGCCAAACGAAACAGCCACTTAGCGAACATCTACTAAGTGGCTTTTTTGTTTTTGTAACAGGTTGCAACCGGCGGTGTAGTTCTAGCGGGCGAAGCGAAAAGGAAGTTCAAAATGTTCATATGGGGAAGTGGACACAAGACCATTCGCATTCCAATTCACAATGCTCCTCCATGCGGCACTTGTGGTGGCGATACGCTGCGCTCAATTTCCTTTGACTACGACTACAGCCACATCTTCTGGCTCTTCAAGGGCATCAAGAACAAGGCCGTATCGGCGTCCTGCGAAACATGCGGGACAGTCGTCAGGCTTGAAGCGGAACACGAGAAGGACATCGTTCGCACACTGGGGAAGAATCCAATTCCCTTCATGGACCGATACGGGGCCGTCGTCCTGTTATTGCTGGTAGCGGCTTGGATTACGTTTGCGCTGACACGTCCATGTGCTGTGAACCCTGATTCGCAGGTGTGCAGGGACAGCAGATAGCGGACAAAACAAAGCCCGCTAGCCTTTCGACTAGCGGGCTGTGCCCGCCGCTACCCGAGGGTGAACCTCTCAAACCCCCTCGGTGCCGCTTTGACGCTGGACGGAAGTGGCACGCCAGCGTCAATCCTGTATTGCGTGCGGGTCTCCGCAGAGCCGATTTCTCCGCACGTCTTCTGAAAAGAACGGGGCCTTGCAAACTAGGCACCGCCGCCAGCCCACAATCCTGACCACACGGTTCCGGTTCATCCTGTCCAGCACCGGCGCTCGGCGAGTCATCTCAGGATCGCTATTCAGCGACCATCGCAAGGGGATCAAAAACCCCGCGTCCTCGCCAAAAGCCGCGATGCGGTACTCGGCGGCTGGGGCTGCGTCGCTCACCGGCGCAGTTCTCCTTCCTTGCGCATCCGATCTATCTCTAGTCCCAATGGTGCTTACTTTGCGCGCAGCCAGTTGGGCAGATGAGCGGGACGTCTTCGGGCGACATGTCGGTGTACCTTGAGCCAGGGGAAGGATTTGGGTCGTCGTTTCCGAGCGCGTGGCTCGCTGCGGCAGGGCCGATGACCCGTCGGCAACTGTGCGATGAGTCGGAACAGTGTTCTGAGTGCGTCGGTCGTGTTGACCTCTCGCAGCACAGCGCGGGAAGTGAACTCGCTCCACAGCTGCACGGTGTGCTTGAACGAGAGCGCGCGCGGCGCCGTCGCACGCTCGGCGGCAGCCTGCGCCATCAGCAGTCGGATCAGGTTGTAAGCGAGAAGATGGGCCCAGAGCTCCTTTTCGATCATCGCGGGCGAGCGGCAGCGCAGCACCTCCATCCCGAGCGTCGTCTTGATGCAGCGCAGATCGAGTTCGATGTGCCAGCGCTGCGGATACAGCTCGCCGAGGGCTTGTTTCGGGGTCGCCTGCGCATCGAGGAGGCTCGTGACGAGGATGCGGCCGCCGACTCTGGCCTCACGCAGGCGCAGCTGCGACGGATAGGCGTGATAGCGCTCGCGGCTCATCCATGCCGGCTTGCTCTTGGGCTTCTCCCACCGCACGAGATGGTCTCGGGGAGCGAGGTGCTGACCACGGCGGAACTCCGTCACGCGCGAGCCGTGTTGGCGCATCACGACGTCGACGCCGGCCTCGAGCAGATCAGCGATGAACCAGTAGTTGGCGTAGAGCGCATCGGCGAGCAGCAGGTCCTGCGGAGCGAACGCCCCGAGCAGTGTGCGCGAGAGGTTCAGTTCGCTGTGCCCAGCACCTTGAAAGGGCCCGACGGCGGCTGCGAGCACCGCGCCGCTGGCGAGGCAGTGCACGGTGCACAGACGGGCCAGCGGGAACCCGACGCCTTGGGCCTGGCAAGAGGGTTGCGGGAAGGCGATCTGGTTACTCGGCGTGTCCGGCATCGAGACGCCGGTGCCATCGAGCAGCTTCACGTGCCGGCCGCGCCAGCGCCAGCCGCTCAAGGCGCGCGCACTGAGCAGTCGGCCACTCTCGAGAGTCAGCGCCTGCACCATCGAGAGCGGCAGCCGCGCGCGGGCACGGCAGTAGCCTCCGGTGCGAACGCTCTGCGGCGAGAGGCCCTCGGCGGCGCGGCTGGCTGCCCAACCGTTGACCGCGCGTTGGCAGGACGGATCCGCCGCGAGGGCTTGGCGCAGGAACATCGCGAGGGTCACCGTGGGCGGATAGAGCCGCTCACGATGCTCGGGCAGGTGCGCCTCGGTCACCTCGAGCAGCTCGGGGCCGGTCAGGACGTTGAAGAAGTCCATCGCGGCGCTCGTGCGTGCCCGGCCCCGGACACGCGCGCACTGTTGCCCTCGCAAGAAGGCGTCTCTACGATGAGTCAAGGCTGGCCTCGCAGGCGGTCGGGATGCTTGTGTGGTAACGAACATCCTAACAACTCGGAGCCAGCCTTCTCCTTCCACTTCAGTCACTTGGGTCGCGATCGCGCGTGCATCAACGGCCTATGTAAGCACCATTGTCCCTAGAGCTGCACGACCCCCCGCTCCGAGCCCACGATCAGTATGTCAGCCGGGCGTTGCGCGAACAGGCCGACGGTCACGACCCCCGCGATCTGGTTCAACTCGCGTTCGAGCGCGGGTGGGTCGGCGATGTCGAGCCCGTGCACGTCGAGGATGTGGTTGCCGTTGTCCGTGACGAATCCCGTGCGCCATGCCGGGCGCCCCCCACGCGCTGCGAGCTCGCGGGCGACCGAGAGGCGGGCCATGGGGATCACCTCGACGGGCAGGGGAAAGCGACCGAGCCGTTCCACGACCTTGCTCTCGTCCACGATGCAGACGAAGCAGCGCGAGGCCGCTGCCACGATCTTCTCGCGCGTGAGCGCACCGCCACCACCCTTGATGAGGTGGCGGGCGCGGGTGGCTTCGTCTGCGCCATCCACATAGAGGCCGAGGGTCTCGACCGTCTCGAGCGCTGCATTCAGATCGAGCACGTCGATGCCATGGCTGCGCAGGCGCAGCGTGGAGGCCTCGGAGCTCGAAACCGCTGCCCTGATCCTCGGACCTCGGGCGGCCAGCGCATCGATGAACAGGTTGACCGTCGAGCCGGTGCCGACGCCGAGGATGGCGCCCTCGGACACGTGCCTGAGGGCAGCTTCGGCCGCATGATGCTTGCCTGTGTCCCGGGCAGGGATGAATCCATTCGACATGAGAGCTGACCTGTCGGGGTTTGCGGAGTGCAGAAACGACTGTGCCCGCTTTCGCGGGCACAGTCGGTTCAACGTGAAGGCTTACTTCTTCTTAGTGGCTTTCTTCTTCGCCTTCTTCTTGGCTTTCGCCATGGCTAGTCTCCAGTTTCAGGTTAGTCCGGGGTGCGAGTATATACACGGACATTCAAATTACAACAAGTGCTTCATCGTCATGTGATGTGTGATGCGCATCTCGTGTCACTCGAGAGACAGGATGAAGTGCCAGTGAGCCGCTGTGAGCGGCATGACGGAGAGTCGATTGCCGGTGCGCAGGAGCACCAGGCCGTCGAGCGCAAGCCGCGCGTGCCTGCGAAGGTCCTCGAGCGTGATGACGCGTTTCGTACGGCGCTCGAGCCGCACGTCCACTGCATACCAGCGGGGCGTTCGCGGATCGCCTGCGGGATCGAAGTGTGGATCCTTTGGGTCGAAGGCGCTGCGATCGGGGTATCCCGCACTCACGATGCCGACGATACCGACGATGCCGGGCACCTTGCAGCTCGAGTGATAGAGGAAGGCACGGTCACCGGCGCGCATCCCGTCGCGCAGCATGTTGCGCGCCTGGAAGTTGCGGACGCCGTCCCAGGAGGTGGTGCGCTGCGGAGCCTGCTCCAGATCCTCGATCGAGAAGGTCGACGGTTCGGTCTTCAGCAGCCAGTACTTCACGCGAGTCCTCGCTCGAAGCGGACGAGGCCGTGCTCGGTGACGATCGCATCGAGGTGGACGTCATGCGGTTGATCGTCGAGGTGCGGGACACGCTGGAAGCCATAGGCGAGTCCGACGAGCAGCGGGCCACGCCACACGCGGCGCGTGTGGCGGAAGGCGAGCGCCCGGTCGTAGTAACCGCGGCCCATTCCCAGGCGTGCGCCGCGCACATCGAAGCCCACGAGCGGCAGGAACACCGCATCGAGCCAGCGCGGTGCGAGGCAGCGCTCACCCCCGGGTTCGCGGATGCCGTGAGGACCGGGAGCCAGCACGGTATCGATCCGGCAGAACTTCATCAGACAGCGTCGGCGGTCCACGATGCGTGGCAGGTAGGTCTCATGGCCCCGCGAGTGTGCCCAGGCGAGAAGTGGGGAGGTGTCGAGCTCCTCCGGGAGCGCTGCATAGAGGGCAATACGCGCCCCGGCACGCAGGGAGATCGACCGGGCGACATGCCGCGTGACGGCACGGGCGCACGCGCTGCGCTCGACGGCCGGGACGGCCCGCCGCAGCGCGCGCAGCCGGGTCCGTGTCTGGGACAGGGTGGTCACGAAGAGGAGAGCAGCGTCACCCGCCGATGCCGGTGCGGGCCGTTGCTCTCGAACCAGAGCAACAGGTGGAGCCGGCTACGGCAGGTAAGGCTTTCCGCACGTGACGGACTTGCACAATGCTGCCAGCAAGCCAGTGGCCCCGTGGGTGTTTCAATTAGGGTCCGAGGTAACCCGGTCCGCTTGTCGAGCACCGCAGGTGACGCCTCGAAAACTCTACACGATCAGGGCCCGGGCTGCTGCCCCTTTTCGAGCGTCGATTCGACACGTTCACGGAGGCTCCGGACGCGCTCCCCGAGCTCGACTTCCGAGTGCTGATGCTGCTGCCTGAGCTTCATGAGCTCGTTCGTGAGGTTCAGTGCCGCCATGACCGCGATGCGATCCAGCCCGACGACTCTGCCGCTGTCGCGGATTTCCTTCATCCTGGCGTTCAGGTATTCAGCCGAATCCAGCAGGTCCGAGCGCTCCTCGTAGGGGCACGCGATGAAGTACTCCTTCTCGAGGATCCGCACGCTGACCCGCGCCATTTCCTGATCGCTCACGCGCCGTGCTCCAGTGTCTTCAGCCGCCCGATCATTGCCTCGACACGTGTGCGTGCCTGTTCATTGCGGTTGAGGAGCGCCGCGCGCTCGCTGGCAAGCGACTCGTGACCGTGGCGAAGCGCGCGGTTCTCTTCGCGGAGCTGCTGGATGGTTGCGACCAGGTCTTCGACACGCGCTTCGAGGTGCCTGAGCTCGAGCAGGCTGCTGTCAGTGTGATTCATGGGAAAACTATGAACCGCCGTCTTTCGCCGGTCAATCACCATCCGGGACACCTTGCGAGGTGCCTCCGGGGTGTGGCGGGCATGCATCACCAGGCGGGCTGGCATGAGGCATAATCCGGCCATGTCGCAGTGGAGCTATGCGGAGATCCAGCGGACGCTCGAGGGCGCGCACTGCCTGACGGGGCCCGCGGAGGCGCACGGCACACTCGCCGGATCGCTGTGCACGACCGTCGGCTACCGGCTCGAGGACTGGCTCGGGGAGATCCTTCCCGAAGCGCGAGTGAGCCTGATGCCGCCCCGTGAGCTCAGTGATCTCTTCGGCGAGACGGCCGGGTCTCTTGCAGGCAGCGAGATGGCTCTCGAGCTGATGCTGCCCGAGGACGACCGGCCGCTCGGCGAGCGCGCCGAGGCGCTGGGGGCCTGGTGCCAGGGCTTTCTCTACGGCCTGGGCTCCAGCCCCATTTCGGATTTTGAACGTCTGCCGGGTCCCGTCGGTGAGGTCGTGCGCGACCTCGTGCAGATCACACAGGTCGGAGTCGAACCCGATGAGGCCGACGAGGCCGGCGAGTCGGCTTATGCCGAGCTCGTGGAGTTCGTGCGCGTCGGCGCGCAGCTCGTGTTCGAGGAGCTCACCCCCTACCGTGAACCCCCGCCCCCGTCGTGCGCCGGCGTCCTGCACTGAAGAAGCCGGCGGTCGCTGTCCGGGGCATTGCGCGTGAGGAGTTTGCGCGCCGCCGTCGCCAGCTTATGCGGCTGATGGGTCGCGATTCGATTGCCATCGTGCCGGCATCGCCCGTGCGACTGCGCAATGGTGACGTCGAGTATCCCTATCGCCAGGACAGCGACTTTCACTATCTCACCGGTTTCGGTGAGCCGGAGGCCGTTGCCGTGCTCGTACCCGGGCGCGAGCAGGCGGAATACATCCTCTTCGTGCGTGAACGGGATGCGGCTCGCGAGACCTGGGATGGCAGGCGTGCCGGCCCCGAGGGTGCCACGGCCCGTTTCGGCGCCGACGACGCATTTCCGGTCACGGACGTCGACGAGATACTGCCAGGGCTGCTCGAGAACCGCACCCGCGTGTTCTATGCCATGGGCACGCATCCGGAGTTCGATCAGCGCGTCCTCGGCTGGGTGAACGGACTGCGCGCGCAGGCGAAGCACGGCCGCCATCCGCCGCAGGAGATGGTCGCTCTCGACCATGTGCTGCACGACATGCGGCTCTTCAAGAGCCGTGGGGAGCTCGAGCTCATGCGGGCGGCGGCCGGGATTGCTGCCCGCGCGCACCTGCGTGCCATGCGCTTCTGTCGCCCCGGACGCAACGAATACGAGCTCATGGCGGAAATCCTGCACGAGTTCCACCGGAACAGGGCCGATGCGTCCTACCACCCGATCGTCGGCGGAGGGGCGAACGCCTGCATCCTGCATTACCGGGAGAACGACCAGGTACTCGAGGATGGCGATCTCGTGCTGATCGACGCCGGCTGCGAGCTGCAGTGCTACGCCTCCGACATCACCCGCACGTTCCCGGTCAACGGCCGCTTCACTCCTGAGCAGCGGGCGCTCTACGAGGTCGTGCTGGATGCGAACCGGGCAGCCACCGCCTGCGTGAAGCCCGGCAATCACTGGAACGATCCGCATGAGGCCGCCGTGCGCACGATCACCCAGGGGCTCGTGAAACTGGGGCTTCTGCGAGGTCGCGTGAAGACTCTCATCAAGACCGAGGCTTACCGCAGGTTCTACATGCATCGCACGGGCCACTGGCTCGGCATGGACGTGCACGATGTGGGTGACTACCGCATCGGGGAGGCATGGCGGGTGCTGGAACCCGGGATGGTGCTGACGATCGAGCCCGGGATCTACATTGCGCCGGGTGCGCGTGGCGTGCCCAGGCGTTTCCAGGGCATCGGCATCCGCATCGAGGACGACGTGGCCGTCACACGCGAGGGCTGCGAGGTGCTCACCGCCGGCGTACCGCATGCGCCGGAGGAGATCGAGTCGCTCGTGGGCGGGAGCTGAGCGCAGCCACCGCCTGCGTGCACCATCACTCGCTGGTCGCGCGAGGCGCATCTGCGCGCGGGGCGGCCGACACCTGGAATCCGGCCCAGTAATAGGGGTGTTCGTAGGGTCGCGAGAGTCCGCGCCGCGTGCCGCGGAGCCCGATCTGTCCGCGGCGCAGCGCGCTGGCCGCATCGCCCGGGTTGGCCGACAAAGCCACGTACATCCCGTGCATCAGGCGGGCAGTGCTGCGATCCTCGACCCGCCACAGGCTCGCCACGACCTGCCGAGCGCCGCGACGCTGCACGATCGAGCTCAGGCCTTCGACTTCCCGGCCGTCGCCCCCCGCGGCGCCATCGAGACCAGTCTGACACGCCGAGAGCGTCACGAGCTCCAGTCCTTCGAAGTCGAGCTCGCGGATGGCATCGAGTGTGAACGTCGACCCGTCGCCCAGCACGAGGAAGGACCGGCGTGCGTTGCCGGGCCGGAGACTGAAATGCGTGCCGAGGTGCAGCACCGAGAAGTGGGACGGGCCAGTGAGCAGGGTGCGGAAGCGCGGGGCGGTGAAGGCGGCGTCTGCGAATCCCGCTCCGTCGAGCGCGCCATCTCCGAGTTGCGGCGCCCGGCATCTCTGTCCACGGGTTTCGAGGCCCTCGATCGGACCGCGGATCACATCACACAGCTCGTCGGCCATCGCCGGCAGCGGTGCGAAGCCCGCGACGCCACGCGTGAGTCCGAGGCCGCGCACGCTCAGGGCCTTGTGTGATGCCGTCGTGCCGGTCCCGGCGGCCGGTATCGCCCGCGCCTCCGTGGGCGCATGGCTCTCGATGATGTAGCGGTCGACGAGATAGCCGCGCTCGTCTCTCAGTGCAGCGAAGGGCACGTAACGCAGCGCACCGTCGAGCCACAGCACGAGCCGCTTCGCTCCGGCGCGCCGCGCGTCCGCCTCGAGGGGTCGTGCCAGCAGGTTGAAGAGGCTGCGGGAGGCGGTGTCGATACTCTCCCGTCGCCCGACCGCATCCAGGAAACGCCCGATGCTCACTCTGAGTGCCGTGGCATCGACGGGTGTCTCGTGCTCGAACTGTCCCAGCCGGGTGGCGACCAGCACGCGCAGGTGTGTGTCCGTGAGCAGAAAGAAGGCGAGTGCGGCATCCGGGTCCGGCTGCACAGCCCGGGCCTCCCGCAGCCCGGGAGGGCCGCGACCGGAGTGCATGCCAGAACCGGCGATAAACGCCCGGAGGCGCTGTGCGCGGGCCGCTTCGGTCCGGGTCTGTCCTGCGAGCAGCTCCGTGAGATGCCGGCGCTCTGCCGCGCTCAGATGCCCGGACTCATCCAGTCTTCCGAGCCGCTCGATCTCGGCTCCTGTCGCCGCATCGGCGCCGAGGAGATCCCGGTAGCGCGTCTGCAGGGCATCCTCCTCCGGAGTGAATCCGATGCCGGAACCCATCCGATCCGGGCGGGCATCGCGCAGTGTGAACTCGTACTGCTCTTCGGCCTTGAGGAGGCGCATCACCTCGAGGCCCTCGTCGATGCGCCCCGCGGCCATCAGCCAGTCGGCGACGCTGCGATAGACGCCGATCTTGTCCTCGATGAAGCCGCGATCCAGCCCACGATCCTCGCCAAGGAAGCGATCGCGCAGGTGCCCGATCTGGGCAATCGACTCCTTGCCGAAGAAGATCGCGAGTGCGGGGTCATTGCCCTTGTGCAGCAGGCGCGCGAGCGCAAAGGTCGCACGCCAGAGAGGGTCGGGCGTGCCGAGCGCGGCCGCGGCGGAGAGGGCGTCGATCGCGCGTTCACGGGCTTCCGGGGCGTTTCCGCGCCGGCTTGCCAGCAGACTCGAAACCGCATGCACGTCGTGCCGGAGAAAGGGGTCGAGATCGTGTGGGCTCGTCAGTCGCTGTGCTGCGGTTTCACAGCTCGGGGTGCGCATGGGATCGGTCTGCAGCTCGATCCGGCAGGCTTCGGTGAGGGCACGCAGGATCGCCGGATGGGACTCGGGCAGCCGTGCGCGGAAGAGCGTCAGGGATTCGGCGATCTCGTCCGCCGCAGAGATCTCCGACAGGGTGGCGAGCGCGAGCAGCGTCGCGGCGCGCTCGACGGTGAGCGTCGGATCCGGACCCGCGGCACGCAGGGCCGCGGTCAGCGAAGCACGTGCCTGCACTCGTTCGCCCAGCTCGAGCTGTACGCGGGCAAACCCGCGGTGATGCGCGACGACCCAGGGCCGCTCGATATCGCCGGGACGGCGCGCGACGAGGTCGGCCGCCCGTTCGTAGGCGTGCAGCGCCTCCGGGAGATGGCCCGTCGCGCGCAGTGCCTCGCCGAGATACTGCAGCGGTCGCACGAGCAATGGCGCGTCGGCCCCGCGTGTCGCTTCGCCGAGCGCGAGACTTCGTCGGGCGAAGTCCAGTGCCTCCGCCGGCTTCCCGCGTTTCAGGAGAAGGCCGGCCAGCTCGGTGAGTGCGGCGAGGTGGTGGCGTTGCAGTGGCGCGCCCTCACGGCCTTCTGCGATCTCGACCGCCCGGCGGAGCGCGGCCTCCGCCTGTTCGGGCTCATCGAGCCGTTCGAGACTCTGCCCCAGCCACACGTAGGCCGGTACACGCTGTGCGGCGGGGCCCCCCATCGCTTCCTCGATGCGGATCTGGGCTTCGGCGTGCGCACGCACGGCAGCAAAGTCCTCTTCCCGCCACGCGATATTGATGAAGGTGTTCTCGATCGCCGCCGCTGCCTCGCTCACGGCCTCACCGTTCGCGGCGAGAATCACCTGTGCGCGGCCGAGATGGTCCCTCGCCGCGGCGAACCGTCGCAGCATCGATTCGCTCTGTGCGAGTCCGACGAGCGCCTTCTGAAGTTCGATCCGGCGCAACCCCGGAGTGCGCTCCCGGACGCGCAGTGCCTGCGTCCATGCCGCAACCGCCTCGGGGATGCGGCCGCGGCGATTGGCGATCCAGGCGTGCGCGACGTGGATGTCGGCGATCTCGGCCGCGAAGGGGCCGAGCCGGCGCTCGAATATCGGCTGCGCGAAATCGAGCAGCGGCGTCGCCTCATCGAAGCGGTCCATGAAGGCGATCATGGGGGTGGCAAGCGAGCCGACCCACCAGGCCATCTCCACCGAGTCCTCGCCCCGCTCGCGGGCCACGCGTGGGATCGTCGCGCACAGGAGTGCGACCGCGGCATCCGGGTCGGTTTCGATGAGCTTCTCGGCGCGGGTGCGAAGCTCGGTGAGGGCGGTGGTCCCTGCTGCTGCAGCCGGTGGGGCCGGCGTCTCCCGGCAGATCGGGGGCAATTCGAAGGTGTGGGCAACCCCGGCCTGGGCTGCGGCCGCGAGAGGAAGGACGACCGCACAGAGTGCTGCGCCCGCACGCACGCCGTGGCTCATTCCGGTTGCCGGATCTCGATGCGCAGCACGCCGTCGGCAGGTGGCGGAATCCCGTGCGACTCGAGGACATGCGCCACTGCAGGCGGCAGGGGTCGCGGCAGATCGGCGTCGATGCCCTGTACGTCGAGCGCTTCGTAGGCGGTCGCCGCGACGCCGGCGGTCTGCAGATCCGTGAGAATGCGTCGCTGCAGCCCGGCCGGATCGCGGGCCTCGAGGCGTACGACGCCGTCTGCGCTACCGCGGAGGACCTCGGTGTCGCCCGGCACCCGCAGCATCCAGACGAGGCCGAAGCCGAGGATCGCGAGTGCTGCCGCTGCGAGCAGGGGTCGCCAGCCGGGAGCGGAGCGCAGCCGGCGCGATTCCATCAACCCCTCCCGCGCGGCGCGCTCGAGGAGTTCCCGCTCGCGCCCCGGATCGATCTGCACGGCCACAGCAGTGGAGCGGGCGGCAGCCGCGCGTACCGTCCGCTCGCGCGCGCGGAGCAGCGCCTGGCGCAGGGCCCTGCCCTCGGCGTCCGCGGCGTCCGGCGAGCCGGTGCTTCTGCGGCCGGTGAGCCCTGCCAGCCAGTCGTGATCGTCGTCCGTGTTCATGTGATGCTGTCGCAGCCGAAAGCCAGCTCGTACCACTCGGCGAGATGCAGACGCGCACGCTTGCGACACTGCGAGATGAATTCGCGCGTCGCCCCGGGAGTCCGTTCGAGGAGCGTGGCAATTTCCCCGGTGTCGAGGCCGTCCTCGACGATCCAGGCGATCACTGCCGCATGCGCCGGCGCCGCCTGCTCGAAGCGGCTCCAGCAGCGCTCGAAGCACTCGGCGAGCTGCGTTCGGCGGGCGTCGTCCTCGGGCAGGGATACCTCGGCGAGTGAGAGTTCACGGAGGCGCAGCGTCACCTCCGCACTCATCTCGTACCCGTCGTCCAGCGGCACTTCGTGCTCGGGCCGGCGCAGCCGGTCGAGGATGGTGCGTCGCAGGATGGCCTGCATCCATGGCAGCAGTTCCGAATCGCCATGGAAGGTCGCGCAGCGCCGCCATACCTTGATGAACGTCTCCTGCACGGCATCACGCGCCAGCTCGGGGTCGCGCAGGCTGCGCAACCCATACGCATACAGCGGCGCGAAGAACGAGCGGTCGAGCGTGCGCAGTGCCCCCTCGATGGCCGCGCCACCCTCGCGGCAGGCCCGCATGAATTCGTTCTTGTCCACGGGTTTCCCGGTGGCGCGCCGGGTCGCGCCACCTCTCGGGTAAGCGTACTCCGGCGCAGGGTACTTGCAAGAAGAGTCTCAGCCATGGCTGGAGAGACGGGCATCGACGGGAGTCGTCAGGCTCCCGGAGCGTCCGCGCCTGACATTTCGACGGAAGCTGCGTCTATGCATTCAGGAGAAGGAACCACTGAGGGGGACTGGAATCATGACGAGAGCCCTGCTGCTGCCACTGCTGGCATGCGCGCTGACGGCGTGTGACCAGGGGCGCTGGATCGCGCTGCCGCCGCTGCTCATGCGATGCGCAGATCTCGATGACAGGAACCTCAAGGCCGATCTCGAGGACTCGAGCAAGTTCAGCCTGGGGCGCGGCATGCTGCAGGGTGTGTGCACCCAGAGCGGCGCAGGTAATTTCACGGGTGACCTGCGCTGCAGCAACGACGCAGTCGAGGTGAGGTGCAAGTCATGAATCTCAGGGCCACATCGATGCTCCTTGCCGCAGCGCTCGTCACGGAACTCCACCCGGCGCGTGCCGCGGAACCGGTGCCCGCGGAGTTTCGGGGCGACTGGGTGCCTGCTGGTGCGGCCTGCACGTCGCCGCTGCGCTTCCGGGTCTCCGCGACGAACGCAACCCTCGTCAACGGCGCCGACAAGGCGTCCTACGGCGACCTCGCCTGGCCGATGCAGTTCTTCGGTCCCGATTACAGCGGCATCGTCGTCACCGGCATTCCGGAGTTCGAGAGCGGCGATTCGCCCTTCACGATCTTCTTCAATGCCGATGAGCACAAGGGTATGGCGAAGCTCGGCATCCTCCAGGGAGACGAGACACCGGGCAATGCCCGGTACAACGCCATCGTGCGTGCCGCGAAGAAGCTCAATCAGCGCTTTCCCCTCGACAACGTGCCGCTGAAGAAGTGCGCCGGCATGTCGGCGACTTTGGGCGCATCGGCCGCGGCGACCGCCACGGCAAGGCCGGTCGCCGCGCCTGCCGACCCCTGCGCGGGCTCGCCGCGCTGCTTCAACGCCGGCACCTTCATCGCGGAAGTGCTGCAGGTCACACCGACCGCGATGACGGCCGGCGCTCGCCACCACTCCGTCGCTCTCAACATCCGCTTCCGCAACGTGAGCGATCAGCCCGTGATCCTCGCCTACCGGAGCAGCTCGAGCGCGGGCATGGACAACTTCGGCAATGGCTTCACCTGGGGACGCCCGGGGACCTATGACACGAGCGTCAAGGGGATGGGCTATGTGAGCAGCCGCAGCGCCGATCCGCAGTTCGTCCTGAATCCCGGGCAGTCGCGCAGTGCCACCTTCAGTCTCATCCGCTTCAATGCCAGGCCGCCGATCGGCACGTCCTGGACCTGGGATGTCGTGATCGACGAGCTCGAGATCCAGCCTGGACAGGTGATCCGTTCGCTGCGCCAGAACAGCATGAATCTGGCGAATCTCACGCCCGGCACCTTCAGCAGCGCTGCACCTGCGGAAATCTCCGGCGCCTTGAGCAATGCCGTGGGCGATGCTACCGGTGCAGGTGCCGCGGACGTCGCCGGCAGGGTGATCGACCTGTTCAGGTCGATCAGGAAGAAATGACCGCGAATGCCCGGGCGCGCGGGATCACGTCAGTCCGTGAGAGGGCTCATGCGATTTCCGCCCTGCGCGCAAACTTCCGCGCCACGTAGCGCTCGACGAGATCCTGGAATTCCTCCGCGATGCGCTCGCCCTTGAGTGTCACGGTCTTCTCGCCGTCCTCGTAGACCGGCGCGACAGGCCGCTCGCCCGTGCCGGGCAGGCTGATCCCGATGCTCGCGTGCCTGCTCTCGCCCGGACCGTTGACCACGCAGCCCATGACGGCCACGGTCATCTCCTCGACGCCCTCGTAAGCACGGTGCCACACGGGCATGCGCTCGCGGATATGCGACTGGATACGCTGCGCGAGCTCCTGGAAGTAACTGCTGGTCGTGCGCCCGCAGCCCGGGCACGCGACCACCATGGGCATGAAGCTGCGCAGACCCATGGTCTGGAGGATCTCCTGCGCGACGATCACTTCGCGGCTGCGATCGCCGCCTGGCTCCGGCGTGAGCGATACGCGGATGGTGTCGCCGATGCCCTGCTGCAGCAGCACGGCCATTGCAGCGGTGGAGGCGACGATGCCCTTGGAGCCCATGCCCGCTTCCGTCAGCCCAAGGTGCAGCGCGTAGCTGCAGCGCGAGGCGAGCGAGGCGTAGATGGCGATGAGATCCTGCACGCCGCTCACCTTGGCGGACAGGATGATGCGATCGTGCGGCAGACCGAGCTCCCCCGCACGGCGCGCACTCTCGAGCGCCGAGCTCACCACCGCCTCGCGCATGATCGCCTCGGCGGTGAGCGGTTGTGCGCGCCGCGAGTTCTCGTCCATGAGCCGCGTCAGCAGGTCCTGGTCGAGACTGCCCCAGTTGACGCCGATGCGCACCGGCTTTGCGCAGCGCAACGCCGTCTCGATCATCTCGGCAAACTGGAGGTCGCGCTTCGTTCCGCGCCCGACGTTTCCGGGGTTGATGCGGTACTTGTCGAGCGCCTCGGCGCACTCCGGATGTTCACGCAGCAGCTTGTGGCCGTTGAAGTGGAAGTCGCCGACGAGGGGCACGTGCACGCCGAGCTGCTCCAGACGCTCCCGGATGGGCGCGACGGCAGCGGCGGCCTCCGCAGTGTTCACCGTGATGCGCACGAGTTCGGAGCCGGCGCGGGCGAGTGCCTGGACCTGGCGGGCGGTAGCTTCGACGTCCGCCGTGTCGGTGTTGGTCATCGACTGCACGACGATGGGTGCGGCGCCGCCGACGGTGACGGCGCCGATACGGACGGGTGTGCTCTGGCGGCGGGCGGGCTGGGTCATGGCGCAACAGCAGGAATCAGGCGGGTGAGCGATCAGTAGGCGGAGACGCCCCCGTCTGCGACCACGGTGGCGCCCTGGATCATGCGCGATTCGTCGGAGGCGAGGAAGAGCGCGATGTGGGCAATGTCTTGCGGCTCACCCACCGAGAAGGGATGGGTTTCACCGGAAAAGCTCACCTGGTTTGACTGATCGAGCATGCCATCTCGCAGCCGGCTGCGGATGCGGTCGGTGAGCACGAGCCCCGGACAGATGGCATTCACACGCACGTGACGGGGGCCGTAGCTCGCCGCCAGCGCGCGTGTCAGGGAGAGGATCCCGCCCTTGGCAGCGGAGTACGCGTGCACGGAGGTTCCCCGGAGCGCAACAAGTGATGAGAAGTTCACGACCGAACCACCGCCCGCCGCGATGAGATGCGGGATGGCACGCCGGCAGCAGAGGAAAGTGCCTTTCAGATCGAGCGTGAGGCTATGGTCCCAGACACTGAGGTCGATGTCGGTGGCAGGACCGTCCTGGGGTACAGAGCCTCCCGCACAGTTGACCAGCACATGAAGCGCGCCGAAGCGCGACAGCGCCGCATCGATGGCTCTTGCGATCGAACCCTCATCCGTCACGTCGGTTTCGACGAAGGACGCCTGCCCCCCACCGGCACTGATCTCGGCTTCTGCGGCCCGACCAAGGTCAGGACGCAGTTCGGCGATCACGACACTCGCGCCTTCGCGTGCGAAGAGCCGGGCACACGCCCGGCCAATGCCGGAGCCGGCACCGGTGATGAACGCGACCTTGTCTTTCAGTC
>JADJHU010000016.1 GCA_016707425.1 Gammaproteobacteria bacterium
GCCGCGCATCCGGCTGCGACATCGGCACGCGCAGGCCGGCCGTGCGATTGTCGTAACCCCACTGCACATTGATGGGCGCGAGCTGGAGGCGGGAAATGCGCCGGTAGGAATTCACGTTCGGCGCGAGCAGCGCCATCGCGGCGGGCAGATACTTCTGCAGCCCGGCAATGTGGGAGAAGAACAGCGGCGTCGGCGCACCGTCGACGCCCGAGAAGACGTTCCGGCGGGTCTTGCGGTCGAGGATGCTCTGGTGGATGTGCATGGCGCTGCCCGGCTCGCGGGCATGAGGTTTCGCCATGAAGGTCGCGTACATCTTGTGGCGCAGCGCGGCCTCCCGCGCCGTGCGCTTGAAGATGAAGGCCTGGTCTGCCAGGTCGAGCGCTGCGCCGTGCAGGAGGTTGATCTCCATCTGGGCCGGCCCGTCCTCGTGGATCAGGGTATCGATCTCGATGTCCTGCGCTTCGCAGAAGGCATAGATGTCATCAAAGAGCGGATCGAACTCGTTCACCGCTGCGATGCTGTAGGACTGGCGTCCGGGCTCGGCGCGGCCGCTGCGCCCGACGGGCGGTTTCAGCGGATAGTCGGCATCGATGTTCGGCTCGACCAGGTAGAATTCGAGCTCGGGTGCGACCACCGGTTCCCACCCGCGCTGCGCGTAGAGCTCGAGGACGTTGCGCAGCACCTGCCGCGGAGCCATCGCGACGCGCCGCCCGTCCGCATAGAAGCAGTCGTGGATCACCTGGGCCGTGGGCTCCGCAGCCCACGGCACGGTACGCACCGATTTCGGATCCGCACGCAGAACGATGTCGATCTCGGCGGGACTCATCGCCTCGCTGGTCTCGGGCGGGTAGTCGCCGGTGACGGTCTGCAGAAAAATGCTCTCGGGCAGCCGCATGCCCTCATCTTCCGCAAACTTCTCGGCCGGCATGATCTTGCCGCGCGCGATGCCTGCCATGTCGGGAATGATCGCCTCGACCTCGGAGATGCCGTGGTCACGGAAAAATTGCCGGATTTCACTCACCATGACATTCCTTCCAGCGCTGCCTGGCACGCTCGCGACTCGCCGCCCCGAAGGCGGCAAACAGCGCGCGCGACAGGGCATTGCCCATCACCTGCCACTCCGGATGCCACTGCACGGCCACGGCGAAGCCCGGCCCATCGCTCACGCGGAATGCCTCGATGAGCCCGTCCGGTGCGCGCGCCTCGACCGCGAGTCCGCTGCCGAGCGTCTCGACACCCTGCGCGTGCAGCGAGTTGACCGTCACCGTCCTGCTGCCGGCGAGCGCACAGAGGAACCCGTCGGGCTCGAGGCTCACCGCGTGCGCCGGCCCGTACTGCACCTCGAGCGGTTCGCCGGCATTCTCGCGATGGTCCAGCCGGTCGGGGAGGTCCTGCAGCCGCTGCGCGAGCGTGCCCCCGAAAGCGACGTTCATCTCCTGGAAGCCGCGGCAGATCCCGAGCAGCGGCACCCCTGCTTCGATCGCCCTCGGAATGAGCGGCAGGGTGGTCGCATCGCGTTCGGGGTCGTGCAGCGTTCCCGGCGCCGAGGGCGGTCCCTCGTAGCGCCGCGGCTCGACGTTCGACGGGCTTCCGGTGAGCAGCAGGCCGTCGACCGAGTCGAGCAGCTCGTCGATCCCGAGCACCTCGGCGCCGAGCGCCGGCACGAGCAGCGGCAGTGCCCCCGCCGCCGTCACGATGGCGTCGATGTACTTCTCACCGACCACGTGGAAGGGGTGCGCGCCGATCATGCGACGGTCGGCGGGAATACCGATGACGGGACGTCTGGGCGCCATGGAAAAGCAGGCGGCGACGCTCTCCGCGGCCCGCCGGATCATTAGACCACAGCTCCGCGAGGGGCGTATGCTGCACGCTGACAATCGCCGTAATTCCTTGAAATCGTCGGCTTTTTTCCATTGATCCATTGACTCTTCAGCACCTTTCCGATCCTCCGATGACGGTCGCGGTCCACGCGCGCTCCTGCTATGCGGACAGCGCGAATCCGGCTCCTGATCGCCCGGCACTCGTCGAATCGGTCGACTGCGACGTCTGCGTGGTCGGCGGGGGAATCGCGGGCTGCTCGACCGCGCTGCACCTCGCCGAGCGCGGCTTCCGGGTCGTGCTGCTCGAGGCACACCACGTCGGCTGGGGCGCTTCGGGCCGCAGTGGCGCACAGGCGATCTCCGGCATCGCCACCGGCCAGGCGAGACTCGAGGAACTGATCGGTCGCGCCGATGCGCGCCATGTCTGGGACGTGACCGTGGAAGGACTTGCGCTCCTCAGGTCCCTCATCGCGCGCTTCCGGATCGGCTGCGACTGGCGTGACGGACAGATGCAGGTCGCCATGAACCCGCGACAGGAGCGCGATCTGCGGGCCGAGCTGCAACTGCTCCGCGGGCGTTACGGATACGAGAGCGTACGCTTCGTCGGACGCGAGGAGCTGCGCACCATGCTCGCCTCGCCCCGCTACACCGCCGGGCTCTGCGATACCAACGGGGGGCATCTGCACCCGCTCAACTACACCCTCGGGCTCGCGGAGGCCGCTGAGAGCTTCGGCGCCCGCATATTCGAGGACACGCGAGCCCTGAGCTACGCCCGCGCACCGCTGGCCGGCGCGGCAGCATCGGCGCCTCTTCGGGTGCGCACGCCGCGTGGCGAAGTCCGCTGCCGGCACCTCGTGCTCGCAGGGAACACCTACCTCGGCCCGCTCGCACCTGCGCTGCGCCCCAGGATCATGGCCGTCGGGACGCAGATCATCGCGACGGAGCGGCTCGGCGCCGGGCCCGCGCACGCACTGATCCCGAGCGATGTGGCCGTCAGCGACCTCAACTGGGTGCTCGATTACTTCCGCCGATCGGCGGACCACAGGCTGATCTTTGGCGGGCGCGTCAGCTATTCCGGACGCGACTCATTCGCGACCGCCAAGGCTGCGCGTGCGCGCATGCTCGCCGTGTTTCCCCAGCTGTCCGGCACTGGAATCGACTATGCCTGGGGAGGCCAGGTGGACATCACCCGCAACCGCGCGCCGCACTTCGGGCGCCTGGAACCCGATGTCTACTTCCTGCAGGGCTTCTCGGGCCACGGCATCGTGCTCACGGGGATTGCCGGCAAGCTGATCGCCGAGGCGATCGCGGGCACCGCCGGACGCTTTGACGTCTTCGCACGCATCCCGCATCGCAGCTTTCCCGGCGGCATCGCGCTGCGGCGGCCTGCACTCATGCTGGCGATGCTCGGCTACCGGCTGCGCGATCTGCTGTGAGCGCCGTACGGGGAAGGCCACGACCACGTGACGGGCCTGGATACCCCCTCTCCCGTCAGCTGCGGCGGATCTCGAAACACTGATGGATCTTCGGATTGCGCGCGAAATCGTGAGGCAACGTCGCGGCCGAGACATCCTCGACGGCGTGACGCCCGGCGAGCACGGGATCGAGGCGGAATTTCTGGGCATTGGTGGAGAAGACCAGGAGACCGCCAGGCGCAAGAATGGCGAGCGATGCCTCGATCAGATCCACATGGTCACGCTGGATATCGAGCACGCCCTGCATGCGCCGGGAGCTCGAGAAAGTGGGTGGGTCGAGAAAGATCATGTCGTATTGCCGGCGTCGTCCCGCGGCTTCCCGCAGCCACTCCCGACAGTCAGCCTGCACGAACTCGTGGTCACGCCCACTCGCACCGTTCAGCGCGAGGTTGCGCTTCGCCCAGTCGAGATAGGTGTGCGAGAGGTCGACCGTCGTGGTTGAGCGCGCCCGTCCGGCCGCGGCATACACCGTGGCGCTGCCGGTATAGCCAAAGAGATTGAGGAAGCGCCGGTGGGCAGCGGCTGCCCGCAGTCGCGCACGGGTCACGCGATGATCGAGGAAGAGCCCCGTGTCGAGATAATCCGTGAAGTTGACGTGGAAGCGCAGCCCGCCCTCGGCGACCACGTGGAAGCGGCCCGACGCCGCGCGCTTCTCATACTGTTCACCACGCGCGTGCCGGCGCCGCACCCGCAGGAAGATGTGCTCCGCGGCAACGCCGGTGACCTCCGGAAGCACGGCGAGCGCCTCGCCCCGACGACGCTGTGCGGCCTGCGGATCGATCGTCGCGGGTGCGGCATACTCCTGTACGTAGAGCCAGTGCGCCGGCGAATCTGCGGACGCATAGAGATCGATCGCAAAGGAATACTCCGGCATGTCGGCATCGTAGAGCCGGTAACAGCTCACGCCTTCGCGCTGTGCCCAGGCGCCGAGACGATCGCGGTTCTTCGCGAGGCGATTGGCGAACATGCGCGCACCGGGAGTCTGCGCGAGCGTCGGATCGATGCGTGCGCCGGGCGAACGACCCGGTGCAATGCTGCGCAGCCTCGCGGCCGCCAGATCAAAGCGCAGCAGCCGGCACTCGAGCGCACCGTTCCAGACCGTGTGGGTACGCCATGCGCGCAGCCCGATGTCCAGACCGAGCTGCGGGCTGCCTGTGATCACCGCAGCCTGCCAGCCGGCAAAACGCTCCTGCAGCATGGCACCCAGCTCCCGATGCACGGCGCGTGCAACCTCCACGTCGCCGAGGCGTACGCCGTAGGGTGGATTCGTGCACAGCAGGCCGGACCCGCCGATGCCCGCAGGCGCGGCGCCCGCGAGCTCGCGCACCTCGAAGGCCACGATCGTCCCGACTCCCGCACGGCCGGCATTCCCGGCGGCCAGGCGCAGGACCTGCGCATCACGATCGAAACCACGGATGACAGTGTCTGGCAGCGCCACGCGGGCCCGCGCCGCGGCCTCGCGCTTCAAGTCACCCCAGAGCCCAGCGTCGTGCCCGAGCCAGCCGAGGAAACCGAAATACTCGCGCCCGAGTCCGGGAGCGATGTCCGCGGCGATCATCGCGGCTTCGATGACCAGCGTCCCCGAACCGCACAGCGGATCGAGGAACTCGCCACCCTCGGCCGCGATCCGTGGCCAGCCAGCCCGCAGCAGGATGCCGGCCGCGAGGTTCTCGCGCAGCGGTGCTTCACCGCCCGTCGCGCGATAGCCCCGGCGGTGCAGTCCCTCGCCCGAGAGATCGAGCGAGATCGTGATGCGGGTGCGCTGCGCATGGGCATGCACGCGCACTCCCGGACGCTGCGTGTCGATGTTCGGCCGCGCGCCGGTGGCGTCGCGCAGGCTGTCCACGATCGCGTCCTTGAGGCGCAGTGCGCCGAACTGCGTGTGCGTGATCGTGGGATGACGGCCCGTGAAGTCGCAGGCGAGCGTGCCGGCGGGACCGATGTGCAAGTTCCAGGGCAGACCGCGCGCCGCCGCATACAGCTCGTCGGCGGTCCCGGCTTCGAATTGCGCGAGCTCGAGGAACACGCGGCTCGCCACCCGCGACTCGAGGCAGGCCCGATAGGCGACTGCCAGTCCACCCCGAAAGCTCACCCCGAGTGGCTGCTCACGCACCTGCTCCGCACCGAGCTCTGTCAGCTCGCGGACCAGCAGATCGTTGCAGCCGCGAGGGCAGCTCGCGAACAGTGTGAGCGCAACGCCGCTCACGAGAGATCGAGCCAGGTGGTTTTCAGCTCAGTGTATTTCCCGAAGGCATGCAGTGACTTGTCTCGCCCCATGCCCGACTGCCCATAGCCGCCAAAGGGCACGGTGATGTCGTCGGCGTCGTAGCAGTTGACGTACACCATCCCGGCGCGCAGCGCGCGCGCCACGCGGTGTGCAGTGGTGACATCACGGGTCCACACGGCCGCGGCGAGCCCGTAGAGGGTGTCGTTGGCAATCCCGACCGCTTCCTCCGCCGTACGGAAGGCGAGTGTCGAGAGCACGGGACCGAAAATCTCCTCGCGCGCGATCTTCATGCGCGATGACACCGCGTCGAAGACGGTCGGCTCGACGAAATAGCCCCCGCTCTCCTCCCGTACCCGCGCCCCACCCAGCCGGAGCCGCGCCCCCTCCTCGCGCCCCGACTCGATGTAGCCGAGCACGCGCGCGAGCTGCGCCGCATCGACGATCGCTCCGAGCTGCGTGGCCGGGTCGAGCGGATCGCCCGGTCGGAGCTCACGGGCGATCGCTGCAATCTTCTCGAGAAGCGGCTCGCGGATGCTCTCCTGCACGAGCAGGCGCGACCCCGCCGAGCACACCTCCCCCTGGTTGAAGAAGATCGCCGATGCAGCGGCTGCCGCCACGCGATCGAGATCCGGAAAGTCGTCGAGCACGATGTTCGGCGACTTGCCGCCGCACTCGAGGGAGACGCGCTTGAGGTTCGAGGCGCCGGCGTACTGCATGACCAGCTTCCCCGTCACGGTGGAACCCGTGAAGGCAATGCAGTCGACGTCCATGTGCGCGGCGAGCGCCCGCCCGGCCGTGTGCCCGAAGCCCGGCACGACGTTCAGGACCCCTTCGGGAAGGCCGGCCTCGAGGGCCAGCTCGGCGAGGCGCAGCGCCGTGAGGGGCGATTTCTCAGAAGGCTTGAGCACCAGCGAGTTGCCGGCAGCGAGCACCGGTCCGATCTTCCACGCGGCCATCACCATCGGAAAATTCCAGGGCACGATGGCGCCAACGACACCCACGGGTTCACGGGTCACGAGCGCCAGCGCGCCCGGATGCGTGGGCGCAATCTCACCGTAGAGCTTGTCGGCGGCCTCCGCATACCAGCTGATGCAGTTCGCGGTCGAGGAAACGTCGACGCGCAGGCTGTCCCGAATGGGCTTGCCCATGTCGAGCGTCTCGGTGAGCGCGAGCTCATCACGATGAGCACGGATGAGCTCGGCAAACCGCATGAGGACGCGCTTGCGGCTCGCGGGCGACTGGCCTGCCCAAACGCCCTTGCGAAAAGCCGCCCGCGCAGACAGGACCGCGCGATCGATGTCGGCGTCACCACAGGCGGCGACTCTGGCGAGCACACGTCCGTCGATCGGGCTCACGCAGTCGAAGGTCTCGCCGGAGGCCGCAGCCACCGCCCGGCCATCGACGATCGCCTGAGTCTGAAATCGCAGGTGGCAGGCACGCTCGTGCCACGACGTGGCCGAATCAGGCTCGAAACTCATGGGACTCCTCGCGGCGCCACGTTACGGTGCCGGATTGCAGATGTCCATCGTGTCCCGGCACCCGCGCTCATTGGCCCGGCGCTGCGCGGCGGCTACGATGCGCAGACGTGCCGGGGCGCCCCGGCACACCTGCCGATGCCTGGAAGGAAGCTCAGCCCATGACCTCCGATCTCGAAGCCTTCTGGATGCCATTCACTGCGAACCGTCAGTTCAAGGCCGAGCCACGCCTGCTCGCGCGCGCCCGTGGGATGCACTACTGGACCCCTGAGGGACGCCAGATCCTCGATGGAGTCGCAGGCCTCTGGTGCGTGAATGCCGGTCATGGACGCCGCGAGATCAGCGAGGCTGTCGCCCGCCAGCTCGAGGTCATGGACTATGCGCCGCCCTTCCAGATGGGACACCCGCCCGGCTTCGAGCTGGCCCGCGCGCTCGTGAAGATTGCCCCCGCGGATCTCGATCATGTGTTCTTCGTCAACTCCGGGTCCGAGGCCGTGGACACGGCGCTCAAGATCGCCCTCGCCTGGCACCGCCTCCGTGGCGAGGCCTCGCGCACGCGCCTCATCGGGCGCGAGCGCGGTTACCACGGCGTCGGGTTTGGGGGCATCTCGGTGGGCGGCATCGTGACGAACCGGCGCATGTGGTCGGCGACACTCATACCCGGCGTGGATCACCTCCGGCACACCCACGATCTCAGCCGCAACGCCTTTACACGCGGCCTGCCTGAGCACGGCGCCGAGCTCGCCGACGAGCTCGAGCGACTGGTCGCACTGCACGACGCCTCCACCATCGCCGCCGTGATCGTCGAGCCGGTGGCCGGGTCCACGGGCGTGCTCCTGCCGCCCCGCGGCTATCTCGAGCGTCTGCGCGCCATCTGCGACCGCCACGGCATCCTGCTGATCTTCGACGAGGTGATCACGGGCTTCGGTCGTACGGGCTCCGCCTTCGCCGCCCAGGAGTTCGGCGTGCTCCCGGACCTCATCACCTGCGCGAAAGGGCTCACCAACGGCTGCGTCCCCATGGGTGCGGTACTCGTCAGGAAACGGATCTTCGATGCCTTCATGCAGGGACCGCCGGGGGCGATCGAGCTCTTCCACGGCTACACCTATTCGGCACACCCGACCGCCTGCGCGGCCGGACTCGCGGCGCTCTCGATCTACGAGCGGGAGGGTCTCTTCGCGCGAGCGAAATCCATGGCAAAGCTCTGGGAGGACGCCGTGCACGGGCTGCGCGGTGCGCCGCACGTCATCGATACCCGCAACTACGGGCTCATCGCCGGGATCGAGCTCGAGCCCGTCGCAGGCTCCCCTGGTGCGCGCGCGTTCGGTGTATTCCAGAAATGCTTCGAGCGCGGACTCCTCGTGCGCCAGACCGGCGACATCATTGCGCTGTCGCCGCCCCTGATCATCGAGCCGACTCACATCGAGCAGATCTTCAGCACACTTGCCAGCGTGCTGCGTGCCGCATGATCACCGGTTGCGCTCGAGGATCTGTTTGAGGACCTGGGCTTCATTGTGCTGCTGATCTCTCGCGGCGTAGACGAGCGTGACGCTCCCGCTGCGTGCGAGCGCGCGCAGCTCCGATAACGTCGGATTGCCCTTCAGTTCGGCGCGATAGCGCTTGCGGAATTCCGGCCATTTTCCGGGGTCGTGTCCGAACCACTGGCGGAGCTCACTCGAGGGCGCGACGTCCTTGAGCCAGTGATCGATCCCGGCCCTGGCCCTGGTGACACCGCGGGGCCAGAGCCGGTCGACGAGCACCCGCGTCCCGTCGGATTCCTCCGCTGGTTCGTATGCGCGCTTCAGCCTGATATTCATGATCCGCTCCGTCGCCATCCAAACGCTCGCACCGGGTCCGCGGTTCCCTCCTCGTGTCTCCTCAGCCGCCGCGGGTGGACGTCGACAGGAGGTTGATGACCACGACGCCTGCGACGATCAGTGCAATGCCGATCAATGCCGGAAGGTCGAGGGCCTGACCGAAGACCATGTGGCCGATCACGGCGATCAATGCCACCCCGACGCCCGACCACACGGCGTAGGCGATACCGACAGGGAGCGTCTTCAGCGTGAGGCTCAGGAAATAAAAGGCGAGCAGGTACGCCGCCACCACCACGACCGACGGCCAGAGTCTCGAGAAACCATCTGCTGCCTTGAGGAAGCTCGTGCCCAGCACCTCGGCAACGATTGCAATCGACAGGTAGTACCAGTGCGACATGCCTGCTCCCGCCTGCCCCGGGCCGCCCGCGCGCCTGTCTCCGGGCAGCGCCTCAGCCCATGTGCAGCCCGCCGTTGAGGGAAAAATCCGCGCCGGTCGCGAATCCCGCCTGATCGGAGACGATCCAGGCGACGATGCTCGCGACCTCGTCCGGCTCGCCGAGGCGTCGGATCGGGATCGACGCAACGATCTTGTCGAGCACGTCCGCACGGATCGCCCGCACCATGTCGGTGCCGATGTAGCCCGGCGACACGGTATTGACCGTCACGCCCCGTGAGGCCACTTCCTGCGCGAGCGCCATCGTGAAGCCGTGGATGCCCGCCTTCGCCGTCGAGTAATTCGTCTGGCCGAACTGGCCTTTCTGGCCGTTGACCGACGAAATGTTGACGATACGCCCCCAGCCGCGATCGAGCATGTCATCGATCACCTGCTTCGTGACATGAAAGAGGCTGTTGAGATTCGTATCGATGACCGCGCGCCAGTCCTCGCCTGACATCCTGCGGAACGTGCCGTCGCGCGTGATGCCGGCGTTGTTGACCAGCACATCGACGGGGCCGATCTCTTCCCTGACCTTGCGGAAGGCAGCCTGCGTCGACTCCCAGTCGGCCACGTTGCCCTCGGACGCATGGACGTCATGGCCAGCCGCCCGCATCTCCGCAATCCAGCGGTCCTTGCGCCTCGACCCGGGACCGCATCCCGCGATGACCCGGTGCCCGCTTTCGCACAGCTTCCGGCAGATTGCGCTGCCGATTCCACCCATGCCCCCCGTCACGTAGGCGATCCGTCGATTCTCTGTGCCCATGACCAATGCCCTCCCCCTGGTCCGGCACCGAGGGTGCGCCCCGCTCGATCGTTCGTAAACTCTGGCGCGACTCAGCGCACTCGCACATACTCCCCCGGTGCGGCCCCCAGCGGCGCATATCCGGCGGCAGCATTCCCCATGCGCGGAGGCTTCACGAGCTTCGTGCCGGAATGCGCAGTCAGCCAGCGGTCCCACGCGGGCCACCACGCTCCCTGCTCGACAGGCGTCGACCGTTGCCACTCGTCGGGCGACACGACGGTCTGCGCATCGTGCCACGTGTGCATACGGTACCGCCGCTTTGGATGCTCCGGCCCCGTGATGATGCCTGCGTTGTGACCGCCGCTCGTGAGCAGGAAGGTGTAATCGCCGGAACGAGTCAGGGCGCGCACCTTGTAGACCGAGTGCCAGGGTGCAACATGATCCGTCTCGGTGCCGACGACGAACATCGGCTGCGTGATTCGCGCGAGATCGAGCTTCCCGCCTGCAAACGTGAACTCACCCTTTGCCAGCTCGTTGTTCAGGTAGAGGCGCGTGAGGTATTCCGTGTGCATGCGCCACGGCATCCGCGTGCCGTCGGCATTCCAGGACATGAGGTCGTTCGGCCGGTCCGCCTCGCCCAGCACATATTTCTTCACCGACGGCGTCCACAGGAGATCCTGGGAACGAAGCAGCTTGAATGCAGCGCCCATGCGATTGCTGTCGAGGACCCCGGCCCGATGCATCACCGCCTCCAGCATGTCGATCTGCTGCGGGCTGATGAACAGCGACAGCTCCCCCGGCTCCGAGAAGTCCGCCTGGGCAGCGAGCAATGTCAGTGAGGCCAGCCGCCGGTCACCAGCCTGCGCAAGCGCCGCTGCGCCGATCATCAGCAGCGTGCCGCCGATGCAGTAGCCGAGCGCATGGACCTTGCGCCGCGGCACGATGGCACTCACCGCATCGAGGGCCGCCATGAAGCCGTCACGCACGTAATCGTCCATTCCGAGCTCGCGGTCGGTCTCGGTCGGATTCTTCCAGGAAATGGTGAACACCGTGTGACCGCGCTCCACGAGATAGCGGATGAGCGAGTTGTGCGGCGAGAGATCGAGTATGTAGTACTTCATGATCCAGGCCGGGGTGATCAGTATGGGCTCGGCCTGCACCTGCCCGGTCAGCGGCGAGTACTGAATGACCTCCATCAGGTGGTTGCGCAAAATGACCTGCCCGGGCGTGACCGCAACGCGCTCCCCGACGGCGAACTGCTCGGTCCCGGCCGCCGGACGGTCCTCGACCAGACGGGTGAGGTCGTCGACGAAGAGACCGAAGCCACGCACCAGATTCTGTCCGGCCTCGGCGCGCGTCGTCTCGATCAACTCGGGGTTGGTCGCAAGGTAGTTCGCCGGAGATGTGACGTTCGCGATTTCCCGGCCGATGAAGTCCATGAGCTGTGCACTGCGGGCCGGCATGTCCCGCGGCGCCGCAATGGCTTCGCGCCACCAGGTGTCCCAGTTCGCATAGGCATGCGCATAGACATTGAAAGGCCAGACGCTCCAGGCCTCATGCGCAAAACGCGGGTCACGTGCAGGGGCCTGGCCTCCATTTCCGCCCCGGATGGCAAACAGCCAGCTGTCGAGCGCCTTGTCGAAAGCACTGCCTGCGAGGACCGCACTGCGGTCCGGCGAACGCGCGAGCCCCAGGAACCAGTCCCACCATGCCTGCCCGTATTCCTCGACAGCGAGACCGCCGGTCAGCGCCGCCAGGCGCACGCGAAACTCGCGCTGCAGGTCGCGCACCTGCTCGCGCGTCGCGGCCTGTGCCTTCTCCTGGGATTCCGGCTCGCGGCTGTCCTGGGGCGGGACGGTATTCACTTTGCGGATACTCCTGAACGAAAAAGGACCGGAGCGGGTTGACCGCTCCGGTCCATATTACTCGCTGAAAATGGTGCCGCCGGATCCGGTCAGGCAGCCTTCTTCGTCGCGTGCGGCGCCACCGAGTCCACGGCCTTGGTCAGCGCGCTTGCCAGAGAGCTCTGCGCGTCGCTCGCGATCGCGGCGAACTCGCCCGCCCGCTTCTGGAGCTTGCTGCTGAGCTCGGCACCGAGCTCGCGCTGCGCGCCCACGAAGTCATCGCCCGGCTTCGCCGCGAGCACCGCCTTGGCCGCATGCAGCGAGAACTCGAGGCAATCGCCAACGATGGCGTACTGATGACGGGCCAGGCGCTCGAACGCCTTGAACCCCTCGGCCTGCGCCTGCTGTGCCGGCGCAAATGCATCGCGGTAGATCTTCAGCCAGCTGTTCACATCGAACTTCTCGGTCATGTCAGTGCTCCTCAAGTGGACGGTGTCGGCAGATCAGATGCACGCATCCTACTCCATTTGTATGCACTGCACAAGAGGTGCATAGAATATCACAAAATCTATAACAGATTGATTTGACTATATTATTTTCTATCTTCCCTCTCTTGTAGTACAGATATTATTGCGTTGCATCTCGCCGGACGTCAGATCCTCAGGCCGCCATCGAGGTCGAGGCAGCGGCCCGTGAAGAAATCGTTCCGGGCGATGAACACGGCAGCCTCGGCGATCTCCTCGGGCTCTCCGAGACGGCCAACCGGCACGGGCGCAATGATGCGCTCCAGCAGCTCGGGTTTCATCGACGACAGGATGTCGGTGCGCGCATAGCCCGGCGCAATGGAACCGGCGCGAATGCCGTAGCGCGCAAGCTCCTTCGCCCACACGACGGCCATCGACTCGACGCCGGCCTTCGCCGCGCTGTAGTTGGTCTGGCCGGCATTGCCATGACGGGAGACACTCGAGATGTTGATGATCACACCACCACGGCCCTGCCTGACCATGTGCGCCGCCGCCTCGCGGCCACACAGCAACACCCCGGTCAGGTTCACGTCGATGACCGCCTGCCACTTGGACAGCGACAGCTTCTCGACGACGGCGCCGTCCCGCATCTTGATCAGCAGGCCGTCCTGAACGATCCCCGCGTTGTTGATGAGCACATCGATGCGGCCGAAGTCCGCAACGATCTGCTCCATCACGCCGCACACGGCCTCCTCGTCGGCGACGTTGGCCGCATAACTGCGTGCCTCGACTCCCAGATCCTGCGCGAGGGACTGTGTTTCCGCGAGCGCCTCCCGCCGCAGATCGATCAAGGCGATGTTCGAGCCCTCCCTGGCAAAGCGCAGGGCCATGGCGCGACCGATGCCGCGTGCGGCACCGGTGACGACAGTAGTACAGCCAGTCAGATGCATAGGGTCACTTTCAGCTAAGGTTGGGGTTTACGCGAGTGCTCGGAATTCTCGGGTTCGGCTGCCTGCTTCGGCGCGACGCTCGAGAGCATCGAAGCCTGCATCTGCGTCCACAGTTCCATGTTCTGGCGGGCGAGCTCGGCCAGGGGCGCCATCGGCGTCCGCAGAGCGCGCGTCATCTCTTCCTGCATGGCGCGCTGCTGCTTCATGATGCCGCCGAGGCTCTGCTCGATATAGCGCGTAAAGACCTGCTGCACGGGGTTGCCATAGAATCGCACGATGGCCTCGAGCAGCTCGGTGGACAGCACCGGCGTGCCAAACTGCTCCTGCTCGGCGATGATCTGCAGCAGGATCTGGCGTGTCAGGTCTTCTCCGGATTTGTCGTCCAGGACCTTGATCTTTTCCCCGGCGGCAATCAGCTTGCGCAGGTCCGCCAGCGTGACGTGGCGGCTCGCCGTCGCATCGTAGAGGCGCCGGTTGGCATATTTCTTGATCACGCGTGCTTCGGTCATGGCCACCTCGCTACGCACAGTGTTGCTGCATTGCAATGTAGCACAAAGGAAAGTTAGCTGACTACCTGTGCAGGATGCACAAGAAAACAATGACAAATCAAACGGATATCACGCTACGCCCTCGCATCGATGGCCCACGGAAGTCGCAGCATGATTTTCTTGCGATGCGTCTCACACAGCCTCTGACCGGACTTGACCCGGGAGAGTCATCATGAATGCGCCGTTTGGCAACGGGCCGGACTGGTGGTCGCTGTTCACCCGCATGCCCTTCCCCGGGGCGTTTGCAGGCGCGGACCCACGGTCAGGACCCTCGGGCACCACGGGTCCGGCCGGCGCAGCGATCCGGCAATTTCTCGCCAGCTGCGAGCAGTACCGGGCGCTCATGCAGACCCTGGCCGCCGAACTCGGCAGGAGCGCACAGGAGCACGGCGGGCCGTCGCTCCTCGAGCGTCTCTGCGCATGGCAGCGTTCGTCGGGCACCGCGGGCGGGGATCCCTTCACAATCCTGCGGGAACTCGGCGCGATCGGCATGCCGGCCGCCCCCGCCGGGATGGAGGACCTGCGTCGTCTCACAATCCTGCAGTCCCGGGCGCTCGAGCTGCAGGCGCAAATGCTCGCGCATGGCGCCGAGATCGCACACGATGCGATGCAGCGTTTCACCGCACGCACGGAGGAGGAACCCTCGACGCTCGCCGCGCTCTACTCGGCGTGGATCGACTGTGCCGAAGACGCCTACGCGATGCGCGCCCATCGCGAGGATTATTGCCAGACACAGGCCGAGCTCACGAATACGCTCAACGCGTTGCGGCAGGAGCAGCGGCAGATGGTCGAGGCATGGGCCCGCGCGCTCGATCTGCCGACACGCACGGAAATGAATGCCCTGATCCGCCGCATCCGGGCTCTCGAGGAAGCGCAGACGCCCCGCAGCCCCTCGAATCGCCGGCGATGAGCTCACGCAGCTTCGATCCCGCCCATGCCGCCGCGGAGCTCGCGGCGTTTGCGCAGCGCGCTGCGGACATGCTGTCGGCCCTGCGTGGAGCCGGTGCGCAGGCCGACGACTCGGCACCCCGGGATGCGGTGTGGCGTCGCGACAAGGTCGTGCTGTACCGCTATCGGGCGGTTGCGCGCCCCGCCGGCCTGCCCCCGATCCTCCTCGTCTTCGCGCTCATCAACCGGCCGTCCATCCTCGATCTTGCTCCCGATCGGTCGCTCATCCGCAGTCTTCTTGCCGCGGGACTCGATGTCTACCTGATCGACTGGGGCAGCCCGGACGGTACCGACCGCTACCTGAGACTCGAGGACTACCTCGATGGCTATCTCGACGGTGCGGTGCGCGAAGTGCTCGCGGCACACGGGATTCCGGCGCTGAACCTGCTCGGCATCTGCCAGGGCGGCACATTCAGCCTGTGTTACACGGCCCTGTACCCCGCCGCGGTCCGAAACCTCATCACGATGGTGACGCCTGTCGATTTCAGGACTCCGGAGAACCTCCTGTCGAGATGGGCATCAGGCATCGACGTCGATCTGATGGTTGCCAACGGCAACGTATCCGGACAGACCCTGAACAATGCCTACCTCGCCTTGCGGCCATTCCGGCTGATGCAGCAGAAGTACGTCGACCTGGTGCGCACAGGCCCGTCCCCCGCGCGCATCGATGAGTTTCTGCGCATGGAGCGCTGGATCTTCGACAGCCCGGAACTGCCCGCGGAGCTCTTCCGGGAGTTCATCAAGTGGTTCTACCAGGAGAATCGCCTGATCGCGGGCACGCTCGAGCTCGGCGGCCGCAGGGTATTACTGCAGGCAATCACTCAGCCGGTCCTGAATATCTTCGGGACACAGGACCACATCGTCCCGCCCAGCGCGAGCGTGCCGCTCGCGCGCCATGTCGCCACGAAGGACTACACCGCCCTGCCCGTCGATGTCGGGCATATCGGCATGTACGTGAGCTCGCGGGCACGCCACACCGTGCCTGCCGCGATCGCGGCATGGCTGGCCGCACGCCCCGCGTCATGAGAGGCCGTCACGGCCCTCACAGAGCCACCCGCCTGAGCCGCAGCGCATTGCCGATCACCGACACCGAGGAGAAGCTCATTGCTGCGCTCGCGATCATGGGTGAGAGCAGCACGCCGAGCCACGGATAGAGCACACCGGCCGCCACGGGCACGCCGAGGAAGTTGTACACGAACGCGAAGAACAGATTCTGCCGGATGTTGCGCAGTGTGCCATGACTGAGCGCACGGGCCTTCGCGATGCCTCGCAGGTCGCCCTTCACGAGCACGACCCTGGCGCTGTGCATGGCCACGTCCGTGCCCGTCCCCATGGCAATGCCGACATTGGCCTGCGCAAGCGCCGGCGCGTCATTGATGCCGTCGCCAGCCATCGCCACCACACGCCCTTCCTCCTGCAGACGCCTGACGTGCGCGAGTTTCTCCTCGGGCAGCACCTCCGCATGGATCTCTTCGAGCCCGAGCTCGCGGCCCACCGTTTCCGCGGTCGCACGGTTGTCGCCCGTGACCATGACGATGTGCACGCCCTCGGCGCGCAGCTGTGCGACCGCAGTCCGCGTGCTCGACTTGATCGCATCCGCGACACTCAGGAGCCCGGCGATGCGGCCGTCGGCCGCAAGGAACATCACGGTCTGCCCGCTGCGACGCAGTCTGTCCGCCTCAGGCACGAGGGATTCCACGGATACCGAGCGCTCCTGCATCAGCCGGGGATTGCCGAGCAGCAAGCTGCGCCCGCCGACCACTCCCTCGACGCCACGACCGGTGATGGAATGGAATTCCCCGACCGGCTGCAGCGCGAGACCGCGCGCCTGCGCCCGGGCAAGAATCGCCGCGGCGAGCGGATGCTCGGAGGACTTCTCCAGGCTCGCGGCCCACGCAAGCACCTCGTCCCCGGAAAATCCCGGGGCTACCACGAGCTCCTGCACACTCGGGCGTCCCTCCGTGAGCGTGCCCGTCTTGTCCACGACCAGCGTGTCCACCTTTGCCATGAGCTCGAGGGCCTCGGCATCCTTGATGAGGACGCCCTCGCGAGCCCCACGGCCCATGCCGACCATGATCGACATGGGCGTCGCAAGCCCGAGCGCGCAGGGACAGGCGATGATCAGTACCGAGATGCCCACGACGAGCGCATTGGCGAGCGGGGGCGTCGGTCCAAGGACTGCCCACAGGATCGCAGCGACGACGGCGACCGCGAGTACGGCCGGCACGAACCAGGCCGAGACCCGGTCGGCGAGCCTCTGGATCGGCGCCCGCGAGCGACTCGCCTCCGCGACCAGCTGCACGATGCGCGCCAGCAGGGTCTCGGAGCCGATCCGTTCGGCACGCATGAGGAAGCTGCCGGTCTGGTTCACCGTGCCGCCCGTAACCCGCGCCCCGACGCCCTTCTCGACCGGGAGCGACTCGCCCGTGATCATGGACTCATCGACACTCGAACGACCCTCGAGCACGACGCCGTCGACGGGGAGCTTTGCACCGGGCTTCACGCGCAGCACGTCGCCCGCATGCACGTGCGCGAGCGGAATCTCGCGCTCCGTTCCATCGGCTCCCACGCGCACGGCCGTGGGCGGTGCGAGCCCAAGCAGCGCCCTGATGGCTCCACTGGTCTGCGCGCGCGCCCGCAGCTCGAGTACCTGCCCGAGGAGAACCAGCGTGACGATCACCGCCGCCCCCTCGAAGTACAGCGGCAGCATGCCACCCGAGCGAAATGCCTGCGGCAGCGATTGCGGGAAGAGCAGCGCGACCAGACTGAAGAGATACGCGGCGAGCACACCCGGGGCAATCAGACTCCACATGTTGAGTCGCCCGGTGGCGAAGGACCGCCACGCGCGCCCGTAGAACGGCCATCCGGCCCAGGCGACCACGGGCGTCGCCAGGGCAAACTGCAGCCAGCCGAAGACGGCGTGGCCGAGCCTCCCGCCCACGTCGACGCCGAACAGCTCACTCATGACGAGCACCAACAGCGGCAGGGTGAAGACCCCGCCCACGATGAAGCGTCGACGCATGTCACGGTATTCCGCGCTGGCGCCCCCATCGTCCGCCCCCACGGCGAGCGGCTCCAGCGCCATGCCGCACAGCGGGCAGTCGCCCGGACCGATCTGACGCACTTCGGGATGCATCGGGCACGTGTAAATCGTGTCGGTCGACGCCGTCCCCACTGCCGCCGGGGCCGAGAGATAGCGTGCCGGATCTGCGCGGAAGCGCTCGAGGCAGCGGTCACTGCAGAAATGATAGAGGCGGCCCGCGTGCTCGAGCCGCCGCGGCGCGTCCGCGGCCACGCGCATCCCGCAGACCGGATCGCTGTGCGCGGCTTCAGAATCCGTCGCCGGGTGGGTCCCGTGCGCACAATGGGCGTGACTGCTCGTGCTCATGATCGTCTCCTCCGTCACCCCGGAGTGTAAACTCCGCAGCCTGCCACGAAGTCAGTGGGCCGGCAGGCGGGCCGCACCCGACCCGGTGATCCGGGGGGGGCCCTCGACCGTGCTGGCGCCCCTCGTGATCCGCGCGATCTATGCACTCGTGAAGGGACGATCGCTGCGCGTCTCCTCGTAGAGCCGAGCGAGAAAGCTGCGGATCGCCGGCTCCGCGTCGGCGGTCGGCATCAGGCGCTGCTCGACGAGCACTCGCGCCATGTCCGCCACCGTGCGCTGACCGTCGATGAGTGCCAGCAGAAAGGCATGGATGCGCATCGAGGCCGCCCGAAGGCGGAACTCGGGCAGCGCCGGCACAGGGACGTGACTCTGCAGGAGCCACTCGGGCAGCACACTGTGCTCCGCGACGGGCGCAGCCGCACTGGTGCGGCGCACGGCCCAGGCGAGCACCGTCTCGACACGTGCATGCCGGCTCGCGGGAGAGCGCATGTAGGGCAGCTGCGCCTCGAGCGGCTGCGGGCGCTCGAAGCCGGTCTCGGCCACGATCTCGAGGGTTTCTTCCAGACTGAAGCGCTGCGCCTGCGGGCCCTGGGAGAACGCGAGCGACCCGAAGTTCACCCAGCGGCCGCCCGGCGCGAGCAGTGCATTGAGACGCGCGGCGAGCATGGGCAGGGCCTCGCTGACGATGTCGACGAACCACGGCGTGACGACCGTCTCGAAGCCACCTGGTGCAAAGGGAGTCCGCAGTGCATCGGCCGCGATCAGAAAGAAATTCCCGTCCACCGGATGGGAGGTGCACAGATTCCGCAGCCGCGCCTCATCTCCGGGCCCGCGCGGAGCGATCGGAAACTCGTACAGCTCCACGCTGCCGCCGCGCAGCACCTCGCGTGCCACGAACAGGAGCAGCGGGTTGAAATCCACGGCCACCGTGAGCGCCGCCCCGCAGCGTTCGTGCAGATCGCGCGCCAGGCGTCCGGCCCCCGCTCCCAGCACGAGCGTGCGACCGGGCGGCTCACGACCGAGTGCGCGTGCGAGGAGCGCGAAGGAGGCTTCGTTTTCCTCCTCACCCCAGCTCCAGTCGCGGTGCAGATTTGCGTAGTAGCTCGTCAGTCCCTGCTCGAGCGGCAGGCGCGTGCGCAGCGCGAGCAGCGTCTCCTGGCGCGGCGCGGTGCCGGCGCTGCCCAGAGGCGCGAGCAGGATCTCCAGTCTCTTTGCCTGGTCGGCATAGGCTGCGCTCAGGCGCTCGAGCCGCTCCCGCGTGAGCGCCCGCAGCCCTGGCGCCTCGAGCTCGCCACGCAGCAGGTCCACCTCGCGTCCGAGCGCCCCGAGCAGGAGTGCGATGCGCTGCCGCCATTCGGCGAGCGTCGCCTGCGGTTCGGCGAACAACCAGGGAATCCCGCCGATCTCCGGAAATCCGCAGCTGCAGCCGCGGCAGATCCACCCGGCACGCCCCGACGCCAGTCCGCTGCGGCGGCAACGGGGGCATTGCAGCAGAGGCTCGAGGGCCGCTGAGCTCAATCGACAACCCGGTACAGCACACCCGGCGACATGCGGTTAGCGTCACAGAGATGGCCCACGCGGGCAATAGTCGCACAGTGTAAGCTTTGATGATGGACGCCTGCTCCTGGCGACTGCCGGCCATCAGCCTGTGCCTCGCTCTCATGCTCGGCGGAACCCTGCTGCCGCACATTGCGCGGGCGGAGAACATTGCCAGCGTCCGGCTGGGTGAAGATCTGTTCGCAGCCGGCAGTGCCGTGTCGATCCGCGATCGGGTCAGCGGCGACGCCCTGCTCGCCGGCGGCACGGTCGACAGCAGGTCGGAAATCACGGGCGACGCAGCCGTGGCCGGGGGAGACGTCACCCTCGGCGGCCGCATCGGCGGGGACCTCTATGCCGCGGGCGGCCAGCTCACGATCGACGCGCAGATCGGGCACAACGCCCGGATCGCCGGCGGACGCGTGCAGACCAGCGCCGATGCACGCATCGATGGAGGCGCGACCATCGGTGGCGGGACGCTGCGACTCAACGGCACTTTCGGACGCTATCTCAACGTGGCCGGTCGCAGCGTCACGCTCGGCAAACGCGTACTGGGTGACGTCCTCGTTCATGCCAGGGAGCTCAGACTCAAGCCCGGCACGCAGATCGAAGGCAGACTCACCTACCACACACCGGGGCCGGTCACCCTTCCGGCCGACGCGACGGTTCGGGGTGGCATGTACCACGTGCCGACCGCCGGGACTGCCAGGAGCGGCGAGCTGGCGGGCAACTGGCGCGGCGAGGGGCTCGGCTGGGTCTGGCTCATGGGGCTGTTTCTCGTCGGGCTCCTGATCGCCCTTGCACTGCCCGCCTTTGCCGCGCGCACGAGCGCCACAATCGCGGCGAATCCCTGGGCCGCCCTGGGGCTCGGGTTCGTTGCGCTCATCTGCATTCCCGCCACAGCGATCGTGCTGCTCATCACTATCGTCGGCATCCCGCTCGCACTCATGCTGATGATGCTGTATTTCGTAGCCCTGCTCGCCGGCTATGTGGTCGGTGCCCTCTTTCTCGCAGAACGCGCGCTGCTCCTTCTCGGCCGCAGCACTGCCTCGGGTATGGGACTGCAGGTGCTGGTCTTCGCCCTCGTGCTGGTGGCCCTGGCACTGGTCGCCTTCGTACCCCTGCTCGGCGGCCTCGTGCGCCTCGCGGTACTCCTGCTCGGACTCGGTGCCATTGCGCTCGCGGTCTTTCACACGCGCAAGAAGCCGGCGGAGACTGAACCATGACGAGCCTGGGACCGGTCGCGCTCACCCACATCCTGGTCGGGCGAGCGCGCCCGTTCGGGCCGAATGGCGAACCCAGCGCCATCGACAAGCGTCACAGCACCGGTCCACTCTCCCTCACCGTCACGGGAGTCACGGGAGACGAACAGGGCGATCCGCGCAATCACGGCGGTCCGGAAAAGGCCGTTCACCACTACCCCAGCGAACACTACGCCGCGTGGCGATCGCACCTGCCCGTGCCCACCGCAGCACGACTCCGGATCGGCGCCTTCGGCGAGAATTTCGCGACCACGGGGCTCACCGAAGAAAACACCTGCATCGGGGATGTCTTCCGTCTCGGCAATGCGCGCATCCAGGTCTCGCAGGCGCGTCAGCCCTGCTGGAAGCTCAACGTACGCTTCGGTCAGGCCGACATGGCGCGCCTGGTGCAGGAACACGCCCGCACCGGCTGGTACTACCGCGTGCTGGAGCCTGGCGAAGTGGCGCCGGGCGACGAGCTCCGCCTGCTGGACCGTCCCTCTCCTGACTGGCCGCTCAGGCGTCTCCTGCATCATCTCTACGTCGATCCGCTGAATACCGAGGGTCTGGCGGGCCTCGTCGCCCTCGAGACCCTCGCCGACTCCTGGCGGGAGCTGGCACTAGGCTGCGTTACACCGCAATACCCAGGATCACGCTCGACGCTTTGAAAATCGCGGTCGCCGGTGCGCCGACCGCGAGCCCGAGCGCCTCGCTGCTGTCGTGGGTGACGATGGCGGCCACCGAACCACCGCCCGGCAGCTCGATGACCACCTCGGTATTGACCGCACCCGGCAGCAGCCGCGTGATCGTGCCTGCCAGGCGGTTGCGGGCGGAAAAGCGCGCGCCGGCATCGTTCGTCACAACGACGATCGACGACGCCTTGACGAGCGCAAAGGCCTCCGCCCCGACCCGCAGCCCGAGACCCTCCGTGCTTTCGTGAGTAATGGTGGCCACGAGCCGCTGCCCGCCGGCAACCTCGAGCTCGACCTCGTCGTTGACTGCTCCACGCCGGACATCCACTACGTTGCCGAAAAACTGGTTGCGCGCGCTGGTTCGCATGGCGAGCCTCCTCACGAGCACGATGTCGTCGGTGATGCCCTCGGCCTCATGCCCGAGCTGCTCGATGAAGCGATGGTGCTCACGCTCGATGATCCGGAAATTCTCCACCAGCCTCTGGCCGCGGACCGTCAGGCGGGTCCCGCCGCCACCCTTCCCGCCAGTCATCCGTTCGACCAGCGGCTCGCCGGCCAGGCTGTTCATGCCATCGATGGCATCCCAGGCAGCCTTGTAGCTCATTCCCATGGCCCGGGCGGCGCCCGTGATCGAGCCGCACTCCGCGATTCTCGCCAGCAGCCCGATGCGGCCCGGACCGCCGAGGTTTTTGCCGCCCACCGTCATCCAGAGTGACCCATGCAGCTCGATGGATCGCCCCTTCGGCTTTGCTGCGCGACGTGCCTTCCCCATGTGCAGCGTCAGGCTTTTTCCCACGAGATGAACGCCCAGCGCATCGGGCCACCGGTCTCGCCGGCGCCCGGCCGCGCGCGTTCGTGCCAGGCGCGCAGGCGCGCGAGCTCATCTGACGTGAGCTCACCGAGTGACCAGGCGATGCGGCGCGCGAGCTCGTCGAAGTCAGCCGCCGGCGCGCGGCGCTGTTCGGTCTCGATGTAATCGAGTCGCGGGTGGATGCCCATGTCGTGAAGGATATTCACGACGTAGATGTAGTCCGGCGGTGGGAGGAGCCTTCGACCCAGCGCCTCGATCGCTCCCGGGTCGAAGGGCCAGTCACCGACCCGATGGGTGAGATAAACACGCCGACGCGCCCTCGCATGAAGCTTCGCGAGCGCTGCCGCCATGTCCGGCACATTGGTGGAACGCGAGGCAACCACGATGTCGCAGACGGGGACATCCGACCAGTCGTCCTCCCAGGCCCGGTGCAGCGCCCCGACGTTCGTGAGCCCACGCTCGGCGGCGCCGCTACGGAGCGCCTCGAGCATCGCGCGGCTGTAGTCGAGACCATAGACACGCTCGAGCCGGGAGGCCAGCGGCAAGCAGATCGTCCCCGGGCCGCAGCCCACGTCGAGCAGCGTCGCAGCGCCGTCGAGATCCATGCGGGCGATGAACGCCTCGGCATAGCGGCTCTGCCGCCAGCGGCCCTGCATCTCGGGGGCGCGCGCATCCCACGCGCTCGCGGGCTTGCCGGTGCGCGACACCGCGCGTGCATGCTCGCGATACAGACCGCCGAAATCGATGTCGGCGATGGTCGTCATCGCCGTACTATCTCTCTGCCCGTCCGAGGACCGCAGACCAGCTCCGCAGTGATTCGAGGTCGGGCGGAAGCTCCGTGGCAGCGCCACCCGTGAAGCGCCTCCAGCTCTCGAGGAAGCGCGTGCCGACTGCGGTCAGCAGCGGGACACCCTCGCTCATCAGCTCAAGCATCTCGGCGGAAAAACCGCTGCCTCCCGCCTCGAGCTCGCCAAAACGGCTAACGATGACGAGATCCGCACGCTCGGCGAGCGCACGTCGCAGCACGGCACTCGCGGCAGTCAGCACGCCCGGATCGACACAGCTCGACCCCGAGCCGGCGCCGAGCTTCTGCGAGATGTCGAAGCGCCCGCCGCTCTCGAGGTCCGTGAGCATCATTCGACGCGTGCCGCCCGCGCCATCGCGCGTCTCCTGCTGCACGAGACCCCGCACCCGCAGACCGTGCTCGCCCAGCTCCCGCGCGAGCGCAATCATCGGGCCGTCGGCGGCACCGCGCACCGTGTACACGATGGCAGCAATGGGCAGTGTCTGGATCATGTCCTCAATCGGCGATCTTCCTGACCTCGATTCCCTGCAGCCACTTCACGTGCCGCGGACCGGTGCGCAGGTCCTTCGCCGAGATCAGGGCGATGCGGCCCTCGTCGTCGGCGAGCGGCATGCCGTCCTTCTCGAAGAACACGAGTACCCCCTCGCCCACCGGCGAGTTGAAGAGCTCGCTCCAGGAGAACACAGCCTTGTAGCCATCGCTCGCCGTGGCAACCACGACCATCTTCTTGACGTCGTTGTGGTTCTGCGAGAGACGACCACGGCCTTCTCCAGCACATCGAGCAGGCGCACACCCTTGAGGTGCTCGAGCTTGCCGACCTCGGCACCGGTCTGACAGACCAATGGTACTTCACTGAGCTGCTGCGGCGGGAACTTCCGAAGATCCTCCACGCTGAGCGTGAGCACGTGCTCGACGGCACCCGAGACGGTGAAACGCCCGGTCACGTATTTCGAAGGATCGGCCACCGTCCCGGCGGCAGGCACCTGGCGGCACAGCACCAGCGCAGCGAGGACGAGAATGCTTCGGCAGCTACGGTTCATCGGACACCTCTCGATCGGTCGGTCAGAATTGATAACTCGCATTGGCAAGCCAGGTCCGCCCGGGACTCGGGAAGCCTTCGGCCAGCGCGTAGTTGCGGTCGGTCAGGTTGCGCACACCCGCCTCGATGGCCAGCTGCCTCGGCCTCCAGACCGCCTTGAGATCGAGTGTCGTGAAGCCGGAGAGCCGGGTCGTATTCGACGCCCAGCGGCTGCTGTCATGCTCGGCGAAGGCGACGACTTCGATCTGCCGCATGGGGCGCAGCAGTGCATGAGCCGTGAGCTTGTGTCGCGGCACGTCCGTGAGTCGCACGCCAGGATCGCTCCGGTTCTCGAGATCGGTGAACGTGTAGTTGCCGCCAAGCTCGAGTCGGGCGCTGAGCTCGCCCTGCAGGCCGAGTTCGAGGCCCGATGCGCACACCTCGCCCACGTTGCGCATCTGCGAGAGGTTCCCCGCAACGTTCGCGACGGCCTGAATGCGGTCCGTGATCTCGCTGCGGAAGACGGCAGCCTCGGCCTGGAACCCCTGCATGATCCGGGCCCGATAGCCGATTTCGTAACTCAGCGACTGCTCGGGACGCAGACCGGGATTTTCGATGAACGTGCCGAGCCTCTGCGAGTAGCGGTCCTTGAGCGTCGGCAGCCGGCTCTTGCGCGCGACGGTCACATACAGCCGGGCGCTTGCGGGCGGATCGTAGTAGAGCCCGGCCTGCGCATCGGTCGCAGTCTGCTCGTGAGGCAGTGAATACGCGTTGCCCCGGCTGAAGACGGACTGCGGCCGCAGTGCATGGTGCGATAGCCCGATGGACAGTGCCAGCCGCGACGCGAGCTGGATCATGTCCTCGGCGCTCACGGACAGCGCCTCGTCATCGAAGTGTGCATTCAGCGCCCCGGCCGCATCGAGCTCCCGGTGCCCGTCAGACCGGTAATGCGCAATGAGGCGCAGCGCGTGCCGCGAGAAGCGCGTCGACTCCAGTTCGAGCGAACCGCCACTCGTGCGGTCGTGGTAGATGCTGCGACCCGTGCTGACGCTGCCCCGTCCACTCGCCCTCAGCGTCGTGTAGGTGCCGTCCGTGTAACTGTCGACCTCGTTGTCATAGCGGTCGTGGTACATCCTGAACGCGAGCATCTCGGCATCGCCGAGCACCGTGCGGGAAAGGAAATACGCCCCCTCCTTGTCCCAGTACGGCCACTGCCAGTAGCGAGCCAGCGCCGGAATCGTGGAGGGCGGCTGCCCCTTCTCACCCTCCTGCCGATAGCCGCCGAGAACATACTCATCGGTGGCATTCGGCGTGAGTCCGAGCTTGACAGAGAGTCTGCTGTCCCTGCGGTAGGCATTGTTGCGCGCTCCGCCCGCCTGGGTCGGCGTCGAGACGAAGTCCGACGAAAGCGGAAATTCATCGCTCTCCGCCCAGGCCGCACCAGTCTGCAGATACCAGGAGCCCTGGTTCGTGCCGAGGTTCGCCGAGGTCCGGCGTTCTCCGCCCGACCCGGCCCCCGCGCGAACATCCGCCTCGAAAGCCCGCGTCGGCCTGCGCGACACGAGGTTGATCGCTCCGCCGAGCGCATTCGGCCCGTAGGCCACCGAGCTGTAACCCTTGGCCACCTGGATGGCGGCGAGATCAGCCGTACTGAAGCGGCCATAATCCACGTAGCCATCGTAGGGCACGTAGACCGGGATGCCGTCGATGAACAGCGGCACCTCCCGGGAGTCGAAGCCGCGCACTGCGATCGTCCGCTCGTTGCGCGAGTTCGTCGAGAGCGTGACACCGGAGAGCAGGTTCAGCGCTTCGCCGACGTCGTCGCGGTTGAAGCGCTCCATCTCCCTGCGGCGGACTGACGAAGCGACCTGATCGCTGCCCGTGTCGGCAGGTGCCCCGCGCTGTCCCACGATCAGAACCGTGCCCAGATCGAACGGCACCGCCTCGGCCACGGCCTCCGTTCCGGTGGCAAGGCAAAGACTCACCGCCACAGACATGGCCGGCAGCCACCTACGGTGAATCCCCCCTCCGACGACGCCCGCGCATGACCCTGCCATCATCGTCCCGCTCCCGGATTCGATATATTAATTCGTATATAACGCAAGCCAAAAAAGACGGCCCGTCAGCCGGACCCGCCGAGGCCTCCGATGAATCGGAGTATACGAACGTATATAACGCTCTGGCAACAGCGCAGTCAGCTGCGCGAGACACCGATGCGCGCGGCCGCATCCGACGGCCGGTGCGGCAGCGCCAAGAGACGCGTCAGTGCCCGGGGCTGGGAGACCAGATCGGCGAGCGTGTAACGGCCAAGCACCTGATAGAAGCCCTCGACCGCCTCGCCGAGCGCCCGACGCAGCTGGCATGCAGGCGTGATGAGGCAGGTGTTCGTGTCGCGATCGAAGCACTCCGCGGGCAGCGAACCGGCTTCGGCCAGGCGCACCACCTCGCCCACGTTGATCTCGGCAGGCGGCCGCGCGAGCGTCATGCCCCCGCCCCTGCCGCGCACGTTCCGCAGCAGGCGGTTTCTGCCGAGAAAGTGCACGACTTTCATCAGATGATTTCTGGAAATACCGAAAGCCGCGGCAATCTCCGCGATGGTGGCACGCCGGCCGGGCTCGAGCGCGAGATAGATCAGCACCCGCAGGCTGTAGTCGGTGAATGTGGTCAGGCGCATGATGCGGCTACCGGGGAGAAGACCGGGCGCCTGCTCTCACTGCCGGACGAAGTCGATGACAATGGCCCCCGGCTCGCGCTGCCGGTACTCGATGCGCACCGCATCGCCATAGCGGTCCCGAAGCTGCGCAAGCAGCGGCAGCGGGTCATGATCATTGCAGAAGCGCATCGTCTCGCCCGCAGTCAGTGCATCGAGGGCACCGAAGATCGCTGCATGCCGGAAGCGCCTGGCAATGCCCCGCGCATCGAACACATACAGGGCATCCGGGGAGAGGTGCTCGTGAGCCATGATTCTTCGTCCAGGTCCGCCAGTCTTAACGCGTATTGTACATGCCACTTAACTCTGAGGCATGGTGTCCGCGCGCGTCGGATCCAGGGGGGTCAGCCCAGCGCGCGGATGGCGGCTGCGTAATCGGGTTCCTGCGTAATCTCCGGCACCAGCTGCGCGTGCAACACCTTGTCGTGCTCATCCAGCACGAGCACCGCTCGTGCCGCCACGCCGGCGAGCGGACCGTCCTCGAGGGCTACGCCGTAATTCTTCAGGAACTCGCGGCCGCGCATGACCGACAGCATGGTGACGTTCTTGATCCCCTCCGCACCGCAGAAACGCCCTTGCGCAAACGGCAGGTCAGCCGAAATGCAGAGTACGACGGTATTCCTGAGCGCCGCGGCATCCTGGTTGAAATGCCGCACGGAGGCCGCGCAGACACCCGTATCGATACTCGGAAAAATGTTGAGAATCTTGCGTTTGCCTGCAAAGTCCTTGAGCGAGCGATCCGACAGATCTGCCGCGACGAGCCTGAAATCCGGCGCCCTGCTGCCGACGGTCGGAAAAGTGCCGCTCACGCGGACCGGGTTACTGCGAAACGCCACCGTGGACATGGAATGACTCCTGGGTCAGAGAAACGAACTGAACATCGGGCGTGATGTACCGGTGCTTCAGGGCCTTGATCCCTTCGCTGCCGACCAGACGCTGCCGTGTCGCCGCGGTATCCATCAGCCCCTTCCTTCTCAGAAGCCGGAAAGCACCGACTCCTCCGCAGCGCAGTACGACATTGCGGGACGGAGCGGGCTCCTGTCCATCGCTGCGATTTCCGCCCTGGCCAGCTCCGCCTGGCGCCGGAAGGCGGCATTGTCCCGAAGAGCAGCCACAGCAGCCGCACCGACGACACGCCCGGCGTCGACGTCGGACTGCCAGTGCACGCCGCAGTCGACGCGGCTCTGACCGAAGGCCACACCCCGTCTCAGGAACGCATCCTTGCGCGCCGGGGCCAGTTCCGCAAGGACGAGCGCCCAGGCCCAGCCAGCCGCAGCGTGCCCTGACGGGTAGGAGCCGTCTTTCGCCAGAAACGCCTCGTCTCCCGGCGTGCAGGACTGCTCCTTCAGGACAACAAAGGGACGGGGACGCCGATACTTCTCCTTCACCCCGCGAGTCGAGAGACCGGCATCCGCCATCGTACGCCGGAGAAGCATCATCAGATGGGGCGTACGGCTCTCGCTCGGCTCGAAACCGAGCGCACACGCGAACACGCGAGCCGCGGAGGGAAACCTCAGGTCGGCATCACGCGCGGCAAGCGCCCATCTGGGCTGGTCCCGGCGTGCAAAAGCCTGACGCGCGGCCCGATCGTCGTCAGATCCCGGCGGAGGGGGTGTCTCGGGCGCCCCCGGCAGAAACCGGTCACTTCGCGGCGCCTCAGCCGGCGAGAGGTAGCCCGCGAGGAACCCCGTTCCTTTCCAGACCTCCGGCACCTGGTTCGCGGAGGTCGGTGGTGTGGGAACAGCGGCGCAGGAGGCCAGCACAATCGCTGACAGGGCGAGGCCCACACGGGACACACCGACATTCAGATGGCGCCGCTCGCTCACCGCAGGCCCCCACACCCACCAACGCGACAAGGCGTAATTGTGACGCGCGATGCGCGCCCGGTCGATTGGCACGTGACGCAGCGCCCGGGCCTGCGATCATGACCCCCTGCCGTCATGCTTCGCGTGATGGATCCGATGGCTCTGGCGCTTCCCGGCCTTGCGGATTCCGGCCTGCTCGCGCGCCGAGACGTGACCATCACGCGCATCACGGGCCTCCTTCTGGTCGACGCGTGCCTCGCCACGCTCCAGTGAGCTCACTTCGCCATTGGTCAGTGACCCGGATTTTGCGCCCTGCCCGATGCGCTTCTCCCGGTTCGCGTCACGCTGCACATCGGCCTGCATTCGCTTCGACGAGGCTGAATCCGGATTGCCCGCAGCACCGTTGTGCTTGTCACGATAGATGTCGGCGCTCGCGCTGTCCTGCATCCGCGTGATGTGCGCCTGATCCGCCTTCGTCAGGCCACCGTCCCGTTTCACATCACGCGCCTCGGTCCGTTCGATCTTCGCCTCCTGGCGCTCCAGCCGTCCGGCCTCCTTCGTCGTCAGCTCGCCGCTCTTGAGCCCCTGCTCAATACGGTCCTGCTGGTTCACGTCACGCTGCACCGCACCCTGGACATTCGGTCCTGCCGCCAGCGCGCTTTCGGTGAGAAGGGCCACACCGATGGCGGTAACAACAACGCTGATCTTCATGAAATCCTCCTCGACGCAAGGGTCACACACGGTGGATGAACGACGTTCCGGCGTCTGCCGGTCTCGCGAAGTAACGCACATCGCGGGAGCCGCGCACATGAAATTGTCGTCATGTGAAGCAGACTTAACGAGCGTCAGGCGCGTGCGTTGCACGTGCAACAGGGCTGGCAGTGGCCGCACGGACCACAGGGGGCGGACCTGGTGAGGGAGGGAATCGAACAGATCTCACAAGCCCTTGTTCTTGCGGCCCGCTTCATCGGTTCGCGCAACCCAGTACCGCCAAACCTACCGCCAACGGGTTTCGACACTCGACGGCGCTGGCAAGCTCTGGCGTGCCGTGGTCGAGGTGGCGCCGATGCAGGCTCAGCGAGACGACGAACCCGAGCGCGGCATGCGCTTCAGGGTGCGTGCATGCTCCCGCAGCTCGCGCGCCAACGAGCGCAGTAACGGCCGCGTGCCGCCCTTCCATCCGTTCCGTGAGGCTCGCGCTTTACCCTCGGCGGTCGTCGGGCCGGTCGAGTGCTTCCACGGCTGCCATTGATGGATCATTGCTGCGGCACGCTGCCGCCGCTCCAGTGTCCAGCCGTTCGCCATGGGTGTGCTCCAGTAGTTCAGATGGCACGGTTTCAGCTTCCCGCGCACGCGACGGTGTCGCCAGCCCGTTGTTCACCTGCTGCGGACCGTGCGCGATGTTCGCCTGTCGCACGATCACGGTCGGCGGGTTCTTGATCGTCGCCAGCGTCTCGAGCGTGGCCCGGCATTGCGATTGCGCCCGCAGGGCCATGCGCATGAATGCCTCGAATGGGGCCATGAATTCAGCCGCCATGGCCCGCTCGGTCAATCGGCAAAAGAGGCTTTGCAGGGCATCGGCCTGATTCATCAGCATGGCTTCGGGGTGGGTGAGGTCGCCGCGATTCACGGCCGCTGCCTGGGCGCGCAGTTGCGACAGCAGGGAAGGCACGTCGATTTGCGCGCGCACCACGGCCTCGCCTTCGCTGGCCTGAAGCACTCGATAGGCGGCCAGCTCCGGGGACGTGACAAGCTGGGTGCGCTGGCCCGCTATCTCCTCCTCGCTGGCGCCTTCCCTCACCTCAAGGGAGACGGATCGCCTTGGGAACTTCTGCGCCTCGGGGGTCGCCGGGTTCTTCCCCCTGCCGCGGCGGCTTCTCGTCATGTTCTGGGTTCCTCGCATCGTCGAGCTGCCTTCACACAGGCACGCGGAGCGCGCCGCGCTCGCCCTTTTTTGTGCAGGAAAAATCCCCGCATGAGCCTACAGTCGGTTTCCGCAGGGATCGGCCTTCCACCTTCACTACCCCCCCTGATACGTCGATCGGATCAGGTCTCGGGATCGTCGTCAGGGGGCGCGAACCCCTCGCGCCAGTTCCCGCCGTTGAGCACGACGCTGCGCCCCATGAACCCCTCGGGACGCGGGCTGCACCGTGAACAGGCCCAGTACCCGGCCAGCTCGTGCCACGTCGGACAGCCGCAGCGGTCGCAGCAGCCGGCCGGCTTGTCGTTCTGGACCTCGACCCCTTGCGAATCTTGCGAATCTGCGAATTTTCGGGGGGTCGCAGGTCCAAGATTCGCAGGATTCGCAGGATTCGCAGCGGGTGCGACCTCAGATTCCGCGAGCAGCTTGTCCAGCAAGCGACCCATCAGACTTCCCTCGCCGCTGGCGTGATCCGCCAGACGTGGCGACGGTGGGCGCCGTCGATGTCCGTGCCCCCCTCGATCTCGTCGGCCCACCCAGCGGCCACCAGCTCGGCCATTGCCGCCCGGAAGGTGGACCGCTCACGGATGCGTGAGGGCCCGAGCCGCAGCGCCGCCGATGAGTGCAGGATCTCGCGGCCGGTCTCGTGACACCATGCCAACAGCGCCTCGGCGTTGCGGACTTCCGGCGATACCTCGGCGGCGCCTCGCAGGCGCAGCGCCTCGTGCAGGTGCCACAGACCGATCTCGGCCGCTCTCCCGATGGTCTGCACATCGACGATGCACCCATCCATGCTCAAGGCCTCGCGGGACTCGAGCACCGTCAGCACGCCGGCGATCCGCAGGATTTGTTCGGGTGTCTTGCTGGCCCATGCCTTCACGGTCTCAAACTGTCCGCCCGGTCGCATTGCCGCCTCAATGACGTCATGAGCCTTCACCCATGCGGCCTTCGCCTCGGATGTGAGCTTGAGGGAAGGCGGCGCAAGCTCTTGCCGGGTGTCTTCCGCAATCGGCAGCGGCTCGCTGTGCAGCTCTGTGAGTCGGCCCTTGAGTCGCTGCATGGCGGGATCGGTCGCCAGACTCTCAGCACGGTAAGGCCTCGTGCCGGCCGTACTCGACGGCCACGCCAACAGGCAGCGCGCGAGGAACCCTTGACCACTCAGAACCTCATCAGACAGTGCGCGTTCGGCAATGATCGGTTGCGCCATCAGGTGCAGTGCCAGCCTGCGGCCGTAGAGTTTCGTCGCGCCATCCAGGGATCGCACCCGATCGAGTGATCCGGCGTCCCAGAGTTTCGAGAGTGTCGCCGCGGTGCGCGCCACGGTCTCCTTCGTCATGCCGTGTCCACCAAAGACAAGCGCCGCCTCATCCGTGAACGCACCGACACTCGGTCGACTCACGGCGAGAAGCTTTGCGAGTCCTTCCGCCGTGAAGTCGGACACGATCATTGTTGGCGCCAGTGGCGCCGGTGGCTGCGGCCCGATGCTCTCCAGCGCGTCAGCGAGTCCACGTCCCTTCGCCTTGCTGGCGTCGCGCTTCGCGGCATCGCATCGCGCCTCCCACTCGGCCATCGCCCAGCGGTGCGCCTCAAACTCGGTATCGTAGGCCTGCACCATCGACTTCTCGACGGCTCTGGCGGCTCGCAGTGCCTCGGCATCAACAGCGCTTTTTCTCTCTCCACTTTCGGCAATCGTCAGCATGAAGAGACTCAACGGATACACTCGGCCGTCCACCTCGATATTGGCGAGTGACTGCGCGGCCAGTGAGGCGGCGGCCAGGACGGACGAGGCGCAAACCGCATCCGGTGCCTGAATCACGCGGCAAAGACTCGCCACGGCGGGTTGCAGCAGCGGTCCTAACTCGGCGATCGGATATGGTTCAGCGGCGGGAACGGGTCGGCGCAGCGGCTCGGGTGCTTCCGCCGTGGAACTCGGCGCAGCTATGCACAGCCGCACGGCGTCAGCGCCGCGGTGCGCCGCCATATCGTTGAAGTCTGACGCGCCTTCGGGTCGGTCGGTCCCGAAGTCCGGCAGCGCGAGCAGTGCGCCAACGGCCTGCGCCGCCTCGCGCGCCTTCGTGCGTCCCGGGTTTCGCGGCGTGTTCGAGTCGTCGTCGCCGCAGACGATCAGCTTCGCGGTGGGGAACTTCTCGCGCATGGTGCGCGCCACTGGCGGGAGATTTCCCGCGTTGAACGCTACCGCGACTGCGTGGCCTGTCGCCTCGTGAATGCTTGCGGCGGTGGCGTAGCCTTCGGCAATGCAGACCGTGTCGCCTGGCGCGCCGATAATGAAATATCCGCCAGCAACATGACCGCCATAGAAAAATCGCTTCTCGCCGTCGGGTCCAATCCGTTGCAGACTCATCAAGCGGCCGGACGAGTCGCGCACCGGGACCAGCAGCCGGCCTTCGTCATCGACGCGCAGGCCATGCGCCTTCACGCGCTTGCGCAGAAGATAGGGGTGCTGATCGTTGGCAGCACATGCCGCTTGCCATTCTTTCTGCGCACGTTCGGCAGCCTCGGCGTGCATGGCCTTCTCGGCCTCGGCACGCGCAGCGGAAGCGGCCTCGATACGTCTGCGCTGTTCGGCCTTCTCCTCGGCGGTCAGTGTCCGGCCGGGATCGGCGCACCATGTCTCCGACGTGTCAGAGCGCCAGCAGCCGAACGCACCGGCCGCGATTCCGTCATCGTGCAGGACGTACCAGCCGGCATTGTCGCCTCGCTTGCCGTTGCTCGGGAATCGGTGCAGTGCGCCATCGGCAATGATGGTGCTGGGTGCCGTCAGTCCGGCCGCGGCGATCGCCGCGCGGAACTGTTCGCGGGGATCGGCGTTGGGTGTCGTGGATATCGACGCGGTGATAGACTCGCCGTGTTGTTTTCGGCTTTCGGCCTCGGCAAGCGCGCCAACGCTTCCGGGGCCTTGTCGTCTCTGGGGGTCATACATGGCAGCCCCCCGCGCTCGCGCAGACGATGACGGCCAGGGCGACGGTATCCGGGATGGCTGCGAGCGCACGGACGAGCACCACGAGCGCGCCGCTCACGGTCGCACCTCGGCATTGCCCGCGGCCGATGGGGTCGGAGAAGGGCCGGTTTCCGGGGTGTTTGCGGCCTTCCCGGCGATCTTTGCGCGCAACCCGCGCACGGCCACTTCCTGATGCAGCCGCGCCCAGCCGGCCGGCAGGTCGGCGGGGTCGCGCGAGCGCAGCCAGGCGGGCGCATGGGCCGGCAGCGGTCGCCACTTCCACAGCTCGCAGCTCGGGGCAGAACAGACCGCGACTTGCTCGCGCCAGGTTCCTGGTGCGGCGGGATCGGCGATGCAGCCTCGGCAATATGCCGCGATGGTCTGACCGCGGGTCATGGCAAGCGCGCTCACTGCGCGGCCTCGCCGTTGATGAAGGCCTCGAGGTCTCGGCGCCGGTAGCGCACCATGCGCGCGCCGATCTTGACGAAGCGCGGGCCGATACCCTTTGCGCGCCAGTTGCGGAGCGTCTGCACGGCAGGATTGCCGAGCCCGGCCGCTGCCTCGTATTCGTTCAGAAGGTCATCAGGGGTCGGGGTCGCCGCGGCAGGGAGCGCGGCAGCAGGACGGCCTTTGGATCGCATCGTGGAACGCTCGGGTTAACTGCGGGTGTGCAGTGATGCCCGAGTATGGGAATGGAAAACCCGCTGAATAGCGGGGCGGGTTTAAGAAACCCGCGCCGAAAACGAGCGGTCGGGTAGGTTGGTTTCCACGTCCGGGGTGCATGGATTACAGGTAGCGCCGACGGAAAATACCTGTATTGGCGCAGCCTTTCGGGGTAGGCGGGTTACCCGCCCGGCGTCTTGGGTGCCCCGCCGCCACGTTGCCAGTTCGCCACTTTCGCGCACTCTTCGATGCCCTGCTCGTTGGGGCGGCCATCGTCGTCGGACAGTCCGAATTCTGCGCTGTGCTCGTTCAGCCACCTCATTAGGGCCTGCTTCGGACTCTTGCCGCCCCCGTCAGTCACGGACTGCCATGCCCGCACCGCTGCCGCGAGCTTCGGCGCGTAGCGTTCATTGTTCGGGTCGAGGTAGTCGGGGGCGCCCGAATCTGTCGGGAAGAAGAAACCAGTTCGCAAAGCCACGGCCTTTCAGCCACTCGCGCAGATCGGTCACACGCACGGTTGTCAGATTCCAATCGGGCTCCGCGCGATAGATCACGCCGCGTGCTCTGAGACTCTGGCCGGGGATGCCTTCGCGCAGGTCTGGGCATCCCCTCAACGTTAGGTCCGATGCGAAGATGTGAACGCTCTTTGTGTAGTGCTCGCCGTCGCGCGGCTCTTCATCCCATCCACGCTCCCAAGCGCTCCGCCGCACTATTGCGGGTAAGGTTGAGTGCAGGATTTCCCCGATGGGGACCGGCTGATTTCGCGAGTTGGGGACCACCATGAAGGGGTCACCGGCGGAGCCGTAGGCGACGATTCTTAGGCATCCTTTCGCTTGCTGGCAAGTTTTCGGGCTTTGACGCCGCGGTAGCTCTCGCCGGTGATGTTCAGGACCAGTGCGGAGTGTTCCAGGCGGTCGCGGATGGCGTCGGCGATGACCGGATCGGCGATCACCTCGCTCCAGTGATCGAGCGGCAGTTGTGTGGTGAACAGAGTGGACTTGTCGATGGATCGCTCCTCGAGCAGCTCGCACAGATCCTGGGCCTCGGTCGCCGAGAGTTTTCGCAGTCCGAAGTCATCGATGACGACGAGCTCGGGCCTGGCGAGCTTGTCGCGGTAACGCAGGTAGGTGCCGCTGGAGCGGGCCAGTGCCAGATTCTCGAGCCAGGTGGTGAGCGTCATGTACAGCACCGACATGCCGCAGGCGCAGGCATGGAGCCCGGTGGCCTGGGCGATGAACGTCTTGCCGACGCCGGTGGGTCCGATCAGCAGCACCGGGTCTGGCATCGTGCAGCCACTGCAGGCCGTAGAGTTCCTTGATCTGTGCTTTGCTGATGGAGCGGCTGGCGGTGAAGTCGATGTCCTCGAACGCCGGGCGCAGGGTGAACTTCGCGGCCTTGATGCGATACCCGGTCTTGCGCTCCTGCCGGTAATCGGCTTCAGCCTGCAGCAACACATCAAGCAGCTCGCTGTAGCTGGTCTTCTCGCGCGTGGCGTCGTGCAGGGCTTTGTCGACGGCGCCGAGCATGCCGAGCAGTTTCATCTCGGCCATCAGGTTTTTGGCGATCGCGGTACTCATAGGTCCAAGGTCTCCTGGGTTGAGGTGGGCGGAACGGAAGTAGCGTCATCGGTGGCGCGGGCGTAGCGGAGCATGGGATTGCCGGGGCGGCGCACGATCTCGCGTCCGCGGTGGATTTCCTTGGTGCAGCGGCTGACGAACCCCTGGCAGCGGCGGATGTTGCCGAACACGTCGGCGTTGAACAGCTCCACGAACAACCGGTTCAGCTCCGGGTGGATGAAGCGGGACTGCGACAGCAATTTCTGCGGGGTGGCCTCGTAGTAGGCCTGGGAAGCCGGCGGGAAGTGCGCGTCGATCCGGATGCGCCGGCCATTGCGATGGCGGCTGCGCGGATGGATCGCCAGGCGTTCGAGCCGCAGGAAGATCTCGACCTGGTTCTCGGTGAGCTTGATCCGCAGCTTCTTGTGCCGGTGGATGTGCGGGGCGCTGTAGTAGTCCCCCTCGACATAGACGTAGCAGTCGGCGTGCAGCTTGGCCTCCTTCCACTCCCCGCAGTCCACGTCACCGATCGGTAGCGGCTTGAGCGCGGCCTTCTCCACGCTCTCGAAGCGCTCGCGGCGCGAGACGCCGAAGCGCGAGTGACGCCGCTCGTTGATGCGCTCGATGCACTCGGCCAACGCCGCGTTGATCTCGCTGACCGAGGTGAAGCGCCGGCGCCGGTAGCGGAAGCGCAGGTACCGCATGAGGATTTTGACCAGTCCCTCTGCGATCGCCTTGTCCCTGGGATGGTCCGGCCGCGCCGGCACCACGGCCGTGGCGTAATCGGCGGCCAGCTGTGCATAGGCGGGGTTCAGGTCCGGGTCATACAGGTGGCACTTGAGTACGCCCTGCTTCAGGCAATCGGGCACGGTCACGTGCGGGACGCCGCCGTAATAGGCATACATCCGCCGGTGACTGGCCAGCCAGTTGCGGCTCTTCATGTCCTCGGCCGCCCAGGCAAAGAGCAGCTGGCTGAAGCCGAGCCCGGCGACAAAGACCCAGGGCCTTGCGGATCTCGCCGGTCGGCAGATGGATCCACGCGATCGGATCGCCGGCGTAGTCGACCTCGACACGCCCGCCGGGCTCGAACTCGCGCGCCGTGACCGAGGCTTCCCGGTACTGCGGGAACTTGCGGTAGAACTGCTTCCAGAAGTTCGGGTACGTGGTCAGGTGCTGCGCACGCTCTTCCCACAGGAACTTCAGCGGATGGCCCAGGCCCAGATCGTGAATGAGCGTCGGCCAGTCGACCTGCGACATCCACAACGGGTCGGGCGGCGCCTTCGGTGCGTCCGGTGACCGGCGCTCGCCGTCGCGCACCTCGCGCACCGTGCGCCGCGAACAGCCCAGGGCGCGGGCAATCTCGCGCAGGCTCCGGCCCTCCGCCAGTCGCCGCCGGATCTCTTCGTACCGATGCACCGTCATGCTCCGAAGCCCCATGCTGCCGTCTCCTTCGTGGTTGCCCACGCAGGTGCGACAGCCAGGCACGGCACGCCGGCCACTGACGTGCGACCGCAGCCTCCGAACACCAGCACTGAACGCCAATCTGAACATCCGCGGACCACTCCATCCATGGCTCGCAGGTGGTCCCCAACTGAGGAAATCGGGTGGTCCCCATCACAGGAAATCGGGTGGGTCCAATCCGAGGAAATCGTGCAGTTGAGCTCAAGATCGCGTGAGTGAGCGCGCGGCTTTGGCCGCGCCATACCCCTCGTGGCTGTTGATGTGGCTGCCAATTTTCGCAGTTGCCTTCATCGCTGCTCGGGTCGATCCCTACGATGAGACATGGCTTGAACAGCCGTCAGTTCATCGCACAGTCGCCAGTAGTCCAAATCTTTGCATGCTGCGCCCTGCCCCGCTTGCTTTCGACAAGACTGCCGCGCCAAGTCGGTGTCAGCGCGGCTAACAGAATC
>JADJHU010000017.1 GCA_016707425.1 Gammaproteobacteria bacterium
CAGACGCTGCCGTGTCGCCGCGAAGCATCCATCAGCCCACTTCCTTCTCAGAGCCGGAAAGCACACCGACTCCTCCGCAGCGCAGTACGACATTGCGGGACGGAGCGGGCTCCTGTCAATAACTACGATTTCCGCCCTGGCCAGCTCCGCCGCCTGGCGCCAGGCGGCTTTGTCTCCGGAGCAGCCACAGCAGCCGCACCGACGACACACGCCCGGCGACGTCGACGTCGGACTGCCAGTACTGCCCGCCACCAGTCCTACGGCACAGCGGCTCCTGACCGACGCCACACCCCGTCTCAGGAACGCATCCTTGCGCGCCGGGGCCAGTTCCGCAAGGACGAGCGCCCAGAGCCCGCTAACCGCAGCGTGCCCTGACGGGTAAGGCCGTCTTTCGCCAAAAACGCCTCGTCTCCCGGCGTGCTGGGACAGCTGCTCATCAAGGACAACGAAGGGACGGGACGCCGATACTTCTCCTTCACCCCGCGAGTCGAGGAGGGACCAGCATCCGCCATCGTACGCCGGAGAAGCATCATCAGATGGGGCGTACGGCTCTCACGCTCGGCTCGAAACCTGACCGCACACGCGAACACGCAGCGAAACCGCGGAGAAACCTCAAAGTCGGCATCGCGCGGCGCGCGAAAGCGCCCATCTGGGCTGGTCCCGGCGTGCAAAAGCCTGACGCGCGGCCCGATCGTCTGCGTCAGATCCCGGCGGAGAAGTGTCTCGGGCGCCCCCGGCAGAAACCGGTCACCTTGGCGGCGCCTCTGGCCGGCGAGAGCTCGCCCGCGAGGAACCCCGTTCCTTCCAGACCTCCGGCACCTGGTTCGCGGTCGGTGGGTGTGTCGTTTCAGCGGCGCAGGAGAATAGCACAATCGCTGACAGGGCGAGGCCCACGGGACACACCGACATTCAGATGGCGCCGCTCGCTCACCGCAGGCCCCACACCCTGCGCGACAAAGGCGTAATTACATGACGCGCGATGCGCGCCCGGTCGGTGGCACGTGACGCGGCGCGGGCCTGCGATCGTGACCCCTGCCGTCTGCTTCGTGTGATGGATCCGATGGCTCTGGCGCTTCCCGGCCTTGCGATTCCAGCCTGCTCCCGCGCCGAGACGTGACCATCACGCGCATCCACGGGCCTCCTTCCGCAGTCGAACGCGTGCCTCGCCACGCTCCAGTGTTCTCACTTCGCCATTGGTCGGTGACCCGGTTTTTGCGCCCTAAACGATGCGCTGCTCCCGGTTCGCGTCACGCTGCACATCGGCCTGCATTCGCTTCGACGAGGGCTGAATCCGGATTGCCGCAGCACCGTTGTGCTTGTCACGACCAGATGTCGGCGCTCGCGCTCATCCTGCATCCGCGTGATGTGCGCCTGATCCACTTTCGTCGGGCCACCGTCCCGTTCCCGCATCACGCGCCTCGGTCCGTTCGATCTTCGCCTCCTGGCACGCTCCAGCCGTCCGACGCACCAACTTCGTCGTCAGCTCGCCGCTCCGGCAGGCCCTGCCCAATACGGTCCTGCTGGTTCCCGTCACGCTGCACCGCACCCTGGACATTCGGTCCTGCCGCCAGCGCGCTTTCGGTGAGAGGGGCCACACCGATGGCGGTAACAACAACGCTGATCTTCGCATGAAATCCTCCTCGACGCAAGGGTCACGCACGGTGGATGAACGACGTTCGGCGCGTCTGCCGGTCTCGCGAAGTAACGCACATCGCGGGAGCCGCGCACACATGGAGTGCATCGTCATGTATGAAGCAGACTTAACGAGCGTCGAGCGTGCGTTGCACGTGCAACAGAGGCTAACATTGGCCGCACGGACCACGAGGGCGGACCTGGTAGAGGAGAATCCCGAACAGATCTCACAAGCCCTTGTTCTTGCGGCCCGCTTCATCGGTTCAGCGCAACCCGAAATACCGCCAAACCTACCGCCAACGGGGTTTCGACACTCGACGGCGCTGGCAAGCTCTGGCGTGCCGTGGTCGAGGTGGCGCCGATGCAGGCTCGGCGAGTTGACGAACCCAGGCGCGGCATGCGCTTCAGAATTGCGTGCATGCTCCCGCAGCTCGCGCGCCAACGAGCGCAATGGCGTACGTGCCGCCCTTCCATCCGTTCCGTGAGGCTCGCGCTTTACCCTCGGCGTTAAAATCCGGGCCGGTCAGGTGCTTCCGGCTGCATTGATGGATCATTGCTGAGGCACGCTGCCGCCGCTCCAGTGTCAGCCGTTCGCCATGATTGCTCAGTAGTTCAGTTGGCGCGGTTCCAGATTCCGCGCGCGCGACGGTGTCGCCGGCCCGTTGTTGTTACCTCTTGCCGGACCGTGCGCGATGTTCCCATACCGCGCGATCACGATCGGCGGGTTCTTGATCGTCGCCAGCGTCTCGAGCGTGGCCGGCATTGCGATTGCGCCCGCAAGTGCGCATGGTAATGCCTCGAATGGGGCCATGAATTCAACCGCCATGGCCGCTCGATCAATCGGCAAAGAGGCTTTGCAGGGCATCCGGCCTGATTCATCAACATGGCTTCGGGTGGGTGGTCGCCGCGATTCGGCCCGCTGCCTGGGCGCGCAGTTGCGACAGCGGAAGCACGTCGATTTGCGCGCGCACCACGGCCTCGCCTTCGCTGGCCTGAAAGCACTCGATAGGCGGCCAGCTGCAGGGGACGTGACAAGCTGGGTGCTGGCCCGCTATCTCCTCGCTGGCGCCTTCCCTCACCTCGAGGAGACGGATCGCCGCCGGGAACTTCTACCGCCTCGGGGTCGCCGAAAGGTTCTTCCCCTGCCGCGGCGGCTTCTCGTCCTGTTACGGGTTCCTGCATCGTCAGCTGCCTTCACCCTGAGCACGCGGAGCGCGCCGCGCTCGCCGCACGGCTGCGGAAAATCCACGCATGGGCCCACGGTCGGTTTCCGCGAGGATCGGCCTTCCGCCTTCACTACCCCACCGGTACGTCGATCCCGGATCAGGTCTCAGGATCGTCGTCAGGGGCGCGAACCCCTCGCGCCAGTTCCCGCCGTTGAGACCGACGCTGCGCCCCATGAACCCTCGGGACACGGGCTGCACCGTGAACAGGCCCAGTACCCAGCCAGCCCTCGTGCCCCGTCGGACAGCCGCAGCGATAAGCAGCCACGCCGGCTTCGTTCGGACCTCGACCCTTGCAGCGAATCTTGCGAATCTGCGAATTTTCGGGGTCGCAGGTCAAGATTCGCAGGATTCGCGGAATTCGCAGCGGGTGCGACCTCAGATTCCGCGAGCAGCTTGTCAGCAAGCGACCATCCAGACTTCTCGCCGCTGGCGTGATCCGCCAGACGTGGCGACGGTGGCCGCCGTCGATGTCCGTGCCCCCTCACGATCTCGTCAGCCCGCCCAGCAACCGCCAGCGGCTCAACCATTGCCCGCCCGGAAGTGGACCATCCGGATGCGCGTGAGGGGGGCCGCAACGCCGCCGATGAGTGCAGGATCTCGCGGCCGGTCTCGTGACGCCATGCCAGCGCCTCGGCGTTGCGGACTTCCGGCGATACCTCGGCGGCGCCTCGCAGGCGCGGCGCACCGATGCAGGTGCCACAGACCGATCTCGGCCGCTCTCCCGATGGTCTGCACATCGACGATGCACCCATCCGTACTCAAAGGCCTCGCGGGACTCGAGCACCGTCACCGACGCCGGCGATCCGCAATTTTGTTCCGAGTGTCTTGCTGGCCCATGCCTTCGGTCTCAAACTGTCCGCCCGGTCGCATTGCCGCCTCAATGACGTCATGAGCCTTCACCCATGCGGCCTTCGCCTCGGATGTGAGCCCGAGGAAAGGCGGCGCAAGCTCTTGCCGGGTGTCTTCCGCAATCAGCGGCGGCTCGCTGTGCAGCTCTGTGGAGTCGGCCCTTCAGGTCGCTGCATGGCGGGATCCGGTCGCAGACTCTCCAGCGCGTGAAGCCCACGTGCCGGCCGTACTCGACCGACCGCCAACAGGCAGCGCGCGAGGAACCCTTGACCACTCAGAACCTCATCAGACGGTGCGCGTTCGGCAATGATCGGTTGCGCCATCAGGTGCAGTGCCAGCCTGCGGCCGTAGAGTTTCGTCGCGCCATCCAGGGATCGCACCCGATCGAGTGATCCGGCGTCCCAGAGTTTCGAGAGTGTCGCCGCGGTGCGCGCCACGGTCTCCTTCGTCATGCCGTGTCCACCAAAGACAAGCGCCGCCTCATCCGTGAACGCACCGACACTCGGTCGACTCACGGCGAGAAGCTTTGCGAGTCCTTCCGCCGTGAAGTCGGACACGATCATTGTTGGCGCCAGTGGCGCCGGTGGCTGCGGCCCGATGCTCTCCAGCGTCAGCGAGTCCACGTCCTTCGCCTTGCTGGCGTCGCGCTTCGCGGCATCGCATCGCGCCTCCCACTCGGCCATCGCCCAGCGGTGCGCCTCAAACTCGGTATCGTAGGCCTGCACCATCGACTTCTCGACGGCTCTGGCGGCTCGCAGTGCCTCGGCATCAACAGCGCTTTTTCTCTCTCCACTTTCGGCAATCGTCAGCATGAAGAGACTCAACGGATACACTCGGCCGTCCACCTCGATATTGGCGAGTGACTGCGCGCCAGTGAGGCGGCGGCCAGGACGGACGAGGCGCAAACCGCATCCGGTGCCTGAATCACGCGGCAAAGACTCGCCACGGCGGGTTGCAGCAGCGGTCCTAACTCGGCGATCGGATATGGTTCAGCGGCGGAACGGGTCGGCGCAGCGGCCCGGTGCTTCCTGGAACTCGGCGCAGCTATGCACAGCCGCACGGCGTCAGCGCCGCGGTGCGCCGCCATATCGTTGAAGTCTGACGCGCCTTCGGTCGGTCGGTCCCGAAGTCCGGCAGCGCGAGCAGTGCGCCAACGGCCTGCGCCGCCTCGCGCGCCTTCGTGCGTCGGGTTTCGCGGCGTGTTCGAGTCGTCGTCGCCGCAGACGATCAGCTTCGCGGTGGGAACTTCTCGCGCATGGTGCGCCACTGGCGGGGAGATTTCCCGCGTTGAACGCTACCGCGACTGCGTGGCCTGTCGCCTCGTGAATGCTTGCGGCGGTGGCGTAGCCTTCGGCAATGCAGACCGTGTCGCCTGGCGCGCCGATAATGAAATATCCGCCAGCAACATGACCGCCATAGAAAAATCGCTTCTCGCCGTCGGGTCCAATCCGTTGCAGACTCATCAAGCGGCCGGACGAGTCGCGCACCGGGACCAGCAGCCGGCCTTTCGTCATCGACGCGCAGGCCATGCGCCTTCACGCTTGCGCAGAAGATAGGTGCTGATCGTTGGCAGCACATGCCGCTTGCCATTCTTTCTGCGCACGTTCGGCAGCCTCGGCGTGCATGGCCTTCTCGGCCTCGGCACGCGCAGCGGAAGCGGCCTCGATACGTCTGCGCTGTTCGGCCTTCTCCTCGGCGGTCAGTGTCCGGCCGGGATCGGCGCACCATGTCTCCGACGTGTCAGAGCGCCAGCAGCTGACCGCACCGGCCGCGATTCCGTCATCGTGCAGGACGTACCAGCCGGCATTGTCGCCTCGCTTGCCGTTGCTCGGGAATCGGTGCAGTGCGCCATCGGCAATGATGGTGCTGGGTGCCGTCAGTCCGGCCGCGGCGATCGCCGCGCGGAACTGTTCGCGGGGATCGGCGTTGGGTGTCGTGGATATCGACGCGGTGATAGACTCGCCGTGTTATTTTCGGCTTTCGGCCTCGGCAAGCGCGCCAACGCTTCCGGGGCCTTGTCGTCTCTGGGGGTCATACCTGGCGGCCCCGCGCTCGCGCAGACGATGACGGCCAGGGCGACGGTATCCGGGATGGCTGCGAGCGCACGGACGAGCACCACGAGCGCGCCGCTCACGGTCGCACCTCGGCATTGCCCGCGGCCGATGGGGTCGGAGAAGGGCCGGTTTCCGGGGTGTTTGCGGCCTTCCCGGCGATCTTTGCGCGCAACCGCGCACGGCCACTTCCTGATGCAGCCGCGCCCAGCCGGCCGGCAGGTCGGCGGGGTCGCGCGAAGCGCAACCAGGCGGGCGCATGGGCCGGCAGCGGTCGCCACTTCCACAGCTCGCAGCTCGGGGCAGAACAGACCGCGACGGCTCGCGCCAGGTTCCTGGTGCGGCGGGATCGGCGATGCAGCCTCGGCAATATGCCGCGATGGTCTGACCGCGGGTCATGGCAAGCGCGCTCACTGCGCGGCCTCGCCGTTGATGAAGGCCTCGAGGTCTCGGCGCCGGTAGCGCACCATGCGCGCGCCGATCTTGACGAAGCGCGGGCCGATACCCTTTGCGCGCCAGTTGCGGAGCGTCTGCACGGCAGGATTGCCGAGCCCGGCCGCTGCCTCGTATTCGTTCAGAAGGTCATCAGGGTCGGGGGTCGCCGCGGCAGGGAGCGCGGCAGCAGGACGGCCTTTGGATCGCATCGTGGAACGCTCGGGTTAACTGCGGGTGTGCAGTGATGCCGAGTATGGAATGGAAAAACCGCTGAATAGCGGGGCGGGTTTAAGAACCCCGCGCCGAAAACGAGCGGTCGGGTAGGTTGGTTTCCACGTCCGGGGGTGCATGGATTACAGGTAGCGCCGACCCGGAAAATACCTGTATTGGCGCAGCCTTTCGGGGTAGGCGGGTTACCCGCCCGGCGTCTTGGGTGCCCCCGCCGCCACGTTGCCAGTTCGCCACTTTCGCGCACTCTTCCCGATGCCCTGCTCGTTGGGGCGGCCATCGTCGTCGGACAGTCCGAATTCTGCGCTGTGCTCGTTCCAGCCACCTCATTAGGGCCTGCTTCGGACTCTTGCCGCCCCCGTCAGTCACGGACTGCCATGCCCGCACCGCTGCCGCGAGCTTCGGCGCGTAGCGTTCATTGTTCGGGTCGAGGTAGTCGGGGGCGCCCGAATCTGTCGGGAAGAAGAAACCAGTTCGCAAGCCACGGCCTTTCAGCCACTCGCGCAGATCGGTCACACGCACGGTTGTCAGATTCCAATCGGGCTCCGCGCGATAGATCACGCCGCGTGCTCTGAGACTCTGGCCGGGGATGCCTTCGCGCAGGTCTGGGCATCCCCTCAACGTTAGGTCCGATGCGAAGATGTGAACGCTCTTTGTGCGGTGCTCGCCGTCGCGCGGCTCTTCATCCCATCCACGCTCCCAAGCGCTCCGCCGCACTATTGCGGGTAAGGTTGAGTGCAGGATTTCCCCGATGGGGACCGGCTGATTTCGCGAGTTGGGGACCACCATGAAGGGTCACCGGCGGAGCCGCCAGGCGACGATTCTTAGGCATCCTTTCGCTTGCTGGCAAGTTTTCGGGCTTTGACGCCGCGGTAGCTCTCGCCGGTGATGTTCAGGACCAGTGCGGAGTGTTCCAGGCGGTCGCGGATGGCGTCGGCGATGACCGGATCGGCGATCACCTCGCTCCAGTGATCGAGCGGCAGTTGTGTGGTGAACAGAGTGGACTTGTCGATGGATCGCTCCTCGAGCAGCTCGCACAGATCCTGGGCCTCGGTCGCCGAGAGTTTTCGCAGTCCGAAGTCATCGATGACGACGAGCTCGGGCCTGGCGAGCTTGTCGCGGTAACGCAGGTAGGTGCCGCTGGAGCGGGCCAGTGCCAGATTCTCGAGCCAGGTGGTGAGCGTCATGTACAGCACCGACATGCCGCAGGCGCAGGCATGGAGCCCGGTGGCCTGGGCGATGAACGTCTTGCCGACGCCGGTGGGTCCCGATCAGCAGCACGGGTCTGGCATCGTGCAGCCACTGCGAGCCGTAGAGTTCGCTGATCTGTGCTTTGCTGATGGAGCGGCTGGCGGTGAAGTCGATGTCCTCGAACGCCAGGCGCGGGGTGAACTTCGCTGGCCTTGATGCGAGACGCCGGTCTTGCGCTCCTGCCGGTAGTCGGCTTCGGCCTGCAGCAGGGTATCGAGCAGTTCGCTGTAGCTGGTCTTCTCGCGCGTGGCGTCGTGCAGGGCTTTGTCGACGGCGCCGAGCATGCCGAGCAGTTTCATCTCGGCCATCAGGTTTTTGGCGATCGCGGTACTCCCAGGTCCAAGGTCTCCTGGGTTGAGGTGGGCGGAACGGAAGTAGCGTCATCGGTGGCGCGGGCGTAGCGGAGCATGGGATTGCCGGGGCGGCGCACGATCTCGCGTCCGGCCGGCGGCGGACGGCCTATTTGCGGGCCTGCTCGAGCAGCGCCTGGAAGTACGTCAGGCGGTATTTGTTGTAGCGCCGCATGCTCGCGATGGCCGCCGCGATGCGTTCGCTGGCGAGCTCGTGGCCGCTGCGGTGGCTTTCCTTGGTGCAGCGGCTGACGAACCTGGCAGCGGCGGATGTTGCCGAACACGTCGGCGTTGAACAGCTCCACGAACAACCGGTTCAGCTCCGGGTGGATGAAGCGGGACTGCGACAGCAATTTCTGCGGGGTGGCCTCGTAGTAGGCCTGGGACGCGGGCGGGAAGTGCGCGTCGATCTTGATCCGCCGGCCATTGCGATGGCGGCTGCGCGGTCGGATCGCCGTGCGTTCGGGCCGCGGGCGGATCTCGACCTGGTTCTCGGTGAGCTTGATCCGCAGCTTCTTGTGCCGGTGGATGTGCGGGGCGCTGTAGTAGTCGCCCTCGACATAGACGTAGCAGTCAGCGTGCAGCTTGGCCTCCTTCCACTCCCCACAGTCCACGTCACCGATCGGCAGCGGCTTGAGGGCGGCCTTCTCGACCGTCTCATAGCGCTCGCGGCGCGAGACGCCGAAGCGCGAGTGACGTCGCTCGTTGATGTGCTCGATGCACTCGGCCAACGCCGTGTTGATCTCGCTGATCGAGGTGAAGCGCCGGCGCCGGTAGCGGAAGCGCACATACCGCATGAGGATTTTGACCAGTCCCTCTGCGATCGCCTTGTCCCCTGGGGTGGTCGGGCCGCGCCGGCACCACGGCCGTGGCGTAATCGGCGGCCAGCTGTGCATAGGCAAGGGTTCAGGTCCGGGTCATACAGGTGGCGCTTGAGTACGCCCTGCTTCAGGCAATCGGGCACGGTCACGTGCGGGACGCCGCCGTAATAGCGCACATCCGCCGGTGACTGGCCAGCCAGTTGCGGCTCTTCATGTCCTCGGCCGCCCAGGCAAAGAGCAGCTGGCTGAAGCCGAGCCCGGCGACAAACACCCAGGCCTTGCGGATCTCGCCGGTCGGCACATGGATCCACGCGATCGGATCGCCGGCGTAGTCGACCTCGACACGCTCGCCGGGCTCGAACTCGCGCGCCGTGACCGAGGCTTCCCGGTACTGCGGGAACTTGCGGTAGAACTGCTTCCAGAAGTTCGGGTACGTGGTCAGCTGCCGGGCACGCTCTTCCACAGGAACTTCAGCGGATGACCCAGGCCCAGATCGTGGATCAGCGTCGGTCGATCTGCGACATCCACAACGGATCGGGCGGCGACTTCGGGCGCGTCCGGTGAGCGGCGCTCGCCGTCGCGTACCTCGCCGGACCGTGCGCCGCGAACAGCCCAGGGCGCGGGCAATCTCGCGCAGGCTGCGGCCCTCGGCCAGCCGCCGCCGGATCTCCTCGTCCCGATGCACCGTCATGCTGCGAAGCCCATGCCGCCGTCTCCTGCGTGGTTACCCACGCAGGGTACCAGGCCCGGCACCCGCCAGCCACGACGACCGCGACAGCCTCGAACACCAGCACTGAACGCCAATCTGAACATCCGCGGACCACTCCATCCATGGCTCGCAGGTGGTCCCCAACTGAGGAAATCGGGTGGTCCCCATCACAGGAAATCGGGTGGGTCCAATCCGAGGAAATCGTGCAGTTGAGCTCAAGATCGCGTGAGTGAGCGCGGCTTTGGCCGCGCCATACCCTCGCGGCTGTTGATGTGGCTGCCAATTTTCGCAGTTGCCTTCATCGCTGCTCGGGTCGATCCCTACGATGAGACATGCGGCTTGAACAACCGTCAGTTCATCGCACAGTCGCCAGTAGTCCAAATCTTCCATGCTGCGCCCTACCCCATGCCTTTCGACAAGACTGCCGCGCCAAGTCGGTGTCAGCGCGGCACAACAGAATCAGCTCGCTCTTCGCCGCATCTGCACGACGTTGGAGCCCTCGCGCAGCCGCTCGAGATAGTCCGCCCATGCCTGCATCATTTCGCGGCGCTCCGGCAGAAAGGATGTCCGGTTATAGGCGCGTCCGAGCGGGTCGCGGACCGCGTGGGCAAGCTGATGTTCGATCACGTCGGGGCGGAAGCCCAAGGTCTCGTCCAGGAGCGTCCGGGCCATGGCACGGAAGCCATGCGCCGTGAAGGTCGCCCCGTCGTACCCCATGCGCTTGAACCCGGCATTCAGCGCCATATTGGACAGCGGCCGCTTCGGGTCGCGTCCTCCGGGAAAGACGTAGCGCCCGCGTCCGGTGAGCGGGTGCAGCTCCCGCAGGATCGCCACGGCCTGCGTGGACAGCGGCACGAGGTGCGCCGCGCGCGTCTTCATCTTCGCAGCCGGGATCGTCCACTCGGCGGCCTCGAGGTCGATTTCCGACCACTCGGCTTGCCGCAGCTCGCCGGGACGCACGAATACGAGCGGCGCCAGCCGGAGTGCGCAGCGCACTGGAAACGTGCCGGTGAAGCCCTCAATGGCGCGCAGAAGCTCCGCCACGCGCTCGGGCTCCGTGATGCTCGCCAGGTGCTCGCCCTTCACCGGTTGCAGCGAGCCGCGCAGGTCGCGCGAGATATCGCCCTCTGCCCGGCCGGTCGCCACGGCGTAGCGGAATACCTGCCCGGCATTCTGGTGCGCACGGTGGGCGGTCTCTATGGCGCCTCGGGATTCGATCCGCCGCAGGCAGGCGAGCAGGTCCGGTGCGGTCAGTCTGGCAATCGGCTTCATGCCGATCCACGGAACAGGTCGCGCTCCAGACGCGCGATGATCTTCTCCGCGTGCGAGGGCGCCCACTGCGGGGAGAACTTCCCGAACCACTCGCGGGCGATCGCCTCGAAGGTCTCGGCGCCGGCCACGGCTTCGGCCTTGCGCTTCTCGCCGGGGTCGATGCCATCCGCGAGGAGCTTGCGCGCGTCGTCGCGCTTCTCCCGAGCGCGCTTGAGCGTCACGTCCGGGTAGGTGCCAAGCGAGAGCGTGTTTCGCTTCCCCGTGTCCGGCCTGCGGTAGTCGAAGCGCCACCATCGCGCCCCGTCAGGCTTCACCAGCAGGTACATACCGCGCCCATCGGAGCGCTTGTAGGGCTTGTCCTTCGGCTTGGCGTTCTGGACTTCGGAAGGGCTCAACATGACGGTAACTCCGCTGGCGGTCTGGCCGCTACCGTCAACGTTACCGCCATACTTGGCGGTACTCAAAATAAAACCGGAAACCTCGCGAGACACGCTAGAAACAAAAACCCCGTATTTACGGGGCTTTAGGTGATTTCCGGGAGGTCTTGGGAAGTCTGATTGGTGGTGAGGAGGGGAATCGAACCCTCGACCTCGGGTTATGATTCCCGTGCTCTAACCAGCTGAGCTACCTCACCACGGGGGCGGCGATTGTCTGGGTCGACACCGGGGGTGTCAAGCTGCTGCCACGCTGCCCGGCGCGCAGGCCGACATCCCGGGCGTCCTGTCCTCCGGAGCTACACGTTGAACCTGAAGTGCATCGTCGCCCTCGCGGACGACGTACTCCTTGCCCTCGAGCCGCAGCTTCCGGCTTCCTGGCGCCGGCCTCGCCGCGCCCGGCGATGTCCTCGAAGGCGATCACCTCGGCTACTGGATGAAGCCGCGCTCGAAATCGGTATGGATGACGCCGGCGAGCCTGCGGCGCCGTCGCCCCGGCACGCACCGTCCACGCGCGCACTTCTTTCGGGCCCGCGGTGAAGCTAGGTCTGGAGACCGAGCAGCTGGTAGGCGGCGCGGATCACGCGGTCGAGCCCCGGCTCCGTGAGCCCGAGCTCGCGCAGGAAGTCCGCACGATCGGCCTCCTCGAGCTGGGAGATCTCAGCCTCGATCGCCGCACACACCGGCACGACGACCGCGCCCTCCTCGGCTGCACGCTTCTCGACCGCCGCGAGACGGGGATTGTCGGCGAAACCGTGCTCGTCGACGTTCGCAACGTACATCACGGGCTTGGCGGTGAGCAGGTGCAGCTCGTCCAGGTCGCGCCGCTCTTCGGGTGGAGGCTCATGGCGCGCACCGGTCGCACTCCGTCGAGATGCTGCTTCACACGCTCGAAGAGCTCGCGGCGGCGGAGGGCCTCTGGCCCAGTCGCCGCTCCTGGCGCCCCTTGATCGCGCGCTCGACAGCCTTCTCCACGGTCTGCAGATCGGCGGGTGCGGCTCGGTATCGATGACTTCGATGTCGGCGATCGGGTCGACGTCCCGCGTACGACGTCGTCGTTCACGAAGCAGCGCACGACATGCGCAATGGCATCGACTCCGCGGATGTGCGCGAGGAACTTGTTCCAGGCCTCTCGCCCTGCGAAGCGCCGGCAACGGGCCGGCGATGTCCGCAGATTCGACCGTGGTGGGCGGGATCTTCTCGGCCGGGCGATGTCACCGAAGCTGTACCGCAGGGGGGGATCCAGCACGGGCACGATCCCACGTTCGGATCGATCGTGCAGAAGAATGGTTCTCTGCCGCGGTCCGCGCGCGTCAGCGCGTTGAACAAATGGACTTGCCGACCGTTCGGCGGTCCGACTTGATACCGCAGCGGATGCTCACGGATGGCTAACGGCTCACCGAAGTAGCCACCGGCCCCGGCGGGAACGGCTTCCAGGCGCCGCGGCCGGAAGACACGGCGCGCGAATGCGCCGGTGTCGCCTACCGCACCCTGCCCGATCATCCCCGGGCAACCGCGTCGCTCCCGCCGCCCGGCATCGCGGATCGGGCCTTCTTCATGATGCTGGCGCCGCATCAGCACGTAGTCCGACTTCCGCCTTCTCGCCCGGATGCCCCGACACCGGGCACAGCCGTGAGAGGCATCCCCGATGGCTGCGCAATGGCGTCGCGCAGGCCATTATCTCGCCATGACCGCCCCCTGCTTCAGCCGCACAGTGCCCGACGGAGAAGATCGGTCTCGTCGTGGGCGACCAGGAATTTCCTGGGTGCGATCGGTAGAAGCTCGCGACGCTCGCGAGCGGCAGCCCTGCGATTCATGAACTGCATCGGCGAAGAGCCAGAGAGATCTAGTCGTCCGGTCTCACCCGCGGAGCTCGCCTGGTGTCTCGCCCCTCGGCACGAAGCACCCGTTCTGGCGGCGCACCGAAGCTCGTCCACGAGGCCAGAACCCGCGTTGTGGCGCGTGCGCGCGTAGAGCGCCGCCAGGATTGCCAAGGCCGACGATGAGCTTGACGGTGTGGACGTACATGGGAAGTGGGCCGCACCCGGGGCGGCCCACCCTGCCGACCGCTTCTTGCCGCCTTCCTTCCTGCCCTCGTCGCTTCTTCGCCTCATCCATTCTTCGATTCGGCCGCCGCGGCGCTGCGTCGCCTCCGTCAGTGCCGCCTCGACCGGCTGGATACCGCCTCCGCCCTCGGCCCGGGCCGCATGGATCAAAGACGAGGCCGGATTACGGCCGAGGTTGAGGCTGCGGAATGGTCACACCCTCGGGCACGGCCTGATATCCGCGAACACGGTCTCGTTGATGACCATGCCACCGAGATCGACCTCCAGATACTCCGGCGGATCCCCCAGCGGGCGGCGACCTCGACGTCCGCCGATCCGGTGCGAAACCGCCACCCTGCGTCTTGACGCCCGGAAGTGTTCTCGTTCACAAAGTGGATCAACAGGCGGATGCGGATCTTCTCATTCTCGTCCACCCGCTGGAGGTCGACGTGCACGACCATGTTCGCGCCGGGTGCATCTGCGTCTGACGATGGCCGGCTGCGTCTGCCCGCCGATCTTCATGCGATCGACGAGTAAGCGCTCGTCCGACACCATGGTCACGAGCTCTGCTGATCGAGGACCAGCGACCGCGGCGCACTCTGGCCGCCGTAGAGAATGGCCGGAACCTTGCCCGCGTGACGCGGGCGGCGGCTCGCACCTCGCCTCACGTCTCGCGGACGTCGCGCCGACGGTGAATGAAACACGCATGATGACTCCTGCTCCTTTGTTGCAGCAGCAGCAGCTTGCGACCAGGGCACCACGATCTTCGGGCCTCAATCCACGTGCAGGGCTGACGCTCTCTTCGTCCTGGATGCGCCGGATGGTTTCCGCCAGCAGCCCGGCAACCGACAGCCGCTGGTCGCCTTGCGCTGGTGCGCCTCATCAGGCGGATCGTCGGTCACGAGCAGCTCATCGAGTGCGGACTTCGCGATGCGCTCGACCCCCGCGCCCCAGCGCACGGCGTGGGTAATGGGCGACCTACCTTGATCGCGCCTTCGTCCTTCAGTGCTTCAGCGGCCTGGCAGAGCGATGCCGGCCATCGACCATGTCGTCCACCATCACGCGAAAGGTCTTACCGCGCACCTCACCGATGATGTTCATCACGCTTCGACTCGTTCGGACGCGGCGCAGCGCCTGTCGATGATGGCGAAGATCGCGTGTCAGGCGCCGGGCGAGCGCGCGCACCCACCACGCCCGCCCACGTCGAGCGACCACGACGATCATGCGCTCGTGGCCTGGCGCGAAATCGCCGCCCAGCACCAGTGAGACGTAGACGTTGTCCACGGGGATGTCAGGGAACCCCTGAATCTGATCGAGGCATGCCAGGTCGACCGTGCGCACGGGCGACACCGGCACCGGACATCATGTTCGCGCGACGCGCTTCGCCGTGATCACCACATGCGCGCCGCGCAGCCGCCGGTCTGGCGCACTTAGCCGAAATACAGCACCACCGCGGTGATGCGCGCCGCCGAAAGCGCGCCGGCAGGCGTCGACCATCACCAACACCTCCATCAGGTGATGGTTTGCGGGCGGACAGGTCGTTTGCACGATGAAGACATCGCGCCCGCGCACATTCTCCATCAGCTCGATATCCGCCTCGCCGTCGCTGAAGCGGCCGACGAAGGCGCGCCCGGCGGGATGGCGGGGGACAACTGCACTCGCGATGTCCTTCGCGAAGGTACCGGATTAGCGGCATTACCGATGGCTCAGCGTCAGATTCTGCTGCGGAGAATCCACGCTCCCAGGTCTCCGGATGCGCTAACTGCTTGATTCCGGAGGCGGCGAAGTCTGATCTTGCGCCGGGACACTAACGGTGAAGGCCCCGAACCCGGAGCCAGTCGACCCAAGTGCTTGAGCGGTAAAGCGCCTTCAGCGCGAGGCGGCGCCCCATCGCCTCGACGATGGCGACAGTCGGAGAGCGCTCACCGTGCCGCCAGGCCAGAAGGTCGATCACCTTTTCCTTGTAGTCAGCGAGGCGGTAGGTATCGAAGCGTGCCGGATCTGCGTCAGATCTGGAGCTATCTCCCTGTACTGGTCCAGAATCCTCGAGCGCCGAGCGATTGCCAAGCTTTTAGTCCGGAAGCTTCCTGCGGGAGGGCCGGCCAGCGCAATCTCACTATCGATGCGAATCCGCCCGCTGGCTTGTGGCCTTGGCGGCAGGCGAGAAGCCGGCAACGAATTTGCTTCTCATCCACTAAAATCGGTACCGTCTGAGCGCGAAGGGCTCGACGGATTCAAAGCCGATGTGCAGCTCC
>JADJHU010000018.1 GCA_016707425.1 Gammaproteobacteria bacterium
TATATGTTCACCGCGACGTACAAGTGGTGAGCGAACACGCTCGAGGAGATCTCCGGACATGAGCAGCACGACGACACGCGAGCGCCCGCAGAGCACCGGGCGCACCCGGACACAGAAGCTGGCGGATTTCGTGGTGGAGACCCCATATGAGGCGCTGCCGCCGGAGGTGATCGACACCGCAAAGCTGCTCACGCTCGATTCGCTGATCTGCGGGCTTGCTGCCGGGGGTGCGGAGCGCACGAAGCTGCAGCATCGGGTGCTCGAGCGACTGGGGGGGAATGAGGACGCGACGGTCTTCGGGTTCGGACGTCGTGTGCCCGCGGCGTGGGCGGCCGCGGCCAACGCCGAGATCATGAACTTCCTCGATGCCGACGACACGTTCTACAACGCCACGCACTTTGCCGTGTTCAACGTGGCGGCCGCCATCGCGGAGGGGCAGCGCCTGGGCGCTGCGGGGCGCGCGGTGATCCGTGCCGTCGCACTGGGCTACGAGGTCAATGCCCGTCTCGAGCTTGCGAGCCGCAAGATCGAGGTGCAGGGGGACGGGCTTCGCTGGAGCGCGATCCAGGGGATGGGCTACGCCGCGTTCGGCACGGCGGCATCGGCAGGCGCGGTGGCGGGGCTGGGGCGCGACACGATGCGCAACGCCTTCGGAATCTGTGCATGGGAGGCGCCGACACCGACGGTCGCGGGGGCGCACAGCCGCCTGGCGTTCAACTCCTTCAAGTACGCCAACAACGCGGCCGCGGCACGTGCCGGAATGCTTTCGGCGCTTCTCGCCGAAGCGGGCTACGTGGGTGACCATGATGTCCTCGACAACAGTCCGGGCTTTCTCGAAGCGCAGGGTGCAGTGGCCACCGACCGCGAGCTGCTGGTGGAGGGGCTGGGAGAGAAGTGGTGGATCCTGGAGGCGGCGGTGAAGTACTACCCTTCCTGCCGCTACACACATGGGCCGATCGATGCCATCCGGGAGCTGATGCAGAGGGAGCGACTCGCACCCGAGGAACTCGAGCGCATCGAGGTCCGCATGAACCCGATGGCCCACGGGATGAAGATCTTCAGTGCGCCGCTGGATGCGGTCCCCGGTGATCACCGCGGGCCGCTGAGCGGCCAGTTCAACGTGCCTTACGTGATCGCGCTGGCCGCCCTCGGGCGTACGCCCGGGCCGGGCTGGTATGCCAGGGAGAATCTGGAAGATCCGGCAGTGCGCGCACTTGCCGCACGGGTACACCTGACGCTCGATCCGAAGCTGGCCGATGAGGCCGTGCGCGCGGTGCGGGATACGCGTATCGGCCGCTTTCCGAAGACGCGCCGGTCGCTGACGGTCTGGGCGCGCGGACGCGAACATGTCTTCGAGGGTGATTATGCCAGCGGAGATCCCTGGTCGGCAGAGACGAAACCCGGCTGGGATCGGGTGCGCCAGAAGCTCCATGAGTTCTGCGAAGGGATCGTGCCGGAGCGCACCCGGACCGAGCTCGCCGATCGCGTCCAGGCGCTCGAGTCGCTCAGGAACATCTCGAGGCACCTCCCGCTCTAGGCGCCCACCGGTCTCGTTCTCGAAGTCGCCGCGCGCATCCTGTACGATCAGGCTGCGGAGTGCGAATTGTCGTTGACGACGTCACCACCTTCCAGAGTGCCTGCATGCCAGAGAGTCCTGTTGTTGCCCGTGAAGTGACGATGGAGCGCATGATGCGCGGCTTCTCGCTGGTGGCGGACTACCGGCGGGACCAGGACTACACGGTCGCGGACCGCATCGAGGAACGTGCGCGGGATGCCGGCAGGCGGCCCTTCATCATCTTCGAGGGCCGGACGGTCACGTTCGGGGAGATGAACGTCCTTGCCAACCGGGTCGCTCATGCCGCGCTCGCGGCAGGACTGAAGCGGGGGGACGTGGTCGCCCTCATGATGGAGAACCGCCCCGAGTTCCCCATGATCTGGCTGGGACTTGCCAAGGTCGGCATCATCACCGCTCTTCTCAACACTGACGCGCGCGACCGGGTGCTGCAGCACGCTCTCAGCCAGACGCGCGCCCGCGCGCTCGTCTTCGGCTCGGAGTGCGCGGAGAACATTGCGACGCTGGCACCCGAGGAGCGCCCGGCGCTCATGTTCGAATCGCTGCATTCCGATGCCGCGGGCCGCTCGCCGGGACTCGTCCCGGCCCGCAGTCTCGAGGCCGCGATGCAGGAGGCGAGCCCTGAGAACCCCGATCGCCAGCTGCGTGCGGGCCTCACCTTCGGCAGCACGCTCTATTACATCTTCACCTCCGGCACGACGGGACTCCCGAAAGCCGGAGTGATGAGTCATCTGCGTTTCGTGAACGCGGGCGAGGTGATCGGCGGGATCTGGCAGCTCGGGCCCGATGACGTGATCTACAATGTGCTGCCGCTGTTCCATGGCGCCGGCGGCATGGTGGTGGTTTCTGCCGCGCTGCGCTTCGGCGTGCCGATCGTGCTGCGGCGGAAGCTCAGCGTGAGCGAATTCTGGAACGACGTCCGCCGGCACAAGGTCACGGCGATGTACTACATCGGCGAGATCTGCCGCTACGTCGCCAACCAGCCGCCGCGCCCCGATGACCGCGATCACACGCTTCGCAAGCTGGCTGGTGCCGGCATGAGGCCCGATGTCTGGAAGCAGTTCATCGAGCGCTTCGGCGTCGAGATGATCGTGGAAGGGCTCGGTGCCACCGAGGCCAACTACGGGATCTCGAACGTCGACAACCGGATCGGTTCAGTCGGGCGCCTGCCGTACCCTGAGATGACCAATATGCGAGTGCTGCGCTACGACGTCGAGCGGGGCGACTACGTGCGCAACGCCGATGGCTCCTACGTGCGCGCCAAAGCGGGCGAGGTGGGGGAGCTCGTTGCGGAGGTTCTCGACGGCCCGGGAGCCGCGGGCATGTTCGAGGGCTATACTTCGCCAGAGGCGACGGAGAGCAAGCTTCTGCGTGACGTGTTCAGGCCGGGGGATCGCTGGGTCCGCTCGGGCGATCTGGTGCGTTTCGATGAGGATGACTATTACTATTTCGTCGATCGCATGGGCGACACTTTCCGCTGGCGGGGGCATAATGTATCGACTGAGGAGGTCGCCGAGGTGCTCGGTGCTTTCCCGGGCCCGGCCAGCGTGAATGTCTACGGCGTGCGGGTGGCCGGCGAGGAAGGCCGTGCGGGGATGGCGTCGCTCACCTGGTCGGACCCGTCCAGCTTCGATCCTAGGGCTTTCCACGAATTTGCTGCAGAGCGGCTCGCAGCCTACGCCGTGCCGCTCTTCGTGCGGATCTCGCGCGAGGCGGACCTCACCTCCACGTTCAAGCTGCGCAAGATCGACCTGCAGCGCGATGGCTACGATCCGAAGCGCACGCCCGACCCGCTGTATGTGCGCGATGCAAAGGCGGGGACCTACCTTCCCGTGACCGATGAGACCCTGAAGGCGCTCGGCATTCTGCCGTTTGCCGGAGACTGACAGACCATGTACGTGGAATACACACCCGAACAGCTCGCGCTGCGGCGCGAGTTCCGAGCCTACCTCGACAGGATTCTGCCTCCCGCGGCGCGTGCAAAGACTCGCGATCACCGCGAGGGCGGCGAGGCCTATCGAGCCTTTCTGCGCCAGCTGGGCCACGACAGCTGGCTCACGCCGGGCTGGCCGGTGGAGTACGGCGGCCGCGCCCTCGATCCCCTCGCCCAGAAGATCATCCTCGAGGAGTTGTGGCTCGCCGAGGCGCCGAATCCGTTTGTTACGGTGAACACCGTCGGACCGGCGCTCATCCGCAGGGGCACCGAGGAGCAGAAGCAACTGTTCCTGCCGCGCATCGCCCGCGGCGAGCTCGTCTTCGCCGTGGGCTACACCGAACCGACGGCCGGCAGCGACCTTGCCTCGCTCAAGACCCGCGCCGAGCGCGACGGCGATCACTACGTCATCAACGGGCAGAAGATCTTCACGAGTGGTGCGGAAGGTGCCGACTATGTGTGGCTTGCGGCACGTACCGATCCGCAGGCACCCCAGCACAAGGGGATCACGCTCTTTGCGATGGACACGCGCCTGCCGGGATTCTCCGTCTCGCCGATCTGGACCGTCGGCGGCTTCCGGACCAACGTCACTTTCTACGAAAACGTGCGCGTACCGGCCTCGATGATCATCGGCGAGCTGAACGCTGGCTGGCAGCTGATCACCGAGCAGCTGAATCATGAGCGCGTCGGCCTCGCGGCACTCACCTACGGCGCGCAGGGCGGCTTCGATCTCACCGTGGACTGGGCGCGTACGACGAAGGTCCCTGAGGGCGGGCGCGTGATCGACCGCCCCTGGGTGCAGATGGCACTTGCCGAGGCCTATGCCGTATTGCAGGCGAATGCCGTGCTCGGCAACCGGGTCGCGTGGGAGATTTCCCAGGGCAGCGTGCGCCGTGAACTCGCAGGCGCGTGCAAGGTTTTTGGTACCGAGAGCTACATCAAGGTGCTGCAGCTGCTGCTCGACGTCGTCGGCTCCGTGGGCATCGTGAAGGACGGCTCGCCCGGGGCCATCCTGCTCGGGCGGCTGGAGCGCGAGTGGCGGATGTGTCAGATCAACACGTTTGGCGGTGGTGCGACGGAAGTGCTGCGCGACATGGTGGCGCAGGCCGGTCTCGGCCTGCCGCGCGGGCGCTGAAGGGGTGATGGCCATGTCAGAAGCTGGATCGCAGAGCTGGCTCTCCAAGGTGCAGGCGATGGTGGGTCGGGAGGCGCTGCCGCCCCAGACTGCCTCGGATCCTGTCAATCTGCCCATGATCCGCCGCTGGTGTGAGGCGATGGGTGAGCGTAATCCGCTCTATCTCAACGCGGCCACCGCACCGCCAGCCACGATGTTCATGTGGACCATGCACCATTTCCGGCAGGACCTCACGCGGGAAGGAGGATCTCTCCTGGGGCTCGATCTGGTGGATGCGGCGGGCTTCACCTCCGTGGTCGCGACCAACGTCGAGGAGGAGTACTGCCGCGACCTGCGCGTGGGCGATCTCATCACGCAGCGGGTGACGCTCGACGCCATCTCCGAGGAGAAGAAGACCGGGCTCGGCGTGGGTCACTTCGTCACCTATCGCTACGAGTTCAGCGACCAGAAGGGTGAGCTCATCGGCCGCACGCTCTTTCGTGTCCTGAAGTTCCGTCCGCCAGCGAAACCGAAGGACGCGGCGGCGGGTGCGAAGGTGCCTGAGGCGAAGAAGCCCTCATATCCGCGACCGCCGGTCACGAGGGACGGCGCCTTTTTCTGGGAGGGGCTCAACCAGCGGAAGCTCTTCGTGCGCAAGTGTGGCCAGTGCGGGCGGCTGCATCATCCGCCGGGCCCGATGTGTCGGAGTGCAATTCGCTCGAGTGGGCCCCGTTGCAGTGCTGCGGTCGCGGCACCGTCCACAGCTTCGTGGTCGTGCATCAGCCGCAGATCCCGGGTCTCCAGTACCCGCTGCCGGTGGCGCTCATCGATCTCGAGGAGGGGGTGCGCATGGTGGCCAATCTGCGCGATGTGGCGCCGGAGAAGGTGCGCATCGGCATGTCTGTCGAGGTGGACTTCGTCGAGGTCGAGAAGGACTTCGTGCTGCCCATCTTTCGTGAGCGAAACGTGCGCTGAGGTCAGCATGAATTTCAGCTACAGCGAGGAACAACAGAGCCTGCGCCAGCTTGCGGCGCAGATCTTCAACGACCGAGTCACCGACGACTTCCGTCGGGAGTTCGGCCGCTCGGGGGCGCCTTACGATGCCGGGCTGTGGAAGACGCTCGCGGGGGCGGGTCTTCTCGGAACGGCAATCGGCGAAGAGCACGGGGGGTCGGGCCTGGGACTCACCGAAGTGTGCCTGGCACTTGAGGAGCAGGGGCGAACATTGGCGGCGGTGCCGCTGCTCGCGACGCTCGTGCTGGGCGCGCTGCCCGTACAGAAGTTCGGCACCGCCGCGCAGCGCGCGGCGCTCCTGCCACGCGTCGCGTCCGGCGAGAGTCTGCTGACCGCGGCGCTCGAGGAGACCGGCGGCGGCGATCCGCTGCTGCCTGCCGTCAGGGCCACGGCGAGCGGCGAGGGCTGGCGACTGCGGGGTGTGAAGGACTGCGTGCCTTACGGTGCGCAGGCGCATCGCATCCTCATCACCGCGCGTACCGGCCGGCGCGCCGTGGGTGTTTTCATCCTCGATCCGAAAGCCAGGGGCGTGCGCGTGCAGCCTCAGGCGACGTCGAGCGGTGAGCCGCAGGCGCGGATCAGGCTCTCCAACGTCGAGGTCTCGGCGGCAGATCTCCTGGGCGGGGCTGAGGGAGGCGCTGAAGTCGTGCGCTGGCTGGTTGAACGCGGGCGCGTGGCACTCGCCGCCCAGCAACTCGGGCTTGCGGCCGAGGCGCTGCGGCGGACGGCGGCCTACACGGCCGAGCGCGTGCAGTTCGGCCGGCCCACGGGGAGCTTCCAGGGCGTACAGCACCGACTGGCCGATGGCTACATCGATATCGAAGCACTGCGTTCGGTGTACCTGCGGGCGCTGTGGGCACTCGAGAACGACATTCCGGCCGCCGCTGAAGTGGCTGCCGCCAAGTGGTGGGCCGCACGCTGCGGTCATCGCGTCACACACACTGCGCAGCACCTGCACGGCGGGATGGGTGCCGACGTCGATTACCCCATCCATGCCTTTTTCCTGCGAGCCAGGCAGATCGAGCTCGCACTCGGTGGCGCCACTCCGATGCTCGCCGCGATCGGCCAGCAGCTCGCGAGCGGCACCGTGCCACCCATGACCTGACTGCGTACGAGGAGCATATGGCGGCCCAGATCAACTACGACAGCGTCCAGACCGGCCAGCAGCTGCCCGGACTGGATATTCCCATCACGGCCTCGCTCATCGTCGCCGGTGCGATCGCCACGTGCGATTTCTCGCTCGTGCATCACGACAAGGCCAATGCGCAGGCGGCCGGCACACCCGACATCTTCATGAATATCCTCACGAGCAACGGGCTCGTGCAGCGCTTCGTGAACGACTGGGCGGGCCCCGCGGCGCGCATCAAGGGCGTCAGGATCCGCCTCGGTGCGCCGAATTTCCCCGGTGACACGATGAAGATGTCCGGCTCCGTGAAGAGCAAGGAAGTGGTCGGCAAGGACAAGCTCGTGGAGGTCGCCGTGAGCGGCGTCAACAGCCTGGGCGAGCATGTGTCCGGGACCGTGCGTCTGACCCTGCCCTGAAGTCCTGGAGCACTGACCATCATGACTCACCCATTGAAAGACCAGGCCGCGATCGTCGGCATCGGTGCCACGGAATTCTCCAAGGACTCCGGCCGCAGCGAGCTGCAGCTTGCCGTCGAGGCCATCAAGGCAGCGCTCGACGATGCGGGCCTGAGCACGCGCGACGTCGACGGCATGTCCACCTTCACGATGGACAACAACCCGGAGATCGAGATCTTCCGCAACATCGGTGGCAGGGATCTCAAGTTTTTCAGCCGCATCGAGTACGGCGGCGGCGGAGCCTGCGCGCCCGTGCACCAGGCCGCGATGGCCGTGCACAGCGGCGTGGCCGACGTCGTCGTGTGCTACCGCGCCATGAACGAGCGCTCGCAGTACCGCTTTGGCGCGGCCTACGTGCCGCCACCGATGCCCTCAGCGGCTCTCGCCACCTTCGGCTGGACCTTGCCCTTCGGACTCGCGACGCCGGCCTCCTGGGTGGCCATGGCGGCGCGTCGCTACATGCACGATTTCGGTGCGACCACCGAGGATTTCGGCCGGGTTACGGTCGCCTGCCGCCGGTTCGCAGCCAACAACCCCGCTGCGTTCTTCTACCAGAAGCCGATCACGCTCGAGGATCACCAGAAGAGCCGCTGGATCGTCGAGCCCCTGCGCCTGCTCGATTGCTGCCAGGAATCGGACGGCGCGGTGGCGATCGTCGTCACGCGTGCCGATCGCGCGCGCCATCTCAGGCAGAAGCCCGTACTGATCCGGGGCGCGGCCCAGGGCGCCTGCGATGACCAGATGAACATGACGAGCTTCTACCGCAAAGATATTTCTGCGCTCTCCGAGATGCGTCTGGTGGCGAAGCAGCTCTATGCCATGGGCGGCATCGGACCGAAGGATATCCAGACAGCGGTGCTCTACGACCACTTCTCGCCCTTCGTGTTGCCGCAGCTCGAGGTCTTCGACTTCTGCAAGCGCGGCGAAGCGAAGGACTTCGTGAAGGATGGGCATATCGACATGGGCGGGCGCCTGCCCGTGAATACCCACGGCGGACAGCTGGGCGAAGCCTATATCCACGGCGTGAATGGCATTGCCGAGGGCGTACGCCAGGTGCGCGGGGTATCCGTGAACCAGGTGAAGAACGTCCAGAACGTGCTCGTCACGGCCGGCACCGGCGTGCCGACCAGCGGCCTCATTCTCTCCGCACCGTAGCAGCAGGACGGGTCCGGCGGGGCGAGCGAGCCCGGGAGTCGGCTACTTCGAGCGCGCCAGGTGTTCGACGGCGCGGAAGCCGAAGACCATGCCGGGGCCGATGGTGCCGCCGGCGCCCGCGTAGGCACGCCCGAGCGGTGCGGCGGCATTGTTGCCGATGCAGTAGAGCCCGGGGATCGGCCTGCCTGCGGTGTCGATCACCTGCGCATCGTCGGTGATCGCGGGTCCGCCCTTCGTGCCCGTGTCCCCAGGCTGGATCTTCACCGCATAGTAGGGCGCGGTGTCGATGGCGATCAGGCAGGGGTTCGGTCGCGCACTCCGGAGTGACCAGTAGCGATCATAGGCACTGCCGCCGCGCCCGAACTCCGGATCCACTCCGGTCTGCGCGTATTCGTTGTTTCGGCGTACGGTGTCGGCCAGCCCCGCCGGATCGACGCCGATCTGGCGGGCGAGCCCTTCGAGGGTTGCGTCCCTGAAGATGGTGTCGCCCCACCATTCCTTCGGCACCCGGGCATCGGACATTGCTGTTGCCGGCAGGAAAGGGCCGAAGGGACAGTTCTTGCGGTACTTCGTATCGAAGACCCACCACGCCGGGATCGCCCCACCCGAGCGGGCGTGCTCGGCGTACATGGCGAGCTGGAAGCGATCGTAGGACAGCGCCTCACTCGCGAAGCGCCGGCCCTGACGGTTCACGCACACCGACCCACCGAAGCCGCGCTCGCTGAACACCGCCTGCGCGCCCTGCGGCACGCCTGTGTGGCGCACCGTGGGCACCCCCCAGCTCATGTCCATGTGCTCGAGCCTTGCACCGATGGCTTCTGCGGCGCGGATGGTGTCGCCGGTGTTGAGCCCCGCAGGCGTCGCAGCCCACTCCTGGTGCGTGGGATGCGGAAGATACTTCTCGCGCATGGCCTGATTGCGCTCGAAGCCCCCGGCCGCGAGGATCACGCCTCGTCGTGCGCGCAGGGTGAGTGCCTCGCCCTTGCGCCGTGCGACGACGCCCTGGACACGCCCGTTCTCGAATACCAGCGACTCCATCGAGCACTCGAGCCACAGCGGCATGCTGCGCACGAGCAGCGCATGACGCAGGCCCCCGATGAGCGCATTACCCAGGCAGAGCCGCCGATCGCGCTTCGTCCTGAAGCGCCAGGGGATGTCGAGGTAGTAACGCGCCATGATCTTCAGCACGACACCGAGCCAGCCCGGAGCCTTCGTGGCCATGGTGTTCGATTCCGGGATCGTCATGCCGATGCCCATGAGTGTCACGCCCGGGTGGCTCGGGCGCAGCCGCTCGAATTCCTCGCCGAGCAGCGCGGCGTTGAAGGGCTCCGGCTCCATCGCGCGCCCTTCGTCCAGGGCACAGGGCATCTCCGGGTAGTAGTCCGCGTAGCTCGCGCTCATCTTGTAGCGCAGCGAGGTCTTTTCGTTGACGTAGCGGATCATCGGCGCGGCACTCTCGAGATAGGCGCGCACCTTGCCGTCGGTCGTCGTGTCGCCCGCCGCGGCCTTCAGATAGGTATAGGCGGACTCGTAGTCGTCCGGCGCCTGACCATTGAGCGGGATCCAGAGCGCTCCGCCTGAGGTGGCCGTCGTGCCACCGTAGAGCTCGCTCTTCTCGATCACCAGTACCGTCAGGCCGAGATCGTGTGCGCGTATCGCCGAGAGCAGCGCCCCGCCCCCAGAGCCCACCACGATGAGATCGTATTCCCTGTCGTCACTCACGGTCATTTCCTCCACCGGCGGCCGTCGGCGGCATTTGTCTCTGGTGCCGAAGCAGCTTACTGGGCAATGGCGATGAGCGGCACGGCCGCAGATGTGCGTACGCGCTGATAGAGCGTGGTTCGCTGGAAGACCGGCCGCCCGACGCTCTGTGCCAGCACTTCGATGTGCTCGGCATCCAGTATCTGACCGTTGATGCCGCCCGCCGCGCGCGTGATCGACTCGTTCATGAGTGTGCCGCCAAGGTCGTTCGCGCCGGCCTGCAGCGCGAGCGCCGCACCTTCCGGGCCCATTTTCACCCATGAGGTCTGCACGTTGGGGACCAGTGGATGCAACACGAGACGCGCGACCGCGTGCACGAGGAGCGCCTCGCGGAAGCTCGCGCCCGAGCGCGCCAGGCCCTTGCGCCACATGGGGGCTTCCATGTGCACGAAAGGCAGGGGCACGAACTCCGTGAAGCCGCCGCTGCGCTCCTGGATCGAGCGGATCAGGAGCAGGTGCCGTGCCCAGTGGCGTGGTTCCTCGACGTGCCCGAACATCATGGTCGCGGTGCTCCGGAGGCCCACCGCATGCGCCGTGCGCATCACCTCCGCCCACTCCGCCGTCCTGAGCTTGTCCGGACAGATGAGGACACGCACTTCGTCGTCGAGGATCTCGGCGGCCGTGCCGGGGAGCGTGGCGAGGCCCGCCTGCTGCAGGCGCCGGAGATAATCGTGCAGCGACAGCCCGAGCGTACGCGCCCCGTGCGTGATCTCGAGAGGCGAGAAAGCGTGGACGTGCATCCCGGGCACGGCGGCCTTCACGGCCGCCACGATCCCGAGATAGGTGTCGCCCGTGTAGCTCGGATGGATGCCGCCCTGCAGGCAGACCTCGGTGGCGCCCGCCGCGTGAGCCTCGAGCGTGCGCTGCGCGATCTCGTCGGGATCGATGCGGTAGGCGGGGCCGCGCAGGTCACGCGAACTGCGTCCCTTGGAAAAGGCGCAGAAGCCGCAGCGATAGGTGCAGATGTTCGTGTAGTTGATGTTGCGGTTGACGACGTAGGAGACCTCGTCGCCCACGGCGTCTTCGCGCAGGAGATCGGCCACGCGGAGCAGCTCATGCAGGTCCCGCCCCGCGGCGTAGAAGAGGCCTTCGACGTCGCTTTCCTCGAGCGCGGCGCCCCGTGCGGCGCGCGCCAGCGCCCGGGCGATGCCGCGCGACAGTCCAGAGCGGCAGCCGGGTGCACCGGGGGCGGCCACGCCGGCACGGATCCATTCTGGGGCCGCCGCAGGCACGGCGTGCCCCATGCCGGCGTGCCAGGGGTCACTGCGGGCGAGTCCGCGGGAATCGGCAGCGCGGCGTACCGCCGTGAGGAGCGAGGCATCCACCCAGTCTCCTGCCGAGCGTGCGTAGGGCGGTGCAATTCCGAGCCGCTCGACGAGCTCGCGATCGGCCGCCTGCGTCTCGGCGGCAAGCGCTGCGAGATGCGGCCAGGGCGCCTCGGGATTGACGTGATCCGGCGTCACCGGCGACACGCCGCCCCAGTCGTTTACGCCGGCCCGCACCAGTGGCACGAGCGCCCCGGGCTGCAGGTTCGGCGGTGCCTGGATGGAGAAGCGCGGACCCATCACCAGACGCGCGACCGCGATCGTCCACAGATGCTCCTCGAGCGGCGGCTCGGGGGCGGTGCTCATGCGTGTGCCCGGCTTGGCGCGGAAGTTCTGCAGGATGATTTCCTGCAGGTGCCCATGGCGTTCGTGCAGGGCCCGCAGCGCGAGCAGCGCCTCGATGCGCTCGCGGCGGGTTTCCCCGATGCCGATGAGGAGACCTGTCGTGAAGGGAATGCGCTGCTCTCCGGCCCACTCGAGGGTCTCCAGGCGACGGGCCGGCAGCTTGTCGGGCGAACCCCAGTGCGGGCCACCGCGCTGCGAGAGGCGTTCCGCGCCCGTTTCCAGCATGAGGCCCATGGACACCGACACGGTGCGCAGCCGCGCGAGGTCCTCGCGCGTCATGACGCCTGGATTCAGATGCGGCAGCAGCCCGGTCTCTTCGAAGACCCGCCGTGCAACGGCGGCGACGTACTCGAGGGTGCTCCCGTACCCGAGTTCGGCCAGCGCGCGGCGCGCCGCAGAATAGCGCAGCTCCGGTTTGTCCCCGAGGGTGAAGAGCGCCTCCTTGCAGCCTGCCGCGGCTCCCGCGCGGGCGATCTCGAGCACTTCGTCAGGCGTGAGGTAGGCGGCGCGAAGCGAGCGCGGCGCCTTCGCGAAGGTGCAGTAATGACAGACGTCGCGACAGAGCTGGGTGAGCGGAATGAAGACCTTGCGCGAATAGCTCACCGTGCGGCCGTGGCCTTCGAGGGTGAGCTCCTCGGCCGCCGTGAGCAGGGGTCGCAGATCCCCGGTGTCTGCGAGCGAGAGCGCTTGAGCCTCGCCCAGGCGCACGCCGGCGCGTGCCTTCGTCATTGCATCTTGCGCAGTGGACATCCTTCAGGTTCCTGTGGCGCACTCCAGAGCGAAGCGATTCCCGGTCAGCCTGCGCAGCCGGGCGAGATCCTCGGGCTCGTCCACGTCGAATGCGAGCCCCGGCTGCCGTACGACGGCGGCCTTTCGCCCGAGCGCTGCCGCCTCGGCCAGATGCTTCGCGAAGCTGTCTGCTCCGAACTGGAAGCGAAAATTCGCCGGCAAAGTGAAGCATAGCGCATTCGTGCCGCATTCGCGCCGGTCAGGCGCAATGGCAAATCCGCCTGGAAGGCTTGCTGTAATGAGCGCACTGATCTCGGCCGGCTCGACGCAGGGAAGGTCTGCAGGCAGCACGAGGAGCCGTCGCCCGCCGCGCGCCGAGATCTGCTGTGCCGCCCGGGCAATCGTCTCGTTGATATCCTGGGCGCTGTCGGTGAGCCCCAGTACGCCGGCGGGCAGGAAGGCCGGGTCGGGTGTTACCACGGCGATATGCCCGATCTCAGGGGTACTGCGGAGCGCCCCGAGCACCTGTGCGAACAGGCTCCGCACCAGGTGCGCGCGCCCGGCTGCGTCCAGCACCGGGGCCAGCCGGCGCTTGCCGGTGCCTGGCATCTTCAGGGGCACGAGTGCCCAGCAGTCGCCGCCCGTGCCTTCCCCGGTCTCCATGGGCGGCAGTGTAGTGGCTTCGGCCGGCGCTTTGCATGACCACACGGAAATGGCCGCGATGCGCTATCTTTCCGCCGCGAACGATCTCGCGGGGGTCTCAGGAGCGGATGGACATGGTTCAGGTAGCGATCGGCCTATACGGTCTGCAGCGTTGGTATGACGGCGATTTCGCCCCGGTCGTAGGGCTGGCGCGTTCCGCCGAGGAGGCCGGCGTCGACCAGGTGAGCATCACCGATCACGTGGTCATGGGTGAGAACCTGGACAAGTATCCCTATGGGCCGTTTCCGGCCCCGCTCGACTTCCCCTGGTTCGAGCCGCTCACCGTGCTCGCAGCGATCGCGGGCGGCACCAGCCGGGTCCGGCTGTCCGCCGGCGTACTGATCGCGCCGCTGCGCCCGGCGGTGTTGCTGGCCAAGCAGCTCGCGACGCTCGATGTGATGTCGCGCGGCCGCGTGAGCATCGGCCTCGGGCTCGGCTGGCAGAAGGAAGAGTACGACGCCGCAGGCGTGCCCTGGGAGGGCCGGTATGTGCGCCTCGAGGAGCAGGTGCGTGTCTGCAGGCTCCTCTGGTCCCAGGCTCCGGCAAGCTTTCAGGGCGAAACGGTGCGCTTCGAGCGCATTCACGCCTGGCCGCGTCCCGTGCAGCCCGGCGGCGTACCGATGTGGTTCGGGCTCGCGCCGAGCGATCGCAACGTCGAGCGCATCGCCGAGCTCGGCGATGGCTGGATCCCGATGGAGCAGCGGCCAGACAAGCTCACGGGTCACATTGCACGGCTGCGCAAGGCCTTTGCCGCACGCGGTCGCGATCCCCAGAGTCTCGCCGTGCGCGTCGTGCTGCGCACCGTGTTCCGCGCCGACGGCAGCCCTGATCTCGAGGCAACGCTCTCGGCGGTTCCCGCGCTCGTGCACGCGGGTGTCACCATGGTTGAGGTGCTGCCACTGGTCTTCTGCCGAGGCCCGCAGGATTTCGACGCCTTCTGCAGGCGCCTGGCGGCCGTGAAGCGCGGGGCGGCGGCGTGAGCGCGGCCGCTGCCGGCACGCTCGCCGACGAGTGGGCGCTGCGCCGCCTCGTGCAGCTGTATGCGCGCGCGGTGGATCGTAACGATCCGGAGCTCTTCGTCTCGCTGTTCGTCGAGGATGCCGTGCTCGAAGGCCCGCAGTTTCACGTTGCCGGCCATGAGCAGATCCGGCTCGTGCCGGGCGATCTCGTGCAGAAGTTTCGCGCCACCATGCACTGCGTGTTCAACCAGACGGTGAACATCGCCGGTGATTCGGCGGACGGCGAGACCTACTGTATTGCCTACCACCGCATCGAGGACGAGGGTGGGCGCCCGATGACACTCGACTGGGCGATCCGCTACCAGGATCGCTTCCTGCGGCGGGGGGGAGAGTGGCGGATTGCTTACCGCCGTCTCGTGGTCGAATGGACACGCACGGGACCGGTGGAGCTGCTGGAAAATCTTTAGGCACATGGACTGGGAGAGATGCCTTGGTTCAAGGCATCTTCGCCGTTGACTGCCCCGCACACGCTCACTCGAGCGTGTCTGCCAGGCGCGCCGTCCGCAGGGCTTGACGGCGGACTTTGCCAGCGTCGTCGCGGAGCGGTTCGCGGACGAACTCGAGTGATCTCGGGAGTTTGTATGGAGCGAGCCGCTCTGCTAGGTATGCACGAAGCGCTGCCTTGTCTGGCTCGGTTTGATCGGCGATGTCGATGATCGCGTGCACACGTTGACCGAGATCCTGGTCCGGAAGGCCGATCACGGCGGAGGAACGCACTAATGGATGGCTGTCGAGTGCAGCTTCCACCTCCGCTGGATAGACATTTACGCCTCCGGAGAGGATGAGATCTGTTCGTCGGTCGACAAGATAGAGGTACCGATCCTCATCAAAGTACCCCAGATCCCCTAAGCTTTCCCACTCGCCCAGGACTTTTCCCTCAGCTCCGATATATCGGTACGTCGAACCGACGCCGCCCGGTGCCCGGAAATAGATCTCGCCGATTTCCCTTGGGGGCAGTTCCCGCCCTGCATCATCGAGGATTCTGATGCCGTAACCCTGGGGCGATCGGCCGACCGAGCCCGGTCGCTGCAGCGCTTCATCGCCCCAGATCATCGTCCCGCCCATGTGTTCGGTACCGCCGTAGGCTTCGAGAACCCGTTGGGGCCCGAGCCAGTCGATCCAGGCTTCCTTGAGCCACACGGGGAAAGGTGCACCGGTGCTCATGGTGACGTTCAATGAGGAAAGGTCGCTGGCGCTTCGCTGTGCTTCGGGCAGGCGCCAGATCCGATGCACCATCGTGGGAACCAGAAAGACCCAATCCACGCGGTGACGCTCGATAAGCGTCAGAGCCTCCCATGCGTCAAAGCGCTGCATCAGAACGATGGTTGCTCCCGTGAAGAGCCCGTACATGGAAAAGATGAACGGGCCTTGGTGGTACAGTGGCCCCGGAACGAGCTGCGTGCCATCGACTCTCATGCCGTGGGGTGGGTCGAGTGGGTCGTACTCGGCGGCAGCAGTCGCCACGATGATTTTGGGGCGACCCGTGCTCCCGCCAGAGGTCATTGCCTTCCATGATTGCGCCGTCTGGATGCCTATGAGCGGCGAGTCGTCCACCGATGGATTGGGCTCCCAGTCTAGCTGCAGGTTCGGATACGGGCTTTTTTCCATGCCCACCAGCAATGCCGGATGAGCAAGGTCGATGATGGCATTCCGCTCGAGGGCGGGCAGTCGATGCGAGATGGGCATCGGCGTGGCACCTGCCTTTAGGGCTCCAAAGATCGCGACGTAGAATGCGATGGTGTTCGGAAGCGCAATTGTCACGAAGTCGCCCGGTTCTACTCCCATATCGATGAAGACCCGGGCTGCACGATTCGATGCTCGCTCGAGCTCCATGCGCGTCATCGTCCGCTCTCCGCAGATCAATGCCACTCGAGCAGGGTCGCGCGCCGCGTGGAAGGCAAGGATTCTCGCCATGGGCAATGCAGCCATGATCGGACTGATCTCTACCGGTCAGCTTGGAACGACGGATGAACGTGACAGTGGTCCTGATCGCCGTCAACTAGTGGTTTGCTCGAGAGCCGTGTAGGCACGAGCAGAGAACGACGGGCGCACGTCGGAGTCGGACGCCGCACCCCGAGGTGCCACGAGCGGCCGCCGACCGGTTGGCATCCCTCTGGCCCAACACGCTGCGGGAGGAGCATCAAATCCTGTGCCCCTGTAGATTGACGTGCATCATGACTGGTGCTGCAGCTCGATCCAATTTCCTTCTGGATCCTCGATTGCTGCGATCGTGACCGATGCGGCAAATATCTTCGGTCGCATTGCCACTTTATGGCCAGCCGCATCGCAACGCGCGACAAGGCCAGCAAGGTCCTTTACGTGAACCGTCAGGTAGCGCAGGCCGGCTGCGTTTCCGCGCAGCCCTCCGCGCACTACTGACACGCCCGGTTCCGACTCTCTTTGAATCAACTTGATGGCACTGCAGCCTGCACGGAGAAAAATAATCTTCCCAACCCTCGGCAAATGCATGCGACCACTTATGTCGAGTCCGAGAATGTTCGTGTAGAAAGCGAGAGACTGCTCGAGGTTTCCCACCACGAGGCCGACGTCAATGCCTGATTCATCGACGACCAAGTTGATACCACACGAGACTGGAATGAGCTCCCACGCTGCCATGGCGTTCCCCGGGGTGTCAACAGCGATGGGGAGCGATGGGTATTGTCCACCATGAGCATTTGCTCACCCAGACCCGGCTTTGTCGCCTCGATCCTTCGTGATGTCTAGTTAGTTCTGACGAGGCGACGATGCGTGGGTATGCGTATGGTTTCAGCCGTTTCGTTTCCGAATACCGAGAGCAACCCAGGGGAGATTTATGGATGCACGACGGGCGAATTCGGCCCTGATCAGGGGCGCGTTGGCCGCTATCGTCATGGTGGGGACGTGTGGCAGGGCGGACGCACAGGCGGCTGGGGCGCAGGCAACTACGATGCAGCTGCAGGAAGTGACGGTTACCGCCCGGCGCCAGGAGGAGTCGCTCCAGGAAACGCCTGTCTCTGTCACCGCAGTCACGGGTGCACTTCTCGATAAGCTCAATATCCAGGACGTCACCCGGGTTTCGGAGCTCGCGCCAAATCTGCTGATTGCTCACCAGCCGTCAAGCACGACAGCGACCACCATCAGCCTTCGCGGCATCACGCAGAGCGAACCTGCGGCAACTGCTGAGCAGGGTGTCGGACTCTATCTGGACGGCGTCTATATCGCACGCACGGCGGGCGCGGTGTTCGATCTGGTGGATCTCGAACGCATCGAGGTGCTCCGTGGTCCCCAGGGCACTCTCTTCGGGCGTAACACCACCGGTGGCGCGGTGCAGCTCATTTCGAAGAAGCCAGGCGATCAGTTCGGCATTGAGGAGAAGCTCAGCTACGGGCGTTTCAGCGACTGGTACACCCGTACGCGACTCGACACGGGCTTTATCTTCGGCTCGCCCTTGAAGGCGACCGCGGCCTATTTGCACCGTGAGCGCAAGGGGTACGTTGATAATACCCTCGCACCATCCGATAGCGATCCGGGTTCTTTCGACAACAATGCTCTGTGGCTGGCGCTCAGTGCGGACGTTGCCGACCGCTTCCGCGCTTCATTCACGCTCGACTGGAACCGACGCAACGGCACGCCAACCTTCTTTCAGCTCACTGCAGCGTCTGCGGATGTGGCTGCCTACTATGGCCGCTCTCCAGCTCTGGGCGGAGCCCCTTTCACCGTGAGCCGTGAGTTTCTGCGCACGGTCCAGCAGGCACCCTTCGATGGACGCTTCAACAGCAAGTCCGAGACTCTCGGCTACAACCTATCGCTCGAGGCGGACATCAACGATGGGCTGACGCTGAAATCGATCAGCTCATACCGCTCCTTTGACCAGGATACGCTCTGCAGCCTCTCGGGTAACGGCGTGATGCGCGGTGTGACGGTGGATCCGGTGACGTATGCCTTTGCCGGTATCCAGGATCTGTATGGGCCGTACAGCTGCCGCAATGCGCCACAGCGTCAGTTTCAGTATTCCGAGGAGCTTCAGGCGCTCGGTCATGCGGGGCAATGGAGCTATGTCGCTGGAGCGTTCTATTTCTTCGAGCGTTCCGCAGAGTTTAACCACCAGCGCCTGACGTATGTGCTGCCCGGTGGAGTCGCCGCGATGAACCTTACGCCGTACCAGGCCTTCGGCGGCGAGACGGAGTCCGTGGCCGGCTTCGGGCAGCTGAGCTACCGCCCGGCAGTGCTTGACGAGAAGCTCGAACTCACGGCAGGCCTACGCTATACCCAAGACAAGAAGAAGTTCTGGTCCTCGCTCTTCTCTGCGCAGGGCAACAAGGACTTCTCCAACACCAACTGGCTGACCTCGGTGAATTACAGGCTTACAAGTGACATCATGGGTTTTGCGCGCGTCTCCACGGGCTACAAGGCGGGTGGCTTTTCGCCTCGCTCGAACCAGCTCGTGCCCTTCAAGCCCGAGAAGGCGACGGCCTATGAGCTTGGACTCAAGGCCGAATGGTTCGACCGGCGGCTGCGCACGAATCTCTCGCTCTTCCAGACGAACTACGAAGACCTGCAGGTGCAGCAGTTTCTCTCGGGTACTCGAGGAGCGAGCACGGTTACGGCAAATGCCGCAGACGCAACGATCAAAGGGTTTGAGCTTGAAACTGTCGCGCTCCTGGCCGAAGGGCTCACGGTGGATGCTTCGTTCGGCTATCTGGATCCGAGTTACGATGAGTATCTGTTCAGAAACCCGGTAACCGATCAGGTGACCAATGTCGGTTCCTCCGCCCGCTTCCCCCATGCCGCAAAGGAGACGTTGCACGTGGGTGCGGAGTACGCATTCAAGCTTTTCAGTATCGGCCAGCTTTCGATGCGTCTCGACTGGTTCGATCGCAGCGAACGCTACTTCGGCGGACTCGATGTCATCAATCCCTTCAACGAACTGGTAAAGGATCCGGGCACGCAGAACCTGCGGGCCCGTATTGCACTCTCCCAGCTGCCTCTTGGCAGTAAGGGATCGTGGGAAGTCGCGCTCTGGGGCGACAATCTTACTAACCATGACAACGTTGGCTACGGCATTGACTTCGGTGGCTTGGGCTTCGGTGGGCTATTCTTTACTGAGCCGCGCCGCGACGGGATCGATGTGTCGATGAAGTTGTGAAGAGCAGTACCTGCAGCGCCGGCGCATTTCCCGCGCGCTGCCCGGCCCGCTCGGCGTCCTCGTACGGCGGCACGGCCTGTGGCGCGAGATGGACGGCCCCGGTCGTGGCGATCGGTGGGTGACCGACCCGCCGTGCGAGATCCTCCGGTGTGAAGAAGCGCGCGGTGGACCAGGGCGCTTCGCCCTGGTCGGCGAGATGGCGATACAGGGCCGCCCATGGACTGAGCGCGTGCAACAGCCCGACGGCGAGCCACCCTCCGGGCCGCGTGATCCGCAGTGCTTCGCGCAGGGCGGCATCGGGGTCGCGCACGAACTCCAGCGTCGCGAAGAACAGCACGCCATCCGCAACATCGTCTTCGAATGGCAGCGCCTCGGCGACCGCAGCAGACCATTCGATCGGCAGGCCGGCCGAACGTGGCTGACCCGCCGCGCGCATGGCGACGGACGGCTCCACCGCGATCATCCGGAATCCGCGGCCGGCAAGGTGTCGGCTGACATGACCGGTGCCCGCACCGACCTCGATGACGGAGCCGTTGCCAGGTGCGGGGAGGAGTTCGTCGAGGGCGGCCATCTCCGCCTGGTCGATGTATGCACCGAGGGCAGTGTCGAACCAGTGTTCGTAGGCTGGCGCGAGTGCCGCAAAGGGATCGTTCACAGCGGGTTGTCTGGTCATTCCGGTTTCCGCAAGGGGCGCAGTCAGTGAAAGTCCCGTGAGCGCGTGGGCAATGCGCCCAGCCAGTGGCTGTAGTCTCGCACTTTCTCGGCAATGACATGGATGACGCCGGATTCGGACTGGATCTCGCCCTGGGCGATCAGGAGTCGTGAGGCGAGCACGGCCTGGCGCTGCTGCTGCAGAACGCCTGGCCAGACGATGAGATTCGTCACGCCACTTTCGTCTTCCAGACTCATGAAGAGCACGCCCGAGGCCGTTTCAGGACGCTGTCGATGGGTGACGATGCCGGCGACCCGCACCCGGCGTCCGCTCGGCAGCCGCGGCAGCTCGTCGGCGCGCCGTACCTGCAGCGCGCTCAGGGAGCGGCGCAGGAGCGCGAGCGGATGACGCCCGAGTGTGAGCCCGAGACTCCGGTAATCGGCGAGCAGCTCCCCGGCTTCGCCCGGCGGCCGGAGCGGCAGTACCGGTTCGCGGGCCGAGGTGCCGGCCAGCATGCCCGGCAGGCGCTCGGTGCCCAGTGCGCCCCAGAGCGCCGCACGCCGGTGTGAGGCCAGCGCTCGCAGTGCACCCGCATTCGCCAGGAGTGTCAGCGTATGTCGATCGAGTCGTGCGCGATGCGCGAGCGACGTCATGTCGGTGAAGGGTGCGCTGCTCCGGGCCGTCACGATGCGCTGGCCTTCCGCTTCCTGCAGGCCCGCGATGAGGCGCAGGCCCAGGCGCACCTCCGGCGTGCCGTCTGTCCCGTGCTCGAGCGTGCAGTCCCAGTCGCTCGCCTGTACGTCGACGGCACGGAAGACGACCCCATGGCGGCGCGCATCGGCCACGAGCTGTGCGGGTGCGTAGAAACCCATCGGCTGGCTGTTCAGGAGCCCGGCGGCAAACGCGGCATGCTGATGACAGCGCAGCCACGAGGAGACATAGGCGAGCAGCGCGAAGGAGGCAGCGTGGGCCTGGGGAAAGCCATAAGCGCCGAAACCCAGGATCTGCTGGAAGATTGATTCGGCGAAACCCCGTGCGTAACCGCGCGCGAGCATGCCGTCGATCAGTCGACTGCGAAACTGCTCGAGCCCTCCGCGGCGTTCCCAGGCGGCCATCGAGCGGCGCACCATGTCGGCCTCACCCGCTGAAAATCCGGCTGCGACCATGGCGATCTCCATTACCTGCTCCTGGAAGAGCGGCACGCCATAGGTTCGGCCGAGGACGCGCTCCAGCTCCGCGCTTGGATAGGTGACGGGCTCGAGTCCTTCGCGGCGACGCAGATAGGGATGCACCATTCCGCCCTGGATGGGCCCGGGGCGGATGATGGCGATCTGCACGACCAGGTCGAAATACTCGCGCGGCTTCAGTCTCGGCAGCATGGACATCTGCGCGCGGGACTCCACCTGGAAGACACCGGTCGACTCACCCCGGCAGAGCATCTCGTAGGTCTGCGGATCCTCGGGCGGAATGTCCTGCATCCGGAAAGGCTGGCCATCGAAGCGGCTCTTGAGTTCGAGCGCGCGGCGGATGACCGAGAGCATGCCGAGGCACAGGCAGTCCACCTTGAGCAGCCCGAGCGCCTCGAGGTCGTTTTTGTCCCACTGGATGATCGTGCGATCAGGCATCGCCGCGTTCTCGACCGGCACGAGCGAGGAGAGCGGCTGCTCCGAGATGACGAAACCTCCCACGTGCTGGGAGAGATGGCGCGGAAAACCGACGAGCTGCGAGACGAGGGCGAAGAGCTGACGCGAGACTCGCGCGTCCGGATCGAAGCCCAGGCGGGCGAGCTGCCCGGGAATCTCGTTGCCATCGAACCAGTAGAGCGACTTCGCCAGTGCAGCGATGACGTCGGCGGGCAGACCGAGGGCCCTGCCCACGTCGCGCACTGCGAGGCGCCGGCGATAGGTGATCACGGTGGCGGCGAGTGCCGCGCGGTGGCGGCCGTATTTTTCATAGATGTGCTGGATGACTTCTTCGCGGCGCTGGTGCTCGAAGTCGATGTCGATGTCGGGAGGCTCGCGCCGCTCCCGGCTCACGAAGCGTTCCATGAGCATGGAGACACGCTCGGGATCAACCTCGGTGATCCCGAGTGCATAGCAGACGACGGAATTCGCCGCGCTACCCCGTCCCTGGCACAGAATGCCGCGGCCGCGCGCGAAGCGGACGATTTCCTCCACGGTCAGGAAGTAGTGCTCGAACCGCAGTTCCTCGATCAGCGCGAGCTCCTTTTCGACGAGGGCACGCACGTGCCCGGAAGCGCCCCGCGGCCAGCGTCGCAGGAGGCCTTCCTCGGTGAGGATGCGGAGATGTCCGATCGCCGTGCGATCCCGGGGAACGAGCTCGCGCGGGTACTCGTAGCGCAGGGACGAGAGCGAGAAGGTGCAGCGTGCGGCGATCTCGAGCGTTCCTGCCAGGAAGTGAGGCGGATAGAGCCGTCGCAGCGTGGCGAGCGGACGCAAGTGACGTTCGCCATTGGCGAAGCCTGCACGCCCGATCTCCGCGACCGTCCTGCCCAGGCGGATCGCGGTCAGGACGTCGTGAAGCGCACGGCGCTCGCGCACGTGGTAGTGCACGTCGCCCATGGCGACGACGGCAATGCCCATGGAAGCAGCCAGCGCTTCGAGCCGTGCGAGGTGCTGCGTGCTCTGCTGCGCGAGGTCGTGGGTGAACCCCATAGCCCTGAATGCCAGGGGCAGCTGCGAGAACCATCCGGCGTGCCGTGCGTCGAGACTGGATGCGGCCATCCAGATGCCGATGCACCCGGAAAGGTCCGTCATGAAGTCCTCGCGACGGATGCGGTACCGACCCTTGGTGGCCAGGCGGCGTGCCTGCGTGATGAGCTCGCACAGCTGTGAATATGCAGCCTGCGTCGGCGCGAGCAGCACCACGCGATCGCCTTCGGGGAACCGGAACTGACTGCCCACGATGAGCTTGATGCCCGCTTCGCTCGCCGCCTCGTGAGCGCGGACCACTCCGGCGAGCGTGCACTCGTCCGTAAGCGCGATGGCCGCATAGCCGAGCTCTTTTGCACGGCGCACGAGCTCGTGCGGGTGCGAAGCACCTCGCTGGAAGGTGAAGCTGGAGCAGGCGAGCAGCTCGGCATAGCCCATGGCCTCTAGCTCCAGATGCCCTGCAGGTACCAGCGACTCGTGCGCACGTCCCGGTAGAGCCACCAGCGCGCCCCTTCCGGTGTGCGCGCCAGGTAGTAGTCTCGGGAAGAATCCTCGCCTGCCCACCAGCCTGCCTCGATACGCTCGGGCTTGCCGCAGAGCGCGGGCAGGCGCTCGATGGGCTTTGCTTCGAGAAACCAGAGCGGCCGGTCGGGGTAATCATCGGAGAACGGTGGATCGGCTGTCGTGCCGTCCAGCACCCAGGCGCGCTCGGGGCGGTGATCGTCCGCCAGGCCCAGCCGGCGCACTGCCGTCTCACCCAGGCGGGCGCGCAGCCTGTCGAGGAGCACCGTCCAGTCTTCGTTTGGCCGGGCATCCTGATCGAAGAAATCCCCCTGACGGATCGCCGGCGCGAGGAGCTCATCGGCTGCCAGCCGGATGCCCGTGACGGCTTCAGGAAGGACCGTGCGCTCGAGCCGCTCACGCAGGAGCGCAAAGAGCCGCACGGCTTCGCGCTGCGGGCTGCTCGTGCGAACGTGGAGCATGGTTCGTGCAGCGCCTCGATGTTGCAGCGTCACGGTGAGATGCTGCAGGGCCAGGTCCCGCCCGCGCAGGAATCCCTCCAGCTCCTGGAGCAGGCGTCGCAGAGGGAAGAGGAGCCCCTCGACGGTCGCGATGGGGCAGGTGCAGTCATGGTCACGGCGGTAGCGGTCCGGCGCCCGGTGCCGCGGGCGCGGATCGGGCAACTCACCCGTGAGCTGCCGGAGATAGAGCGGCACCTCGGGACCGAAGCGGCGCGCGAGGGCGGCTGCGGGCAGCGCGAGCGCTTCGGCGATGGTGCGCAGCCCGGTGGCTCGCAGGGCAGCGACCACTTCGGGATCCAGCGCGAGAAGGCCGAGTTCCCCGGGACCGAGGCGTTCGAGCAGCGCCGGGCGGTCCAGGGCAATTCCCGAGCGCGCCTCGCGTGCCAGGATGGCGGCGCCTTCGAGGGTGGGCGCGACGCCCGAGTGTGCCGTGAAGCCGAGCGCAGCGATGCTCTCCTCGATGCGCCCGGTGAGTGCGGGCAGACTGCCGAAATAACGTGTGCTGCCCCCCACCTCCATCCAGAGAAGCCAGCGCGAGGCATCCAGGCACACCTCGGCGCTGAACTGCAGCGCCCAGTTGGCGAGACCTGCGAGGGCGCGTGCTTCCCGGGAAGGCGAGCGCTCGATGAGTCGCAGCGTGGGTTCTCTGGCCAGTGCCGTCACGGCATCGATGCCGGTTTCGATGCCTGCAGCGTGTGCCGAGGTGTTGCAGGCGAGGACGATGCGTCGCCCTCGCCGGCGATTCACGACGGCGCACGGAAGGTTGGTTGGCGCAGGTTCGCGCTCGAGGGGGAGATTCGGAAGGAAGAGCGCCATCCAGAGCATCGCAGTCGGTGCTCACTGGCGGTTGCCGCCGGGCGGCAAGGACAGGAGGAACTCACACGGATGCCCGCCGCGCACCTTGAGAACCTTGAGACGCAGCAGCCCGTCCCGGGGTTCGAGCTCCATGCGCAGGCCCGCAGGAGAAGCGTGCCTCAGGCTCGGGAGCGGTCGATAGATGAAGGCGAGCGCCTGGCTGCTTTCGGCGGCAAGCTGCAGTCGCCTCAGGTGACGGTCATCGGCGTCTGTACTCCAGAGCAGCACCGCACCTGCGCCGCCTCGCAACAACTGTTCGGCGGCCCAGAGGCCTTCGTGATCGTTGGCTGCTGCGACCCATACGAGTCGCCCGAGCGGCAGATCCGCACGCCGGAACGCCGGTGCGTAGGGCACGTATGGCGGGCGGACCAGCGCGATCTGCCTGCCCGCACGGGTGATCGTTTTCAGCGCAGGAAGAGCCAGGCTGAGCTCGCCGATCCCGTCGCAGTGCGGCACGAGCTCGACGAGCGTACCGAGAGGCCACCCACCACCCGGCAGCGTACGGTCGAGCTCCTCGAAACTGCTGCGGACCGTGATGAGCGTCCCGTGTTCGCGTCCGCGCCAGAGATGCGGCAGCTCCTGGAGAAGCTGCTGGACTGTGACGACAGGAGAGGCAGATTCTGGCGAGGGCATGTGCGCAGAGTAGGGCAGCGCGCCATGCCTGTACAGACATACAGTCTATTTCGAGGGGGCTCAGCTAATAAAATATTATATAAATCAATTGACTACAAATATTTTATCATGGTCTACGACTCATCCGAGCGTGAGATAGTCGATATAGCCCTTCGGTCCCGGCGTATAGAGCGTCGCCCGGTCGAACTCAGCGAGCGGCAGCCCTTCACGCAGGCGGCGCACGAGATCGGGATTGCCGATGAAGTGGCGCGCGAAGGACACGGCCGCTGCGGCCCCCTGGTCGAGGTAGCGCTGCGCCGATTCCGGCGTCAGGCCGTCATTGAGCAGGATGGGTCCCCGGAAGTGCGCTCGAGCGAGTTCGAGACCGTGGATCCGGGGCGTTTTCATCCGGATGAGGTGCAGATAGGCGAGCCCGAGCGGATTCACTGCCTCGAGGAGCGTCCCGTAGGTCTCGACTGGATCGTCGTCATGGGTGTCGTTGAAGTCGTTGCCCGCACGCAGCCGCAGGCCCACACGACCGCTGCCTGCAACCTCGCTCATGGCCGCGAGCGTCTCGACGACGAAGCGGGCGCGGTTTGCTGCGGAGCCGCCATAAGCGTCCGTACGATGATTGGCGCCGCTGGTGAGGAACTGCTCGGGCAGATAGCCGCTCCCGCAGTGGAGCTCGACGCCGTCGAAGCCGGCTTCGAGCGCCAGTCGGGTCGCCTGCCGGTACTCGTCGATGACGCCGGGAATCTCCTCGAGTGCGAGTGCGCGCGGCATGTCGAAGTCCACCATGCCGGCAGCATCCGTATACATCTTGCCGGCTGCGCGGATCGCAGACGGTGCCACCGTCTCGGTGCCGGGATCCTTGTTGTAGTGGCTCGCGATGCGCCCGCAGTGCATGAGCTGCACGACGATGCAGCCGCCCTCGTGGTGCACGGCATCCGTCACGGCGCGCCAGGCGCGCACCTGCTGCGAGGTGTGGAGACCCGGTGTGCGGCAGTAACCCTTGCCGTTGGCGCTCGGTTGCGTGCCTTCGGTGACGATGAGCCCGGCACTTGCGCGCTGGCGGTAGTACTCGACATTCATCGCCGTGGGCGCATCGCCTTCGCCCGCACGGCTGCGAGTCATCGGCGCCATGACGATGCGGTTGCGCAGGCTGAGATCACCCAGCCGGACGGGATCGAACAGCGTCGGCATGGCAGCTCAGCTCACCCGCACGCGGGGCAGCGGCTGGCCGCGGCGCATGGTCTCGATGAACTTGCCGTAGGGCGCGGGTTCGGCCACTGGCACATCGGGCTGCGGACCCTTGGTCCAGAAATCCTTCCACGTCGGGAAGAGATCGTGGAAGCCACCCTCGTAGGGTTCACGGCCGGGCCAGCGCATCTTCATGTCGCCGATGGGCGGCTTGTTGAGATCACTCGCATACCAGTAGAGCGGCAGGCGTCGCCGGAAATACCAGCGACCCTCGATGCGCTCATAGCGGTCGAAGTACATCATCTGCATGACGACCCACTCGGGCCCGGTCTCGTGTTCGTTCTTGGAGTACACGATGCCTTCGGCGGTGTCACGGTCGATGAATTCGATGATGTGGCCGCCGGTGTGATGCGAGGTACCCGTGAATTGCACCCGGTGCACCTTGTCGAACCAGTTGCGCAGCGCCTGGCGGCCACTCTGGCCACCGCCGACGCGCACGTCGGCCGGGAAGAGGCTCACCCAGGCGTCCGCATCGCGCATGTCGAGCGCGAGGGCGTACTTGGCGGGCAGCTGGCGGATTTCCTCGATGGCTTCGAGCCGGTCGATACGCTCGAGCAGTTCCTTCATCTCTGGCAAGGCAGGTCCTCTCAACGGATGCTCACGGTGACCGCGTCGATGCGGCCGGTGAAGTCATTGTAGGGTGGGTAGTCGCCGACAGGCGAGCCGGTGTCGACGCCGATGTCGAAGGTCTCGTCGATCGTGAAGTAGTAAGGCGCCGTGCGTTCGAGGCGACCGCTGGCGACGGGCTTGCCGTCCACGGACAGGGTGATCGCCGCCGGTCGCCCGAAACCTTCGCCTTCGTAGGCCAGGTCGAGCGCGACGGCCGCTGCACCGGGAGGCAGCGGGTCGTGGCCGACAAGGGTGCTGCGGCTCACGCCGAAGAGGCTGTAAGCGTAGGCCGGGTGGCCGGACGCATCGACATAGAGTGACCAGCCGCCGTTTTTCCCGCCTTCCGCCGCGATCACGCCATGTGACGGCGCCCCGCCCTCGGGTGTGTGCAGCTTCGCCACGATGCGGTGCGAGCGAAAGACGAAGGGCGGCGCCTGGGTCTCCGGCGTACCCACCGTGCCGCGATGGAAGACGAATTCGCTGCGTCCCGCGCTCAGGTTCGGCAGCCCGCGTGCGGGCTCGCCATCGAGCAGCGGCAGCACGTGATTGCGCGCAGCTTCCTGCTCGAACAGGGCCTGGAGCTCGCGAAGCTTCTGAGGTTCCTTTGCCGCGAGGTCATGTGCCTGGCTGAAGTCACGCGTGAGGTCGTAGAGCTCCCAGCGATCGGCCTCGAAGGGTCGGGGCTTCGAGTCCAGCAGGGCCCATGGGGCCTTGCCGTGGAAGGCACTCGCCATCCAGCCGTCGTGATAGATCGAGCGGTTGCCATAGATTTCGTAGTACTGCGTGGTGTGCCGGCTCGGCGCCGCCGCATCCGTGAAGCTGTAGAGCAGACTCACGCCGTCGATCTGCTGCTGCGGCACGCCGTTCACTGTGGCCGGTGCCTCGATGCCGGCAGCCTCCAGCACCGTGGGCATGATGTCGGCGACGAAGCCGTACTGAGAGCGGAGTCCCCCGGCATCACGGATGCGCGCCGGCCAGGTCACGACCATGGCATTGCGGATGCCACCCAGGTGCGAGGCGACCTGCTTGGTCCACTGGAGGGGCGCATCCATTGCCCAGGCCCAGCCGGCCGGATAGTGGGCCGAGGCTGTCGGGCCACCGAGCTCATCGAGGCGGCGCAGCATCTCGGCATCCGGCATGAGCACGCCCTGGATCGCACCGTGCTCGGACCAGCCGCCCGCGAGACCGCCCTCGGCGCTCGCGCCGTTGTCACCGAAGATGTAGAAGAAGAGCGTATTGTCGGACTGGCCCATGGCGTCGAGTGCTGCGGCAAGGCGGCCGATCGCCGCGTCGGTGTGCGCGAGATAACCTGCATACACTTCCATGAGTCTCGAAGCGATACGCTGCCGCTCGGGACTGAGCGAACTCCACGCGGGCAGCTCCGCGGGGCGCGGCGTGAGTGCGGTGTTCTGCGGCACGACACCGAGCTTCTTCTGGCGGGCGAGGGTCTCTTCTCGCACGCGGTCCCAGCCCTGGTCGAACTTTCCGCGGAAGCGGGCGATCCATTCGGGAGGCGCCTGCAGGGGCGCGTGTGTGCCGCCCGGGGCGAAGTAGAGGAGAAAGGGCTTCTGCGGCACGAGTGATCTCTGCGCTTCGAGCCACTGGATCGCATGCGCGGTGAGATCGTCGTTCAGGTGGTAGCCCGGCCGGAGCGGCGGACGCGTCGGTGCCGTGCCTTCATAGAGCGTCGGGTGGAACTGATCGGTCTCGCCATCCATGAAGCCGTAGAACTTCTCGAAACCCATGCCAGTCGGCCAGCGATCGAAAGGCCCGGCCTGCGAGACTTCCCAGGGCGGCGCGAGATGCCACTTGCCGATGGCCGCCGTGCCGTAACCGTTCTGGCGCAGGACCTCTGCAAGCGTCGCAGCGCTCGGCGGCAGCATGCCGGTGCGCCCCGGATAGGGCGCCGGCGTGTTCATCACGTTGCCGAGGCCGACGGCGTGCGAGTTGCGACCCGTGAGGAGCGAGGCGCGCGTGGGGCTGCATATTCCGGTCGTATGAAAAGTGTTGTAGCGCAGTCCGCGCTGCGCGAGGCGGTCGAGCGTCGGCGTCGGTACGGGACCTCCGAAAGTACTGGCAGCGCCGAAGCCGACGTCATCGAGCAGCACGATGACGACGTTCGGTGCACCGGTCGGGGCCTGGCGATGCGGGAAGAGGGCGGGTGAAGGTGAAGCTGCAGCTGCAGCGGGTGCAACCTCGAGCGCCGAGGTTCCGGAGAGCGCCAGCAGCAGGAGCGCGCAACTCCGGAGGGACCGAGTGGCGTGGCGGTGCAGCATGCCGGCTTCCTCCATCTGGGCAATGCGGTACAGTGTACGCTGAAAGAATGCGAGGAGGGATTCATGGGCAGGCTGGCCGGCAGGATTGCAATCGTTACGGGTGGTGCGCGCGGCATCGGCGCGAGCGTCGGGCGGCTCTTCGTGAAGGAAGGTGCGCGTGTACTGATCACCGACGTGCGCGACGAACTCGGGGGCACGCTTGCGCGTGAGCTGGGTCCGAATGCCGTGTATCAGCATCTCGATGTCGGCCTCGAGAGTGACTGGGCGGCAGCGCACGATGTGGTACGCCGCCGTTTCGGGCCGCCTACGGTGCTGGTCAACAACGCCGGCATCTTCCGCACGGCGCCGATCGAGTCGCTCTCGCTGGAGAGTTACATGGAAATCGTTCGTACCAACCAGATCGGCGTCTTCCTCGGCATGCGCAGCTGCATCGCGCCCATGCGCGAGGCGGGCGGCGGGGCGATCGTCAACATCTCCTCGGCGCAGGGACTGGAGGGCATGACGAACGCGGTGGCCTACTGCGCCAGCAAGTTCGCCGTGACGGGCATGACGAAGACCGCCGGCATCGAGCTCGCGAAATACCGCATCCGCGTGAATTCCGTCCATCCCGGGCCGATCGCGACCATGCTGGTGGCCGAGGCTCACGGCACCGGCGACATCGCTGCAGCCACGGCGCATGATCCGGGGGTGCCGGCCAGACGCTGGGGTCAGCCCGAGGATGTCGCACGCCTCGTGCTCTATCTCGCGTCGGAGGAGTCCTCCTACAGCACGGGCGGCGCCTTCACCGTCGACGGCGGACTGACTGCGGGTCTCATGTACGAATAGGATGCCCCGCCACGCGCGTGGCGGGGCGCAGGTGCATCAGCTCGCCGATGCCCTGATGTGTGCCGGCACATTGTGCTGGAAGCCGCTCTCCTCGACCCGTCTGCTGATGCGCCAGCCCTTCGGCGTGCGCACGAACTCATCGGCATACCAGAGCCCGAGGAACATCACCTGCGAGCCGCCCGTGGGCAGCGGCACCTCCATCGGGTTGAAGCACACGGTGCGCGCCCGCGCGCGATCGCCCTCGAGCGTGATGTCGGTGTTGGCGATCATGTGGTAGTAGGTGGGGAAACCCTGCATGGCCGGCCCGAGCCAGGCTTTCACCTTCGGATACGGCCCATCGATGCCGCCCATGGCGCGGTAGTCGATCCAGGCATCGGGCGTGAAGACCTGGTCCAGTCGGTCCCACGCGCGCTGATCGATCGCGCTGCTGTAGGTCACCATCAGCTGCTGGATTTCCATGCGGTCGGAGATTTCCTGGAGGCTCAGCATGATGATCTCCCTGGTCGATGTCAGTCCGGCAGTGTGAAGGCGACGATGGAGTCGCCGGTCTTCGAGCCGAGATACTTGTGGCCGCCGGCGGCAACGACCACGTACTGCTTGCCCCCGGGCTTCAGCCGATAGGTCATGGGCGTGGCCTGGACGCCGGCCGGCAGGTGCTGCGCCCAGAGCTGGCGCCCGCTGGCGACGTCGAAGGCGCGGAAGTAGCCATCGGTGCTCGCGCCGATGAAGACGAGTCCTGATGCGGTGACGATCGACCCGCCGATGTTCGGCACTCCGAGCTTCATCCAGAAGGGCCAGGGCGCGAGCTCGCGCGTGGTGCCGAGAGGCACCTCCCACAGGCGCTTTCCGGCTTTGAGATCGATGGCGAGCAGTGTCCCCCAGGGTGGAGGATTACAGGGGGCGCCGAAAGGCGAGAGCATCCATTCGTGCTTGAAAGCATAGGGCGCACCGAAAGCCGGGTAGAAGCGTTCGCCGCGCTTCAGGCGCTCGTCGGCCTCCTTGCGCGGGATCGCCGTGACGATCGCGGCAATGCGCGTGGAGTTGGTGACGAGGATCTGGCGTGCGGGATCGATCGAGACGCTGCCCCAGTTCAGGAAGCCGTTGCTGAAGGGAAAGGTGACCGTACCCTCGAGCGAAGGCAGTGAGTAGCGCCCATCGTAGCGATGCGCGCGGAAGCGCTCGCGACACTTGCCGCGATCCCAGGGCGTGAAGCCCCACATGTTCTCTTCCGAGAGATCTCCCGGGTAGACCGTATAGGCGTCGTTTGCCGGGAAGGGTTGTGTCGGCGACGGCGTTTCGCCCGACACGGCTCCCCCCTGGGGGACCGGGCGCTCCTCGACGGGCACGAGCGGCTCACCCGTCTCCCGGTTGAGGATGAAGATGTGGCGGGGCTTCGTCGCCTGGGCGACGGCCGGCACGGGGCCGCTGGGTCCGGGAAAATCGAAGAGCACCGGCTGTGCAGGCACGTCGAAGTCCCAGAGATCGTGATGCACGGTCTGGAAGTGCCAGACGACCCGGCCCGTGGCTGCCTCGAGGGCCACGAGCGAGCTCGAGTAATAGTCGAGCCCCTTGCGCAGGCCTCCGTAGAGATCGGGCGCGGTGTTGCCCGTGGGCACGAAGACCAAGCCTCGCTCGGGATCGACCGAGAACACCGACCAGGCATTCGCCGTGCCGCGCGCGTAGGTGTCGCTCACGCCTGCGATCTTCGGATCCACGCGATCCGGTGGCAGCGAGTTCCAGGCCCAGGCGAGCTCGCCCGTGTGCAGGTCGAAGGCGCGCACCACGCCGGCCGGTACGTCCACTTTCAGATTGTCGACGACGTGCCCCCCGAGAATGATCCGGCCAGCGGCGACCACGGGCGGCGAGGTCATGATGTACTCGCCCGGTTGCACTTCGCCCAGGCCGGCACGCAGATCCACCGTGCCGTGCTCGCCGAAACCTTCACAGGGCTTGCCGGTGGCGGCATCGAGGGCGATGAGCCGCGCATCGAGCGTGCCGGTGAGCACGCGGCTGCGGCATTGCGCGCCGGCCGGGGCGGAGGTGTCTTCGTGGAAGGTCACGCCGCGGCATTGCTGCAGGTAGATGCCTTTGAGATTCACCCTGGGGTCGTAGGTCCAGAGCTCGCGCCCGGTTTCGGGGTCGAGTGCGATGACCCGGTTCAGCGGTGAGCAGAGGTAGAGCCGCCCCTCGCCGAGCACGGGCGTCGTCTCGAGCGTCGGGAACTGCATCGGCTCGGGGTTCCTGAGCGTACCCGTGTGATAGGTCCAGGCGATCTCGAGCCTCGAGACGTTCTCGGGTGTGATCTGCGTGAGCGGCGAATAACGCAGCCCCGCCTCGCTGCCGCCCCAACTCGCCCATCCGGCCACCGGGCCCGAGTAATCGAGTGGCGCGGGGCGCTGACAGCCAGCGAGCACGGCGGCTGCGGCGAGTACGCTGCAGATAGGCAGACGCATGTTGACCCCCTCGCTATGCAAGCAGGTGCTCAGCCGCCCGGCAGCGAGCCGGGGCCGCCTGGCATCTGCAGGAACTCGATGAGCGTCGGATCGCCCTGGCGTTCGAGGTAGGCGAAGGTGGTGTCGGGGCTGAAGCGCTTGTACCAGATCGCCTCATACCCGAGCGGCTTCACTTTCTCGATCCAGCCGTCGGCGTCGTCCACGCGGAACTGCACGTGATGGATGCCCTCGCGCCCGCGCTCGATGAACTCGCGATGCGGGCTCTCGCCGCCCTGCCACTCGATGAGCTCGATCTCGAGACTGCCGCTGCGCCCGAAGGCCAGGGCGAGCTTCGCATCGGCGATGCGCCCGCGGTAGGTGACCGCCTGCACTGAACCATCCATGGTGGTGAAGGGTCCATAGAGCGGCTCGTACAGGGCCATGGAGGTGCGCAGGTCGCGCACGACGTGACCGAGCTGGGCGATCGACGGCAGACCGAGCTGGCGGAGGGCGGTGGCGGTCATCGGAGGTTCCTCAGCGGATGAAGTTCGCGGCGAAGCGGTCCATGTGCCGCTTCTTCTCCGCGAGCGTCGTGTGCTCACCGAGAACGAAGCGGAAGGGGTAGCTGATGGCTGTCTGCATGCCGCGCTCCTCGAGATGCAGGAACGTGCCTGCATCGGGGGGTGTGCTGACGGCACCGACGATTTCGAAAGGCAGATGTGCACGACCGGCCTCCCGACGGAGCCGCGTGAGCTCGGAGATGATTTTGGGCAGCTCCTCCGGGGAATGGCCTGCGCCGATCCAGCCGTCTGCGAGTCCCGCGGCGCGGCGGAGCGCGGCGGGACTGTTGCCGCCGGTGTAGATGGGCACCGGCTGCGGAGGCGCGGGCGAGACTTCGAGTGGCGGAAAGTCGATGTGCCGGCCATGGTGCTCGACCATGCCACCTTTCCAGAGCTTGCGCAGCACCCCGATCATCTCGTCGCAGCGCGCGGCGCGCGTGCGGAAGTCGACGCCGTAGATGTCGAACTCCTCCTTCATCCAGCCGAGTCCGGCACCGAGCAGGAAGCGCCCCTGGCTGAGAATGGCCAGCGTGCCGGTGGCGCGCGCGACTTCGAAGACGTTGCGAAGCGGCAGGATGTAGATGGCGACGGTGAGGCGGATGCGACTCGTCACCGCGGCAAGTGCGCCGATCGTGGCCCAGCAGTCCGGGAAGAAGGCGTCGTGCGCCATGGGCGGCCGGCCATCGGCCGAATAAGGGTAGGGTGAGCGCACGTCCCGGGGGAAGACCCCATGGTCGCCCAGCATGATGCCGTCGAAACCGGCTTCCTCTGCATGGCGGACGACCTCGAGCAGCTGCCCGGGCTCAGTCCAGGTGACGGCCTGCCAGAACTTCATTGGCACCTCGCCCGCGGTGATTAATGTGCTATTTTCAATTTACCGCACATCGGGGCGTTTGAGGAGACCTTGAACGATGGATGTAGTGAGACGATTGGTTGAGGTCCGCCCAGATTTTTTCGCTGGCCGTTCTGCGGATCTCGAACGGGCCATTCCGATCGGGGAGTTCATCTGGCAGTCCTCCGGGCTCTCCAATGCCTATATGGTCGTGACTCGGGCAGGGCGGGTGATCATCAACACCGGCATGGGTCATGAGGCGCCGAGGCACAGACAGCTCTTCGACGCCGTGTGTGCAGGACCGACTCCGTACATCGTGCTTACGCAGGGACATGTCGATCACGTAGGCGGCGTGGCGCTGTTTCGCGAGCCGGGCACGAAGCTCGTCGCGCAGCGTAATCTGCCGCTCTGCCAGCGCGACGACCAGCGCATCAAGCAGGTACGTGAATCCCAGGCGGGCATCTGGTTCGGCGAGGCACTCGCGGCGGCGCGCCGGCCGCAGGATTCGCCAGCTACGGCCGCCGCGGCGCCGCCCTTGCAGGACGTGCCGGTGGCCGATGTGAGCTTCGAGGACCGCTGTGATTTCGAGCTCGGCGGGATGCGCTTTGAACTCCACGCCGTGCCAGGCGGGGAAACCATCGACAGCTGTGCCGTGTGGCTGCCCCAGCACCGGATTCTCTTTTCCGGCAACATGTTCGGGCCGCTGTTCCCGCACTTCCCGAACTTCAATACCATTCGCGGCGATCGCTACCGCTTCGTCGAGCCCTATCTCGAGTCGCTGCGGCGGGTGCGGGCGCTCGAACCGGAACTGCTGATCACCGGACACTTCGAGCCGATCGCCGGTCGCGAGCTGATCCGTGCCTGCTTCGATCGGCTCGAGCAGGCAGTCGACTACGTGCATCGCCGTACGCTGGAGGGGATGAATGCGGGCAGGGACATCTGGACGCTCATGCGGGAGGTCCGGCTGCCGCCCGAGCTCTACGTGGGCGAGGGCTATGGCAAGGTGAGCTGGGCGGTGCGTACCATTTGGGAGCAGTACATGGGCTGGTTCAAGGCGCAGGCGACGAGCGAGCTCTATCCGACACAGCCTCGCGAGGTCCATGGCGAACTGGTGGCGCTCGCGGGGCCGGAGGCGGTGATCGCGCGAGGTCGCGCCTGGCTCGAGGCCGGGGATCCCGAGAGGGCCATGCTGCTCGCGGAAGCGGCGCTCGCCCACGACGGGCGTTCTCAGAGCGCGCAGCGGCTCGCACGGGATGCCAACCGCGCGCTGCTCGAGCGATCCGGCGGCGGCAATTTCTGGGAGGCGGGCTGGTTGCGCACGCAGATCCGCCGTCTCGAGCAGGACATGCAGGCATGAGCACCTGGACGAATCCACGCTATGACTATCGCGGCGCACAGGTGCTGGTGACCGGCGGCACGTCGGGCATCGGAGCCGGTATCGCCGCGGCGTACCGCGAGGCGGGTGCGGACGTGGTCATCACAGGCACACGTGCGACTGCAGCGGAGTACGAGGGCGACCTCGACGGCTTTCGCTATCTGCGACTGCGGGTCGAGAACGACGCGGAGATCGAAGAGGTGGCCACGGCGCTGCCGGCGCTCGACATCCTCGTGAACAACGCCGGTGGCAACTTTCGCGGCAGAGAACGAATACGAACCCGACGTCTTCGAGCGCGCCGTGCGGGTGAACCTCCTGAGTGTCTACCGCATGGCCCATGCCTGCCGGCCGAAGCTCGCGGCGAGCCGCATCCCGGGCGGGGCGAGCGTCATCGGGATCGGCTCCATGACCTGCTACTTCGGCGTCGAGGTCGTGCCGGGTTATGGCGCGGCCAAGGGTGGACTGATGCAGCTCACGAAGACGCTCGCGATCGCCTGGGCGAAGGACCGCATCCGCGTCAACGCCGTGGCGGGTGGCCTCATCCGGAGCCGCATGACCGAGTATTTTCTGTCGACACCCGATGCCGAGCCCTCGCGCCTGCGTACGCCGATGCAGCGCTTCGGTACGCCCGAGGAAGTGGCAGGAGCTGTGCTCTTCCTGACGAGCGAGGCGGCCAGTTTCATCACGGGTCAGACGCTGCCCGTGGACGGCGGCTTCAGCGTCATGGGTTGACCCGCGTGCAGAGACGGGTGGGAGGGAGTCACGTGGGGGTGCGGAGCGGGGTCCCGACACCGCGCAGTCTCGCCACGCGCGCCCGGCTCATCGGCGCGGCCGAGCGGCTGTTCGCGGAACGCAGCATCGAGGCGGTCTCGCTCAACGAGATCAGCAAGGCCGCCGGACAGCGTAACAGCAGCGTGTGCCAGTATCACTTCCGCAACAAGCAGGGACTGCTGCGGGCGATTCTCGACAAGCACATCCCAGGCATTGCCACGGCGCGCGAGGTACTTCTCGAGCAGCTCCGGCGCTCTGGGCGTCCGCCGGGCCTGCGCGCGCTGGTGCGGGCTTTCGTGCAGCCGGTGGCGGCAAAGTTGCATGATGCGGACGGCGGCAGGGAATTCGTGCGCATCAATGCCCAACTCATTGCGCTGTACACACTGTCGGTGCAGGGTGTGCCGGTCTCGCCGCTGAAGCTGGGGCTGCATGCCGATCGTTTTTTCGAGGAGCTGCGCCGGGTGCTACGCGCTGCGGGTATTCCCGAGGCGGTCGTGCAGCAACGACTGATGCTGGCCGCGGTGCTCGTGTTCCACGGGCTCGACGATCACGTGCGCATGCTGGACGCTGCCAGCCGGCGCGCTGCGACGCGCGGTACCACCCTGTTCATTGCCAATCTCGAGGATTCGCTGGTCGCGCTGCTCTCGGCTCCCATGCCGGCGGCGAGACGGGCGCTCAACCGCTGACCGTCGAAGGAGCACAGCTGTGACCAAGGCACACGATCTCAAGGACAAGTACGGCCCCTGGGCGCTCGTGACCGGCGCGTCGTCCGGCATCGGCGAGCAGTTCGCACGCCAGCTCGCCCGCAGTGACATCCATCTGCTGCTGGTCGCGCGCCGCGCGGAGCGGCTCGAGAGTCTTGCGCGGGAGCTGCGCCGGCGGCGCGGCCTTCAGGTCGAGGTGGTGACGGCCGATCTGTCCGAGGCAGACGGACCGGATCGCGTCGTGGCAGCGATCGGCGATCGCGACCTGGGGTTGCTCGTGAGCAATGCCGGCTTTGGCCTCAAGGGCGATTTCGCCCACCTCGAGCGCGCGCGCACCGAGGCGATGTTCAACGTCAACGCGCGTGCACCGATGCTGCTGGCCCACGCGGTGATCCCGCGGCTGCGGGCGCGCGGGCGCGGTGGCATCATCTTCACGGGCTCGGTGGAGGGCGAGGCACCCTATCCCTTCTCGAGCGCCTATGCGGCCACCAAGGCTTTCGTTCACAGCCTCGGTATGGGACTGCACGGCGAGCTCGCCGGCAGCGGGATCGACGTGCTCGTGCTCGCACCCGGGGCGACCGATACCGATGCGATCACCCTGCAGGGCTTCAGGCGTGAACTCATGCCGAACCTCATGGCGCCTGTCGAAGTCGCGAAACAGGCGCTACGCCAGCTTGGCAGGACTCCCCTGCACGTTCCGGGGCCGGAGAACCGCAAGTACGTGAACATGATGCGGCGCATGCCACGCGAGAAGCTCATTGCTTTCAATGCGCAGACCATGTCGGCGGCGCTGGACGCCAGCGGTCGCGGACAGAACTGAACAGGGTGGAGCAGCCCGCATGCCTCAGGCCATTCATATCGACGATCTGGCTGCACCGCGCCTGAGCGAGGTGCAGGCCGGGGCACTCGCCTGGGGCGAGACGGTCACGGTCGATTTCAGCGAGCATGCCATCCTGGATGCTGCGCGCCAGCGTACCGGTCTCTCGGATTTCGGACCGGAGGATTTTCGGGAACGGCTGCGCGTGCTGCGTGAGGCCTGGGACGGCGATCCGGAGATCACGCGCTTCCATCGCACGGTGCTGCACGGATATCTGGGGCGCTATGCGGGCAATCGGCTCCTGATCCAGGATGCTCTGAAGCGGCATCCCGCGATCCTGAACGAGCGCATCGAGCGTCCCCTGATCGTCGTGGGCTTGCCGCGCTCCGGGACCACACATATGGTGAACCTGCTGGCGGCCGACCGCCGCCTGCACTCGCTGCCACTGTGGGAGTCCTACGAGCCTGTGCCGCTGCCGGGGGAGCCGGCGCCTGGCGACGAGACCGATCCGCGCTTCCGTCGCTGTGCCGAGGCTTGGGCGGGAATGCAGCAGGCAACCCCCCTCATCGCTTCGATGCACCCGATGAACCCCGAGCACATCCATGAAGAGCTCGAGCTCATGGGGCCGGATTTCGCGTCCTACAACTTCGAGTGGCTCGGGCTGACGCCCCGGTGGCGGGATCACTATTTCGCGCACGACCAGACGCCGCACTATGAGTACATGAAGAACGTGCTGCGCCTGCTGCAATGGCGCCGGGGAGAGCAGAAGCGCTGGGTGCTGAAATGCCCGCAGCATCTCGAGCAGCTGCCCGTGCTCATGAAGACCTTTCCCGATGCGACGGTGATCTTCACGCACCGCGACCCCGTGGCAGTGCTCCAGTCCACCGTTACCATGCAGGCCTATACGCAGCGCATGAATCGCCGGCATGTCGCGCTGCGCGCGCTGATCGACTACTGGAGCGACCGCATCGAGCGCCTGTTGCGCGCTTGCGTACGCGACCGCGATCTCGTGCCCGCGACGCGCAGCCTCGACTCTCCGTTTCATGTCTTCATGGCTGACCAGATGGGCACCATGGAGCGCGTCTATGCCACGGCCGGGCTCGAACTGGAGGCTCCGGCACGCGGGCAGCTCATGCGCTATGTGGCCGATCACCCGCGCGGCAAGGAAGGACAGGTGATCTACGATCTGCGCCGGGATTTCGGCGTCGATCCGGCTGCGCTACATGAGCGTTTCCGCTTCTACTTTGATCGCTTTCCAGTGAAGGCCGAGGTGCGCTGACTCCGGTCGCGGAGGACTCAGGGCTGTGCGAAGCGCCCACGGCCGCAGAAGCGGTCGACAGCCTCTGCATCGGCCTTGCCGAAGGACTCGAGGTCGAGCGCTACGAAGTGCTGCTCCACCTCGAGACTCCGCTGTACGGCAGGGCGTGCCCCGATTTCAGTCAACCAGCGCTCGAGGGCAGGGTAGCGCACCGGCACGTCGTCCGATTGCAGCCACGGGAAGAACGCTCTGGCGGTGCGGATCCACGGAAAGGTCGCGACATCGGCGATCGAGTAGTCCGCGCCCCCAAGAAAGGGTGCCGCGGCGAGACGGGCCTCGAGCACCTTGAAGAGGCGTTTCGTCTCGCTCGCGTAGCGGTCTCGTCCGTAGTCATTGCCAGGCGGGGCAAAGCGGCAGAAATGCGAGTACTGGCCGAACATCGGGCCAATGGAGGCGATCTGCACCATGAGCCACTGCTCGACGACGGAACGAGCGGCAGGCGCAGCCGGCAGCAGGCGGCCCGTCTTTGCCGCGAGATACAGCAGGATCGCGCCGCTTTCGAATACCGTGAAGGGCCTGCCATCCGGGCCCTCGCCATCGACGATCACCGGCACCTTGTTGTTCGGATTCAGGCGGAGGAAGTCGGGGGCAAACTGTTCCCCCGTGGCCACGTTCACGTGGTGGGTGCGATAGGGGAGACCGAGCTCCTCGAGCATGATCGTCACCTTGGTGACGTTGGGGCTGCACATGCCGTACAGGTCGATCATGGACGTAATGTACACTGAACGCCTGGATGCGGGGGGCCATGTATGGATCTCGAGACTCTGATCGCCGAGCGCGAAATTGCACACGCCATCTACGGCTTCGCGCGCGCGATGGATGAGCGCGACTGGGCGGCGCTCGACGACGTGCTCGTCGAGGAAGCGACGGCGGATCTCGGCGGAGGACCGGTGAGCGGCCGTGCGGCGATCATCGCCTTCATGCGCAGTTTTCTCGACGGCTGCGGCCCCACGCAGCATCTGATCGGCAATCTCGTCGTGGAGGTGAGGGGTGAGCGGGCGACGAGCTGCTGCTACGTGAGCGACATGCACAAGGGGCTCGGCGACAGGGCGCATCTGACCTTCTCGACGCTCGGGGAATACCACGACAGCTGGGTACGCAGAGGCGGGCGATGGTGGATGACCCATCGCCGCAAGCTCAACCGCGCGCATCTGGGCTCGATCGAGGTGCTGGGGCCGGGGCCCTGACTGACTTCGGGCTCTTCAGGCGAAGTCCGCGCTCGACGGTGCTACCTGCGTGGCGTGTACCAGATTGGTGAGGACCATGCACGCTCCTGGATGTGTGGGGCCGTGCCGGAGGGCGGTGGAACACCATAACGCGTCGCGAGCAGCGTGGACCAACGCGGGGACGGCACTTCGAGCACACGCACGTAGTAGAGCGAGGCCTGGGCGGGATCGAATTCGGGGTCGCGCCAGAGTGCCTTCAGCTCGGCGGCACCGCGAGGGTCGCTGCCCTCCTTTCCGCTGACCACCCGCACATCGAAAATCCTCTCGCGGGCGGCACCCCGTTCGCTCCAGACCTTGATGATCTGCAGGCGCTCCAGCATCGCGCCGTAGGGGTCCTTGCGGGCCCAGACCAGGAACCGTGGACCGGTACCATCCGCGCGGCTCGGAGCCAGCTCGCCGCCCATCGGCACACCGCTGCCATATGCGACGCCCGCCCACTGCCTGCGATTCAGGATGTCATCCGGGAACGACCACCCGGCGAAGAAGCGGACCTGGATCTGCGTGCCGGAGGTGGCGAAGGTTTCCTTGCGGCGCAGCGCTGCATAGATGGCGGGTCGAGTGTTCTCTTCGGCCCACACACCTGTCAGAGCGCCGGAGCTCGTCTCGAGGCGTTGCACACTGCCAGAGCTCGTGTTGCCAGGCCGCAGGCGCGCAGCCGCAGCCTCGCGCGTGAACGCTTCAGCCGCCGGATCGATACCGATCATGTCGCCCGCATAGGCGTTCTCTGCTGCCGTGCTGACCCCATTGTGAAAATCCGTACCTCCCACGACACCGAAGCTGTAGGGATTGATGCCGGTACGTTCAGCGATCACGAGGCCGCGGCCAAACGCCTCGCGCGCGTAACTGCCCGACACCTTGCCCACACGCTCGGAGGCGAGAAGATGAGCGAAGATCTCGAAATCCGCGAACGGATCCGCGCGGGAGAGCAATGGGTGTGTGTCGGACTGACCCTTGCTCTGGACGATCTCGGAGAGCGGCTCGTTGTCGACGCGGCTCCTGGCATACGCCGCGTCGATCGGCCTGCCGTCGCTGTCAGTCCAGTCATACATGAGGCCGTTGCTCGCGTTGGCGTTGTGCGGGATCGCCATCGCCTCGTGGCCCTGGGCGCGAATACGCTCCAGCCACGTCCACAGATCCTCCGGATGCTGCGACTCATACGACGAGAACGGCGCTGGAGGAGCGTGGTCACGGAAGATGACGTTCCGATGCAGGTTCTGCCCGTCAGGGTAGGAGGTCCATTCGAAGCCGATGAAGGTCGTGAACCGGCCTGGTTCGTAGGCGGCGTTTGCGGCGTCGATTTCCCGCTGCCACGAGTCGGCAAGGAACTGTCCGAGCGGTATGCCCGGGATCTGCCTGCCAGCCTTGATGAAGCTGACGATCGCGCTCCAGAAGGGGAATGGGCCCTTCTCGAGGTAGACCTTGCCGAGGTCGCTCCTGAATACGGGACTCCCGGGGTCTGCGAGCTGCGAAGAAAGCCCCAGATTCTCGACGTGATCCGTGATCGCGATGAAGTCCAGCGGCCGGTTCCGGCGAATCGTGCCCCCCATCCAGGATACCGGCTCCCCTCGGGCAAAGCGGTAGGCGTCCCCGGGGTCGAGAGTGCGGCCATTGAGAATGAAGGAGTCCAGGGAGAAGCTGGTGTGCAGGTGCAGGTCGCCGAAATAGACCTTGCGCGCTGGCGCCGGTCGTTCCTGCGCGACTCCGAGGCCGTGCAGCGCCATCACTGCGATGACTGCCAGTGCCGACCGCATCATTGTCTGTGCCGCGCTCCCACGCGTCCTTGGCGAAGATCGTCCATGATACGGTCGACGATGCGGGCTCTGTAGCGCCGGTTGTAATAGGCCGGATCGACGAACATGTTCCACGCAACGCCGCCTGCCAGATGCAGCAGCATGTTCGCGGCCTGCAACGGCGCGACGGACGCGGGAATCTCGCGGCATTCGAGGGCCTGCCGCAAGTCCTCACAGAAGCGATCCCGTATTCCGGCCAGGCCTCCGCTCATATCCAGATGATCGTCCGGGTTCCCGAGCGTCATGCTCCAGAAGTGCACTCGCAGCTTCCAGTCCTGCACCGCGGCGGGTGTGAGAGGGATGAGGCAGCGCAGGCGCGCATGCGAGGCTGCGAGACCGCGCTTCCTGAGCGTGCACCGGCGCTCCTGCTCGATGAACCGTGCGTTCACCCACTGGAGCGTCTTGCGGAGGATGTCTTTTTTGTCCGCGAAGTGGTGCTCGACCACTCCCTTCGAAATGCCGCAGCGTTCGGCAATGGCTCGGATTGTCGCCCGTTCGGGACCGGATTCCCCGATGATCTCCGCGGCCACCTGGGCGATACGGTCCTGCCGGTTTCTCTCATACGTGCGTGGCATGCGGGGCATGGACACCGGGAAAACGAATGCGTCTCGCATTCTAGGCCGTCCGGACGCCGCGCGGAACAGCAGGCAGCGTACTGCAACGGCTCCGTGGTCGGGATAATTAGGACAGCTGTCTTGTTTCGGACGCTCGTCTCGTCCAGAATCCCGCCACGTCTGAAGGGGGAGCAGGCGCGAGCGCCTGGAGAACTTGCGGGTGTCGGCAATTCTGACCGAGGCGGATGTCTTCCCGTGGGCCGAGGCACGACTCGGAGGGCGGATTACTGCAGCCACGCGCCAGGGAGGACGCGAATCTGGAGGGCGACCGGGATGGTTCATCACCGTCGAGCGGAGCGCGGGTCCCTCCCGGGCGTACATTCGCGGCGATCGCGGCGGCGACTTCGGCTATACGAAGGTCTACGGTCTGCAGCGTGAAGCGCGGATTCTGAAGCTCCTGCACGAGGAGGGCATTCCCGTTCCCGAGGTCCTGGCAGAGGGTTCGGACCCGAACGCCCTGATCCTGAGCTTCATCCAGGGAACAAATGATTTCACGCTGATCGAGAGCCCTGCCGAGCGCGATCGCGTTGCGCGTGACTTCGCGCAGATCATGGCGCGGTGGCATGCGATTCCGGCGGAAAAATTCATGGAAATCGGTTTCGACCTGCCTCGTGCGCCAGCGGACTATGTGGTGAAGGATCTGGAAGTCTGGGAGAGCGGACATTTTCCGCTGCTGAAGGAGCCGGTTCCGCTCGTCACGTTTGCGTGTCTCTGGCTGCGACGCAATGTGCCCGAGCTGCCGGCACGGACAGTGCTCGTGCAGGGTGACACCGGGCCCGGCCAGTTTCTCTTCCGGGACGGCAAGGTGCAGGGCGTGATCGACTGGGAGCTTGCAACCCTCGGCGACCCCATGCGCGAGCTGGCGCACATCCGCACTCGGGATGTCTGGTATCCCACCGGCAACCTCCCAAGGTGGTTCCAGTACTACAGTGAGTACTCCGGCGTGCCGCTCGACCTGCCGCGGATACGCTATTACTCGGTAATTGCCATGCTGACCACGGCGCTCGCCCTCGGGCCCGTCGTGCAGCGTCTGCATCCGCGCACCGACCATGCAGAATGGATCGCACAGGACATATGGTCCAAGCGCGCGACCGCAGAGGCGCTGGCCGAGGTCACGGGAACGGAGCTCGACCCGGTCGAACTCCCCACGGGGGACTCCCCGCACGTGTCGAGACTCTTCGACGTGCTGGAGGAGAATCTGCGCGAGGAGCACCTCCCGCAGATCACCGACGGGTTCCAGCAGCACCGTGTGCGGATGCTGCTTCGGCTGGTGGCACACATGCGTAATCTTGGTGAGATCGGTCGGGAAATCGAGGCGCTCGAGCTCGCCGACATGGCGAGCGTGCTCGGCCATGTCCCGAAGAATGTGCGCGCGGGGACGCGCGATCTCGAGCAGCTGGTTCGGCGCGCGGGTCCTGACCTTGATCAGACGCTGATCCAGTACTTTTACCGCCATTCACTTCGCGAGGGCGCGCTGATGCGCGGTGGAATGGGCCGGGCGGAGCACGCCCGCACTTCGCCGGTCACCTGAGGGGAGAAGACTCGTGAATGTCGCTCAGGAAACCATCGTCGCGGGCTTTTTCGAGGCCATCGCGAACGCCGACCGCGAGACGATGCTTGCGCTCATGGACCCGGAAGCACAGTGGGTCGTCCCGAGAACGGCCGTCGCCCCCTATGCTGGCCGCCATCGAGGTGCGGCGAAAATCGTCGACATGATGCTGCAGGCGACGACGGCGACGTTCCTTCCGGGCACGGTCCGGCACCGCGTGCTGACGCAGATGAGCGACGCGAGTCGCGTGATGGCGGAAACGGAAATGGTGGCGCGGCAGACCGGCGGCTGCGAATACCGCAATTTCTATGTATTCATCTTCGAATTTCGGGACGGCCGGATCTGCGAGATCCGGGAACACGTGGACACCGCCTACGCCATTCAGTTCTTTGGCGCAGGCCAGCAGGCGACGGAGGCACCATGAATATGGATCGAAGAGGCCGCCCGGACGAGGCGGGGACAAATGCGACACCCACCACTTCCCGCCGGACCGTGCTCGAGGCCGGCGGCGTGCTGGGTGCACTGGCGGCCCTGGCAGGCGGGGCGTCGCCGGCGTTCGCGCAGGCGAGCGGGGGATCCTCGGACGCGCAGATGCTGAAGGCCTTCGACGCTTTCCTCGCGACGCTGCGGAGATCGGCGGAGATCGGCTTCGCCCAGAGCGCGTCGCGCCGCCCCTACGATCGCGCGGCGGGGCTGCGGCACATTCTCGACAACCTCTCCCTCGGTCTGTCCTTCCTTCTGCACAACGCCGACGGGATGCATCCGGAACTGCTCCACTATTTCGATCCCCAGCGCAAGCAGGGTGGAGACAACCAGGATGCGCTCTACGTAGGCGCGAATCTCGATGGCTCCCAGACGTACCGCCTCCACGGTGATCGGGGCACCGCCCGATTCTTTGCGATCACGGTGGTCGAGAAGGGGCCGACCCCTTTTGGGGGGCGTTCGAGCGCCTATCTCTTCGGCCACGATATGAAGGTCGAGCCGGACGGCCGCTTCGAGGTGGTCCTGAGCCCCAGGCCTCATCCAGGCAACTGGCTCGAACTCGGGCCGAACACACTGCGGGTCACGGTGCGACAGTTCTTCGCGGACTGGGAGAACGAGCGCCCGATGCGCGCCATGATCGAGCGGGTCGGTCCTCCGGTTCCGCCACCGCTGATCACGGCCGAGACGGTGATGGCGGCGCTCGAGTCCACCGGGGCCTGGATCGAGAGCACCGTGAGCTTCTGGCAGAAGATGATCGGAATCTTCGCCCGCAAGCCGAACACCTTCCAGCGGTGGCGTGACCTCGACACGACCAAGGTCGACGCGACGCCGGGCGGGGATCCCTGGAACTGCTACTGGAGTGTGCCGGAGGACTCGGCGCTCATCGTGCGCGTGCGCCCGCCTCAGTGCAGGTTCTGGAATCTCGAGTTCAACAACCCCTGGTGGGAGACCCACGACTACCGGTACCGGCTCTCCGGCACGAACGTGCATCACGCGGTGCTCGAGGAGGATGGGGAACTCATCGCCGTTGTCGCACATGACGACCCGGGTCTTCCGAACTGGCTCGATCCCGGCGGCTTCACGGAAGGAATGATGGGCATGCGCTGGATGTTCGCCGACACCAGACCTCAGCCGCAGTGCACGCTGGTGAAGCGCTCGGCGCTCGAGGGGGCATTGCCCGGGAAGATCAGGCGAATCACGCCCGAGCAGCGGCAGGGGCAGCTCGCGGCACGCCACCGCGGGATCTACAACCGCTTCGGCTGGATGTGATGCAACTCCGACAGACAGGAATATGGAATCAATGAACAGAACTCTCGTATCGACCCTGCTCGGCCCCGTAGCGCTGGCGCTTGCCCATGCTGCATCCGGGCAGGCCCCGGGCGACCCGCCGGGGGAAACCACAGGACTCCAGGAAATCGTCGTGACCGCGCAGAAGCGCGAGCAGAATCTCCAGGACGTGCCGATCGCGATCTCGGCAATCGCCCCCGATTACATCGAGAAGCACCAGATCACGACGATCACGAGCCTGACCAGCCTCGCTCCCAACCTCAAGATCGATCCCGCCGGGGCCAATCAGACGACCTCGACGATCGCCATCCGGGGCAATGTCCAGGGAAACCCGCAGCTCTACTTCGAACCTTCGGTCGGCCTGTATCTCGATGGTGTTTACATCGGCAAGGCTCAGGGTTCGATCTTCGATGTCGCGGACATCGAGAGAATCGAGGTGCTCCGCGGACCGCAGGGCACGCTCTACGGGCGCAATACCGTCGGCGGCGCCGTAAACATCATCGCGAAGAAGCCGAGCGGGGAGGGGGGGAAGGTCGAAGCGTCCTACGGAAACTTCGACTACTGGCGCGTCCGGGGGTCGCTCGATCTGCCGCGCTTCGGCTTCTTCAGTGCCAAGCTCTCCGGGCAGATGGCCGAGCGCGCCGGCTTCTACGATGTGGCCGGCAACCCCGCGACCGACGAGGCACAGACGCTCGACAGCAAGAGCGTCATGCTGCAGCTGCGGGCGGAGCCGACCGAGGCGCTGGTCCTGGATTACGTGTTCGACCTGAGCGTGGTGGATCAGCAGGCCGGCTACGGCGCTCCGATCAGCGGCGTGGGCACTCTTGCGCCCTACGTGTTTCCGCGGAAGCGGCCGGAGAACGTGAGCTTCAACAGCCCGAATTATGAGTATGCCCGCAATCACGGGCATGCACTCACGGCGGCTCTGCGATTCGGGGATGCCGCCACACTGAAGTCGATCACCGCCTATCGCGAGCAGACCTACCACGATGCGCTCGATCTCGATGGTTCGCCGCTTTCACTGGGCTTGTCGTCGCGAGACACGCGTTATCGGCAACTCAGCCAGGAGTTTCAGCTCTCGGGGCGGGCGGCGCGGCTGAACTATGTCGCGGGGCTCTACTATTTCGAAGACGATGGCTTCGTGTTCAACCCGCAGTCCTTTTTCAATGGGTTCTCGCGTGTGGATTCGCGCTTTGGATTCACGACCAGGGCGTATGCAGCCTACGCACAGGGTGACTACGAGCTGACCGATTCGCTTACGCTTACGGCGGGTCTGCGCTACACGGACGAGAGGAAGACCATCGAGCGCTATTTCGCACGCCTCGCTCCGGTGCAGGCGGTCGTGATCAATCTGCCCGATGGCGCGGCGCCGGATGCGAGCTTCTCCAAGCTGTCGCCAACGGCGACGCTCGCTTACAAGATCAATCCGGACGTGAATGTCTATGCACGCTACGCGCAGGGCTACCGCAGCGGTGGCTTCAACGGAGTTTCCACAACCGTGGCGGATGTCCTGACACAGTTCCAGCCGCAGACACAGAACAGCTATGAGATCGGGCTGAAGTCCAGGCTGTTCGACAACCATGCGACGCTCAACGTGGCCGCGTTCTGGGATGAGTCGAAGGACCTGCAGCTCTCGGTGTTCCGCGCCGTCACCTCGGCGGCCAGCACCGTGGTCAATGCCGGTGCCGCACGCGTTCGCGGGATCGAGATTGAGGCCGGCGCGCGGCCGGTCGAATCCCTGTTCCTGCAGGCGGCGTTCGGCTATCTCGATGCCGAATACAAGCGGTACATCGACGCGGGCGTGGATGTCGCGGACAACCGCTCTTTTCCGTATGCCCCGAAGTACAGCTTCTCGACGAGCGTGCAGTGGACGGCGTTGCAGCGTGATTTCGGCAAGCTCGACCTGATCGTCGATCTCAGCAGGCTCTCCGGCTACTACCAGTCCGCCGCCGCACTTCGGCCGGCCAGCCCCACGGAGATCGATGCGCACAACACGCACAGCCCCGGACGCACGATGCTCGATGCGCGGGCGATCCTGAGCGAGTTCCCGATGGGTGGACTCAAGGGAGAGCTGTCGCTCTGGGGCCGGAATCTCCTGAACGAGGACGACCCGCAGTTCTTCATTGACTTCGGGGCCAATTTCCAGCGTCTCGCCGTCGCTTACTTTCCGGACCCTCGTACCTACGGGATGACCTTGAGCGTGCGTTTCTGAGGAACCTCTCATGATCAGGCGAATGAGGGTGAGCGACCGCCACGTGAGGAGCCGGGTCGCCGCCCTGGCTGCGCTGATCGCTGTTGCGGCGAGCTCGCAACCGTTGGCGGCTGCGAGTGGCTCTGTGCTGGCCACGAAGGAACAGCTTGCGGGCGAGGCCCTCGCCCTGCGTGTACTGGCGAGTGCGCCGATGCGCAGACAGATCGAGGTACTGGAGGAGACGTATCGGCAGGACGCGCAGGGATCGACTCCAGCCGGCGGGGCGACGATCCGGCGGGCGGCGGATTCGGTGGCGGCTGCCGCGGCGTATTATGCGGTGATCGACGACGCGGACCGCCCGGTCTTTCTGTGGATTGGCAATGCCCCACATCGCTGGTTCGGGATCGAGGCACCGCGCGCAGGCTTCGGCATCGAGAATCCCGACAATGTCTACCGCGAGACGACCGTCGACAGCGGGGCGCGATACGAGATCCGCGGCCGGGTGCGGCATCCGGGCCCGGCCGAACTGCACTTCGTGGTGATGGACTCGATTCCGGGGACGACGCCTGTAAGCGTCGAGGGTGGGCAGATACTCACGACGCTGCGCAGCGATGGGATGAAGATTGCCCCGGACGGCTCGTTCACTGTCACCGTGGATCGCGATCCGGCCGGCGGCCGCTCCAATCACCTCCAGCTGCCGCGCGAGGGCAAGTACCCGCTGCTCGTACGGGACCTGCTCACGGACTGGACCACACAGAAGCCCGTGGCCCTCGAGATTCGTCGCGTTGCGGGCCCAGCCCTCGCGCGGCCCCGGACCGAGGCCGAGGTGGCCCGGCGCGCCGCGGAGCTGCTGTCGCTGATCGGACCGTACTGGGTAGCCTACGACAACCGCTTCGTCTATTCGAAGCCCCGCAATCAGGTCGCTGCGCCTCGTCATCGGCCCGGCGGCCGGGGCTTCTCCAGCAGTGGTCATTTCGAGCTCGGCAGCGATGAGGCGCTCGTCGTGACGGTCGATCCACTCGGGGCCCGATCGCTCGGCTTTCAGCTCACCGACCCATGGGGGGTGGCTCTGGAGTACATCGGGCGGACGAGCAGTCTCAACAATGCCCAGGCGGCGGCGAACCCGGATGGCACGATCACGTTCGTCGTGACGGCCAGCGATCCGGGGGTCTACAACTGGCTCGACACCGATGCACTTGGATCGGGGATGTTCGCGATCCGCTGGCAGGCGCTGCCCGAGGGTACGAGCGGTGAACGGGCGGTGCGTGACGCACGAGTCGTGAAGCGCACGCAGCTGGAGGAGGCGCTGCCGGCGGGAACGAGATTCGTCACGCCCGCGCAACGGCGCGCGCAACAGGCCGCGCGGGCACGGGGCTATGCGCGGCGGCTCGAATGAGGCCGGGGTCGCAGGGCTGGTGAGCCGGGGCCGCGGGCGGTGTGGCTGCTATGATCCAGCACGCTCCATGGATGTCGCCTGCCAATGACCTGCCCGAAGCCACCGACTGCCCGCACGCTGCAGCGCCAGGATACTTTCAGCCGCGTCTACGAGGCGGCGCTGAGCGAGTTCAGGAGGGTCGGGGTCGAGCAGGCGACCGTGAGCGAGATCTGCCGGCGGGCCGGCGTTGCCAAGGGCACGTTCTTTTTTCATTTCCCCACGAAGGATCACGTGCTGCTGGCAAGACAGCAGCGGATCTCGGAGGCGATGGCAGAGAGGATCAGTGCGGAGCTCCAGGACGTTCCCGACGCGCGGGCGTTCCTGCAGCGCCTGACCAAAATCGTCATGGAGGAGCATCAGGCTGTCGGCGATGTCGAGCTCGTGCGCCAGATCAACCTGGCTATCGTCCGCCTGGGGGGTCCCGCGGCTCGGCGTGGGACACACCGCCTTTGGCGTGGCGCTTGCGAGACAGATCGGCCGGCTCCAGCGGGAGGGAGTGATCCGCTCGGGTGTGAATGCGGCGAGACTCGCCGACTGCCTGCGGCTCAGCTTCTTCGGGTTTCTGCTCAATCCTCAGTCCTCCTTCGAGACGAGCCGCCGGCAGCTCGCGCTCCTGACGAAACTCCTGGCCGAGGCTCTCGTCACCTGAGCCATCCGAAACTCATTGACCGCGGTCAGTCAAGCGCATAGGATGCCCGCATGGACTTCGAGTTCTCTCGTGACGAGCAGTCCTTCCTGCGGGAGGTGGATGGATTCCTCAGGGCGAACCACGATCCGCGGGTGATGGATCCCGGTCGGGAGAATCTGGCACAGCTGGTGGATACGCCTGAGCGGCGTACCTTCATGAAGCGACTGGCGGGGCAGGGCTGGCTCGGCATCACCTGGCCGAAGGAGCTCGGCGGCCAGGGCGGGCGGGGATTCTACGAATACCTGCTGAACGAGAAACTTTCCTCGGTCGGTGCGCCACAGCTCGGCAAGGGCACAGGCGTGGTCGGGAAGACTCTCATCAAAGTCGCGTCGGGGAAACTGGCGGGAGTTCTCCCCAGGATCCTGAATGCCGAGATCGAATTCGCCATCGGCTACTTCGAGCCGTCGGCCGGCTCGATGCGGCCGCCATGCGTCTCGGCCGAGCGCGCGGGCGAAGGTTGGGTGCTGAACGGGCAAAAGGTCTTCACGACCTCGGCGCACTTCGCGGACTGGTATTGGGTGGGGGCTCGCACCGATCCGGATGCGCCGAAGCACCACGGCATTTCGCTCTTTCTGGTATCCATGGACCATCCAGGACTCACGATCCACCCGATGCATACCATCGGTGGTGAACGGACGAATGCGGTCTTCTTCGACGATGTCTTCGTGCATGACGATTACCGGGTCGGGGAACTGAACAAGGGGTTCCAGTACATTGCCGAAGCGCTCGACCTGGAGCGCTTCGGCATGTTCACCTTCTCGCCGATCCGCGCGCGCGTCGAGCTGCTGTGTGATTTCGTGAAGAGCGGACAGCGCGACGGCAAATCCCTGAAGGACGACGCGATCATCCGGCAGAGAGTGGCTCAGCTCGCGACCGAGTGCGAAGTGGCGCGTCTTCTCGGTGTGCGCTTCGTCGATGCGGCACTCGATGCGAACAGGACGCCCACCATCCAGGCGTCCGAGTACAAGCTCTACGCGACGGAATTTTCCCGCCGTCTGGCCGATGCGACGATGGAGATCGTGGGCGTCGGCAGCCAGCTGCTGGCCGGCGCACCGGACGCGCCGCTCTCGGGTCGTGCTCCGGGCAGCTATACGCTCACGGTGCTCGAGACGATCGGTGGAGGCACCTCCGAGGTGCAGAAGAACATCATTGCGACGCGCAAGCATGGCTTGCCGAAGAATTTCTGACTCACAGGAGTGTCGATCCAGCCATGAAGGTCTACACCACGGCCCCCCTCGAGGACCCGCGTCAGGCACGTACGATCTATCCGGAGCTCGAGAGGATCGGTTACGACGGAGTGTTCTCCTTCGAGGCGAAGCACGATCCCTTCGTGCCGCTGGCCGTCGCCGCCGAGCACACGCAGAAGCTGCGCCTCGGCACGGGCATCGCGATTGCCTTTGCCCGGAATCCCATGAACCTCGCCAATCTGGGCTACGACCTGCAGTCGATCACCGGCGGGCGCTTCGTGCTCGGGCTCGGCTCCCAGGTGAAGCCTCACATCGAGAAGCGGTTCAGCTCCGTGTGGTCGCATCCGGCCGAGCGCATGCGCGAGATCGTGCTCGCCATCAAGGCGATCTGGAGCTGCTGGGAGGGTCGGTCAGAGCTGAACTTCCGCGGCCGGTTCTACACGCACACGATCATGATCCCGGCCTTCAATCCGGGACCCAATCCCTTCGGGCCGCCGCCCATTCTCACCGGTGGATTCGGCCCGATGATGACCGCCGTGGCCGGTGAGGCGGCCGACGGCTTCATTGCCCATCCCTTCAATACCCGGCGCTCGCTTCTCGAGAACACGCTGCCGGCGCTCGAGGCGGGACTCGCGAAATCCGGGCGCCAGCGCGCCGACCTCGAGGTGATCTGCGCGACGCTCGTGGTCACTGCCGCAACCGAGGAGGCGCTCGAAGCCTCAAAGCTCGCCGCACGCAAGCAGCTCGCCTTCTATGGATCGACGCCCGCCTATCGACCGACGCTGGCCTGCCACGGGTGGGAAGGCATTCACGGGGAACTGAACCGCCTGTCGAAGGCCGGACGCTGGGACGACATGACGAGTCTCATCACCGATGACATCCTGAACGAGATCGCGGTGGTCGGCGAACCACACACCATTGCCACGAAGCTGCAGGCGCGCCTCGAGGGGATCGCGGACGGGGTCAGTCTCACGCACAACCGGTGCCCGGATCCGGGCCATTGGGCCGGTGTCGTCCAGGATCTCAGGAAGCATCGGAAGCCGCGATGAGCGACGATCATGAGAGAGTACTTCGGCGTGCGTGGGAGAGCTTCTGCGACGAGCTGAAGCGCGCGGTGGATATTCCGCTCCGCGCGCCCGTCCCGGCGCAGGTCGCGACGCGTGCCGCGGGCTTCGAAGCGCTGGCGCGCAACATCTCTCTTGCACTGAATTTCCATCACGACTACGCGGATCCCCGGTATCCCGAGCTGATTCACTACTTCGATCCCGTACGGAAGCAGGGCGGTGACAACACCGATGCGGTCTACGTCGGTGCGACCATCAATGGCACCGACACTTATCGGATCAGCGGCGATCGCGGTACCGCGCGCTTCTTCGGGATCACTTCGGTCGAGCGCGGCCAGACGCCCTGGGGCGGCAAGGTCGCCCACACTCTTTTCGGCCGCGATCTCGAGGTCGGGCCGGACGGCTGCTTCGAACTCATTTGCAGCCCGACGCCGCATCCGGGCAACTGGCTGAGGACGACGCCTGAGACCTTCCGGATCACTTTTCGTCAGTTCTTCGCCGACTGGGAGCACGAACGGCCGATGAAGGCGCGCATCGACCGTCTGACGGGCGACATGAGCCCGCCGGCACCGATCACGCCCGAGAGGCTGGCCGAGCAGCTGCAGGCCTCGGCGCGATGGGTGGGAGAGTCGCTCGCGTTCTGGGTCCGCATGATCAACATGTGGAAGGTCATGCCGAACACCTTCCGGTCCTACAAGCAGCTCGCGGACCAGGCCATCGACGCCACGCCTGGCGGCGAACCGATGATTGCCTACTGGGCGCTGCCACCGGACGAAGCGCTGATCGTGCGTGTGCGCCCGCCCGCCTGTCCGTACTGGGCGGTCGAGTTCGGTAATTTCTGGTGGACGAGCATGGACTATCGCTACCGGCTCTCGAACACGAACTGTCATTATGCCGAGCTCGAGGACGACGGTGAGCTGATCGTGGTGATCGCCCACGAGGACCCTGGCCTGCCGAACTGGCTCGAGACATCGGGTTTCGCCGAAGGCTACGTCACCTACCGCTGGATGCGGGCGGAGAGCTGCCCGGAGCCGAAGGCCACGCAGGTCAAGACGGCGGAGCTGTTCAGATACCTGCCGCAGAACGCCAGGCGCATCACCCCGGAGGCGCGGTGCGAGCAGCTCGCGGCCCGTCGTCGTGGCGTCATCAACCGCTTCGGCAATCTCTGAGGCCGCACGAGGAGAGGCGCATGGCACAGGAGCGGAACGGAGCGTGGACGCCACCGCCGCGACCGGAGTGGGTCGCCCGCGTCAACGAGGAAGGGCGCAGCATGGACATCGCGAGCCTGGTGCCGCTGCAGCCGGGCGAGCTTCTCGAGACGGCGATGCGCAACACGGGCCTCTCGGACTTCGGCTCCGGCGAGTGGCGCGAGCCCTTCGAGGTTCTGGTGAAATCGCTCGAGGAGGAGGCGGAGCTCAACCTCTTCGGACGGCTGATGACGCGCAGCGATCTGCTCATCTGGCTGCAGGAGCGGCTGGAGATCGAGGAGGCATACCGTCGCCATCCGGAGATCGATGCGGAAGTGCTCGCAGAGCCCGTCTTCATCGTCGGACAGCCCCGCTCCGGCACCTCGATCCTCTTCGAGCTGCTGTCCCAGGATGCGCAATTCGGCGTGCCGACGAACTGGGAGATCATGTTTCCGTGCCCACCGCCGGAAGCCGCGACCTACCGGACCGACCCGCGGATCGCCAGGGCGGAGCATCTGCTCACGCAGTGGTATCGGGTTGCGCCGACCTTTCGCACCATGCACGAGCTTGGGGCCACGATCCCCAACGAATGCAAGGTGGCGATGAACTGCACTTTCGTCAGTGACAACCTCACGGGGATTTTCCAGGTGCCGGGCTACTATGCCTGGCTGATGAAGGCGGACCTGACCTACCCGTACGCCTACTACCGGCGCATGCTGAAACTCCTGCAATGGCGCAACCCCCGCCGCTACTGGCTCCTCAAGTCGCCGTCGCACATCTGGAGCCTGCCGACGCTGTTCAAGGTCTTCCCGGATGCCCGCGTGATCTACACTCATCGCGATCCGATTGTGACCCGGGCCTCGGTCACCAATCTGCTCGGCACGATCTACTGGATGCGCAGTGACAAGGTCTTCGACGCGGAGGCTTTCGAACGCGTGCTCGAGCCGGAGGGCGTCGCAGCCGGGATGAACCTGGTGATCGATCAGATCGAGAAGGGCGAGATCCCGCGTGCACGGATTCACGACTTCCAGTTCGCGGATCTCATCGAGCGGCCGATCGAGGCGGTGCGTTCGCTCTACGACCGCGCCGGACTGCAGTGGACCGCCGCAGCGCAGGCCGGCATGGAGGCTTACCTCGCACACAAGCCGAAGGGAAAGTTCGGTGCGCACCGCTACGAGGTGAGCGACGGTGCGCAGATCGAGCGCGAGCGCCGGCTCTATGCGCGCTACCAGCGATTTCACGGCGTTCGGAACGAAGTCTGATCCCGGATGAACAGAGGAGCGAAGGCATGGATCTCGGACTGAAGGGCAAGACCGTCGTCATTACCGGCGGGAGCGGTGGGATCGGTCAGGGTCTGGTGATGGAGTTCGCACGCGAAGGGGCGAACGTGGTCTCTGCATCACGCGACATGAAAGTAGGCGAGAAGCTTGCGGCCCTGGCGCGGGAACAGGGCTTCGCGGGCAGCGTGCTGCCGGTGTCGACCGATGTCACGAAGCGCGCGAGCGTGGACGCCATGATCGCACAAGCGCAGCAGCGCTTCGGGCCTGTGGACGCGCTGGTCAACAACGCGGGGGGCGTCAAACGCAGCTGCGCCTTCGAGGAACTCGACGACGAGACGCGCCGCTGGGAGCTCGCCCTTAATATCGATGGCGTCGTCAACTGCACACTCGCTGTCGCCCAGGACATGCTCTCGCGAGGCAGGGGGAGCGTCGTCAACATTTCCTCGAACTCCTCTCTTCTCGGGGAGGCAGCCCAGCAGGTGGTGCACTACGGCTCGACCAAGGGTTTCGTGAACAGTTTCTCGAAGGCGCTCGCCTACGAGTGGGGCCCAAAGGGCGTGCGCGTGAACACGATCGCCCCCGGCTGGATCGTGCCGCACCGGGACGAGGACATTTCGGCAGGCAGCTTCTGGAACCGGCTGGAATTCGTCGGCACACCCGAGGGGATGCAGAAGGCGCTCGAGGCCGGGACGCTGCCGAACATGAGCCATCTGCCGATCAAGCGGCTCGGGCGCCCCGAGGAGGTGGCCCATCTCGCCATGTTCCTCGCCTCCGAGATCTCGGGCTACATCACGGGTCAGCTGATTTCCATCAGTGGTGGGGTGTACATGCCATGAGGACCGCGCCCATGAGTCTCGAGGGGCGCACCGCCATCGTCACCGGCGCAGGCTCGGGCATTGGGGCTGCGATCGCACGACGCCTGGCCGGAGCCGGCGCTCGAGTGATCGCGGCAGACATTCGGACCGAGGCCGTCGAGACACTGGCCGCCGGGACCCGGGAGGTCACGGCGTGCCGCTGTGATGTCACGCATGCGGCCGAGGTCGATGCGCTGGTCGGGAGCGCCGTCGAGCGCTTTGGGCGGCTCGATGTGATGGTCAACAACGTCGGGCAGTCGATCGCCGGCTGGCTGAAGGATGCGACGGACGAGGAGTGGCAGCGGGTGCTCGCGCTGACGCTCTCCTCGGCGTTCTACGGCGTGCGCGCTGCGCTTCGCGTCATGCTGCCTCGGGGTTCCGGGAGCATCATCAATATTTCGTCGGGTGCAGGCTTTGGCGGCTCGCCGGGTCTTGCCACCTACGGGGCGGCGAAAGCCGGTGTCAACAATCTCACTCAGTCGGCGGCCGTGGAGAATGCCCGAAGCGGCGTACGCATCAATGCCATCTCGCCCGGAGCGATCGAGACACCTGCGATTCTTGCCTGGGCACGGAGCCTTCCGGGTGGAGTACCCGCCTATGAGGCGACGCTGCTGCCGGGGCGCTTCGGGAGGCCGGACGAGATTGCTGCGGCCGCACTCTTTCTCGCGTCCGACGAGGCGAGCTTCGTAAACGGCGCGGTGCTGCCGGTGGACGGGGCCGCATCCGCACGCATGCCGGCCATCGAGGTGCCCAAGTAGCCGCGCGCCTCCAGTATGGCTGGGCCATCGTGGCCGTTGCCTTTCTCGCGCAACTGCTGGCGATGGGCACGACAGCCTATGGCTTCGGCTTGCTCGTCAAGCCGATGGCTGCCGAATACGGACTGTCGCGCGCTGATGTCAACAGTGGCCTGATCCTGCTGCTCGTTGGCATGGCTGCGGCCTCGCCCTTCATCGGCCGGGCCTTCGATCGGCTGCCAGGCCGCGTGCTGTTTGCCGGCGCGGCGCTGGTATTCGGCCTCGGCTGTGCGGCCGTCGCCGCGACGCGATCGCTGTGGCTGATGGCTGCGGCGACGGTTCTGCCACTGGCGATCGGAGCGGCCGCGCTGGGTCCGCTGGCCGGCTCGACGCTCATTGCGCGCTGGTTCGATCATCACCGCGGACGCGCTCTCGGCGTGCTGGCGGTCTCCTCCTCCGCAGGGGGTCTCGTCGTGTTGCCCCTGATGGCACTCCTGGTCGAGGCTCTTGGCTGGCGCATGGCGCTGACCCTCATGGGCGCCGCGACGGCGCTGCTCATCGTGCCGCTGGCGCTGATGATCATCCGCGAACGTGATCAGGAGGACTCTGCCCGGGAGGACGCGCCTGCGCCAGCGTCCCACGCGCGGCCAGAGGGACCCGATGTGCGCCGGTGGACGGTGGGGGAACTCCTCCGTGCGCGTGACTTCTGGCTGCTCGCACTCTGTGTCGGACTGATCACGGGTGTCGATCAGGCGCTGCTCGCTTCGCTCATCGCCCACGGCACGGATCGGGGATTTTCACTGCAGGCGGCCAGCCTTCTGGTGTCCGCGATCTCGGGCTCGGCGATTGCCGGCAAGCTCATCGTCGGGACGCTCGCCGATCGCATCGACATGCGCTGGCTGGTTTGGACCGTGGCAGTGCTCACCGAGGTCTATCTCGGCTGTCTGCTTGCGCAAACCGGCTACGGTACGCTCTTCGTCGCGTCGCTCCTGGTCGGCATGGCCATTGGGGGCGTGATGCCGCTCTGGGCGGCGTTCATCGGGGCCCGCTTCGGAGCCGCGTCGTTCGGGACTGCGATGGGGCTGATGATCCCGGTGCAGATGCCGCTCACACTCACGTGTCTGCGCTATGTGGGGCATGCCTATGACGTGTCCGGGAGCTATGAGCCGGCGTTCCTCGCCTTCGCAGGCATCATGCTGTTTGCAGCGCTGGCCGTGCTGCCGGTGAGGGTGGCGCGCTGAGAAGGGTGCGCGCCGTCACCCAGGTTCGGACCTTCACCGGCCAGACGGCGCCTATCAGCCAACGGCCTGGCCGCTGCCCACACCCGCGCCCACACCGGGCCCAACCCGCGCGCAGCGGCTCAGCTCAGCGCCACGAGGCGCACGCGCGGGCCACGCCGCACGGACGCCAGGCCACGCGCCGCCAGCAACACCACCCGGCACTCCGGCTCGACCCCTCCTCCCAGCTCACGCCCCCCCCCCCCACCCGATCCGGGTCCCGGCCTGTGCCCAAGCGACTTCGACCCCACAGCCCGCCCCACGCCGTCAGTTCCAGACCCCCCGCACGCAGCCCCCCCCCCCCCCCCCCCCCCCCCCCCGTGCCGGAGACAGCATGGCGGCAGGCGCAACACGTAGGAGGCACTCATGACCCTGGCACTGGAAGGCATTCGCGTCCTCGACTGGACCATCTGGCAGCAGGGACCCATCGGCACGGCGCTGCTCGGCGATCTTGGGGCGGAGGTCATCAAGCTCGAGGCGCTCGAGGGCGACCCGGGCCGTGGTCTGGTGCGCCTCTCTGGTATGGGTCTCGCAGAACGCCCGAACTTCTACATCGAGGCGAACAACCGCAACAAGAAGAGCCTTGCGCTCGACCTGAAGAAACCGGAAGCGCGCGAGATCGTCCACGAACTCGTGAAGCGCGCGGATGTCTTCGCACAGAACTTCCGCGTCGGAGTGGCCGAGCGTCTCGGACTCGACTACGAGACTCTGCGTGACCACAACCCGAGGCTCATCTATGCGCACGCGACGGGCTTCGGGCCCAAGGGCCCCGAGGCCGCCGTGGCCGCGATGGACCAGATGGGCATTGCCCGATCGGGGCTCATGCTCGCAGTGGGCGAGCCCGACGCCCCACCGCAGCAGATCGCCGGCGGCATCGCGGACCAGATGAGCGGCATCATGCTCGCCTGGGGCGTGCTCGCCGCCTTGGTCGCACGTGAGCGTCATGGCATGGGGCAGAAGGTCGACGTGTCCCAACTCGGATCGATGGCGCTCCTGCAGGGGCTCAATCTCTCCGCCAGGCTCATGCTGGGGACAGCGATCCCGCGCGTGCGCCGCAGCGAGTCGGCAAATCCGCTCTGGAATCACTACCGCTGCGCGGACGGGCTCTGGCTCGTGCTCGGCATGGCACAGGGCGAGCGCCATTGGGCGGCATTCTGTCGCGCCCTCGGCGCTCCTGAGATCGAAGGCCTGTGGAGCGGGGCTCGCGCGTCGGCTGCGAGCGGCGATGCGGCCGCCACGGCGGCCGTGGCAGCGCTCGATGAGCGCTTTGCCAGCCGCCCGCGTGCGGAGTGGCTGGCGCAGCTGCGCGCCGCGAGCGCGGATTTCATCGTCGCACCGGTCAATCGCCTGGAAGATCTCCCGGATGATCCCCAGGTACGGGCCAACGAGTACGTCACGGAGTTCGATCATCCCCAGCACGGTCCGACACGCATGGTTGGTTTCCCGGTGGGACTCTCCGCGACGCCGGCATCCATCCGGGCTGCGGCGCCTGAGCTCGGACAGCATACGGAGGAGGTGCTGCAGGAGTTGCTCGGTTACGACTGGGAGCGCATCGGACACCTGCGTGCGCGCGGCGTGATCTAGCCGGAGAGGAACACCATGGCGGTCACTCTGACGGGCCTCGAGGGCAGGACGGCAATCGTCACCGGTGCCGGGCGCATGAGGAGCATCGGCCGCTCGATTGCCCTGGTGCTGGCCCGTGCGGGCTGCGACGTGGTCGTGACCGGCAGCGGAAGGGCGCCCGAGCGCTACCCTGAGGATGAGCGGCGCGCTGGCTGGCGCGATGTCGAATCGGTAGCGGAGGAGATCCGCACGCTCGGGCGTCGCGCGCTGGCCGCGGTCTGCGATGTGGCGGACGCCGAGGCAGTGCAAACACTCCTGGAGCGCGTTACACGCGAATTTGGCGACATCGATGTGCTTGTGAACAACGCCGGATCGGCCTTCGGATCCGACCGTGTGCCCGTCGTCGATCTGCCCGTTCCCGAGTGGCATCGGGTCATCGCCACGAATCTGCACGGCACCTTCTACATGTCGCAGGCTGTCGCGCGTCGGATGGTGGCGCAGGGCCGCGGCGGCAGCATCGTGAACATCTCCAGTCTGTCGGCGCGCCTGCTGTCGGCGGATAGCGGGGTCTACGCCGCATCGAAGGCGGCGGTGAACGCGCTTTCGACTGTCATGGCCGCCGAGCTCGGGCCGCACCGGATCCGTGTCAACGCCGTGTGCCCGGGCATCATCGACACGAGTCGCCATGACGAACTGCGGAGCACCGCGCTCTGGGAGAGCGTCATCAGAAGCTTCGTGCCACTCGGGCGCGCAGGCACGGGCGGGGATATCGCCAATCTCGTGGCCTTCCTGTGCAGCGACGAGGGCGCGTGGATCACGGGACAGCACATTTACATCGACGGCGGCCACGGCTTCACGCCGCGCAGCGCGCCGTCGCATACAGACGGATCATCGCAAGGAGACGCATGATGGCATGGTGGAACAGGTTCTCTCTCGAAGGCAGGACGGCGCTCGTGACGGGCGGCTCGCGTGGCATCGGCCGTGCCACGGCGGAGTTGCTGGCGCAGGCGGGTGCGCACGTGGTCGTCTCTTCCCGCAACGGCGCCGACCTGGACGAGGTGGTGAGAGGGATCCGGTCGGCGGGAGGGAAGGCGGAGGCCATCCCTGCGCACATCGGGCGGATCGAGGACGTCGAGGCCCTGCTCGCCGAGCTCGAGCGCCGGGCGCTGCACGTCGACACCCTCGTGAACAATGCCGGCATCAGTCCACTCGTGAAGGAGCCCTTCTCTGGCACCTCGCTCGAGCTCTGGCAGAAGATCATGGACGTGAATCTGCGCGGGCCGTTTCTGCTCAGCGCGCGTCTCGGGCGCGCCATGGCTGCTCGCCGCTCGGGCTCGATCGTCAACATCAGTTCCACGGGAGCGTTGCGGACGAGCCCGCTCATCGGGGCCTACTGCGTCTCGAAGAGGGCGGTGAATACGCTCACCGAAGTGTTCGCCAAGGAATTCGGGACGCACGGCGTGCGGGTGAACACGATCAGCTGTGGTCTCGTCGAGACCGCCATGGGTGACTGGACGATCAAGGACCAGAAGGCCTACGACTTCACACTGGGCATGACGCCGCTCGCGCGCCATGCCCAACCGGACGAGGTGGCCTATGCGGTGCTGTTCCTCGTCAGCGGCGCGGCGAGCTTCGTCACGGGCGCTAATCTCGCCGTGGACGGCGGGACGGGCATCTAGATCGCCGCGGCGACCTCCGCGGCGCTGCGCATCGCACCCTCGATGTAACTCACGCCGCGGCAGTCGCCGACCACGTGCACCGCGAAGCTCGCCGCGCGCAGCTGCTCCGCGAGCGCCAGGTCTCCGCTCGCGCCCTTGGCGACGATGACGTGATCAGCCAGGATCGCGGCACCCTGGCCTGCGGCATCCGTGAAGCGCACGCACTCGGCCTCGATGCGGATATCGCTCGCGCCAGCACGCAATGTGACGCCGTGCTCTTCGAGCTCTTCGATGAGGCGCATACGTCGCACGATCGTGAGACCTGCTCCGAGTCGCGGGACGTCATCGACCACTCCCACCGTGCGACCACGCTCGCTCAGGAACTCGGCCAGTTCGAGGCCGACGAGCTCGCCGCCGACGATGGCGATGCGCTTGCCGAGTGGCATCCACTGGTGCGTCGCCCTGCGTACGAAGTCGAGGTTGGCCGTCATGCCGGTGGCGGCGCCGATCTTCGTCGCGAGCCGCGTCGTCCAGCCGGTCTTCTTCTCCAGGGCCTCCGAGCTCTCTCCCAGTACGAGTCGCCGCAGATCGTCGCCGCTGAAGACGTGAGGGAGATCACTGCCCGGGATCGGGGGCATGCTGCGACGGGCGCCGGTTGCGACGACGACCGCATCTGCCGAGAGAGATCGCAGGAGTTCGGGCGTCGCAACCGTGCCGAGGCGTACTTCCACGTGCGAGGCTTCGACCTGGCGCGCGAGCCAGTCGAGCAGCCGCTCGTTGGCAGCGTAAGCCAGTGCCGCGAAGCGGAGCGTTCCACCCAGCTGATCACCACGCTCGAGCAGCACGACCTCGTGCCCGGCGCGATCGAGGCGGCGCGCTGCTTCCATGCCGCCGGGTCCGCCGCCCACGACCACCACGCGTTTGCGCGTCGCCGCGGCGGGCGGTGCCGGCCGGAGTGACTCGAAACACGTCTCGGGATTCACGGCGCAGCGCGCATGCTCCTGGATGTAGATTGCGCTGATACACGTATAGCAATAGATGCAGGGCAGAACATCCTGAGGGCGGCCTTCCTTCAGCTTCCTCGGGAGATGCGGGTCAGCGAGGAGTTTTCGACCCATCGCCACGAAGTCGATGGAGCCGTCGGCGATGCGCGCATCGCCCACTTCGGGCTCGACACGACCGGAGGCGATGACGGGAATACGGACTGCCGCCTTGATGGCCGCAGCAAAGGCAGGTTCACACCTGGCTCATGTGGAGTGTGCGAGGCGGAGTGGAGCTTTCCATGGTCCGTATCGTGGTAGGCCGTGACGGTGATCGCGTTCGCACCCGCGTCCTGGGCCATGCACGCCGTGCGTTTCGCATCGTCGATGGTGATCCCGCCCTCCTTGCCGACCTCCCGGGAATCGAGCTTGCACCACATCGCAAAGTCGGGGCCGACCGCGGCGCGCACGGCGCGCAGCACCTCGAGAAGGAAGCGCACACGGTTCTCGAGGCTGCCGCCGTATTCGTCCGTGCGCCGGTTCGAGCGCGGTGAGACGAAAGAGGAGAGGAGGTAACCGTGGCCGCCGTGGACTTCGACGCCGTCGGCACCCGCACGCTTCGCGCGTACCGCGGCTGCTGCAAACTGATTCACGACGGTGCGGATGTCGTCGGCCGTCATGACCCTGAAGTCCACGTTCCTGATCTGGGGTGCGGGTGACTTGGCGATCTCCTCGAGCAGCCACATGCTGCTGACGTCCCTCTTCGGCGGTTCGGGGAGTGAAGGCACCCAGAGCGGCCGCCCCGCCTTCATGTCTTCGGGTGCGACGAGACCACCGTGATGCAGCTGCAGCGAGAACTTCGCCCCGTGGCGGTGGATCGCTTCGGCCATCGCCGCGATTCCGGGGATGAAGCGGTCGTCGGAGATCGCGATCTGGCCCGGCTGATTTCCACCGGCCGGCCAGGCGACGCCTGCCACCCCCGTGTTCACCAGCGCCACGCCACCGCGAGCCTGCTCCTCGTGAAAGGCACGGATACGCTCGCCGCAGGTGCCATCGGGTTCGGCGAGATTGACGCCCATGGCGGTGACGATGATGCGGTTGCGGAGCTCGAGTGGCCCGATACGGCCGGGAGAGAGGAGGTGTGCGAAAGCTCCAGATGCCATGGCTCAGGCTCCGTGTCTTCGGTGGGTCCCGACCCGAAAATCCTGGCCGGGAGCGGGTGGCAGAAGGATACGCGGTCGGCGTCGACAGGCGCAAAATCTTCGCGCACGCGATCCCTGCCGCTGCCTGCGGATGGCCGGACTGGAAGAAATCGGCACTTTGCGCAGAGCCCTGATCGGGACTACTCTCAGCGTGACGCCAGCAATGTGATCGGCGCCGCGACGGAGGGCATGTTCGTGGAGACATTTGAGTGACGGGTGATGACAGGCGCCGGCGCGCGCCGCGCGCGGGACTCCGAAGGCTTCTGCCGCCAGCGGGCGCGTGGGGCGCAGGGAGCTGTTCAGTGCTGCGCTGGCAGGCGGCGCTGCGGCAATGTTGCCGTCGACATCGATGGCGGAAGTGGCGGGGAAGGCGGCAACGGCAGGCGGGCTGCCCGAGGGCCTCCTGTCCTGGGGGCAGTATCTCGATCTCCTGCGACCGGCTGGCGAGCTCGCGCGCATCACGCTGGAGCCGGAAAGCGAGCAGCTTCGCGCGGAGCTCTACCGACAGCTGGCGATGAACCTGTCGTCGGGCTATTTCATGTATTTCCAGTCCGACGCCCGCTATCCGGACTGGATGCCGTTCCTGAACTCGGTCTTCACTCTGCAGCCGAATCCCGACGATACGTACTGGCTCGCGCATCTGGATGACAAGGGGACCTATCGCATCTCGGGCACGCGCGGGACGGTGCACATCCTGTCGTTCGTGCTGACGCCGCATCTGATGGGTGGCTCCGACGAGCTCGCCGAGTCTCTAAGCAAGGAATCTGCCGGGAAGCCTGCGCAGCCGGCGAACAATGCGGGTTTCCATGATGTAAGCGAGCTCGCGCTCGGTGCCAACGGCGAGTTCGAGGTGCTGCTTTCCCGACGGCGCCCAGATGGCTACACGGGCGACTGGTGGCCCCTGGAGGCCGGCGTCTCGAGCATCATGGTGCGGCAGAGATCTTACGACTGGGGCAATGAGCGGGACGCGCGTTTCGCCATCGAGCGGGTGGATCCGATCGCACCCGATGCGCCGTTGAAGCCACGCATGAGTGCGGCGGAGATCGACCAGAGGCTGAGGCGACTCCTGGGTGAGTACACGGCGCGGCTTTCGCGCATGTGGCTCACGTACCAGAAGAATGTCGTGGACCGCGGGATCGTCAACCGCTTCGAATTCACGGGCCTTGGGGGATCGCTGCCGGTGCAGGTGTACTGGCAGGGCATGTACGAGCTCGGACCGGAGGAGGCGCTGATCCTCGAGACCGACATGCCGAAGAAGCAGCGCTACTGGAACGTGCAGCTCAACGATGCCCTGTGGAATGCCACTGAGTTCATCTACCGCCAGAGCAGCCTGAATGGCCATCAGGCGCGGCTGGACGCGGATGGCAGGTTCCGGGCGGTCATCTCGCTGCAGGATCCGGGCGTCTGGAACTGGCTCGATCCGGCCGGTTACCTCGAGGGCATGGTCATCGGGCGATGGTACGAAGCGGACTCGCATCCCATGCCGACACTGACGCGAGTCCCGTTCGCGAAGGTGCGCGAGCATCTGCCGCCGGACACGGTCATGGTCACGCGTGAACAACGCGCCGGACAGCTGCGCAAGCGGCGCATCGGCGGGCAACTGCGTCGGCGCTGGTGAGGGCATCATGAGATTCGATCGAAGCATGTTCGTTGCCTTGAGTCTGCTTGCGGGGCTCGCGGTTTCGGCAGTCCGGGCGCAGGGAGTGGCATCGACGGCGGGCGGCGTCGTGCTGCCGAAGACACCGCCGCCTTTCACCGGTACGATCGGGCGCACCTACGCCGAGTCGAAACCCGCCGCACTTCAGCCGGTGCGCGCCCCCGAAGGCGCGCCCAACGTGCTGCTGGTCATGACAGACGATGTAGGCTTCGCCGCATCGTCCACTTTCGGCGGGCCGATTCCCACGCCGAATCTCGACCGGCTTGCGGCGAGCGGCCTCAAGTACAACCGCTTCCACACGACAGCCATGTGTTCACCGACACGTGCGGCACTCCTCACGGGGCGCAACCACCACGCGGTGGGCAGCGGCATCGTCACCGATCTGGCGGCGGGCTATCCGGGCTATTCGGGCGTCATGCCCAAGAGCGCTGCGACGGTGGCGGAGGTGCTGAAGCAGAGCGGCTACAACACCGCGATGTTCGGCAAGCACCATAACGTGCAGGCAGGCGCATCGTCCGCGGCAGGACCCTTCGACCAGTGGCCGACGGGCCTGGGCTTCGAGTACTTCTACGGCTTCGTGGCCGCCGAGGCGAACCAGTTCAGTCCGGCGCTCTACCGCGGGACCTCGCGCGTGGCGGCACCCAAGGGTGTCATGCTCGACCAGGCACTGATCGATGACGCCATCCGCTGGGTGCACAACCAGCAGGCCGGTGACCCGGACAAGCCCTTCTTCATCTACCTTGCGCCGGGAACGGCGCATGCGCCGCATCAGGCACCCAGGGAGTGGATCGCGAAGTTCAAGGGTCGCTTCGACCAGGGCTGGGATGAGCTGCGTGATGAGATTCTCGCTCGCCAGAAGGCACTCGGTGTGGTGCCGCAGGACGCACAGCTCACGCCGCGACCGCCGGGGATTCCTGCGTGGGAGGCCGTCTCGCCGGGCCTGAAACGCACGACCGCCCGCATGATGGAAGTCTACTCAGGGATGCTCGCGCACCAGGACTATCAGTTCGGGCGGCTCGTGGACGAACTCACACGCATGGGCAAGCTCGACAATACCCTGGTGATTTTCATCGAAGGTGACAACGGGGCCTCGGCCGAGGGTGAGGTTTTCGGTCACACGAATCCGATGGGCAATTTCGCGAATGGGGCGGCGGAGACCGAGGCCGAGCAGCTCGCCATGCTCGACGAGCTCGGCGGCCCGAACACCACCGAGAACTATGCGGCGGGCTGGGCGTGGGCGCTGGATACGCCGCTCAAGTGGACAAAGCAGATTGCCTCGCACCTGGGTGGCGTGCGCAATGGCATGGTGCTCTCCTGGCCGGCACGCATTGCCTCGCGAGGGCTTCGCACCCAGTTTCATCACGTGATCGATGTGGCACCCACCATCCTCGAGGCCGCCGGCGTGCCGCAGCCGACGAGCGTCAATGGCGTACCGCAGCAGCGCGTGGATGGCATCAGCATGGTTTACAGCTTCGCGTCCGCCGATGTCCCGGGGCGCCGCCGGACGCAGTACTTCGAGATGATGGGCAACCGCGCCATCTATCATGACGGCTGGATGGCTTCCAGCACCCCGACGCGCGTCACCTGGATGCGTCAGCGGCTCGCGAACAAGGCGACGCCTGAGGACTACGACTGGGAGCTCTACGATCTCGAACACGATTTCTCTCAGGCCGATGATCTCGCATCCCGGAATCCGGGGAAGCTCGCCGAGCTGCAGGCGCTGTTTGACCGTGAGGCGCAGCGTAACCACGTCTATCCGCTCGACGACCGGCTCGATCTGACGCGCTTCGCGGCTGCGGTGGCGCTCGGGGCGAAGCCGCGTCCGAGCTATGTCTACTGGGGCAAGGACGTCACCGTTCCGGCCGAACTCGCGCCGAACTTCCGGGGCTCCTTCACACTCACTGCGGAACTCGACACCACTGCGGGCGACAGCGGGGTGCTCGCGGCGCTCGGCGGGAAGTTCGCGGGCTGGAGTTTCTATCTGAAGGAGGGGAAGCCGGTGGTGCTCATGGCCGGCGCGCATCGGCCAGACCGGGTCTTCCGCGTGGAGGCAGGTGAGCGCGTGCCACGGGCACCGACGACCGTGCGCTACGACTTTGCCTCGGAAGGCGTCGGGCGGGGCGGCCTCATGCGCATCAGCATCGACGGGCGCGAAGTGGGACAGGGGCGGATCGAGCGCACCATCGTGCGGACTGTCGAGATGACCGATACCTTCGACGTCGGCTTCGATGGCGATACGCAGGTCACCGACGAGTATGCAGGCGACGGGCGCTTCGGCGGTGAAATCCGCAAACTGACCGTCGAGCAACGGCCGCTCATGACTGGAGGGTGAGGATGCCGTCGATGGTCCGCCTCGCGCGGGATACCGCGCTCGTTTTGACTGCGCTCATGTCTATGCCGGCAGCCTTCGGCCAGACGGCCGCAAGCTCTGCAGTGCGGGTCGCAGCGCCCGCGCCACCGTTGCAGGTGCAGGCACCAAAGGGCGCGCCGAACGTGGTCGTCGTACTCCTGGACGACGTGGGTTTCGCGGCGTCCTCGACTTTCGGTGGCCCTGCTGAAACGCCTGTGCTCGATGCCCTCGCCCGCGAGGGTCTGCGCTACAACCGCTTCCACACTACCGGCATCTGCTCGCCGACGCGCGCAGCGCTCCTCTCCGGGCGCAACGCGCACGCCGTCGGGATCGGCGCCGTGATGAACTCTGCCGATGAGCGGCCTGGCTATCAGGGCGTGCACGCGCGCGATGCGGCCACGATGGCCGAGATCCTGCGGGATAACGGCTACAACACGGCGGCCTTCGGCAAGTGGCACCAGACGCCCGATTGGGAGATCTCGCAATCGGGTCCCTTCGATCGCTGGCCCACCGGGCAGGGTTTCGAGAAGTTCTACGGTTTCCTCGGGGGCGAAACGGATCAATTCGAACCCACCCTCATCGAGGGCACGACGCCCGTGATGCGCCCGGCCGGCAAGGGCTACCACCTGACCGAGGATCTTGCCAACCGCGCGATAGCATGGATGCGCGTCCAGCACTCGGTGACGCCTGAGAAGCCTTTCTTCCTCTACTTCGCTCCGGGCGCAACGCATGCGCCGCTCCAGGCTCCGGGCGAGTGGATCGAGAAGTACCGCGGACGTTTCGAACAGGGCTGGGACCGCCTGCGCGAGGAGATCCTGGCGCGACAGAAAGAGCTTGGCGTGGTGCCGAAGGGCACAGTGCTCACGCCCCGGCCCGAGGGGCTGCCGGCCTGGGAGGCACTCGGCGCGGATGACAAGAAGATCGCCTCGCGCCTGATGGAAGTCTACGCGGGCTTTCTCGCCCACACCGATGCGCAGGTCGGGCGCATCGTGCAGGCGCTCAAAGAAGCTGGTGAGTTCGACAACACGCTCTTTGTCTACATCGTGGGCGACAATGGCGGCTCGGCCGAAGGTGGCATGCTCGGCAGCCTGAACTACATGGGCGCCATCCAGGGGCTGCAGGAGGATCGGGCGCAGATGCTCGGCCGCCTCGAGAGCTTCGGGGGTCCCGCGACCTATCCACATTACCCGGCAGCCTGGGCCTGGGCGATGGATACGCCCTTTCAGTGGACCAAGAGCGTCGCGTCACACCTCGGCGGCACGCGCAATCCGATGGTGATCACCTGGCCGAAGCGCATCCACGATCACGGCGGGCTGCGCAGCCAGTTCGGACACGTGAACGACATCCTGCCGACCGTGCTGGAAGCTGCCGGCCTCGACGCACCCGCCGTGTTCCAGGGCATCCGCCAGAAGCCGCTCGATGGCACGAGTCTCGTCTACAGCTTCGCCGATGCGAAGGCGCCCGAGCGCCACACCACTCAGTACTTCGAGATCTTCGGGCATCGGGCGATCTATCACGAGGGCTGGATGGCCTCGGCGTTTCACGCGCGGCTTCCGTGGCAGGTCATCTCGATGAGCCAGAAGCCTTTCGAGTCCGACCGCTGGGAGCTCTACGATCTCAGGCGCGACTTCTCCCAGGCGCACGATCTCGCCGCGAAGGAGCCCGAGCGTCTCGAAGCTCTGCAGGCGCTCTTTATGCAGGAGGCCGAACGCAATCAGGTCCTGCCCTTGAAGGGCCAGGTGCTGAATGCGAAGCTCCCGAGTCTCACGGGCGGGCGTACGGAGTTCACCTACTATTCCGGCGCGGTGGGCATCCCGGAGAAGGGCGCACCGCCGATCTTCAATCGCTCGTGGAGCGTGTCGGCGACGATCGAGGTGCCCGGCTCCGAGGCGCGAGGTGTGATCGCTGCCATGGGCGGAGCGCCTGCGGGCTGGTCGCTCTATCTCGACTCTGAAGGTAAGCCCGCCTTCCACTATCGCGCCTTCGAGGCCGGTTCGATCGAGCTCGCGGGCGGGAAGCCCCTCGGGGCCGGCCGGCACGTCGTGCAGGTGGACTTCGATTACGACGGCGGGGGCTTCGGCAAGGGCGGCACCGCGCGCCTCACGCTCGACGGTGAGCCGCAGGGCGAGGGGCGGGTGGCCACCACGCCGCCGGCCTACTTCTCCATCAACGAGACCTTCGACATCGGCCTCGACACCGGCTCTGCCGCAGGGCGCTATCCGTCGGATGCGGCGCCCGGCTATCCCTTCAGTGGCGGGCGCATCGAACGCGTGGACGTGCGCCTGCGCGCGGCCACGGTGGGGCGGCTGTGAGCCACGCGTGTCCCGCCAAGCCGTACGCAGGCGGGCGGCTGAGACCACCGCCATCTGGCGTGACCTGCAGTTCGACCCGGCGCTGAGGCAGTGCCGGACATGCGCCGCGGACTGCGGGCTTTCTTCCGCGAGCCGACCGTGCAGTTCCTGCTGCTCGGGGCGCTGCTCTATGGCGCGAGCCTGCTGCATGCGCGGCTGAACGATCCGCGGCGGATCGTGATCGGCGCGGCGGATGTCGCGCGCCTCGGGCAGCTATACGCGCAACAGTTCGGTGTGGCGCCTTCGCCCTCCCAGCTCGAGTGGCTGATCGAGCGCCATGTTCGCGACGAGGTGCTCTACCGCGAGGGCCTCGCGCTCGGGCTCGGCGAGGCCGACGAGGTGGTGCGGCGGCGCATCGTGCAGAAGATGGAGTTCCTGAGCGATGACGAAAGTCCGGTCGCCGCACCGACCGCCGCGGAGCTGCGCGCCTTCTATGCCGCGCATGCCGAGCGCTATCGCAGCCCGGCGCGCGTGAGCTTCACGCAGCGCTACTTCTCGCCCGATCCTGGCGGTGAGGCTGCGGCCCGTGAGCGCGCTGCGCGCGCACTCGCACTGCTGGCGGCGCAAGGCGGCAGTGGCGCGGCGACGGCCGGCGACCCCTTCTGGGACCGCGAGTATCTCGAGCGCGCAGATCTCCTCGAGATCGAACGGGTCTTCGGGCGGGGCGAGCTTTCCACCCGCGTCTTCGAGCTTCCCGAGGGCCGCTGGTCCGGGCCGCTGCGCTCGGGTTTCGGCTGGCATCTCGTGCGCATCGAGGCTCGCGAGGCACCGCGGCTCGCTTCCTTCGCCGAGATGGAATCCGCGCTGCGTTCGGACTGGCAGGACGAGCAGCGCGCGCAGCGCAAGCGTGCGGGGCTCGAGCGTCGGATGCAGGGCTATCGGATCGTGCGCGAGTACGCAACCCGGGACGCAGGTGCTGCGCAGGGTGCGAGTACCGCGAGGGCCGGTGGGGCGACCCCCGTCCTCGAGAGCACCGGCCAGTGAGCGGGCGTGTACGGCTCTTGCGCTCGCTCGCACTCACGCTAATCCTGTGGACTGCGGCCGCGGCCGTACCGGCGCACGAGGTGCGCCCAGCGCTCTTCGAGATCCGTCGCAGCACGAACTCGCAGTGCGAGATTCTCTGGAAGCAGCCAGTCGCGGGCGAGCTGGCTGTGCGACTGGTGCCGCGGCTTTCGGCAGGCTGGCTCGATGCCCCACCTGCAAGCGAGTCGCGCGCACCCGGGCATCGGGCCCTGCGCTGGTTGCGGGCAGATTGCCCGCTCGAACCCCTCGAGGCGCAGTCGCTTGCAGTCGAGGGCCTCGATGCGACGCTCACCGACGTGCTGGTGCGCGTGGACTTCGGCGACGGACGGAGGCTCCAGCACATCCTCCGTCCGGGAGATGCGCCGCTGGCGCTCGCAGGCACCAGCGTCGCGCGCACGGCGGGCGCCACGCCCGGGAGTGGGGCTTATTTCCGCCTCGGCGTGGTACACATCCTCGAGGGCGTCGATCATCTGGCTTTCGTGCTCGCGCTCGTGCTGCTCGTCGGGCTGCGCGCGCGGCTGGTCACGGCCGTAACCGGCTTTACCGTGGCACACAGTTTTACGCTCGGGGCCACCGCACTCGGGTTGCTTCGGCCCTGGCCGGCTTTCATCGAAATGCTGGTCGCGCTCAGTATCCTGTTCGTGGCCGCCGAGGCGCTGCGTGCCCGAGGCGCCGCGCCGGGCACGCTTACCCAGCGCTGGCCCGAGCTCGCTGCCCTCGGCTTTGGCCTCCTGCACGGCTTTGCCTTTGCGGGTGCGCTGAGCGAAATCGGGCTGCCACGAGACGAAACACTGCTGGCGATCCTGCTCTTCAACCTCGGAGTGGAGGCCGGACAGCTCGTCTTCATTGCCGCGGTGCTCGCCGTGAGCCTGGCCGTGCTGCGCGTGAATTTCCGCCTGCCGCCACGGATGGCCGAGCTCCCCGCGTATGTGATCGGCGCCTGCGCGGGTTTCTGGACGATCGAGCGAGCACTCGTCGTGTTTGCGTGAGGTCCTGTTGCCCGAGGCGGGCGCCCCTGCGACACTGAGCTTATGTCCGATGCTTTCACAGCCCAGCTCGACAGCAGCTCGCTCACTGCCGTCCTCCATCACGCCGGCGGCGAGCTCGCGCGCCGGCACGAGGCGCTGTGGCAGGCGGTCTGGCGGCAGAAGCATGTGCCAGCGCCCGTGCTCGAGCTCTGCCGGCTGCGTCTCGCGCAGCTGCACGGCGCCGTGCACGAACTCGAGGCTCCACCACCCCGCGATGCCCGCGAGAGGCTCGATGCGGCGAAGAGCAGGAGCGTCATCACAGGTTCATGGGTCCGTGAGTCCTGCCTCTCGCCAGCCGAGCGCAGTGCACTCGAGTTTGCCGAGGTTTACGGCCAGGATCCGCAGGCCATCACGGACGAGCTCGCCGCGGCGGTGAAGGAGCACTTCGGAGATGCGGGGCTCGTCGCCCTGATCGAGGCACTCGGGGTGATCGACGGGCGCATCCGGCTGGCGATGATGCTCGGTGCGTTGCTGCCACGGGAGGAGAATCATGAGTGAGGGACTGCGGGCGGGAACGCCCGGGCGCGCGACCGGGCACGTGATTCGTGACAGCAGCCTGGGGCTCGTCCCGGAGACGCTCCAACCGATCCTCGATCTGCAGGATGCCATCTGGCATCGGGCGAGCGTCGGCCCCGCGATCATGGAGATGCTGAGGCTGCGCAATGCGCGCACCGTGAACTGCGTCTTCTGCAAGAGCGTGCGCTACGACATCGCACGCGCTGACGGCCTCACCGAGGACAAGGTCGAGCAGATCGATGACGGGTTCTCGCACAGCACACTCTCCGAGCGCGAGAAGCTCGTGCTCGCCTTCGCGGACCTCTACCTGCGCACACCTGATCGGGTCGATCCTGCGCTTGCCGCGCGGCTGCGCCGCGAATTCACGCCTGAGCAGATCGCACACATGGCGATCGGTCTTACCACCTGCCATGCGCTCTCGCGCTGCGCCGTGAGTCTCGGGGGAATGCCCGAAAGCCTGCCGGTAATGGAGATGCCGGTTCCGGCGTAAGCCGCACCCAATCAGGGCAAAAATGTCCGGTCGCTGATGGAAGCGGTCCTGCTTGGCGACCTCGCTCCGAAGCTACCATCGGCTCTTCGCTAGCCAGGGCGAGGAGGATGGTAATGACTCGATGGTCCAGGGCAGAACTCGAGGATGCACTGCGGCATCTTCTGAAGGTGACAGATTACTGTTTCGCCTCAGAACCGCGGGATCTCTCAGACTGGTATCAGTGCTACACGGACGATGTGGTCTGGCACGACCTCGGCTCGGGTTCAACAACGGCTGGGATGACGAGATCCGTGGCCTGGGCGCCGTACGGGCCTGGATGGAGAGTCACAACGCCATCCACCCGCACGATGCCATGAAATACTGGCCTGTGCCCTGGTTCGTCATCGACGAGGAGCACGGCTGGGCTGCATGTGAATGGCTCAATCGAATGCGCGATCCTGGGACTGGAGAGGTGTTCGAGGAGAAGTGCTACTCGTATTTCATCTATGGCGGCAATCGCCGCTGGCGTTACGAGCTGGACGTCTACAACCCGCTGCGCATGCGAACGATGATGGCTCACTGGGTGCGAGCGCGCGAGAAGGCTGAAGCCGCTGGTATCCCGTTGCCTGCAATCGACATGGCGTGGGGCGCAAAGATCGTCCGACCCGAAGAAGAGGTGGCACGGCGCTGGTCGCGCGATGAGCTCGAGCACGCGTTCAACCACTACGTCGAGAGTTGCAAACGCTCATTTGCGACCGGCAAGCCCGAGGAGCACGCGCGTTGCTTCACCGAGGACGTGACCTACCGCGAGCTCGGCGCCGGGTTCCAGGCGGGCTGGCAGGAAGAAGTTCGTGGGCGGGTTGCGGTTCTCAGTTGGCTAGAAGGATTGGCGCGGATCGAATCGGATCGACACATCCAGCCGTATTCCGTCAGCTGGCACATCATCGATGCCGAGCGCGGGTGGGTGGTGTTCGAGTGCCTCAATGAGATGCACGACCCGGGAAGTGGCGAGATTCTCCAGGCACGAAGCCTGAGCCGCATGAAGTACGGCGGCGCGAATCAATGGCGATTCAAGGAGGACATCTACGACCCGATGCGGAGGCGCGGCATGCTGGCTCGCTGGCGTGAAGCGCATCGTCAGAACGCCGGCCGGCGGTAGCTCCGGCGTCGGGACAACGTGTTCGTTCGGGCGCGCTTGCGAAGCGCCCGCAATTACCTGAGGACTGTATGAGAGAGCGACATTTCCGTTCGATCGTTGTGGCTGGTGTCTATGGAGCGGCAAGCGCGGTTGCTGCCGCACAAGGGGCGCAGGCGCAGATCTCCGACTCCCAGGGGGAGACTCTTGGGTTGCAGGAGGTGACGGTGACGGCGCGGCGCCAGGAGGAATCCCTGCAAAAGGCGCCAGTGGCGGTGACGGCCGTCAGCGGGGAAGTGCTGGACCAGATGAACATCCAGGACGTCACCCGGGTCTCTGAACTGACGCCCAACCTCACGATTGCGCACCAGACGGCGAGCACGACGTCGTCATCGATCCAGATTCGGGGCATTGGACAGAGCGAACCCGCAGCGACTGCGGAGCAGGCAGTCGGGATCTATCTCGATGGCGTGTACATTGCCCGTACCTCGGGCGCGATCTTCGATCTCGTCGACCTCGAGCGCATCGAGGTGCTCAGGGGACCGCAAGGAACATTGTTCGGTCGTAACACGCCGGGCGGTGCGGTGCAGCTGATCTCGAAGAAGCCGGCTGAGACCTTCGGCATCGAAGAGAAGCTCAGCTATGGGCGATTCAACGACTGGTACAGCCGCACCCGGATCGATACAGGGCGTCTCTTCGGTTCGCCGGTGAAGGCCACGGTGGCCTATTTGCATCGCCAGCGCGATGGATACGTGGACAATATACTTGCGCCATCCGACAAGGACCCGGGTTCCTTCGACAACAATGCCGTATGGCTGGCGCTTGCGGGGGACCTCACGGACGGCTTCCACGCCGCATTTACGTTCGACTGGAATCAGCGCAGCGGGGCTCCGGTGTTCTTTCAACTGACGGCGGCATCACCGGACGCGACCGCTTACTACGGACGCTCTGCGGCCCTGGGTGGTGCGCCATTCACCGTCACGCGGGAGTTCCGGCGCACGGTCGAGCAGGCGTCATTCGATGGCCGCTTTCTCGCCAAGTCCGAGAGTCTCGGCTACAACCTGACACTTCAGGGGAATCTCAGCGATTCACTGACGCTCAAGTCGATCAGTGCCTATCGATCCTATCGGCAGGACACGACGGGCGTCCAGACCGGCAATGGCGTGATGCGTGGGATCGTGATGGATCCGGTGACCTTCGCCACGAGCGTGGGCGACGTTTATGGTCCCTACAGTCAGTTTCATTCGCCGCAGCCGCAGTCCCAGTATTCAGAGGAGCTGCAATTGCTTGGGACGGCGGGCCATTGGAGCTACATCGCGGGCCTATTCTATTTTCACGAGCGCGCCGCGGAGTATAACCATCAACGATTCACGTTCGTGCTGCCTGGGGGCGGGGCCGCGATGAATCTGTCGGCCGTGCAGGCGTTTGGCGGCGAGACGGAATCCGTGGCCGGCTTCGGACAGGTGAGCTATCGACCTGCGGCACTCCAGGATCGCCTCGAACTCACGGGAGGGTTGAGATATACACAGGATGACAAGAAGTTCTGGTCATGGGCGTTTCCCGCGGATCCGGGTGCCAGGAATTTCACGAACACGTCATGGCTTGCCTCGGCGAGCTATCAGTTTTCCGACAACGTCATGTCCTTCATGCGTGTATCGACGGGGTACAAGGCGGGTGGCTTTTCGCCACGATCAGACGTGCGGGCGAGTTTCAAACCAGAGGAGGCGACGGCCTACGAGCTGGGATTGAAGGGCGAGTGGTGGGACCGACGGGTACGCACCAATCTCTCGGTGTTCCAGACGGATTACAAGGATCTTCAGGTTCCCGTGTTTCGTGCGGGTTCCGGAGGGTTGAGCTCGATCGTCACGAACGCCGGTGAGGCCACCATCAGGGGGTTCGAAGTCGAGGCTGTCGCGAGAGTCGCCGAGGGACTCACCATTAATGCATCCTACGGCTACATCGATCCGAAGTATGACAAGTACATGTACCGGGATCCGGTTACCGATCTGCTGGTGAATGTCGCTGATCGGGCTCGATTCATAAACGTGGCGAAGAACAGCCTGCATGCGGGCGTGGAGTACGTGGCACGGCCATTCCGAATTGGGCAGTTCTCGGCCAGTGCCGACTGGTTCGATCGGAGCGAGCGATACTTCTTCCCGCTGGATTTCGTCAGTGTCTTCAATGAGCAGGTGAAGGACCCCGGTACCGAGAACCTTCGCGTGCGCCTCGCATTGTCCGAGATGCCGGTGGGTACGGGAACCTGGGAAGTCGCGCTCTGGGGAGACAACCTTACCGATCACAATAATGTCGGCTACGGCATCGACTTCGGTGGGCTCGGGGTGGGCGGGGTCTATTACACGGAGCCCCGTCGCTATGGCCTGGATGTGAGGCTGAAGTTTTGAGCGACGTGTCGAAAATGGTGTCGCAGGCGTCGTCATTATGACGGAGCGACCACAGCGCCAGCTTGCGATGGTGATGGATCTGACCGAGGCGTGGGGAATTTGGCGAGGCGTGGGAGTTCAATCACCGGGAGGTATTTTTCGGCGGGCGGGGTCGGGAGGTGCAATTGCGGGTGCAGGGGGAGAGGCCGCAGTGGGGTCCGAACTGGGATGAGGACCAGGGTGGCGGGGAGTATCCGAACTCGTTTTATTTTTACCTGCCACGCATCTGCAATCACTGCACGCACCGGCGTGTCTGGAGGCCTGTCCGCGTCGGGCGATTTTCAAGCGCCAGGAGGACGGGATCGTTCTGGTGGACGAGGACCGCTGCAAGGGGTATCGGTTCTGCATGGAGGCGTGTCCGTACAAGAAGATCTATTTCAATGCGGAGCGGGGGTGGCGAACAAGTGCATTCTGTGCCTGCCGCGGGTCGAGAAAGGGGCGGCGGCGTGGTGCACGGCAGTGTCCTGGACGGGTGCGTTTCTTCGGGTTCCGGGATGACGAGGGCTCGGCGGTGTACCGGCTGGTGGAGCGCTGGAAGGTGGCGGTGCCGCTGCACCCGGAGTACCGGACGGGGCCGAATGTGTTCTACATTCCGCCGCTGGCGCCTGCGGCGCTCAACGAGTGGGGCGAGTTCGACCCGCGGCGCAGTCGCATTCCGGAGGACTACCTGCGTTCGCTGTTCGGGCAGGCGGGGCTGGACGCCCTCGCCACGCTCGCTGCCGAGATGAAGAAGACCAGGGCGGGGAGAGCTCCGAGGCTCATCGAGACGCTCGTGTCGATCGACTGGAGCGACATGTTCGGGGGCTTCGATCGGGATCCATCGACCATCCGCTGGGTGAAGAGCTGAGCGCAGGGGGGCTGAGGGGATGGGCAAGGCAACGGAGACGGGTGAGCCGGCCACCCTTACGCGCCGCGAGGCCCTGCAGCTCTCGGGAGTGGCGGTCGGGGCGGGTGCGCTCGGCGCGGCGGGGGTTTCCGGCTGTGGACCGCGGGCGGGACAGGGGGCAGCGGGGACCTACAAGGGGGCGCTGCGGGATGAGCCGCTACCGGAGGGGAGGATTTTCTCAGTCGTTACCGGCGGCGCTGGACGTGGGACTACACGGCGCGCAGCACGCATTTCAACAACTGTGCCTACCAGGCGCACTGTGCCTTCGAGGTGTACGTGCGCGACGGGCGGGTCATCCGCGAGGAGCAGGCGGCCACCTACACGACGGCTCGCAAGGGGCTTCCGGATGCGAACCCCCGGGGCTGCCAGAAGGGCTGCGGGTACAGCGAACTCATGCAGGGGCCGGCGCGGCTGACGAAGCCGCTGAAGCGCCAGGGTGAGCGCGGCACGGGGCAGTGGCAGGAAGTGTCCTGGGAGCAGGCGATCGGGGAGATCGCCGACAAGGTCGTCGAGGTGCTCGCCCGGGAGGGCTCGAACTCCCTCGTGATGGATCTGGGAACCAGCGCGGCGATCGGCGTCGCAGCTCTTGGGGCCGGTATGCAATTTGCCGATGCCACGGATTGTGTACTGCTGGATATCAATACCGAGATCGGCGACGACATGCAAGGCGCCGTCGATACATACGGCGCGATCTTCGCTGCGCGCTCACTTGACGAGTACTTCCACTCGGACCTGGTGCTCTGCTGGAGCGGGAATCCGGCGTACGCAGATTCCGAACTTTTCACTTCCTGACGGAGGCTCGCTACCGGGGCACGCGTTTCGTCGTGATCTCGCCGGACTACAACGCCACGGCGATGCACGCGGATTACTGGTGCCGGTGCGCCCAGGACAGACGCGGCGCTGGCGCTGGCGATTGCCCGCGAGCTCATCGAGGGCAAGCGCCACGACAGCGGCGCTGCTGCGCTGAGCAGACGGACCTGCCGGTGCTGGTGCGCAGGGACACGGGGCGCTTCCTGCGTGAGCGATCTGAAGAAGGGCGGTTCGAGCGAGCAGCTCTACTGCTGGGACGAGCGCCGCCGGCGCCTGCAGGCGATCTCCACGGAGACGCTGGCGCTCGGGGATCTGCGGCCTGCACTCGAGGGGCGCTTCGAGGTCGAGACGCTCTCTGGCACCGTGAGCGTGGAACCGGCCTTCGAGCGGCTCAAGGCGCATGTGGCGCCCTATACGCCGGAGGCGGCGAGCGTCCTGTGCGGCACGCCAGCGCCGGTCATCCGCGAGCTTGCGCGCATGCTGGGCGAGGCACGCGCTGCGTGCAATGTCGAGAGTTATGCTTTGGGGAAGTACCATCATGGCGGTGCCATGATGCGCTCGCAGATCCTAGTGTTCGTGCTCGCCGGACACCTCGGGCGCAAGGGGGCGGGCTGGTCGTCCGCAGTGTCCGACGTGGCGCCGGATGCGCTGGGGGACTCTTTTGGCAAGCGACGCAGCCGCAAAGCAACAGCCAGGCTCAATCGACGTCAGTGGTACGAACTGTTGCGGGACAACTTCGAGAAGGTGCCCGTAGCCCGAAACGTGGCGCGTGGTCTGGCGGAAGGTTGGGTGGATGCCAAGGTCACCGCCAATGCCACATTGTTCTGGAATGTCCACGGCGGCGTATCAACGGTCAGCAACCAGCCCTGGGATACAGCGCTGCCCCGGGCACCGGATGAGTACCTGAGCGAAGCTCTGAGCAGGGGATGGCAGGGGCTCGAGCCTCCGAGGGAGCACACGCCGAGGGTCTTCTTCCAGGTGGGCGGAAACGTGCTGCGCCGGGTGCGCGCCTCCCACAAGCTGCGCGAGGTCCTGTGGCCCAAGCTCGAACTCGTCGTCGTGACGGATATGCGCATGAGCACGACTGCGCGCGAGGCGGACTACTTTCTTCCGCTCGCCGGCTTCTACGAGAAGCCGAATGTCGGGTTCTATTCCGGATCCATGCTGAACGCCTATGCGGCGACGCAGGTGGTTCCGGCGCTGGGTGACTCGAAGGACGAATGGGAAATCTACTGGCTGCTTGCGAGCGAGATCGAGAAGCGCGCCCGCGCCCGGGGTCTCACGACTTTCCAGGATCGGCACGGCGAGCCGCGGCGCTTCGGGGACTTCCTCGGCACCTACACGCTGGGTGGTAAGCTCGGCCGCAAGGACGTGGAGAAGCTCTGCAAGCGCTTCATCGAGGACTCGACAAATCTCGGCGGGGTGAGCTGGGAGGAGATCAGCCAGCGCTCCTATGCGCCCGTGACGAGCCTCGGCAAAGGGATCAATGACTCAGCAACAGACTGGACGGGCGACGCGACCGTGACGCCCTACCTCTGGCACACGCGCGACAAACAGCCCTGGCCCACGCTCAGCGCCCGCGTGCAGTTCTACATCGATCATCCCTGGTATCTCGAGCTCGGAGAAGAGCTCCCGGCCTTCAAGGAGCCGCCAAAGGCCGGCGGCGACTATCCGCTGATGTTGAACAGCGGGCACGCACGCTGGAGCATTCACTCTCTCCACCAGACTGATCCATTGATGCTGCGCCTGCAGCGCGGCGAGCCCTGTCTCTACATGTCGGTCGAGGATGCCCGATCGCGCGGGATCGCGGACTGGGATCGCGTCGAGGTGTTCAATGACGTCGGGCGCTTCCGCGTGCGCGTGAAGATCTCGCCTGCGATGCGTCCGGGCATGCTGATGCTCTATCACGCCTGGGAGGATTATCAGCATGAGGGAGGGGTCGGCCACAGAGTGGTGATGGCCAGCCCGGTCAACCCCGTGGAGCTGGCCGGCGGGCAGCCATATATGTCGGCGACGGCTGCGATGCACCAGCCCGGAATGAGTGACCGCGACACGCGTGTCGAGGTGCAGCGACTTTCATGAGCCCCCCTTCGGGGCCTGATCCACCAGGCCCCGCACTGTTCCCGTCCGGGCCGTGACGCCGGGGTTGACCTGAGAACAGGCATTCTCTGACGATTATGCCTGTGCAGTCAGCGTCAGCTACGCAATGCATGGAGTCCGGCACGTGATCTCCACGGCAATTCCATTGACCTATGTGCTTCCGATTCTGAGGGAACTCGAGCGCCATGGGCGTTCCCGGAGCGCCGTATTGCGGGAGGCAGGGCTCCAGGGCGTGCGGGGCAGCGTGGCAGCGTTGCCCGTGCGGCAATTTACCCACCTCTACGGGTGCGCCATCCGCCTCCTCGAGAGTGAGACCAGTCGGCGCATCGATCATAGCATTCAGAGTAAGGAGATCACGGACCTGCTGTGCCACTGTGTAGTCAGCTGCCAGAAGCTGGGTGATGTCATCGAGCGTGCGGCGGCTTTCAATCGCGTGCTCGGTCCGATGGGCGGCTCCCTCGAGCTGGTGTGCAGGGATCGCATCGCCGATCTGATCGTCGACTCGCATCGGGCTTCCCATGATACCGGGGCGTTTCTCGTGGACCTCGCCAGCATGCTCTTCTATCACCAGCTGTTCTCCCTGCTCATCGGCGAGCGGATTCAGCTACTCGGTGCTGTGGTCATGTATTCCCCGCCCACCCGTCCCATGCCGATCACGGAACTGCTGGGCGTGCCGATTGGCTACGGTGCGTCCGAGAACCGGCTCACCCTGCGGGCGGACTACCTGGCGCGACCCGTAGTGAGGTCGGGCGCCGAACTGGCCCAGAGCCAGGATTACTTCCCATTCCCCTTCGACGTCTGGATCGGCGAACAGGCGCGTGGAGCGCTTCATGATCGGCTGCGGATCCTGTTGATGAGTATCCTGCAGCATGGAGAGATGCTGCCAGACAGGGCGAAAGCCGCGCAGCTGCTTGGCTGCCGTGCGACCACTCTACATCGACGGCTGATCGACTCGGGTACCAGCTATGCAAGAATACGCACGGCGTGTCGGCGTGAGTGGGCGGAGCATCAGCTGATCTTCACGCGCACGCCGCTCAGGGAGATCGCCAGCGAACTGGGATTCAGCGACGATCGATCGTTCCGACGCGCATTCCACAAATGGGTGGGTTGCGGTCCCGGTGAATTCAGGCGTAGTCGTGGAATACGCGGTATTTAGTTGATATGGAAGAAATAATATTCCCGTCCGGCGCGGCACTCGTCATCGGCGGCAGCGGCGGCATCGGCCGTGCCGTGTGCCACGAGCTTGCGCGGGCGGGCAGCGACGTCGCGCTGACCTATCGGGGACGCCAGGCGGTCGCAGACGAGATCGTCGCGGAGCTGCGGTCGCTCGGTCGCCGGGCGACGGCGCACCAGCTCACGATCGGCGATGCGGAAGCCGTCGAGGCCCGTGTGGCCGAGGCCGCGCGCGAACATGGGCGGCTGCACACCGTAGTCGTCGGGGCCGGCACGCTCCCGAAGCAGGTGCCACTCTCCAAGGTGGAGCGCGAACAGTGGCGCACCATCGTCGACCAGGATCTCAACGGCTTCTTCAACGTCGTGCAGGCGACACTGCCGCGGCTGAAGCAATGGGGCGGCGGATCCTACGTGCACATCGGCTCAGCGGGGCACCTGCGCTGGCCAGACCGCGACGGACTGTCGGTCGTGCCGAAGGCAGCCATCGAGGCGCTGGTGACCGGCATTGCGCGCGAGGAGGGCCGCTTCAACATTCGGGCGAACTCCGTGCTGGTCGGTGTCGTGGAAGCCGGCCAGTTCCTCGAGCTCACGCGGCAGGGGGCCTTCGATCAGCGCTGGGTCGAGGCGGCACACCGGAATCTCGCCATCAAGCGCTGGGGAAAGCCGGAGGAAGTCGGCCATGCGGTCGTATTCCTCGCGTCGAACCGTGCCGCGTATATTACGGGTCAGCGCATTGCGGTGGCCGGAGGCTATGGACTATGACTGAAGCGAAGCGCGTGCCGGCCATCGAGGGCTGGTACACCATGGATCAGGCGCAGCCGCATCTGCTCGGCTCGCGCTGCACGAGCTGCGGGACGTACTTCTTCCCGAAGCAGAAACAGTTCTGCCGCAATCCGGCCTGCGAGGGCACGGCGTTCGACGACGTGCCGCTCAGTCGCACGGGTCGCATCTGGTCCTACACGAATGCGAGCTACCAGCCGCCTGAGCCTTACGTGTCGCCCGATCCGTTCGTGCCGTTCGCGATCGCCGCGGTTGAACTCGAGAAGGAACGCATGATCGTGCTCGGACAGGTCGTCTCGGGCACGGGCGTCGAGAAGCTGCGCGTGGGCATGCCGATGGAACTGGTCCTCGAGACGCTTCATAAAGAAGGCGAGACGGACAAGGTCATCTGGAAATGGAAGCCGCTCGCGGGAGCCCGGTCATGAGCGGCGAAGTCGCGATTCTCGGCGTCGGCATGCACCCCTGGGGCAAATGGGGGCGCAACTTCGTCGAATACGGCGTGCACGCCGCGCGCGCGGCGCTGGCCGACTCTGGCGTGCGCTGGCAGGACGTGCAGTTCATCTCGGGCGCCGCGACCATGCGCTGTGGGTATCCGGGATACGTCGCGGGGGCGACGTTTGCGCAGGCGCTCGGCTGGCAGGGCGCACAGGTGAATACCTCCTACGCCGCGTGCGCCTCGGGCTCCCAGGCGCTGGCGGCCGCGCGCTCCAAGATCCTCTCGGGCGAGTGCGAGGTCGCACTGGTCATCGGCTCCGATACCACGCCCAAGGGGTTCCTCGCGCCGGCCAAGGGCTACCGGCCCGACGATCCCGACTGGGTGCGCTTCTACATGGGCATCACCAACCCGACGTACTTCGCGCTCTATGCGCGCCGACGTATGGATCTCTATGGCGCCACGGAGCAGGACTTCGCGGCAATCAAGGTGAAGAGCGCCGAACACGGCAGCGCGAACCCGAACGCGCGCTACCGCAAGAAGTTCACCATGGAGGAAGTTCTTGGCTCGAACATGGTCGCTGACCCCCTGCGGCTCTTCGAGGTGTGTGCCACTTCCGACGGCGCGGCAGCGATCGTGATCTCGAGTCTGGAGTATGCGCGGAAGATCGGGCGCGCGAAGGCCGTGCGTGTCGCGGCGATTTCCACGGTGACCCCGCGCTTCGCGAGCAGCGAGGTCGAGATGCCGGACATCGCCACGGACTCCGCTGCCGTCGTCGAAGGCCATTCGTTCCGCGCATCGATCGCGCGCAAGGCCTACGAGGAGGCCGGCCTCGGGCCCGAGGACGTTTCGGCCGCGGAGGTCTACGATCTCGCGTCGCCCATGGAGCTCGACTGGTGCGAGTATCTCGGGCTCTGCAAGCCCGGCGAGGCCGAGGCGCTGCTGCGCAGCGGCGCCACCCGCATCGGCGGCCGTATCCCGGTGAATCCGAGCGGCGGGCTCGCCTGCTTCGGAGAGGCCGTCCCGGCGCAGGCCCTCGCGCAGGTGTGTGAGCTCACCTGGCAGCTGCGGGGCGAGGCCGGCCCGCGTCAGGTCCAGGGTGCGAAAGTCGGTATCACCGCGAACCAGGGCCTCTTCGGCCACGCCTCGTCGGTGATCGTCAAACGCTGAAGGCGTGATTCCAGCGTGACTGCCGGGGCCGGCGGCAGAGCTCATCAGTTCGGACGATAGCAAAGCCCAGGCGTCCCGCTAAGCTATTCGTCCCATGCGCGCCATCGCCATCGAGCGCTTCGGGGGACCCGAAGAGCTTCATCTGACCGAGCTGCCGCAGCCGAAAGCCGGGGCGGGCGAGGTCCTGATCCGCGTTGCCTATGCAGGCGTGAACCCGGCCGACTGGAAGATCCGCGAGGGCTGGCTGCAGCAGTTCTTGCAGTATCGATTCCCTTTCGTCCCCGGCTTCGACGCGGCCGGCATGGTCGCGGCGATCGGCGAGGGTGTGGAGGGCTTGCGTCCCGGTGATCGCGTGGTCACCGCCTCGAATCAGGGCAAGGGCGAGTGGGGGACTTACGCCGAGTATGTCGTGTCGGATGTCGATCGCGTGGTGCGCCTGCCGGTCACGGTCTCGCTGCAGGCTGCGGCATCCCTGCCGACGGCCGGGATCACCTCATGGGAAGCGCTTTTCGACGTGGGCCAGCTCCGCGCCGGGCAGCGCGTTCTCGTGAACGGCGGTGCCGGTGGCATGGGCAGCTGGTGCATCCAGCTCGCGAAGATGGCCCAGGCACAGGTGGCCGCGAGCTGCGGGCCCGCGAACCTCGAATACGTGCAGGGACTCGGGGCGGATCTGGCAATCGACTATCGCTCGCAGGACGTGGTGGCGGTCGTGCAGACGTGGGCGCCCGAGGGAGTCGATCTGATCGTCGATACGGTAGGGCAGGGTACGCTCCTGCAGGGCGTGGAACTGGTGAAACCCGGTGGCACGATCGCGCCCATCGGCACTCTCATCGCCACTGAACCCCAGCCCGACGCAGCCCGCGCGGCCGTGCGCGGCGTGCGTATCGTGCCCACGATGTCGAATTTCGAGCGCCAGGGCCGGCAGCTGCGCGCACTGGTCGATGCGCTTGCACGAGGACAGATCCGGGAGCCGGCGATCGAGGTGCTGCCGCTCGCCCGGGCGGCGGAGGCGCAGCGACGTGTGCAGGCGGGACACGTCCGGGGCAAGCTGCTCCTGGACGTGGCAGCCTCGGCGATGAGGTGAGCGCACTCGCATGATGGGCGGGGCGAACAGCGTGGCGACGATCTACGTCGTCGACGACGTGACGGCGAAACCCGGCGCGGGCGAGGCCTTTCTCGACGCCTACATGAGCCGCTACGTGCCGGGTGCGCAGGCGCGCGGCCTCACGCTGCTGTATCGGCTGGTCTCACCTCCGGTGTGGCTGCGGGAGCAGTCGAACCGGCTGCTGTTCGTGTGGACGGCCGCGGGCGCGGAAGGCGTCTGGGCGGCCAAGTTCGCCGGGCGGAGCGATCCCCGGCTCACGGCCTGGTGGGAGACGGAGGCCGCCGCGCTCATCGAGTCGCGCAGCCGGGCCGTGTTCTCCGATCCGGCGGAGCTCGCGAGGCTCGGTCGTGTATAGCGTATTGAAGCTCATCGAGCTCGCCCCGGCGCTCGCAGCCGCCGAGCGTTCGGCGTTCCGCGCGGCGCTTCGGGCCGCGACCGTAGCGCTGCCGGCGCTGGAGGGTTTCCTGTTCGAGCCCACGTGTCCCGGAAGTTTCAATGCGGGCGATCTCATCTGGCGAACCTGCTTCACGGACGCGGACGCGGCACGCCGCGCGCTCGACGGCGAACGATGGCGGCAGGAGGGCGAAGCGCTGCTCGGCAACGGAACGCAGGTGCGGCGCCTCGAACAGGTCGCCTGGACCGGCGGCGCGTGCGGCGGGTTCTCGCCGGCGCGCGGCGTCTATCGCGTCGCACTCTTCTGCGCCAACCGGGCGCCGCGCGCGGAGCGCCTGGAATGCTTTGCGGCCGAGACCTGCGCGATGCCCCAGTACATCCGCTCGATCCGTCGCTGGCAGCTGGCGACGCCCCACGAGGCAACGGGAAGCCGCGTCTGGACGCACGTGTGGGAGCAGGAGTACGAGACCCTGGCGGGCCTGACGGGCGCATACATGATGCATCCCTATCACTGGGCGCATGTCGATCGCTGGTTCGATCCGGAATGGCCGGAGTGGCTGGTCGACCCCGTGCTGTGCCATGCTTTCTGCGAAACGACTGCGCCGGTCATCTTCACGCGTCCCCGAGCGGGACCACCCGATCATCAGGATGGAGAGTAACGCCCCCATGAGCTCAACCGCACCCGCTGCCGCATCTGTCGCATCGGCATCCCAGCCGCTGCAGCTGACGCATCTGCAGCGTCTCGAGGCCGAGAGCATCCACATCTTCCGTGAGGTCGTGGCCGAGTGCGACAAGCCGGTGATGCTCTATTCCATCGGCAAGGATTCCTCCGTCATGCTGCATCTGGCGATGAAGGCGTTCTATCCGGCGTCGCCACCCTTCCCGCTGATGCACGTGGACACGACCTGGAAATTCCGCGCGATGTACGATTTCCGCGATCGCATGGCGCGCGAAGTGGGCATGGAGCTCATCGTGCATGTGAATCCCGATGGCCTGGCCCGGGGCATCAGTCCGTTCACGCACGGTTCGCAGGTGCACACGGACGTCATGAAGACTCAGGGGCTCAAACAGGCGCTCGACAAGTATGGCTTCGATGCGGCCTTCGGCGGGGCGCGCCGCGATGAGGAAAAGAGTCGTGCGAAGGAGCGCGTGTTCTCCTTCCGTTCCGCGCAGCACCGGTGGGACCCGAAGAACCAGCGCCCAGAACTCTGGAACCTCTACAACACCCGCAAGAACAAGGGCGAGAGCATCCGGGTGTTTCCGCTGTCCAACTGGACGGAGCTCGACGTCTGGCAGTACATCCACCTCGAGAAGATTCCGATCGTGCCGCTGTATTTTGCGGCGCCGCGCCCGGTGGTCGAGCGCGACGGGACGCTTATCATGGTGGACGACGACCGCATGCCCCTGAAGCCGGGCGAGAAGCCGCAGATGAAGACGGTGCGCTTCCGCACGCTCGGCTGCTACCCGCTCACGGGTGCCATCGAAAGCGAAGCCGACACGCTGCCGAAGATCATCCAGGAGATGCTGCTCACGACCACTTCCGAGCGCCAGGGCCGCGTGATCGATCACGATGCAGCGGCCTCCATGGAGAAGAAGAAGCAGGAAGGATATTTCTGATGGCTCACAAGTCCGAGCTCATTGCGAGTGATATCGAGGCCTATCTCAAGGCGCACCAGTACAAGAGCCTCCTGCGCTTCATCACCTGCGGGTCGGTGGATGACGGCAAGTCGACACTCATCGGCCGGCTGCTCTACGAATCCAAGATGATCTTCGAAGATCAGCTCGCTGCTCTCGAAGCCGATTCCCGGAAGGTCGGCACGCGGGGCGGGGAACTGGACTTCGCGCTCCTCGTGGACGGGCTCGCCGCCGAGCGCGAGCAGGGCATCACGATCGATGTCGCCTACCGCTTTTTTTCCACCGAGAAGCGCAAGTTCATCGTGGCAGACACCCCTGGGCACGAGCAGTACACGCGCAATATGGTGACGGGCGCGTCCACCGCCGATCTCGCGGTGATCCTCATCGATGCCCGCAAGGGCGTGCTGACGCAGACGCGCCGGCACAGCTTCCTGGTCTCGCTCCTCGGCATACGCAAGGTCGTGCTCGCGATCAACAAGATGGACCTGATCGGTTACGCGCGCGACGTGTTCGAGACGATCCTGCAGGAATACCGGGATTTCGCTGCGCAGATCGGTCTCGACGACATCACCGCGATCCCGATGTCGGCCGTCTACGGCGACAACATCGTCGAGCGGGGCACGAACATGCCCTGGTATCAGGGCCCGACGCTCATGCACCACCTGGAGACGGTCGAGGTCGGCGACGATCTGCCGACGAAGCCCTTCCGTCTGCCCGTGCAGTGGGTGAACCGCCCGCACCACGAGTTTCGCGGTTTCGCCGGGCTCATTGCGAGTGGTACGGTACGGAAGGGTGACCGTATCCGCTCCCTGCCTTCCGGGCGCGAGAGTCGCGTGGCGCGCATCGTCACGGCGGCCGGGGATCTCGATTCTGCGGTGGCCGGCCAGTCCGTGACCCTGACCCTCGAGACCGAGATCGACGTCAGCCGTGGTGACGTGATCGCCGCCGGGGACGCGCCTCCGCAGGTGGCGGACCAGTTCGAGGCAACGATCGTCTGGATGCACGACGATCCGATGCTTCAGGGCCGCGACTATCTCCTGAAGATTGGTGCACGCACGGTGTCTGCGACGGTTGCGCCGCTCAAGTACAAGATCAACGTGAACACGCTCGAGCAGACCGCCGGGGAGCGCCTCGAGCTCAACGACATCGGCGTCTGTGAGCTGGAGCTCGACCGCGGCATTCCCTTCGAGCCCTACAAGGACGACCATGCCCTCGGTGGTTTCATTCTCATCGACCGCATGACCAACAACACGGTCGGCGCCGGGCTCCTGCACTTTGCGCTGCGGCGCTCGCAGAACGTGCACTGGCAGGCGCTCGATGTAAACAAGCCGGCACGCGCGCAGATCAAGGGACAGAAGTCCTGCGTGCTCTGGTTCACGGGCCTTTCCGGCGCGGGCAAGTCCACGATTGCAAACCTCGTCGAGAAGCGCCTGCTCTCCATGGGCCGGCACACCTATCTCCTGGACGGTGACAACGTGCGCCACGGACTCAACAAGGACCTGGGTTTCACGCCGCAGGACCGCGTCGAGAACATCCGCCGTGTGGCCGAGGTCTCGAAGCTCATGGTGGATGCCGGGCTCATCGTGCTCGTATCCTTCATCTCGCCGTTCCGCGCCGAGCGGCGCATGGCGCGCGAGCTTCTCGAACCCGGTGAATTCCTCGAGGTGTTCGTCGACACGCCGATCGCGGTGGCCGAGAAGCGGGACGTGAAGGGGCTCTACAAGAAGGCACGGCGCGGCGAGCTCAAGAACTTCACCGGGGTGGACTCGCCCTACGAGGCTCCGGAGCACGCGGAGATGCGCATCGACACCCTCGAGCTGTCGTCGGAGCAGGCGGCCGACCGAATCGTCGGCCAGCTCGGCGCCGCCGGCATGCTGAAGCGCACATGATGACGGCGCGCAGTGATGAGGCGCCTGCCGCGCTCCGAGGAAGTGATCCGGATTGCCTGCCGCGCGGGCGCGGAGATCCTCGAGGTCTATGCGTCGCAGGATGCCGGGACGAGCTCCAAGGCGGACGACTCGCCGCTCACGCTCGCGGATCTGCGCGCGCACCGGGTGATCGTGGACGCTCTGCGTGCGCTGACGCCCGGGATTCCAGTGCTCTCCGAGGAGTCTGCCGAGGTGCTCCCTTACACGGAGCGCTCGCGCTGGGCCCGCTACTGGCTGGTCGATCCGCTCGATGGCACGAGGGAATTCCTCTCGCGCAACGGCGAGTTCACGGTCAACATCGCGCTCATCGAAGGGCGTGCTCCCGTGCTCGGCGTGGTGCACGTGCCGGTACGCGAAACGACCTATTCCGGGGTTCCTGGCCAGGGCGCCTGGCGCCGGCGAGACGGGGCGGCGGACGAGGCCATCCATGTCCGGCCGCAGGCGGCATCGCCCGTCCGGGTCGTGGGGAGCAAGTCGCACCGGGGCGATTCGCTCGACGGCTTTCTCGCGCGGCTCGGGCCACACGAGCTCGTGCCGGTTGGCAGTTCGCTCAAGTTCTGCATGGTCGCGGAAGGCGCTGCGGACGTGTATCCGCGCCTCGGCCCCACATCGGAGTGGGATACGGCCGCCGCGCAGGCCGTGGTCTGTGGCGCGGGCGGGGCCGTGGTCAGCGTCGAGGGTGCGCCGCTGACCTACAACGCCAAGCCCGAAATCCTCAATCCGCATTTCATGGTCTACGCGGACCGCGGGCGCGACTGGCTGGCGCTGCTGCGCTAGTGCTGCAGTCCGGGGGGGGCGAACGACAGCGCTGCTACTGCACCATGTCGTCCGGACCGAAGTAGGCTTTCATCTCCCTGATGCGCCCCGCGGCGTCGAACACCATGGTGTCGATCACGCGCACGGTCATCGGTCCTACCTTGACGCTGAAGGCGACCGCTGCCGCATTGCCATGCGAGCCGCGAACGGGCGTATCGAGGGTGATCCGCCCGCCGGTCGCCACTGCCTCGCGATAGAAGTCGAGGATCGCCTGGCGCCCACGCCGTGGCGGGAGCCGACCGGGTCTTCGACCGTCGCATCCTCGGCGTAGAGCGCCGCGATCCCTTCGGCATCGCCCCGATTGAAGGCATCGAGGTAGCTCTGCACGATGGCTTTCATCTCGGCTGAACTAGGCATATTTCTTGACCATTCCTGCAGCTGGAGGAGCCGCTACCTTAGCGTGCGGGTGCCCGGGCGGCCACTCGAAGCGAAGCCGGAACGCTGTTGTGCGAATGCGACAACTGGGAATTGCCCTTGACACTGTTGCGCGAGAAGCAAAACAATCCGTCCGCGAAAAGCCTTCAGGAGTGATCTCATGACGTTCGTCTCAACTTCGCGCCGTAGCCGCTATCCATGGCTCGTGGTCTGCGCGGCGGCTCCGTGGTATGGCTCGGCCGTTCAGGCCCAGCAGAATGTGGAGACGACCGCCGGCGGAATTCAGGAGGTGATCGTCACCGCCCAGAAGCGCGAAGAATCCCTGCAGGAGACGCCAATCGCGATTTCGGCGCTCACCGCCGACGCGCTCGCCGCCCGCGGCATCACCGACTACCAGGGTGTGGCCGCGACCTCGCCGAGCATCACCTTCACGGTGTACCCGAGCTCGCCGAACACTTTCATCCTCTACATGCGTGGCCAGGGTGTGTCGGACGCCATGCAGGTGACGACGGACAGTGCGGTGGGGCTCTATCAGGACGGCTTCTACATCTCTCGGCCGCAGCTCGTCACCTTTGACCTCGCTGACGTCGAGCGCGTGGAGGTCCTGAGAGGCCCCCAGGGCACGCTGTACGGGCGCAACACCACGGGCGGAGCGGTGAACCTCATCAGCAAGAAGCCGAGCGGAGAATTCGGATTCAAGCAGGAGCTCGGCTTCGGCAACAACGGGCGAATCCGTAGCCTCACGGTACTCGACCTCCCGAAGTGGGGCGGGCTGTCCGCGAAGCTGTCCCTCCTGAAGCGCCAGCAGGACGGCTTCGTGAAGAACATCGGGTCCAGCCACGATTTCGGGGAGGAAGACCAGACGGCGGGGCGGCTGGCGCTGCGCTGGGATACGGGTGGACCTTTCACGGCGGATTATTTCCACGAACGGGGGGATTTGAATTCGACACCGACCTACTACACGAACCCGGCGCTGGTCGGTCTGATTCCGGGATACCGCGACAGCGGCAGGCCCGAGTCCCGCACCTATCGGGCCTTCGATCTCCCGGAGAGCAAGGGCAAGTTCGAGACGCACGGCCTGACGCTCGCCTGGAACGTGAATGACGCGCTGACGCTGAAGTCACTCACCGGCTATCGGGACATGAACGTGGTGTATCAGCAGGATTATGCGGACACTTTCTTCGTCGGCTTCCGCAGTTACGACGACGTCGGCTCGCATCAGTTCTCCGAGGAACTGCAGGCGGTGGGGAGTCTCCTCGACAAGCGGATCGACTATGTGGCCGGTCTCTATTACTTCGATGAGTCCGTGCGGCACTACGAAACGGTACGGATCAGCAACGTCCTGAATCCGTACCTGCCTCCGGGCACGCTCATGATGAGCAAGGACCGCAATGTCGGGGGAGAGTCCAAATCCAAGGCGGCCTATGCCCAGGTCACCTGGACACCGCCGGTCATGAATGACCGGCTGTCGCTGACCTTCGGTGCCCGCTACACGCAGGACGATCGCTCGGCGACGAGGACGCAGCTGAACCAGGCACTCGTGCCTCCCTACGGGTTCATTCCGATCGGAAGGGAACCGGCCCCGGGTCTCATCAACGCGAACTCGGTGAAGTCGAGCCGCTTCGACCCGTCGTTCACGGCAAACTTCTCGTGGACCGACGATGTGAGCACGTATCTGCGGGTGGCCACGGGCTACAAGGCCGGCGGATCGAGCGAATCCGTGGACATCGGACAGTTCGGGCACACGTTCAAACCGGAGGACGTCAAGGTCTTCGAGCTGGGACTCAAGTCCTATTTCCTCGACCGCCGGGTGCGCGTGAATGCGGCTGTCTTCGACAGCAAGTTCGATGACATGCAGATGTTCTTCACGACCAACCCGATCGATACCTCGATCGTGCTGGCGATCAACGCGGGCAAGGCGACGGTGCGAGGCCTCGAGCTGGAGACGCTCTGGCAGCCGGTGGAGGACCTGAGCTTCAACCTCGACTACACCTACCTCGACGCCAAGTTCGACCGGGTGCTCGCGCCCGCGGGCACCATCTTCGATCCGGCGGTGAATCCCTATTCGCCATTTCGCGTGGGGCAGGACATCACGAAGGTGTTCGTCATGCCCTACGCGCCGCAGAACAGCCTGAATGCGGGAGTCAACTGGACCTTCCTGAAGCTGGAGAAGGGTTCGCTCACGGGCATGCTGAACTACCGGTGGCAGGACAAGGTCTTCGACACGGCTCCTGCAGGACCGGCGGTACCCGGGCGCAACTTCTACTCGCGGCCCGCCTTCGGTCTTGTGGACGCGCGCCTCTCCTGGAAGACGGAGCTGGCCAACGAGAACCGTGTCCGTGTGGACCTCTGGAGCAAGAACCTCACTGACCAGAAGTGGCGGGCGCAGGTGATCGGCCAGGGCAGTCCGATCGCGATGCCAGACCCGAATACTGGATATACCACGGCTGCGCCTGCGGGCTGGACCTCCCAGGCAGCCACGTGGGCGGAGCGACGGACCTACGGCGTGAATTTCGTCTACGAGTTCTGATCGGATCTCTGCTCGGGTGCCAGGGCGGCTGCAGGTTCAGCGGCCGCCCCTGGTACGCACGATCGACGGCATCGCGTAGCTGCCATCGATCAGCGGGGCCATCGGCCCGTAGAAGCGCGCGGCCAGCTGGAATCCCCCCTCGCGCGGGATCGGCAGCCAGTTGCGTGCCTGCTCAGGGTCGGTCGGACGTCCGGACTGGAGAAAGAAGACCACCCGCCCGTCGCGCTGCGCATAGTGGCCGGCGTTCAGCAGGTAGCTCGTGACGCTGTAGCGGTCGATCGGGTTGGCGATGAAGTAGCCCTGAGCATCGTAGACCGGCAGCTCCCAGAATTCCGTCACGGGCGGCAGAGCCGCCAGGTCGAGCGTCAGCGTGTAGCGGTAACGGCCGTCGAGTGGACGGCCTTCGCTGTCGCGGAACACATAGGCGATGCTGTGTGACTGATAGGGCACGGGTGTGCCCCAGGCCACGTCGTCTGCACCGGACTTGGCGACGTAATCCAGGTCTTCGTAGAAGAGGCTCGACTGGAGCCGCCAGCCGTTCATGTCGATGAGGCTGGCTTCGAAAGCCTGCTTTGCCCGCTGTCGCGCCTCGTGAAACCCGCGCTCGAGCGCCGCGCGCTGCCCCTCATCGAGGCGCGCAGGATCGAAGATGACGCCGTCGCGCAATCCGATGCGCCCGAGCCGTCGCAGCGTCTCGACTTCCTTGAGCGAGTCGCTGCGCTTCGTCAGCGTCGGATCGTTGATGGCGAGACTCAGCAACTGGAGATAGTCGATGGGCGTCATCGAGCGGGCGATGTCGATGATCTGGCTCATGCGCGGGAAGCTCCGGTAGCGACCCTTGACGATGGGCTGGGCGGCGATCGGCGGCACATGTCCGTCGTGCGCGCCCCAGAGCGACAGCGGCGCTGCGACGACGCCGTCCAGTACCCGGCGTGCCGCCTGCATGTCCTGGTCGTCGCGCGTGGTGACAGCGACGCGCACCGCGAGGGTGAAGGAATCGGATGTTGCCCGGACCACTTCGGTGGCGCGGAAACCGGCAGGCAGCCGCCCGCGCCAATGCGGACCGACGAGCAGGTAGCGTTGCGCGTCGTTGCCGGAAAACTGCGACCCTGCCATGAAGAACCACTGCGCGTTCTGGTCGCCCGCCTGCACGCTCCAGTAACGGCCATCGGTGACCCTGGCTGCCTCGATGACGACCGGCTCCATCGAGACGTCGAAGGCGCCCCCGGAATAGAGCGTCGAGGCGTTCAGGGTGGTGGCGTAGCGCACGCTGGCATCCATGAGCTGGTAGAGGGCCTGCATGCGATTCACGCCGCGATAGGCAGGCTGGCCGTCGAGCTGCGTGTAGACGTAGCGCAACTCGTAGAAGCCTGCGATGTTGAGCCCCCAGTAGAAGGCATCTGCCGAGAGTGCGGCGATTTCATCGGCGGAGAGTGCCGGATCGATCAGAGCGGGCGTCGCCGCGCCCCCCGAGGCAGGCAGGGGCTCCGCGCCGAGGCACAAGATGGCCGCCAGCGTGAGGTTGACGATAGTTCCTGTCATGCGCATGGTCATGCCTCCAGTGCGGCCCTGAGATCGAGCCCGATATCGGCGATCGCGCGTGCGGCTACCGGCGTGACATAGGGCATGCTGAGAAAGCCGTGCAGCATGCCGAGGTAGCGGCGCGCCACCACCGGTACGCCAGCTGCGCGCAGGCGATGCGCATACGCTTCGGCCTCGTCCCGCAGAGGATCGCATTCGGAAGTGATGACGGTCGCCGAGGGAAGCCCCGCGAGGTCGGGCGCACGCAGTGGCGAGGCGTGCGGATCGGCTGCCTGCCGCGGATCGCCCAGGTAGCACTCGTGGAACCAGCGCATCATCTCGCCGGTGAGCAGGTGACCCTCGGCGAACTCGCGCGCAGATGCGCTTTCCCCGGCGAGATCCGTGGCCGGATTGATGAGTACCTGGTAGGCGAGCGCGGGGCCGCCGCGATCGCGGGCGAGAATGGCGACCACGGCGGCGAGCGTGCCTCCGGCGCTGTCACCGCAGACCGCCATCCGTGCCGGATCGATGCCGAGCTCCGCGGCACGCGTCGCGAGGTCGGCGGCCGCGGCGTAGCAGTCTTCGAGGGGTCCCGGAAAGCGCGTCTCAGGAGCCCGGCGGTACTCGACCGAGACCAGTGCGCAGCCCGATGCACGCGCGAGACTCCGGCACAGCGGGTCGTGCGTCTCGAGATCGCAGAGCACGAAGCCACCCCCGTGGAAGAACGCAACCACGGGCAGATCGCTCGCGGCGACCGGCCGGTACAGCCGGGCGCGCAGCGTGGTCTCTGCGCCGCGCACGGCGAGGTCGCGCACTTCGTGCAGCACTTCCTTCGCCACCGGCGGCAGCGGGCTTGCAGCGAGTGCCGCGCGCAGGCCCGCCGCGCCCATCCCGGGCGGCGGGGGCCGCAGCTCGAAGCCCGGGAGCCCGAGCAGTGCATGAAAGTCTGGATCGACAGGCATGGCAGGGTCCCTCCGGTTCTCGGGTGGCAGCTCAGCCGAGCGCGGCGACACTCCTCAGGATGGCCCGCACGAGCTTGGTCTGGCGGTCGATGCCGGTCTTCGAGAATATCGCCCGCAGGTGCGCGCGGGCGGTGTTCAGGCTGATGCCGAATGCGGTGGCCGCCTCCTGGAGGGTCTGGCCGTTCGCGAGCGCGAGCGCGAGCTGCGCTTCCTTCTCCGTGAACCCGAAGAGCTGCCGCACGCTCGCCGTCGACGCGTCGCGCGCTGTGGATTCGGCGCTCAGGAACACGGCGACCGATCCGGCCATCGGACTCGCGGGCTCCCGGACTCGGGACCAGCCGGGACGGATGATCATGCCGAGCCGACCTTTCCCCGGGCTGCGCTGCAGGCGAATGGCCTCGACGATCCCGGGATGCCCGGTGCGTCCGGCCTCGAGGGCGCGGATGAACGCCGCGCGGTAGCGCTGCGCATCATCCGGGTTCGCGAAGACGAGGCTTGCATCGGTGAGCGTAATACCATCCTGCTGACCGAGGATCTCCTGGGCGAGCGCGTTCGTATGCACGACGTGGGCGTTTTCGTCCAGGATGATGGTGGCGAGCGTGAGGTCAGCCATTGCATCGGCGTAGATCCCGCGCTCGGTGCGCACGAGGTCGAGCTCGACATGGGTGCGGATCGCCGCCCGCAGGTGCGGCACCAGCAGCTCGCAGTAACGCCGCGCGGCGATGCCGAACTCTCCCGTCTGCGCCGAGCGGCACAGGCGGAACTTGACGTAGTACCGGCCCGGTTCCCGCAGATCGATACCGAGGTTGTAGATCGAATCGACCGGCTGCATGTAATCGCGGTAGAACTCGCTTGTCTCGAGCCGCTCGCGACCGACGAACTCGTGCAGCGTCAGCACCCGCCCCTCGGGCAGATGCACGAAGGGGTCGAGGGCGAAGTACCGGTCTCTGTAGGCCGCGGTGCCTTCGGGGTGAGCGCCCCACGTGTACATCAGGCCGCTCTCACCGATCGCGGGCGAGCGCAGGACCAGCGTCGCGTACCTGGCCTTGAGGCGCCGACCGATGACACCGAGGAACTCCCGCCAGGTTCCCGGTTCCAGCACGCCCTCATGCAGCAGGAGCAGCAGATCACTCAGCTCCTGCAGGTCGGGGCGCACAGGCTTCATCATGATGTCAGCGGAGCTGGAATTTCTGCACCTTGCCTGCGGCGTTCGTCGGCAGTGACGCCACGAACTCCACGTGGCGTGGCACCTTGTAGTTCGCCATGTTCTCACGGCACCAGGCGACGAGGCCGACCGCGTCGAGCTCCGCGCCGGGGCGCAGCACCACGAAGGCCTTGCCGACTTCACCCATGCGCTCGTCGGGCACACCGATGACCGCAGCCTGCGCGATGGCCGGATGTTCGCTCAGGATCTTTTCGATCTCGGCGGGATAGCAGTTGAAACCGCCGACGATGAACAGGTCCTTCTTGCGGTCAGTGATGCGCAGGAAGCCCTCCTCATCGAGCACGCCGATGTCACCCGTGTGCAGCCAGCCCCCTGCATCGATCGCCTTCGCGGTCGCGGCGGGATCCTCGAAATAGCCGCGCATGACATTGAAGCCGCGGACCAAAACTTCACCGGGTTCGCCGGTAGGCACCACGCGACCTGCATCGTCGACACACCGGACCTCGACTCCCGGTATCGCCTTGCCACAGGTCTGTGCCACGCGCTCATCGCTCGTGCCCGGCGGGCAGATCGTGACCACCGGTGCTTCGGTGAGTCCGTAGGCGGTGACCACGGTCTGGAAGCCGAGCACCTTGCGCATGCGTTCGATGAGGATCGGTGGCACGGTGGCCGCTCCGGTGACTGACACCCGCAGGGACGAGAGATCGATCTTTCCGCAGGATTCGTGCGCCAGCATGGACTGGAAGAGCGTCGGTGCGCCGGGGAGCACCGTCACACGATCCTCGACGATGCGTCGCATGACTTCGCCGGCATCGAATACCGCGACGGGCAGGATCGTGGCGCCGCGCAGCAGGCACACGAGCCAGCCCGACTTGTAGCCGAAGGTGTGAAAGAAGGGGTTGACGATCATGTAACGGTCGCCGGGGCGCAGCCCGACGGTATCGCTCCAGACGCTGAAGGTCTGCACGGTGGGGCCATGCGCACTCATGACGCCCTTCGGGTCGCCCGTGGTACCTGAGGTGAACAGCAGGTCGGAGAGGTCGTCGGGCCCGATGGCATCGCGCGCCGCGATCACCCGGGCCTCAGGGACGTCCGCGCCGAGCGCGAGGAATTCCCTCCAGCCCTGGTGACCCGCGCTGGCGCCACGCAGCATGACGATGCGTTCGAGGTCCGGCAGGGCCTCATGGGTGAGCAGTTCCGTGTAGTGAACCCCGAGGAATTCCCCGACGGTGAGCAGCAGCCGTGCGCGGCTGCGGCGCAGGATATAGCCGGCTTCCTTGCCGCGAAAACGCGTGTTGAGGGGTACTATTACGGCGCCAGCGCTTTGCGCGCCGAGGGCCGCCACGACCCATTCGGCGCAGTTCGGCGCCCAGAGGGCGACCCGATCGCCCTTGCGCAGGCCGCAGGCGAGGAAGGCGGCGGCGGCCCGCAGGGACTCGCGCTCGAGCTCACGGAAGCTCGCATGGTAACCCTGTTCCTCGATGGCGCTGGCGTCGCCGAAGAGTCGCGCGGCGCGTGCCATGGCCGCCGGAATGGTCGGCGGGAATTCCTGTCGTGCGGTATTCATTTGCGTCGAAAAATAGCAAACGATGCCTTACGATGCGAGCATGGTGAAGATGCAAGCGGATTTCAGGTTCGACGGTGCCGTGGCACTCGTCACGGGTGGGGCGCGCGGGATTGGTCGCGGTGTGGCCGAGGCCTTCCTGCAGAGCGGTGCCACGGTGGTCATCTGCGGGCGAAGCGCCCCGGATGAGCTGCCTGCGGCCGCAGGTCATCTCGCGCGATTCATGGCCTGCGACGTGCGCGACCCGGAAGCCATTGCCGGTATGTTCGCGCGGGTCGGCACGGAGTACGGACGTCTGGACGTGCTCGTCAACAACGCCGGCGGTACGCCGCCGGCGCCGGCGGCTGCCGCCTCGCCGCGCCTGAGCGAGCGAGTCATCCAGCTGAACCTTCTCGGGCCGCTGCACTGTGCGCAGGCGGCCAACCGCCTCATGCAGCAGCAGGAGGAGGGCGGGTCGATCATCAACATTGCGAGCGTCGCGGGCACGCGCCCCTCGCCCGAGACAGCGGCCTATGGCGCGGCGAAGGCCGGGCTGCTCAGCCTGACCGAGAGTCTGGCCATGGAATGGGGGCCGAAGGTGCGGGTCAATGCGATCATCGCCGGGCTGATCGACACGGGGCAGTCCGAGGACCACTACGGAGGCGCCGAAGGCGTGAAGCGCATCGATGCCATGCTGCCGCTGAAACGCATGGGGCGGCCGGCGGACATCGCGGCAGCCTGCCTGTATCTCGCCTCGCCGCTCGCGGCCTATGTCAGCGGCGCACGACTTGCCGTGCACGGTGGCGGTGAGCGCCCCGTATTCCTCTACCTGGCCGAGATGCAGCGGGGCTAGCGTGCCGGCGTACTCGTTCGAGGGATTCGTGCCGGTCGTGGACCCGACGGCGTTCGTGCACCCGACCGCCTCGCTGATCGGCGACGTGCTCGTCGGACCCCGCTGTTACGTCGGTCCGGGCGCCTCGCTGCGCGGGGACTTCGGGCGCATCGTGCTCGGCGCGGGTGCCAACGTCCAGGACAACTGCGTGCTGCACAGCTATCCCGACGAGCCGGTGCTCCTCGAGGAGAACGCGCACGTCGGGCACGCCGCGATGCTGCACGGCTGCGTCGTGCGGCGCGAGTTATCAGGAGCTCGTGGAGCGCTGCCTCGCGAGCCTGCGCGAGTGCCTGCCGCTAGCGGCGCCCGAGCCGGGGCGCCCGACGAAGAAGCCGGGGAATCAGGCGCCAGGGCGCTCGACGGGACGCAGCGGCGGCTGAGACTCAGCGCCCTTGACCCAGAGCCAGCGGCCTCCGGGAGCTCCCCTTCAGCGTCGGGCGCGTGCGGCCTGGCGACCGGCCTGGCGACCGAAGAAGGTCGAGTCACCGATCGACATTCCGGAGCTGTAGCCCTTACCCCAGCGCGGCAGTCCGCAGGCAGTACGCCCTGCGGCATAGAGTCCGGGGATGACGTCGCGCGCCTCGGTGAGCACCTCGCCTGTGGGCAGGGTGTCGAGGCCGCCGAGCGTGAAGGCCGTGTACTGGGCGTGGTCGACCCGGCAGTCGAGGGCGACGAAGGGTGGCTTGTCGAGCGGCTTCAGCCACTTCCTGGCCTTTGTGGAAGAGCGGATCCTCGCCACGTGCAGCATGACGGTTGTAGACCGCGACCGTGGCGCTGAGCGTGCTTCGGGCAGCTTCAGCTCGCGCTCAACTTCCTCCCAGGTGTCGCCGGCGGCGCCGATCTCGACGCGCGAGCTCTCGTGCAGGAGCCCCGGGGCGTAGGTCTCGTGGTCCTGGAGCAGCCAGACACGATCGCCGAGCTGGTCGAGGATGAACTGCGAGACACGCCCGTGGTAGCAGTCCTCATTGATGAATCGCTGGCCACGCTCGTTGACGAAGATGCCCTTGACGAGCGACCCGGGCGGGTACCAGGGCACCGTGGCGAAACCCTCCGACATGTTGATCGCTGCACCGCCTACGCTCATCCCGAGGCGCACGCCCGTGCCGTCGTCCACCGTGCCGATCGGATGCACCGCACGCAGCAGCAGCGGTGCGTGACGCTTCACCATCTCGCGGTTCATGATGAAGCCGCCCGTGCAGAGGATGACCCCATTGCGGGCGCGCACGAAGCGCGGCTGATTCTCGATGCGCACCACGACGCCGTGCACATGCAGGTTCTCGTCGGCGATGAGAGCGAGGGCGCGCGCATCGAAACGCACGTCCACACCCATTGCGTTCACGCGCTTTGCGAGCGTGTCCATGAGCAGCTTGCCCGCACCCCAGCCTTCCTGCTGCACGGTGTGCCCGCGCGGTGCGGGGCGTGCCCCCTGCGCAAAAGGCCAGGCTTCCTCACTGCCCGTCCAGACCAGGCAGTCGTCGGTGAGAGGCTCCATGACGCGTTCGGCGACATAGGAGTTCTTGAAGGGAACGCCCTGTGCGCTCAGCCAGTCCAGATGCCCGACCGCATTGTCGGCATACAGGCGGACTTTGGCCTCGTCGGCGTTCGGGCCGCCGGCCATGAGGAGGTATCGGTAGAAATCCTCGGTGCGGTCCTCGAAGCCCGCGGTGCGCTGCTGGAGCGAACCTCCGCTGCCGCCGATATAGAGCTCGCCACCAGCGAGCGCCGCAGCTCCGCCGCTGCCCGAGCTCACTTCGAAGAGCATCACCTGAGCGCCTGCGGCAGCGGCTTCGATGGCGGCACAGGAGCCCGCAGCACCGAAGCCGACCACGGCGACATCGGTTTCGAAGTCGAACCTTCCCACATGCGCGAGCAGGCAGGGGTGTGAGAGCGAATAAGCAGCTGATGTCGTCATGGCGGGCGGACCTCCTCGGAGGAATGATACGCGAAGGATCCGCCTGTCAGGCTGGTACCGGCGCGGTTTGCGGAACAGCGACGCCAGCAGGGGCAGCACGATCACGGCGACCCGAGCACGAGGGCGAAATCGTTGTTGTAGGCAATCACGGGGCCTGACGCCCGACCTCTCGGGCGAGAGGACGGGCATCGCCCGGTCCCCCAGGACTTCGCGGGCGCTGTCCCAGCGTGCGGGATCGAAGGGCGTCAGGTACTCCACCAGGCGCGCATGGTTGCTCTGCGTCGAGCGCGACAGCAGCATCAGTACCACCGAGATGCCGATGCTCGAGCCGATGTTGCGCGACAGGCTCGAGACGACACCCGCCTCGGTACGCAGGTCCGTACGCAAGGTTGCGAAGATGAGCGTGGAGAGCGGCACCGTCACCATGCCGATGCCGATTCCGTGCAGCACTCCGCAGGCGATGATGAGCCCCGAGCCGATGTCGACGGTGAGGTGCATCATCGGCACGGATGCGATCGCCATGAGCACGGCGCCGATGCCCGCCAGCAGCCGCGCATCGCCGTAGGTCATCGCGCGACCGGCGATCAGCATCGCGAGCATCGTGCCGACGCCGCGCGGTGCGATGAGCAGCCCCGCCTGCATCGGCGTATGTCCCTGGAGCTGCTGCAGGAACAGCGGCATCAGTGTGACCACGACGTAGATCAGGATGCCGACCAGGAACGAGGTGAGCAGGCCGACGACAAAGTTACGGTCACGGAAGAGATGCAGGTCGAGAAACGGGTGTTCGGTCGTGAGCGAGTGCACGATGAACATGTACAGGCACACTGCCGCCAGGAAGGCCTCGGCCAGGATTTCGGCGAGTCGAACCAGCGCCGAGGTTGCTACCTCGTCGAGAAAGAGCTGGCCGAAGCCTATCGCTGCCGCAAGCAGCACGAAGCCCAGATGGTCGAACCGGCGGGTGGGCGACTGCACGGTGCGTGGCACGGCGGCCATGAGCAGCGACACCGCCAGCACCCCGACAGGCAGGTTGACGAAAAAGACCCAGCGCCAGCTGAGCGCCTCGGTGAGGAAGCCACCGACCAGGGGGCCGATGACCGGGCCGCCCATGACGCCCATCCCCCCAGAGCGCCATGGCCCACCCGGCCTGTTCGATGGGAAGGCCGAAAGCAGCAGGACCTGTGAGATCGGGACGAGCGCGGCTCCGGCGATGCCCCCGCAGCGCGAAACAGCACCGGTGAGCTGAGCGAGCCGGCCAGACCGCAGAGCACGGAGGCGGCTGTGGAAAGCGGCCGTCGAGGCGATGATCACCGGCCGGAACCGGAAGCGCAGCGCAAGAAAGCCGGCCAGAGGCAGCATGATGGCACTCGAGATGACATAGGCAGTGAGCACCCAGCCGATCTGGTCATGGCTGGCCTGCAGATCGCCCTGATGCGGCAGGGTTGTTATCCGCGATCGACGAATCGATCGTGTACACGAGGTACGCGATGCCGTCATGAAGGCGAGCAGGCCGTTGCTGGGCGCCCGTCTGCTGGCTGACATGGCGATCCCCGGCCAGGCTTCGTCAGGTGCGCTCGCCGCGCGGCAGCGGATGTCGCGGGAGCAGGTTCGGGGGGGTATCGACCCGCACGTAGGCGCTCATTCCGGCTCGGCAGGAGGATCATCGGGACCGGCCCGATCGCGACGCGGACCGGCACGCGTTGCACCACCTGACCCAGTTGCCCGAGGCATTCGTGCCGGAAGAAGCGCGAACTCTGCGCCGGTCGCCCGGCGATGCTCTCGACGGAACCGCGCCAGCGCCGCCCCTGCTGGTCGATCTCGATCTCGACCGGCTGACCCGCGCGATCTTGCCGGAGATCGGTTTCTGAAGTTGCCTGACCCACGCGCCGCGATCCGCGACGATGGTAGCGGGCAGGGTCCCGGCACGCAGCGCCGGTCACCGGGTTGAGGCAGGCGGTTGACGATGCCGTCGCGGAGCCGCCAGTGCGGTGCGCTGCAGATCGAGCTCGTCCCGGCGACTGTTGTGAGGCCGCCTGCACCCTGGGGTGGGACGTCCGGGTCGCCGTGCAGGGCGTCGCTGAGGCGCACCTCGAGCTGGAGAGAGGTCGCGCCGCAGGACGGTGGTACGGTCCCTGGGCAACTGCCAGGCGCGCGCGGTTTGATCGGCACGCGCCTGCGAGACGAGCTGGCGACCGACGAGCCTCGTCCTGGCGCAGAGCGTCGCGCTGGGGCAAAGCCGAGATCGTGGCGTGCTGCGCCGAGCTCAGCGAGCTTCTCGGCGTGCTGGGCACGGAGTGAGGCGATCTCGTTGGCGTGCGGTCGCGAGGCCAGCGCGTGTACCGTCGAGCGTGATGAGCAGCGCCGCCTCATCGAGGCGCAACAGCGGCTGCCCGGTCACGACCCGCCTGTTTTCGGACACGAGAACACGGGCCACGTAGCCATCGACCTCCGGGCTCACGAGCACCTTTGTCCGCCTTGACGTAGGCATTGTCCGTACCGCAGCGGCTGCAGGCGATACCAGAGGACGGCGCCGACGATGACCACAGCCGGGACGATCCAGAGCAGGAGCAGACGCAGGCGCCGGCGCCGGCGCCCGTTGACCGGGGACGGTGCGACGCGACTCCGCGTCGCGGACCCGGCGGTCTCAGGAGGCATGGGTCGACTCCTGGGCCGGGCGGCGGCGCTGCGTCTGCGGCGCAGGTTCAGAGAGATTGCGCTTGACGCGCTCGAGGAGCGTCCGCAGCTGCGTCCGTTCCCCGGGATCGAGCGCCGCGCAGGGCGCGTCTGCAGTGCCGTGGCCGAGGCTCAGAGCCGCGCGACGGTCGGTCGGATTGGGCCGTGAGATGCAGTTCGACTCGCGCGCCGGTCGCGCGGACGGGCTCCGCTCGACGATTCCCGCGGCCACGAGGCGGTCGATCGAGCGTCTGAGCGTAATCGCCCGCACGCTGAGCGCCCGGGCGAGCGATCTGGCTGCAGCCCTCCATCTTCGAGAGCAGTACCAGGGTTCGCGCCTGCGGAGTCCGAGCTCACGGGCACGCCCGGCGAATCTTCGCGCAGCAGTCTGGCTACCGCCGTGGATGAGAAAACCGAGCAGGGGTTGGGACATAAACTAAGCCATGCTTACAATATGCATGGCATATTACTGCGGCGGCGTGGATTACGCCAGTGATGCGGTCGACGTCATCCGCGAGGCGGTGATTCCTCGCGTGGGAGGCGGCGCCCGTGCGCATCCCGGCCTTCCGGCCTGCACGGGGGCGGGGTGGCATCATCCATGTGGACGATGCGATGCTTCCCGACGCACCCCTAGCCTTTTTCCTGCTGCGACAGCGGGTTGCAGCGCAGGGACATGCATCGACGGGCCGGAATGAGCGGCTGAGGGGCCGGAGAAACTGATGAACTTTGCAATCCGGCTGCCTGCCAATATTCTCATACAAGGCGCTCACCAGCCCCTGGGAGGCCACACTGCCCCGCAGAAGGCGGTGCACTTCGCCTGGGCCGTCGATGAACTCGCCTACGATTACCTCTGGGTCGCCGAGCACATCCTCCAGCACCCCAAACTCGTGCCATCGATGGGCGCAAGTTCTACGAGGGCGTGTCGGCCGCAGGCTTTCTGCTCGGCGCCACGCAGCGCATCCCATCTGCTCACGTATGAATGCCCCATCCCGTACCACAACCCGGTGGTCTGGGCCAAGGCGATTGCCTCGGTGGACCATCTCTGCGGCCGACCTCGCGCTCGGGCTCGCCGCGGACATCTGAAGCGCGAGTTCGAGGCCATCGGCGTGCCTTTCGAGAAACCGGGGCCATCTGCGACGAATACCTGCGGGCGATGAAGGCGCTCTGGACCCAGGATCAGCCGGAATTCCACGGGGAGTTCGTGAGCTTCACAATATGGTGTCCGAACCCAGGCCCTGGCAGTCGCCGCATCCGCCCTGCTCATCGCTGCGGCGATGCGAAACCGGTGCTGCGCCGGGCGGCGACCCTGGGCGACGGCTGGCTGCCTGGCAGACGACACTCCGCGAAATGAAGAGCGCGGTTGCCTACATCTACGAGCAGCCCAAAATGCAGGTGCTGCAGCGACCCTTCGAAATCTTCACGCTCATGGCGGAGATTCCGAGGACGATCAGCTTAAGCTTCGACAAGATGCGCTATCCGCGGTACAAAGAAGAGACTGTCGACCTGGTGGGCCGGCTGCAGGAAGCCGGCGCTACGGGCATGATATTCCACCTGCCCCAAGACAGTTCCACAAAATGCTGGACTGGGTCAGGTGGTTCTCGCATGAGATCATCACTTTACCGGACCTGAGGCCCATGCCGCACCAGGCCCCGACTCCCGGATATTCCTGCCAGTTCCGACGTTTCGTGGGCAGGAGGTGCAGCGTATCATCACGACGATGTGGCGCTTGTGACCGAGGCAGCGTCGAATTCATCGACAACGTAACCGCCCGGGATGCTCCACGGTGCGATCCTGCGCACGGCAACAGCGCATGCCATCCGGCGCATCGACACCCCCCGCGCCGAGCGTCTGGAGGGAGTCATCGCCACCGTCATCACGGGAGAAGATGTCCACCCGTCGACCAACCCCTCTGGCGGCTTTCCCGAGGGGGGACCGGGGCGTACTGCATCGCGACGGACAAGGTGCACTACGTCAAGCGAGCCGATTTGCCCGCCGTGGCGGCGGTCAGCCATTTACGAGGACCCGCTGGAGCTGATCGAGGTCGAGCTCGAGCCGCTGGTGCCGGTCATAGCGGACACACTCGAAGCCATGAAGCCGGGCAGTCCGCTCGTCATCGAGGCACTGGGCTCCAACGTCGTTCTGCAGAAGCAGTTCACGTGGGGACCGGTCGCCGGGCGGCCTTCTCAAAGACGAACCGCGTCTTCGAAGACCAGTTTCCCGCCCGCAGCGCTATGGGCGCAGATGGAACCTTCGGGGTTGCATCTGCCGGTGGGACGCGGTGACCGGCATGCTCAATGTGCGCGGGGGCACCATTCGCCGCTGCTGTAGCGGCACGCCATGGGGGGCCGCAGGCACGCTCGGCATCGGCGCCCGGCTGGATCAGTAAGAGCCAGCACCCAGCGCGGCGGCAGCCACGGTGGCAAAGGGCAATGCGCGCGGCATCGCCATCGCAACCTCTGCTGTCACGCAGGGCGGGTGGCCGGCCCGTCAAGTGGATCGAAGACCGCATGGAATACCCTGACGACCGGCAGCAGTCAGGCATGGGACCGCTACTCCGAGGCGCGCCTCGCGGTCAGGACCGATGGTGTGGTCGCGGCGTTCCATTAAAGCTGATCGAAGACATCGGCTCGAGCGGAGAGGTTACCGGGCGATGGGCGCGGGCAAGCACTCCAGCGCCTTCACCGGCTGCTA
>JADJHU010000019.1 GCA_016707425.1 Gammaproteobacteria bacterium
CTCCGCGCCGGGGCGCAGCACCACGAAGGCCTTGCCGATTTCACCCATGCGCCTGTCGGGCACACCGATGACCGCAGCCTGCGCGATGGCCGGATGTTCGCTCAGGATCTCTGGATCTCGGCGGGATAGCAGTTGAACCGCCGACGATGAACAGGTCCTTCTTGCGGTCAGTGATGCGCAGGAAGCCTTCCTCATCGAGCACGCCGATGTCACCTTTGTGCAGCCAGCCCTGCATCGATCGCCTGGCGGTCGCGGCGGGATCTCGAAATAGCCGCGCATGACATTGAAGCCGCGGACCGTAATCCTCACCGGGTTCGCCGTCGGCACCACGCGACCTGCATCGTCGACACACCGACCTCGACACCCGGTATCGCCTTTGCCACAGGTCTGTGCCACGCGCTCATCGCTCGTGCCCGGCAAGCCGATCGCACTCACTGGTGTTTCGGTGGAGTCCACAGTAGGCGGTGACCACGCGTCTGGAAGCCGAGCACCTTGCGCATGTTCGATGAGGATCGGTGGTGACGGTACGTCTGGTGACTGACACCCGCAGGGACGATCGATCTTTTCCGCAGGATTCGTGCGCCAGCATGGACTGGAAGAGCGTCGGTGCGCCGGGGAGCACCGACACACGATCCTCGACGATGCGTCGCATGACTTCGCCGGCATCGAATACTGCGACGGGCAGGATGGTGGCACGCGCAGCAGGCAGGCGAGCCAGCCCGACTTTGTAGCCGAAGGTGTGGAAAGAAGGGGTTGACGATCATGTAACGGTCGCCGGGGCGCAGCCCGACGAGCTATCGCTCCAGACGCTGAAGGTCTGACAGGGTGGGGCCGAGCACTCATGACGCCCTTCGGGCCGCCCGTAGGGTTTGGAGGGTGAACAGCAGGTCGGAGAGGTCGTCGGGCCGATGGCATCGCGCGCCGCGATCACCCGGGCCTCAGGACGTCCGCGCCGCGCGAGGAACCCTCCAGCCCTGGTGACCCGCGCTGGCGCCTCGCAGCATGACGATGCGTTCGAGTCCGGCAGGGCCTCATGGGTGAGCAGTTCCGTGTAGTGAACCCCGAGGAATTCCCCGACGGTGAGCAGCAGCCGTGCGCGGCTGCGGCGCAGGATATAGCCGGCTTCCTTGCCGCGAAAACGCGTGTTGAGGGGTACGATTACGGCGCCAGCGCTTTGCGCGCCGAGGGCCGCCACGACCCATTCGGCGCAGTTCGGCGCCCAGAGGGGCGACTTGATCGCCCTGCGCAGGCCGCAGGCGAGGAAGGCGGCGGCGGCACGCAGGACTCCTGCGCTCGAGCCCACGGAAGCTCGCATGGTAACCCTGTTCCTCGATGGCGCTGGCGTCGCCGAAGATCGCGCGGCGCTTGCGATGGTGGCCGCCGGAATGGTCGGCGGAATTCCTGTCGTGCGGTATTCATTTGCGTCGAAAAATAGCAAACGATGCCTTACGATGCGAGCATGGTGAAGACGCAAGCGGGATTTCCGGTCGACGGTGCCGTGGCACTCGTCACGGGGGGGGCGCGTGGGATTGGTCGCGGTGTGGCCGAGGCCTTCCTGCAGAGCGGTGCCACGGTGGTCATCTGCGGGCGGCTGCCCGGATGAGCCTGCGGCTGCAGGTCATCTCGCGCGATTCATGGCCTGCGACGTGCGCGACCCGGAAGCTCAACGGCGGTATGTTCGCGGGTCGGCACGGAGTACGGACGCGTCTGGACGTGCTCGTCAACAACGCCGGCGGTACGCCGCCGGCGCCGGCGGCTGCCGCCTCGCCGCGCCTGAGCGAGCGAGTCACCAGCTGAACCCTTCTCGGGCCGCTGCACTGGGCGCAGGCGGCCAACCGCGCCTCATAAGCAGCAGGAGGAGGGCGGGTCGATCATCAACATTGCGAGCGTCGCGGGCACGCGCCCCTCGCCCGAGACAGCGGCCTATGGCGCGGCGAAGGCCGGGCTGCTCCAGCCTGACCGAGTCTGGCCATGGAATGGGGCCGAAGGTGCGGGTCAATCGCGATCATCACGGGCTGATCGACACGGGTAGTCCGAGGACCACTACGGAGGCGCCGAAGGCGTGAAGCGCATCGATGCCATGCTGCCGCTGAAACGCATGGGGCGGCCGGCGGACATCGCGGCAGCCTGCCTGTATCTCGCCTCGCCGCTCGCGGCCTATGTCAGCGGCGCACGACTTGCCGTGCACGGTGGCGGTGAGCGCCCCGTATTCCTCTACCTGGCCGAGATGCAGCGGGGCTAACGTGCCGGCGTACTCGTTCGAGGGATTCGTGCCGGTTGTGGACCCGACGGCGTTCGTGCACCCGACCGCCTCGCTGATCGGCGACGTGCTCGTCGGACCCCGCTGTTACGTCGGTCCGGGCGCCTCGCTGCGCGGGGACTTCGGGCGCATCGTGCTCGGCGCGGGTGCCAACGTCCAGGACAACTGCGTGCTGCACAGCTATCCCGACGAGCCGGTGCTCCTCGAGGAGAACGCGCACGTCGGGCACGCCGCGATGCTGCACGGCTGCGTCGTGCGGCGCGAGTCGCTGGTCGGCATCCACTCGATCGTCATGGACGGCGCCATCGTGGGCGCCGAGGAATTCGTCGGGGCAGGGAGCTTCGTGAAGCCCGGCTTTGAGGTCCCTGCACGCACGCTCGCCATGGGCACTCCGGCGAGCATCGTGCGTGAGCTCAGGCCCGAGGAGATTTCCTCGAAGGCCCGCGGCACAGAGACCTATCAGGAGCTCGTGGAGCGCTGCCTCGCGAGCCTGCGCGAGTGCCTGCCGCTCGCGGCGCCCGAGCCGGGGCGCCCGACGAAGAAGCCGGGGAATCAGGCGCCAGGGCGCTCGACGGGACGCAGCGGCGGCTGAGACTCAGCGCCCTTGACCCCTGGTTCCAGCGGCCTCCGGGGGCGCTCCCCTTCGCGTCGGGCGCGTGCGGTCTGGAGACCGGCCTGGCGACCCGAAGAAGGTCGAGTCACCGATCGACATTCCGGAGCTGTAGCATGTTGCCCCAGCGCGGCAGTCCGCAGGCTGTACGCGCCCCTGCGGCGTAGAGTCCGCGGGGACGCGTCGCGCCTCGGTGAGCACCTCGCCTGTGGGCAGGGTGTCGAGGCCGCCGAGCGTGAAGGCCGTGTACTGGGCGTGGTCGACCCGGCAGTCGAGGGCGACGAAGGGTGGCTTGTCGAGCGGCTTCAGCCACTTCCTGGCCTTGTGGAAGAGCGGATCCTCGCCACGTGCAGCATGACGGTTGTAGACCGCGACCGTGGCGCTGAGCGTGCTTTCGGGCAGCTTCAGCTCGCGCTCAACTTCCTCCCAGGTGTCGCCGGCGGCGCCGATCTCGACGCGCGAGCTCTCGTGCAGGAGCCGGGGCGTAGGTCTCCGTGGTCCTGGAGCAGCCAGACACGATCGCCAAGCTGGTCGAGGATGAACTGCGAGACACGCCCGTGGTAGCAGTCCTCATTGATGAATCGCTGGCCACGCTCGTTGACGAAGATGCCCTTGACGAGCGACCCGAGCTTGCCCGCACCCCAGCCTTCCTGCTGCACGGTGTGCCCGCGCGGTGCGGGGCGTGCCCCCTGCGCAAAAGGCCAGGCTTCCTCACTGCCCGTCCAGACCAGGCAGTCGTCGGTGAGAGGCTCCATGACGCGTTCGGCGACATAGGAGTTCTTGAAGGGAACGCCCTGTGCGCTCAGCCAGTCCAGATGCCCGACCGCATTGTCGGCATACAGGCGGGGACTTTTTGGCTCGCGTCTGGCGTTCGGGCCGCCGGCCATGAGGTGAGGTATCGGTAGAAATCTCGGTGCGGTCCCCCCGAAGCCCGCGGTGCTGCTGCGAGCGGAACCTCCGCTGCCCGCCGATATAGACTCCGCCACCAGCGAGCGCCGCCGCAGCCTCCGCCGCTGCCCGGAGCTCACTTCGAAGAGCATCACCTTGAGCGCCTGCGGCAGCGGCTTCGATGGCGGCACAGGAGCCCCGCACCGGAAGCCGACCACGGCGACATCGTTTCGAAGTCGAACCTTCCCACATGCGCGAGCAGGCAGGGGTGTGAGAGCGAATAAGCAGCTGATGTCGTCATGGCGGGCGGACCTCCCTCGGAGGGAATGATACGCGAAGGATCCGCCTGTCAGGCTGGTACCCGGCGCGGCTTGCGGAACAGCGCCAGCAGGGGCAGCACGATCACGGCGACCCCGAGCACGAGGGCGAAATCGTTGTTGTAGGCAATCACGGCGGCCTGACGCCCGACCTCCTCGGCGAGGACGGGCATCGCCCGGTCCCCCAGCACTTCGCGGGCGCTGTCCCAGCGTGCGGGATCGAAGGGCGTCAGGTACCCTCCAGGCGCACGGTTGCTCTGCGTCGAGCGCGACAGCAGCATCAGTACCACCGAGATGCCGATGCTCGAGCCGATGTTGCGCGAGGCAGGCCCGAGACGACACCCGCCCCGGTACGCAGGTCCGTACGCAAGGTTTGCGAAGATCAGTGTCAGAGCGGCACCGCTTCAACATGCCGATGCCGATTCCGTGCAGCACTCCGCAGGCGATGATGAGCCCGAGCCGATGTCGACGGTGAGGTGCATCATCGGCACGGATGCGATCGCCATGAGCACGGCGCCGATGCCCGCCAGCAGCCGCGCATCGACGTAGGTCATCGCGCGACCGGCGATCAGCATCGCGAGCATCGTGCCGACGCCGCGCGGTGCGATGAGCAGCCCCCGCCTGCATCGGCGTCCCTGGCCCTGCGGCTGCTGCAGGAACAGCGGCATCGGTGTGGCGACCACGACGTAGATCAGGATGCCGACCAGGAACGAGGTGAGCAGTGTGGCCGACGACAAAGTTACGGTCACGGAAGAGATGCAGGTCGAGAAACGGGGTGTCGGTTGTGAGCGAGTGCACGATGAACATGGACAGGCACACCGCCGCCAGGAAGGCCTCGAACAGATTTCGGGCAGGTCCAAACAGCCGGGAGGCTGTTGACCCGGTAGAGAAAGAGCCGGCCGAAGCCGATCGCCGCCGCAAGCAGCACGAAGCCCAGATGGTCGAAACCGGCGGGTGGGCGACTGCACGGTGCGTGGCACGGCGGCCATGAGCAGCGACACCGCCAGCACCCCGACAGGCAGGTTGACGAAAAGAACCAGCGCCAGCTGAGCGCCTGGTGAGGAAGCCACCGACCAGGGGGCCGATGACCGGGCCGCGCCGACGCCCATCCCCCAGAGCGCCATGGCCCACCGGCCTGTTCGATGGGAAGGCCGAAAGCAGCAGGACCTGTGAGATCGGGACGAGCGCGCTCCGGCGATGGCCTGCAGCGCGCGAAACAGCACCAGTAAGCTGAGCCAGGCGGCCAGACCGCAGAGCACGGAGGCGGCTGTGAAAGCGGCCGTCGAGGCGATGATCACCGGCCGGAATCCGAAGCGTGCGCAAGAAAGCCGGCCAGAGGCAGCATGATGGCACTCGAGATGACATAGGCAGTGAGCACCCAGCCGATCCGGTCGCTGGCTGGCCTGCAGATCGCCCTGGATGTGCGGCGGGAGACATTCGCGATCGACGAATCGATCGTGTACACGAGGCACGCGATGCCGCTCGCGAAGGCGACGAGGCTGGTTGCGGGCGCCCGTCTGCTGGCTGACATGGCGATCCCCGGCCAGGCTTCGTCAGCGCGCCGCCTGCCGCGCGGCAGCGGATGTCGCCGGGAGCAGGTTCGGGTGGGTATCGACCCGCACGTAGGCGCTCATTCCGGCTCGCAGGGGAGGATCATCGGGACCGGCCTGGATCGCGACGCGGACCGGCACGCGCTGCACCACCTTGACCCAGTTGCCCGAGGCGTTCTGTGCGGGAAGAAGCGCGAACTCTGCGCCGGTCGCCTGGGCGATGCTCTCCACGGAACCGCGCCAGCGCCGCCCCCTGTAGGCGTCGATCTCGATCTCGACCGGCTGACCCGCGCGCATCTTGCCGAGATCGGTTTCCTTGAAGTTGGCCTCGACCCACGCGCCGCGATCCGCGACGATGGCAAGGGCAGGGTTCCCGGCACGCAGCCGGTCACCGGCTGAGGCAGGCGGCTGACGATGCCGATGCCGTCGCGCGGAGCCGCCAGTGTGGCGCGCTGCAGATCGAGCTCGTCCCGGGCGACTGTTGCGAGGGCCGCCTGCACCCTGGGGTGGACGTCCGGGTCGCCGTGCAGGGCGCCCGCCGAGGCGCACCTCGAGCTGAGCGAGGTCGCGCTGCAGGACGGTGGCACGGCCCTGGGCAACCGCCAGGGCGCGCGCGGCTTCATCGGCACGCGCCTGCGAGACGAGCTGGCGACCGACGAGCTCGTCCTGGCGCAGAGCGTCGCGCTGGGCAAAGCCGAGATCGCGGCGTGCTGCGTCGAGCTCAGCGAGCTTCTCGGCGTGCTGGGCACGGAGTGAGGCGATCTCGTTACGTGCGGTCGCGAGGTCAGCGCGTGCACCGTCGAGCGCGATGCGCAGCGCCGCCTCATCGAGGCGCAACAGCGGCTGCCCGGTCACGACCCGCTCGTTTTCGGACACGAGAACACGGGCCACGTAGCCATCGACCTCCGGGCTCACGAGCACCTTGTCCGCCTTGACGTAGGCATTGTCCGTACTCGCGTAGCGCAGCTGCAGGCGATACCAGAGGACGGCGCCGACGATGACCACAGCCGGGACGATCCAGAGCAGGAGCAGACGCAGGCGCCAGCGCCGGCGCCCGTTGATGAGGGGACGGCGCGACGCGATTCCGCGTCGCGGACCCGGCGGTCCTCGAGGAGGCATGGGTCGACTCCTGGGGGCCGGGCGGCGGCGCTACGCCTGCGGCGCAGGTTCAGAGAGATTGCGCTTGACGCGCTCGGAGCGTCCGCAGCTGCGTCCGTTCCCCGGGATCAGGCGCCCGCAGGCGCGCTCCGCAGTGCCGTGGCCGAGGCTCAGGAGCCGCGCGACGGTCGGTTTGGATTGGGCCGTGAGATGCAGCTCGACTGCGCGCCGGTCGCGCGGATCGGCCCGCCGCTCGACGATTCCCGCGGCCACGAGGCGGTCGATCGAGCGTCCGAGCGTAATCGCCCGCACGTTGAGCGCCCGGGCGAGCGTGATCTGGCTGCAGCCCTCCATCTTCGAGAGCAGTACCAGGGTTCGCCAGCGCGCCTGCGTGAGTCCGAGCTCATGGGCACGCCCGGCGAATTCCTCGCGCAGCAGTCTGGCCACGTCGTGGATGAGAAAACCGAGCAGGGGTTGGGACATAAACTAAGCCATGCTTACAATATGCACGGCATATTACTGCGGCGGCGTGGATTACGCCAGTGATGCGGTCGACGTCATCCGCGAGGTGGTGATTCCTCGCGTGGGAGGCGCGCCGTGCGCATCGGCCTTCCAGACTGCACGGGGCGGGGTGGCATCATCCATGTGGACGATGCGATGCTTCCGGACGCACCCTAGCCTTTTTCCTGCTGCGACAGCGGGTTGCGCGCAGGACAGCATCGACGGGCCCGGGAGCCGGCCGCTGAGGGGCGGAGGAACTGATGAAATTTTGCAATCCGGCTGCCTGCCAACTATTCCCTCATAAGGCGCTCACTTCAGCCCCTGGGAGGCCACACTGCACCCGCAGAAGACGGTGCACTTCGCCCGGGCCGTCGATGAACTCGCCTACGATTACCTCTGGGTCGCCGAGCACATCCTCCAGCACCCCAAACTCGTGCCATCGATGGGCGCGAAGTTCTACGAGGGCGTGTCGGCCGCAGGCTTTCTGCTCGGCGCCACGCAGCGCATCCATCTGCTCACGTATGTATGCCCCATCCCGTACCACAACCCGGTGGTCTGGGCCAAGGCGATTGCCTCGGTGGACCTATCTCTGCGGCCGACCCGCGCTCGGGCTCGCCGCGGGACATCTGAAGCGCGAGTTCGAGGCAATCGGCGTGCCTTTCGAGAAACGGGGGCCATCTGCGACGAATACCTGCGGGGCGATGAAGGCGCTCTGGACCCAGGATCAGCCGGAATTCCACGGGGAGTTCGTGAGCTTCAGCAATATGGTGTTCGAACCCAGGCCCTGAGCAGTCGCCGCATCCGGCCCTGCTCATCGGGGCGATGCGAAACCTGCTTTGCCGGGCGGCGACCCTGGGCGACGGCTGGCTGCCCTGGCAGACGACACTCCGCGAAATGAAGAGCGCGGTTGCCTACATCTACGAGCAGCCCGCAATGCAGGTGCGCAGCAGACCCTTCGAAATCTTCACGCTGCTGGCGGAGATTCCCGAGGACGATCGCTTAAACTTCTTAAGAAGAGGCGCTATCCGCAGGACAAAGAAGAGACTGTCGACCTGGTGGGCCGGCTGCAGGAAGCCGGCGCTACGGGCATGGTCTCCACCTGCCCAAGACGGATTCTACGAGGAGTGTCTGGACTGGGTCAGGTGGTTCTCGCATGAGATCATCCCGCTTCACTGGACCTGAGGCCCATGGCACACCAAGAGCCCGACTCGAAGACATTCCTGCCAGTTCCTGCGTTTCGTGGGCAGGAGGTGCAGCGTATCGATGATGGCGCTTGCGACGGCAGCGTCGAATTCATCGACAACGTAACACTCCCCGGGATGCTCCACTGTGCGATCCCCGCGCAGCAGCAGCGCGAATGCCCGTATCCCATCGACACCTCCGCGCCGAGCGTCTGAGGGGGTCATCGCCGTCATCACGGGAGAAGATGTCCGCAAGTCTGACCAACCCTCTGGCGGCTTTCCCGAGGGACCGGGGCGTACTGCATCGCGACGGACAAGGTGCACTACGTCGGCGAGCCGATTGCCGCCGTGGCGGCGGTCAGCCGACACATTGCCGAGGACGCGCCGTTGGGCTGATCGAGGTCGAGCTCGGAGCCGCTGGTGCCGGTCGCGGACACACCTCGAAGCCTATGAAGCCGGGCAGTCCGCTCGTCATCGAGGCACTGGCTCCAACGTCGTTCTGCAGAAGCAGTTCACGTGGGGACCGGTCGCCGAGGCCTTAAAAGGCAGACCGCGTCTTCGAAGACCGGTTCCGCTGGCACCGTATGGGCGCGAATCCCATGGAGACCTTCGGGTGCATCTGCCAGTGGGACGCGGTAACCGGGATGCTCAATGTGCGGGAGCACCCAGTCGCCGCTGCTGTACGCCATGGGGGCCGCAGGCACGCTCGGCATCCCGACCAACCGGACCAATCTGACCAGCTTGCGCGCGGCATCGCCATCACGAGCCTGCTGTCACGCAGGGCGGGTGGCCGGCCCGTCAAGTGGATCGAAGACCGCATGGAATACCTGACGGCCGGCAGCAGTCAGGCATGGGACCGCTACTACGAGGCGCGCCTCGCGGTCAGGACCGAAACACGACAGGGCGAGTATGAGGCGACACTGGACAGGACGCTCCGGGATCGCGGATATCGCGCGGGATCCGCGCAGGGAGAGAGCGCCCGCGCGCAGACGGCTGATCGGCATCGGCATCGCCAACACCGTTGAACCGGGCGTGTTCGACTGGAACGCCTATGCCATCGTCGGTATGAATGCCATCGGCATTCGGAGGGCATCACCGTCTCGACTGGACGCGTTCGGGCGGATCACGGCGCGCGTCGGCTTCACGAGCGAGGGCAAGGTCAGTACACCCTGATCGGCGCAGCTGCTCGCGGATTATTTCGGTGCGGAGATGACGGATATCGCGGTGGTGCCGCTCAATACCCGCTCGGTGCGCCGCGCCGTCCTTCGGGGGGTGGCAGCAGGCTGGGCGTCGCAACCACGGGCGCCACGAGCGGGCGGCAGGAAGCTCAGGAAGAAGATCGTCGAAAGCAGCAGGCCCTGCAGACGCCTGCGGAAAACTCCCGAATTCATCGACGGCCGGGTGCAGGTCATCCGGTATGCCTGAGGCGAGAGTGTGAAGCTCCGCCAGACATTGCGGGTGTTCCCATGGCCGCAGCGACCTGCTTTTCCTCCCGGCATGGAGATGGGCCTCGAGGCGACCGGCATCTGGACCGCACAGGGTCGCGAGCCGATCGACGACCAGGGACGCGCTGAGGAGCTATCCGACGGCGCCAACGCCTGTCATCGTGATGGTCGAGATCGACCGGGGAGACCGACAAGTCGAGATCCTGAAATATGGGTCGTCGATGAAACAGGATACGCCCCAATCCCGCGACGGTGGAAGGCCTGACGCAGGGCGGAGTGGCGCAAGGCGTGGCCGCAGCGCTGCTCGAGGAATATCCGTACAGCGCGGAGGCGCAGCCACGCGCGACGACCTTCGTGGATTACCTGCTGCCATCGATCTGCGAAGTGCCGATGACGGAAAAGTCCGCGCTTGTCACCCCATCGCCGAAGGGTTGCGGAGATGGCGCCTCACGGACCCGTTGCAGTCGTGTGCGCGGTCAACGATGCGCTCGCCCGGTCGGGTGATGGCGCGTGAAGTCCGGCCTCGCCGCATCGGCTCTGAGCTGCTGCAGGAGGCCAAGATGCACCAGGAGTAGAACGCATGGCCAGGAAAGACTATTTCATCCTCGACACCGAGACGCACCCGATCGATGCCGCCATCTGGCATCAACTCGCCCCGTACGAGGGCACGAAGCGGTTCATGCATTCCCTTCAGGGGTGCATCCGGCCGCTCGTCAAGGAATTCCCATCGATGGAGAACGATGGCGCGGGGCCCTTCGAGAAGATGATCGCGAATATGGATGCTTCGGGTACGGACATGGCCTGTGTCATCCCGGAAGGCTTCCTCTTCTGCAGCGGCGGCACGACCCCGATCTCGACCAACGCGTGGATGCTCACCGGCGTACAGAAGTATCCGGACCGGTTCATCATGTGTCCGAACTTCGGCCCGATCATCCAGCGCGGCGTCGATGAAGCCATCCGCGAACGGGGTTCATGGTGAAGGAGTACGGGGTCAAGGTCTTCCAAGTTCTGCCCCCCGAAGACACCCACATCAACGACAAGCGGCTCTGGCCCTTCTTCGCGAAGGCGCAGGGAGCTGAATCGTCGTGCAGGCACACCGGAACGGGATACGTCTACGGCGGCCGGAACAAGTACTGCCACCCGGCACTCCTCGAGGATGTCCTGTACGATTTCTACGACCTGCGCATCGTCGCCTTCCACTTCGGCTGGCCACACCATCGCGAGCTGAATCTCCTGGCGGCGACCTTCCCGAACCTCTACATCAGCGTGAGCTTCCTGAACCATGCGGCGAGCTGGCGGCCAAAACTCTTCCAAGCGCTGATCGGCGAGGCCATGCTGTCACGACGGTCGACAAGATCGTCTGGGGCAGCGACACGAACGGCTCCGG